>CAWIIQ010000001.1:0-2305000 GCA_963836185.1 Candidatus Krumholzibacteriia bacterium
TGCGGTCGTGGCCGTGACATAGAACGTAACTCTGTGCTATTATTGCGTAATAGCGAGGATACGATAGCCGAGGAGGGGGAATGAAAGGCTGTCCAGGGTTATTACTGATTTGTATGCTTCTTGCGTTCGGTGCGGTCAGTTGCGCTGACAGCGGTTTTACTCCCACGGAATATCCTGAATCAGAGACAAGAGATACGAGCTTTGTGTGGAAAAGGCTGAGCAGCGGCACCACATATGCGCTCAACAGCCTGTCTTTCCTTGATACGCTGCATGGGTATTGTGCGGGCGATAACGGCACTATTCTAAAGACTGATGACGGAGGATTGTCATGGGAGGAGGTGGAGCACGGTTACGCGGGACTCGATTTTAAGGACATTCGCGTATTGGACCAGGATCATATCTATGCGGCGGGAAATACGGGAAGCGGAAGCAGTATAATCAACACAAACGATGGAGGGACTGCATGGTATGTACTGCCATGCGTGCTTTCGACATATCCGGAATGCAATATCCGTGCGATACATTACCTGAGTACTGATTGCGGAGTCATGGTGGGCCTGGACGGGCTTTCGGCCAAGACCGGCAGCAGTCCAGGCGATATCAATAAGTATACAATATTGAGTCTATATGATGTGTCGTGCGCTGTTGGTGCCAACAGGCACTTTGCTGTTGGCGAGGACGGGATCATCCTGCTGTCTACGACCTGTGGAAGAACCTGGGCTCCAGTAGAATCAGGCGTGAGCGTTACTTTGATGGGTGTGCATATGCTGACGTGGAATACCGGTTTCGCCGTAGGCGCCGAAGGTGTTGTCCTTCGGGGAAATCATGAAGGATGGCACGCATGTCAGTTTGAGACGACCAATTCGCTCCTTGGAGTCTGGTTTGCCGATATCTACTCTGGAGTAGTCGTCGGTTCTATTGGGACCATTCTCCATACAGATGATAGAGGGGAATCCTGGGAGATCGAGGAATGTGATACAGATTTGAACCTGTATGATGTTTTTTTTGAGGACTTGTCAGGGTTCGGGATCGCGGTAGGTGACAGCGGCTCTGTTTTTAAAAGGACCAGGATCATCGAGTAAGAGGTGCTGGTGATCGTTATTCAGTGAGGCCGGGTTAAACGGGAGAATCCAGAATAGTATAAACAGAAAAAATGGAGGGGGATCATGAAGAAGCTCATATTATGGGCAGTATTGATTGTATTGCCATTGACCGGCACCCTGGCCTCAGACCATTTGTTTGACTCCCCACTTCAATATTACGCCTGCGATTATCCCGCAGGAGTCGTTAAGGCAGACTTTAATGAGGACGGCCATGCTGATCTGGCCATAGTAGGTTTTATGACGGACAGTGTTGTGATCTTTATTGGAGCAGGAGACTGTTCTTTTGCCACAGAAACAGGTTATGGCGTTGGAAGCAACCCCACTTTCGTCACTACGGGAGATTTCAATGAGGACGGAAACATAGATCTGGTTGTTGCAAACAGCGTATCTGACGATATCTCGATTCTACTCGGATCAGGAGATGGCTCATTTGACACCGCAGTAAACTATGGCGTCGGCGATCGACCCATGTCAGTCGCTACGGCGGATTTTGACGGAGACGGGCACATAGACCTGGCTGTGACGAACAGTTATTCCGACGATGTGTCGATTCTCCTCGGGTCAGGAGGCGGCACTTTCGGGCCAGATGCAATTTGCGCTGTTGGTGATTTCCCGATTTCAGTTATTACGGGAGATTTCAATGAAGACGGCCGCATAGATCTGGCAACGGCGAATCCATTGTCTGACGATATTTCTATCCTCATCGGAGCCGGAAACGGCTGGTTTGCTGGAGCTGTAAACTATGTGGGCGGCAAGTCGGCTTCGTCGGTCATTTCGGGGGATTTTAATGAAGACGGCCATGAAGATCTGGCCGTAGCGACTAATGATACCAGCAGTGTATCGATCTTAATTGGAGAAGGGGACGGCAATTTTTTATCTCCCGTGTGTTACGGTGCCGGCAATGAAGGTGATTTTGTGACGCTGGGAGATTTTAATGAGGACGGACACACGGATCTTGCAACCGCACATGGTTCTTCAGATCAAGCTTCGATACTCCTCGGGGCGGGAGATGGGTCATTTGGAAAGGCTGTAAATTATGTGGCAGGTTCGTATCCTGCTTTTATCACCCCGGGAGACTTTGATGAGGATGGCCATACAGATCTGGTTGTGACAAACTCTGATGATAAATTCACAATTATCCTTGGGGTTGGCGATGGCACACTTGTCTCTGCCGTGAACTATGGGACAGGAGATCATCCTGGATCGGTTGCGCTGGATGATTTTAATGAGGATGGACACGAAGACATGGTGGTGGTGAACAATACTTCCAATGATGTATCAATCATACTTGGGGTGGGGGATGGAACATTTGCCCCGGCGGTAAACTATGTAACTGGCTCTACTCCCTCTTCAGTCGCAACCGGGGATTTTAACGAGGACGGTCATGCGGATCTGGCAGTGACTAACCAATATACATACGATGTCTCGATCCTCCTTGGGGCGGGAGATGGGACATTTGCTTCTTCTGTGTTCTATGATGTCGGCGACTATCCCATGCAGGTCGCGACGGGAGATTTTAATGAGGATGGTCACATAGACCTGGCTGTTGCGAACGGTGTTTCCGGTGATGTCTCGATTCTTCAGGGGTCGGGGGATGGCGCTTTTGGCAGTGCTGTGAATTTTGGTGCCGGCCTTTTCCCTTCTACAGTCACTGCTGGAGATTATGACGAGGACGGGCACATGGACCTGGCAACAGCAAATACTTCATCTGATGGTATTTCAATTCTCCTGGGGTTCGGGGACGGGACATTTGCTTCGGCTGTATCCTATGGCGCCGGATATTTTCCCATCCAGGTCACGCCGGGAGATTTTAATGAGGATAGTCATATAGATCTGGTGGTGACGAATAACCAGATTGATAGCCTTTCTATTCTTTTTGGAGCGGGAGACGGTTCTTTTGCCACATCTGTAATGCTTGGAACGGGAGGTAGTCCTGGTTCAGTCAGTACGGGAGACTTTAATGATGACGGCCATACGGATCTGGCAGTGCCTAACAGATTAGATGACAATATTTCAGTTTTTGTCGGGGCGGGAGACGGCACTTTTGCTGCCTGCGGAGACTATGTTGCCGGAGGCAGCCCGAGATTCTCTATTGCCGGTGATTTTGACGAAGATGGGCGTCTGGATCTGGCGACGATTAACAATGCGAATGACAACATCTCGATCCTTATCAATCGTTTTGAAAAATCAACTGACACACAACCTGATAAGAATGTTCCTTCTGCCTGCTATTTATCAGCAAATTACCCGAATCCGTTTAATCCTCGTACTACAGTAAAATTCAGAGTTCCCGGAAATGGGCACGTAAATATTGCTGTTTACGATGTTGCAGGGCGAAAAGTAAAAGTACTCGCTGACAGGAAATTCAAGAGCGGTGAATTCACCCTGATGTGGGACGGAAAAAACAGCAACGGCAAAGATGTCAGTTCCGGTGTCTACTTCGCCAGGATGGTTGCGGGCAGTTTTTCGAGTGCGAGAAAAATGGTTCTTCTTCGCTGATTTTAATATGTGGCCAGAGCGTGTGGACATCTGACATCTCGTGTTCGAGCAGGAATCTTATCGATGCATTCCTCGAGTCGGAAGGATTGAGTGATGAAGAGTAGATTGTTCGATCCCGATTTCGTCAGGCAGTCGGCCGAGATTAGGCGGATAGGGAGCAGGGCCGTTCGCAGGGCGCAGGAAGAGAACAGGCGGCTCGGTATACCAAACGCGTACTTCATCAACGGACATACTTACTACGAGCTTCCTGACGGGACGCTCAGCCTGGAGGATCCCTGGGAAGAATAGGCAGTGTCTTCGTTTGGCTCCACCGGCGTCCACTTTTGAGGACGCGATTATCCAAAAGAGGACACATCTCTCCTTTCAATCTGCGTAACTCCTTATATTACAACACGGTTTTTCGGCACTCTAATTGCGATTATTAATCTTTTGGGTTAGTACAGCAGGGGGAAAGTGTGCCTTCGCTGTGCTCCCGTCCGGCAGCCGGAAAGCTTCGCCGATCTTCGGCGCAGAGCCCGGCAGCCAGCCGCCCCGGCGCGGGAGATTTCGACCGGAGCAGATGATGACCAGAGTGAGACTGATAAGACTGACAGCGGCATCGATAGCGATACCGGTCCTGCTCGCCGCCTCGCCTTCTTTCTCCCAGGAACGAAAACAGCTCGAACGGGAAGATCTGAAAAAGGAGGAGGGCAAAAAGGCGGTCACGGCCAATGATCCTCTCGAGGTCTTCAAGGCCCTCGAACGCTCGTGGCAGAAGGAGAATGCCGACGGCATCGCCTCGTATGCGGGGGAGGGGCGCGTCTTTCTCGATGTCAGGGGGATAGGCAAGAAGGGCGGCTATTACAGCAGATCGCAGGTCAAGTATCTCTTCAGGGATATGTTTGAGGTCGACGAGCAGATGAAGTTTGAGTTTGTGAAGTTTCAAAATCTGGAAGAGCCCGACAGGAAGGTCTACGGAATAGCATACAGGAGCTGTAAAAACCATCGCAGCGGCAAGGTCTTTCAGGATAAGGTGTACGTTACGCTGGGCCGAGAGGGCTCAGCATGGGTCGTGGCCGAGATAAAGACCACGCGTTGACCCCCGCCCCTGATACGGGAGATACGTCGCCGTGGATGCCAAGAGAGAGAACAAGATATTCCTGTCCGTCCTGTGGACGTTCCTCGTATCGGCGCTCGTCTTCTTTTTCATCTACATAGCAGCAGGCAGGATAGAGCTACCGCCATCGGTGTGGTTCGCCATGCTCCTGCTCGACATCGGGTTCATCGTCTTTCTCTTCGTTCCGCTGCCCGGGAGGCAGAGGGTCGGGGGAAGAAAGGCGCCGAGGCGAATGGAATGGTACCCGCGCGACCTCGGGGAGATAGTCGAGAAGCGCGAGGATGTCGTCACCGACGGATCCGGGGATGCTTCGGCCCGGAAGGGCTGTGGGGCTGGTGCCTCTCCTTCCGCTCCTGATACTCCTGCTTGTCATCATACTCGCCGCCCCATTCGGAAGGGGCGAGGACGCGTGGATTGGAGAGGGAGACGGAGCGGCTCACCGGGATCTATGACGAGGCCTCGGAGATGCTCGCAGGGCTCGAGCGCCGGCTCGGAGATGTGAGCGATGAGGCCGAAGAGCTGCTGGCGAGGTGGGAAGTCACAAAGGCGGACGATCCGGCGCGGATCACGATGATACACGCGATAGATTCGCTGGCTGCAGAGGCGTCGGCCGGGCTGGAGCCCGTCTCGCAGCTCGGCATCCAGGTATTCAACGCCGGCGGGAACAGGCTCGCCTGGGGCGGGAGCCCGCGGTACGACGGGCGGATAGACACGCGGGCCGACGGGACGAAGATATTCATAGCGAGGGCGCGGCTCTTTACCGTGCTCGTCAGGGATATGCCGCTCGCATCGGGGGGAAGGGTCGTAGTCGATCTGCCTCTCGAGGTCAATTACAGGATCAGCAACAGGTTCCTGCGCAGCACGAGCCTCGGCGAGGTCGTCAGCAGGCGGTACGGGGTCGATGTCGATTACAGCTACTGGATGGGGCGGCACGGCGGCCGTTCGAACGAGGGAACGCGGCCGGCCAGGTTCCCGAGGTCTCCCGGACGGCTGAGGGGGCCGTCAGGATAAGGGGGCCGCTGGTCTCCGGCGAGGGGCTGCCGCTGGCGAGGCTCACGGTGCGCGGCGAGACATATTCAGCCGCGGCGTCCGGCACCTCGAGCAGGCACGCGACATGGGCCGGACTGCTCCTGACACTCTCCGTGATAGTCATCGCCCGCTGGATCTACAACGGGTGGGGGAAGAGGCAGTGCCAGGGCGAGAGCAACCTGCGCTGCCTGATGAGGCGGATCGTCCTGCTCGTATTCTTCCTCGGCATCATACGCTATCTCCTGCTGCGGCTCGATATGCCTGGCGGGGTCTTCGGGATCGATCTCTTCGATTCGGCCCTCTTCGCCGACGACGCGCCGGGCGGGCTGATGAGAACGGCGGGGGACTACCTCATATCCGCGGCCTTCCTTCTGACATTCGTCTTCGGGGTGGTCAAGTCTTTCAGGACATATTACGGGGGGATCCTCGAGAAACAGGTCAGCCGGGGGCATCCCTTCGATCTCGTGCGGATGCTGGGGCGCTCTGCCCTGATGACCGCGGTCATTGCCGGTGTGATGCTCGGATCGACGCTTATCGTCGCGCGCACGGTGCTCAACTCAAATCCAAGACTCATAGGGCTCGACGCGGGGTTCTTCAGCATCCCCGCCCTTACGCTTCATACGGCGCTTCTCTTCGCCGTCGCGGCTGTCTTTATCGCCGCCGTCTTCCTCTTCAGGCTTCTGCTGAGCTGGGGAGGCGGGCCGAAGGCCGAGATGATCGTCTCCTCGGCGGCCGCTATCGCCGCCGCCTGGTTCCTCGTGCATCCGCACTGGTCGGCCCTTATCGCGGGGGTGGCGCTGATCTTTCTGGCGGCGCGGATATTCCCGCTGCTGAAGAAAGAGGAGCTGCTCTCTGTCGTCTTCGCCTCCTTCTTCCTCGTGCTGATCTGCTCGGTCGTCATATTCGGGGTCGGCACGCGGGGGTACAACGAGATAAGGAGGGGGAAGATAGAGGAGCTGGCCGCCGATATCAACGACCCCGAAGAGAACATGTTCGAGATGGCCCTGCAGTTCGGGATGGAAGAGATAGCGGCCGACAGGACGCTCGTCTCCAAGGCGATGTCGCGGTCGCAGACGGCCGCCTTCGAGATATGGGCGGAGAGCGACCTGAGCGGGATGGGCAGGCCGTGCGTCTTCGATGTCTTCGATGATGCGGACAACAGGTTCTCGAGCTTCTCGGTCGGCATCCCGTTCGAGATAGCGGGCGTCTTCGACGACGCGGGACATGCCCTCGAGAGGCCCGGAGTCGTCAGCCTCGTGCGCGACAGCGATTTCGGGAAGGTCTACTACTTTGTCGGCATCACCCCTATCCGCCATCCGAGCGGGAGGCTTGCCGGGAGGGTAGAGGTCAAGTGGCCATATCACTTCGAGAACCCGGCGATGCTTACGAGCGCCGGGCCGGCGGCGCCCGAGATCCTGCGGAATGTCGAGAGGGGCTCGGTGACGCCGAGGATAGACGAGCCGGAGAAACTGCTCGTCGCGAGGGTCGAAGGCGGGCGGGTGGTCGAGTCTTCCGCTCCCTCGGTGAAGACAGGGACACCGCTCGGCGGGTGACCCGGGCGTCTGGTTCATCCACGGCTCGGACGAGGGAAATTACCACTGCGTTTACATGCCGGGCGATGGCGAGTCGCAGTATATCGTCGGATACCTGTCGCCAGGATTCAACGGAAGCGTCCTTCTCTGGGCGACCGTCATATCGGTCGACATCATGATAACGATAGCGGCGCTCGCGCTGCTGCTGCTCGTCCGCAAGCTTCCCGTTTTCGGGAGCGTCACGCCCGATGTCTCGATCAGGGGCGGCCTGGGGTTCAGGCGCAAGCTCCTGCTCTCCTTTACCGTCGTCTCGATGATACCGGTGGTGCTGATGGGCATCTTCTCGTCGAGATACATCAATTACAGGTACAGGACGGTCGGTGAGAACGAGGCGTACGAGGCGGCCTCGTCGGCGGGGGCGCTTGTGAGGCACGGGGTGAGGGCGGAGGCGGAGGCGTTCGGGCGAAGCAGCTACCTCGAGCAGGATGCTCCAGTCGGAGGCGGGGATAGACAGCGCCGGGGTACGAGGATGCCCTGTTTACGCTGATCGGCCCGGCGGGCAGCGTGGTCCTCGACGATACCCGCTATCCCGTCGACAGGAGCAGGATACCGGCGATTATGGCAGACGCCCTCGCCGGGCGAGTGACGATAACGTGGGACAGGCCGGGGCTGTACGCCGGGACGGTGATACCGATAGAGCTGCCGGACAGGCCGGGAGGGTACCTCTACTACCGCAGAAAACTCGATGACGATTTCATAGGAAGGACGGCGGCGGTCCTCGGCCGCAACCTCAACATATACTATCGCGGGACGCTGGCCGCTTCGAGCGAGCGCGAGCTCTTCGTGGGCGGCTTCCTCGGGACGCTGCTCGCGCCGCGCACATACGCCGACGTGGCGCTCGGGGGGAGCCGGACCGTCGTGACCAGGGAGTCGCTCGGCGACTACTCGTACCAGGTGTCGAGCGTCGCGATACCGCCCCTTGTCAGCGGCGAGAACGCCGTTCTCTCCGTGCCGCACCTCTACCGCACCGCGATCGTGCGGGGAGAGGTCCTTCGGACCTCCGCCGTGCTGCTCGGGCTGCTCGCTCTGATACTCTGCGTTGCCGTGACACTCGGCGTCTTCCTCGCCGGAAAGATATTCAACCCTATCGCGGAGCTGCGGGTGGGGACGAAGAGGATCATACGCGGCGATCTCGAGTTCCGCCTCGAATCGGGGGCGACCGACGAGATCGGCGAGCTGGTCGATTCGTTCAACTCGATGACTACCTCGCTCGCGCTGGCGAGGCGCGACCTGCTCGAGAGGCAGCGCTACCTCGCCGCCGTGCTCGACAACATGTCGACAGGAGTGATATCGGCCGACAGCGGCGGCACGATCATGACGCTGAACCCGGCGGGCGAGAGGATCCTCGGCATGTCGGCGGACGACCTTGTCGGGACGAAGGCGGGCGCCTCGGCCGGCTCTCATCTCAGGGCATTCTTCGACCTCTTCTCGATGGAGACGGAGAAGACGACAGAGGGGGAGATCTCCCTCGAGCATGACGATGAGAGGCGGACGCTCAAGACCGTCGTCGCGGGGTTGTCGGAGGGGGGCGAGAGGCTCGGCACGGTGATCGTCTTCGATGACCTCACCGAGCTGATCCGCACGAAGAAGCTCGCCGCCTGGATCGAGATGGCAAGGCAGATCGCGCACGAGGTGAAGAACCCGCTCACCCCGATCAAGCTCTCCGCGCAGCTGATGCAGAGGGCGTACAACGCGGAGAGCGACGAATTCGATTCGATATTCACCAGCGGGATCGACACGGTGATACAGCAGACAGAGATACTGCGCCAGATAGCGTCCGAGTTCTCGAGCTTCGGGCGGGCCGTCGACCTGAAGCGCGAGACGATAGAGATAGAAGAGTTTATCACCGGCGTGATCGCCGGGTACCGGGGCGTCGAGAATGTCACGATCCGTTATGACGGCGGTGGCGGCGCCGTTACGGCCGATCCGGAGGCTCTCCGCAAGATACTGGTCAACCTGATCGAGAACGCCCTCGAGGCGATCGCCGACGGAGGCGAGATCGTCGTGACGCACGAGGTCGCAGGCGGCCTTGCCGTCATCAGCGTCTCGGATACGGGGACGGGGCTCTCCGGAGAGGTCGAGGAGAAGCTTTTCGAGCCGTACTTCTCGACGAAGACGAACGGGACCGGCCTCGGGCTCGCCATCTGCCAGGGCCTCGCGCACGAGATGGACGGCGAGATAGTGCTTCGGAACAGGGAGGATGTGCAGGGTGTAAAAGCTGTTGTGACACTGCCCGCGGCAAAGGAGGAAAAGAGCTGATCCGTTCCGGTCGACAGGCACTCCCCTAATGGTGAACGTTATGCTCGATCGATTCGTTCTGTTGCTCGTTATTGTTTCGATCATCGTCTTTGTGCCTGGCAGCGGAGGCGCTGACGTCGGTACGGACGATGATGACTGGGATTTTGAGCTCGAAGGCCCGATTTTCGTTTTCTGCACAGTATGGATGTGCGGAAGTCTCCTGCTGACGTCGTACAACTCTTCCCGGCTGGAGGCGGATGACCCGAGCAGGGGAGGAGGGGCCGCGGGGCTGGTAGTCGGAACATTTACGACACTGGGTGGCGCGATGGCTTTCATATACCCCCATCCGGCGACCCGGGTCATTGGGGCCGCGAGTATGGCGGCGGGCGGGTACACGTTATATTCGAGCGTGAAGGGCCTGAAGGCCGTTCAGCGCAAGTACATCGAGGCGGAGGAGCAGGGGCTCACATTCGAGCCGATCCTGATCGATGACGGGTCGGGGAGGCTCGGGCCGGGATTGCAGGTGAGCTGGAAGTTTTAATATTATGAAGATGATATCAGGATATGGCCGTGTTGCGCGTGTGCATGTAGCTGCTCTCGCGGCGGCCGCATTGTTACTGTTTGCGATTACGGGCGCCGGTAGCCCAGGGGCATCGCCCCGAGGGTGGGGACCCATCTGCCAGCCGTGAAGAGAACGGCAGGGTGAGGGCCGATGACTACCGGGTGACCGTGGCGAGGCTCAAGTATGGCGGCGGAGGGGACTGGTACGCCGATCCTTCCTCGCTCCCGAACTTTCTCGGTGAGTTCGAGAAGCGGACCGGGATACCGACCGCTTCGATCGAGAAGGTAATCGAGGCGGGAGACCCGGAGATCTCATCGTTCCCCTTCCTCTATATGACGGGGCACGGGAACGTCGCCTTCTCCGGCACCGAGCTCGAGCGCCTGCGAAGGCACCTTCTCGCCGGAGGGTTCCTCTACGCCGACGACAACTACGGGATGGACGAGTCGTTCAGGAGGGCCGTTGCCCTTCTCTTCCCCGACCGCGAGCTGGCGCTCGTGCCGTTCGACCATCCTCTCTACGACTGTTTCTATAAGCTCGAGGGTCCGCCGAAGATACATGAGCATGACGGGAAGCGTCCCGAAGGGTGGGGTATATTCGACGGGGACAGGCTGATGCTCTTCTATACGTACGAAAGCGACGTCGGGGACGGGCTCGAGGACCCAGACGTACATGGCGACACTCCCGCGAAGCGGGAGGCGGCGATACAGATGGCGGTAAATGTCTTTTATTACGCGATGACGAGGTGACAGGGGAAGACAGAAAGATGCAGCGCGGGGACAGCAGCAGTTCGTTCATCAGGAAGGTCGCGGGGCTGAGCTCCAGGCGCAGCCGTACGGCCGCCGCCGGCGTTGCCGTCACACTTCTCCTCCCCGTGATAGCCGTGTGGATCGTTCTCTATCTTATGGCGCTCATCGCGAGCGGCGGTCAGTACTTTCCTGTCGTCGCCTTCACTGTATTCTGGCTGGTCGCTGCTATCGCAGTGGTCGCGGCCGCTGTGCGGGTCGCTGCCGCCTCCGGCGGGGTGATGAGGACCGCCGCCGAGCTCGGCAGGAGCTCGGGCAGGGGGAGCCTCTTCGTGTCGGCTCTCGAGTTCGCGCGGGGAGGCGAGCGGCTCGAGGTCTATTCGAGGTTCCTCGTAGCGGAGACGGTCCGCAGGGCGGAAGAAGAGATCGAGGCTGTCGATCCCGCGCCGCTGCTCGTGTCCGCGGGGAGGCCGGGGGCGATCGCTGTCGCCTTTCTGCTCGGGATCGTCGTCCTTCTCTTCGCGTTTCTCGATCCGGGCGGATCCCTCTCTGTCGCATCTTATCTATCCGATCCCCTCTACTCGTTTCGCTCAGAGCCGGTGAACGGGCTCACCGTGCCGGGTCGTGAGATCGCCGCCGTTTCGGGGGAGGATGTGACTGTCTCGGCGGTAAGGCTCGGTTCGAGGCGGGACGCGGTCGAGATCGAGTGGAGCACGGTCCCCGATATCTGGCGCTCCGAAGGTATCGAGGCGGGGAGCGTCGGGACAGGGGAGGCGGAGCTCGAAAGTTTTACCTATACATTCACAGATCTTCGCGAGGATGTCGTCTTCAGGTTCGCCAGCGGGGACGAGACGAGCGCCGAGACGCGGATCGTCGTCGAGAGGCGGCCGGTCATCAACAGGATCTCGGCTGTCCTCGATCATCCATCATATACCGGTCTGCCTGCCGACACGATCGGGACATTGACAGGGAGGATAACGGCCCCTGTCGGGACAAGGGTGACATTGGCGGGCGAGACGAGCAGGCCCGTCACCTCCGGGGAGATCAGGCTGGCATCGGGCAGGCTCCTCGAACTCGTTCCTTCCGGGACCGGCTTTTCCGGAAGCTTTACGGTAAGCGCCAGGGATACGGCATATATATCCGTGACCGGGGACAACGGCCTCGACTGCGAGGTGCCGTCGAGAGTGCCGGTCGTTCCTGTCGCCGACAGGCCGCCTGTGATCGAGATACTGGCGCCCGGCGACGGCGACCTTCTGCCCCGCTCGCAGAGGATCAAGCTCGTGCTGCGGGCCTCCGACGACTACGGGCTCTCGAAGATAGACCTCTACTACGTGCTCGAGAGGAGGGGCGGGAACTGGAAATCGGTCGAGCTCTTCCCCGACGGGCAGCCCGGTGCGGGCAGGATCGAGGGGCCGTTCGACTGGTCGCTCGAGGACGAGACGGATAATGCCGGGCGACAGGGTCGTCTTCTATCTCGAGGCGAAGGACAACAACGGCGTCTCGGGGCCGTCGGTGACCCGCACCGAGAACCGCACGCTCAGGGCCCCGTCTCTCTCGGAACTGTATGCCGACGGGCGGGAGCGCGAAGACGCGCAGAAACAGAACATGGACGATATCCTCGAGGAGGGGCGCGAGATAAAGGAGCGGATCTCCGAGCTCTCCGAAGAGATACGGGCCGAGGGCGAAATGGACTGGAGCCGCCGCAGCGAGGCGGGCGACCTGCTCGAGCAGCAGAAGCAGCTGCAGGAGAAGCTCAACGAGGCGGCGGGCCGACTAGACGAGACGCTCGAGTCGCTTGAGGCGAACAGGATGACATCGGCCGAGGTCGGCGAGAAGCTCGAGCAGATCCAGTCGCTTATAAAGAAGATAGAGAGCGAGGAGCTGCGCGACGCGATGGAGAAGCTCCGCTCGATGATGGAGGAAGCCGATCCCGATCAGGTCGCGGCGGCGATGCAGGATATAGAGATGACGACCGAGAGGCTGATGGAGAGCCTCGACCGCACCATCGAACTGCTCGAGAGGCTGCTCGACGAGCAGAAGGTCGAGGAGATGATGAGGCGGATGGAGGAGATGCTCGCCGAGCAGCGCGAGCTTCGCGACTCCACTCTCGCCGGGGGGGACGAGGAGACGGCCGACGACCAGGAGGAGCTCGGTGACGAGTACAGCGAGTTCGAAAAGGATCTCGGGGAGTTCTCCGAGCAGTCGGAAGAGTCGCGCACGCCAGGCATGGATGAGATGGCGGAGCAGGCCGCCTCTTCCGGGGTCGATTCGCTGATGAAGAAGGCGGCCGGTGATATACGCGAGGGTGAGATAGAGGGGGCGTCGAGCTGCCAGTCCAGCGCGCTCGAGAAGATGCTCTCTCTCTACACGAAGCTCGGAAAATGCCAGATGTCGATGCAGATGGAGATGGACGAGCAGGTAAAAGAGGAGATAGAGCGCGCCATCGTCGAGCTTATCGAGACCTCGAAGCTCCAGGAGAAGTACGCCGCCTCGCTCGCGTCGTCGGGCGGGCGCCTGCCGGTGAGCGAGATGCTCGGCGAGCAGCACGAGATAAGGGACGCGGTCAAGACGATCACGGACGAACTGTACGTCATCGCGAGGAAGACACTGAGGATATCGCAGGAGGCATTCGCCGAGCTCGGCGTCGCCATCGCCGCGATGGAGCAGACGATGACGGATATAGAGTCGAGAAAGACGAATGACGCGGCGCGCAGCGCCGCGATCGCGCCGGAGAGGATCAACCTCGCCGCGATCAGGCTCCTCGAAGCGGCCGCGTCGAGCGGCTCGGCCTCCAGCGGCGGAGGAAAGGGGATGCAGCAGCTCTCGGGCGGCCAGAGCAAGATCGACGACAAGATGCGCGATATGCTCGGTGGCCAGGGGGGCAGCTGGTCGATGGAGCAGCGCGCATCGATGCAGCGGATCGCAGCCGAGCAGCGGAGCATGGACGAGCTTCTCCGTCAGATCCTCGAGGAGGGAGGCGGGGAGCAGCAGATGCTCGGCGACCTCGGCGACATCGGCGGGGATATGGAGGAGATCGCCCGGCAGCTCGAGCGCGGCGAGCTCGACAGCGAGCTTCTCGAGCGCGAGGAGCGCGTGCTGAGCAGGCTCCTCGAATCCCAGCGCTCCCTTAACCGCCGCGATTACAGCCGCAGGCGGGAGAGCCGCACGGGCGATGACATCCGCGCGGTCGATCCCGGGACGCGTGTATATACGCCGGACGAGAGGAACGTGCTCCTCGAACGTATCCGGCGCGCGATGAGGGACGCCGGGCCGGCCGAGTACGAGGAGCTAAACAGGCTCTACTTCAGGGCGCTGTCGGGGAAAGCGAGGGATGACGCGATGAGCAGGATCACCGCGGCCCTCCTTCTCTTCTCGCTGGCGCTTTCCGTCCCATGCGCGGCGGGGGCGCAGGATGGATCTCTCGGCGGCGAGGCGAGAAAACTGCGGGCTTCGGCGATAGAGGCTATGACAGGCGGGGATTACCCCGCGGCGATCGCCCTGTTCAATGAGTTCAACGAGAAATATCCGGGCCGGTTCGAGGAGAACTATTACCTCGGAAAATGCTATATGGCCGCGGGGATGTTCGAAGATGCCGCCCTCTTTCTCGAGGGCGCCCGCGTGAAGTTCCCCGGCGATTACCAGTTCGTCGACATGCTCGGCCAGGCGTACGTAGAGATGGGCGAGCAGGAAAAGGCCGTCGAGGCCTGGCACTCGGTGCTGACCGACAAGGAAAAGGATGCATCAAGATATCTGCAGGTCTCGCGCGCCGAGTGGAACGCGGGGATGTTCGATCAGGCGATAGAGACTCTGAAGGAAGGGCGCAGGTTCAAGGCGCATTTCTCGAGGTTCACGGCCGAGATCGTGAGGATGGAGAAGACGAGGGGTAACTACCGCGGGGCGTTCATCGAGGCTCTGCCCGGGTTCGAGGTCGAGGTGACGCCCGACACTCGGACGTCGCTTCCGCGGCGATAAGGGCGTTCAGGGACGCAGGGAGCCCCCCCGACCTGATAGCCGTCGTCGATTCGTTCGCGACGCGGGGGAAGGGGAACGCGGTCTTCTTCGCGACGCTGCACGCCGCCCTGCTCGTCGATGTCGACGACTATCGCGGGGCGTCGCTGTACCTCCTGCCGGGAAGTGAGGGAGAGTCGTCCGAGAGGGCCCTCTACTCCTTCGTGCTCTATCTCTATTCTCTCGGCGCGAAGGCTGGAGATCCTGCCTTCGAGGAATATCTCGAGAGGGCATCCACGTTATTTATCCGAAAGTACGACGAGTCGCCGAGGGCGCCGAGGGTACTGCTCGAGGGGGCGCAGCATGCCGCGCTCGCAGCGGGACGCGGCAACGCGGATCAGCGGGATCAGGCGCTCCGGGCAATATCGATGGCGGACAGCACGATATCTCACAAGCGCGGGAGGGCCTACGCCGAGAAGGCTTCCCTGCTCAAGGCGAAGGTCTATCTCGAGTACCTGCGCGATCCCGAGGCGGCGCTGCGGACCGTCGACAGCTCGCAGTGGCGCCATCCGAACCTTGCGCGCGAGGCTCAGGCGATACGCCTCGAGGCCCTCATGCTGTCGGGGCGGTGGGACGACGCGTTCAGAAGGTTCGACGCTCTCGCCGCATCAGCCGATTCGTCGCTTTCCGCATCGGGAAAATACGGAAAAGGCATGGTGCTCTTCTACCGGGGCGAGTTCGACAAATCTGCCAGCATGCTTGCCGAGGTAGCCGAGGAGGCTCCGTGGAGCGCGTGGGCGAACGACGCGCTGGAGGTCGCCGTATTGATACGGCGCGCCGAATCTGGCGATCCGGCGGTCCTCGCCTCGTTCGCGTCGGCCATGACCGCCGGCGGAAGCGGCAGGTACGGCGAGGCGGCCGATTCACTGGCAGGCGTAGCGGGGAGATTTCCCGACGCTCCGCTGGCGCCGGAGGCGTTCTACGAGAGCGCGCTGCTGCTCGAGCAGGCGGGCAGGCATGACGAGGCTGCCTCGATGCTCGAGATGATCGCCGGGACATACCCGCTGAGCAGGGCGGCGCCCCGTGCCGTCGAGACGCTCGCCGGGCTTCTCGAGGACACCGACCCGGCGGCGTCGGCGCGTTGGTACGCACTCTTTTTCGAGCGCTACGGGGAGGATCCCTGGGCGACGAGGGTGCGGAGCAGATATATGAAGCTCAGGAAAGAGATGGGCGAATCGCCGGAGGTGGACGAGACATGAGAACGACAAGGATCCTCCTGGCGCTCGCGGTCATCCTCGCAGTGACGACTGTGGATGTCTCCGCCGATTTTCTCGTCCCTATGGACCTGTCGCAGTCGAATCACCTCAAGGCGTACGGGCTCGCCTGGTACGTGCTCGCGCGCGGCGGGAATGTCCGGTGGCTCCTCAACTACCGCGGCGGCTCGTTCCTCGTCCCCGAGACGGCCGGCCTGACCCTCGAGGCGCAGGCGCGCGGCGTGAGGATGGAGCGCGTCGGCGGATCCGATATCGCGGAGATCCTGCGGGAGATCGACAGCTCCAACATGGAGGTCGTCCTCCTCGAGAAGGCGCCCGAGATAGCGATCTACGCCCCGCCGAACAAGCAGCCGTGGGACGATGCCGTGATGATGGCGCTCGAGTATGCCGGCATCCCGTACAAGACGGTCTACGACCGCGAGGTCCTCGCCGGGACGCTGCAGCTCTACGACTGGCTCCACCTCCACCACGAGGATTTCACCGGCCAGTACGGCAAGTTCTACCGCGGCTACCACACGGCCGAATGGTATATCAGGCAGCAGATCCTCTTCGAGGAGATCGCCGAGGCGCTCGGGTACGAGAAGGTCTCGGAGGAGAAGAAGGCGGTCGCGGAGATGATCCGCGAGTATGTGCCGCGGCGGGGGCTTCCTCTTCGCGATGTGCTCCGCATGCGATTCGTTCGACCTCGCGCTCGCGGCGCACGGGATCGACATCGCGCCGAGGCAGTTCGACCATGACGGGACGACGCCCGGATGCCAGGAGAAGCTCGACTACTCGAGGTGCATGGCCTTCGAGGGCTTCAAGCTCGAGATGAACCCGATGGTATATGAATTCTCCGATATCGACATGACGATGGCCGCGGCGGCCAGAGGAGAGGGGAACGACTGGTTCACCCTCTTCGAGTTCTCCGCCAAGCACGACCCCGTGCCGACGATGCTCGTTCAGAACCACGTATCGGTCATAGAGGGGTTCATGGGGCAGACGACCTCGTTCAGGAAGAGCCTGCTGAAGAAGAAGGTGCTCGTGATGGGCGAGGTGAAGGGGGCGGGCGAGGCCCGCTACGTACACGGCAACTTCGGCAAGGGGACATTCACCTTCTTCGGGGGCCACGACCCCGAGGATTACCAGCATTTCGTCGGCGACCCGCCGACCGACCTCGACCTCTACCCGAATTCGCCGGGATACAGGCTTATCCTCAACAACATCCTCTTCCCGGCGGCGAGAAAGAAGGAGCAGAAGACCTGATGGATGCATTACATCTCTGAAGGCGCCAGGGCGTCAGAAGCCGAAGCGATCTATGCGCTGATCGTCAGGTGCCGCGACGCGATGGCGGGATCAGGGATGGAGCAGTGGCCCGATTTCTACCCCGACCTCGATATCGTCCGGGATGATATCGAGCGCGGGGCCATGCAGGTTTATCGTGAAGACGGGAAGGTGCTGGCCGCCATGACGGTCGATACGGCCCAGCCCGAGCAGTACTCGGAGATCGAATGGCGGTGCGGCGACTCGTTTCTCTGTGTGCATCGCCTCGCTGTGGACCCGTCCCGGCAGAGGGAGGGGATCGCGGAAAAGATGATGGCTTCTGTCGAGATCCTTGCGTGTTACGCGAGGCTTTACAGCATCAGACTCGACACATACAGCCTCAATACGGCGGCGAACAGGTTTTATGAAAAACTCGGTTACGAGAAAAGGGGGACGATCCACTTGCCCAAGAAACCGGAAGAGTACAACTGCTACGAAAGGCCCCTCTCGTACGAGGCTCTCTATACGCTCGTGGCGAGGAGCAGAAGTGTGAGGCGGTTCAAGGATGAGCTGCCGGATGATTGCGGCTGGCTCAGATCGCTCGTAAAGCTGGCGAGGCTCTCGCCCTCCGGCGCGAACAGGCAGCCGCTGAGATTTCTCCTTTCGGATGAAGATGAGCGAAACGCCCTGATATTTCCCCATCTCAAGTGGGCCGGCTATATCAAGGACTGGGACGGGCCGCAGGAGGGAGAGAGGCCGGTCGGCTATATCGTCATACTCGGCGATACCGAGGTCTCGAAGACGTTCGGGGTCGACCACGGCATCGCAGCGCAGAGCATCATGCTCGGGGCGGCAGCGAAATATCTCGGGGGATGCATAATCGGATCGATCGACCGCAAAGGGCTCGCGGCTGCTCTCGGCCTCTCCGACCGCTACGAGATACTCCTCGTCCTGGCGCTGGGCTATTCCGCCGAGGAGGTCGCCGTCGAGCATGTTACCGATGAGACGGGGATCAAATATTGGCGGTCAGCCGATGGGGTCCATCATGTGCCGAAACGTTCTCCGGACGATCTGATCATCGAGCCGTAAGATTATTTAACGAGCTTGACGACCGCCTCGACCTGGCGCTCCATCGCCTCGAAGTGCGAGCCTTTCCAGAATACGCGCCCGCATCCGGCGCACTCGTGAAACTCCTTGAAATCGTGCAATATTCGTGGCGGGACATGTCCCGAGGCTTCCTCCGGGGAGATCTCCCGGAGGGGGGCGTTGCATTCGAGGCAGATCGTGAAGGGAGCGAAGTCCGGGACCTCTCCGATCGCGGCGAAGAGCTCGGCTATCATCTCGGCCGCCCCCGAGCGGCGCAGTATCACGGGCGGCGGGCCGCACCGGTCGACGCTCCGGGTGGCGGTCGTAACGGCCGTCCGTCCGGCATTTTCCGCGTCGGTGAGGAGGAGGTGGCTGCTTCCTGAGCCCGAGAGCTCGCAGTCAAGCCCGAGCATCCGCATCTTCCTGCAGAGCCGGCCGAGCATCCCGTCGAGCAGAAACCGGTGTTCCATAGTGGACTTGCCTCAAAGGGGGGGCGTAAAGCGGTTCATTTTTCCTTGACAGCCTATCAGAAACTCATAAAGATATGTAACCACAAAGGTAGGGATGTCGTGTTTCGGTGGTGATCAACGCGGAGATGGAGGTGAGAGTCCGGTGTGAGGGGATGCCGGATGGGGAACATGCCTGAAGATTTTACAGGATGTCTAAAGTGCAAGAAGGGCGTTCTTCTGCCCCTTTCTGATTATGGAAGGGACGGTGCGCCGATCCGCTACAAGGCCTGGGTCTGCAACAATACGGAATGCGGATTCAATATCAGGATAGACAACGGAGAGATCAGCTACGGGAAAGATATGGGCTTTTCGAACAAGTGAGCCTGATATATCAGGTTAGTGACTACAGAGGGGGGACACGATGTCCTCCCTCTATTTTTATGCCCTTGGCGCGGTGTGTCTCGTGAAAATGACAAGCGCGGCGAGCAGGACGATCACCGAGGCGATGAGCCAGCCGGGGTCGGGCGGTGACCAGTCGAAATCGCTTATCGTCTCCTCGCTTATGCCGTTGAGCCTGTACAGCGAGAAGAGGTTGAAGACCGCGTGAATGATGAAGGCGTATGTGAGCACCCCCGTCCTGTAAAAGACGAAACCGAGGATGATCCCGAGCAGCGTCACGCCGGGTACGAGGTATAGCACGCTGTGGGAGAGGGCAAATACGAGGGCCGAGATGATTATCGCCGCTGCCGCCGTCATGTTCCTGTGGAAGATGCTCTGGACCGTTCCCCGGAAGAGGAGCTCCTCGCCGAGGGGCCCTATCAGGCCGAGCCCGAGGGCCATCCCGGCGAAATGCCACGCCCCTTTGGGCTTGAACGCGAGCAGGATGTTGATATAATCGGGGTCCACCGGCCTGCCCCGCCTGAACAGGTAGGACAGGGAATCGACGGGGTAGATAGCGGCCGCCGCGATAAGGATCACGAGGGCGGTGGTCACGGCGTCGGGGAGGCGCAGCCTGAACTCGGAGAAAAAGCTCAGGTTGTACCGTCTTGTGATGATCATCAGGGGAAGGATATAACCGAATATCCCGGGCAGGATCACCGAGAGGACGACATTCCCGTTGAGATAGAGGATTCCCACGAGGGACGATGCCATCATAAAGCAGGCGAAGGCATATATCAGCAGGAACCAGTTGTTCATCCTGCCGAAAAGCCCCGGCTCTACGCCCGGCTCTTCCCCGTCAGGGCCGAATTCTTCGTTCTTCTCATCCACGGGGACTGACTATATAGCCGGCCGTTCACGCCGGCAAGCGGAAAGGGCGCTATGATAAAGCTCATCATCTTCGACCTGGACAACACACTGACAGACTTCATGAGGATGAAGGATGAATCGATAGTCGCCGCGATAAGGTCGATGATCGACGCGGGCCTCGATTTTCCCGAGGAAAAGATAAACGATGAGATCTACAGGATCTACGACGAGGAGGGGATCGAGTACCAGAAGGTCTTCGACAAGCTGCTCGTCACATTGATAGGCCATGTCGACTACCGTATCCTCGCCGCGGGGATCGTCGGGTACAGGAAGGCGCGGGAGGCCGCGCTGGTCCTCTACCCGCACGTCAACCGCACACTGCTCACCCTGCTCAAGAAGGGGCTGCGGCTCGCCGTGATCTCGGACGCCCCGAGGCAGGAGGCCTGGATGCGGCTCTGCTACCTCGGGCTCCATCATATGTTCGATACGGTCATTGCCTTCGAGGACACGGGAGAGCGCAAGCCGAGCCCCGTGCCTTTCCGCCTCGCCCTCGAGCGGATCGGCATCGAGCCGACCGAAGCGCTGATGATCGGGGACTGGCCCGAGAGGGATATCGCGGGGGCATCCGAGCTCGGGATACACACCGTCTTCGCCAGGTATGGAGATACCTTCGGTACGGGGGAATCGGGAGCGGATTACGAGATCGACGACATATTCAAACTCGTCGGCATCGTCGACGAGCTAAACGGGGAAAAGCAGGAGGGGTGACACGATGCATGTCGTAACCAATGAACAGATGCGGCTGCTGGACGAGGAGACGATCAAGAGGTTCGTGCCGGGGCTCACGCTTATGGAGAGGGCCGGCCAGGGGATAGCCGACGCGGTCATCGAGCTGGCCGGGGACACGGAGGACCTGTGCGTCTCGATCTTCCTCGGGCGCGGCAACAACGCCGGCGACGGTCTCGTCGTCGCGAGGCTGCTCGCCGAGGCGGGGGCCAGGTGCTCCCTGTTCTGCCTTCACGCCCCGAAGGAATTATCTCCCGACGCCTTCAAGAACTACTCGAAGCTCTCGAGGTACCGCAAGTCGGGCGCTATCGAGGAGGCCTCCCTCTACCTCGAGGGGTGGGAGGACAAGGTGATCAAGGGTCTGGGCGAATGCGACCTGATCCTCGACGCCCTTCTCGGGACCGGGATCAACAGCCCGGTAAGGGATAATTACGCGGATATCATCGGCCTGATCAACCATGCGGGCCTTCCCGTCATGTCTGTCGATATCCCGTCGGGTGTCAACGGGACGACGGGAGAGGTGATGGGGACGGCAGTGATGGCCGACATCACCGTGACGATGGCGATGCCCAAGACCGGTTCGGTCTTCTACCCCGGCAAGGCGTTTACCGGATCGCTCGAGGTGGTCGATATCGGCATACCGGACGAGGTGATCGAGGCTGCCGGGCTCGATACGTGGGTCCTCGACGACATGGCCGTGCTGGCCGACCTGCCCCATCATTCCCCTGAGGCGCACAAGTTCGAGAGAGGGGCCCTGCTCGTCGTGGCGGGGAGCAGGAGATACGCCGGAGCCGCCTGCCTGTCGGCGATATCGGCCCTTCGGACGGGATGCGGGATCGTCTATCTCGCCGGCCCCGAGTCTATCCGCACCGTCGTGCAGTCCTCGTACCCCGAGATCATATTCATAGCCCTGCCGGAGACCGAAGAGGGTGCGATCGCCGCTTCAGGGCTGGACTTCCTTTTAGACGAGGTGAGATTCGACGCGGCCGCGATCGGGCCGGGCCTGACAACGGAGAAGGAGACGGAGGTCTTCGTGCGCGGGTTCGTCTCGCGCTGCGAAGAGCCGCTGCTGATAGACGCGGACGGGATAAACGCTTACGAGGGCCATTACGAGGAGCTCAAGACGCTGTCAAAAACGAAAAAGATCGTACTCTCGCCACATTCGGGAGAGCTGAAGAGACTTACGGGGATAGACGTTCCCTCCGCTCCGGAGGAGAGGTGCGGCGCGCTGAGAAAGCTCGTCGTCGGGACGGAGATAACGCTCGTACACAAGGGGGCCCCGACCCTGATCGCGCATGCCGGCGGGCGGATCGACGTAAACGTCCACGGGCATCCGGGGCTCGCGACGGCCGGGAGCGGCGACGTCCTCACCGGTGCGATCGCCGGGATGCTCGCCCAGGGGGCGGAGCCCGGCGAGGCGGCGCGCGCCGGCGTCTACATACATTCGAGGGCGGCCGAGATCGCCGCCGAGCTGACAGGTGAGCGCGGGATGACCGCAGGCGACTGCGCCGATTCCCTGCCCACGGCGTCGAGGGAGCTCGAGGAGCTTATGCCTTAGGTCCCATGGGGGCCTGGCCCGAAGGAGGGGTGAACATGAAAACAGGCAAAGCGTTTCTGGTTGTGATCGCGGCCTGTGTCCTGGCCACTGCCGCGGGGTGCGGAAAGGAGGAGAACCTCCTTGTCGCCGGCGACTTCGAAAGGCAGACGGAGCTGCAGAAAAGCCCGAATGGCTGGTTTGCGACAGTCGTGCCGAGGTTCAAGGAATTCGTGAGCTTCGAGTGGGATGATCAGGTCGCGCATTCAGGCGAGCATTCAGTCTCGATCGCGATCGACCCCGCTCATCCAGACGATCCAGTCTCTTACAACTGGACCGCGGCCATTCCCGCGTGCAAGGGAGGCGGGACGTACGAGATCAGCGGCTGGATAAAGACCGAGGAAATGACTACTACAGCTGTGATAATGCTCCAGTTCTGGAACGAGGATAAGAGCGCGATGCTGGGTTTTGCCACTACGCAGGCCGATTATCCGGTAACCGGCACATCGGACTGGACACAGGTCGGAAAAGTCTTCACAGTTGCCGAAGGTACAGCGGAGGTCCGGGTCCGCGCGGTAGTCCAGGCTCCGGATAACAGAGGGGGCAAGGCATGGTTTGATGATCTGTGTGTTGTCGAAGTGAAGTGAACTTGAACATTATGGGAGGGGTACCCATGAAGAGATCGATTTTCAGGATTGCACCGGCGATCATCCTGGTCGTCATCCTTGCCGGTTCCGCGGCGGCCCAGACATATATGCTCAAAAGCATACCGAGGGAAAGGCCGCAGTTCGGGTTGCGGTTTCTGAGGCCGAGTTTTGAATACGACTCGGATCTTTCGACATTCTCAGGCGTCTACGATTTGACGGTCACCCTGCCGATCGATGAACATTGGAGCATGGACGCTTCATTGCCGTATACGAGGTTTGCGTCCGGTGATGAGGATGCCGAAAGCTTTATCGGTAATATCTACGCCGGGCTGCAGCATATCTCGATGAAAGGGACCGGCAGCGCCGTAGTATCATTCGGCGCATATTTCGCGACGGCCGAGGAGGATCTGGGGCATCTTGTATTCGGGGTGTTCACAAATTACGAAGACATGTTCAAGTATTATCCCGACGCCTGGACTCTCACCGCGAACTTCGCCTATTTCAAGACGAGTGAGAAAGGGGCGAGGTTTGGCCTGCAGGCAGGGCCGGACCTTATGATCCAGACGGGCGATGGTTCCAACACCGAATTCCTCATCCATTACGGGGCGACGGCCGGGTACAAGGCGAAGTGGCTCCTGGCTGCCGTGGAGCTGGTCGGCATGATGATGATCACCGAGGATACAGATGATTTCGGCGACCGGTTCGTCCATTCCATAGATTTCGGAGCGAGTTTTGTCAGCAAGCACTTCGCGCCGGGCGTCTTCTACAAGATCTACCTCAAGGAAGAGCTAAGCGATTTCGTCGACGGGGTCTTCGGAGTCGATCTGGAAGTGTATCTGTAAGGAAACAGGAAAAGGAGTGCGCCGTGAAGAGATTCTTTGTCGCCCTGCTGTTGGTCGCGTGCATCGTTATCCCGGTCAGGGCGGAAGAAGAATCCGGCCCGGAAAACCTGCTCGATGGCGCGCCTTACGCTGACAAGGGTATGGGGAAGAGAAAGCTCGTTGACGAGGACCACCTGCTGCTGATGCAGATCGCGCTTAAGCCGGGGCAGAGTGTTCCAAAACATAATGCGAACGCCAACGTTCATATCATCGTCCTGGAAGGGGCGGTCGTCATCAACCTGTCCGGAAAGGATGTCGCCGCGAAAAAAGGCGACCTTGTCCCTGTCGCCTACAAGACGCCGATGATCATCAGCAACCCATCCGGGGGGAACGCGACATTCGTGGTCATCAAGACACCGAGCCCGGGACAGATGGACAAGTAAGGCGGCCGACTCATATGCCATCGGGGACAAGGAAGATCGCTGCTCTGCTGCCCGGGCTGGCCCTTGCGGCAGCTGTGACCCTTTCAGCGGTGCTGTTGACGATGGTCGCCGGCCATTTTCTCCCATGGAAGAAGAATCCGCTGAGCCCGATGCTCGTCGCGATAATCCTCGGCATGATCGTCAGGACGGCAGTTGCGCTGCCCGGGTCGGTCAGCGCCGGCACTGCATTCGGGGTCAAGAAGCTGCTGCGCTTCGGGATCATCCTGATGGGGATCCGGCTGAGCATATTCTCGGTGATGGAGATAGGCCTGCTCTCCCTCGGGATGGTCGTCGCCTGTATAGCCACGGCTCTTGTTGTGACGATGCTCATCGCGAGAAAACTGGGGGTAAGCGACAGGCTCGGCACGTTGATAGCGGCGGGAACCAGCATATGCGGGGTCAGCGCCATCGTGGCGGTGAGCCCGGCGATAGACGCGGGGGAGGAAGAGACCGCCTATGCCGTGGGAACGATCACGGTCTTCGGCATCCTTGCCACGATCGCGTATCCCTACCTCGCCGAGCTCGTCATGCACCTGCCGGTGACCGGCGCTGGATTTTTCCTCGGCACCTCGATACATGACACCTCCCAGGTGACAGCTGCTTCTCTCGTATACGATCAGCTGTGGTCGCTGAAGACGGCGGACGGGATAACGGGCGCCGACATAGCTATCACCACCAAGCTCGTACGCAATACATTCATGATAGCGGTGATCCCGCTGCTCGGGTTCTGGTACACGAGGAAGAACGCCCGGAAAGGGCCGGGGGCGGGGTTCAGGGTGATGAGATACATCCCCCTCTTCGTATTCGGATATATAGCGATGGGTATCGTCAGAACGCTGGGGGACCATTTCCTCGGCGCCGACAGCGCTGTGTGGACCGGAGTATGGCATGCCGTCAAGGCTGCGGCGACATGGACGATCACCGTGTCGATCACCTGTGTCGGCCTGAATACAGACATCCGCAGGCTGGCCACCCTCGGTCACAGGCCTTTTGTCTGCGGGCTATTTGCCGCCCTGTCGGTCGGGGCCGTCAGCTGGCTGCTCGTGGTGCGGCTGGGGCGTTTCCTGGCAATATGAGGCCGCGAGGGTATTTTCCGCGGCATGGAAACGGGCTCTTGACAACAGGGCTTCTTGTGATTACAATGTAATCACAAGAAGAGAGGCTGCCGTGAAGTCAAAGATCGTGAAAATAGGGAACTCGCAGGGTATCCGCATACCTAAGCCGCTGATCGAGCAGCTCGGCATCGAGCGGGATATCGAGATCTATGTCGAAGAAAACAGGCTCATCATCAGCCGTGTCGAAGAGCCACGCGCCGGCTGGGGTGATTCTTTCAGGTCGATGGCGGATCGCGGTGACGATAAGCTGCTCGATGGGGATGGGACGACCGGGACGGCATGGGACGAGGAGGAGTGGGAGTGGTAGCGAATCGTTTCGATGTATACCTTGTGAATCTTGACCCCGCGGTCGGCAGCGAGATAAAGAAGACACGGCCCTGCCTGGTGATATCCCCCGACGAGATGAACAGCAATATCCACACCATCATCGTTGCGCCTATGACGACCGGTGGAAGGGCTTATCCTACGCGGGTGCCGTGCAGGTTTCAGCGCAAAAAGGGGCAGGTAGTGCTCGATCAGATAAGGACGGTTGACAGGAACCGGCTGGTGAGGAAGCTCGGAAAGCTGGGGCCGGGGGCATCGGTCAAGGTCCTCTCCGTGCTCTCGGAGATGTTCGCTCCCTGATATCAAAGGAGGCCGGGAGATCAAAGAGCGCGACGTTATAGGATTTCTGAGGGATTCGTTCCCCGATTCGGGGCTGGGCGACGATACCGCCGTCTTCGATTCCCCTGGAGCGAGCCTGCTGTTCGCCTCGGACGCGGCGGTAGAAGGGGTCCACTTCAGGCTCGATTTCTCGACCGTCGGCCAGGCGGTGCAGAAGGTCGTTACTTCCAATGTGTCTGACATATACGCGATGGGAGGGGAGCCCTCCGGGATAGTCTTCACCTCGGGGCTTCCGGACAGTTGCGGCGAGGAGGATCTCGTCTCGATAGTCGACGGCCTCCAGCGGTCGTGCGGAGCGTACGGGATGAGGCTTTTCGGAGGCGACACCGTCCTGTCCCCGACGGGATACTTCTTCGACGTGGCGATCATCGGCTCGATGCCCGAGGGATTTGTCCCGTTCAGGCGCTCAGGAGCGAGGCCCGGCGACCTGCTCGTCCTCTTCGGCGAGGTCGGCGGCTCGCTCGCCGGGCTGAGGCTGCTCGAGGGGATCTCGGGCGGCGGCTCGGCCGGCATCCTCGATCCGATACTTCCTCCGCACGAGGAGCGGCTCTGCCTGCACGAGGCGTACGGGACCCTGTCGGTCGACAATACGAGAGCGGACATCGCCGCGATGTGTGCGAGTAAGGATTTTCCAGAGGGGGCGGAGGAGACGCTGGCACTTATAAGCAGGCATATCTCGCCCCTCTCTCTCAAACCGTCCGTGAACGGCTCTCAAGCGTGGGCGCCGAAGGTGACGGCGATGATAGATATCAGCGACGGGCTGGGAAAGGATCTCACCACCCTCTGCGCGGAGAGCGGCGTGGGGGCCGTGATCTCGGAGGAGAAGATCCCCATCCCCGCCTCGGTCGCCAGCGCCATGGAAGCTGACCGCGATAAGCTCACGATCTTCGCACTGTCGAGCGGTGAGGAGTATGTCGCACTGGCGGCGGTAGATCCGGGGGATGTCCCTCCGGGAGCGGCCGTCATCGGAGCTGTCACCGAAGAAGGGGGCGGCCTTCTGCTCGAGGATGCCGATGGCGGGATGAAGCCTCTGCCGGCAGTCGGATATGAACACGAGTTCCAGGAGAGACAGGGATGAAGTATGATCTGAAGCCGGGTTACATGATCGCGGGAAAGTACGAGATCATCGAAAAACTCGGAGCGGGATGGGAAGGCGAGGTCTACCGCGTTATGGAGAAGACGATCGGCGTGGAGAGAGCCGCCAAGCTTTTCTATCCCCGCAGCGATGACAGGAACCGGGCGACGAAATTCTACGCGCGAAAGCTCCACAAGCTTCGACACTGCCCGATCATGATCCAGTACCATACGGGGGAAAGGATCACGATCGACGGGATCAGGGTCAATGTCCTCATATCGGAATATGTGGAGGGAGAGATCCTCACTTCCTTCGTCAGGCGGCAGCCGGGAAAGAAGCTGACCGCCTTCGAGGGTGTGCACCTGCTCCACGAACTCGCCCTCGGGATCGAGGAGATACACAGGGCGCACGAGTATCACGGCGATCTTCACGACGATAACATCATCATCAGGCGCAGGGGGCTCTCGTTCAACTGCAAGGTGGTGGACATGTACAACTGGGGAGCGCCCAAGGCCGAGAACGTACGCGATGACGTCTGCGACCTGGTCAGGATATTCTACGATGCCCTTGGCGGGAAACGCACATACTGGAAGCAGTCACCCGAGATAAAGTACATAATCTCGGGGCTGAAGAGGTCGCTGATCACGAAGAAGTTCAGGACGGCCGGACATCTGCGCAGGTATATCGAGACGATGGAATGGGAGTGAGACGGCTATATGCTCATATACATGATCAGGCACGGAAGGACGGACTGGAACGATCAGCGCAGGATAATGGGGCGCGAGCAGGTTCCGCTCAACGACAAGGGGCGGGAGATGGTCGAGGCGGTCGCCGGGCAGCTGGCGGCCGAGGATATCGCGGTGATCTACTCGGGCACCCTTGCCAGGACAAAGGAGACGGCCCGCATACTTGCCGATGCCTGGGGGGCAAAGATAGTCGAGGAGCCGCGCCTCGATGAATCAGCTTACGAGAGATGGGTCGGCAAGAAGTACACCGAGCTCAAGGGGGACCCCGATTTCGACCTGTACGGGACGGCGCCATCCCGATCGAACTTCTCCGAGGGCGAAGGGATGGCCGATATACAGGAGCGCGTGCTCGCCGTGATAGACCGCATATCCGCTGAAGACCGCGGGGTCAAGACGGCGCTCGTCTCGCACGCCGATGTGATCAAGCCCGTCATCACCCATTACCTCGGCATGGACCTCGACACGATGCACAGGCTCGCCGTCGCGAATGCTTCGGTCACAGTGCTCGATCTCGGCTACCCCGGCGCACCGAGGATCAGGTACATGAACATGATGCCCTGGAAATGGAAAAAGGGACTGCCTGACCCGATGAGCCCCGAGTGATGACGCGAAAGGAACGATGAAGCTATATCTCGGCATAGAGACCTCCTGCGACGACACTTCTTGCGCGATCTATTCGCCCGAAGAGGGTATCGTCGCTTACAGGACCGCGTCGCAGCTCGACCACGCGAAGTACGGCGGCGTCGTGCCCGAGATCGCCTCGCGCACACACATGAAGACACTGCTTCCCCTCTACGAGACGGTGATGGAGGAGGCCGGGACCGGTCTCGGCGACCTGGCCGGTATCGGCGTGACGAACGGCCCGGGATTGACCGGCTCCCTTCTCGTCGGCCTTTCGTTCGCCAAGGCGATCGCCTACGGGAGCGGCATCCCGCTCGCCGGGATCCACCACATCGAGGGACACATACTGGCCAACGCGATCGATGAGCCGATGGAGACGCCGGCAGTGGTCCTGGTCGTCTCGGGCGGGCATACGCAGCTCTTCAATGTCGAGAGGCCGGGCCGGTACGAGCTGCTCGGCGGCACCCGCGACGACGCGGCGGGAGAGGCCTTCGACAAGATCGGAAAGATCCTCGGCCTGCCTTACCCGGGAGGGCCCTCGATAGAGAAAGCGGCGCGGGACGGGGACGCGGCGGCTTTTGATTTTCCCCGCGCGATGCGAAGGTCGGGTGAGTGCGATTTCTCCTTTTCCGGGCTGAAGACGGCGGTGCGCCTCAAGGTCGAGGAGCTCGGCGAGCTTTCAGCGCGGACCGTTGCCGATGTCGCCGCTTCGGCGCAGGAGGCTATCGTCGACGCCTTGGCTCTCAAGTCGGTCATGGCCGTCGAGCGGACAGGGGCCTCTCGCTTCTATATAGCCGGCGGGGTCGCCGCCAACGGCAGGCTGCGCGAAGTCATGAAGGAGCGGGTCGGCATGGCGGGAGCAGTAGTGTCGTGGCCGCCGATAGGGTACTGCACCGACAACGCGGCGATGATAGCCTGCGCGGCGTGGTACCATCTCTCGGCCGGGCACAGCGACGGGCTCGATCTCAACACATTTCCCAGGGGAGAGCTCAGGTCCTGGGCGTGACGCATATCTTCCAGTTTTCCCTTAATGTTACATCTATACCTGATTGATTTAATAATGCATTGTCAGCGTTGCATTATTCGACCTTTTTATTGCATTTATCCGTCTTTCAGGCCCCCGTTAAAAGGGCGGAAAATGCTGATATAACGCCTTTTCACGCATCGGTTTAACCCTCTTCCAATACTCCTTTCCCTTGGCACCATAATTGCCATTCCCTTCGTGGCGATAAGCCGAAAACCCGATTTGAGCGGAGGGGAACACCCTTTTTCGGGGATATGACAGAATGAGCGCAGGGAAAGAAAACGACGTCCGGAGGATACTCGTCGTAGATGACGAGGAGCATATCCGGCGTATACTCAAATTCCAGCTGGAAAAGCACGGCTACGATGTCGTCACTGCTGAGAACGGCGAGGTTGCGCTGAAGATGGTCAGGCGTTCGATGCCCGACCTGATCCTCCTCGACCTGATGATGCCGAAGATAGACGGCTTCGAGGTATGCAGGCAGCTGCGGGCCGATTTCCAGACCAGCCAGATACCGATCATCATGCTCACCGCGAAGAGCGACCTTCCCGACAAGATCAAGGGACTGCAGGGAGGCGCCAACGACTATCTCGTGAAGCCCTACTCGAACGAGGAGCTTCTGCTCCGCGTCCACAACGTGCTCGAGTGGAGCCAGAACCAGAAGAACGCCAACCCTCTCACCGGATTCGCCGGGAACAAGGCTATCGAGAAGGAGCTGGCCAGGAGGATCGGCGGCTGCGAGCCGTTCGCGTTCCTCTACATCGACATCGACAATTTCAAGGCATACAACGATTACTACGGATATCAGAAGGGTGACGAATCGATCCTCTTCCTCGCCGACATCATCACCGAAGCTGTCAACTCGCTCGGCGGCCAGGGAGATTTCGTCGGCCATATCGGCGGGGATGATTTCGTCATCGTCACCTCTCTCAATCGCGCCGAGTTTATCGGGCGGCACATCATCGATGAATTTGACAAGGGGTCTCTCGTACTGCTCAACGAGGAGGACATCCGCAAGGGGTACCTCGAGATCAGGAACCGCCTTGGCGAGATCAAGAGGGTGCCGCTGATGTCTCTGACAATAGCTCTCGTGCTCAACGACGGAGAGCGGCTGAAGCATTTCGCCCAGGTCAGCGACATCGCGTCCGAGCTGAAGAAATTTGGAAAGGGTATGACGGGAAGCGTCGTCGTAAGAGAGCGGCGCAAGGAGGAGGCCTCGGAAGCAGCCGAGGTCGAGACTCTCTAGCCGGAGGGCTCAGTGGCCGGAACGATCAATACAGACAATGCCCCGGGAACGGCTGACCGTTCTCGAGCAGCACGGCGAGATGGAGTTCCTCAGGGAGGAGCTCGAACGCTACCGGAGCGTCTTCGAGTCGGCCTCGATGATCGTCGGACACGAACTGATCAAGCCCCTGACTTCCATAAGCGGATACGTGGAGCTTCTCGAAGACAGGTTCGAGGAATCGTCGGGCGCGGATGAAAAGCGCTACTTTCTGCGTCTCAGGGAATCGATCGGCCAGCTCCAGGAGCTCGTCGAATCATTCGTTCAGCTCCTCAGGTTCGACCGTCTCGGTGAACAGGCCGGGGTGCTCGAGCGAGTCGATATGCGCGACCTCGTCGAAAAGCTCAGGCCGCGGGACGGCGAGGAAAAGGCGCGGCTTCGAAATACGATCGATCCGCAGATGCAGCCGATCCTCGTCCGCAGAAAACATCTCGAGGTCGTTCTCGACAACCTGATCTCCAACGCGCTCAAGCACAGCGGCAACAGGACGCCCGTGGTCGTTGACGCGGAGATCATCAGGGAGCGGCGCGGGAACATCGGGGAGAGCGTCCTTCTCGTCAGCGTCGTCGACGAGGGAGTCGGGATACCGGAGGACGAGATAGAAGAGATCTTCAATCCGTTCTACAGGGGAGATTCGGACAGGCGCGCCGGAGGCCTTGGCCTCGGGCTGGCCCTTGTAAAGAACATCATAGATATCATGGGCGGAGAGATCCGGGTGAGCAGCAGTCCCGGGGCGGGCACGAAGGTGACGATCAGCATCCCTCTGAGCAACGAGGGCCGTTCCCGTGACCTGAAAGAACAGGAAGATGACCGTGAATAAGAATAGAGAAGGCAGATCCCCGGCGTTCGTCAGCATACCGCAGGCGAGGCTGATAGAGCTCGTTGCCATGTTCGCGATCCTCTACGTCGCGAGAGAGATCGCCGGATTCACTTATCATACGGGACTCGTGGTCGGGATCTTTCTCGGCGCGGCGTTTCTCAATGTGACGATATCCTCCGTGCGGGGGATACTGCGCAACCACGGCAGCGCGGCAGCCGATCAGCGGGTATGGAGCTGGCTGGCCGTCATGATCGATCTCGGCACGGTGCTCTCATTGATATACTTCACCGGGACGGTGAACAGCCCGTTCATGTTCCTTGTCGTCGTTCCGCTCTTCTTCGCGGGCAGGCTCCTTCCCGCGATGTCGGCCGGATTCGCCGTTACATTCGTCACCATAGCGACGATAGCGACACTCGGCCTGCTCGAGCTCAAAGGGATCATCCCCCACAACTCGGTCCTCGGCGGAGCGTTCGCCGGGCCGGCAGAATCGCATTACCTTATAGGGACGCTCCTGGTCGTCGGCGGATTCATGAGCCTGATGACATACCTGTTCGGTACATTCTACGATAACTTCCAGGTCTATTTCCAGGACGCCGAGCAACGCCTGGACTCCTCGCGCAAGAGAATTCTCGAACTGACCCGCCTCTATGACATAAGCCTCGGGATCAACTCGGTGATAAGCCTCGATACCCTGCTCAAGATGGTATGCAAGGAAGTCACACTTCTGCTGAGGCGTCCGTGGGCCGCCGTCGCCCTGATATCTCAGAAAAACGAAGTCGTCAAGTTTATCGAGCTCGGGGCGGGGGATGCCTGCGCCGATGATCTGTGTGATAAGCTTGAAGATGATCCGCTGCTGCGCGAGATGATCGGCAGCGAGGAGGGGCTCACGGTCGAGAACGCCTCACGTCACGAGACGCTGGGGAAATCACTCCTTATAAAGGAGAGGGGACTCAGGCCCATCCTTGCCGTGCCGGTGATGTCCGGTCACGATTCTCAGGGCGTTCTGTTCGTAGGCGACCATGAGAATGAGCCGTTCAGCGACGAGGATATCAAGTTGATGGCGATACTCTCCGGCCAGATCTCAACCGCCATCGAGAAGAGCCGGCTCTACGAGGTGATGACAGGAAGGATCCGCCGCCTGGAGCGTGAGAACGGGACGCTGGAGAACTCGAACAAGCTGAAGATGGGATATATCTCTCACGTTTCGCACGAGCTCAAGACACCGCTTACATCTATAAAGGCATATGTCGAATCGCTGACCGAGAATATCAATGACCCGGGATTCACCGAGGGGCAGGATTTCCTCGGCGTGATCTCGAACGAGACCGACAGGCTGATCCGGCTCGTTAACAAGGTCCTCGACATATCGAAGATCGAGTTCGGGCAGAGGACCCTGCGGCGAAGGCTGTTCGATATGCACGGTCTCGTGACCGAAGTCGATACTGCGCTGCAGCCGTATCTCTGCGACAAGAACCTTCGCCTGCTCATCGATTTCCCCGATTCCCTGCCGCTCGTGGATGGAGACGAGGACCTTGTCAAGCAGGTGCTGATCAACCTGATAGGAAACGCCGTGAAGTTCTCTTCTCCCGGCTCGAGGATATTCCTCGGAGCGGAGGAAGAGGCCGTCTCGATAAAGGTCACTATACGCGACGAGGGAGTCGGCATACCTGAAGACGACCTGAAGAATATCTTCAAGCAGTTCTACCAGGTAGGCAGCGATTCATCCGAGGGAGTGGGCCTCGGGCTCGCGATCGTAAAGAACATAGTGGAGCAGCACGGCGGGTACGTGAATGTCTCCAGCGAGATAAACGAGGGGAGCACGTTCACCTTCACGCTGCCGAAGGAACATCATTTCAACGATCTGCTCGGATATATCTTCGATTCGATGGACGCTCGCGACGAGATCCAGGAGATGTTCCAGCTCGCCGTGAAGGTCGTAGCCGAGCTTCTGTCGGCGAAGATCGTATCGATGATGCTCCTCGACCGCGACCGCAAGGAACTCTTTATCAAGGTCGCATACGGCCTCGATGAGAGGATCGTGGAGAACGCCCGCGTGAAAGTGGGTATGAGTGTCGCCGGCCGCGTCGCGGAGACGGGAGAGCCCCTCCTTATAGAGGACATAGAGGATACCTCTCTCGCTTCGGTGAGATCTAACAATCCGCAGTATGAGACGAAGTCGCTGCTGAGCGTGCCGCTCATCGTCGGTTCGACGGTCATCGGCGTCATCAACGCGAATAACAAGACCTCGGGCAAGCCTTTCACCGAGGACGACATGGTCCTGATGCAGAGCATATCCGAGAGGATCTCAAAGGTCATCGAGCGCATGCGTACGGCGGAGGATTTCCACGCCTTCCTGCACGAGACGATCTCGTCGCTGAACTCGCTTCTCGAGATCTGCGAGGCCGACGAGGCCGGCATGCGCAACAGGATGGTCGAATGGGCGGTCAGGATCGCGAGGAAGCTCAGCCTGCCCGAAAAAGAGATACAGGTCATCCAGTTCGTCTCGAGCGTTCATGATGTGGGCATGACGACGATCAGCGACAACATACTCTCGAAGACGCTCGACCTGACACCGGACGAGATAGACGAGATACACAAGCACCCTCAGAGGGGCGCGACGATAATGAGGCCGCTGGAGTTCGTAGAGGCGGTAAGCCAGACGATGCTCTTCCATCACGAGAAGCTGGACGGCACGGGATACCCGATGGGCCTGAAGGGCAACCAGATACCGATAGGCGCGAGGATCATCGCCGTGCTGGACGCGTGGGTCGCCATGGTGAGCGAACGCCCGTTCAGGAGAAAGCTCGCTCTCGATGAATCGATCAACGAGCTCGTGGAAAACGCGGGGAAACAGTTCGACCGCGAAGTCATCGGCGCATTTATGGAAGTGCTCGTTGACGAGGGTCAGATAGAGATAGAGGAATACGCGGGGATAAGAGACAGGCTGAGATTCGGCGGCAGGCATCACGCCATGCCGTAGATGGAGTATTCGATGCTCAGGACCGGTGCGGAACATATGTTTACAGGTGAGACCGGAGCGGTGACGTACCTTTTCGTCCTGCTTCTTCTCTCGCTCTCCTGCGTCTGCAGGGCTGTCTCGGCCCGCAGGGAAGGCGGAAGGAAGGAGCTCGGCGCGCTGTCGGCGGGGCTGCTGCTTTTCGTCGGTGCACGCGCCCTGGGCCTTTTCACGATGAGATCGGCAGGGGAGAATCTTTCGCTGTTCGCGGCAGTCGCCGGGCTGGCGGGACTCTACCTGATGATAACCTCGATAGTGTCCGGCCGGAGGAAAGGCGACTATTCTCCGCTGAGCAGAACGGTCCTGGGAGGAGGCCTTATCGCAGGAGCTGCCCTCGGAGGCGCGGCCCTCGTCCTCCTGCCTGATTCGGTCACCGGCCCCGCGGCGTTGAAGACAGGACATATATTCGCCGCCGCCGTCCCGGCGGGACTTATCACGGGAATGCTGATCGAGAAAGGGCGCAGGTCGGCTGGAGGCTGGTCCGCCGTACGTAGCGCGGGAGGGTTCTTCATAGGCTCTGCCGCTGCTGTTTTTCTCTCTGCCGCGGCCGTCGTCGCGACCATAGGATGGGCCGGGTTCCCCGGAGGCGGGACATTCGTGCTCCAGCTGGGCGCGCTTCTCGACGTGGCGGGGATGTTCCTTTTCCTCGCCTGGCTGACGCTCGAGCCGGCGGGCAGAAGGCAACCGGGAGCCATCGATGAGGCAGCGGCGGGCGATGCTCTGCCGGAGGATGCCGAAGAAGAGATCAGACCGGGACTGCGGGTCATGGAGATCAGCCGCGCCGTAGTCACGGGCCAGAGGGAGACAGAGGTCTACAGGGATATAGCGGCTTCGATCTGCGATGAGACAGGCGCGGACTTCGTCGTCGTGCGCGCTTCGAGTGAAGGCGACGAGAGATTCGAGGTAAAGGGATTCTCGGCGGAAGGCTATGAATCTGTTTCCCCCGCTTTTTCGCTGAGCCTTACAAGGGACCGGCTGGAAAGTCACAGCGGCATCGGGCGGGACGGCTCCAACGTGCTCGTCCTCGACGAGAAGGCCCTCGGTGAGGACAGGGAGGCGTTCGTGCCTTCGATGTTCCTCGACGTAAAGGGATCTGTCGCCGTGATGCCGGTCGGAGTGGCCGGCATGGAAAGAGCCGTGGTGATCGCCGGTTTCTTCCGCGACGGATTGCCTGCGGCCGTCCACGAAGTGTTCGAGGCTTACGGGATGAACATCATGCAGATCGTCGAGCGCGAAGTGTGGTCGGGAAGGACAAGAAAAAGGGAGAAGGACCTGGCGCTCTGCAAGGAGGAGCTCGAGAGTGTCAACCAGATGAAGAGCAATTTCCTCTCGATCGTATCGCACGAGCTCAGAACGCCGCTGACATCGGTAAAGGCATATACGGAGACGCTGATGGATAACGTCGAGTCTGTCGAGACCGACACCGTCCGCGATTTCCTGAAGGTGATGGGGGAGGAGAACGACCGTGTCATCTCTCTCGTCGACAATATACTGAACTATTCATGCATGGAGAACGGGCACCTCAAGGTCGAGAAAGCGGAGTGCGATCTCGGCGAGCTGATAGAGGAGGTGCACGCCGGGCTGGAGAACAGGATGCTGACCGAGCGCGTCAACAGCGAGATCAAGCTGCCGCGGGGCAAGGTCGTCGTCGATGCCGACAGGGAACTTATCCGGCAGATGCTCACCAACCTGATGAGTAACGCGATCAAGTTTACCCCTGAAGGCGGACGGGTCACCGTCGTTCTCGAAGAGGAAGCCTCCGCCGCGAGGATCGTCGTCCAGGATACGGGCAAGGGGATCCCGGAGGACCAGCTCGAAAAGATATTCGAGAGATTCCACCAGGTAGACGCGAGCGACACGCGCGAGCATGGAGGCTCGGGCCTCGGGCTGGCTATATGCAAGAACATCGTTGAATGGCACGACGGCAGGATATGGGTCGAGAACGTCAAGGAGGCGGGAGCGAAGTTCACCGTGATGATCCCGATGAAGGATATCATAGTGCGGCACGCGATCTCGTCGGGATTCATCGGCTCGGTCCGGTTCGAGAGGGAGCGGTTCCTCACCCTTCTCGTCGAGATGCTGTCCGGGTTCCTGCAGGCGAGAAAATCTTCGATCATGCTCTTCGATCCGCGCGACCGCACGCTGCAGGTCGTAGCGGCCAAGGGGCTCGATCCCGAGTTCGTCCAGAATTCCCGTGTCGAGGTGGGAGACCGCATATCCGGAAAGGTATTCGCCGAGGAGGAAGCTCTCCATGTATTCGACATCGAGAACGATTCAAAGGTGTCGAGGAGCAACAACACGGCGTACTACTGGACGAAGTCGTTTATCTCGGTGCCGCTGCGCGACGGGAACGACGTCATCGGCGTGCTCAACGTCGCCGATCACGTCGACAACAGGGGATTCACAGAGGCCGACCGCGAGATCCTCGAGTCTCTCGGGCCGGTCATCTCGGGGATGGTCAAGAAGCTCGATGCCTATGAGACAGTATCCTCGAATTTCGAGAAGCTCAAGGACGCCATGAAGAGCATCCTTCATATAAGGGAAGTCTGGGGCGCGAGAAACATGCTGAACTTCACGATAATCGCCATGTCGGTCGCGCGCAGGCTCAACCTGGACGAGAAATCGCTGACGGCGCTGAGGATGGGCATGAGCATGTACGATCTCGGCATGATGAAGATCCCGAGGTCGCTGAGGGTCAAGAAGGAGAGCCTCACCGAGAAGGAATGGGACAAGCTCAGGGAGCATCCCGACCTCGGTTACGCGCTCGTCTCTCCGATGGGGCTCGATGAGAGGATCATGAAGATGGTCCGCGGCCATCACGAGCATTTCGACGGCAGCGGCTATCCGGCCGGCCTGATGAAGGACGAGATACCGATCGAGGCGAGGATCCTCAACGTGGTCGATTCCTTCAGGGCGCTTATAACGCCGGGACCGTACCGCCGGTGCTTCTCGATAGACGAGGCTAAAAACGAGATCATTCAGGGCTCAGGCAAGAGATTCGACCCGAAGGTGGTCGGCGCGTTCGTGAAAGCGCTTCACGACCTTGGAGCCAGGGACGATAGATGCGAGCTCGTCCTCGACGCGGTCGAGAGGGAGCTTGAAGAGAAAAAGCTGGAAAACGAAGAAACGACAGAAACAGAGACAACCGAAACAACACAGGAAACAGTCAAGGAAGGTGTTTGATGGCGAAGGGCAAGATACTCGTCGTAGACGATGAGGTTAACATCACGCAGATCCTCGAGTTCAGCATCGGGGCGGAAGGTTACGAGGTCGTGACAGCGGCGAACGGCGAAGAGGCGATAGACAAGGCTCGCCGCGAGCAGCCCGACCTGATCATCCTCGATGTCATGATGCCGAAGATCGATGGGTACGAGGCATGCAGGATACTCAAGGCCAATCCCCTGACCAAGGGTATCCCTGTCGTCCTGCTGACCGCAAAGGGCAGGGACATCGACAAGAGGCTCGGCTACGAGGTGGGAGCCACCGACTACATCATCAAGCCGTTCAGCCCGAACAAGCTCGTGGACAGGATCCACCAGCTGCTGGTCGGCTCGAAATAGTCAGGCTCAGTCATCTTCGATGGCTAATCAGGTTGCCCGGCGCGGCCTTCACGTCATATACTCCGCGATGTGATGACACCGCGCCGCGAAATACACGGCTTTGCCGAGATCGCGCTTCCCGTCCCCGTGGACGGGACTTTTACCTATATAGTGCCTGAAGAGATGCGGGAATCGATCGTTCCCGGGTGCCGCGTCATGGTGCCGTTCGGCCGCAGGAAGATGACCGGCTACGTGATCTCGACCCACATCGGATACTCCCGAAGGATTCAAGCTCAAGAAGATATCGACGCTGCTCGACGAGGAGCCGCTGATCACGCCCGCGCTCCTCGAACTCGCCCGCTGGATGGCCGAGTATTACGTCCACTCACCCGGCGAGGTCCTCAGGGCGATACTCCCCGCCTCGCTCAAGGGAAAGGGAAGGAAGAAACCTTCCGTCTCGAGCGATTCGATGTTTCCCGAGGACGAATTCCGCCCCGAGCTGACCGCCGAGCAGGAAAAGGCTTTCAACGCGATCACCGGTTCGGTCGAAAGGGAAGAGTTCGCGCGCTATCTCATCTTCGGAGTCACCGGCAGCGGCAAGACCGAGGTCTACCTCAGGTGCATCGAAGAGGTCCTGGCCAGCGGGGGGCGCGCGATCGTCCTGATCCCGGAGATATCGCTCGTGCCGCAGACGACGGCCAGGTTCCGCAGGAGGTTCGGGGAGAGGGTGGCGGTCATTCACAGCAGGCTGACCGGGCCGCAGCGGGCCTCGATCTGGAGGGACGCTGCCGCCGGCAGGGTGGATGTCGTCATCGGGGCGCGTTCGGCAGTCTTCGTCCCGCTCAAGGGCCTGCGGATGATCGTCGTCGACGAGGAGCAGGACTCGTCGTTCAAGCAGCAGGAGAAGCCACGGTACAGCGCGCTTGATGTGGCGGAGTTCAGGGCGCGCACGGAGAACGCCGTCATGGTCACCGGCTCGGCCACCCCTTCTCTCGAGTCGTGGCACAGGTCGTACGGCCCCGCGATAGATAGAGGTTCATCCTCCCCGACCGTCCCGGAGCGGGGGAGCTTCCGCCTGTCGAGATCATAGACATGCGCAAGAAACGCAGGGGGATCTCCGAAGATCTTCTCGATGCCCTCGATTCGTGCGTCTCCGCGGGGAGACAGGCGATAGTCCTGATAAACCGCAGGGGGTTCGCGAACTACCTCCAGTGCCCGAAGTGCGGATGGGTAGGAAGCTGTCCGAACTGCTCGATATCGCTCACCTGGCACAGCAGGGGAGGCAGGCTCGCGTGCCATTACTGCGGCTACAGCGGGAGCACGCCGGAGAAATGCCCCGAATGCGGCTCGTACGGCTTCGTCCGCCTCGGCGGTGGGACGCAGAAGGTCGAATCGGACCTGGTCAACCTTCTTCCCGGCGTGAGGATCCTGAGGATGGATCTCGACACGACGGCAGGAACGAGCGGTCACTCCGATATTCTCGAGAAGTTCGCCGGGGGCGGGGCCGATATCCTTCTCGGGACACAGATGGTAGCCAAGGGGCATCACTACCCGAACGTCACCGTCGTGGGCATCCTTTCGGCCGATGCCGGCCTGAACTTCCCCGACTTCCGCGCGTCCGAGAGGACCTTCCAGCTCCTCTCCCAGGCGGCTGGAAGGACGGGCAGGGGCAGCGAGGGGGGAAAGGTCTACATCCAGACATATACGCCGGAGCATTATATCTTCGATTTTATTGTAAGGCACGATTTCCCGGGTTTCGCCTCGGCGGAGATCGATTCAAGGGTCCAGTTCGACTATCCGCCGGCTGGCCGCCTGATCCTGCTGACGGTATCGGCAAAGACGCAGGGTGGGGCGATGGAGGGCGGCGAGGCGGCGGCGGAGGCAGCCGCGGCGTCGGGGGCAGTGCCCGAGCTGAGCATTCTCGGCCCGGTGCCCGCGATGATAGAGAGATTGAGGGGGATGTTCAGGGTCCAGCTCCTCGTCCGTGCCGGTATCGGGGCGCAGGAGAAACGGAAACTGGTCGATGCTGCCCGCGGCGCCCTGTCCGGGATGCGGGGGACCACACTGCAGTGGGACGTCGACCCTCTCGATATCTTCTGATGTCCCACGAGGGGCTTTCCGCTTGACAGAGCGGCGGCCGGTTGCTAATTTTCCAGTGTAAAGAGAAGATACCACGATACTTCCATTTCCCGTCCAGACTTATCGATGTCGGGAAGATTCCCCGGGTTCACAGCAGAAACTTGTACAAGTGCACCCGCTGAAGGTTTGTTTCGTGACAGGGAGAGATCGAAGGTAAGGAACCGAGGTTTCGAAGGAGGTCAGTTCGCACATGAACAGGAAGCATATCATACTTGTGCTCCTCGTCGCCGCTCTCGCGACAGTCTTCGCGTGCAAGAGTGTTGAGACTACGAGCGCGATGCTTCATAACCAGACCGGCAACTACGAGGATGCCATCGCACAGGCCAAGCTCGGCCTCGAGAAGGATCCCAATGATGCCGAGGCGCATTTCCAGCTCGGCATCTCATATTCGTACATCGAAGAGATGGCGCTGTCGTACGAGAACTTCATGAAAGCGGCAGAGCTTGATCCCAATAAGCAGAAGCTTGCCGAGGACAACATCAAATCGAACTGGGCCCGCCATTTCAACGCCGGAATCGCCGAGTTCCAGGGCGATAACATCGAAGGCGCCGCCGTCGAGTTCAAGGAGACCGTCGATGCCGATCCGAGGCAGATCAAGGGATGGCTCAACCTGGCGAAGGCATACAACTCGCTCGCTGATACGGATACGACATACTGGGATAAGTCTTTTCTTGTAGCCGACACGCTGATGGTGCTCGTCTCTGAAGACGACCAGGACTACGGCAAGGTCCTCGAGCTCGCCGGCAAGGTCCTTATCATCAAGGGCGAGGATGACAGAGCTTACGAGATATTCGAAAAACTGATGAGGGACGATCCGGTCAACGCCGAGATAATCGAGGAAATAGGAAACAGCTACCTCCTCGAGGAAAACTGGGAACAGGCCGTAAGATTCTTCCAGCTGGCGTCGGACGGCCGCCGTGCGACGGAGACAGAGAGCTTCGATCTCTATTACAACATGGGAGTCTGCCATCTGAGGCTCGACCAGTTCCTGCTTTCCGCCGACGCGTTTCAGAACGCCCTTATTATCGAACCTGAGAACAAGGCCGCGCACTACAGTCTTCTGCTTGCCTACTATTCGGGCGAGTTCTGGGACGAGGCGATCATGCAGGGCCAGATCTACACGGAGAAGTTCCCCGATGAAGAGAGGGGCTGGCAGATCCTGAGTCTCTCCTTCAGCAAGAAAGGTATGAAGATCAAGGCCGAGGAAGCGGCCAGGAAATATCAGGAGTTGATGGGAGGCTGAGAGGACTTTCGCGGGGACGCGCCCTCAGGCGCGTCCCCGTCAACGCTTCGCCCCGCCGGTGTTCTCTCCACGCAGACTTCCCATTTGTCTTGACACGAGGAGGATTCTCGAATATTATTGTCAGTGTAAGGGTCGGATTCTTCGATGTCCCCAGTTCTCCCAGAAAGATGGAGGTTTTTCCCGGCAACGGGTCCTCGCGTAAGCCCATTTGATGATTGTCACATATCATATTCGAGCAATACGGAATCCATCGACATCAACGGAGACATCGGCCAGAGCGGTCGATATCGACGAGTTGGATAAATCCCGATTTCATGTAAGAAAGGAAATGCAAGTGAACCCGCGGGGCAGCGCCCGGCGGTAGTGAGGGGTCACAGTAAAGAGGTTTTAATCTATGGAAATAGCAGAACTGAAAAAGAGAAAGATCGACGAGCTGATGGCGATGGCCGTCGAGCTGAAGATCAGCGAGGCGAGCAGCCTGAGGAAGCAGGAGCTGATATTCAGGATCCTCGAGGAGCAGGCCAAGCAGAACGGCTTCATATTCAACGAGGGAGTCCTCCAGGTCCTGCCGGAAGGTTACGGATTCCTCAGGTCGCCCGATTACAATTATCTTCCCGGGCCGGATGACATCTATGTCTCGCCGTCCCAGATCAAGAAGTTCTCTCTCCGCACGGGAGATACCGTGTCGGGGCAGGTGAGGTCGCCAAAGGATTCGGAGAGGTATTTCGCCCTTCTGAAGGTCGAGGCGGTCAACGGGGAGCATCCGGAGGAAGCGAAGAAGAAGACTCTCTTCGACAACCTCACGCCCCTTTATCCAGAGGATATGATCAACCTCGAGCACGAGCCGGGGGATATGTCGACGAGGCTGATGAACCTGCTCACGCCGATAGGCAAGGGGCAGAGGGCCCTGATCGTAGCCCCGCCGAGGACAGGAAAGACGATCCTTCTCCAGAAGATAGCCAACTCGATAACGGCGAATCACCCCGAAATAGTACTTATCGTCCTTCTGATAGACGAGCGCCCCGAAGAGGTCACGGACATGCAGCGTTCGGTGCATGGCGAGGTCATCAGCTCGACTTTCGACGAGCCGGCCGACAGGCACGTGCATGTCGCCGATATGGTCATCCAGAAGGCGAAGCGGCTTGTGGAGCACGGCAAGGACGTCGTGATCCTGCTCGACTCGATCACGAGGCTTGCCAGGGCGCACAATGCCGTCGTCCCCCATTCGGGCAAGATCCTCTCGGGAGGCGTCGACTCCAACGCGCTCCAGAGGCCGAAGAGGTTCTTCGGCGCGGCCCGTAACACGGAGGAGCAGGGAAGCCTGACGATCATCGCCACGGCTCTTATCGAGACGGGAAGCCGGATGGACGAGGTCATCTTCGAGGAGTTCAAGGGAACGGGTAACCTCGAGATAGTCCTCGACCGCAGGCTCGCCGACAAGAGGGTATGGCCGGCGATCGACATCTTCCGCTCGGGAACGAGGAAGGAAGAGCTTCTTCTCGACGAGAAGGTGCTGAGCAAGGTCTATATCCTCCGCAAGTTCCTCAGCGACAAGTCCTGCGTCGAGGCGATGGAGTTCCTTCTCGACAAGGTTTCGAGGACGAAAACGAACAATAAATTCCTCCAGTCGATGAACGCTTAACGGCCGCTGGAAGAAAATTATGTTTGATATCGCCGGGGCGTGTTATTAAATTGTCTATTCCCCGGCAGTTGCCGATTTAATGGAAGTGATAACAGGGATAATACCGGAGAAAATGAGATGAAGAAGGAAATCCATCCCGAGTACAAGCCGACGACGATCACCTGCCTCTGTGGCAACGTGATAGAAACACGTTCCACCGCGGAAGAGATCCACGTCGAGATCTGCTCGCAGTGCCACCCGTTTTTCACCGGAAAGCAGAAGCTGATCGATACGGCGGGACGCGTCGAGAGATTCCAGCGCAAGTACGGCGATTACAGGAAGAAAGCCGGCGAGCAGGGCAAGAAGTAGCTCCAGCCTCACTGGTCTTCAATCAGGACAGAGGGAAGTATGCCCGACTGTGGGGGAAAAACGTCCCCAGGTCGGCGGCCAGGCCGTTATCGAGGGCGTGATGATGCGTTCGCCCTCCGGCATAGCCACGGCTGTCCGGACACAGAGCGGCAGGATCGTGGTCAGGACCGAGCCTTTTGTCAGCCTCACTAAAAAATCGAAGTTCTTCGGCCTTCCCGTGATACGCGGAGCGGTGGCCCTTATCGAGACGTTCATCGTGGCGCTCAAGGCGCTTGCCTTCTCGGCCGACGAATCGATCAGCGAGGATGACGATGAAGAGAGAAAGAGAGCGACGGGAGTATCGTGGCAGATGGGCCTGGCCATGGCCGGGGCGGTCCTGCTCGGAATGGCGCTCTTCTTCTATGTCCCTCTTCTGCTGACGGAGCTTCTCGGGATCGAGAACGGCATCCTGTTCAACCTCGTCGACGGGCTCTTCAGGCTGATCATCATATTCCTCTATATCTACGCGATCACCCGGTGGAAGGACATGCAGAGGGTCTTCGAGTATCACGGCGCCGAGCACAAGGCGATCTTCACATTCGAGGAGGGCGTCGAGGTGACGCCGGAGAACGCGATGAGACATCCGCGTCTCCATCCGAGGTGCAGCACGTCCTTTCTTCTCATCGTGGTCCTTGTCAGTGTGATCGTCTTCACCTTTACCGGCAGGCCGGACAACATCGGCCAGAGGTTCTTCCGGCTCGCGATGATCCCCCTGATCGGCGGCCTGTCGTACGAGGTGCTCAAGGCATCCTCGAGGCCGAAGTTCCGAAAGTTCTTCGGGTTCGTCTACTGGCCGGGGATCATGATGCAGAAGCTCACTACCAGGGAGCCGTCCATCGACCAGATCGAAGTGGCCATAGCCGCCCTGAACGCCAGCCTGGCGGACAATTTACTGGAATCCAGACAGTTTATAGATTAGTGTTTTTTGCGGGATCAGCGGCCGGAAGCGGAATCTTCCGCGCGTGCCGTACCCTTTCCGCCGGAGGACCGGAATGAGCAGTAACGACAGATATGACAATGTCCTTTCCCGCTACGACCAGCTCGGCGAAGAGCTGGGCAAGCCGGAAAACATCAGGGACCAGAGAAAGTACAGGGAGCTTGCCCGCGAACGGAGCGACCTCGGCGCCGCCGTGACTGCGATAAAGGAATATCTCGAGCTGGCGGCGACGGCCGCTGACGACGACGAGGCGGTCTCCGCCTCGGATGACGAGGAGCTCGTCGAGATGGCGAAAGCGGAGCTCGAGGAGATAAGGCCGCGGATGGCCGAGCTCGAGGAGAAGATAAAGCTGCTCCTCATCCCGAGCGACCCGGACGATTCGCGGAACACGGTCTTTGAGATAAGGGCCGGAACGGGCGGGGACGAGGCGGCCCTCTTCGCCGCCGACCTGGCGAGGATGTACAGGCTCTACGCCGAGGGGCAGAAGTGGAAGATCGAGATACTCAGCAGCAACGTGACCGAGAAGGGCGGCTTCAAGGAGATCATCTTCCTTATCACCGGAGAGAACGCGTTCGGGAACCTCAAGTTCGAGAGCGGCGTGCACAGGGTCCAGAGGGTCCCGGTCACCGAGTCGGGCGGGAGGATACATACCTCGGCGGTCTCCGTCGCGGTGCTTCCCGAGGCCGAAGAGGTCGATATCGACATCGAGGCGAATGACCTCAAGATAGATGTCTACAGGTCGAGCGGGCCGGGCGGACAGAGCGTCAACACGACGGACTCCGCCGTCCGCATCACGCATATCCCGACCGGGCTCGTCGTCACCTGCCAGGACGAGAAATCCCAGCACAAGAACAAGGCCAAGGCGCTCAAGGTGCTCAGATCGCGTCTTCTCGAGAAGGCGCGCAGCGAGCAGGAGGCCGAGGTCGCCGCCCAGAGGCGGAGCATGGTCGGCTCGGGCGACCGCAGCGCCAAGATCAGGACGTACAACTTCCCGCAGGGAAGGGTCACCGATCACAGGATAGGGCTGACGGTGCACAATCTCGGAGGTATCCTCGACGGTGACCTCGACGCAGGTCATCGAGGAACTTGCCGTGGCTCACCGCGAGGAGCTTCTCGCGATGGAAATGGAAAAGGGAAACGCAGCGGAGGGTTGACGGAATGGACCGAGCGCCGACCGTGATCGAAGCGGTCAAGATGTCTGAAGGGTATCTCGCCAGGCACGGGGTCGAGTCGGCGAGGCTCAGCGCGGAGCACCTTCTCGCGAAGGCGCTCGGGTGCACGAGGCTCGATCTCTACCTGAGATTCGAGGAGACGCTCGGCGAACCGGTCCTTGGCGAGTACCGAAGCGACCTGAAGAGGAGGGCCAGCCGCATCCCCCTGCAGTATATACTCGGCGAGGTCGAGTTCCGCTCACTTACACTGAAGATAAAAGAAGACGTATTCATCCCGCGCCCGGAGACGGAGCTTCTCGTCGAATTCGCGGCGGAGCTTATGAGCGGGCGGGAAGCGGTCAGGTTCATCGAGTTCGGGACGGGCTCGGGCGCGATATCGGGCGCACTCGCCTCGGCCGGCCCGCACTGGACGGGGATCGCTTTCGACATATCTCCCGGGGCGGCGGCCCTCGCCGCGGCCAACATCGATGCGCTCGGGATATCTGACCGGGTAGAGGTGCATCGTCTCCGACGGATTCGGCGATTTCGCCGAAGAAGGGGCGTTCGATCTCGTAGTCTCGAATCCTCCATACATACCTGCCGGCGATATCGACGGCCTCCAGGCGGAGGTCGCCTCGTGGGAGAGCCGTGCCGCTCTCGACGGCGGGGAGGACGGGTTGTGCTTCTATCCCGGTGATCGCCGCGGACCGGCTTCCGGCTGCTTCGGCCCGGCGGGGCGCTCGCCGTGGAGATAGGCCACGGGCAGGGGGATGACGGTCATGGAAATACTGAAGGCGGCCGGCTTCGGCGGCGTCGAGATGAGAAAGGATTATAACGGCCTCGAACGGATGGTGCGCTGGAAGGCGAGGGGACTGATGGACAGTTTTATAATCAGGGGGCCATCGAGGCTCGAAGGGAAGGTCAGGATAAGCGGGGCGAAGAACGCGATGCTGCCGCTGATGGCGGCGACGATCCTCACCGGGCGGGCGCTGCGTCCTCGATAATGTTCCGAACCTCAGTGACACGAGGACGATGATGAAGGTGCTCGAGACGCTCGGGATATCCGCGGTTCTCGAGGACGGGGTCCTCTCGGTCGACGCGACTTCGGTGACCTCATTCGAGGCGCCTTACGACCTGGTCCGTACGATGCGCGCCTCGATCTACGCACTCGGGCCTCTGCTGGCGAGGTTCGGGAAGGCCAGGGTCTCGATGCCGGGCGGATGCGCCTGGGGACCGAGGCCGATCGAGCAGCACCTCAAGGGGATGATGTCGCTCGGGGCGAAACTGAAGATCGACCATGGATATATCGATGCCAGAGCCGACAGGCTGAAGGGCGCGCGAGTGATACTTGCCATGCCGAGCGTCGGCGCGACTGTCAACATAATGCTCGCCGCCGCTCTTGCCGACGGCGAGACGGTGATCGAGAACGCCGCGCGCGAACCGGAGATCTCCGCGCTCGCCGGGGCGCTGAGGTGCGCCGGTGTCGAGATCGAGGGGGACGGCACCTCGACGATACATATTCAGGGGCGCGATTCGATCGAGCCGTTCAGGCACGCGGTGATCCCCGACAGGATCGAGGCGGGCACATACGCGGCCGCCGCCCTTATCACGGGAGGCGACGTCACCCTGGAGAACTGCCGGCCCGACCAGATGCACTCGGTGATCGAGAAACTCGAGGTGTGCGGCGCCGAGGTGACCGTAACGGAGGATACGATGAGGGTCGTCGGCCCGGAGAAGATAGCACCGGTCGATATAGACACCGGGTACTATCCATCGTTCCCGACCGACATGCAGGCACAGATGATGGCGGTCCTCTGCATCGCGGACGGCGCGAGCACGATCGTCGAGCACGTCTACCCCGACAGGTTCACTCACGTTCCCGAGCTGAGGCGCTTCGGCGCGAAGGTGACCCTCGACGGCCACGTCGCCGTCGTCTCCGGAGTGGAGCGGCTCGAAGGCGCGCCGGTGATGGCTACCGATATCAGGGCGAGCTCCGCCCTCCTTCTCGCGGCGATGGTCGCCGAGGGCGAGACGAAGGTCCTGAGGATCTACCATATCGAGCGGGGATACGAGGATATCGAGAACAAGCTGCGCGCTCTCGGCGCGGACATAAAGAGAGTGGCTGACGATGATTTGAAACACGTGATAATAGGAACCGCCGGGCATGTCGACCACGGCAAGACCGAGCTGGTCAAAGCGCTCACGGGGCATGATACCGACCGTCTCTCCGAGGAGAAGAAGCGGGGGATATCGATCGTCCTGGGATTCGCTCCGATAGATCTCGGCTCCGGATGTCGAGGCCGGCGTCGTCGATGTGCCGGGCCACGAGCGGTTCGTAAAGAACATGGTCTCCGGAGCTGTCGGTGTCGACGTCGCGCTGATCGTAGTCGCTGCCGACGAGGGCGTGATGCCCCAGACAGAGGAACACTTCGAGGTGCTCCGGCTGCTCGGCGTCCGCAGCGGCGTGATCGCCATCACAAAGATGGACCTCGCCGACGATGAGATCGCCGGCGTGGTCGAAAGCGAGGTCGCCGACCTTCTCGAGGGGACGCAGCTCGAGGGCAGCCCGTTCGTGAGGACATCGATAGTCATCGGCGAGGGGATAGAGGAGACTAAGGGCGGCGCTCCTGGCGCGTGCCTCGGAAGAGGTGGCAGGGAGGATCGCCCGGCGGATTCTTCAGGATGCCTGTCGACAGGGTCTTCACGAGAAGCGGCATAGGGACGATCGTGACCGGGACGACATGGAGCGGGCACGTTAAGAGCGGGGGACGAGACTGGCGCTTGAGCCGCAGGGGCGTAAAGTCAGGGTGAGAGAGGTCCAGTCGTTCGAGCATGATATCGGCGAGTCGGTCTCGGGGATGCGCACGGCGCTGGCCCTTCACGGCGTCAAGGTCGAGGATGTATCTACGGAAACCAGCTCGATCGAACAGGGCGTGCTTCCCGTCTCTTCGATGATCGATGTCCGTATCGAGATGAGCACCCTGCCCGGCTCGAAACTCAAGAACAGGCAGAGGGTGAGATTCCATCATGCCGCAGCCGAGCTTCTGGCGCGCGTGGTCCTTCTTGACAGCCGAGCAGCTCGGGCCGGGCGACAGCGGGATGATCCAGCTGCGTCTCGAGAAGCCGGCCGCCGCTATGGGAGGCGACCGGTTCGTGCTGCGGACATATTCGCCGATGAGGATACTTGCCGGGGGACGGATCCTCGATCCAGCGGCGCCGAAGGAGAAACGTTTCCAGGAAGACAGGCTGGCGCTCCTTGCCGAGCTCGATTCGGGAGAGGCGGAGCGTATGGTCGAAGCCCTCGCGGCTGCCGCGGGACCGGCGGGACTCGTGCCGGGCAGGCTCTCGATGTACGGGATCGGGCCATGAGGCGGCGATTAAAACGGCGCGGGCCCTCGAGGCGGCGGGAACCCTCGGCTCGGACGGCGACCGGTTTTATCACCACGATACGGTGGAGCGATGCGAAGAAAAGATATTCGCCGCCCTGGACGAATGTTACCGGCGGGAACGAGCTGGTATGGGGCGTCGACCGCGAGGAGCTCCGCGCGCTTGCCGGACTTACGGGCAGCCCCCTCTTCGACCATCTGCTCGAGAAGGGCAGGTCCGGCGGGAAGCTCTTCTTCAAGGGGGGCAAGGTCAGGGCCGGCTCGGACGAGCTCGAGCTTACCGGAGAGATGAAGGCCTCGTCGAGAAGCTCGGAGGCCTTCTTCGCTGAAGCGGGATGGAAGTTTCCGATGAAGGGCGACCTCCTCAAGGCAGCGGCGGGCGACGAGAAAAAGATGAACAGCTGTCATCCATATATTGCAGGATGGCGGGAAGATAGTGCGCGTCGGGGGAGAGGGCTGGATATCGGCTGCAGCTCTGTCCGGGATCACATCAAAGGTGGCCGGAGATCATCGGAGAGAAAGGCTCGATGACGATCGGGGATTTCAAGGACGCGTTCGGGCTGTCGAGGAAATATGCCGTCCCGCTGCTCGAATATCTCGACATGAATAACTTTACGAGGCGCGAAGGAGATGCAAGGGTAGCGGGCCCCGCGCTGGAGGGAGAAACAGGATGAGAGGGCAGGCGGAGAGAAGGAAGACGAAACAGGTCTTCTACGGTGGTGTGGCTGTAGGCGGGGATGCTCCCGTCAGCATCCAGTCGATGTGCACCTGTCCTGCTTCCCTCACGGAGGAGGCCATCCTCGAGACCGGGGCGCTGGCCCGTGCCGGCTGCCAGATAGTCCGTGTCGCGATCCGTGACGAGGGCGACCTCGCGGCGCTCCCGGCGATCATCGCTGAGAGCAGCATGCCGGTAATAGCCGACATCCATTTCCATCACATCCTTGCCGTCGGCGCGGCGAAAGCGGGCGCTGCCGGACTGCGGATCAACCCCGGCAACATCGGGAGCGAGGAGAAGGTGCGGGCGGTGATAGAAGCGGCGGGTGAAGCGGGGATACCGGTCCGAGTAGGAGTCAACGCGGGAAGCCTCGAGAAGAGGCTGAAGGATCTCGCGCACAGCGAGCCGGCGAGGGCCCTGAGCGAGAGCGCCTCCCGGTACATGGAGATGATCTCGGGATGGGGATTCAAGGAGATGATATTCAGCCTCAAGTCCTCCGATCCGGATGTCACGGTCGAGGCGAACGCCCTCTTTGCCACGGGCAATGACTACCCGATCCACGCGGGCGTTACCGAGGCGGGCCCGCCGCTCAGCGGCGCCGCAAGATCGGTAGTCGCGCTGACGAAGCTCCTGTCCATGGGGATCGGGGATACGATCCGCGTATCGCTCTCAGGCGATCCGGTCAACGAGGTGATCGTGGCTGCCGCCCTGCTCACATCGCTCGGATTGCGGGACGATTTTCCGAGGATCATATCGTGCCCGACCTGCGGCAGGTGCCATCTCGAGGTCGGATCGATCGCCGCCAGGCTCGAGAGAGAGATCAGCGGGTGCGGAGCGGATATCAGCGTTGCGGTGATGGGATGCGAGGTGAACGGTCCCGGGGAGGCCCGTGAGGCCGATATCGGGATCGCCGGCTCGAAGAAGGGCGCGGTCCTCTTCCGCAGGGGCGAGATCGTCCGTATGATCGACGGGGACCCCCTCGAGACCCTTCTCGCGGAGGTCAGGGCCCTCCTCGACGAGGCGTAAACTATTTTTACAATACGTCCGTTTATCAGACAGAATCATCTGGAAAAATTATTGAAAGTATGGTATATTCGGTCCCGCACGAAGATATGACCTGTTCTGTGGAAATTTTCAACGGACAGGGAGTGAAGTGGCATCTACCCATGAGGTAGAGAGGAGGTCTTTGATGAGGGGCAGCAGCAAGATCCTGATGGCGCTTATCGCCGTGATCATTCTCGCCGCACCTTTCGCCAAGGCGGAAGACGAATTATGTCTGCCCACAGATAAGACAGCAGGGTCGACTTACAAGGTGGTCATCTTTGACAACGTGATCTACAGGATAGTTACTGACATACCCTGTGAAATGTTGTTTTACAAGGTCGATAATGATCACCATTCTCTGACCATCAAGCCCGCCGGCGATAAGGTGACGGTGACACCGTTCTGTGTGGTGTCTGTCCAGTGGGGATCTTTCCCTCCGTTGTCACTTGGCCTGGAAATCGGCGGAAGCAACAGTTGGCTCCTTGGAACGGAAACGGGCTACGCGGAGAAATAGCCGAGAAAGAAATTTAACGCGCCTTCAAGAAATTTTACCCGTCTTCGGGAGGCCCGGCATTGGAGAAGTGACATCTTTTTCAGGCGGGCCTCGATTTGTATTCGGGGCAGCCGTTTAGAGTGATGCCTCTTTCGCCCCATTTAGGCAGGTCTGGTACGGCTCTTGCCCTCTATATATTTCCCGTTGGTAACAGGAAGCGATGGCTGATGCGGTTGCGGACGAAGGATGTCCCGGCCGCGCAGAAAGAAGAGGAGCCCGAGAGGGCTCCTCTTCTTATCCATTCGAAGAGGATATTCGAATCAATCCCCGATACTGCTTTCCGGAAGGCGCGGAGTGACAAAGAGGGTCTTCGACCTGATGCAGGTGGCCGTGCCCGGCTTCGCGCCGCGCGCGCGCCGGACATACTTCTTCTCGGCGCAGATCACCGGGACAGTTCCAGAGCCTCTCGCCTTGCTGAACCAGGCGGCGACTTCGGCGGCCTTTTCTATCACACTCGCCGGTGTCGAGCGGTTGGCGCCCCTCAGTACGACGTGCGAGCCGGGTGTTCCCTGGGCGTGGAACCAGAGGTCCGTCGGTTTCGCGTACCGGTGGGTGAGCTCGTCGTTCTCCCTGTCGCTCTTGCCGACCAGTATCGTGTGGGTGTCGTCCAATTTGAAAGACTTGAAGCGGGGCTTTCCATCTTCTTTGTCCTTAGCCTTAAGTGTGCCGTGAATGCCCTCCGGGATGATCATGGCTGCAAGTTCGGCTATATCCTCGATCGCGTCGGTCCTCGCGATGCTTTTTTCGAGGTCCGTTACGTCTTCCCTTATGCTCGCCCTGCGGGCCTTGATTATTTCGAGCCCCTTGTCGCCTTTCTTTGCCCTGCGGAAATAGGCCTGGATGTTCTTCTCGGGATCGAGGGCGGGATCGAGCGGTATGGTGATCTCGTCCTCGCCGTTGAAATCCATCGCCGTGATCTCATCCATCCCCGTCCTGAGCCTGTGCCGCCATGTGACGAGCATGTTCCCCATGTATCGCAGCTCTTCGGCGCGTCTCGCCGACTCGAGATCCTCCTCGACATTGGCGAGGAGGCGGCGCGTCTTCTTCAGAGCACGGCGATGATGCTTCGACGCCGCTTTTTTCAGCCAGACGGTATAGACGGGCAGGATCTTCTCTTCGCTTCTCATGTCGAAGACGGCCGTCATCTCATCCGGGCTGCCTGTCCTCGGGCCGAAAGGGATCGCGACCGGATATGCCGCACAGCTTCCGCGGTCACCCGCCTCGGGGAGATCGTAGATCTTCCATTCGAATGTGCCGGATGAGAGGCGCTCACCGATCTCCCTGACCGCTCCGGTCAGCCCCTCCGGATCCGATCCGAATTTCGCGGCGAGGGCCTTCGAGAGGACCGGGTCGATCCCTCCGATCGCCCTTACGAGAAGAGAGGAAATGTCCGGTTCCTGCTTCTCATCTTCCTGCCCATCCACCATGGGGATATCGATATCCCACTTATCCGGCAGGGCGAGAAGGGTCCATCTCTTCGGCGGGGGAAGCTGGCCGGGCGAACCGGGCGGACGTGAACCCGAAGCGCCGAATGTCTCGAGGGCATGCCTTGTCCCCTCCCTGAAAAGGGCCGCCGCCCGGAATACCGGTGAGAGGTCTATCCTGAGGGTAAGGGCTCCGCTTTCGCCCCAGCTCTTTTTCTCGTCGAATCTCATGAGGATGACGCGGTCGAGGCCGAGAGGCTCGACAGACGCGACCTGCGTTCCGGCCAGGTCGCTCAGGAAAGGCTTCGAAACCTCTTCGGGCAGCAGCCTCTCCCCGGAGAGGATGATCTCCGATTCCCTTCCCGCGCTGACGAGGTGGAGAAAGCGGCGGCCCTTCGCCCGAGAAGACGATAGTCATCCCTCCGGCGAATCTCGAGGCCGACTCGACGGTCCTGCCCCTGAGCAGCACGTCGAGCTCGATGGCGAATGCGTATGCGGTCATTGAGTTCACGGCGGAAGCATAAGTGTCGGGAGGGCTTAAGTCAAACTGAACCGCTTCCGTCGATTTTGTGGACAGGAAAGGCGGATGACTGTAATATCACGGCCGAAGCGAAAATAATCTGGAAGGAGAATATCAGATGGTGACGAGTATGACCGGGTACGGAAAGGGCTCCGCGCCGGTCGGCGGCGGGAAGATCGATGTAGAGATACGAACGGTGAACCACAGGTTCATAGACTTCTCGATCAGGGTTCCCAGGCCTCTGAACGGTTACGAGAGGGAGATAGAGAAAGCGGTGAGGCGCAAGGTCAGGCGCGGCCATGTCTACGTCAATGTCATCTTCGACAAGCCGGCGGATTCGACGACGTCGGCGGTAAATAAAAAGCTCCTCAGGCAGACATACAGGGAACTGACCTCCTTCGCGAAGAAGGAAGGGATCCCCGGCGAGCTCGAGATAGGCACTCTTCTGATGCTGCCCGACATGTTCAGGCCGGAGATAGACACGATCCCGCCGGCCAGCCCTGAAGGCCGCTCTGAAGAAGTCCCTCGCCGAAGCGGTCGACAACCTGGCCGATATGAGGGACAGGGAAGGGAAAACCCTTCAGGCCGATATGGCAAAGAGGCTGAAGGATATATCGAAGGCGGCGGCGAAGATCGAGAAGAAGGCACCGAAGGCTCTCAAGCAGACTCTCGAGAGGGCGCACAAAAGGCTGGAGAATCTCCTGGGGAAGGCCGAGGTCAGCAGCGACAGGTGGGCGATCGAGGCTGCGGCTCTTGCCGACAGGACGGACTTCTCCGAGGAGCTGGTCAGGCTGAACAGCCATCTCGGTGAGTTCGCCGCGGTGCTCGGCAAAGGCGGAGAGATTTCGAAGAAACTGACCTTCCTCCTTCAGGAGATCCACCGCGAAGCGACGACGATGGGCAACAAGTCTGCCGACCCGGTAGTCATCAGGGACTGCCTCGCGATCAAGGAAGAGGTCGAGAAGATCAGGGAACAGGTACAGAACCTCGAGTGACGGGATATACGCCTTGGAGACTCTGATAGTAGTGATATCCGGCCCTTCGGGGGTCGGCAAGTCTACCGTTGCCGGGATGGTCCTCGAAAAGTCGCCCGGCATGGTCAGGTCGGTCTCGTTGACCACGAGAAAACCGAGGGGCGCTGACGTCGACGGCGAGGATTACCATTTCGTATCGGAGGCCGAGTTCGCCGCGAGGCGGGATGCCGGCGCTCTCCTCGAGTGGGCCGAGGTCCACGGCAATCTCTACGGGACCGAAGCGGCGCAGGTAGACCGGCAGCTCGCCGGGGGAAAGAGCGTCCTGCTCGAGATCGATGTCCAGGGAGGCAGGAGCGTGAAAACGGCCAGACCGGACGCCGTCCTCATATTTCTGCTCCCCCCGTCTGACGAGATCCTCGAGACCCGGCTCAGGGGCAGGGGCACGGACGATGAGGAGGTGATCCTCAAAAGGCTCGCGAACGCCCGCAGGGAGCTCCTGTCGGCAAAACACTACGATTACACAGTCGTCAACGACCATCTCGACGGATGCGTAAGCGAGGTGCTCGGAATCATCGGGGCCGAATCGGGGTCGATGCGGCCGAAAGGTCCTGAACTCACATAATGATATAGGTATTGCTAATTCCCGGGATTTGTATTAGTAATATATATTCCTGCAAAATCCGGCCGGAGAGGCGCGCCGGCAGCGCCCGGGGTGTCGTGTCTCTTCCGCGGAAAGCGGGATGAGGAGAACTGCCGTTTAAAACTGAGAGGTTAATAGATGGAGACTGAATCAATGGAAAAGATCCTGGAAACGATTGACAACAGGTACGAAGCAATCAGGGTCATCGCCAAAGAGGCCCGCAGGATAAACACGATCATCCGGCTCTCCGGGGAAGAGTTCGACGAGAAACCCACTACTATCGCGATCAATCGTACGGTCGCCGGGAAAGTGAAATTCAAGTATGAGCAGCAGGAGGAGCAGGAGTAAGGGGGATGGTGGCCTCGAAGGCAGAAAGATCCTTCTAGTCGTCACCGGGGGAATTTCCGCTTACAAGTCCGCTTTTCTCGTCCGGTTGCTCGTGCGGGCAGGTGCGGTCGTCAGGGTGCTGATGACGGACGCGGCCACCAGGTTCGTTACTCCGCTTACATTCGAGGTCCTTTCAGGGAATCCCGTCCCGATGGAGATGTTCGCCTCGCGCACGGACGCGCCGGTAGAGCATGTCGACCTCGCAGTATGGGCCGACGCAGTCGTCATCGCGCCGGCTACAGCTGATTTCATCGGAAAGGTCGCCGGCGGGATCGCCGACGATCTCCCCTCTACGGTCGTCTGCGCCGCCAGGTGCCCCGTCTGGCTCGCCCCGGCGATGAATGACGGTATGTGGGACAACCCCGCCGTCAGGCGCAACATCGGCCTCCTCGCCGGTGACGGCAGGCATATCATAGAGCCTGGCGAGGGAGACCTTGCCTGCGGCACAAGTGGCGCAGGCAGGATGGCCGAGCCCTGCGAGATCGTGTCGAGGCTTCGATCGTCCTTCGGCCCGGGGCCGCTCGAGGGAGTCCGCGTGCTCGTCACGGCGGGACGGACTGAAGAGGATATCGACCCGGTAAGATATATATCGAACCGCTCGAGCGGGAAGATGGGATTCGCGCTCGCCCGCCGAGCGACTGAGCTCGGCGCGAAAGTGACGCTTATTCACGGGCCGGTGGATGTCGCCCCTCCCGCGGTGAGCAGTGTGACCCGCGTCGGCAGTTCGGCGGAGATGAAGAAAGCGGTAACGAAGGCTTTCCCGGGATGCGATATGCTTATCATGGCCGCCGCGGTCGCCGACTATACACCGGCGGGGAAAGCGGGCCGGAAGATCAGGAGGGAAAAGTCCGCGATGTCGCTCGACCTCGAGCCGACAGCCGACATCCTCGCGGGCCTCGCCGGAAAGAAGAAGACCGGACAGGTCGTCGTCGGGTTCGCGCTCGAGAGCGAAGACGGAGAGGCCTCGGCTCGCAGGAAGGGGAAGTCGAAGGGTTGCGACTACGTCGTCCTCAATATGATCGGCCGCACAACGGGCTTCGATACCGACACGAACAATGTTACTATATTCAAAGGCGCGAAAAAGATCGCCGGGACGGACCTCGTGACCAAGTATGAGGCTGCGTCGGCGATTCTCGATATACTGGCTGAAGACGGGCGTGTGAAGAAAGCGGCCGGATGAAAGACGCGATCAGGCACCTGAAGCGGCGCGGTTCGCTCTCGGGGGGCGTTATATATGCCGTTCGCGGGGACGAGCCCGTGCAAGTACCGGCGAACGAACCTGTGAAGGAAGAGATCATCGTGAAGACCTCACCTGCGAAGCCGGGAGCTCTCGATACCGGCCTCGATGAGCTCGAGAAGATGGTCGCCGGCTGCACGAAGTGCGCGCTGCACGAGACGCGGACCAGGACCGTTTTTGGCTCAGGCAGCCCGACGGCGGATCTCGTCTTCATCGGGGAGGCCCCTGGAAGGGACGAGGACCTGCAGGGAGTGCCGTTCGTCGGAAGGGCGGGCAAGCTCCTGGACAAGATGATCGCGGCGATCGGGTTCACTCGCGAAGATGTATTCATTGCGAATATCCTCAAGTGCAGGCCGCCGAACAACAGGGACCCGAAAGAAGACGAAGTCGCAGCCTGCGGGAATTATCTTGCCAGGCAGATAGAATTGCTCGACCCGGTTATCATCTGCGCCCTAGGAAGGGTCGCCGGGCAGAACCTGCTGGGGAAGAACGAGCCTCTGCGGGTCCTGAGAGAGGGCGAGCATCATTACAACGGGATACGCGTTATTGTGACATACCACCCCGCGGCCCTGCTGAGGAACCCGAACTGGAAGAAGGGCGCGTGGGAGGATCTGCAGCTGCTCAAGAAGCTGCATGACGAGTACACGGGAAGCGGAGGGTGATAGAATGGCTCGGGACATGAATCAGACAATGGGCGCAGGCCTCCTTGAGAAGATGCCCCCTCAGGCGACTGAGGCGGAAAGGGCGGTGCTCGGCGGGATACTGCTCGAGCCGGAAGCGGCGACCCGCGCGATCGAGGTAGTCCTGCCGGAGGCCTTCTACCACCCGGCGCACGCTAGGATATACAGGGCGATGATCGCCCTCTTCTCGAAGCATGAGCCGATCGATGTCATGACCCTCTCCGAGGAGATGCGCAAGTCCGGCGACCTCGAGTCGGCCGGCGGCATCGCCTTTCTCACCGAACTGGTCGACAGCGTGCCGAGCGCCGCGAACATCGAGCATTACGCGAAGATCGTCCTCGACAAGCATATCCTCAGGCAGCTGATCAGCGCGTCATCTGATATATCACGCGAGTGCTACAGGGCGGAGACTGACGCCGGCTCGATCCTCGACGAGGCCGAGCAGAAGATCTTTCGCGTCTCGGAATCGAGGGTCAGCCAGGGGTTCGCCCATATCAAGGATATCCTCAAGGAGAGGTTCGAGGAGATACAGCGCGTGCATGAGTCGCGCGAGAGTGTCACGGGCCTCGGGACAGGATTCATAGACCTCGACAAGTACACCGCCGGTTTTCATCCGGGCGACATGGTGATCATCGCCGGGCGCCCCTCGATGGGAAAGACGAGTTTCGCTCTCAATATCGCACAGCATGTAGGCCTCGACGCGAAGAGGCCCGTGGCGATCTTCTCTCTCGAGATGTCCAAGGAACTTCTGGTCCAGAGGCTCCTGTGCTCGGAGGCGCAGGTCGATGCGCAGAAGGTCCGAAGGGGATTCACGTCGGCCAAGGACATAGAGCGGCTCACCAACGCCGCAGGCCTGCTCTCGGAGGCGCCGATATTCATCGACGATACGCCCGCCATCACTACGCTCGACATCAGGGCGAGGGCAAGGCGGCTGAAGGTCGAGAGGGACATCTCGATGATAGTAGTAGATTACCTGCAGCTCGCCCGAACTAGCGAGAGGATAGAGAACAGGCAGCAGGAGATCTCATCGATCTCGAGATCGATGAAGGCGCTCGCGAAGGAGCTCGGCGTGCCGGTCGTCGCGCTGTCCCAGCTCTCCAGAGCGGTCGAGGCCCGCGGCGGGGACAAGAGGCCGATGCTCTCCGACCTCAGAGAATCGGGAGCGATCGAGCAGGATGCCGACCTTGTCCTCTTCCTCTACAGGCCCGAGTTCTACGATCCGGGCGATCCGGAAAAGGAAGGCAAGGCCGAGCTGATCATCGGAAAGCAGAGGAACGGTCCTACCGGAACCGTCAACCTGATGTTCGAGAAACAGTACACGAGATTCCTCTCACTCGATACGTCCCACGTGCCCGAACAGGACGGGGTATTCTGACCGGAGGCGCCTTTTGGGGATCTTTGCGATACTGGGAAGGTTCTTCCTTGGATTCATAGAGGAGGTAGGCGGTATCTGCCTCCTTCTCTGGCGCGTGGCCCGTATTTCCCCCCGGATCTTCAGAAACATAGGCAACACCCTCATCCAGATGGAGAAGATCGGCATCGGCTCGATCCCGCTCGTAATCGTCACCTCGATTTTCGTCGGGGCGGTTGCGTCGGTCCAGGCGGCCTACCAGTTCCAGGGTTATGTTCCGCTGAGGTTCCTCGGCGCGGTCGTCGGCAAGTCGGTGACCCTCGAGGTCGGCCCGGTGCTCACCGCGCTCGTTGTTGGCGGTCGCGTGAGCGCTGCGATCGCGGCGGAAGTAGGGACGATGAAGGTGACCGAGCAGATCGACGCGATGGAGATGATCGCGATCGACCCGGTCGAGTACCTTGTGCTCCCGAGGCTTGTCGCCGCGACACTGATGCTCCCAGTGCTGACCGTCTTCGCCGATTTTCTCGCGATCCTCGGAGGGATGGTGGTAGCCAATCTCGCCGTCGGCGTAAGCTTCAATGCCTTTGAGGAAGGGTTGACGATGTTCTTCAAGTACCAGGACGTAGTCGGCGGCCTTCTCAAGACTTTTACATTCGGATTCATAATAGCGCTCATGGGGTGCTACAACGGATTCAGGACGCAGGGCGGGGCCGAAGGAGTCGGCATATCCACGATGAAAGCGGTAGTCTCGTCGTGCCTTCTCATACTTGTCGCGAATTACCTTCTCGCGTTCCTGATATTCAACGTGTTGTTCGGAGCGGATTAACGGGATGCGGAACGGAGCGGTTTTGAACGAGCCATGCGAAGGGCCGATCATCAGAATCAGGGACATCCACAAGCAATTCGGCATGCTGGATGTACTCACCGGTGTCGACCTCGATATCACCTCGTGCGAGTCGCTCGTGATCCTCGGGCGCAGCGGATGCGGGAAGAGCGTTCTTCTGAAGCATATCACAGGGCTGATAAGCCCCGACCAAGGATCGATCATGTTCGAAGGCGAGGACATCACGAAGTTCAACAGGCAAAAGCTTTTTGAGATGAGAAAACACTTTGGTATGCTTTTTCAGGGCGCGGCACTCTTTGATTCGATGACGGTCGGCGAGAATGTAGGGCTGCCACTGGCGAAGCACGGGCACAAGTCGGACGAGGAGATCAGGGAGGTCGTGCTCGAGAAGCTCAAGCTCATCGGCCTGACCGACGTGATCGAAAGCTATCCTTCTCAGCTCAGCGGCGGGATGAAGAAAAGGGTCGGCCTGGCGAGAGCGATAGTGATGGACCCGCAGGTCGTGCTGTACGACGAGCCGACTACCGGCCTGGACCCGATCATGGCCGATGTCATAAACAGCCTGATAAGGGATCTTCAGCACGAGCTGAAGATAACATCGGTAGTCGTGACACATGACATCAACAGCGCCTACAGGGTCGCCGACAGGATGACGATGCTTCACGAGGGGAAGATCATATATTCAGGGACACCGGAAGAGACGAAAGAGACGGACAACGCTATCGTAAGGCAGTTCATCGAGGGGCGCGCGGAGGGCCCCGTCAGGGCCGTATAGAAACGGATATCAGGAGAGGCAGATGAAATACAAATCACTCGAGCTGAAAGTCGGATTCACGGTCTTTATCGCCATACTGGCATTCTCCTTCGGGATGATGTGGCTCGAGGGATTCAAGCTGCGCGGCGAAAGGTACGAGGTGCACGCCGTCTTCCCGATGGTGGGAGGTGTCAACTCCGGCGATGCAGTCAACGTGAACGGCGTCGAGAGGGGAGAGGTTACGAAGGTCAGCCTTCGCGATCGCGACGTGATCGTGACGATGTCTATCGATATCGAGACGAAGATACCCGAGGATTCGAAGGTCGTGCTGCAGACGCAGGGGATAATGGGCGAGCGCATCGTCACGATCATCGTCGGCCGGTCCGAGGTGATCATGGAGCCGGGCTCGATGATCGAAGGCGTATACGACCCGGGGATCTCTGAAGCACTGTCATCGATGGGAAAGGTGATGGAGGACCTGCACTGGCTGACATCTGATATCAGGGAGATCGCCCAGGTACTCAGGGGAGAGGAGATCGCCGAGACTCTGAGAAATCTCGCCGACGCCAGCGAAGAGATGACAGTCCTGATCCGGGACCTCTCGCCCGATCTCAAGATGGGGGCGGCCGCTTTCAGTTCGTCGGCCGTCAGGGCGGACTCGATGATGGCCCGCAACGAGTCGAAGTTCGACAGCATCATCGTCAATCTTGACGAGGCGACGAAGAAGATGCCGGCTCTCGCGGAGAGCCTCGAAGAGTTGACCGTCGCACTGAAGGATGTGACCGACAGGCTCAGGAGCACCGACAACACGATGGGGACGCTGCTCAACGACAAGGAACTGCTGATCAAGCTCGAAGCTGCCATCACGGGCCTCGACGAGCTTGTCACCGATATTAAGGCAAATCCAAAGAAGTATCTCAAGGTCGAGGTATTCTAGAAGGAGACAACCGAGGATGACTGAGGAGAAGATAGTATGCCTCGTCGCGGCGGCGGGGAAAGGTAAAAGGTTCGGGCGGGAGACGCCCAAGACATTTCACGCGGTCGAGGGGCTGACCCTCCTCGTCAGGTCGCTCAAGAGCCTCGGCGCATGGGACGGGATATCGCGTTTCGTCGTGATGGTGCCGGAAGGATGGGAGAAGCAGGCGGAGGATGACCTCGCCGAAAACTTCGACGGCATCGAAGCGAAAGTGGTGGCCGGCGGTGAGACGAGACAGGAGTCGGTCGCGATCGGGCTGGAGGCCGCCGGCGACGCGGATATCGTCCTCGTGCACGACGCGGCGAGGCCGTTCGTCTCTCCGGCGCTGATAGAGCGGGTGGTCGAGGGCGTGCGTGAGACGGGAGCTGCGGTGCCGGCCCTGCACATGACCGACACACTCGGGAGGCTGAGGGGGGAGGAACTCGACGCGATAGTCCCCAGGGACAAGGTAGTCGGGATACAGACCCCGCAGGGCTTCCGGACCGGAGTCCTCAGGAAAGCCTTCGAGGCCGCGGAAGGGTCGGAGCAGAAGATGACCGATGAGAGTTCCCTCGTGCTGGCCGCCGGGATGCCGGTAAAGGTGGTCGACGGCGAGAGGTGGAACGTCAAGGTGACGGTCAAGGACGATATCGATATAGTGATGAGTTTTCTTTCCGGAACGACGCTCGATCTCGAGTGCCTCGATGAAGGCTGACAGGCGGCAGGATGATGAGAGTCGGAATAGGGTATGACATACATCCGCTGGTCGAGGGAAGGCCGCTCGTGCTCGGCGGGGTACGCCTGGAGCACGGCATGGGCCTCAGCGGCCACTCCGATGCCGACGCGCTCGTGCACGCTCTGTGCGACGCTATCCTCGGCGCGATGGGCGAGGGCGATCTGGGACGGCATTTCCCGGAGACAGAGGAATTCAGGGATATCGACAGCCTCAGGCTCCTCGAAAGGGTGGCGGCGATGATGGCGGATAAGGGATACAGGCTCGTAAACGCCGATTGCATCGTCCACGCCGAGCAGCCGGCGATATCTCCTCATTCATCCTCGATGGCCGGGGCGATGGCCGGGGCGGTGGGAACGGACCCGGGCAGGATCTCGGTGAAGGCGACCAGAGGAGAGGGCCTCGGCCCGGTCGGGGAGAAGCGCGCCATCGCGGCGAGGGCTGTCGTCCTGATCGAAAAGACTGAATGATGAAAGGTATTGAGATTTGTCTGATATCAGAGTGAGATTTGCTCCGAGCCCTACAGGTCTCCTGCATATAGGCGGAGCGCGGACGGCCCTTTTCAACTGGCTCTTCGCCAGGCACGAGTCGGGGAGTTTCGTGCTGCGGATAGAGGATACCGATCTCGAGAGATCCAGCGAGCAGCTCGAACAGGGGTTGCTCGAGGATATCCGCTGGCTCGGGCTCGACTGGGACGAGGGCCCGGGGAAAGACGGAGGGCACGGCCCTTACCGTCAGTCGGAGCGGACCGGGATCTACAGGGAATATGCGGATAAGCTCGTAGAGAGCGGCCATGCCTATCCATGCTTCTGCACCGATGAGGAGCTGACGGAGAAGCGCGAGGCCGCGAAGGCGGGCGGGCTCCCTCCGAGGTACGACGGCACGTGCAGGAACTTCGGCGAAGACGAGAAGCGCGGGAAGAGAGATGCCGGCCTCCCCGAAAGCATCAGGTTCCTCGTCACGGGCGACGAGGTAAGAACAGTCGAGGACATGGCGCGCGGAACGGTCGAGTTCCCTCCGGACATGGTCGGCGACTTCGTGATAATGCGCTCGAACGGGATGCCGACATACAACTTTGCCGTAGCGATAGATGACGGCCTAATGGAGATCACGCACGTCGTCAGGGGAGCGGAGCACCTGTCCAACACGGTCAGGCAGCTCCTCGTCTACGAGGCCCTCGATATGCCGGTCCCGAGGTTCGCGCACATCCCGCTGATCCTGGGAAGCGACAGGTCGAAGCTGAGCAAGAGACACGGCGCCCCGAACATAGATGACTACAGGAAGAAAGGCTACCCGGCCGAAGCGCTGATCAATTACCTCGCTTTTCTCGGATGGTCGACGAAGGGTGAGGATGAGATAATGTCGGTCGACGACCTGGTCGCTGAGTTCGAACTGTCGCGCGTATCGGACAGCCCGAGTATATTCGACGAGGACAAGCTGAACTGGGTCAGCGCCAACCATATCCGCCGGGGCGGCTCAGAGCGCTACCTCGAGCAGGCGATGTCCTTTTTCCCCGAAGAGCTTACCGGAAGATACAGCGGCGAAGAGCTCTCGAAGATATTCGACATGGCCGCAGAGAATCTGCCATGCTTCGAGAGGCTTCCCGGTGAGACGGCGTCGTTTATGCCGGGCCCTCCCGGATACGACGATGAGGCGCTCGGGACGCTCGCCGGATCAGAGGCAGTGCTCTCCGCGCTGAAGGAGAAGTTCGCTTCTCTTCCCGACTGGAGTTACGATCCGCTCAAGGCGGCTATCAAGGAGACCGGCAAGGAGGCTGGAGTCAAGGGCAAGGGACTGTTCATGCCCCTGAGGGTCGCTGTTACCGGGCTGACCCACGGCCCCGATCTCACTTCGATACTCGTCCTGCGAGGCAGAGAGGATGTGGCTGGATCTATCGGCGCCGCAATCGGGAAAATTTCGAGGCAGGGGGGATGATGAGTAAAAAGAAGAAGATGAATATAGCGGTCCTGATGGGAGGGCTTTCCGAGGAGAGAGAAGTATCCCTGGTCAGCGGGCAGGGAGTGCTCGAGGCGCTGCGCAGGCGCGGGCACGAGGTGTGCCCCGTCGATCCGGCGCTCCCGGCTGAGCAGCAGTCCGATTCATGTCTCGCCGTTATCGGCGACACGCCTCCCGAAGCGATCCCCGCCCTGCCGGCCGACAAGGTCTTCGAGTGGCTGAAGCTCCCGCGGATCCTCGAGGCGGAACTCGTTTTCATCGGGCTGCACGGCGGAGCGGGTGAAGACGGCACGGTCCAGGCCCTTCTCGATACGGCAGGCAAGGCCTACACCGGCACCGGTGTGCTCGGCAGCGCGCTCGCTATGAACAAGGACAGGTCCAAGGCCCTCTTCAACGAGGCTGGGGTGCAGACGGCGCCGCACCTGCTGACGAGTATCAGCGGCGACGTAGAACTGCACAGGGTCATAGATACGATCGAAACGGGGATCGGGTTTCCCGTTGTGATAAAACCTAACAACCAGGGCTCGAGCGTCGGGTTCTCCTTCGTCGAAAAGGCCGGGGACCTGCCCGCCGCCCTCAAGGAGGCTGCCAGGTACGGCGAACTGCTCGTGGAGAGGTACGTAGCGGGCAGGGAAGTGACCGCGGCGGTACTCGATGGAGAGGCCCTGCCGATCGTAGAGATCATCCCGGAGGGCGGGTTTTACGACTACACGAGAAAGTATACGAAGGGAACGAGCAGGTACGAGGTTCCCGCGAAGATCGATAAAAGAACAGAGGACAGGATCAAGCGCGAGGCGCTTCTCGCGTGGAACGCGCTTGACTGCAGGGATTACGCGAGGGTCGATTTCCGGCTGAGCGATGAGGGCGAGCCTTACTGTCTCGAGGTAAACACCCTGCCGGGCATGACCGAGCTGAGCCTCGTTCCCATGGCGGCCGCCGAGGCCGGCCTGCCCTTCGATGAACTTGTCGAGAGAATATGCCAGATGGCCCGCGAGAGGGGCAGATAGCGAGGGAGATATGGACCGTACAGAACAGTTGCTGAAAGAATTCACTGACGCCGCCGGGGTATCCGGAGCGGAGAGTGAAGTCTTCGCCCTGATGAAGAAACATCTCGGGAAGATCACCGAGATCAGCGGCGACCGCCTCGGATCGTTCATCGGGAAGCTCTCGAAGGGGAAGGATGCGCCGCGCGTAATGCTGACCGCGCACATGGACGAGATCGGGCTGATGGTCTCTCACTTTTCCGGGAATTTCATCAGGTTCAATCCGCTTGGTGGCTGGTGGTCCCCGAAGCTTGTCGGCCTGCCGGTGAGGATCATCACGAGAAAGGGCGACATCCACGGTGTCGTCGCGACAAGATCCCCCTTCCTCATGGAGAAGGACGAGAGGGACAAGCCGGTAAAACCGAAGGACATGTTCATCGACGTCGGCCTTGTCGGAAAGAAGAAGCCGGAGAGCCTTGGGATCAGGCCGGGGGACCCGGTGGTCCCCGTCTTTCCCTTCACCACGCTGCACGGCGGAAAAGCATACATGGCCAAGGCATGGGATGACCGCCTCGGCTGCGCGGCGATCTGCGAGGTCATGCACAAGCTCTCGAAGCTGCCCCTGCCGAACAGCGTATACGCGGTCGGCACCGTGCAGGAGGAGGTCGGGATAAGGGGCGCGGTGACGAGCGGGCACGAAGTGTCGCCCGACGTCTGCTTTGCTATCGACGTCAATATCGCGAGGGACCTTCCCGGCTCGTCTGATGAAGAGCCCGAGAAGCTCGGCGGTGGTGTCTCGATCTGCGTATATGACGCTACGCTCATCCCCAACACGAAACTGAGGGATCTTGTCGCCGATGTGGCCGATAAAAAGAAGATCCCCTACCATTTCAGCGCTATCCCCTTCGGCGGAACGGACGGGGGACGGATACATCTGAACGAATCAGGGGTTCCCACCCTTGTCATAGGGATCCCCACACGCTATATACACAGTGCCGCCGGGATCGTATACCGGAAGGATTATGACAACGCAGTCAAACTCCTCGTCGAGGTGACGAGGGTCCTGGACGCGAAGACAGTAGCCGGCCTCTCCTGAGAGGGCGGCGGGAGGAAGGAACGGATCGATGTCACTGCAGGTCTACAACAGGTACAAGGGTAGAAAAGAGGAGTTCCAGCCGGTCGAAGAGGGAAAGGTCGGGATCTATTTCTGCGGGATGACGGTCCAGGACAAGCCGCACATGGGGCATATGCTCGCCTTTGTCGCCGGCGACATGATAAGGCGCTACCTGAAGTTCAGGGGGTACGATGTCAAGTATGTGCAGAATTTCACCGATGTAGACGACAAGATCATATCGAAGGCGAATGACGAGGGCATCGAGTTCACGGAAGTCGCCCAGAGAAATATAGACGAGTACTTCAGATTCGCCGGCGATCTCAATATCATGCCGGCGGACATCTATCCGAAGGCCACTGAACATATCGACGATATAATCGGCCTGATAAAGAGACTCGAGGAGGAAGGGTTCGCCTACAAGGGCGGCAGCGACGTTTATTACCGTGTCAGGAAGTTCCCCGCATACGGGAAGCTCTCAGGCAGGATCATAGATGACCTGCAGTCCGGAGCTAGGATCGAAGTCGGTGATGAGAAAGAGGACCCCCTCGACTTTACTCTCTGGAAGGGAGCCAAGGAAGGGGAGCCGGCGTGGGATTCCCCCTGGGGGCCGGGTCGTCCGGGGTGGCATATCGAGTGCTCGGTGATGTCGATGAAGTATCTTGGAAACACACTCGACATGCACGGCGGCGGGATGGACCTCGTCTTTCCGCATCACGAGAACGAGATCGCGCAGAGCGAGGCCGCCACGGGCAGCGAGTACGTGAAATATTGGATGCACAACGGCCTGCTCAACCTCAGCGGCGAGAAGATGTCGAAATCGACGGGGCATTTCTTCCTTATCGAGGACATACTGAAGGAGTTCTCCGGAGAAGTGGTAAGGTTCTACTTCCTTTCGACTCATTTCAGGAGCAACAGCGAGTTCGGGCGTGAACGGCTCGCGGAAGCTGCTGCCGGGTTCGAACGCATCCGCGAGTTCTGCACGAGGCTCGATGAGGCTCGCACGGCCTCGGAGGGCGGAGTTGGCTGGGACGACAGGATTAACGACCTTGTCAGCAAGGTCCGCGAGGATTTCATGGCCTCGATGGATGACGATTTCAACAGTGCCGAAGCGATAGGCCGCATATTCCATCTTATCCGGGAAGTTAATGTCATAACAGGCGGCGACATCGCGAAGCTCGCCGCATTTCCGGAATCGCTCGAGAAAATGCTCGGCGATTTCGAGACGTATGACTCGATCCTCGGACTCTTCGCCGAAGGCCTTCCAGGGGCAGGCACAGATATCCCCGATGAGGTCGTTCAGATGGTCAGGGACAGGGAAGAGGCGAGGAAATCGAAAGACTGGGCGAGGGCCGACGAGTTGCGGGACGCGGTCCTGGCGGCCGGCTTTACGATAGAGGACAGGGCTGAGGGGACGAGGATCAGTCGCTCGAAGAGTTGACGGGCATCAGGTCGCCCTTGGGCATCAACAGGACCCAGAGCAGGATCGGAAGGAAAAAGTTGACCGTGAGGTTGAGGAACTCCGTTCCGGTCCAGAGCTGCTCGTTTCTCGTGAAAGCGCTCAGGAAAATGAAAAAGACGGTGATGATGTTGGCCGCCGTCAGTATGAGCACTCCGATCAGCGCCGGCCTGATCCTTTCCTTCCAGGCGACTCCATTTACCGCGATGACCAGCGAGAGATAGACTATCGGGTTCAGAGAGATCTCCTCGGTGACCTTGAGAGCGTTCTCCACGACAAGTGAGTTTCCGGTGAGGGCGACGAGCGGCTTCGCTCCGTACGCCACGACCAGGGTATAGTATCTCCCCGTGAACATCCAGGCGGTATAGAGCACAAGCGAGACGACGATAAACCGGACGAAGAAGATGAGGATCCTCTTCATGTCGGGCCTTCTTTCTCCCGCATCAGCCATATCCGCCTATCCTGCCTTTCTCGGCTTGACGATCTTTGCCATCCAGAATATCACAAGCAGGAGCATGAAGATGACGAAAATGACCTGCCAGAAGTATCCGTGGAAGAACCCGAACAGCTCTCTCTTGTGAAAAAGGACGAGAGAGACGACGACCATCCGGATCAGGTTGAGCAGATGGATGGCGGGGATCCCGATCAGCAGCCCGATCACCTTCTCCTTGATGCTTGCGGGGTATGCCCCGATGATCGAGAAATAGATCATCTTGGTATAGATGCCCGTGCATTCTGTGATGACGATGAGTCTCTCTCCGCCATGATCCGTATGGAATGTGAAAATGTTGCCGATGCGGGTAAACCAGTAGTTCAGTCTGTCGAGGACCCAGGCGAGCTCACTCGAAACGAGAAGCTGCATCGAGCCAGGTTCATGCGGATCATTCATCCCGTGAAGAAATCCGGGGATCCTTTTCGTCATTAAATAGGAAAAAAGCCAGAGGGCAAAGAAGAGAATCAGGAATACGATAAAATCCCTGCGGAAGGATCTTGAAATCCTTCGCGCCTCTCCCGTTTGACCTTCTGGCTTCTTTCCGTGGCCCAACCGTTACTCTTTCAATACCTCACGATATAATCGGCAATTCGGTTCCTAGGCCTTGCTTACAGCGTGCCTCTTCATAATGACGGCGGCAGCGAGGATCATGGCAAGAACCAGGATCGTCACGACCGGAGCAGTGAAGAGAGGTACGGGGACAGGCTCGACTACGTGGATCGCCTGAACGCAGGTATCGTATACGGTGCCGGTGGCGGCATCCCATGCGATGATCGTCAGGGTGTCGTAATCGCAGACTGCGGCAGCGCCAGCATTGACGATACCATAAACGTCCCCACATGTTCCACCAACGACGCCTACGATCGTCTCAGACACTGCAAGCGCGGGGCCTACAACGCCGAGGCTCGTGATCGTGTAGTCATAGTCGGTCGGCGGAGCACAAGGATCACCATTGCAGATCGCGAACGGGATGTAACCGGCGGTCACGCCCTGCTCGATGAAGTACAGGGTGTCCTGAAGGATGGACAGTGCCGGAGGTGACTCCACGATCTCGATCGTCATGGTGTCGATCCAGTGGCGAAGTGTGCCACTGTAGTAACTGTCCTCACAGTCGCCACTGTCAGGCTGGCAAATGAGGTCGGTATCGCTGAAGCACTGGATCGCGATGACCATGTTGGTCGTACCGACGGTGACCGAGCAGGGAACCGTGATACAGGTCTCGTCCGGCCAGTAGTTGCCAGCGCCAAGCGTGAACGGACCATATACGCCAAACTCTTCCTCTTCAGACCAGGGGTTCGTCATCGTCCAGCCGAGCTCATCGGAAAGGACTACGCAGAACGTATCCGGATTGGGGCAGATCGAACCGGCGAGGAAGCCAAAGTTCGTAGGAGCAAGACCGAAGCATGCGGTCTCGCCAGCGATCATTGTGGCGTCGCCACCGAATCCGTAAAAGAATCCGGGGTCGCCATCTTTGACCACGATGGCTGAGTTGGCAGCGACAGGAAGCAGCATCGTTATGGCAAGCGCCATGATTGCGAGCTTCTTCATTTTCGAAACCTCCAAGTTGAACAGTGAAGAAGTCATCCCTTTCGGGAATGTCGTCTTCGGATTAACAGACTTGATTGGCCTGTCGGTGGTTTCTGCGGATTTGAAACAACCCGCGACCGGCCGCCAGGGTCAGAGCGTTATAGGTGCCCGTTGATTTACTGTCTGTTCTATCCTCCTTATCGGGTCAGCCCCTCTCGGGCATCGCGGTGAAACCGGGAAACGCACGTAAAGACATGACCGCCCCTACGCTCGATTCGATGGGTTTCCTTCCCGTTCAAAATTTCCCTACCGTACTGCTTCGTGAAGTATGCGGCAGGCCCTGGGCCTGAAGCGTACCTACCGACACTCATATATTACCACGGTCCTGCCGGATCCGTCAAGTGTAAAATCCGCCCTTTAAAGAATATCCGTTGCCTCGAGGCCGGCTGTCCGTCTGCTCGGAATCCCCTCTGCGATCGAGCTGAAAATCACTGCCCGAGACACCGGGCCGCGAGGGATTCTACGCAGGCGGACAGCCGGGCACTCATTCAATAGAACCCCGAGAAGAGCAAAATAATTCAAAAAAAATATGATCCGGCGGGACAGCGGGTTCTTTCTTCCCCGTAAGCTTCCTTATTTCAGCGCTTTAGGCGGTGTGTTGGGTCTGGCGGGGATTTTTTGAAATCCCTGATCATGCCGGCAGCCGACTGAGCCGGCCTGGAGCGAGTGTTTATCCACAGGCAGGGTGCATATTGTGGAAATCTCGAATATTTGTTGGTATGTAAAGAGTTAGGGTGTAGTGGGGCTTTCAGGGCCGGCGGAGTGTCCCGGGGCTGGAACAGGCCCGTGAGAATCCCTCGCGATCTTGTACGTTCCAGGGGGGTGTTGTTTCCTCGATCATAGAGGGGATTCCGAGGGCCCATCCCGGACCCCTCACCAGAGTTATTTTTTTTCTTGACAGTGAGTAAGGGCAAACGTATTATTCAGAACCTGAAATTTAATCGGGGGCGTAATGCGCCCTACGCTGGCGTAGCTCAATTGGTAGAGCAGCTGATTTGTAATCAGCAGGTTGGGGGTTCAAGTCCCTTCGCCAGCTCCATGAGACTGAGTGGCCGGGGAAATTTTCCTTTCAATAAATACAGGAAAATTTTGAGGAGAAATACGGCCGGTAGGGATTTTTTGTCTTTACTCGGCTGGCCGGTCCTTCAGCGATAGATTCCCGGGGAGGTTCCCGAGCGGTCAAAGGGAACAGACTGTAAATCTGTCGGCGAAGCCTTCGGAGGTTCGAATCCTCCCCTCCCCACCACGGATTCAAGAGCGGCACTGCCGCAAGGTGGATCGCTGTCTTGATAAAGGAGCGGGAGTAGCTCAGTTGGTAGAGCATCAGCCTTCCAAGCTGAGGGTCGCGGGTTCGAATCCCGTTTCCCGCTCCATATAGATGAGAGAGAACGGGAAGCCCACGTAGCTCAGATGGTAGAGCACTTCCTTGGTAAGGACGAGGTCACCGGTTCAAATCCGGTCGTGGGCTCCAGTAATTAACCTTCCAGAGCAGGAGGAAGTTCTCCATGGCCAAGGAGAAGTTTGAACGCAACAAGCCCCACGTAAACGTGGGAACGATCGGGCATGTCGATCATGGCAAGACCACGCTGACGGCAGCGATAACGAAGCATCTCTCCTCGAAGGGCATGGCGAACTTCGTGCCGTTCGACGAGATCGACAAGGCTCCCGAAGAGCGCGAGCGCGGGATCACGATCGCGACGGCTCACGTGGAGTACGAGACGGAGAACAGGCACTACGCACACGTAGACTGCCCGGGACACGCCGATTACATCAAGAACATGATCACGGGCGCCGCGCAGATGGACGGCGGCATCGTGGTGGTATCGGCCGCAGACGGTCCGATGCCTCAGACGAGGGAGCACATCCTCCTGGCTCGCCAGGTGAACGTGCCCTACCTGGTGATCTACATGAACAAGGTTGATCATGGTAGACGACCCCGAGCTACTCGACCTGGTCGAGCTCGAGGTCAGGGAGCTACTGAGCGAGTACGATTTCCCCGGCGACGACATTCCGATCATCCGCGGGAGCGCTCTTCAGGCTCTGAACAGCGAAGACGCGGACAGCGAGGAAGTCAAGAGCATCTGGGAGCTGATGGACGCGATCGACAGTTACATACCGACGCCCGAGCGTGACACGGACAAGCCGTTCCTGATGCCTATCGAGGACGTGTTCTCGATCACGGGGCGCGGCACGGTAGGTACCGGGCGTATCGAGCGCGGGATCGTCAAGGTGGGAGAGGCAGTAGAGGTGATCGGGATCAGGGACACGCAGAAGACCGTAGTGACCGGAGTCGAGATGTTCCGCAAGCTTCTCGACGAGGGTATGGCGGGCGACAACGTGGGCCTGCTTCTTCGCGGGATGGACAAGGACAAGCTCGACCGCGGGATGGTCGTGGCGAAGCCCGGGTCGATCACACCTCACCTGAAGTTCAGGGGCAAGGTGTACGTGTTGAAGAAAGAGGAGGGCGGGCGACACACCCCGTTCTTCAACGGATATCGTCCGCAGTTCTATTTCAGGACGACGGATGTGACGGGAGTGGCGACGCTTCCCGAAGGGACCGAGATGGTAATGCCCGGCGATGATGTGGAGCTGTACATCGAGCTCATCACGCCGATAGCTATGGAGAAGGAACTTCGGTTTGCGATCCGTGAGGGCGGCAGGACCGTCGGTGCGGGTGTCGTGACCGAAATCGTAGAATAGCGGGGACTGGTCAAGATGAGAGATCTGGCAATACTTGCCTGCGGCGAGTGCAAAAACAGAAATTACACGACGACGAAGAACAAGCGTCTTCATCCGGACAGACTCGAGCACAAGAAATACTGTCCGTTCTGCCGCAAGCACACAAAGCATAAGGAAACGCGCTAGAACCCGCGTTTTTAGAGGGCGGACACGACTCGGCGGCGCTTCGCGTCGCGGAGGTGCGGGTGTGTTGTCCGTCATGGTACCGTTCAGGAACGGAGAACCGTATGTTCGAGAAGATCAGAAAGTTTTTCAGCGAGATCGTAGCCGAGTTGAAGAAAGTGACCTGGCCTACTCGCGATGAACTTAAGGAATCGACAAAACTCGTGATCATAGCAACCTTCGTGGTGACTCTGTTCGTCGGCCTGGTGGATCAGCTTCTGACGCTGCTCATCAGGCGGCTCCTCGGATGGTAACCTGAGCTGTTCTTGCAGACGGGATAAACACGATGAACGAGGATACGACTAAAAACGAGGGGACCGAAAAGTCCCCCGATGAAGTAATCATCTCTTCAGAAGAGCCGGAAACGGTCGCTGAAGAGGCGGGCGCCGTCATGCCTGAAGAGCTTTTCGATGAAGAGATGCTCGACAGCGAGGACGACGATACCCCGCAGGAGGAATCGACGGAGGCTCCCGAAACCGAGGAGATCGCTTCCAACTCCGAGGAAGAGGCGGAGCCCGTTGACAAGGGGGAGGAACCGGACGCGGAAACGGCCGGAGATACCCCCGAACCCGGAGAAACCCCGCAGGCTGAAGAAGCAGTGGCGGAGGGTGGCACCGATGTGGACGGTGCCGGTATCGGTGCGAAAAAAATGCGCTGGTACGTCCTTCACACTTACTCCGGCCGGGAGGCAAAGGTCCGGGATACGATCGAGCGCCTGATCAGGGCTTCCGATATGGAAGACCGGTTCGGCAAGGTTCTCGTAGCCACCGAAGAAGTGGCTGAGATGAAGAAGGGCAAGAAGACCGTTTCGAAGCGGAAGCTTTTTCCCAGCTACATACTCATCGAGATGGAGATGACGAACGAGACGTGGAGTCTCATCGAAAACGTCCCCGGCGTAACACATTTCGTCGGCGGGGGCACGAAGCCTTTTCCCATTCCGAAGAAGGAAGTCGACAGGATCCTTGGCCGGATGGAGAAGAAAGAGGGGATCATCCCCGAGGTCCCGTTCACGATCGGCGAACACGTCAGCGTGGTCGACGGACCCTTCTCCGAGTTTACCGGCATAGTCGACGAGATAAATCCGGAAAGGGGAAAGCTCAAGGTCCTCGTAAGCATTTTCGGGAGAGAGACCCCGGTCGAGCTCGACTTCCTTCAGGTCAAACCTCTATAGCAAGGGCAGACCGCCGGAACGAGGGCGCTCCGTTAATCAAACAGGAGCAGAAGATCCTATGGCTAAGAAGTCAAAGAAGAAAGTGCTCAAGATCATCAAGCTACAGATCCCCGGCGGCCAGGCAACGCCTGCGCCTCCAGTGGGGCCGGCGCTTGGACAGATGCAGGTCAGCTCGGTGGACTTCTGCAAGCAGTTCAACGCCGCGACGACGAGCATGACGGGAACGATCGTCCCTGTGGAGATCACAGTTTACGCGGACAAGAGTTTCTCCTTCATTACCAAGTCCCCTCCCGCATCCGAGATGCTGCGTAAGGCGGCCGGGATCGCGAAGGGCTCGGGAGAGCCAAACAAGGATAAGGTAGCGAAGATAAAGCATGCACAGGTCGAGGAGATCGCGAAGGCCAAGATGAAAGACCTCAACGCGTTCGATCTCGATGCGGCTGTAAGGATGATCGAGGGTTCAGCCCGTTCAATGGGCATAATCATCGAAGATTAAAAGAGAGTGGTCGAAAGATGAAGCGCGGCAAGAAATACGATGAAAGCATGGCCCGTATCGATCGCACGAGGGAATATCCCCTCGAAGAAGCGGTCGAGGTCATCAAGAACCTGCCCGCGGGAAATTTCGACGAAACGTTCGAGTTCTCGGCGAGGCTCGGTGTGAACCCCAGGCATGCTGACCAGCAGGTCAGGGGTACCGTCCTGCTTCCTCATGGTACGGGCCGGGACGTTCGCGTCCTCGTTCTCACCAAGGGGGAGAAGGAGATCGAAGCCAGTGAAGCCGGGGCCGACTTTGTCGGATCGGACGAATTCATCGAGAAGATAAAAGACGGTTGGTTCGAGTTCGATGTCGCTATCGCGACACCCGATATGATGGGTGAGGTAGGGAAACTGGGCCGTATCCTCGGTCCCAGGGGCCTTATGCCGAACCCGAAGGTCGGAACGGTCACATTCGATGTCGGCAAGGCGGTCAAGGACGCCAAGGCCGGCAAGATCGAATACCGTGTCGACAAGGGCTCGAACATTCACGTGCCGGTAGGCAAGGTTTCATTTGATAAGCAGAAACTGGTCGAGAACATCCAGGCCCTCGTGCTGGAACTTCTCAGGGCGAAGCCCGCGTCGGCGAAAGGAAAGTATGTGCTCAGCCTGCACCTTTCCTCGACGATGGGTCCGTCGGTGAAGCTTGACACAGCGGTTCTGCTGAACGAGCTGCGGTAGAAAGGAGGTCGGATATGGTGCAGCCTGCGAAAACGGAAACAGTCGAGGAGCTCAAGAGATTGATCGAAGAATCGAAGAGTGTGATCCTCAACGATTTCACCGGACTCAATGTGGCGGACATCTCCGAGCTCCGCCGCCAGTGCCGTGAAAACGGTATCACGTTCAGGGTGATCAAGAACACCCTGGCAAGGAGAAGCTTCAACGAACTGGGCATCGAGGGCATGGACGCCCTCCTCGAGGGCCCGACCGCGTTAGCCGCTTCGGTGGTTGACGAAGTCGCCCCCGCCCATGTGATCAAGAAGTTTGCTGACGAGTATAAACTCCCCCGTTTCAAGGGGGGATATGTGGCCGGCCGGATCCTCGATGAGAAGGAGACGGTAAGGCTCGCGTCGCTCCCGTCACGCGATGTCCTCATCGCCACGACAGTCAGTGCGTTCCAGGCGCCGCTTCGAGGGCTTGTTGGAGTCCTCAATGCTTCCATGCGGGACCTGGTCGGCGTACTCGACGCGATCAAGGAAAAGAAGGGAGCGGCCTGATAGAGGCCGGGCGGCCGGCTCGATCGCCTGCCGCTGTACGTAGCCGTTAAACCGATTCGTTCGAAAGAGAGGATGGCAATGCCCGCCAAGAAAGATGACGAAAAGAAAACTGCCGAGGCCGTAGAAGAGAAGGCCGAGGAGAAGGCTGAGAAGCCCAAGAAGAAAGCAGAGAAGAAGGCCGAAGAGAAGCCCGTAGAAGAGGCTCCGGCCGAGAAAAAGGCTGAAGAGCCGAAAGCCGAGGAGAAAAAAGTGGAGGCCAGCTCCAAGAATGTAGAGAAGATAGTCGAGGCAGTCGAGAAGATGACGGTACTCGAGCTTTCCGAGCTCGTAAAGGTCCTCGAGGACAGGTTCGGCGTAACCGCAGCCGCTCCGATGGCAATGATGCCCGGTATGATGATGGGCGGGGGCGCAGTTGAAGAGGCCGAGGAAAAGACCGAGTTCGACGTTGTCCTCACGGACTTCGGCAGCCAGAAGATCCAGGTCATCAAGGTCGTCAGGGCCATTACCGGCCTCGGACTGATCGAGGCGAAGAAAGTGGTCGAGGAGGTTCCTGGAACAGTCAAGGAAGGCGTCAACAAGGACGAAGCCGAAGAGATCAAGAAGCAGCTTGAAGAGGTCGGCGCGACAGTAGAAGTAAAGTAACCGTTTTTAATATAGGTCGGCGAAGAGCCGAGACAAGGGGGATCGGTCTACATGATCAAAATGCCTGACCGGATCGACTACGGAAAGATTCCGCAGGTGATGGAGATCCCTCATCTCCTGGAAGTACAACTCGCCTCCTTCGAGCGGTTTCTCCAGCGGAAGGTCCCTATCGACAAGAGGGAAGACATCGGGCTGCAGGCAGTCTTCAACTCGGTGTTCCCTGTAGTGTCGACAAAAGGTGATTTTACCCTGGAGTACCTCGGCTACAGTGTCGGAGAGCCGAAATATACCGTCGAGGAATGCAAGGAACGTGACCTTACGCATGCGGTGCCTTTGAAGGCGGCGCTCAGACTCGTCGTGCGCGAGCAGGGCGAGGATGACTGGGTGATCAAGGATATCATCCAGAGCGAAGTCTATCTCGGGGAGATCCCCCTGATCACGGACAGAGGAACGTTCATCATCAACGGCGCCGAGAGGGTCATCGTCAGCCAGCTGCACCGTTCACCCGGTGTGGTCTTCAGCGACGACTACCATCCCAACGGCAAGAGGCTGTTCAACGCGAGGATCATTCCGTACAGGGGCTCATGGGTCGAATTCGTCATCGACGTGAACGACATCATGTATGTCTACATCGACAGGCGGAGAAAGATACCTGTGACGGTGCTTCTGAAGGCGATGGGATTCGAGCCTAACAGCGGGATCATCAAGCTCTTTCACAAGACGAAGGTCTACACGCTCGCGCAGCGCGCGAGCAAGAAGGATACGGCCCTTATAGGCCGCATCGTTGCCGAGGACATCGTCAGCAAAGAGACGGGCGAGGTCATCGCCGAGGCGGGTAAGCCTCTGCTGGAGACTGCGCTCGAGATGATGAAGTCGCAGAAGATCCTCAAGATCGTTCTCGTCGAGAAGACCGGGAACATCGAGGAAGATGTTATAATCAAGACCCTCGAGAAGGATCCTACCGCAGGGCGCGAGGACGCGCTCAAGCGTATATACAATCTCATGCGGCCGGGAGATCCTCCCAACGTGGAGACGGCCAAGGCCCTGCTCGACAGGCTCTTCTTCAACCCGAAGAGATACAATCTCGCGAAGGTCGGCCGCCACAAGATGAACAGGCGTCTCGGTGTCGACATACCGATCGAGACTACGACGCTGACCGAAAAGGATTTCATCGCCGTAGTGATGAACCTGATCGACATCAAGGAGACCGACGGCCGGCGTCGACGACATCGACCACCTGGGTAACAGGAGGGTCCGTTCGGTCGGCGAGCTTCTCGGGAACCAGTTCTCCGTCGGACTGGCGAGGATGGCGCGGATCATCAGGGAGAGGATGACGATCCAGGAGTCGGACAATCCAACCCCCTACGATCTGGTAAACGCCAGGACGATCAGCGCCGTAGTGCAGTCGTTCTTCGGCAGCAGCCAGCTCTCGCAGTTCATGGACCAGACAAATCCGCTTGCGGAGCTGACGCACAAGCGCCGGCTCAGCGCCCTCGGCCCTGGCGGGCTCACGAGGGAACGCGCAGGCTTCGAGGTGCGCGACGTTCACTTCACGCATTACGGCCGTATGTGCCCGATCGAGACGCCGGAAGGCCCGAACATCGGGCTGATCACATCGCTGGCTACCTATGCGAGGGTCAACGAGTTCGGTTTTCTCGAGACGCCCTACCGCCGCGTGAAGAAGGGGGTCGTTACCACCGAGGTCGATATGCTTTCGGCCGATCTGGAGGACAAGGCCGTCATCGCGCACGCGAACGCGCCGATCGATGCGAAGGGCAGGTTCCGCAACTCCACCGTCATGGCGAGGTACGGAGGAGAGTTCGTGGTAGTCGATCCGAAAGAGGTCGATTTCATGGATGTCTCTCCCGCCCAGCTGGTGAGCGCGGCGGCTTCCCTTATCCCGTTCCTCGAGCACGATGACGCGAACAGGGCCCTGATGGGCTGCAATATGCAGCGCCAGGCAGTGCCCCTGCTCAAGGCTCGAGGCTCCCGTGATCGGCACTGGCCTCGAGGGCAAAGTCGCTTACGATTCCGGGGTCCTCGAGATCGCGCGCAGGTCGGGCAAGATCGAGAGTGTCGAGGCCGACCGCATCATGATCAGCTACGGATCGAAGAAAGAAGAAGAAAACCTCGACGATTTCAGCGGCTTCGGCGGCGTCGACGAGTACAGGCTGGTCAAGTACCAGCGGTCCAACCAGGACACCTGTGTTAACCAGAAGCCTCTCGTCGAGGTCGGCCAGAAGGTGAAGAAGGGCGACGTTATCGCCGATTCTTCCGCGACCGAAGATGGCGAGCTGGCGCTGGGCAGGAACATACTTGTCGCCTTCATGCCGTGGCGCGGATACAACTTCGAGGATGCTATCATATTGAGCGAACGTCTCGTTACTGACGATGTCTACACGTCGATCCATATCGAGGAGTTCGAGACCCAGGTCCGCGACACCAAGGCGGGCATGGAGGAGATAACGCGAGAGATCCCGAACGTCAGCGAGGAGATGCTCGGAAACCTCGATGATGACGGTATCATCCGCATCGGCGCCCATGTAAAGGCCGGCGACATCCTCGTCGGAAAGGTGACTCCCAAGGGTGAGACAGAGCTCACTCCGGAGGAGCGCCTCCTCAAGGCGATCTTCGGCGAGAAGGCCGGCGACGTCCGCGACGCTTCCCTGAAGGCCCCTCCGGGTATGGACGGGATCATCGTCGACATCAAGCTCTTCTCGCGCAAGGAGCGGGACGACCGCGCCAAGACGCATGAGAAGAAGAAGGTCGTGGAGCTGGAGCGCAACAGGGATCAGGAGATCGGGCACGTCAAGGATAAGAGGCGCGAGCGCCTGGCGATGCTGATGGTCGGACAGACGACCGAAAAGCTCATCCATTCCGAGACGGGCGAGATCCAGGCCAAGGCCGGACGCAAGATCACCGAGAAGCTTCTCACGTCGATCGACGTCGACCACCTCCACTGGGGCCTTCCCATAGTGAAGAACCAGGATGTGGATTCGAAGATACAGTCTCTCATGGAGTCGGCCGCCAGGGCGATCGACGGCATCGAGAGCAAGTACGAGAAGGAGATCGAGCGTGTTATGCGCGGCGACGAGCTGCCTCCCGGCGTGAGCAAGCTGGTCAAGGTATACATCGCCCGCAAGCGCAAGGTCTCGGTCGGCGACAAGATGGCCGGGCGCCACGGCAACAAGGGTGTTGTCTCTAGGATCGTACCGATCGAGGACATGCCCAGGCTTGCTGACGGGACGCCGGTCGACATCATCCTCAACCCTCTCGGGGTTCCGAGCCGAATGAACGTCGGCCAGATCCTCGAGACACATCTCGGCTGGGCTGCGTGGAAGCAGGGATTCAGCGTGGCGACGCCCGTATTCAACGGCGCGACGATCGACGAGATCAAAGCGGCGCTCAAGGATGCGGGGCTGCCCGAGTCGGGTAAGACCACACTGTACGATGGTATTTCGGGAGAGTCTTACGCTGACGAGATCACCGTAGGATACATATACATGCTCAAGCTTTCCCACCTGGTCGACGACAAGATACATGCAAGGTCGATCGGCCCGTATTCGCTCGTTTCGCAGCAGCCGCTCGGCGGAAAGGCCCAGTTCGGCGGCCAGCGATTCGGCGAGATGGAGGTCTGGGCGCTAGAGGCGTACGGCGCCGCGTTCTGTCTCCAGGAGCTGCTTACCGTCAAGTCGGATGACGTGATGGGAAGGAGCCGAATTTACGAAGCGATCGTCAAGGGTGAGAATGCCCCCGACCCGGGGCTGCCCGAGGCGTTCAATGTACTTATAAAAGAGCTTCAGAGCCTTTGCCTTGATGTGCATCTCGATAAGGATCAATAGAGATACGGAGGTATCCGTTGTATACCACCTTTATGGACAAGGATCGCAAAAAGCCCACCGACATCAAGTCGATGCGCATCCAGCTCGCCTCCCCCGAGGTGGTGCGGTCGTGGAGTTTCGGTGAGGTAGTCAAACCGGAGACGATCAACTACCGGTCTTTCAAGCCCGAGAAGGATGGCCTCTTCTGCGAGAGGATATTCGGGCCAGTCAAGGACTGGGAGTGCGCCTGCGGAAAATACAAGCGGATCCGCTACCGCGGCGTGATCTGTGACAGGTGCGGAGTCGAGGTGACCCACTCCCGCGTGAGGCGCGAGAGGCTCGGGCACATCGATCTGGCCGTGCCGGTGGCCCATATATGGTTTCTCAAGGGCGTTCCGAGCAGGATCGGGTATATGCTCGACATGTCGGTCCGTAATCTCGAGAGGATCCTCTACTACGAGTCGCACGTAGTCATCGATCCGGGCAATACGGAGCTCAAGTACAAGGAGCTCATCGACGACGAGACATATAACGACCTTCTCGACCAGGGTTCCGAGTTCACAGCGATGATGGGGGGAGAAGCCATCGGTGAGCTGCTGGCCCAGATCAATATCGAGGAAGAGTCGATCAACCTGCGGGCGCAGGCAAAGGTCGAGACGTCGGTGCAGAGGAAGAAGGATGTACTCAAGAGGCTGAGGGTCGTCGAGGCGTTCAGGCAGAGCCAGAACAGGGCGGAATGGATGATACTCGATGTCATCCCCGTGCTGCCTCCCGATCTTCGTCCGCTCGTCCCGCTGGAAGGCGGACGTTTCGCTACATCCGATCTCAACGACCTCTACAGGCGTGTGATCAACAGAAACAACAGGCTCAAGAAACTCATAGAGATCCGCGCTCCCGGAAGTGATCCTCAGAAACGAGAAGAGGATGCTCCAGGAGGCCGTCGACGCGCTGTTCGACAACAGCCGCCGTTCACGGGCTGTGCGCGGGCAGGGGAACAGGCCGCTCAAGTCGCTCAGCGACATGCTCAAGGGCAAGCAGGGCCGTTTCCGCCAGAACCTTCTCGGCAAGAGGGTCGACTACTCGGGCCGTTCGGTGATCGTCGTCGGTCCCGAGCTCGAGATCGGCCAGTGCGGGCTTCCCAAGTCGATGGCGCTCGAGCTCTTCAAGCCGTTCATCATCAGGAAGCTCGAGGAGAAGGGGTACGTTCAGACGGTAAAGAGCGCGAAGAAGCTCGTCGAGCGCGAGAGGCCCGAGGTCTGGGACATCCTCGAGGAGATCATCACCGATCATCCCGTGTTCCTCAACAGGGCGCCGACCCTTCACAGGCTCGGCATCCAGGCCTTCCAGCCCCTCCTGATCGAGGGTAAGGCGATACAGATACATCCGCTCGTATGCGCGGCGTTCAACGCCGACTTCGACGGCGACCAGATGGCCGTGCACGTGCCTCTCTCGTACGAGGCGCAGCTCGAGGCGCGGACGCTGATGCTTTCAGCGAACAACATCCTCTCGCCGGCGAACGGCGCGCCGCTCGCGTCGCCTTCGCAGGATATGGTCCTCGGCCTGTACTTCATCACGATGGCCAAGGCCGGCGTAAAGGGCGAAGGCAAGTCGTTCTTCAGCACCGACGACGCGATAAGCGCCGTCACAGGCGGAGTCATCGACATACATGCCAAGATCAAGGTAAGGATGGACGGAGAGCTCGTGTCGACCACGGGCGGGCGCGTCATCCTCAACCAGATCGTTCCCGACGAGATCGGGTACATGAACGATATCCTCGACAAGAAGAATATCGGGCTTCTGATCGCAGCCTGCTACAAGAGGCTCGGCAACTCGAGGACGGTGAAGTTCCTCGAGCAGCTCAAGGATATCGGTTTCAAGCTACGCCACGATCGGCGGCATCACATTCGGGATCGACGACATCGTCGTCCCCGATGAGAAGCCGGGCCTGATCGCCGAGGCGAACAAGGCGATCGCCAAGATCCACAAGCAGTACAAGAACGGTGTCATCACCGACGGCGAGCGATACAACAAGATCATCGATACCTGGACCCATACCTCGAACGATGTCGCCGACGCGATGGGCGAGGCTCTGAGCCGCGACCGCGCGGGGTTCAACCCCATCTACATGATGGCGAACTCGGGATCGAGGGGCAGCAGGGACCAGATCAGGCAGCTCGCCGGTATGCGAGGGCTGATGGCCAAGCCCCAGAAGAGGATCACCGGAGGCATCGGCGAGATCATCGAGATGCCCATCACAGCGAACTTCAAGGAGGGCCTGACGGTTCTCCAGTATTTCATCTCGACACATGGCGCGCGAAAGGGACTGGCAGACACGGCGCTCAAGACCGCCGATGCGGGTTACCTGACGAGGCGCCTCGTTGATGTGGCGCAGGACGTCATCGTCACCGAGCCAGATTGCGGCACGATCATGGGAGTAAATACATCCGCCCTCAAAGAGGGAGAGGAAGTCATCGAGTCGCTGTCCGACCGTATCCTCGGCCGCGTATCGGTCGATGACGTCATCGATCCTCATTCGGGAGAGGTGATCGTCGAGGCAAACTCGCCGATCGACGAGGACCTCGCTCTTCGAGATCGAGGAGCGCGGCGTCGAGAAGGTGAAGATCCGTTCGGTGCTCACATGCGAATCGAGACGCGGAGTCTGCGCGAACTGTTACGGCCGTAACCTCGCGACCGGGGGCAGCGTGCCTATCGGTGAGGCGGTCGGCGTCGATCGCCGCGCAGTCGATCGGTGAGCCGGGCACGCAGCTGACCCTGCGTACTTTCCACGTCGGTGGAACGGCGAGCCGTATCGCCGAGCATACGCAGAAGATGACGAACCATCCCGGTGTCGTCGAGCTGAGTAATATCAAGCACGTCAAGAACCGTGAGGGGGACGAGATCGCGCTCAGCCGCAAGGGCGAGATCATCATCCGCGATGCCGAGACCGAGCGCGTCAGGGCGCGTTTCGGGGTGCCTTACGGCGCTACGCTGCGCGTTATACCGGGCCAGGAGATCGAAAAGGGACATATCGTCTACGAATGGGATCCCTATTCCGACTTCATCATCACGGACAAGGCCGGAAAGCTCAAGTACGTCGGCATCAAGGAAGGTGTCACCCTGAAGGAGAAGCTCGATGACAAGACAGGCCTCCGCCAGATGGTGATCATCGAGGATCGCGACAAGAAACGCCATCCGCACATCGAGATCGTCGACAAGAAGGGCAAGACGATCGCCAACTTCATCGTTCCGACAGGAACGCATCTTTCGCATCATGACGGTGACGACGTCCGTGGCGGGCGACATCATCTGCCGTATCCCCAAGGAGATCACGAAGACTCGCGACATCACCGGCGGTCTGCCGAGGGTCGCTGAGCTCTTCGAGGTCCGTAAGCCGAAAGAGGCCGCGGTCGTCTCCGAGATCGACGGTGTCGTCGAGTTCGGCTCCGTGACAAAGGGTATGCGCAAGATCATCGTCGTCAACGAGAGCGGAGACAAGAGCAGCTACCTCGTTCCGCAGGGAAAGCACCTCAGCGTATACGAGGGAGATCATATCGAGGCGGGGGACAACCTCACCGAGGGACCGGTCAACCCCTTCGACATCCTCAGCATCAAGGGCGTCAACGCGGCCCAGAACTACCTCGTGAACGAGATCCAGGAGGTATACAGGCTGCAGGGCGTGGCTATCAACGACAAGCACATCGAGGTGATCGTCCGCCAGATGCTGCAGAAGGTCGTTGTCGAGGACAGCGGGGACACGAAATTCCTCGAGGGAGACATCGTCAGCAAGGGCGAGTTCCGCGAGGCTAACGAGGAGACGCTGGCCGACGGCGGCGCTCCTGCCACATTCAAGCCTCTGCTGCTCGGTATTACCAAGGCGAGCCTCAACACGGAGAGCTTTATCTCCGCGGCAAGCTTCCAGGAGACGACGCGCGTACTTACGGCAGCTGCCGTCCAGGGCAAGACCGATTTTCTCAGGGGCCTGAAAGAGAATGTGGTCATGGGACATCTTGTGCCGGCCGGGACGGGCCTGGCCAAGTACAACGATATCGAGATCCAGGAAGAGGTCAGCGAGAAGGATCTTCTCGGGAGAGAATTCCCCGAGGAAGAGATCGCGGGGCTGGTCGATGAGATGAGGGGTGAGGCCTCCTGAGTATGAGCCGGGAAGTGCCTCCCGACTCGACTAAATTTATTTCTTGACAGGGACATAACAGGATGTTAGATTGCTCATCTGCGCAATGATTTGCCTGTCGGTAGTTAAAATAATCGACAATAGAGCGAGAGCAGGAGAAAAGGTATAACGTGCCTACTATTAATCAGTTAGTGCGAAAGGGCAGAAAAGCCCAGACAAAGAAGACAAGCGCTCCGGCGCTGCAGGCCTGTCCCCAGAAGCGGGGAGTCTGCACGAGGGTCTATACTTCGACGCCGAAAAAGCCCAACTCGGCTATCCGTAAGGTCGCTCAGAGTAAGGCTCGTAAACGGTTTCGAAGTGACCGCGTACATTCCCGGGGAGGGACATAATCTCCAGGAGCATTCGATCGTACTCGTCAGGGGAGGCAGGGTAAAGGATCTCCCCGGCGTCAGATATCATATAGTCCGCGGCACTCTTGACACCAGCGGTGTCGACGGCCGTACGAAGCGCCGTTCGAAGTACGGCGTCAAGAGGCCCAAGAAGGCCACGTCCTAGAAGGAGCAATCGTAATGCCTCGCAGACGGGAAGTAGTAAAAAGAGATATAACGCCTGATCCGAAGTACGGCGACGTCCTTCTGGCTCGTTTCATCAACTATCTGATGCGCAGGGGCAAGAAGAGTACGGCCGAGCGGATCGTATATGACGCCATCGATATGATCGAGGAGAAGACAGGCCAGAGTGGTGTCGATGTCCTCAAGAAGGCGATAGAGAATGTCAAGCCGGTCCTCGAGGTCACCTCGAGGAGGGTCGGCGGGGCCACGTATCAGGTTCCGATCGAGGTCCGTCCCAATCGCAGGCTCGCGCTGGCGATGCGATGGATCATCGGCTACGCGAAGGACAGGCCCGAGAGAAAGATGGCGCAGAAGCTCTCCGTCGAGCTCCTCAACGCCTACAACAAAGAGGGCCCGTCGGTCAAGAAGCGCGAGGATACGCACAGAATGGCAGAGGCCAACAAGGCCTTCGCTCATTACAGGTGGTAGACAGCATCCCCGGCTACTGCTGGTTCGGGATGCTTTGATATAAGAGGTGTGGGGTGGAATCCCTGCCGAAGCCTTCGAGTTGCAATTGAAGGAACCGGCGGGAAGACGAGGGAAAGAATTAAATGGTTTACAGGCAGCTTTGCTTTAACAGCATTAACCGCCGTATGACCCTCTGATCCCCTGTCGGGCTTTTGCCGGGCAGTCGGGAGATCATGGGTCCGGCGCTGGAGAAAGTTCGATGTCAAGAGATTACCCTCTAGACAAGACTCGTAATATCGGTATCGCCGCGCATATCGACGCGGGGAAGACTACCGTGACGGAAAGGATCCTGTTCTATTCGGGCAAGGTCCACCGTATGGGCGAGGTGCATGAGGGCAGCGCGGTGATGGACTGGATGGAGCAGGAGCGCGAACGCGGTATCACGATCACATCGGCCGCTACGACCTGCGACTGGAAGGATCACCGGATCAATATCATCGATACCCCGGGGCACGTCGATTTCACCGTAGAGGTCGAGAGAAGCCTCAGGGTGCTTGACGGCGTCGTCGCGGTCTTCTGCGCGGTCGGCGGTGTCGAGCCGCAGTCCGAGACGGTATGGCGGCAGGCGGACAAGTATTCCATTCCGCGTCTCGCGTTCGTCAACAAGATGGATCGCGTAGGCTCGGATTTTCTGAATGTGGTGCAGATGATGCGCACGAAGCTCAAGGCGAACGCGATACCGGTCCAGCTCCCCATCGGAGCGGGAGAGGATTTTACCGGGATCGCCGACCTGATCAGCATGAAAGCCTACACATATGACAACGAGAATCTCGGCTCTACATATGTAGAGAGTGTCATCCCGGAGGACCTGATGGTCTCGTGTGAGATGGCGAGAGAAGAGCTTCTCGAATCTCTCGCCGATTATGATGAAGAAATCGTTCATCACGTCCTGGACGGAGCCGACGTGAGTGAAGAGACTATAAGGAAGGCCCTGCGCAAGGCAGTGCTGGACGCGGCCGTCGTGCCGGTCCTCTGCGGTTCGGCCTTCAAGAACAAGGGCGTGCAGCATCTTCTCAATGCGGTCGTCGACCTTCTTCCCAACCCGATGGATGTCCCGCCGGTAAAAGGCGTGAACCCCTTCTCGAAGCTGGAAGAGGAGAGGGCGGCCGATCCGAATGCGCCATTCGCGGCTCTCGTGTTCAAGGTCATGACGGACCCTTACGTCGGGCTGCTTCATTACATGAGGGTCTACAGCGGAACGGTCAAGACGGGGACGCATATCGTGAACGCGTCGAACAAGAAGAAGGAGCGCTTCGGCCGTGTGCTTCTCATGCACGCCAACAAGCGCGAAGAGCTGACCGAAGTATCGGCCGGCGACATCGTTGCGGTCGTCGGGTTGAAGCATTCGGGTACAGGTGACACGCTGTGCGATACGAAGCATCCTCTCATGCTCGAGATGATGGATTTCCCCGAGCCGGTGATCCCGTGGCGATAGAGCCGAAGACGAAGGCCGACGAACTGAAGCTTTCGGAGGCCCTGGGAAGGTTGAGCAACGAGGATCCTACATTCGTCGTAAAGATCGACGAGGATACAGGTCAGACGCTGATATCCGGGATGGGCGAACTTCACCTCGAGATCCTGGTCGACAGGATGCTCAGGGAGTTCAGTGTCCACGCGAATGTCGGACGCCCCCAGGTCGCCTTCAAGGAGACGATCACGAAGAAGACCCGCAGCGAGGGACGATTCGTCCGCCAGAGCGGCGGAAGGGGCCAGTACGGGCATGCTATCGTCGAGATCGAGCCGAATCCCGGTGGAGGCTTCGAGTTCGAGACCAGGATGCGGGGAGCTGCTGTTCCCAAGCAGTATGTGCCGTATGTCGAGGAAGGTATCCGCCAGTCGATGGCCAGCGGGCCTGTCAACGGCTGTCCGATGGTCGATGTGAAGGTCACTCTGATCGACGGCTCGTTCCACGAGGTCGATTCGAGCGAGCTGGCCTTCCGAGTCGCGGGCAGCATGGCCTTCAACGATGGAGTGAGGAAGGCCGGGCCGGTTCTTCTCGAGCCGGTAATGGACGTCGAAGTGGTTCTCCCGACGGAGTACGTCGGAGACGTCATGAGCGATCTTAATATGCGAAGAGGTAAAGTCGAAGGGATGTCCCAGCGCGCCGATACACAGGTTATTGCAGCGAGGGCGCCCCTTTCCGACATGTTCGGTTACGCGACAGCCCTGCGTTCGCTGACGCAGGGGCGGGCGATCTACAGCATGCAGTTCTCACATTATGACCGGGTGCCCGGAGAGATGGTCGCGCAGCTACAGGGCAGGGTGCGAGGTCTGGCCTGAGAGAGTATCGTGAAAGTCTGCCCGGCCTGATGCCGGAGCGGGTCGAGAAGGAGGAAGCCGGATGGCTAAAGAGAAGTTTGAACGCAACAAGCCCCACGTAAACGTGGGAACGATCGGGCATGTCGATCATGGCAAGACCACGCTGACGGCAGCGATAACGAAGCATCTCTCCTCGAAGGGCATGGCGAACTTCGTGCCGTTCGACGAGATCGACAAGGCTCCCGAAGAGCGCGAGCGCGGGATCACGATCGCGACGGCTCACGTGGAGTACGAGACGGAGAACAGGCACTACGCACACGTAGACTGCCCGGGACACGCCGATTACATCAAGAACATGATCACGGGCGCCGCGCAGATGGACGGCGGCATCGTGGTGGTATCGGCCGCAGACGGTCCGATGCCTCAGACGAGGGAGCACATCCTCCTGGCTCGCCAGGTGAACGTGCCCTACCTGGTGATCTACATGAACAAGGTTGATCAGGTAGACGACCCCGAGCTACTCGACCTGGTCGAGCTCGAGGTCAGGGAGCTACTGAGCGAGTACGATTTCCCCGGCGACGACATTCCGATCATCCGCGGGAGCGCTCTTCAGGCTCTGAACAGCGAAGACGCGGACAGCGAGGAAGTCAAGAGCATCTGGGAGCTGATGGACGCGATCGACAGTTACATACCGACGCCCGAGCGTGACACGGACAAGCCGTTCCTGATGCCTATCGAGGACGTGTTCTCGATCACGGGGCGCGGCACGGTAGGTACCGGGCGTATCGAGCGCGGGATCGTCAAGGTGGGAGAGGCAGTAGAGGTGATCGGGATCAGGGACACGCAGAAGACCGTAGTGACCGGAGTCGAGATGTTCCGCAAGCTTCTCGACGAGGGTATGGCGGGCGACAACGTGGGCCTGCTTCTTCGCGGGATGGACAAGGACAAGCTCGACCGCGGGATGGTCGTGGCGAAGCCCGGGTCGATCACACCTCACCTGAAGTTCAGGGGCAAGGTGTACGTGTTGAAGAAAGAGGAGGGCGGGCGACACACCCCGTTCTTCAACGGATATCGTCCGCAGTTCTATTTCAGGACGACGGATGTGACGGGAGTGGCGACGCTTCCCGAAGGGACCGAGATGGTAATGCCCGGCGATGATGTGGAGCTGTACATCGAGCTCATCACGCCGATAGCTATGGAGAAGGAACTTCGGTTTGCGATCCGTGAGGGCGGCAGGACCGTCGGTGCGGGTGTCGTGACCGAAATCGTAGAATAGCGGGTTGGAGGTTTGCCCGGTGGATGGTCAGAACATAAGGATCAAGCTGAAAGCATTTGAACACTCAATGCTGGACCGATGCGCCGAGGAGATAGTAAAGACCGCGCGGAGGACTGGTTCGGAAGTATCCGGCCCTATTCCTCTTCCGACAAAACGGACTGTCTATACCGTTCTCCGCTCGCCGCATGTAAACAAGAAGTCGCGGGAACAGTTCGAGATCAGGGTGCACAAGAGGCTTATATGGATAACCAACGTTACTCCTAAAGCCGTGGATGCCCTGCAGAAGCTCGACCTCCCCGCCGGCGTTGATATCGAGATCAAAGTCTGATTCGGAGGATGAGATGATAGGGTTGATCGGCAGGAAAATCGGGATGACCCAGGTCTTCGACGAGAAGGGAACAGTGATCCCTGTGTCGGTGATCGAGGCGGGCCCGTGTCCTGTGGTGCAGGTTAAGACCGAGAAGACCGATGGCTACAACGCGATACAGATCGCGTTTGGAGAGGCCAGACAGTCACGCTCGAACCTGCCGCAGATGGGGCATTTCCGGAAAGCCGGACTCCCGCCTTACCGTTACGTCCAGGAATTCAGGGTGGACGATCCATCCGCCTTCGAGCCCGGCCAGCTGATCGGTGTCGGCATCTTCGCGGATGTCGCCACGGTCGATGTTACCGGCAAGTCGAAGGGCAAGGGATTCCAGGGCGTAGTGAAGCGCTTCGGATTCGGGGGCGGCAAGGCCTCCCACGGCGTTAACAAGGTGCACAGGGCGGGCGGTTCGATCGGAATGGCAGCCTGGCCGAGTCGTGTCCATAAGGGGACGAAGATGCCCGGCAGGATGGGTAACGCCAATAATCACGTAAAGAACCTCAAGGTCGTCGAAGTCGACACTGAAAACAACCTCCTGCTCGTCAGGGGCGCGGTACCGGGCGCGAGGAATACCATCCTCAGGCTCACCACCACGTCCGCGAAGCAGGGCTGAGCATGAGGAAGAATGATGGCAAGCGCGAATCTATATGATTTTAACGGAGACCTGAAGGGCACGGTAGACCTTCCCGAATCGCTCTTCGGCGGTCCTGTGAACAAGTCGGTGCTGTACGACGTGGTGCGCATGTACGAGGCCAACAGGCGGCTAGGGTCCGCCAATGCCAAGGAGCGCAGCGAGATCCGTTTCAGCAACGCCAAGCCTTACAGGCAGAAGGGCACCGGACGGGCGAGAGCCGGCAGACGTTCCTCTCCGATCTGGAGAGGAGGCGGAGTCGTCTTCGCACCGAAGCCCAGGGATTACGGTTTTACCGTTCCCAAGAAGGTCAGGAGACTCGCTCTCAAATCGGCTCTGGCTGACAAGGGCGGAGAAGAGAGTGTGTTTGTGGTAGAGAGCGTCTCGATGGAAGCGCCGAAGACGAAGGTCTTCGCCGGGTTCCTCGAGGCAGCAGGGCTGTCGGGAAAGAAGATACTCTTCATCTCGGCAGGATTCGATGAGAACGTGTTCCGGTCGTCGAGAAATCTCAAGGGCGTCGAGTTTATACTCGCAGGCGATATGAACGCCCTCAAGATACTCAAGGCCGATACGCTGCTTTTCACGAAGGACGCCCTTGCGAAGATCGAGGAGGTGTTCGCGTAATGGCCGATATCCGGAGGATCATCTTCAAGCCCGTGATTACGGAGCGGTCGGCGATACTGAAGGAAGCGGACAACAAGTTCGTTTTCGAGGTCGATCCCAGGGCGAACAAGAGAGAGATCAAGACCGCTGTCGAGAAGCTCTTCGGCGTTACGGTCCTGCAGGTGCGCACGACAATCCTGCGCGGCAAGCCGAAGACGACGTTCATGAGGTCCGGCCGGTTCACCGGCAAGCGCGTCGACCGTAAGAAGGCCTTTGTGACATTGGCCAAGGGTGAGAATATCGATATTTTCGATCAGGTATAGCTCGCCTCGTTGTATAGCCCCTCCAGGGGCTACATGAGGGCTCGCGGGTGAAAGAGAAAAAGGAACCGATCGATGGCTCTGAAGAAGTTTAATCCGACTACGCCGACGCTGCGTTTCAAGACGGTCACTGATTACTCCGGCCTTACGAAGAAGGCTCCGGAGAAATCGCTTCTCGAACCGATCAAGAAGACTGGCGGACGCAACAACCAGGGACGCATTACGATGCGCCGAATGGGTGGGGGCCACAAGCGCCGCTACCGCAGGATCGATTTCAAGCGCGACAAGCACGGTGTTCCCGCGAAGGTCGCCTCGATAGAGTACGATCCGAACCGTTCTGCTTTCATCTCGCTCCTGCACTACGCGGACGGGGAGAAGCGTTACATCCTGACGCCTCACGGGATCAAGGAAGGTGACTCGGTCATATCGGGTCCCGACATCGATATCCATCCCGGCAACTCCCTGCCGCTCGAAAAGATCCCGACGGGTCTGTTCGTGCACAATATCGAGATGATCGCCGGCCGTGGGGGCCAGATGGTCCGAAGCGCCGGCGCGTATGCGCAGCTCATGGCGAAGGAAGGCAATTACGTATCCCTGCGGCTGCCAAGCGGTGAGATCCGCATGGTCCGCAAGGAGTGCTACGCCACCATCGGCCAGGTGAGCAACATAGATCATGAGAACGTAACGATCGGAAAGGCAGGCAGGTCCCGCTGGCTCGGCAAGAGGCCGAAGGTCAGGGGCGTTGCCATGAATCCGGTCGATCATCCTCACGGCGGCGGTGAGGGCCGTACCAGCGGTGGCGGTCATCCCGTGTCCCCCTGGGGCATGCCGACGAAGGGGTACAGGACGAGAGACAAGAAGAATCCCTCTGACAAGTATATCGTCCACAGGCGAAAGAAGAAGAGGTAATAGATGGCCAGATCACTGAAAAAAGGTCCCTTTATCGATTACAAGCTTCTCCGCAAGATCGAGGGAATGAACGAGACCGGCGAGAAGAGGGTCATCAAGACCTGGGCCAGGCGATCGACCATCTCTCCCGAGTTTGTGGGTCACACGCTGGCGGTCCACAGCGGGAAGAAGTTCGTTCCCGTCTTCATTACGGAGAACATGGTGGGTCACAAGGTCGGCGAGTTCGTAGCGACCAGGACTTACAGGGGACATACGAGCAAAGTAAAGAGAAAGCAGTAAGCAGATAAACGGAGGTAGGCGGAGATGGAAGCACGCGCAAAAGCGCGGCAGGTGAGGGTCTCGGCGAGGAAGGCGAGAATAGTCGTCGATCTCGTGAGGGGACTGTCGGTCGAGAAGGCTCTCGAGACGCTGAAGTTCTCGAGTAAAGCCGTTGCGCGCCCGATCGAGAAGCTCGTTGTTTCGGCCATGCACAACCTGGCCGGACAGTTCGAGCATCCGGTAGAGCCTGCCGAGATGAAGATCAAGGAGATATTCGTCAACGAGGGCAGGACGATGTACCGGATCAGGCCGAGAGCACAGGGGCGCGCCTACCGAATCCGTAAGCGCAGCAGCAGTATAACCGTGGTCGTCGATTACAAAGGCGAACTCGAGACCGGAAAGTAAGAAGGAAAGACGAGGAGGATATCTTGGGTCAGAAGACAAATCCCGTCGGATTGAGGCTCGGAATCAACCGGTCGTGGGACAGTAAATGGTTTACATCGAAGCATACAGCCGAATGGCTGGAGGAAGATATCAAGCTGAGGCGTTACGTCAAGAAGCGCCTGGCAAGGGCGGGCGTATCGAAGATCGAAGTAGAGCGCCGCGGCGACAAGGTCAAGATCCATATCTATACGGCCAGGCCCGGTATGGTCATCGGACGAAAGGGTGCCGAAGTGGATTTCCTCAGTGAGGAGCTGGCCCACCTCACCGACAAGGAAGTAAACATAGATATCAAGGAAGTAAAAAAGCCCGAACTTAACGCGCAGCTCGTAGCGGAGCATATCGCGGGACAGCTCGAGCAGAGGGTATCCTTCAGGCGGGCGATGAAAAAGGCGATAGGCTCCGCTATGAGGATGGGAGCCCTCGGTATAAAGGTGAAATGCTCAGGCAGGCTCGGTGGCGCCGAGATGTCGAGGACGGAAGGTTACATGGACGGACGTGTTCCTCTGCATACCCTCCGCGCCGACATCGATTACGCCAGGGCGACTGCTTTTACGACATACGGCACAGTCGGCGTGAAGATCTGGATCTATCTGGGAGAGATTTTCCCCAGGGACTTCAAGAAGCAGCTGGCCGAGAACGCAATAGACGATTCGTCGAAGGACCGTCGCTAGAACGAAAGAGGTTGATTGAGCCATGTTGATGCCGAAACGCACAAAATTCCGCAAACAGCAGCGGGGCCGGATGCGAGGCGCAGCCTACCGCGGTTCGAAGATCAGCTTCGGCGAGTTCGGACTGCAGGCCGAGGCTCCCGGCTGGATCACGAACAGGCAGATCGAAGCTGCTCGTGTCGCGATCATGCGTCATATCAAGAGGCAGGGAAAGTTGTGGATCCGCATCTTCCCCGACAAGCCCGTAACCGTGAAGCCCGCGGAGACCAGAATGGGCAAGGGTAAGGGCGCTCCCGAGTTCTGGGTGGCCGTCGTAAAGCCCGGCCGTATCATGTTCGAGCTCGCGGGTGTGGATCATAAGGAAGCAAAGAGAGCTATGGAGCTTGCTTCCGCGAAGCTTCCAATCAGGGTAAAGTTCGTTCGCCGTGTCGCTACTGGAAAGGTGGCCGGCTAGACAACCGGATGGTTTAAGAGATGAAAGCTGTTGAACTGAAAGAATTGACAATGGATGAGCTGATCGACCGCGAAGACGAGCTTGGTGAAGAGCTGACGCGTCTGCGGATACAGCTCTCGATCAAGCGTCTCGATAACCCCCTTCAGGTAAGGGTCGTCAGGCGTGACCTCGCAAGGGTAAAGACCATCATCGCCGAGAAGGCGGCGGCAGTGGACGGCGCGCAGGAAGGCTGACAGCTTTTCAAGGCGCACTGTAAGATGAGGAGTTGAAATGGAAGAAAGAAAGCCCAGAAAAAGTCTTGTGGGGCGGGTCGTGAGCGACAAGATGGACAATACGGTGACGATATCCATCGAGCGCACTTTTCAGCACCCGATGTACAAGAAGATCGTCAAGAAGACGTCGAAGATCTGGGCGCACGACGCCGAGAACGAATGTCGGACCGGAGACAAGGTAAAAGTCATGTCGACGAGGCCGCTCAGCAAGCTGAAACGCTGGCGTGTCGTTGAGATCATTGAGAGGGCACAGTAGGAGACGACGATGATCAAGATGCAGACAAATCTGGCTGTCGCGGACAACTCGGGAGCCAAAAGCATCCGGTGTATCAAGGTCCTCGGGGGCTCGAGAAGGCGCTACGCATCCATCGGGGATATCATAAGCGCTTCCGTTCGTGTAGCGATGCCGGGCGGAGCCGTCAAGAAGGGCGAAGTTGTCAAGTGCGTCATAGTGCGCACGAAGAAGGAAGTAAGGCGGAGAGACGGATCGTATATCAGATTCGACCAGAATGCCGCCGTAATAATCAACGAGCAGAAAGAGCCAGTCGGGACGAGGATCTTCGGCCCGGTGGCAAGGGAGCTCAGGGAGAAAAAGTTCATGAAGATCGTCTCCCTGGCACCGGAGGTTATCTGAATACCGGGCGGAAACTCGAAATGAAGATCAAGAAGAATGATACTGTAAGAGTAATCGCGGGCAACGCGAAAGGAACCGAAGGAAAGATCCTCAAGGTCTTTCCCGAAAGTAATCGTGTTATCGTCGAAAAGGTCAATATGATCAAGCGGCACACGAGGCAGACGAGTCAGGCCGACCAGGGCGGGATCGTCGAGAAGGAAGCGCCGATAAACGCTTCGAATGTGATTCTCATATGCCCGAAGTGCAGCAAGCCGACGAGAACGATGCACTCAAGCCTGTCCGACGGCCGCAAGGTCCGACGCTGCAAGAAGTGCAATGAGACACTGAGTGACGAGGATTAACGTTAACTGATTCAGACGGTGAGACTAATGGCTGAAAAAAAACCGAATGTCAGGCGGCTTTACGAAGAGAAGGCCATTCCCGAACTGATGAAGAAGTTCGGGTACAAGAATATCATGCAGGTGCCGCGTTTCGAAAAGATCGTCGTCAACATGGGGGTCGGAGAGGCCCAGCAGGACGCCAAGATCCTCGACGCGGCAGTAAAGGACATGACTACGATCACGGGGCAGGCCCCGGTCGTATCCAGGGCGCGCAAGTCGATAGCGGGCTTCAAGCTCCGCGAAGGAGTCCCCGTGGGCTGCTTCGTCACCCTCAGGGGAGAGCGCATGTGGGAGTTCTTCGACAGGCTCGTTAACGTCGCTGTCCCTCGAATCAGGGATTTCCGCGGCTTGAGCCCGAAGAGTTTCGATGGACGGGGCAATTACTCGTTCGGCGTAAGAGAGCAGATCATATTCCCCGAGATCGATTACGACAAGATCCTGAAGGTCATGGGTATGGATATAACGATTGTAACAAGTGCCGGTACTGACGAAGAGGCCAGGGAGCTGATAACGCTCCTGGGTATGCCTCTGCGTCAGAACTGATCCAAGGAGGCTTCGTGGCCAAGAAGTGTTTGATAGCGAAAGCTAAAAGGGCGCCAAAGTTCAAGGTCCGCACATACAACCGGTGCAGCCGGTGCGGACGCTCGAGGGCGTACCTCAGGAGATTCGGAATCTGCCGCATATGCTTCAGGGAACTGGCGCTCGAGGGCAAGATCCCCGGTGTCGTCAAGGCAAGCTGGTAGTGCCGTTGGTATTGAAACAGACGAGGTGAATTTAGAGATGATGACCGATCCCATTGCTGACATGCTGACCAGGATCAGAAACGCGTACAGGTCCAACAAGGACCATGTGGACATTCCTGCGTCGAAGATCAAGGCTCAGATCGCGCGGATAATGCTCGAGGGCGGATACATTAAGAACGTCAAGTTTATCGACGACGGCCTTCAGGGCTCGATTCGCGTTTACATTAAATACAACGAAGGCCGCAGATCGGCCATTGAGGGCATCCGAAGGATCAGCCTGCCCAGCCGCAGGGTGTATGTCACGAGAGACAGGCTTCCCAGGGTAATGGGCGGCTTCGGCACTGCCATCATTTCGACGTCGCATGGAATAATGACCGACAAGGAAGCCCGCAAGGACGGCGTGGGCGGCGAGGTGCTCTGCCACATCTGGTAGCGCTGCGCAGACGGAGGTTTAGAGAGTAATGTCACGAGTTGGTAAGAATCCGATACAGGTCCCGGCCGGGGTGACGGTCGAGTTGAAGAACAACAATATCAAGGTCAAGGGACCGAAGGGCGAGCTCGCGAGGACACTGCACCCTGACATGATCGTCGAAGCGTCGGCGGATGTAATCCTCGTGAAGAGGCCGACCGAATCGAAGCCGCACAAATCGCTTCACGGACTGACCCGCACCCTCATCTTCAACATGGTCGAGGGAGTTTCGACAGGCTTTACACGTAACCTTGAGATCGAGGGCGTGGAGTACAGGGCCGAGCTTAAGGGCAAGGCGCTCGTGATGGCTCTCGGTTATTCGCATCCGGTACGCTATGAGCCTGCCGAGGGCGTGGAGATAGAGGTCGCCGACCCGAAGAAGATCGCGGTGAAGGGGATCGACAAGCAGAAGGTCGGACAGGCCGCAGCCGAGATACGCGGTTTCAGGCCTCCCGAGCCTTACAAGGGTAAAGGTATTCGCTATGCCGGCGAGCAGGTTAGACGCAAGGCCGGTAAGACTGCAGTCGGTTCAGGCTTCTAGCCTGGCCACAGCACAGGGACGGAGGCGGGGTCGCCAGGCGAAGCGGCCCGTGCGCCCCGGCCGATGACAGGAGTTGGAAGAAGAGATGAGCAAGGCATACGAGAAGAGGCAGCAGAGACTGAGCAGGAAGGTAAGGGTCCGCAAGAAGGTGCGCGGCACCAGCGAAAGGCCCCGCCTCTCAGTCTACAGGTCCCTCAATCACATCTACGCTCAGGTGATCGACGACGATTCGGGCAAGACGCTCGCTTCGATATCGAGCCTGCGCCTGGAGGTGCCTGCCGTAGAGGCCGCGGAGGCTGCACCGGCGGAAGAAGAGGGCAAGAAGGACAAGAAGAAAAAGAAAGAGAAGAAGCCCGAGGGACTCAAGGTGCGCCGCTCGCGCGCGGTCGGCAAGGCGATCGCCGAGAAGGCCACCGGCCTCGGTATAAAGAAAGTCGTGTTCGACAGAGGCGGCTTTCTATATCACGGAAGGGTCGCAGCTCTGGCGGAGGCAGCCAGAAAGAACGGACTGGAATTCTAATTGAGACGGCTCGCGGGACTGCGGGCTGAACGCGCACGGGGGTGCGATAGTTGAACACAAGAGACAGAAGAGATTCCCGAAGGGACAACAGGCGTGACAGGCGTGACGACAGCGGTCCGGAGTATCTTGAGCAGACGGTTCACATCAACCGTGTGGCCAAGGTAGTCAAGGGCGGCCGCCGTTTCAGCTTCAACGCTCTTGTTGCCGTCGGCGATGGTATGGGCAAGGTCGGCATCGGCCTGGGTAAGGCGAATGAGATCAGCGATGCCATCCGCAAGGCCGGCGAAGCAGCTCGCAAAGCCATGATCACGGTTCCGATGATCGGGGGGACGATACCCTACAAGACGATCGGTCGGTATGGAGCTGCGAGGGTCCTGCTCAAACCGGCGGCTCCGGGAACCGGCGTTATCGCCGGCGGAGGCGTTCGCAGCGTTCTCGAGGTGGCTGGTGTGAGGGATATCCTCACCAAGTCGCTCGGCTCCAACAATCCGCACAACATGGTGAAAGCCACGATGGTCGGTATCAAGAGCCTGAAGAGCGCGAAGGATGTCGCGAAGAGACGAAATATATCGGTGAGGAAGCTTTTCGCCCTCGATGACAAACCGGCGCCAGAGGTCAAGGCTGAAGTCGAAGAGAAGCCGGCCGTTGAGGCCGCGCCTGTCGTCGAAGAGAAGGCTGCCGGGGATACCCCGGAGCAGGGCGAATAAAGAGAGGCTTCCGGTAACGGTTTTCCTTTCTGGAGAAACGGACGAGGATTTGAGATGGCCAAGAAACTGAAGATAACACAGGTGCGCAGTATCATCCATTCCCAGGAGAAGAAGCACAAGCGCGTGATGACTTCCCTGGGATTCACGAAGAACTACGCCACGCTGTACAAGAACGACAACGCCCAGATCAGGGGCATGCTGGCGAAAGTGCGCCACCTGGTCGAGGTCGAGGAGATCGAGGAAAAGGACGTGCCTGTTGCCGCCAGCCGGACCAAGGGCTATACGGTGATAAAGGCAGCCACGAAGACAGGTAAAAAGGAGCCAGACGGAGATGAAACTTAACGAGATCAGCCCGGCAAAGGGTGCCGTAAAGAAAAGGAAACGGGTCGGATGCGGTCCCGGTTCCGGTCACGGCAAGACCGCCACGAGGGGCCACAAGGGGCAGAACTCGCGAAGCGGCGGAGGAGTTCCTCCCTGGTTCGAGGGTGGTCAGATGCCGTTGCAGAGGCGTCTGCCGAAGAGAGGGTTCCACAACCTTTTCAGAGTCAATTATCAGGTTGTCAATCTCGATGATCTTGCCAGATTCGAGAGCGGCACGAAGATAAACAGGGGCGTATTGATCGAGGCCGGCCTCGTGAAAAAGGCCACAGAGCCCGTAAAGATACTCGGACGCGGAGAGCTGAAGGTCGCCCTCGAAGTAGAGGTCGATGGTTTCAGCAGAAGCGCCGCGAAAGCGATCCGGGACGCGGGGGGCAGTGTTTCCCTCGTCTCCGGTAAGAACGTTCCAGTTCCTGAAGAGGAGGAGCGCCAGTAATGCTTAAGAAGTTTCAGGATATATTCAGTATTCCGGAGCTCAAGAGGCGCATTCTCTTCACGATAGGCCTTCTTGTGGTCTACCGGATCGGCGGACACATCACGACACCGGGAGTCAACCCGCTTGCGCTGAGCTATTTCTTCGAGAGCCAGCGCGGGACGATCTTCCAGCTCTACGATCTGTTTGCCGGCGGTAACCTCAGAAGAGCCACGATCTTCGCGCTGGGCATCATGCCTTATATCAGTGCGTCGATCATCATGCAGCTTCTCCAGGCGGTAATACCGTTCTTCGAGAAGCTCGCGAAAGAAGGCGAGGAAGGGCGCAAGAAGATCACGCAGTACACGAGGTACGGGACCGTCGTCCTGGCTCTCGTGCAGTCGGTCGGCATAACCGTGTTCCTGATGAACATGCAGCCGGGCGGTGTGCAGGTCGTCACGATGAATCCGCTGGCGTTCAGGCTCCTTACCATGCTTACGATGACCGCCGGAACGATCTTCGTGATGTGGCTCGGGGAGCAGATATCCGAGCGGGGAATCGGAAACGGCATCTCGCTGATCATCATGATCGGTATCGTTGCCCAGTACCCGACATACTTCCTCAGCTCCTGGAGAGCTTTGAAGCTCGGACAGATCACTCCGCTGAGGCTGCTCGTGTTCGTTGTAGTGCTTGTGGGGGTCGTGGCCGCTGTGATCCTGATCACGCAGGGCCAGAGGAGGATACCGGTCCAGTACGCCAAGAGGATCGTGGGCCGCAAGGTCTACGGGGGTCGTTCCCAGTATATCCCGCTGAGGGTAAACACGGCGGGCGTTATCCCGATTATCTTCGCGCAGTCGATCATGGTCTTCCCGACGACGATCGCGTCGTTCTTCAATCTCGGTTTCATGGATACGTTCCAGCTCTATATGTCGCCGGGCACAGTGTTGTACATGACGATATATTCGCTGATCATTATATTCTTCACATACTTCTACACGGCGATCGTCCTCAATCCGGTCGATCTCGCCGACAACATGAAGAAGTATGGAGGGTTCATCCCCGGGATCAGGCCGGGAAAGAAGACGAGTGATTACATCGACAGGATCCTCTCGAGGGTCACGCTCCCCGGAGCTGTGTTCCTCGCGTTTATCGCGGTTCTGCCCGATATCCTCTACCGGAGAGCCGGACTTCCGTTCTACTTCGGCGGAACGGGCCTGCTGATCGTCGTCGGCGTTATGCTCGACACGCTCCAGCAGATCGAGACGCACCTCCTGATGAGGCACTACGACGGATTCATGAAGAAGGGCCGCCTGCGCGGAAGGCGTTAGAAGGGCCCGCAGAAGAAAGTGAATGTAATGGCCGCAAGGCATGTAATAATAATCGGCCCCCCGGGATCTGGCAAAGGCACGCAGGCTATGCGGGTCGCCGATCAGCTCGAACTCAGGCACCTCTCGACGGGGGACCTTCTCAGGGAAGGCGTTTCAGCCGGAACAGAGCTGGGCAAAAAGGCCGAGGAGTACATGAAGGCGGGGCTGCTCGTTCCTGACGAGATCATGCTCGGCCTGATAAGGGAACAGTTCGAGGCCCTCGAGGGCGGCGGCTGGATCCTCGACGGATTTCCCAGGACGCTCCCGCAGGCCGAGGCGCTTGCCGAGCTGCTGGATGAGAAGGGGCTGGGCATAGATATGGTCCTTCTCATAGATGTCGAAAGCGAAGAGATTGTGGGCCGGCTGACCAGCCGCCGGATATGCGGCGACTGCAAGGCGGTCTATAACCTTTCGATGCTCCCCGACGGCGATGACAGCGTCTGCGAGAAATGCGGAGGCAAGCTCGTGACAAGGCCGGATGACAGGGAAGAGACAGTCAGAAGGCGACTGAAAGTGTACGAGGAGCAGACTTCGCCGGTTCTGGAGTTCTACCGCAAGTCGCCAGGCGTGACGGAGATCGCCGGTACCGGGGATATTGACGAGATCACCGCGGAAATAGTCCGCGCGATGAGATGATAAATATAAAGACCGAGCTGGAACTCGAGAAGATGAGAAAAAGCGGGGAAGTCCTCAGGGAGACCTTTTCCGTTCTCGAGAAGATGATCCGGCCCGGAGTGACGACCGCGGAGCTTGATGAGGCCGCAGAGGAGTACATGAGGTCGCGGAGCGGTATTCCCGCTTTCAAGGGATACCAGGGATACCCGGCGACGATATGCGCTTCGGTCAACGAGCAGGTCGTCCACGGCATTCCCGGCAAGCGTTCCCTCGAAGAGGGAGACATAGTCGGGATCGATATGGGAGTCGTTCTCGAGGAGTTCTACTCAGACGCTACGAGGACGTATCCCGTAGGGACGATATCGGAGGAAGCAGACCGCCTGATCAGGGTCACTAAAGAGTCTCTCGATCAGGGGATAGAACAGGTGAGACCGGGAAATCACCTCTCCGATATCTCGCATGCGATACAGAAGCATGCTGAGAGCCACGGGTACTCGATCGTTCGGGCGCTTGTCGGTCACGGGATCGGACGGAGGATGCACGAAGAGCCCCAGATCCCGAATTTCGGCCCTCCCGGAAAAGGGCCGGAGCTCAAGGCGGGGATGGTCCTCGCGATCGAGCCGATGGTAAATGTCGGTACGCACGATGTCCTGACGCTCGAAGACAAATGGACCTTTGTTACGGTTGACGGGAAGCTATCCTGTCACTTCGAAGATACGGTGGCGGTTACCGATAGCGGTTACCGGATCATGACCCGGTGACCATCGGCCACGCAAACCGCGGACGGATGTTAAACGGAAAGGCTGTATGGCCAAACAGAAGGGCATACCGGTAGAGGGAACGGTCGTCGAGGCGCTGCCCAACGCGATGTTCCGGGTCGAGCTCGAGAACAAGCATATCGTGCTCGCCCATGTTTCCGGGAAGATGAGGATGCATTTCATCAGGATCCTCCCGGGAGACAGGGTCGCACTTGAACTGAGTCCCTACGATCTTGGCAGAGGAAGGATCACATACCGGTACAAATAGACCCGGGTATCGGGACGGCCGGTAGACGATTCCACCGCCAGCGGCACGGAGAAGACTGTGCCAGCGGACCGGAAAGGATAGAACAGAGATGAAGGTCAGAAGTTCAGTAAAGAAGATGTGCCCCAGCTGCAAGATTATAAAGCGCAAGGGTGTTCTGCGTGTCATATGCAAGAACCCCAAGCATAAGCAGCGACAGGGATAGGGGCTGCAGAAGTAACTGGGAATACGAAAGGAGAACACCTGTGGCGCGAATAGTCGGAGTCGATATACCCGACAACAAGCATGTTGAGATCGCATTGACTTATATCTTCGGAATAGGTCGTACGAGTGCCGTCGAGATCCTTGAAAAGGCCAGGATCCCTTTGATGACAAAGACGAAGGAACTGACCGACGAGCAGACAGCAAGGATCAGGGAGATCATCGAGAGTGATTACACGATCGAGGGTTCTCTCAGGACGGAAAGAACGATGAATATCAAGCGGCTGATGGATATCGGCTGTTATCGCGGTCTCAGGCACAGGCACGGGCTGCCCTGTCACGGTCAGCGGACGCATACGAATGCCCGCACCCGTAAGGGCCCCCGACATCGTCCGGGTTCAAAGAGGAAAAAATAGGGCTGATACGCATATTGAGGTCATGCCTCGATCTTGACGGTATTATTAGGGAGGTTTCAATTGGCCCGTCCGCAGAAGACGAAGAAGAAAAAACTGAAGAAGGTGGATGCGTATGGCATCGCTCATGTTAAATCCACCTTCAATAACACCATCATAACGATAACGGACCGTGAAGGTGCCGTGGTCGCGTGGTGCAGCCCGGGAAAGGTCGGATACAAGGGCTCGAGGAAGAGCACGCCTTTCGCCGCGCAGCAGGCGGCCCAGACCGTCGCACGGGACGCCCTCGCTATGGGGATGAAAAAGGTAGAGGCCTGGATCAAGGGCCCCGGACCGGGCAGGGAAGCAGCGATACGTTCGCTTCGTGCCGCTGGTCTCGAGGTATCCGGGATCAAGGACTGCACACCTATTCCTCACAATGGCGTGAGGCAGAAGAAACGCAGGAGAATCTGACCCTCAAGAATTGGATCAAGAGGACGATCGGCCCCGTTGGGCCGGGGAGGTAACTTTAAATGGCGAGATACACAGGTCCCGCATGCAAACTCTGCAGAAGAGAGGGGACCAAGCTGTTCCTTAAAGGGGACCGTTGCTACTCCGACCGCTGCGCAATCGAGAAGAGGAACTATCCTCCCGGTGAGCACGGGCGCGCGAGATTCAGCAGGAGGAGTAACTACAGGATACAGCTGAGGGAGAAGCAGAAGCTGCGCCGTATGTACCAGCTGCTTGAGCGTCAGTTCCGCAACTACTTCAAGGCAGCCGAGACGAGCAAGGGCGTAACCGGTGAGAACCTTCTCAGACTGCTCGAGCAGAGGCTGGACAATATGGTCTACAGGATGGGCTTCGCGCCTTCCCGTGCGACCGCGCGCCAGCTGATTCTGCACAATCATTTCGAAGTAAACGGCAAGAGGGTCAATATCCCCTCTTACCAGCTTAGTGTGGGCGACCGTGTCGCTCCGAGGGAGAAGAGCAAAAACCTTCTCGTCATCGAAGAAACAATCAAGGGATACGGAAGCCGTGGAACGGTTCCCTATATCTCGGTCGATGTCAGTAAGAAGGAAGGGACCTACGCCGAGGAACCGACGAGAGACGTCATACCGGTACCCGTCGAGGAAAACCTGATCGTGGAGCTTTACTCCAAGTAATCTGGCATAGGCGGCTCGCCAGCCGCGCAAGGAGGATTGCTTAGATGAAATGGCGTAATCTATTAATGCCCAAAGAAATCGTGATGGACGAAAGTTCGTACGGCCCGAAATTCGCCAGCTTTAGTGTGGAGCCGCTCGAGCGCGGTTTCGGAAATACGATCGGGAACGCCCTTCGCAGGACGCTCCTGTCCTCGATCCAGGGGGCAGCCGTTACGGCAGTCAAGATCGACAAGGTGCAGCATGAGTTCAGTACGATAAAAGGCGTCAAGGAAGACGTGACCGACATCGTGCTCAATCTCAAGCAGATCATTCCCGTGATGCACTGCGATGATCCGAGGTTCCTGACCATCGATACGAACAAGAAGGGTGAGATCACCGCGGCCGATATCAACGAGGATGCGGAGATCGATATCCTCAACAAGGACCAGGTGATCTGCACGTGCACCGAGAAAGCGAAGCTGAAGATGGAGATCCTCATAGGCCACGGGAGGGGATATGTTCCCGCTGAGGCCCACGTCCTCGAGGATTACGCGATCGGCCTGATACCGATCGATTCGAACTTCAGCCCCGTGACACTGGTCAACTATACGGTGAAGAATACGCGAGTCGGACAGAGGACCGATTACGATTCGCTTAAACTGGATGTTACGACAAACGGAAGCGTCACTCCCGACGATGCACTCGGGTACGCGGCGAAGATCCTCAAGGATCACATGCTTCTGTTCATTCATTTCGAGGAGGAGCCGGTCGAGGAGATCGACGAGGTGGTCAACGAGGAATCGGAGAAGATGAAAGAGCTGCTCGAAAGAAGCGTCGAGGAACTCGAGCTTTCCGTCAGGTCCTCGAACTGTCTCAAGGCAGCGAATCTCAAGAATCTCGGCGAGCTCGTCACGAAGTCGGAGAGCGATATGCTCAAGTATCGCAATTTCGGCCGCAAGAGCCTCAAGGAGATAGCGGATATTCTCGACGGCATGGGACTTCACCTCGGGATGGACATCGATACCGCCGAACTGACTAAAAAGGACGAAGAGGAGAAGTAGCAATGCGTCACAACATTGACCACAAGAAGCTCGGCAGGACGGCTGCGCACCGCAAGGCGATGCTGAGCAACATGGTCACCTCTCTTTTCGAGAGGGAGAGGATCGAGACTACGACTGTAAAGGCCAAAGAAGCGAAGCGCCTTGCGGAGAAGATGATCACCTTCGCCAGGAAGGGCGATCTGTCCGCGAGGCGGCAAGTCGCCAGAACAGTGAAGGACCCCGTCGTCCTGAAAAAACTGTTCGACGACATCGGGCCGAGATATGTCGACAGGCCGGGCGGGTATACGCGTGTCCTGAAGACCGGCGTCCGCAAGGGTGACGCAGCTCAGACCGCGATCCTCGAGCTGGTCGGCAAGGACGACAAGCCCAGGGGAAAGAAGAAAACATCCCGAAAGACGCACCACAAGGTCGAGATCCCCGAGAGCCCCGTGATCGCCGCGAAGAGAGCGGCTGAGGAAGCCGAGAAGGCGGCTGCGAAAGAGGCTAAGGCTGCCGAAGAAGCGGCGAAGAAGGCAGAAGAGGAAGCGGCGGCTGCTGAAGCCGCGGCTGAGGAAGCTGCTGGGCCCGAAGCCGAAGAAGCGCCTGCCGAAGAGGCTGAGGCTCCCGCGGACGAAGAGGAAAAGAAGGAATAGATCCAGCGAACACACCTGCCGTCTGGATCTAGTGAAAGCCGCCCGAAAACGGGCGGCTTTCCTTTTGGATAAAATTCCGGGAAATGGTATCTTTTCAGCCTGATGGTCATTACCGACGTAATACTACCGATAGTCTTCATAGTCCTCCTGGGATTCCTTCTCAGGCGGTTCGGGGGGAAGTACGAGCACGCTTTCTCGAAGACCCAGCTCTACATACTCGGCCCGGCGCTTCTTTTCTCGGTGATGGCCCGCAACGACACCGGTTACGGCCTTATTCTTCAGCTGCTGATCTACGTCATCATCCTCTCGGCTGGCCTGCTCCTGCTTACCCAGATGACCGGGAAGCTTGCCGGGGGAGGCAGGGTAGAACGCAATGCGATGTCGCTCGCCGGCGTCTTCACGAACAGCGGTTTCTACGGTATCCCCGTCTGCATGCTTGCATTCGGGGAGGAGGGGCTCAAGTGGGCGGCCCTCTATATAGTCGCATCGTCGACCGTCCAGTCGACGCTCGGTATATTCCTCGCCAGCGCGGGAAAGCAGAAGGCCACGGCCGCCCTGGCGACTGTCTTCAAGGTGCCCCTTATATGGGCGCTGATAGCAGGGCGCGTTCTCGCTGACGTCAACCTTCTTCCGCCGGAGCCCTTCATGGAGATGATCGATCTTCTCGGCCGCTCCGCCATCCCACTCGGCCTGCTCCTTCTCGGGATGCAGCTCGAGAGGATAGTGACCGGTGACGACACAGAGGCGGAATGCGTCAAGGAAGAGCAGCTGAGTTCCAGACGGCTGGTCTCTCTTGGTGTGGCGAGCGGTGTAATAAAGATATTCGGAGGGCTGGGCATAGCCCTGCTGATATTGAGGTTCTTCGATGTCGACCCTGTTCTGAGAAATGTGATGCTCGTCCAGTCGGCGATGCCGACGGCAGTCAACGCGGTGGTCTACGCCACCGAATTCGACTGCAGGCCGAGGATCGTGACAATCGGAATCCTCTCATCGACATTGATAAGTGTTGGAAGTATAACGATGATCCTGAGCTTTCTGGTCTGATGGAATATTCAGATATGAAAAAGATATTATTCTCACCTGAAGACAGTGATTCCGCGGCCCGTTTTCTTGCCGAGTGCTCGAGACTCGCCGATGTAGGCCATGATGTCTCTGTCACGATTTGCGGGAAGCGGAGACGGTGAACGTGTTCCCGGCGAGACGGTCCTGGCGGAGATGGCGCAGGAAGGGATCGCTGCTGATCTCCTGTTTGAAAACCTCTCCGGCATCGTAGAGATATCTCCATCGGACATGCTCATAAGGGCGAAGGGTGGCACACCTGTATCGGCGATAGCCGTGGCGGCGGAAGAGTCGATGCTCTGGTTCCCCCACTATGAAAGTTCCATAAAGAAGGAAATGACGATCGCTTCCCTGCTGATGGAGGCGCCTGTCCTGCCGGTGTCCGAAGAGTACGGAGGCCTGCGGGAATATATCCTTTCAGTCGAGCTCGTCACGGGGAAGGGAGAGAGGGTCCGGTTCGGTTCGAGGTCGGTCAAGGATGTGGCCGGGTACGAGGTGATCGGAATGCTGCTCGGAGGGGGCGGAAGGTACGGGATGATCACTGAAGTGACCCTGAGGCTGATTCCGGGCAGGGGCAGGCAAGTAACAAGCCCTGGTGATCCGGCAAAAATAGAAGATAGTGAACCGCTTGAACGTATTACTGCGAATATTCAGAAAGTCTTCGATCCGGCGGGGATATTGAGATGGTAGACGGGAAAAAAGAAAGAAACGTGGCCGACGATTTCCTGCTCTGCAACAGGTGCGGGGCCTGCAAGGCTGTCTGTCCCGTAGCCGATGCCGTCGGCGAGGAATGGGCGTCGGCGCGCGGCAAGGTCGAGCTTGCCGAAGCCTTCTTCAGGGGCGAGAAGCTCAGCGACGAGGATCTTCAGCAGGCCTTCGATCTATGCCTTCACTGCATGGCCTGTGAGGAGAATTGTCCCTCGGGGATGAGAGCCGAAGAGGTCATCCTTGCCGCGAGATCCGAGATGGCACGCCGGGGGAAGATCCCGAGGATGAAGCGTATCGCACTGAAGATGCTCGACGGGATGGACAACGCTCTTTTCAGGACGATGAGACTTCTTGGCCTCTCGCGAAAGGGGCCGCCTCACGGAACAGGGGGGAAAAGCCCGCTCAGCGTTTTTTATCCACTCCTGGGCTGGCCCCGGCAGAGATTCTTCCCGCTGCCGAAGAACAAACCGTTCCTGAAAAAGGGGTCGGAATATTTCCCGGCGTCCTTCTTCGATGAGATCATGCTCGACTCATCCAGGCTTCTCTCAAAGACCTATGGCGAAACAGGTTTCGATGAGGCAAAGGCATCAGGACTGATAGACCTGGTTCTCAGAACGAGGATGAAGAACCGCGCGGAGCGCAGGCGCGCCTTCTTCTTCGTCGGCCACACAGTGAACCATTTCTTTCCCGAGGAGGCCGAGGCGATCACGCTCGTCCTGAACATCCTCGGGATCGACGTACACGCCCCGGCCGGCCAGGGATGCTGCGGGGCGCCGCAGTTCTACTCGGGAGATCTGGAGGCGGCAAGAAAGGCCGCCGCGAAGGTAGTCGAAGAGATCTCGAAGGTAGAGTTCGACTGGATCGTCACATCATGTTCATCGGGCGGTCGGATGCTCAAGCACGAGTTCCCTCGTCTTTTCGACCTGAACGAGGATGGCTTCTTCAATATTGCGTGGGATCCGGTCACAGAGGTCTTCACGAGAAAGGGTCTGGGCCACTCGGCGCGCGAGGAGTACTTCGAGACAGGCGAGCTGTACAGGAAACACATCGAAGCACGCGTATTTGATATTAACGAGCTGATCGTCGATCTGCTCGGCCTGGAGAAATCGGTCAGGGGATTCGATACCCTGGTCATGAACATGGGTGAAGCCCATAAAGAGGATGGGACCGGTGGAGCAGATAAAACCCCGGATGCGAGGCCGACGGTCACCTATCACCATCCCTGCCATCTCAACCGGGGTCAAAAGGTCGACTGGCAGCCAGAGATGATACTGGAAAAGCTGCCTGGCTGGAAGTATGTCAGGATGAAGGATGCCGACGTATGCTGTGGCGGGGGAGGGACCTTCACATTCACACACCCGGAGGAATCGGAGAAGATCGCAAATAGGAAGATGGATGCCGTAGAGGAGACCGGGCCGGGTGTCGTGGCGACCGCCTGCCCCCTGTGCAGGATCCAGCTGATGGACATGATAAAACGCAGGTTCACTGCCGGAGCGAAGGAAAAGGGCCTGCCTCCCCGCGACATTCCCGTAGTATCTCCAGTCGAACTGTTGGCAGGGGATTTGCTCAAGATCCTCAGGTAAAACCCGGTTAACCGGCACTCGTATAACGTATTGCGGCCGCTTCGCAGGGCTGTTTTGGACTATTGACAACAGGGTTAAGGGATACTATTATTATTACCCGGCGGGGCCAGCGGCGCCGCCGTAAAAATTTAAGGATTTTAGTGCTCCTCAGTAGCTCAATTGGTAGAGCATTCGGCTGTTAACCGAAGGGTTGTAGGTTCAAGTCCTACCTGAGGAGCCAAATTTTAGTAATCCTCTTCTGAGCTGATTATCTGCGAAAGAGATCAGGGTAGTTCCAGACCCGCTTTATTCAACCCTTCGACCAGCTGCCCGGCGATGCTATCGATCTTGATGGTGCGGGCGATGAGCTCCATGGCCCGGTCTTCGAAATCGGGTTTGAGTCTCCGGAGCTCCGCAAAGTAGGCGCTGGCCTGAGCCTTGCGTTCCAGCATGCCGAGCGAAGCTGCGCAGACCACCGGATGCCAGAAACCGATGTTGGGTCCGGCGTTCAGAGCGGCCCGATAAGACGATTCGTAACGCTCCAGCCGGTAATCGTCCAGCCAGATCGCGTGATGGAACCATCTCGGATGACAGGGATTGAGCGCGACAGCTTTCTCGACGAGGGATCTGCCGCGGTCGAAGTCTCCCGCCAGGACGAGGACATAACCTATCATACCCGCGAAGTAAGCAGAGTTAGGGTTGAGCGAGATGGCAACGTCGGCCTCGCTGCGCGCGGACTCGAGCTCGCCCCGCAGGAGATACACGTAGGCCATGATGATCCGCGTAAGCTGGTTGGCCGGATCCGTCATGGTCCCTTTTCTGGCGTATATTCGCGCCGTCTCAATCGGATCCTCGAATTCGGGCAGGTCCCATATGTATGCCTGGCAGTGCAGATTGGCGAAAGCCGAGCACGCCGGCCCGTAGTCGGGTTCACGCTCGATTGCGGCTTTCAGCGCGGCGAAAGCATTCCGGTACAGTTCCGGCGTCATCACCAGCATGTAGTGGTGGTAGCGCAGCATGGCCTCGTACGTCGTGAGGTCGGAGGGTTCCTTGGTCCGGACTTCGCGTGAAAGCCGCTGAGATATGATACCTGTCTCCCCCGCGATCGTAGTGACGACGTCTCTTGCGATAGATTCCTGGGTCGAGATGACCTCTGCCGGGTCGAGCTTGTACGCGTAGGCTTCGCTCCACAACTGCCTTCCCGTGGCCGTATCGGTCAGCTGCATGGTGACCTTCGCCCTTTCCGAGTCTCTGCGCAGCGACCCGCCGAGTAGAAACCTCGCACCCAGCTTGGATCCAGTGACCTTCGCGCTATTGGGGTCGCTGGGCACAGGGCCCGCTCCACCGCTGGGGATCGCTATGATATCCTGGTATCTGCCGAGCTCGACGGCCAGTTCGGAGAGGAGTCCGTGCACAAAGTAGTCCTGCACGGTATCGCCGGTGAGATTCTCGAGGGGCATGACGGCTACGGAAGGCGTGGCGATGGCCCCGGATGCCTGCGATACAGGCCCGGACAGTTCACGGGCGGCGGGCCCGGGCTTTTCGATGAAGAGAGGTACGTACCTGCCCTTGGGTATTTCGATCCGTATCGGATCCTCCATCCCGGCGACGAGATAATACCTTTCGAGCTCTCGCCGGAGCTTGCCCGCCTCTATGCGGACTATCGGGTCGAGCCCGGAATCGAAATCCTCACCCCGGCCGAAGACCGCCATGGCGATCGAATAACCTTTGATCTGGTCCGTCCTTCCGGCGAGTGTCTCCTCGACTACATATGTCAGGAAATTTCGGCGTTTATAGGATGCGAGGAACTCCGGGTGCGCAAGAACGAGGCGAAGCTCTTCACGGACAACCTGATGGGAGATGCCCGCAGGGGCCTGGGGAGAGGACGAACCCTTATTAGAATCCTGCATGGCCAACTGAGACCTTATGAAGCTAATTGTTATTATGACATAGCCTTTATAGATGTAGGCTACATGAGACTACTGTAAACTCCTTACGCCTGCAAGCATTCTATGCAAGATTCCGGGTGGAAGTTAAGTGGCTCCCAGCATCCAGATTCTAAAATATGGGGATTAGACAGTGACAGACCAAAAGAAGGCGTTCAGGACCGCCGCAGCCTGCTTTCCCCGTTATGCCGCAGAGATCGAGCGTGCGTACGAGGAGATAGGCGAGTTCCGTTCGATCTGCACCGATCTGCTTGAATGTGACGAGGCCCTGAATCATTGGAGTAAGGTGGATACCGACGAGGGAGCCTCGCGGAGTGAAGAGTACGCGGAACTGTTCGAATCACTCAAACAGGAGGTGCTGGACTGGCTGGCAACTCACGGATTTCTCAGTGAGGGCGAGGTGGAGGGCTCGGCCGAATCGGAGCAAGTCTAGTATGGACGTTTAAGCGTGCAGAACAAATAAAAAGGAGAAAGGAAGGAGAGTGCTATGAGTGTTTCCAAAGAAAGAATGGGAATACTGGTTCTAATCCTGGTGGTGATTTTTTCGGTTACCTCCTGCTCCCGGGACCTTCCCGGTATGGAGGAGACGCAGGCGATCGCGAAGGAAGCCTATGTCTACGGTTTCCCGATTGTCATGAACTACAAGACGATGTACCAGTACACGGTCGATACGGAGAACCCGGACTACAAGGGACCGTTCAGCCAGGTCGCCTGCGAGGCGCGCGTGTTCACACCGCAGGACAAGGCAGTCGTGACGCCGAACTCCGACACGCCGTACTGCATGTTCTGGATGGATCTGCGTGCCGAACCGCTTGTCCTGTCCGTGCCGGAGATGGGCCCGGAACGGTACTACAGCTTCCAGCTCATCGACCTCTATACACACAATTTTGCCTATGTCGGCAACCTCACCACGGGCAGCAGCGCCGGAAGCTACCTGCTCGCCGGGCCAGGCTGGAACGGGGAGAAGCCGGCGGGCATCACCGATATCATCCGCTCAGAAACCGGCTTCATTTTCAATATCACCCGGACGCAGCTCTTCGGTCCGGATGACCTGGAGAAGGTCAAGGCGATCCAGGATCAGTACGAACTGCAGCCGCTGAGCGCTTTCCTGGGAGAGAAAGCCCCGGCATCCATGCCCCTGCCCGATTTCCCTGAATGGGTCGAGGGCTCGCAGTTTGACGAGCGCTTCTTCGCCTACCTCGACTTCGTGATGGACCTTCTCGAGAAACCGGGACCTGGAGAGGACGCACTCTGGCAGGACCTCGCGCGCCTGGGCATCGGCCCCGGCAAGACCTTCCGACTGGATGCACTTCCCGACGAACAGGTCGAGGCGTTGAAGGCCGGCGTGAAAGAGGGGTTTTCCGACATCGAGGCATTCATTGCCGAGCATACGAGCGATCCCCTTGTCAGCGGGAAAATATTCGGCACACGTGAATTCCTGAACGAAAGCGCCGGGAAGAACTACGGGCTGGACAAACCTGACATGCTCCGCTCTGTTGCCGCGCACATGGGACTGTACGGTAATTCGGCGAAGGAAGCGATATATCCGACCTATATAATCGATGCCGACGGCGAGCCGCTGGACGCCTCGAAGCGCAGTTACACGATCACCTTCCCTGAAGACGCTCTCCCGCCGGTGAAGGCTTTCTGGTCGCTGACCATGTACGACGGAAAGACCCAGCTTCTAGTCGATAATCCGCTCGACCGCTACCTCCTGACCTCGAACATGTTGGACGATTTCAATCGGGGAGAGAGACGGCTCTCTGGTGCTGCATATCGGCAAGGACTCGCCCGGTAGGGACCTGGAGTCCAACTGGCTTCCCGCGCCCGACGGACCCTTCTACATGGTCATGCGGCTCTACGGACCCGAGAAAGCCGCACTGGAGGGCCGGTGGACGCCGCCCGGGATAAATGAAAGCGGATTAGACAAGTAGACGCGATAAGGTCCATATTGAAAGGAGAGACCATGAGATCGATCATCACCTCGACCGTCGTCATAATGGCGATCGTCATTTCCGGTTTGGCGGTAGTCGCCGGGGAGAGCAAGGAGCCGGTCGGCGTGACCGTCGACAACTTCGTGCGGGCCGAATCGGACCACATGATCCGAGAGAACATGAAGATGATGGGTGTCGTCTTCGGCAAATTCACGCATCTGCGCGAGCCTACCACGCCGGACAACCAGCCCGTCATCCGAATGAACCAGGACACGTTCTACTCCGGGACGGTGCTGGACCTCTCCAGGCCCGTGACGATCACGCTGCCGGAGGCCGGCGGGCGCTATATGTCGATGCACGTGGTAAGCCAGGATCATTACTGTTTCGTCGAGTCGAAACCGGGAACGTACGAGCTGACGGAAGAGAACGTGGGCACGCGCTTCGCCCTGGTGACCGTCCGAACCTTTTACAACGTCGGCAATCCCGACGACATCCCCGCCGCCCACGCGGCCCAGGACAAGATCGAGATCAGCGGCGGGGGCGGCGGCCCGTTCGTGGCGCCGAACTGGGACACCGATCAACTCGCGAGCTGCGCGCAAGGCCCTAAACGACCTGGCAGTCCTCGGCTTTAACGCGTCCTACGCTTTCGGCCGCAAGGAGGATGTCAGGCCGATCGACCATCTGGTCGGCGCCGCGGCCGGCTGGGGTGGACTGCCTCGCACCGCCGCTATGTACATCCTCGACAGCGTCGAAAAGAACGACGGCAAGACGCCGCACGCGGTGACGGTCAAGGACGTGCCGGTGGATGCGTTCTGGTCCATCACGGTCTATAACGCCGAAGGGTATCTCGAGGCGAATGAGCTCGGAAGGAACAGCTTCAACAACCTCTCCGCCGAGCCTAACGAGGACGGATCGTACACGATCCGTTTCGGCGGAGACCCCGGGAGCGTGAACTACCTGCCGATCGCCGAGGGCTGGAACTACGCGATCCGCATGTATGAGCCGCGCCAGGAGATCCTGGACGGCACATGGACGTTCCCGAGCATCGAGCCGGTAAAATAATCGGGTTGACCAGTATTTGCATACCTGGAAAGAAGACGTCGTGATGAAAATGCATTTGTCCTCGATCCCGGCAGCCCGCTGCGGGCGGCGGACAAGTGCGATGCGCCCTTCGAGTTCGAAGGAACCCTGAAACGGCTTTATTTCAAGAACCTGTGATCAACAACAGGAGGAGACATAATTGTGAGATTCGTTTTTTGTATCCTGACCGTTCTAGTGCTGGCGATCGCATATCCAGCGCTGGCCCAGCAGGGCGGGACCGAAGTGGAAGAGATGTCGAAACAGGCGGCGAACCCGCTGGCCGACCTGATAAGCCTTCCGCTGCAGAACAACACGAACTTCGGTCTCGGCCCGTATGGCCGGACGAGCAACATCCTCAACATCCAGCCGGTGATCCCGCTCGCGGATGGACGTATCATCACCCGTACGATTGCGCCGATAGTCTGGATCCCCGAATACGGCGAAGAAAGCGGTCTGTATACGTGGGGGCTGAGCGACATTCAGTTTACGGCGTTCTATGTGCCGCCGTCCGAAGGCCTGATGTGGGGTATCGGCGCGGTGGCCGAGATCCCGACCGGGGGAGAGAAACGCGGTTCACAGAAATGGAGCCTGGGCCCTTCGGTCGTCGTGCTGTATCAGCCCGGAGACTGGACATTCGGAGTTCTCGCGAACAACGTATGGTCCGTGGCGGGCGAGTCCGGGCGGCAGGACGTGAACAAAGGACTGGTCAATCTCTTTCTGGTCCGACAGCTTGGCGGCGGATGGTACGTCAACAGCGCGCCCATCATCACAGTCAACTGGGAGGCGGAATCGGACGAGCGATGGATCGTCCCGCTCGGGGCGGGAGCCGGCAAGGTCGCCATGTTCGGGAAGCTTCCCGTCAACACGCAGGTCGGTGCCTATTTCAATGTCGTGAAACCGGACTTCGGGCCGGATTGGCAGTTACGGGTCCAGGTCCAGGTCTTCCTGCCCAAACCGGGGAGCGGCAAGGGCTGAGCAGAAGGGAGGTTTTAACGCTATAATACGCTGGATTAAACTGTTTTTTATACATCGGGAGAAATGGTTCAGAACTTTAACGAAAGGGTTTACCGTGAAAGCTGCGAGAATACTGTTAATCACCGTCGTCATGCTCGTCATGGCTGCATCGGCATCGGCGGAAATCAAAGGTTTCGGGCTCGGCGCTGGCTCCTTTGACGGAGAATTCGGCGTTCAGGGCCGCTGGGATATAAAGCTGGGCGGCGATATCTCGCATATCACCGCACAGGGTTCGATCGCTTTTGCTGACCGGACGACATTTTTGGTCGATGCCGACTATCATTTCGTCGTCAAATCGGGGAAAGGACGCTTTTACCCACTGGCCGGACTGCAGTTCGCCTTTAATTCCGACGACTCCGAATTCGGTGTAAACGCCGGCGGCGGCTTTAACTTCATGCTTACGGAAAATATGGCTGCCTTCGCAGAGGTAAAGTATGTTTTCTTCGGCTGGGAAGGCTGGTTCATCACGGGCGGTATTTATTTCTGAGGCTCGCCGCCACCGGGAGCTGATGTCCGAGCCTGAAGTTGACGATAGATAAGGCCGTGCCCTATACTTTCGCCGTTTTTCGGAGCACTGGGCAAAGGAACAAAGGCAGGGGGGCATGAGACTGAATATTTCGCTTATCACTGCGGGCATTATCCTTGTCGTTTTGTGCAGCGTTGAGCCCGCGGCGTCGATGGATATTGTGTCAAGGGATCCTTGTGCGGACGCCATTGTGGTCGATGCGGCGACCGGAATTGTACGGGGACACATATTTTCGTGCTAATTCTTTAATACGGCTCGTGAGAGAGTATGACCCAGATAAGGGTAGTTATGTTATGCGGGAACCGTATGTTGATGAAATTCGTGTATGTGTATTAACTATTAGCGAGTTTCCATACAAGAAAAAATAGATCAGGTTGCTAACTTCTCTATTACCACCAAAAAGGTTCTAAGGTCGTCCTGCCTGACGAGCCAATTCTATCGTGCATTAACTCCTGACAGCCTGATGAAGCACAACGCTGGATATCCGTGCATACAGAATGACCCGGCCCCGAAGAGTGGATCCTCTCCGGGGCCGGGCACCCTTTAATTACTTTTTCTCAAAAGAGACACGTACTATCTGAGCAGCACCATCTTCTTCGTCTCCGAGAACGAAGGTGCCGTAAGCTGGTAGAAGTATACTCCGCTGGAGACGGGCTGGCCCTGATCGTTCGTTCCGTACCAGCTCACCTCTCTGGTGCCGGAAGGTTCATGACCGTTGACCAGGGTCCTGACCAGCCTGCCCGCACTGTCATAGATGTGCAGCGATACGTTCGCACCCCCATCGGGTACCACGAAGGAGATCGTCGTGGTGGGATTGAAGGGATTCGGGACGTTCTGCTGCAGGCTGAACGCGGGCAAGGGCTGTACGGCGTCGCCCTTGGCCACCTCGGCCCCGTCAGCTTCGAGTGTTGCGGGCGGCGGGAGGGGACAGTCGAAGGCCGGGTCCACGACACACTTGTAGGAGATCCGGAATCCCTCCACCGCCTGGTCGAGCCCGGGGATGGTAGCCATGATATCGGACTCGCTGTAGTAGTCTCGCGAGTAGTACGTCTGTGTGCTCCAGTCACGGAACTTGAGGATCGACATGCCCTTGGCGCTGTAGGGCACGCCATTGAAGCTGCCGACCATCGTCCACGTCGCTGTGTACACACCGCCGATCAGCATTTCATCCTCGACCGTGGTGACCAAATTGGGCGAACTGGCGAAGAGTCGCGCGAAAAAGGGCACCAGCGTGTCGAAGCCGTAGATGTCGACGATCGGATCGTGATACTCGTAATCGTCGGTATAGTACGGCAGCAGCGATTGCCAATTCGAGGCGTTGATCTCGACGAGCGCGCGTCCGATCTCGAGACGTTCCTGGCGCAACCTGACCACACCGCCGCGCGCGGTTGTCCGAAGCCGGCGAGTCGAGCAAAGGTTCGATTGCGGGCAGGGCGTCGGCCGCGGCCGGCTCGAGAGGGCAGTCGAAGGTTGGGTCGACGGCGCACCGGTAGTATGTGCGGAATCCCAGGATCGCTTCATCGAAGCCGGGGATATTGATCATGATGTCGCCTTCAGAGTAGTAGTCCCGCCAGTAGTAGACCTCCCTGCTCCTGGGACGGAACTTGATGATCGAAATCCCCTTGGCTTCGTAGGGCACGCCGTTGAAGCTGCCGACCATCGTCCAGGTCGCCGAGTACACGTCGCCCACCAGGGTTTCGTCTTCGATCGTCGTGATGAGGTCCGGCGAGCTGCCGTACAGCCGCCCGAGGAACTGCGTCAACATATCGATGCCGTAGACGTCGACGATCGAATCGTGGTACTCGATGTCGTCAGCGTAGTAGCCCAACAGCGTGGTCCAGTCCACGTTCTGCACCTCGAGCATGCCGCGCCCGATCTCCAGCCGATCCTGGCGCAACCTGCCCCAACCGTGGCCCCTGGGGCTGGCAAGGACAGGCGTGAGCACAAGAATGCAGATGAAAATCACTGAGCAAGTGAACAGCTTTCTCATCTTTCGCCTCCTAGAGCTAATCCTATGGTGTATAAACTGTAGGACCATTATAGCACGAAATGTTGTGCAATTCAATCTCAGTCAGGAATGATTATTGATTTCCTCCCTTGCATGTACAGCAGTTAATAATAGACCTGCTTCATGTCATCGGGCGCCGGATCTCCAGGCAGGCCAAGAATCTGGAGGGTGCAAGGCAACTGACGATCCGTTCATCTCGTATACTGTAATATGAGACTCACTAAGGTCATATTACTCCTGATCGCCGGCCTTCTGCTGTGTCAGCTGGTCGTGGTCGGTGGGTGTCATGAAGATGCCACCTCTCCGGCCAACGAGGGAACTGGAACTCTCGTCGACGGCGTAGACACGCTAAGCACGATAAACAGCTTACAAAAGACCGGCGACCTGTATACGATGCACTACTACGGTGATTACTCGGACATCCTGGATGACATGAACCAGTCGATGATCGGCGGGACCGGCAGCGGTTCCGACAACTCAGCCTGGATGCCGTCTTTCTGCACCTTGTTCTCGGCCCTTTCAGATCCGGACAGTGCACTTCTGGGCAGGAACTTCGACAATCCATTTTGTCAGGTCCTGTTGACCAACTATGATCCTCCCGCAGGATATGCTTCTCTTGCATTCACACGCATGAGTGATCTTGGATACGGACTGTCCGCGGATCTTGACAATCTGACATTTGAGGAAAAACTGGGATTACTACGAGCGGTTTATTTCGTGCCGGATGGAATTAACGAATGCGGTCTCGCGGCGGGGCTCGCATATGTGAGGTCGGTCACGTATACGCCTGATGGGAGCAAAGAGACCATTTTCGTCACCTACCTGATTCGAAAAATCCTTGATGGAGCCAGGAACATTGATGAAGCGGCCACAATAGCGAACAGTTACAACGTGTTCGATAGCGGGATCGGGACGATATCTCATCATCTACTGGTAGCTGACGCGTGGGGCAGATCTGCGATCCTGGAGTTCGATCAGGGTGCATTTCAAGTCATAGAGAACAGCACGGCGTGGCAGGTGCTCACTAATATCCCAGTCTACAATAGATCGGTATCGGATCTAAAAGCACTCTGCTGGAGATACCGCACTGCCTACGATGCCCTTGAGTCCGTGGCGGGTGATATAGACGGAGGGGAAGCCATGGGGATATTGCAGAGTGTATCTCAAAGGTTTCCCGAGAGTGGTACAATCTGGTCGGCCGTCTACGATCTGAAGGCCCGAGGCGTCTATGTATGCTTGAACAGAGTTTATTCCAATCCACAATATCTGGTCCTGCAGCACACCGGAGACCGGTAATCAGCGACGTTCACTTTATGAAAAGCCAGCAACGAGGATGACTATATTTTACCCGATAGAATAGTGATAGCTGCGATGACTTTGTTCGCAAGTATTGGATCGCCGTTATCCTCGGCGATTTTCGCTCCCTCCAGGAAGAAAGGGACAGCTCCCATTCCCTGATATTTCACTACCGCCTGTTTCCCGGACTTCTCCTCTATCAGGGAAGCCAGTTTCCACCCGAGCCCGTAAAGTGGGCCGTTGTTCCTCAGGCCCTCACTGATAAACGCATCCACATCCTCCACGCCCCACTGTTCTATGACTTCATCGACGAACCTCGACATCAGTTCCGAGCCCGGCTCCACTTTGCCGGGCAGGTCGTCAGAGGCGAAGGGCCCGCGTACAAGGTTCGCGACACCCTCAAGCATCGAGTATGTGATCATCGCATAGAGGGCGTCATATCGCTCGTCCCCGGTATCGACAGAGGTGAGGTCCGAAAAGTCAGTGGCTGTCCCGCCTCCGGCTGCGGGGCAAAGCTCGATCTGGAGCCTGTGGTACGTCTCTTCTATCAATGTTCCCAGCATATGATCCCAGTCGTCCTTGGGCTGCTCGATATTCAGCCCTACCATGTCAGGCGTCGCCCAGCCGCGAATGGCCCATCCGACAGTAAATGCAAAATGGACCTCCGACTGCATATCCGGGGGAACGTAACCACCGATCTTTCCAAGGGCCGCAGCAGTTATATCGCCTTCATACTCTTTCAGTTCGGAAAGGAAGCGCAGATATTCATCCTTGTTCTGGACGAGATCGGCATATCCGAAAGCATTCTGGGGATTCAGCCAGATCCACAGGCGGTCCAGTGGATCGGGCGAACCGGCCATGCGGATCATCTTCGCCAGCGATCCGGTGTCGGGCAGAGGCTCGGGGACATATCCGAGGTTTTTACGGTGCTGGAGCATAGCCTGGTTGCTCGGCAGTGCTGCAAGGGCGCCGGCCTCTGATTCGAGGATCTCGCCATCCTCCAGTGCATCGAAGAATCCCGTGAGCGCGGAATAGTCCAGCACGAGACTCAAGCCTTTGACGGATCCAATCGTTTCATCGGTCAGTCCGATACGCTCAAGTGATCTGTGCGGGGATTCACCTTTGAATTCCAGGGTGTATCCTGGATTAAACTCCTTTAAAGCTGCCAGGTTCGATTCGCGCTGACGCTCCAGGCAGGCAGCTGCTTTATTGAGCCCGGCCCTGTCCGTTGGTACCGGGATGCTGTCCGGATCCGGAAGCTGCTCGGGCATAAGGCCGTAAAATCCCCCACCCAGTTCGAGCTGAAGATCATTGTAACCCGAGAGCTCTCGAAGGCGTTCTGGGGGCTGGACGCGGGCGAGTTCGGCCAGCAGGATCTTCCTATCCGAATCTGTGATCTCCCCGGGCGTCGTGTTATGCGCGGCGTTGATTGCGGGAAACAGTGATAGCAGGAGCAGGAGAGTGCCGGTCAGGGTTTTCGTTCTTCTCGACATGTCGCGGTTTCCTCCAGTAGTCCGGATACGTGGATATTCGGGCTTCTGGCCGCATTATATCCACTGGTAACATTGTTGTCTATACGTGGAGGGTGTTCCATTATGCTATATTGGTGGTGAATATCTTGATAGCGGCACATGTATTCCATAATGAATCAGTGAAAGGCAGTAAATGAAGGTTCTGATCTGGATAAAAGAGTTTTTCTCGCATCCATTAATCCAGCTGGCTTTGGTTTCGGGGGCGAGCATAATCGCTCTGGCATATGTTTCCAAGCGAGTGCTGCCTGAGCCGATGAAAAATCTATATATAAGTCTGCCCCCGCTCCTGGTCGCGATGGCCGGCGGGCTTATGGGAATGAAAAAAAAGGCCTGGTATACCAACAGATACTTATGGCTTCTCGCTGTCGCGATGACAACGATCTTTATCATCGCCATCCATCTGGCCAGGTATGGATCTGGTTCTCCTTAAAACATCCGCCCGATTGCGGCGCCGGCAAACAGGGCGACGAATCCGACTCCGTTCTGGATTGCCAGATTCATCCCGGCTCTCATCCATTCGGCTGTGCGCATCAGTTCGCTGGTCTCCATGATAAGAGCTGAAAATGTCGTGAAAGCTCCCATGAAGCCCACAAGCACCAGTGTCCGGATTTCTGCCGAGACGGTCCAGCGATTCTCGAACAACATCCATATCATTCCGGCTACAAAGCACCCTGTAAGATTTACGATCGCCGTACCCCAGAAAGAGGGTTCGCCATTTACCTTGTGGACAAATCCTGCCAGACCGTAGCGTGCCAGCGTTCCCAATCCTCCGGCGACTGCCAGCCATATGAACTTCTGAATCATTTGTCAGGTCCTCCTTTGATCATTCCAATATATTGATGTATCTTGAATTAGCAAGTCGACAATTTGCCGGACTGAGTGGAATATGATACGATTATGACCATGGTGGAGAGGCTGCAGGCAAGGAGGCGGATATGGTTAAAATAAAAGCGCGAATCGCTCTGGTCGCATTGTGTTGTTCTGTTTGTGTTTTGACTTCCGTTCAGATTCTCGCGGCTGACATAAGCCTGGTCGACAGCGGCCAGAGTCTTGGCGATGGACGGACCTTTTCCATGGCCCTGGGGGATCTGGATGGTGATGACGACCTTGACGTATTTTTCGCGTGCTATATCCAGTCGAATATAGTCTGGCTCAACGACGGTGCCGGCATATTTACGGACAGCGGCCAGAATCTTGGCGGCTCGTCGGGACACGGCGTCGCCCTGGGCGATCTGGACGGTGATAACGATCTTGATGCCTTCGTGGTGTTTAACAGCTCTTCCGACAGGGTGTACCTGAACGACGGGTCCGGACTTTTCTCAGATAGTGGCCAGAGTCTCGGCGTTGCGGGTGACTATGGAAACTTTGTCATATTGGGAGATATCGACGGGGACAACGACCTGGATGCACTGGTTGCTTTGTATGAGCATCCGAACAGAGTCTGGATCAACGATGGGGCAGGGAATTTTTCTGACCAGGGACAGAGGCTGGGCAATAATAGTTCAGGAGCTATGGCGTTCGGAGACCTGGATTCTGACAACGACCTCGATATTTATCTCGCTGTTGCATCCGCGGCCGACCGGATATGGTTGAATGACGGGGAAGGGACATTCGTTGACAGCGGCCAGAGCCTGGGGCCGGGCGATGGCTATGGACAGGCCGCTCTCGCCGACCTCGATGGTGACGACGACCTTGACGCGTTTGTCGTAAACTCGAATAACAGCAGCAGGATCTACCTGAACGATGGATCCGGGCTGTTCAGTGATTCGGGCCAGTTGCTGGGGCTCGGCAGCCAGAGGATCTGTCTCGTCGATCTTGATCGCAACGGTACCGTCGATGCGGTAACGACCCATATGGCGAACGGGAACCCTGTCTGGATCAACGATGGAGCGGGCACTTTCAGCCATTCCGGCCAGAGCCTGGATGTGCTGAATGCTCTCGCCATCTCTTCGGGCGATGTGGATGGAGACGATGACTTCGATCTGTTACTCGGTATGCTGGAAGGCTCAGGCGGGAACAAACTCTATTTCAACGAGACGCTTCTTTCAACGGAGGCTACGAGCTGGGGACGGCTCAAGTCACTCTTCGGCAGCGATTAATCGGCTATATCATTGGACTCATCGTTAATCACATGATATTGGACAGCGTCCGATCTATGGTATAATAGTATCAAGGGAACTGCGATAATGACAACATAAGCGGCCGATATACAAGACATAGCTTAGACGATTAAAGACCATGGAGCGGCAGTCAGGTATGGAGCAGAGAGAATACGCGACCATGTATGGCATTGAAGACCATCATTGGTGGTATGTAGGGCTGCGGGATATTGTCTTCTCCATACTCGACGATCTGCGGCAGGCGAAAAACGACTTTTTCCTGCTCGATGCGGGGTGCGGCACGGGAGGTGTCCTGTCCCGGTGTGATAATATGAAGGCTTGCGGGTTCGATGTCTCTGCCGAAGCTATTTCTTTCTGCAAGACACGTAACTGTGACCAGGTCCTGCAGGCGACCATCTGCGAGATCCCTTTCAACAAACAGTGCTTCGATGTCGTTGTGTCCCTGGATACGCTGACCTGTCTTGAGCGGGAGGGACGCGGCAGAGCGTTAGCAGAGATCTATCGAGTTCTTAAGCCGGGAGGGATGCTGGTTATGAATCTGCCGGCCTACCAATGGCTCACGAGCAGGCATGACCGGGCCGTCGGTACCAGGCGCCGGTGCACGACAGGAGGGCTGAGGGAGGAATTGGAGAAGGCGGGATTCAGAGTAACGAAGATGACTTATCGCAATATGTTTCTTTTCCCCGCTATCGCTATAAAGAGGGTTATTGACAAGAGACCGAGGCGGGGATCAGAAGCTGAGAGATCGGACCTGAAAACGGTCCCGGAGTTTTTCAACAGGCTCTTAAGCACGGTATTATTTTTTGAAAACAAGCTGTTATCTCGTATCAGTTTTCCATTCGGGCTGTCAGTATTCTGCGTCGCTCAAAAAGACGGCGTAGATACGCAGCATGGAACAGAGTGAAGTTCGGTATGCAGACAATCTTCCGTCCGGTATCCCGGCCCGTCTTCTGGAGCCTGTTGGGGATATGCACGCTTTTTCGTGTTTTCCTGGCAACATTGCCCGGCTACATTCCCGACGTACACTCATTCAAGAACTGGGCTATCGGTTCCGCCCTCTACGGGTTGCCGGCGGCCTATGACAATACAGACATAGATTATCCTCCGCTTGTGCTCTATTTCCTTTACCCCGCCGGCAAGCTCTATATCTGGAGTCAGCCCGAACTGAGGACGGCGGAGTTCAAGCGTGCCGAGTGGGGGGAATACCTGTTTTATACAGGGGATGGGCGGATCTATCGATCGGACATGGGATTCAGGGCCGAACTGCCCGAGGTCGAAATGCCCTCATATCCGCTTCCCGGTTCAAGGTTTCTGACATTCCTGGTTAAGGCCATGTTCATCCCGTTCGATTTTCTGGTCGGAATGCTCCTTTTCTGGCTGGTTTCCGCCGGGGGCTTATGGGGCGAGTCACGCGCGGGACCGGGGTGGGGGCGACTCGTCGCTTTGCTCTACTTGTGGAACCCGGTCGTGCTCTGGGGATCGGGCTACTGGGGAGAATCGGACAGCATCATGTTCGTGTTCGCCGTGGCTTCGCTGGCGATGCTGGCCTTCAATCGGATCGCTTTTTCGGGCATGCTGCTCGCAGCGGCGGTGTTGATGAAGCCCGTGGCCGCGCCTCTGGTACCTGTGCTGGCAGGAGTGGCGTGGATCCGCCACCGGTTCCGTGGATTGATGCCTGCGGCACTCGCCGGCGCGGCAGTCTCGATTCTCCTGTTTCTCCCGTTTGTGTTGTCGGGACGGACTTGCATGACTTTTTGCAGGGTCCTGTCGGATGCGGAGATCATGCCTTATACGTCCTGCAACGCGCACAATTTATGGTGGCTCATCGGATATTACTGGCATGATGCTAACGCGCCGGTGATCGGGGCGCTGACACCGAAAATGATCGGTCTCGCACTCTTCGGCACAGCCTTTGTCTTGCTTCTTGTCCACAGCCGCCAGTGGATCGCTGAGGCTGAGGCAGAGGCGCAGGCATATCGCGCGGGGATCTTTCTCTTCTCTGCGGCTACTGTGGCGACATTTTTCTTTGTATCTACGCACCTGCATGAGCACCATCTCAGCATGACAGTGCCTTTACTTCTGGCTGTGGCAGGCCGCGACAGAAAACTTGCCTGGCTTGCACTGGGCTGCACTGTGGCCTGCTTCACAAACATGGTGTTGCATGACCTTGTCCTTCCATACCGTCTGCCGTTGAGCTTAAACGCGTCGTCGCCGGTCATGTATCCCCTGATGCAGCGTCCTTTTACATGGCTGCAGCTGGCTGGGAGCTACATCAACAGCGGATTGATCGCGCTGGTTGCCGTATCGGTGTACATTGCCGCTTGGCGTAGGACCGGAATTTACAGGAAGTGACCTGCCGGCCTACTTCCAGTAGGCGGAGATTCAGATTCCCCGATTCCTCGAATCCCAGCAATTGTATTCGTTTATTGATCTCATCGAAACCACGCCATTTCGTGACTTGTATATGCCTGTGATTATCGCGCCCAGGACGCTCCGAGAGTGTTGATGCCGTAAAGCAGCCCCGTATAGGAAGCAGCCTGTCTGAATCGGCGCACAGTCGCTGTGATAAGCACGGGCGCTGTCATCCCCATCGCGATCGTCGGGGGGGCAGGAGGATCGATCCGGTAACAGCGAGACGAGCGATCTGGGCCGCGGGAGTCTCATATCCGAGGGCCGGCAGGAACTCTATGAAGAGGGAGCTGGCAGACGAAATGATGTAAGGAGAGAAAAACAGATAAAGTGCCAGCCCGCCCTCAAGAGCAGCGTACAACAGCAGATAGCGGGAGGTACGCCTGCAGGTCCGTTCGGCCAGGCGTGCCCCGATGGCTAATCCGGCCATAAACGTTATAAGGATGATGTTCAGAGCTGCCGCGGAGCTTCCGAGCGTCACCGTCAGCTGGTGCAGTCAGCACAGCTGGGCGCTCAACGCCGCCGCCCCCGAGAGCAGGAAGGGAAGCAGCAGGGGTGCGATCGGGAACTGTTTACTTCGATTCTCCATCCAGTGATCCTTGTCAGGCTATTCCGAGCAGAGTGTCCGCGACACGACGCGTGTCACTCAATTCCAGCCCCGGATAAAGCGGAAGCGAGATCACAGAATCGCAGGCGGCCTCTGTCACCGGCAGATCTCCCTTTCTGGCACCGAGAAACCGGTATGCTTCCATGAGATGGACCGGTTCGGGATAGTGGATCCCGTACCCGATTCCGGCACGGTCCAGTGTATCTATTGTTCGCTGCCGGTCCGGTGTCTGTACAACAAAGAGGTGGTATGTGTGTGTTCCATCCGGGACTTCGGCGACAGGCCGGTAACTCGAATCGGTCAAAGCGTTCGTGTATGTACGAGCAATCTCGCGGCGGGCCTCTATCGCACCTGACAGGTGCCGCAGCTTCACGCGGAGAATCGCGGCCTGAAGCTCGTCAAGCCGGCTGTTGAATCCCTCACAATGCGCGTGCCGGTCGTTCCTGAATCCGTAAAACCTCAGCACTCGCAGATGTTCCTCCAGGGAGGGATCGTTCGTCACGCAAAGCCCCCCGTCACCAAAGGCGCCGAGGTTCTTTGTCGGATAGAAGGAGAAACAGCCTATGTCGCCAAAACTCCCCACATGCCTGCCTTTGTACAGACTTCCATGTGCCTGGGCACAGTCTTCGATGACCTTCAGCCTGTTTGCGGCGGCGAATTCGAGAACAGGGTCCAGAGCAGCAGGCTGTCCGTAAAGGTGTACCGGGAGAATGCAGCGTGTGCGATCCGTCAGTGCCGTCTCCAGTTGAGCGCCGTCCATAAGCAGGGTCGCGGGATCAATATCGACGAACCGCGGTACTGCCCCGACAGCCCTGACCGCGGCGACTGGAGGCACTCCGCAGTTTGCCGTCGTGATCACCTCGTCGCCGGGGCCGATTCCAAGAGCCCGCAGGGCAAGTATCAACGCGTCGGTGCCTGAGCCCACGCCGACTGCTCCATTCACCCCCGCGTAGTCGGCGAACTCCCGCTCGAATGCAGATACCTCGGGACCGAGGATCAGCTGGCCCGAAGCAAGTACTCTTCGAATCGCTATCTCGATCTCATCCTTGATCTGAAGATATCCCGGAAGGTAGTCGAAGAAGTTTATCATGGGGCTATGCGGCGGGATAACCGATCTCCTGGTAATACTTTACGGTTTTCTCAAGTCCGGCGGCCAGGTCGATCCTGGGGTTCCAACCTGTCAATTCATGAAACTTATGGAAATCGCTGTAATAATCGCCGATGTCGATGATGCCGATCTCCGGCGGGAATGGTACCATCTCGTAAGTGAACTCGGTGAATTTCCGCAGTATCTCCACGAACTCGAGAAGACTCTTCGGCTCGGGGTGGCCGATATTCAACGCCTTGCCGGCGGTCTCCCTGGTGGAGCCGGCAAGGATGAGGGCATCTACCACATCGTCAACATAGTTGAAATCCCGAAGCTGATTGCCCGTCCCATAGATCTCGATGGTCTCACCCCTTAACGCCTTGCGGACAAAGATACCGACGAATCCCTTGGTATCGCTCTTCAGGTCCATACGGGGCCCATAGGTGTTGGTCAGGCGGAGACTGACGGTACTCATGCCGTAGACCTTGTGGTAGAGGGAGTAATACATCTCTGCTGCGAGGTTGTTGATTCCGTTGACGTCCACAGGGATAAGTGGATGTTCCTCACTTACCGGCAGGACACGCGGCTGGCCATACACCTGGCGTGTGCTGGCAAAGACGATCGCCACCTCCGGGTTCTTGAGACGGCAGCATTCCAGCAGCGACAGCTGACTACGGCAATTGATCTCCATGTCGGTCAATGGATCGCACATGCTGTCGATATGGCTGATCTGGCCGGCAAGGCTGAAGATCACGTCCTGCCCCTGAACTATGTAACTCAAGCTGGCAGAGTCCCTGACGTCTGAGAAATTGACGTGCACCTTGTCCTTTATCGGCTCGATGTTAAGGAGCGTCGCGCCGTAAGCGGGCAGCATCGAGTCTACCAGCGTTACCTGCGCTCCAAGTTCAACGAGGCGCAGGGCGAGGTTGCTGCCGATGAAGCCAATGCCGCCGGTAATCAGTACGCGTTTATCTTTGTAGATTTCCATTGTGACTGTTTTTTTCTCTTTCTTATGTAGCGTATTACATACTGGGGATTCTTTGAATTATCGAGACAGAGACGGCCCAGATATTCGCCGATGACGCCCAGGAGCAGAAGCTGCAGCCCGGCGAAGAATACGATTGTAGTGAGGACAGTCGGTATTCCGAGTGTCACATCAGGCGTTATGTACAGCTTGTCGATAGCGATGGCGATGAACGCAAGAATACTCAAGCCCGAGGCCAGAAGGCCCATCAGAGTGGCAATGCGCAACGGCGCGATGGAAAAGCCAAGGAATGAGTTCAGCCACAGGAAGAACAGCTTCGATACCGTGTAACTGGATTGCGATGTTTCCCTCGGCCTGTGCTCGACATCTATCTGGCCCAGGTTTCGAGTCGATCGCACTATCAATCCGTCAATATATGGAAACGGGCCGTGGTACCCCGTTATCTCGTCCACGACAAAGCGGTTCATGATCTTGAAACTCGACAAGTAGAGGTCGCGCGGTTTCTTGAGCAACAAGTTGGCAACGTGATGGTTGAGCTGACTCCCAAGGTTGCGCCACCTGCTGTGATGTTTTATCCGGTATCGCCCGAACACGACATCGAAATCCTTCTCCCTGATCTCTTCGTACATTTTAAGCAGTTCTTCGGCGGGAGTCTGTCCGTCGTCGTCAAGTGTCGCGATGTAGGCGCCTGAAGCCTGGCCTAGACCAGCCATGACAGCGTTGTGCTCTCCGAAATTGCGCGACAGGTTGAGAAATGTGATCGTATCGGGGTGTGACTCGTAAAGGGCCTGGCAGTCTTCTTCGCTGTCGTCGACAGAGCCATCGTTTACGAGCACGATCTCGAAATCGATGCCCGCGAAGACCTCGTGGATGTGTTCGACGACCGTACGGACCGCGCCGCAACTGTTGTAGACTGGTATGACAATAGAAAGTTCAGGTGTGGTTTCCATGAATCGACCTCAATACAGTTCTAATTCCAGAGATCCCCTGCTGCGAGGTATATAACTGCCTGCGGGCGCCTATATACTTCGCGCACAACGAAATTAAACCCACCTAGCCTTCAGCGCTCTACGAGCCGAAACTCGAAAAGCATGGCGGAGCTTGATGGGTTACATATTGATAGGTGATATCCCTGAAGTAGCCTGAACCTACTATCTACTAATGAATGTTATCATATGGTGAGCTGGATGTCAAGATGCCGGCTGGCGCCAGCGCATGCGCTATCCTGATAGTATTAATGTGGTAAAATTGTCAAAAGTGGCCGTCCAGGCAGACAGCCCCGGTTTAAGGTCTTTTGTCAAAGCTCCGATTCCGATAATATCGGTGTATGCCGGATACCAGCTCCCACTGATCGTGACCGCCGCCGAAGGAGTGATGGGAATCAAGAAGAAGAAATGGTATTCGAATGTTACCCACTGGATAATCGCGGCAGTGGCCTCGACGGTCCTTATTATCGTTCTGCATCTCGTCGCCGAGACGGCCCCGGCCGGTAATCCGCCCCTGGAGAACGAGCTCCAGGGTGTCCTTGAGGAATTCCTGTCTGAAAACATCATCGCACCAGGTCTGTCTGCCTGCGTGATCTGTCCTGATCTGGGGCTGGACTGGTCCGGTGCGGCGGGTAGCGCGGCGAAGAGTGACAGCACGCCGATGACAACGGCCCATACATTCCGAATTGCCAGCAACACCAAGACATATGTGGCAGCTTCTGTTCTGCGGCTCGTGGAGATGGAGCGACTCTGCATGGATGATGCTATGAGCGAACATCTGGCTCCGGAAGTGAACGCCTTGCTGCGCGGTGACGGCTATGACACGGATATCATGACGGTCGCCCAGGTCCTCAGCCACACTGCCGGCCTGGGAGACCACACGAACGACTCTCTTTTCGTTGTCCGGCTATTTGAAGACAACCAGCACACATGGACCCCTGAGGAACAGATCCGCTGCCTCGTGGAGTGGCGCGAACCTGTTGGAGAACCAGGCGAGAAGTATGTCTACTCCGACGCGGGGTACGTCATCCTCGGCACTGTCGTCACGCGTATCACGGGAAAACCACTGGGGCCTTCCGTGCGCGGCCTGGTCGATTTCGAAGGACTGGGTCTCACGGTCACTTACTGGGAGTATATGGAAGAGCCTCCTGTTGAGGCGGGCCCGCGCGCGCATCAATACTTCGGTGAGGTCGATGTCACATCCTGGAACGCTTCCTTCGATCTTTACGGAGGAGGAGGCATCGTCACCGATTCCCGCGAACTGGGCCTCTTTATGCGAAAGCTGCTCAAGGGAGAGGTCCTTGCCGATGAATCCACGCTCGAGGCGATGACCACCCGGGGGACAGGGCCATACCGTCTCGGCCTTATGGTCCTCGAATGCGACGGGTTCGAGGCATTCGGCCACCAGGGATTCTGGAACACCTTCGCCTTTCACGTGCCATCGCTGGACCTTACGGTCAGCGGGAGTATCCTGAACCACGACGCGACAAACGGCCGCGAACTGATGTGCAGGCTGGTGAGTACGGTCGCGGCTGTGTCAGGCCGCCTCAATGTTGACAAAAGTACCAAATAATGGTACATTATGAGCATGAAGTTGTCCCTGGATAAGATTGACTGTCTGTGCAGGCAGCGAAGCGAAGGGATCGGTGAGATGCTACGTGAAGCCGGCGTCAGCCGTAACGCATTCTATTCGCTGGCGCGAAAAGAATACGTGGTGCCTCGATCCCTTATCAATATCGCTGAACATCTCGGGGTTTCAGTTTCTGCATTTCTGGATGATACAGCTACAATGGGCCAGCGGATGAGATCCCTTGCCCGGGAAACGGACCGGATCGTGAGGCAACATGAAGAGGTCGATCGGGACAATGTCAGGCATACTCTTCTTCTGCTGAACGAAAAACCGGTGGATCGGTTAAGGAGGGCGTTGAGGCGTGGTCGATACGTTGATCTTCGGTGACCGGGAGATAGAATTTCTCCAGGAGCTTGTCCGACAGAAGGTCGATTTCATGCTGGTCGGGCTTTCCGCCGCCGCATTGCAGGGAGTACCTGTAGTGACGCAGGACATCGATCTGTGGTTCCGGAAAGTGCCTGATCCCGGCCTGGTGAAGGCTCTGAATAATGTTAATGCTATCTACGTACCACCGGTTCTGGGGAATCCACCAATGTTTGCGGGCGAAGGCGTCGAACTCTTTGATATAGTGCTAAACATGGATGGGCTCGATGGGTTCGACGAGGAAAAGAAAAACACGATCAAAATACCTTTAGGCCGCTTTAAAGTTCTAGCTCTGAAACTCGAACGGATCATTGCCAGTAAGGCAGCGGCTGGAAGGGAAAAGGACAGACTTGTCATGAAAGTCCTGGCAGATGCATTGACCGCAATCCAGGAACATGAGACCATCGAATTGCCAGAAGACTGAAGATACTGTGCGGCAAACACCTGCTTTTAAACTGTATAAGGAGAACAAAGTGAAGAAAGTGTTCATAGTAGTCGCGGTCATCGTAGTACTGATAGCAGGCGGGCTGTTTGTTCTGCTGGCCAACCTGAATTCCGTAGTAGCGAAGGCTATCGAGAAGCACGGGAGCAAGGTGACACAGACGAATGTCGCTGTTTCGGGAGTCGATATATCGCTGAAGGAAGGCCGCGGATCGATAAAGGGGTTGAGCGTGGAGAGCCCCGATGGATTCGATATGCGTGAGGCTTTTTCTCTCGCGGATATCACGCTCGATATCGATGTACAGAGTCTCAGGGGAGAACCCATCGTTATCGATGAGATCCGGATCCTTGCCCCCGTCGTCAATGTGGAGGTAAAGGCAACCGGAGCGAGCAACATAGATGAGCTCAGGAAGAACATTGAGGCATCTGTCAGCGGAAACTCCGGCGGCGGCGGTGATTCGGAAGGGAAGAGTAAAAAAATACGGATCAAGAAGTTCGTATTCGCTGAGGGCAGTATCGAAGTAGATGCGTCGGCCATGGGCCTTGAAAAGCGCACTGTCATCCTTCCCGAGTTCCAGCTCGACGATATCGGCGGCACCGATGGGGCGACTCCCGATGAGATAACGAGGATCGTCATGGATGCCGTGAGTAAAAAAGTGGCTTCAGAGATCTCAAGCTCGGGAGTCAAGGGATGGCTCAAGAGCAAGCTCGGCGGGTGAGGATTCCTGCCGGGGAAAGGCATCGATGATATCGAAGATATTTGCCGGACTGCTGTTGTCTGGCGCCCTGATTTTCGCGTTTTCCGGCTGTGCTGCGCTTTCGGAGAGCGCGGGGGACATCCTCAATACGGGCTCCGGAGATGGAGAGCTCGACGAATCAGTTGTCATAGATGGTATCAGGGAGGCTCTGCGTGTCGGCACTCAGAACACGGTGATCTCTACCTCGCAGGTAGATGGGTATCTCGGCAATGAAATGATCCGGATCGCTCTACCCGAACAGATGGGATCTGTCGCTTCGACCTTGCGGACTGTCGGGCTGGGCGCGTACGTTGACGAACTCGAAGTCGGCATGAACCGGGCCGCTGAGCTGGCAGCTGCCGAAGCCCGGGATGTCTTCTGGAAGGCGATCAACAGCATGACCGTTACTGATGCCTTCGGAATCCTCAATGGTGAAGATACAGCTGCCACCGAGTATTTCCGCAGACAGACCGGCGCCGACCTGAGGGCCCGTTTTCACCCCATAATCGAAGAAAAGATCGAAGAGATCGGACTTTCGCGGATGTACAGCAAGGTAGCTGATGCTTACAACGATCTTTCCTTTACTGGAGCTCCCGGCCTCGTCGATCTCGATGAATATGTGACAGACCAGGCGCTCGAGGGTCTTTTCACGGTCCTGGCTCAGGAAGAAAAGAAGATAAGGGAAGATCCGGCGGCGCGCACGACAGAACTTCTGCGGAAAGTATTCGGGGGTTGACCATGCGCCTTCCCGAGGGTTATTACACGTCAACCGGAGCGGCCCTTATTCTGGGCGGGCTCCTGACCGCCCTGATAAATATTTTTCTGACTCCGCAACTCGATCTCGGGGCATCATTCGCGGCAACGGCCGGGTCATTCCTGTTTTTTATGAGGCTGGTCCTGGCCGGTATCGCGGCGCTGCTCGTTCTGATAGGCTGCACCGGGCTTTATGCGCGGCAGGCTGAAAAGATCGGTGTATTCGGGTTCATCTCGTTTCTTGTGACCTTCATCGGGATGACAGCTCTGTTCGCGAATGAGTGGACTTATGTATTCGCCGTGCATGAGATTGCGAAGACGGTTCCGGAAGCACTGGAGGCACTGGAGGATTCCGCCCTGTTCGATTCTGGAGCGATAATCGCTCTGGGATTGACGGTGCTCGGGTGGATCGTCTTTGCGGGTGTGACCTTGCGGGCCGGAATACTGCCTCGCTGGGCTGCCCTGTCCGTTATCGCCGGTTATATCGCTGTGTTGTTGCTTCCCGCGCTTATTGGACCCTGGGGTGCTGCAGGGGGAAATGCGATACTGGGAGCGGGATGGATGGGTCTGGGATGGAGCGTAGCACGCCATTGATCCCTGATACAATAAGGGCTCCTCAAATGAAGAGCCCGATATCCAGGGAATTGGATCCACCAAGAATAATACGCGGATATTCTAGCAGAATATCCGCAAAATATCAATAGGAGGTTCTGCTCATAAGCAACCGTGCGTTATTACGGTTGCCAGGGGGAACGATATTGACCATCATCTTATATACCTTGTAGAGTTCCGGGCTTGACTGCTACGCTGAATCTGATGATTCCAGAGGAGAAAGTGATGCGAAGACTTTCCGATATAATTATTCTGATGGTCATTCTGGCTGTGGCCGGTTGCGGCTCGGATGAACCTGTAACTGCTGAGGAGCCTCTCGCCGACATCCACGATCTTCGCGTCGAGCTCGAGTGCCTGGGGGCCGGTTCCGCCTACGTGAACTGTTATGTGCCGGATGTAGATGAGGAATCCACGGCAGTCGATGGAGAGGAAGGGACGACGTACGATGTGACGATCAGGGTGCGCGGTGTGGTCGAACAGAAGACCTACAGCGACTATGTTAATGGTGACGGGATGTGGATAGAGGGAGGCGTACCGGATGGAGGCACGTTCAACATATTCAGGCTCCATGTCTCATCTCCTGACAAGACCTACCATCTGAATTCAGGCACCTCCGGCTACGACGAGTGTTATCTGCTTGATATACAGAAGACGATAATTGTTGATGACGGCGCGGTCCTCACGCTGATCGCCGATTCAGGCGGAGATAATTACGGTACGATAAACATGGATGGAGATGAAGAGCCGATCGTAGTCACAGGCATAGCTCCTTATCCTGATCCATTCAACGGTCAATTTGTTCAGTTAGATGTCATCGACATCAGGATTCATTAGACGGGAGAAGGGTCATGACAAGCATGGAAAAGCTTCTCGATGCTCTCGATGATTGCGGCGAGGCCGCGGTGTTTTACAAGGGCAAGAACATCATGATGGCCAACAGGCTCTTTTCAGAGATGTTCGAGATCGAGCAGGAAAAGTGCAAGGGGCTGCCGATCATTGGTATCCTGCATGAGGAATCGATCGAGATGGTCACGGATTTCATAAGGAGAAGGAGTCACGGGGATCCAACTCTCCCGGCGGCATATACCGCCGATTTCAGGACAAAGAGCGAATCGAGGGTCCCGCTTCAATTGACGATAGTGAAGACGAGCAATACCGAAGGTGCTCTGCTGGTCATCATACAGAAGGCTTGAGCACAACGTTGTGTCTGGTTGGATCCAGGAGGTTGGGATAATGGCAGGACGGACTGGCTTGATATTTATGCTGGCGGTCGTTGTGCTGGCAGCAGGTGGACTTTTTGAGGGCGCCCGCAGCGGAGAGCATCAGCTCGGCGGCGGGATCCATTACCTCGAGACCCTGGGGGATATCAAAGATGTTCCCGAATGGGATTCAAGTTCTCTCGGGTGGATGATCTCCTATCGGTACAAGATGACCCTGATCAAGATCGAGGCCGATCTCGAATGGATCCCCGATTACGGCGGTTCTGATAAAACATTGTCCCAGCCGCAGGTATGGCTCATCGTCGGTGGCCTGATCTATGGCGCGGGAGGTATCGGGGGGAGCTACATCGACGGTGCCTGGCTCGACAATCCGTTCTACGGCCTGCGGGCGGGGGCCGATCTCACGGTCGCGGGGCTCAATCTCGACCTGTTCGCGGCGTACTTCTTTCAGAGCACGCAGGTCTTCGAGGATGTAGACCAGAAGGACCTCGACTCGATTACGTTCGGCGCGATAGTTCGATTCGTATTCTAGGCTGAGAACTCGGCCGCCAGGGTCCAGTATGGATCCGTAACCGGATGTACCAGCACCGACTCCTCGCCGCCGTGAACGAGTGTGAGTCCGTTTTTCTCAGGGACGACCTCTCCGCACACCGCTCCGGGTATCCCGTTTTCACCCAGCGCGGTTACCAGTTCATCCGCCTGATCTGACGCGACGACCGCGAGCAGCGTGCCTTCGCTGATGGCGCTGTACATATCGAAATCGAAGAGATCCGCAGTTTTCTGTATCACAGGCAGAACAGGAATGAGGTCCCGCTCGATACGCAGTCCGTAGGATCCGGCCCTGGCCATCTCGAAGAGTCCGCCCAGTATGCCGCACTCGGTTGCGTCGTGCATGACATGAACACCTGGGAACGTCCTGGCTATGGCGCATTCGTCGAGGACCGACATCTGGTCGAAGACTCCTGCGGCCTCCTTCTGAAAATCCTCGCCGCCGGCTGATATGAACCTGTCAGGGAAAAGCGCCGCGAGCAGACCGGTCGCTTCGATCGCCGGCCCCTTGGTGATGATTATCTTGTCTCCGACAACGGCTCTGTGCGGTCCCCTCAGCTCTGATTCGTCACCGATAGCGATCGCTGTCGCACCGCCTACCATGGGGTAGTTGCAGCCTGTGTATCTTGCTGTATGGCCCGTGACGATACTTACACCGTACCTGACCGACTCCTCGTGGACAGTGTTCCACATCTCTTCCATCTGCTCCTCGGTCATCTCCGGCGGCAGATTGAGATCGATAGCGAGATGTTTCGGAGGAAGACCCGATACCGCCACGTCGCAGAAGATGATATGAAAGCCGAACCAGGCGGCTCTCGCGAAACCCAGTGACGGGACGATAAAGAACGGGTCGGTCGACATCGCGATCGCCTGGCCGCCGACACGTATCACTCCGTAATCGACGCCGTGGCGAGGACCGATGATGATACTGTCGTCCGTGACGCCAAGCCGGGGGTAGATCACGCGATCGAAGAACTGTGGGTGGATCTTGCCGAGTTCGGGCAGTTTTTCCTGGTCCATATTTGCTCCCTCCGCAGGTGCTGGCCTGATCAGGTTCGACGGGTCCCTGGATCTCCTCCAGGTTCTCAGCCCCGGTTTCGTCAGCCGAGGGGCTCCCCGGATATTTCGTCTGACGAGATGATATTGCAGGCGGGCCGAACTGTCAATAGACTGAAACCGGACCGGTCAGGTATCGTACTATTAATATAACAGTCTTTCGGGATAAGTATCATTCAGCGATCGAGGAGGGGCAGGATGAACCGTTTCGCGGGAATCATCTTCATACTCATTGTCATTATTGCTCTGCCATTCTTTTCCGTACAGGGGGGAGAGGCGATAGATCAGTCCGGGGAAATAGGAGCGGCGCCGTACCGGATCCGTATCCCCGCCGACTGGAACGGCAACCTTGTCATGTATGCGCACGGATACAAGCCGAGGGGAGGGATGTGGAGGCCGCTGGCGGATGTTCTCGCCGGTGTCTTTCTTGAGCGTGGATTCGCTCTCGCTGAATCGGGATATTCCAGGCAGGGGTGGGCGCTTGAGGAGGCGATAGCCGAGACCGAAGAGCTGAGGGTCCATTTTTCAGAGGTCCACGGGAAACCTGATTCGACATTTGTGACCGGACATTCGATGGGAGGGCTCATCACGCTCGCTACGGTCGAGACTTTCTCCGATTCATACGACGGGGCGCTTCCGATGTGCGGGCCGCTGGCTCCGGCGCTTCTTTTCTTCAGGGACCACGTTTTCGATATGCTGATCACATTCGAGGCGCTTTTCGGAGATCACATCCCCGCTGATTACAAGCCTGTTATCGAGGTGGCAGCGCTCAGTGGAGCGGTCGTGGAGCAGGCCCTCGCTTCTGATTCTTTGCTCGCGGATACTTATGCCGCGAACAGGGGTGTAAGGCGGGAGGAACTGGCGGCGATAATCGCCATGGACCACATGTTGTACAAGGAGCTGGCGGACAGGGCGGGCGGCAATCCGATTGACAACCGAAACACGATCTACTCTGATTATATCGGATCAGTCGACCTTAACGCCGTCGTTTCGAGATATGCGGCCGATCCATCGGCCCTGGATTACCTGAGGCGCAACTACACTCCCAGCGGCAGGCCGGGCATGCCGGTCCTCGCCGTTCATACGACATATGACGCAGGCGTACCTCCATGCGTTCCCGGATTCTACAATACGGCGTCCTGCCTTATTGATGACGGGAAATACTTTGTGCAGATGTACGCGGAAGCGGACGGGCACTGCAGGTTCACACCGGCCATGACCGGGAAGGCATTCGATCTGTTGAGAGGATGGGTTGCGTCAGGCGTGCGTCCCGAGCCGGGCCGGCTAGAATGATCATTTCTCCGCGAACTCGTTCTGCCAAACGGGATCGCTGAGTTTCCGGTATCCGTCAGCATATTCTTCCATCACACGATGATAGCCGGGGTCTTCCAGGGCCTCGGCCGCAGCCTCGTTGATCGGCCTGGCGCCGGTCTCGACAACAGCGGTGCGCAGTTGGTCGAAATGATCCCGGATAGGGCAGGGGCAGAGCCAGTTCCCGACCTCTTCTGCGGGCCGTCCGAATCCGTATTCGTACTGCCAGTCGTGGATCTTTTGAAAAAACGGGGTCTTGAGCAGTGACGAGAGGTCATCTCCCCGCTCGTATACGTCGTAGATATTGTCGGCCGCGTAGGGAACGAAGACGCACGGCGTGACGTCGCCGTTCCAGTCTATGTAGAACTGACCTCCAGGGCGGCCCGCGCTGATGCATCCGTAGCTGGCTATTCCGCTGTTCCAGAAATCGGCAAAGAGGATCTTCTTGTCAAAGACTATGCGCCGGGTTCTCTTGAGCATTTCGAGGCGGTTCTCCGGGGTTATCATAAGGTCGAGGTCGGGGTCGCGTCCGATAGGCATGTACTGGAAGCACCAGATGTAGACCGCTCCCTGCTCTTCGACGCAGAAATCGAGGAATTCATCGCTCGTGAGCAGATCCCAGTTCCGGTTGGTCGGAGTGATCGATATCCCGAACGGGACGCCGTGCCTGCGCAGCCTCTCGAATGTGTCGAGGATCTTCCTGAAAACACCATTCCCCCTGCGCGCGTCCGTTTCCTTTTCATACCCTTCCAGAGACAGCGCGGGGGTGATGTTCCCGAGTTCTCCCATCCGCTTCGCCGTATCGTCGTCGATCAGCGTGCCATTCGTGTAAGTCATGAAGTACTCGGTCGGGTGTTTTTCAGCGAGGTCCAGGATGCCTCGCTCGCCGTCACGCCAGAGAAACGGCTCCCCGCCCGAGACGATCGTCAGGTAGGAGTCCCACAGCTCTCTTTTCTCGGTGACGATCCTGTCGAATATCTCCCACGAGAGACTCGCGTGTTTTGTCGGGTCGCTTGCCGCGTAGCACCCCTCACATTTCAGGTTGCATGTCCCGGTCGGGCTTACGACGAGCACGAGGGGATTGTGTTCCGTAGATGGCCCTTCACGTCTTTCATTAACGACTATATTCTCAAGGACCGATCCAAGAAGTCTGTCGAGGACATTCCTTGATACATGTCCGCTTGTCATAGCCCTGTGGAAACCATGGAAGAGGGCCATCATGTAGGCGTGCTTGAGCTCCTGCACGCCTCGCGGCCGTCCATCCTCGTTCTCCACGACAAGTTTCTGGTAAATACGCCGGTTTACGATATCGACAAGGATCTTCCTCGACAGGCGGTTCTCCAGCATAAGCCGGTAGAGCTCCCTGACCGAGGAGCTTTCGAGGATTTTCCCTGGTATCATTCAGATCGTCTCTAGAACGCTACCCCGACATTGACAAGCCTGATGATCGGAAGGAATCCGGCCTGATCGTCCTCGAGATCCCCACCGAACAGTCTCGTCGCGCCAGCTCCGACACTTATGGCGAAGTTCTGGTTGTCGCCGAGCAGCCACGTGTAACCGACGTCGAGACCAAAACCGAAAGCGGTGCCTTTCTCGGTGGGCTCGTCGTCATAATATTCGAACTCGACAGAGGTCACGCCGAGCCTGCCCCCGAAATAGAATCCGGAAGGCGCCTTGCCCGACGGGTAAAATCTGTAAATCAGGTATCCGCTGAGATATTTCGATTTTGCAGCATCCATATCCTCTTCATCATCTTCATACGAAGTGTATGATGCCGCGATCCCGAGCGTGCTGTTCGGTGCTATCTTACGTTCATATTCTATGTTCCACCAGCTGAACAGAATGAGGAAAGGATTGGTAGTTATCAGATTCTTGGTAGTCGGAGCAGGAGGTGTGTTGTCCTGTGCCGCGACAGGAACGCTCATCGAGGCCATGACAATTATCAAGCCGATCACCGTAAGACATCGTGCTCTGCTCATCTTTCATCCACCTTCCATCAGAATAAAGACAGCATTCAACTGGATACCTGCGGGGAGTTTCATCGAAAGGACGGGGTTGTGTCAAGAGTAATGACAAAAGCGCGCGGGGCCAACTCCCCGCGCGCTGAATGTGATCGAGAATAGATATAGTGCTATTTGAATTCGACGTAGTCGAAATCGTCCCAGTCGATCTCGATCTCCTCGCCAGAGTCGAGGATCACAAATATCCCCTTGTTTTCATCGTCGACGTCGTTCGATCCCTTGACCTTGAATTCGTGGCCGTCCCAGAGGGTGATGATTGAAGAGCAGCATCCCTTGCGCCGGATCGAGCTGATGTTACCCAGTTCGATATCCATCTCGACGCCCCTGAACTCGGTATCCATGACTTCCCAGGTGTATTCCTCATCGTCATCCCACCTGATATTTCCCGTGTACGATTCGCCTGAATCGGTATGGACGGTGCCCCTGAGAAGCTTTCCTCCGTCGAAACGGCTGTACTCTACCGGGGCGGCTGCTTCCTCGAAATCGATGCGGTCGAATTCGTCCCAGTCGACCTTTACGACGCCGAAGTCCTCGACAAAGATGGAGATCCCTCTGTTCGAGCTGTCCACGTCGTTAGTGCCTTTCAGCGTGATCTCGTCGCCGTTCTTGAGGGTGACACGCGCGCTGCTCGAACTGCGGCGTTCGATCGACCTGATCTTTCCGAACTCGATCTCGCGGTCGCGTCCGCGCTGCTCGCCGTCCAGCACGTCCTCTTCCAGGACCTCGTCAGCGTCCCAGACGACCCAACCGGTAAATGTATCGTCTTTTCTTGTGGTAAGCGTTCCGTACAGCCTGTCTCCATAGTCTGAATAGACCTCGTAGCCGCCCTGGCTGAATTCGACACGGTCGATTTCGTCCCATTCGAACTCTATCTCGCCCTCATCGGGATCCTCCACGATTATACCGCGGATATTGTCGCCGATGTCGGTCGAGCCGGCCTTGACTTCCATCTCTTCGCCGGACTTGAATATGAGCAGAGCAGTGTCATCTTCTATGACTTCGATAGCTTCGAGGTGGCCGAACGCCACGGCGCACTGAGCTGACATATTGTAGGAACCCTTTGTCTTCACGTTGCCGACACGTATACCGAAAATACGGATCGACTTTACCTTCTCATTGTCTTTGTACCGGCGCTTGGAGAGTTCGAGTTCCTTCGTGCAGTCGATCATATCGACCCACGAAACCTCGTTCTTGTCCCACCTGATCAGGCCATCGTACCTTTCGCCTTCAGATGTGATTACTCTGCCGTGTATCCTGCCGCGCGCGTCGGCGAATGATGGCGCGGATACAGTCGCGGCGAGGACCAGGATCAGCCCTGTCGTCAGGAGCTTCTTCATATCGATAGCCTCCGTTCAGGTTCAGCGGGCGCCGCTGGCTGCGTGCCCTTTGCGTTAGCGATGATTCTTCTGGACCAGTTTCTCAGATCGTCGAGAATGGCATATATCGTCGGCAGGACCAGAAGGGTTATCATCGTTGAGAATGTTAACCCGCCGACGATCGCTCTGGCCATAGGGAAATAGGGCGGTCCGTTGCCGCCTATCTGAGTTGCCACGACACAAAGAGGGACGAGGCTCAGCACTGTCGTGCCGGCCGTCATGAGGATTGGCCTGAGCCTGTCACGGCCAGCCTGCACGATGGCGTCGTTCCTCTTTAATCCTTTCAAGCGCAGATGGTTTATGTGGTCGACCAGTACGATCCCGTTGTTCACTACAACACCTATCAATATCAGTATCCCTATCATGGCCATGATCGACATCGTGGTGCCTGTCAACAGGAAGAACCAGTAGACACCGACTATGGAGAATATTATCTGGGTCCATATAGCCGTCGGGTAGAGGAGCGACTCGAACAATGAAGCCATCACGAAGTATATAAGCGCGAGCGCCAGCAGCAGGTTGATCAGCATCGTGTTCATCGCTTCCTGCTCGTGGTCAAAACTCTGGCCGTAGTTCCAGGAATACCCGGCGGGGAAGTTGTAGTTACCCAGCACGAACGAGATCATCTTCTGCGCTTCACCCTTGGTGACATCTGTCAGGTTGGCTGAGATTCCCAGGGAGGTCGTCCTGTCTTCCCTGCGGATATTCCGCGGCCCGCGACGAATCCGGAAATCCGCGAGAGAGGCCAGCTTGACCGTTCTGCCCGTTCTTGAATGAAGAGGAAGGTCCTTTAACTGCTCCAGTGTCTCCCGGTCCTCCTCCTGGAACTCGAGGCGGATATCGATCTCGCCCGATTCGCCGTGCATCTTTCTCAGGTTCACGCCTCGCATCGCCGCCGAGATGACCTGCGCGATCTCACCCGCCGAAAAGCCGTATTGCCTCGCGCGATCGCGATCTACCGATATCTGGACTTCCTCTTCTCCTTTTTCCGCGTCGGAACGCACATCGGAGAACCCGGGGAGCTGGCTGAGGGTCCACGCGACGTCCTGTGAGATCTCCGCCAGTTTCTCGCTCGATTTGCCGGTGAGACTGATGTTGATAGATGTGCCGCCGCCTCCCTGGTTTCGCCATGTGAACGAGGGGTTGGCGATTGCCATCTTGGGCAGGCCCTCTTTTATCTCGTCTTTTATTTCCTTGGTCGATTTCTTCGTTCCCTCTTTATTCAGGAGTATCGTCGAAGACGCGTAGTCGCCCTGGAAGTAACTGTAGATAGATTCTATCTCGAATTTATCCTGATTTTCGAACAGGTAATCCTCGTATTCGGTCACGGCCGCCTCGACCTTCTCCAGGGTATAGCTTCCGTTGATATGGTAGTGGAGCCTGATCCGCCGGTCCTCCGGTTCATCGAACATGTCCGTCTTGACGAACTTCATAGGAACGGCGATGCTCAGGAGCAGGCCGATGATTATCCAGACGGTGGCTTTCCTGTGGCGCATGGTCCATTCGAGAGCGACGGCGTATTTTCCGATCAACTTGTCGATGACAGTCTTTTTTGTAACGGGCTTCGGCGGTTTGATCCTCGACGAGAGAAGGGGGACGATCGTCTGAGCCAGCAGGAGGGAGACTCCGAGGGCTATGACGATCGTTATCCCGATGTGCTTCAGGTATATGGAGATATCATCGTTAGGGCTTACGATATTTGGCAGGAAGACTATCCCCGTCGTTGCTGTTCCCGCCGTGATAGCCATGGATACTTCCCTGACACCGGTAGAGATCGACTTCGTTGAGCCGGGATCGGCAAGCTGATGCCGATGTATGCTTTCGGTCACAACGACCGCGTTGTCGACGAGCATCCCAACGGCGAGCATCAACCCCATCATCGACAGGATGTTCAACGTCACTCCCATGAAGTACATGAATGTAAGCGTGATAAGCAGGGACAGCGGCACGGCCAGTGCGACGATGAAAGTCGTTACAAGGCGCCTGAGAAAAAAGAAAAGGATCAGAACCGCTAGAGAGCCTCCTATGAGGCCGGACTTAAGTACCTCGTTAAGAGAGCTTGTGACGCCCTCGGCGAGATTGTCCATGTAGAATATGCTGATTCCCTCCATCTCGGGAATCTCCTTGATGATCTCGATCTCCGCGATGATCCTGTCGGTCACCTCGACCAGGTTCGCTCCGCCCTCTTTGAATACGTTGAGTCCGATCGCGTACTTCCTGTTGAGATGCCTGCCGTAATGACGCTCGGGCTGTTCGTATGTCACGGTCGCGATGTCGCTGAGCCTGAGGCCGTGCTCCCCGACGATCACCCGCCCGATCTCTTCGATGGACTGGTACTCCCCGACCGGCCTCACCACGAACCTCTGGTTCTGATCGGTTATCTTGCCGGCCGTTACGAGGAAATTGCTGCGGCGCAGAGTCTGTGAGAGCTGACCGATATCTATTCCATGCTGGATTATCCTGTCTGCCGAGAGTTTGATCCGAACTTCCTTCTTCTGCACGCCGTAGAGATCGACCTTGGAGACGCCCTCGATCCTCTCGATCCTTCTCTTGACGTTCCTGTTGAGCATGTCATACGAATTCGACAGGTCACGGTTGCTCGATATCCTCAGGGTCAGTATCTCCATGTCGGCAGTCGACCATTTCAGGACATGGAAACGTTCCAGGTCGTCAGGGAAGAGGTGCCTGATCCCCTCGAGCTTCTCCTTCGCTTCGAGGGCCTTGACGTCGGTGTCGACTCCCCATTCGAACTCGAGCCTGATCCACGCGCCGTTTGTATGTGAATTCGATTCCATACGTTTGAATCCGCTGATGGTCGCTATGACCTCCTCCGCGGGTCTTGTTATCTGGCGCTCGATCTCCTCTGGAGTGGAGCCGGGGTAGGGGATGTCGATAAATATGAACGGTGCGTCGAGATCGGGGAAATATTCCATGGGCAGGAGCCTGGCCGAGATGATCCCGAGCACGATGAAGCACACGAAGACCATAAGGGTCGTCACCGGGCGCTTGATCGATGCGTTCGTCAGGTTCATCTATTTTCTCCTGTCGAGCAGATCATATACGACAGGTATTACGATAAGAGTAAGCAGTGTCGATACGCTGAGCCCTCCGATGACGGTGATCGCCATCGGTGCTCTCACTTCAGCGCCCTCGCCGATCCCCATGGCCAGCGGGAGAAGGCCGAGTGTAGTCGTAAGTGTTGTCATGAGAATCGGCCGCAGCCTCGATTTGCCGCCTTCAAGGATAGCCGCCCGTTTTCCCGTTCCTCCGTCACGCAGCTGATTGATCAGGTCGATCAGCACGATCGCGTTGTTTACCACTATTCCCGCGAGAAGTATAAGGCCGATGAAAACGACCACGCTGATAGTAGAGCCGGTCAGGAACAGGGCCCAGACCGCTCCGATCAGCGCCAGTGGAATCGTAAAGAGGATTACGAAGGGATGCAGGAATGATTCGAACTGGGATGCCATCACGAGGTAGACGAGGAATACTGCCAGAAGGAGAGCGAACTGGAGAGACTTGAAGGACTTCGCCATCTCCTGGTTCTGCCCGGCTATGTTGATCGCCAGACCGGCGGGCATGGGGATGCTGCGAATCATGCCGTTTATCTCCTCGGCAGCAGTGCCGAGATCGCCGTAGTTCAGGTTGGCCGTCACGAGGGCTACCCTTTCCTGGTCGACACGCCTGATCTCGCCGGGGCCTGTGTCGAGTGTGATGTCCGCGACCGCTTCGAGCGTGACGGGTCTTTCGCTTTCCGGGTTGATGATCAATTTTCTTATCTTGTCGACCGAGTTCCTGTCCGATTCCTTCGCGCGGACGAGGATGTCGATCTTCCGGTCGCGCCAGGAGTAGCGTGATGCGACATCGCCGCGGACCTTGCTCACTACGCGGTCGGCGACCTCGTAGACCTGGAACCCGAGGGCCGCGGCTTTCTCGCGGTCGAATCTTATCTGGATCTCGGGATGCCCCGCTTTCATAGTCGATTTTACATCGGCGAAGCGGGGATTCGAGTCGAGCCTGGAGGCTATATCGTTGCTGACCTTCTTGAGGCTTCGCAGATCGTATCCGGCGATCTCTATCTCGACAGGAGTCTTGAAAGTGAACAGAGTCGGTCTCGAGAACTTGTACTGCAGGTCGGGAACGCGATGCAGATCATCACGCATCTGGGCCATGACTCTTTCCTCGTCGTTTCGCTGCGAACCGGGCAGGAGTACGACATTGAGTTCACCCCAGTTCTCGCCGCCCTGCTCGGGATTGGCGTCCATTCTGTTGCCGGTGCCGGCTACCGCGAAAACGGTGCTGATGCCGGATATGTCCCTGGTAGATTCCTGGACGCTTCTTATCGCCCTGTCGGTCACTTCGAGCGGAGTGCCGGGGGAGAGGCGGAACTCGACGCTGAACTCGCCCTGCGAGAGCTGCGGAATCAGCTCTACGCCCAGGTTCCTGGCCATCAGCATCGTCCCGAAAAACAGGATAAGCGCTATCAGTATGACTCTACCCCTGTGATCGAGTGACCACGCGAGCGTGCCGTCGTACCATCCGGCGACGACATCGTAAAATTTAGTGAAGAGCTTGAGTATGGGCCTGAGCAGGAAGGAAAAGATTCTCGCCAGACCCCGGCAGATGCCCAGTATGACTCTCGTGAAAAAGACAGGAACAGTATTGAAAATGAATCTGCCGAACGCCGAGAACCATCTGCCGACACGTCTTTTCGGTTCTTTTTTCGGAGCCGGAGCAGGCGGCGGCTCTTTGTTAGACTGCAGGGACGCCAGCATGGGGATGAGCGTCAGGGCTACCACAAGAGACGCGATCAGCGCGAAGGTGACCGTAAGAGCCTGGTCCCTGAATAGCTGCCCCGAGATTCCCGAGACGAATACGAGCGGCAGGAAAACAGCGACCGTGGTGAGCGTCGAGGCTGTCACAGCCTTGCCGACCTCGCCCGCGCCGTCCCGGGCAGAGTCGGCGATATTCTTTCCCATCGCCCGGTGTCGGGATATGTTTTCCAGCACGACGATGGAGTTGTCCAGGAGCATTCCGACCCCGAGCGCGATCCCTCCGAGAGACATGATGTTGAGTGTCAGGTCCGAGCCGTACATCATATTGAATGTCGCGATAATGGATACAGGTATGGAAAGGGATATGATGACGGTTGCCCAGAAATTCTGCAGGAAGAGGTAGAGGATGATTATCGCGAGGATGCCTCCGATGACGGCTGCCTGTATGACCTCGTTGATCGCCTGTCTGATGAAGGTCGACTGGTCGTAGACCTTGACGAGGTTGTACCCTTCAGGCAGGACCTTTTTCGTGCGGCCGAGATGTTTCTCGACCTCGCGGGCCACGGCGACAGTGTTGGCGTCGCCCTCTTTGTATATCGCGATCTCCACAGCCTCGCGCCCGTTTAGCCTGGTGATCGCCTCTCTCTCCTTGAAGCCGTGCCTGACTGTAGCGATATCGCGAAGATATATCGGCTTGCCGTCCTTCGTGGAGACGACGACATCCCCGATCTCCTCGACCGATTCGAACTCGTTAAGTGTCCTGACGAGGTACTGCTGTGTTCCTTCCTCGAGCCTGCCGCCCGAGAGGTTGACGTTCTCCGCCCCTATCTGGGTGGCCAGGGCACTTATCGGCAGGTCCAGCTGGGCCGTGCGCTGCTGATCGATGAATATCTGTATTTCATCCTCGAGGCCTCCGCTGACCTTGACCGCGGCGACTCCGAGGGAAGCCTCGAGCTCTTTCTTTACCTCTTCCTCGGCGAACCGGCGGAGGAACTTCAGTTCCTCCTCGTCGAACCAGTCGCCGGATGAGTCTGCGCTGTCAGCTTTCGCTTCCGAATCAGTTTCCTTGTAGAACCCGAATCGCATGACCGGGTCGAGGGAGGGGTCGAACCGCAGAAGAGTCGGCCGTTCGACGTCCAGAGGCAGCTGAAGCACGTCGAGTTTTTCGCGAACGTCGAGACTCGCGTAATCCATGTCTGTTCCCCAGGCGAACTCGAGGATCACATCGGATTGCCCCGAACGTGAGATCGAGCTTACCCGGTTGACGTTCTTGACCACCCCGAGAACTTCCTCGATCGGTTTCGATATGACGTTTTCTATCTCGGCTGGAGCGGCGCCTGGATATTCGGTGCGTACCGTCAGTGTGGGATATGTCAGTTCGGGTAGAAGGTTGATTTTGAGCCGGGAAAAAGAGACTGCCCCGAACAGTATGATTGCCAGCGTGAACATCGCTATCGTCACACGCCGCCGGATGGAGACATCGATTATCTTCATTTATCGCCGCCCGACCTTACGATCTCGACTTTAGTGCTGTCCTTGAGGCTGCCCTTGCCAGTAGTGACGATAGTGTCACCCGGCATGAGTCCTGAAAGGATCTCCACATAAGTCGTGTTCGTATAACCGAGGACTACACTGCGCCTGTAAACCGTACTGTCCTGGACGACGAAAACGGCGGATTCGCGATCCTCGGCGATGATGCCATCTTTCGGGGCCAGTGTCGTTCCGGTGTGGACGTCGTAGACGATTTTTACGCGGGCGAACATGCCGGGCCTGACGCGGCCCGTCGGGTCGTTGACCTCGATCGTGATCTTGACCGTCCCTGTGCCTGAGTCGACGATGGGGCTGATGCGTTTGATGTAGCCCTCGAAATCAATACCCCCGAGTGCGTCTATGTGGAGGACGGATCTCTGCCCCGGTTTCATCCTCTCGAGCTGTCTCTCGGGAACGTGAAGGATCGCGATTATCGGATCGAGACCGCTGACCCTGAATATATTCTCGTTCTGGAGGACCATATTGCCGACCTTGACCTTCCTCTCGGCGACGACGCCGCTGATCGGGGTCTTGATCGACGTGTACTTGAGGCTCAGCTCGGCGAGGTCATATGCCGCCTTCTGGCGCTCATACTCGAACTGGACCTGTTGAAAGACTTCAGTGCTTACCAGCTGCTTCTGGTGAAGGTCCCTGTTGCGCTCGAAGTTGTTTTCCTGCTTCCTCAGGTCGGCCTTGGCCTGCTCGAGCTGGACGGAGATCATCTCGTCGTCGAGTTTGGCAAGGACAGCACCGGCCTTTACGAAATCACCCTCCTCGACGTAGAGCTCCTCGACAACTCCGCTGACCTTGGCGACGACACCCGTCTCTTCCTCAGCCTCGACAGTCGCCGTTCCTGTGAAGTACGCCGAGATGTCCCCCGTCTTGACTGCGCCTACCTCTACCGGCACGACCGGTTCCTTCTCCTCTTCGCCGTTCTCCTTCGACTGCGAATCTCCGCCGCAGCCGTATGACGCTATCGCGAGGATCATCAATACGATGAGCGCCGGCAGGAGCTTACTTGAGTTTCTCATTACGGATTCTCTCCCTGGTGATTGAATTACGCTGTCCATACCAGATATACGGGTATTAATGACAAAAGTTGCATGAAATGCCGAAGTGTATGCTGTTGAAATAATGTAAATTGGCGTGTTGCCGTTCCAGCCCCATACATGATAGGTTGTGGATATGGAGGCTAAATGAGAATGCGGTGAATATTCATCTGTTTTCCCGGGCTGATCGAAGGAGGTCGACGTGAAAAGATCATTTCTCGTTATCGTCCTGGCCGCGGCGCTGTTTCCCGTGATCGCCGGCTGCGGAGGAAGCAGCGTTGAAACAGGTATCGTCGGAGAGTGGAAGGGCGATACCGTCAAGCAAGACTTTCATTTCTACAGTGATGGAAAGGTGGAGCTGAACGATCTTCAGAACTCCATGTATTCCGGAACCTACAAGATAACTGACGGCAGCACCCTGACCTGCACATTCGAGAGCCCGATATTCACGGAGCCGGTTGCGATGAAAGTGGAGATCAAGGGGGATAAGCTGACCCTGACCGCTGATTCAGGAAGAAAGGAAGTATATACCCGAAAGTGATCGCGGACCATATTCATCTGAAGACGCAGTGCGGGTATTACTAGGTGGCGGAACAGAGAAGGCGGAGTCGCTGTACCGGGACGCGGAGCTCAGCGCGATCAAATCGCACCTCTTCAATGACACGCGCCTCCTTCAGCAGCAGGCCGGCAAGAACAAGGTGGATAAGTACGCTCCCAAGACGCTGGCCCGGTCATTGACTCTCCTGGAGCAGGCCGAAACGGCGCTCGAGCAGAACCGGTACGACACGGATCGTCCGCGTACTCTGGCCAGGGAGGCGATGTACGAGGCGAAACACGCGATCCATATTTCCGAAATAGTCAGCAACATGGAGAAACGGAAAGTAACTACCGAGGACCTGATCCTGAACTCGGAGGTCCCGCTCAGGAGGATTGCGTCAAGCATCGGCGTAACGGCCCTGTTCGATGAGGGATACGAGAAGACGACAGGGCATGGTCCTTGAATATATCGAGGCCGAGCGGACAGCGGTCGAGCGGTCGAGCCAGGAGATCGCGGATAAGAATCAGCTTATCGCAGACCTGGAGGAGCATATCGCCTCGATGGAGGCCAAGCTTGGCGGGGCGAAGGAAGAGCAGACCGTCCTCAATGAACGCATCAGCGCCCAGGAAGAGGCGCGAAAGAAGTTCGGACAGGTCGAGAATATTTTCGACAAGTCCGAAGCGAGGGTGCTGCGGGAAGGCAATACCATCATAATCCGCCTGATAGGCATGAACTTCGAGGTCGGTCAGTCCACGATCCGCTCCGCGAACATTTCGGGTTGTTATCAAAGGTCCAGGAAGCGATCATGGTCTTCCCGAAATCCGATGTACGGGTAGAGGGCCATACTGACTCTTACGGTACGGACGAAGCGAACCTCAAGCTCTCGGAGGAACGTTCGGAGGCGGTGAGGCTTTATCTCACAGCCAATATGGGAAGCGGAGCTCCGAAGATAACATCTGTGGGTTACGGCGAGACGCGTCCTATCGCGAACAATGAGACAGCTGATGGAAGGGCGAAGAACCGCAGGATCGATATTGTCATCGTTCCGCAGATGTAGGAGAATGGATCCGGGGACAGGAGGCACAGGATGGGAGACAGAGGCGGTAAGAAGGACAAGAACAAGCATAAGAAACAGGACAAGAGCAAGCGGGATAGGAAGGCTCAGGACAAGAAGGACAAGCAACCGAAGAGAATCCCCAAATAAAGGGAGGGGGATCCTGTCTGTTATCTGTTGACAAACGCCGCTGACAGATTATCTTTCGGCACGATTGGAAAACCAGCCGCTCCCATTCCTTGAAAATGGTTCGATGTCCAGGCCAGATATGGCCCGTCGGGGAGCCGGCGATTTCCGGAGCTGTTTATGAGCAGAAGTGTTGAAAATAAGAATATCAGGAATATCGCCATAATCGCACACGTCGATCACGGGAAGACCACGCTTGTCGACGCGATGTTCAGGCAGAGCGGCCTTCTCCGTGTGGGGCAGGTAGTGGACGAGCGCCTGATGGACAGCATGGACCTCGAGCGCGAGCGCGGCATCACGATCGCCGCCAAGAACTGCTCCGTAATATGGAATGACGTTAAGATCAATATCATCGACACCCCGGGGCACTCCGATTTCGGCGCTGAAGTGGAGAGGGCCCTGTCGATGGCCGATGGCGCCATACTTCTCGTGGACGCTTCCGAGGGCCCCCTGCCGCAGACACGCTTCGTGCTCAAGAAGACACTCGAGGCCGGGCTGAAGGTCATCGTCGTGATAAACAAGATCGACCGTAAGGACGCGCAGATCAGCCAGGTCCTCAACGATATCTACGATCTCTTCATCGACCTGGGCGCCGGAGACGACCAGATCGATTTCCCGGTCCTCTACGCGATAGGCCGCGACGGGATCGCCAAGAGGACTCTTGAAGAAGAGACGGATAATATCCACCAGCTGCTCGATGCGATAATCGACGAGATCCCGCCGCCGGTTTATGATCCTGCGGAGCCGTTCCAGATGCTTGTCTCAGATCTCGGGTATTCAGATTTTCTCGGTCGCCTGGCGGTCGGCAAGATCGTTAACGGCACGGTTAGCTCGAACAAGCTCCTCGTCTGCATCAATGAAGAAGGCGAGCAGGTGCCGCTGAAGGTGATGAAGCTTCAGAAGTATGAGGGCATGACTTACAAGCCTGCCGACTCGGCTGATGCCGGTGATATCGTGGTCCTCGCCGGGATCGATAACGTCAAGATAGGCGATACGATCTGCACGAGGGAGCATCCTAAGGCTCTGAAACGAATCACTGTCGACGAACCGACGATATCGATGCGGTTTACGATCAACACCTCGCCGTTCAGCGGCCAGGAGGGACGTTTCGTGCAGTCGACCAAGATACGCGAGCGTCTCTTCAAGGAGACCCTGATGAACGTCGCGATCCAGATGGAAGAGGCCCATGGCAGCGACAGTTTCATCGTGAAGGGGCGCGGAGAGTTCCAGATGGCGATCCTGATCGAGACGATGAGAAGAGAGGGCTTCGAGTTCTGCGTGGGCCGCCCGCACGTCATATACAAATACAAGGATGGGAAAAAGCTCGAGCCGATCGAACGTCTCTTCATCGACTGCGAGGAGGAGTTCCTCGGTGTCGTTACCGAGAAACTCGCGCAGCGCAAGGCGAGGATGGCCGACATCATCCACGACGACAGCGGCCGGGCAAGGGTAGAGTTCTCGGCTCCATCGAGGGCGTTGATCGGGTACCGCGACGAGTTCCTCACCGACACGAAGGGGACCGGAGTGATGAACTCGTACTTCGCGGGGTACGAGGAATACAGGGGCGATTTCGTGACCCGCCAGACAGGTTCGATCGTCGCCGACAGGTCCGGCAAAGCAGTCGCTTACGCTCTCTTCAATCTCGAGGCGCGAGGACGGCTCTTCGTGAAGCCGGGCGATCCGGGATACGAAGGGATGATCGTCGGTGAGCACAACAGGGAAAACGACATCAATGTCAACCACTCGAAAGAGAAGAAGCTGTCGAACATGAGAGCTGCCGGCAAGGACGCCGCGGTGGTCCTCACCCCGGTCAAGCCGATAACAATAGAGAGGGCTATCAACTTCATTCGCGACGACGAGATGGTCGAGATAACGCCGAAATCAATCCGGCTGAAGAAGATAATTCTTTCCGCAATGACCAGAAGGACCCTCAAGCCGGATACATTGGCCGGCAACGGCCAGCGCCCGATGTAACCCTCGTTTTAACTCTAACGCTCACTTCAGAAGGCTACTTGGCTTTCTTCTCTTTTCTTTTTTCCTTCAGGCTCTTGGTGGGCTTTTTCTTGGTCTCTTTCTTGGTGCTCTTTTCTTTTCCCATTATCTGACCTCCAGGTCTGCTGCTTACTTGTTCTTTATCTTCGCCCAGGTGTCCCGCAGCGGGACGGTCCTGTTGAAGACCAGGGCACCTGCCGTTGAATCTGTATCTTCGCAGAAATAGCCGTGCCGGAGAAACTGAAAATGTCTGCCGGGGCTCGATTCCTTCAGTGAGGGTTCGACCTTGCAGCTGGTAAGTTCTTCCAGGGCATCGGGATTGACGTAATCCATGAAGGTCTCGCCCTCCTCGACATCATCGGGATTTTCCTTCGTGAAGAGCCGACCGTACAGCTTGACTGTCGCGTCAGCGGCGTGCCTGGCCGATACCCAGTGCAGTGTCCCCTTGACCTTCCTGCCGTCGGGGGCGTCGCCCCCCTTTGTCTCCGGGTCGTATGTGCAGCGCAGCTCTGTGACTTCGCCCTTGTCGTCCTTGACTGCTTCGTTGCAAGTGATGAAGTAGGCATGTTTCAGCCTTACTTCACGGCCGGGAGCGAGGCGGAAGAACTTGCGCGGCGGATCCTCCATGAAATCCTCGCGTTCTATATACAGTTCGCGCGAGAAAGGGAGTGTCCTCGTGCCCATCGACTCGTCCTCGGGATTGTTGATCGCCTCGAGTTCCTCTTCCTTGTCCTCGGGGTAGTTCTCGATAACGACCTTCAGCGGGTTAAGCACTCCCATGAACCTAGGGGCTCTCTTGTTGAGGTCCTCGCGGAGGCAGTGGTCGAGAAGGTCTATCGAGACCCTGTTGTCCTTTTTGGCGACCCCGATCGTCGCGGCGAAGTTCCTTATCGACTCGGGTGTGTAGCCGCGCCGCCGCAGCCCCGAGATCGTCGGCATCAGGGGATCGTTCCAGCCTGAGACCTTGCCTTCCTCGACGAGCATGAGGAGCTTGCGCTTGCTCATGATCGTATATGTGAGGTTGAGCCTGGCGAACTCTATCTGGCGTGAGGGGAATATCCCGAGCTCCCGAAGGTACCAGTCGTAGAGGGGGCGATGCGCCTCGAACTCGAGGGTGCAGATCGAGTATGTGATTCTCTCGATCGAGTCGCTGCAGCCGTGTGCCCAGTCGTACATCGGGTAGATGCACCAGTCGTCGCCGGTGCGGTGATGCGTGGCGCGCAGGATACGGTACATGACCGGGTCGCGCATGTTGATGTTCCCGGCGGTCATGTCGATCTTCGCGCGAAGTGTCCTCGACCCGTCCTCGAACTCGCCGGCACGCATCCGCTTGAAGAGGTCGAGGTTCTCCTCGACGCTTCTGTTTCTGAAGGGGCTTTCGCTGCCAGGCTCGGTCAACGTCCCGCGGGTCTTCCTGACCTCTTCGGCGGTCAGGTCGCAGACGAAAGCCTTGCCGTCATTTATCAGCTTAAGGGCGAACTCGTAGAGCTGCTCGAAGTAGTCCGATGCGTAGTATTCGCGGTCGTCCCAGGAGAATCCGAGCCAGTGCACGTCTTCCCTGATCGAGTCGACGTACTCGACATCCTCTCTGCTCGGGTTCGTATCGTCGAACCTCAGGTTGCAGAGGCCTGCATACTGCTTCGCGATCCCGAAATTGAGGCAGATCGATTTCGCGTGCCCTATATGGAGGTAGCCGTTCGGCTCGGGCGGGAACCTCGTATGGACCCTTCCATCATGCTTCCCGGTCTTTATGTCGTCCTCGATTATCGCCCTGATGAAGTCGACGGAGCGTGATTCCTCTCCATCGGTTTCAGGCGGATTCTTTTTATTTTCATCCATTTGAGGGTCTCCTGGTGGAAAAATAAGGGGGCCGCGGCCGGTGTGAACCGGCAGGCCCCGGCACTGCGGAATATTACTCGAAAACAACCCTGAAATCCAACAGTTTCGATGCCGGTCAGCGGTTCTTCACAAGAGCGACGACCTGGTGGACCGCACTGATGGCGACAGGGATTATAGATGCCAGGAGAGCGGTCTTTATCATTCCGGCGACCACGGGGTACACGGTCGTCTTGAAGAGGGCCGGATACTCGGGCGGAACGACCGGGCTCCCGTGCCACCCGGGAAGTACCCCTGTCAGGCCTGCGGTCATGGCGAGCCGGTAGAGAAGGATGCCCAGGAAGACAGTCAGCGCCAGCCGGAATATCCTCGCCGCCATGTGCCACGTATTGGTTCGAAGTACGATGAGGTTCAGCGCCAGTGCCAGGATCAGGTAGAAGTCGAGCCAGAGTATCATCCGCAGGAATCCGTCCCCCACGATAGGAACGAATATCCACTGACCCTCGTAATTGTTGATCACTCCCATCCACTCTCTGGCGAAGTTGAAGAGTAGCAGCAGTCCGGCGATTACGAAGCAGCGGACGATGAGCCCGGCCCTGTTGACTTTTATCGCCCCGGCAATGGGGGGCAGGCTTTCAGGGTCCCATTCACCTTCGGCCGTGCGCGGTGAGCCGAAACGTTCTATCAGGGCGAAAACGGCCGTGACGAGCCCGAATATGAACAGCGCCCTGAAGGGGAAACGTCCCGTTGCGTCCAGGATAGCCTTCAGAAAAAGATCAGGGCCTACATTGCCCGATATCAGGTATGTCAGGATAAAAGCGAGCATTATCGCGTAGGCGCCTATGATACTGATCTTCAGTGTCCTTATATACGGCCTGTAGAGCCGGGGGCCTATCAGGCAGAGGGAGGGGGAGAGGTACGACTGCGCGATCTTTTTCGGTGGCCCGAACTCCTTCAGGACCACCGCGGCCGCCTCATCGGGCGATCCGCCCGTCTCGCTGACCCTCGCGTCGATCGCGTCATCGATGGAGGAACCTATCTCCCTCGCTACATCGTCCCTGATATCGCGGGGCAGGTGCCGCCTTACCTCGAGTACATACCTGTCGACCAGTTCCATATCATTCTCCTTTTCAGCCCGACAGCAGGCGTTTCATCACATCGCCGAGCTCTTTCCATTCAGTCGTCGCCTCGGCAAGGGCCTTCCTGCCCTTCGGCGATATGCTGTAGTAACGTCTCGGCCTGCTACCTTCGACCTTCCAGCTGCTTTTAAGCAGCCCCTGTGACTCGAGACGGCGAAGGAGGGGATAGAGCGTACCCTCGTTGATATCGAGACCCTTTGCGGCAAGCTTCTCCCTCAGAGAATACCCGTAGTGTTCTTCCGTGAGCTGGCTGAGGATAGCGATCACGAGCGCCCCTCTTCTGAGCTCGTGAGTGATGCTTCCCGCGGTTATGCCGTCTTTCTTCTTCATATTGTGTGATACATAATACTGTGTATTGCACAGTAAGTCAAGAAAAATTTTCCGGGGGTTCCGGACCGGACATTATTCGTACTTCAGGACCCTGGGAGCTCCCGGGGAGAGGAAGGGGATATTTATGTTTCTTACCGCCTCAAATCTGAACAGCTGGGTATCCGCGCCCTCCGGCACCACGGGGTGGAACATGAAGCGCGCCTCGAAGGCATCGAAGATCAGCCTCTCGTTATGGACCCTCAGTCCGCCGCCGAGGCTGTAGTAGAACTTCGTGTCGAGGAACGAGTTCCATTCCGGCCCGCACTGCCCCGCCTGGGCGTATCCGAAGGAGGCGAACCTGAAGCCGTACCAGTCCCAGTCTGCGAAGAGGACCCCTTCCCATCTGATGACGAGGCGCTCATGCCCCTCGACTCCCGTTCTGGACAGGCCCCTCAACTCCCCCCGCGGATACTCGAGGGCGATGTCGTCGTTCTCGAGCCTGTTATAACCGTGTATATAGTCTATGGTCAGGAAATGTCTCCCCATCGCGCGCCATGCGGGAAGCAGGCTGGTAAAGCCTCCCACAGTCAGAGACAAGGTTCCGTCCTCGGTGCTCCCGTTCCGTGTATAGCTCCCGACCGCTCCCCTCGCTGCGATGTATCCTGAACTCCCGATGAATCTCGCGTACGCGAGATCGAAGGCGAGGTAGGGCCTCGTATAGAACTCGGACACGTTCGGCCCGCTCGTGACCGAAGCGAGGAGACCGTACGGGACATCTTCCGTGCGGCCGAAGCTGAAGACCATCCTCATCTTACGGAAGGAGCGTTCGGTGAGCGAAAGGTTCGCAAGATACAGTATCCTGTCCTGATAGCCCCGGTTATGATCAGGGCCCGACGGGGGGGCGGACATGATAGTCGGTCCTCTGGACTCTCAGCGCCGGAATTATCCTCATCCTGCCGCCCTCTTCGGTATAACCGGTTCCGATGCGAAATGACCGGCCGAGCCAGAAATCCTCGCGGTCCCACTTCTTTATCTTCCCGGGATTCTCGTCGTAGTCGTCCATTCCCTCGATGGAGACGGCGCCGGTCCACTTGATCTCGGGAGAGACAAATCCCCTTCTCAGGGCCCACTCGTTGTATTTGTAGGCGACCGCGTCGACCCACCTCACCGATCCGTCGATGAAGGTGCCATAGATGTTAGGCGCCCCGTAGTAGATGGTATGGTCGATTTTCCTTTCCCTGCTGAGCTCGATGGTGCCTTCCCACTGGATAGTCTGGCCGTATCCGCCCAGGTTTCTCTCGTAGAGCTTTACCCTGTGGCGGTCCTCCGTTATCCAGGTGTATCCAGCGCCGATCGACCAGACGTCCCTCGTCAGAACCTGCACATCGACAGAATCAGCGCTGCCCTCGACGGGTACGACCCTGACCATCGCCTCCTGGATGAACGCTGTTTCCCTGAGCAGGCGCTCAGTGTCGGACAGGGCATAGGGATCCACGGGATCGCCTTCTTCAAAGAGGAGGAATCCGGCGATCTTGCCTATCCTCGTATCTACGTGGATCCACTCAAGCGCGCGGACAAAGCCGGGGGACTCAGAATTGTCCGTTCCGACCTCGGTATCGCTGAAGATGTCATACCTGTATATCTCGACATGCCGGATGAATCTGCCTACATACGGGACGAAGGGATCCTCGCTTTTGACGGCGTTCCGTCCGACACGGGCCGTATCTATCTTCGTTACAAAGACGTAATCGGCAAGATACCTGCCGAGGGAGTTTCTTTCCACCTGGGTCTGGAGCGAATCCAGATCCTCCTGGCTCTTCGACTTGATAGTGTCGGGTATTTCCCTTGTGAACTGGCCGGCGGCGGTCCCGGCGCACAGCGTCAGGAGGAGGATCACGTATATGCCGATTTTGGGTTTCATTACAGGCCCGATTGTAACCGCAGGGGATCGGTTAAAAAAGTGCTTTTAAGCAGCGAAAGGGCTACAATAACATGCAGGATACAGTAAACAATGGAACGGAGAAGACCATGAAAAATCAGATCAAATACTGGACAACGATGAAAACGCCCGTAGGGGAGCTGTTTATCGCCGGCCGTGACGGAAAGATAACAGAGGTCCTTTTCAGCAGGCCGCAAAAGGGTTTTCCGGGCCCGATGTGGGAGAGGTCCGACGAGCCGTTCGCCGATGTCAGGAAGCAGCTCGGTGAATACTTCAGCGGAAAGCGCAGGAAGTTCGAGCTCAAGCTCGCGCCGGAGGGCACTCCTTTCCAGCTCGCCGCGTGGCGGCAGCTGCGAAGGATACCGTACGGGAAGACGATCACGTACGGTGAGCAGGCCAGGAGGATGGGGAATCCGAAGGCCTCCAGGGCGGTCGGCGGAGCGAACGGAGAGAATCCGATATCGATAATCGTGCCGTGCCACAGGGTCATCGGGGCCGACGGCAGGCTGACCGGCTTCGGCGGAGGGCTTGGGAAAAAGAAGAGACTGCTCGACCTCGAAGGAGCCGTGGGCTTCAGGCGTTAAAGTGGGTCGAGGGAAGCGAGAGTAGCTCCCCAGCCGCCTGCGTCCTCGCCGGCCAGCCTGTACGATATCACGGATGGGAGGGATTTCAGAAGGGCGTGGATGGTCTCCCGCATGGCTCCAGTGCCCTTTCCATGGATTATCCGCACCTCCAGGATACCCGCGCGCGCGGCATTCCTCCAGGTAATGCGTAACGAGCTCCCTGGCCTCTGACGGCTCGAAGGTGTGAAGGTCGAGGGTTCCGTCGATGGGCAGTTCTACCGGTCCGGATCCGTTTTCCATGCCTCTATATTCCTATAAATGAACCACTGATTCAATCACAGTGTTTGATTTTTTGGCGCTTCGGTGGTACTTTACAGGGAGCCTGCCCTCCTCGCAGCAAGAATGGCGGGGATGGGCGCCAGGCGGTCACCAGGGAAAATCCCATTTCAGGCTGTTGTGCTCCAGATCGAGCTGCCGGCTTGATGCCGGAAGGGACCGCCGCATTTATTCTATCGGAGGGAGGAACCATCCGATGTTGAGAACGAAGATCGCGTTTATCCTGCTTGTTGTCATGGTGGCTGCCATAAACGGATGCGGGGAAGACGGGAAGAAAGAAAGTGGAGAAAACATGGACACCCCTATGACGGACAGCGCAGGTTTCGTGGCCAAGGTAAACGGTGAAGTCATCGGAGACAAAGCGCTCGCCCAGGAACTTGCCATGCTGAAGCAGCAGATGGCCGGCAGGGTCAGCCAGCAGCAGCTTGACTCGATGGAGCCGATGCTGAAGCAGCAGGCTGTCGCCAACCTCGTAAACAGGAGCCTGCTTACCCAGGCTGCCAAGGTTGAAAATATTACTGTGACTGAAGAACAGATCACTGGAAAATATGATGAGATCAAAGCCAACTTCCCCGACGAAGAGACTTTTATCGCGCAGCTTGAAAGAAGCAATATGTCTCCCGATGAGTTCCGCGTGGAAGTCGAGCGCGGGATGAAGCTTGAGGAACTGGTCGATATGAAGACCACGGGTATCGCGGCGCCGACCGAGGAAGAGGCGAAGGAATTCTACGACTCGAATGCCGAAAGATTCACTACGTCCGAGAAGGTCCGTGCCTCACATATCCTGATCACGGTGGCTCAGACTGACACGGAGATCACGCGTGAGCAGAAGAAGGCGAAGATCGATGATATTCATGCCCAACTCGTGGCGGGCGGCGACATGGCCACGCTGGCCATGGAGAACTCGGATTGTCCGAGCAAGGACAAGGGCGGGGACCTCGGCTTTTTCGGCAGGGGCCAGATGGTAAAGCCGTTTGAGGATGCCGCGTTCGCTCTTGATACGGGAGAGATAAGCCCCGTCGTGGAGACGAGTTTCGGTTATCACGTCATCACGGTCACAGAGAAGGAAGAAGCGGGCACTACTCCCTTCGAGGATGTAAAGGAAAGCATCATCGATTATCTCGCCGACATGAAGAAGCAGGACGAGATGAACACTTACATGACCTCGCTGAGGGATGCCGCCGTGATCGAGTACGCCGATTCGGCTTTCGCTCCGGCCATGTAAGCAGGCCCGCACGGCGGGATCGCGATGAGCGCATTTTTTATCAATAAGCGAGCCGGGAGCATGGAGAATATCCATGACCCCGGCTCTTCTTCTATCTCCTTCCATCGAAGGCTTCCCGGATACAGGCCTTCCCCCCTGAGAGCATCCGCTTCCGCGGCGAGATCGCTCGGCTGCCGCAGTGTCATGCTGAAAGATGAATCCGACAGGTTCGGGCTTCCCTCTTTCAAGATCCTCGGGGCATCGTACGCCGTGTACAGGGAGCTGATGCGCCGGCGCCTCTTTTCCGGGGACTCATGGGACTCTCTCGATGATCTGGTGAGACTCTGCGCCGATATCCTTCCCCGCGGCCTCGTTTCCGCTACCGACGGGAACCACGGCCGGGGGGTCGCGCGTGTCGCGGCCTGGCTTGGTGTCGGGGCGGAGATCTTCGTGCCGGAGGGCACGGCGGAGGCAAGGATAGAGGGGATAATATCCGAGGGCGCATCGGTAAAGGTCGTCCGCGGCGACTACGATGACGCGGTCGAAGCAGCCGCGTCGCGGGAGAGTGAGGATCTGTGGCTCATCCAGGACACTGCGTGGCCCGGATACGAACGGATACCGGCATGGATCGTCGAAGGGTACGCGACGATCATGGAGGAGATGGAAGATCAACTTGCGGCGGCAGGAGGCCGTGTGCCCGGAATCGTTGCCGTCCAGATCGGAGTCGGGAGTCTCGCCGCCGCGGTGATACGGCATTTCAGATCGGACGGGAACGGGGATGCTCCTGTGATCGCCGGTGTCGAGCCCGGCAGCGCCGCCTGCGCGTATGAATCTGTCAGGGCGGGAGAGATCGTCACCGTCCCCGGGCCGCACCGCTCCGTGATGGCGGGACTGAACTGCGGTACCCTCTCCAGCCTTGCCTGGCAGGCGATAAGGGATGGGGCGGACATACTTGTCACCGTGACCGACGATGACGCGTTTGAGGCGATGAAGTTGCTCGCGGGTGACGGGATCGTCTCGGGCGAGTCGGGCTCGGCCGGCCTCGCGGGAGCCATGGTCCTGTTTCGGGATGCCGGGGCGCGCGATGAGCTCTCTTCGATGGGGCTCGGGCCGGAGCCTGACCTGATGCTGATATCCACTGAGGGTATTACAGATCCCGTTCTCTATGGAAAGATCGTCAGTCCTCACGGTCGATGAAGGCTGGATCGGCCGATGTCGTATGCATCTTCTCGGCCGGGATGACCAGGCGGTCAGCCTTCCAGATCTCCCTGTTGTACTCCATGATCGTCCTGTCCGAGGAGAACCTTCCCGAGCGGGCAACATTGATCAACGACTTCCTGTTCCAGTTCTCGCTGTCGGCGTATTCCCTGCACACATTCTCCTGCGCCTTGCGGTACGAGTCGAAATCGGCGAGGACGAGGAACCGGTCATTTCCAAGGATCGCTTCGACGAGGGGCCGGAAGAGATCCTTCTGGCGCGGGGAAAAGAAGCCTTTTCGCAGAAGTTCGATGGTCTTCTTCAAGATCGGATCGGATGATATGTAACGGCGGGCGTCGTAATCCGCCGCCGTCTGTCTCGCCTGCTGCGCGTCCAGGCCGAAGATAAAGATGTTTTCCTCTCCCACTTCCTCCATGATCTCGATATTGGCGCCGTCGAGCGTGCCTACGGTCAGGGCGCCGTTGAGAGCGAGCTTCATGTTGCCAGTTCCCGAGGCTTCATATCCCGCCGTGGAGATCTGTTCGGAGACATCGGCCGCGGGTATGATCGCTTCGGCCAGGGTCACGCGGTAATTCGGCAGGAAGACCACCTTGAGCCTGTCGCTCGTCTCGCGGTCTTCGTTTATCATTCCGGCTACATGGTTGACGAGGCTGATGACGAGCTTGGAGATCATGTAGTCAGGTGCCGCCTTGCCGGCAAAGATGTATGTGCGCGGGCAGGGAGTGTACGCGGGATCCTCCTTGAGCCGAAGCCATGAGTACATCACGTGGAGGATGTTGAGAAGCTGCCTCTTGTATTCGTGAAAGCGCTTTATCTGGACGTCGTATATCGATGCCGGATCGATTTTATGCCCCGTAAGCCTGTCTGAGAGTTTCGCGAGCTTTTCCTTGTTCGCGTTTTTGACGCCGGTGTAGCGCTCCATGAATTCTTCGTCGCCGGCGAATTCCTCTATGCGCCGCAGCTGCTCGAGATCGGTCACCCAGCCGCTGCCGATCTTCTCCGTTATCAGAGACGCCAGCCCGGGATTCGCCGCCAGCAGCCAGCGCCTCGGTGTTATCCCGTTCGTCTTGTTATTGATCCTGCCGGGGAAGATCTCGTTGAAATCCTTAAGCAGGAATTTTTTCAGAAGTTTCGTGTGCAGCCCGGCGACTCCGTTCGTGGAGTGAGTGCCGACCACGGCGAGATGGGCCATCCTGACCTTGGCAGCCGGATCACCGGTGACTATCGAGACCCGTCCGAGCCTCTCCGTGTCGCCCGGGTATCTCAGGGAGACCCTCTTGCGAAACATCACGTCTATTCTGCGTATGATCTGAAGGTGACGGGGGAGCAGCCTCTCGAACATCGAAACCCGCCATTCCTCCAGAGCTTCGGGCAGAAGGGTGTGATTCGTATATGCGCACGATCTGGTCGTTATATCCCATGCCTTGTCCCAGCTTACGCCGTGCTCGTCTATCAGCAGCCTCATCAACTCCGCGACAGCGAGTGAGGGATGAGTGTCGTTGAGCTGTATCGCTGCCTTGTCGGGAAACTCGTCGAAATTCCTGTGATTGACCAGGTATCTTCTGATGATGTCCTGTATCGAGCAGGACACAAAGAAGTACTGCTGCATCAGCCGCAGCTCGCGGCCCTCGAATGTGCTGTCGTTGGGGTAGAGGACCTTCGAGATATTCTCGGAGAGGTTTTTCTGCTCTACGGCCTTGAGATAATCGCCGTTCTGGAAATAGTCGAGATCGAATTCCTGTGTCGCCTGCGCGGCCCAGAGCCTCAGCGTGTTGACCGTGATGTTGCCGTACCCGGCGATCGGTGTGTCGTAAGCGACCCCCATGATATCCCTCGTGCCGGTCCACTCGCGAAGCGTCTTCCCGTCCGGCCCCCACTCCTCGTTGACCTTTCCGAAGAACTTGACGACGAACGAATACTCAGGCCGCTCGATCTCCCACGGATTGCCGTACTTGAGCCACTCATCGGGGCACTCGCGCTGGGCGTTGTCCCTGATCTCCTGCTCGAAGATCCCATATTCGTACCGGATGCCGTAACCGACGGCCGGTATCATCAGCGTTGCCATAGAATCGAGGAAACAGGCGGCCAGCCGCCCCAGTCCGCCATTGCCCAGGCCGGCGTCGGGCTCCTGGTCGATCAGTCTCTCGATATCGAGGTCGATCTTGTCCATCGCTTCGCAGGTCGGGCCGTATATGTCGAGATTGATCAGGTTGTTGACCAGGGCCCTGCCCATCAGGTATTCGGCGGAGAGATAGTAGACGCGTTTCACGTCTTTCTGATGATAGACCTGCTGGGTCTTGATCCACTGTTCGACGAGCCTGTCGCGCGCGGTCAGGGCGAGGGCGAAATAGAGATCCCTCAGCGTCGCTGTGAACTGGTCCTTTGACCGGGAGTATTCGATATGGTTGGCGAAATCATTCAGGATACCGGCAGCATCGTACGACTTGTGAAAGATCCCCCATTTTTTGAAAATCTCACTTCTGCTCATCGGCATGGCAAATCTCCGTCTGGTATTATTGTTTCTCTGTCCCTGTCAGCGGCCGCAGCGACCTGTCAAAAGCCCCTGAAGGGTCGAAGGTCTGCAGCTTGAACGTCGATCCGTCAGGTATCATCCCCGCCACTCCGTCCATATCGGTGTCGGAGAGGAGGGAGGATACGCGCGTCGTCCTGAACTCGTGCTCGATCCCGCATCGGGAGAGCAGGTCGATCGATCTGGTGATCTCACCGATCGGGGCGCTGACTCCGCACAGCCTGTCGTAAGACAGGGGAGGGGCCTTTACATCCATCGAGACGAAATCGACGAGACCCCCGGATATCAGGTCCTCGAGCACATCCGGCCTGCTGCCGTTCGTGTCGATCTTGATCCTGTACCCGATCTCCCGGACCTTGCGCAGAAAAGCGGCAAGGCCCTCCTGCAGGGTGGGCTCGCCGCCGGTTACGACCAGGCCGTCGAGCTTTCCCGCGCGGGAATGGAGGAAGGATAGCACATATTCTTCGGGGATGAGAAGCCCATCGTTCGGCGCGTCGGGGATGAGCCGGCCATTGTGGCAGAAGGGGCAGCGGAAGTTGCATCCCTGCGTGAAGACGATCGCTGCCGAGCGGCCGGGGAAATCGCTGAGGCTGAATTTCTGGAATCCGCCGATTCTCATTGAATCGAATACCTCTTCCTCATCTCGAATTCGGCCTGTTTCCCTTCGTTCCACTGATCGACCGGCCTGAGATAGCCGACGACGCGTGAATAGATCTCCGTCTCTCTCGCAGCAGTCCGGGCAGCGTTCGATCTCTCCGCTGATGTACCCGTGCTCGGGGCATACGGAAAAGGTCGGGGAGATGGTGAAATACGGGAGCCTGTAATTGTCGCACACCTTGCGCACAAAGTTTTTTATCGCCTCCGGGTCGGCGACTGCTTCGCCGAGGAAGACGTGGAGGACCGTTCCGCCGGTGTACTTCGACTGGATCTCGTCCTGCAGATCGAGCGTCTCGAAGACATCGTCCGTGAAGTCGACAGGCAGCTGGCTCGAGTTTGTGTAGAAAGGCTCGGTCCCCTTCGCCGGCCCGCTGTCGCTGGCGCATCTGATGGAGGGGAATTTTTCCCGGTCGATCCTCGCGAGGCGGTAGGCCGTGCCCTCGGCCGGCGTCGCCTCGAGGTTGTAGAAGTTGCCCGTCTCTTCCTGGAAGATCCTGAGTTTCTCCCTCATGAAGTCGAGCGTTCTGCCCGCGAACTCAGCGCCTTTCGGATCGCCGATCGAAACGCCGTGGAAATTGAGGCATGCCTCATTGAGGCCGACGAGCCCGATAGTGGAGAAATGGTTGAACCAGTAGCAGTCATGCCTCTCGCGCATGTTGCGAAGGTAGTATTTCGTGTAGGGATAGAGGTTCTTTTCCGTGAATCCCTCGAGGACCTTGCGTTTCGTCTCTAGGCTCGTTCTGGCGATCTCCATGAGATGTCCGAGTCGGCCGAAGAACTCTTCCTCTGTCTCTGAAAGGTGGCCGATCCGCGGCATGTTGATCGTCACCACGCCGATCGATCCGGTCAGCGGATTGGCTCCGAAGAGGCCGCCGCCCCTCTTCTCGAGCGACGTGATGTCGAGCCTCAGCCTGCAGCACATCGAGCGGGCATCATCGGGAGAGAGGTCGGAGTTGACGAAATTGGCGAAGTAGGGGATGCCGTACTTTCCGGTCACCTCCCAGAGGCGCTCTAGACCGGGGGCGTCCCAGTCGAAATCGGACGAGATGTTGTACGTCGGTATCGGGAAGGTAAAGACGCGGCCGCGGGCGTCTCCCTCGGACAGCACCTCGAGGAATGCCCGGTTGAGTATCACCATCTCCTCGCCGAATTCCCCGTACGTCTCCTTCATCGGTTTGCCGCCGATGATGACCGGTTCCCCGGCGAGAGTGGAGGGGGGCTGCAGGTCGAGGGTGAGGTTGGTGAACGGCGTCTGGAACCCGACTCTCGTCGGTACGTTCACGTTGAAGACGAATGCCTGCAGCGCCTGCTTGACCTGCTTGTAAGAGAGTTTGTCGTAGCGGATAAAGGGCGCCAGCAGAGTGTCGAAGTTGGAGAAGGCCTGTGCGCCGGCCGCTTCGCCCTGGAGCGTGTAGAAGAAATTGACGATCTGCCCGAGCGCGGTGCTGAAGTGTTTTGCCGGGGAGCTCTCCGCCTTGCCCGCCGCTCCCCGGAAACCGCTGCGCAGAAGGTCGTGCAGGTCCCACCCGACGCAGTAGACAGACAGGAGGCCGAGGTCGTGTATGTGGAGCGCGCCGGCCGAGTGCGCCTCGCGGACCTCCGCCGTGTAGATCTTGTTGAGCCAGTATGTCTTGCTGACCTCGCTCGAGATGTAGTTGTTCAGGCCCTGGAGAGAGTAGGCCATGTTGCTGTTTTCCTTGACCTTCCAGTCGAGTTTCTCGAGGTAGTTGTCGATCAGGTCGAGGTCGGCCTTCTTGATCATCTCCCTGATCCGCGAGTGCTGGTCGCGGTAGAGGATGTAGGCCTTGGCGGTCTTCTTGAAGGGGGATGTCAGCAGCACGTCTTCGACGACGTCCTGGATCTCCTCGACAGTTGGTACATCGTTCTGTGCCATTACCTGCGTCAGGCCGAGTACGCGGATAGTCAGCTTGCGCGCCATCTCCTCGGTGAACTCACCCGAGGCCCGTCCGGCCTTGAGGATAGCCCTCGTGATCTTGTCCGCGTCGAAATCGGCGATACGTCCGTCTCTCTTGCGGACCGATGTGAATGTCGAGGAAGGTTCCCTGTGGACTGCCTTCTTCTTTCCCCTCGTAGAAGTGGACTGCATACGATTCCTTTCGTCCGGCTGAGGCAGCGGGCGATTACCACGCGCCGGCGTTCCTGTCGCCTGATGTCTGTCAAAGTGGCCTTGGCTCACACAGACGCTTCCGCGGCCCCATGCCCTCGGGTCCCGGTCGCGTCCTTCGAATAGAGAAAAAGTCTACCTGGCGGCAGAGGGGCTTTGAGTAGTCCTTGCAAGCATATGTGCCTTATCTTCTGCCTGTCAGGCCTGCCCTTCCCTCGAAGGCTTCGGCCCAATATATCCGCGAGTGGTCTCGCGGGCCGCCGGCAGGTCTTCGGACTCGCAGGCTGGTATCGGTACCGGCCTACCGGCCGCGGCTTCCCGGCTCCCTGGCGGGGGCCAGTGCCATCGTGCGGCTTTCGTTCCTGCTCACCGCTGCGGGGCAGTCCCGGAATCTCACCGGGTTCCTGTAAGCACTCCCATATATGGAGTGGTTACCGGCGGCAAGGCACAATATATAGTGGGTGTAAAAGTCGAGTCAACGAAAAACTGAAATTCATGTGAAAGTTGATCCATACTGCTGGCACAAGGGCCGCCCGGCCCACCGGTTTTGACGGTAGACATGCTCCGAAATATATGGTATAAAAGAAGTAGGGGTTATAAGCGGACGACTGGTTCAGGAATAATCAAGGCTTTCCGGGTATCTGGGAGGGATGATAATGACCGGTCCGGGGGAAATATCAAAGGGACGCAAACGGATCCTGTTCATGGACGATGAGGAGATGCTGCGCAGCGTTGTCTCCAGGATGCTCGAGATCATGGGGTACGATGTCGTGGCCGCGGCAGACGGGGACGAAGCCTTGCGGCTCTATATCGAAGCATCGGAGAACGGGTCCCGTTTCGACGCGGTCATCCTCGACCTGAGCGTGCAGAAAGGTATGGGTGGAAGGGAAACGGCGGCGAAACTTGTAGAGTACGATCCCGGAGTGATAGCTCTTGTCTCAAGTGGCTTCGTCGGCGATACGGTGCTGCAGAACTATCGTGAGTTCGGATTCAGCGGCGTGATCCCCAAACCATACACCTCGGATGAGCTGCGCGACGGATTGAGCAGGGCGCTTGTTCCCAGGGTGGCATCCTGATACGAAAAGGCGGCTGCCGGGCCTCCTCTGCTCAATAAATATCTTCACAATTTCGACTCTCTTAACATGCTGTCAATAAAGGCAATGCGATTTGTAACGCCTTCCCGGATTAAGATATAGAAAAATAATTCTCCAAGGGGGTTGACAAGGGCCTCTCTATCCTAGTATCGTTCCTCTCCCGGCTGCTTCCGGCCGCCGGGGTCATACCGTTCAAGAAGTGCCCCATCGGGGCGTGGTGCGTGACTGGACAGCCAACTCAGGAGGCATAGAATGTCCGATTTCACCGCTAAATTCATGGAGAAGATCAAGGCTCGCGATCCTCACCAGCCCGAATTCCATCAGGCTGTCGAGGAAGTCGCCGACGCTCTCGGTCCCTTCATCGAGGCGAATCCCAGGTACAAAGAAGCGAAGATCCTCGAGCGTATCGCCGAGCCCGAGCGCGTGATAATGTTCCGTGTTCCCTGGGTTGCCGACAATGGCGAGATCCAGGTCAACAGGGGTTTCCGCGTTGAGATGAACAGCGCAATCGGTCCCTACAAGGGCGGCCTGCGTTTCCATCCGACCGTCAACCTCGGCATGCTGAAGTTCCTCGCCTTCGAGCAGGTCTTCAAGAACTCGCTGACCACGCTGCCCATGGGCGGCGGCAAGGGTGGCTCCGACTTCGATCCGAAGGGCAAGTCGGATGGCGAGGTCATGCGTTTCTGCCAGTCCTTCATGATGGAGCTCTTCAGGCACATCGGCCCCAACACAGACGTTCCCGCCGGCGATATCGGCGTGGGCGGCCGTGAGATCGGCTTCCTGTTCGGGATGTACAAGAAGCTCCGCAACGAGTTCACCGGCGTCCTGACCGGCAAGGGCAGGAACTGGGGCGGCTCGCTGATCAGGCCCGAGGCCACCGGCTACGGCCAGGTCTACTTCGCCCAGGAAATGCTCAAGGTCAAAGGCGACTCGCTCGAAGGCAAGGTCTGCACCGTTTCCGGTTCCGGTAACGTCGCGCAGTACGCCACCGAGAAGTGCCTCGACTTCGGCGCCAAGGTCGTCACTCTGTCCGATTCGGGCGGAACGATCCACGATCCGGACGGCATCGACCGCGAGAAGCTCGCGTGGGTCATGGAGCTCAAGAACGTCAAGCGCGGCCGCATCAGCGAGTACGTCAAGGAGTTCAAGGGCGCCGAGTACCTCGAGGGCAAGCGGCCCTGGGGCGTCAAGTGCGACGTCGCTCTGCCGAGCGCGACACAGAACGAGCTCGACGGCAATGACGCCAAAGAGCTCATCAAGAACGGCTGCTTCGTCGTCTCTGAGGGCGCGAACATGCCCAGCACGCCCGAGGCGATCGAGGTCTACATGGCCAGACAAGATCTGCTACGGCCTCGGCAAGGCCGCCAATGCCGGTGGAGTCGCCACGAGCGGTCTCGAGATGTCGCAGAACAGCCTGCGCCTCAGCTGGAGCCGCGAGGAAGTCGACGCGAAGCTCCTCGGCATCATGCAGGCCATCCACGAGCAGTGCGCCGAGTACGGTCGCGAGGGCGACAAGTACATCGACTACGTCAAGGGCGCGAACATCGCCGGCTTCATCAAGGTCGCCGATGCCATGCTCGATCAGGGTGTCGTCTAACAACGATACGCTGTATTATGCAGACAGAAGGGCGGGCCATTCGGCCCGCCCTTTTTTGTGTCCGGTTGAAAACCGGATTGATTCACCGGCCGCCTACCGGTTCGGATTGTCCAGCTCTGCCTGGAGTGCTTCGATCTTCGCGCGCATTTCGGCCAGCTCTGCCTCAATACGGGCGTTGTTTGCATCCAGAGACCTTTCCCTGACATCGGAGATCTCGCTGCTTGTCATCCCGTTATCCTGTGGCACGGCATCATCGTCCAGCCCCGCAGCGGAGATGGTCGGCATGACCGATCCATAGCTCGTCGGAATAAAGATTGCGGTGAACTGCTTGTCAAGGCTGAAGGCATTATACGTGTCGGCAAATTTTCGGCCGATGTAATAGAAGGTGTGCGCGCCTGCTGATACTTCAAACAGGCCGTGGCTGGTGATCGGTATACAGTATGTCCCGGTGGCGGATGTTGACGGGATCAGATACAGGACGTCCTGATTGGCGGGAAGAGATGCGTCTGTTGCGGAGACACCGAAATCGATCTGGGAATTCACACCGGTGTTGTGGCCGATCTGCGCCTGGCTCGATGCGAGCACAAGCACGTATCCTGAGGCCGGCGCTGTGATCGTCTGTGAGCTCAGGACCGTGTATGTAGTCAGGATTTGCGTAGAGACACCCGACGTCGCGCTGACGACTCCTGGTTCGTCGAGCATCTCCGATGCGGAGACCGCGTCGGTGGGCAGGTCGACAGAATCGTCTCCCGAGAGGTTCATGTCGAAGACAGCCGATCTGCTCGATCCATAGATACCCACTTCCGGCTCCTGGCTTCCGTTGTTATTGCCATCGACAAGGAATCCGGTGGAACTGTTGTTTCTTCTCACGGTGAAGAATCCGCCCTCTCCGCTGCCGTCGGCTTCGAGGCTGATAGTCGGGTAGTAGCCTGTTTCATCGTAGGTCCTGAAGTTGCTTCCGGCCGGGTTGTTCCAGCTATACAATCCTCTGTTACCTGTCGCGCCGTAGATCTCGATCTCCCCCGATTCCATTATCCTCATCTGGTTTATGCCGCCCGTCCTGAAGAGAAGGTCGCCGGAAGGCCTGTTGTTATATATCGCCATCGCTCCAGCATAAACGCCCGGGAACAGGTCGTCGTAAAGACGGATTCCCGCGAGTGAGCCATTCTCGTCGTTGAAACAGATCTGCTCTCCCGAACCGGATCCCGTGTTCGGGATTCTCGATCTCGATTCCAACCCATGCGTCGACGTCTTCATGGATATGCAGGTTCTCAGCGGGCGCGGTCGTGCCGATACCGACATAGGTGCCGTTGTTGTACAGGGAGCCGTCGGCGATCCAGCCACCGTCGTACCGCAGCGTCTGTCCGGTCGTTCCAGCAGGAAGGCTTCCTCCTGTGAGCGAGTTCCACATCCCGCCTGTGTACCCCTCGAAGTCGGTGCCGGTGTAGCGGATCGCCCCGGCGTTGTTGCCGGTGGTGTTCCCGATTTTTATCGCACCGGGGATGTTCATCGACTCGAACAATCCCACGTCTCCGAATGTGGTCCAGCCGTTCGGCCTGGTATGAATGGCAGCGTCTGAATCGAGCACCAGGTTCCAGCTGTTGTCGGACTCGATATAGTGATAGCCCCTCATAATGTTTTGCCTCAGGTACCCGAACAGCGGATCCCCGGTAGCAGAAGTAGCGTTTATATAGATCGATGAATATGACGCATCAGAACCGTCGACCTGGAGACCAACCTGCCCGGAATTGTTGACGATGTGAAGGGGGACAGCGGGCGATGTGGTCCCGATCCCGATGTGGGTGCCGTTGTTGGACAGGTTCGTTGCCGCCACCCAGTCGGCGCCGTTGTGCCGGAGGGTGTTCGTCGATGCTCCCGAAGGCAGGCCGCTTCCGCCCCCGCTCGTGAGCGAGTGCCAGAGCGAGCCGTCGTATCCCTCGAAATCGGCTCCGGTCCAGCGGATCGTTCCCTCATTGCTCTCCGCTGTCGTGCCGAGCCTGATCGCGCCTGCGACGTCGAGTTTTTCCAGCGGCCCGACTGTGCCGATCCCGACATTGCCCGGGCCGGTCACCCTCAGGCGGGTGAGGTCATTCGTTCTCAGCGATACGCCGCCGTTGGCAGTCAGTGTCCCGAAAAAGAAGTCGTTACTGGAGGAATATCTGATCCGAGCTTCCGTCACTGTCGCAAGCTTGAAATCGATAAGGCTGTGATTGCCGGTGTTCTGGATAAGGAGGGCGGGCGTATTCGGGTCGGTTATCTCCGTGTAGATATGAAGAGGCGCTACCGGGTTTGCGTAGCCGACTCCGACATTCCCTTCGGCGGGGAATATGTTGGTGACTCCGTAGACCGCACGGGAGCTGAACGCGTACGCATTGGCGGTAAAGATCCTTCTCGGCGACAGTTCACCGCCTCCGTTTATCTCCAGCGCGAGGTAGAGAGGCTCGTCGAACACTTCGGTTATCACTTCGTCGTGGCCGAGCGTCGTGCTGAATATCCCCTTGCTGACGGTTACATCTATCGTCTCCTCCCAGAGGTGCGATCCTCCAGATGGTACGTCATAGAGCCTGAACGTCATGCTGTATGAACCGTCCGACACGACTACGCCCATGTCGTCTGTCAGCACGCCCTGGTAGTTTATCAACCTCGGTATCTGCGCCGAGACGGGCAGCGTTGCCAGCATAATGACCGCGAGCATTATCAGTATTGTCTTCATCTCCGTTTTCCTTTCGTTCGTTATCTCATTATCACGAGTTTACGGGTCAGGACCTTTTTGCCGCACACAAGGCGGTACAGGTAAACACCCGAAGAGACATTGCTCCCCGCTTCGTTAAGGCCGTTCCAGTGCAGCGTGTGTCTGCCGCCTTCCATCGGCTGGTCTGCAAGGGTCCTGATCTTTCTCCCCTGAACATCGAATATCTCGAGGCGGACCCTGTCGGGGCCGGGCATGTAGAACGAGATCGAAGTCGAAGGATTGAAAGGATTGGGAAAATTCTGATAAAGGGTCAGCGGTATCGAGGGCACGTCGACGGTAAGGGTGAAGGAGAGGAACTCCCTGTCGCCCTGGACTCCTCCTACCTGGTAGGTGTATGTCCGGCCGGGCAGCGCAGACTCGTCGAGGTAGATGTTGGTGCCCGCCGTTCCGAACAACTTGTCGTTGAGCCTCTCGAACCGGTCGGGGCGTTCACCATCGCCGCGATAGATGTTGAAGCCGTCGAGCGAACCTGTCGCCGAGGCGATCCACTTCAACTCGACCGCGCCGCTGCTCAGGTACCCGGAGAATGATGCGATCGCTACCTCGACCGATGAGGATAGTCCCGCGATCTGCCAGAATCCTGGCAGTACGGTGTTGTCCGGGCCGGTCTTGTAGAAGATATGCCCTTCACCGGCAGTAAACCATACCCTGTGACTCCCGCTCGCTGTTCCCCCCATGCTTCCCTGCACGTCGTGCAGCACCTTGTATTGTGCCGATACGGCGAGAGGGCACAGCATGATAAGGGGGACCAGTACGAGCAGTGCCCGTCTCATCTCTCTCATCGAGACCTCCTGGCTGAATTACTAAGATTCCCATGACATAATGTTCAAGTGAACGGATATCGGCCGTGGTAATCCCCGTGTGTTTTTATGTGTTATCAACCACTTACGGATTCACGATTGCATATGTCGAGAAGGCAGGGCAAGAAAAATCAGGAATTTTTGATGATCGGCTTGACAGGCATCCGCTTAATGTATTAGTATTAGTAATCATTACTATTATTAAGTGAGGAGATGATATGAAACCCGGTCCGAGAATGACAAAACAGCGGCAGGTGATCCTCGAGGAACTGCGGATGATGCACAATCACCCGACGGCTGATGAGCTGTACGAGAAGGTCCGCGCGAGACTCCCGAAGATAAGCCTTGGAACGGTATACAGAAATCTCGATCTGCTTGCCGGTGCGGGGATTATCAGGAGGCTGGAGAACACCGGCTCGCAGATGCGTTTCGACGGGGACCTGCACGGCCATCCGCACATCAGATGCATTTCATGCGGGAAAATAGTGGATATAGACGCTGAACCGGAGCCGACCGAGTGCGACCACAGGATCGTTGCCGGCTCGGGATTCAGGCTCGTCGAGCGCAGGGTCGAATATGTCGGTATCTGCCTCGACTGCGACACGAAACAGAAAGAGATGTGAGCAGGGTGAATATCGGCGCCGCAGAAGGAAGAAAGCTCAAGAAAGCGCTGGAAGACCTCTACAAGAGGTACGACAGGAAAAAATATGTCGATCCCGATCCTCTGGTCTTTCTCTATGATTATCCGGATATCCGTGACAGGGAGATTGCCGGGCTGATCTCCTCGTCTCTTGCCTTCGGCGGAGTCAGGCAGATAATGGCCAGTGTCGGAAAGGTTCTCTCCCCGATGGGAGCTTCTCCGCGCGAATTCGTGATGAACACGAACGTGAAAAGACTTTCGAAGATATACGAAGGATTCAAACACAGGTGGGCAACATCGGATGACATCGTACAGATGCTCGATGGAGTAAGGACGATGACAGAAAAGTACGGTTCACTCGAAAAGGGCTTCACGGCGGGGATGGATGAGGACGATGAAGATGTGATTCCCGCGATGACGAGATTCGCCTCGAGAGATAGTCTGCGTCGGCAGCGGCGCGGGCGTCTGCCTGATACCCGATCCGTGCCGCAAGAGCGCCTGCAAGAGGCTCAACCTCTTTCTGCGTTGGATGGTCAGAAGCGACAATGTCGACCCGGGAGGATGGAGACGGAGTGCCCGCCTCGAAGCTGATAATACCGCTCGATACCCATATGTACAGGTTCGCTTCGCTGCTCGGCATGACCGGGCGGAAACAGGCGAATCTCGCGACGGCCAGGGAGATAACCGCGGAATTCGCGATGATCTCCCCGGCGGATCCCTGTGAAGTACGACTTCGCGCTGACGAGGCTCGGGATAAGGCGCGACGACGACCGCGGCGAACTGATGGCGAAACTCGGCATCACGGCCGCGGCCGGATAGATGGAGTGATGATGGAGTTTATTCAGGAAATACTGCTGCAGACCTGGGAGACGCTCAGGGAGATGTCCCCGTTTCTCCTCTTCGGATTTATGATAGCAGGGATCCTTTACGTTTTCATAAAGCCGGAGCTAGTAGAGAAGCATCTCGGAGGAAAGGGCACGGCCCAGGTCGTGAAAGCATCTTTGCTCGGGGTGCCCCTGCCCCTGTGTTCGTGCGGGGTGATCCCGGTTGCCGCCTCCCTGAGGAGGCACGGCGCGGGGAAGGGAGCGACGACATCGTTTCTGATCTCTACTCCTCAGACCGGAGTCGACAGCATAATGGTGACGCTCAGTCTTCTCGGTCCGGTATTCGCCGTGTTCAGGCCCCTTTTCGCCTTTATCAGCGGGGTCTTCGGCGGTTCGGTCGTCAATCTTCTCGACAGGGAGGATGACAGCGAGGCTCATGAGCATCCCGTCTGCACCGACTGCGACGAGGACGGCAGCCACAGGAGCGCCGGCATCGGCGGCGCGATGAAATACGGCTTCCATACTCTCCCGAGGGATATCAACAGGGCGCTGATAATCGGTATAATACTCGCCGGGTTTATCGGAGCTCTCGTTCCCGATGATTATTTTGCCTCGATTCTCGGCGGCGGCATCATCGCGATGCTCGTGATGATGGCTGTCGGGATCCCCATATATGTTTGCGCAACGGCATCTGTGCCGATCGCCGCCGCTCTTATTGCCAAGGGCGTCTCGCCCGGCGCGGCTCTTGTCTTCCTCATGACGGGCCCCGCGACGAACGCGGCGACTATCATGACGATATCGAAGGTGATGGGAAGGCGCACAGCGGTGATCTATCTCGCCACGGTGGCGCTCAGCGCGATAGCGGGCGGGCTGCTCCTCGACGCGATATACCAGGCCGGATCCTTTCAGGGCGCGATGGAGCATCCGTGGATGCTTCCCGGCTGGCTCAAGAGTGTCAGCGCGGTCCTGGTCGTCGCCGTGATAGCCGGCTCCTTCTTCCGTATCCCGGAGAAGCAGCCGGAAATCGAGGATAACGAGGGTAACAGCATGAAGTTAAAGATAGAGGGAATGACATGTGAGCACTGCGTGGACAGCGTGACGAGGGCTCTGAAGGAAAGCCGGGGCGTCAAAACGGCCCTGGTGGATCTGAAGAAAGGAGAAGCAGTCGTGACTGGCGGGGACATGGACGTATCCCTGCTCAGGGAGGCGGTAGAGAGCCTCGGATATAAAGTGACCGGATCGGACGATTCCGGGACTTGATAGATAGGTCGAACAGGAGTACACTGATTAACCCGATTCCTAAGGAGGAAACAAATGTCAATTGAAGGGCACGAAGACCGAGAAGAACATCCTCGCCGCGTTCACCGGCGAGTCGCAGGCACGCAACCGCTACACCTATTTCGCCAGCAAGGCGAAGAAGGAAGGATTCGTCCAGATCTCCGAAATATTCACGGAGACGGCGAACCAGGAGAAGGAGCACGCCAAGAGACTGTTCAAGCTTCTCGAGGGCGGAGAGGTCGAGATAACCGGGAGCTTCCCCGCGGGTGTCATCGGCACTACGCAGGAGAACCTGATGGAAGCGGCCGGCGGGGAGAACTACGAGTGGACGCGAGATGTATCCCGGGTTCGCAAAGATCGCCCGCGAAGAGGGCTTCGACGAGATCGCCGTGATCTTCGAGTCGATCGCCAATGCGGAGAAGCAGCACGAGAAGAGATACAACGACCTGAGGGAAAATATCGAGAACGGTTCGGTCTTCAAGAAGGACAAGCCGGTCGTCTGGCGCTGCCGCAACTGCGGGTACACCCATACCGGCGAGGAAGCTCCCGACCAGTGCCCCGCGTGCGCGCACCCGAAGGCGCATTTCGAGGTCCTCGGGGAGAACTGGTAAACGAACGGAAATATTTTCGAAAGCGATTCCAATAACGTGAAAGGAGCCTGAAATGGCAAAGAGACTGGAAGTTTACAAATGCGACATGTGCGGCAACATCGTTGAGGTCCTCACCGGCGGAGCGGGCAAGCTCGTCTGCTGCGGGCAGGAGATGAAGGTATTCGAAGAGAAGACCGCCGATTCCTCGACCGAGAAGCATGTGCCCTGTGATCGAGAAGATCGACGGCGGATACAAGGTCGTTGTCGGCAGCACGCTCCATCCGATGGAGGAGAAGCATTACATCGAGTGGATCCAGCTGATGTCGGGCGACGCGTCGATCAGGGCCTTCCTGAAGCCCGGCGACGCCCCGGAAGCTGTCTTCATGTGTGATTTCGATGATGTCTCGGCCCGTGAGTACTGCAATGTACACGGGCTGTGGAAGGAGGAATAGACAGAAATGATCCCCGACAAGATCACAAAGGCCTTTAACGAGCAGATCATGCACGAGTATTTCTCGGCGTATCTCTATCTCTCGATGGCCGCATGGCTGGAGACCGAGGGCCTCGAGGGAATGGGGCGCTGGATGCGCGTGCAGGCCCTGGAAGAGATGACTCACGCGATGAAGTTCTTCGATCATATTCTCGAGAGAGGGGGCGAGCCGGAGCTGCTCGCCATCGAGAAACCTCAGGCAAAGTGGGATTCGGCGCTCGACAGCGTTCGAGAACGCGCTCGCCCACGAGCAGTTCATCAGCGGCAAGATCAACGACCTGATGACCCTCTCGATCGCAGAGAACGACCATGGCTCCAGGACGATGCTGCAGTATTTCGTCGATGAGCAGGTCGAGGAAGAGGACAACGCTTCGAAGAACGTCTACAACCTCCGGATGGTCGGCGACAAGGGGCAGGGGCTCCTGATGCTCGACCGTGAATTCGGTGCGCGGGTCTTCAAGCTTCCCGCTGACTCCGGTACTCGGTACAGGGGCGGAGTAACGGACCGGAATGAACGATGATCCGGGATGACAGGGGGAGGCATGGACCTCCCCCGCGTCCCGGCAATACAAGTTTCAAGGAAGGAACCTGACGATGAAGGCATGCAGAGCTGTGCAGATTTCCGACAATGTCTACTGGGTCGGAGCGATCGACTGGGACATCAGGAACTTTCACGGCTATTCGACCGATCGCGGCACGACGTATAACGCTTACCTGATAATGGCCGAGAAGGTCACCCTCGTGGATGCCGTCAAGGCGAACTTCCGCGATGAGCTGCTTGCCAGGATCAGTTCGGTCATCGATCCGGAGAAGATCGACTATATCATCTCAAATCACGCCGAGATGGACCACTCGGGCTGCCTCCCTGACATCATCGACAGAGTCAAGCCGGAGAAGGTCTTTGCCTCCGTCAAGGGCGTCGAGGCTCTCGAGCAGCACTTCGGGCTGAAGGATATCACCGCCGTCGAGGACGAGGGGGAGATCGACCTCGGTAACATGAAGGTCACCTGCCTCGAGACGAGGCTCCTTCACTGGCCCGACAGCATGGTCTCATACCTTGCCGAAGACAAGATCCTCTTCTCCCAGGACGGCTTCGGGATGCATCTCGCCTCGAACGAACGTTTCGACGACGAGCTCGACGATTACGTTCTCTACTACGAGGCGGCGAAGTATTACGCCAACATCCTTCTTCTCTATTCCCACATAGCGGCGAAGATCATCAAGAGGCTCGAAGGCAGCGGACTCGATATACAGACGATCGCTCCCGACCACGGGCCGGTCTGGCGCTCGAAGATCCCGTGGATCATGGATCTTTACAAGAAATGGTCGGCCAGGGAGCTGAAGAAGAAAGCGATCATAGTGTACGACTCGATGTGGGACAGCACCCGTATGATGGCGCGCGCGATAGAGGACGGCCTGACCGAAGGCGGTGTGCATGTCAAGGTGCTCAGCGCGACCGGGACGAGCCGTGCCGAGGTCGTCACCGAGCTGATCGATGCCGCCGCGCTGATAGTCGGCTCGCCTACTCTCAACAACCACATCTTCCCGACTGTCGCCGATATCCTCACATACATCAAGGGGCTCAAGCCGAAGGGAGTCGTCGGCGCGGCGTTCGGTTCGTACGGGTGGAGCGGAGAGTCCGTCCGCGTGCTCAATGCCTGGCTCGAGGATATGAAGGTCGAGCTGGTGGGGGAGGGAGTCAGGGTACAGTACGTCCCCAAGGCCGAGGACCTCGAGAGATGCAGGCAGCTGGGGATGGATATTGCGAAAAGGATCGAGGGCCTGCCCGATCCCCTGATCGTCACAAAGGTCTGCACCTGACAGAGCGTCAGGATATTCTATAAAACATCAATGGGCCCCGGTTTACATGACCGGGGCCCTGCTGTTTTTACCCGTTGACAGAATGCAGTTTCATCGCTATATTGGTATATAAGTACCGCAATACTCAAATAAGGAGATGGCGTGTCAGGCTCACTGAGAATATCCGAAGCGGCCGCACTGGCTCTGCATACGATGGTCTACCTGGCGGGAGACCCGTCGACTCAATATTCGGCCGGGAATCTGTCGAGGGTGATCTGCGTATCGGAGGCTCACCTGGCCAAGGTCCTCCAGAGACTGGCGAAAGAGGGGTTGCTCGTTTCGGTCAGGGGGCCGAAAGGCGGGTTCCGGCTCGCCCGGAAGACAGATGAAATAACGCTGCTCGATGTATTCGAGGCGATCGACGGCCCATACGAACCTTCAGAATGCCTCATGCACGACCGGACATGCGGTCAGATGGGCTGCCTGTTCGGCGATCTGCTCGGCAATATAAACAGGCAGGTCAGGGATTACCTGGGAGGCCGCAGCCTCGAGGACGTCAAGTGGGTCTATGATTCATCAGGCGACAGGAAGGAAAATTTCAATGAAGCGTAAGATAATCACTATCGATGACGAGAAGTGCAACGGATGCGGAGCGTGTATTCCGGACTGCCCTGAGGGAGCGCTGCAGATGATCGACGGCAAGGCGAGGCTGATCAGCGATCTCTTCTGCGACGGCCTCGGCGCCTGCATAGGAAGCTGCCCTGAGGGTGCTATAACGGTAGTGGAGAGGGAGGCCGAGCCTTACGACGAATCGAAGGTGATGGCCAATATCGTCAAACACGGCGTCAACACCATCAAGGCCCACCTCGCTCACCTGCAGGATCACGGTGAGGATGAGTTGATGCGTGAGGCGATCGCCTATCTCGTGGAGAATGACATAGAGGTCCCCTCTGAATTCCTCGATTCGAAGTGCGCCTGCGATGAGATCGGTGAAGCGCCCGGCGGACAAGGCCCTTCCGGCGGTGGTTGTCCCGGTGCGAGACTGATGGATCTCGGCAAGCCCGCACCCCCACGCCCGGAGGAGACCCAGACATCGGCAGGCCAGATGTCCTCACGGCTGAGCCAGTGGCCAGTTCAGATCATGCTGATTCCGCCGCATGCCCCATTTCTCAACGGTGCCGACCTGCTCTTCGCGGCTGACTGCGTACCGTTTGCCTACCCCGAGTTCCACGAGAAGCTTCTGAAGGGCCGGGTATGCCTGATAGGATGCCCCAAATTCGATGACGCGCAGCTTTATCTCGACAAGATCACAGAGATCTTCAAGCTCAACGATGTCAAGTCGATTATGATCGCCTACATGGAGGTCCCATGCTGCGGCGGTATGGTAAGGATAATCGAGGAAGCGCTCAAGGCCTCCGGGAAGAATATCCCGCTGGCGAAGCAGAAGATCGGCATCAAGGGCGACGAGCTCTAGGCGGGATGCAGGTCGTCGAGCCAGGTCGCGTCCGGATCGAACTTTCTCTTGAAGAACTTTCCGTTGTTCTTCGGGTTGTGCGCCTGGTGGAACCTGAAGTAGATGTACTCCTCGTCCACTCCGGATATGGCGATTTTCCCGTCCTTGTGTGACATGACGTAGCGGTACCTCTTGCTGTACCCGTCCATCATCGAACGGGCCTGCTCCACTATCCTGAATCCCCGCACCAGGGGCACCTGGAAGATCTTCTTGACGCGCTTTACGGGCCTGCACTGGAAGACGTAATAGGGGATCACTCCCATCCCGGTGAGAGTCTGCTGCAGATCGGCCATGGTCCCGGGATCGTCGTTTACCCCCTTCATCAGCACCGTCTGGTTATTGGTCACGACGCCTGCCCGCTGAAGCGTGTTTATCGCCCGCCGCGCAGCCGGGGTGAGTTCTCTCGGATGATTGAACTGGGTGCTGACAAAGATCCTCTTCTTCTTTATCGATGTCTCCTTGAGCAGCTCGTACAGTTCCCTGTCCTCGGAGATGCGCCGCGGCATGGTCACCGGTACCTTGGTGCCGAGGCGGATGAAGTCGAGATGATCGATATCGGAGAGCTTTTCGATGAACTTCCTGACCATCCGGGTAGGCAGCGAAAGAGGATCCCCTCCGCTGAGGAGGACATTGTTGATCTCGGTATGTTTTTTGATGTATCTGACAGCGTCTGTGAACCTGTTGACAGTCTCATCCGTCGGCAGTCCGACGAGCCTCTTCCTGAAACAGTACCTGCAGAAGGTCGTGCATTTGTTCGTCGTAAGAATCAGCGCGGTCTTTGTGTACTTGTGCTGAAGGCCGGGCAGTTTCGTGTTCTGCTGCTCTCCGCTCTGGTCGTAGATCCCGGCGCGGTCGAGTTCGCCATCCGACGGAACCGTCATCTTTCTGAGCGGATCATCCGGATTGTTCCAGTCGATCAGGGCGGCATAATATCTCGTTATGCTCATCGGATGCCTGTCGATCACCTTCCGGAGCTTTCTTTTCTCCAATCCAGTGATGTCTGTAAGTTCTGCCAGATCTTCGATAGTAGTGATATTATTTCTGAATTCTTCTTCCCATGCCACGTCGCCCACCTCCCGTATTGAAACGCGGTGCGTCTTCCAACGCATGAACTGGCCTGTCAAGGATATGCGGGTATAGGATACCGAAGCAAACCAGCGGGAATGAAGTGCGGGATTTTTCCACAACTTCACCTGAAAAATAGCAGATACGGGCCTTTATTACTATATTTAAAAAGAAAGGAGCCGCGCCCTTCACAGGACACGGCTCCTTCAGCCCGGATCTTCGCAGGAGTTACTGATTCGAAGATTCCGTCTTCACGCGTATCTTTGAGTCCTTTGAAATTGAGAAGCCCGCTAAATCCGTATCGAGCAGTCCATTCTGGCCGGTTATCAGAACTTTGCCGTCGACTACCACCTCGACGCCGCTGGTATTGATTCCCCTCTCTCCGACCAGGATATATGAGCGGTTACCATTGGCGATGTTGGTAAATTCACTCAGGAAATAATTGCCGTCACCCGAGCAGAACCTGACGGGTTCTCTTTCAGGCCGCTCGGTAGCCGCTGCCAGCTGCGGCTCCTCTTCAAAAGGTCGTGTGTACGGCTCGTAGAACAGCTCGATCCCCTCCGACACGGATTCAGTAGTTTCAGAAGGAACCAACGATACATTATGCATGAGGATATCGAATCGTTCGTCGATATCTGCAGTTTCAACCGCCTGGCGATAGTAGCTGACGAATTCAATCAGCTCCTTTAGCGTTTCTCTGCACATCTCGCATGCCTCCAGATGGGATCTGAGATCCCCTTCACCGGGCTGAAACAGATCCGCCACAAGTGCCGCCGGATCTTTTCCCGGAGCGTCTTCTGCTCCGGCCCCTCCAAGTGCTCTAATGGCAAGTGCTTCCAACCTTCCCCCAGGGATACACCCTTCGGGCGTCGCATTTTTACACACTTGTCTCACCCCTTTACTGGAGACATTTCATATATCTGCACGAATCTTTCTCAAAAAATTATCCCAGAGCACCTTCCAGAAGTTCTGGAAGCTCCCCATGTGCTTCTCTCTGTACAGTTCGGCGTCGCATCCGGCGATGTGCCTGCCCAGAGCTTCATGGTGCTGGACCTTGCTGCCGTGGACTATGATCTCCTCGAGCATGTCCCATCCAGCCTTTTCGTAAGCGCCCCGGTATTCCGCCGAGCCGCCACTTCTCCAGCCATATGTCGCGGAGGTCTCGTCGAGGGCCTCTCTGGCCAGAAGGAGCATCTCCTTCTGAAGGTACTCCTGCATCGGGTCGATCTTCGTGGTCTCGATCCGGGGAGGGATGAAACGGGTGCTGATCAGCTCGAATACCGCGGTGCGAAGAGTCGAAATATGGATACAGCTGCCGTATATTTCGGTTCCCAGGAGCCAGTCGAATATCAGGCCTACCAGCCGTCCGGGTTTTTCTGATCCACGCAGGAGAGGCGCGCAGCCGGCGATGATCTCATCCGCCGAAGCCTGCCGCCCGGTGGATTTCCCCGGCGCTTCGAGGTCAGTTACGATATCGGCGTTTCGCCTGTATCTCGGGTCAGCCGTGATATGCCGGGCAACGGCCGAGAAGACATAGTGCAGCAGCTTCTTCTCGGTCTGGGATATCTCTTTGAGGGTATGGCTCAGATTGACCCCGGATATGCCCCTGAGGAAGAAAAAGAGGTCTCTCTTCTCGATCTTGTCGTCTCCGGAAAAGAATCGAAGGATGAGATTCGTGATTTCCAGGAAATTGTCCTCCCCCCTCGTCGAGTAGGGGATCTCTGCGGTGCTGTGCGCTATTTCATCGAATTCGTATGACACGGTGCTGAGAAAGAACCAGGAGGATCTCTTCGATTTCATCTCGAGCTCGGCGACCGCCATCGCGAAGAGAGCGAGATAGATCATCTTGATGTCCCGGCGGACCGACAGTTCGGCCCCGTCGATCTCACCATCCATCAGCTCTGCGCCGGCCAGTGGCGAGAATACATCGCGGATATTCTCTGCCGCCTTGTACAGGCGTTCGAGATCGACGCCTTCAAGAATGTTTGAGTCGTTCACTTGTTCTTTCCCGCAAGATGTTTCAGGTACGACCTGTTGACCGTCGGTTCGGCCACCCAGTTTTCGCCGTTCCAGTAGCGAATGCCCTCGAGGAGAGCTTTTTCATCGTCTTTCTCTTCCGGAAAATCCAGATAGGTCAGGCTGTCGACGCGGCCGCTGCTGCTCCTGACCACCTTGACTATCTCCGCACCGGTAAAGGTCATGCCATCCTCGATCGTGAACAATACTTCTTCGGTCCTGCTCTTCACCCTGACACGGAGGCTGTCGTCATTTTTCATGATGCGGGTGTGCAGGGGCCAGACACGGGAGACATACCTCTCGAACCGGTGATAGGGCGGAAGCTTGACATAGTATTTCGCTATATCGGTCTCCATCCCGGTGAGGGCATAGCAAGCTCCGCGAGGCGACGATCCTTCGACGTTGCCGGGATCGAGGACGACTATGACATTTGCGTTCAGCGCTATGTTGTATCCTGTCAGCAGCAGTTCTTCCCTTCCGTCACCATCGATGTCCCAGGCAGCCATCTCCTGCATGATCCCCTTGTGGAAGAATGCCTCGAAAGATCCGTCATCAAGCGAGAACCTGACCAGGGAAGCAGGCGGTTCTGTCTTGTGATGGGTTCCCACAAAGAGATGTCCCGGCCCGAATTCCTCGCTGAACGGAGATGTCGATTTTATCATCTGCAGACTGATCCTGTGCGCTGTTCTGTCCATGCCGGAATCTAATATGGACGCTTCGTCATAGACATGCCTTCGTAGCGAGTTGTCCGCGCCGGTCGAATACCAGGATGAACAGCTTGTTTCGATCAGGATCGCTGTCATCTGAGTGCCACGAGTCAGCCACGGCCGCCAGTATTTCCTCGCCATCATCCTCCAGAAAATCCCCGAAAGAGATGTGCATGTACGCGCTCGACTTCGATATATCAAATCCAACGTCATATGAAGCGATCAGGATTCCTCTGGCGCTCCTCATGAGCAGCCTGGTTTTGTTGTGACTGACCTGTGTTATGGTGCTGTCTATTTTTATGCCGCTATGTTCAAGATAAGATCTGTTCATCGTGGGGTCCGGCGTCCATTCTTTTCCATCCCAGTACCGGACACCTTCCATGAGCTCATTTTCATCTGTTTTCTTTCTGGCGTATTCGAGACTGGTGATGCTGTCAGGCGCCTTCCCTGCGCGCATTGTATGGCTCATGACCACTTCGGCACCGCAGATCCTCATGTCGTCCGCGAAGGAATACTTGACGTCTTCAGCGCGGCTTTTTATCGAAAGGTTCAGAGTATCGGCATCGTCGAGGATCGATACCCCTAATGGATACATGGGGCCTGTCAATCTCTCGAACAGGCGGAATTCGGGGAATCTTATATAGTACTTCGCGATGTCGGCATTCATATACGGGACGTTATAATTGTAGCCTCCTGGGGATGAACCTGCCATGTGTGCGGGGTCTAACACCGCTGCGATGGAGGCGTCGAGGGCTATGTTGAATCCGGCAAGAAAGATCTCTCTCTTCCCGTCTCCATCGAAATCACGGGCTGTCATTTCGGGGCAGTATCCCTTGTGAAAGAACGCCTCGAATCCGCCTCTGATGACATCGGCTTTTATAACGGCGGCAGGAGTGAAGGTCCCGTAGTGCGTGCATACGGCTACAATGCCCTTCCGCAGCTCATCAAGAAAAACGGCGTTCGAAGCGATCATCGTTATAGGCTTTTCATACGCCCAGGGATCCATCTCTTTCCCCATGACCTCTTGCTGATCGTATGCATTGTGGTGCATCAATCGTCCTTCATCGTTGAAGACGAAGAAGTGCAGCCTGTCGAAATTTGATTTTTGACGGCGGAACTGGCGTGATTCCACTGCGATTGCCAGAATCTCTTCTCCCGGATGATCGTCCAGGTCGTGACGATAGATCCGGACGTGCGGGCTCGCCGGGTAGATGTAAAACTCCGCCTCGTGGGTCGTCAACAGACGCGCGTACTTGTTGTGCATGATCAACTGGCCACCCTTGACCTCGACAGTATCTACTTTCCGGTCGAGGTACGGTGGCAGGATAAATAGGACCAGCACGGCGAGCAGCAGGGGAACCAGGCTCGCTGCCAGATGCTTTCTCCACATGAACAGCCTCTGAAGCAGCGGCTTGCCGATGGGCGTCCTGCGCCGGGCTGTCAGATCTGGATCGAGGAATATCCCGGCCACATCCGTAACGGGTACGAGATCGATCTTCCTCGCCGGGTACTCTCGGGAAAGGGCGGCAAGTTCCTTCTCTGCCGTATCGAGATTCCCGACAGGGAGGATCAGCTTCGAGAACCTCGAAAAGAAGGCGGCCCGCATCTTTTCGGCGATATGTGAATCTTCAACGGTCAGGATATTCCCGCCAGGGTCCACTTTGCCGGTAAAAGATGTGACATCGTCGAAAATCAGTGTCTGCCTGTAGAGGTCGAGCCTGCTGAGGACGGATATGAGCAGGGCAGCGATGGCAAGACCCGCGGATCCCCCGGACAGCCTCTGGATCGCCGAAGCGGGGAAGGAGGCGATTTCGGGGAGAGATATCCTGTATTCCCTGGGCACTCTCAGGATACCTTTCATCCCCATCATGGAGGCTGCGTAATCCTCTCCGACTTTTACGGCGGTACGGATCTGGCTCTCGAAGGTACTTTTAGGCTCGGCTGAGATGTTGTCGAAAGTGATTGCCGGATCGTATTTCCTCCGGACGCTCCACTCACCGGTGATCCTGATCTCGACGCGTGCCTTTACGACACGGCCCGTACTGAAGGGTGTCTTTCCCGTGTTGTATGTCGATACGAGGGGGAGGCCGACCGTACCCCAGGCGTTTTCCCTGAAGAAACCTCCAGTTCCGGTCTCGCTCCTGCCGTCAGTATCTGTATTCGGCCCGTTCGCGGGCCGGTTCCCGTCCAGGACAGCCGAGATCGAATCGATCTCCGCCCGGATCCTCGATAATCCCTCTTCGACTCCGGCAGGGATATAGTCGCCTGTTGCCAGCGCGATGTCCCCGGTCACCTCGTTAAGTGACAGCAGACCCTTGTATCCAAACGAGATATATGCCCCTGAGATGATCGTGTCCATGATGATGGGAGTGAAGCGGGCGAGCTGGGCGGCGTAGAAGGCCGGATTGGCGCTCTTGAGCTCCGCAAGCAGGATAGCGGCGGGCTCAGAGAGGGACAGGCCATCCTTCTTCCCCTTGAGTTTAAGGTAGAGGTGCTGAAGGAGGTCGTCGATTTCCCTGATCGACAGGTCGAAGTCGTTGGTCAATTGTGCCCCGCCTGGCAAAGTCTCCCGCGGGTACCCCCTCCGCGGCGGCTCAAATATTTAAACCGGTTAATTCTAACCGATAACAGGCATCCAAATCAAGGAATTGAGAAAATCCGTCATTGATACTTGACAGGCAACGATACGAGTAGTATCTTTACTATGGTTATAGTAGAACGGCCGGTTTCACAGGGAGAGGCTATGGCAGGACAGGATAAACTCACTCCCGTCGAATGGGAAATAATGGAGGCGGTCTGGGCCCTGGGCGAGGCTCCCTCGGTCCGGGAAGTACTCGAGAATGCCTTTCCGAATGGTGAGAAGGCATACACGACTGTTCAGACGGTCATGAACATACTCGAGAGAAAAGGATTCCTCGAAAGGAAGAAGACGGGGATGGTCAACTTCTACAGGCCGCTCCGCTCAAGGGAAGATATGGAGCGCGAGGAGATGTCATCTATCGTCGCGAGGATATTCGGGGGATCGAAGCCGGCACTGGCCAGCTCGCTTCTCTCCCTCGAGGGGCTCGAGCTCGGCGAGCTCGAGCAGATAAAGGAAATGCTGGCCAGGCGCGAGAAGGAGCTGAAGGAGGATACGAAATGATCCAGATGCTCAACAGCGCCGGAGCGACCTGGGGGGAGTTCTTTCTTCTCGCCGTAGTGCAGAACACGATATTTCTCGGTCTTGTCATCGCGGCTCTTCATATTTTCCGCAACGCGCCGGCCCGGGTGAGATATCTCATAGCTTTCACCGGTCTTGTGAAACTCGTGCTGCCCCCATTCCTGCGTATCCCTTCGATCATGACGATTCCGGAGGAGGGTGTCGGTGGTTACGGCAGCGTGATACCGTTTGTGAACGGTTCTGAAAGCGGATCGGTCTCGACGGTCATATCGGCAGGAGAGAATCTCACTGCTGCCGGAGTGTTTCTCGGGATCTGGGCCATTGTCGTTATTGCGGGGTTGGTCCTTCCCGTAGCGGCATCGGTCAGGCTCGCGCTGAAGTTGAGAAAAGCAGGACCTGTAGATCCAGGGGATATTCCCTGGATATCAGGTATCGGGAACGTGCGGATCCTCAGGTCCGATCGCATCGCGATGCCGATCACCGTAGCCTATCTGCCGGGTCGCATATATGTCCCGATGGCATGGGACGAATGGACCATGAGCTGCCGCAGGATGGTCCTGATGCACGAGAAGGCCCACATGCAGAGACATGACGGACTCGTACTTATAATGCAGATAATCGCGAGAGCGATCTATTTTTTCCATCCGCTCGTCGCAATCCTCGATCGCAGGCTCTCCGAGTACAGGGAGATGGCATGCGACGACGCGACGGTAGGAGGGGACAGAGACTCCGGTGTGGAGTATTCCAGGTACCTGGTTGAAATCGCCGAATCGATCGTACGGGGTCCTTCCGTATGCGGCTCGGCGTCCGCCCTGATCAGGCGGAAGAATGAACTGCTCAGAAGAGTAAGTTATCAGCTCGAGGAGGGCAGAATGCGTTCCATTTCAAAGACCAGGATAATGATACTGATGGCGGCGATAGTGCTGCTGGCAGTATCCCTTTCGTGGTACCGCGGCGAGGCGGATACCATTGACCCGCAACCGGCACCTCCGGTGCAGCCGGATCCTGCGGCACATCCCGCTCCCGTCGCGCCTCCGTCGCAGGAGAACTCAAAGAGGGCGATCAACGTGTCGCTCGCGAGCGATGGAGCCGAGGTCGACGGAAAGTCGATCGATTTGTCACTGCTCGTTGAGGCGCTCAAGTCAGTGGGAGGAGATGACCCGGAGAACGTCATGGTGAGGTTCGTATGTGCCGATGATGTGTCGATGGGGCAGGTCCGCATGTTTCACGAAGCCTTGGGAGAGGCCGGTATCGACAAGATCCGGTACGGTAAAAGTGATGGTGAGGGACTTACCATCCAGCTTCCGCCCCGGGAGGCGCTCGACCGGCTGGCGGAAATGCCGGAAACAATGATCATCGATGTGGTGGTCGGAAAGAACGGCGGTGTCGTTGTCGGTGCCCGGAATGTGGAGATAGATGAGCTGAAGGGTGTTATCGAAAAGAAACTCGAAGAGACACCTGTTGCTATCGTCGTGATCCACAATGATGAGGCAACGAGTTACGGTGATTTCACGAAGGTGCTTGCGCTGGCCAAGAAGGCGGGTGCGGAGCGGATCGTTGTTAAGTACGGAAAAGAAGAGTAACGTAAAAAGGGGCTTCCGGATCATCCGGAAGCCCCTGGCATCTTCTACTCGTACTTGAAAGACTTGTCTGGATATTTCGGGGGATCGGGTACGTCGACCGGCTCTTTCTTTATCAGCTCCTTGAGGTGCTTTATCGCCGCGTCGAGCTGGGCGTCCTTCCCCTTGAAAGTGGCATGAGGCAGGTTGTCGACTATGATGTCGGGGTCTACGCCATGCCCCTCGATCAGCCACTCGCCCTCCGGGCCGTAGACTCCTGTCTCGGCGGCCGAAGCCATTCCCCTGTCGGCAAGCCATGTCCTCATCGAGAGCCATATCTCGCCTCCCCACGTCCTCGTTCCGATCACCTTGCCCAGGTCGAGACGCCTGAACCCCTCGGTGAAAGCCTCGCCGTCGGAAGCGGTGCGCTCGTTGCAGAGAACGACGATGTGTCCCCTGAAGGCGTACTGCATGTTCCATGTCGGAGAGCCCTTGCGCGGCTTCCAGTAGAACCATGCCTGGCGGATCAGCTTCTCGAGTATCCAGCTGTCGATATTGCCGCCGCGGTTGTGGCGTACGTCGATGATCAGCCCCTTGCGGTTGAAAACGGGATAGAAGTTGCGCACCCACTCGGAATAGTTTCCTCCGCCCATCGCGCGGAGGTGGACATATCCGATATCACCGTCCCCTTCTTCCTCGACTATCATCCGGCGCGTATACTCCCATTCGTTATAGCGGAGGTTGCTCTCCTGCCTCGGCGTGATCGGCTTTACCACCGTCTCGACCGTCTCCTTCTTTCCTTTCGGCATGATTGTGAGAAGGACCTGCCTGTCAGCCTGGTTTTTCAGGAGCACGGCCGGGTCCTCTACGCTGAGGACTGAGATCCCGTTGATCGCAGTGATGACGTCGCCCTCGCCCGCCTTTACTTCCGGCCTCGCGAGAGGGGAGAGGTACTCGGGGTAATCGGGCTCTGTCTGGTAGATATGCTCGATCCTGTACCCTCCGGCCTTCTCGTCCCTTGTCAGCCTGGCGCCGAGCGAGGCGGGGCTGACCTGGTCCTCACCGCTGCGCCGGTCGCCTCCGAAGACGAAAGTGTGAAGGGCGGAGAGTTCGCCGACGAGATGAGCGATCAGGTCGTTGAGCTCGTTACGGTCGGTGACACGGTCGACGACGGGCAGATGCCTCTCGAGCAGGCCTTCGTAGTCTACGCCGTGCATGCCGGGATCGTAGAAGAAATCCCGCTCGAGGCGCCACGCCTCGATGAACATCTGTCGCCACTCATCGCGCGGTATCACCGAGAAATTCCAGGCGGAGAGGTCGACCTTCTCCTTCGCGAGTTTCGACGGGGGAGAGGTCGAGGCGTCTATGACATAGACGCTGCTGCCCTTGCGAACGATCAGTTTCTTTCCGTCGCCCGAGATGTCGTATCCGGTTACGCCGTCGAGCAGGGTCTTCGTCTCGATATCGTCGTTTGTTATCCCTATAGCCTTGAGGTTGCGTTTCCCCTCGTATGTGATCTCGCGGTCGACGACAAAGATCGCCTTGTCGTTGACCTTCATGCTCGAGTAAGCGCCGGCGGGAACGGGGACCTCGACCGCACGTTCGATGAGGCCATCGAGCTCTATCTCGACCTTAATGCCGTCGTCTTTCTCCTTCTCGTCATCCTTTTTCTTATTTTCATCCTTTTTATCGTCCCCGTCCTTCTTTCCATTCTTCTCAGCGAGGTAGACCTCGTCATCGGGGAGGAAGGGCGAGCGCAGACCGGACTGAAGCGCTGTCATGTAGATCTTCGTCGTCTTGTCGAAGAAGGGCTCAGGCTGTCGTGGCCCCCACGGGGACCGAACGAGCGACCTGAAATTCCTGTCGGAGAGGAAATATATCCACTTGCCGTCGGGGGACCAGACAGGGTTCTCGCTGTCGACACGGTCGGTCGTCATAATCGTGATCTTGCCCGTGTCGAGACTGTAGAGATGTATCCGTGAATGCTGGTTCTCCGCGTTCGCCACGTAAGCGAGCCACCTGCTGTCGGGGGACCACGCGAATCCGTAGAAGCCGTATCGCTCGGAGGTGGCGATACGCTTGTTCTTCTTCTTTTCGACGTCGTAGATCCAGAGCTCATAGTTCTTGTCATCGTAGACGAAATGCTTGCCGTCGGGGGACGGGACCCCTTCATACCGGAAGACTTTTCCGTCCGAGGTGAGAGCCTCCTCCATCCCCGGCACGATGGCGTCGAGCTTGACGAACTCGAGTTCACCTGTCTCGTCCGAGAGGGCGAGGATCGACTTGCCGTCAGGCATGAAGGCGGCATTGCGGTACCGCACGCTGTTTTTCCTCGTGACCTGGGCGAGACGGCCTTTCTTTACCGGCGCGGTAAATACGAGCCCGCGGGCTGTCATGACGATGCGGCTGGCGTCGTGAGAGATGCCGAGCGAGGTCATGTAGTTGACCGGGTTTTTCACCCATCGTTCCCTTGTCTGGTCGAAATCGGAGGCGAGGGTGATATCCAGCCTGCTGTCCTCGCCCTTTTCAATGTCGTAGAGGAAGAGGTCGGCGACTCTCTGGTAGACGATCTTTCCGCCGTGCAGCGAGGGATGGTTGATATCCCATCCGCTGTGAGTCGTGTGCTGCACGAGATCTCCGCCTGATTCGTCCATCGACCAGATATTCATCGTGCCGTCACGGTCGGTCACGAAGTATACGCGGCCGTTCCACCACATCGCCGCCTTGCTCGTGCCGGTGTAGTCGGCGGTCAGGGGGACGGCCTCGTTCTTGCCGGGGCCGAACTTCCACAGGTTCTGCGCCGTGCCCCCTGTGTACCTCTTCGTCTGGCTCCCCTGGAACGGCAGCCTGGTGAAATAGAGGGCGCCGTCACCGCCGTACGATCCGTCGCTCGCCTGCGCGAGAGGAACGAGCTCGATATTCCCCGAGTCGAGATCGATCGCGGCGAGCTGCATGTCCGGCAGGGTAGAGAATTTATACGTGCTGTACAGGATCCTGCCGTCGGGCGTCCATCCGGAGACAAGAGCGGTTCCGCCCTCGAATGTCCGCCTGACGGGGAGCCCGCCGTCTACAGGTATCGTGTAGACCTCGGTCGGGCCTTCGTACTGGGCGGAGAAGGCGATGAGGGTCCCGTCGGGGGAGATCTCGGCGTTCGTCTCCTGGCCGTGGTGTGTGGTAAGGCGCCTCGCCATCCCGCCATCGGCGCCGACGATCCATAGGTCGCCCTCGGCGGTGAATACGATCGTATCGTCGTGTATGGCGGGGAACCTGTAGTAGCCGAGGTTGCCCGCGGCGTTGAGCGTTACAGGTATGATCAGAAAGAGAAGCAGAAGAAGGCGTTTCATCCTTACCCCCTGGGAGAGTTGATAGAAGCCGCCCGGGCACGGCTGGGTTTGTGAACTGTGGACTGAGGATTATACAACAGGGAGACGGGGATGAATCCAGAAATGTTTCAGCGGCGGGCCTGGCTATCTCAATATCATTCCGATTATCGCGAAGATGAGGGCGAGGTTCATCGCCGTTATATATACGTAGAACCACGGGCCTGCGTGGCCGTTCTCGTTCTCGCTCGATGTGATGACCTGGTAGTCATGGACGTACTTGATGATCATCATCCTGAAGAAGATGAAGCTGATCTTGTGGCCGCGGGCAGAGAGGAATGAGGCGATTTTTATCGCCGAGACAATACCCACTGCGATGCTGACCAGTGCCGCCGCCAGAAATAAGGTACTCATGTCGCCCCTCCTTTAGACTGTTCCCGTGTTCCGTGAAGGAGACGCGCCGCTGTCGGGCGGCGCGACATCCTTCATTCATTACAGATTACAACCTGTGGGCAGTAATTATTCAATATCAATCGTCTCCGCCCGAAGATCGCCGTAGATGACCCTCCAGCGGCCGTCCTCGAGTTTCCAGCGCATCAGGACCTTGTCGTGATCGGTGGCTCCGACTGTAGCGCCGTTATATTCGACTTCTACGCCCTTCTCCACCATCCCGGCGTAGAATGTGCTGAGACCGCGGACCTTGAAGAAGACCTTTATCTCGTCAGGGCCCCACTCTCCATCTTCCTGGAGACGGTCGCGGTCCTTGCGGATCTCGCTCGCCGCCGTGTCGAAGGCGGGATCGCCGGGGTACCTTCCGTTTGAAAGGGTAGCGTAGGCCCGGAGTCCCTCGATCGCTCCTTCCTCGCCGTCCTTTGTTTCGCCGAAATCGAGGGTGCCGTATCCATCGGGGACCTCGAATTCGAAATCCTCCTTCGACAGGGACGCGTTCCACTGGAAGTCGGTGTATTTCTCGCGGACATCGACCTTTCCATCGTCCGACCTGAACTCCCTCTCTATCAGCACGGGCCAGTTCGTCGACGCGTCGACCCAGAGGCGGACCGAGCCCTCCTCGTACTGTCCGGCCCACATCGCCGGGTCGTCGACCTCGATCCCCGAGGCGGTGACTCCGTCGATCTCACGGGTGCCTATCTCCTCGTAGTCGTAAGAGTGGAAATACTCGACCATATCCTGTGCGCTGGTCATGTCGGTCAGGCTCTTTGCGTCGCGGCCTGTCAGGCCGATCGTCACGTATGCCTCGTCCTTGTGATGGAGGAGGTGGACCTCCTTTTCACCTGCCCTCAAAAAGGTTTCGGCGGAGAGCTTGCCGTCGATGTACATGACCTTCTTCTGACCAAATTTTTTCGAATGATAGGCTATTATTTCCATGCTGTCCCAGGGGGTCGCCACCCGGTCTATCCGGCAGATGAAATCCTGCGCGTCGCGGACCTGGGCGATGACATCCGCCCACGCGACGTCGCCGCTTCCGCCCCTGAATATGACGTTCCATCCGACTAACAGGACAAGCGCGGCTGCCGCGGCCAGAGCGATCCTTACCGGCCAACTCAATGACGTTCTTTTTCTGCTCTCAGTCTGCGCTGCGATAGATTCCATGACTCGTTCCTCCAGCTGTTCGATCCTCGTGTCCATAGATCGAGTCATTCCGGTCAGCAGCATGTCGTCCTCGAGAAGAGCGTCGCGGTACTCCCTGCACACGGCGCATTCGGCGATGTGTTCCTCGATTCCCGCGGTCTCTTCGGCGGGAAGTTCCGAGTGCAGCATCTCCTCGAGTTTTTCCTGGATCTCGACGCAGCGGTCGTTCATTTCGAACCTGCCTGTTTCTCAAGGATCCTGCGCAGTTTCCTGCGCGCCCTGCTCAGCCTTGTGCACGCTCCGGCGTGGCTTATCTCGAGTTCCTCCGAAAGCTTCTTCGCGCTCTTTCCATCGAAGTAGAATAGCATCAGCGGAGTGCGGTACTGCTCCGGGAGTTCGGCCAGAGCCTCGTGCAGCGCCGAATAGTCATCGGCATCCGGCTGCGGGTCTTTCATTCTTTCTTCCAGGAGCTCACGGCGCCTCGCTCTGACCCGGATATGATCGCGGCAGAGGTTTCTCGCGATGTGTGTGATCCACGGCCCGAACGATTCACCACTGCGAAGGGCGCCGATGCTCGAGAATCCCTTTACAAAGGTTTCCTGCGCTATATCGTCGCTGTCTGTCGTGTTTCCCAGGATTCCGATGCACACGGCGTAGACCCTTCTCGAATGCCTCCGGACCAGGCCGGCGAATGCCTGCCTGTCCCCGTCTCGGCTTGCTGTGACCAGATACTCGTCTGTTCTCTCGTTCACGGGAGCTCCCTTTCTCACATACAGGACGAGTGGGAGGGCCGGATCATGTCAGGAATATTGTTCTGATAATGTCCGCGAGGAGTGTATCATACCCGAAACCCCTATTTGCAATCTTTACATATTCGGCGGGAATATGATATAATCCCTGTATAAGTGGTGAAAAAACAACTTCTTGCATTTTAAATACGAGCGATGGCCGTCCAATAACATTCTGTCGGGTGTCAACGTTGGATTACATCATGGTACTGCCCGGAAAGGAGCCCGTTACCGATCATGATCGATAATCCCCTTCGGCCGATTCCGGGACTCGTATATCTCCTTGTCTCTATCACGCTGATCGTGCTCATCTGCCCGGCTCCCCTTCATGCGCAGGACCCGGTGATGGATTTTATTATCGCCGCTGACTCGATCTACCGGGACAGCGGTGAAGACGCGCTGGCGTGGTATGTCGGTGAAAACAAAGCCATCGTCGGTGCGGCGGTCCATCAGCTGATAGATATCGCGATCATCGTCGGCGATCAGGGAAGCGCCGCCGATGAGAAGGACAATATGGAATTTGCCGCGATCGTCGCCCGCATCTACCGTGATGCCGGGGGAGACCCGGCACCGTTCGACCTGGTCGGTGTCTACCGCGGGTGGACCCCCGGGCAGCGGAAGTCCCGGGCGAAGGCGAAGGCTCTCGAGGAGGAGGCGGCCGAAGCCCGCAAGGCCAAAGAGTACGAAAAGGCAGCAGGCCTCTTCGCGCAGGCGCTGGATATATACAGAGAGACAGGCGACACGTATTCCGAGGCGATAGTCTACGGGAGTTACGGCGTCCTCTACTGGTACGCCGGCGATTTCGATTCGGTTTTCGAATATTACAGGCAGGCCCTGGCGGCCCGCCGCGTGATAGACGACGGTATCCTCGAGGGAAGGACTCTCAACGGTATCGGCACGGCCAATTTTATCACTGGCAGGTACGATTCGGCTGAAGTCTATTATCGCCGGGCGATCGATCTGCGGCGCGAAACGGGTGATCTGGGAGGACTGGGCACATCGCTGACATATCTCGGAAATACATACTCGAGGATGGGACGTCTCTCCGCCGCCCGCGATTCTTACGAGGAGGCCGCACTCCTCGTAGGGAGCCTCGGGAACGAGACCCAGCAGATGGACCTGCTCAACAGTGTGGCGAACCTCTACGCGGAGATGGGCAGGCTCTCCAGGTCGGACGAATCGTACCGCGAGGCGCTCGGTATCGCTGTTTCAACGCAGAACGTTCCGTACGAGATCGCGATCCGGATGAACATCTCGCTCAACGCCGTCAACGAGGAACGATACGGAGAGGCGATGAGGGAACTCGATACGGTCGGCACGCTGCTCGAGAGCACCCCCGATCCGGTATATTCGGCTGAACTCTTCAAGGTCCGCGGACGCGTCTATTACAAGACCGGTGAGCTCGAACACGCGAGGGACGATCTGCTCGCCTTTCTCGCCGCGGCGAAGGAGCTCGAGAATCCCGTGCTCGAGACCGAGGCGATGGTGAACATTGGGTACCTCTACTTCGGCCTGAGAGCGTTCGACAGGGGACTGGTTTTCGCCGATTCGGCCCTGGTGAAGGCCGGGCAGCTCGATTCAGCCGAGCTGCTGAACCATGCCCATTCCCTCGCGGCTCAGCTTGAAGAAGCGCGCGGAAACTATCCGGAGGCCCTCGGCCACTGGAAGTCGGCCCTCGAGTTCAACCGGGAAGCGGGGGCGGAACAATGGATGGTCCTCGACGAGATCGGCATAGCGACAGTCACGGCCCGGTCCGGTGAGACGGAAAAGGCCCGGGGCCTCTTCATCGGCCTTCTTCCGCGCGTCCGCGAGACAGGGATGAACGAGCTCGAATCGAATATATGGATGGGGATAGCGCATACTTTCGAGGATTCTGATCCTGACAGCGCGAAACACTATTACAAGCGCGCCCTGTCGTTGATAGAAGAGACAGGTATGGAAACGGAAAGCGCGGAGCTCGGCGCTGGCCTTCTCGGCGGGTCGGTCAGATTCTACTACGAAGAGGTCGCGCGGTATTTCGCCCGGATGGCCGCACGGACGGGAGATGAGGAGTGGTCCTCGGAGGCGTTCAGTACGATCGAAAGGGCAAAGTCGAGAGGGCTTCTCGAGCTCCTCGAATCCTCGCTCTCCATGGAGTATTCCGGTCAGGAGGATGCGGTCCTCGATTCGATATATGGCCTCGATCCGGCATCGGCATCTTACAGGGCGGACCTTGAAAGGCTCGAGCGCGACTACAGGAATATAAGAGAGGATAGGGTCGCGGCGGCGACAGGGAACCTTTCCGCCGCCACGGATATCGTCGACCTCGGATCGGTCAGCGATCTGCTGCCGAAGAAGACGGTGATGTTCGCCTACGCGCTTGGGGACAGCGCCTCGCAGCTCTGGGTCATCGACCGCAAGGGGCACGATCTCTACGAGCTCCCGGGAAGGGCCGAGCTGTCCCGTGACACCGGCATGCTTGCCGAGGCTCTTGTCAGGCCTGGAGCGGGCGACGCGCGCCTGAAAGGGCAGGCCCGGAAACTGTACAGGACGCTGATCGAGCCCGGCGGCAGGCGTCTCGAGAAAGCGAAGTATCTCGTCATCGTTCCAGACGGGTGCCTCTTCGAAATCCCCTTCGAGGTACTGCTCGAGGAGGATATCGATGAGGGCGCCGCGTGGGACGGTATGCCTTTCCTGGCCCGATCGCGTTCCCTGATCTACGCCCCCTCGGCGTCTGTCTTCGTGGGGCTCCGCGGGAAGAAGAGGATGAAGAAGTACGATACGGATATCCTGGCTGCCGGTGATCCCGACTATTCATACCTCGGTGAAGGCAGTGAGCGTCCTTTAAGGCCGCTTCCCAATACCCGCGCGGAGGTCGAGGGGATCTCAGGACTATTCAAGGAAGATAGGCGGATAATACTTACCGGTACCGGGGCGAGCGAAGCCGCGATAAAGAGGAACATCACCGATCATCCTTCACGCATGATACATATCGCGGCGCACGGCCTGGTCGACCCCGTAACGCCGGCCGCATCGAGCATCGCCCTTTCGGCCTCGCCGGGCGACGGGGAGGACGGCTTTCTTCATACGCTCGAGATACTCGCGCTGCCCGTCGAGTCTCGCCTCGTCGTACTCTCGGCATGTGAAACGGCGACCGGCCGCGTGAGCAGGGGAGAGGGCGTCGTCGGATTAAGCAGGGCGTTTCTCGGCGCCGGCGCGTCGGCGGTGGTGTCGAGCCTCTGGGCGGTGCCCGATGAATCGACCGCCGAGTTGATGAGATCTTTCTACGGTTACATGGCGGGAAAGAAGAAACCCGCCTTTGAGGCGATAAACGAGGCCCGCAAAGAGCTTCTAGAGAGCGGGGAGTATTCACATCCGTTCCACTGGGCCTCATTCATCGTAATAGGTACGGAGAAGTCACCACATTAAAGCGGCTGCCGCCCACCTTCCCGCGGAGCGGCCGACATTGAAATCAGGAGGGGGAACCTGATGAGGACTGTAACGGTTTTCTGCTGCGTCATCTGTATCATTCTATCCATTCTTACACCTTCGATTATTCACGCGGACGAGAATCAGCTCGTCAAGATGATGCCAATAAAGGGAGGAGCTCCTCCAGGCGCGCTCAGAGTGACGTCACCTGGAAGCTCGGGTCCGCGGCTTGTAGCTTACCTGGACGCGGGCCTGACGCAGAGGACCGCTTGCCTCGCAGTCGGTGATACCGCGAATGTATACGTGGTCGTTGAAAATATCACCGGACCGCTCGAGAGTATAAGATACATGCTGGCCCTCGCGCCCGACTTTTCCACCATCCTGGAGGAAACAGTCGAGGCAGGCGCCGCTACAGGTGATGCCCTCAGCGGAATCAATATTGATTTTGCGGCGCCGGCCGACGCATCAGGTCAACTGCTTCTGCAGACTTTAAAGATCTTCATTTCGCATGATTGTTCCGGGGGATGTGACGACGCAGACTACGGGGTTTACTTCCGCTCTCATCCGGACGACATGGGCGAGTTTGACGCGACCGCCGAGGTCACCTGGCGCGGACGGATCGTGGTTTACAGCCACAGGTCCCTCACCTGCGATGATGACGGTATGCCGAATCTCGAAATAGTCTCATTCACAACACCGGACACCGCGATGCTGAATGATGACATCGTGTCCGGACTCAGCCTTACAGTGCGGAATTCCGGTGCGGACGATATGAATGATTCGTACGGCCTTGTTCTCCGCATCGTCGAAGATACGACCACGACCAGTGGTGCGACTATCGCTTCAGCGTATGCTCTCGCCCCCCTGCCGGCAGGGGGAACCGCTTCCATCACATTCGACAGCGCCGTCATCCCTCTGGGGCTACCAACGGGTCCTTTTTATTTCAACGTATTTCTGGAGACGAGCCTGTACACCTACGAAGAGGACGAGGCGGACAATTATCTGTGGAACCCCGTAGAGTTAATCCCAGATCCTGCGATAGACACGACTTACATCTATGCGGAGGATTTCCAGGACGGGGACGGGGGATGGACCGCGGTCGATCTCAATCAGCAGGTCTCTCATTGGCAGCAGGAGGTATACGATGACGCGGGGACGCCGAGAAGCGTTCTGTGGTGCGGGACGGACGATCCTTCCTTCGCGACTCCTCCCGGGTACGGGAACAGTTGGATCGAAGGGATCGTAAAACAGTTCACGATTCCTTATGGAGCGCCGACGCTGAGTTTCATGATCCAGTACGACTCCGAACCGGGCTACGACTATACCCGTGTCCAGATCTCGACAAATGGCGTGGATTTCAGCGATCTCTACACGTTTTCCGGATCTTCGGGCGGGTTCGTCCAGTATGATGCCGACCTTTCCCCGTATGCCAACCAGGTCGTCTGGATAAGGTTCCATTTCACATCCGACAGCGGCTATTCGGATGAGGATGGCAGTTACGTTTCAAACGGCGCCGTGCGTATCGACTGGGTCTTGATAAGCGATGGAGGCGGCGACGATTTCAATGCCGGGCTTGACGGGTGGGAACCGGTAGTGCCCGCTTCTCCCGGAGGCGAGTTCCGGCTCGTGTACGATCCGCTCTGCTCGATGGACTATCCCTGCGACCTGAACGCATCTACCGGCGAGCCCCAGGTGATGTGCAATACATGGGTCGCGTACGACCCCGTTTACGAGAGATTTACGCAGGGAGATGGTGGATTTATCAACATCGTGATCGAATCGCCCGAATTCTCTATTCCGGCTGACGCGATGGATATCATGCTCGAATTCGACGCATATATGGACCTTCCCCTCGGGGGCAATGTCTTCTCCTCCTGGTATGTGATGTTCGATAATGACGGGAACTGGATAAACGACAGTATGCTCTTGTACGGATCGTACGGATGGTATACCAAACGTATAAGCCTCGCTCAGTATATCCCACCGGGGGCGAGCAGTATGAAAATACGGCTCGGAGCGATGGAGCATTCGGGCAACACACAGACCCAGGAGCATACAGCCGCTCCATATTACGACAATGTCAGGGTATTCGGGATAAGGACCACGGCAGACGGTATCGACATGTCGTCTTTTCCAAGGGACTGCCTGGTGTCTGACGGCGACTGGGACGGTGTCGGTGACCTTGCAGATATATGTCCGGCAGAGGATTCGGCTCCGTTCGACCGGGACGGTGACGGGTGCATCGACGGGGCTATCGGAAGCAGGCACATCGAGTACGTCTCTGGAGATACACTCGAGTACAAGATATTCCTTTACGGCCATCCCGACATCAGCGACGGCAGCGATATTACCGCCGTGCAGAACGGCTTCGACGCGTGGAACGCTGTAGGGGGCACCGATCTCACGGCCGTATACGCCGGGACCGTGTCGGATCCGAGGGCGAAGGCGTTCGATGGCATCAACATGGTGACCTTCTCCGATCCCGAATTCGATTTCCCGATGGGAGTCCTTGCGGTCGGGACATCGACATCTTTCGTCGACCCCGAAAGGTACCAGGAGCATTCTATCAGGCCGGGACAGATCGTCGACGCCGACATCATATTCAACCCGAACATGGCCTTCAGCACACCGACCGCCGGTGAGGGCACTGACATACAGAGCGTTGCCACTCACGAGGCGGGCCATCTCTTCGGCATCTCGCATTCGGCTGTGCAGACCTCGACGATGTTCTTCGTCCTGCCTCCGGGCACCGAGGCATCCACTCTCGAGGCGGAGGACAGGATGATGTTCCGTAAGGCTTACGCCGACGAGACGGTGATGGCCTCGGCGAGCAGGCTGAAAGGCACTGTGACAGATGGGGAGACGGGTCAGCCGGTGCCGGGCGCTATAGTCTACGCGATCGACGCCGCCACGGGCGATTCGCTGGCGAGCGATTTCACGATGGAAGACGGCACTTTTGATTTCTTCAGCCTCCCCGACGGCGATTATTACGTCGCGATACATCCTCTCAATGGAAGCTCGAGGATAGGCTACCTGCAGGCGGCAAACATCAACGCGTATATCCGGGACATCTACGTCGACCTGTTCGTCCCCGAGTACTACGACGCGGCCGAATCGAACAACGATGACGAGACGGCGATGACGGCCGTTTCAGTGGCTTCGGGTTCGACCGCGAACATCGCCATCATCACCAATATCGATGAGGAAGGGCCGACGGTCGTGGAGACGTCGCCGGCTCAGGGCGAGACCGGGGTGAAGATCGACGCCTCGATACTGATCTCCTTCTCCGAACCGATAGATGTCGGGACGCTGCAGGGGAATTTCAGCCTGCGCGACACGGCATCCGGCGAGGCGATCGGAGGGAACGCGGCGTCGCTCGACGATGATTCGACGCTGGCGTTTATCCCCGCGAGCAATTTCGAGTTTGAGAAGATATACGAGCTGAGACTCGAGACGGGCCTTTCCGACAAGTTCGGGAACGGGCTCGCGCTACCTTACTCGGTTTTCTTCACCACAGAGGTCAAACCCGATGTGGGCCTAATGAGCATCATGCCGCGAAAGGGAGTCGAGGGCGCGGTGGCCGTTATCAGTGGGTACGGCTTCGAGGCCGCTGCTGCGGGGAACACCGTCGATTTCAACGGGACAGAGGCGGTGATCACCGACGCGAGCGCCACGAGGCTCGTAGTCGAGGTGCCCGAGGGCGCCGTTACGGGTAATGTCACGGTCGAGAACCTCGTCGAGGGAAAGACGAGCAACGCCCTTTCGTTCACTATACTTTCCGCCGAGGAGGTAGCTCGCGGCTATGAAGCCGGCCTTGCTCCGCTCGGGGCCCATCCCAGGGCGATGGCGGTCTCTCCCGATGGAGTCGTGATGTTCGTCGCTACAGGGGACGGATATTCGGCGGTCGTGGTAGATCCAGGTTCGGCGGACTATCTCTTGACCCGGGCATTTGCCGTGCCCGGGGGTCTGGACGGGATAGACGTCACCTCCGACGGCAAGCGTGTCTACGCGATCAGCAGTGAGAACGGGAAACTATACCGCATAAACGGCGAGATGGGGGCCGGAGGCCTCGATGACCTCGAGGTCCTCAGCGAGATCTCCATGGGGGCGGAGCCGCTCGGGATAATGATAGAGCCCGCGGGCCGCAAGGCATACGTGACGACTTCGGACAATACCGTGGATGTCTATGATGTCAATCCATCGAGCGCGACATTCGACATGCAGGTCAGCAGGATCGGTTCAGTCGGTGTGAGCCTGAGGGGATGCATGACCCTGGATCCGTCAGGCGACATGCTGCTCATACCGACAGGCGAAGGGAAACTCGCTGTCTGCGACACGAGGGGCGACACCCTGGTCGCCTCGATCGACGTCGGGCTCGATCCGAGGGACGTGACCGTCGATCCTACGGGGACGAGGGCTTATGTCACCGATGAAAACGGAGTGGCCACAGTCGTCTCTCTCGATATGCTCGAGAAGGTCGCCGAGGTGCCGACAGGCGGATCGCTCCGCGGAGACGCCGTCACACCGGCCGGCTCGTTCCTCTTTTCGGTCAACCGCGAACTTAACTTTTACGATGTCATAGACCTGAGGCAGACGAGCCAGACATACCGCAGCGTCATCGCCAATATCAGCCTTCCAGTGAATCCGGTCGATGTCGAGCTCTCGCCCGACGGGCAGTACGCCTTCGCGATATGCGAGCAGGACATGGTGCTTGCCGTCAACGCGATAGGCGTGGGGCCGACGGTCCATACGATATCCCCTGTCGCCGGCCCCGAGGGAACGGTGGTCGTCATCGCCGGCACCGGGTTCAGCAGCGATTCCACGGTGGTCGTCTCGTTTAACGGCGTCACTGTCGATCCGGATGTCAGGAGAGAGAATGTTCTGGTCGCGACCGTTCCGGCAGGAAACGTCACCGGGCCTCTGACAGTTATCGGCGGGAATCCTTTCACTCCTGATGCCGTCTCGAACGAGCTCTATTTCGAGGGGCTCTCGGCGATTCCGGGGGACGCGTTCAGAATGGCCGGCCAGGCAGTGGTCCCGGGCCTTTCGGGGAGATCTGTGTATGCTGACCGACTCGGGCGACATGTCCCTGTTCCTCCTGGAATCCGGTCCTGACCAGCAGCTCTGCGCCTTCGACACCGATCCGTCGAGCGATACATATATGCAGGTCCTGGGCACGGCGGGCATGCCCGCGGGCTGCTTCGATAGATGAGATCATCACACTGCCTTCCGGTAATCTCGCGCTTGCGCTGGACCGCGGCGCTGGAAAGACTGGAGAGATCGATCATATCCCACTTGTCGACATCGGGCAGGTTGAGCCCTGGATTCATGACAGGTGCCGGCTCGATAGATGTCTCCGCGATGACGCAGGGTGTCAGCGGCGCCTGTATCGATCCGTCGGGCGCGCTTCTCGTAGTGGCCGAGTACGGCGACCCGGGAGGTATTGCCGACGCGACCATCCACCTCTACCATGTTCGATTCTCAGGGAGACGGAAGTTTCGTTCCGGCTGGCAGCATTCCCATCGCTGGCACGCCAGTCGAGGATCCCGTATTCCATCCATCGGGCCTGTACTGCTACCTGCCTGTGGCCGATGGCGGCGGGCCCGCGGATCGCCGTGCTCGATACCGATCCTGAAAGTCCGCTGTACCTTACGAAACAGCGGTGATGCCTCTTCCCGGCTCGCCTGCCGGCCCTGTCCCCGCTATCGATATCGTTCACGCCGGACGGGCGAGCGGTGCCTCGTCCTCACATGCGATGAGGGCGGAACGGAGCAGAGGGATGTCGTCATGGTCGATACCTCCGACCCGGCCGCTCCGGCGGTGAGCCATGTGGAAACGCTGGGCGGCGGCGGTGCCGGAGACTGTCATATCGACGTCTCCCCGCTCGGCAGCCGCGCGGTAGCTTCGATAGAAGGCGAAGGGCTCTATCACCTCGAGATCGTCACCGTCGAGGACTCGGTATATTCCATCGGGGGCTACACGGCGGCCGCTTCGATTCCGGCCGGCGACTATTCCGCCGACGGATCGAAGTATTTCTGCGTACTGCCTGAAAGTGATTCATTCGAGGCGCTCGATTTCTCGGACGCCCGGACTCTCGAGATCGTTTCGGGGAACAGCCAGAGCGGAGTGGCCGGATCGCTTCTTCCCGCGCAGCTGCGCGTCAGGGTGACCACGTCGATCAGGCGCCGGGCTCGAAGGTGTGCCTGTACGATTCACCGTTTATACGGATAACGGGTATTTCTACAGCAACGGGGATACGGTCAGGACCGTGACAACCGATGACGATGGAAGGGCCGGTGTCGAATGGGTGCTCGGCCCGGGCACGGGAACGCAGCATGTGCGGGCCTTTTCGTCCGGCCTGACCGGCTCGCCGGGAGTATTTTCCGCCGCGGCGCTTGCAGATCCGGAAACTCTTCCGCTGCAGTTTGTCGAGGCGATCCCGTTCGATTCTACGACAGGGGTCAGTGCTACTACCGCTGTTCGCCTGACATTCAGCAGGCCGGTAGACCCGGCGTCTGTCGATACGACGGTATGCTCGATCACGGAATTCGGCGCGCCCGATCCGGTCCCCGCGCTGATAGGTTTCTCCGACGGCTATCGCCGCGTCTCGATTACGCCGCGGATGCCTCTCGAGGCGCTTACCGAATATTCGCTGGAGGTGGCAGGAGGGATCCTCGATGGATCCGGAGGGCCTCTGCAGAATCCGGGAAGGACTGTCTTCAAGACGACCGATCCGCCGCCCCTGCGGATCGACGCTATCTCGCCGCCCAGCAGCATCAAGGGGATGCAGGTCGTTATCTCGGGCCAGGGATTCGACCGCGATCCGGAGAACAACACAGTCTACTTCAATGACAAGGTCGCCGGAGTGAACGGGGCCGCCGATGACCATCTTACTATCCTGGTCCCATACGACGCGGAGGGCGGAAACAACGTGGTGCGGGTCGAGACCGGGGGGCAGACATCGAACTCCCTGATCTTCAGGGTCCTGTCAGCCGATGTCAGCACTCTGGACGATGACGTATTGAAGAATGTCGGAACAGGCTCATCGACAAGGAGCGTTGTCGTCACCCCGGATGGCGCCCTCATGTACGCGGTGAGCCCGACGGCCAATACAGTCATCGTGATAGACATCATGTCGCTCCAGCCGCTGGCCTCTATTCCTGTCGGCGAGAATCCTTTCTCGATAACGCTCGATCCCGACAGGAGACAGGGCCTATGTAAGCAATTTCCTCGATCACACCGTTTCCGTGATCAACACGGGGCGGTACTCGCAGGGATTCAACACGGTAGAAGAGACGGTCGAGGTAGGGCTCAACCCGATCGATGTGCTTGTCACGCCTGACGGGAACAGGCTTGTCGTATCCAACCTCGGATCGATGGACCTGAGCATAGTCGATACGGACAGGATGAGCGAGACATACAACATGGTGCTCCATAGTGTCGGTACGGGGACGACGACGAGGACGATGACGGTGACTCCCGACGGCGGCCTGCTCTACATAGGCACAAGCGACGGATACCTCGTCGTCAGCGTGCTCGATTTTGGCGTACTCAAGTCGGTCGGCACGGGAAGCACGACAAAGTCTGTCACGGTGACGCCTGACGGAGCGCTTCTCATTCTGCTGACCGCCGAGGGCGATGTCCTCTTCATCGACATCGCGGAAGGAAGCCCGACCGAGGATCATGTAGTCGGCAGCGTCGGAACGGGCACGACGGTAAGATCGGTTACCCTGACTCCTGACGGCGGCCTGCTATATCTCGTGCTGGAGATGATCGACGCTATCCTCGCGGGCCAGATCGACATACTGACATCCGCCGGGGCGGCCAGCGGCGCGGAGTCCCCTGTCGACATGGTCACTGTGACTGTCATAGATACGGTCTATGCCGGTGAGGATCCGGCCGAGATCGCGTTCGCGCCGGGCGGGATCGGATATAGCGGTGATCACTAACGCCGGTGACAATACAGTATCTATCTACAATCCCGGCGGCATGCCTGTCGGAATCGCCATTTCCAGTTTCGAGGCGAACCTGGCCGAAGATTCCGCTCTTCTCGAATGGCGGACGAATTTCGAGGAAAGGATGACGGGATTCCATGTGCTTCGGTCCGAGTTCGCCCTCTTCGGGTACGAGCGTGTGACCGGCGAACCGGTCGCCGCGAAGGGCATACCCTCGGATTACAGTTACAGGGATCAAACAGTGCAGCCCCGCAAGAAGTATTACTATAAACTCGAGGCGGTGGGAGAGCTCGGCAGCAGCGAGGAATTCGGGCCTGTCGAATTCATCTTCATGCCGAGGTTCGTCATGTACCAGAACGTTCCCAACCCGTTCAATCCGGCGACCAAGATCAGTTTCTCCATCCCTGAAAGCGGCCATGTCGACCTGCGTGTGTATGATGTGGCCGGGCGCCTTATCAGAACGCTCGTCGATGGAAAACTCGCCGCGGATCGCCACGAGGTGATATGGGACGGCACGAACAACGGGGGAAGAAGGGTTGCGAGCGGCGTCTATTTTTACAGGATCGAAGCGGGGAAACATGAGATGACGAAGAAGATGGTCCTGTTGAGATGATTATCAGCATGAACAGCGATGAAAAGACCTGGGAGAGTCTGATGTCTTTACGAAAGGAAAATGAGATGAAGAGGCAGATCGGAAGATCGATCATGGTGATGCTGATGATTCTGATATTTTCACAAGTTCTCAGCGCGACGCAGATAGTCCTGGTCAGTTCCAGGGAGATGGCGGAAAACTCGGCTCTCGTGCTCGCGGGAAGGGTCTCCGGCCAGGAATCGTACTGGAACGAGGATCATACGAAGATATTCACCCGGACCACGATCCTCGTTGACGAGACATACAAGGGGGGTCACAGTCCAAGGATCGAGCTGATACAGCTCGGTGGTATAGTGGGGAATATCAAGGTCACCGTCGAGGGAGCGATCCTGTGGCGGGACGGTGATGAGGTGCTCCTCTTCCTCGAGCCATACGGGGATACTCCGTCCTTTCAGGTCGCCGGCCTTTCCCAGGGCAGGTTCCTGATAGAGCGTGATCCTGATACGGGAGAGAGATTCGTCAGGCGGCCGGCCATCGACGGGGTGGAGCTTCTTCAGTCGGATGGTAAAGCGGAAAAAGGTGACGGATCGGTCGAAAAGGTACGCCTGGAGCAGTTCGTTTCAGAGGTGATCGAATAGGAGCAGGCGACTCGCTCAGTCCTCATCGACGGGTCTTGTTCTGTCCGCCTTGAGCCGGCTCCTGCGGCGCTTGTCTTCGAGGCGTTTTCGTTTTACGCCAGCGGGGACCCCTCTCTTTTTCCTTGGGGGGATGCGCACAAGCGCTTCGCGGAGCAGTTCCGCGAACCTTTCGGTCGCCGCTTCACGGTTCATCTTCTGTGTGCGGTGCTTCTGAGAGACGACCCGCAGAATACCCTCGCGTGAGATCCTCGTCGGCAGCCTCTCGAGTATCCTCTCTCGCTGATCGTCGGTGAGGCTCGGTGAACCGATGACGTCGAACCGGAGCGTTACCCGGGTATTGAGCTTGTTTACATTCTGCCCTCCCGGCCCGCTTGAGCGCGAGAAGCTCAGTGAGATCTCGTCCTCCGGTATCGACAGATTCGAATCGATCAGTATCATATCACCTTTCCACACTTAAATATTGATTCATCTCCACGCAAGGGTACATCATGAGAGCGCCTGAAGGGAAATCGATAATTCAATGAAAGGTGTCCGCCTGTGAGGCGCGTTGCGCGATTGAATATCCTGCCGGTGTTCATCATGGCGCTCGGACTGACCATCTCTCCGGGGATTGTCGCTGATGCCGAAGCAGGCGGCGGTGCGGGCGGCATCGAGGTAGTGTTTCTGGCCGGCGAGGGATTCCTGATAAGCTGCGGCCATTCAAAGGTGCTGATAGACGCTCTTTTCGATCTCAATGAACCCGGCGGGAAACCGCCGAGGGCGCATGACCACCTGTCTCCCGAAGGGATGACGCGGCTTACAGCCGCGGGAAAGCCGTTCGACAAGGTAGACGCTGTCCTCGTCACGCACGCCCACGACGATCACTTCACTGCCGGGTGCGCCGCGAGTTACATGCGCTCCAACGGGTGGGCCGTGCTGGCCGGCCCGGGAGCCGTGATCGATGAGCTCACCGGATACTCATGGCTCGAGGGTGAGGTGGGAGAGAGGCTCATCCCGGCTGATGTCTCCCCCGGCATGATAGATACGATGGTCATCGACGGGCTCACCATATATGCACTCGGGATAAGACACACGGGATGTGAGAGCGGAGCCGGCCCTGAATCTCCATGTATCGATCATGTAGCGTGGCTGGTCGAGACTGAGGGGTGCAGGATCCTTCATCTCGGCGATGCGAAGGTCTCCGGGGAGGAGTTCGAGCAGTTTCCCTGGCTCCCCGCTCTGGAGGTCGATATCGTCTTTCTGCCCTTCTGGTTTCTGCAGCAGGCCGGGGGGGTCGATGTCATCAACAGGCTGATAGCGCCGAAAACGGTCGTCCTGATGCACTGGAACAGCTGGAACCGCGACGCTGTAGTAGAAGAATTCGAGCATAACCGCGACAGGCTCCCTCCGACTGTGATCTTCGGGGAGGCGTTCGAGAAACTGAGATTCTGAGACCTTCCCCGCACCCCGATAATAGATGACAATTCCAGTGGGTAGGACGGGGTATCTATCCACCTATTGCCTGTTGTAAACGAGCGGGAAGAGTTATAGAATGACTCCAGCCCGACACCTGAAGAGCTGCGTCATGGAACCCGGAAACACAAGCGGAGGTATGAGTTGAGAGATCAACGCGTTATTACTGTCTTGATATCCCTGGTGGTCCTGACGGCGCTCTTTTTCCCCTCACGGGCTGACGAGGGAAAGGGTGGCACTTTCGGGACTCAAAGTTTCGATGACTACGAGCGCCCCCAGACATGCCGGACCTGCCACGTCGATATCTACGAGCAATGGTCGCAGTCGGCCATGGCGATGGCGTTCACCCATCACTGGGACGAGATAGAGTATTTCGACCTCGCAGTCAAGCATGCCGAGAAGAACCCCGAGCTCAAAGGAGTCGTTGAAGGGTGCAACGGCTGTCACGCCCCGATCGCCTGGGTCTCGGGTGAGGGAAGTCCCCCGAGGCCGGGAAACGGCAGCAAAGCGGACGAGGGAGTCTCGTGCGATTTCTGCCACACGGTCACGGGAAGGACCGGCGATCCCTCTTTCAATTTCAACTATACCGTCGATCCGGGAAACGTTAAGCGTGGAAACCGCGAGGGGGGGGACAGCCCCCATCACAAGACGGAGCATCTCGATTTCATGCGTACGGCGGAATACTGCGGGATCTGCCATAACGAGAAGGATCCCTACGGCATCTGGGTAAAGTCCACCCATCTCGAATGGAAAGAGGGGCCATACGCGGCCGAAGGCGTCCCCTGCCACAGGTGCCATATGCCCGGCGCCGAGGGGCGCAGCGCGAACACGTCGAAACGGGAATTCCCCGACATCGCGCAGCATCTCTTCCACGGCGCTCACGATCCCGGCAAGGTAAAGGGTGCGATAGAGATGAGGATGAATCCTGACATCCGCGAAGTCGAACCTGGTGACGTTGTCGTGATAAGCGTCCAGCTCTTCAACGGCAAGTGCGGGCACAAGGTGCCAAGCGGGTCGGCCGAGGAGAGGCAGCTCTGGCTTCACGTCTCCGCGCATTGTGCCGGAGGAAAGGTCTATCATCTTCCCGTCGACCTGAAAGGATTCGAGGGAGAGCGGGAGACGGTCACGAGCAACGAGCTGGCCTACCAGGATATGGGAGAGATGCTCGGCGATCCATCATTCGCCGGGCTGCCCCGTGACGCGCTCGAGTTCGAGGGCGACAGGATATTCTGCCTCCCCTATTTCGATCCGCAGGGGCGCAGGACGATCGCTCAGTGGAACACGAAGACACTCGGAACCGATTACCGGATCGGGCCGAGAGAGACGAAGATAGAGACTTTCACGTGGACGGTGCCTGATGACGTCGAGTTTGGAACGGTCGTCGTCAGGGCGGAACTCAACTATCGCCGCCTCGTGAAATCGGTCGCCGAATTTCTGAAAGTGCCGGAGGACGAGACCGAAGCGATCCGCGTCAACGACGCCGAGACCAGCTTCGAGGTCGTCGATTACTGACGTATTATTCAGGAGTGAGTCGATGTCTGTAGAATTCAGGATCGACAAGGACGAGGGGATCGTCTACGGGACAATTAAGGGTGAAGTGGATGTCGAGGAGGTTCTGGCCGGCCTGACAGCGATAGTCACGAGCGGGGAGTACAGTCCCGGCCTCAACGGCATCACCGACCTCAGGGACATGAAATGGGAGTCGAACCAGGGTGATTTGCGGCGGCTCGTCCATTTTCTCATAGAGCACAGGAAGAAGATCGGCAAGTCCCGGTCGGCGATCGTCGTTTCGGGTGACAGGACATACGGTATGTCCCGGATGTTCGAAGTCTTCTCGGAACAGGCCCCGATCAATGTCCGGGTCTTCCGTGATTTCGACAAGGCGAAGAGATGGGTGCTCGAGGGGAACGCCGGAGAGGAATGAGATGGCGCTGGTAGACTGTCCGGAATGCGGAGCCAAGATAAGCGACAAGGCATGGGCATGCCCCGGATGCGGACATCCTGTCGGGGGCGGCCTTATGAGTATCCCTCGATGGTGCTGGCTGGGGTACGAATGGAAGAGCAGGTCGAATATCGGCGGCATTCCCCTGGTCCATATCGCGTTCGGGTGGGACCTGCAGAAGGGAACGCTCCGTGTGGCGAGAGGGATAATCGCGATCGGCCAGTTCGGAATAGGCGTCATAACGATAGCGCAGTTCGGGGTCGGGCTGCTTTTCGCCCTGGGACAGTTCGTAGCGGGAAGCTGCGCCATCGGCCAGTTTGCCGCGGGGATCTTCTTCGCGCTGGGTCAATTCGCCGCCGGGATGAGCGCCATCGGCCAGTTCACGGCGACGAGGGATAGTTCAGGAATGTGATATCTGAATATTGAAAGGGAGGTAGGTTTTGTCGATCCGATCGGTCAGGCTGAAATCGTCCGTTCTGGTCATCATCACTCTTGTTACGGCAGCGGCAGTGCTGATACCGGATGATGCGGGAGCGATCCCTGCGTTCGCGCGCAAGTACCGGATGTCGTGCACCACATGTCACGCTCCCGTGCCGAGATTGAAGGCGTACGGTGAGGAGTTCGCCGGAAACGCTTTCAGGCTCGAGGACCAGGAACCGAAGAGGTTCTATCCCGACACGGGCGATGAGCTGCTTACGCTGCAGCGGGAGCTCCCTATCGCTGTCAGGTTCGATGCCTTTTTCCTCTACGACTATCAAAAAGATTCCAACATGACCGATTTCCAGACCCCGTTCGGAATGAAGCTGCTCTCCGGCGGGTCGATATCGGAGAACATCGGATATTATTTCTATTTCTACTTGTCGGAGATGGGTGAGATCGCCGGTGTGGAGGACGCATACGTGCACTTCAATGACATGTTCGGGTCAGACATCGACCTGATGGTGGGGCAGTTCCAGGTATCCGATCCACTCTTCAAGCGTGAGCTGAAGCTCACATACGCGGATTACTATATCTACAAGATCAGGGTGGGGGATACTGCGACAAACCTCACCTATGACCGCGGGCTGATGTTTACCTACGGCGCTGATATGGGACTCGACGCGGCCTTCCTCGTGGTAAACGGCAACGGTAAGGGAGAGGCGGTCAACGGGTACCTCGATGAGGATAACTGGAAGAACTTCATGCTGAGGCTCTCGCAGTCGCTCGGCCCCGTCCGGGTGGGCGCGTTCGGCTATACATGCAACTCCGAGGTGAACAACGGAGGCACGATGGTGCGGAACGCGCACTGGTACGGCGGGGCGGATGCCACCTTCGACCTGGAAGATAAACTCCAGCTCAACGTGCAGTATGTATACAGGGAGGACGAGAACCCGTGGTTCGAGGTCGCCGGGGGCACGAAGGTGGAGACCAATGGCGGCTTCGCGGAGCTGATCATCGCCCCCGGGGGAGAAAACGGCAGGCACTGGATAGTGCTGCTGTACAATTACATAGATTCGCAGCAGAAAGATCTGAATCTGAACGCGGGGACCCTTTCCTACAGCTGGCTGCTGAAGCGCAACGTGAGGCTCCTGGCGGAGGGCACATATAACGATACGCAGGAAACATTCCGGTTTACCGGTGGATTTGTTTCGGCCTTTTAGGGTATAGTCCGGTTCCAGCGGCGATGAGCGCCGCTTCCGGACGGTCAAAACCTGGTGTACTGTAACATGAAGAAGGAGGATGCCTGATGGCAGTTCTTCAGCCTTCCGATATCGTCGACATCGGAATCGAAAAAGAGATCAAGCGCCGCGACTTCTACGCGCTTGCCGCCGACCAGTTCTCGGACAACGCCGATCTGGCCGAGCTCTTCGGCAAGCTTCGCGACTGGGAAGAGGCGCATATCAAGAAATTCGAGAAGATCCGCGAAGAGGTAAAGGGCGGTCACTACGCCGAATCGTACCCCGGCGAGATCCATGAATATATGGCCGCTGTCGTGAACAGCGATCTTTACGAGAATCTCGACGCCGAGTCGTTCGCCATGACGGTCAAGACCCCGGAAGAGGCTCTGGACGCGGGCATCGGATTTGAGAAGGACGCTATACTTTTCTTCGGCGGACTGGCCAACTTCGTTGAGCCCAAGGCGAGAGAGGTCGTCCAGGAGCTGATCGCCGAAGAGCAGCAGCACATGCTCCAGCTCTTCGAGATGAAGAAAAGGCTGTAGGATCCCGGAAACCATATACGCGGCCTCAACGTAATTAAAAAACGCTGATTGACACGCATGCCATCGCGGAATGCGACGGTGTGCGACCATTGTAGATAAAGGATAGTCCCATCCAACCCCGTCACCCATGGAGGTGAGACGTGAAATCGTTCTTCAGGTCCTTTTTCGCTACACTGCTGGCTATAATCCTTGTGTTTGTAGTCATCATCGCTATCGGCGCGTCCAAGAGTTCAGACAAGCCGAAGATCGAAGACGGCTCGTGGCTCGTCATCGACTTGTACGGCGGTATCACGGAATACGACCCGCCTTCGAATATCATGGGCGAGGTCATGGGAGGCAAGGGGGAGACTCTCACGAGAATTCTCTGCAACCTCGACAAGGTCTGTGTAGACGACCGGATCGAGGGCGTGATCTTCAAGATGTCGTCGAGCAACGGAGCCGGGCGCGCGATGCTCGAGGAGATGCGAGGCGCGGTAAAGAAGGTCCAGGCGTCGGGCAAGAAGGTCTATGGCTATTCCGATTCAATGGACAGGCATACGTATTACCTCGCCAGCGCATGCGATTCCCTCTTCATGCCCCCGACCGCATACATGAATTTCATCGGGATGTCGGCCACCACCGAACATGTCAAGGGGATGCTCGAGAAGCTGCATATCAAGCCGGACCTCCACAGGATCAAGGATTACAAGAGCGCCGCTGAGATGATCACCCGCGAGGATATGTCAGAGCAGACTCGCGAGATGAGGAACTGGATGATCGAAGATCTCTGGGATATCTACTGTGCTGCCCTCGAGGAGGACCGCGGATTCACCGAGGAGAAGATAACAAAGGCGATGGAAAAGGCTCTCTTCCCGATCGAGGACGCGGTCGAGTGGGGATTCGTAGACGGTGCGATCTACTGGGACGAGCTTGCCGATATGCTGAAGGGCGACAATGAAGAGCTCGAGACAGTCGGCCAGTCCACCTACGCCAAGGTCGAGCCGAAGGAACTCGGTCTCGACGGCAAGAAGAAGATCGCGGTGGTCCACGCACAGGGGATGATAGGCGGCCGCAAGAGCAAGATCGATCCGATGTTCGGGCTGCTTATGGGGCACGAATCGGTCAACGCGCAGATTCGCAAGGCCCGCAAGGACGAGGATGTCGTGGCGATTATTTTCCGTGTCAACAGCGGTGGTGGAGAGAGCCTCGCCAGCGATATGATGGGGCATGAGGTCGCCATCACGGTGAAGGAGAAACCGGTCATCGTCTCGATGGTCGATGTCGCAGCTTCGGGCGGGTACATGATCTCGTACCGCGCCACGAAGATGATCGCCCTTGAGAATTGTGTCACCGGGTCTATCGGTTCGATCAATATGAAGTTTAACGTTAAGGGATTCTATGAGATGTTCGGCATCACCCATGACACAACGTCAAAGGGACCGAATGCACTGTTTTATTCTCCCTTCCGAAATTTCACGAAGGATGAGCGCGAGATCTTCGAGAAGGATCACTGGAGAGGCTTCAACGAATGGCTGCAGGATGTCGCAGACCACCGCGGTATGACCTTTGAAGAGGCCGAGAAGCTAGCTCACGGCCGCGTGTGGACGGGCCGTCAGGGTACGGCCAACGGCCTGATCGACGGGACAGGCGGCCTCGACAGGGCGATCGAGATGGCAAGAGAGCTTGCCGAGGTCGAAGAGGACGAGAAGGTCTCCGTCGTGCATTATCCGCTGCAGAAATCGTTCTTCGAGTCGATCATGGCCGGCGGCGGGTTCTCGGCTGCCGCGAAATATGTCGTATGGCGTTATCTCCAGGACGATGTCGCCGAGACATGGAACATGGTCACCAGTCGCCGCATGAACATGATGCAGGAGATGGACATCAGGTAGGACACTCCTGTCGTTATCTGTGATTCCGGGGCCGCGGCATCCGCTGCGGCCCTTTTTATATCAGGCGAAGGCAGCCCGGCCGTCCCGACCAGGTTGACACCGCCGCCGTCATGCGTGTAATCTCACGCGGTACCCCGATACCTTGAGAGGAGAGACCCGATGAAGAATCAGTTCAGATCGATCCTTGTGCTGTTGTCGGCCGTTCTCATAACGGCTGTTTTTGTATCAGCGGTTTCCGTGTCGGCCGGCGAGGAGAAGGAGAAACGCGCCTTCACGGCCGAGGACATATGGAAGATCTCGCGGCTCGGTTCACTCAAGCTGTCGCCTGACGGACGGCTGGCTGCGGTCGCAGTCACGAAATACTGCATCGACGAGAACAAGGGAGCCGGAGATATCTGGCTCGTAAATACGGACGGGAGCGGGTCGAGGAGGTTCACTACCGGTGAGACCTCGGAAAGCTCCCCTGCCTGGAGCCCGGACGGGAAATGGCTCGCTTTCACGGCAAAACGCGAAGATGAGAAGTCACAGCTTCAGATCATTCCGCTCGGCGGAGGAGAGGCCGAAGAGCTCACCGACATGCCCCTCGGTGTTTCGAGCCCGAGATGGCTTCCCGACGGGAAGCGTATCGTGTTTGTCTCTCCCGTTCTGCCGGGATTCGAAGAGGACCTCGACTCGATGAAAGTCGAGATCGAGAGGCGGGGCGAGAGCAAGGTCTCGGCGAAGGTCACCGAGAATGTCTTCTACCGCTACTGGGATCACTGGCTCACGGACGGTTATGTCAACCATCTATTCCTGATCGATGTCGAGACGAAGGAAGTGACCGACCTGATGACGGGGTGGGACCGTTTGACCGGCGCAAGCGGGCTCGGGTACGATGTCTCTCCCGACGGCGGAGAGATCGCGTTTTCTGCATTCCGCTACGGGGCCCCGTACGATTCACTGACTACCGATATATATCTTCTCGACGTTGAGAGTCCCGGCAAGCCGAAGAATCTCACCGCGAGAAACCCGGCCAACGATTTCTCGCCGTACTATACACCGGACGGGAAGTACATACTCTACGGCGCGCAGAAGATAGTCGGGTTCTACGGCGATCGCGTGAGGCTGGTGCGATACGACCGCAAGACTCACGGAAAGAAACTGCTGACCGAGTCGTTCGACCGCTCGCCCTCCGGCTGGGTGACCGACGCGAAGACAAAAACGATATACTTCCACGCCGGGGACCGCGCGATGGGCTCTCTCTTCTCGGTCAGGATCGACGGCGGAGAGGTAAAGGAAATATATCGAAGCGGGTTCAACAACTCGATCGGAGTAACGCCGAACAGCAGGCTCGTCTTCCTGCACCAGGACAATGCGCAGCCGAACACGGTCTATTCGATAAAGACTAACGGCGGCGGACTGAAGAAGCTCACCGATTTCAATGATGAGGACCTCGCCGATATCGAATGGGGCAGGATGGAGGATGTCTGGTTCAAGGGCGCCGGGGGCGATGACGTGCAGATGTTCGTTATGTATCCGCCTTTCTTCAATGCCGACGACCAGACGAAGAAGTGGCCGCTGCTCGTGCTCGTCCACGGCGGCCCGCACGGGACCTTCGGCGATGACTTTCACCCGAGGTGGAATACGCAGGCCTTCGCCGCGCCCGGTTACGTTCTCGCGATGGTCAACTTCCACGGCTCTTCGACATTCGGCCAGGAATTCACAGACGCTATCACGGGCGAGCACGGCCGCAAGCCTTACCTCGACGTCATGGCGGCGGTAGATGTGATGCTCGAAAAGGGCTTTATCGATGAAAGCAGGATGGCGGTCGCCGGCGGAAGCTACGGCGGATATCTCGTCAGCTGGATCGCGACGCAGACCGACCGGTTCGCCTGCATAATCAATCATGCCGGCGTATTCGACCTGCTCGTCCAGTTCGGGTCCGACTGGACCTTCGGCAGGCCCCGCGCGTACGGCGGGAATCCGTGGGACAACATGGATGACGTGATCCGCTGGTCACCCGCGCATAACATGGAGAAGTATGTAACGCCGACCCTCGTCGTGCACGGTGAGCTCGATTACCGCGTGCCTGTGGGCAACGGGCTCGAGGCGTACGGGATGCTCAAGCGCAAGGGCGTGCCGGCAAGGCTGATATATTTCCCCGATGAGAACCACTGGGTGCTCACTCCGCAGAATTCGATCTTCTGGTACGGTGAGTTCCATGGATGGCTCAAGCGCTGGATCGGCGTCGGCCCCGACGTGGCGTGGTAACGAACAGAGAGGGACAGATATGAATTCAGGGATATTCCTGCTGCTTCTGATACTGGTCCTGGGGGTCGTGCTTCCCGAGGACGCCGGATCGTACGACAGGCTGACTGGACGGATGGATGCCTCGCGATCAGAGGTGATCGCCGGGCACGGTATCGTAGCCTGCTCACACCCGCTCGCGGCGCAGATCGGGATAGACATCCTCAAGAAAGGCGGCTCGGCTGTCGACGCGGCTATCGCAGTCAACGCCGCACTCGGGCTGATGGAGCCTGTCGCTAACGGGATCGGCGGAGACCTCTTCGCGATTCGTTTGGGACGCGAAGTCACAGAAGCTATACGGCCTCAACGCGAGCGGGCGCTGCCCCGAACTGCTTACGATCGAAGAGGCGAAGAAGGCGGGGTACGAGAAATATCTTCCGTACACCGGTTTTGTTCCGCAGACGGTTCCCGGCTGCGTCGATGGCTGGTTTGAGCTCCACGAGAAGTTCGGCAGAATTGCAATGAAGGATATACTCGCTCCGGCGATAAAGCATGCCGAGGAGGGATTCCCCGTTACCGAGGTGATCGCCCACTACTGGGAGCTCGGAAGCAGAAGGCTGAAGGACCAGCCGAACTTCGCGGCGACCTACATGCCAGGCGGCACGGCGCCGCGAAAGGGAGAGATCTTCCGTAATCCCGACCTTGCGAATACTCTCAGTCTCATCGCGAAGAAGGGGCGCAAAGCATTCTACGAGGGTGACATCGCGAAGACGATCGACAGTTTCTGCCGTGAGCACGGTGGTTACCTGCGGCTCGCCGATTTCGAGAAACACACGTCGACATGGGTCGAGCCGGTCGGGACTGACTACCGCGGATACGATGTCTGGGAACTTCCGCCGAACGGCCAGGGGATCGCTGCTCTTCAGATCCTCAACGTTCTCGAGGCATATGATATCGCCGCGATGGGATTCGGCAGCGCCGATTACCTGCATTACCTGATAGAGGCGAAGAAGCTCGCCTTCGAGGACCGCGCGAAGTTCTACTCCGATCCTGAGTTTAATGATATCCCGGTCGACGGCCTCGTCTCGAAGGAGTACGCGGATGTCCGCCGCGCGCTTATCAGCGCCGACAGGGCACTGAGAAAGATCGACGCCGGCGATCCGATACTTGAGACGGGAGAGACGACATATCTCGTCGTCGCCGACAAGGACCGCAACTTCGTCTCCCTGATCCAGAGCAATTACGCCGGATTCGGTTCGGGCCCCGTGCCTGACGGCCTCGGATTCTGCATCCAGGACCGCGGCGCCCTCTTCAACCTCGATCCGTCGCACCCCAATTCGCTCGAGCCGGGCAAGCGCCCTTTCCACACGATCATCCCCGCGATGGTGACAAAAGACAATAAGCCGGTCTTTGCCTTCGGCGTGATGGGCGGATCGATGCAGCCGCAGGGCCATGTGCAGGTCCTCTGCAACATCCTCGATTTCGGGATGGGGATCCAGGAGGCGGGCGACGCCCCGAGGATAAGGCACTACGGCTCATCCCAGCCGACGGGTCAGGTGATGACAGACGGAGGCCGGGTCGTGTTCGAGAGCGGGATCCTGCCAGAGGTGATTCGCGAGCTCGTCGCGCGCGGTCACACGGTCGGCAAGGAGAACGGCGGGTACGGCGGCTACCAGGGAATCTGGTGGGACTGGGAGAAGAATGTCCTGATCGGCGGCACCGAGTCGCGCAAGGACGGCTGTGCTCTCGGGTACTGAGCCGACAGCCATTGAAAACATCGCGCAGACACGACTTTCGATAAAGACCCACTCCCGGCGCCGGGAGTGGGTCTGGTCTTATTCGACTGGATCGAGTATCTGTCCGGCAATGCCGCGGATATTGAGCTTTATCCGCGGTTCCCTTATTCCAGGTTCAGGTAATGCTCCGGCCAGTCGCCGGGGAACGCGATCGTGTAACTTACCCTGATCTCAATTTTTTCACCGGCCGCGGGATTGAGGTTCCATGTCGTGATACCGTCTTCGCGGCTCTCGTCCGGCTTAAGCGATATGTCGACATCATCGACCTTGACCTCTTTCATCGTTGATACTGGGATCCTGTCCTGGAGGACGATCTCGGTCGCTTCCTTCTTGAAATTCTCGAGGGTTATCAGGTAGTGGTACCTGATCTTCTTCCACTTCTTTCCTTCCTTCTCGACATACTCGCGTTTCTCGAGCTTGTGCTCGACCTTCACGTTCTGGTCGACTCCAAGATGCAGGGGAAACTCCTGCCCGTCGGCGAAGGTCTCGAGGGGCTGCCTGCCGACGAATGTCGAGCTCTTGCCCCCGCCCGGCGCCTCTGTATCGATGTAGACCTCAGCGATGCCGGCGAGGATCGGTGCGCCTAGCGAATTGGTGACGAGCCCCTTGATGAAGACGTCATCTGCGCAGCCTCGGAGCGGTGTAAAGCGAAAGTTCGGCGGGCATCGTCCCTTCGGTGATTCGGATACGCTTCGAATCGGCCCCCGACACAAGATCGACCATGGCCGGTACCCTGAAGCTCGCGGCGAACTCTGAAGAGAAGATCTCCGCTTCAAAATGATCGGCGCGTCCCCCGCGTACGTGGTCCTCGTCTCCGGTTTTAACGATACCGCCCCTGTCAGCGACCGGCTCGACCATATCGTGCGATTCCATTTCCATCATCTGCGCCTTCTTCGCCCTTGGCATTATCCTGCTGAGGTAGTGCGGCTGCAGCTCGGGAGGCGCGGCGCCGGCATGCGGCATCGCGGTCGACAGTGTGATATCCACACCATTCCAGTCCTCTCCCGTACTCTGTTTGATCCTCGAGTTATAGACGAGAGCTACACCCTTGCTGCCGGGATCGAAGCTGATCCTGTACTCGGGTACCCATGCCGTTCCCGGGACGATATATTTCAGTTCCAGGGTCAGTTCCCCGGCCGATTCCACCGCGCAGTCGATGGCCACACGGTAACCCGTGCGCGTGCCCCGTTTCACCAGATCTAGCTCCTGCCTTATCCAGGCTATGTCCTTGCTGATATCCTGTTTCTTCAGGTTAAGCGAGTAGATCTTCGCGTCGGAACCTGTTCTCTCATTCTGGAGAAAATCCATAAGGGCCTTCCAGCCCTCCACCTGGAATATCTCAGCCGGAAACTCTTCCGACGGCTTCTGCTGCATCGGCAGTTTGCCGAGCTGTTCGACAAACTGCAGGCGGATCTGCAGCGCGTTTATTTCTATATCGATCGAGTCCCTGCGTATCGCGAGCGTCTCGAGCTTCTCGAACAGTTCGGTATACCTCGGATTTTCGGCAGGGTCATCCTGGACACGGATCACATCGGTGCCGATGATGCTGACCGCCGCGGAACCGTGCCCCTCGACCTGGAGGGAGGAGGTATTGAAGCTGTGCGGCAGGTCATCGCATACGATGCGTACCTGCCCGGCCTTGAGTGAGAGCTTGCCCGATCGTGTGACCTGGGCCTGGTTCTTGTAGACCGTCGCGGATATGATATCGGTCTTCAGCGCTGCTTCCTTCTGCTTGCCCGCGAAGCTGCCGGAAGATGCGGCCGCGGTAATGAGGATCAGCGCGATAAGGATGCCCGGCAGATATCGATTGAATGAAAACGACATTTCTTCCCCCTTGGTTGAATATTGCCTCCATTGAAAACTGAAAACGCCGGGATGTCAATCCGAATGGACATCCCGGCGTCTCCTGCTACCGCGGGCGGTCTATGTAGCACTAACGCTGGGTGGAACGGTCGGTCGGGCGTCAGCAAATATCTATTTTATGGATGGCAAATGCGATCGTGGTATCGAAGTGGGTCGTTGATTAAATATAATGAACTCAGGGCGCGAAGTCAAATCCGTGGCAGGCGGGGATATGCCGCCCCCCCCGCCTATAGTAGCATTATTCGCAACGATATAAGTTGAACGCGGTCCTTCCAGGCTGTATCCTTCTTCTGTCATGATATCCAACAACGACATAATACTCGACAGTATTGCCGATGGAGTCTTCACCATCGATCTCGACTGGCGTGTCACATCCTTCAATGCAGCCGCCGAGAGGATCACGGGGATGTCGAGGGAAGAAGCGGTCGGGAAATTCTGCGCCGAGGTCTTCAGGGCGACCGTATGCGAGGATTCGTGTGTTCTGCGCAGGACGATGGAGTCCGGTGAGCAGGTGATCAACGAGGAGATCTCGATCGTACGCTCAGATGGTGAGACGATACCGGTGAGTATCTCCACCGCGCTGCTGAGGGATGCCGATGGAGAGATCGTCGGCGGCGTCGAGACATTCCGTGACCTCTCGATGATCGCCGAGCTTCGCAAGGAGCTCCGCGCCTCCCGCACATTTCACGATATCATCAGCAAGAACCACCGGATGTTCGACCTGTTCGACATCATGCCCGACCTCGCAGAGAGCGAGAGCACGGTCCTTATCGTCGGTGACAGCGGTACGGGCAAGGAGCTCTTCGCGAGGGCCGTTCACGACCTCAGCCCGAGAAGCGCCGACCCGATCATAACGGTCAATTGCGGAGCGCTGCCTGACACCCTTCTCGAGGCGGAGCTGTTCGGATACCGCCAGGGCGCTTTCACCGATGCCCGCAAGGACAAGCCCGGCAGGTTCGCGCTGGCGGAGGGGGGGACGATCTTCCTCGACGAGATCGGGGATATATCTCCCGCCACCCAGGTGAAACTACTCCGCGTCCTGCAGGATCGGGTCTATGAGCCTCTCGGGGCGACCGAGTCGGTGAAGGCCGATGTGAGGGTCATCGCGGCGACGAACAGGGACCTCGACGCGATGGTCGAGGAGGGGACGTTCAGGCGGGACCTCTACTACAGGATCAATGTCGTCCGCCTGAGGATCCCGCCCCTGCGGGAGCGGAGGGAGGATATCCCTCTTCTCGTCGATCATTTCATCGGGAGGTTCAACCGGCTGCGCGGCCGTGATGTCACCGGGGTGACGGCGGAAGTGATGTCGGCGCTGATGGGGCATGACTATCCCGGGAACGTGAGGGAACTGGAGAATATCATAGAGCATGCCTTTGTTCTCTGCCGCTCGGGCATGATCGGTATGCGTCATCTGCCCGACAGGTTCAGGCTCGATGAAGGGGAAGCGCGGCCGGTCGACACCGCCAGCCTGCCGGAGCTCGAGGGACGTTTCATCCTCGAGGCGCTCAAGAGGAATGGATGGAACAGGGAGCAGACCGCTCGCGAGCTCGGTATGCACAAGACGACCCTGTGGAGAAAGATCAGGCGCCTTGGCATCGAGCTTCCCTCCAGGGACGGCAGGAACCGCCTTCCGACCTGAGCCAGCCTGTATATGTTTGCATAGATGCACACATAGGGATAAATTTACAGTAGCGTATATGCAACCCTATGGTTGTTTGATGCAGTATTCCGCCACGATTGTAATTCCAGTAACACATTGATAAAATATCTGATACAGGGTTAGTGCCTGTGAATGTCTTGTCCGGGCACGAAAGATGCCTTGCGTTGTGGTGAGGCATATTTGCAATGAAAGTAGCATTACCAATAAGAAATGGCAGGATCTCACCGGTCTTTGACGTGGCCGTCCGTATCATCATGGTCGAATTCGATGGGGGGAGCCTGCTGGACGCTCTGAATTCTCGATCAGGGAGAGCGGCGGCGAGGTGAGGGTCGAATTGCTCGAGGAGCTGGGAGTGACGACCCTGATCTGCGGCGCGATCTCGAACCAGACCGCCCGTATCGTCGAGCGCTCCGGCATCGAGTTGATGCCATGGTTCGTCGGAGAGATCGACGAAGTCATAGAGGCTTATCGCACAGGCTCGCTCGACAGCGAAAGCTTCATAATGCCCGGATGCAGGCGCGGACGGGGAAACAGGCAGGAAAACAGACAGGGAAGAAGATTCAGCTGCCACGGTGAGAACCGTATGGGCGGCGGAAGGAGGAACAGGGAGTGAAGATAGCTATCTCAGCAGCCGGGAGAAACCCGGACAGTCCGATGGATGCCCGGTTCGGAAGGGCCGGATACTTCCAGATATTCGATGCCGATACAGGTGAATACGAGATCATCGACAACACCACATGCAGGGACGCGATGCAGGGGGCGGGTGTCCAGGCGGGCGAGCTTGTCGCCAACCAGGGAGTGTCCGTTCTCATCACGGGGCACTGCGGGCCGAAGGCCTTCAGGGTACTTGCCGGCGCCGGTGTCAAGGTGTTGCTTTGCGGTGGCGGAACGGTGGAAAACGCACTGGAAAAATACAGGAATGGCAGCCTCGAAGAGGCAGCCGGACCGGATGTTGACGGCCATTGGGGCTGAAAGGAGGCAGTGACATGCCAGGAGGAGACAGGACAGGACCGAGAGGTGAAGGATCGAAAACAGGAAGGGCTGCGGGCTACTGCAGCGGAAATGATTCCCCCGGGTCCGCCAATGCGGGACCGGGCTATGGAGGAAGAGGCGTCCGCGGCGGAGCGGGCGGCGGTATGCGCGGAGGAATGGGCGGCATGATGGGTGGCGGACGCGGCAGGGGGTACAGGCACATCTACCATGCTACCGGACTTCCCCTGTGGATGCGCGGCGGAAGGTATCCTGCGGATCAGGGCGGCACTGTCCGTGCGGCTGACGATATCGAATCCCTGAAGGAGGAAGCTGATCTTCTCGAGGCGAGGCTGAAGTCGATAATCGACAGGATCAGGGATCTCGGAACGGATTCCGGGAAGGATAACGGCTGATCTATGAGAATAGCTGTTGCAAGCGGCAAGGGGGGAACGGGAAAGACAACCGTAGCAGTCAACCTGGCCGTTTCGGCTGCGAGAGTTGGCCTCCGGGCGGCGTATGTGGATTGCGACGTGGAGGAGCCGAACGGTCACATTTATCTCAAGCCCGAGAAAGGTCTTTCCCTCCCCGTTGCCGTCGAGGTTCCCGGCATCGACGAAACAAAATGCACCGTTTGCGGTAAATGCGGCAGTATCTGCGAGTTCAGGTCGATTGCCGTACTGGGTGACCGCGTGATGGTCTTTCCAGAGCTGTGCCACGGCTGCGGCGGGTGTTTCCTGGTATGCCCGGTCGATGCGCTCAGAAGAGAAAAGCGTCTTGCCGGAAGGGTCGAAACAGGAATTTCAAAGATCGCCTCGAACGGCGGCGGCCGTTCCGGTCCCGTGGAGAATGCAGATATCTCATTTGTGCAGGGGATCCTCAGGGTGAAGGAAGCGATGCCTCTGCCGGTCATCCGTGAGGTGAAAAAGCTGATTCCAGACCGGGATATCGTTATTGTCGACTGTCCGCCGGGTAACTCCTGCCCGATGGTAGAATCGGTACGTGGTGCGGACAGGGTGATCCTGGTCACCGAGCCGACACCGTTCGGTCTCAACGATCTTGAGATCGCCCTTGAGACGGTCAGAGAAATGGGTATCCCGGTCGATATAATAATGAACCGGTGCGATTCCGAAAGGGAGATCCCGGTTTTGAATATCGGCGGCGCAAGAGCCGAAGTGATAGCGAGGATCCCTGAATCCTGCGAGATGGCCCGGATCGGGTCTACGGGGGGGATGGCTTCCCTCGAATCGGCTGAATTCGAAGAAATCATGAAAAAGGTCCTGGAAAAGATCCTGCGGGCTTCAAGGGGGGCGCGGTGATGAAGGAACTAGTGGTGATCAGCGGAAAAGGGGGAACGGGCAAGACGAGCATTGCGGCTTCACTGATCGCCCTGTCGGGCCGTGTTGTCGCCGCCGACTGTGATGTCGATGCGGCCAACCTCAATCTTGTCGTAAAGCACGATGTGCGCAGGAGTACACCCTTCCAGGGCGGTAAAAAAGCCGTCATCGACGAAACCCTCTGTTCGTCATGCGGAGAGTGCGAGAAACTGTGTCGATTCGACGCCATCAGCAGTCATAACAGCAGGTTTCATATAGATAAATTCGCTTGTGAAGGGTGCGGCGTATGTGCATATTTCTGTCCCGAACGAGCCATAGAACTGCATGTCGAGGATGGCGGAGAGTGGTTCCTCTCCGATACGGATTCTGGGCCGATGGTCCATGCCAGGCTCGTGCCGGGCGGAGAGAATTCGGGAAAGCTCGTCACGATCGTCCGCAATGAGGCGAAGAGCGCGGCTGCGGCCGGTGGATTCCGCACCATCCTCGTCGATGGAGCTCCAGGAATAGGATGTCCGGTAATAGCTTCGATCACAGGCGCTGATGCCGTGCTTATAGTGGTCGAGCCAACGCTGTCCGGGATGCATGACATGAAGCGTGCCCTTGAGCTTGCCGGGTATTTCGGCGTAAAGGCATTGCTGGCTGTTAATAAATACGATATCAACGAGGAGATCGCATCGGAGATCTCCGAATACGCTGCCGGCAGGGGAGTACCCGTTGCGGGCCGTGTACGATACGATCCCGACGTTACGCGAGCCCAGATCAATGGGATGAGCGTCGTCGAATACTCCGACGGGCCGGCCGCAGCCGATATAAGGCGTCTCCGGGAGGCTGTCGTCGAACACCTGGCACTGGAGGAATGATGAACGACAAGATGGAAAAAGAGAAGCTCGACAAGAGGCTAGCCAGGATCAAGCACAAGATCCTTATCCTTTCCGGAAAGGGAGGGGTCGGCAAGAGCACTGTGGCAGTCAATTTCGCAGTTGCTCTCGCGGCAGCGGGCAAAAAGGTCGGATTGCTCGATGTAGACATACATGGCCCCAGCGTTCCCAAGATGCTCGGCCTCGAGAACATGCCCCTCCACGGGACAGGCGAATCGATCTCCCCTCTGGAGGTCGGTGATAACCTGCGGGTCATGTCGATAGGACTGCTCCTCAGGGATACAGACGACGCGGTGATCTGGCGCGGCCCGATGAAGATGGGAGTAATAAAGCAGTTCCTCTCCGATGTGGAATGGGGAGATCTCGATTACCTCGTGATAGATTCCCCGCCGGGAACCGGAGACGAACCCCTCTCTGTCGCACAGCTCATTCCCGATGCGGACGGCGCCGTGATCGTAACGACTCCCCAGAGCGTGGCTCTTATAGATGTCCGTAAATGCGTCACATTCTGCAGACAGCTGAACATTCCCGTGATCGGAGTCGTTGAGAACATGAGCGGGTTTGTCTGCCCGCACTGCGGCGAGAAGACCGATCTCTTCAAGACCGGCGGAGGCGGGGAGATGGCGGATGATATGGAGATCCCGTTCCTCGGAGCGGTCCCCTTCGATCCCGCGATCGTGCTTGCGGCCGACCAGGGCGAGCCGTTTGTCATCAAGCATCCCGAAACTGAGACGGGCAAGATCTTCGCGGCTCTTGTCGCCCCTCTGCTGTCATTGAAAAAACGCGAAGTCGCCGCGGTATCTTCCGCCTGCGGAAGCTGCTCGTCATGCTCCGACGGGGCGGGAACGATGAAGATCGCGGTCCCGGTCGACAGCGGCAGGGTGAGCGGCCATTTCGGGCACGCGGAAAAGTTCGCGATATTCGATGTGGACTGTTCCAGCAACGCGATCACCGGTTCGAGCGAGGCCTCACCGCCTCCTCACGAGGAGGGCGTCCTCCCCGAGTGGCTCCGCGACCAGGGAGTAAACCTGATCATAGCCGGCGGGCTGGGCGTAAAGGCGAAACAGCTCTTCGGCGAAATGGGTATCGATGTACTGACGGGCGCGCCGCAGGATGAGCCCGCCTCAGTCGTAAGGTCCCATCTTGACGGGACGTTCAAGTCGGGAGTAAACGTCTGCGGCCAGGACTCAGGCCATCGGACCGGGCGGCTGCGGCGGTGAACAGGGCGGCTGCGGAGGCCATTGATCTGAAGGAAGGATGCGGAAGCATGGATCTCGTATCGCCTGAATTTCTCGATCATTTCATGAACCCGCGAAACCACGGGACAGTCGAGGAACCGGACGGAACAGGGATGGGGGGATCTCCCGAGTGCGAGGACTGGCTCCTGCTGACGATAAAGGTCGAGGCGGGAAGGATCGCGGACATCCGGTTCCAGTGCAGGGGCTGTTCGGCGGCGATCGCCACTTCAAGCGCTACGACGGTGCTGGCGAAAGGGATGACACTCGAAGAGGCTGAATTGCTTTCCGCCAACGAGATCGAAAAGGCGGTCGGAGGCTTGTCGGAGGACAAGAGGCACTGCTCGCTGCTCGGCGAGGAGGCCCTCAAGGACGCGATAAACGATTTCATGGGGCGGAAATGACCGGACGCGGAGACGAAGGCAGGGAACTGAAGGAAAAGAACGGCGAGCATCCGATGTTGAGAAGATTTGGAGATGAATATAGAGACTATATGAAAAAACCGGGAAATGGCTGCCCAGACCCGGAAGGGGTTGAACCGAACGTTGTTATGGAAGGAGTCGAGCGGTGGAGGATATCAGGAAGAAATCGAGAGATACGCAGTGTGTCCATGCCAGTTTTCTGGAGGACGAGAAGGGCGCCGTAGTCACGCCTATATATCAGACATCGACATTCAAATTCCGTGACGCGGATCATGGGGCCTCTCTTTTCGCGGGACGCGAGAAGGGATACATCTACACGCGGATGGCCAATCCGACGGTAGAAGGAGTAGAGAAAGTCGTTGCCGTTCTCGAGGGCGGGTATGGCGGCGTCGGATGCGCTTCCGGCATGGCGGCTCTTCATCTCGCATTCGCGTCGATCCTCAAGTCGGGCGACCATGTCGTATGCAGTGAATCGGTCTACGGCCCGGTCGTCGGTCTGCTCAACACACAGTTCGGCAACTTCGGGATCGATGTGTCTTTTGTAGATACATCCGACCTCGAGGCGGTAAAGGCCGCCATGACCCCGAAGACGACACTTGTCCACGTCGAGACTCCCGGCAATCCGACGCTGGTCGTCTCGGACATTGCGGCGGTGGCGGAGATAGCGCATGACGGCGGCGCGAAGGTGACGGTCGATAACACATTCATGAGTCCCATCCTGCAGAGGCCGCTCGAGCACGGCGCCGATATAGTCATACATTCGATGACGAAGTTCCTCAACGGACACGCCGATGTAGTGGCCGGCATGGTGATAGTGAAAGATGAGGAGGCCTACGTGCACATGCGCCGAATGTCGAACGCTATCGGCGGTACCATAGATCCGTTCAACTCCTTTCTCGTGGCCAGGGGGATCAAGACTCTGGCCATTCGCATGCAGCGCCACTGCGAGAGCGGCCCGAAGGTCGCGGCCTTCCTCGATTCCCATCCGAAGGTTGAGAGGGTCATGTATCCCGGCCTCGAATCGGATCCCGGACATGATGTCCACGCGAAACAGTCGGACGGCCCCGGTGGCCTGATCAGCTTCGAGCTGAAAGGCGGCGTGGAGGCCGGCAAGGTGCTGATGAATTCGGTGAAGATGTGCGTGCTCGCCGTCAGCCTCGGTGGTGTCGAGACGCTGATCCAGCACCCCGCATCGATGACACATGCGAGCATGGGCCCCGAGGTCCGCAAGCAGGCCGGTATCACGGACGGACTCGTAAGGATATCTGTCGGCATCGAGGAAGTGAGCGAGATAATCGCGGACCTCGAGCAGGGACTGGAAAAAGTCTGAAAGATAGACGATTACTGGAGGATAGAGATGATCTGGAAGGCCGCCGCTCCGAAGCGGAGCGAGCTGGAAGAGAGCAGGGAATACAGGGAGTATGAGGAACGAGCAGTTTCTCAGCTCACGGCATCGACAGGGACGGTATGACCAGCTTCGTCGTAGATTCGGCTGAGCCGCTGCCCGGCACGGTGCTCGACATAGGTACGGGCAGGGGATTCACCGCTGTAGAGCTTGCCCGGCGAGGCGCCGGCGTTGCCACGGTCGATATGTCAGAGGAATCTCTGAAATCGGCATGGCTGCACGCTATCGATACAGGTATGGCCGACAGGATCGAGTTCCACCTCGCCGACGGAGGCGACCTTCCGTTCGAGGAGGGAAGCTTTGAGGTTGTCACGATGATAAATGTCCTCCATCATCTCGAGTAATCCGGATGAGGTCCTTCCCGAGATCTCCAGGGTCCTGATGCCGGGAGGCAGGCTCGTCGTAGCGGACTTTACGGACAAGGGATTCGATATACTCGAGAAGATCCACGGTGAAGACGGCCACGGCCACGACATGGCACACGGGCGAGACCATGGACGGCTTCGCGGCCCGCCTCGAGCGATGCGGGATGACCTGTATCGCGAGAGACAGAAGATTCCATCAGCACGTGATGGTAGTCGAGAGGGGCTGACTTTTTCGCGAAGGGAGCGCTGGAGATGGAAAACGAAAGATGTGATAACCATGCCGCCAAGAGCGCAAGTATGGTCGGGCCGATCTGGTATATCGGCTGGCTGTTTACCGTTGCCTTCACCCACCTTTCGTTCGGGAAGGCAGTGCTGGCGCTGGTGATCTGGCCGTATTATCTCGGCTCGAAGCTCGGCTAGAGACATCGCTGCTCCGGATCAGGCCAAACACCGCTGGAAAACCACACTGACAGTGCGGTATATTCTGCATGAGTCCCATTTCTGTACATGCACCCGATGGAGCACACTTGAAATACCACAAAATCATACTCACAGCTCTTAATACCGGCCGCCGCGTTATCCATGGCCTTTTCAGGAGCAGGGGCACAGGATGTTCCGCTGACAAAGCGGGTGATCCGCGAAAAGATCAGGGAAGGGATGAGTGTCCGGACACGGGAACTGGAGCGGGCCCGCGAAATGGGCCTTCCCGTTCGCGGCGACATGCCCGGAGGGGGCCTGTTCGAGCTCAAGACCCTGTCCACCAGGGTGCCGACCTACTTTATCACTTTCAATGACGCGGCGGCACGCTCGACGAGGACCGACAGTGTCCAGGCCGTATATGGCGGGGCGCCGGGGTTCACGCTCGGCCTCTGGGACGGCGGCGCCGCGAGGGTGACCCACCAGGAGCTGAGCGGGAGGGCTGTCTGGGAGGACGATTTCAGTTACAGCACGCATCCCCATTCGACACATGTCGGTGCGACGATGATCGGAGCGGGGGTGGATCCCCAATCGAAGGGGATGTCATTCGAGGCGAACCTCAAATCGTACGAATGGTCGTTCGACGATCTCGAAGCGGAGCTCGAGGCGCGGGACGGCCTTCTTCTATCCAATCACAGCTACGGCCATGCGAGGGGCTGGGTGGTGACCTCGTCGGGCACGATCTACTGGTACGGCGATGTGACGATCAGCGAGACGGAGGATTATCTCTTCGGATTCTACAGCGATGTCTCCCGAGACTGGGACGAGGTGACCAGCAGGAATCCTTATTACCTCCCGGTCACTTCTGCGGGCAATGACCGCAACGACCACGTTCCTTCCGGCGCGAGGCACTACGTACTGGAGATCCTCAGAGCGGGGGATGGGTCTCGGTCACCACTGTTCGCGATAACGATGGAGGTGAGCTCGGGTACGACTGCCTTCCCGACGGCCTGGGCATGGCGAAGAATACCCTCGTGATCGGCGCGGTCGATGATGTCGAGGAGTACCAGGGGCCGGAGGATATCGAGATGACGACCTTCAGCTCATGGGGACCGACCGACGACGGGCGGATCAAGCCCGATATCTGCGGCAACGGCTACAGGCTCTACTCGGCGATCGACGGTTCCGATATCGCGTACGGGATATACAGCGGCACATCGATGGCGTCCCCGAATGTCTGCGGCTCTCTCGGGCTTCTTCAGGCCCGGTACGCGGAGATCCGCGGCGACTCGATGCTCGCTTCGACGGTCAAGGCGCTGGCGATCCATACGGCAAGGGAAGCGGGACCGCATCCCGGGCCCGACTACGGCTTCGGATGGGGGCTTCTCGATACCTGGGCCGCGTTCGAGCATATCGGATCCGATCCCGACGGCAGGATGGGAAGGATCGCGGAGATGACCCTGTACGACGGTATGCCTTTTGAACTCTACTACGAACCTGAAGAGGGCGCCGACAGGATGACGGTGACGATAGCGTGGAACGACCCGGCGTCCGATATACCTGTGCCTGCGCTGAACGACAGGACCCCGCTCCTTGTCAATGATATCGATCTGAGGGTCGAAGGGGCCGGCGATGGAGCATACCCCGTGGATCCTCGATCCCGATGATCCTTCGGCCGCAGCCGGCAGGGGAGACAACTTCCGCGACAATGTCGAGCAGATCGTTATTGACGATCCCGCGCCCGGCACATATGTCGTGCGGATAAGTCACAAGGGGGTGCTCGAGGGCGGCTCGCAGCGCGTCTCGCTAATTGTGTCAGGCGCGAAACGCACCCGTACATGGCATGTATTCGCCGACGGCTCGGGCGATGCCGAGACGATTGGCGAGGCGGTCTCGCTCGCCGATCCGGACGACCAGATATTCGTCTTCCCGGGCACATACTACGAACATGACATCGTAATAGACAAGAATCTGAAGATCAGGGGTGTCGAAGGAGCAGGAGCCACCACGGTCGACGCACAGGGAGCGGGCAGATGTTTCTCTATCGTCCTGCCGGATGTGACGGGGGCTGGAGAGATGAACACGCTCCGCTCCTTCGGTGCCGTTGAGATAGACGGGATCACGATGATGGGAGGCAGAGCGGGGGGCTCCGGCATCGAAGGCAGGGGAGGCGCGGTCTACTGCGACGGCGCGCGGACCGTTCTCTCGTCCTGCGTGATGACGGGCAACGGGGCGGCCGAAGGCGGCGCTGTCTACCTGAGGGAATCCAGGTCGTTCGTTTCAAATTGTGAAATATATGACAATTCGGCCGGAAGAGGGCGGGGGTCTCTTTCTTCTCCGTTCCGACGCGCTGGTGGAAGGAAGCACGATAGCGGCGAACGCCGCTGTGAGGGGAAGCGGGATGCTCCTCGAAAACTCCTCCCCCGATGTGACGCGCTGTACGCTGTCGCATAATGCCGTGGGGGCCGGTATATATGTGCGCGGCGGAGGAAGGCCGAGAGTCGCGGCTTCGGTAGTCTCGTTCGGAAGCGGAAGCGGGATATACGCCGAAGGGGTGACGTCACATCCGTCGATAGTGTGCTGCGATGTCTACGGAAACGAAGATAGGGACTACGGCGGCTCGTTACACGACCAGACAGGTCTCCAGGGTAATATCTCGCAGGACCCCCTGTTCTGCGACCCGGAACATCTCGGATTCAGCGTGGGGGACGGATCTCCATGCCTGCCGAACAGGAACCTGTGCGTGACGCTGATCGGTGCTCATGGTGCGGGGTGCCATACCCTGACCGTTATCCGGGTCACTCCCGAGGGAACGGGCGACGCGGCGACGATCTCTGAAGCTATGGAGGCGGCGGTGGCAGGCGACACGATCATGCTCGCCCCCGGTGTCTTCACGGGCCCTGGTAACAGGGACATCCTTTCGAGAGGATTCCCGATAGTCATCACCTCCGAGGCAGGAGCGGGAGAGACTGTGATCGACTGCGGAGAGGGAGGCGACGCCTACTACGGATTCTATTTCGGCGGCGGCGAAGATACCTCGACAGTGCTCGAGGGAGTGACGATAACAGGAGCGGGCAAGGGGGCGATAGCCTTCAGCAACGGCTCGGATCCGCTCGTCCGGGACTGCCGTTTGACCGGCAACCATGCACATGGGGGGCTGGCACGGCGGCGGGATCACCGTCGAGGACGGATCGGCCCCTGTCATCAGGCGATGCGTCATCTCCGGCAATACGGCCAGTCCGAACGGCGGCGGGATATTTTGCAAGATATCAACGCCTGTCATCGAGGACTGCGAGATCACCGGCAACACGGCGACCGATTCGGGAGGAGGACTGGCATCGTTCAACTCATCCCATCCGGTATTGAGGCGGTGCCTGATCTCGGGTAACGCGGCCGGTCGAGGAATCCGGCGGCGGTGTCTACATCATCATGGGCGCCGCGACGGTACAGGACTGCGCGGTCATCGGACAATACGGCTGATTACGGTGGCGGCGGACTGTTCAGCGGGACCAACGCCACACTGACCGTCACCGGAACGGTCATTGCCGGAAACAGTTCGGTGAGCATAGGCGGGGGCGTTTACAGCGCTTCCGGTATGATGATGCTCGCGATGCACAGTCGTCGATAATTTCACAGAGTACTACGGCGCCGGGATCGAGGTCTTCCAGGGGCCGAACAATCATATATACAACACGATCATCGCGTTCAACAGGCATGCGGAGGGGATCTTCACGATATCGGGCGATATCGACATCGTCTGCTCCGACGTCTACGGGAACGAGGGCGGTGATTACGGCGGCGCAACGGCCGACATGACCGGCCCGCTCAATCTCTCGGTCGACCCTCTCTTCTGCGACGCGGCGGGAGGCGACTATTATCTCAATGCCGACTCGCCCGTTCTGACGCTTCCGGACGTTTCATGCATCGATATGATGGGAGCGCTGGGCGTCCGGTGCGGCGACTCGGCAGACCTGCTCTTCTCATCGGTGGTGTTCGATACGATGTCTGCCGATGCGGGCCGGACGATACATGTCGCCGCGGTCGTACGTAACGGCGGCCCGGCGGGAGCGGGTCCGTTCCGCGTCGATTACTACAGTGATCTCGATGATTCCCCGGCACCGGGAACAGAGGGAGATCTCTTCGCGGCGGTCGATACGCTGGCGTCAGGGGACTCGTCATCGGTAACTTTCGACATCTCGAGCCCTGTGTCGGGGATGTGGCGCTCCTGGCTGATGATAGACCCGGACGGGCAGGTGCCCGAATACAACCTCGACAACAATACAGCCGGGCCTTACCCGGTCACATGGACGGCTCCGGGAGGGGTCGTGCCCGACCAGTCAAAGCTCAGCTCGGTAAGTCCCAACCCGTTCAGTGATGAGACGGAGATCGTCTACGACCTCGACCGTTACACGGCCGCTGAACTCTCCATCTTCGATCTCGCCGGCAGGCGCCTGGCGATATGGAATCTTCCTCCGGCCGGACCGGGACGATTCATAATCACCTGGAAGGGAACAACCGGCGACGGGAGGCAGGTATCCTCCGGGGTATATTTCCTGAGATTCAAGGTTGACGGGGTTGTAGAGCAGGGCGAGAAGATCATCAGGATCAGGTAAGTCTCGATCTACCGGCCGGTCTTTTCCTTCATCCTGGCAATCAGTTCCTTGTGCTGGTACTGCACGTACAGCTCTGTATTCGGGTTCTTCGTGATCCGCCTTATCGTGATAGACATCTTGTCGTCGATGTTGAACCAGTACGTCTTGTAGGCCATCTCCGTCGTTCCATCGGGGGATGTCGGATCTACCAGGTATCTTTGCGTGATCTCTCCGCGGAGTGTTTCGAGATTTGAGAAGGATGTGCGTTTGTAGTAAAAGACGACCTCCATCAGCCGATCCTCGAAGAATGTCAGACGTGACATCTCGATATCTCTCGACCCGGAGAGAGCCCCCTTCATCGTCAGGATCTTTCCCCTCTGCTCATGCCTCGAGCCTGCGACCTCGGTCCATTTGACCATCGTCTCCGTTCGATTGCTGAATTCCTTGAAGGTCTCTCCGAGATAGAATCCCTCGATATCCTCAGGCAGCCTGAGGTCCTCGCCTCCCGAGCAGGAGGCGAGGATTATAAAAACGAGGGATGCGGTGACAGCCTTTCTCAGGTCAGCTCACCTGGCCTTCCTGCTGCTCTTTCGAGCGGAACAGGGTGTAGAGTCCACCGACTCCGACTGCGAGCATGATACCGGACTGTATGAATGTCTTCGGCGGTATGGCTCCCCTGGTCGATACCACAAATACCGGCATCGCTACAGACAGCCCTATCAGGACGAAGTAGATAATTATCATGACCTTTCTCGCCTTGGCCCTCGTCTGCTCGGTATCCTCTCCGAACACCTTGTTGTAGAGGATCAGGAGGAACATCGTCAGGACGCCGAGAGCGGCGAAGATGATCCAGAAGGTCGTGAGCTTTGAGCCTACACCCTCCTGCCCTACAAGGGGCTTGAGGAACGAGTTGTACATCTCGCCTCCGACGTTCGAGCCGACGAGCGACCCGATCACCCCGTAGAGGAAAGCGTACCCCATGTAGACTGCCTTCTTGTCAGGCGGAGCGACGAGCCCGATGTATGAGTAGTATTTCGGATGGCAGGTCATCTCGCCTATGGAGAATACGGCGATTCCGAGAATGAATACCCAGATCTGCTGCGACATGGCGAGGAAGACGAATCCCAGCGCGCCGATCAGGATGCCGCCGACCATCGTGGGGAGCGGCTTCCGGTTCTTCACTACCATGTTGACGAAGATCTGCAGGAGCACGATCGTCCCGGCGTTTATCATGGTGACATATTCGGGCCCGAACCGGATCGTCCATCCGAGCTTGTCGAAGAGATTGTTCATCGGGTCCATGCTGACGAAGTCACGCAGGTACCACAGGACCGTGCCGAAGTTCTGGAAGTAGAGGATCCAGAAGCACGAGTATACGAATATCAGGAGCATGAAACGAGCGTCGGACAGGACCATCAGGGCTCCCGAGAGGACCTCGCCGAGGCTCTTCGTGCTTTTCGGCTTCGGGGGATCCTTGTACGCGAATATCGTGGGCAGGAACATCAGCGCACAGTAGATGGCGCTGAAGATGAAGACGAATCTCCATCCAAGGTTCCATCGGAGCTGGCCCGCCACGAACGGAGCGGCGAGTGCGCCGAGGTTGATCATCCAGTAGTATATCCCGAACCCCATCCCCGAGTTCTTCTCGTTCGTCGTCCGTGCGATCGTGCCGGAGATGATCGGCTTGAACAGCCCCGAACCCATCGCCATGATGCAGAGGGTAAAGAAGATCACGCCGAAGGATGTCACTCCTGAAGACAGGAAGTAGCCGGCCGAGAGGAGCGTGAATGCAACAAGCAGCATCCGCCTGTACCCGTACCTGTCCGCAAGTGCTCCGCCGAGGATCGGGACGACATAAGTGATCGCATAGACTACTCCGAGGAGAAGCCCGACATTGTCCTCGGTGAATCCGAGGCCGCCGAAACCGAGTCCCTGAGCTCTGTCTGCGACTTTGCCCGTAAGGTATATCGCCAGGAGAGAGTTGAGACCGTAGTAGGCTCCCCTCTCGAAGAGCTCCATCACGTTGGCTACCCAGAACGACTTAGGGAAAGAGCCGACTCCTGTCTTCTGCTCGTTTACCTGTTCCAACTGTGCTACTCCCTTTCAAACAATGAAAGCGGCCGCCGGATGTCTGCCGGCCCGTAAGAGGATAATTGATCTGTCACGTAGGGCATGTTATCAGAAAAAGTGGTGCCGCCGAATAAAAAAAAGACATATCGGGTGGGAGAACTGAAGAAGGGACAGAACGGCCCTACCTTGCCAAGGGTTTCAGTGGAGCGGGTGATTCCGGAGTCAGCAGGAGAATCTGAGCTCGAAAGTCCCGATAGTGATCTTGTCGCCGCACTTAAGGGCGTGCTTGTGGACTTCCTCGCCATTAATACTGGTCCCGTGCCTGCTGTTCAGGTCCTCGATCTCGTACTTTCCATTCGACTTGCGAATTATCGCGTGTTCGTCGGCGACGAATCCGTGGTCGAGACAGATATCACAGGATACTGCCCTGCCAAGGGACGTATTCTGTTTTTTGATAGAGATTTTAAGACCCGCGAAACAGCCGTTGGTTATGGTAAGCACTGCGCCATGGTTGCCGGTCCGCCTGTTTCTCTTTCGAGGCCTTGCGTCCATGACCGCGGAATTGCCGCTTTTCCTCGGACTTCTTTTTCCTGCCACAACAACACCTTCCATGTAACGGGATCTGCCGCACAGGGCGGATTTGTCCGCCTGTTCCGCCGAAACACGCAATAATCGTACCACTCAGTTATTTTCGATGAATGTCCACGTCCGGCGGCCGCCGGTCGGATTGAACGATATCAGGGCCTCGCCCCCGCCAAAAGATCGCCTGTAAGTCAATATACTGTCGGCTTTTCCTTCGACCACGAGTTGTGACAGCGGTTGCCCCGCGTCTATCTCGATCGACCATCCCCGGAAGGTGTATTCGTCCACGAGCTCAGTATAGAAACATCCCGTCAGCATGCTGGAAAGCATGCAGAACATGTTGTTGTACTCGATCGAGGCGTTGGTGAGGATGGACCAGGTTCTGCCATGAGCCTCAGTGAGCCAGCCTTCGGCCTGATTCTCGAGCAGGATCTCGAATCCGGCGCGGTCGGTGATGCCCCAGCACATATTGGGAAAGAGCTCGTAGAAGATCCCGTTGAGGTATCCGGCGAGTTCAGCGTCTTCCTGCGGCACTCTGCCGTTCGCGATCTGAATGAACCTGGGGCCGAGTCTCGACCTGATAGCGGCTACATAGTCTTTCTGCCACTGGAGATATACTTCCCGTTCGTTATCGTCGTCACCGATCAATATTCCGTTATCGTCGAGGTCGAGTTCCCCTTCAACGTTGTCGTTATAGGGGCTGATATAAGGCTGATACATGATGTAGTCATGCATCACTCCATCGATCGCTCCCGGCCAGGCGTCGGTGTATTTCTCGAGCATGTCGACGATATCGTTCATCAGCCGCGTGTCGCCTTCCCCGGACTCGGTAATCGGATCGAGCAGTATGAGCCCCGGCCATACATGAAACGTGTCGCCCGTGGTCGACCATGCCCAGTTGTCTTCGAGGGTCCTGTAGTATTCGAGCTCCCACGGGAGCGTACTCGCGAGGTAAGCGGTATCGGGGTAGAGCTCCTTCACCTGTAGAACTGTGAGATATCCGAGTATCTTGATGTCGGGATTGAGCTCCCGGAGCCGCGAGATGATATCGGTCGCATCAGGAGAGAAGCACCGCTCGATAGGAAAGATCAGCAGGCCCGCCCTGGCTGCCTCTGCGACAGTTGTCTCGTCCCACTCGAAGAAGTTGCTCCAGTGGGTTATCCCGCGCATCGGGTACTGCTCGAAAGGGTAGGATGATCTCTGGAGCTCTTCAGGGTCCGAGGGCGACGAAGAGCAGGCGAGAGAAAACGCCGCGGCTGCTACGACTATGATCAGGAACGAACGCATATTGCGATACCTTGTCTGTTTCCGGGAGTAAATATGGTCCACTACAGGGCATTACCGGATATCATCGGGAATACCCTGCGGTCGCCGTTCCCGGCCGGCGGCTGTCGCTGAGGGAAGATGCAATGGAGGTGCCGTAACCTGTCCCGCGCCGATTATAACGGTTCTATTTGAGACCCTGCTGATGTAAAATCACCTCCAGCTGACGTTCAGAAGAAGATAATACCCGGGGAATGCACCCGAAAGGAGAACCGAGGATGGAAGATATTCTTGATCTCGCGTGGAAATGGCTGACGACAGGCGGCCTGAAGATACTGGTGATCTTGATCATCTCTTTTATCGTTATCCGTATCGTTTCGGTTGTGACTAAAAGGACCAAGGCACGGATGGACAGGAAGGTCGATAGCGATATCGAGTTGATGAAGCGCACGGAGACCCTCTCGAAGCTGGTCAGGAAGACCGTGAAGGCGCTGGTTCTGATCGCAGCCGCGCTGATGATCCTTCAGAATCTGGGGATAAACATCGGCCCGCTGCTCGCCGGCGCGGGGATAGTCGGGCTGGCCGTCGGGTTCGGGGCCCAGAGCCTCGTAAAGGACGTCATAAGCGGATTTTTCATACTTCTCGAGAATCACATGAATGTAGGCGATGTCGTGGATATCGCAGGCAAGGGGGGGTTGGTCGAATCGATCAACCTGCGGGTCACGAGGCTGAGGGACTGGGAAGGGAACGTTCATGTCATCCCCAACGGTGAGATCGCTGTCCTGACAAACCTTACGAAGGGATTCTCGCGGGCGGTGTTCGAGATAGGCGTCGCCTACAAGGAGAACGTCGACGAGGTGATGCGGGTGATGAAGGATGTCGCCGACGAGATGGTGAAGGATCCGGATTGGAGCCGCCGCATCCTCGAGCCGATGGAGGTGGCCGGTCTCGACAGCTTCGGGAACTCCTCGGTCAATATCAAGGCCAGGATGGCTACGAAACCACTCGAGCAATGGAACGTGATGAGGGAGTACAGGCGCAGGCTGAAGAATGTCTTCGATGAGAAGGGTATCGAGATCCCGTTCCCGCATGTGACTCTTTACATGGGAGAAGGGGAGAACAAGGGTGTGCTGAAGATCAACAAGACAGCAGATGCGGTGAAAGATACTTCGGTGTGAATACCGGCGGCAGGCCGGGTCGGACCTTCTTCCGGGAACCCCGGAAGTATCAGGAGCCTCAGCCGCCCTTGATAGTTATATACCGGACGATGAGCTCGGGCCTCAGCCCGACGGCGGCGGTTTCTCTCATATATACGTGCAGGAACGCGGCCTCTCCCCCTGTCCGTGGTGTCAGAAGCACTCCGTGGTTTCTCGGCGGTATCTTTATCCAGTTCTCGACCCTGGCCGGATCGAGCTCGAATGTGACAGAGGTGTCGGCTTTTATTTCTTTCGAATCCATCAGGTCGAGGTGGTCTCCACCTTCGGCCGTCCATTGAGAGACCCCGTCATCGACGTAGAGCCAGGATACACCTTCGCCTAAGTACCCTTCTTCCCATGAGCCGGTGTAAGTTGCGGGAACCGTCGCTTCCCAGGCGTCGAGCCAGATCGTGCGGTTGGTATCCTCGGGTTCGAAGTGCAGCGTCATGTGGGCGCTGGCTACACTCCCGCAGTCCGTTATGGAGGTGAGATCGAACCTGACGAGCAGCCTGCGCTCGTAAAGCGAGCCCCCGATCTCAGCCACGCCGAGTGTATCTAAAGAGGCCGTCCCGTTGTTGCTCTCCCTCATGGTCCAGCTTGCGCCGTCTCTTATTACGGCGTCCCGTGTGCCGAGATAGGAGGGAAGCGGCTCCGCGCCGTCCCTGAATATCACTGTTGTCGTGTCTGAATCTCCCGGAGGTCCTGTATTGCTGCTGCATCCGATCCCCGCCAGGACAACGGCGGCTACGGCGGCGAAAAGTATGATACGGGTCCTTGTCTTCATTATCATCATGTTATGAATATTAGAGGAAATCCACGGAACACAATAGCTATTTGTCTCGCGGGGCCCGAAAATCACCAGCGTCGATGCCGTGCTTCTTCATCAGGTCATGCAGAGTGGGGCGGCTCACACCCAGCTCGCCGGCCGATGCCGATACGTTTCCGGATGTGCGAAGAAGGGTGGCGATCACCATTCCCTTTTCGAGCCTCTCTTTTGCCTCTTTGAGTGACATCTCGCCCGCGATGTCTATTGGAGGGCTCTCGGCGGGCGTATTTTCTCCAGCCTCATCCTCGAACGGGATATCGAGGTCGGAGGGCTGGATCAGGTTGGCGGCGGCCATTATGACGCCGCGCTTGACCCTGTTGTCCAGTTCCCTGACATTGCCCGGCCAGCGGTACGAGTGGATCGCCTCGATGGCGGACCTGCTGTAGCCTTTCAGGCCGCGTGAGAACTCCGAGCTGTAACGGTGCAGGAGTCTCGTGGCCAGCAGAAGGATGTCGTCGCCCCTGTCGCGCAGGGGAGGCATCGAGATCCTGACTGTGTTGATACGGTAAAAGAGGTCCTCGCGGAATTTCTTCTCCGCGATCATTTCCTCGAGATCGCTGTTTGTCGCCGCGATGACGCGAACATCGACCTGGATCGGCGCTCCGCCTCCGACCCTCTCGACGACCTGGTCCTGGAGGAATCTCAGAAGCTTTACCTGCAGGGCCTGCGGGAGCTCGCCGATCTCATCGAGGAAGAGGGTGCCTCCATCGGCGGTTTCGAACTTCCCGGCCTTTGTCGCGTGCGCCCCCGTGAAACTTCCCTTTTCATGGCCGAAAAGTTCGCTCTCGAGAAGGTTCTCCGGGATCGCCCCGCAGTTGATCGGGATGAAGGGGCCGCCATTGCGGGTCGACTTGTTGTGGAGAGCCCGGGCGATCAGTTCCTTTCCCGTACCGCTCTCACCCGTTATAAGGACCGAGACGCCGGTCGGCGCGATGCGGCGTACCGACTCGAAGATGCCGAGCATCGGTTCTGACATCCCGATGACTCCCTCGAACTCGTGACCCCGGGCATATCCTTCCTTCAGTTTCGCGAGTTCTCTCTCGAGGGACCGTATATAGAAAGCCCTTTGAAGGATCACCCTGAGCTCCTCGACATCTACCGGCTTGGCGTAGAAATCGAGCGCTCCGGTCTCGATCGACTTCAGTGCATTCTCCATATCGTCGTGCCCGGTGATCATAACGACCTTGATCTGCGGGTCTATGCTCAGCGCTGACTCGAGCACGTCGAATCCCTCGAGTTCGGACGCGTCGTCTGTCAGGGAGAGGTCGAGGATCATGACCGAAGGTGAATGCTGCCTGACAGCGGACAATGCCTCATCGGCGGACACGGCAGTAATGATGTCATAGTCGTTTTTGAAGGCCCACCTGAGCTGCTTGAGGATCGTCTCTTCATCATCGACTATTAGAAGTCTGTCCATATTCAAACCTGACCGTACCTTTCCGGGCAGCTATTCGCCGGCTGGCATCTCTGCCTTTACTGTCGCTCCTCCTCCGGGGAGGCTGGAGACCGAGATAGCTCCGCCATGTGCCTCGGCAAGCGATTTACACAGGACCAGTCCTACTCCCAGGCCGTTTTTCTTCGTGCTCATGAACGGCCGGAACAGGCCGTTCTCCAGGAACTCCCTGTCGAACCCGGGCCCGTCGTCGCTGACGATGACCGTCAGCGTATCTCTGTGGCGGGCGATCCTGACTTCGATCGTCCCGCCTTCGGCCACAGCCTCGATCGAGTTGATCACCAGGTTCTCCAGGATGCGGGACAGGGCCGCCGGATCGATAAAAACCGGCACGGAGCCTTCCGATTCGAGGCTGATCTCGACGTCCTTTCTCGATGCCATCTGCCTGAGAGAGGCTATCTTTTCTTTTGCCGTTGAAGCTGCATCGATCGACGTCCGCGAGATCGAGGTGGGAGCCTTGTGCGCGTTAAGCGAAGCGATCAGCCGCCGCATCTTCTGCACCGACCTCTCGACCGTATCGATCGCGTCTTCCTGAAATTCCCTGTCGTGGATATTATCCCTGGCGTTTTCGGCAGTCAAGGAGAGCATGCCGACGGTATTTTTAAGGTCGTGGATCACGAAGGAGGCGAACCTGTTGAAAGATTCGAGCTGTTTTGATTCGAGGTGCCGTTCCTCCATCAGAAGGTTCTCAAGGGCGAGCGCGCCCTGGTCTGTTATCGTGGTGAGAAAATCACGGTCTTCTTCCGACCAGGGCCTTCCGAAATCTTTTCGCCCGAGAGCGATGAATCCCCTCGCCTCTCCTCCTATGGTCAGGAATGATACGGTCCTTACCCAGGGGTGAAGCTCCATAGTCCGGGTGGTTACTTTCGCATTCCGGTCCGGCCCGTGAGCGAGCCGCCTGGGCCCCGGTATCATGATCAGGGGCGAGCCGGCGTAAAGTTCCATCATGCCTCCCGAAGCGGCGGCTGCGAGCTCTTCCTTCTCCAGTCCGTAATCGGCCAATTTGTTCCCGCTGATGCCGACGTAGATAAAGCCTTTCTTGACCATCATCGTCTCGCAGAGAGAGCTTATCGTGTTGGATAGAAGATCCTCGATCGTCGAGCTGGAAGTCATCATGCGCGCGTAATGGCGCCACTCACGCCTGTAGTTGTAGAGGCCCGGCCTGAAGTTCTCGTTGATGAATACCCGCAGATGGCGTCTTGCCTTCCCCGATATCAGGATGGCGAGGAGGATGAATATCGCAAAGACCGATGCGACCATCGTGCCGAACCTCTCATACGGCATCCCGATAAGATCAGAGGCCCATGTTATCAGCGCGAAGGCGAGAAGATAGAGGCCCGCGATGACGACACTGACGACCGAAGAGGCTTTCCCTTTCTCGGGCATCGTCCTTATCTCGAATATGGGGTATCTCCATCCCGTGTAGAAGATCGTGATGCAGAAGATGATCACGCCGAGAGCTCCTATCGAAATGAAGTAGTCGTCCACTTCGGAGAGCATCACCAGCCTGCTCATGATTATGAAGTTCATGGTCGAGGCAAGGATCGTCCCGAGCAGCGGATATTTCAGGGTTACCTTCGCCGGGACATTGGCGGCCCTGTACGTGTTTTCAAAAGAATGAAGAAGCAGCACGTTGACGGCGAGAGCCAGCAGCGCGAGGAGCTGGCCGGTGGATGTGACCCCGATCCTCCAGAGTCCGCCTCCCTCGGCGAGCTGGAACCGGTTGACGATCAACTCGACAGGAAGGAGCAGCGCCGTCGCTGCGAGCAGCGTTCCGAGCGTGATCATGCCGGGGAGCCAGCGTCTCAGCCTGTTTGCCGCGTCGTTCCGGCCGAAAAACGCGAAGAACGGGATTGCGAGAGCTGGAGAGAAGATGATCAGGGCGAGATGGATCTGGAGCCGGCTCATTACCTCTTCCGCCGACCTGGAAACGAGGGCGAATGTCAGGGCTGCCATCGAGGCAAAGATGCTCAGAGCCCAGAGGATGAAGAGCGTCTTCTGCGTGTTCCTCTTCCCGGACGCGATGTGTATCACCGCGAGCAGCAGCATCAGGGCGGATGATGCCCCGGCCAGGATGGCTGTTATGGTGATCATCTCGTGCCTCTGATCCTCTCGACCTGTTTCAGGGCTTCCGCAGCCAGGGCCGTGCCTGGATACTTCGATGCGCAGCTCTGGAGTATTTCTGCGGCCCGTTCCGGGTCGTCGAGCTCGGTCTCGTATATCGCCGCCGCCATCAAGGCAGTTTTCCTTGAACTTGTGGTACTGAGGGTACCTGCCCGGCAGCGCGAGAAGGCGAGAGGCGGCTTCTTCCCAGCGTTCCTGCTCGACGAGGGTCCGTACATGGTATTCTTCAGCGACTATACGGATCATCTCGGAGTATTGCGTCGACGAGAGATGGTCATAATGCTCTGCCGCTCTTTCATACGCCGCCTCGAGCGCCTCCGCTTCACCTGTCGTCCTGTAGTGCGCCGCGATGCGAAGCGGCGCCTCCATTCCCTGTATCGTTGTCGGGAAGCTGGTGTATACCGATTTGTAGTGAAGGGATGCCTCGACCCAGTTGCCCCTGCTCTCCTCGAGAATAGCGAGCTGCCAACGGGCCTCGACCGCTTCCGGGCCTGGACCTCCGTATTCCTCCAGTACCCTGTTGTACGCCGCCGCCGCGGCGTCGTATTTTTTATCTTCGAGGAGGATGTTTCCCTTCATCAGAAGGGCCGTAGGAGCTTCCTTCGACCGGGGATGCGCGGTGACGATCTTGTCGAAGACCGATATGGCTCTTTCCCGGTCCCCGAATCCGTCGAGCTCGATGCGGGCTTCGAGGAACAGAAGGCTCGGGATGTCGGCCTGGTCACCGTAGATCTTCCTCATATCCCGGATCGTTTCTCTCGCTTCTGTCCATTTCTCGGAAAGAAGGTATGTGCTGACGAGGTTGTACCTTGCTTCCTTCTTTAAATCATCCGGCGCGTTCGAGCAGGATTATATGACTGTAGATCTTTTCGGCCTCGCCGAGCCATTTATTCGCGCAGCCGGAGTCGGCCGTGCTCTGCAGATCTCCGCGATGCGGATCGGCGTCAGAAGATATCGCCTGTTGAGCGGGCAGTATCGACGATCCGGTCGCCGGAGAGATATTCTTCGTGAAATTTGGTGAAGAGTCCAGGGCCCGTCGGTGTCGCCGCTCTCGCGCGAGATGAACGATGCCGACCACAGGGCGTTCGCCCTGGCCGCCGGCACGGTTCCCGCGATCTCGTACGCGTAAAGGAAATCTTTCCGCGCGTCTTCGAACATCGATGCCCTGAACTCGAGTTCCGCCAGTTCCATCTGCGCCGTGACGACGATGAGATTCATTCCCTCGATGCTTTTCGATGTCGCCGGAGTAATCGCTCGATTATCTTCCTGTACGCTGCCAGTGTCCTGTCGAGAAAATCCATGTTGAGGGTCGGGAAGGTGAGCTCCGAGGCATGTCTTCGTGCGTCGAAGAGGGCCTTTTCCGCCTCGTACGTCGGTGATTTGTCATCTCCGCCGCATCCGGAACAGATTATCAGGCCGGCGGCCAGCAGTGACAGTGGCAGCGATCGTCAGGATGGAATGATCTTCATCTTTGCTCCTTCCGGCGTCATCCCGCGCCGCCAAGATCGAGGCTTGTGCCGGCCGGCCGGTCGACCTTTCTCGCGAGGAAGATCACCGTTGACGAGGCGGTTATCAGGTATGTCGAGACAGTTCCATCACTCTCGACGCGATATGGTTGTGGATCATGAAATCAGGGGAGAGTTGAAGCGCTATCATCTCGGCTTTCATGTCGAGCAGGATGATCGGGACGGTCAGCAGAAATGGCACGGCTACGATGAGCAGCGTCTTGGTGAATGTCCGCAGCGAGAGGGATATCCCCGAGGCCAGCGCGGCGGCGGCAGAAAAACCGTCGATCATGATGAAAGGGATGGCGTAGACGAACAGTGACTGGATCATCAGGCCCAGCGCTATCCCGCCTCCGAGGGCCGCGTACCTCGCCGGTCCATCCATGCCGGCGGAGAGCCAGGAGCCGAGAAGGACCACGCCGTAAACGGCTGCCGATGAGATGATCGAGACACCCAGCAGGTGTGGATAGCGTGCGGCCGGCAGCGGAGAAGGCGCGTGGAATGGAAAGTCTGCCCTTCCGCATCGCTCTCGCTACGAGGTATACAGTCGCGCCGTGAAACAGCGACTTGAGGAAGACCTCGAGGACCATCTCGATCCGTCCAAGTATGGGCTGGAGCAGCAGCAGGTGCGCCGGATAGTGGCCCAGTGTCTCTGGGGTGACGCCGCCTACGGGCAGCGCCCAGAGGCGGGCGAGCGGCCCTGAGTTTCCGACAAGATAAATCGTCAGCAGGAGCATCTGCAGAAGGAAGTAGACCAGGTAGGGAGCGGCGACCCCCGGCGATCGATCAGAAGGGTCAGCGAGGCATGGAACGCCTGAAATGCGGATGAGATGCTTCTCGCCAGGCTCCGCCGTTCCGCGGCGTCGGCGCTGCCCTTGATTATTACTTTTGACATGCCTGTATCAGCTCCCGTCGTCGTTTTTCCGTGGCTGTAAGCGCCTCGATGCACGTGCGGCGAGATATCTTCTATGAATCCGACGAGGCCGGCCCTGACGGCCTCATCCCCACCAGCCGGGATCAGGGTCGAAAATCTGATGAACGAGGCCGCCTGGGACCGGGCAAGCAGCGCGCTCGTCATCTGGTGCCATTTCAGCGCGAACTCGTTCGGTATCGTCATGCCCCGCATGCTGAACCAGTAGATGACGAGCTGCCTGTTGTCGCCGTCGGATATGATCAGCTTCCGGGCCGGCTGAGTCCGTTCCCCCGATATCGAGGTCGATCGATCCCTCGGAGAGTATATCCCAGCCCGCTCCGGGGTAACAATGTTTCGGTGAGTGAATCTGCGAATTCTCCTGCTGGTCGGCGAAGTACCCGATAAAGACATCTATCGAGTTGCCTCCCAGGTCGACATACGAACGGGCGAGGGTCATGATCGGCGCCCAGGACCCTCAGGGATTCGGGAGAGATATATTCATCCCGGGCCGTGTATCCGCTGAGGGTGCGCGGTATCGATTCCAGGTCGGGCGGTTCCGGCTGCGGCACGGTCCTCAGTCTCAGCGACCAGGTATACGCGCAGAGCACGGCCAGGATGACGACGACCGTTATGATTTTTTTCGTCGATACTGAGTCCATCTCAATATTCCCGCGCAAAGGAGCAGCATCAGAAAACCGGCCATGAATACTATGATCCCCGATGCTTCGTGCAGCGGGCCGTCCGCGAATCCCGGGCCGATAAAGAACGCGCCCAGGGCGGTGACGACCAGCCTGACGGTGTTTGCCGCGATGGCGGCGGGCACCGAGAGGAGGACGAGGATAAATTTCCTTGCCTTTCGACATATCGGAGAAGAACGCGAATACAACGGCAAGTGTGAACATCGTCATCAGGGAGCGAAGTCCGCTGCAGGCGGCTACCACCTCGAGGGTGTAGCCGGGGAGCAGCAGGATATTCCCTTTGCGGATCACGCTTACCCTCATGGCTGTCAGACATCGCTGCGCTGAGTTTCGCGCTCAGCATCTGCATGGGAAAAGTGATCTTGAAGTAGATGATATATGGAAGGGGGACCATCAGGAGAAGGAGCAGCAGGGGAGGTCCGGCGACCCTGGTGAAGTCCCAGGCCCATGAGGAAGAGGACCGCTCCGAGGATCATCAGGGGCAGCGAGATCCTCATCGCGAAATTCTCGGCCGCCGCGGTTCCCGTGATCAGCAGGCCTGCCGCGGCGAAGATCAGCAGGAGCCCCGGGGCATCTCTCCGCCTCCGCTGCCTGTCTCCCGGAGTGCGTCGCGCCTTTTCCAGAGCAACAGGGCCGACACGAGCGGGATGAGGATGCCGTGGCGGTAGTTCGAGTCATCGAGCCATTGCCGTACCAGAGAGGAGACGACAGGCGCATACAGCAGCCAGCGAGCAGGACGAGCGCTGCGATCGTCAATATCGTGTTGGTCCGGGCCGTACGGCCCTGTTTTTCGGGCGGCACCGGCAAAAGGGCTCCTCCCAGTGATTCCAGGATGAAACCTTTATATATCTTCAAGCGGATTATAACAAGAGTTATGCCACTTGGCGGGATGTGAAAGGACGGGCAAGGGATGTCAGTGGCAGGTGCTGGGAGAGGAGATAAAAAAAGGGCGGGTGCCCGATGGATCACACCCGCCTTTGAACAAGGGTTATACCCCTGACTATCGCTTTTTTCTTCTCAGAAGAGGCGCGATCCCGAGCAGGCCGAGGCCGAGGAGACTCAGCGTGGAAGGCTCGGGAGTAGCGTAGTAGGACGAGTCATGAAACTGTGAGTTAGTAATGGTGTTGCCCTGGCGTCGACTCCGATGGCGTCGAAATGTGCCCAGTCGAAGCCGCGGACGACGACATTCATCGTGAGTCTCGTCGCCCCAGCCGGGAGTGCCGATCTGGCCGAATCCGTAGTGCATCGCACCGGTCTGGTCATTGTCGATCCGTCCGATATTGAGGAAGCTGTAACTTTCTGCCAGGGAGGGACCGTTGAAAAGAATCGCCGGGCTGGGGCTTGTGCCGGTCGGGATCGAGTTCATCCACTTCTCGAACGCGGAGATCTCGACGCCGTTGATATAGACCGATCCCATCTGGTCCCTGGGGACGCTCATCGCGAGGTAGCAGTCCATGTAGTCGTATGAAGGAGTAGCGTACGTAGGGCGGTCCGAAGTGAATGCAGTGGTGCTGTTCACTTCCTCACCCCAGTAGCCGACGACCTTGAGGTCGAAGTTGTTCGAGCTCGATACCCAGGTCATATAATCCAGCCCCGAATGGTAGACCGAGTACTGTGAGTCCACGATGTACGTCTGGAGCCTTGGAACCGCTGCCGCAGGAACCGAAAGCGCGAGAGCCATCAGGACCGCCAGGCTTATGAATATCGATCTCTTCATCATCTTGCTCCTTCTGCAAGTGTCGGAATTCTTTATAATCCCGTAATTATTCGTATCTTCACCGGTATTATCCGCAAGCGCCGTGCCATTTCATCTCATTATGCAACTTGGTATATTGCAATATGTTATGAGTTGAAAATACTGGGTGAAATCCCCCTGCCCAAATGGTGTAAGATATTCCGACGGTCGTTTCCTGCGCTGTGCTGTTCAAGGTGTTGCCGATTGAGGAGATATACATGCAGAAAAAACGGAGGCGGGGAGTGAGCCCCGCCTCCTGCCGGTGCCGGCCGTCTTCCGGGAAGGTTCCGGCCGGACCGTATCTGAGGTCATTCTGCTCAGCGGCCGGTTCTCGCGCTCCTGCGCGACCTGGTGGATCCCCTGGTATAGGACGAGGCGGAGCTTCTTCTGCGGATGCTGTGGCCTGAGGTAGTCGATATCCTTGTCCCCATCTTGCCGCTCTTTCGCCATGCGCCTGCCCTGCTGTACCCGGAATTCCGTCTGAATGTCGATTCACTGCTGATGGGCAGCCGGCGTTTCGCGCTGCTGGCCCGCACGGCCTGCGCGGGATTGTTGAGCTTGCTGACCCCGCGGGTCGGGCCGTTTCTGTTCCGGGTGGACTGCCGGAGAAAGTCCAGGCTGCCGCGCTGGGTGAACCTTGAACCGTCGATCCCGGTCGAATTTGCCGAGGTGTGGTTCGAAGGCCTTCCTGTATTCATGGACGGCCTGACGCCTCTCATGGTCGTGGAACGGCGAGCGACAGTTCTTGTCCCGTCGGGGGCGCTCACTGCGGACGGCCCCGCTTCTCTTCTCGATGCCTTTATCCAGCGCCCGTCGATCTCTCCGGCTCTCTTAATCGCCCATCCATCGAAATCTTCCGAGGCTGAGGCGGGAAGAGCTGCCGTCAGCAGCAGGAGCAGAAACAACGGCACGATCGATACCTTGATGTAACGCATGCTGGTTTCCTTCTATCTATATTTATCGGAAAATAGAAAACGGATTTACACATCTACATCGTTACGCAGGGAATAGAAGAGGAGGAGAGAGGTTCCTGTCCTAACACTGAAAAAAGTCTAGCATAATCAGCGAACCGGTGTCAAACGGGCCGACCCCCTGAACTGTCGCGAAATGCTGTCCGGAGGCCGTCAGGGGCACCCATTCAGAATATAAAAAATCCTGTTACAGGCTGAACCACTTGTTGACCTTTATGAGAAACGTGTTGTCTCCGGGGGCGGAGAAGAGGTTTCCCAGGTCGCGCCCCGTGCTGAATTTCCCGTACTCCTCCTCGAATTGAGAGGCACCCCTCGACCATACGAGAAAGAAAGTCGAGCCGGGGCTGTACTCCCATCGGAAGACGAGGTTGGAGTTGAATTCCTTGAAGTTGAAGTCGAGGTTGTCGCTGTAGTCGTACGGAGTGAACCTGTCGTCGTACTTGGAAGCGTGGGGATCCGTGACCTCGCGGTAGTCAGTGTATTCGCCAGCCGTCACGTACGGCATTCCGTAGAACTGCAAGGTCATGTTCGGAGTGAGAGTGAAGTTGAAACGGGCCGTAATAAAGAGCGTTTCGCGCTTCAGGTTGGCGAGGATGTAGTCCCCGTCGATCTCGTCGACGTACTGCCTGTCATTCTCGCTGATGTAATATTCCGGGCTTAGCGTGATGTCGAACCTGCTCGAAGGGCGGATAGTCACCCTCGGCTCGAATCCACTGGAGGAGAACCCCTCGTCGTCGACGTTGTAGTTGCCCCAAAACCCGAAGACGAGGAACTTGCGGTGGTCGGTGCTGATTCCGTACCAGGTCGATGTCCGTCCCGGCACGAGCACCGAGGGCCCGCCCCGCAGGAGACCGTTGTCCTGCCTCGACATATTTCTGTTAATCCCGCCGTTTATCGACCAGTAGTTTTTAAACTGTCCCCAGCCGTTTATATTTCCGCCTATCCGGCCGAGGTTCTCCCAGCCGAAGTTCGTTCCGTTCCAGATATTGCCGTTTAGGCTGTACTCCCTGAATATCGTCTGCTCCTCGAACTTCCTGTATCCGACCCACACGACGGGGAAGAACTCGTCGGCATCGTGAGAGAACCCGATGTCGTTGATTTCGAAGCCGGGGCTGCGAACGTGTACGCCGGCACCCCAGCGCCACGGCTGGCCGCCGAACTTGCCGCCCCAGAGGGTCGAGCTCCATCCGGCCATGCTCGTAAGGGTCGAGTCGACGCCGAGATGTTCCGCATCGGGCCGCTGGAAGTACCTGATCGATGAAGTCTGGGCCTCAACGAGCGCTTCCTCACTTCCCCGGATATAACTGCCGTACAGCTTCCCGGTGAGCTGGTAATCTTCGTTGCTGAAGCGGTGGTTGAAACGCATGCCTCCGCTGTACGCCGAGTTGACGAGGTAATTGAAATCGATCTCCGGCAGGTCCCTGTGGACGCCGGTCCCGATGCCGCCGATATTGGTGCGCCCCTCGTTGTAGTCTTTCTGCAGGCTGACGACAGCGTAGTTGGTCATCGGCTCGACGGCGATCCCGTACTCGTTGCCCAGCGGGTCCATCACCAGAGCCTCTTCCTTGTCGGTGATCGCGTCGAGGATTCCGATCGACCACCCGCCGGATGTCTTGCCGGTCACCTTTGCCGCGGCGAGGATCGTAGTGAACTCGGTGCCGTCGGTCCAGTAATCGTCGGTCTCTTCGGGGAACCTCTGTGAGTCGAGGGCGTAGCCGTGGGGCCGCCGCCCGATGCGCCTCGAATAGAAAAGCCTCTCGCTGTCCATGTCTCCCAGGCTTAACGAAGAGGAGAAGATGTTGGCCCCTTCGACGAAGAAGGGCCGTCTCTCATGGAAGTATGTCTCGTATGCGGTGAGGTTGAACTCCGACGGGTCCTGTTCCACCTGTCCGAAATCGGGATTGACCGTGAGGTTCAGCGTGATGTCGCTCGTCAGCCCGTACATCAGGTCGCCGCCGATCCGTCCGTCCTTGATAGTATTCTGAAGGTATGGGTCTCCCTCCGGGGCACCGTATGACTGGAGGGATCCGACGACGTAGGGCAGTACCTCGAGGTTTCTCGTCACGGGCAGGTCCTCCATCCCCTCGAGCCGGCCGAAGACGGAGACTATCTGGCTCGCTTCACGGGGACAGCGGTTCCAGTAGGAGGACTCGTTGAGCCGGCTGATCTCCCTGTATACCTGTATGCCCCACGACTTCGTGTGACCGTTCCCCGAGTAGCGCAACTGGTTGAACGGGATGCGGAACTCGGCCGTCCAGCCATTCTCGTCGATACTGGTCCCGACGTGCCAGACGGCGTTCCAGTTCTCGTCGTAATCGTTGTCGTCGAACCAGAACCGGTCCCTCTTTACGCCGGCCGGATTGACCTGGAAATCGAACGCGGTCCGCTTGTCGTCATAACTGTCGAACGCCACTCCGAGCCAGTCGGAGGGGGTGTAGTCATCGCGCCTCGCCAGGCGGCCGACGATCTCGTCGGGCCGGGAATCGAGGGCGGTGATCCCTATATAGATGTACTCGTCATCGTAGAGGACCCTGAAGAATGTCTTTTCGGCGGAAGGCTCTCCATCGTTCGGTTCGCGCTGTATGAACCCGGTAGATACGGGGGCTAGTCCCCAGTCCGATTCATCCAGTATCCCGTCGATCTCGATGCCGCCGTTGATCCTCCGGCTTGCGACGCATGTCTGCAGCTGCGCCGTTGCCGTTTTCAGCGCGTCATCGTATTCCTGTTTCGTCGGGATATAGAGGCTCGTTCCGGGAGGGGCCGCCGCCGCTACAAACGATATGGTGATAAATGTGAGAGCGAGCGAGGCTGCTGCCTGCGCCCGCCACGGATATCGACCCGATTTCAGGGGCTTCATCTTCCTCTTCTTCCTACCCGGAACATGTGAGTGGGATCTCACCGTATATTTCTGTAACGAACGGGGCCGGGGGTAAGTTTCAGAAAAACCGCCCCGGCCCCGAAAAAATGTTAACTTTTTAACAGTCACTCAGGCGGATCCGTTGCCCGCCTGCGCCTGATCCGTTGAGGGATCAGCACTTATCGATATATCGCTCTATCTCCCAGTCTGTAACAGCGATCTTGTACTCTTCCGCCTCGAGCGCCTTGGTCTCGGCATACTTGCGCTGCAGGTCCTCGCCGAGAAGCTCCTTCATCAGGGAGCTTTCCCTGAAGAGGTAGACGGCTGCCTCGAGCGACTGCGGCAGCAGGTCGATCCCCTGGCTCTTCAGTTCGTCGGGCGGGAGGGTGTAGACGCTGTCCTCGATTTCCGGCATCAGCTCGTACCCCTTCTTTATCCCCTCCAGGCCGGCCTTTAGTATCGCGGCGAAGAGGAGGTAGGGGGAGGCGGCAGGATCGGGGCAGCGCAGCTCGGCCCTGATCGAGGACTCGTGGTCCTTTCTCGACTGCGGGATCCTGATCAGCGAAGAGCGGTTCTTGCTTCCCCAGCATATATAGACAGGCGCTTCGTATCCCGAGACGAGTCGCTTGTACGAGTTGACCGTCGGGTTGGTGATCGCGCACATCTCCTTTATATGGGCGAGCAGTCCTGCGATGAACTGCTTGGCGATGGGGGAGAGGCGGTGCGGGTCACTGCCGTCGAAGAAGACCGGCTTGCCGTCGGTCGTAAAGAGACTGGCATGTGTGTGCATCCCGTTCCCTGCCTTCCCGAAGATGGGCTTGGGCATGAACGAGGCGATCAGCCCGTACCTGTGGGCGATCGACTTGATGATCTTCTTGAGCACTATGACATTGTCGGCGGTAGTCAGCGCGCCGCTGTAGCGGAAGCCGACCTCGTGCTGGCCGACGCCTACCTCGTGATGGGCGCGTTCGGAGTCGATCCCGAATCCCTTGAGGGCGACCATGATCTCCTTGCGGATATCGCTGCCGATATCCTTGGCAGAGCTGTCGAAGTACGAACCGGTATCGAACTCGGGTGTATGGAAGGAGCCGTCCTCGTGCCGCTTGAAGAGGTAGAACTCGACCTCGGGGCCGACGAAGAACTCGTACCCCATTTCTGTCGCCTCCGCGATGACCTTCTTCAGGACCGCCCGCGGATCGCCCTCGAAGAGATTGCCGTCGGGGGTGTAGACATCGCACATGAACCGTGCCGTCTTCCTGCTCTCTTCGTCGCCGGGAAGCAGTGCGTATGTCGCCGGGTCGGGCATCAGGTACATGTCGCTCTCCATGATCCTGGCGAATCCGCGGATCGATGAGCCGTCGAACCAGACGCCGCGCTCGAGGGCGTCTCCGAGCATCCCGACCGGGACCTCTATCGATTTAAGCACACCGAATATGTCGGTGAACTCGAGCTCGACGAACATGACGCCGTCTTCCTGTACTTTTTTCATGATGTCGCTCATTGTCTCGGCCTCCCGGTCCTGGAAACGAAGATCCGGCCCGGCCGCCCACGTTCGGGGCAGTCGGCAACGTATTCAACTTCAATGGGTTAGATCGATAACGATCCTGTGCCGGCAGATCGGGGATCTCATGCGGACACCCTCCTTTTTACAGCAGGAAGATGCGCCCTGTCTATAAAAAATGATTCCGGACAGAGCGGGGAGAAAGGCATTTTACATTTTTTTTGAAACTCAGCCTTGACATGTGCGTATATACTCTATATACTGTGTATGTACGATATGCACAGTTGAAAGGAAACTGACCTTGTTTATAGTTATCTCGCAATCAGATCCCGACCCGATGCACAAGCAGGTGACCGACCAGGTCAAGGATGCCATCGCGAAGGGGGCCGTCAAGGCGGGGGAGAAGATCCCGTCGATCAGGGAGATGTCAAAAGAACTCGGCATCAGCCCGATCACTATAAAGCGTTCGTACCGCGATCTCGAGCAGGAGGGATATATAATCACCCGCGCCGGCCTGGGCAGTTTTGTCGCCGATGTCGATTTCGGCAGGCTCAGGAGCGAGAAGGTCGACGAGATCGCCGGTGAACTGGAGCGGATCCTGAAGATGGCCGCGGGGTACGGAATATCTGCCGCTGAACTCGGAAAGATAATCAAAAGACTGCAGGAGGAAGAGAATGGATAAGGTGCTGGAAGTTGAGGGACTGACAAAACATTACAGGACGTTCATGCTCGACGGCGTGTCAATCGAGATTCCGAAGGGGACGATCCTCGGGCTGATCGGTCCCAACGGTTCGGGTAAAACGACGACGATCAGGGCCCTGATGAAGATGACCAGGCCCGACAGCGGTTCCATACGGATGTTCGGCCTCGGACTTGACGCTCACGAGAAGGAGATCAAGAACCGGATCGGCTACGTGGGCGAGGAGCAGTTCTACTATATGAACAAGAAGGTCTCATGGACGGGAAAGTTCGTATCCGGGTACTTCGAGAAATGGGACCAGGATCTGTTCGATTCCCTGCTCAGGGAGTTCAGGCTCGACCCTTCGCAGAAGGTCGGGAAGCTCTCGAAGGGGATGAAGGTAAAGCTCTCTTTCGCGATCGCCTTCGCCCACCATCCCGAGCTGATGATACTCGATGAGCCTACGTCCGGTCTCGATCCCGTTATAAGGCGCGAGATGCTCGACAGGCTCCTCGAGTTCCGCGACGAACAAGACGGCTCGGTCTTCATATCGTCTCATATCACGGACGATATAGTGCGGATAGCCGATCACGTCGCCTTCATAGTAGACGGGCGCGTGGCGATTCATGCCGAGAAGGACGAGATCCTCTCCGACTGGAAGAGGCTGCATTTCAAGCCGGGCGCTATCGATGGTGAGATCGTCACCGGCCTTCGCTGCGTCGAGGCTCATGCCTTCGGCAGCACCGGGGTCACCAACAGGTATCGTGAACTCGAAGGCAGGATCGCCGGCGCTGTAAGCGCGGGCGACGTCAAGGTGGAGAACGTCAGTCTCGACGACGTCCTGATCGCCTTCGTGAAAGGCGGGAGGCATGACAGGGATACTGAAGAAGAACGCCGGGTTCTATCTCCTCTACGGCGTCATTCTTTCTGACCATGTCGGTAGTGATGTGGTACAGCGCGTTCGACAGGCTCCGGACCCCGATCGCCGTGATCAACTCGTTCTTCATGTTCTTCGTAGTGGTCGTTCCCGCCCTCAGCGCCGAGGCGCTCGAGGAGAAACACAGGGGGTATCCTTTCCTGATGACCCTGCCGCTGAAGCTCGAGACGGTCGTAAGGGCAAAGATGGCTCTTCCCGCTCATGGCTGTCAGCAGTGACGGTCGTATTCAATCTCGTCCTCTTCCAGCTTCTTCGAGAGCACTCCATCAGTTCTTGCCGACTGCGTCAAGATCATCCTGCTGAACGCGTCGGTCGCGATCATGCTCGCGGGCGCCGTCTTCATGCTGATGTACAGGTACAACGTCAGGATGCTGATGATGGTCCTCGTATTCGCCGGGGTCTTCTTCAACCTCCTCGGCCTGATCGCGGTCAGGAGCAGCGGGATCGGGAACATATTCGAGTGGCCCGAGATCATCGTGTCGGGAAAGCCGACGTGGATATTCATAGCACTGATATTCGTGAGCCTCGGAGTTTATCACCTGATCTTCCGCCGTGCGCTCAGGCTCAAGGAAGAGAGACTCTTCGATTAGGAGAAATTGCATGTTCGGGCTGATAAAGAAAGACTGGTACTTTTACCTCGGATACCTGGCTATCATTCCGCTGCAGATGGCATACTGGATGACGACGAGGATGCAGCTTGACTCTACGGTCGTCTTTCTGATGACGGGATGGCTTTACATAGTCGTCATCGGTTCGATCTTCGGCGTCGAGATGAACGAGTCGAAGAACAGGGGGTACGCATTCCTCTCGACCCTTCCAGTTACGGCGCGCGAGATCGTGGGCGCCAAATTGATTCCGATCTTCGTGATAACCGCGGTATATGTCCTTGTCACATATCTCTCTTTCTCCAGTCTCGAGGTCGAGCCCGTTTACCTGGCGCTGTCGAGAAAATGGCTTCTGTTCAACGCCGGATTCGCGCTCGGGACCGCGGGGCTGGTTTACTGGCTCATTTTCAGATACGGGCTCGAAAAGGCCATATATCTGCAGGGCGTCCTGTTTCTGTTCGCCTTTATCATCCCTATCGGGCTTAACGAGCTCGTCATCCGGGGATATCTCGACGATTCCTCGGCGATCTTCCGGCTCGCCGGGGCGACCGGCAACTGGGTCCTGCTCATGGCTGGAGCGATAGTCTTTTTCATTTTCTACCATATCTCGGTGCTGGCGCTCGAACGAGAGGTGCCGGCGTGACAGGTATCAAAAGGAGATGTCATGTCTAAAGAAATCAAACTGACACTGGCAGCCGTCATAACGCTCGCGCTGGTCGCGCTTCTGGTCCTCCTTATCTCGGGCTGCGGAGCGGTCTCGGTCGGCGGCTCGGGCATGAGCGTGGGGATGGCTGTCGGGCCGAACGAGACAAAGGCCGAAAAGGAAGAGCTTCCCGAAGAGGACCGGCGGCTGACGAAGCAGGACAAAAAGCTGAATCTGAAGTCGTTCGACTACGTATGGGCACAGATACACGAGAGCCTCTGGCCCGAGATCCTCGCCGAAGCCGGCTGGGACGAGGCTTACGGCGAGTTCCTGCCGAGGATCGAGGAAGCGTCGACGATGGGCGAGTGGCGCGGCGCGATGAGAGAGATGCTCGACCGTCTGCAGATCTCTCATACCCAGATAATCCCCCGGGAGGCTTACGAGAAACATCTCTCCGGCGGTTCGTCCGGCCGGCGAAGCGACGGCGAGACGGGGATCTCCGTAAGAGTGCTCGATGGGCAGGCGGTCGTGACCGAAGTCCGCGAAGAATCGGCCGCGTGGTCAGACGGCGTAAGGCCGGGATGGATACTCGAAAGTCTCAGCGGGAGAGATATCGAGGAGGCCCTCGACGAACTGGCCGAGGTCTACGAAGGGCATCACCTCAAGGACCTTACCCTCGCATCCGTCACGCAGTTCAATCTGTATGGCGATACAGGCGAAGATATCGAGGCGGTATTTCTCGACGGCAGTGACGAGACGATCGGGATGGATCTGATCCTGGAAGAGAAGCGCGGCCATGAGTTCGAGTACGCCAACCTTCCCGTGATGTATGTCTGGATAGACACGATGACGGTGGCCGATGATATCGAGTATCTGAAATTCAACATGTTCATGGACCCGATATACCTGATGCCGGTCTTTGAGCGGGCGGTCGGGCGCGCCGCCGAGGGCAGGGGGCTTGTGATCGACATCCGCGGGAACATGGGCGGCATGGGTGCGATGGCCGGATGGCTGGCCGGGTTCCTCTATGACGAGAAGGGGTTTGATTTCGGGACATTCAAGATGAAGGGCGTCGAGCTGAAACTTGTTATAATACCCCGCCAGAACGCTTACACCGGCCCGGTGGCGGTCCTCATAGACGGGCTATCGCTGTCGGCCGCCGAGTTCTTTGCCGACGGCCTGCAGAAGACAGGGAGAGCGAAAGTGTTCGGGCAGAGGACGACCGGGTTCGCCCTGCCGTCGGCGATCGAGAAACTGCCGAACGGCGACGCGATCCAGTACGTCCACGCTGACTATGTGAATTACGAAGGGGAGAGGCTCGAGGGCAGGGGCGTAACGCCTGATTACCAGGTCATCCCCGCCCGCAGCCAGCTTCTCGAGGGAAGGGACCCTGTCCTAGAGGCTGCGATCGAATGGATCAGGGCTCAGGCGGGTAGTAGTATCAAGTAACCATTGTCCTGCCGCGCTGTCACAGACGCGGCTGAAAGAAGGGGGAATCCGATGAAACATCTCTCCAGCAGAAGGGTCGCGTGGATCGTTATCGCGCTGCCGGCGATATTCATCGTCCTGTCGGCGTTGATCGTCGCCGCTGTTCACGGCGAGGCGCTGGCGCAGAAGGCGCCGACGGCGGAAAAGGTGCTCGACCGGTTTGTCGAGGTCACGGGCGGGCAGAAGGCTTACGACGCCATCGAGAACCGCAAATCATCCGCTTCCATGAATATACCGGCGCAGGGGATGACCTTCACCATTACGATGTGGTCGGCCAGGCCGAACCAGGTCTACTCGGTTATCGAGAACGCCATGATCGGAAAGATCGAAAAGGGAGTAAGCGGAGATGTAGTCTGGGAAAAATCGATGATGACCGGACCGATCATCAAGGAAGGTACGGAGCGGGAGAATACCCTCAGGGACTCGGTCTTCGAAAGATATATCTACTGGAGAGATTCATTCGAGAATGTGGAGCTCGAAGGGGAAGAGACGGTCGGAGGTGTCGACTGCTGGAAAGTGGTCCTGACCCCGGCAGCCGGTGAGGTCTACACGATGTTCTTCGAGAAGGAATCGGGCCTTCTCACCAGGGTCGACACGACAGCCGAAACTGAGATGGGGCGGATCCCTGTCGAGGCGCACCTGAGCGACTACAGGGAAGTGGACGGGATAAAGCTCGCGTTCAAGACCGTTATCAAGGTCATCGGACAGGAGAGGATCTTCACGACGACAAGCATCGAGCAGAATATCGATATGCCGGAGGGCATCTTCGATCTGCCCGAAGAGATAAAGGCGCTGCAGGAATAATTCCTCCGGCAGGAGGGATCCTCAGGGCGCGGCTGCCGGAAAAGGGCGGCTGCGCCCTTTTTTTATCAGAGATAGAAATCGAGGCCGAGGAGCCAGCGGTCGCCTGACGGCTTGATGTCCTGGTTGTCCCAGCGCGGCCCGGTAAAGAGGCATACCGTCCCGCTGGTTCCGTACCACGAGAGATAGAGGAAGAGGTCGTTCTTCCACTTCCACTCTCCGCTGTGGTCAAGGAAGTAGAGGAGGTTCGGCCTGAGCTCGAAGGCGAGCGCCTTCCTGTGGGCGAAAGCGACCTTGAGGCCCCCGCCGATGGCCAGGGAGAAGTCGTGCTGGTGCTGGACGTAGTCGTGCAGGTCGGAACGGGGGAAGTACCAGAATGTACCCATCCATGCCGCGTCGAGGATCAATCCCGAATCTTCCCTGACGGACCATGCTTCCCTGCGGTAGCGAGGGTACCAGTCGCGAGAGTAGAAACCGACCCTGGCGACGTTCCATATCTCGCTCGAGTCGTCCTCACGGTCTACATCGTGGAAGCAGTCGTGAAGGTATTCGAGATCTGCCATCCATCGGCCCCATTCGAAACGCGCCCCGAGTATGATCGAGTAGTGGGAGTCGTACGGGTCGAACACTACGCCGCCGTTCTCCTGGTATCCCATGCCGACGTAGAGCCCCGCGCCGGCGTATATGCTCCAGTCGAGTCTCTCTCCGTCCGCGGTAAACGCGTCGACGGTGGCGACGATCCCGCCGTCGAGGTAGAACTGCTGATCGTGGGGGAAAAACTGGAGCATCCAGCCGTGCGCGTTCCACCTGATCGGGAACGAATATTCCGCCGCAGTGAGGGATGAAGCGAATATCAGCAGCGCGGCGAGGCCGAGCAAGCATCCGCGGAATCTCCTGCAAATCTCCATTATATTCCTCACGATCTGACGAATTCGATCAGGGGGCCGTAGTCGTTCGATCTGTCGACAGCTCTTATCGCCTCGATGTAATGGCTGCGTATCGTTTCGTCCCTCGAGACGTTGCCGCCTCCCCATGAGAAGATCTCCGCTCCGAGTTTCTTCTGCATCAGCAGGTCGGTCATCAGGCGCCCGTGCCTGCCGTTTCCGTTGGGGAAGGGATGGATCAGTTCTATACGATAATGAAATCTCGCCCCGATCTCGTCGTCCGGCATCGTCTTTTCATCGATCCAGTAACGGGTATCGCCGAGCAGCTTCGCGATCTCCTCCGGTATCGTTTCCCACGCGACGCCGATATTCTTGTCGCTGTGCCGATAGGTGCCGGCCCATTTCCAGACCCTGTCGAACATCCTTCGGTGCAGCTTCCTTACAAAATCCTCTGAGAGGATCTCCCCTATCCACCCGGTCTCTGTCCATTCGACAGCCGCGAGGATATTCTCCTGTTCCCAGCGGTCCAGTTCGGGACGCGTCGTTATTGACTGGATCTTCAGCCCTGCCATCTCGTCCGGATCGAGGGGGGTCGCGCCATCGGGGAAAATGAGTCTCATCTATCCCTCTTCTGCCGGATCGTCATGTTCCAGAGGGTCCTCGGCGTCTGGTCGACCAGATTCTCGACTTCTCTGCGCCAGACCTTCCCCGCTTCCTCCTCGGGCAGCTCCTGGCCCTCGAGCATCATCGTCCGGTTGATCCTGTCGATCCTTTCACGTGCGACGATCTCCGCCTGGTGCCTGACGATATCGTCGAATGATTTGTTCGGCAGAAATCCGTAGAAGAATGTGCAGTCCATTGCCTCGGCTACCCGCAGCATCATCTGGATAGTCACGGAGCCATCCTGCTCCCTCTTTTCGATAGCGCTGATACTGCTTCTTGTGATCCCCATCCTCTCGGCCAGCTGCCTGCCGCTCATCCCGAGGGCAAACCTGATCGCCCTGATCCATCCGTGCACCGGCTTTTTCATCAGTGCCGCCCTGGCCTTCGGAAACCTCGATACATGCCAGGAATCGAGCTGTTCCCTGGCAATTTTCTGTTCATAACCCATGGTCAACTCCTGAATTGCGTAACCTGTTATAAATAATACTTATTATTGTAGAACTGTCAATATATATATGGCCAATATCCAATCAAATGACTATGTATAGTAATACATTATCAAGAACTATGTCATAGTATACTATGACATATAATCAAGATAAAGACTTTTCTAAGGAATAAGATGACGGCCGCGGCTACCTGAGGAGTACGGCCTTCCTGCTGACCATCCTGCCCTCGGCCCGCAGCAGGTAGAAGTAGACCCCGCTCGCGAGGCCCGATGCGTTCCATGCGATCTTGTGCGTGCCGGCTTCCATTCTGCCCGATGCCAGCACGGCGACCTCGCGGCCGGCGATATCGTAGGCTCGCAGATCTACATGGCCCTCGCTGCCGAGTGTGAAGCGGATCGTCGTCGAAGGATTGAATGGATTGGGGGAGTTCTGGAAGAGGGCGAGGCCGGGAGCGCGGTCCCCGCTGCCGGAATAATCGGTCACCGCGATCCTTGACCTGTAGACCGACTTGTCGTGTCCGGTGATCGTGAGGTCAAGCGAATCGATCATCCCCGGAATAGTGTCGGCGAGGCGTATCGTCATAAACCCGTCGGTCAGTGCGGTCCCCGTGCCGAAGCACGTGCCGTCCCCGTAAAGGGAACCGATGGAGCCGGGTGTGTCGGTCTCGACCGTAAAACCGAGGGCGCCGCGGTCAATCCCAGGTTCATGGTCCGCCGCGATCAGGGATGGCTGACCGGTCCATACGTCCATCGCGGGATCGCCGAGAACGTTCAGCGCATAGAAGCACCAGCGGTGGGCTCCCGGTTCGTATTCGTCGGGAAGGTCGATGAAAGGAACGGTCTCGTCTTTCGAGCGCGCGTGAGCGTCGCCGATGGTCGTGATCCCCTCGGTGAATATCGCGTCGAAGAACTCCCGCTGAAAATGATGCGACGGGCCATTGGTCGTTCCCTCGGTGAACCATCCGTAGCGAGAGTTGCCGACATAAGCCGAGGCGCATGTCGAGATGGATACCATCTCCTCGGCTATGCAGTCGTTGAAGTCGAATCCGCCCGCATTGCACCCGTACGAGTTCACCACGGGGAAGTTCGCCGAGATGCCGTCATTGGTCAGGTTCGCTGTCGTGACATTGCTGACATTCATCAGCATCACGTAGCCGTAACTCGAGTGCCCCGCGTGGCAGACGAGACTGGGGCCGTCGCTGATACCGGCATAGACGTCGTCGACCGTGTACGAGATGTCCCGCTCGTAGAGCTTGACGATATCGAACGCCGGCGGTATCCCGGTCGTCTCGAATCCGTGGATGTCCCAGGTTCCGATCAGCTGGTCGATCTCGTTTCCTCCATATGTAAGCGGAACGCTGTAGAGGTGCTCGCCAAGCATCAGGGCGTCGTCGCACCGGGTCACTACGGGGGATTCCTGGTACATCACGATCTTGTTAATTATCGCCGCCGCTTCACCGGCGCCATCGAAGGAGATCCTGCCGACAGCGACCTCGGAATAGAAATCCTCTTCGCCCGGTTCGCCCCACAGGGTATCGCCGTCCGCGTTCCAGTCGCCGTCGAGCGCCGCGTAGTACAGGTCGGCCGGGATGCCTTCGTCCTCGTAGAGGGTGGATGAATGAACGGCGCAGTAGAGCCCGCGATGAGGGAGGTCGTACGGCCCGTTGTCGCTGTCGCCGGCCAGCAGTACGTGTGTGACTCCCTCTTCTATATAGGCGTCGAGGATCGCCATGCGTATCTCGTCGGGCAGATCGAGCCCTGCGTAGGCGAGGTCGATGCTCTCGACGGTCATGATCTCCGTGCGCATGCCCCGCCTGTTGTAGAAGTCCCTGAGCGGAGCCATGTCGGTCACGTAATGTTCGCGGGTTATGATGAGGTATTCATACCCTTCACCTGCCGCGGGGAACTCTTCGGCGGCGGGCAGGGCGCCTGGATTATCGATAAGGGATGCGAGCCTCCCGATAGTCGCCGCATCGCGGCGCAGCATCCTGGACGCGTCCGCCGGTCCGGCCTGGACCCTGGTCTCGACAGTGATCTCGATCTCGGACCAGTATCCCGCCTCTCCGGTAGCCGGGTTGTGCCCGACCGGAGAGAAGGCCCCGGTAGCGATCGCGTGCCCCCGCAGATATCTCGTCCTCAGACGCGGGGAAGGGGGGTGGATCCAGCTGTCCCGGGCGTATACGTCCGCCTTGTAGAGGAAGCGTTTTTCCGGGCGTTCGCTTCCCGGCACGGGATCCTGCCTCGGGTGCAGTCGCACTGCCTGCGGTATGACCTTCCAGCCTCGTCTCTCGATCCGGAGCGAAACAGCTTCTTCACCGGGCGGCAGGAGCACAGCGGCTCCCCTGAACGGGAAGCTCGGCTCGCCCGCTTTTCCTGCCTGCACGGTGGATGGAAATACGATCCGGGAAAATCCGCCATCGAGACTTTCGACCGAGGGGGCGTCGAAAATATACTTGACTGATATATCGGCAGAAGACGATCCGGTGGGGAAAGCGATAAGAACGGCTGCCAGGAGCAGAAGGATGCAAAATCGGTCATACATGCAACTCATTATAACATAGTGTGGTACCGGGCGAAAGAACAGAAAAGCACTTTACAGACAGCAATATCTCTCTATATATTTATACAGCGGATGAGCAAAACTCCACCGGCATCCACAATCTGACATCCATGGGGCTGCACCTCTGCTGAAACTCGAATTGGGGGGGAATCGCGATGTATCGATCCATTCTTGTCATCTTTCTGGTATTACTTATCTCTTCCGGCGCGTATGCGCACGAGGGGATGATAGCGCTTGTCGCCGACCCGGCGATGCTCGACTGCGACGACGGCATCGAGACAGGCACCCTGGTAAACCTCTATCTCTATTATATGCGAGGTGACGGGCCTTACAACATAGGCACTGCCCAGTTCAAGCTCCTGTGCTCATCGAGCGAGGTACTTGTCCTTGATCCCGACTGGACTCCCGGCATGTTGGGTTTTGGGGATGTGACCGAAGGCATCGCCGTGTTCGATACAGATAACAGGGTAGAGGAGTACTGCGGGGCCGATCAGGTCTTCTACGGGACCGTTCCGATATTCAATCTCTCGGACGACGATACATTTACAGTCAGCGTTACCAGCCCGTGCTTCGATGGTATTACTCCGCTCGACATCGCTATAGCGGCATGCGATGAATCCCGTACGGAAATCGCGGTGGGGGGAAACAGCTACACCTTCAACGGAAAGTGCAAAAAGAAGGATGACTCGCCGATAGTCCTGGGCGCCGACGCGGCAGATCAGCGGGTCGTCACCGTCCTGTTCGATGAGGAGATCGACTATGTTTCAGCCGGCGAGGTATCACGTTATCTGCTGATCAGGTCGGGCGAGCCGGAAGCGGCTATCGAGCTGAGTGGAGCGGACCTGATGGATGACAATCGCACGGTACAGCTGCAGCTCGGAGAGGACCTTGTCGAGCTGGGGGATTACTCGATCTTCATCGACGGTGTGGCCGATCTCGACGGGAACCCGGTGATACCCGGAGAGCCGTACAGCTACGCCCTGTTCACCGCTCCGCAGGTAGCGACGCTGCTGCAGTGTTTCTCCTCATCGGTGGAGGGCCGCGCGATCAGCGTCAGATGGGAGCTTTCCGAATATGAAACGGACGACCGGTTCATCGTGACCCGCAGCGTCGCGGCGACCGGCACTTCGCGTGAGCTGCGCGATATCGAGATCGCCCGCGAGGAGCTTTCGTTCCGGTTTGTCGACGTGGATGTCATGGCGGGCGAGGAATATATCTACCGCGTGGATGTCGTCTCAGCTGGTGAAAGGAAGACCCTGTTCGCTACGGGGGCCGTAGTCGTACCGCTCTCGCCGGCCGCCCTCTATCAGAACACGCCCAATCCGTTCAACCCGAACACGACTATCAGGTTCTACCTGCCGGAAGCGGGGGACGTGAAGGTCCAGGTGTTTGATGTGGCGGGCCGGTCGATCAAGACGCTGGTAGACGGTGCGCGCGCGGGAGGGGAGCATTCGGTCGACTGGAACGGGTCGACTGACATCGGCACGCAGGCCGCGACAGGCATCTATTTCTACGTGCTCGAATATGAAAAGAATTCGATAACGAGGAAGATGGTTCTTCTGAGATAGGAAAATATCAGAGAAGGATGACGGTCGCTGCGACTGTCAATAGGAGGGAACGGGCACTGGCTCTCGCCGGGTGTCCGTTTCCTTTTTCAGGGCGGAATAAAGCGGGGAGGCGAGTCCTGCGCACGCCTCCCCTATCCTTTGAGGTTACCCGGAAGGTCCCAACCTTCACCTCTCAGGATTTCCGTTACTACCTGATTATATTACCCGCATATCCGGCGCTCAATATATTTAATAGCTGAACCCCGATATAAGCGATATTACCCATATCCCAGCGAACATCGTATCTGCTTGAGCAGCAAGGTCATTGCCGCCTGCCGCTAGCGCAGCAGGACCATTTTCCGCGTCTGTTTATCGCCGTCCTGGCTGAGGACGCAGAAGTATATTCCCGATACGGCGTTATGGCCCGAGTCATCCCTGCCGTCCCACGTGACACTGTGCGGGCCCTCGCTCATCCACTTCTCTCGGAGTGTCTTGACCAGAGCGCCCCTGACGTCGTAGATCCTGATCGAAGCCTGCCCGCTTTTCGGCAGGTAGAAGGGGATCCACGTGCTCGGGTTGAACGGGTTCGGATAGTTCTGGTCGAGAAGGAGCGCCGGCGCCAGCCTGCCGTCGGCCATATCCTCGACACTGGAGGCGACTCCGATCGCTCCGAGTATACGCAGCTTCCCGTATCCCCAGGTATCGTTGTAGACGGTCCCGGTGAACCCGTCTTCAAGAGCATGAGATGCGAGCAGCAGCTCTACCTCGGGCATCGTCGCGGAGGGCCATGCCTGCTGCACGAGGGCCGCCGCCGCGGCGACATGGGGCCCCGCCGCGCTCGTCCCGCTGAACTGGCGGTAAGAGCCGTTGGGGTACCCGTTGCTCGTCGTGTGTGACAGAGTCGAGTAGACGTCGTAGTTGCCGGGCGAGGTGATATCGAGAAGATGTTTCCCGTCTATTCTCCTTCCGCGCCCGCTGAACGCGCTGATCTCGCCGACAGGGATCGACCCTCCGCCGACCCCGCCGTATCCCTCGAAGCCGCGGGTCGAGTACGATCCGTTGCAGAAGGCGCTGTCGCAGGTCGCCGGCCAGGTGACGTTTTCTTCGCTCGAGTTGTAGTTCGTGAACTCGGCTCCGCCGGCCCACGAAGAAAGATTGTCGGCTATATTGGATATGATCCTGTAATTATCACCGACCATGTTCAGGACGCTCACGGTAAGCTCCCACACACCCATGGCGTCCGGATGGGTGTTGTGATCGATGTAGAGGTCCATCTTGTTCGTGCCGCGGACGCTTGTCGAGAAATCCGTCCAGATATAGTAGTTATCGATGAGCTGCCATCCGCCGGTGAGCTCTTCCTCCGTGCCGTCAGGGGTGCGCAGCCTGAAGGACAGGCCCGTCAGGTCCCCCAGCCACAGCGTCGATCCGTAGACGTACTGGATTGCGTTGCCTCCATAAGTCGGCACGATCATCTCCAGCGTCCGGCTGCTCGCCGAGGGGATATTCACTATCGCGTGCTTTCCGCCGCGGCCGAGATTGCCCGACGGCGTTATCTGTATGATCGTCTCGTTCTCGATCGAGATGATCTCCTCATCGAGGGTCGACCCGTCGAGGAACTCCCATATGAATCCGCCGAACTCGTAGAGCATCACGTCCGCGCCGCGGGATCTCGCCCACGGGACGAGGTATGAGATCGGCACTCCGGAGAAGTAGTAACCGGCGAGCAGCTCTGCGTCGGGAGCGATGCCGCAGAACTTGTGGAGTCCGCGCGTTCCGCCGGCGACGATGCCCATCACGGCCGTGCCGTGCCCGTTGGTGTCGTCGTCGGAGAGCATCAGGTCGGTGCCGCGCACCCTCTCGGTCGAGTCGGCGTTCATCGTCGCGAATATCTTGGAGGTCCCCAGCTGGACGAGCTTTTCGCCGACGTCGAGCTCGCCGTCACCGTTGTCATCGAGGGCTACGAATATCGGTTCCCCGAATCCGGGCGTGCTCTCGGTGAATCCCCACACGGGCCCGAATTCCCTGCTGCCGCTGTAGTTCTGGTCGGCGTATATCCAGTCCCAGTAAGTCTGGTAGACATAGTCGTTGTTCGCCGGCGGCCCTCCGCCCCAGACATTGGCGTAGTCGAGGATATGCCCGTCCTGCAGCCTCAGTATCTCCCCGAAATCGAAAGAACCGTTGTCGTTGAGATCCACAAAGTCGTAATTCGGGTCGAAGGTGTTGTTCTCGTTGTCATCGATCCAGTTGAATGTGTCTCCGTCCGCGAAGAAGAAGGATGGATGGAAAACGTCTATGCCGGTGTCGAAATCGGCGACCCGCATCCCTTTTCCCGTGATGGGGAATCCCAGCGGGTCATCGACCGCCCACGCCGAGTCCGCCTCGATCTCCGGGACGCTGACATCGAGCGTAGGGTAGACTGCCGGCTTCCAGTTTGATTCGAGCCGGAGGACCTCACGGCGAGAACCGAGGCCGTCTATCTCGTCCCAGGGGATCTTGACAGGGTATATCGCTCTCGTCCTCGCGATCTGCCCGTCGATGCGATAGAACTCGATCCCGTTCGATTCGAGATCGGAGATCTCCGCCCCGTTGAGGACGTGATCGAATTTCACGGTCGCGACAGCTTTGTCGCCGCCCGCTGCCCCGAGCATCTCCCGCCGGGGATCGTGCGTCCTGATCGGTGAATTGCGCATGGAGCGCTGGAACCTCATCTGGGCGTTCATCTTGCCGTCCGCCGAGGCGGGTCCGGAGTCGATCGAAGGGGCGAAAGCTATGCTGGATACAAAAGCGGCGAGTATGAAAAGAACAGGGGTATGTCTTCTCACGGTGTGCTCCTTCCGGTACAGTGCCCGGTGTGCGCGGGACAGGCGGGGAGTCCGAGTCGACATAAGTAAAATAATACATTTTTATGGCAGGGAAAAACGAAATTCATATATAGTCTGGTTGCAAAAGGGATTACGGCAACACGGCCGTCCCGGAAGGAGCAGGATGCCCGTTAAAGCAATGAACGATATATCAGCCGCTTCGCTGCGGCGCCTTTTAATGATCCTTGTCGCTCTCATCGCTTTCACTGTCGGCGCCGCGTACGCGGGGGAGATCCCGTCGTCCGCTCTCTCGCTGTCGGGGGCCGATACTGTCTCCGCTATTACGTCCACATCCGTCACGGAGAAGGTGACTCACTGGGACTGGGGATTCCGTTTCAGGCTCAGGGAGACATATATCGTCAACCCGTTCGACCTGACGTACGACAATTTCGACGACCTGCATTTCTTCAGGTTCAGGACGCAGCTCTGGGGGGCGTACATCCCGAATGAATCGTGGAAGATCCACACTATGCTCAATAATGAGCACCGCCGATGGTTCAAGCCGGAGGGGGTGGATTTCACCTGGAACGAGGTGATATTCGAGAGCCTCTACATCGAGGGTAAAAAGATCGGCGATACCCCGTACGGGTTCAAGATCGGCCGGCAGAACATCTTCTACGGCGAAGGGCTGATCTGCTGGGACGGCGGGCCTCTCGACGGTTCGAGGACCGCCTACTTCAACGCGGCCCTTCTACAGGGAGACTGGGGGAAGAGGCGGCTCGACGCCCACTTCATATCTGATCCGGAGAAGGACGAGTACCTCCCCGTGATAAACAGCCAGGACCGGTACCTGATCGAGTGGGACGAGACGGGCGCCGGGCTATACTATACGGACGAATCATTCGATGACGCGAAGTTTGAGGCATACTACTTCTTCAAGAACGAGGACGATCCCGACGGCGTCTTCCCTGAGAGCGACATCCATACGGTAGGAGGGAGGGCCACGGGGAGGTCGCTGGAAGCCTTTGACTACGCCCTTGAGTTCGCCGGACAGATCGGGGACCGCGGCGATGCGAAACGCCTCGCGTGGGGAGGATACCTCTGGGGAAAATACGATGATCCCGGGGATGCCTTTCCTCTCGGAGTGGGGATCGGGGGATTCATCCTTTCGGGTGACAAGCCCGGGACCGATGACTACGAGGGGTGGAACCCGGTCTACGCGCGCTGGCCGAAGTGGAGCGAGCTCTACATATACACACTCGTCAACGAGCGAGGCGTCGCTTACTGGGAGAACATCTCTTCGGGATGGCTGAACGTCTCATGGAACACCAATCCGCGAGTCCAGGTAGACTGCAGGCTCTACTGTATGTGGGCCCTCGAGCAGGCGCCGGATCCTGACCGCCCGGTCTTCGGCGAAGGCGATTTTCGCGGGATGCTCTCCGAGATCAAGCTTAAGTGGAACTGGACCGAGTACCTCAGCGGGCATTTTCTCTGGGAAGCCCTGATGCCGGGCGATTATTACGCCGAGGGGAGCGACTACTCCCATTTTCTCCGATGGGAGTTGTACTTCAGGTACTAGGAGAGTTGTACTTCAAATACCACGCCGCGTGTGCTACCATTGCGGCGACTTCACCAGGGGATGATTCACAACTTAATACGGCTGGCAAGGAGGTTGTCATGTCGGAGATAGAGGTGGGCAGGGTAGAGGATTACTTTGCCCATATCGGCGTCGTCGCTATCGAGGTGACCGCCGAAGGGATCAATGTTGGTGATACCCTGCACTTCAAGGGACACACTACCGACTTTATGGAGAAGGTCACTTCCATGCAGGTCGATCACGAGTCGGTCTTGGAGGCGCCTGTCGGCTCGCAGGTCGGTATCAAGGTCGATGACCGTGTCAGGATCCATGACATGGTCCTGAAGGTCATGGAAGACTGAAAGGCCACAGGGGACCAGGACGGCCTGTCAGTACCAGGTCATGTAGTCGTTCAGAGTGGCGGATAAGTGAGTAAAATTACCCATAATGGTAATGGACTACCATTATTGATGTTAGGCCGACGAATGTGACCCTGATGGAGCACTGTCTCTACCCTGATTGCACCTGACGGTACACTTATCCTCCTGTCACAATATCTGACTTTTTCCATAACTCGTTATCATCCCGCACGTTCGTTCGTTCCATCGGAAGGGGCACGGGGATTGCCTTAACACGAGATGAATGGGCGCCCACAGCAGTCAGTACAGACAAGACTCGAAACCGATGGAGGAAGCATTAACATGCTGAGGAAAAGTATCATAGTGCTCGCACTGGGCCTGCTTCTCGCGGCCCCGGCGACAGCAAGGATGTATTTCGACGGAACGATGCTCGTATCACCGCAGGTATTCGTCCTCGATCACCAGGGATCAGAAGTTTCCATTCACACGGAAGTGCCATACAGCGGTATCATACGTTCCAGTGTCGTGCTTCGCGGCGCGAACGGCGTAACGATAACGCCCAAGTACCTCGCAAGTGACCTGAGGGGGAATCTTGTAGCGAAGTTCACGTCCGATGATATGAGGAAGATCGTCGAGACCCCGAGAACGGATCTCATGCTTACAGGGACCTATTCGGACAACGGGACCATTTCCCTTCACGCGACGATCACCGTCAAGTGACACAGGGTGTTCACACTCACTGATCGATCCTGATCGATCAGGCTCCTTGTAGAGAAAGAGCCGCCCCCGACGGGGCGGCTCTTCTTTTCATCACGTATGCGGCAGCGGACTACTGGCCGGAGGGCCTCTCCAGTCCGTAATTCTGCCTCTTGTCCGCTTTCTTGAGCAGGAACGCGAGGTAGATCGAGACCACGCCGAGCCCTACAAGCATCAGGATCGGGATCGTGTAGTTGTACGTCGCGATCTCCCCCGACGCCTTCATCAAGTCGATCTCTGTCGAGATCTCCTCGGGACTCAGTCCCGCGGCAGTAAATTTATCGCGGGCGGCCGCCATCTGGCTGACCGTGGTCGGGTTGACCATGTCGAGGACCTTGCCGATCCCGTAGTAGAATGCCGCAAGCCCGTAGTTCTGGATCGTGAACATAGTCGCGTACGCCGTTCCGAGCCTGTTCTCGGCTACGATCTTCGCGACCGACGGCCACATCGCCGCAGGTACGAGAGAGAAGGCCACGCCCAGAGCGAAGAGGCCGGTATATCCGAGGAACTTGACGTCCAGCACCGAAAGAGTAAGGTGCGCGTAGATCAGAAGTATCGAACCGAGGATCATCAGCGAGGCGGCCTTGCCCTTGGCGTCGACGAGGCGGCCGAATATCGGTGTGAAGATGATCGTTCCGAGCGGGATAAGTCCGCTCACCTTCGGTCCGTTGTTGAGGTACGCCCCGATCTTCTGAAAGAACGACATTCCCGCCAGGTCGGGAAGTACGTATGTGAACCCGAACTTGTTCACCAGCAGATCCGGCGCGTACTGGAGGAACGGGAAGACAGCGGAGTAGAACGCCACGCAGAGAAGCGAGATGTATATGAACGAATGGTCCGTGATCAGCTTCACGAGATCGCTGAACTTGAACTCATCTTCATGTACTACCTCGCCGCTTTCAGCCGCCTGTTCCGCCAGCTGGCGGTCGAGCTTCTTGTCGAGGCCGAGATAGGCGATAAAGAAGAGCGTGCCGAGCATGATGATCGAAGCGGAGATGACCAGAGCGTTGCTCAGGTTCCCGCCGCCGAGATCGAGGGAGAACGATATGGCCATGAAGCTTCCGAGCCTTCCGACCACGATGTTCATCCCCATTGCGAACGCGAGCTCTTTCCCCTTGAACCATTTGACGATCGTACGGCTTATAAGCACGCACGTCGTCTCCAGTCCTATTCCGAAGAGTATTCGTCCCACGACCATCGACCAGAGCATCTGGTTCTTGCTCTTGCCGAAGTAACCCATGCTGCCGGCCCATACGACGAAGGCGCCGATCGTCGCGATGACGGCGAGGATCACTCCGACTTTGCGGATCCCCCACTTGTCCAGGGCGATTCCACCGAGGATGATCATCAGGGCCAGGTTGGCCCATGTAGTAGAACTGATGAGGAGTCCGAACTGGGAGCTTGTGAATCCCAGCTGGCTCTCGAACAGGCCCTTCAGGGGTCCGAGACCGTCCTGAAACCAGTACGTTCCGAACATCAGAACGCTGATCATGAACAGCACGGAGAACCTCATGGCCTTCGAGTCCTTCAGAAGCTTAACAGCCTGGTTCATAGATCCTCTCCGTCAAGGGGTTGAGTGACGATGCAGCGGCACTTTTCCGGCCGCCGACGGATGGAATAATATACTACAGACCCGCGGCTGGCCCCAAGTGTTTTATGACGGTCTCTGTATCCGGAAAAGTGCTTCAAAAGGGTTATTAGCGGGTCTATGCATGAGACGGTGCTGCGGGGCCTGATATATGATATCATCCGGGCGTGATTATAGATAATGACAATGAGAAAGCGATGATCGGCCATCCCGAGAGCGATACCCCGTTCTGCGCCGATCTGCCGACCTCGCCGCGCCGCGACATCGGAACCGTACTCGTGACCGGCGCTTCGGGTTATATCGGGGGCCGACTGGTGCCCGAGCTGATGCTTAGAGGATACCGCGTCAGGGCGATGGTAAGGGGCGGAGCAGCGGAGATCACCCGACGCTGGCCGGGAGTCGAGGTCGTGGTAGCCGACGCGCTCGACAGGCCAAGCCTCGTCGCCGCGCTCGAGGGAGTCGACACGGCGTACTACCTGATCCACTCGATGCTGCTCGGGCCTGGCGAATTCGCGGGAGCTGACGCGAAAGCAGCGGAAAATTTCGCCGAAGTCGCGGCTGAATGCGGGGTGAGGAGGATCATCTACCTCGGCGGCCTCGGCGATGTTCGTAGCGATCTCTCAACGCATCTCCGCAGCCGGATGGAAGTGGCGAAGCGGCTGCGGGACGGGCCGGTTCCGGTCACGATCCTCCGTGCGGCTATCATAATCGGTTCGGGAAGCGCTTCATACGAGATACTCAGCAGCCTTGCAGCCAGGCTCCCCCTGATATTAACGCCCCGCGAGGCCGGGACCCTCTGCCAGCCGATCGCGATCCGCGATGTCGTCAAGTACCTCGTAGGGTCGCTCGAATCGGAGGAGACGGCCGGGGGCAGCTTCGACATCGGCGGCGACGAGGTGATGTCGTACAGGGAGATGATGAAGATCATCGCGCAGGTCCTCGACAGGCGGCGCCTGCTGATAACGATGCCGCTGTTCAGCCTGAAGACATTCGGATATGCCGCCGGCCTGCTGACGCCGGTGCCGGGTCCCATCACCATAAGCCTGATGGAAGGTATGAAGAACGATGTGATCTGCGAGGACAGTTCGATCAGGAGGATAATCCCGTTCGATCCGCTCCCATACAGGACCGCGCTGGTCAGAGCGATGACCAGGGAGGAGCAGGACCGCGTTCATACGAGATGGTCCGATGCCTATCCGCCTGCCCATGAGCTGGCGATCAAGCTCGAAGAGGTCCACGACCGCCCGATGTACACCGGTTCGAGTTCAATGGAGACGGCGAAGACTGCCGACGCTCTTTTTGACTCTATCTGCCGCATCGGCGGGCGCGAGGGATGGTTCCACGGCAACTGGCTGTGGAGGGTCCGGGGAGCGTTCGACCGCATCATAATGGGGGTCGGAACGCGCAGGGGCAGAAAGAAAGCGAGCGGCCTTGCCGAAGGGGACGTCGTCGACTTCTGGCGGGTCGAGGATATAATCCCCGCGAGGCGGCTTCTGCTGCGGGCCGAGATGAAGATGCCGGGAAAGGCATGGCTCGAGTTTCACATCGGTGATCACGGCGACCGCAGGGAACTGTCGCTTACTGCCCGCTACATGACCGCTACTCTGTTCGGCCGCGCCTACTGGTACTTCTTCCTCCCCTTTCACCGGTTCATCTTCAAGGGGCTGATCAGGCAGATAGAGGAGAGAAGCCGGTAACTAGAGCCTGGACGCGCGAGCACACTGCCGTTCCTGTCCAAAAGACACACTTGACTGTAAAACGTTCCTCGCTGAATATTGCTGTCGCAATAAGATTCTGTTCAGAGAAGAATCGAGATCCAATACATAAACAAAGGAGACCAGATGATCCGCCTACTCATTATCGCCGGCCTGCTGTTCGGAACGGCACTTTCATCGTGCGGGGGCTCTGACCCGAAGGCGCAGCGCGCCGCCGTCGACAAAGTCGCAGAATCTTACGTGAAGCTCAGCCTCGTTCTGGGGCAGTACGATTCCGACTATGTCGACGCATACACCGGACCCGAAGAGTGGAAGCCCGCGCCGCTCCCTGAGGGTGAGGACCATTCGATCCCGTCGGCGGAGATCGCGGCGAAGGCCGATGCCCTGGTCGCAGAGCTCGACGGGGTAGATGTATGTGTGCTGAGCGACCTGGAACAGCGCCGTGTGAAGTTCCTTCGCAGGCACATCATCTCGCTGAAGGCGCGCGCCGAGCTGGTCGGCGGAAAGAAGATGACATTCGACGAGGAATCGAAGGCCCTCTACGATGCTGTCGCCGAGCCGGCAGACATTGCGGCGCTCGATGCTGCGCTTGCCGACCTGGAAGTCCTCGTTCCAGGCGACGGAGATCTCTCATCGCGGGTCGAGGCGTACAGGGCGGATTTCACGATCCCGAAGGACAAGGTGGATGCGGTCTTCACGAGGGCGATCGAGGAGGCACGCTCCCGGACACTTCCGTATATCCCGCTTCCCGAGGGAGAGAGCTTCGACAAGGAGTATGTCACTGGCGTTTCGTGGGGCGCCTACAACTGGTACAAGGGCGACTACAGGTCCCTAATCCAGGTGAACATCGAGCTGCCGGTGCGGATCAGTTCGCCGCTCGGGCTCGCCGTGCACGAGGGGTACCCGGGGCATCACGTCCAGAACGTCCTTGTCGAGAAGAACATGCTGGGTGACAACGGCTGGATGGAATACACGGTGCAGCCCCTTTACTGTCCGCAGGCGACACTGAACGAGGGAGGGGCGAACCTCGGCGTGAAGATAGCTTTCACCGAGGAAGAACGCGTCGCCTTTATCCGCGACGTCCTCTTTCCGATGGCTGGGCTCGATCCCGCGAGGGCCGAGGAGTACCTGAAGTTCGAGACGCTTACGAGGAACCTGCGCGGGGGGAGGACCGAGGCCGTCCGCAAGTATCTCGATGGCGACTGGACGAGGGAAGAGGCTAACAAGTTCCTGCAGAAGTACGCGCTGATGACCGAGGCGAGGGCCGACATGTACCTGCGCTTCGGCGAGAAGTACCGCAGCTATGTCGTCACATACGTCGTCGGCCTGCAGATGGTAAGGGATTATATCGAGCGTGAGGCGGGCGATGACACCGCGCGGCGATGGGAACTGATGAGGGAGATATATGCGGTTCCGCACCTCCCGTCGGATCTTCAGTAGCCGGACCTCCAGCAGTCTTCTCTGGAGCTGTCCATCCTGGAACGTAAGGTACTTCCGCCGGGATCAAATTCCCGCGATGATTCGCAAATATCCTGCATCAATCAGGAAATACGAAAACCACTCCCGGCGCCGGGAGTGGTTTTTTTGTAGCGAACTTCGCTTCGAAAAAGTGGCAGATTTTCCACCGCCACCTGTGGCGGTAAAAATCCTGTCATGGCGCAATAGTCCTGTTGTCAGAGGTATTTGCGCAATCTGAAATTCCTGCCAGATATCATTTCAGCAGGATCATCTTCCTGGTCTTCGCAAACTCCTCCGTCTCGAGTTTATAGAAGTATACTCCGGAGGCTGCCGGTGAACCGTTTTGGGCTTTTCCGTTCCATACGGTGGCGTACTGTCCGGCCGGCCTCGATTCGTCGATCAACTCCGCGACGAGCCGTCCCGCGGCATTATAGACGCTGAGGTTCACATACCCGCCCGACTTCAGCCCGAACGCGATCGTCGTGTTCGGGTTGAACGGGTTGGGATAGTTCTGCGAAAGATATGTCGCGTCGGGCAGAGGCATCGGGTCGTCGCCGGTGATCATGTCGGGGCCGAATACAGCATACGGGCTTTCGTTGCCATGGATATCGACCGCCGCGACCTTGTACCAGAAGCCGGAGGCCCAGGACCATTCTTCATCGACAGTGGCGGTATCGGGAGTCGAGGTGAGCAGGCTGCCAGGTCCGGGGATGAATCCGCTGTCTGTATCGCGGTAGACCCTGTATCCGGCAAGGTCGCTCTCGATGTTCGGATCCCATGTCAGTTGAAGGGCGTTCGGAGAGAATATCTGCTCGCCGGCAAGGCCGAGAGGAGCCGCAGGGGCGAGGTTGTCGACCGAGTACCCGCTGTCGACGGGAGATATCCAGTATATCTCCGGATCGGCAGTGTGAGCGATCACCTGGAAATAAGTGAATTCATTTATCAGGTCGGTCGAATCGAAAAGGGTGGGAACCGTCACCGAGTAACTTTCCAGCTCGAACGCGCCGACCGTAGCGAGCAGTTCCCAGTAGTACTGTCCCGCGGCAGTCTCGGATATCATCAGTGCCGGCCGATCAGTTTCGGGCAGTTCGATGGCCCCGGCCTGCAGTAACGACGCTCCGCTCTTCCGCATCGACAGGGCGGCAGGCTCGCTGATTGCTCTCCACGCCGTATAATTCTCGATCTCCCCCGCCGGCCAGGGATCGAGCCTGCTCGCGTCCCACGCGAGGTTGACCCAGCCGCCCTGGTCAAGGGGAACATCACGGACATGCGATACGACGCCTGATGGATATCCCCAGTATCCGTTTCGCTCTATTCTCTGTATGTAAACATTGTAATCGACCGTGGTCCTGTAATCCTGCCAGGTCAGGATCGCACCTCCCGCTCCATCTGAAGTGATGCTGATATTTTCAGAATAGTGCCTGGCCTCCCGGACGGGAGTTCCATAAGGCTCCCAATGGTGCCCCCCCTCGCTGTCTATCCGGTCTATATAGATGTTGGGTTCCATGCCTGAGCGCATATCCTCCCAGGCGACGATCGCGCCTCCGTTTCCGTCAGGTATCATCTCGTGATCGCCCTTGTCGCTTCCCGTCAGCCCTGAGACAAATGTGCCGCCGCTGGTCCATGACGTGTTTCCGCTCCCGTTGATCTTCTGGGCGAGGATCTCAAGAGGAAAGGTTCTCTGGTCCTCCCACGAGATGATCGCTCCCCATGAACCGTCGGTGACGATCCGGGGATCGATCTGATCGCCGCCTTCATCACAGATGGCGACGCCGTCGGCTGTCCATTGGGCGGTGCCGTAAATGTTGATCTTCTGCGCATAGATGTCCCAGTTCAAATCTCGGGAATCCATCCATGTGATGATGAATCCGATGGAGATATCCTGCGTGATCCGAGGGGAGGTCTGATCGATGGCTTCCGTACAGATCGGTATCCCATTCACCGCGAAGGAGACAGAGCCATCAGGCTCAAGGCGCTGGGCGTAGATGTCCGAGTAGGTCCCGGAACGATAGTCGGACCATACGATCATAGCTCCGCCGAGGCCGTCAGACACAATATCGGTGCGATACTGAGAGAAGGCTGCAGTACAGACAGGAACGCCGTCGACCGTCCATAGAGCTGTGCCAGCTCCGTCGAGGCGCTGGGCATAGATGTCCGCCAGGCCGCTCCTCGAGTCTTCCCAGGTCAGAATGGCACCGCCCTCTCCGTCAGGGACCATATGAGGATACATCTGATATTCGTCGGCCGTGCATACGGGGATCCCGTCGGTCGTCCAGACCGGGATCCCGTCGCCGCTGATGCGCTGCGCGTATATATCTTCTCCCGAAGTCAGGTAGTCCCTCTCGTCATGCCAGGCGATGATGACACCACCGGAGCCGTCTAGGGAGAGTACCGGATGGCGTTGCTGCCAGATACCTGTACATACAGGGATCCCGCCGGTTCCCCACAACACGTTTCCATATGCGTCAAGCCGCTGCGCAAAGATGTCATAATCTCCGTTTTCAAAACTTTCCCAGGCTGTAAATGCTCCGCCAGACCCGTCTGCCAGCACGACTGGATCGATCTGGTCGAACTCATTTGTCCTTATGCCTGTGCCGTTTTCCACCCACATCGCGTGAGTGGAAGAAGCGGAAACGAGTAGAAGCACGAGCGCAAGACAGATCGTGCCCGCAACGCCTGACTTCATGGAAATCCCCCCTGTTTTTAGTTTCAATGAGTAGAGTCCCTGGCTGCAGAGATACTATACCATATACCACAAATAGAGACGAGATAGGCAGGAAATAAATGCATATATCTCACGAGCATTTTTTATAATACGGCACATCCTTCAATGTGATACAATATCGACGGTAGATTCAAATGTAGAACGCTTCACGGCAACGGACGGTGCCCCCGCGGGTATCCGGCCCGGTGTCAGTAAACGCATCAAGGAGGGGGTATCCAATGCGTAAATCAGCCGTACTTATGGTAACCGTGGTCCTCATCGTGGCGATCGGCAGTTCTGTCTGCGCGAAACCATCCGGCACGATCTTTCGCTACCTTTCCCCGACGCCCGGCGCCCGGCAGGTCATGCCGCAGAGCACTCTGATATTCAGGCCTGGCGATGATCTGCAGAGATCCGGGACCGTGTGGACCTCATCGACGGTGGTCACAGGCTCGGTGAGCGGAGTGCACGAGGGAAGATGGACGAATGCCGATGATTCGCGCACGGTAATATTCAGGCCCGACCGGCCATTTGAATCGGGTGAGATCGTGACAGTCTCCTGTGCGTTCGAAGTGGGCGGCGAGAGAGCCGTATATACTCATGATTTCAGGATCGCGCCGAGGATCGTCACGTACACGCCCGATACCTTCGATAAGACGGGATCAGGCACGGATGAGATGCCGGCCGAGGCATACAGCGGGGGTTCGCCTCCACTGGATATGTGCAGGAAGAAAGATGGCGATAAAAAGAAACGCCGGGACTGTCCCGGCACGTACAGCCTTCCCCCTGATTTCCCCACCCCCGAAATAACTGTTTATGACGAGCCGGAAGACGGAAAGCTGTTCCTGGCCAACATCACTCCGAGGATGTCCGCGCCGGTCGCGTGTTACATGATGATCCTCGAGAAGGACGGCACCCCCTGCTTCTTCAGGAAGATGCCCGGGCGGATTGTCGATTTCAAGAAACAGCCGTGCGGACTTCTTTCGTACGCCTGGACCAAGCCGGGAGATAACTATTTCCATACGATGGACAACACCTATTCGGCTGTCGACAGCTATACGACAGTGGACGGTTACGATCTCGACTCACACGATTTTTTGATGCTGCCGAACGGCCATGTAATGCTGATCGGCGATGATCCCGAGATCATGGACATGAGCCAGATCGTAGAGGGGGGAGATACGGCCGCTCTCGTGATCGGAAGCGTGATCCAGGAACTCGACGCTGCAAAGAATCTCGTCTTCCAGTGGCGCACGAGGGATCATTACGACATCCTCGACACGAACACGGACCTGACGGCAGGCCGGATACGCTACTCGCATGTAAATGCGATCGAAGTCGATCATGACGGCAACATCATGATATCGAGCAGGCATATGAGCGAGGTCACCAAGATCGACCGGGATACCGGACAGATCATCTGGAGGATGGGAGGGAACAAGAACGAGTTTACCCTCGAAGGTGATACCCAGTGGTTCTCCCGCCAGCATGATATTCGCCGCCTCGATAACGGGCATGTGACGGTCTATGACAACGGAAACCTGAACGATCCCCAGGAGTCGAGGGCCGTCGAGTACGCACTGGACGAGGAGAACATGATCGCGACACGGGTCTGGGAGTTCCGGAACGATCCTCCCATTTACGCCGGTGCCCAGGGCAGCGCCCGGAGATTGCCGGGAGGGAACACATTGATCGGCTGGGGAAACTGCCGCGAAGTCGACATAACCGAGGTGCGTCCCGACGGTACAATTGCCTTCGAATTGATACTGCCCCCGGGATTGAATACCTACAGGGCATTCAAGTACCAGTGGGAGGGAGTCGCCGCAGAGCCTTACGCCTGGGCGGATACGACAGGCGGAGAGCTGTGGCTTGACTTCACGAAGTTCGGCGACAGTGAAGTAAACAGGTATTTCGTGTATCGCGGGACATCGCCTTCTCCGGACTGGAAAGCATACGTGACGTGCGGAAATTCGGTCAGGATCAGGGACTTTGAAGCGGACGAGCCCCTTTACTTCAGGGTGACGGCCGTCGACCGCTGCGGCAATGTGAGCCCGTACTCCAACGAAGTCGTGATCACTCCCGGATTCGCCGACGACCCGGAAGTAAAGGACGCCATCGTAAAGGTCACACCCTCCACTCTCAATCTCCTGTCCGAGGGGCGCTGGGTGACCGCGCAGATCGAGTTCCCCTGTGAGAGCGGATTACACGTATCCGATATAGACAGGACATGCATCCTCTTCAACGATACGATCCTCGTCGACCACACAGGCGGGAATGGAAACATAAAGAAATCGGCGAAGAAGAAACTGATGGTCAAGTTTCCCAGGGATGAGATAACAGCGATCCTTCCAGCCGGCTGCGTTACTGTAAAGGTCAGCGGTTATGTCGGCGAGCTTGCTTTCGAGGCCTTCGACAGTATCATGGTGATCAGCGCTGACAGCTCGTGTGCCGGAGACGGTGACGAGGACAATGAAGAGGATGTCGCAGAAGGAGAGAAGGAGCGCGGGGAGAGACCCGTCTCTGAAAAGGTCGCGTTGTTCAGAAACTTCCCCAACCCGTTCAATCCGATGACGACGATATCGTTCACCCTTTCCGCGTCCTCGCATGTGAACCTCAGCATCTATGACGTCTCAGGAAGGCTCGTCAGGACCCTCGCGGACCGTACGATCGATGAGGGAACGCACGAGATGACTTGGGACGGCAGAGGCCTTAACGGGGAACAGGCCGCTTCGGGGATCTACTTCTACAAGCTCAGGACGGACAGGGAGGTCCTGACGAGGAAGATGGTCCTCTTGAGATGATGACAGTCCTCAAGACAGCGGAATAAGTTTGAGAGTTTCGCTATCGCGCTTTGGAGAGAGAGGCGGGCCGCATGGCCCGCCTCTACCAGTTAAGCGCGGATGTGTCTATTCTGCGGGTGTTTCACTCTCGGAGCAGCATGAATCATCCTTGCCCTTGCGGCAGCAGCATTTGTTGTAGAAGAAGCTCATTATGGTCAGAAGCGCTGCCAGGATGATTATTACGATCTTCGCCCAGCCGTGAGCATAGAAGAAGAGCGACAGGACGAGGATTCCGGCCGCCATCAGAAAGCGGCAGAAACAGAGTTTCATATCGGTCACCTCCTGGTTAATGCCATTGTGGATATTGAAAACCTCTTATCCTGACCTTTCAAGTAAAAAATGGAGATATCACATGGAGTTGAAAACAGATTGAAACATATCCATATGAGGGTAGTATTCAGTTGAGTGCGGGGGGAAGTAATGAAAGGATTTCGATTTATGAAGGTACCTGGTGCAATCTCTTGTCGATCATTAATGATGGCTGTAATTATCGCTGTCACTCTATTGTCAATATCCGGGTGCAACGGAGGCGATTCAGGTTCCGGTGGAGGCAGAATACAGTTCCAGATAACATATGCTGATTCCGTCTGCAATGGTCCGCTCGACGGCAGGCTCTTCGTGCTGCTCGACTCGAACCTGAAGGGCAATCCGCTCTTCGGTCCGAACCCCGCCGATCCGGAGCCGATCCTCGCGGCCGATTTCAGAAACTGGAAGCCGGGCGAGGATATCGTGCTGGGAGACGGTGCGGATGCGTATCCTTTCAGGGCCTCTGACATTCCTGCCGGAAAGTATGTCATCCGTGTAGTCGCCGACGTCAACACCGTCGAGCGAAGTTTCGCCCTGGCAAAGGGGAATCTGCTCAATGCTGCTGATACGATCGAGATCCCCGGACATGGAAGCGCGGTCTTCGAGATCGACCTGGTCCGCGGCTTTGACGGATTCAAGATTGAAGAAACAGAGGATGTGAAGGAAGTCAGGCTCGAAAGCGCCCTTCTAAGCAATTTCTACGGGAAGCCGGCGTATATAGAAGCGGCGATCGTTCTTCCGCCGTCATATCAGGAAAGTCCAGCGAAACGGTATGCGGCTGTCTATGTGCTGCCCGGCTGGGGATCGACGCATCATTCGATTCAGTGGGGAGATTTTCAGAGAAAACGTTACGGGATGAACACCGCGGGTGAGGAGAAGATCTTTATCTTCCTCAACCAGGAATGCGTCAACGGATATCACGGATTTGCCGACTCGGACAACAACGGTCCGCGAGGGGCATCGCTGGTCGAAGAATTCATCCCGTATATCGAAGAGAAGTTCCGCGTGATCCCGTCGCCGGCGGGCCGTTTCCTCGTGGGGCAGTCCTCGGGTGCCTGGGCGGCGCTCTGGCTGCAGATCAGCTACCCGGGAGTCTTTGCGGGCGCCTTTGCCGCATCACCCGACCCGGTCGATTTCCGTGATTTCGGCGGTATCAATATCTATGAGCCCGGCGCGAACTATTTCTATGACAAGGATGGCGAACTGATCGGGTCGAATGAGATCTCGTCCGACCTGGAGGAAGTGACCGGGCCGGGCGGACAGCTCTACTCCTTCGAGGCCGTTTTCGGCGGCAGGAGGGAGGATGGCAGGCCAGAGATGCTCTGGGACAGGGAGACGGGAGCGGTCGATTCTGCGGTAGTCGAGCAGTGGAGACGTTACGATATCCGGCTCGTACTGAAGGACGCGTGGCCGCAGGTCGGTGATCTGCTCGCCGGAAAGATCCATATCTATGTCGCCGCTGATGACGATTACGGGCTGGACGGCCCCGTAAGGCTGCTCGAAGAAGCCGCAAAGACCGGGAACTGGGATATCGACATGACTTTCTTCGAGGAGGGCGGTCACAATATCTGGAACGACGCGCTGCGGGAACGGATTCATTCCGCGATAGACAGCACAGTCGAGACAGAGCATCAGGAAATAAAGGAGAGATGATGGAAAGAGTATTGCGCCGGATATGCCTGCTGTCGGCAACGGCAGCGCTGCTGGTGACGGTTTCTTTTTCGGATTCGTCAGCAGAGAAGCCTGTGCTGACCGAAGAACAGCGGGCACGGGTCGAGAAGGCTATCGAAAAGGCGAAAGCTTCTCTCGGAGATAAGCTGCTCACGACAGCCGACGAAGTTATCACCATGCACGTTGATGCTATCGGCGGGAGAGAAGCGATAGAGTCGGTCCGTACGATGATGTACCGCGGCAGGAACATTGTGCTGCTCAGCGAGGAGAGGCCGATCGAGCGGTACTTCAGCACCCCGGACCTGTTGCGCCAGCAGAGGCCGGGCGGAGATAGTTACACATTATCAAATGGTGAAAAAGTTTACGGAGTAAGCTCCCGGGGCAGTATGGAGATGACGCAGGCCTGGGTGCCCGAGCTCAAGCACGCCCGGATCGACGGCAATTTCCTCGATTATTCCGAACGTGGGATAACATACGAGTATCTCGGTCTTCACGCCGTCTATACCGAGCCGACCGTCTTCTATCACCTGCGCAGGGATTTCGGGGACGGGCATGTAGATGAGCTGTACTTCGACGTAGAGACAGGCCTGCTGCGGATGACATACGTGCCGGCAACGGAATCATTCCGCGCGTACTACGATTTCAGGGAGGCTGGAGGGATGCTGTTCCCGCACATGTGGATGCGTCTCTTCGGCGAACAGACACCTCCGCACCTTTTCATCATCGACGAGGTGAGGGTCAACGAGGAATATGACGATTCATTCTTCGCGGTGCCATAAGGCTATACGTTTCAACGCTCAGGTTTCGGCGCGTCCGGGTTCATCACCCACAGGACATTGACGATCTTCCACTCGCCGTTGATCTTAGCGAGCTGGAGATAATCGTAGAACATCGCCGACAGCACCTCGACCACCGCGATGTCGTCGCCGTAGTCGAAAACGGTCATCGAGATATTCCTCTTGCCTTCGTCGACCTTGCCGTTGCCTGTAGCGGTCGCCTCTATCAGGTAGCTGGCCCCGATCTTGTCGAGATACATCTTGCCGGTCTTCTGCATCGTCTTCGGCCAGACCTTGTTCAGTTCCGGATGGATAGCCTTCGCCATCCGTTCGGCGTCGCCGGTGTAATAACCCTCGAGGTAGTTCAACGCCGCCGCCTCGATCGCCCTCTTCTCGGCGATGGCGTCGAAAGGTTCCTTTCCCTCAAGCATTTCGGGCCTGTTCTTCTCGACCCACTCGGGATTCATCTTCCACATGACATTGATGATCTTCCACTGACCGTCGATATCGGCGAGCAGGAGATAATCGTAAAACATGCTCGAAGTGATTTTGACCGCGGCGATTCCGTCGCGTACTGCGAAGATCTCATGCTTGATGTCCCTTTCGGCCTCGGGCAGCGGGGCGGCGTTCGCCCGGATCAATTCGATGAGTCTTGTGGCTCCGGCCTTCTGGATTATGTCCTTGCCGCTCGGCATCCGCCTGACGGTGACTTTGGTCAGCTCGGGGTGGACCGCCCGCTCCATTCTCGCCGCGTCACCGGCATGCGCGCCGTCCATGTAGTCCATCGCTGCCTGTGTGACAGCTTTCTTTGTCGCATCATCGATCTCGGCACGGGCCGGAACGGCAAACTGGAAAGAGATCGATAATACCAGTAAAACGAATGCGATCCTCTTCATCTGAACGCTCCTTTCGCGACAAGTCGCGCAATTGTGAAATGTACATGTTTGAAATCCCTACGCTGTTTTCTGATTATACGTTGAAAAAGGCGCAAAGTTTTAGGCAATACTGCCAGAAATTTATTGAAATATTCCCTGATCCGGGTAAGAATGCGCTCTTTGTGGGTCTATAAGCGGTTTTTTACAGTTTCCAGTTCCGAAAAACACATCCAGGGAGGGTTTATGCACCAGGCAGAGACTGCAGCGTTCCTTAATCAGAAGGGCGGAGTAGGCAAGACCACGTCGGTCGTCAATGTCGGCGCGGGATTGTCCATCCTCGGCAAAAAGGTCCTTATCATCGATCTCGACCCGCAGGGCCACCTGACGAGTTTTCTCGGGATCGGTCCGGATGAGGTCGACTATACGATATACGATGTGATGAGGGGGAGGGTCCATCCGCGCGATGCTATCATCTCAAGGCCCCTGCGTGCGCGTATCTATATAGGTGATGATGAGACGCAGCTTTCGATATCGGTGATCCCGGCAGCGCTCGACCTGTCGGATGCGGACACGGCTTTTGCGAACACATTTGAACGCGAACACCTGCTCAAAAGGGCCATTGCGAGGATCAACAGCGATTACGACTACATCATCTTCGACTGCCCGCCGAGCCTCGGGCTGATCACGGTCAACGCTCTCGTTGCTTCGAAGAAGGTTTTTATCCCTATCCAGACCGAGTATCTCGCGCTTAAGAGTCTCGAAAGCCTTATGGAAAAGATCGAGTCTGTGATGACAGAGCTGAATCCCGACCTGACGATCGGCGGCATCATCGCGACACGCTACGACGGCAGGAAGGTGCTGAGCCGCACGGTCGTCGAAGCTTTGAAGGAACAGTACGGCGCACTTCTTCTCGATACGGTGATCAGGGAGAACATCGTTCTCGCCGAGTCGCCGAGGTTCGGGAAGGACGTCTTCAGCTACCGTCCGAGGAGCTATGGGATGGAAGATTATCTCAACCTCTCGCTCGAGATCATGGGCAGGATAGCGGCGGCGAACACACTCTTCTCCGTTGAGCGCGGCGTGATCAGAAGCAAGGTCGACGATGCCGTCTCCGGCATAGAAGGTGTCATCAGCAATAATTGATCGGAATCGTTCCTGCAGATTCCGCGAAAAGGGGCATGCGTTCAACGCATGCCCCTTCTTTATGGGTCGTATTGTGAGGCGGGGTCAGTCGATGCAGTCGACATCGTGCTGCGTGCCGTTCCAGCAGGAGCGCTCTCCGCCGCGGTAATCCGGCCATTCGATGTATCCCGAGCCGTCGAAGCGCCAGAGGATCGTGCCCGTGTTCTCCTTCTCCGCGTCATAGAAGACGACAGATGAGTATTCGGGGAGCTCCTCGAAGGTCAGCGTGCTTCCTTCCGCGGGATCGCCGGCTTTGTTGACGAGCAGGATCAGGCTGTTCCCGTTCATGCCGCCGTCGGCCCAGTCGATTCTGATGCTCTTAATGCCGGGAGTGGCGAGGGCCATCGCCTCAGTCTCTTCTTCAACCGGCTCGTAGAACTGCCAGTATCCTCCACTGTCATCACTTTCGATCTCACCGGCGAACCAGGTGAAGTGGTCCAGGGGCATTTCCGGGTCGTTCGATGAGACATCGAGGTGCCAGCTCGAATATGTCCCCTCGTCCTTGCCGTACAGATATATCGCGTACTCGTTGGCACCCTCGACGACTATGTATGTCCAGAGCCACGAGCCGTCGTCCTGCGGCTGCGGAACGGAACGTATCGCGAGCTGGAAGGCGACGACCGGCTCGACGAGAGCCGAGTAGACTACGACGTCGAGAAAGAGGACCCGTACCGCGGCGTTGAGGAAGTTGAGGTGCGTTCCATCCATCGCAACGGCGTCGAGCGCGTCGAGTTTGCCGGCCTCTATCGTCTGGGGGGGAGATCCGCCGACTCGAAGAAGCCGACATCGAGCTTCATCGTCTCGATCGAAGGAAGGTCCGGGGCCTGCTGCTCATCCATGGCGACCGGGTTGTCGTCGGTCGAGCATCCTGCGAGCACCAGGGCGGCGAGCAGGACCGTAAGGCTGATGATGTTCAGTCGCTTTCTCATCTTGTGTCCTCCTTTGAAGGGCGGGTAATCTTTTGCGACTCTCAATATAAGCAATCGCAGGGAGCGTGCCAGTATGCGATTCTGTAACACGTTGTGATATAAGGTTATATGAAGTGCCGCAAAAACGGGGATGAGTGGCGGAAATTCACGGGTGTTGCTGAAAAACAACGATGCCGGCTGTGCCGGCATCGTCAGGACAAGGTTCTGCTGAATGTTTCAGGAATCATCTAGAAGTTATACGAGAACGAGAGTCCCAGCGTCGTCAGGGAGCCTTCCTCGTCGACCTCGAAGGAGTATTCATCGCTTCCGAGGGCGATCGTCGCCGTGTCGTACTGGATGATATTGGTCGTCAGGTCGAGCCCGATAGCGAAGTGCGAGGTGAAGAAGTAATTGAATCCGGCACCGATCGCGACACCGCCTCCATTGAGACGAGCCGCCGCGTCGCCGTAAGCGACCTCGAGGCTGTGGCCGCCGAGCCCGAACTTTATGAAGGGCCGGAAGGCGCTGTGAGGTGAGAACCTGTAGTACCCCAGGAGCCAGAGCGAGTAGATGTTGGCGTCGATTTCCTGTACAGATGTTTCGTGGTTCGAGGTGCCGATGGCGAATTCGAGGGAGAAGGCCCTGTTGAAACGGTAGCCGATATCGAACTGTACGCCTCCGCCATCGTCCTTGATGAAGAAAGAATCTTCACCCTTGTCCTCTGCATGAAGCGAGGATCCCACGAACTTCAGCCCGAGATAAATCCCGCTCTTGTCCTCGACGTACTTCGCGCTCGTAGAATCTGCCGGATCGTGCGCCGATGCCCCCGCCGTGAGCAGAGCCGTCATGACAAATGTAAGGGTCGTCGCTTTTACCGTTTTTCTTATTCTTTCCATCGTATTCATCCTCGTTCCTTTCGCTGTCGTATCCGGACCGGTTTATAAGTTCCGGTGACAGTTACTACAAGAGGAGTGCCATAATCCGCTCTTAGTGTAAAAACTGAAGCGTCTGTGTAAGGTCCTATAATTATTCATCTTATCTTTCTCTGCCAGGGGCTGTGTCATCCAGTGTTTCAGCACGGAACCTGTTGCCTCTTATCACACTGTGTTCTCACGGTATCACTGCCCGTCCTTGGCAAGGCCGTATGCCTTTATCTTCTTATGGAGGTTCGTCCGCTCGAGGCCGAGCTCCTCGGCCGCCCTCGTTACGTTCCATCCGTTCCGTTCAAGGGTCCTGCGGATCATTGTCTCCTCGAGTTGCTTCTTCGCCTCCTGGATCGGCATCCCCTCGAATATCACAGTGTCATTATCCACGGGCTCGTCACCAGTCTCCGAAGCCTGGATGGCAGGGCCGCCCCGCCGGATCTCCTCGCTTACATCTCCGATCGTTATCGTCCTGCCCTGCGACATGATCACCATCCGCTCGATCTGGTTTCGAAGTTCGCGTACGTTGCCCGGCCAGCTGTATGAGGCGAGTACCTCCGAGACGCGCGGATCTATCTTCTTCAGCGGGATATCGTTCTCCACGCAGTATTCCTCGAGAAAGGCCTTCGCGAGCACCGGGATATCACCGGGATGCGAGCGCAGGGGGGGAGCGGTTACAGGTACGACGTTGAGGCGAAAGAAGAGGTCCTCCCTGAATCGCCCTGCCGCAACCTCCGCCTTAAGGTCCTTGTTTGTCGCAGCGATGGTGCGTACATCGACCGTGATGATCCGGTCGCTTCCGACTCTCTCGACCTCGCCCTCCTGGAGGACTCGCAGCACCTTCGTCTGCACCTTGAGCGACATGTCCCCGACCTCGTCGAGAAAGATTGTTCCCCCATCGGCAGCCCTGAACTTGCCCTCTCTCGTCTTGACCGAACCGGTGTAGGCCCCTTTGACGCTTCCGAACAGCTCCGCCTCGATCAGCTCCTCGGGGATTGCGGCACAGTTGACCTTTATGAATGCAGCGCCGGAGCGTTTGCTCCTGCGGTGGATCTCGCGGGCTATAAGTTCCTTGCCGGTGCCTGATTCGCCAAGTATTAGAACGCGTGTCGATGTCGGGGCGACCTTCGCTACCTGTTCGAGCACGCCGGCTATATCTTTACTCGCTCCGAGCAGTTTTCTGTCCCCGAGCACACGGGATCGAAGCTTCTCGTTCTCCCTCTCGAGGGAACTCATCTCCCATGCATGCGACGATGTGAGAAGTATCTTCTCCTTGCCGACTTCCTTCTCGAGGAAATCGAAGGCGCCGAGCTTGATCGCCTCGACGGCAAGCTCGATCGTACCCTGGCCGGTGAGTATTACGACGGGCAGCTGGGGACGGAGGAGTTTTATCTCTTTCAGGATATCGATACCCGACATTCCCGGCATCGACATGTCGAGATACACGAGGTCGTAATCGTCGGAGCGGATCTTCGCGAGCCCGGCCTCGCCATGCTCCGCCGAATCGGGCTCCCACCCGGCTCCCTTGTGGATCATCTCCATAGTCTTGCGGATATTGGGCTCGTCATCGATGATCAGGATCTTCCCCGGCATCGCTACACTTCCTCCGTGTTATTCGTTACGGCGGGCCCGGAAAGGGGCAGCGTTATAGTGAACTTCGCGCCTCCCCGGTTCTCCGCCTTTATCGTTCCTCCGTGAAGGAGGATTATATTCTTTACCATTGCCAGTCCCAGTCCCGTGCCGCCGCGCCTCTTCGAGAACCAGGGCTCAAATACGCTGTCGAGATCCTCTTCAGGGATCCCCTGCCCGTTGTCCGCCACCGTAAGTACTGCGTTCTCTCCGACGCGCACTACACCGACCGTTATCTCCGGCTTTGTTCCTTCGGGCATCATCCCGATCGCATTCTCGAACAGGTTTACGATGACGCGTCTCACCTGGTCGGCATCGAAGGGGAATGGGGGCGGCGCGCCGGCAGCATCGATGTCGATATCGGCCTGCGAATAAAGTGCGGCTACATCGGCGGCGAGTTTTTCGAGCGGCTGTTCCGTCGGCGTCAGTCCCGGCATCTTCGCGAATGCCGAGAACTCGCGGACCAGCCTCTGCAGGTGGTCGAGCTCCTCGTCGACGACTCTTCCCGATTCAGACAGCAAGGCGCCGTACTCCTCATCGCTGCCGTCGTAGCGGTCACGCATCTCCTGCACCGTCAGCCTGATCGGGAGGAGGGGGTTCTTTATCTCGTGGGCAAGATGCCTGGCGAACTCTCTCCATGCGGCCATCTTCTCGAGGTCGGTCAGCCTGCGCTGCTGCGAGTCGAGAGTTTCTACCATCTCGTTGAATCCATCGACGAGGCTGCCGATCTCTCCGCCGGTCCTGTCCGAAACGCGGACATCCCAGTTTCCGGCAGCGACCTCGGAAGTAGCGGCGGCGAGATGCTTGACCGGAGAGGCGAAACGTTCCGATATGAGCAGGGCCGCGAAGAAAGTCAGCGCAGCCACTGCGGCATATATGATCAGGAATGAAAGAAGAAAACTTTTTGTCAGCCTGTTCTCGACTGCTCGAAGCCCGGCGAATCCCTGGCCCGTCTCGACGAGTTTCTGAGCGGCAGCAATAAACGCAGGGTCCGTCCTGCCATATATGAGAAGAGTCGTATCTGTCTCAGGGTCGTTCGAGTAAAGGGCGATCATAACCGCCCTGTCTTCTGTCTCGAAGTAACGTATGCCGCCGGCATCCCTGGTAACCGGGTTGCGTTCGATGATGTTGCGGCCGGCGACAAGGGCGTTGTACTCTTCGATCGATGAGAAGCGTTCAAGGCCTTCCTGCGATCCGTCTCCTGTCAGAACGATCATGAATCCGCGTGCCCCGGGCGGATACCCGCCCGTTACTACTTCACTGATAAACGCCGTGTCTATTACTGCGGGTGAACCTGCAAGTCCGGGGCGTCTCATCCCCAGTACCTCAAGGACCTGCGACTCTTCCTCGAAATCCTCACGCAGCCTTTCGAGATATTTCCGCGAGATCGCCATTCCCCCTCCAAGAGCGTCCGACACGGAGCCGCTGAGGCCGACATCGAACGACCGGTCTATCATGTCGCTCACGACGAGCGAGACCGGTATCGCGGGAAGAAGGGCAAGCGTGAGGCATAAAAGGACCAGCCTTGTCCGTATCGACATCACTCATTCCTCCCCTGGATCCTTTGTACCTGTTCCGGCGAGACGGGGCCGGCCTCGAACCATTCGCTTCTGCTCGCCGCGTCGCGGCTGCGCGAGAAGAGATGCGATATCAGGTCGTTTACGTTGAGCACCTGTTCCCTCCATGACGATCCCTGCCTGACACCGGCGCCTTCCTCTATCCAGCCTTCGACCTGTTCGCCCTCCGATCCGGAGAACGGATTGACCGCTATGCTGAACTTCACCGTGAATCTCTTTCCTTCGGTCAGCCTGGAGAAAGGGATGAGAGAAATGCCCTTGAGCCGGCTGATCATATTTTCCATGGCTTCTATCGATTCGATAGTGACAGTCGTGTCACCGTCAGAGACGGAGTAGATATCTTCCCAGACATCGTAGCGGAGCGACCATGAGTGAATTCCCTCGACCTTTACTCCCCGGCCCTTCGTCGAAAGCTGGTAGAAGAGTTCGACGACGGCGGGGAGCCCGCTTTTCACCGTTCCGGTGATCCTGTCGCTGAGCATCCCGCTGCTCGTGATATCACAGAAGAGGGTGCTGCCGTCAGTATAAATACGGGCATCTTTTATGACGGGGCGGTCCGATGACGGGGCACGGGCGGACGCCGGCATTGCGGCAAGGATCAGCCCCGCCGTCATGACCGTCATGAATGTGCGCCCAGTCTCTCATCGTTCCTTCCAACGCCCGATCAGTATGAGAATCCGATCGATCCATGTATCCTGTACGAGTCGCCCGTGGTCCCTTCACTCAGCGGAACGCCGACATCGACACCGAGCATCCCCAGCCAGGGGAGGCGCAGTCTGAATCCATATCCGAGAGAGGATTGAATGGTCGAAGTCGTCAGCGGCTCGTCACGCAGCCAGCCCTGCCCCGCATCGAAGAAGAGCAGACCGGTAAGTCTCGGAGGTTTCTGTCCCGACGGGATCAGCGGCACGCGCCATTCGAGCCCGGCTAGCCAGAATCCGTCGTTTCCGCCCGGGGGAGAGAGGCTCAGTTCCTGAAAGCCTCGTATCGAGTAGATGCCGCCTATCAAGAACTTGTCGAAGTAGGGTGTCCCGGACGAGGTGATCCCCGCCTTAAGCCGTCCGTTAATCGAACGCCAGCCGCCCGCCCCTAGATAGAACCTCGTTTCGAGAACTGCCTTCGAGAATATCTCGTCGCCGCCGAGCATCTCGGTGTTTGCCTGGAGGGAGAGGTTTGTGTATGAACCAGATCTCGGGAATGCCTGGGAGTCGCGAGTGTCGCGGATCATCCTGAACTGCAGGCCGGTGATGACGGTCTCTTTCAGATCCTGCTGCATCGACGGGGGGAGGTCGCTGCCCGTGTATTCATCGTCCGAATCGGCATCCCTGAAGGTGCTGTCCGGATCGACCTTTTCGGCACGGAAGCCGAATGTGAATCTTGTCGTCCGTTCCTGCTTGTAGAGGAGATAGAGCTCGGTGCCGGCCCGTCCGATATTCTGCCTGAACTCCTGCTGCGCCGGCCTGTCTTCATGCGGCGGGTCACCCGGCCCGTAGAAGAGATGCTCCTGGTTGTAGATCCAGAAGCGGGCTCCCACTCCGGCGCCGTTGTCGAGAAGGCCCGGCTTCTCCCAGTCGGCGTCGATTCCGGTCAGGTGGAACCCGATCCTCACCCCGGCCCGCCACATCGAGTCGTTCCCTTTTACCGGCTGCCACCTGATGCCGGCTACGGTGAGGAACCATCCATAGATATCGTGATATCCGAATCCGGTCTCGAATGCGACCCGGCTGCGTTCATCTATTTCCATTTCCACGGCGACATATCCGAGGCGTGAGCCGGGGCTTGTCGAGACGCGGACGTCGCGGATGAGGTGATGCGAGTGGAGAACATCGAGCCTTGCGCGGGCCAGCGCTCCGACCGTTATTGTATCGCCCGGCCGCATCGTGAGAGCGCCGCGAAGGATCTCGTCGGGTATATGATCGTTGCCCGTGAATGTGACTCCGTCGAGCAGAAGCGCCCTGCCCGCTGGCATCGCCTGGTTCGCGGCAGAGGTCGTGTCATGCGCGGCGGCATTTCCCGATGCGGGCCAGACACAGGCCAGGAACACCGCAAAAAGCAGGAGGGGAGCGATATGCTTATTTTTCACAGGTCGTTTCATTACAAGTGTATAACGCAATAGGCGTGCCATGCCCCGGATCTGGCGACCATTCTGTAACCTGTTGTATAATAACAAGTAAGTGCGACCGTAGTTGCTGATTCAATGTGATGTTATGGCCAGATGTGTGAATATTTTATACACCATTGTGCCGATGACTCAAAGAAGAAACTGGAATCACATGAGCGGGTTTTGCGTAATACATCTTAGTACAGGTGTCCAGGTGGTGACTTAAAGGGAAGGGGCAGGATGAACTCCAGCAGAATGCGCATCGCGGTTACAGCAGTATTGATCCTAATATCACTCACAGGCGGCCAGGTGTTCTCCGAAGAGAAGACAGCAGGGCTAGGCCCCCCGCCGGGCAGCTATAAAATCACCGGCTCTGAGCCTGTAAGGATCCCGTTCACGATGCATGGAAGCGACATCATGATGGAATGCGAAGTCAACGGCGTGAAGTGCCAGATGCTGATAGACAACGGCGTGCTCTGGGACGAACTGATGTTCTTCGGTAACGAGACCTGCGATTCTCTCGGTTTCGTGCTCGAAGGCGGTGGGATAAATGTCGGCGGCGCCGGTGAGGGGGAGCCCCTTATGGCCGATGGGGCCTCGGGCGTAAAGCTGAGTTTTCCCGGGATCGAATTCACCGATCAGCCTGCTGTCGTCATGCGCAAGGATGCGGGGATGGGCAACTGGTGGCCAGGCGTCGAAGGGCAGGTCAGCGCCGTATTCTTCAAGCACTTTGTGACCGAAATAGATTTCGATGAATCAGTGATAGTCCTTCACAGGCCGGAGACTTTTAAATATTCGGGAGAGGGGAAAGTGATCCCTTTGAAGCAACTGCCCGACGGCTCGTGGATGTTCCCCGCGTCGGTGCAGGTGACAAAGGAGGGCGAAACGGTTGACGGCAACCTTATCCTCGACCTCGGCCAGGGGAATGCTGTCGATCTCTATTTGGGCTCACACACGGGCATCTCGCTTCCGGCGAACGTGAAGGAAAAGATCCTTGGTTACGGGGTCCAGGGCCCGATCACGGGGCACGTAGGAGTTGCGCACAGCATCATGATTGACGGTTATGAGCTGAGCGATGTATATGCCGGATTCACAGAACCGGACGGCCGTACAGACAACGGTCAGGTCGGGATGATCGGGATGTCCATGTTTCAGAGGTTCAAGGTCATCTTCGACTATCCCCGCGCCAGGATGATACTCGAGCCGAGTCGAAGATTCACCGAACCGTTCGACGATCCTTTCAAGCGTGTGGACTAATCGTCTAAGGGCCGTGCGCGACGACTACCTCAGAAGGATCATCTTCTTCGTCTGCTCGAACTTTTCTGCTGTCAGCCGGTAGAAATAGACGCCGCTCGCAGCGGTTCTTCCCGATGAGTCGCTGCCGTTCCATTCCACTGTATGGCTGCCTCCGGATCGGATCCCGTCTGTCAGCGTCGTGACCAGTCTTCCCGTCACATCGTAGACGTCGATGCGGACGTGCGATCTCTCCGGCAGATAGAAGGCGATCGACGTCGACGGGTTGAACGGGTTCGGAACATTCTGGTAAAGTGTGAGGGGCATCGCCGGCGCCTCGATCTCATCACTCTCGAAGAGGATCCTCCGGCCGCCCGATTCCTCTACCTCTATCCGGTAGAGATAGGTCACTCCCGGCTCGCATGTGCGATCCTTGACCGTAAAAGACATCCCGTCCCTCTCGAGATGAGCATCGTCGATCTCTTCGAAATCCCCCCCGGGATTCTCCGCACGCAGCACATGGAACTCGGTCCCGTCGTCAGCCTGGGAGAGGGTCCAGTTGAGCTCTACCCATGAATCGGTCCACGACGCAGACCAGCTCTGCAGCAGGGTACCGACGTATATATTCTCGGGCCTGAGCGTGGCAGCCGGCCCCCTGTTCCCATGAACGTCGACTGCGATGAGCTTGAAGAAATCCTGGTCGGCCGGCGTCCAGCCGGCGTCGAGAAATTCCGTATCGAATATGCTGCCCACGAAGTTCAGTCCGCCGGGAACAAAGTCCTCGGTCGCTCCCTTGTAGACCTCGTATAGCGAGAGGTCGGCCTCGGTTCCAGCGTCCCAGTACAGGTTCAGCCCGGGAGGTGCGAGGCTCTGGATGCCGCCGAAAGCGACCGGCTGCGCCGGAGACAGGTTGTCGACCGAGTAGCCGCTGTCGACCGGCGAGTCGAAGTAGAGGATCGAACCCTCCATATGGGCGGTCACGACAAAGTACTGCCACCCTGGATCGGTACCCATCGAGTCGAACAGGCTCTCAACCATCAGCGCGTACTCTTCAGCCTGACGTGCGGGGATATAGCCGACCAGTTCCCACGCCTCCCCGGCAGCGGTCTCGAGGTGTCTTACCGCGCCCACGCTGAGATCCTCGACCGGGCCGGCCTCCGCGAGCGGCATGGCCCGGCTGCTCGCTGCCATCTGGCCGGGTAGGAGCCTCCACGCCGAATAGCTGTCTATCCAGGCCTCGGGGAACGTATCGGCCTCGCTGGCCATCCACCTGAGCATCAGCCTTCCGCCCTGGTCGTTAGGTACGTCACTGACCGATGAGATCACGGGCGGTTCGCTCAGAGGCCCGATCCCGCCATACATATTGATGCGGGAACCGAAGAGATCGAAATCGGCATTCCTGTCATCGGACCAGACGCAGTACGCGCCGCCCAGCAGGTCACTGGTCATATAAGTTCTGTCGACATCGCTGTCCTCGAAACCCGAAGTGACCTTCCGTCCCCCCGCGGTCCAGCGTGGGGTCCCGTCGTGGTCGATCTTCTGGGCATACAGTGCCATTGTGCCCTGGTCCGTGTCCCGGAAGTCATACATCAATACAATGGCGCCGCCTTCGCCGTCGGGGCATATACATTCAGAGTAGGTCGGCCAGGAGCCGGTGCTGGCCAGGATGCCTCCGGGCCACCACAGGATGTCGCCGTCAGCATCGATTCTCTGTACAGTGGTGTGGATATCCATCCCTGCACCAAGGGTTCCGGCCACAAATCCGATTATCGCTCCCCCCTCGGTGTCTGTAGTTATTGTAGGTGGCCCTAATGTCGGTATTCCGTCAGCTATAGCCACTCCATCGGCAGCCCAGTCGCCATTGCCCCACTGATCGACCTTCTGGACGAACACTTCCTCGTCACCCGTCCTGTAATCCGTCCATACGATTATGGCCCCCCCCGCACCGTCAGCAACCAGGGCGATGTTTCCCGGCGACGAAGGATCGGTGCACATGGCCGCTCCGGTCGCGCCCCAGGCGACGGCGCCGGTCAGATCGAACTTCTGGGCGTAGAGGTCGTTATTGCCGGACCTGTTGTCCCGGTAAGCAAGGATGAATTCTCCGCCGCCCGCCGGGATGACCGCCTGGGGGAACTGGGAGTCGGTGAGATTCGTCATCGGCTGCCCCGTTGCGCCCCAGAGACGATCGCCGTTTTCATCGATGCGCTGTCCTATTATGTCGTATGAACCGAAACGGTAATCGGACCACAGGACGATCGCTCCGCCGGCGCCGTCGGAGGTCATCAGGAGACTTTGCAGGCCGTTTATCTCGGTGAAGAGGCTGTCTCCGTTAACGGCCCAGAGAGGATTGCCATCGGGATCAAGCCTCTGGGCGAAGATCGCCATAGCCGGGCCCCGCTCATCCTGCCAGGCGACAATTGCTCCGCCCGCGCCGTCGGGCACGACCATCTGATAGCTCTGCGTACCAGTGGCGGTACAGACAGGGACGCCTCCCGCCGTCCAGGGAAGGTTCCCATCGGGATCGAGTCTTGCCGCGTAGATGTCAGGCGGGCCTCCTGTCCGCTCGTCCCTCCATGCTACGATGATCCCTCCGTCTCCGATCGTCTCCGTGATTGCCATATCATACTCATCACCGGGCACTCCGGTTATCAGCACCCCGTTCTCCTCCCATACGGCATGGAGCGCGGTGATTCCTGTGATGACGGCGAAAAGCACAAGGACTGAAGCGACATTTGCGCGGCGTGTCATGGCACGGCCTCCCTTGAATGTGGAACTGGTTTTGCCTTTTGTGAGAGCGGATGCAGTATAGCATAAGGCGCAGAAAGGTGAAAACAATTCTGTCTTGTCCGCCAGTGCCGAATAAACATTCCTGTTATATCCTCTGAAAATGCTAGAATATAGAGGATGCACTCGCCGACCGATCATAAGATAAAAAGGGCCCGTTCCCTGTGGCTCTCTCTGGCCGCCTTCTGCATACCGGCGGTCATCGCCGTCAGCATATTGCCCGGCAGGGGCGGCACGAGCAGTTCGCCTCCATCCGCTGCACCTGACTCCCTTTGCAGGATTCTTCCCGCCGGCCCGCGCCCGGTGAGGAACTGGCCTATAAATCTGAGCAACTCGATTATATTTGCTCCCGCAGTGGCTGATATCGACGGCGACGGCACAGATGAGCTTGCCGTCGGGGTCAAGGACTGCCGCGTCTATCTTCTCGAAGGAAACGGGAGGATCCTTCCCGGCTGGCCCTGTGAGACGGCTGCATTCATATCCCGCGGTACGATGATGGAAGATATCGATGGGGACGGAGAGTACGAGATCGCGGCCGGAAGCAACGATGGTCTGCTGCATATGTGGCGCGAGGACGGCAGCATCGTGGAAGGATGGCCGGTCGATCTGGGAGGCAGCGCCGCATCCGCTCCCATACCGATTCGCTCTGAGCGGCTGGAGGGCACATCGATACTTGTCTGCAACTCGCCCGGAACCGTTCATCTTCTCTCACCCGCGGGGATCGATCGCGATGGGTGGCCGAAGAGACTGCCGCAGAGTATTCAAGCGACCCATTCTGACAGGCGGCCCGCCTGGGCAGTGGACCTTGACGGCGACGGCACGGCAGAAGTCATCTGCCAGACAACAAGACCTCCAGTGATTCACGCCTGGTACCTCAGCGGCGATGAATATCCCGGATTTCCGATCGAACTGGGAGAAGACCCGGTCATCGGCATGGCGGTCAATGATAATTCAGATCCCGGGCGTATCGCCTCTCTGACAGCATTCGAGGTCTTCCTCCGGAACCTCGATAACGGGAATGTGATATCTCTTTCCCCGGTGAGTGAGAAGGATGTTTTCTTCGCCGGCCCCTGGTTTGTTTCGTCTGGAGAGGGGGGAGACGCGAAACCGGATCTCATCCTCGCTTCGACAATGAAGGGCCGGGTATATATGTGGGATCTCGATGGCCGGCTGAAGACGGGCTGGCCGGTCGACACAGACGGATTTATCTACGGTCTCCGCGAGGATCAGGAAAACCACGAGATCTTCGGGCCGCCGATAATGGCCGATGTAGATGGAGATGGCAGGAACGAGATAATACTGGGAAGCCGAGACCACCACCTTTACTGCTTCGAGCTCGATGGTGCTCCTGTCCCGGGCTGGCCGGTCGTCCTTGACGATTTCATCTTCAACGCGTTGACCCTCGCGCAGCTGGACGGCAAAGGTGCTGAAGAACTGGTCGTCGGCCAGGCCGGAGAGACCCTCTTCGCCTGGCATCTTGATCCGTTCCGGCCTGTAAGAGAGGCGGGCGGCAGCCCTGAACCCCGCGCGTATTCAGAATGGCCGCCTGTATACTATACTGTTGCTCTTTTTATCCTGCTCATGCTGCTTCTCCTTATGCATCTGCTCAGGATGGAACTGACAGGTCATTTCGATTCCACGGGAAGAAGACTGCGTGGTGCGCTGATCTTCTTCAGCCTCTTCCTGGTGATCAGGGCGCTCTTCTTCGCCGGCGATCTCTACAGGTACAGGACTGTGATCGACAGGCTCGAAAAAGCTGAGACAGCTGTGAGGACAAAACTTGAAACCGAACGTGTCGAGGCGCAGAAGCTGACGGATAAGCTCGCTGTAGATCTCCGGGCCTGCAGGCCTGAGAATCTCCTGGACCCGCACAGGGCCCTGCGCTGCCTCGAGCGGCTTGCTGACCGCAATCGTCTCGAATACAGGTTCAGCGGGATTCTTATGGCTGATCGTTCGGGGCGTGTCATCAGGGGAGTGGGCCTGGGAAGAGGATGGTTCCATCTTTCAGAGATGGGACTGGAGGAAGGCGGCGCCGAAGATCCCGTGCTCCTCGGTGATATCCCCGTCTTTGCGACCGAGAGCGGCGTCGGCCTCTCCGGCGGACAGGATACATTGCGGGTTTTTCTTCTTACGAGTCTGCTCAACAAGGTCCCGAACTCGTTGGCTGACGCGACGGGATTTTCCGCCCATATCCTTGTCGACGGGATGCCGATGGCCTGGGGAGGCGCGGGTCCGCGGCCGTTCAGGAGCCTTCGCCCCTGGCTCGGCATCGTTCAGCCTTCGAGAGAGATGTCGATCGCTCGTTCACAGGACCAGCATGAGGTTACGGTCCTTCTCGCAAAAGAGGATTTCGACCGGCCTTTCTCGCAGTGGCTCGACCTCATGGCGGTCCTGATCATGCCCTGCATCTACCTTTTTGTCGCGAGATGGCAGGGGAGCAAGGGCAAGGTCAGGTTGAAGTACTGGTGGATAATCTCGTTCGCCCTGCTATATGTCATCGCCTCTGTTCTGCTTCATCGAGGCAGACTCGATGCAGGGCCCGTTCCGGCAGCGGGACGTGTACTCGAGGTGCTGCTGCACATGGCAGGGGTCACCGGAGTCGTTGTCGCGCTGCATCGGATAGTGACCTCGCGCAGGAGCCGGCGTCTCAATTTCGCCCTGCTGGGATCTTACCTCTTCGTGAGCCTGATACCCCTGACGGTGATAATGATCGTCGGGGGGAATCTCTTTCTCGGCGTTCAGCGCGGTGTTGTCGAAAAGACGATCGAGGGGCTGGAGAAACGGGCCGACAATATGGTCCTTGCCTATGTAGGAAACATGGGATTCAACAATCTGCTCGGCAAGGCCGGACCGGAGCTTTTCGAACTTTCCACAGAGACGAGCTGGCTCAACTTTGTCGCGGAGAACCAGTACCTGTTCACCTACGACCTGCCGAGTGCCTACATCACACTCTGGGCCAGTGACAGGAATGATCCTGACAGATTCTTCACAGGCTATTCATACACGGCTCCCCGGACCGGGAAGCTCTACTACAAAAGGCCAGGCTGGACAAGGGGGCAGAATGTAAAGGGCCTGTTCCTCGACAACGGCACCGCGGTGGTCAGGGCGATTCGGATGTACCGGTTCAGAGAGTATGAGATGGACCTCGTCAGCCATATCACGATAGACGACAGGATAATCAGCGAGATGGAGGACCGGCTCAGGGTGGTGCCGTTCATGCCCCGCATCCATCTCGAACCGGCCTGGCTCGAGTCGACGACCGAGAGAAGCAGGCCGGAGGGCTGGTACATCCCGTATGCCAGTGAACTGGTCCTGCAGGCGAGGGGATGGTATTCCGGCAAACCCCGCTGGGCCATATACAGGGCGAGCATGTATATACCCGCCGGCAAAGATATGCTCAACGTCCTTGTTCCCCTGATCCTGCTGATCCTTCTTCCTCTCGGGCTCTCGTTCTGGGGGGCTTACACGACATTCAAGAGGACGGCCAGGCCTCTGACACGCCTGCTGACAGGTATCAGGCGCGTGGGGCAGGGCGACCTCGAGTACCGACTCGGGGAGTCGGGACAGTCGGAGATAGGGCTCGCGGCCCGCTCGTTCGATACGATGGCGGCGAGTCTAGAGGAGACGATCGATGAGCTCGCCGCGAAGAAGAAGGTCGAGGAGGTAAGCGAGCTGAAGAGCCACTTCATCTCGATGGTGAGCCACGATCTGAAGACGCCGCTCTCATCGATAAAGGGAGCGACCGAGAATATCCTCGAGGAAGTCGCCGGGCCGGTGACGGACCGCCAGCGCCGGTACCTGGAGATGATAATAAAAAGCAGCGGTGACCTTCAGAGGATGATCACCGATCTGCTCGATCTGTCCCGTATCGAGAGCGGACGGCTGACACTCGATATAGAGCCGCTCGATATACGGCGCGAGGCGGAGGACCTGCTGCGCTCAATCGCTCCCCTGCTCGAGAGGGAGGAAATGACCGGTCTGCTGAAAATCACCGCGGAAGAGACGATCGTGCAGGGAGACAGGACGAGAGTATGGCAGATCCTCAACAATGTCGTCTCGAACGCCATCCGTCATTCGCCCGAGGGAGGGAGTGTCGAGATAAGGATAGATGATATCCAGGTCGATGAGACTGACGGCCGGCGAATGCTGCGGGTATCGGTCAGAGATGAGGGACCCGGTATCGATGATGAGGATGCGGCGAAGCTGTTCGAACCATTCTTCTACCGGTCGTCGGGAAGGGCAGGTGCCCACGGTGCCGGGCTAGGCCTCGCTATCGTCAAGCAGCTCGTCGAACTTCATGGTGGGTCAGTATCGCTGAAAAGCGCCATGGCAGGTGGCGCTGTCTTCTCCTTCACCCTTCCTGTCTGAACAGGGCTTTTCCCTAAAAAAAGGTGTACATCCGGGTTGCGATAGAGGCATAATCGCTGCGCATAAATTGCGCGGCAAGTGGATGGAAGATTGCCGTAAAATCGCGATACGTGAAATACCTTGGATGACAACTGACTTATTGACAGCATGTTATAAAAGCAGTCCGGCTGATGTCGTGATGGTATGCTATGTGCAGTATATGTGAGTTCGATTCCATGGAAATCATGACGGAACGGATGTCAGCAAGATGCCTGAAAAAGGGATAAACGGAGCGGCACGGATACTCGTCGTCGAGGACGATGAGAGTCTGCGGATGATCATAACCGACCGCCTCGCCGATATGGGATACCGGGTAAGCCAGGCCTCGAGTCTCAGGGAGGCTTTCGAGGAACTCGACAGGGAGAGCTGCCAGCTTGTTCTGCTCGATATTTTCCTGCCCGATCAGAGCGGGCTCGAGGGGCTGAAAGAGATGCGCGGCATATTCCCGTCAATGCCGGTGCTCGTCATGACCGCTCACGGAACGATCGACATGGCGGTCGAGGCTATGAGGGAAGGCGCCTACGAGTTCGTCACAAAGCCGCTCGATTTCAAGCGCCTCGGGGTCCTCGTTCAGAGGGCGATCGAGAGCTTCCAGCTCAGGACAGAGGTAGATTATCTCAGGCGCGCGGCCGATGAGCCTTTTACCCTGATAGTCGGCGAGAGGACAGGGTTGAGAAGCGTCATGGAACTTGTCCGGCAGGTTGCTGATTCCGACTCGACAGTACTTCTGCGTGGAGAGACCGGGACGGGGAAGGAAGTGGTCGCCAGAAAGATATGCAGGCTCTCCAAAAGGGGGAAAAAGCCGTTTGTCGTGGCGAACAGCGCGGCGATTCCGAGGGACCTGATGGAGAGCGAGATGTTCGGCCACGTCAAGGGTTCCTTCACCGGCGCTATCGCAGACAGGGCCGGGGTCTTTGAGACTGCCGGCGACGGTACCCTTCTACTCGACGAGATAGGCGATCTCGATTACAACCTGCAGGCAAAGATCCTCAGGGTCCTCGAGGATGGTTCATTCAGGAGGATCGGGGCGAAGGCGCCGCAGAGCAGCCGGGCCCGGATACTTGCTTCGACCCATCAGAACCTTGAAAGACTGATCGAGGAGAAACGTTTCAGGGAGGACCTTTACTATCGTCTCAATGTATTTCCGATCACGATCCCACCTCTGCGCCACAGGCGTGAGGACATCCCCGATTTCGCGAAATTCTTCCTGCAGCTCGCTACGAGGGGCGGCCGTGGCGGATTGACGGAGATCAGCGATGACGCGATCGACGTGCTGGTCGATTATCCATGGCCGGGAAATGTGCGCGAGTTGAAGAACCTGATGGAACGGCTCGCGATTACGATGTCGGGGCGCACGATAAAAGCCGATGATGCCAGGACGTATCTCGGGCAGGCGAGGATCGCAAAGCCGGAGATCGTGGTGCGGCCCATGGTAGAACTAGAAAAACAGGCGATCATCGAGGCGCTCGACAAGTACAACGGCAATCGTACCATAGCCGCCGCAGCTCTCGGAATCAGCAGGCGCACACTTCAGAACAAGCTCAAGTCGTACGGCATGCCCGATTACGGAAACACCGGTTGACATATATCACAGCTCTGTAAACAGGCGTTAACTGCGCAGATGTTGCGCATTAGTGCGTATATTCTGCGCACCATTTCACCCCTCCAGCCGGATGCCCATATAGTTAATACATTGATAACAAATCGGTTAACATCTTGTGAAACTCTTGCTGTTTTTGGAACGAAGGATGCATATACAGTATTGCCAGCAAAGTGCGAACCGGGGGGGATACTTGGTTTGCAATATACTCTTGCTAAGATAAGCGGAAGAGGTGAGCACCGGGGTTGTTGTGGAATGGCCGGGTACCTGCAATGGGACCCGGCCTTTCTTTGTCTCATCGCCGGCATTGCCGGTCGACCCGTCATCTGATCATTTCACGATCACCTCAACAGGATCATCTTCTTCGTCTCTTCGAAATCACCCGCACGCAGCCTGTAGAAGTAGACGCCGCTGGCCGTGTCTGTCCCGTTCCGGTCCTTTCCGTTCCATGCGGCGGCGTACTTACCGGCAGACCTCGATCCGTCGATAAGTGTCGCGACGAGTCTTCCCGCCGCATCGTAAATGCTCAGCCTCACATGTCCCTTCTTTTTGAGACCGAACGTGATAATCGTGTTCGGGTTGAACGGGTTGGGATAGTTTTGCGCGAGGAATGTCGCTTCGGGCACGGGCATCGGGTCGCCGCCGGTGACATCGGAAGGTCCTGTCATGGCGAAAGGTCCCTCGTTGCCATGGATATCGACGGCATTGATCTTGTACCAGTACCCTGCTTCCCATGTCCAGTCATCGTCGAACAGTTCCTCTTCTTTGGTCGATGTAAGATAGTTTCCCGGTGCGGGGACGAAATCGCTCGAGGTCCCCCGGTAGATGCTGTAGGCGATGACATCTTCTTCTTCGTTCGGATCCCAGGTCAGCGCCATTCCTTCCGGCGAAAATGACTGTGTGCCGGCCAGGCCTGTCGGCGCGAGTGGGGCGAGGTTGTCGACCGAGTACCCACTGTCCGGATCTGATATCCAGAAGAGATAAGGATCGGCAGTGTGCGCTATCACCTGGAAATAATGCAGGTCCCAGGCAACGGCGGTTGAGTCGAAAAGGGTCTCGGCTGCGTAGGAATACTGCTCCAGGTAATAGGCGGGAGCGATGCCGACAAGCTGCCAGTAGAATTCGTCGTCGTAAAGTGTCGAAGATCTGAGCACGGGGCGGTCGATCTCCCCCGGATTAAGCCCGGACAGTTCAGCCGGGCTGCCGAGAAGATGCGCTCCTTTCTCGATCATAGTCAGCGCGGGCGGCAGTTCGATGGCTCGCCATATAGTGTATTCAGTTATCATGTGTGCGAGTACATCGGCTGGTGACGCGTCCCAGGCTACGACTACGCGGCCGCCTTCATCACCCGGAACATCGGTCACTGAGTGGATGGCGGGCGGCCGGTTCGCGGTCCTTCCGGATGCATCTATCTGCTGGATGTAGAGATCTTCATTGCCGTTTCTTTCATCCACCCACAGTATTATCGCACCGCCTCCGCCGTCACCGGTCAGCTTCGGAATCTTCTGATTCCCGACCGACGTGCATACAGCGACACCGTTCATGGTCCAGCGAACAGTTCCCGAAGCGTCGATCCGCTGAGCATAGATGTCATCATCGCTGTTTCTCTCATCGTGCCATGTCAGGATGGCTCCCCCGGCATCGTCCGATATGATCTGGATGGTATTCTGGGTGCCTGGATCCGTACATACGGGGACTCCATCGGCGGTCCACAGGGACGTTCCCGAAGAATTGATCCGCTGTACATAAACGTCATTGTTCCCGTTTCGGTAGTCCTGCCATGTCACGATCGCTCCGTTTGCTCCATCGGAAACGAGATATGTGATCGACTGGTGAAGTGGTGCTCCGGACACCAGGACTCCATCAGTTGCCCAGAGCACGGTGCCTGCCGCATCGAATCGTTGAGCATAGACGTCATAGGTATAGGAACGATAATCATGCCAAACGACGATCGCTCCATCGACTCCATCCGATATTACCTGAGGGGAGAACTGGTTATGATTTGCCGTGCATACGGGGACGCCGGCAGCTCCCCACTGGATGGTCCCGTTGAAATCGATCCGTTGAATATAGAGATCCTGGTACGATGCCGGGCGCTGGTCCTCCCAGACGATAAATGCACCTCCAGCGCCATCAGGCCCTATCTGTATTTTAAACTGTCCCGAGGGGTCAGAGCATATTTGAACGCCGTTCAATGTCCATTGAGGTGCACCGGATTCGTTTAACCTCTGTGCATACGCTCTGTAATATCCGTTTCTCCAGTCATGCCATACTATGATCGCCCCGCCCTGCGTATCTGAGATGATCAAAGGCGTTTTCTGGTTCCCGGTGATAGTACACACAGGAAGCCCGACAGCGGTCCACAGCATGTTACCCTGGCCGTCGATTCTCTGGGCGTATATGTCGATATCACTGTTCCTGGTGTCCTCCCATGTGACGATCGCTCCGTCAACTCCATCCCTGATGACCTGGGGGTAATTCTGGCTCAGGCTCGCTGTGCTGAGTATGATGCCGTCAGCCGTCCACAGGGCATTTCCCCCGGCATCGATCCGTTGGATATATACATCGTTGTTGACCCCGGCCCTTTCGTCGTACCAGACAGCGAACGCTCCCGCTGCCCCGTCAGGGGCCACTTGCTGGGTATTCTGGTCATTGATCGCTGTACAGACCGGTGTTCCCTGGTCGGTCCAGAATGCATGCAGCGACGGCATGGCGACCAGTGATGAAAAGAGAATGACAAGGAACAGAGTCCTGGATGTCCTGCTCATGACAGTTCCTCCTTCAGAAGATGGATATAAGAGATCCCTGAGCGGGTAAAACGACAAAAGACAGCCGATTCACAGCCGGACCTCCTTGAGAAGAACGAGTTATTTTTGAAATTTGTCCCGTAGTATTCAACTGGATTATATCACAGATCTTTACAGAATTCAAAGAATCGCCGGGACCCTTGAGCAGGATCCCGGCGATATGGTTATTCAGCCTTTTCTTTCCGCCGTGATCATCTCAACAGGATCATCTTCGCCGACGAGCGGGTGTCATCCGCCAAGAACCTGCAGAAGTAGACCCCGCTCGAGACGCTGCTGCCCTTGTCGTCGAGGCCGTCCCACGAGATCGTGTGAGTGCCTGCTTCTGTCATCTTTGCGTTGAGCAGCGTCCGGATCCGCCGGCCGGCTGCGTCATACACGGCAAGGGTGACCGGTCCGTCCTTTTCGATCGAGTAGACGATCGTCGTCGCCGGGTTGAACGGGTTGGGGTAGGTCCCCCGCAGGCCGGTTTTCACTTTCGGAGTCGCGGGATCCGTATCCGTGGTCGGATCGGTCAGCAGGACCATCCTCAGGTCGCGGCACGTGATGCCCTGGTGGTTCGTCGTGATGACCTCCATCAGGTACAGACCGGGCATGAATCCGTGCGTATCCCAGTGCAAGGTGTCAACGAGGCCGTTGCCGCGGACCGGGCCTGCATCTACGGGCGTCCAGTGAGGATCGAGCGAAGGAGCGCCGGGAGCGCGGCTGATGCCGGAGCTGCCGCTGCTTCCTCCCTCGGGTGGCGATACCTTGATGTACCCGGCGATAACAGCGTCGCCGCCGGCGCCGTCGAGATCGTATCCCTTGGTAGTAGGATTCCCGTTGGCGTCTTCACCGACTTCATACTTGTTGTCGGCGGTGCTTCCGCCTCCCCAGGGATCCATGAAATCGATATGCTGCTTGGTGCTGTCGCCTACTCCGTATGTCGTCTGCTCCCTCGATCCGAGCGTTACCCAGTGTCCGATCGTATCTCCCGCTCCAGGGCCGGATGTCGTCGTGTCCTGCAGCAGCACGAGCACGTCCTCGCTGTCCGCCTCGAATTCGCGGAACATCTCACCGAGGTCGGTATCGCTCTCGACGGGATGGCTGCTGACTCCCCAGCCGCTCTGTCCATGGCCCTCGAGGTATTTCTCTATACCGGATACCATGCCGTCGCTGGAGGTGCCCGTATCCTTGTCCGTGCCCATCGCTCCCTGGAGCTCCTTGGCGATGTCTTCGCCGCTCTGCTCGGGCTTGGACTCGTCTCCGCCGGGATTGTCCAACCCGGGGTATCCGTTGTCGGCGAAATATTTCAGGCAGGACGCCGCTGAAGCGGGACCGCACGAGGTCGAATCCTTGTCTGTCCCGAGCCCGAGCTGATCTACGGGCGTCAGGGTTCTCTGGAACGATGTGGTGAGTGTGAATACCTGCAGCTCGGCCGATCCGGGCTCCGGGAGCTCGTCATCGAGCTTGAATGTGATATCGAAGAACGAATCGACGCTGTATGCCCAGATCGTATCCTCCGGGCCGGTGAAGGCCGGGATCGGTGGGGTGGGATCGATCCATACGACGATGGTATCCCTGAAGAATCCACCATGAAAAGGCGCGTTGAACTCCACCCTGCACTCGGCGACCTGGCCCTCGAAGGGCTCTGAGCCCGGCTCGAAGTATCCGCACCAGCCGTCGCCCTCGCCGACCGGATTGATCGTGGAGGCATCTGTTCCCTCGCCGCTGTAGTCCATGTAGAACACCGTGAACGGGTCCAGGCTCCCGAGGGGCCTGTAACCGAACTCGGCGTATTCGATATCCTCGTCGTCTATGCCGTTGAGCGAGGCGGGGAACTCGATCAGCCCGTCTTCGTTTATCAGCGCGACCTCTGATTTATACGCCATCGGACAGGTAATGTGTGCCTCAGGAGGGTAGTACGGGAGAAAATCCACATGCCATTCAAGGATAGCGGCGACCTCGATCCCGCCTTCGTTGTAAAGGAGGATGGGCGGCCCCATGTATTCGTACCTGGAGAAATAGGGCGGGAACTGTTCGATGATGCTCGTCAAATGCATCGGTTCGTAATTTATCAGTAGCTGACCCGGCAAGTGCTCAGGCAGCTCGATCTCGTACATCACGTCGAAGAAAGATTCGGCGGGGAAGTCGATACCGGGCGTGATGCCTCGAACAGAGCCGGGTGAAGCGGGGCCGGGATTCCTGCGGACGGCTATGTTGCCGTCTACCAGGTCCATCGCTATTATCTCGGTGTCGATCATGACGTGTCCGTCGGGATCGAGATAGGGAGGGGAATAGTCGATCACGCAAGGCCCCAGGACGTCCGAGAATTCGACGGGGCCGTACCCGTACACTTCGACAACGACGGTCCGCAGACCTTTCTGTATGAGGATCGGTTCGGCGAATGCCGAGGTGGCCGAAAGCAGGCTGATCAGAATAACAGCGGTGATCAGGCCGACGGCCACCTTTGATGGCGGGGCGGATTTAAGGTGTGACAAGGGAACACCTCCTGTTTCAAGACACGAACCAGGGGCGCCGCCATAGATAAACGGGCGAGAATAGACGGACCGCTATACGGTCAATCATTACAATATTAAGACAGCGAATTTTCCCCTGAGTCCTCTAGTGACGGAAATAGTAACACAGAAGGGGCTGGTTTTCAAGGAATCAGTCCACCGCCAGGCCCGGAGATCCTCTCCGGCAGACATTGTTGGTGAAAGACGGGTGCGCTTCTGGTATAATAAATGGACTACTCACAACTAGGGGGAGGGTTCTCATGAAACGTATCGTCATGCTGGCGATTCTGTCGCTTGCTCTGGCTACGTCTGTGTCGGCTCAGGTCTATCCGACTGTAGACAGTGTTTATCCGAATCAGAACGGGACTCGAGCATATGCGACAACGGACATCCGGGTCGCATTCAGCCATGTCATGGACCTGGCTACCCTGAATGGAACGACAATCGTAGTATACGGCAGTTTTACCGGGTACCATTCAGGCGCCATCTCGTGGATAAGCGCGAGAAGTTCGGCCCTGTTCAATCCTGACGACGACTTCGCGTACGGCGAACTCGTTACCGTTACAGTTACGACGGGAGTGAAGATCGAGGGCGGCAACTATATGCAGGAGCCCTTCGTCTGGAACTTCATGATAGGCCCGATAGGCGGGTCGGGTACGTTCGCGACGGCTGTGACCCAGTCTACGAGCGGTTCGGCGCCGGGGTTCATCAGCGCCGCCGACTTCGACAATGATCTGGATATCGATCTTGTGACCAGGAGGAACTATCCTTATTACAACGTCCTTACGACCTGGGACAATAACGGAAGCGGGACCTTCACCGGCGCAAATCATGAGACCGATGACGAATTTGATAACTTTGACGACGTTATACCGGTCGATATCGACTGGGACGGCGACATGGATATCATGGTCGAATGGCTTAACTGGTCCAACGGACAGAGTTTCGGGTTCGCGGTCGTACGCAATCCGTTCAGCCCGACTGCATCCCCGAGCGGTCTTGCCGGCGCGGACCACACCAATTCCGGGTATGCCTTCACCGATTTCAATGGAGATGGATACCGGGATGTAGTGCAGTCTTTTTATGATCTCTCTTTTGACTACAATGTCCGTGTCCTGACATACAGCGATTTTTTCAGCTCCTTCGTTCAGGACTGGTACGAGGAAACAGCCGCCATCCACAACTATCCCTGCGTAGCCGACTTCAACAATGATGGAAAGATAGATTTCGCGACGCTGAGCGAATCGTCCAGCTTTGTCGAGGTATGGATGAATGATGGAGGTTCATCCTTCACTTCCAACGGAACATTCTTTCTCGGCAGGCCTCCGACTGCTGTTTATGCCGCGGACCTGGACGGCGACGGGGACGCCGATATCGTCACTGTCAACAGGGGTACCGATGATATTTCGGTACTGCTCAACAGCGGAATCGGCTCATTCGAGCCGGTTTCGGTGTACGGCGTCGATGATGAACCGAATTCGATGGTCCTCGCCGACCTCGACGATGACGGCGATCTCGATGTCGCGACGGCCAATCCGGTTCAGTTTACTGTCACGGTGCTGCTGAACGATGGGACCGGTGGTTTCGGCAGTTCGCGCACTGAATTTGCGTCGGGACAGACCAACCGTCCGCCGGGTCATATAGCGGCCGCCGATTTTGACGGTGACGGGGATATCGATCTGGCGACCTCCAACGGCGGATTGTATTCCACATACATATATATCCTGTCCAACATGGCGCAGCCTCAGATCGTCTCGACATCGCCCGGGATGAACGAGATCGATGTCGATCCATCGGCCGATATCACGGTGACCTTCGACATGGATATGGACGGAGCTTCGATTAACTCCTCCTCGTTCGTAGTGAGTACGAGGACGGACGGTTTCACCGCAGGAAGTGTCAGCTACGACAATCCGTCGAGGACCGCGACATTTAACCCGGCTGGAACGTTCGATGACGGGGAACTTGTTGCTGTGTCTCTTACCTCTGATATCGAATCGGCAGACGGGGCGCCGCTGAGAAGCCATGTCTGGAGCTTCACCGTCACAGCGGACGCCGGCTCAGCCGGATTCAATGCGGATGTAGAGTACGGAACGGGCGACTTCCCGAGGTACGTCTATGCCGCCGACCTGAACGGAGACGGGTACCCCGATCTCGCCGTGGCAAACCGGAACTCACATTATATGTCGATACTGCTCAACAACGGCGACGGCACGTATGGATCACAGATCACGTATACGACAGGTGGCTACCCTCTATATCTCTTCGCCGCCGATCTCGATGATGACGGTGACGTTGACATCGCTGTCGCGAACAGCGGTGACGACGACATCTCCATATTCAAGAACAACGGATCCGGGGGCTTCTTCGCCAAGGCGGATTATCCTTCAGCGAACTATCCATCCAATATCCACGGCGGCGACATGGATGGAGACGGGGACATCGATCTGGTCGCCGGGTGCAGCGGAGACGTCGCAGTACTCCTGAACAATGGAACCGGCGCCTTCCCGTCGTATGAGGCCTATGACACGGGAAGCCCGGTTACGCGGGCATACGTCCTCGATTGCGACAACGACGGGGACCTCGACGTTGCGGCGGTCCATGTCAACCTCGATGAGGTCGTCCTTATGATCAACGGCGGATACGGCGCCCTTTCGGTCGGTTCGTCCGTTCCTACAGGCGATAGTCCGGGGTATATGTGCGCCGCCGATTTTGACGGCGACGGTGATATGGATATGGCTGTGACCAATCGTAGCGACGACAACATCTCGTATTTAAGGGGAGGCGGGAACGGCTATTTCACCGACGAGGCGTTATATGCTACAGGTGAGGGACCGGTGGAGATCTTCGCTGCCGATTTCGACGCTGACGGGGACATGGACATGGCGACGGCGAATTATGATGACAATAACGTCTCCATCCTGATAAACAACGGGGCTGCCGTATTTTCACCCGGGGGAACGTACGGCGCGGGCAACGGGGCTTTCGGCCTCTTCTCTGCCGATCTCGACAATAACGGCACGATGGACCTCGCCGTTTCGAATCTTCTCGGGAGCACGGTATCGGTCCTTCTTAACATCAACGCATCATGCGTCACGATGCCGATAACCGCGACAGGTGTCGATATTCCATTTGTCGCCGGGGATGATACGATCGCTGTCCTGAACTTCGTCTCCGAGACCCTGGACAGCGTCAATATCTGCGTGCACCCGGGTCAGATTCCTCCGTATATCCTTACCTGGACCGACTGGGTCGAGAGATACTACGTGATCACGCCGTATCCCGTGTCGGCGACATTCGAGGTCGATATGACCCTTTTCTACGACCAGTCGGAGTTCGACGCTTCGGGGCTCGCCGAGGAATGGGCCCTTCATCCGTACAGATACGATGTTGGCGATCACCACTGGCAGATGGCGGAAGGGATCGTCGGCGAAGATGCGAACGAGGTTTTCTGCACCGGGGTCACTGAATTTTCCGTCTGGGGATTCTCCGATTCGGAGGCCCTGGTCGATGACGAGGTCGAAGAACTTCCTGCGGCCACTGCCCTCTACCAGAATTACCCGAATCCCTTCAACCCCGCGACCCAGATAAGGTATTACCTCAGCCGGGATGAGATCGTGAACCTGTCGGTCTACGATGTGCTCGGCCGTGTAGTGGCGGTGCTGGTCGACGGAAAACAGGATGCGGGGTTCAGGACGGTGACCTGGGACGGCAAGGACCATGCGGGCAGGCAGGCGGCGAGCGGGGTCTACTTCTACAAGCTCGCGGCAGGCGACTTTGTGCAGACGCGCAAGATGGTGCTGCTGAGGTGAGTTCCAGGCCGCGGATCGGAATATGAAAAGAACAAGGGCCGGGATAAACCCGGCCCTTTCTATCAAGAGCTCGCTCTTCGACAATATCTGAAGATCTTATCTCAGCAGGATCATCTTCTTTGTCTCCTTGAACTCTCCAGCATTCAACATGTAGAAATAGACTCCGCTCGCTGCGGAAGATCCGTCAGCGCTTTTGCCTTTCCACTCAGTGGTATATCTACCTGCGGATCTTGATTCATCGATAAGAGTAGTTACGAGTCGTCCGGCAGCGTCATATATCCGGAGCGATACATGCCCGGACACTTTTAATCCGAACCCGATGGTCGTAACTGGGTTGAACGGGTTGGGGAAGTTCTGCGCAAGGAATGTAGCGTCGGGCAGCGGCATCGGATCGTCGCCGGTGACCATGTCCGGCCCGATGACGGAGAAGATGCTTTCGTTGCCGTGTATGTCGACCGCCGCGATCTTGTACCAGTACCCGGCATCCCACGACCAGTAACCATCGACAGAGAAGGTATCGGGGGTCGAGGCCACGAAGTTCCCCGGGCCCGGCTCGAACGTCTCGCTCGTCCCTCGGTAGATCTTGTATCCTGCGAGGTCAGCCTCGCTGTTCGGATCCCACGTCAGCTGCAGGCCGTTCGGCGTGAAGAGCTGCTCGCCCGCGAGTCCGAGCGGAGCGGCGGGGGCGAGGTTGTCGACAGAGTATCCGCTGTCGGGGAGCGATTCCCAGAAGACCGTGCGGTCACCGGTGTGCGCTATCACCTGGAAGTAGTGCCAGGCGCTGTGCACACCGGTAGAATCGAAGAGTGTCGAGATGACATCTGCGTAATTTTCCTGCGCGTATGCCTCATCGTACGAGACGAGCTGCCAGTAGTAGGGCTCGCCTGCAAGCATCCCGCGGCGGATTACATCTGTGCCGAGCCTGGAATCGAGGTCACCGGCGCTGGTCAGCACGGTCGCGCCGTTTGTCTCGAACATCATCGCGGCAGGCTGGTCTATCGCCCGCCAGACCGAGTACTCGGAGATCGCATATCCGGGCCACGCGTCGAGATAGCTCGCGTCCCACGCTACACTGACGCCGCCTCCCTGGTCACCCGGTATGTCGATGATCGAGGTTATCTCGGGCGCGGGGAATCCCCAGTTGCCGGTCCTGTCCATCCGGCCGGCGTATACGTCGTAATTAGAGTTGCGGTAGTCTTTCCACGCCGCGATCGCGCCTCCGCGGCCGTCATGTGTGATGTCTATTTCGCTCTGAAGTTTCGTAGCTTCAGTGAGCTTCACCCCGTCCGTCCCCCAGAGGAGGGAGCCGGAGGCGTCGACGCGCTGCATAAAGATATCGCCGTCGTACCGCCCGTCTTGCCAGGCCGTGATTGCGCCGCCATCGCCGTCCGTGGCAACCGCCGGGTTGTAGCAGCCTGCCGATGTGCCGCACAGGAGGACGCCGTCGGCGGTCCACGCCACGGTGCCATTCATCTCTACCTTCTGAGCGTAAGCTTTATTCGTCCCGCTCCGGCCGTCCTCCCAGACAACCATGAAGCCACCCTGTGGATCGGCGCAGACATCCAGGTCTTCTGCAGAGTCCGCGTTGGCGCCATAGAGCACGACGCCTCCGGCGGTCCATCCCTCGTTGCCGCTGACGTCGAACGACTGCGCGTATATCGAGTAATGGCTCATGTTGCGGCCATCCCGCCAGCAGGCAATGAACCGGTAATTTCTGTCCATGATCAGCTGGACGTTTCTCTGGGAGTCAGTGGCGTTATTGAGGACTATTCCGTTGACGGGCCATCCCCGTGAGCCGGACAACGAGTATCGGTGCCCGTAGATGTCGGAATAGGTCCCGCTGCCCCTGTAGTCCGCCCATGCAAAATATACGTAGTTGCTCAGGACGTCCACGGTCACATCCGGGTCGATCTGGTTGTATGCCGATTCAGTGCAGACCGGCTCTCCGTTGGCCGTCCAGAGTGCGGTGCCGCCGGCGTCGATGCGCTGGGCGTATATGTCGTATGTCGCGCCCATGACGCCGGCATAGCTTTCCCAGACTATAACGGCGCCTCCGGACCCGTCGCAGGCGATTTCCGCGTCTCCCTGGGTGCCTGTCGCTGTAGTCACCGCGACTCCCCACGCCGTCCACAGTTCGTTCCCGTCGGCGTCGAGACGCTGCGCGTATATGTCAGTGTCGCTTCCGCGGCTGTCCTGCCAGGCGACGATCAGGCCGCCCTCGCCGTCCTGTTCTATCACCGGCCACGTCTGGTTGCTGCCGGAAGGTGTGATCTGGATACCTCCCGGGGTCCACATCTCCTGGCCGTATCCGTTGAGGCGCTGGGCGAATATCTCGCCGAGATTCGAGTCAGTCCAGACGACGAACGCCCCGCCCTCCCCGTCGTTGATGACGAGAGGCATAGACTGGGTACCTGATGCGGTCGAGACGGGGTTGCCGTCCTCGATCCACTGAGCAGCTGCGCCTGTCGTAAGAAGAACCGAGAAAAGTAAAAGTAAAGTGATCGATGCGAAGACCCTGGAGAACATCATCGCTCCTTCCGGCAAAGGTCGTGAATTCCGTGCCGCCACGGTATGGAAATCCACGAAACAGGGGAATCCATAAAGCGGATATGAAGCGAGGCACCTCGTGATGCCTGATTATGATGTCGTGCAGAAGTACCCCTCATCTTTATCCGCCGCTTACGGGACGCATTATACCACAGGAGCGGGTGAAACATCAAGCAGTTAAACGAATTGCGGGACTACGACATGCACGCGGTCGTATTAAGACTGTTTGAAGTTGTGACGACGTTTTAAGGTTCAACGGAGCAGGATCATCTTCCTGGTCTCCTCGAACTCTTTCGATATAAGCCTGTAGAAATAGACGCCGCTCGCTGCGGATGATCCGTCAGCGCTTTTGCCGTTCCACTCAGTGGAATATCTGCCTGCGGATCTTGATTCATCAACGAGAGTAGTTACGAGTCGTCCGGCAGCGTCATATATCCGGAGTGACACATGTCCGGACTCTTTTAACCCGAACCCGATGGTCGTGACCGGGTTGAACGGGTTGGGATAGTTCTGTGCGAGGAATGTCACTTCCGGGACAGGCATCGGGTCGTCGCCAGTGATCACGTCCGGCGCGAGCACGGCGAACTGGCTCTCGTTCCCGTTGATATCGATCGCCGATACCTTGTACCAGTACCCGGCCTCCCACGACCATTCGCTGTCGAAAATCTCTTCTTCGTCGGTCGACACGACGAGATTCCCCGGCCCCGGCGTGAATCCGCTGCTCGTGCCACGGTAGACATTGTATCCGGCAAGATCGCTCTCGCTGTTCGGCTCCCATGTCAGACGCATTCCTACAGGCGTGAAGAACTGCTCACCGGCCAGTCCCAGGGGAGTGTCGGGTGCGAGGTTGTCGACCGAGTACCCGCTGTCAGGAGCGGATATCCAGTAGTGCGTTGATTCGTATCCATGAGCGACGACCTGGAAGTAGTGGCGTTCGAACCCTGCTGAAGATGAGTCGAACAGTGTGGGGACGAGCTCGGCGTAGAAGTCGGTGATATCCGAAGAGTACACCGTTGCGATCTCCGTCCAGTAATATGGCTCACCCGCTTCCAGCGTGCGCCTTAGTAGCGGGGAGGAGGGATCTGATTCCAGCTCATCGTCGGCTACACGCAATGCCGAACTGCCGTCGAGCATCGCCGCACCATCGTTCAGCATGGCCATCGCCAGTTCCTCGTCGATCGATCGCCAGATCGTGTAGTAGAAGATCTCGCTGTTCGGGAATACGTCCAGCCTGCTGGCGTTCCACGAGATGTTGACCTGTCCGCCCTCGTCGCCGGGGACATCCCGGACCGAGGCGATGTGCGGAGCGGGAAATCCCCACTTGCCGAACCGGTCGATCCGCTGTGCGTATATGTCGCCGTCAAAGAGGTTGCGGTCATCGTTCCATACGAAGATAGCATTGCCCATGTCATCGACCGCGATCGATGAGACGATCTGGTCGAACGGGCTGGTACAGACGGGAAGACCGCTCTCGGGCCAGAGGATATTGGCGTTCAAGTCTATCCGGGTCGCGTAAACATCCGCGCCGCTTCCGCTGCGATTGTCCTGCCAGGAGATGATCGCCCCTCCGTTTCCATCAGATTCGGCGACAGGAAAGTACTTGAGTCCCTCGGCGGCGCAGACAGGGATCCCGTCACCGGTCCACTGCGGTGTTCCGACACCGTTCAGTTTCTGGGTATATATGTCGTAGTCGCTGTTTCGGCCGTCGAGCCATACGAGGATAGCACCCGCAGCTCCGTCACTGACTATTGCCACGCTGCCCTGAGCGCCCGGGTCCGTGCATACGGGAACTCCGGATGACCACATCGGAGAGCCGAACCCGGGTTCAAGCTTCTGCGCGTAGATGTCGCCGAACGGATCCGATCGGAAATCGTCCCAGCATACGATGGCGCCGCCGGCTCCATCGGCGATTATCGACGGGTATTCCTGGCTGTTGATCTCTCCACAGACGGGTACGCCGTTGGTGCCGCCCCATGCGATATAGCCGCCAAGCTGTACCCATTCTGCGTAGATATCTTCATTGGTGTAATCCACCCACGTTAGAAAAGCGCCTCCATAGCCGTCCGAAGCGATCTGCAATTCTGACTTGAGAACGGGTGACGAGGTTATCTGATGGCCGCCGTCTGTCCAGAGAGCCGTACCTTCGGCGTCCAGCCTCTGGGCGTAGACCTGGTAACCGCCTCCCCGGCTGTCGAGCCACGCGAAGACGGCGCCTCCAGCATGATCGGGGCAGATCCTGATATTATCCAGCACTCCCGAAAGTGAGGTGATCTGGATTCCGTCCAGGGTCCACAGCAGGTTTCCATCTCTGTCGATCTTCTGTGCGGAGACTGTGTAGACCGGGCCGTCCTGCGAGATCCAGGCGATCATGACGGTGCCGTCACCGGCGTATGCCGCTACAGGCTGCAGCTGGATCGTATCGACTGCGCAGACCTGTATTCCGTCGGGGTCCCACGCGGGGAAACCGCCCTCATCGATACGCTGCGCGGTGATCATGACCCAGGGAAATTGCCTTCCATCGGTCCATACGATGAAGGCGCCGCCCCCGCCGTCCGTCACGGCGACCTCCTGGGCCTGGTAGCCGATAGCAGTGCAGACGGGTGTGCCGTTCTCGAACCACTCGGCTCGCAAAGAAGCCGGTATGCATATGGAGATGACGACGAAAAGAGCAATCAGTGACAAGCTTCGCCTGAACATCAAGACCCCCCTGTGATATGTTTCTTGAGCAGTTAAAAGTCCCCGTTAGCTATGCGAGTGTATCATATTCCGAATGATTCGCAAATATACTGTCTCAGTCAGGAAATACGAAAGCCACTCCCGGCGCCGGGAGTGGCCTTTTGAAACGGCTGTCGCATCTTAAAAAGTGGTAGATTTTCCACCGCCACCGGTGGCGGTAAATATCCTGTCATGGCGGGATCACGGCGCTATTCCTTCTTGAAATAGAGTCCTTCGAACTTGTCGACGAGCGCCCGCATCTCATCGATCTGTTCCTGCTCGAGTGTCTGCTTCGACTTCATCGCCTTGATAAGGAGCTCGTGAAGCAGTGTGATCTTCGCGATGTACTCGTCGTATTCGGCGCCCGGGCCGGTGGCAGGCTTGATCCTCTGCGTCATGAAGTACTGGTAGACGATATGCTGGATCTCTTCGGCGTGCTTTTCCTTGTTGTTGACCCATCTGATTAGCTGGTTATAGTTCACTTCGTCTTCGGCGCTCAGCGTGCGGATCATCTTCATCGATTTCTCGACAGTAATGATATGTTCGCGAAGCAGAGCGATCCTTGTCTCGTCCCCGTAAATCCCGCACGGGACCTCGCAGTGGGCCAGCACTCCGCGTGCCGACAGGGCCACGATTGATATTACTGCGAATACGATCAATCTCGATCTCATGATTTCCTCCTTCTGTGAATTAAATCTGTGATCTGCCGCCTGATCAGTCTACCACATCAATCGGCCGGAGTGGTGACGATCTCTTTCCTGATATCGTCGAGAAGGCTCTCGGGAAGGCCGGGATCGATGCTTCGCGCCGCGTCGACATGCCTTCTCGCGCTGTCGATGTCGCCGAAGGCTACAAATGCCTTCGCCAGGTTGACGTGCAGTACGGGATTCGCCGGTTCCAGCTCGACGGCTTGAAGGTAGCTGCCGACCGCTTCACGTGCCCTTCCCGTGACGAGGTAGATATATCCGAGGTTCTGCAACACCTTGACGGAAGAGGGATCGACTTCAAGAGCCCTTTTGAAATACGGCTCAGCTTCAGCGGGTCGTCCGAGATAGAGATACGAGACTCCTGAATTGTAAAGGGCCTCAAAATGCCCGCCCTGCCTTTCGAGGACCTTGAAGTACTGTTCGAGCGCCGCGCCGTGCTTGCCGAGGCCCGAATACATCTCGCCGGCATAGTAGCTGTACTTCACGTTCCCCGGATCGTATACGGCGGCCCGGCCGTAGAACTGGATCGCCTGCAGAGTCTTTCCGTGGTGACGGTAATACTGGCCGAGAGTGCTGTGCCCGTAACCTTTCGCCCGGTTGCTCCAGTAACCGTTGTCGCACATGTCGACGAACCGTTCCTCAGATTTGACGAGGTCGGAGTTGAGGATGATCCATGGCGCCGTATGCGTGATGATGACCGCAGCGATCAGGATGGTGAATTCACCGCGCCTTTTCGGGAATACGTCCCGGATCAGGATCGCGATCCACAGGACCATCGGGATCGCGAGTGGAGAGAAGAGGTCCCAGTCCCTGCTCGTCCCGATGATCTTGTTGAAGGCGATGAAAGCGAGGAAATAGAAAAGGGCGCAGGTCGCCAGAAAGATGCGCTCGCGGGATCCTCCTTTGTGGCCCCTGACAAGCAGGACAGGCAGCAGGACCGCAAGCGGAACGATCAGGAGGAGCTCATTGACATTGTCAAATAACGCGCGCAGCGAGAAGATCGGATATGCGACGTCCTGATTCGAATGCGAGCCGAACAGGGGGAGGAAATGCTCGCTGAAGAATCCGCCGAACGCTCCCGTTGCCTGAAGTGCCCAGAGAGCGCCGAATCCCGCCGCGATGACTGCGATGAGGAAAATCTTCAACTGCTTTCTGTCGATATCCTTACCAGCGTGGTAATGCAGCAGGATCAGCAGCCCGGGCAGAAGCGCGATGGCCGAGAGGTGCAGGATGACAGTTGCGAGGAAAGCCATTACAGCCGCAATGATCGATCCGCCGCGCCGCATCCACCTGAGCGCGAAAAAGATGAATGCCATCACGCCCGCCGCTAAAGGCGGGTATGTCTCGACGTATCCGAAGAAGAGCATGATCGTTCCGCAGGAGAACAGGGATGCGATCAGCAGGATATAATCCCCTCGCTTCTCCGCGAGGAGCTTGGCAGTCTTGTGGGCGAAGACGATAAAGACCAGTCCCGCGAGGATGCTCGTTATCGCCGATGACATGACGGGATTGATCTCGCCGAAGATCCGCGCGTCATTCAGCCCGCGATAGATGCCCCTATACAGCCAGGTCGACACCGGTTCGCGGAATACGATGTCACCCATAAGATGGTTGGCCCAGAGGAAACCGTCGCCGAGGAAGTGTGTGGCGTTACTGAATCTCCAGAAGATCGCGGCGGCGGATGCTAGACAGACGAGGGACAGCAGGGCCGCTCTTCCCCACGGCCTCTCTTTCGTCGCGAATCCATCGATCCACTCGGCCGGCCGCGCGAGGATCCTGCTGACCGGGACCTGCAGCAGAAGGATGCCCGCTACGAGAAGTGTCCGTGCCAGCCATTCCGGGATGTACTGCCACTGGTCCAGCCCCCATGGATGAAGGTCCTTGAACAGAAAGGGCAGGCCGTGAAGGATTATGAGCAGTCCCAGGACAAGCCTGACAGTAAGCAGCCCCCCCGTAAACAGTTTCGGCCTGCTGTGGTTCAGTTCTGGCTGCTTGTCTGCTATGACGTTCATCCTCCCGTGAATTTGTCGATAATCCTAAATGCACAGGGACTTTTCGTCAACATCGATGAGGTGCGGCTGCATGCATCATGGAAAAGTACCCTAAGTGTTTCGATAAAGTGGGGGATTATCCTCAAAAAATATCCGCCTCGAAATTCGGATCGGGATTGGTGTTCGAAAACACGCCTTACGAATCAACAGGTTAAAATGAAGTGTAAATTAGATGTGTAGGATTGGCATGATACTTCCTGCTGCCCGGGAGGGGGGATATCTATTTACGGATTATCCTTTAAATAGCTTCACGACTGTCGGCCGGTATCGGCCTGACTTTGGAGGTAATTTGAAACAGCTGTTACAGCACGGGCTGGAGTGTGACCTGTAGATAACAAGCAACCTTGATCCGCATACCGGCCAGGCACACAACGCAGATAAAAGCATCAGAAGGGAGGTAGGTATGTAAACGCTTCAGGAGGGGTCCTGCCATGAGAAAATCTGTCGTTCTTCTCGTATTGTTTGGTCTTCTTTCAATCCCATTTTCACTCTCTGCCCAGACCGGTGGCTACTCCACGATGGGTCTGTACACCGACGCGTCGGGCAATACGTCTGTTACATTCGTCGATCAATACGAACAATTTACCGTCTATCTCTTTGTCCAGCCAGGAGATAACGGCATGACCTGCACGGAATTCGCACTGGAGCACGATCCGGGCCTTACAATATCCGGGTATCAGGCGAATCCCGATGTCGCGTTGGAACTCGGGAGCTTCGAGACCGGCCTGAGCTCATGCATGGATGACTGCAGGGAAGACTGGACCCTGATGCACACGATAACCTTTCTCAGCATGACTTCGGAGCAGGCGGGAATAAGGATCGTCAGGCATCCGGATGCCGGTTACCACCAGGTAGCCAACTGTCTCTTCGACAGGGACATCGAGCCGGCGTTCGTCTATCCTGATGTCTGCATCAATCAGGTATGTATGCCGGACGAAGAACCTCCATCCGTGACGGATGTCGCTATTCTTTCCGAAACGGAGATCCAGCTGCGGATGAGTGAGCGGATCTTTCTTCCAGATGCAGTTAATCGTTTGAATTACCTGATATATAAACAGAGCGACAGCTCGGAGATCCTTCCTGTACTCGATGCTGGACTAAGCGGGGACGACGACCATATCTGGATACGTTTCGGATCTCCCCTCGACAGCGAGGCCTGCGAACTCAGGCTGTCCGGACTGCGCGACATGGCCGGTAATGCGATCCCCTCGGGTACGACCGTGGTCTTCAACGAGACCGACATGATTCCTCCGTGGATTCAAAGCGCCCGGGCGGCCGACGACTCGACCGTGGTGGTCGTATTCAATGAGCAGGTAGCGCCTGCTTCGGCCTCCGACTCCGGTAATTACAGCGTGGTGTCTCTGCTCACGGGCGAGACGGTGCCTGTCGACTCGGCGCAGCTTCAGGCTGACGGCGTCACGGCCGTCCTGCGTCTCAGCAGGCCCATGGAGCGTGGAGTCGTTCATGAAGTAACCGCGGGCGGGATCCAGGACCTCTCGGGAAATATACTTGCTGCCGGCTCGAAGAGCTTCATGTCTATCGACGATGTTCCACCTCTTCTGAGCGGTGTCTTTGTGGACGCGGAAAGTTATCTGAGGATCGTCTATAACGAGGCGATGGACCCTGTCTCTTCAGCCTCCATCGGGAACTACGCGATCTTCAGGGCCGGAGACCCGGACTCCGGCATCACGATAGAGGCAGCTACGGCCTCCAATGATTCATCGGTCATCCTCCATCTTGCAGAAGGGCTCGAGAGCGAGACACTCTATTCTCTCGCCGTAAATGGAGCGATGGACAGTTCCCTGAACATGATCGTGCCGGATACCTTCGAGTTTTCATATCCCGATACGATTCCGCCGCTATTTCTTTCGGCGGTCTCTGTCGGTGGAATGACTGTCGAGCTTGGTTTCAGCGAGGAACTGGACGCTGATGCGGCGACAAACGCAGCTGCCTACAGGCTGTATGCCGATAACACTCCTTCCGTCCTCCTGCCGGTCGACTCCATCGAACTGATGTCCGGCGCATCGTTGGTACGTCTCCACCTGGGAGTGGAGATGGTCTTGAACGGAAGATACACCGTGTTCGCCAACAGTCTTGCCGACCGGCACGGCAATATCATGCAGGCGGAGCAGGGCCGGCATTTCACTCATGTCGAGAGAGTGCCTCCCGTGGTGACTGGAGTCGCCGTGAAGAGCCCCGGCCTGCTGAGGGTCGAGTTCAACGAACCTCTCTATAATGCGACTGTGGGCGACCTCGCCAATTATGTGATCTTCGAAGAGGGTGATACGGCAGCAAGGATGAATGTCGTATCGGCGGATCAGAGCTACGCTGCCGGCACGATCACCCTGGGCGTCTATCCGTCTTTCTCCGACAATATCTTCTACGAACTGTGTGTTTCCGGGATCAGCGATCTGGCGAGAAACGGTATAGACCCCGATACATCATACGTCTTCTACGGACGCGACGCGGTGCAGCCGGAGCTTGAAGATTACCTGGTTGAAAATGAGAACGCGGTGATCCTGACCTTCGATGAGGCGATGGATCCCCAGTCGCTAGTCGATCCCGATCTATACTCATTTTACAGGTCCGGTGATCCTTCCGCCGTACTGGCGACAGGGACCGTTACGATCCAGGGCGACAGGTCTGTGAGAGTCGAAACCGCCGAAATGCCTGTACCACAGGAGATGTACACTCTGCATATCGTCAATGTAATGGACGCTGCCCTCAATGTCATCGTGCCGATAACGATCGACATCTCATTCAGCGACGACATTCCGCCGGTATTGACCGGCGCAGAGCCACTGTCGGTTCAGACCGTTCGGCTGGAGTTCAGTGAGGTCCTGCACCCGGAATCAGCCGCCGATGCCGGCAACTACAGGGTCTGCCTCGCCGGGTCCGCTTCCATGGCCGTTCCAGTCATCACAGCGGAAAGGTCAGAAGACGGGAGCATAGTGATCCTTCGACTTGGCGGGTCACTCGAGCCTGGCAGAACATACAGGGTTGATGTGATCGGCATATTCGACATGTACGGCAACGTGCTATCCATAACGCAAATGGCAGAGTTTTTTATGGATGATGACGAACTGCCCTATGTTACGGATGTGTCCGTAGTGCACATGCTCGAGATTCTTGTAACCTTCAACGAGGCACTTGCAACGGTAGGAGCGGAGGACGCCGCGAGCTACACATTATTTATTGCCGGTGACACCGCGAATGCCCTCGATGTCGAAGAGGCCCGTATCAGAGGCGATCTGAGGGCCGTATCGCTAAAGCCGATGCAGCTTATGATTCCCGGGACCGCCTATCTGCTGCGCGTCTCGGGTGTGAGCGATCTGTCGGGTAACCAGACTGACCCGGATACACTTTACGAATTCCTGGCTGCGGACGACGCGCCGCCGGAGCTTGCCGGTCTTGTGACATCGGGTGACAGTGTGGTCACCCTGACATTCTCGGAACCCCTCGAACCTGCCTCCGTGGCGGGACCGGGCAACATCACGATAACGGACTCCAGGGATCATCTGGTGACGCTGGCGATAGATTCGATCGGACAAGCAGGTGAGGGAAAGGTAGTCACTCTCGTGCTGGTCGATCACGCGGTGGTGGGCCTGCCTTACATCCTTGGCATCGCCGGCATCATGGATCTCGCCGGGAATCCGATAGTTCCTGTGCAGGAGGAGTTTTCCTTCATCGGGGGAACCGACGACCCCCCGCGCGCAGTCTTTGCCGAGGCCACGGGGAACAACGATGTGATAGTGCATTTCGACAAGCAGCTGGAAAGGGCGTCAGCTGAAATCGATTCGAACTACTATCTCTACCAGGCAGTGGACCCCATGACCAGAAGGCGCGTCGATGATTCGCGGCTTCTCGCCGACGGATCCTCAGTGCAGCTCACACTGGAGAAGGGACTGCTCGATAACATATATTTCACCATTGTCATCAGCGACGTTCGGGATATTTACGGTAACAGCATCGAGCCGGGAAGCGAGACAGGGCTATTGTATGTCGACCAGTACCTCCCGGAATTCAAGGCGGCCTACTATCGTTCGGACAGGCAGATAAAGTTGATGTTCGACGAGATCGTCGCCCCGACCTCTTCGATTGTCCCGGACAATTATACCATCTGCCGGATGGACGATCCCGATTCAAGGATCGCCGTGGACAATATCCAGTGCTTTGGCGCGTATGTATTGATCAATACTGCTGAAGCGCTTTCCTATCGTTCCTGGAGCCCGAGTTCAATACCGGCCGGCATCGATTCACTCGCCGCGGGTGAAGAAAGGGAGATGCTTACGTGTTACCAGTCCTGGTACACGATCACCGGACGCAATATCGAGGACACGGCCGGCAACGTCATGCAGCCGGAAAGCTCTGTCGATCTGAGATTTCAGGACATTTATCCGCCTGAACTGCTCTCCATACGTGTCCTCCCGGAGAGGGACATCTACCTGACCTTCGGCGAGGCGCTGGCGAGCTACAGTGCGACCAACCCCGGGCGGTACTCTGTCGGCCAGGTCGATCACCCTGAGCCGGTGATCGAGGTCGAGTCCGTCGAATATCTCGGCCGGTTCGTCATACTTCGGCTTGCCGGGTCCCTGGCTGCCGGAGAGTACGAGATGCGGATCACAGGTCTCAATGACTATGCCGGCAATTACCTTCCCGATTCGAGTTGGAGCTTCACGGCGGGAGGCGGCGCTGCAGGCGCCATGATCGGACTCTATGTGGACGACCAGCGGTCGGAAGGCGCGTTGAATGTCACCGGCCCTTACAAGACCTTCAGCTACTATGTGTGGTGCAGGGGAGGCGAGAACGGGATGTCGGAGGTCAGGTACGCTATCCGGGATCCTTATCTCTATGACGTGACGGCTGTCACCGTGAATGACGCGGCAGTTGCAGTCGCGACAGGATTTCCGATCGATCTCGGAAGCGTTGTAAGCCTGGACGGCTGCCAGGAAGGCTGGGTCTGGACGCACCGCATCGACTGCATCTCCGTCGCAGAGGGAGAGGAGTTCATCAGCGTGGTTCCGCTCTACGGATCGGGGGAACTTGGGATCACCAACTGCCTCTACGGCGATCCCTCCGAGAGCGCGATTGCCGGAGACAGCATATATCTCTTTATCGACTCGCCGCTTGCCACACTGCTCGAGCAGTGGGACGCCGGGTACAGGCAGGGAGCGATCGAGCTCACGTGGTCGATTGCCGAGACGGACGAAGTTCCAGCCTTCAAGGTAATGCGCGGAGCGGAAGGCACGGAAGAATTCGTTGAACTTCCTCCGGACATAATCCGGCGCGACTGGCTTGACTTCAAGGTGACGGATACGGGATTCAGGCATGGGGATTCATACCGGTACAGAGTCACAATGAGTGAAGACGGAGGGGATGTGATTCTGTTCGAGACAGGCGTTATATCGACACCCGAGCTTCCGCTGACCCTGCGCCAGAATGTGCCGAACCCGTTCAATCCGTCGACCACGATCTTCTATCATCTGCCCGAGATGTGCGCCGTCTCGCTCGATGTCTACGATGTGGCGGGAAGGCATATCGTAAGCCTCGCCAGCGGGACACAGGCAGCAGGGGATCACGCAGTCACATGGAACGGGGCCGATGGAAAGGGCAGCTCGGTCGGCAGCGGCGTCTATTTCTACGCGCTGCGGGCCGGGAAAGATGAGTTGACCAGGAAGATGATCCTATTGAGGTGATCCTCGGCCGGTTGTTTAGGGTAGAGCTCAATCGAGGTCCAGCCGCATGGTGATTGAGTCTGTTATCTGGAGAAAATCGAAAGAAGCACTCCGGCCGCTACGGCGGAGCCGATGACTCCGGCGACGTTCGGACCCATCGCGTGCATGAGCAGGAAGCTGTCCGGTCTCGATTCGAGCCCCACCTTGTTGACGACGCGGGCCGCCATGGGGACGGCCGAAACTCCTGCGGCACCGATCAGGGGATTTATCGGCTCCCTGGAGATCCGGTTCATCAACTTGCCGAGCAGGACTCCCGAAGCCGTTCCGACGGAAAAGGCGAACAATCCGAGGAACAGTATCCCGATCGTCTCGATATTGAGGAACTTGTCCGCCGCGAGCTTCGTGCCGATCGCGAGGCCGAGGAGTATTGTTACGATGTTGATCAGCGAACCCTGCATCGTCTTGGACAGGCGGTTGATGACCTTCGATTCCCGGGCCAGGTTGCCGAACATAAGCGATCCGATAAGCGGTGTCGCTGCCGGAATGAGCAGGATGCAGATCCCAAGGGTGACGAGGGGGAACACGATCTTCTCCCGCTGGCTGACGGGGCGAAGCTGTTTCATCTCGATCGATCGCTCTTTTTTCGATGTGAGAAGGCGCATGATCGGAGGTTGTATGACCGGGACCAGCGCCATGTATGAATAGGCCGCGACCGCTATCGATCCGAGAAGATGCGGAGAGAGACGTGATGACAGGAAGATGGCCGTCGGTCCGTCGGCCCCTCCGATGATAGCTATGGAGGCGGCATCCTCCATGCTGAAGTTGAGGCCGAGGTGCTGGTTCAGCGCGATCGCTCCGAGAAGGGAGGTGAAGATTCCGAACTGCGCGGCTGCTCCGAGGAGGGCCGTCTTCGGATTGGCGAGCAGAGGGCCGAAATCGGTCATTGCGCCGACCCCCATGAATATGAGCAGGGGGAAGACTCCGGTAGTGATACCGAAGGAATATATCATCCCGAGAAAACCTCCGGCTTCTGCGATGCCGGCGGCCGGTATGTTCGAAAGGATCCCTCCGAAGCCGATCGGAAGGAGGAGAAGGGGCTCGAATTTTCGGTACATCGCGAGATAGATCAGCACGAGGCTGATCAGTATCATCGCAGCCTGGCCCCAGGTGAAGTTCGCAATGCCGGTCGAGGTCCACAGCTGATGAAAAGAGTCCAGGTAGATCATGCCGTCGTCCCCTGTCTGTGAACGCTCATTCGCTCAACCTCATGATTGTCTGCCCGGTCGCCAGGTGGTCGCCCCGGGATACTTCTATCGACGATACGATCCCGTTGGCGGGCGACTTTATCTCGGTCTCCATCTTCATGACCTCGACGATCGCCAGTATCTCTCCGTATATGACGCTGTCGCCCATCTCGACGTTTATCTTTATGATGATGCCCGGTATCGGGGAAGGCACCGAGATTGTCCCGGCACTGCTGTGCGATGGCGATTCGGCAGCAGCGGAAGAAGGCTCTGGCATCGAGCGGCCGGAGGGGCCTGCGCCCGCTCTTCCTGTTTTCCCCGCTCCTTCCTTCACGCCTATCGAGTACGGCTTTCCGTCCACAAGTGCCTTATCGCCATCCAGTGTGACCGAGTAGTCGTCCCCGTCGACGGTCACGGTGTAGCTGCGGTCCTTCTTCGTTTGGATCTTCCTTATGTTCTCCCGGGCCTCACCTTTCAGGAAAGCGATGCCCTTTTCCTCGCAGGTCGCCGCGATAAATATGTTTTCGTCCGACACGGGCAGTCCGGCCGCACCGAGCATCTTTTCAGCGGCGGCGACCCCTTTTTCGGGATCTTCATCGTTGATCAGCCGGGGGCTCCTGGTTGTCGGCTCCAGCCCAAGCTGCTCGACCGCAAGCCGCACGATCTCCGGGTCGGGTGGTACCGGTGTTCTGCCGAAATAACCGAGCACCATCTTGCCGTACCCCTCCGCTATCTTCTTCCACGGGCCGAACATCACGTTGTCGAAGGCCTGTTGGAAGTAAAACTGGGAGACCGGGGTGACGGAGGTGCCGAAGCCGCCCCGGGCCACGACCTCTTCCATCGCGGTGATCACCTCGGGGAATCTGTCGAGCACGTCGTTGTCCCTCATCATCTGTGTGTTCGCAGTGAAGGCGCCGCCCGGCATCGGCGAAAACGGGATCACCGGCTCGACCCTTCTCGCCTCTGGAGGGAGGAAGTACTCTTTCATGCAGTCCTTGAAGACCCTCTCGGCCTCGAGCACCTTGTGGATATCGACATCGAGGGTGTAGTCCGAATCCCGCAGCGCCTGCCACATCGCGACGACATCGGGCTGGCATGTCCCGCCGGAGACCGGGGCGAGAGAGAGGTCGATCGCGTCTGCGCCTCCCTCGATCGCGGCCAGGTAACAGGCGATGCTAGTTCCGGCAGTCTCGTGTGTGTGGAACCGCAGGGGCGTCCCCTCGGGGAGAACGGTCCTGGCCTTTCTGACAGTCTCGTATACGTTCCGCGGCGTCGCGGTGCCGGAGGCGTCCTTGAAACAGAGCGAGTCAAAGGGGATCCCCGCATCGAGGATATCCCTGAGGACCTTCATGTAAAACTCGGGGGTGTGGGCGCCCGTCAATCCGGGCGGCAGCCCCATCAGGGATACACATATCTCGTGCCTGAGGCCCTCCTCGACGATGCAGCGGCCGGAGAAATCGAGATTGTCGACATCGTTGAGTGCATCGAAATTCCTTATTGTCGTGATCCCGTGTTTTTTGAACAGTTTCGCGTGAAGCCTTATGATGTCGCTGCTCTGCGATTCCAGGCCGACCACGTTGATACCCCTCGCGAGGGTCTGCAGGTCGGCCCCGGGGCCGGCCGCCTCTCTGAAGGCATCCATCATCTCAAAGGCATCTTCGTTGCAGTAGAAGTAGAGGGACTGGAACCGGGCCCCTCCGCCCGCCTCTAGATGAAGAAGCCCTGCGTCGACGGCGGCCTCGACAGCGGGCATGAAATCGGGGGTCAGGACCCTGCCGCCATAGACGGACTGGAACCCGTCCCTGAATGCGGTCACCATCAATTCTATACGTTTCTTACCCATTGCTGTCAGCCGCCTTCACGGAGATTTCCCTGGGAACGGTCGATTACTGAGGCCACGATCGCGGCGATAGCGGCCTTGTCTTTTTTTGCGGGAACAGATGCCCGGGCTGCCGGAGGGTTCTCTTCTGGCCCGTTGCCGATGAATTTCCGCAGGACGAACGAGGTCGCTTTTATCGTGAGTACAAGCAGGCCGAGGAATAGAAAGACCACGGACATGCCGAGAACCATCAGCATCAGGCCTTCAGCGAACATAACCGGTTCCTCGCGGGGCAGTTGACGCCACTGCCATATCGAAAAAGTGAAAATCGGGAGCCGCACCGTTATTCACAGCCCGCGGGCCGATTCCTGCAGAGACCCGGAAAACATAATAGAACAGCACATCATTATAAAGCGGAATTATGAGCGCTGGAACCATTCCTGATTATGCGGTATAATGCCTTCGGGTTTTGATGGGTTATTCCGCAAAGATCTTTATAGCAGGCAGCTTCACGAGGAGTTCTATCATGTACGAACAAAAATGCGAGCATCTGGAAGAGGGGCCGCCCCCCGAGCCCGGCTCTATCGGCTGCGAGGAATGCATGGAGATCAGCCAGGCGTGGGTGCAACTGCGCATATGCAGGTCGTGCGGCCATGTCGGCTGCTGCGACAGCTCGATCGGTAAGCACGCTACGGCCCATTACCAGGCGACGGGACACCCGGTGATGCAGTCGTTTGAGCCCGGTGATACCTGGGGATGGTGCTACGTCGAAGAGAAGATGCTGGGGCCTTTACCACCGGCGAGAAAGTAAACGATCGAGGGCGGAAGGCTGAATGAAACTGACAGGAATAGTACTGGCGGGAGGGAAGAGCTCGAGGATGGGGCGGGACAAGGCTCTGCTCGAGTGGGGCGGGTTGCGCCTGATCGAGAGGGCGGTATCGATAATCTCAGGCTTGTGCGACGACATCCTGATCAGTACGAGCAATCCAGCTCTCGCATATCTCGGATTTCCCCTCGTCAGTGACATACACCGCGGCATCGGGCCGATAGCGGGGCTGTGCGCTGCGCTCAGATACTCACGGGCTGCGCACCATATCGTGATCCCCTGCGATACGCCACTGGTCACCGTCGATGTCTTCGAGAGGCTCTTCGCTGTTGCCAGCGCGGCGCATCCTCCTGCGTGTGTCGCGGGAACAGAAGACGGTTTCATCGAACCTCTCATAGGCTGCTACCACAGATCGGCACTGCCGCTCCTCGAAGAACAGATTCAAAGACACGATTTCAAACTTCATAATGCGCTCACCCGGATGGGCGCCAATGTTGAGATATTTCCCGACAGGCGGATCTTCCGGAACATCAATACGAAAAAGGATCTCCATGAGGTCTCACTATCCGGTAATGCAGTGAGGAGCATTCATGTCACTATCCCGATCCAGGCAGGCTGAGAAGACAACAGCGGGGGCCGGGACGGCATCAACCTGGTCGTTTGCCGGTGACGTCGGGCGGGGGCTCGGCGACTGCCCGAAGCATCTCGACTGCAGGTATTTTTATGACTACGAGGGATCGCTTCTCTTCGAGGAGATATGCGGGCTGCCAGAGTATTACCAGACAAGGACCGAGAGCAGGATCCTGGAAAGGAATGCCGGGGAGATTGTCGGCGGCCTGCCTGAGGATGTCGTTCTGGTCGAACTTGGAAGTGGCAGTTCGTCCAAGACGACGATCATCATCGAGGCTCTTTTGGGAAAGTACGGCTCTGCCTCCTATACCCCGATAGATATCTCCCGCGCAATGCTTGAGGAATCAGCGGCTCAGCTGCGGGCAAAATACGATGGGCTCGAGATAGTCTCGATCGCCGCCGAATACAGGGAGGGCCTCGCGCGGTTGAGGGAATTCGATAAACGCCCCGAGCTGATACTCTGGCTCGGATCGAGCATCGGCAATTTCGAACGTACAGGAGCCGTTGCGTTTCTAAAGGGTATCACCACGGGCCTGACGGAGCACGACCGGCTCCTGATAGGATTCGACCTGGTCAAGGATCTCGATGTGCTGAAAAAAGCATACAACGACTCGCGCGGAGTCACCGCGGCGTTCGATCTCAACCTCCTCGCGAGGATAAACCGCGAGCTCGGAGGTGGATTCGATATCGATTCGTTCGAGCACATCGCCGAGTACAATACGGATAAGGACAGGATCGAGATGTACCTGTGCAGCACAAAGGATCAGGATGTGCGTATCGAGAGCCTCGGCCGCACCTTCCATTTCGAAAAAGGTGAGAGGATCCACACGGAGAACTCGCACAAGTACACTCACGAGGCTATAAAAGAGATCTCCGGCGAAGTCGGCCTCGATATTATACGGCAGTGGAATGATTCCAGGGACTGGTTCAACCTGACCTTGTTCTCACTGGTACGATAATTCATGGCGAAGAAGAACGGGCATACGGAGAAACGGGCGATGTGCGGGATCTGCAGCGCCGGCTGCTGGATCGTCGCAACGCTCGATGCAGAGGGCAGGCTTGTCTCGGTCAGGCCCGACGAGGGTACGCCGATGGGGATTATCTGCCGGCTCGGCGAGCATTCTGCCGAGATCGTCTACTCGAAGGACCGGCTCCTCTACCCGATGAAGCGCAAGGGGCCGAAAGGGACGTACGATTTCGAGCGGATATCATGGGACGAGGCATACGAGACGATCACCGAGCGCCTTCAGGCCATTAAGAACGAGCATGGCGCGGAAGCGACGGCGATATACACAGGCGTTGGTTCGTTCGAGCTTTCGATGTGCGACGTATATCAGCCCAAAGGTGTCGCGATTTCATCGGCGAGCAGCGTCCTCTTCCCGTTCGGTTCCCCAAACACGATGGGAGTCGGCGCACTCTGCTATGTGGCCTACGGGATGATCGCGCCCCACGTGACGATGGGGCGGATGTTCATGAACACATTCTCCGACATCGAGAGCTCCGAGCTGATCGTCGTCTGGGGAACGAATCCTGCGACCGACCTTCCGCCGATAGACATGCAGCGGATCATGCAGGCGCGCGAGAAGGGCGCGGAGGTCGTAGTGATCGACCCTCGCAGAACGGCGACGGTGAAGATGACAGGCGGCGAGTGGGTTCCGATCCGGCCAGGCACCGACGGCGCACTGGCGCTCGGCATGATAAACGTGCTTATGCGAAGAGGAACTCTACGATGAGGATTTCGTCCGCGACTGGACGGTCGGCTTCGACAGCCTCGCGAAATACACACAGCACTACCGCCCCGAGGTGGTCGAGCATATCACCGGCATCCCCGCGGAGACAGTTGTCTCACTGGCACACAGGATCGCCGCTGCGAAGGGCGTCTCACAGCTGATGTACACCGGCCTCGAGTACGCCAACAGCGGCGTCCAGAACATACGCGCGACGCTGATCCTCTGGGCCCTCGCCGGACAGCTCGATGTTCCCGGCGGGCTCTGCTTCACGATGGACTCGAACCACTTCCCGATAAACCGAGAAGGGTTGATAGAGAATCCCGATGTCGGCCCCAGGCTCGGGCGCGACAAGTTCCCTGTCTACATCAAGTACCGCGATGAGGCGCACGCGATCGCCCTCCCGGAGTCGGTGCTGGGCGGCAATCCGTACAAGATAAGGTCACTGATAATCCTCGGAAGCTCGATTACGACCTCATGGCCGAACTCGGCTATATGGAAGAAGACGCTGAACAATCTCGATTTCCTCGTCACGATAGACAGGCAGCTGACCGCCGACTCGGCCTACGCCGATATCGTTCTTCCGGCGACGACGTACTACGAGAATATCTCGTACATGACATACAGCGGGACCTTCCGCATTCGTGACAGGGTCATCGAGCCACTCGGTGAGGCGCGCAGCGACTTCTTCATCATCTCCGAACTGGCCAAAAGACTCGGGTACGGGCATCTATACCCGCAGACTGAGGACGAGATGCTGAACTACGTCCTGAAGGGCTCGCCCTTCACCCTCGAAGATGTGAGGGAGGCCGGCGGCACAGTGTCGATCAAGACGAAGATGATGGAATACAGGAAGTGGGAGAAGGGACTGCTGCGCAGCGATGGGAAGCCGGGATTCGAAACCCCTTCGGGTAAATTCGAGATCGCGTCCTCGGTCCTGGAGGAGTACGGGTACGAGCCGCTTCCAAAGTACACCGAGCCGAAGGAAGGACCGATTGCCCAGCCTGAACTCCTGAAAGATTATCCACTGGTATTCAATTCTGGCGGCCGCGTTCGCACGAGTTTCCACACTCAGCACCACGGGATAGAGGGCCTGAACAAAGAACGCCCCGAGCCGACCGTTATGCTGAATGACGAGGATGCCGGGGACAGAGGGATAGAAAATGGCGACAGGGTGATCATAAGGACTCAGCGTGGCGAAGTCACAATGCGCGCGATCGTAACCGACGGGATCGTGAAAGGGGCGATCGACGCGAACCACGCCTGCGGCAGCCCAGTCGGCCCCGAGGCATGGCGCGATGCGAACATCAACGACCTGACCGACCTCGACAACTACGATCCGATATCGGGGTTCCCTGTCTACAAGTCGCTCCTCTGTCAGGTGCTGAGGGAAAAGGACGCCGGCGAACGCCTGGTCCTCGGCACAGGCGAGATGGAAGGAGACGAGATAGCAGTCACGGACAACACCCCGCAAGAGACGATATACCTCGACAACAATGCCACTACAGCACTCGCTCCCGATGTCATCGAGTACATGCAGGAAGTGATGACCACGTACGGTAATCCCTCGAGCATCCACCGCGAGGGAAAGAAATCGAGAAAGATCATCGATGAGGCCCGCCGCCGTGTGGCAAGGCAGATCGGCTGCACGGCAAAGCGGATCGTATTCACAGGCTCCGGCTCCGAAGCGAACAACCTCGCGATCAAGGGTATCGCATTCGCCAGCCGTGATGAAAAGAATCACATCATCACATCATCCATAGAACATCCCGCTGTGCTGAATACATGCAGATGGCTCGAAGGCTACGGATTCGAGGTGACATATCTCGATGTCGATGAAACAGGAATGATCAGACCGGAAGATCTCAAGGAAGCGATTACGGACAAGACCTGTCTCGTATCGATAATGCTGGCTAACAACGAAACGGGCACGATCCAGCCGTTAAAGGAGCTCGCGCAGATAGCGCATTCAGGAAGCGCCATCTTCCATACTGACGCGGTCCAGGCGATAGGCAAGATACCCGTCGATGTCGATGAACTTGGAGTGGATCTGCTCACCATCTCCGCCCACAAGCTCCACGGTCCGAAGGGAGTCGGTGCGCTCTATATCCGTAAAGGCATAGAACTCGAGAACCTGATCCACGGTGGAGGGCAGGAGGGAGGCATCCGTTCAGGCACCGAGAACGTTATCGAGATAGCTGGATTCGGAAAAGCGATGGATAGCGTTCCCCGCTACCTGGAAAGCATGAAGAAGATAGAGAAACTCCGCGACCACCTCGAAGAAGGTATTACGAAGATCGTCAAGGACGCACGCCTCAACGGCAACAGGAAACAAAGGCTCCCCAACACACTAAACATGACCCTGCCTGAGCTGCGCGGCGAATCGCTCGTCCTCGAGATGGACCGCCGCGGCGTCTGCTTTTCGTCCGGGTCCGCCTGCCATTCCGGCTCTCCCGATCCGTCCCACGCTCTCCTCGCTCTGGGCCTCACCGAAGAACAGGTTCATTGCGCCCTGCGATTCTCCCTCGGACACGATACTACAGATCAGGAAATCGATCGCACGATCGAACTCCTGAAAGAAGTGATCGAACGTTCGAAGAAGATCGTCAGGTTCGTCTCGTGTAAGTAGGATGCTGTCTTTTAAAGAAAGAATTTGCCATCAAACATTGACCTTGAGTGAATATTCTGTCTGTATCTATACTACTCTCGGTAGATGACCCAGGGGGCCCCGGATACAGCGAAAGCGGATAATAATGGACGAGCCTGAAAAGAAATCAGGAGAAAAAAGTTTTATAAAGGAATTCATCGCCGATGCGTTTGATATCGATCACGGCCTCTTCAAGACATTTGTGATGCTTTTCAAGTCTCCCCGCAGAGTCATTGACGCATATATCCGGGACGAAAAGACAAACTATTATTCACCCTTCAAGTATGTCATCCTCACGACTACTATTCTCACTTTCGTTTTTCTGCTGGCGATCGATTTGGGCACTCTTATCGAGAATCGAATGGACTCTGCCCAGCAATCGATGCAGGGGGAAACTCAGCAGGAAGAAGCAGCGGTCAAGATTTCGAAAAATGGCACATTTGTCTTTCTCTTTCTGACCCGCCGGTTCAGCACGCTGTTGATGTTGTTTCTCATGATGCCGTCATTCGCGATATTCAGCAGAATTCTGTTTAAAGATGTAATGCCGAAGTTCTCGAATCACTTCGCTCTGAGCGCGTACCTGGTGGGTCAGATCAACTGCGTCCAGCTGCTGATGTGTGTGCCGTTGTTTTTTCTAGATCCCGCTACAAAAGAGACGAGTAGATATCTGCTGGCATTCGATCTGTCAGCTGTGGCGATCATGTTCTATGGTTATCTGCGCGTCTTTTCTTTCAGAAAGGCCGGTTTTGTCCTGCGGGCAGTGTTCGCGACTGTTCTTGGATCTATAATGTATTTACTTCTCCTTACACTGGTAACAACCTCTGCAGCGATCGTTATGTATCTGTACGGAAGATAATACCAGCTCTTACCATTAAAGATGCGTAAGTCTGAAAGCATTCAGCGTTGCTGATCAGCCGCGTTCAATCTGTCGCCGCCGCCCGAGTACGGCAAGAACCAGCAGCCCGGCAGTCAGCAGCAGAAAAAGCAGTGGTGTCCCTGCGGCCACGGACCTGGAGCCGACCCCCTTGAAATCGAACCACCTGAACGCGCCCGAGAGCCCGAGGTAGCAGAGGACTGGGTAGAGTATCTGGAACGCCCGGCTCCCGTTTGTCCAGACGCCGCATACAAGGGCCAGCGCCGCAACAAACATCGCTCCGACTATCAGGGCAGCGAACATCCCGATGCGTCCCGCGATAAGGAGCCTCAGCCCGTAACCTGATCCCATCACAAGCGCCAATATCATGCCCGCGGCCCAGGCTGCCGGGAGCTGGCGCCTGATGGACCGCGCGGCGGGGAAGACCAGGGCCTCGGTCCGGTTCTGACACTCGCGGTTTCCCATCAGTGACCAGACCATAGTGGGCCAGGCCCAGGCGATTGCCAGCAGCAGTATCCTGATCGGCTCTTTCGGCACGACTGCGGAGGCGATGATCAGTCCGAGGGCCCCGGCGTACCACCACCAGGCCATGCCGGCCAGCATCATCCGCAGCTCGATAAGTGTCAATGTCCAGAGCCTTGCTCTGGCAGGCGTTTCATCGAGTGGAGTAAGCCGGGTGAAAGCGATTCCTCCGGTAGATTCTATTTCAGGAACAGCAGCAGACTCTTCTTTCGTATCTTTTTTCTTTTTCCTTTTCGATTTCCTGCGGATCCTCGCGCCGAGTCTTCGCCTGGCCGGATCGAAACGGTCGAACGGGAGAGCGGTCAGCAGGACAACACCCAGTGATCCCAAAAGCCACAGCAGCCGTCCGAGTATCTCTCTGAATCCCCAGCCGGTACCGTCCCACTTGAAATGCTCCACGGTATTCCCGGAGGTAGGCTGATAGATATCGGTCGTACCGGTTGTTGTATCGAGGCCCTGGTCGACCATGCTCCTGGACATCGAGGAGATGCTCGAAGCGGCTCCTATGAAGTCGTTGTGCGGGACCGTATCGACAGGCGAGTCAAACATCGCCCCGAGAGATATCGCCATCAGTATCCATCCCCACAAGGCGATGTAGGCGATATATCCCAGCGTGCCGCGAAGCAGGGGCACGGTCTCGAACATAATCGCCAGGGCCGCTACCCATGCCATCACGGGCAGGCTCATTCCCCAGATCGGTGCCAGAAGCTGCCACAGATTCACAGCCCTGTCCTCACCGCGGACGAGCTGCATTATGATGGCGATGATGCTGAGGATCGCTATTATCGCGGCGAATACCGCCAGGTTGCTGAGCCATTTCCCGATCATGTATTCGAATCTCGATATCGGGGTGGAAGCGATGATCTGTCCGACTCGGGTACGGTAGTCACGGGTCACCGCGTCCTTGACCATGTAGAAGCCGATGAGACTCAGCAGTGACGCTACGCTCAGTCCGATCACAGTGCCTATCCATGCAGAATTGTAGAAACCCCTGCTCCCGTATATTACAAAACCGTTGTAGGAAGCGCCTGCCGACGGGACAAGCGAATATCCGAAGTAGATGGTTATGCCGAGGACGACGAGAAAACTGAACCGGCGTATACGTTCGAGGAAATCGGCCCGCGCTAGATGATAAATCGCGTTGAATCCCGTCATGCAGTTACCTCTTCCAACGGCGCTTCGCCGTTGGCCGACGAGATGCAGTAGAGGTATGCGTCTTCGAGCGAGGGAGGTGCCGATTCGGCGCCGGCGGTGGGGGGGCGTCGGATACCACGCGTATGTGGACGCCGTCACTTCGCCTCAACGCCCCGCTGATCACGTGGTGCTCTCGAAAGTCGTTCAACTCGGAGCTGGAGACTACGCACGACCAGACCTTGTCGTCAACGAGCGAAAGAAGATCCTCGGGTGATGAATGACGAAGGAGCCTTCCGCGGTTTATCAACGCGATATCAGTGGCCGCCGCTTCGACGTCAGAAACGATATGTGTCGAGAGTATGACGATGCGGTCGCCGGAAAGATCTGAGATCAGGTTGCGGAAACGGACCCGTTCCTCCGGATCGAGTCCCACGGTCGGTTCATCAACGATGAGGAGCTTCGGATCGTTAAGGAGGGCCTGGGCGATCCCGACCCTCTGCTTCATGCCACCGGAATAGCTGCCGAGCGGCCGCCTGCTGAGATCGGTGATATTCACCAGTTGAAGCAGCTCGTCGATTCGTCTTCGCGCAGCCGCACCCCCTATGCCCCTCAGGGCCGCGAGGTACTGCAGGAACTCGACCGCTGTCAGGTTGGGATATATCCCGAAATTCTGGGGCAGATAGCCTAGCACTGAACGGACGGCATCAGGAGAACGGACTATGTCAGTCCCGTTCCAGGTCACCGCGCCCTGTGTCGGTTTTGTGACGGTGGCCAGGATGTTCATCAGCGTGGTTTTACCCGCACCATTCGGCCCGAGGAGCCCGAGTACGCCGGTACCCGTCCTCAGGGTGAAATCCCGCAGCCCCCACACATCTCCCTTGTATCTCTTGCCGGCTCCATCTATGAGAATCTCCATCGAGGTAATACCGTTCCTTCCTGAAGTGCTTTTTAATAAATCGGTAGCGGTTATGTACAGGATTAGACAAGCCGGGCCTGGAAAAGTTTCAGATTGAAAAGTCAGACTGCCGTCTGAATTGCCGTGAAGGCTGTAAGAGAAAGGAGTGCAATGAAATAGAACCTTAAAGAAGTTCGATGGACAGTGGACGATAACAGTGGTAAACCTGTTTCAAGCAGCATCTACTTCTACAGCCTGACAGCGGGCGACTCCAAACGGGCGAAAAATATGGTGTTACTGCGGCAGGAGGCAGCATGAAGATGGGATTATTAGATTCAGGAGTAAAGATAGTATTGCTGGTTGTTCTTGTGATGTTCGCTGCAACCGGATGCGACGACGACAGCTGTACTCCCACAAAATGCGATCCGCCTCCTCTTTCTGTGCTCTCTGTCGATGTGACCGAGTTTCGGATTCACGTGCTCTGGGGGATGCCGGGCCCCGACCATCTTTATAGTGACCTGACACTGAGGATAGAGAACACGAGCTCGAAATATTCCTATTCCGGTGTTTCGATCGCTTCGGCAGAGGTATACCGTGCCTCGGACAACCAGCTGCTGGGTGAGATCATGTTCGAGACCGACTGGGACGGCATAATCGACGCAGGAGAAGTCGTTACAGTCGAATTCGACAAGATAATCGAGGCTGCCCAGATATTCCCCTACCCGTGCGATGAGTACCTCTACCTCGAGATCACGATCGCAGCACCGGAGTACGGAGAGATGAAGGCCGGTACGCCGACCTACCTCTGTTCGTGTCTTATCTGACGTACCGTCTTTTCGCCCCGCCACTCATTGAAAATCCTTCCAGATTCTGCTACAATAGTATGCGGCTGATCTCAATAAGGACACAATCCAAATGCCAGTAAACCCTGATCCGGGAGGCTTGTCATGAAAGCATTTCTGTTTTCAATCGCTGTGGTATGTCTCGTTCTCGTTCCAGCTGGCTCCTCGCTGCATGCCGAGTGGGTGGAGAATGGTATCGGATTGGGCGATGCGATCCTTGATCAGACCTATCAATCAATTATTCCCGATGGTGATGGCGGGTGCTATATAGCCTGGACAGATTGGAGGTCCGGTACAGGCCTCGTGTATGTTCAACGGCTGGATAGCTATGGTGATGAGCTCTGGGCCCCCGGAGGAGTTCGGGCCTGTCTGCATAATACCTATCAGACCCGGCCTGTAATGGTCTCCGATGGAGGTGGCAATATCATTGTCGTCTGGATGGATACCAGGCCCAGTTGGAAGATGTACGCGCAGAAGATGAGCTCGGATGGAATCCTTCTCTGGGACACGGAAGGAGAGCTTATTTCGACTTACTTTGTGCCGGTTCTTGGCATCGAAATCTGTTCCGACGGTGCGGGCGGTGCGATCCTCGTCTGGGAGGACAACCGAAATGGTAATATTGACATTTACGCACAGAGAATATTGTCAGACGGTCGCTATGCCTGGGATGTTGAAGATGAGCCGATCGATACAGACACCTACAGCGATCGTAAGCCGGCAATAATTTCGGACGGTATCGGAGGGGCGATAATCACATGGCAGAATGGAACCGGTGCACGGATTATGGCTCAAAGGCTCAGCGCTACAGGTTCGCCCCAATGGGCTGCCGGAGGCGAAGAAGCCTGCGGACATTTAAATTACTGCGGATTTCCCAAAATCGTTTCGGATGGTGCTGGAGGAGCAATAATAGCCTGGGATGATTCAAGAGGGGCCGATTACGATATTTATGCCCAGCGAGTCAAACACGACGGGGCCATGCTGTGGACAGCGGACGGAGAGGTGATCTGTTCGTCGACAGGCGATCAATATATGAACGATATTGCTTCTGACGGCGATTGGGGAGCAGTAATCGTCTGGGAGGACAGCAGGAACTCGTCGCTTAGTGCCGATATATATGCCCAGGCAATCGATGGATGGGGAGATATCCAGTGGGCATCGAACGGCATCGTGATGTACACAGGTAGTGGAGAGCAGAGCAGCGCCAGAATTGTATCAAACGGCGATGGCGGCTATTTTCTTGCATGGCTCGATATGAGATCCGGAGTCGACTACGATATTTTCTCAAAGAAGATCAATCAATCGGGATTGTCTCTGTGGAGTTCCCTGAGCGGTACTGTCTGTACTTCGAACTACACTCAGTCACAACAGACCATTATTCACGATGGTGAGGGTAATCTTCTGGTCGCCTGGCTGGACGAGCGTAACGGATCCGACAAGGACATATACGCCCAGCGCATAGACAGGAACGGATACTGGGGTAATCCGGCGCCCTCGATCGCATCGGTCCGTGATATCCCCGGCGATCAGGGAGGCTGGGTGAATATCTCCTTCGATGCAAGCCGCCTCGATATATGGCCCGAGGACGAGATCAGCTCATACACGGTCTGGCGCGCTATCGATGAGCAGCAGGCGATGCTGATGATGAAGAGCGGAGTGCCGTTATTGTCATCGGCGAGCGAGATGGGGTCCGACATGCAGGGTGCGCTCAGGTCCCAGATCATTGACGGAGAGATATATTACTGGACCCAGGTCGGCCTGGTCACCGCGCTGGATTACTTCGACGAATATTCCGATCAGGTCCAGACCCTTTTCGATTCGACGGCAGTAAGCATTGAGTATCACTACTTCCAGGTTATTGCTCACGGAAGCGGTCCCGATGCGTTCTGGGCATCGGCGCCGGACAGCGGCCGATCTGTCGACAACCTCGCTCCTTGTCCGCCGCTCGCACTGGCCGGGGAGCAGGCATTCGATCCTGAAGGGCTGCAGCTCACATGGAGCGCGAATATAGAAGAGGATATGGATCACTATGTCATCCACCGTGGAACGAGCGAGAATTTCCTTCCCGGTCGTTTCACTCTCCTGGCCGAGCAGTGCGACACATTGCTCTTTGACGACGAATGGGACTGGTTGGCCGGTTACTGGTACAAGATCGCCGCGGTAGACATCCACAACAATACAAGCGGGTACGCCGTCTTCGGCCCCGATATGGTCACAGGCGACGATCCGATGCCCGCGCCGGACGCGACATTCCTCGAGCAGAATTACCCCAACCCGTTCAACCCGAACACGACGATCGCGTTCGGGTTAAAAGAGTCCGGGCATGTATCGCTCCGGATATATGACGCTGCCGGACGGCTCGTAACTACTCTTGTTGATGAATCAAGATCCGCAGGTAGATATACCACTGAGTGGAAAGGTAAAAGCGCTGACGGATCAACCACAGCAAGTGGCGTCTACTTCTACAGGCTCATCACGAAGGAGTTTGAGGAAACGAAGAAGATGATCCTTTTGCGGTAACATCGATACGATCGACCGGTGTTACCGTTATACAAAATGAAAGGGCGGCCTTAAGGGCCGCCCTTTTTCGATGTTCCTCATTCAGATGGATTCTATTTCAGCAGGATCATCTTTTTCGTCTCGATGAAGTCCCCGCCGACAGGCGGTAGAAATAGACTCCGCTCGCGACTCTGGACCCGCTGTCGCTCATCCCGTTCCACCCTTCGTCGTACTGCCCGGCCGGCAGTGTGCCGCTGACCAGCTCGCGGACCAGCCTTCCGGCGGAATCGTAGACGCTCAGCTTCACCGGGGATGCTTCCTTCAACCCGAACCGTATCGTAGTGACGGGATTGAATGGATTCGGGAAGTTCTGCGCGAGGAATGTCGCATCGGGCAGCAGGCATCGGGTCGTCCCCGGTCACCTGCTCGATGCAGAGCACCGCGTATTCGCTCTCGTTCCCGTGGATGTCGACCGCCGCTACCTTGTAGCAGAATCCCGAGTCCCACGACCAGCCGCCGTCGAACACCATCGGGTCGCAGCCCGTCGCGAGCAGGTTGTCCTCCGAAGGCTCGAATGACGGATCACTGCTCCGATATATATTGTAGCCGCCAAGATCCTCCTCGACGTTAGGCTCCCACGAAAGCGTCAGCCCCTCGGGTATGTACGACTGCTCGCCGGCCAGCCCCATCGGGGTGCAGGGGGCGAGGTTGTCGACCGAGTATGCGCTGACAGGTTCCGAATTCCAGAATGTGTACGGATGTGCCGTGTTCGCGGTCACCACGAACCAGTGCATGCCGTTGTCGAGATCGCTTATGAAATTGCGCATCGTCGGGCACGCATATGCGTATTCATCCCAGTACTGGGCATCGACGCTCGCGACCCACTCCCATGCCGCTGCCGCTCCGAACGCGATATCGGTACGGTATGCTGTCCCCGCAAAGTCGAGGCCGACATCATTAGGTGAGGTCACGATCATGCCGGCAATGTTCCCGGAATCGTTATCGAGATTCAGAGCCATCGCAGCGGGGGAGGAGACGCTCCGCCAGATCGTATAGTGGGTGATCAACTCCTCGGGGAACTCGTCCATACGTATCGGCGTCCACTCAAGCAGTACCTGGCCGCCCTGGTCGGAGGGGACGTCGGCAGCGCTCGTGATGACCGGCGCAGGATCGCCCCAGTACCCGTACCTGTCGAACTTCTGTGCGTACAGCTTGAAGGTACTTGAGGATTCCCTTGCATCCCACCAGGCTGCTATTAATCCACCATCTTCCGTGGCCACTGCCCTGACGGCGTTCTGCTCGGCCGGCCAGTTGGAGAGGTTCTCGCCGTTGACGAACCAGTGAGTGCTCCCGCCGCCATCGATGTGCTGGCCGAAGATCTCGACATTCCCCGAGTACCTGTAATCGGTCCAGAGGACGTAGGCGCCGCCGGCACCGTCAGATACGATTGCCGGGTTATACTGGCCTCCGCCATCGTAGCAGACATCGTTTCCGTCATCCTGCCAGGTCGTTCCGCCCGCGAAATCGATACGCAATGCGTAAACGTTGCCAACCAGGTCGCGGTAGTCTATCCAGGCAATGACAGCGCCGCCGGCACCGTCAGGGACCATGACCTGCTGCATCTGAATACCGTCTGCTCGCAGATCACCACCCCGAAGCCGGGGTTCCAGGCCTGCACTCCGTTGCTGAGCATCCTTTCAGCCTTGATATCCGGTGGCTGGTTACGCCCTCTATCCAGGAGATTATCGCTCCGCCGTTCATGTCGGAAACGATGACGGGATTCGTCTGCGTCTCCACATTGTCGACTACGGCGTTGCCGTTGTTCGTCCATGCGTGGCTGCCGTTGAAGATGATCTTCTGCGCGAAGATATCATCGTTGCCATACCTGTAATCCGTCCATGCGATGATCGCGCCGCTGCTTCCATCTGCCGCCATCACGGGGAATCGCTGGTCGTCGCCGGATGTGCAGACCGCGACACCGTTATATGTCCAGGGCATGTTTCCCGACGCATCGATCCTCGCCGCGTAGATGTCCCAGTTTGTTCCGGAACGGTAATCGGACCATGCGATGATGGCGCCGCCCATGTCGTCAGAGATAATGTCGATATTTAGCTGGTCGTTTGACGCCCCGCATACAGTGATACCGCCGGTGGGCCAGGCGATGGTGCCGTTAGAAAGGACCCTCTGGGCGGTTACGTCGTAATTACCCGCACGGTCGTTGGCGTACGCGATGATCGCGCCGCCGTCTCCGTCGGATACCAGGTCGAGGTAGAGCTGGCTGCTGGTGAGCTGGGACACGTTTACTCCGCCGGCGTCCCACATGATGTTGCCGTCGCTGTCGACCCGCTGGGCGTAGACATCCCAGATGTTGTTCCCCTCACGCTCGTCCTGCCAGGCGATGATGGCGCCTCCCGCGCCGTCGGAGATGATCTGCTGGCCGGTCTGGGTCGCATTCCCGTTGCTCAGCATCGTTCCGCCCTCGCTCCAGTCGGCATTGAGCGACGGGACGAGAAGGACGAGAACGAAAATCGCAGCGAGACACACTGGTAGCGCACGTATCCTCATGACGATTCCCCTTTCAAATGGATGAATCTGGATAACAGATAATGATGCCTGCCCATAAAGCAGCCCCTGTTGCATCGGTGATTATAAATTGTGTAGTCCCGATTACTATTATATCACAGCGGACATACGGGTTACAGGGATTTTGAATAGACGGTCAGTTGATTTTCTGCAGGAATGCCGGTTTGGATGCGTTTTCCAGGAGGATTTCCTTTGTCCCCGTACTCATCTCGTACGTAAACATGGTGTCTCCCTGCGCAAACACGAATCGATCATTACCGATCCAGTTGAAATCGATCCCGCTGATCTTGTGGATGTTGGACGGGTCGCCTGTTTCCAGCACAAGGGCCTCCGGCGAGAAGAACATCCCGATATACCGGCCGTCGAAAGACCAGGACACAGCCCTTACGTTCCCGTCCTTCGCCTTTGCCGGCCCCCTGTAGAGTCTTTGCAGAGAGTCGCTCTCAAGATCGCAGACCCATAAGTTGTCGAATCCCTCTTTTTCGACGTACTCCACCTCGATGAAAGCGACATGGGTCTTGTCGCAGGAGATCCCCGGGTCCAGGATGCTTTTCCTGGTGGCGACTATCCTGTCGTCACCCGAGGCTGAATCTCTAATAGTGAGGTTGTCCATGTATTTATCTTCAACCCTCACATTGTCGGTGTATGCCGTAAGAGTTCCGTCTGCGGTATAGTCAGCATCAATTGATTTCCGTGCCTGCTCGTAGGCGGTGTCTTTCCTGGCTCCCTCGCGGATATCGTATTCGAAGAATCCCCATACGTCATAGCCTGAAGCCGCATAGTACATCAGCCTTTCGCCGGGCAGCCATCTTGCCGGGTATATCCAGTTGTCTTCCGGCGGCATGAGCTCCGTCACTATCCCCATATCCAGGAGCCGTACGATCACTATCGAGCATACCGCTCTCTTGCCCGCTTCCTCGCCTTCCTCCAGCCACCCCGGCTCGTCGGCATATCCGATGATCATTGAGCATGCAAGGTGCTTCAGGTCGGGAGAGAATAGAAATTCCTCGACCGTCCCGTCGCTCGAGGTTACCTGCCTGACACCCTGGCCGTCCGTGCCGATGATCCAGACATCCCCGTCCCTGAGAAATGCGATGTGTCCGGCCACATCGACGCTCACTGGTCCGGCAGCAGATGCGGCACCGGACAGGACAAGGCAGGCAGACAGAATAACGAGAATGGATATGATAGGTCGTGCAGACATGTTTTTACCCCCCGGAGATATTGTCTCGTTGACCCTAGCATTAGTTCTGACCTGATTGCAAAAGGATTAATCCGGCTCGGTATAGGCGCGGAGAATCCTTAGGACCGGCACGTGAAAACAAAAATCGGCCCTGTACTATTTTTGAATCAGCGATATACTGTCTCAGAGTTGTAGCGGCGCTCAAAACAACAGAAAACCTATGAAGCGGATATATCGAATAAGGAAAGATGCGTTTGTCGCGTTGATATTCAGCCTCCTGGTATGCTGTGCGGGGGGCACGAAGAGTGAAGAAAATAGCGGCGACCGCTACGGCCCCCTTGAGGTCGGCCTGGCCGCCGGAATATTCGACAACAGTTTTGTCGACGACGTGATCAGCCCCGTGGTCTATACCGCCTCCTCACCGATTTACGAGGCGCTCTATCGCTTCGTCGACGAAGAGGCCCGGGGTGCCGTGTCATTGAAGTATGTCTCGTATACCGCCGCAATGAGAGATGGGTTCCCCGGGGATGATTTCGAGTTGCTCGACTCAGATGGCGATCCTTATTCCTTCCCCAGAAGCATGCACGAGATGAAAGGGTCGCGTTTCGAGATGTATCTCGATATCTCGAAACGAGTAGCCGCGTTTCATGATGGAAAGACCGCTTTCTATCTTGGCGGTGAAATGAAGATATTCTTCGAGTCGATGAAAAGTTATGACTACTGGAGCAGCACGATGGGGTGGGAGAAACAAAAATCCGAATTGTCGGGCTTCTCGATAATCATGACTGGAAAACTCGAGCGCCGCATCCGCAGGCTCGACCGGCTTGCCATCGACCTGGACTTCACACTTGCCTCTCTGGTGGAACGGCTGCCTTACTATGCGCCTCTTTCCAGGATGGAGGATCTGGACGAGGATTCCAATATTTCCCCCAATACGTACGGGATGCTCTTTTATGACTATCTGGACTGGTCGGTCCAGTTTTCTTACATGTTCTGGATCTGGGAGTCGCTCGGCCTTGAAGCGAGCTACCGGTTCCGGCACCAGCATGTGACCGAGCCCCGTCCCTTGAGATATGTGTCAAACACCCTGAGCCTGGGAGTGATCTTTGCGATCAAAGACGAGAAATAGGCTGGGCGCACTCGGTTCTCTGGCGATGGCCGTCACTGTTCTTGTCACTGCCTGCGGTGAACGACTGCTCGAGGTCGAGTTCGAGAACGATCCCGTCGGCAACTTCGAAGCCCTCTGGAACGAATTCGATCGTTACTATGGCCTGTTCGACGTCCGCGATGTAGACTGGGATTCTCTTTATACGGTCTACAGGCCGCGCGTTAATGAGGGTTCAACGGATGCCGAGCTGTATGATGCGATGGCGGGGATTCTCTCGCACCTGCAGGATGCGCATGTGTCATTATGTGCCCAGGGATTTCCGGTGTATTCCTCAGATTACGATGCTGATCCGCCCCTGTTCTCGGACTCGCAACCAGACAGTTTTCGCAGCGACAGGAACGCTCTGTGGAATACGGCTCTCAATGTCTACATGGATTCGGTCTACGTCAGCGCTGCCGAATTCGGCTATACCAGGGGATTTTCGGGGTACGGCAGGATCAGCTCCGATCACACGGATCTGGATCTGGGATATATGATCCTGTACCATTTCTCTCTCTCCGAACTCCCGAACGACTATTTTGACGCGGCGATTAAGTCGTTCCGTGATTGTGACGGAGTCATCATCGATCTTCGGGTAAACAGGGGCGGATCAAGCGGGGTCATGAGCGCACTGATCGACAGGTTTGCCGACATGGAACGCTCATATCACGTGAGCAGATACCGGGACGGGCCGGAACATGATGACTTTTCCGATCCGGAGACCTACTACCTCTATCCGACCGATAATGCCATCGGTGATACTCCTCTGGCAGTACTCACGGGCCGTCGTACATACAGCGCCGGCGAATACTTCACTCTCGGAGCGATGGTCCTGCCTCAGGCCACGATACTGGGTGATACTACCAACGGTGTTTTCGGATCGAACACTATGAAGGTACTGCCCAACGGCTGGGAAATCACCCTGTCACCGGAGCTGGTTACATCGGTCTATGGCGTCTGCTACGAGGGCATCGGCATCCCTCCGGATATCCGTGTGATGGCTTCCCGGGTCGAGGTCGACACAGGCTATGACGCCGTGATCGACAGGGCGATCGAACTCCTTGAGTCCGCTAACCCGTAATGTTCATTGCGGTTCAACCGGAACGGGCGTTGAAATAGAACCGCGCTTATGGTATACTGCCGCGTGTAAAGCTGCTAGGTCAGCGATTCAGGGGAAAATCCTGAGGGGAACCAGCTTTTCATTACCGGATAACACATCGCCTTCCTCTCAGTGTTCTATTCAAAGGCAGTTCAACCAACTTCACAGGGCGCGAGTTGTATTTCCAGTAGATGCAACAATCGTGTCGAGGTGTCACGAGTGGCGTCTCTTTAGCGTCCGTTTCTGCCAGAGAGAGGGGTAATCATGAATCGCCTGGCAACCTTCGCGCTCGTGCTGGCGTTTGTCATCACAGCCGGCACGGCGCACTCGGCAATCATTTATGTAAATCACGCAGCAACGGGAGCCAACGACGGAACGTCGTGGGGCGATGCATACACCGATCTCCAGGCCGCACTGGCGGCCATGTCGGCAAGCGATGAAGTCTGGGTCGCGGCGGGAACCTACTACCCGACAGCGACGACGGACCGGTATGCCTCGTTCGTAATGAGTTATAACAGGAAACTGTACGGCGGTTTCGCGGGAACAGAGACCAGTACCGGTCAGCGGGATATCGACAGCAATCCCACCATTCTCAGTGGGAACATAGGCGATCCCGGATCAACCGCGGACAATTCATTCGCTGTCGTCAAGCTCAGCTATCCGGATTCCAATACCGTAGTCGACGGCTTCAATATTCAGGACGGAAATGCGGATGAGGGCCCCTCAGACGCCGAGGGATACGCGGGTGGAGGAATGCAGATCCTCGACTCGAGTATAATCGGAGGTGCGGTTAAGGTCCGAAACGTGATCTATCGCGATAACCAGGCCAGCCGGGGCGGCGCGGTATACGTTGAGGCGATGCTCGGCAGCGGAACAAACGGCGCTGCCGAATTTGAAAACGTGTCTTTCTATGACAACACTGCCACAGGTGAGCATATTCAGGGATGGGGCGGGGCCCTGTACTCCGTGGACTCTCACATCGAGATGAACAGGGTGCGGTTTTACGGCGGAAGCGCTGACTACGGCGGCGGAGCGTGTATAGAAGGTGGAGCGGTCTGGCTCTATAATGCCGTGTTCCACGACAACTCGGCCTTGTATGGCGGCGGCCTGAACACATATCTCAGCAGTGCCTTCATCGCCAACACGACTTTCACCGGAAACTCCGCGACAACAGGCGGCGGCGGGATCTTTAGCAACCAGACTTCCATGTCGCTGGTCAACGTCATCATGTGGGATGATTCCGCACCGACCGAGCCGGAGATCAGGTACGGCACGACTCCTCCGGGGATCTCTTACTCCCTGATCGAAGGGTGCTGGCCAGGGCTATTCTGGGACTCGTCGCTCGGGACCGACAACGGCAACAATCTCGACAGTGACCCTCTTTTCCTCGATCCGGCCAGCGATGATTTCAGTCTGGATGACTGCTCTCCTGCCGTGAACGCGGGTAACGTCACGATGCCGGCTCTGCCGGCGACCGATCTTGATGGCGACAGCAGGATAGTCGGTGCGGAAATAGACATGGGCGCTCTCGAGAACCAGAACGCCGCGATAGCCACTGTCTTGTTCGTCGACGCATCGGCAACGGGCGCCGGAGACGGCTCGTCCTGGGCCGATGCCTTCAACGACCTGCAGGACGCGCTCGCTGCCTCAGATCTGTGCCCGGTGATAGACCAGATATGGGTAGCGGCGGGGACATATAAGCCGACGTCCGGATACGACAGGGACATCAGTTTCGAGGTCAGGGAAAAAGTTTCACTCTATGGCGGTTTCGCGGGGACCGAAGTGTCGCCTGCCGAGCGCAACCTGTCGGTGAATGAGACGATACTGAGCGGAGAGCTCGCAAGTGCAGGTCCGGATGACAACAGTCAACATGTCGTTGATGCGAGAGACGCGGATTCGACGACCGCAATCGACGGTTTTACTATAAGTGATGGATGGGGTGAACAGGCTCTATGGTCAAAGAGTGGAGGGGGGATCTACATCGTTGATGGATCACCAGTGATCAGAAACGTCATCATCGAGAACAACGGAGCGACCACAGGAGGGGGAGCATCTGTTGGCTCTGGTGCGCCACGATTCGAAAATGTGATCTTTCGCGACAACCTGGCATTCGGCGTTGCGATTTCCCCGTATGGACTCGGGGGAGGCCTGTATGTTTCTACGAGCAGTCGAGTCGAGCTTTCAGGTGTCTCATTCGAGGGAAACAGTGCGGATAACGGTGGGGCGATATACCATGAATCGGGGGATCTGTATCTGACCGACGGGATCATCACGGGGTGTACAAGTCAGCAGGCTGGGGGCGGCATATACGCGACTGGCGCTGGGGAGACGGTCCTGCAGCAGGTGACGTTCGACAGCTGCGGGTCAGAGAGTGCCGCAGGCGGGATCCGAAACTCGAACCACACAATGAGGATCATTGCCTGCCGTTTCATCGACTGCTATGCGGATTCGTATGGCGGGGCTGTTTTCTGTTCTGATTCCGATGTGGAAATGACAAATTCAGTATTTTTCCGAAACGGTTATGTCAGCCAGGGAGGAGCGCTCTTCAATCTGGATTGTTCCCCTGTCATCACAAATTGCTCGTTTTCAAAAAATTTCGCGTTTACAGGCGGAGCGATGTACAATGACGGCGTCAGCCTGCCTGTCATCGTCAATTCCATCTTCTGGGCCGACAGCGCGCTGATCCAGCCGGAGATCCTCAACAGGCCCGATGCAACCCCGTCGATCTCATACTCGATAATCGAGGGATCGGGAGGAAGCGGAGGCGGATGGAACACCTCGCTGGGGTCAGACGGCGGGCACAACCTTGACCTGGACCCTCTCTATTTCAACGAGACAGCGGGAGACCTTCACATCGGTCTCGACTCCCCTGCGTTCGATGCAGGAAATGATGCGGCCCCGAATCTTCCGTCCACTGATTTCGACGGGTACGCAAGGATCTGGGGCACATCGGTCGATATGGGCGTCTATGAGGTCCAGGAGTCGGCATGCCCCGGGGCCATAGTCTATGTCGATTCCGCCGCGGCAGGGATGAACGACGGATCATCCTGGGCAGATGCCTTCAACGACCTGCGGTCAGCACTGCAGGTCACCGCAGTGTGCTTGTCGGTGGAAGAGATCTGGGTAGCCGCCGGCACATACTTCCCGACGTCAGGGTCGGACCAAAATGCCAGATTCGAACTGCAGGGCGGCCTGGCGATCTGCGGCGGATTCGCGGGCTGGGAGAGCCTGCTTTCCGAGCGTGATATCGAGAACAACGTTACGATCCTCAGCGGCGAGATAGGCATTCCGGGAACTTCCGATAACACGGGCAACATCGTCTGGGCTGCAGGAGCAGGTACCGATTCGACCGCCGTGCTGGACGGATTCACCGTGACAGCCGCCTCCTACAAGGGTGGGTGGAACAGGGGGGCCGTCTTCTGCTACGACGATTCGGAACCGATATTCCGCAACCTCAAAATCGTCGATAATGCTGGGACCGGATTAAATTCGTATGACGCCCGGCCGGAAGTATACGATTCCGAAATATCCGGCAGCGCGGCCTCAGGTATATATGCCCAGGAAAGCAGCGTAGCGCAGTTCTTCGACGTCCTGATAACGGGGAACGGCGATTCCGGCGTTCATATAGGATACGGCTGCACCGTATGGCTGAAAAACGCGATCGTCTCGGACAACCAGGCCGTTGACGGCGGAGGATTCTTCGTCGAGAACGAAGCCCATCTCGTGATATACGGCGCTCTGATAACGGGAAATACCGCTTCCAACGAAGGCGGAGGGATCCACAGCGCATATAGCGGCGGAGCGGTCACTCTGGTCAACATCACAATGAGCGATAATGTCGCCGTTCGCGGCGGCGGTATCTACAACGGTCAGGGGTTCTATACGATTCCTCTCTACAACTCGATAATGTGGGGGGACAGCGCTACCTCTGAAGGTGACGAGTTCTATACCGAGCTGACCTCTTATAACGCGTTCTGGAATTCGATCGTCGAGGGATGCGGCGGCAGCGGAGCGGGGTGGACCGATACACTGAACTTCGACGGCGGGGGAAATCTCGACGAGGACCCGCTCTTTGTCGATGAGGATGGCGGAGACTTCCGCCTCACGTCTTGCTCGCCAGCTGTCGATGTGTTTGATACGACCGGGGGTTACTTCCAGAGCCTTCCCGCAACCGATCTCGACGGCAACGCGCGCATCACCAATTCCCTTCTGGACATGGGTGGTTACGAATACCAGGGCCGGGTCTACGGTCCAGTACTATACGTGGACCAGTCCGCAGGCGGCGCCGGCGACGGTTATTCCTGGGCGGACGCCTGCCCGCAGCTCCGTGACGCCCTTGCATACGCGGGGACTTGCGACAGGATATCCGAGATATGGGTGGCTGCCGGGACTTATACACCGACCGGAGACATCGACCGAACGGCAACGTTCACCCTTAGAAACGGCCTGGCTCTCTACGGTGGCTTCGCCGGCACCGAGTCATTGCTCTCCGAACGCGACGCTGAGACGAATGTCACTGTACTGAGCGGAGAGATCGGCGCCGCGTCGCTGGATGACAACTCGTACCATGTCATATGGGCCGACTCTGTCGACGCGACGGCAGTCCTCGATGGATTTACCGTCACACGGGGAAATGCCGACGGAACTATCCCGAATAATGTCGGCGGGGGATTCATCGGATTATGGCAGTCCGGCCCGACCATCACGGGGATCCGGTTTGTAGATAATCATGCATGGGGCTACGGGGGCGGTATGTATGTAAACGGGCTGATTGAACTGGCCGGCGTGGTATTCGAGAATAACAGCGCCGGAGAAGGCGGAGGCGCCACCATATATGACTCGGGGGTCGTAAAAGAGTCCGAGTTCATCGGCAACACAGCTACGGCTAATGGAGGTGCCCTGTTCACGGGATCGAGCAAGAAGAACTTTCTCGAAAATGTCACTTTCTCCGGAAATTCGGCCGTGAGCGGAGGGGCGGTATATATCCAGATGCAGGATACCCTGGTCATGACGAATGTCGTTTTCGATCGTAATACTGCCGCGAACGGCGGCGCGATCTATAATAATTTCGGCGGATTCGACGCGACAAACGTCTCGTGGAGTGGTAACAGCGCGACAGGATCGGGCGGAGGCATCTACAATCATACGTACACTGCGATCGCTCCGATTTCCATCATCAACTCGATCATGTGGGGAGACAGTGCCGCGACCGGGGATGAGATACACAACACATTAGAGGCTCCGTCGATCTCTTATTCGCTCGTTGCCGGCAGCGGCGGAAGCGGAGGGGGCTGGAATTCTTCAATCGGCAGCGATGGCGGCAACAACCTCGACACGGATCCCATGTATGTCGATCCCGTGACGGGAGATCTCAGCCTCAATACCGGATCTCCGGCAATAGACGCGGGGAATGCCCTGCTCGCCATTCTTCCGCCGACCGACATCGCCGGGAACCCGCGGGTAACCGGAGCGGATGTCGACATGGGGGCGTACGAGTACTATGTAGCCGGGAAATCGAAAACCGTGGTGATCGACAAAACGGGCGAAGCGATCTATTTCATCTCTGACCTCGATACCCTGGCCGTGATGAACTTCACGTCCGAGGAGCTCGACAGCGTGAAGGTCACAAAGGTCAAGGAGACGCCGCCGAACATCAAGGAGGGGAGCGACTGGGTCCCGATCCACTACATATTCGAGGCGTTTCCCTCCGAGGCAGCCTTCGTGGCCTGGATGAGGGTCTTCTACGACCAGGAAGATTTCGACGACTCGGGACTGACCGATGAAACTCTCCTGAGCCTGTGGCGCTACGATGAGCCTGCCGCCAAGTGGGAATACAAGGAGAGTGTCGTTGACATCGACAAGAATTTACTCACAGCTATAGACGTTACCGGTTTCTCCGTGTGGGGCATGACAAACTCGAAGAACGCCGTCGATGTGGAGGAAGACAATGTCATGCCGAAGGGGTACGCCCTCCACCAGAACAGGCCCAACCCGTTCAATCCTTCGACGACGATCGAGTACCAGCTGCCGGAGACAGGGCACGTGGAGCTGACGATATACAACGCGCTCGGTCGGCGAATCGTCACGCTGGTTGACGGGCCGCAGACGGCCGGTTACAAATCGGTGAGGTGGAACGGAACTGATCGGAGCGGCGCCCAGGCGGCCAGCGGCGTATACTTCTACCGCCTGCGCGCCGGCTCTTTCGTAGAGTCAAAGAAGATGATTCTGCTGAGGTAAAGACTCACCGGGTCCTCGATTATAAAAGCACAGGGCGGCCGTTACGGCCGCCCCTCTTCAGTGCGACGAATAAGGTATGTGCGGATATATGCTGGTCAGGCAGCTGTTCTCCGGATATATTTACGATGTCAGTCCGGCGGAATCGGGGTGTCATGATACATTCATTCAAGATCGCACGGTTCACGGCGCTGGCTGCCGCGCTGCTTCTGCTTGTCCCGGGATGCAGCGACGACCCTGTCGGCCCGGATGAAGACGGCTGGTCGCCCGCCTGCATCGACTACGGCAGCACTATGCAGTGGCGGGATGGATTCGGTATCAGCGGCGGATGGCTGACGGCGAAACTCCGCGGTGATCATGTTTTCACCGGAGGCATGGATTACCTGGTCCATATCTTTGACATCTCAGTGCCGGGCGATCCCCGCATAGTTGGTGAGATCGCACATTCCATGGACGCCAGGGGAATAGATATCCGGGGCGATCTCGCTTACATCCTTACCCAGAGCCATCTTCTCATAGTAAATATCGCGGAGCTCTCTGCGCCATCGATCGTTGGATCTATCAGCATTCCGTCCACCTCGCTTCCGTCTTATCAGGGAGACGTGGCCGTCTCGGGAGACTACGCCTTTGTCGCGGACGGCGTGGGCGGTTTTCACTCGGTCGACATCTCATCGTCTTCATCTCCCGCGATAGCGGGGTACATCGAAACGCCGGGAAGCGCCATGGACCTCGACCTGGCCGGCATCTATGCCTATGTTGCTGACGGCGAAAGTGGCCTGCGGGTAATCGATATCTCTGATCCGGAAGCCCCGCGAATAGTCGGCGGTGCCAGGATGCCCGGCACCTGCTACGGATTCTCGGTCTCCGGCGCCTATGCATGCGCGGCGTGCGGTGAGGCAGGCGCCGTAGCCGTGGACCTGACGTCTCCCGCCTTGCCCAGGCTCCTCGGCACAGCCGATACGCCGGGTTATTCAAGGGACGTGCTGGTCGTCGATACATACGCCATGGTTGCGGATTTCCATGGGGGCCTTCGCGTTGTCGATCTGAGGTATCCGAGGCCACCGGTGATCGCGGGCAGCGTTACAGGTATCGGATATCCGGTAGATATCTCGGCCGATGGCGAAATAGTCTGCACCGCCGGCGACGGAGGCGCGATAAACCTGTTCGACATCTCGAAAGGGCTCGTGCCTCCTGCGTACATAGGCAGAGCCGGCACACGGGGCCTCTCTCTCGATGTCGAAGTGTCGGGTGATTTCGCGTATGTCGCCGACATGAACTACGGGCTGAAGGTGTTGGACATCAGCTCGCCTGACTCGCCCCGGGAAGTGGGCAGGGTCGTGGGGCACTCCGATGCGATGGCGGTCGCTCTCTCGGGCGATTACGCTTATGTCGCCTTCGTGGGTGGCCTCCAGGTCGTGGATATCACCGATCCTCGCTCGCCTGATGTCGTGGGCAGTGCGGACTTGCAGGGGCCGGTACAGGATGTCGCTGTCCAGGGTGACTATGCTTACCTTGTCAACATCTGGGGTCTTCACGTGATAGATATCTCGGAGCCCGACTCGCCATTCGTAACGGGGAGTTACATTACGCCCGGCATGGCAGTCAGTGTCGACGTATCCGGTCATTTCGCCTACGTCGCCGACATAAACTCGGGATTCACGGTGATAGATATCTCGATGCCGGACTCGCCCGAGCCCGTGGGTCTCAATCCCGTGCTCACCACGGCGAACAGTGTGGCCGTCCACGGCGACTACGCATACGTGACCGACGACACGGCTCTCCACATTGTGAATATCACCGTCAGGGGCCTTTACCCGGTCGACGGCAGCCTTGAGACGCCGGGCGAAGCGGTGCACGTCACGTTATCCGGGGACTATGCCTACATATCGGACTCGGGATTCGGCGTGCAGGTGGTAGACATCTCGGAGCCGACTTCACCGGTCCTGACGGGCGGGATAAATGTATATGCGCTGGGCACCGCCCACGCCGGCGACTTCGTATGCGTCGCTGGTTCGATCGACGGGCTGTGGACCATACCGAGGCAGTGCGGGGACGAGGGGGATTGATCGTTCCGGACAGCTACCCGGCCATCGCCCCGTATTTCGATCTCACACCAGTCCGGCTTTGATGCATTGAGAAACGCCATGGATTGTGATATAATGGCACGCGGTTTAAATATCTCAACATATGACAATGACAAACTGATCGGCGGCGTTTCTGTTGCCATCCCTGCGATTTCGTGACGCCGTCCGGGATTCGTTGCTATGCGTATCTACAAGGAGGGGTTTCCAATGACTCGTACTGGAAAGTCGATTCTATCTGCAGTTCTGTTCCTGCTTGTGCTCAGTGTCATGCAGACATCGGATGGAACAGCAGCTACATTTGAAACATGGTATGGCACGGATCGAGTTGAATATCTGTTTGCTGTGATAGAGGCAAGTGATGGAAATTTCGTCGTGGCTGGTTACGGGGATACAGATGACTCAATATTATACGCTCATCTTGCCAAGCTGGATGCAACCGGGGATACACTCTGGACGAAAAGATATAATGCTTCATCCTGGCAGTTTGTCCAATCGCTGGTGGAACTTGACGACAGCAGCCTGGTTGTTGTCGGCGGATTCGCATATGATGGGCAGTCGAGAGGGTATGTTATCAAGACGGATGCGCAGGGTGATACCATCTGGACGAAGCTGGTCGCAGAGGATAGCTACTCCCGCATCGAAAAAGTTCGACTGGCATCGGACGGTTCACTTCTTCTTGCGGGGATCAAACATAATGCAATATCCCCCACGTCCAGCATGGACGTTTTCATGCTTCGGCTGGATGAGAACGGCGACACACTCAGTTCCAATTTATATGGCGGTCTTGGGGATGACATGTGTTCCGACATACTCGAATTATCGACAGGTGAATATATCATTGTTGGGGTAACGACTCCGCCCCCTGCTGCCATGCTAAAGACCAAGTCCCCTTCGCTACCCACTCTCCTGTCATCTCTGAAAGCGCCCTTGTTTGATGAATATGACCCGTATGGACATATTTACTTCCTGGATTCGGGGCGGTCGGTGGTCTGGGAGGACACCATTTCCAACGCAGGCTGGGGGAAATGGAGTGTTGAGGAAATAGGAGATCACGAAGTCATCCTGACTGGAGTGGTCAATACAGCGCCTCTAAATGCAGATATCTTCCTTTCTCGGATCGATGCTTCTCCAGGTGGAGGAGTAGAGTGGATGAGAACCATAAACTGGCCCGAAGATGATGACAGCAGGGCGATTGCGAAGTTCTCGAACGATCTGTTCCTGGTAGTCGGCAATACAAAGTCGCTTGATCCTGCGGGAGATTACGATGGGGACGTTGTTCTGCTGGATATCCATGGTGACACGCTGTATACGAAGCTCTATGACGATGATGACGACTGGGAAGAGTTGTCATCGATCTGTATGACCGGTGATGGAGATTTTATATCCGTGGGTGGCTCTGTAAACCCGGGCGGAGGACCTTATGATGCTTACGTGATCAAAGACAGTGTTCCTTCCCTTGCCGCTTTCAAAGCATCGGCAACTTCCGGGGATGCTCCCCTGACGGTGCAGTTTAACGATATTTCAACATTTACGCCAACCAGCTGGGAGTGGGATTTCGACGATAATGGTACTGTAGATTCCTATTCTCAGAATCCCTCATTCGAATATACAAATCCGGGGATATATTCGGTTGAGTTGGTAGCCAGCGATGGTGTGACAAATTATTCGCGCGTGAAAAGCGAGTTTATAGTAGTCGGAGACACGATTTTCTTCACTGCAAGTCCTACTGAAGGCTACAACCCGCTCACGGTCTATTTCAATGATCACTCCGGCGGCGATCCGACAGCCTGGGAGTGGGATTTTAATAATGACGGGACGGTCGATTCGTACGAGCAGAACCCGATTCATACTTACGATACCATCGGAGTGTACTCGGTCAAACTGGAGGTGTGGTACGGAGAAGAGTCCCAGGTACTTATCCAGAGTGATTACATCACGATCGATTTAAAAATTCTGACTGTAAAACCCGATGGAACGGGAGATTTCCCCACTATCCAGGGAGCGATCAACAATTCATATGATGGCTGGATCATCGAACTGACAGATGGGGTATTCACTGGCGAGGGTAACAGGGAACTGGTGATGGGCGGCAGACAACTTACTGTCAGGTCACAAAGTGACGATCCTGAAGCCTGCATCATAGACTGCGAGGGCGCTGCCAGAGGGTTCAGTATATACGAGTATGAGGGACTGGAATGTAATGTGGTCATACGGGGAATAACTATCAGGAATGGCTACATTGACGTCGATGCTTTGGGGGGCGGGATTCAATGCTTCGCTTCCGAACCGTCAATAATCAACTGCCATCTTGTCAACAATTACGCTTCTGAAAGTGGAGGCGGTATCGGATGTTTTGATTGCTCGCCCACTATAAGCGAGTGTGTGTTTATTGGCAATGAGAGCGGAGATAAGGGTGGAGGTCTATATATCGTCGAAGATCATGTTGCTGAAACGGATCCTGTGGATGTGTCGGGATGTGAGTTTATTGATAACGTCGCGATAGACGGAGGCGGATTATATCTCTGGAATTATGTCGGCGAAGTGACAGATTGTTCGTTCTCGGGGAATTCCGCCTCTTACGGGGGTGGTATCTGGGGCGGTAACAATAGTGAAATCGTATTGACTGGTTGCAGGATCACCGAAAACACAGTCAGCGATGATGGCGGAGGGCTGCATTTTAACGGCTGGGACCTGGTGCTGAACGACTGTCTGGTATCCGGAAACAACGCAATATCAGCTGGAGGCGGGTGTTATATAGTAACCAACACCCTGTTGATCACCGGGTGTACTGTCGTGGCGGATTCCGCGGGTACGGGGCTGGCGGGAGGATTGGAGATAATTGCCAGCTCTGCTTTAGTGGATAACACACTTATAGCGTTTAATGGTGGGTTGGGGATATTCGGCCCTCCAGGTATGTCGATATCATGTTCAGATATTTTCGGAAATGAGGATGGAGACTGGACAGGGTCAATAACGGATCAGCTTGGAACGAACGGAAACATCTCGGAAGATCCGCTGTTCTGCGACCTTTCAGGCAATATCTATACCTTACGCGATGGTTCTCCATGTTTGCCGGCCGCGAATCCATCCTGCGGACTTATAGGCGTAGATACGGTCGGATGCATAGAGGCCCAGTTCACTGCCGATCCTACCCGTGGACTGGCGCCTGTGACCGTGCAGTTCACTGATCTTACGCCCGGTTCTCCCGATGCCTGGGCCTGGGATTTCCAGAATGACGGTATTGTTGATTCAACGTCACAGAATCCCTCGTTCGAATACCAGGAAGGTGGAGCGCACTCGGTGAGCCTCAAGACCTACCTGGCTGGAGAATTGATCGCCTCTACGGTCAAGCATGATCTGATCGATCTTATGGATGGCAACAATGTGTTAATCGAGCCTATGGAGATCCTTTCGCAGGATACGCTTCCTCTTCCAATAGTCTATCTTGGATCCGAGCCCTGGGCGCGATCTCGCTTTATTTCGACTACGATGATACAAAACTCGAATTCATCGGGATAGAGACGTATGTTCCCGGGGAATTCTTTTCTGGTGGTATTGTAGATGTGGGAAAGATCTCAGTGCAATGGTTCGACGAGACAGGAGGGAGCGATCCTATTGTTCCCGGGGTCGATCCTGACACACTATTTGCCATCCGGTTCGCGAACCTTGTCGTGACAGACACCACTCTTGTGTCTTTCGATATTCCACAGTGTGCGCTGGGTGATGCGATCGGAGATCCCATACCGGATGTCCACTGGTTTGATGAGGTCTCCCTACGGAGTGGTACGCATCGATATCGGCGCCTACATTTCGGGAAATGTGGACTACTACTGGATGGCCTCTCCGGTACCAGGAGCGCTGTTGTCCTTAGGGCCTCCGAATCCCGATGTATATACTGACGCGACCGGGCATTTCGCGTTCGAACGCTATCCGTTCGGAAATTACGTTCTTAACATAGGCAAGATCGATGACCTTGGAGGCATTAATGCGCTCGATGCGATCAAGATCATCAGGCACAGTACGGGAGTGGAACTATTCAACAATTCTTACAAGGAGCTGGCAGCGAACGTCAATGGGGATGGAAACATCAACGCACTCGATGCAATCAAGATTGTTCGTGCATCGGTCGAACTGGAACCCCTTGCATCTGGAGACTGGTACTTCGAACCCGATTCCGTACAGATCTATGATCTTAATGATGATCGCACGGATGATTTCCTGGCAGTGCGCATGGGCGACGTTAACGGGGACTGGGCACCTGACCTGGGGGCAGCCCCGATGATAGCATCGGGTGATTTTTCCGAAAGGCCGTCGTCACCGCTGGAAACGGTTGTCCTGGCGCTGCCGCACGATACAGTCGGAACCGATGCGGATTCCGTGTACGTTCCGATTGATGTAACGGAATTCAATGACATTGGTGCCATATCCCTCCGGATTACCTTTGAGGACACTGTTCTCGCCTATGACAGGCTTGAAAGTAACTGCAGCGCCACCTTCACCTCCAACCTGATCGGCAACGAGATCAGGATCGAATGGTTTGACGGAACAGGAGGATTCAATCCGTTGAACCTTGGAACCGGGACACTTCTGACGCTCTATTTTGAGGTCATCGGAGCGGAGGATGATGCATCGGCCCTGGACATAACCGATCTGTCCACAATCGCCGATGCAGCAGGCGATCCTATCGGAGATGTCGAATTTAGTGATGGCAGCGTAACAATAGTACATCTTACTGGAACAGGTGGAGATACTGGCATACCCAGTGCGTTCATGCTGCACAACTGCTGGCCCAATCCATTCAATCCATCGACACATATCCAGTTTGACATACCTGGCGGTAATGGCTCGGGTGTCGGAACGAGTCTGAAGATCTACAATGTATCCGGGCAGCTGGTAAGGACCCTGGTTGATGCTCAACTGGACCCCGGAAGATACGACGTCGTCTGGAATGGACAAAACGACTCGGGGGAGAATACTGCCTCAGGAGTTTATTTCTACAGGCTTGAAGCTGGAAGATATGTAAGTACCAAGAAAATGGTGCTTTTACGTTAAGAGCTAGTATTGACAGATAAATATGTACAGGGCGGCCACCGTGGCCGCCCTGCGTAATAAATGGGGCGATTTGGAGGTGGCTCAGGCCGCCAGGCGGTCACCTCTCCGTGTACCGCCTCACCGCTGCCCGGCCATCGCCCCGTATTTAGATCTCACATCATTTGCTCGCCAGCCCGATTATCAGGTCGGTCCGCTCGACCTGGCGGATGAACTCGGCCCGGTAACCGTTGTCATCGTCACCCTTGGCCTTTTTCGCCAGATCCTGCACATCATCGAGCCCAATGCCCCCCATATGCGCGGATTCCCGCAGAATCATCGCGTACATCGCGACAGCAGCGGAGAACCTCAGGTCTTCCGAGGATTTCTTCACCGCAACCGGCCCGTCCGCGACAACGGTAGTGATGAGCTTGCTCTTGTCGCCGTCGGGCTCCTTGTAGCGTACGTGAACCGTTACGACCTCGTTGCTCTTCATCGCCTCGTCACTAAGCTTCGTGTCGATGTATTTCAGGTCGTCCTTAACGAACGAGCTGACATCCTTCAGCACATCATCCCCGCTGAAATCCGCCGGTACGATCTCGTAGAGCGCCGTGACACTGTGGCCCGCGCCGATCTCCCCGGCGTCCTTCTTGTCGTCCTCGAAGTCCTCCTTGTTCAGCAGCCGGTTCTCGTAACCGATCAGCCGGTAAGAGGCGACCTTCATCGGGTTGAACTCGACCTGGATCTTCACATCCTTGGCGATCGTGTAGAGGGTCGAGGTCAGATCGTCGACGAAGACCTTCTTCGCCTCGAGGAGGTTGTCGATATAGGCATGGTTGCCGTTCCCCTTGTCGGCGAGCTTCTCAAGGCGATCGTCCTTGTAGTTACCCATCCCGAACCCGAGCACGGTCAGGAAGATCCCGCTCTCGCGCTTCTCCTCGATCATCTCGACCAGATCGTCCGTGTTCGAGATGCCGACGTTGAAATCCCCGTCGGTCGCGAGGATGACGCGGTTGTTCCCGCCCGGGATGAAATGCGTCTCGGCCATCTCGTAGGCGAGCTGGATACCGGCGTGCCCGGCGGTCGAGCCTCCGGCCCTCAGGCCGCGGATGGCGTCCTTGATCTTCTCGCTGTCATGGGCAAAGGTAGGCTCAAGGGCAAGCTCCGAATGCCCCGCATACGTCACGATGGCGACCTGGTCGTTTTCGGCCAGCTGGTCGACGAGCAGCAGGAACGCCTTCCTGAGCAGCGGGAGCTTGTTTTCCGCCCTCATCGATCCCGAGACGTCGATGAGGAAGACGAGGCTGCTTGTCTTGCGGTCCTCCACGTCGAGCTCCTCGCCCTGCAGGCCGATGTGGACGATGTTGTGATCCGCGTTCCACGGGCAGACGGCGTACTCGAGGGTGATCGAGAACGGCACGTCGCCTTCGGGCTTCTCGTAGTCGTAATCGAAATAGTTGATGAACTCCTCGACCCTGATCGCTTCTTTCGGCGGCATCATGTCCATCATGATGAATCGCCGGGCGTTCGCGTAAGAGGCGACGTCCACGTCGATCGAGAATGTCGAGAGCGGGTTGCCGATCGCCGGCAGGAATCCGTTCTCCTCGATATTCGCGTAATCCTCCGTGCCGGGGTAATAGCGTGGATCACCGTAGTGTCCCGGGGACATGCAGCCGCCCCTGACATGGAGCATGGACGGTGAAGTGGTGCTATGCGCTACGCTGCCGCCCCTGACGTTGATCTGCACCTGCTCGGCCTCGACGACGAGCTCCTGCGTCGTTCCGACGATCATCTCCTCCATCTTGAAGTCGAGCGTGGATTTCTGCCCGGCTATAATGACGACATTGTGAATCTCGACCGGCTTGTAGCCCATCATCATCACCTTGATCGTGTATGTGCCGGCGGGGATCCCGTCGATGCAGTAGGAGCCGTCGGACAGGGCCATGCCTCCGAGCTTCGTGCCGACTACCACTACATTTGCGTATGGCAGGGGTACACCGGTATTACCGGCAGTGACGGTCCCGCAGATCTTGCCTGTCTCGACCGCCGCGACTGTCGAGACGATCAGGGCGAGGATGAAGACGGTTAACAGTGCTTTCATGGCCTGCTCTCCTTTCCCTTACCCTCTTATTAGTACATTCAAGAGGGCGTCCGGTTCCTGGTTCGGTGTGGCGGAAACTGGCCGAAAGCAACCTGATTTATACGGTGGGGCACCGGTTGTGCGTGGGAATAGAGCTGCGCCGAACGGTTCAGCGCAGCTTGAACCAGACCGGGACGGCGATCATTGATCTCACCGGCATGTCCCGCTGCATCGCGGGCGCAAACTCGAATTGTACAGCGGCGGCAATGGCGGCCTTCTCCATAGCTGGTGTGACGTCCGATTCGATGACGGCCACCGCTTCGACATTGCCGTAGGAGCCGACCGTCACATTCAGCAGGATCCTGCCCTCGACCCCGGCGGACATGGCCAGCATGGGATATTCAGGCGGGAGCACCTTGATAAGCTCGGGCTTTCTGCTCCAGGCGAAGAACTCTCCGGACCCTTTGCGGGGTACGGGGATGGCGTGCAGACTGGAGAGATCCAGTTCCTCCGGGGGAGGCAGCTTGCCCGGATCATTTCTCATCAAAGCGGCGGGCTTGAATTCGATCGTGCTTACGGCGACCTGTATCTGCTGGGCCTCGGCTCCACAGGAGCAGAGAACGAGCAGAACAGCGATCAGCGCGATTGCATGAGTCTTCATGACTTTTCCCTCCTGAGAAAAACGATTCAGCGCAGCCTGAACCAGACCGGGACGGCCATAAGTGACCTCACCGGGATGTTCCGCTGCATCGCGGGCTCAAACTCGAACCGAAGAACGGCGGAAATGGCTGCCTTCTCCATAGCGGGAGTGACGTCGGAACGGATAACGGATGCCTTCTCGACGCGGCCGTCGGCGCCGATGGTGACCCGCAGCAGCACCTTGCCCTCGATGCCGGCGTCCCTGGCCAGTCTGGGATAAGACGGCGTGAACGCCCTGGTAAGCACAGGCATCCGGTCCCAGGCGACGAACTCCTCGACCTCCTGCCTGGGCATGGGGGCGAACTTGAAGTCGGCAGGATCCCGCAGGGATGTTATCGGCATCCTGATCTCTTCCTCGCCCTCGCCTTCCACGATATTGGGGATCTGGTCGATGACAGGGGGTATGACCTCATCCGGTTCCGTGATGACTTTGGGAGGGGGAGGAGTGCCGCACCCTTCAAGGATCAGTCTCGGTTCTGGTATATAGGGATCAAACTCGAATGGTGGTATCAGATAGAAAACGAGGAAATGAACGATGAGTGTCGCGACAAACGCCTCAACGATGTACTTGCCGTATCCTTCCTTGAACTGGGCCTGAGCGGTGTTCATCTCCAACCTCCCCGAGTAAAATGGTGGGGGCAGTTCCCTGTGAACCCAAGTTTTAGTGATGGTAGCGATTGGCAACGAGTTAAGATGGATACAGGACGGTGGAGGGATCTGTCTGAAAGATACAGGATAGGGCGTTAATCCGCAAGAACTTGGTTCTGAGGATGCTTATTAATCAAGACTAGTACCTATTGCTATTCAAGTATTTGAAAGCCAGACGCTGCAAGGTAATCCCAAGTCTCATTTAGTTCTTCAATCGGAGGAACAAATACTATCGTCCCATCTCTTCCGCGAGTAAGTAAAACTCGATAAGCGTTGAGGCGCATTTGGAAAGGATCTCGTGCTTGAGTGCGGCCCGAGGGTCTGTAATTCTTTGCTTTGCTATTGGTCCAAGCGCCATTCTCTCGAATAAAATCTGATCCCCAACAAACCAGCGCCATATCCAATTCCAATCCCTGACATTGAAATTCAGTAATGGTGTTCTCTAATCTACGACAACTTCTCTCGTCTTCTTCATCCTCTGTAAACCAAGGACCAATCTTAATGTTCTTAGTTGACATATAGTTGTTCATAATGCCAAGAGGCTCGAGGTCCTTGTCGCGCGAGGATGCAAGAATGCCAAATCGGGCTTTTGGCATTTCTGAATAGCGTTCACGCAAATAAGTTTTTCCCATTTCGAAGTCACGAGTTAGATAAAGCCTTATACCATCACTCGATCGGCCATAAGGCGCAAGAATTGACTCGGCAACTAGTGATGCTCCTTGGGAATCGCCTTTTCTCAGTAATTTTTCGACGAATTCATGTAAACGAGTGGAACAATGAAAGCGAATTTCTGTGTCTAGGTTTAGTGCACTCGCGCAACGGATATCGAAATTGCCGCCCGTAAAGACCTCTTTCAATGATGGCGGAACATGAACAGTCCAATTCTCATTTGATTTTTCTAATGCTGCTCTCCATTGTCCTAAGCCTTCTTCTTCGCCTAAGTGTATTTCTTGTCCTCCTCCGATCAATCCTATCAGGAGGGACCATTCGGGCATTCGATCGCATACGCGAATGAATAGTTCAGGCTCACTTGCAATCCATCCAAAATCCCATTTTTTGTGCGTATCAGCTACTTTTTCAGGGCTAAAAGCTCGTTGTGCCTCATCAAACACTAACAAGTGTTCCGGGGGGATTTTGTCAGGGTTGGGTATATAACCATCTAAATAGCTTTTAATATGGCGGACAAATGTACGACCACCACCGCCTGACTTTTTTAATTCATATTGAAGAACCTCGGATAACGGCTGATTGCCAGTTAGATAGAGCCCTGGTACCGACGGTTTGCCACCTTGTCGTTCTACTGCTAGATCATCTAGGAAGCGAGCATGCACAACTCTCATTCCAACAAGAGTTTTTCCGGCTCCTGGTACACCAGTTACCAAGACTAAGTGTCGGGTTTTCGTTTGTGCTGCTGAATGGGCTATTTGGGCAATAGAATCAACTGCAGGCTCAGTAACTGCTTTAGCCCGCCATATCTCACGAATTTCTCTGGACTCAAACAACTCCCGTGCTGCTTCTACAATAGTAGGCAATGGACAATATGCTTCATCACCAAGAAAATCTGTTATGGTCGGCCCTTTGCCTCTTGTTGCTCTTCCAGCCAAATCACCTACGACTTCATCTAAGCGATCCGGAGCTACTACTAATACATCTCCAACTTCACTAATTGACCCATTCGCCCTGGTAGGAACAAGGATGGGGTAGACATCACGTTTGTGACACTCCCGGTGATATGCTCGTAAATCACGAGCATATGCAGCCACTTGATCAAGGTCTGCTTGCCCTGGAGCTATTTTACCCTTTAGCTCCAGTACTATTACCGAGCCTTCTGCAAGCAGCACCACATCTGGCCGACGTTCATCATAGGGCAATCGATATTCCAATATGGCCCCATACCCCTCTGCTTCTTCTCGCTCATTAAGGAGTTCACCCGCTTCCCTCTGTAGGAGTGGAATGCCTTCGTGCCAAGCAGAAGCCTGTTCAGGAGAGAAGTCTCTAACGAAGTTTTCTAAGGATCCTTGGATTATTCCTGCATTCGTTTTATGAAAAGTTGGAAGATCAGACTGCCAACCCGCAGAAGTGTCATTCATGTTACGAAATTGACTCATATGTCAGTGATCTCCTTGAAAACAATCATGATTTCTAAAATGCTATTGCACTGGGGCAGTATATTGAACATCACTGATTAATTCAACTAACGTACCGTATAAACTCCAGAATCATTCCATTTTAGAGGCATTGCATACCTTGGTCAAATTGTGTAATCTCTTCAGGGCTTTGGCTGATAGTGATCCGGACATAAGGCAAGAGGTGCTCGACCACTCAGAGTAATTGTTCGCAATGCTAAGCGAAGATCCGGATATACCGCATACATATACTGGAAGGCAAAATACCTATGGGACCTTTCAACTTTCCATGGCTGACATTCCTGGCATTTATTGTGATTGATATCAGCATCCTGATAGCTATTGTCTGGGCGCTGATCGACATCAGGCGTGAGCGCCAGCAGTAACCTACTGGAAGAGAGGGAGCCGTGACACTTATTCAAGCGTGTATCGCTGTCTTGATTGTATATATCGGAATGTTGATGGGCGTTGGCATTTGGAGCGCAAGACGCACAAAATCAGCCTCTGATTTTATCATCGGAGGCAGGACGATTGGACCATGGGTCACTGCGCTCTCTTTCATCGCCGTCTATTTTAGCTCAGTGCTGATTATTGGCGGCGGAGCCTTCGGCTATAAGTTCGGCATGTCGACAATCTGGATCGGTGCGATCAACGTTCTGGTCGGCTGTACCCTATGCTGGATTGTTCTTGGTCGGCGTGTGCGGGAGATGACCGAAAGGCTTAGGTGTACGTACTATCTCGGGATTCTTCGCGAAACGGTACAACTCGCCAGCAGCGGGAATCTACTCGGCGGCAGTGATATTCCTGTTTCTGATCATATACAACGTCAGCGTGGTCAAGGGGATGGCCAATGCCTTCGAGGTCTTGATGGATATGCCGTACTGGGCCGGCGTGTTGATCTCGGGATTCGTGATCATCTTCTACGTTGTACTCGGTGGATACACGGCTGTCGTCTGGACAGGCTTCATCCAGGCTTGGGTGATGATATTCTCACTACTCCTGCTTTTATTTAAGACAATGGGGGCTGTAGGAGGCCTCAGCGCTGGTATGCAGAAACTCGCTGCAATGGGAGAAGGATACGTCAATACACCTGGTGTTTGGGGGTGGGCGGGACTTATTAGCTTCTCGTTAGTTGTCAGTCTTGGTGTCTGGGGGATGCCGCAGCTTCTAATTCGATTCTATAGTATTAAGGATGTAAAAACGTTCCGCCTTGGGACGGTGATTGTGACAGTGGGCGCCGCAGTGGCGGTGATTCCCTACATGGTAGGTGCGCTGGGCCGTGTGCTAGTGCCTAGCCTCGCGAATCCTGACCTTGCGATCCCGATGATCGCAGAGAAGGTTCTTTCACCTTGGGGGGCTGCGATTCTGCTCGCAGGGGTTGTGGCAGCAGGGATGTCAACCTTTGCCGGTGTGCTTATAATAGTATCCAGTTCCCTTGTGAGCGACATATGGAAGCACGGCTTGAAGCGCGAATTGACTGGGAATCAGGAGGTCTCCGCGAACAGGTTCGTAAGTGCTTCAGTTGGTCTCGTATCTTTGGCAATTGCACTGAAGCCACCAGCACTGATCCTTGTGCTAACTGGTTTCTCTTGGGCAGTTATCGCCAGTACAACTCTGTGGCCATTGTTATTCGGTTTATATGTTAAACGCACGAGCAAGGTAGGGGTGCTGATCTCTATGATTGCTGGATCGCTGACAGCGGTATTGTGGACTTGGGCTGGAAAACCATGGGGAGTGCATGGCTTTATTGCAGGGGGGATTATTGGTTTAGTTTTTCTTGTGGCTATAAGTGCAATTAATCCTAATGATTTAAGAGATAGTGTCGACTCTCCTTCTCTTGATTAGAAGCGGATTGTTTGCACTGAGATAGAAAGCTACTAGTTGCAGTCTATCTCAGTGAAGTATTAGGGCGGTAACGCATAAACTATTGATTACTGGGCTCTGCCAGCTATAAACAAGACACATGATATTAGATACATAGTAGACTCGCAGAAATATATGATATGCTAGTTCATGACACATTACGTTAGACAAACTATAGATTATTAAGGAGCTAGAATGGCAATTCCGGATTTTCAATCGATAATGCTTCCATTACTAGAGTTTGCATCAATCGCTGGTGAACATTCGCTTACTGAAGCTCGAGATCAATTGGCTAAACATTATTCATTGACCGATGAGGAATTGTCAGAGATGTTGCCAAGCAGGCGTGCTCCAACATTCTACAATCGCTTAGCGTGGGCAAAAACATATCTTCAACGCGCAAAGCTATTGAGTTCTCCTCGGCGTGGTCGATTTGAGATAACACCTCGAGGCACAGAAGTACTCGAAAGCAAACCTGAACGATTATCAATTTCGTATCTGACCAAGTTTCCAGAGTTTCGAGAGTTTAGGGCTATTCGAAAGAAGCCGATTGAAAAAGAAGATTCAAATGAGACAAGCAACACGCCTGAAGAACAGCTCGAAATATCTTATCAACAGATTAGAGACGAACTAGCCGAAGAATTACTTGCTAAAGTGAAGGCGGGAACTCCAGAAGCATTCGAACAGCTAGTTGTCGAGTTGCTTCTTCTTATGGGCTACGGAGGGTCAAGGTTAGATGCGGGACGGGCAATTGGGCGAATTGGTGACGAAGGAATTGATGGAGTTATCAATGAAGATCGTTTGGGTCTCGACGTTATCTATCTTCAAGCTAAAAAATGGGATGGTACTGTAGGACGCCCGGAAATTCAGAAGTTTGTTGGCGCGTTGCATGGAAAACGTGCGAAGAAAGGGGTGTTTCTTACAACCGGCACTTTCTCGAGTGGTGCTAAGGAGTATATTTCAACAATTGATCCCAAGGTAGTTCTGATTGATGGTAGTGATCTAGCCTATATGATGTTTGATTTTGGACTTGGAGTAACTACCATAAGTACATATGAGTTTAAAAAAATTGATCTCGACTATTTTGATGTTGAATGAACAGTTGTCTAACTCCCGCTTGCAGCTGACGTTAACACATTATGAAAAAGAAGCTATTCATTGACTATTCCCCCATAAACTAACCATCGACAAGAGTATTCTTGAACATCGGGGTTCAGAGCTATCGCCCTGATAGAATTCGTAAGCTTCCCTGAAAAAGGACCAATATCTGCCGAATTTGCGATATGTGCATTTGCTCTTTGTCAGGAACATTGAATATCGTGGTTGCGTATATATATCGTCAGGTGGATAGCATGCTGAATACGACCAGAAAGGAACGTGACAAAGTGAACAGGCCGCCACTAAACCGATTGGTACTACAATTTTGGTGGGTCTCGTTGCAGTGGACGTGCTGATCGTAGTCGGAGACCTGTTCAGGGAGGGGAGAGTAGATCTTCTCACCTTAGGCAGCGCTGTCGCAGTGATTGGCTTGTGCGCGTTAGTCTGGTCTGGCGTTTCGTGGGGACGATGGCTTCTGTTGGGATTTATTGGTTGGCGAGTTACTCTCATGGGTAAAGTCGTGGTAGCATCATTCTCACCGGGGGAGGTGCTGCGCCTCGGTGCTTTGATGGTACTGCTGTTTTACGTTGTCTCTGCGGTGGTCCTGGCGTCACCGATCGCGCGCTCGACCAGGGGAGCTAATGAAGTATCAATCTAAACGAAAGATGTATCTTCTCTGCCTGCGCCAGATCGTGATCTCACTTTTCCTGATTTTGACATTAACTCAAACTACGTATTCACGAAATAAATCCAGAGTCAAATAATTCTGAAGCAATTCATGAAGCTCTTTCAGAAATAATCGATGATGGAAAAGCACCTGGAATGGTCGCTGCGATTATCTCCAGTGATGGTGTCATCTCCATTTCTTCTGCAGGTGTCCGTAAAGCGGGTTCTGGTATTGCGTTTACCACTGATGATCTTGTGCATCTGGGTTCCTGCACCAAAGCTATGACGAGCACTATGATTGCTACTCTTGTAGCAGAAGGAAAACTTGATTGGGATACGAAGTTGATTGATGTAATTCCAGAGCTTAAAGGAAATATTCATTCTGATTATTATAATATTACACTCTGGCAGCTTCTCACCCACCGGGCAGGTCTTCCTAGAAACGCAATGGATTGGGATGCACATAAGAAAAAAGAAATCAAAGAAAGGCGTCTGGCAACTTCTAAAAGATAATCTTCAGGAACCAGCTCCATATAAAAATGGCGGATTCCATTACTCCAATTTTGGCTATATGGTTGCGGCATGTATGGCTGAAAAGGTAACCGGCTCAAGCTGGGAAATCTTGATGAAAAAACGGCTGTTCGAGCCTCTGGGGATGACCACTGCCGGATATGGAGCACCCGGTACACCCAAACAAATAGATCAGCCCTGGGGGCATAAAAAGACCTGGTATTGGTATAAATGGATAGCTGATCAATCCGATAATCCGGAAGCACTTGCTCCGGCCGGTATGGTTCACTGCAGCATAGAAGACTGGGCCAGATTTATTTCCCTTCAACTGACTGACGAGAATCCTGTTCTGGAACGCCAATATTTGAATAAGTTAATTGAGCCTGATGGTTACTACGCCGGAGGTTGGGCCGTTGTAGAACAGCCCTGGGCTAATGAAGTCATACTTGTTCATAACGGGAGTAACGGGATCTGGTATGCGGAAGTTGTGGTCGCACCTGAATTAGATAGAGCTTTTGTTGTGGCCACTAATTCACAGGACTTCGGTGTTACAGCTGATATATGTAAAAATATGATGAACAAACTCATTCTGATGAGTTTGCAATGAATGTATTATCCATAGCAGTATCCTTCGCTTGCTCTGACTGCTCGAGCCGACCTTCAGCACGTAGAGTAATAGACACCATTCGCCAAATCTGACACCTGCCAGTCAGCGAGACGCTGAAGTACCTCTATCTGCTGTTTGCCGAGGACGGGGGCAGGTATCTCGACGAGGCGGTGTTCACCACGGAGGCCCATCCGCTTCGGAGGACGTGGTGATTTGAATCCTCCCGGGCCGGCCGAAGAGGTCCTTGTCCAAGTTTGTTTTCGATGGGCATATTCCTGGACCACTGCTGCTGCCATTTATGCTAGTCTTTGAGGAGCTACAGATCGGCCTCGCACTGGAGGCCCGGAAGACCGGTTCAGGGAAAGGGTTTTGATACAAAGCATGAATCTCGACAGCATTATATTTGAACTGGCGGTTATAATCGCGGGTTCTGCATTGCTGGGAACGCTCTTTCTTTACGGCAAGCAGCCCCTGCTCATCGCGTACATAGCGATCGGTTTTATACTGGGCCCCAACGGGTTATCCCTGATAGACAGCACTGACCACATAGAGCATATCGCTCACTTCGGTGTAATACTCCTGCTTTTCCTGATAGGCCTCAATCTGCAGCCGGTCAGATTCATCAAGCTTTTCCGGCGGACCGCCTTAATTACCATCGGCACTGCATTCCTGTTCGGCAGTCTATCCTTCCTGTTCGCCCTGATTCTCAAATTTGACCTGCACAGCGCCTTCTTGTTCGGGGCGGCGATGTTGTTTTCGAGCACGGTTATAAGCCTGAAGCTGCTGCCGGCCAGCGAACTGAATCAGAAGCCTGCGGGCGAGATCATGACCAGCGTTTTGCTCCTGCAGGATCTGCTCGCTATCCTTGTAATACTTTTTGTTACCGGGGAGGCCAGCGATAATGTGCCGGTTACATTTGCGTTGCTTGCGGGAAAGTTTGTACTTCTGTGTATATTGTCGTTCGTCGGAGTGCGGTACATAATCTCTCCGCTGCTCAGAAGATTCAAAGTGATCCAGGAATATACTTTTATCGCGACGCTGGGATGGTGCCTCCTGTGTGCTGAGGCCGCGCATTATTCCGGGCTTTCTTATGAGATAGGAGCTTTCGTCGCGGGAATCTCGATAGCATCATGCAGGGCCGCGGTCGGTGTCGCTGAGAACCTGAGGCCGTTGCGCGAGTTCTTCCTGATCCTCTTCTTCTTTGCGATCGGAGCCGAGCTGAATTTCGGGATCAACATCCTTCACATCGCTGCGGCTGTCGTTTTCGGAGTATTGCTGGTGCCTTTGAAGGCTTTCGCGTTTCGCTTTGCTTTTCGAAAAAATGGCGAATCGCCTGAATTGTCAAAGGAACTCGGTGTGCGTCTGGGACAATCCAGCGAGTTCTCGCTCCTGGTAGTATTTGCCGCCCTGTCCGCGGGAGTCTTGTCGGCTGATAAGGGTATGGTGATCCAGATCGCCACGATCACAACCTTTATCATTTCAACTTACTGGGTCGTGCTGAGATACCCCACGCCTATATCGGTAGATAAGGGGACAAGCGGGCTGACTCAGGCGGAAATACTATGAAGAAACGGAAAGTAATCGTAAACGACCTCATGCAGAAGAATTACGTTTATTATCTTACTGAGCCTGCCGGAAGGAACTTTCACCCGGACTTCAAGCCTGAATTAACGCCGAAGCAGATGCTGGAAATGGGGGTTTTCGGCGGCAAATACATGACTGATTGCAGAGATGAGTTTCCCGGGAGCTGGTTTGCCCGCGCAAAGCTGTGTCATGAACGACATGATCCCGGGTTGAATTACTTCGGGGTCAATGCCTCTCAACCGTTATCTGTCTGGCGGGAAAAGGGATGGATCTACCATGAAGACCCCAGGGGATGGTTTCAATGGTATTGCAGGTACTACGCGGGCAGAAGATGCCCGGATGATGAGCGTCAGATAAAGAGGTGGAAAGGGATGAAGAGGCATATTGCTCAAATCAGAAAGCACTGCAAGAAGGGTGACCTGAGCTGTCGCCCGAAGCAGAGACAGGCATTGCTGAACTGGGCATATGACAGCAGAAAGCTTTAGCGCCCGGACCGCCGCATCCAGCGCACACGCAACCGCATTGCAGCGCATGACATGCATATACCTGCCGGATTTTCGATATACACGACGCAGGATCGGCAGTAAAATCGAACCATACAGTTCAATATCCAGGGTGACAGACTGGAGAGCAGTCATGGATTTCACGGTCGAGTACATCGACGGTATCTTCATATGTGCCGCATCCGGCGTGGCCGGGGAAGGCGACGCCGCAAGGGTGATGGATGCGATGTTGTCCCACCCGGAATGGAAGCCGGGAACACCGCGGTGCTATGACGTCTCGGGCCTCGATTCGGATTCGCTCACCGTTAAGGAGATGAGGCGGATCGCGAGTTTCGCCTCCATTCACAAGAAGGAACTCGGGGGCGGGAAGATAGCCATGGTCGCGAGCCGCAATCTCGAGTACGGATTCTCACGTATGCTGAGCGTTCTGGTCACCCAGTTCGGGAAATCGGACCTGGAGGTTTTCCGGACGCGGGAAGAAGCGCTAGCCTGGCTCTCCTCCTGACGGCGTCAGGGAGAGGCCGGTCATATTTGCCGTCCGTCCCGGGAAAGTCCTTCTCGTGAATCACACCGATATCCGCTGTACTTGCGATATGCACGTCTATTTAATGACAGAAACATTGAATATCGTGGTTCCGTATACATGACATCAGCTTATAAGTACTTCACGATACCTGTGCTGCTCGATGAACCGGGAGGAGAACCCCATGAAACGTGACAGAAGAGATTTTCTCAAGACTGTGACAGCAGGCGTCCTTACAGCTTCGCTTGTGCCTCTGAGTGTGTCTGGTGAAGAGGAAAAGCCGCAATCGGATACTGAAGGGGTCTCCCCGAAGAGTAGAGGTGAGATGGCGAATGCCTGTATGCAGAAATATGGCAGCTGTTGTTCGGGCGTGCTGGCTGCTTATGCCGCAGAGGTGGGGATGGATCAGGATCTTGCCGGTGCCGCGGGCCGGGGTATGGCAGGAGGGATAGGGGGCCTTGGGAAACGTTTGCGGCGCTGTCAGCGGAGCCGTGATGGCGATCGGGCTGAAAACGACAAACGAGAGCAATATTCACGATATGCAGGCTGGAATGAAAGCGATGGAGACTGTCAGGGAATTCGTTGCAAGATTCGAAGAGCAGCACTCATCCATACAGTGCAGGGAGCTTATAGGCTACGATATAAGTTCCACGGAGAAGAGTATGCTTGCCATGCAGGAGAAGGCTTTCGAAAAGTGCCCCGGATATGTCGAAAGTGCAGTGGAAATACTCGATGATCTACTTAGTAACGGATAATTATACAGAGGAATCGATCAACGGGTGCCGATTTCGCGAAGGAGCGAACCGAGTTCACTCAGGAGGAGCAGACATGACCCACGAACGCGCGACCACTCGTCCGGCCCCCGCGGCCCTCATCCTGGGCTTCTTTCTCGGCTGCGTTCTCGTCGTCGCCACCGCCGCCGGTGCGGGAACTCTCGGCGTCGCTATCTCGGCCGACGGCACGCCCATCGCCTACGAGGTCCACGGCGGCGGCGAGCCGACCCTGATCCTGGTCCACGGCTGGAGCTGCGACGCTCGCTACTGGCGCGAGCAGCTGGCGCACTTCGCCGCCCGGCATCGGATTGTCACCGTCGATCTGGCTGGCCACGGCCACTCGGGCGTGGGGCGCGAGGACTACACCATGCGCTCCTTTGGCGAGGACGTGCGGGCGGTGGCCGACGCCGTCGGCGGCGACCGGCTGATCCTGGTCGGTCACTCCATGGGTGGCCTGGTCATCGCCGAGGCCGCGCGCCTGCTGCCGGGCCGGGTCCTGGGCCTGATCGGCGTCGACTCGCTCCACGACCTCGGTTTTCCGGTCACAGAGGAGCACGCCGCCGAGATGATCGCCCCGCTGGAGGCCGACTTCCCTGCCGCCTGCCGGCAGTTCGCCGCAGCGATGATCCTGCCGGACACGGACGCCGAACTGGCCGAGTGGATCCAGGCCGACATGGCGTCCGCGCCAGCGGAGGTCGCCCTGAGCGCGATGCGGGAGTACATGGCGCAGTGGATCACCGGCGCGGGGCCGAGGCTCTTCGAGGAGCTGCCCCTGCCGGTCGTGGCGGTGTGCGCCGACATGTGGCCCGTCGATGCCGAGGCGAACCGCCGTCACATGCACTCCTTCGAGGCGATCGTGCTGGAGGGAACCGACCACTTCCTGATGCTCGGCGCAGCGGAGGAGTTCAACCGGGCACTCGAGGAGGCCATCTCGAAGATCGAGCCCTAGGTGATGGTTGCCTGGTGTGCCACAGGAAGCAGGATTACTTGAGACACATTGCATCGACAGAAGGTTGTGCAAAAATAGCATTGAGTATCGTGCTCGTCGGGCTGGTGCTGTTTGCGCCGGCAGTCTCTGCCCAGCAGGAAAAGGCTGCATCGGTGCCGGCTGGCCCGTACCTCGGCCAATCAAGCCCAGGCGTTACTCCAGCTCAGTTTATGCCGGATCATCAGCTGTTCGATGGTCTCCTGCATTGTTCTCCCGCCTTCTCGCCCGACGGCAATGAAGTGTTCTGGTCGGTGATTTTCCGCGAAGAACGCCGTGGGCAGATCATGTGTATGCGGGCGACCGGGGATGGCTGGACTCCGCCGGCCGTAGCGGCGTTTTCCGGAGTGTACAGTGATGTCAATCCATGCTTTTCATCTGATGGTTCCAGGGTGTATTTCGCGTCAAACCGTCCGGAAGGAAAGGGCAGCGCGGATATCTGGTATGTGACCAGAACCGATCATGGCTGGGGCGATCCGGTCAATCTCGGCATGCCGCCCAATGGCGAAGGCGGCGAGGGCCAGCCATCTGTGGCAGCCGATGGTTCCCTGGTGTTTATCAGCGCGATGGACTCGGTCGAATGGGATCGTGGTATTTACATGTGCCGGAAAATGGACACGGGATACGCCGAGCGGACAGCCTTGCCGTCGATTATCAATACCCCCGGTGCAGACGCCTATCCCTTTATTGCCCCCGACCAGTCCTATCTGCTCTTTTGCTCCAGTCGACCCGGGGGTAAAAGTGTAGAGACGGATATGTACATTTCATTCAAGACGGAGAACGGTGAGTGGGGGGTGCCGGTGCAGGCAGGCCCCGGGATCAACAACGGAAAGACGGTTTCATTTCCCCGTGTTACGCCTGATGGAAAGTATCTCTTCTTCAGGCGTTTCATTGACGGACACGGTGCTTTCTTCTGGGTGGAAGCCAGGAGACTTGAGGAGCTGAGACCATAACAGGAACTTGCACATGCTTGACTATTAGCCCTGTGATCGACTGGAGGAGTTGAATGGAGACGCGGCTGGAGCCGAGAGCAGTATGGACGCGGATCGCCGTTTTTGTAGGGGGTCACCTACGCCTGGTCGTGGATATTCATGTCGATGGCGATTTCCGCTGGGAAGATCACCACCGCCACTGCACTCGGTGGAATGTGGAGTCCCCTCGTCGGGCTCCTTGTCACCCGGATCATCTTTCCGGACGGCAGGCGCCGGGGCAGCCTGGCCGGGCTTGGCTGGCGCTGGGGCTCGACGCGGTGGCAGCTGTGGAGCTACCTGCTCCCGGTGCTGTACGTTGGCGCCGCATATGGGGCAACCTGGGCATTCGGCCTGGCCGGTTTCACCGAAGACCCGGCCGGCGATGTCGCCGTCAAGGTACTCACCGCAATCGCCCTGGGCACTGTCTTCAATTCGATTGCAGCCCTTGGGGAAGAGATCGGCTGGCAGGGCTTCCTGGTCCCTCAGCTCTTCCGTGTGGTGGGCTTCACCAAAACGGCCCTTCTGCGCGGAATCATCTGGTCCTTGTGGCACTATCCGTTGATCATCGGCGGGGTCTACGGCACCACGGAAACGCCGCTCTGGTACCGACTGGTCTTTTTCACCATCACCATGACGTCCGTCAGCTTCGCTTTCTCCTGGCTCAGGATCAAAGTCAGGGAGCCTCTGGACCGGCGTGTTGCTGCACGCCATGCATAACCTGTACTTCCAGGAGGTCTTCCCGATGCTGGCAGTCGATCGTTCCACCACCGCGTACTATATCGGCGAATTCGGAGCGTTTTCCGCCATTGCCGCGATCATCGTCGCTTTTGTATTCTGGAGAAGGCGCGGGAGCTTGAACGTCCCCGCGCGTTAGCCGGGCAGCATAGCACCCGCTGCGCCAGCCTGGCGATTTCTCATGCGATTGTTCTTGATTTTGAGGCTACCTGCGGAGATGAGGGACCAGTACGACCGCAGGAAATAATTGTAAAGATACTTCGCTTGCTTGTGCAGGCCGGGGCCATTGTTGAACCGACGTCAGAGCTTTCGTCTCTGAAATATCCGCCAATTCAATTGAGACTGCGCTATGGAGATAGAGTTGAAACGGTGATTCTGGAGACACGTAACCTGAAAACGCTTCGAGAATTGGCAGGCAAGTGCTTCAAGTGTCGGATTACGACATTCACTTGACTTGATGGTAAGTGTATTGAGGGAGGGAATGAGCTTCTTGCGTTAAAGTCAGGCGAAGAGATTGTATTGACGTGATCAGCGTAGTAGCATTTTTCTGGCAAGAGCTTTCACCTGACAATCGCCTGGATTATCTCAATCAGCTCTCCAGCGGGGAGAAGGAATTTCCGCTGTTTCACCTGCAGGCGTAGCTGAACATCGGCCCGTCTTGACACATAAAGAAATATGGCTATACTATAGCCAGAATGAAACACGAGATTGTCTTGTCTCCAGCTGCCGTCGATGAGTATCGGACTCTGTCGGCGTTTGAGCGCGCACAGGTCCGCGATGCCCTCGAGCGGCATCTCAGGCATCAACCAACGAAGACGAGCCGGAGCCGGATCAAACGCCTTAGAGGCCTTCGAAAGCCGCAGTATCGGTTGCTGGCGGGAGATCTGAGGGTCTTTTACGACGTTGTCGAGGGTCGAGTGGAGATTCTCGCGATTGTCACGAAGGCACAAGCCGAGGCGTGGTTGAAAGAGAAAGGGTCGCCCGATGAAAAAGGTCGCACTCGCTCGGATTAAGGACTCGCTGTCGAAGTACCTCAGGATAGCCGAGCGCGAAGAGATCATCATTACCAGGCACGGCAAACCGGCCGGAGTGCTGATCGGTTTCAACTCTGAGGATGACTGGTTTGAATACCGCCTGGAGAACGATCCCAGGTTTCTGGAGCGGGTCGCGGAGGCCCGTGAAGCATTTAGACGCGGGAAAGGCGTGAAGCTGGAAGATCTGGAAGAATGAACGGCGACATCGCACCGTTCTCGACCGACACGCCATTCATCGAGGATTTCGAAACTGATTCCTCCCAACGACTCCCCATGATTAAGTAAAAGTAATATGTTGCTGTTTAAGGACTGAATATTGCTATAACAGGTAATATATTGCTGGCTATAGATTCGGCTTGACATATTGTATAATCAGTAATATACTGCTTGTTAAGGATATGAAAGGGGTGTAATCAGTAACATATGTCGTATAATCATGATTTTTCAGTAGCAACGAGCAGTCAGATCGAGGCTGCCCTCTGCAAGCGGCTGGAAAGTATAAGGCTTTCCCGTAACATGACCCAGGCGCAACTTGCCGGGGAAGCTGGTGTCTCGTCGAGGACTATCGGCCGGCTTGAGAAGGGCCAGGGAGTTTCCCTGGATACATTCATCCGGGTCCTGACGGCGCTTGGCATCCAGCAGCAATCTTGAAGCCCTGCTGCCGGATCCGACTGTGAGGCCGATCGAGCGAGTCGGCATTGGCGGCGGAGAGCGCAAGCGGGCACGGCCATCTTCCTCGGTCGCTGAGCGCCAGAAATGGTCGTGGGGTGACGGCGGGGACGAAGATGAATAATGATGCACGTGTCGTTCTCTGGGGAAGTGTGATCGGTGCCGTCACCTGGCTCGAAGACAGGGAGATCGGAGTCTTCCAGTACGCTCCTGATTTCCTGGGTAGCGGCATCCAGCTGGCGCCGCTCATGATGCCGCTCGGCGAGTTCCCTTATGAGTTCCCGGCGCTTGCGCGGAATACATTCAAAGGGTTGCCGGGATTGATAGCGGATTCACTTCCGGACAGATACGGTAATGCGATCATTGACGCCTGGCTTGCTTCACAGGGACGAACCGCATCGAGTTTCCATCCGGTGGAGCGTCTCTGCTATGTCGGCAGTCGCGGCATGGGGGCTCTCGAGTTCCAGCCGGCCACACTCGGGCCGCCGACCAGCAAGCGCGCGGTCGAGGTCGCCAGCCTCGTCGATCTGGCAAACCGGATCCTTGCCGAACGCGCCAGTCTCGGTGGCGTTTTCTCCGGTGACGACGACCAGGAAGCAATCAACGACATTCTCCGAGTCGGGACTTCAGCCGGCGGAGCCAGGGCCAAAGCGATTCTCGCCTGGAATCCGGAGACCAACGAATTCCGGTCAGGCCAGGTCGATGCCGGAGCGGGCTTCGAGCACTGGCTCATGAAGTTTGACGGGATCACCAGCACTCGTCGATGCAGAAGTCGCCACTCCGAAGGGCTACGGTAAGATCGAGTATGCCTATCACCTGATGGCCGTCGAGGCCGGCATCGAGATGACGACGTGCCGCCTTCATCATGAAGGCGGCCGCAGCCACTTCATGACGAAGAGATTTGACAGGCATGCCGATGGCGGAAAGCTGCACATGCAGTCCCTCGGGGCCATTGCTCACTATGACTACAGGCAGCCTGCGAGCTATTCGTACGAGCAGGCGATCCAGGTCATCCGGCGGCTGGGACTCCCTCGAAAGGACATGGAGCAGCAGGTGCTGCGCGCCATATTCAATGTAGTCGGCCGCAATTGTGACGATCACGTCAAGAACATAGCCTTTCTCATGAATCGGCGAGGTGAATGGCGCCTGTCACCTGCCTTCGACATCTCCTATGCGTGGAACCCCAGCGGTGAGTGGGCGAGCCGGCACCAGATGAGCGTGAACGGCAAGCGCGACGGATTCAAGCGTGAGGATCTGCTCGCCCTCGCTAACGTGGCTGACATCAAGACGGCGCGCGCGCACCAGATGATAGATCGCGTTATCGAAGTAGTCCGCCGCTGGCCTGATGTTGCCGCGGATGCTGGAGTTCCCGATGAACAGATCAGGAAGATTCAGAATAGCCAGCGCACGGATCTGTAGTGATATGGATAAGATTGTTCAGGCCGGAATCAGGGGAGATAGCTCTATGAAACGTTTTGTTCTATTAACCTCTGCCGTGTGTCTTCTTCTCTGTGCCGGGGAGGCATGGTCCCGGGACCAGGGGGATACTGTCTGCACTGAATTCCCCAGGATCGGGGGCGAATATTTCGGGCAGGCGAAGCCGGGGCCGAAGGCCGAGCCGTTCGCTGTTCCGGTGTTAGTCGGCCGGCAGGGTCATTACATCAGGTCAGTCACCTTCTCCCCCGATGGAACGGAGGCTTACTGGCCCGTCATCGACCTGAACGATGATTACAGGCGATGGATAGCCTGTTCCCGGATGGAGGGAGGGATCTGGACGTATCCTGAGCTGGCCCCGTTCTCGAAGAAGGGTTACGAAGATGACGTGCCCTGCATTTCACCGGGCGGTGACAAGCTGCTGTTCGTTTCCCGGCGCCCGCTCACTGAGGGTGATGCGGTGGGCAAGGAGAAGATCTGGATCATGACCCGCGATGGAGAGGGCTGGTCGGTTCCTGTCCCGCTGCCTGAATCGGTAAATGCCCCGTACACGATCCATCAGCAGGTATCACTCGACGGGGAAGATAACCTGTATTTCAGCGGCGAGGCTTCCGATGGATACGGGAGTCTCGATATCTACCGTTCGAGATATGTGGACGGGGAATATCAGCAGCCTGTGAATCTGGGCCCGGTGATCAATGGTCCTGAAGGGGATTATACCCCTTTCATCGCGGCGGACGGGAGCTATCTCATATTCACCAGGAATGTCGGAGAAGGGTGGACCCTGCTTATAAGTTTCAGGGACCGGGACGGGGCCTGGAGCCCTCCGGCTGATTTGAAGGAGAGCATCAAGGGGGTTGCGGGGATGGAACTCGGTAATCCTTTTGTGACGCACGATGGAAAATATCTGATATTCTTCGGGGAGAAGGGCAGCGACATCACGCCGTTCTGGACCGACATATCCTTCATCGAGGATCTTCGCGATAAGAGGTGAGTCATGTCCGCGATCTTTCGGGACGCCAGGCCTGACCTTGAAGAAGGTCTGGTCTGTGCCCGCTATATCAACGAAGCTGCCGAGGGCTTCATCCGTTTTATGTTCGGTGGCGGGTACGCGGAAATTATCGCGAAGGCATATACCCAGCCTGACAACCAGTACTCCTTCCAGAACGTGATCTTCGCGGAACGTGACAGCGTCATCGTCGGCATGGCGCTCGGTTTTACTGCCTTACAGCGAGTCAATTTCTCCGACGAGCCGATAAAGAGGGCCGCGGAACCACAAGCCTTTCGGATGAGAGTTGTGAAGACGCTTTTCGCGCCGATGATGAGAATCATCGAAACGATCGATCCTGGAGACTACTATATACTGACTCTTGCTGTAGATACGGGAGTTAGAGGCGAAGGCATCGGCACGATGTTGCTCGACGCGATGGAGGAAAGGGCCGTCGCCGGCGGTTCCGCGCGGCTCGCTCTCGATGTCGCGGCGAGCAACGGGGGCGCACGCAGGCTCTATGAGCGCCGCGGGATGAACGTCGAGTCGCAGTGGCCGAAGCGCCTCCCACTACCGGGGATAAGATTCTATCGGATGACGAAATCACTCTGAGTTCACGATGGACACGAATAAGGGAGATCAAATGAAACGCGTGACTGGAATCGGCGGGATCTTCATCAAGTCGAAGGATCCCGAGAGGCTGAGGGCCTGGTATCAGGCTCACCTGGGAATGGAGATCGAGGAATGGGGTGGAGTCGTTTTCCAGTGGAGTACGCCGGAGGTTCCAGTGGCAGACGGAATGACGATCTGGAACATATTCGAGGAGCCATCTGATTATTTCCATCCCAGCGAGGCGCAGTTCATGATCAACTACCGGGTAGAAGATCTGAATGCCGTTCTGGACGCCCTCAGGTCGGAGGGCTGCAATGTTGTCGAGAAGACCGTGGAGTCAGAGCTCGGCAAGTTCGGGTGGGTGATCGATCCTGACGGCAACAAGGTCGAGCTGTGGGAGCCGCCGACCGGGTGATCTTGCCGGGAGTGACTTTTCTGCAGGAGGCATAAGATAATCCAGGTGTGATTTGTGCTGTTCGGCCATGGGTGTACCGCTGTAAAATCCCGCATTCTTGACAACATTCCATTTATAGTTTAAAATGATTCCGCATCGGCTAGGGGACGCCGAGAATCCAGTACAACTCAACAGCGTAAAGGAGTCCGCCATGAAGCGTGTATTCCGTTCCGTGATTATAGCCATATTGATGGTAACCGGCATCGTATTGGCTGTGCATTCCCTGGAAAAGGACAGGATCACGCAGCGAGAACCAGTTATATCGACAGGCGGTGTCCGTCCTGCCGCGAAGCTGGTGCCTGCCGCGCCATCGGCGATCGACACCTTCGTCCACGCATTCTACGATTTTGAGGACGGAATCGGGGGCCCTGATCCGCAGGGGTGGACGACCGAGGACATCTCAAACGACCCGCAGGACGGGACATTCTTCCATATCGACGACTTTGTCGGGCTGGCCGGGTACGCTCCGCTGGTCGGCGCACAATCCCTCTGGTGCGGGGCACGTCCCGATTCCGAAGCGCTCTGCCTGTACGAGACGCTGCCCGGGTACGGGCTGTACTGGAAGCAGGCATTCGAGTCCCGCACGTTCTCCGTCTCAGGGGAAATAAATGTCAGCTTTCAGATCAGGTACGACCTGGAACAGGCATACGACTACGCCTGGTTTCAGTACGAATCGATTACCGGAGGCTGGCGCAATCTGGCAGAGTTCACCCACGTTGGCCTCGAAACTATTCATGTGACTATCCCGGATGACAGTGTGGGGAGCTATACGCGGTTTCGCTTCTACGTCGAATCAGACAGTTACGGCTCGGACGAGGACGGTCATTACGACTCGGACGGAGCGATCGTCGTAGACGACCTGTTAATCACCGACATTGGCGGAACGGTCGATTCCCAGGACTTCGAGGGAGGAGCGCCGGGAGATCTCACCACTGCCGACGGCGACTGGACGGCGGTCGTGTTTGAACTACGGTTTTTCGGAGACTACGGGGCGCTGCTTGACGGCACGACGGTTCTGCAGGAAGACCCGCTCATCTACAACGACACTCATCTCTGGGGATTCTTCAACGGATCGACCGACGAGTACGGATGCGGGAGCCACCCGGAGCAGATGGCGGTGCCGTTCGGTAAGGCGCCCTACCATATTGAGGACTACCTTCACAATTCCACCCGGTCCCCGATGATCGACCTTTCGCGTACCGTCACCGGGGGGTACGCTCCACCCGACACCGGTATGCTGATCCTGGAGTTCGACGTCTATCGCGACCTGCCCATCGACAATCTTGTCCTGTTCGACTATAACTACCGGTTCATGGTCGATGGATGCTCGACAATCTGGAGATCTGACATCTATATATACTCGGGGCTGGAGCCGTACGGCTGGGAAACAGTCAGTTTCGAGATACCGATGGAGCCTGGAGCAACGCATGTCCAGATCGAGCTCGTAGCTCGGGACATGTATCCTTTCTGGTACCCTTCCATCGGGTCCGGAGCTTGTCACAATCACGCGCCACTTTTCGACAACGTCAAACTATCCCGGATCTTGAATCTCTTCCTCGTGACCAACACGGATGACAGCGGGGCGGGATCGCTGCGGCAGGCGATCCTCGACGCCAACGCGGAGCCGGACCTGTCCTGCATAGCTTTCAACATTCCCGGCGGGGCCGAGAATATCATCACGCCGCTGACTCTTCTTCCGACGATCACGGCGCCGGTCGTCATCGACGGGTACACGCAGCCCGGCACTGCGGTAAATACGAATCCTCCCGATATGGAGGTAAACTCTCTGATTAAGATAACGATCGACGGATCATCGATTGGATCAGGGGTCGGCAACAACGGCCTGAATATACTCGCCGACAGCTGCGTCATACGCGGCCTCGCCATCCACGGGTTCGGAGATCACGGGATCAATATCGACTTTGCGATGGGGAACATCGTCGCGGGATGCTACATCGGGACCGACTGGACCGGTATGGTTGACCTCGGGAACGAGAGCCATGGGATCTATATCATCCATTCGCCGGAAACTGCAGTCGGCGGCACGGATCCCGAGGACCGCAACGTCATCTCGGGCAACGGCGGCACAGGCATCCAGGTCCATACGCAGGAATCCCCTAATAACGTGATACAGGGCAATTTCGTTGGAGTGGACGTCACCGGAGCCGTGGCGATGGGGAACGACGGAGGCGGCATATTCATCGGCCACTCGCCTGACGCCCTGATCGGCGGGACCGAGCCGGGAGCTCGCAACCTCATCTCTGGTAACGCCGTCGCCGGCATGTACGTAACAGGAGCATGGAGCCACGGTGCCCTGATACAGGGTAACTACATCGGCACCGACCTTACCGGGACCCTGCCGCTGGGCAACGTTAACGGGCTGGGTGTCTACAACACCTATAATGTCACCGTAGGCGGTTCGGCATCGGGGGCCGGGAACGTCATCTCGGGTAACAGCGCGGCGGGGCTGGACCTGCAGGGCGGCGATACGTATGGAGCGGTGGTACAGGGTAACCTGATCGGCACGGATGTCACCGGTACAATCGCTATGGGGAACAGGCACGGGGTCGTCTTGCACACGGCTCATGACAATACGATCGGCGGGACCGGCTCGGGAGAGGGGAACGTCATCGCTCACAGTACGCTGCGAGGCGTCGCTGTCGCCGTCGGGACGGGTAATGTCATTTCTGGTAACTCGATCCACTCGAACGCACAGCTCGGCATCGACCTCGAGTTTGACGGCGTTACACCGAACGATACCGATGATTTGGATACCGGCGGCAACGGCCTGCAGAACTACCCCGTGATGACGAGTGCGGTGAATGCAGGAGATGCCATTTGGGTAGAAGGATCACTCTGGAGCAAACCGTCCACCCATTACGAGGTCGAATTCTTCGCGAGCCCCGCATGCGATGGTACAGGGTACGGCGAGGGTGAGATCTACCTCGATTCCGTGACTTTCATAACAGGTGCTACAGGTGAGGTGGTCTTCAGTACCTGGATACTACCCCCGGATCCGGTGCCGGGCGGTTATGTCATAACTGCTACGGCGAGAGAGGTCAGCGGGGAAGGGACGTCGGAGTTCTCAAACTGCGTCGCGTACCAGAACACTCCCGCCGGCACGAACATATTAGTCGTTCCTATAGACGGGGAGACGGGAGAGACACCGGTCCGGGTGTTTTTCTACAATGTTACCGCTACGGGCAACACGGTGCTGGAGATCAGCGATACAGGGCCCGCTGTTCCGGGCACTTTCCAGGTGGGCGATCCGCCGACGTATTACAACCTGACCACGGATGCCACGTACGCTGATTCGATCATGATCTGCATCACATATGACGAAGACGCTGTTCCGGATGACGAGGAGAATCTGCAGATCCTGCACTGGGATACTACCCTTACGACCCCGGACTGGGTGGATGTCACACGGTTTGGGAATCCTGAGGCCAACCAGATCTGTGGAGTAACTACTCACCTTTCGCCGTTTATACTTGCCGTACCAGATACGGAGACGGGAGTAGGGGATCTGCCGGCTGTGCCGGATGTGTTAGCCCTGCACCAGAACGTTCCGAACCCGTTCAACCCGTACACGGTGATCCGGTACGACGTGCCGGCAGGTGGTGCGAGCGTGCGTATCGCCGTCTACGATGTCGGCGGACGGCTTGTGGCCATGCTTGTCGATGGGTATGAGCCTGAGGGAAGCAGGGAAGTCGCCTGGGATGGCAGGGGGATATCGGGCGCGCAGGTCGCGACGGGCGTCTACTTCTGCCGGATGAGCGCGGGCGAGTTCACCTCGTCGATGAAGATGGTGCTGCTGCGCTGACATGAAAATCAGGAGGAGGTAAGAGACGATCTACGTGTGCTTCGTGCTGTTCGGTCTGGGGGCGTTGTCGTACATCATGGCGGCGTTCAACATCAGCAGCAATATGGGTGAGACATGCTCCGATATCGCTAACGGGCTGATGCTGTTGACGGCGGTCCTTCTCCTGTTCCATGCCGCGAACTGGTGGCGGAAGCCGAAGTCGGGCGACTGAGACCGGCTTTCTGACTGCCAGCCCCCGTTCCATTACCTCGATTCCATAACGATCAACACCCGCCAGGGTGCGCCAAGCATGTCGATATCTGCCGCATTTCCGATATGCCCCAACTCTCATTGAATCCCGGGTCTAAGTATGATACAATCCTAACCAGTTCAAGCGGTTTCATTTCAAAACAAGAACCATATCGATTCCGGAGGGGGGTCGCACGATGCGTTCATCTGCATTAACCATCTGTGCACATTTATGCCTTGTCATACTTGCATTTCTGACCGTTCAGCCAGCTCTTGCCGACTGGGAGGAACGCGGCATATCTGTAGCGCCTTATCCGACTCCATCGCCCGGGATCAATATACAGGTCGTAGCCGACGATTCCGGGGGCGCAATTACTATTTGGGAAGATCAGCGTGACGACAGCACCGGCAGGGTTCCCTTCGCTCAGAGAACCGATGCTGACGGAAAAATACTCTGGACGATCGGTGGAGAAGCGATAGGCATTGGAACCTATTTCACACAAGGGACAAAAGCAATTTCCGATGGGGCTGGTGGAGCGATCATAGTCTATCAGGATTCTCGCAGCGGCACTTCGAGCCTTTATGCACAAAGGATAGATTCCGATGCAGAGGTTCAGTGGACTGCCGGGGGTGTTCAGGTGTGCACATATCCGGTTTCTATGAGCATTCCCATGATTGAGTCTGATGGAGATGGTGGCGTGATCATCATATGGAAGGATTCGCGCAACGGTAATTCCGACATCTTTGCGCAGCGGATCAACGCATCAGGTTCGGTCCAGTGGGCTGCGGAAGGTGTGTCGATCTGCACGGCAACTGGGACTCAAAATAATTTTGGTATCGTATCGGATGGAGCTGGTGGCGCCGTTGTCGCATGGACCGATCGCCGCAGTGTGACAAACGATCATATATATGCACAGCGCATAAACGCTTCTGGAACGGTCCAATGGACTGTAGATGGCAATCCGCTCTGTACCGTGGCTGGTTATAAGAATTTCGCCAAGACCACTACCGATGAGGCGGGCGGGGCGATTGTCGTGTGGGAGGACAACCGTGATGGAAGCAGTACAAGGCATATTTACGCACAGAGAGTGAACTCCGCAGGAGCGGTCCAGTGGGTCGCAGATGCTGTTGCAATATGTTCTGTTGCAAGTACCAAGACAAATCACCAGATTATTTCTGATGGTATGGGTGGGGCAATTTTCTCCTGGGCGGATCTGCGGAATGGAAATTATGACATATATGCCCAGCGTGTTGATGCCGCTGGAACTGTGCATTGGACAACCGACGGTTTTCCTGTTTGTACCAATGTGGAAACTCAGATCAATCCCTTCCCCGTGCCCGACGGATCGGGCGGAGTTGTCATCAGCTGGTCGGATCAGAGACCTTCTGGTGTAAACGAAGATATCTACGCGCAGCGTGTAAATGTATCCGGAACTGCGCAATGGGCGACGGATGGCGTGCCGGTCTGTTCAGGATTCGGGAGTGGCAGGGATTATTGCAGCGGCATATCTGATAGTGCGGGTGGTGCGTTCATCGTCTGGCTTGATGAGCGATATCCTTATCCCGGGATATATTCCCAGCGGATCGATGGTTCCGGTTCGCAGCTGTGGAGCACGGAAGGTACGGGCGTATGTATCGAGGTATGTTATCAGGCTGATTCGCAGATTCTTTCGGACGGAGCAGGAGGATCCTTTGTGACTTGGACCGACCGGCGCGACGTGACCCTCAGCGACATATATATCCAGTTGATGGATGCTTCCGGAGAGGCTCAGTGGGGCAAGGATGGTCTCCCGCTCTGCGCGGAACCAGGAAATCAGAACTTCCCTCAGATTGTGTCGGATGGATCAGGCGGAGTCATAGTTACATGGCAAGACGATTCGGATGCCATTTATGCACAGAGAATAGACGCATCGGGAACGATTATATGGGCGTCAAGCGGCGTTGCGGTATCGGCAGCTGCAGGCTATGAGATGTTTCCCAGGGCGGTTTTTGACGATTCCGGAGGTGCAATCATAGTTTGGGGAGATAACAGGAATGGAAACTATGATATCTACATTCAGCGTATAGATGCCGATGGTATCAAGCAATGGACGGTCGATGGAGTGCCTGTCTGTACAGATTTGGGCCATCAGCTGAATTTCGAGGTGATTTCGGACTCAGTCGGCGGGGCGATAGTAACATGGGAAGACTGGCGAAGCGGAACGCGTGATATATATGCCCAACGGATAAATTCCTCGGGAGCGGTCCAGTGGACGGTTGACGGCATTCCCGTCTGCGCGGCGACAGGCCATCAGTTAGAAGCAAGGCTGGCGACGGATGGATCAGGAGGTGCTTTTATAACATGGCAGGACGGGCGTGGCAGTGTCTACGAAATATACGCACAACGTATAAATAGCGCGGGAACGGTTCAGTGGGCGGTGGACGGGGTCGATGTGAGCGTGTGGGAATTTGACCATCAGTACAGTCCGGAAATCCTTGCCGACGGTTCAGGCGGTGCATTTATCGCATGGCAGAATTACAACACCGCTGAGTACTATGCCCATGTTTACGCTCAACACATCGATGCAGCGGGAACAACAGGGTGGGGAGCTTTGGGCAACCCCGTTTGTACAGTTGAGAATACGACACCGGCTATAAAACTTGCCGCCGATGGTGACGGAGGGGCGATCATAACATGGATCGGTTCCGGAAGCATTCCAGCCAGTATCTCTGCTCAGCGTATAGATATCTCCGGAGTCGTGCAGTGGGCGACTGATGGAATTCCTGTGAGCACTGAACTTGAGTCTGTGGAGGGTCATCAGGTCGTATCGGATGGATCGGGCGGGGCGTTCATATCGTGGACGGGGGGAGTATCCACAGATGTCAGGATTTATCTGCAGTGGCTGACTGATTTTGGCCTGGGCCCGGTCTGCAAAGTATATCCCGAAGAAATAGTAATTCCCGGAAGTGTAGAGACAGGCGCTTATTTCGACACTACATTCAGCATCACAAATATTGGATTGGGAACGCTTCAGGGATATGTCAGTGCGACATGTGATGGCTTCGAACTGATGTCGGGCGAAGGCTCCTTCGGTCTGTTGCATGGACAGACCCGGGTCGTATCAGTCAGGTTTGAACCTGCATCTTCCGGCTCATATCAGTGTACGGTCGAGACGGGAACGCATTTCTGCAGCGATGTTTCTGTCAGCGGCAGGGCATATAGCTGTCCACCTGATTCGGTGTTTTATGTCGATGCCGATGCTTCCGGGGCTGATGATGGCACATCCTGGATGGATGCGTTTGCCAGCTTGAGTGACGCGTTGGCGGTTGTGCCGCTGTGCCCTTCGGGCACGCAGGTCTGGGTCGCCGAGGGGACGTACCTGCCTGCGAACACGACTGGGCGGGACGCGACTTTCCAGCTGGTCAGTGGAGTGGTGGTCTACGGCGGATTTGACGGGACCGAGACGGTTCTCTCGCAGCGGGATTATTCAGCGAACGAGACGATCCTCAGTGGGGATATCGGTGTTCTGGACGATACTTCCGACAACTGCTATCACGTAGTCACGGGTACGGGAACTGACACAACGGCCGTACTGGACGGAATCGTCGTCGAGAAGGGAAACGCGAGCCTGACTACTTTGCCGGACTGTTCCGGTGGAGGATTAACGAACTACCAGGGAAGCGCAACGGTAAGAAACTGCGTTTTCAGGAATAACAGTGCCTATTTGCACGCAGCGGGAATTTACTGCCAGCAGGGCGAACTGCGCGTACTCAACACGGTATTGGAAGACAATACCGCCGGACACTCGGGAGGAGGTGTCTATTGCAGCGACGCAACGACGTCGTTGATCGATGTTATCTGCCGCAGGAACGACGCGAACTTCGGCGGAGGATTGAGACATGGAAACGGAGCTCTGACAATTGTAAATGCCGTCTTTTATTCAAACACCGGGTTTCAGGTCGGGGGAGGCATCTACATCTCCCATGCGTCTCCCGGATCTAAGATCGTGAACGTGAGTATTAACTCAAACGTTGCCTGGAACGACGCCGGCGGAATCTACAACTATGCCTGCTACGACCAGCTCGAGCTGGTGAATGTGATCGCGTGGGGCAATACGGCGCCAACGCCTGAGATCCTGAACAGTTATTCCACACCGGAAATCTCGCATTCACTCATAGACGGATGCGGAGGTAGTGGGGGTGGATGGGATGCATCGTTCGGCACTGACGGCGGTGGCAACCTCGATGCTGATCCGCTCTTTTTCTCGGAGGCTGGTGGTGATCTGCGGCTTATGACCGGATCGCCCGCCCTGGACGCCGGCGACGGTACTGTCCCCGGTCTGCCTTCTACAGATATCACGGGCGCATCGAGGGTGCAGGGGCTCGAGGTAGATATGGGAGCGTACGAGGGTGCGACCGATCCCGGCAACGTGAGGGTGACGACCAGCCCGGAAGGACTGGATCTGCTGGTGGACGGTGAATCACGGACCGGACCTTTCGATACAGTCATGGCAGTTGGAAGCGAGTTATCGATATCCGCGCCTTCGCCGCAGCCTTCCGGGGACTATGTGTACATGTTCACAAACTGGAGCGACGGGGGAGCCGCTTCGCACACCGTGACTGCCGCGAACGCGGATACGACATTCACGGCGTATTTCGCGCAGCTGGCCGCGTTTGCGCTTGTCGATTCGATCGTCGATGTGCCGGACGACCAGGGAGGATGGGCGAGGATCTTTTTCTCGAGATCATACTACGACGATGCGGGCGAGGCGACTTACCCGATCGCGCGGTACGATATCCACCGGCGGATGGATGATATCGGACTGGCCGCGGAGGTGATCGAGAAAGGTGAGACGATCATCGACCAGGCAGCAGTCCGCCTGCCCGACGGGAGCGAGGCGCTTCTCGCGCCGCCTGCGGATGAAGCGGGTGCGAGATACATCTCGTACGATGATCGTTTCTTCCTCGAGATAAAAGATGGTGAGCGGGAGATTATGCTCGCGCCTCCCGGCCTCTGGGAGGTTCTCGGCAACGTCTCGGCGATGCAGCAGGACAACTACGTTTACCTCGCGCCGACGCTGGCCGATTCCATGGCGACATTGACCTACACGGCCTTCTACATCTCGGCGCATTCGACGACCCCGGCTGTCTACTTCGAGAGCCCGCCCGACAGCGGGTACTCGGTCGACAATATCGCGCCGGGCGTTCCGCTGGGACTTGCCGTCGCCTACAACACAGGCAGCGGGAACCAGCTCACCTGGGATCCAAGCGGTGAACCTGACTTCCAGTATTACCGGATCTACCGGGGTGCCGAAGAGAGCTTTGTTCCCGTGCCGGGGACGGAGGTCCACTCGACGGCCGATCCGTACTGGACCGACCCCGAACTCGACGGCTCAGGAGTCCACTACAAGGTCACAGCCGTCGATCACGCGGGGAACGAGAGCCCCGCTGCTTCGCCGTCTGTGACTACCGACAGCGGCGATCCGGGAGTGCCGAAGGCGTTCGCGCTGGGGCAGAACGTCCCGAACCCGTTCAATCCGTCGACGACCATCTACTTCGACGTGCCCGGCGGCGGGGGAAATGTCTCGATACGGGTATTCGATGTGTCGGGCCGGCTCGTGCGGGCGCTGGTGGACGGCCGCCAGCCTGCCGGGTCGAAGTCTGTCACATGGAGCGGCACGAACGACCGGGGGCAGCGTGTCTCGAGCGGGATCTACTTCTACCGGATGACGGCGCCGGGGTTCACGCAGACAAGGAAGATGGTTCTTCTGCGTTGATCAACTGCCGGAAGGCACATCTTGACACCCGTTGAGAATGGGAATATCGTTTCCGGAGTCTTAGTGAAAAGGAATTATAGATATGGAAACAGTATTCCTGTCCGGTGCATTCGGTTTTCTGATCGCGGTCGCGGTCTATATCGCCTTCCGGGTCCTGAAGAAAAGACGGGGTTCGTCGGGGCCGTCGGTGAATGTATTCTCGTCTATCGAGCATATACGATCGGTCGGAGAGCTGGTCGTCTTCAAGATAGTGACAAAGGAGATCGTCACGACCGCTGAGCACTGGTTCGGCGAGACGGGAAAGAAATACTTCAAATGGCTCGTCTCCGCCAAGAAGATGGCGATGATCTTCGAATTCGAGATCGATTTCCGGTACGATCTCAGGAGCCCGGACTTCATCATCGAGGAGAAGAAGAACGGGCAGCCACTACTGAAGATGCCGAAGTGCCTCTACGAAGTTCATATCCGCGACATCAATTTCTACGACGAGCAGAGCGCGAAGCTTCTGCCGTGGCTTCTGCCCGGACTGCTCACGAATGCTTTCGGGACCGGGTCCACCGAGGAGGACAAGAACCGCCTCAAGGAAGAGGCCAAACAGCAGGCGGCGCTTATGGCGGGGCAGCTTGTCCAGAATATGAGGACCGAGGTCCAGAACTCGGCCCGGAAGACACTGGAAGCGCTTGCGAGGAATTTCGGCGCGCAGCATGTGGACTTCGATTTCACGCACGCCGACCTGATCCGTTCCAAGGTCGAGGCTGCCGTGCGGGAAGTGACGGAGGGAAAGATAGAACAAGGAGGGATTCAGGTTGGATCCGACCCGGTTAGATTTCTGGATAGCGGTCGCGGTAGCCAGCCTGTGCGGCGCCGCTATCGGAGTCGAGCGCCAGCTTCGCGGCAAGCCTGCCGGTATCCGCACGAGCATCATGATCTGCCTGGGCACGATGGTATTTGTCCGTCTTGGCAGTGAAGTCGCTGGTACGTCCGGCGACACTACCCGGGTACTGGGGCAGGTCGTTACAGGGGTAGGGTTTATCGGGGCCGGCGTGATGCTTGCGCGTGAGGGGCTCGTCAGGGGTGTCACCTCCGCATCGGTGATATGGATGCTGGCGGCGATAGGCTCGCTCGTAGGGTTCGGGCGTAACAGCGCAGCTCTGGTGATTACATTTCTTGTGCTTATGGTCTTGACCGGGGTCCAGATTCTCGAGCGCGCGGTGCGGCGCCTTCGGCGCGGTGATTACGCGAGGGAGGCAGACAGCGAGAACCGGGACGAGGGCTAGTGTGTGCGATCTTGAATACAGGGAGTGAACGCTTGACCAGACAACCGATGAAGATTACGACCCGGAAGTGGCGCCTCGAGGATATCCCCGGGATCATCGAATGCAGCAAGGCCGCGTATGGGGACTATCCCGATGAGGATATGGAGACGCCGCGCCAGTACAAGATGCAGTTCACTGCTTTCCCGCAGGGCCAGTTCGTCGCTGTCTGCGGCAAAAGAATCGTCGGGTACGCCACGAGCCTGATCGTCAGTATCGATGATGAGTTCTGGTACGACGTCGACGAGCTGACCGGGGCAGGCACCTTCAGCACGCACAACCCCGACGGCGACACCCTATACGGAGCCGATATCGCCGTCCATCCCGACTTTCGGCGTCGCGGCGTAGCCACGCTGCTCTACAAGCGGAGACGGAGCCTCGTCAAACGGAACAACCTCAGAAGGATGATCGCCTACGGAAGGATCCCGGGGTATAAGAACTATGCCGGGAAGATGAGCGCGGAGCAGTACGTCGCGAAGGTCATTGATGGAGAATTGCAGGACTCCGCCCTGAACACCCACCTGAATGCAGGATACAAGGTCAAAAAGGTCCAGCTCGACATCACCGTGGACCGCTCGAGCCTGAACTACTCCACGTTCCTCATCATGGACAATCCCGATTTCAACCTCGCCAAGAAGAATATATCGTCGGCCGTCTTTCCCAAGATCCAGGCGCGCAGGGTCAGGGTGTGCGCGGCTCAATACAATATGCGAGCCATCAAGTCTTTCGAGGAACTGGAAGGTTCGGTGGAGTTTTTCGCGGATACGGCCGATTCCCATCACTCCCATTTCCTGCTGTTTCCGGAGTATTTCACGTACCAGCTTCTGAGCTACAAGAAGCGGCTCACTATGAAAGAGGCCGCAGCGGAGCTGGCAAAATATACCGACCGGTACATCGATATGTTCAAAAGGTTCGCGAACAAGTACAACACGTACATCATCGGCGGGTCCCATCCTGTATTGAGAGACGGCAAATATTACAACACCGCCCACCTGTTCACGCCGTCCGGCAACGTCTACACGCAGGACAAGCTGCACATAACTCCGTCTGAACGCAACGAGGGCGGCATCGAGCCGGGCACAGCCATCCGCATCTTCCGCACCCCTCTGGCCAGGATAGCGATCCAGGTCTGCTACGACATAGAGTTTCCCGAGGTGTCGCGCCTTCTGACCCTCGCCGGGGTGGAGATCATATTCGTGCCTTTCTTCACCGAGGAGAAAAAGGCTTACTACCGCGTGAGGCACTGCGCGCAGGCCAGGGCCGTCGAGAATTTCGTCTATGTAGTGATGACGGGGAACGTCGGCAACATGAGGACCGAATCCGGCTCTTTCATGAACTACAGCCAGGCGGCCATTCTCACTCCCAGCGATTTCTCATTTCCGGAGAAGGGAGTGGAAGGAGTGGCCGATCCCAACGTGGAAGCCGTTGTCATCTCGGAACTCGCGCTGTCTTCACTGTCCCAGCAGCGGCACGTGGCGTCTGTAAGGCCGCTGCACGACATGCGCCCTGACCTCTACGAGCTGAGCCCGAAGAACAAGATCGAGATCATCACCGTCGAATGATCACTGGGGGAACCCCTGCCCGGTCGTGTGTCCGGTTACAGGCCTTCCAGAACCTTCGCATCGACCCAGAAGATATCGCTCGTCTGGCTCTTCTGCGAGATGAAGAAGAGATACTTCCCGTCGGGAGAGAGCATCGGGCACTGGTCGTGTGTGGTCGTGTTTACTCCTTCGCCGAGGTTGACCGGCTCTGTCCAGCCGCCTTTCCCGTCGGCTCGGCTCATGTAGATATCGCCGCCACCTACGGAGTTCTCACGCCCCATGCTGTTGAACAGCAGCATGCTGCCGTCGGGCGTGACGTAGGGCGATCCTTCACTTGCCTCGGTGCAGACAGGTTCGCCGAGGTTCACCGGCTCTCCGTATGTATCACCGTCGAGTCTCATCATGTAGATGTCGCCCATGCCCCTCGAGTCGGGGCCGCGTCCACCGAAGTAGATCGTACCGTCATCCGTGACGGCGAACTGCCAGTGTATGTCGATCGCTCCATGCTTTCCCTCGACAAGGCGTGCGTCAGACCAGCCGTCGCCCTTGCGCTCGACGTACCAGATCCTCTCATTACCTTGTTCTTCTCCATCCAGCGACCTTCTCGATATGAAGTAGAGTGTCTGGCCGTCGGGGGCGAAGAAGGGAACGTCGCCGGAGTATTCATCTACTTTGGAGAAAGGTTCAAAGCGCGGCTTCGTCCATCTGCCGTTTTCGATCACGGGTTCCCATGATCGAGCCAGTCGAGTAGCCGGTATCCTTGACCATGAACGATGTCGTCCAGTATGCCTCGTCGCCGGCGGGGGAGAAGGTGATGCAGCCATGCTCGCCGTCGCAGGTGGACGCGATCCCTGCGGCGAAGACCTCGGGGACCATGCCGGGGGGCTTCTGGCCGAGGTACTTGCCCTTCAGAACGGGGAACTGCGGGGGAGAAGTCGGTGCGCCCGCTTCCGCGAGGATGCCCGCGGTCTCTGTCGTGGTGCCATTTATCGGCAATGTTCCATGGAGTATCGCCTGCCATTGTCACGACCTCGAGGAAAGCCCCCTTAGAGATGAGCAACTCAATGACCTCGTCGCGTCCCCTCTTGGCTGCGTAATGGACAGGGGCGTATCCGTACATGTCCTGACCGTTGATTTCGAGACCATGGTCGAGGAGGGTAGCCGTTATCTCAGCCGAGCCGCCCAGCGCTGCCGAATGCAGCTTCGTCCATCCTGTGTCGGTAGTGGATGTGAAATCAGCGCCGTTCGCCTCAAGCACAGCGAAAAGCCTGGGGAGACCCTTCTTTACCGAGTACTCGACGAGCTGCGCGCCGCGAGGTCCGTCGATCGGAGTCTCCGCTCCCCGGTCGAGGAAGAGATTCACCTGTCCCTCGAACCCGCGCCAGGCCGACAGCACGATCGGCGTATCGTCGAAGCGGTCGGCGGCGTTGACGTTGGCGCCGTGGTCGAGGAGCAGGCGGGCCATCTCGACGTCTCCCGTCTCTCTGGCGCAGATCAGCAGGGGAGTGCGGCCGTAATCGTCGGGGATCTCCGTGTCGGCGCCAGCTTCGAGCAGGACCCTGGCGGCTCTCATGCTGGTTGCGAACGGAGGCGTAGCGAAGGGGAGTGAAATCTTCCTGGTTCTGCACATCGAGCGGCGCGCCCTGCGCGATCAGGAAACTTGTGATATCTGCTTTTCCATAGGCGGCGGAATAATGCAGGGGAGTATTGCCCGAATCATCCGGTATTTCGATCAGGACCGGGTCTCTTTCAAGCATGAGCCGCACCGCGTCCATGTCCCCCTCTTCGATCGCCTCGAATATATTTTCGCCCTGGGCCAGTGCGACCATTGCGATCGCTACCAGGATCACCAGTATAACTGTAACGAAGAACATGATTTTGACACTCTTCATGGCCTTTACTCCCTCTGAGCTGGATCTCGAATACGGATCCCTGAGCTCTGCCGGTATGTTAACCACTTCACATGTTAAAAATTTAACATCTTGGGCGGGGTGCGTCAAGGGGATTTTAGCAGAATCGCTGGATTTATATCATTGATGAAGCGATTAATCGGGGATATCCTCTTCTGGAATTCCCCGCCTGACCCCGTAACTGATTAATGGAGGCGTTGCTGTGCGCATAAAAATCCTGATCAGTTATTCTATTCGTAATGGCCTTTTCAACCTCTTGCCTTGCGCAGGGCGGTGAGATCCATGATGCCGCCCGCGCAGGCGACATGGAGAAGCTTGCGGAACTGATTGCCGGCGATCCGGAACTGGTCAACGCGAGGGACGAGGAGAATCATACAGCGCTTCATTCGGCCGCGATGGGCGGGCAGCTTGAGGCGGCAAGATTTCTTCTCGCGAACGGGGCCGACCCCGATGCGCGCAACACTGCCGATCAGTCGCCACTCCTCTACGCCGCCTATATGAACTTCGTTGAGATCGTCGAGCTGCTGATAGATGCGGGGGCGCCGATCTACTACTGGGACGCTCGGCAGTACACACCGCTTCATTTCGCGGCGAGGCAGGGAGGTACCGAGACCGTCAAGCTTCTCGTCGAGAAGGGGGCGGTGGTCGACGAGCCGGGACAGATGGAGAGGACCCCGCTGCATTTCGCCGCTCTTAACGGCCACACTGAGATCGTCGTATTCCTCGTGGACAAGGGTGCTGATCCCGGGAAGCTCGACGAAAACGGCCAGACGCCGTTTGCGATCGCTCTGACCGGCGGGCATGCCGAGACGGCGGAGGCCCTGCTCGCTTCCGGCAAGGGGATGGAGTTCGAAGAGGCGATGATGACCGAATACCTGCATGCGGCAGCTGCGGCGGGGAGCGAGAGCATCGTCGATATGCTGATGGCGAAGGACGCGAAGCCGGGCAGAACCGATGATGGCGGCAGGACCATACTGCATAACGCCGCGATAGGCGGCCTCGAGCAGCTGGCAGAGGAATCGATCGCCGGAGGCGTTGATGTCAACGCGGTCGACAATTCCGGGAAGACCGCACTGCACTACGCGGTGACCGAGGGGAACACTGCGATGGTCGATCTTCTCCTTAAGAACGGGGCGGACCCCAATATCGTCGACAAGGGCGGCCAGACGGCGCTTCATATCGCCGAGGACAACATCAGGGATGATATCGTCAAGTTGCTGGTAGCGGCCGGAGCGGTCGAGACAGACAGGCCTGTCATTCCTCTTGCCGGCGGCACCGGCCGGCTGGAGATCACATACATCGCCAACGAAGGCTTCATGATCGCAGGCGGCGACCAGAAGATCATCATCGACGCGCTGCACACGAATCCGTGGGCGTACATGAATACCGGTGACAGGATCTTCTCGATGATCCTTGCGGGGAGCCCGCCGTTTGACGGGATAGATGCCTGTGTCGCCTCGCACGCTCATGCCGATCACATGACAGCAGCGATGCACGCCGAATTCCTGGAGAGCAATGACAGTATCGTATTCCTGTCCAGCCCCACAGCGTGTGATTCCATTGAAATGGTCGCCGGGGAGGCGTTTGCGGGATTCTCGGACAGGGTAATCAGCGTCGACCCCGAGTGGAACGAATTCACCGAGCTGACGGCGAACGGCGTCGAGCTCGGGTTCTTCGGGATCAATCACGCCGGCCCCGGCCAGGCGCCGTACAAGACACTCGCGACATGTATGGATTTCGGCGGCGTGTACATCGCACATCTCGCCGACCAGGTGCCGGAGACAAGCGCCGAGTATTACAAATCGGTAGACCTGAAGAGCCGGGGCGTCGACATCGTATTTGCCGACCGGTTCTTCCTTGCTGACTCTATCGGGCAGCATCTCATGAGCGAGTATATCGATCCGCAGTACATCATCCTGATGCACCTGCGGGCCGATGAGGTAGATCCGGCATGGGAGGAGCTGTCGCCACTCTACCCGAACCTGATCGTGTTCCGCGACCAGCTCGAGAAGAAGATATTCGCTGCGAAAGAGGACTGATATCTGACATAACCGTCCTGGACAGAAACCAGAGCTTTATCCCGGTGCAGGGTGTCTGTGCCGGGATAATTCTATCTGGTATCTTCCATCTCCCCGTTGACGGGCATCTTCAGGAAGATGACGAAGAGCAGTGAGCCGACGGCGGCGATCGCGGAGAGCTTGTAGGTCAGGTCGAGGCCGATGCGGTCGGCGGCGTAGCCGACAACGAGGACCATCAGCGAGCTGAGGACGAAGTTCAGCGTCATGAAGATGCTGTTGATGAACGACATCCTCTTCGAATCTATGTCGTGGACGAGGGCGAGCAGGACCGGCCCGCTTCCGAAGAGGAAGAGGCCGTTGAGTACAAGGACGGGAATGACGAAGATCCCGTCGATGTTCATGAACAGCCACATCAGGACCGGGTTGGCCGCGGTGATTATCAGCAGGGCGTTCTTCCGTCCGATCCTGTCGGAGATTATCCCGGCGAGAAAGGTTCCCGCCGCGCCCGAGAACTGCAGTACCGAGAGCGAGAGCCCTGCCAGCCAGAGCGAGGCCCCCTTCGATGTGAGGTATGTCGGCAGGTAGATCGTCAGGGCAGATTTCATCGCGCCCTGGAAGAGGAGGATGCCTCCCAGCGAGATGAAGAATGGCGCGAGGGCTGCGAGCACCCGGCCCGCGTGGACGTCCCCTTTCTCGACCTTCGACCTGTCGACCGTGATGTTTCTCAGCTGGAAGTAGAGGAAGCCGGACGCGGCGATACCGAACGGGACGAGTCGCCAGGTCCCCTCGAGTCCCCACAGCGAGACGGCGCCGAGGATTATCAGGGGGCCGAGTGTGCGCGCAAGCTCGCCGCCGAGCATGTAGAAACTCATCCCGCGGCCGATCCTGTCGATCGAGACCTCTTTGACCATCACGGGAGCGGTGACGTGATAGATCGCCGAACTTATCCCCGATATTATCAGCAGGATCGCGAGGAAAGTGTAAGTCGGGGCGATGCCGAGCAGGCTCATCATCACTGCTGTGACGCCAGGGGTGATGATGATAAAGTACCGGATCCGCATCCTGTCGGCCATCAGGCCGAGTAACGGGTTGGCCAGGGAGGGGAACCTTCTGAAAACGTCGAGCAGGCCGGCCATGAAGACGGTCATTCCGAACTTTTCGATCAGCAGCGGCAGTATCGGGGCGAGGAACGCTCCCGGTATGTCGTGCACGAGGTGCGAGAACGACAGCGTCAGAACGTATCCAGGGTTATTCTTTTTCGGGTCTTTCGTCATCAGGGCTGAATAATAACGATGCGGGTATCCTGGCGCAACCGGTACGTGCGGGCTGCGGCGTGTGCGCATATCCGTTGAAGTATTCGGCGGCGCATCGTATCCTGCCGGTAAGGAGGATCAGGTATATGACGACAGAGAAGGCATTCCAGGATTACTACCCCGATGATGTGAGCCACTGCTTCGGATGCGGGAAGCTCAACGAGAAGGGTCACCAGATAAAGAGCTACTGGGACGGTGACGAGTCGGTCGCCGTCTTTACGCCCGAGCCGTATCATACCGCCATCCCGGGGTATGTGTACGGGGGGCTGATCGCCTCGCTGATCGACTGCCACGGGACCGGCACAGCTGCGGCCGCCGGGTATCGCGAGGAGGGACGCGAGATGTCCAGCGATCCTCCGCTGCGTTACGTCACCGCCTCGCTGCACGTCGACTACCTTCGCCCCACGCCGATGGGCGTGCCCCTCGAGGTGCGCGGCAGGGTGGAGGAGATATCGGGCAGGAAGGTCGTGGTGAGCGAGACCCTGTCCGCCAACGGCAAGGTCTGCGCGAAGGGAACGGTGGTCGCTGTGAAGATGCCGGAGAACATGCTGAGGAAGTAACAGCCTCGTCTGCTTCTGCTCACTATCGGCTTTCTTGAATCTCACCCTATTCTATGCTAAAATCATTGCAGGGTTAGAATATTTCTACATTTCATGACCATCGTTCTCGGACGCTGGATAGTCAGGAGTAGCACCATGCCTTCCTGTGGATTTACTGTTGTTAGCACGGGCAGAGGTCTGCTCGTAAAAGTCTATGTAATAATTCTTGTCGCGTTACTTGGCGCATCGGTTCCGGCGCTTGACGTATCGGCCCAGGTTCAGGTGCTCGACTACCGGTTGATCAACAGTCTGGAGAACCTTGCCGATCTTCCCCTGGATCTGGACCTGGAGATGGGCGGTGCCCTTACATCTCTAGGCGATCTCGATGGTGACGGTGTTGACGAGATCGTTGCCGGAGCCGACACGGGTATCTGGATAATATTCCCCGACAGCAGAGGTATTGCGAAGTCCTACGTGAGTATCAATGAGACGATCGGAGGTTTTACCGGGACTATCTCAAGCGATGACGATTTCGGATGTGCCGTCGAAGCGATTGGAGATCTGGACGGAGATGGCATGATCGATCTCGCGGTCGGAGCCATGTTTGACGATGATGGAGGTTCCAACAAAGGAGCGGTATGGATCCTCTTTCTGAACACCGATTGTACGGTAAAATCCCATCAGAAAATAAGCGATACAGAAGGCGGATTCACCGGAATTCTTGGCAACGACTGTAAATTCGGCTCTTCACTTGGCGCTCTTGGCGATATGGATGGTGATGGAGTCGAGGATCTGGCCGTAGGTAACTATCTTGACAATGATGGCGGCGATTATAGAGGCGCGATCTGGATCCTGTTTCTCAATACCAATGGTACGGTGAAGGCTTACCAGAAAGTCAGCGACCTGGCTGGCGGATTCACAGGAATCCTTGACGACTTCGATTGTTTCGGAGTCTCAGTAACCTCCCTCGGTGATCTGGATAATGACGGTGTGGATGACCTGGCTGTGGGTGCTCATGGGGACGATGATCAGTACAGCTCGGCAGGAGCCGTCTGGATCCTATTCATGAACTCCAACGGAACGGTTAAAGCGAATCAGAAGATCAGCGATCTGGATGGTAATTTCTTTGCGCCGTTGTATACAAATCATTACTTCGGAGCTGATCTGGCTTCATCGGGTGATATCGATGGGGACGGTGTCGAGGACCTGATGGTCGGAGCCTATGGAGATATCTACGGATACTATGGTGTCGGAAGAGTGTACATGCTGTTTCTCAATACCAATGGTACTGTGAAGGATTATGAACGGATCGACCATTGGTCATCAAACTTCATCGGTTCACTGAGTAACAATGATTTTTTTGGTTATGGTGTATCTTCCACGGGAGATATCGATGGCGACGGCGTTCTGGATTTTGTTGTCGGAGCCTGGGGAGACGACGACTGCGTGAACAATAGTGGATCGGTCTGGTTTCTTATGATGAACAGCGATGGGACGCTTAAGACAAACCAGAAAGTCAGCTGTTCGGTGGGTGGTCTCATCGGGATGATGGAGAATTACGAACAGTTTGGTTCGTCCGCTGCGGCAATAGGGGATTGGGATGGAAACGGAGTGCCGGATATCGCAGTAGGAGCGGTCAAGGATATTGAGAGGTACGCGAGGGAGGGGGCGATCTGGATCCTCCTCATGGATAGCAACGGGGAGGTGGAATCTTACCAGAAGATAAGCGCTGTTTCAGGCGATTTCCCGGCCGATATAGATTTTAATGATGCTTTTGGTTGTGCTGTTGATTCGATAGGGGATCTGGACAGCAACGGCTATACGGATCTGGTTGTCGGAGCGTGCTGGGACGATGATGGTGACACTGACAACGGTGCGGTGTATGTCCTTATGATGAACGCCGATTACAAGGTCGATTCATACGTGAAGATCAGTGATACCTCGGGTGGTTTTACCGGAACCTTATCTGCCGGCTGTCAGTTTGGGAGTTCGGTGGCATCGCTGGGCGATCTGGACGAAGATGGAGTCAGCGATATAGCCGTCGGTGCCGTTCAGGATGCCGATGGCGGCAACAGCGGAGCGGTATGGATACTCTTTCTGAATCCAAACGGTACCGTCAAGGCCCATCAGAAGATCAGCGCGGCGGCGGGCGATTTCACAGGAGTTCTGGGCACCGACGACTATTTCGGATCTTCCGTCGCCAATCTCGGTGACCTCGACAGTGACGGTATTGTGGATATGGCCGTCGGTGCTAGGCTGGACGATGACGGGTATAGCAACGCTGGAGCGGTGTGGATACTCTTTCTAGACAGCGATGGATCGGTGAAATCGTATCAGAAACTCAGTGCGACAGAAGGTGGATTCCCAGGCCCGGAATATGTTGACGAGGCATTTGGATGCGATGTCGCTAGAGCGGGTGACCTCGACGGTGATGGTCTTCAGGACCTTCTCGTGGGAGCATACGGTGACTACGATGGAGGGAGCGTCAAAGGCCTCGTGTGGGTCCTGTTGCTGAACGCCGACGGTACAGTGCGATCGTACTCGAAGATCAGTGATTCGTCGGGAAATTTCTCGGGATACATCACCTCTGACGATCAGTTCGGATTCGCGGTTGCGGGGCCTGGTGATATTGACGGGAACGGCATGAACGATATCATTATCGGGGCTCCGTTCGACGATAATGGTTCTTCCGCAACTTACCAGAGAGGTTCGATCTGGGCTGTTATGCTCGAACAGGAACCTTCCTCGTGCGATGTTTCCCTGAGCAGCATACTTTTCGAAGTGGAGGGTGTCGGTTCGTACCGCGATACGACCATTACGATCACGAATGCCGGAGGTTACACCCTTTCCGGAACGATCTCCGAGAGCAGTGATCATTTCAGCATCATATCCGGGGGAGGTGCGTACTCTATCGTTCCGGATCACTTCCTTGATGTCACGATCAGGTATGAACCGTTATCAGCCGGAACACACTACTGTACGATTGAAACAGGCGATGCGCTATGTACGGATGTCTCGTGCACGGGTACGACTACTCTAACTGTCACAGTGGCCACAGTGCCTCCCGGTCTGCTGGTCAATGTTGACATGGCATACCATACAGCGCCGTACCAGTTTATAACAGGTAGCGGAGTCATGCACTTTATCGGCACGGACTACCAGCAGGTAAAGAATGACACTACATACATCTTCACCGGCTGGGGCGATGGTGGCGCAGTAACTCGTTACATTACAACCGGAGTGGCGGATACTGTTTTTACTGCCTTTTTCAAGGACTTTACCAGTTGTGCGGTGATCGATTCGATAGTCGACGTACCAGACGACCAGGGGGGATGGGCGAGGATCTATTTCAAGAGGTCGATGTATGATGCTGCAGACGAGGCCCTGTACCCGATCTCAGGATACAATATATACAGGCGTATCAGTCAGGCCCCTCTTGTATCGAACGTTCTTTCGGGGGGAGAAAAGGTAGACGGAGAAAGACTCTCGCAGTATGTCAGCGATCAGCCCGGTCCGTTTCCGGTGGCCATGAAGAGCGATGTTTCGGAATACTACCTGTACGATGATCGTCTGTTCATGCTGAGCCGGGATGTTCTGGCGGCAGCGCCTCCAGGCCTCTGGGAGTTCATTTCAAGCATATACGCGACCCAGCAGGAACAGTATGTTCTGCTGGCGCCTACTCGAGCAGATTCGTCTGCTGTGATACCGTGGGAGGCGTTCTACATTTCGGCACATTCGACGACGCCGTCGGTCTATTTCGAGAGCCCGCCTGACAGCGGTTATTCCGTTGACAACATTGCACCGGGGGTGCCGCTCGGCCTTTCGATCGCGTACAACACCGGGAGTGGGAACGAATTGACATGGGTTTCCTCTCCTGAAGAGGATTTCCAGTATTACCGGATATACCGCGACGCGGATGAGGCTTTCGTGCATGGTCCCGGAAATCTCGTGCACCAGACATCGGATCCACAGTGGACGGATCTGGCGCATGACGGATCGGACGTTTACTACAAGGTCACTGCACTGGATTATGCCGGGAATGAGAGTAATCCCGCGTCAGCAGGTGTTACGACCGATGTTGAAGATGCGCAGCTTCCCAATGCGTTTGCGCTGGGGCAGAATGTGCCCAACCCGTTCAATCCATCGACCACTGTCTACTACAATGTGCCCGAGGGTGGGGGAGATGTTTCCATACGTGTGTTCGACGTATCAGGACGGCTTGTGAAGACGCTTGTCGATGGTCAGCAGGCAGCAGGCTCCAGGGCTGTCACCTGGAACGGCACGAACGATCACGGTCAGTCCGTTTCGAGCGGCATCTACTTCTACCGGATGTCTGCGCCTGGATTTACGAGGACGCGCAAGATGGTACTCTTGAGGTGATCATCAGCCGGCGTTGTCGCCGGATTACCGATAATCATGCGTCGCCCGGATTTCAGAGCGCGTGATGATGTGATCCGGGACAGTCGAAGCGTGCTATTCGGATCTGTATTTCGTTTTTATTTTGCCCCAGGAAGCCGCTTCCTGTCTGTACGGGGCCACATCCCACTGACAGTGCGCCTATCAATCCGCAGGCAGCGCTGTTTGGGTCTTTGTCCGCGACGCAGGGCGAATCAGACTGAAGGTAGTAATTGTAACTTCCGGGTATTCCGCAATATTGAGGATCGAGAGACAGGTTTCCGTCTATCCCTTCCTGCTGGGAAATCGATCCGACCCAGTCTCCTCCTGCATTGTTGTACAGGTTTGAACATAAAAGGACCGCCGATCCTCCAGCGGTAGTGGATATCGCAGGACCCAGGGAGCTGTTGGATATGATCGAATATTCGACTATCGCGCTGCTCATGTCCGCGCAGGCGATGGCGGCTCCATAGTCGTATTCTGATTCACACCTGTTATTGTCGAAGGTACAGTTTGTCACGGTGCAGTTATCCACGAATTCCAGGTAGATGCCAGCTCCTTCGAAACTGCTGTTGTCGTGGAATATACACCACCCGATTCCGACTGTCATAACCGTTGTGAAAGCTATACTGCCTCCGTGCCTTGCTTCGTTGCCCCTGAAGATGCAATTGTAGAAGAGCGGCGCACGTCCCGAACAATAGATAGCGCCTCCACTGGATGCATGAAATCCGTTCGCGAATGTCATTCCCTGGACCATGACTTCGTGAGCAGAGATGGTCAACGCCCTGCACGTCGAATCACAATCAATGATACATGCTTCGGGATCGTTGGATTCTGACATGAGCATGATCCCGGTAGAGATTGTAAGGTCGACATTTCCAGTTCCGCCGTATGTCCCATCGGCGATCAGTATCGTGTCGCCTGCAGAAACAGCATCCAGCGCATCCTGAATTGTGCCGTACTGACCGGGGACTTTCAGGGTATTGGCGGTACATGCTCCTGACAGGACAGCAAGAACCGCAATAACTGACATGAATTTCATTGAGATGCCCCTCCCGTTTGACTATTAACGAGAGAGAGATACTACCACAACAGACATCGATATATCAAGGAAGGCAGTGTGGTTATTCGTAGTGCAGCGCGTCGATCGGGTTGAGCTTCGAGGCGCGCATCGCCGGCCAGAAGCCGAATCCCAGCCCGACTGCGGTGCAGAATCCCAGTCCCACGAACACCCATTCCATGGGAACGTGAGCTCCGAACGGGGCCACGATACTCAGGATGTTCCCGATCCCGAATCCCACGGCCACGCCGATCAGCCCCCCGATATTACAGAGGATGATCGCCTCGAGCAGGAACTGGAGCATGATGGTCTGTTGCCTGGCGCCGAGCGCCTTGCGGATGCCGATCTCCTTGGTGCGCTCGGTGACCGAGACGAGCATGATGTTCATGATCCCGATGCCCGCGACGATCAGGGCGACGACACCGATTGCGAACCCGCCGGTCTTGATCGGGGCGGTCGCTTCGTTGAACGTGCGGATGTTGCTGTCGTTGGTGAAGATCGTGAAGTCGTCCTCTTCATGGGGCTTCAGCCCACGCTCACTTCGCATCACTGCTCTTGTCTCGTCGACAGCCTTCTCGAGAAGTTCAGGCGTTTTCGCCTGAACCGTGATGTTCACCGATCGTATCCTGCCGTCCGGCCTACGTGTTCCGTAGATCTTCTTGAACGTAGTCACCGGTATGATCAGGTACTGGTTGAACCGGCCGCCCATCGCGGAGCTCTTGTCCTCCAGCACGCCGATTACGTTGAACTTTCGTCCATCAATCTTGATCGTCCTGTTCAGGGGATCGGTCCAGGGGAAGAGCTCCTCGGCGACTCCATACCCGAGAAGCACGACCCTGCGCCCGACGCTGACGTCTTCCTGCGAGAGGTTGCGGCCGAGATTGACGTAGTGCGTGTTGTTCGGGGCGTACTCGGGCGAGCCCCCGCAGATCATAAGGTTGTTGTTCGTCTTGTTATCGCGAAACGAGGCGGTATGGTTGTAGCCCCATAACTCCGGGCCGACCAGGTCGACGCTCTTTACCTTGTCGCGTATCGCCTTTGCGTGATCGGTGGTGATCGGGCGGCGCGCCTGGATCTTGCGCCATTCCTCTTCGCTTATCGCGCCTCCGGCAGCCTGCTTCTGTACCTGGAAGGTCTGGGTGCCGAGGACGCTGATCTCCTTCTCGATCGATGTCTGGATGACAGATATGCCCGTCATCACGGCGATGACCGAGGCCACGCCGGCGATGATGCCTATCATCGTCAGGAACGACCTCATCTTGTGGGCCTTCAGCGCCGAAAGCGCCATTTTCAATGCTTCCATGAAGAACATGGTTAAGCCAGAGCTCCTATTCGTATGACAGTGCGACTACCGGATCGAGTTTTGCCGCGCGCATCGCGGGCAGCAGTCCGGAGACAATGCCCACCGCGAACGAAACGATGATACCGACTATCACTATCGGCACAGACAGTGATGCCGGCATGATAGTCGCGTTTATCAGTGCTGCTATCCCGTATGACAACACCAGGCCTATCAGGCCTCCGATCGTGCATAGAGCGCACGATTCGAAGATGAATTCTGTAAGGATCATCCTGCGCCTCGCTCCGACCGCCTTGCGAAGGCCGATCTCGCGTGTCCTCTCGGTGACAGAGACGAGCATGATGTTCATCACGCCGATTCCGCCGACGAAGAGGGAGAAGCTTGTGATGATGAACCCGATCAGTATCACGACACCCATGACGTTGTTGTAGGCGGTCATCAGGCTGTCCATGCTGTTGATCGAGAAGTTGTCCGGTTCGGTGGGCTTCAGCTTGCGTATCTTTCGCATCTCACTGACCAGTTCGTAACGGAACGCCTCGAGCTGGGCCTGGTCCGGCGCCTTGGCGGCGATGTCGAAACCCCGGTTCCTGCTTCCGTAGGCTTTCGTGAAGCTTGTAATCGGGATCGATATATGCCTGTCGAAGTTAGGGCCGCCGAAAAAGCCGCCGCTGCCCTGGGATTCCATCACGCCTACTACACGGAACTTGTACCGTCCAATCTTTATGTCTTTGTTCAGCGGGTCGGCTTCCTTGAAGAGGTGCTCGCGGATCTCGGAGCCGATGACGCAGATGAACCTGCGATTGTGGACGTCAGAAGCACTGAAGAATCGGCCGTTTTCGGGGACGCCGCTCGCCACTAGCATCTGCTTGTCGGTGGTCCCTATCACGACTATGTTCTCGAGTACCGTCGAGCGGTACTTGACGTTCCGGGTGGTCGCAGTCGACGGATTGACCGCCTTCGTGGATTTCAGCCGGCGGGCGAGTTCCTCAGTCTCGTCGTACGTGATCTGCGGGCGGTTTCGGTACTGGAAGAAGTCACCCGTGATTATCCACGGCATACGCGATACATAGAGGACATCCGAGCCGACAGACGAGATGCTCTCCTTGAAGTTGTTGCCGAGGCCGTTCGAGACAGTCATCGTAGTTGCGATCGCGAGGATGCCGATGACGATGCCAAGGGTCGTCAATGTCGCCCGTCTCATATTCGACCGCAGCGCCCTGAGGGCGATGCCCATCGATTCCCTGATGTAGTATACAAATGACCGCATAATCAGTAGCAGAATCAGTAACAGTGTTCAGCGCCCCTGTCGCTCGGGACTTGACGTGGAGCTGTTCGCTGCTTTTATATTTTCCTTCTTCTTCTTCTCTCTTCGCCATCACAGGCGTGTTGTTTCCGAGTTCCTGGCTGATGGCCCGGTAGCTGCCCGATACGATCTCGTCGCCTGCTGTTGATTCCCTCGACGACTTCAATATGTGTGTCGCTCTGGATACCCGTCTCGACCTGTATGGCCTTCGCCACTCCGTCCTCGATGACGAATACGATCGTCACGAAGCCGTCCTTGTCCGCTTTGAACTGCGGTTCGGATGTGCTGTCCGCGTGAGCGTCTCCGAGGCCGCTGTCCCTGGCTTTTTCGGGCTCCTTCGTCTTGAGCTGTTCGGGGGTACGCACCGTGACGCACTGTATCGGAACGCATAGTGTGCTGTCGCGTGTCTCGATTACGATGTCGGAGCTGGCCGTCATCCCGGGGCGAAGCTTCTCGCCCGGGTCGATGATGGCGAGCTTGACCTCGAACTCGGTCTTCTGGTCGGTCGAGCCCATGCCGGAGATTCGGGCGCTGCTGGCGATCTCGCTGACGATGCCCTTGAAGATCCTGTCGGGCAGGGCGTCGATCTCGATCGAGGCGCTGTCGCCGAGGCTCACGTTGACGATGTCGTTCTCGTCGACATTGACGAGCGCTTCCATCTCGCCGAGGTTCGAGACGATCATGATGACGTCTTCCTGGAACTGCGAGCCGAGCGCGATCTCGCCCACTTCCTTGTTGAGCACGCTGATCGTGCCGGCCATCGGCGCGTATATCGTTGTCTTCGAGAAATTGTCCCTCGCCTGCTTGACGGCAGCCTGGGCCTGGTCGACATTCTCGAGGACCGACTGGTACCGGGCCTGCTCGATCTTTACGGTCGAGAACATCTGGTCGTACACGGCCTCCGACTCGAGGTTGCGTTCTACGAGTGTCTTGGTCCGCTCGAGGTCCTTCTCGGCCTTGACGACCGTCTCGCGGGCGAGCTCGGCGCTGGCCTGGACGGAGCGGAGGCTGGCCTCGGTCTGCTCGAGGGCCGCGATGTAGCGTTCCTGGTCGAGGCGGACGAGCAGATCGCCCTTCTCGACCCAGTCACCCTCGTTTACGCCAAGAAAGATGATCTTGGCGGCCACATCGGCGCTGATCTTCACCTTTGTCGCCGGTTCGATCCTGCCTGTGGCAGTTACAGTCTCAATTATCCCCTGTTTTTCGGCTAAAATGGTCTGAACACTTGTTTTAGTTGTTCCATTCTTGTTCGCCATAACCACAACAATGGCGATCACGACGACTGCAACTGCCGCTAGAAATATGATCCGCTTCTTCCCTAACTTGAATCTGGACATCGCCTTCTGCTCCCTGCTCTGAATACCCGATCTGTCTGGCTATAGTATATACCGAATCCCTCAATAAAATATTCGACACTCATTTATACGGGTGGGGGAGGGAATAGTTGCAATGAGTTTTGTTGCGGTTGACGACAGTGGATTCTGTTGATACTCTGCCATGAGTGTAATCCTAAGGACATTTCAATTATGAGACTATAATGCGGATTAATTTTATTTGGGGACTTGTCGTTAGATGTCTAATATGAAACTTGTGGTTTGAACACGAAAGTGAACAAACTGCACAGCCTGAATGCTATACAAAAATATGATTAACTTAGTGGACTCCGGGATTGTTGAGGCATGCCAATTTCTCACCATGATTTACCGAGGACTCTCAAATCAGTTTGGGAATTGATTTATTCGGGTAGAAAAATGGTTAGGAGGTACATGCAAAAACAACAGAACGATACATGTAAGTACGTATGAACATCAAATATGGAGAGATGTGCGGTTGATTAGGTAAAAGAAAGCATTGATTAGGATATCGAATTTAGATCGAGTCCTCCGCTTTCTTATAACTGTAGAGATTGCGTGAGATTAAGTTGTTTCGATATGCAAAGCTTTTAAGAACGGAGGACACATGTTAGCGACTATCCACGAATTGCTGAGTTCAAAAAGTGCAATAGTGATCACTTTGCTTGTTGTGTTAAGCACTCTTTCAGGTTCAAGCACAGGGCAAGGAGTATCTGATGAGCAAGATACGGTTGCTGTATGTGGGGGTGGTGGTGGTAATCTCAAGTCCTCAAATAGCGAAATTATTTCAGTCAACACAGGTTTTGTGTCATACGAACAAAGCTCGGATGTTAAGTGGCCTGTGTCAATGTTAAAGCCAAGAAACTTTGACGAAAAGTGCATATATTTATGGGCTGATTCGTATGGGATATGGACGATATGGAGTGAAAAAGTAACGTCTGATTTACTTAAATTGCAAGTCACCTCTGATTGCGGAATTCGAATTCTTAGTGTGAATAGTAGCAATATAGGTGATGTTTGGGAAAAGTCGCTTGTCCTCAGAGAAATCCTTGCTAACAATATTGGGGAAGTGAATCTTACTTTTGAGATTTGCGATAATCGATTACATTTAGAATCCTTGAATAGCCTCAAAGAAGCACCTATATCGTTAAAGCAGGTTCTGGAGAGTTCACTCCAGCTTACTATCCGTTGGTCATTGAACTACCACAAAAAGACGATACGATTCCAAAAGAACACACGTAGGCAAAAAGCTGCGCTTGGAGCTGCAAAGAGCAATGAGGGTGTAGGTAAAGGGAAGAAAGAGGAGCAGGTAAATTATGATAGTGAGAAATAGTGGTAATGGGAGAATATTCAAACAATACAGCGCCATCTTGCTTTTCCTTGCGGCCATTCTTAGCCCCATTAGTTTCGTTGCTCAAGAAGGCTCTATTGTAATTTTTGATCTTACTAACGAAATTGTTTTACAAAATGGACCTAATCAAATCGTAGATGATTATGCACAAGGCAAGAAATGGGTGGCATATTTTCATGCAAGCATTCCTCATGCAGGCGGAGGACTGACATTCTCTATTGATTTGGCCGATATTTAGAAATATCGCCGGAAGGTAAGCAGGTTGGGTGACATTATGGATGGACGTTGATTTTAGTTTTGGGCTGGGCCTTCCTTTTGGTTTTGGAGTTATGCGAAGGGAATTTGACGCGAACACGCCTGATGATCATACGTCTTTATATGATTGTAGTGTCGGAGGGTCAGTACCCTTTATAAGTGTTGAATCCCTAGGAGTGTCATCATCTGGTAGCGCTAAGCTATATTCTGCCAGCTTTAATAATCAGATGGAGTTAGGCGCAGGCATGGGATGTCAATTTCATGGAAATACAATAGAAATAAAGAGGGAATTGCTAGATTTCCTAATCTATCAGGCTATGGTGCCAGGAGTAACGGCGAATAATTTCGCGGCATCTCTTATATCTCGCATTATGAATCCTGTGGATATTTCAATAACTGAGCTTATTACTTCATTTCGATTAACGACTAGTCAAGATGATGATGAATTCTACATGATTGAAGATATCCGTTATGATTATTTAGTGGTCGGCGAGTGGAGTAATATTGAAGTAGATGTTTATGTATTAGAGTCCGATTATTATAAGATGGAAGTGAGATCAGATGTTTTAGCTAGTCCTTGGCCACCATGGGATTGGCAGGCGCGTGTAATTGAGAATGTGTATCTATATGCGAACCAGCGAAATACTATAACGTTGCGCGTCAAACCAGATACTGAAACAGGAGAAATTGCGGGTCTGGTTATATCAAAGAGATGGACCAATTACTTGGGATATTGTATGGAGAGTCAAATCCATACGAATTTAATACTGTTTCAACGATTCCTGACAGAAATCCCCCAAGAGTTCTTTAGTCACAAACGCTGGCACAAATCCCGATACAAACATTGACGATGTTATTTTTAGTGAAGAGATGGCAGAGTTTTCATTTTCCAATGGCACAGTCATTGTGCAGGGCAGTATGTCAGGGATTCATGATGTTTCTATGCAATACGATGAAGTCAGCTCAGAAACTTGCTCTCGATCCGACAACGAATTTCTCGAATGACGAAATAGTAACAGTTAGTATATCACAGTTCGTACAAGACGTCGCCGGAAACGATCTTGGGAGTGACTATATTTACAGCTTTGAGGTTACTTCTGCGCCGAGTCCTGATCCTAGTGGTATTACATTAAACGCAAGTGTCACTCCTAGTTCTAGTGTGCCGGCATTCTCTCATATCATAGTATCGGGTACAGCTCAGTATAACACTGGAAGTCCTGTGACTACAGCGACAATTCAGATAGACACGGGAGATAATGTATACACAGCGCCATTGACGAATGGGACGTATAGTCAGGATTGTGTTGCGCCCTCTGGCAGTAGGAATATTGTTATAAGTATATATGGTGATCCCTTTGGACTTCAAACCTCAGTAAGTAGATATATTTCTGTTGAAGGGGAAAGTCCGGGTGGCGATCTGTATGATTTTGGGAGAGCAACAGCTTGTATGGGTGTTTCTGGGGATCCTTGGTTGCCGATAATTGAAACCAGATATTATAGTAGATATGACGGGAGAGCTTATGTCTGGATTGAGTTAAATGATGTGTATATTGATGGTGGTTATGATGACGACATCTTGTATAAATGGGAGTACTATACACCAGCTGGCAGTGAATTGGATCCGGTTACTAGTTTTGTAAGTGATCCAAGAAATGACGACTATGAATATTGGGAATGGTGGAGGGATTATTCATACATAAGTAATTTTGGCGGTAGTCCCGGTCGATGGACGTGTCTGTTCTCTGTAAATGAGGGGAATGGATACGAACTTCAGAGTACGATAGAGTTTACTGTAGGGTTTGAATATTCTGAGAATCGAATAGCTAAGGGTGTTAACCAAACTACCTTTCAGCCTATTGATCCTACTAACAGCTTTTCACCTGCCGATGCAGCAGTATATTCTTGGTGGCAGATCAATAACTTGTGTGAGGATCTGGATCTGAAATGGGAATGGATCGATCCTAAGGGGAATATATATACGACCTGGACAGAAGAGCCTATGTCAGATCACCATATTGGCCCTGGTTCCTTTGATCCGCCTTATGAAGAATATTTTAGTTATTGCTACATGAACATTGACGGAACTCCGGCGGTACAAAGATGCGGAACTTGGCAGGTGAATGCTTATGTCAAGAATGTAAGTGGATCTTGGGAATTAGAATATTCAGACAACTTCGAGATCATCGAGGATGAAGCCCCCTCCTTTACGAGCATATCTCATTATCCAACGGTTCCGTATGAAACGCAAGCGATAGCCGTGAATATCAGTGCTACTGATAATAATCATTTAGATAAGATAGAAATATATTGGGATGATGGTTCATTGCATCAACAGTCTGTTGCGTTAAATATTGACAATTCTGAATATAATGGACAAGCATCCATTGGGGTTTTTGCTTCAGGCCAAGTAGTCGAAGTGTGGGCGGTTGCGACAGATGAATCAGGAAATGTCACTGAAAGTGATAGGATTGTTCTTAATATTCAGGCGGAGATAGTTTCTGTGCCTGGTTGTCCAAATGGTCCTCAGTATTTGATGGCAGGCATTGAGGGGGAATATACAACTCAGGGATCTACATCAAGTTTGGGCAATCTAGTGCAGTATCGCTTTGATTGGGGCGGTGGCATGATATCGGATTGGAATAGTCCGGTTAGAACTAATGCTTGGTTCATTGATGATGTGTATTCAGTCAAGGCACAAGCGAGATCTCAGTCAAATCCTAGCAGAGAGTCTGCCTGGTCAACTGCTCTGCCTGTAATTGTTGATTCACAATCTCCTTTCGTCAGTATTTTGACTAATGATGGTGCAGATACGGTTGTGACTGATCCGGAAATTCAAATATTCGGCATTACATCTGACCAGATGCCTTCATCTGGAATACTAGAGTCAAGCATCAATACGGGTGATATCAATACAGGTGATGAATATGAGTGGGTGTTTGAAGTATCACTACTGCCCGGTATTAATGAGTTGGTTGTAACTTCAACGGATAATTCAGGAAACAGCAAGAAAGACTCGATGAATGTTACATACGTGCCATATGACTCTGGCGATCATGTATGGCATGTTAAGCCTGATGGAACAGGTGAAGTTCTGACTATACAGGCAGGATAGCTCATGTGTAGTTGGGGATACCGTCCTTGTGCATCCGGGAACGTATACAGGAATTGGTAATCGCGAATTGGAATTTTTGGGTAAGGCAATAATGGTATTGGCTTATACAAGTTATGATGTAAATACCGTTGATCCTTCTGTCATTTCCAACGAGGAGCATGTTGCATTTCAACTTCACCAGAATGAGGATACGACTTCCATAATTGATGGATTGGAGATAGTGACAGACGGTAGTTTTACTACAGGTATATCTTGCATCTCATCATCCCCGAAGATCAGGAATTGCTGGATTCATGGAGGCAATCGGTCAATTCAAGCGAATCTGTCGTCACTAATAATTGAAAACAATATTATAGAGTATCAGGGAATGTCTGGGACAGGGATTGAATTCGAAGAATCCACACCTATCATAAGATATAACAATATCAAAGGAGACAATGAATACAGTACGGGGATTAGAATAACCTCTTGTTCAATGGCCGATATACATAACAATACGATTGATGTTTATGGTGGAGAAACGGCAGCGGGTATATCTATTAGTAATTCAACAGCAAATATATACAACAACAATATTGGTCCATGTAGCGGCTACTATCCTACGTGTATCAGTGCGACATCCTCGAACATAACCTTGATCGGTGATACCCTGCATCATTCTGGAGGCAGAGCTTATCACACTGGAACTGCCTTGTATTGTCTGAACACATCTATTGTGATGACGGATAACTATGTTCATAGCAACGGCTCGGAATTTGGTTATTGTATCGAGATAAATGATTCGCCAATGAGTACCATTGATAACAATATCATCGAAAATAATGGTACCGGCGGGATAAAGTTTTCGGGTGGAGAATCAAGCATTATCAGCAACAACAAGATTGTCAATAATACTGAGATGGGAGGCATTCTTGTTAGTTCTTCAGTAACGATACGGGGTAATACTATAATAGGCAATAATACTGGCCTTGCTGATACTGGCTCTGATAACTGTGGGATTGCCTGTTATTCGTGTTCTCCGATAATTGAATACAACTTGATTGCGGGAAATCGTGGAATCAGTGGAGGTGGAATCTATTGTGAAGCCTCATCACCAACAATTGCATTCAATACTATATGCAATAATGAGGCTGGCAGAGGTGGAGGAATATTCTGTGACGAATTATCTTCACCAACCATAATGAATACAATCGTTGCCGGAAATGTTCTTCGTGCGGGTCGATATTCGGACGGATGGGGCATTTACAGTGAATCAGATGGAATCACTTTCTCATGCAGTAATATTTACAGTAACGATGGTGGAGAAGTTTACGGTGTAGATTATATAACTGGAGTAAACGGTAATATTTCTAACGATCCAGATTTTTGTGGAATGCTCGAAAATGAGTATTCTTTGAGTATTGACTCACCTTGCTTAGCTGGTAATCATCCTGATGGGGCATCTTGTGGACAAATCGGTGTCTATGGATGGGGTTGTTATAGCACATACCCCCTAATTGCCAGCGTAGAAGATATTCCTGCCGATCAAGGACGCAGCGTGCAGCTTGCGTGGCACAGAAGCCGACATGATTATAGTGGCTCCGGTATGGAGATCACTCAATATGAGATATTCAGGCGCATCGATCAGTTACCACAAGCTCTATTCAATACTGTCGGTGATGAGCCTGATGATAGTGATGAGGGGCGCGACATAACAACTTATCCTCCTGGGAACTGGGACTATTTATTTTCCGTGGAAGCAACTAACACTGATTCATACGTCACTGAAGTAAGTACTTTGGAAGATTCGTGCAGGTTCAATGACTTAGATCCGCTATCTGATGAGCCGGCATACTTTTCGACTTTCTTTATTCGTGCATCAACAGCTGAACCAAGCTTATTCTATGATTCGCCAGTCGATAGTGGGTATTCAGTCGATGATATAGTCCCAACCTTACTAAATGAGGTTATCTTTACTTACAATTCTAACGGCAGAAGGTTGGACTGGACTCGTTCAAGTGCCTTGGATCTGAAATGTTACAATATTTATTGTGATCGCTCAGACGGCTTTTCTCCTGGACCAGAAAACTTCATGGCCTCTACAACTGACACTTTCTGGGTAGACCAGAATGGTGCGGGATATTTTCTTGAGAATTATTTGGTTACTGCGGTAGATAAGTCAGGCAATGAAAGCCTGCCAATAGCGCCTAGTTCTATTGTAGATACCGAAGAGGGCATAACGCCTAAAGCAATTACGCTGCATCAGAATATTCCTAATCCTTTCAATCCAGTCACCACGATCAATTTCGATCTTCCTGACGCTAATTCTCGAGTGACAATTACTGTCTACAATGTAGAAGGCAAGGTTGTAAGTAGGTTGTTGGATAAAGGACTGGAATCGGGAAGGCATAGTGTTACCTGGAACGGTGCAGATATGAGTGGTAACACAGTCTCGTCGGGATTGTATTTTTGCAAGATGACGGCTGGTGCATTCAGCAGTACGATCAAGATGATATTGTTACGCTAAGTATATGGAGGGGCAATCAGTATGAAGAACTTTTTAAGTATGAAGGCTGCATTACTAATCCTATTGCTTCATTTCATAATTAGTATGAGCTGTTGTGCGACAGGTAGTGCGGCAGAACACAGTTTTAAGGAAAGCTTCAATACTACAGCGAATTGTTCAACTGCTAACACTACGGCCTGGTGGGACATAAGTTCTGGTGAATTGAAACTATATCCTTTTGATATAGAAATAATCACGCATGTGGAAATTTATGGCGGCCCATGGCAACTGGCAGTACATGGCGACTATATGTATGTTGCAGATGGACATCTGGGAATTAAAATATTTGAAATTAGTGATCCTGAGTCGCTTGTGTTAGTTGCCGTATATGATACCCCTGGAAGCGCTTGTGATGTAAAAGTTCATGGAGATATTTTATACGTTACTGACATAGGATCAGGAGTTCTCGTGCTGGATATTTCCAATCCACAGTTTCCTGTTTATAGTAACAATGTTTACACTTCCGATTCTCCATATCATATTGAAATCTTGGGTGACAATGCATTTGTTTCGAACTGGGCAGATTCAACTGTTACAGTATTAGACATTGTTGATCCCGCTAATCCAATAATGATTTCAGAAGTAGAAGAACCAGGGCGATGCGATGCAAATTCTTGCGCAAGGCGATTACGCATATATTGCCAGCTTAGACAGTGGATTATCAGTCATGAATATTTCTGATCCATATAGTCCGATAGTATGTGGGAGATACGTGACTGGTGACAAGGTAAGAAGGATGAGAAAATAAGGTAACTATATCTTTGCATCAAATGAGTATTCAGGAATGGTCATTCTGGATATTTCAGATCCAACCGATCCGTTTCTGGTGACATCTTTTAATACACCTATCAGGGCACTTGATATCGAATTAGACGGTTATTATCTGTATGTTGCAAGCGATTATAGCCTTGCCGTATTTGATGTGTCAGTTTTGTCTATTCCTGTCAAGATGTCAGAAGTTGGTACTACCAATAATGCAATTGGGCTATGGCTAGATGGAGAGTATGCATTCATTTCCTGCTATTCCGCGGGTATAGATGTTGTACGGATTGCAGACGTTGCAGAGCAGCCTCTGGAAATTGGTTATGATAGCACATGGAGTGATGCTGGTGTATATAGGTGCTATTCTGAGGTCGCCGGTGACGTAATGTATGCGTCTGTTCAGCAGAACTTTTGTGGCTTATGATGTCTCATCCCCCTTGAACCCTGTTGTATTATCAAGTGCCAATCTGTGATCAGACCGCAGTTATTAGCATTGAAATAACGGATAAGTGGGCTTACGTAGCCACAGGGGGGTATTATGATGGGTTCCAATGTGTAGACATATCTGATCCTAATGCAATCTCATATCATTCATCATATGCGTATCCTGCCAGGTACTTAGAGCTGGTGGGCGATGTTCTGTTTTTGTCCTGCCTTCAAAATGACAGAGCATATTTGCTGGACATTGGTTTTGAATATCCTGAAGAATATGTGTTGCTTAACGAATTCGGATTCGCGGCAGGATTGGGTGATATGGCAGCTGAAGGCGATTATCTTTACGTCGCCAATAGTGATGAATGTGCCCATATTGTGGATATAAGCAATCCCGCTTCACCGTATCAAATAACTTGGATTAATAATGACCAATACACAAAGCGAGTAAAAGTCGCTGGAGATTTTATATATTGCATCAGGTGCACCTGGAATATCCTTCGCTGCAGTTCAAAATAGTATAGAGGCTGAATCGTCTGATTGCTTTCAAATAAATTAATATTTCTGACCCAACTTTTCAAATCCAGCGCTTGTTGGGTCTTGCAATGTTGGCTCAGGCAGAATCATAGATTTTGAACTATTCGGAAATTATGCTTTCTTGAATGATCGCTATGAAGGATTGTATGTTGTTGATATTTCAGATCCTTTAAATCCTGTAGCGATGGGTCATATACAGGGAATGCCTGACTATGCCAGCAGTGTAATGCGCCATGGTGACTACCTGTATACCAATGACATCAATTCTAAGGGAATGCGAATATTGCGTGTTATTGACAGGGGACACTACTTGACGTGTGGGAATACAGCGTCATCAGTACAAATATCGCCGGGGCAGCCTATTATCGCAGGACGAATTAAACCGGTATGCACAGGCGATATTCAATGGACACTTGATTTTTCTGACTTATATTTATGGAAAGGTGCTGTGCCTTGTGATTGGTATCACTTTGGTGCGCCTTAGTCAGGAAACATTGGTGGAAGCAGACTGCATTATTCCCAGATAGAAGTACTGCAATGTCAGGAGTTAGAAGTCGAATGGCTGTTCGAAAACGCAGCTATAGATTCAATAATGGACATTTCTAACGATCAAGGTGGGATTGTTCGAATTTCATGGTCAAGAAGTGGATATGATTTCCCAGCCCCAAATAATGATATTCCAATCTCGGATTATGTGGTCTACAGATGGAATGATACTGCTTGGGATTCTTTGATGGCAGTTCCTGCTCATTGTGAGGATATTTATTCTGTTGTCGTTGGAACGGTTGCAGATTCAACAGCGTACGGAGAGTTGATATTTACCAAATACTTTGTTAGAGCATTTTCAAGGCAACTAGGTCAATACTTCGATTCCTCTCCTGACAGTGCATATTCGGTTGACAATATCTCTCCAGAATCACCGTTGAATTTCATGGTTCATTATCACTCAGATGAAAAAAATACTCTGACGTGGACCCAAGAAAGCAATAGTGATGTTTGTGGGTTCAACGTCTGTAGAGATTGTAAACAGAAACATGGAGCTGTCAGAGGATAATCTTCTATGTTTTACTGAAAATTCTGAGTTTGTGGATTCTGGGGCTGATGTATGGCAGTACTACTATTCAATAGCGTCAATTGATAAGGCGGGTAACGAGAGTGAACTTGTTGCTCCTGAAGTTGTAACAGATACAAACATTGATAAAACACCCAAAAGCTACCTGCTGTATCAGAACGTTCCCAATCCCTTTAATCCTTCGACTACAAATAGCTTCGATATTCCTGAATCAGCGCATGTCCAGTTGGCTATATACAATATCAAGGGTGAACTGATAAATAATTTGATTGATGAATATTTGACTGCAGGGCATAAAGAAGTGAATTGGAATGCGATTGATGAATCAGGAAATTCAGTTGCCAGTGGGATATATTTTTTTCGGATTAATAGCGGTGATTTTTCGACGAAAAAGATGGTATTGATCGTGGATCTTTTGCGCTATGCGATGTAAATGTATGATTAGTATTGAGTTGATGCTTGTCTAAGTCAAGATAGATATCTAAGCCTGTTCCAAAGTCGGGGGCAAGAGGCCCTGCCTCCAGATCTTACCTCAAAATCTGGATTCGTTCAAGGGGGTCAGTTCAGATCGGTTTCCTGATTCTAATGTAAATGGGCATTTTCTTGATATCAGAGATACTAGAGCCTAATAAAATACAAATTTAAAGGGCTTCGCAAAATTGCATATCCTTTCGTTCTGTCCAGAAGCTGCAAGCGTCTTCAAGCCATTTATTCAGAAAGCGTTACACCGTGACCTGCTTGACAGGTAAGCTGAGTATGCTGTAGCATTGCCAACTGGTTTCTAGGGGACTTTGTTCGGAGGGGCAAATTTGAGGGATATTAGCGGCGTTTCCACGCGTAAGCTGGATGAGTGTCTTACTCATCTTTTCGATGATATAAGACAGGACCAGAAGAATCCTCTGTTGAGGGAATTTGCCATACTGAGCCTTGGCACTATGATAGAGCAGAGGCCTGAATTTTCTCTTTCAATATATCTCCATTCTCACGGCAAATATATCGGTGAAAGTCTCTCCCAGCTGTTTCTTGCCACATACAGTTATGAAACTCTGCGACAGGTCGAATCTGTCTCCGCTGCACTATGCGATGTCTCGAGCGAATACATCCCTGGTGGAAGAGATGTCTGTCTCACGTATACGAAGCAAAGACTGGAAGAGATTGAATCCGATTCGATTGGTTCAGCCCATGAAGAAGTATCAGCCACATCAGAGGATGATCGTTCGGATGACTGGCAGGTAACTTCAAAGGCAGGCCCTGTCTGGGGAGCTCTGGTTACCGGTTACCCGCCGAATAATCCGATCGTCAGTGTCGGGAAAGTGCTCGAATTCAAGCTTGGACTCGAGATCAGCGGCGAATGGAGCAGGAAGCACAAGCGCGAGACAGTAGAATTCGGCGGCAGCACCCTGATGAAAAAGGACGAATTCGAGAATCAGCTACGGGAGTCGGTACGGTATGCCGAGAGTCAGTTTGTAGAAAAATACAAAGCCCGTGAGATCCCAGGCTTGAACAGACGGTACCAGTTTGAGGCGTACAGTGGGATCCATAGCTATAGCAACACGCCATATACAGGCGGCTCAGCAGGTCTGGCAAAATCGTTGCTTTCCATGACAGCTCTGGATGGACTCAGGGTCAGAAGCAGGCAGCGGCGGATTCATTCGGGAACGGCGTGCACTGGGCAGATAGATTCAGAGGGCAATGTGCTCGGTGTCAAGGATTCGGAGATCCCGGCCAAGACAAAAGCGGTATTCAGGTCATCGTGTTCAAGGTTCGTAGTTCCGGAGAAAAACTTCGATACGGCTCGTAAAACACTCGATGAGCTGAACAGTGAGCATCCAGATCGGCATCTGGAACTGATCGCAGCCGCGAATGTCAGGGATGTCTATGAAAGCGATGACATATCGAGCGAGAAGATGGTGTCGGTCCCGAGCATTGCAATTAACAAAGCCCGGCGCAAGAGGAAGACTCTTCTGGCATCAATATCCAGCGCCGTAGCAATTGTTGCTCTTGCCGTTGTGGGGATATTTTCATTGGTGTTTTTCACTGAGGATGTAAGCAGCGTCAGATTTGACGGCCATCGGATAGAATTTGTGAACCGCTTTGACAGGGTCTACAAAGAATTTGAGCTGCCCTACCATGTTAATGTTAAGGGAGATAACAACTATACAGATACATCCGGCAAATCTCACCGGTTGATAATCGATGATATCACGGGAGATGGAAACAGAGAGTTGCTTTTCATCGGTGTTGCGGTGAATTCTGGTTCCACTGATCATTTCGGAACGGTCAATGTGCATCTGTTCGATGAGGAAGGCGATGAGCTGAGTCATGTTGAAGCATTTGACAGTGTGAAGATGACGACAAAGGATGGAAGCAGATTCATTCGTGATATCAGCTACAACAAGGATGTTGTTGTAGACCTGAATGGAGATCGATTCAAAGAGGTCGTTCTGTATTTCGTTGAGCGCTTGTGGGCGCCGAGTGGGGTTGTGGTGTTTTCCTTGAAGGAAAAGTCTGCTCAGACATTTTTTCACAATGGGAACCTTCAAAACCTGATTGTGGATGATTGTGATGATGATGGCGTCCCTGACATCATTGTTACCACAGAATGTAACTATATCGATACCTCTGCTCTGATCGTGCTGGACCCCGATCATGTCCAGGGGTCTTCTCCGAAACTTAAGGGTCTGCAGTTCGATGGATATGAGGGGAATGTAGCTAAATACATGATTTTTCTGCCCCAATCGATCGTGTTCAAGAATCAGAGCAAGAATGAGAGACCATCCATAAGAACATTGTTTTTAAATACCGCGGGGCGAGTTCAGATCGGGGTATGCGAATACAAGCTTCCGGATACCTGCGCATCCCTGTTGTATGAATTCTCTGCTGATTGGAATTGTGCGAGCGTAAGCGACACGGATCCATACTGGAAAGAGTTCATAAAGTATTACGATGATGGAGATATCGAACGAAATAGCGATGAGTATGACGATTACCTTAATTCGCTGAAAAGCGAGTTTCGATATCTCAATGGTGATACATTGACTTTCACCCCTGGTATGAACTCAGGGTACATGGCTCATGCAAACGAGACATCGTGAAAAACAATACATCGGACAACGGCAGACATAAAGATCTTCTCGAGGCTTTCAAAAGGGTCCGGGATGTGTTTTCGTCGTATGGATCGGGCAGCATCGGGGGTCTCAGCCTCCCGCAGGCCGAGGACCTTGTCCGGAAGGAGCTTTTCACTCTTTATAACAGCTGTCAGTCGATGGCCAGGGACATTATCACGGGGAAGATATATGGATCTCATGCCTGTTACAGCTATTGCGGCGACCAGGATATCGATGCGGCAGCGGCGGATGCTGTCAGCAACCTGTTCGGGCATCGGAAGACTGTCAGCGGAAAAAGCGAATCGCCTACCGGCCTTTTTGAAATCATCGGAGTAGTTCAGGCTCTCTGTGAGATCAATCCTGAAGCCGACAGGTCCAGATGTTTACTACTGGCTGCGAAAGACTGTTTACAACCATGTAAATAACTACAATTACAGGAAGCTGAAAGAAAAAAGCCCTGAATACGCGAATACAGGCAAAAAGATAGACCGTTTTATCAACAATTCGGATCGATATCGAGTGCAAGGAAAGCTTGTTCGTGATACCGTCGTTGAATTTGATAAGCGTAGAAAGCAGGAACGCTTCGGCAGGATGAGATCGTGTCTTTGTGCGGACAGATAGACCCGCAGCCGACAAACATCCCCGCGGCAGTTGACCTGATCTTCGACCTGTTGGCCGAACAGGTGAAGTTCAGGTCGGAAGTGTCCCTTGCTGCGCTTCGAGTAGCGGTCTTCAAGATCATCGAGCCGAGACTGCCTTCCTGGACTCCGGGTGTGACCCAGAAGACTCCGTGGGATGATCTTATCCTTGGCCGTGCGGAGAAGGCAGCCGTCGATACCCTTAATGCTGCCGCAGAGAGTTATGCCTGGCGGAAGGGATTCACGGAAACCGAGAAATCCGCTTTTCTCGAGGCAGGGGCAGACTATATCTTTGACCTCGTATATCGAGGTGAGCGTACAATGTCGCTGCACAAGTATCTTGCGGCGCATCTCGATGAATGCTCAAGTGTGTTGTATGAAACTGCGTACAAAGGAAGTATGCAGCACTTTTCCAAATATCTGCGTGAGGACTGGCGCAGGCGCGTGACTGACGACAGGCCGGACAAATTTGGCAAAGAGAGGAAAAACCCGGATGCAGATCGCGAGAATGGCGACATATAAAGGGTGGGAAGATGACACGACGTGATGAAATGAGGGGATGTTTATCCCGGGAAGGCCTGGGGAGTCTCGCCATTCGTATCGCACAGGATGCTGGCGACCCTGGAGCGCCTGGGGAAGGTTCGCCGGAATACCTTTCGGTGGACCTTTTTTCGCCAGATGAGGAGGAAATACGCCAACATCTCGAATCGTGCCCTTCCTGCCGGAAAAAGCTTCTGGAGGAAGTTTATTCAGCACGCAGGTATCTGGACGGACTAGAGAACCCGGAGAATATTAAACGGTTCGAAAAATTAATGGGCAGCGTTGAGGATCAGGATAGACAGATAGAATCCGACTATATAGAAACGATCCTGGTTTATGATGCCTATGATCAAGGTGAAGGGATGGTCCCGCTGGCCGCAGATTCAGAACCAGATTTCACGCCGCCTATGCGCTTCTGTTCAGAAGACGGAACAATGATTATAAGGGAATTCCAGGAAAGTGGGTCCGCTCAACCGAAATATATGCTCATCGTGGAGGCCCCTAGTTTATCAGATGATGCAGAAGTTATCATAGGAGAGCAATCATTTCGTATAAGCCCGGAAGGCTGGCTTGAGCTTAAAGATTTAGCGATTGAGATAACCGAGAGTACAATATTCCGCATCCGTTCCAGGCGAAAGTGACATCAAGTAAGATCAGCAGATAAATCTTTTCAGGAGGGGGACCTGATGAACAGCCGTTTCGTTCCGTTGATCATGGCACTGGTAATCCTAATGACATTTCTTCTCGCGTGCAGTGAAGATGAGAAGGATTTTCTCGTTCCGGACAACGTGCTTTCCGGGACAGTGACCAACAATTCAGGAATAACCGGGACAATATACGTAGAAATTCAGTACAATCTCCGGGATGTCGCCGATGGAAGCGGACGATGGGCGATAAGCGTTCATGATGACTATTACGTCGATTCGCTTTACGCTTATGTCGATGTAAACGGCGATGATAACTACGATTCGGGCGAGCCTTTCGGCTTCTATCACGCTGCCGGTGAATATTCGACCGCCAAAGGCTTTCTTGTAAGAAACATGGATGTCAGCAATCTGGACTTTTCTATTCCCTGATTTCTGCAGGGTGCCAGAGCGAATTCCAGGTGAGCTATGGGAAGTCAGCAACGGTGACTTGTCGGGATATATATGAGTCCCTTGCCCTGAGGCACGCCCCCGTCCTGATGCAGAAGGTCAACCGGCACAATCCGCGCGGAGATCTCATCACTCGCGTAGACATGAGCGGTGACCTTGACCGGGCTTGTCGACAACTGGGCTTATGTCAGCGACGAGCGCAACGAGCTTCCCGCCGCGGGATATTACTCCGTCGTCGAGACCGCTACCCACTACTTCATCCTCTACGCCTTCTATCACGGGCAGGACTGGTACGACGGAGACCGGTTTGCCGACAAGATCCGGAAGATATTCGACGAGCACCTGCACGACATGGAAGGCGCTCTGGCTGTCGTCACGAAGAGGGAGGATGAGGCGGATGAGCGTGTCGACGCTTTCATGACGATCAGCCACTTTCATTTCTACTGTTATACGGGGTGGATGAAGAGCGAGCTTGAGTATCTCTATCCGGACGCGGAGTGGGAGAACGGGATCCGCGGACTCACCGAGAGCATCGACGGCAGTATCTGGCCGATGGAGGATGGTGATCGGATACGGTTCGCGCTGTACGCACAGGCGAGGGGGCACGGAATCAGGGGGGACCGCAAGGGTTGGGGCTCCGAGAAGCATATCATCCCTTACTATCCATCGCTCACAGAGAGCGATTCGCCTGATACGGGCGGGAGCATCTACGGTAAGAGCAGGGAGCTTCTGCTTCCCGATGTCAGGTACAGGTTGATCGATTTTAATGAGCCGGGAGGGCTCTGGGAGAACCGCGGCAATCCGGATGTCTTCCAGGAGAATGAGAAGGGTCAGGTGGCGTTCGTTATTCTTGACGATGATGGCAGGAGGACCGCCGGCTCGGCCAACCCTCCGTGGGGCTGGGAGGACATCGACGATCGTCACGACTGCGGGATGATCGCGCTGGACCCGGCGCGGCTCGTCCATGATTATCTCGACGGTTTCCCCGAGTTCAGCCTGGAATATATCCACAATCCTTATCTCAGCATCTGATTACCACATAGGAATTGACACAGAATTGCGTAAATGGTAATCTATGCATCACTAATGAGCTAAGCGGCTCAATCCTTAATGGGAAAAAACCAACTTATCTTTTCTGGGGGGTAGTGCTATGCGCGCAAGAGTATTCTTGTCGATCCTGGTGTCTGTTCTTCTGTCAAGCCAGGCTTCCGTGGCAGATATCTGGATCGTTAAAGATGACGGTTCAGGTGACGCAGTCAACATCCAGGCAGGAATAGATTCCTGCGCAGTCGGTGACACAGTTCTTGTGTATCCTGGAACCTACTCTGGATACGGTAATCGAGAGCTGGAATTCCGTGGAAAAGCAATAACAGTGATTTCATCAAGAAGTTACGATGCTGGAGTGACTTCCTGGTCGACTATAGAAGGTGAAGCATACCGTGCTTTTTACCTCCAGCAGTACGAAGACACGAATTCGGTAATAGATGGATTTGAGATCAGCACCAATACTTTGAATACTCCAGGCATTCATTGTCTTATCTCTTCGCCGAAGATAAAAAACTGCTGGATTCACGGGACCAGTCCTGCCATCAGGGCTGATTCATCCTCGATGATCGTCGAATATACGGATATTACTTCTTTTTCCGGGCTTTCTGGAACAGGGATAGAATGTTCCGCATCATCGATGCCGATCATCAGGCATAATTCGATCAGTGGAAGTAACGAAAACAGCGGTGGAATCTGGCTCAAGTCGGGAACCTCAGCAACGATATTCGGCAATACTATTGAAATCGACGGCGGGGATTTCGGCTCGGGGATATACATCACTGATTCCTCGGCAGATATTTACGATAATGATTTTGGACCGATCCGCGGGCTAGTCGGGAACTGCATTTATGCGGATGACTCGGATATCGTCATTACGAATAATGTTTTTCATGGTAGCGGAGGCGGGGCTAATTATACTTTAGGTTCGGGGCTCTATTGTGATAACACGACCGTGAATATGTCAGGAAACGATCTCTACGACAATGATGCTGGATTCAGTTATTGCATCTATATCAGGAATTCTCCATACAGCAGTATTGTCGATAACAACATCACGTCCAACTATTCCGGTGGAATCTACTTTTCCGGAGATTTATCCAGCGTTATCAGCGGAAACCTGATAGAGGACAATACCGAGATGGCCGGTATAAGCTGTCATTCCTCAATACAGATCAGCAATAATGTCATCATAGGGAACAATATCCATCGCGCTGAGCCCTCATCGAACAGTTGTGGCATTATCTGCGATTCGTGCTCGCCGACAATAGAGTACAACATAATCGCGGGAAATTACGGATATGACGGAGGTGGTATCTACTGTGAAGACGCCAACCCGAATTTATATCGCAATACGATATACGGAAACAGAGCAAGGCGCGGAGTAGGGATATTCTGTGATTCGTCGTCAGATCCGACCATTCTGAGTACTGTAATATCCAGCAACACGAGGTTCGATCCGGCATTTGAAGGTGGTGGTATATACGTTGAATCATCGGGTCCCTCCGTAGATCCACCCGTTGATTGCAGCAACGTCTGGGGCAATGAAGGAGCCAACTATATCGGAATGACGGATCCGACTGGATCTGACGGCAACATATCTTCCAATCCTCACTACTGCAACTCGAGCGGCGACGATTTTACGCTAAGAGCCAATTCGCCATGTCTTCCGGAAAATCATCCGGATGGATATACATGCAGTGTGATCGGCGCGAAGGATATGGGATGCGCTGCAATCGGTGCTGCAATGATTGCAGCCTTACATGATCTCCTGAACGATCAGGGACGGATGCTCCGTATCCGCTGGTTCAGGAGCGAATACGATGTGTCAGGATCTAATTTGCCTATATTGACTTATGAGATCTACAGGCGGATAGACGATCTTCCATCCCAACTCGCTCATGCTGAGGGCGGGAATGTATTGAAGTCAGTCTCGGGACCAGCCTATCCACCGGGGGACTGGGACTTTGTGATGGATGTTCCCGCGCACGGAGAGGACGAATACAACTTGGTCGTGCCCACACTCGAGGATTCATGTGCATACAACGATACGACCATGGCGGGAGACCCTCTTTACTATTCTGTTTTTTTTATAAGAGCAACGACATCGGACCCGACGTTATTCATAGATTCTCTGCCTGACAGCGGATACTCGGTCGATAATCTGGCGCCTGCGGTACCGGGTGGACTGTCTGTGGCATATAACACGGGTAGTGGAAATCAGATCGACTGGGAGGAAAGCACTGAAGAGGATTTTGGGTATTTCAGGATCTACAGGGGTGAGGCAGAGGACTTTATATGTGGACCCGGGAATCTCGCTCATTCAACCACCGGGACAGACTGGCTGGATGATACAGAACAGGGATGGCGCTATTACTATAAGGTCACGGCAATCGATCTCAACGGCAATGAGGGTGACCCCGCCTCCGCTACTATAGTGACAGGCGCTGACCTGCCGGTGGTCCCGACGGAGTTCATGCTCTACCAGAACGCTCCGAATCCGTTCAATCCTGTAACCAGGATAATGTTCGATCTTCCACATGCGTCTCATGTGAAGCTCTGCGTCTATAACATAAAGGGAGAGCTGATCTCGACGATCGTGGACGGCCACATGGCTGAGGGACGAAAAGAAGTGACCTGGTCGGCTGCGGACAATGGGGGGAGAAGAGTGGCGAGCGGAGTGTACTTCTACCGCCTGGTTGCCGGCAGATTCATCGAGACCCGGAAAATGGTGCTGTTGAGATAACAATGGCAATCCGGATGTCTTCCAGGAGAATGAGAAGGGTCAGGCGGCTTTCGTCGTCCTTGACGATGATGGCTGGAAGATCGCCGGCTCGGCCAACCCTCCGTGGGGCTGGGAGGACATCGACGATCGTCACGACTGCGGGATGATCGCGCTGGACCCGGCGAGGCTCGTCCATGATTATCTGGGCGGCTTTCCCGAATTCAGCCTCGAATATATACGTAATCCATTTATCGACTCAGGGTGACCGCGTGTTATAATCGGCCTATGACAAAAACAACAGATGAAGATCGTCTGAGGAAGACGATCCGCGGACTGCTCGAGTCACAGTACTTTGCCGTACTCTGCACGAAGGGCGAGACGCATCCTTACTGTTCGCTGGTGGGATTCGCGGCTACCCCGGATATGAGCCACATAGTCTTCGCCACAATGAAGGACACGAGAAAGTTCAGAAATCTGTCCGCGGAGGCACGCGTCTCGCTTCTGATAGACAGCAGGACGAACCGGTCGAGGACCTCAAGGACGCCAGCGCGCTGACAGTGCTCGGAGAAGTGTGTGCCGTGGAGAACGCCGCTGGATGGAGAGCACAGGGACGCTCTATCTCGAAAGGCACCCGCACCTGGTTCCGTTCCTTGCCGATCCCAACACGGTCATAATCTGCGTGAAGGTCTCGAAGCTATATAGTCGTATCAAGGTTCCAGGAAGTCTTCGAGCTGGAAATCGAATGAATCCGTTCACAGTGCAATTGAGCGTCGGCATCGAAGAAGCCGCGCTATCTGCGGCGGCAAGGCTGCTGCGCTCTCTGAGATGATGGAGAGCGGCCTTCGTGTTCCTGGCGGATTCTGCGTAACCGCCGACGCCTACGAGTATTTCATAGAGGAGACCGGCCTTCGCGGCCGCATAGCGATGGAGCTGGGCCGTAAGCGCCTCGAGGAGATGCGCTGGGAGGAGATGTGGGACGCTGCCCTCCGTATAAGGAACATGTTTCTTGCTGCTTATATGCCCGATGAAGTCGGCCGTCGCCATCAGAAAGGCTGCGGCCGGTCAGTGGCTGTCCGAGGCGCCTGTGGCAGTGCGCTCGGCGTCCCTCGCCGAGGACAGCGCGGAGACCTCATTCGCGGGACTCCACGAGTCGTTCCTCAATGTGACGCGGTGAAGAGGAAATCCTCAAGCACGTCAGGCTCGTGTGGTCATCGCTCTGGTCTGACGCGGCGCTTTCTTACAGCAGGGAGCTCTCCCTGGACCCCGGCACGAGCAGCATGGCCGTGATAGTCCAGGAGATGGTTTTCGGAGAGAGGTCCGGGGTGGCTTTCGGCGTCGATCCGCAGAACAGCAGGCGGGCCGTCATCGAGGCGGTCTACGGCCTCAACAAGGGACTCGTCGACGGGGACGTCGAAGCCGACCGCTGGACGGTCGACAGGTCGAGCGGAAAGGCCCGGCAGATCACATGGCGCGTCACGAGTAGGCGCAGTCCGTCAGGGAGCGGAGTCCGGCTGGAATCTCTCGACAGGAGTACTTCGACAGGCCGGTTCTCGATGAGAGGGACGTATTGGAGGTCTTTTCCGCCCTGATGAAGGCGGAGGAGCTGTTCGGGGCGCCGCAGGACATGGAGTGGACGATAAGGAGGCGAAGATCTCTATATCCTGCAGGCTCGCCCGATCACGACGGTGCAGTCCGCGGATGCTGATGAGAGACGATCGTACGACCTGAGCCTTCGAAGGAGCTTTCGCCAATCTCAAGGATATCGGAGAAAGGATAGTCAGCGAATACCTGCCCGCCATGGAAACCGAGGCGGCCGAGGCCGCCGGGAAGGACCTCGGCAGCATGGATGACGAAGAGCTCTCGTCAGAGATCGAGAGCCGCAATGAGGCGATGGAGCGCTGGCAAAAGGTCTACTGGGAGGATTTCATCCCGTTCGCCCACGGAGTTCGTCTGTTCGGGCAAGTCTACAATGACAGGCACAACCCGGAGGATCCATTCGAATTTATCGATCTTCTTGCCGCCGTTCCGCTGAAGAGCATGGAGCGCAACAGGAAACTCGCCGACCTGGCCTCGATGATCGCAAGGGCCAGCGGACTGGAGGGAATCGAGAAGGAGAAAGCCGAGGATGATATCGAGCAAAGCCTCGAATCGCTGGTCGGGGAGTTCGCCGGTCTCTCCTGCAGCATGGCCGCCTGCGACGATGAGAAGGAATCACTCCGTTCGATCGCGGCTGAGATGTCCGGCATTGAAAGACCGGGAAACAGGAATAGACGAGGACAGGGTCGGGATACTCGAGAAGAGAGTGGTTCGCGTCCTTCGAGGATGAAGAGCGGATCATGCCTCCGAACTGCTCGAACTGGGGCGCGAGAGCTACCGGCTTCGGGACGACGATAATATCTACCTCGGCAGGTTCGAGTCCAACCTTACGCGGGCGATGGAGGAGTCGAGGAGCAAGGCTCGGCGAGAGGTGCGATCGGCGAGTACGCCTGCACCGATGCGGAGGAGGTCATAAGGGCGCTGCGGTTTTCCGATTATATTCCTGAATCCGCAGGGACAGGAGCCCGAGGCAAAGGACAGATACAGTGCTGCTCGCCCGCCAGCTGAGGGGCCAGCCCGCCGGAGCCGGTATCGCCAGGGGTAAAGGCAAGGGTCATCGGGAATATCGTCTGATCTCTTCAAGGTCAAAAGGGGGGAGATCCTCGTCTGCGACTCGATAGATCCCAACATGACCTTCGTGGTGCCTCTTGTCTCTGCGATAGTCGAGCGGCGAGGCGGCATGCTTATTCACGGGGCGATCATCGCCCGCGAGTACGGGCTGCCATGCGTCACGGGCGTACCCGAAGCGACGAGATACATCAGGTCGGGAGTCACGATCACAGTCGACGGTTACTACGGCCTTGTTATAATCCACGATGGTGATTGATCGAAGTTCCGTTATTCATTCAGTGACCTGACATAAAAAGCGGGAGAGGCCTGGGCCCCTCCCGCTATGAAAGCGATCCTGCATTCGCTGGTTATCTCACTACGATCATCTTTTTCGTAGCGAAGTATTCTCCGGCTCTCAGCCTGTAGAAGTAAATCCCCGAAGCGATATTAAATGCCTCGAAGCTCACATCATGTCGCCCGGCCGAACGAGGTCCGTTGACGAGGGTCGCAATCTCTCGTCCCGACACATCGTATACCTTGAGGGATACGTTCTGAGAGGTTGGGAGAGTGAACGAGATCGTCGTAACGGGATTGAACGGGTTCGGGTGGTTCTGATCGAGCCCGTACGTCTCGGCAATGGGCATGTCCTGCTCCTGCTCGGGCTTCTTCATCTTTTCGACGAGCGCCTCAGCGTCAGCCTTGCTGCAGTAGATCTTCGGGAACTCTACGACCGCGCCGTTCGGCAGGGCCGCGAAGAGCCCGAAGCCCTCTCCGTTCTGGTTGGACGCAGGATCGACGAATCCGCTGGCGAATACGACCGCCGCGCCTCCGTCGAGACCTGTGAGGTCTATCTCGTAAAGCCCGACCACAGTGAAATCCCAGTCCCAGATACCCGAATAGTTCGCCAGAACCAGCGCCTTGTTCATCTTCGGCTTCAGCGATTCGTAATCAGTCATGTCGCCGTACTTGGCGTCATCGACAACAAGCTGGCCGAAGAAGACGTATACGTCGACCATCGGCGCGTCGGTCGCTCCGTGAAGCGTGAAGAACTCGACCTTCGACGGATCCATAGCGGCCTCGCGCGCTCCAGCCTTGGCGAAGAGTGTGAAGCCGATGTCGCGCCCGTCGGGATTGGCAGCGAACATCGCCGGATCGAGCACTCCGTTGGCGACGACCGCGTAGGTCTCGTCTGCCATCAGAGTCACCGGGAAGGTTGCGATTATGTCGCCCGCTCCCGTGCTCGTTCCCGGAGCGACTCCGATAACTAGCTCCACTTCGGCGGGTACGTCGATATACGGCGTGGCCGTGCGGAATGCGAAGTCATCGAGCTCCAGATTGCCGTTGATGTAGATATCGACCTCGGCAGCGCCCGGATCGGCCGCGTTATGGATCACCTGAAGGCGCGCCATGGCCATAGGCGGATCTGCGGGAGGGAATTCGACGACCGCGCCGTTCAGGCAGGGCCGCGAAGAGCCCGAAGGCCGCTCCGCCCTGGTTGTCGCCAGGTGTGAGGAACCCGCTGGCGAAAACTACAGCGGCTCCGCCGGCGAGACCGGATAGGTCGGCCTCGAAGGAGGCGACGATAGTCGAATTGTCGTCACCGGGTGTCACATCGAGGATGTAACTTGCCGGCGGAACCGGAATATAACCTGTCATGTCGCCGTAGGCGGCGTTGTCGACGAGTGTCGCCACGCCGCGCGCGATCACGTCTACGGTCGGAGCGTCGGTCGCTCCGTGAAGCGCGAAGAACTCGACCATCGACATGTCCATCGCCGCTTCTCTGGCTCCAGCCTTGGCGAAGAGCGTAAACGCGATATCCAGCCCGTCAGGGTTGGCAGCGAACATCGTCGGATCGAGCACACCGTTGGCGATGACAGCGTAAGTCTCGTCTGCCATCAGAGTCACCGGGAAGGTGGCGAGGATATCGCCGGGGCCGGTGCTCGTGCCGGGAGCTACGCCGATAACGAGCTCTACGTTGGCCGGTACGTCAAGGTACTCCGTAGCTGTGCGGAACGCGAAGTCGTCCTTGAACAGGGCGTCGTTGACGTAGATGTCTACCACAGCAGCGCCCGGATCGGCCGCGTTATGGATCACCTGGAGGCGGGCCGTCGTCAGCGCGGGGAACTCTACGACCGCGCCGTTCAGGCAGGGCCGCGAAGAGCCCGAAGGCCGCTCCGCCCTGGTTGTCGGCGGGTGTGAGGAACCCGCTTGCGAACACGACTGCCGCTCCACCGGCCAGGCCGCTGAGATCGGCCTCGAACGAGGCAACTACCGTCGCGTTGTCGTCACCCGGAGTCACATCGAGGATGTAACTTGCCGGCGGAACCGGAATATAACCGGTCATGTCGCCGTAGGCCGCGTTATCGACCAGAGTGGCGACGCCGCGGGCGATGACATCTACGGTCGGCGCGTCGGTCGCTCCGTGAAGCGCGAAGAACTCGACCATCGACATGTCCATCGCCGCTTCTCTGCGCTCCAGCCTTGGCGAAGAGCGTAAACGCGATATCCAGCCCGTCAGGGTTGGCAGCGAACATCGTCGGATCGAGCACACCGTTGGCGATGACAGCGTAGGTCTCGCCGGCCATCAGAGTCACCGGGAAGGTGGCGATGATATCGCCGGGGCCGGTGCTCGTGCCGGGGGCTACGCCGATAACGAGCTCTACGTTGGCCGGTACGTCAAGGTACTCCGTAGCTGTGCGGAACGCGAAGTCGTCCTTGAACAGGGCGTCGTTGACGTAGATGTCTACCACAGCAGCGCCCGGATCGGCCGCGTTATGGATCACCTGGAGGCGGGCCGTCGTCAGTGCCGGGAACTCTACGACCGCGCCGTTCGGCAGGGCCGCGAAGAGCCCGAAGGCCGCTCCGCCCTGGTTGTCGGCGGGTGTGAGGAACCCGCTGGCGAACACGACTGCCGCTCCACCGGCCAGGCCGGTGAGATCGGCCTCGAACGAGGCAACTACCGTCGCGTTGTCGTCACCGGGTGTCACATCGAGGATGTAACTTGCCGGCGGTACCGGAATATAACCGGTCATGTCGCCGTAGGCCGCGTTATCGACCAGAGTCGCCACGCCGCGGGCGATCACGTCTACCGTCGGAGCGTCGGTCGCTCCGTGAAGCGCGAAGAACTCGACCATCGACATGTCCATCGCCGCTTCTCTGCGCTCCAGCCTTGGCGAAGAGCGTAAACGCGATATCCAGGCCGTCAGGGTTGGCGGCGAACATCGTCGGATCGAGCACACCGTTGGCGATGACCGCGTAGGTCTCGTCTGCCATCAGAGTCACCGGGAAGGTGGCGATGATGTCGCCGGGGCCGGTGCTCGTGCCGGGAGCTACGCCGATAACGAGCTCTACGTTGGCCGGTACGTCAAGGTACTCCGTAGCTGTGCGGAACGCGAAGTCGTCCTTGAACAGGGCGTCGTTGACGTAGATGTCTACCACAGCAGCGCCCGGATCGGCCGCGTTATGGATCACCTGGAGGCGGGCCGTCGTCGGCATCGGAGGCTCGGGCAGGGTGCCATAGAGCTTTATCTGGCCGCGGATCTCGCCCGAGATGTAGTCGCCAGGTCCCGTATTGTCTCCGTCCAGTCCGTCGTCGGTATGGACGTTTACATACGCGTCTCCCGAGGCTAGAGCGTCGATGAGTGCCTTAAGCGGCTGGCCAGCGAGCGGTCCCATGAGATCATCAGCTGTCACGACACCTTCTTCATAGGTGCATCTCTGCCAGCCGCCACCCGGTTCCATCGGTCCGTAAAGGGTCGCTACCGGGGGACCGTTCTCTCCTCTTTTACCGAGGTGAATATGGGCGGCTACGATGTTCTCGAACATCCACAGGTACATCCTGAAGTGCAGTTCCATGTAACCTTCATCGATCTGAGCGAGGAAGATACCTTTCGACATGGACTTGTTGGGAGGCACCTCCTGTTTGCCGCTCATCCAGGCGTAGAAAAGATGCTTCGGATGGTGTCCACCCGTCATCAGCATCTGCCTGCCGCTTGATTTGGCAGGATCGTTATCCCTCTTGGAATATAGGTCAAGGACGTCGCCGACAACGGGTTCGTTTTCGAAATTATCGCTCCATGTCTTCTCCCACTCGGAGACCTTGGAACCCTTGTCGATCTGTAATTCCCCTCCATCGTTGCTCTGACCGGCAGCGCCAGTCGCGAACATCATTGAAAGGGACAGCAGAACCAGTAGTAGTTTGGTTCTCATTATTTCCTCCTTTGCTGATACTGCTGTATTTATCTCTTTACGCTGATTTAGCATTATTTATCTGTCGCTTACGGATTCGGCATAACCTCGAACCCGATCCATGGGAATGTCACCGTATCCACGATGAACAGGCGGAATCCGTTTCCGTTGACCGGCGGATTCGCCGCCGAACCCATTGCCACGGCAAACAGCCTGTTACCGGCGGCGGGGCCGACCTCGAACGTGAACAGTGGTGTCGTCTGACCTGTCAATGCCACACCGATATCATAGGTGCCTGCGGGAACCACTGTTCCGGCACCGGTCGAAGACTCCGTGAAATCGACATCAGTGAAATCGGGAATCGGTGTCAGGACATTGAGTGAAACGGTACCGATGTCGACAGCGGGAGCGTCAGGAGAGGCATGAACGGCTCTTACGAGGGGATCCGTGCCTCCCAGAGTAAAGGCGTCACCGACCGGGATAAGCTGGAAATCGGGAGGACCCTCACTGAGGAATCCTGAGGCGATGGCGAGGTAGCGTTCTCCAGCGGCCAGCGCGGGTGTCGTCGCCGAAGCGGAGGTCACTCCGCTGCCCGTAGCCTGGAAATCGAGCGTGTAGGCGCCCGGTGGTACCTGGACCAGGGAGCTGAGCTCACCGAATCCGAGGCTCTCCACGAGTATGGTCCCTCCCGTAACGATATCTACCGCGGGTGCGTCCGGAGATGCATGCAGTGCGAATACGGAGGGATTCTGCTTGATGAAACCGATAGAGCCAGTCGGTGCGACGGCGAGAAGGGTGAATCCGTCGTCCTCGCGCGGCAGCTTGCTCAAGAGCCCCGTAGCGATAACGAAGAGCTCTCCGCCCTCGGGAAGGGACGGGGTTGTAAATACCGTTACCCTGCCAAGAGGATTGCCGGCCCATATAGCTATCTGCAGCGCGGTGCCGGACGGAAGAGGCACACCTGCAACGCCTGTATCATCGAAGCGGGCAAAATCAAGTATCTCGGGATTGGCGTCGTTGCCGACGTCGATCGCGACCGTCGGAGCGTCAGCTGAGCCGTGGATGATCCTGACAGCGGCGTTGCCGGCGCCCGGATCGGCAAAGTCTTCCATAAGAGGCAGGACGCGGAACTTGTCGTCGGCATCCATACTGCTGAAAAGTCCGACGGCGAGAGCCGTGTACTTGTCTTCATCATCTATAGTGAGGTCACCGGTCTCATATACAGGAGCCGAGCCGGGATCGGCACCCGCACCGCGCAGCTGTATGTTGTATGTGCCGGCGTCAAGGTCGAGATAGTCGCTCGTCTCACCATACTCGAGGTCGGTGATCAGAGCGCCCGAGACTCCCTCAGCGTAGATGTCTACGGACGGCGCGTCAGGCGATGCGTGGATTACTCTCAGCATGGCGCCAGAACCCATTTCTGGCTCGACGATCGTCTCATCATCATCGCAACCGACGATGAAGGTCGACAGGGCGATCATTACTATCAATGACAGAATACTCTTTTTCCAATTCATGATCAGGTTCCTTTAATTTTTCGATAGTCAGGACAATGATTTAGCGAGATTCTTGAATGAACTTTACCCCCTTTTCTTAGATATACACGGCGGTTTCCGGATCGATTCTTATGGTTAGTTGACCCCGGTGGTTTCCGCCTATCTTATACATGCATGAATATTGGACGAATCGAGAATGATTGTAAACTCGGTGAAATACGGGTTTTCACCCAATAAATTACCAGTATCAATTCTTGTATTTTTTTACTGCAGGGCATGAAATTGGGCAGAATCCCCCCAGCTAGCTCTTTAATCTTATTGATATTCCGTTGATCTGACAAGTCCAGTCCTTCAGGGCCTATTCAGGCAGCACTGGTATTTATATTTCCGTATACTGGTATTTCACCGAGTAGCCAGGGAGTCCAGATCCGGTTATCTTGATTTAAGATCTTTGAATAACCGCAACCGGAGAGAGGCATGGAGAGGCGAAGGGTAATAATAGCAGACAGTAGCCATCACCTTATGGAAGGAATCAGGGGGCTTCTGGATACTGTATTCGATTCATTAGTCATGGTTGCCGATGTAAGGTCCCTGATCGATACCGCCGATAAACTTGGGGCTGATCTGGCGGTGGTGGACCTTACAATCGGTAACGGTGATTTCGTTGAGACGATAAGAGATGTGAAAGAGAGGTTTCCGGGCCTCAAGATAATCCTTATGAGTATTCACGACGACGAAAAGGTACTCGAAAAGGCCATGTTTGCAGGTGTGGATGGATTCGTTCTCAAACGCCTGGTAGCGGACGACCTGTTACCCGCCGTCGATGCCGTTCTCGGCGGCGGGACGTTCGCTTCAAGACTTCAGAAAAGCTGACCTTCCCCTAAATCGAGATAATACCGTGCTTGATGGCGTAGTGTATCAGCTCTGCGCTTGTGCCAAGGTTCAGTTCCTGCATCATCTTGTACTTGTGGAACTCTACCGTCCGGGCAGAGATGTTGAGCTTCGCGGCCGTTTCCTTCGTCGAGAAACCCTCGGCGAGCAGCTGCAGGACCTCGCGCTGGCGGTCAGTGAGCTTCGCGCGGACGTCGTCCGGCCTGATATCTCCATCCTCCCTGTATGAGCGGATCAGGTCGCCGGCGATCATCGGTGTCACGAATGTCCTTCCCCGTAAAGCTTCCTTAATTGCGGAGACCAGTTCCTGGGTGGCGGCCTGCTTCATGACATAACCCGATGCTCCCGCATCGAATCCCCTCGTGGCGTAGGTTACGTCACCGTGCATCGTCAGCAGGACTACCTTGATATCGGGATCGATCTTCTTTATCTGGATGGTCGCCTCTATGCCGTTGAGCTCCGGCATGGAGATATCAGTCACCACGATATTCGGCCTGAGCTTTTCGACTTCCTCGATCAATGCTCTTCCGTTTTCCGCGGTCCCGATGATATCGAACTCATCTTCCAGAAGGCTCACCAGGCCGTCGAGAAATATCCTGTGATCGTCAGCGAGTACAATCCTGGGGCGTTCCATTAAATCCTCCGTGGTCTCATTAGCCTCCGCCGAATGGTACTTCGACTGAGACGGTGGTTCCGGAGCCGGGATTCGAGGTGATAGTCACATCACCGCCGATCAGCAGGGCGCGCTCCCTGATACTTACCAGACCGAGGCGTTTCTTGCTCTTTATCGATTCGAGATCGAATCCGATTCCGTCATCCTCGATTGAGATGTGGATCGAATCCTCTTTCGTGCCAAGCCCTATCCTTACCTGTTTCGCTTCAGCGTGCCTGGCTGTATTGCCGAGGCTCTCCTGGATTATCCGGTAGAGGTTAAGCGCAGTCTCTCTCGGCAGATCGGGCGGGATCTTTCCGATATCGAACTTGACGGCTATTCCCTCGTTGTCTGCGAAGCTTTTACAATATGAGGCAACAGCGTCGGCCAGCCCGAGGTCCTCGATTATACGCGGATGGAGCTGTGTAGCGATGTCGTGGATATCGCCTGAGAGACTGGACATCTCCTCCTGGATCCTCTTGAGGCCCTCGACGTTTCTCTCGTCTTCGAAGTTGTTGATTTCAATTTTTGCCGCCAGCATTGATATAAGGGCGAGACGCTGGCCCATGCTGTCGTGGAGTTCGCGGGCAAGGTGTCTGTTCGAGTCTTCGCGCGCAGTAATCAGTTTCCGCGACAGCGCCCGGTATTCCTCGCGGCTTTCGCGCAAGTGCTGTTCGCTCCTGCGCAGCTCATCCTCGGCGATCTTTCTTCTCGTTATGTTCGTATGGGATACCACCGCTCCACCCTCAGGCCTTTTCATAGGCAGGACGGTCATGAGGAACCAGCGTTCCTCTGTGGGCGACGAGCAGGGATATTCCATCGTGAATATCTCCTTCTCGCCACTGATTACCTGCTGCATCCCCGCGAGAGCAGTTGAGGCGTATTCACCGTCTTCGGCTATCGCACGACGGCACACTTCGAGGTAGTTGGCGCCCTCTGAGACGTCGAGCGCAGACTGGGCGTCGTTCCGGCGTGCGAAACTCCGCCAGGCCTCGTTGACGGCGATTATGCTGCCGTCCTTCTCGACCACTGCAATGTGCTCGTACAGTGAGTTGAGGACTGCGGTGAAGAATGCCTCGGCATCCGTATGGTCCGGTCCCACAAAGCGGTATCGCTCTTCGCGGCATTCTGGATTGTCGTCAGGCATGATCAGGTCCCCTCGGAAGAATCGACCTGAGTGTACTATTATCTGGCAGCAGTTACAAGGCTGAGCTGGATGTATGCTGACGGACGGAGTTGTTTTCGACCTCTCCGAATACCCTCAGCAGGTTAACTCCCCGTCGTAGTCGGAACCGAGGCCGATGTGGTCGATCAGGACGTCGATCTCCTGTGATTCGGACATTGACGCAATCCACAGGGGCCTGAGTTTCTCGCGGGCCGCCTCATTCCGGCTTGTCTGTCGACGAATCGCTGTAGGCGTCTCCGCTCCCGACGAAGACGGCGAGGAATACGGCGTCGAGCCCGCCCTTGTCGTTGCGCACGCATATATCGAGGGCCCCGGATCATGTTCAGCGGCGTGTCTACGTGTGTGTTTCTGACGGCTCTGGAAATGAAGGGAAATAAGAATTTACGGTAAACTCATGCAGGTGCGAGGCCGGGCCCGTGTCTGGCGAGAAAGAGGGCGAGCAGCGCGGTTCTCGATGCGAGTGTTGGGATGAGGATCCTCTCGCGTTCTGTGTGGTCATCGAGGCAGACCGGCCCGAAGCCGTCGATGGCGGGGACGCCCGCGGCCCCGAAGAAATTAGCGTCGGAGGTGCCGCGCCTGTGCTCAGTCGTGACGACGGTACCCACCAAGCCGGCGGTCAGTTCCAGGGAGGCCATCAACCTCGCCGTACCCTCCGTTGCGGGCATGGCCGGGCGATGGTTGAGTATCGTCAGCCGGCAGCTGCCGGCTCCGGTCGTCCGGTCCTCGGTGAGGCGCCTTGCCTCGGAGACGAGCTTTTCGAAATAGATCTCATCGCGCCACCTCAGGTCGAAGAGGCAGTGAGCCTCGCCCGGAACGGTGCTCGGGCCGAGCCCGCCGCTGACCTTACCGACATTTACCGTGACATCGGGGAAAGCTCCATTGAGCGATTCGAGCGCTATCACCGCACGGGACAGTTCGAGTACGGCGCTACTTTTCTCACCGTCAGCCCCTTCCGACGTGGTCCTGCTCCCCGGTGCAGTCGAGCCGGCCGCCGGCCTTGCCGTTCCGTGATACGACGAGCTCTCCGTTCTCCCCGGCGCATTCGGCGGTGAGGCAGGCGGCGGCGCGCGCCCTCTCACGTTCGTAGATCGCGCGGGAGCCGGTCGAGCCTGTCTCTTCATCTGCGCCGAGTATCATCGAGAGGTTCATCGAATCGATCACACCGGCATGCGCAAGCGCCTCGAGGGCGAACACGATCACGGCCAGCCCGCCTTTCATGTCACCCGTGCCCGGGCCTGTGAGCCAGTCGCCATCCCTGCTGCACGACTGGAAGGAATGGCCGGGGGGGAAGACGGTGTCGAGGTGGCCGAGAAGGTATATGGCCGGCCCGTCCCCGCCGCTTCTGAGGATATGATGGGTGCGCCCGGCTTCGTCCGTGGTGGGCTCATGCGTGCGGAAGAGAGAACCGGCCCTCTCGAGGATCATACCGGCCACTCGCTGCACTCCATCGATGTTGTCCGTGTAGCTGTTGACGCGGCAGAGGTCCTCCACGAACCGGAGCTGGTCACCGGCCTCGCGCTCGACGTGGTCGAGAATCGAATTCTGCACCGATTCATTCATCGATCAGCTCGTCTTCGTATTCGCATACATCGCCGGCCCAGGTCCTGAACAGGAGCTTTCCGTTGCGATTGTAGTTGAGCAGGTAGGTCGGCGCCATCGGCGTCTTGCCCCTGCCCTCGGGGGCGGTGATTATGAATGTCGGCACGGCGAGTCCCGACGTGTACCCCCGGAGGTTCTCGATGATGTTGAGGCCGTCAGCGACCGGCACCCTGAAGTGCCTTATGCCCTCGAGCTTCTTGCAGTTGAATATGTAGTACGGCCGCACGCGGATGCGCACGAGCTCGTGGACCAGCTTCTTCATGACGTTCACGTCGTTGTTGATGCCGCGCAGCAGCACCGACTGGTTGCCGATGACTACCCCGGCTCCGATCAGCCTGTCGACGGCGTCCTCGGCCTCCGGCGTTATCTCCATCGGGGAATTGAACTGCGTGTTGAGGTAAACAGGCTTGTGCCGCTCGAGCATGCTGCACAGCTCCGGCGTCACCCGCTGAGGCAGGGTCGCCAGCATGCGCGAGCCGAGTCTCTTGATCTCCACGTGCCCGATTTTATCGAGCTCGCCGAGGATCCAGTCGAGATAGTCATCCGAGAGGGCCAGCGCGTCACCGCCGGTGAGCAGGACGTCCCTGATCTCGGGCGACTCGGCGATGTAGTCGAGCGCGGCCTGGACGTCATCCTTCGGATAGATCATATCCTTCGACGATATGTCTTTCTTGCGCAGGCAGTGCCGGCAGAACATCGCGCATATGTTCGTCACATTGATTATCAGCCGATCGGGATAGAGGCGCGTTATCAGCGGAGCAGGCGAGTTGTACTTGATCGCGTAATGGTCCTCGGTCCCTATGGCGAGGTACTCCTCGCTCGTCGGGATCGACTGCATGTATATCGGGCATGAGCGGTCGGAGGGATCGATGAGGCTGGCGTAGTATGGGGATACCGACCAGCGGCCGAGTGCGGCGGCCTTTTCGATCACCCCGGTCTCCTCGTCGTTCAGGTCGAGGATCCGCGAAAGGGTCCCGGTGTCCTTGATGACGTTGCTGATGTGCCACCGGTGGTCGTTCCAGTCGCCGGCGGTGCCCCCGAGGACCTCGAGTATCCTCGCTTTACTCTTCTCTGTCCTCTCCCGGCGGTTTGTACCCGTCGGTATCGAATCACGGACGTCGAGGTATCCCTTTATCCGGCTCTTTCTTTCGGCGGCCCGCTCCCTTGCGATCTTCCGGTTCTCTTCCGGGATGTACATCGGCGATTTCGGATCGTTGGCTACTGACATCGGTATCTCCCCGTCTGGTGCCGGCCGTCCCTACTTTTTGGGGCGTGTCTTGTTCTTCTCTTTTTTTCTGTTGTTCTTCTTCCCTCTTCGACCTGCTTCCCGAAATATTCCGGCTCATCGGCCGCGTAACGCTCGACAGCGACCTCGACGATACGGCCGATCAGTTTGCCGTAGCTGAGGCCGTCCTTCGATGCCGCGTAGACGAAAGATGATCCGGGATTGAGGCTTGCCATCGAGTTGGCCTCGAGGATGAAAGGCCTGTTAAAGCGGTCGAGCCTGAAATCTATCCGGGCGAAATCGTGGATATTGAGCAGTTCGAAGGCTTTCACCGCCAGATCCTGGATGTACTCTGAAGTCTCCTTCGGCAGGTCGGCGGGGCAGACCTTCTCTACCTTTTTCTTCCGGCCCCTGGCAAACTTCGCGTCGTGGGAGTAGATCTCGTCGTCCAGAATCAGCTCGAGCACGGGAAGGGCCCTGGGTGGATTGTTCCCGAGCACTCCGACGTTGACCTCTCGTCCCTCTATGAACTCCTCCACGATCACCGGCTGCCTGAACTCGCTCAGTATCCTGTCGACCGCTTCGTGCAGCGCTTCCTCGTCTCTGACGACCGTGATCCCGAAGCTCGCCGCCTCTCCCCGGGGCTTGACGATGAGCGGAAATTCGAGGTTGCCGGCTCTCTGGTCGGGGGAGGAGAAGACCTTGTAGCTGGGCGTCGGCAGATTGTTCGCGGTGAATATCTGTTTCGAGACGACCTTGTCCAGGGCGAGCGTGTGGCCTATCGGGCTCGAACCGGTGTAAGGAAGGCCGGCGAATTCAAGTATTGCCGGCACGTGCGTGTAGCGGGCCTTGCCCTGTATGCCCAGGGCCATGTTGAGTACGATGCCGTTGCTGCGCCTCTTCGATATCCTGGGAAGGAACTTGTTGATCTTCGACAGAAGGAACCTGTCACCGGCTACAAGCTCGACTTCGTGCCCCTGCTTCTCGAGCGCGGCGGCCGCGCGCGCTATCGTCTCCTGGGGATACCATTCCCTGTTCTGGATACCGAAGACGTTGATTATGCCTTTCGCGTCGGGATTGTAGACTATCGCAACCTTCAAGTTCGATCACCTCGAAACGGTGTTAAAGAAGTCGGTTCGTCTGCCCCGGTTCAGGCTGTCTGTATGCAGTGGTATCTCAACATAGCATATACGGGGCCGGAGTCATAGGGATGCATTACGGGGATGATAAAACAAAGGGCGGGCCCTTGCGGGTCCGCCCCTCTCTGCGCCTCGTCTGAAAGGACCTCTATTCCGGGCCGGCAGTCGTCGTGTCGGGCAGCGCCACTGCGGCGATCCCGATCAACAGCGAATCAGTCAGGGCTGTGACTTCATGTGTTTCATTGCCGTCCGCGGCAAGCTTCCAGTCCTCCATCTTTTCGATGAAACGCTGCGCATACTCACCGAGATCTATCGTTTCCACACCAGGCTCCTCGTCGACGCCCTGGATGCGGACGAGGTTGGCGTATGCCTTTTCATGGCCGTCATCGGCCTCGAAGGCGTGGCTGTAGGCCTGCTCGGCAGAGCGGTAACGGCCCGTCCGCTCGAGGGCCATCCCGAGGTTGTTCCAGAAGAAGGCCCTGTTGCTGTCGATCTGCGTGGCGCGGGCCAGCGGAAGCAGGGCCTCCTCGTAACGTCCCTCGCCGATCATGATCAGGGCCATGTTGTTCATCGACCAGGCGTCCTTCCCGTCGATGCTGATCGCCTCGCGGTAAGCATCGATCGCTTCGTCCTTGCTTCCGAGCTGGTCGAGAGCTCTGCCCTTGAGGCGGTATGCGACGTGCAGGCCGGGATCGATTTCGATCGCCTCGTCTATCCTGACAAGCGCCTCCGAGGGGCGGCCGGTGTCGAGGAGGACGCGGCTGAGGTTAAGCATGCTCTTGACATGTCCGGGGGCGAGGGCGAGAGCCTTCTCGAACGATTCCTCGGCATACTCATGGTCGCCGGCCTTCCAGGCGGAGAGTCCGAGCATGTAGAATCCCCACGGATTCTGGTCCTTGTTCGTGGTGTAGATCGTGAAAAGCTGCATGGCTGTCTGGTACTGCCTGTTGTTGTAGGCAACTTCGGCATCCTCGTAGGCGACGACCTTAGGCAGCTCGGGCTCCTTCGGCTCTTCCTTGACCGCTAACTGCTCCTCGACGGGGACTGCCTTGGGGGCGTTCGATGCGGGCGGCCTGGTTCGAGATGGAGGGGGAGGTCTTCCTGGCGACCCTGCGGGTCGTCTTTTCCGTGTTGTCATCGCCGCATCCGGCGACGACCGATACGATGATCAGCACCGCGAGGATCGCGATACTTGTGGCCCTTTTTCTGATGATGCTCAGCATTTCGGGCCTCCTTTCGGGTTGTGAGCCCCTGCGGGCCCAGGTTCGTGACTGCTTTCAACGGGGATATATCGCAAGGACGGGACCGGACGAGGAGGGGAAATTTGAAGATGATGGAAGTTATTTTTATTAAAGATGTTAGGGGTTACTGCATCCTCGGGGGCAGGGGCACTGGTCCTGGCAGTGTGTCCAGACGGACACGCCTTGAAACAGGCGCATGTGTCCGTGTGGACACGTAGCTTGAGGTCAGTATCGGGGCTATTTCTTCCTGATGTCATGGCGGCGCATGATCTTCAGGAGGGAGGCGTGATCGGCCAGCCCGAGGTCGGCCGCCGTCTTCGTGATCTGCCAGCCGTTTCGCTCGAGGGCCGCTATGATGATGTGCCGCTCGGCCTCCGCTTTCTGATCCTGGAATGTGCCCGTCCCGGGGAGAGACGGCGCTCCAGTCCCCTCGCCGACCTCGGCCGGCACGTCGCCGGGGCCGATGATGTCGCCCGCGGAGGAGATGACCATCCGCTCGATGATGTTCCGCAGCTCGCGGACATTGTTGCGGCGCCACTCGCAGTCCATAAGGAGGGCGAGGGCCTCGGGCGAGAGCGTCCTTGTCCTCACTCCGAACCTCGCGCATACAGATTCGAGGAAATGCCCCGCCAGTTCGGCGACATCGGATCGGCGGTCGCGAAGGGGCGGGACGTGGATCGTGTGAACGTTGACGCGATAGAAGAGGTCCTGGCGGAATCTGCCCGCTGTGACCTCTGCCTCGAGGTCGCGGTTCGTTGCGGCGACGACGCGGGTATCGACCTCTATGGTCCGTTCGCCGCCGACGCGCATCACCCTGTGATCCTCGAGAACGCGCAGCAGTTTCGCCTGCGCCGCGGCTGGCAGCTCGCCTATCTCGTCGAGAAAGAGGGTCCCGCCTGAGGCGAGCTCGAATGCTCCCTTGCGTACGCGGTCGGCGCCGGTGAATGCGCCCCGTTCATGGCCGAAAAGTTCGCTTTCGACGAGGTTCTCGGGAAGGGCTGCGCTGTTTATCGCGACAAACGGCGCTTTCGGCCCCGGGCCGAGGCGGTGAAGCTCGCGCGCAACCAGCTCCTTGCCCGTGCCGCTTTCACCTGTTACGAGGACGGTGCTCGGGATGCCGGCTACCTTCGCGATCTGCTCCCCCAGCTGCCGTATCGGAGCGCTCGAGCCGATGATAGGGGAGTCGGCGCCGAGATCGCGCCTCAGCGCCCTGACCTCCGTCTCGAGCCTGACCCGCTCGAGAGCGTTCTCTACCTCGCGGGCGACGCGCTCCATCGATTCCGCCTTGTCGATAAAGCTGTACGCGCCGAGGCGGATCGCCTTCATGCAGCGGTCGAAGTCGCCGGTGCCTGTATAGACTATCACCGGCGTCGGGTCCTGCAGTTCGGCCAGGCGGCGCAGCACCGAAAACCCGTCGACGCCGGGCATCTCGAGGTCGAGGATGACGCAGTCGACGGCCTCACTGGCGATGATCTCGAGCGCCTGCGCCCCGCCGGTGGCGACCATCGTCTCGTAGCCGCCGACCCGCTTGAGGTCGTAGGCATACTGCTGCCCGAGGGGGAGGACGTCATCTACGATCAGTACGAGCGCCATCCTGTCATTCTCCTGTCTCTGGTTCCGCCGCGGCAGCGGGAAGGTGGATTATCATCCGTGTTCCCTCGCCTTCAGCGCTTTCTACATCTATCCTGCCGTCGAGGTCCATCACGAGCCTGCGGACTATCGACAGCCCCAGTCCCGTTCCATCGGCCTTGGTCGTATAAAAATCGTCGAATATCCTCGACTTCTGTTCTTCATTCATCCCCGTCCCGTTGTCTGAAACAGTGACGCGGATCCATGTCCTGCCCCCGTCGCCGGGGACGTGTTCGGTCGCGACGGTGACCGTTCCCTGGTCGGGCCCGATGCTGTCGATGGCGTTGCGGACGAGGTTCTCGAGGATGCGTCTCAGGGCGACGGGATCGGCCTCTACGACGGCGCCCTCGCAGAGGTCGGCGATCAGCCCGGCCGGCCTCGTTCCATGAAGGTCCGATACGATGCCGGCTGCGATATCGTTCACGTCGCAGGGCCTGCGGTCGAGACGGGGATAGAGGCGGGCATAGTTCGACGCTAGGTCATCGAGGTATGTGATGCTCGATTCAAGCGTCTCTTCCCGCTCGGAGAATACCCCGGGCATCGCCTGCGGGTCCTCCCGCGAGAGCTGCGAGAGGTGCCGTATTACGTTGCGTATCGGTGTCAGGCCGTTTTTGATGTCGTGGTTTACCTGTCTGGCCATCTCTCCCAGTGTCGCCCGCCGCTCGGCGTCCCTGATCCGCAGCGCCCCGGCCCGCAGCCTGTCGGTCATCGCTGCGAGGAGCTTCGAAAGCGCGCCGACTTCGTCCCTGCGGTCGGTCTCGAACTCGACATCGAGAGTGTCGAGATCGAGGCGGGATGTCTTCTTCGCGAGCTTCGTCAGGGGCCGGCTGATCCGTGACGAGAGCCATCCGACGATGATGACGGCGGCAAACCCCGCGATGGCGATAACGATCAGGAACCAGCGGTCGATGCTGCCTGTGAGCTCGTCCAGCCCCGACAGGTCGTGCGATACGCGGAACCCCGACTCAACAAGGTTCCCGCGGTCGAGCTCGATCAGGGGCACCGGGATCTCGCGGACGATCGCGTTGTCGGGATGATACTTCAGGTCGCTCGGATGGATGAGGTTCACCGAGAGTGAAGCCTCCCGTTCGAGCCGGGCGAGAAACCGGCGCTCGATCTCGATGCCTCCGGTGATGGTGAAATCTTTTCCCCCGATGCGCAGCCGGGCGGTCCGGGCGAGGACGATCATCTCCTTGTCGGGAGTGCGGACCTCGACAAGGGCCACCGATGCGGGAGCTGCCGCGAGCAGCCGGGGAAGCTCGGGCTCGAGGCGGTCGAATTCGTTGCGGAAATGTCCCGAGCTGATTATCCGCCCTTCGCCGTCCTGTATCTGCAGCATCGAAAGCCCCGTCATCCGCATCGCGCCGCCGGCATAATCGAGCAGGTACCGGCGCGCGTCCTTGTCGCGGTCGACTGCGGCGCTTCGGAAGCGGTTATCGTCGAGGATCGTCTCTTTCAGGGCCAGAAGCGACGCGCCAAGGGCCGCGCTCTCCTGTTCGATGTCCGCCTCGATGACCGAGACGAGAGCATCGGCGCGCCGTTCGTACTGCACGGTGAGCCGTTTCGTCATCTCGAACCGGATAAGAAGCGAGAGGACGATCATCGGCACAAGCACGGCGGCGAGGAAAACGATCATCAGTCGTGTTCGGAATGACACTGGCTCATCTCCCCGGCGGTGCCGCCGGCCTGTTTAAAGCGCCTTCGATATATACATTGCCGTACCAGTCGACAGTCAGGCCGGCAGTTCCCTTACGGACTATAGCATGACTTCTTGTATCTACAAGCGGCAGCATGGCATCGGCGAACCCGTCCCCCAGTTGAGAGAGCCAGTCCGCACTGTCGCGCAATTGCCGTATCTGCAGGCAGGGGTCGGCCGGATGAAAGGGGATCGAGATGATGTACGCGAATTCATCGCCGGCAGCAAGGCTTCTTCCCATCTCCTCCTCAGGCATTTCCGACACCGACAGATCATTCTGATCATCCATCAGTCCGGGGACCGCCGCCGCGAGTTTTGCCGCTCCCGGGGAGCTGTCCGGTCCCGCAGCTCCGAGGCCGACGATCCGCTCTGCGAGGTTGCGGGCGGCCGCATCCCTTCCGGAGAAGACGATCCTGCGGGAATCGTTAGATTCAGGTCTATATGACATGTACACCGGGGAGGAGTACGCGTCCGCTCCGTCTGCCAGGGTGGCGCAGAAGTCGATATTTCCCCACCATTCGGGATCTACATGTCCGCGCGCGACGCCGGGGACCGCATCTCTGGCGAGGCCGTCGGAAAATTCCCTGTCGATCCCCGCCGGTGTATCGCCAAGACGTATTTCCCGTACGCGGCTCGTGGAGAGAAGCAGGTATATCCTGGACCACGGGAGAGGGACCGTCTCGAGGTGAGACCTGGTGCGGGCATATTCGATGATATCCGGGTCCCTCGTGATCATCACGTCCACGGTCCCTTCGAGCAGGTCGCGCGGATCGAATGCGGCGGATGAACCGGGCTCGAGGAAGACAAGGACGGGCCCGTCACTGCCGGATACGGGAGACAAGGTGATGGTGCGGCGATGCATCGGGCCGGGTGACGACTGTTCGATATCGATCTTGCAGGGAGTGGAACCGTGCGGCCAGCGATCCCCGATCCTTGCGACGGCAAATGGAGGCGCTGTCAGTTCGCGGGGGAGCTCTTCACGGGTATTCATGAAATAGATGTGGACAATGTTCTCACCGGCCGCCGCGACCGAATCTACGCCCGCCTCCCAGATGTCCGGCTCTATCCCTGCGCTCTGCCAGCAGTCGACGATATCCTGCGCGGTAACCGGGCTGCCGTCCTGGAATCTCGCGCCGCGCCGCAGGCGGAACGTCCATCGCCTGCCGCCGTCGCCGTCATACCACTCCGCCGCCAGGCCGGGATGGACCTTTCCTTCACAGTCGACGGTTATGAGTGTTTCGTAGAGATGCCCGAACAGGATCCGCTCGCTGTCGCTGCGGGGCAGGGGGGCGTTCGCCGGATCGACTCTGCCCGGCAGGGCGATCCTGATCGTGTCGGGCCGCTCGTCAGTTCCGTCCAGCACTACGCATTCCGGCGACAGGGCCGGTCCCGTACCTGCCGTCTGGCGTTTGCATCCCGCGGCGGCGAGCAGGCCGCAGATCAGCGATATGAAAATGACCGTATATCTGTTCATCCACTCCAATATACCACCAGACAGTCCATGGAGGCATCGGTTATTCGGTTGATGTATTCTTGAATAGTGCTGTATGAATCAGAATGTTGCCGGATAATGTGAAACAAAACAGCGTATATGATGTCAAAACAGGCAGAGGGAGTATTATTCATTGTCATTCACTACTGAGGGGTAGTCTCGTATGAAAAACAGGTCCTTTTCCATCGGATCGATCATTCTTTCGATCTCATTAGTTGTAGTCGCGGTCAGCGGTTTTATCACCTGGCGCCTCTTTCCGATCCCGTTCGGGACACTGTTTGATGTTTTCCTGTCTCTGACAGTCGCCGCCCTGTTCCTGTGCCTCGCGACACTCGCCGTCATGGCTTTTCGGGCAAGGACGATATGGCTCAAGGCGATCGGCGTCATTCCCGCGATCTTCGCGATCGTGATCGCCTCGGCGGTTATCATTATCAAGGTCGACTACAGGCTCCTCCCGGAGATGAGCTACGGGTACGGCCTGAGCGCCGATGAATGGAAAGAGGACGTCAGATATTTCGCGCAGGAGTACCCGAAGAAGCATCCGAGACTATACGAGATGGTGGACAGGGAGAGATTCGAGGCCCGCGCCGCCGCGCTCGAGGAGGCGATTCCGAAACTCAGCGAGAACAGCATCAAGATGGAGCTGTACAAGCTTCTCGCCCTGCCGAACGATGCGCATTCATTCCCCAACGTATTCACGCACAAGCTTGACTGGCACGCCCTGCCGTTCCAGTTATGGCTCTTCGGCGACGGAGTCTACGTGCTCGACGCCGGGAGGGAGCACCGCGATTTGATCGGTGCGCGCCTCGTCGAGATAGGGGACACGCCGATCACGGAGGCCTACAAGATACTCCGGCCGTACCTGGCCGCCGAGAACGAGTTCAACTGGAAGGAAAGGTTCATCTACTGCATCAGCATCGTCGAGTTCCTCCAGGCCGCCGGCATAGTCGAGGATTCGCGGGCCGTTTACATGACATTCGAGACGCGCGACAAGTTGAAGCTGACGGTCGAGGTAGAGACGCACCATTACGTTCCGGTTCTGTACTGGGCGACCATAAGCACTGTCGACAACGATCTCCCGTATGTGATCTCGAATGATCGTGAGGACAACTGGTGGTTCGAGTACCAGGAGGAGACAGGCACGCTCTACCTTCAGTTCAACGCCTGCCAGCGGCTGAACGGGGATGAGAATATAGATGAATTCGCCGATCGTCTCGGCGAGTGGGTGGAGAAGAATGAGTTCGAGAGGTTCGTATGCGACATACGTGCAAACGGGGGTGGCGATGCCTACGTCTCGAGGCAGCTGGCCGGACTGATCAGCGGCAGCGAAAGGATCGATCGTCCCGGGAGGCTCTTTGTACTTACGAGCCGAAAGACATACTCCGCGGCCGTGATGTTCCTCTCGCTGGTCGAGAACAACACGAAAGCGGTCATCGTCGGTGAGCCGACGGGCCAGGGGCCCTTCTTCTGCGGGGGGCCGCAGTTGACGGAGCTTCCCAACTCGGGGTTGAAGCTTTTCATATCCAGCCATTACAACCAGTGCTCGCTCTTCGATGACGGGCGCGGCTGGATCATGCCCGACCTGCCGGTCGAATACACGGTGAAGGATTATCTCGAGGGGCGCGATCCGATGATGGAAGCGGTCCTCGAATACGGGACGCCGGTAGTGTCAGAACCGGGGCTCGATATATCGGAGCAGGAGAAATATACCGGCCGATACTGCCTCAGTCCTTACCAGATCCTGACCGTGGAGACGGCGGGGGAGAGGCTCCATTTCTCGGTCGATGATTTCTTCGAGGGAAGTTACAGAAAGGTCAGCTCCGATCTTTACTTCTCCGGCGGCAACATGTTTCACACCGATATAGACGGGGTGAAGCTCTTCTTCTCCGATGGTCCGGACGGCTCAGCGGAGGGAGTCACCCTGATGTGGCGCGGGATCAACTCATATTCGGAGAGAGCGCCGGAAGGGTACATGGTGCCCATGGAACTGTTCGCCGAGGGATCGGCCGCCGAGGCGGCTGAGGCTATCTATATAAACAGGCATGTCTACCTCGCGGAGGTGCCGGACCTCGAGTCGAGGCTGAATTTCATGGGGTACGCCCTGCTCCGGGACAGGAATGACGGGCAGGCTGTGACGATATTCGAGCTCAATGTGAAGCTTTTCCCTGAGTCGGCCAACACTCACGACAGCCTCGGCGAGGCGTACATGCTGAGCGGTAAGAGGGAGCTGGCGATAAAGAGCTACGAGCAGGCTCTCGAGCTGAATCCGGAGAGTAAAAACGCCATCGAGATGCTCGAACATCTCAGGAATGGTGAGACCTTCGACCGCGATACCGGCAAATGGACAGGCTGACGGGTTGTTACAGGCGGAATGCGGCATCCGCGAAAGTGTGCAAATAATTCAATTTACGTCATTATTGCCTTGCTATTGGCCTGATTAGTGCTATCTTGAGCCGTGACAGAAAGATTTGGGAGCGAAGCTACAAAGCAATACAGATAGTGACGGTAGACAGAACCTGCCTTTTAGATCTTCTCGATTATCGGCTTTACTTGATTCCTCACCAAAAAAACTGTACGTGGTACTTTTACTCATTCGAGACCATATTTAGGAGGTCAAGATGAAGCTTTACGTAGGAAACCTTTCGTTTGATACAGGTGAGAGCGATCTTCGCTCCGCTTTCGAGGCTCACGGCACCGTGGACTCAGTAGCAGTAGTCTCCGACAAGTACACCGGCCGCTCAAGGGGCTTCGGTTTTGTCGAGATGAACAACGCTGAAGAGGCCAAGGTCGCCATGGCCGAGCTCAACGAGAAGGAACTCGACGGCCGCAAGCTGAACGTCAACGAAGCACGTCCCCGCGAAGACAATCGTGGCGGCGGCGGTGGCGGACGCGACAGGTACTAAGCGACCTGATCGCTGAATGAGATCTATACGGGCTGCAGGCAGGGAGCCCGGATGATCGATAAATCGAGAGGGAGCCGGATTCCGGCTCCCTTTTTCTGTTCCAGGCCCTGCAGCGACAACCCTTTATACCAATTAAGAATGATTATAAGCTTGTTTTGTCCCACCGGATAGTGTATAATAACTTAGTAATCAGCCTGGTATTACTGCCGGGCATTTGCATCTCTGGAGTTCTTTACAGTTTTTTGTTTTCCGGTGTCCCCGCCAACGTTTCTGGAATCTCGCAAACAGACAATTCAGGGTCGAAGAAGAACAACTGAGGATCGCATCGTACTTTGACGATTTTCACGTATCTGCAGCGGATATGAAGGAGTTTATTTATGCGCACGGAGAATACTCGCTCCCGCAATCTCGCAAACACAAGCGCGCGGACCCGGATCCTTGACTGGAAGACAGACATCATCGTTATGATTGGCGCGGTGATGCTTCTTGCCGCCGTCCTGATGCTCACATCGGGCACGGCCTGGGGAATAAGCGCCTCGCCAGACCCGGTGCTGGTAAAACAGCCAGACGGCTCATCGATCACCCTCTTCCTTAAAGGGGACGAGTATTTCCACTGGAACGAGGACGAGACGGGATTCCCGGTCATGCGCTCGGCCGACGGCAGGTCCTGGGTATACGCGATAGAGCAGCTCGGGCAGCTCGCCCCTACCGGCGTCATGGCCGGAAGCGTCAATCCGCTGCTTGCCGGGCTCCCGAGGCCCGATATCCAGCGGATCCGCACCGAGGCGCTGAAGAGCTCCCGGCCGATGCTCGAGTCGGACCAGGAGATCCTCAAGGCGCCGGCTGCGGCGACGATGTACAACCTCGTCGTGCTGGTGAACTTCTCCGATCTCGCTATAACGAGCACCACGCAGGAATTCGACGACCTGTTCAACGAGGTCGGTCACACGGCCGACGGCGCGACAGGTTCGGTGAAGGACTACTATGACGAGGTCTCCTACAACCAGCTCGACGTCGTGTCGGTCGTAGAGGATCCCGTTACGATAAGCCAGGGGTACGCGTACTACGGCGCCAACTCGGGTGGCTTCGACATCAGGCCCCGCGAGATGGTCGCCGAAGCGCTCGCCGCCCTCAATGCGCGCGGCTTCGATTTCAGCACGGTCGACGGCGACGGCGATGGATGGATAGACGGCCTGACCGTCATCCACGCCGGCGGCGGAGAGGAATACTCAGGCAACGATCCCGACTATATCTGGTCGCATCAGTGGGCTCTGGCGACCACGGCAATATATGACGGCACGCGGATGCGTCCGTACCACACCGAGCCGGCCCGCCGCGGGTATGATTCCAGCCCGTCCACGTGGGGTATCACGAGGATCGGCGTCATCTGCCACGAGACGGGTCATTTCCTCGGCCTTCCCGATTTTTACGATTACGGGTACGACAGCCGCGGCGCCGGTAACTTCTGCCTGATGGCGGGAGGCTCCTGGGGCAACGGCGGGATCACACCGGTCCACATGAACGGGGTCTGCAAGTACTGGCTCGGCTGGGTAACGCCGACCGAGATAACAGGAAGCGGCTCGTACGCGCTCTCGCAGACCGAGACAACCCAGGACATGTATCTCATGCAGGGCCCGTTCGCGAGCACCGAGTACTTCATTGTCGAAAACAGACAGGGTGTCGGATTCGACGTCTCGCTCCCCGGCAGCGAGCGCGGCATCCTCATCTGGCACGTCGACGAGACGATCAGTAACAATGACGACCAGACACATTACCAGTGCGACCTCGAAGAGGCGAGCGGCACTCAGCATCTCGAACTCGACATTAATGGGGGAGATGACGCAGATTACTTCAGGGCCGGCAACCTGGCCGAGTTCACCAGTCTTACGACTCCGAACAACCTCGCGTATGACAATACGCCGCTCGGAATCGACATCCAGCTGGTAAGTGCGTCAGGCCCCCTGATGTCGTTTATCGTCAACGGGATGGCGGTCGAAGTGACGGCTCCGGTCCCGGCCGAGACCGTCGACGTAGATGATGTCTACCGGGTCGCATGGACGGTTACCGGCGATACGCCTGACTCGGTGAGCGTCCTGCTCAGCATCGACAGCGGGACGACATATCCCGATACGATCGCGACGGGTATCTCAGTGGTCAACTACTACGACTGGACCGTCCCGAACCTTCCCGTCCCCACGGCGCGCATCAAGGTGATCGCCTATTCGGGCGGCGCTGTCGCCGGGTACGGCGAGATGGAAGGCGACTTCACGATCAGCGGCGCTCCCTACAGGTATGTATCGACGGCCGGCGGGAACATCTATCCATATTCGCTTCCCGCATGGGCGGCGCACACTATACAGGACGCGCTTGATGCGTCTGTCGACGGTGACTCGATCATGGTCGCGGGCGATACCTATCTCACATCGATCAGCGTTCACAATGACGTATACCTGATGGGTGGATGGGATGCAGGTTTCACCGTCCGTGATCCCGAAACGAACGTAACGACGATCCAGCATAATGGCAGCGTCGTATCATTCCTGACGATTCCGTCAGGTTCGCCCGGGATCGAGGGATTCACGATAACTGGCGGCTCGGGGACATCGACCCTGCTGCCCGGCAGCGGGATCTACGGCGGCGGCGTCTTCGTCTACAGCTCGCCGGCGATCATAAAGAACAACATCATCACTTCAAACGGATACACGAGCACGACCGGCTACAGCGCCGGCGGCGGGATCGCCTGCTACAACGGGACCGTCACGATAGAGGGGAACGAGATCACAGGCTGCGTCGCCCAGAGCGGCGGAGGCATCTATCTCTACCAGGCGACGGCGGCTATAACGGGGAACACGATCTCCGGCGCGTCGCCCAACGCCTCGTTCACCGGCGTGAGGAACGGCGGCGGGATCTACGCGCTGCATTCCGACATCACGATGTCGGGGAACGTGATATCCGGCAACACCGGTTATGTCAACGGCGGCGGGATCTACGCCGGCCTGACACCCGTCACGGCGGCGGACGACTCGATATACGGTAACGACGTCACGAGCACCGGCGGAGGCGTCTACGCGGAGCACTCGGCGCTTTCGATAACGCGCGGCTTTGTCCAGGGCAATACCGCCACGTCTACCGGCGGAGGCATATACTGCAATGCGGACCAGTTTATTCTCCATAATTCTGTCGTGGCGCAGAACGGCGCCGGCACGATCGGTGGCGGAGTCTATGCCGACAGCACGTGGGGCGCCTGGTACAACAACACGGTCGACCGCAACACGTCTGGCATTACTGGCGGAAACGCTTTCCTCTCGCCTGCCGCGGCGACTGATGTGCGAAACAACATCTTCTCGTACGGCGGCACGAACGGTTTCGCCGCTGCGACCGATGTCGGCCTCACATACCAGTACAACAATGCTTTCGGGAACTCCGGCAGCGATGTGGTAAATATCGTTCCCGACGTTACGAACATAAGCCGCGACCCGGCGTACGCCGACACGGCATCTCTTGATTATTATCTCGCGCTCCATTCGGGGAGCATCGATACGGGCGATCCGCTCGGGCTCGATCCCGACGGCTCGAGGGTAGACCAGGGCGCCTTCGGCAACCCTGACGCCCTGTTCGCGGCGCCTGCTTATGTCCAGAACCTCGTTGCCGTGGTAACGAACGACACGACGATCACGATCTCGTGGGACGGCCGCACGCCGGTCGGCGGCGACTACTACGCGATATACTCCGAGGGGACATCGGGGTTCGCTCCGGCCGAGTCGAACTTCATCGGTACGGTCGGCGCCTCGATCAACGTGTTCCAGCATCACCCGGTGGCGGGATGCCATTACTATCGCGTAAGCTACATCGACGGCGCGGGCTACATGAGCGGGTACTCGAACGAGTCCGGCGAATGCACTGCCGGGCCCGACCTCGTGGCCCCGGTGGTGACGGTCACATACCCGAACGGCGGCGAGGCCTTCGAGCCGGGTGACCCGATCGAGATCCAGTGGGTCGCGACCGACAACAACAATGTCGACTCGGTGAGCATCTTCTACTCGGAGAACGCCGGCGGAGCCTTCACCCTTATCGCCTCGAGCGAGCCGAACGATTCGAGCTACGCGTGGATAGCCCCCGACATATCGAGCGATTCGTGCCTCGTGAGGGTAGTTGCTTACGATCCGTCCCTTCTTACGGGAGAGGATGTCAGCGACGCGATATTCACGATCAAGATCGTCTCGACCGATGGCGAGCTGCCGGCAGTCACGTGGGCGCTCTCGCAGAACTTCCCCAACCCGTTCAACCCGACGACGACGATCCATTACGACGTCAAGGCGGGGGGCGGGCAGGTCAGCCTGCGGGTATTCGACGTCTCGGGGCGTGTAGTGCGTACCCTCGTCGACGGCAGCCAGACAGAGGGCAGCAAGTCGGTCACCTGGAACGGCACGAACGACCGCGGACAGCGTGTCGCGAGCGGGATCTACTTCTACCGGATGATCGCACCGGACTTCACCGAGACGAAGAAGATGGTGCTTCTGAGATAAGTCGAAAGGTTGAAATACCGATTATCAGTACGGGGGGCGGTCGATTCGATCGTCCCCCTTTTTTGTGTGAGTGAGCCTCTATAAACAGGTACGAGGATACCTGAATAATTCTTCTAATCTGTTGTGATATAAACATTTGTTGACATTGGTCCAGTGGTTGTGATATAGTGCTGGCGCAAAGGGTTAAATGGTAACCTTGGTGTCTCGCAGTGTCTCGCGGTGTCTGGCAACACCGGCCCGGGTTCGCGTTCGAGGGGTATTTCAATCAATTCGATCATTCGGCTGTTCAGCAGTAGTACGAGTTGTATCTGTACGTCTGCACATTTCATAGATCTTTCCTCTGAAAAAACAATTAACTCCAACCCTGTCAGGAGTACGTCATGTCGTTGAGCCTGCCTGTTACCGGTAAAGTCCGTGGTCTGTCGTTTACAGCAGTGGTCGTCCTGATCGCTGCTTTTTTTATGTCATCGGCGATGCCCGGTGAGCTTTCAGCTGCCGATGCTGAAGGTCGTCAGGCGTACAGCGTCGACGTCAGCGGCGACCTCGCCGTTGTCGGCGCGAGTTGGGAGGACGGCTACAGCGGAGCTGCGTATGTGCTGCGTCGAGGCGGCGACGGCTGGGCCGTCGAGCAGCGGCTCGTCCCCTCCGACCTCGGCCCGTACGACCACTTCGGCGGCTCGGTCTCGATAGACGGCGACAGGATCACAGTCACCTCGCCATGGCACGACCTGCAGCGCGGGGCGTCGTACGTATTCCGCAAGGATGGCAACAGCTGGGTACAGGACCGCAAGATTTCAGCGGGCAGGGAAGCGGTGGCCGGCAAGCTCGCGGAGAACATGCTCCTCTGCAGGCGGTCTGCCGCAGGAGGAGTCACTGCCTGCCGGCGCCCTGGAACTGATCGATGCCCTCGAGAGTGAAACGGGCTCGACTCCGCCTCTGATGGCCCCTGCGGCGCTCGAAGCACCGGAGTGGGTCTCCGCGACCGACAACACATACGAGGACCGGGTAGAGATAACCTGGGAGAACACGGGGCAGGAAGCGATACTCTACAAGGTCTTTCGAAACGATACGCTTCTCTCATTCGTGTCTCGCGATAAATCTTACTACGCGGACAGGACTGTCACTATCGGTACGACAGCGCAGTACTGTGTGGCCGTGACCGACATGGCTGCCGAAGAGACGACGCCGGTCTGCGACGACGGCACCCGCGTCATCGCCCCTCCCGAATCCTTCACGGCTTCCGACGGGCAGTTCATAGACGGGGTCCACCTTTCATGGATAGACATGTCGTCGATAAACGACGGCTACATCATATACCGGGATAACGTGCCGATAGATTCCACGGGGGCGAACGCGACCTCCTACATCGATACTGACGCCGAGCCGGGGCCTTTTCCGATCCCGGTAAACAACTACAAGATCTCAGCCTATGTCGACGGGGGGTACGAATCGGCCGCAGCGGTTGAAACAGGCTGGCGCGGAGTGATACTGCCGCCTCAGAACGTGACAGCGTCTGACGGCCAGTACAGCGACAGGGTCCACGTATCATGGCTCGAGCAGGCCGACGACGCGACCGGCTACAAGATCTACCGCAATGGTGTATGGCTTGAGTCAGCCGTGATCGCCGTGGGAGTAGAGACGTTCATCGATTCCACGATAGTGCCTGGCTTTTCGAAGGAGTACTGCGTCACAGCGATCGGCGCCGGCGACATCGAATCTATCCGTATCTGCGATACCGGCAGCGCCGGTCTCGCGGCGCCGGGCAGCGTCAGCGCGAGCGACTCGACATATGACGACCGCGTGCAGGTCACATGGGAGGACCTCTCCGGCTTCGAGGACGGGTACGAGATCATCCGTGATACATATGTGGCAAGCGCCATGGAAAAGAACACTACAAGACCTGTCGTGACCGCATCGGCCGCCAGCGACACGCTCGGAACAGTCGGCGCCGGGGTGGAGATATTTGATGACATGACCGCCGAGCCGGGCGTCACGTACGTCTATTACGTGCGAGCGTTCAGCGCCGAGGGCGGGTTCTCCCCGACCGGCGAGGATTTCGGATACAGGAGTGTCGTCCTGGCGCCTACCGGTGTGCAGGCCACTGACGGTGACTACGAGGCACGCACCTACATCACGTGGGAAAGTACCTCGAAGACGGCTGTCGCGTTCATGGTATTCCGTAACGGGACTCTGATCGACTCGGTCGACAAGGCCCAGAAGTACTACAACGACACCGGCGGCCTGGCCGGCCAGGAATACGATTACAGCGTCAAGGCAGTCACGCGATGGGGGTGACCAGCGCCGGTGTGTGGGACGCGGGTTACCGCGAACTGCTCAGCCCATCACCTGTTTCAGCCGGCGACAACGCGTTCGAGGACAGGACCGTTATCAACTGGGCCGACAACAGCGCGGTGGAAGACGGGTACAGGGTATATCGCAGGGCGGCAGATGAGCCTGGACCCCTTCTGGGAGATTTCAACACGACAGGCGTTGCCAGGGATGTGGCCATCTCAGGTGATTACGCCTTCGTGGCGGATAATTATTCGGGCCTTCATGTGATAGACATCAGCGACCCCTCAGTGCCCGATTCAGTGGGGAGCTATGATACGCCGGGTTCTGCCTATGGCGTGGCCATCTCGGGTGATTACGCCTTCGTGGCGGACGATTCTTCAGGCCTTCATGTGATAGATATCAGCGATCCAGCAAATCCCCTGCTTGCCGGGAGCTACGATACCCCGGGCCGCGCCATGGGGGTTGTTGTCGCTGGTAACTACGCCTATGTAGCGGATTACCTTTCCGGCCTGCAGATCATAGACATCAGCGATCCCACAACGCTAACGCTCGCGGGGAACTACGATACGCCGAGCAACGCTCACGGTGTTGCCATCTCGGGTGATTACGCCTACGTAGCAGATTATAATGCAGGCCTGCTGGTGCTGGACATCAGCGATCCGGTAGCGCCCGTGTTGGTGGGGAGCTACGATACGCCGGGCCCGGCCTGGGGAGTGACCATCTCGGGTAATCATGCTTTCGTAGTGGACCACACTTCCGGTTTTCATGTGATAGACATCAGCGATCCGACAGCACCAGAATTAACGGGGAGCTACGATACCCCGGGCACTGCCTTGGGTGTCGCCATCTCTGGTGATTACGCCTACGTAGCGGATGGTTCGCCAGGTCTTCAGGTGATCGACATCAGCGATCCCACGAAACTCACGTTATCGTGGAGTTATGATACTCCGGGCTACGCCGAGAATATAGCGATTTTCGGAAGTATAGCCTGCGTGGCGGACGGGGCTTCAGGGCTTCAGGTAATCGGTATAAATGGTGAACTGCTCGAAACGACCGATCCCAACCGCACATCGTTCGTCGATAAAACCGCGCTGTCCGACTCTACGTACGAGTACAGCGTAACTGCTTATGATGCGACCAGCCTCGGATCAGGTGAATCCGCGGCAGCGTCAGACGAAGGCTTGAGGACGCTAAAAGCGCCGACGCTGGTCACCGCCACCGATGGCCAGTACGAGGACCGCATCGAGATCAGCTGGCGGGATAACTCGGACTGGGAGGACGGGTACTATATCTACCGTGATGGTGATCCCGAGCCGATCGGCACTGAGGCGGATAACTCCATATCGTTCATCGACTATTCGCCCGAATTCGGGATTCATCACGAATACAGCGTTGCCGCGTTTGACGCGATCGGGCCCTCGGAGGCGGCAGTGGACGAAGGCCATACGACACTCCTTGCACCGGTGTCGTTCAACGCCTCAGACGTATACGAGGACCGCATCGAGATGACCTGGGTCGATCGATCCGAAAAGGAATCAGGTTTCGAGATATACAGAGGCTCAGAGCTGATAGCAACTCTGGATGAACCTGATGCAACCTCATACAGTTACGCTCATATTGGAATCAACAGTTTCTTAGATTTAGATATGGACCTTGGTGTCGATGATGTAGCTGTCGCAGACGACACCGCCTATGTTTTGTCGGATGGCACGCACCTCCTGATCATCGATAATCCGGCGAATCCGGAAAGTATCGGAGATTATCATGATGCAGATGGGCAGTTTAGGGCCGTAGCCGTCGCAGGCGACTACGCTTACTTGGTGGGCTACGATCGCCTGGATGTCATCAACATCAGCAATCCGGCGAATCCGACTCTTGAAGGACATTTTGGTGTTGGAGGCAGAGACATCGCCGTCGCCGGCGATTATGCCTATGTTGCCAGCAGTAATGACGGTCTCCGGATCTTCTACATCCACGATCCGGCGAATCCGGATACGGTTTCAACGTATGACACTGATGATGCGATGGGCGTAGATATCTCGGGCAATTATGCTTACGTAGCGGATGGCTCTGCAGGCCTCAAGATCGTCGATGTCAGCGATCCGGCCAATCCGGCTGCGGCCGGGTCGTGCGATACGCCGGATATTGCCAAGGAAGTTTATGTTTCCGGCGACTACGCTTACGTGGCGGATGAGAATGCAGGCCTCCAGATCATTGATGTAAGCGATCCGTTGAGCCCGACTCTTGCCGGATCATATAACACGCCGGGTATTGCTCAGGATGTTGCTGTTTCCGGAGACTACGCCTATGTGGCCGATGGGAATGGAGGAAACCTGCAGATAATCGATATCAGTGATCCTTCGAAGCCGTCCTTTGCCATATTTTATGACGTGGAAAGTCCCTCTGATGTGGCCGTTGCGGGAAACTATATCTACGCCACGAATTATAACGGGCTTTATATCGCCACAAAACCGTTGGTCACAATGGGCGCCCCTTCCGAGTACTGCGTGCAGGCATACAATGGAGATGTCATCTCGGACGGTTCGTGCGACCAGGGGGCAATGCCTGTTGCCGTATCTGATGAAGTCACGACGGAGATTTTTCTTAAGCTCATCGGGGACGATGAACTGGCTATGAATGATTATTTCGGGTGCAGCGTGTCGATAAGCGGGGATTGGGCGATCGTCGGTGCCTGGGGTGAAAATGATTACAGGGGAGCAGTGTATTTCTTCGAGCGGGATGCTGATGGCGAATGGTCGCGTAAACAGAGACTGGTCGGGACCAGTACAGCGGCCGGAACTCATTTTGGACGGTCTGTCTCAATAGACGGGGACAGAGCGATTGTCGGAGGGGATGCACATGAAAACGTATGGGCTGAGGATCAGGGGGCCGCGTGGATATTCGTGCGTGACGATGCCGGTGTCTGGAGCCAGGAGACATGGATATATGCCTCTGACCGTAGTGGAGCAGACGCGTTTGGATATAGCGTGTCGATCAGCGGAGATCGCGTGATCGTCGGCGCTCCAAATGATGACAGTGATACGGGCTCCGCGTACATATGGGAGCGCGGTACCAGCGCATGGCCCGTGCTAGAGACCGCGAAGCTGACGGCAGAAGTAGATGGAGGTGACTTTGGATCTAGCGTATCCATCAGCGGGGATCGTGCGATTGTCGGGGCAGATACCTCGGCCTACATCTTCGAGCGCGGCACGGGCGGATGGCCCGCAACAGAAACACAGAAAATCGAAAGCACCGGTGGAATATATACTACTTTCGGCAACAGCGTTTGCATCAGTGGGGACCGCGCATTTGTCGGAGATTTTAATGGTGGTGATGAACAACAGGGATCAGCATATTTCTTCGAGAGGGCCGACGGTGTCTGGATAGAGAAACAGATGCTCATGGCGAGCGGAGGATCCGCAGGGGAACGTTTTGGATGGAGTGTTTCAATGAGCGGGGACCGGATCATCATAGGGGCAGATAGAGCTCTCGGCGGTGCCAGTTGGCGTCAGGGGGCGTCATATATCTTCGAGTATGACGGACAGGTATGGACTCAGGTACAGAAACTCGTTGCTGGCGACGGATCGGACTCTGATCAGCTCGGGGGCAGTGTTTCCATAGACGGGGATTATGCCATCATGGGCGTTACCGAATCTGCGAATGCGGCGTACATTGCTGAACTGGCATTTGCTCCAGGTAATGTTGTCGCATCCGACGGGACGCTTAACAGCAGGGTCCGTATAACATGGGTCGACCGCGCGGTCAATGAACGGGGATTCCGCATCTATCGCGACGGAGAGCCGATCAGTACCGTGAATGAGAATGTCCAGGGATACGAGGATTATGACGCGGAACCGGGACGGACATACGAATATGGTGTAGCGGCGTTGACCAATGACGTTTCGGCCGAGGTTGAACAGATAAAGGACTTCGGCTGGCGGCCCGCGAATGGAAATATCGCAGGGCGCATCTCGACCATCGAAGGAGCGGCTTCCGACAGTGTCTGGGTCGAAGTCACGCCTCTGGCGACAGATGTTGAGTCGCAGCAGACAAAGGCACTTCTCTTCGACGGCAACGGCGGATCTGTCAGCGTCTCGGATGCCGCCGGCACATTCAGCTTCAGACGTAATGCGAGCTATACCATCGAGGCATGGGTCAAATACATGGGTGACGGGGGCTCGGGGGCAGGGGCCGGGACGATGATCGCAAAATCATCCCCGGAGAGCGGCGCAGGCAGCTTCCCGTTCTCTCTGAGCAATATGCGGCCGGACAGCCCCGGCCAGCTCCGATTCGCGATCGGCGATGACGGCACCCCCGTGGAAGTGCTGAGTGACGGTACAGAGTTCAATGACAACAAGTGGCACCACGTGGCCTGTGTGCATGATCCCGACCAGATGGAGATCAGGCTTTACGTCGATTCATTGCCTCAGGGATCGACTACATACAGCAGCCTGGGTGATATCACAAATGATGAACCCGTTACGCTTGGCGCAGGTCCCGAGGCAGGCTCATGGTTTGGCGGCCAGCTCGACGAGATTCGCATCTGGAACGTCGTGCGGGCGGATTCCGCTATTCTGGCGATGATGTTAAAGCCTCTCGATGGCGATGAAGAGGGCCTGGTCGCCTACTGGCCGCTCGATGACGTAAGCAATGGCATTATTACCGATATGACAGAAAGCGCGCACTACGGAACATTCGAAGGGGGCGTTTACTTCACCGGCGACTGCGCGCAGCTCGACATACATCCCGTGACAGACATCGAGGGCAATTTTGTGCTGAACGGGCTTTATTATGGCACTGAGGGAGAGTTCGAGGTGCGTCCGTTCGACGGTAACCGCCAGTTCGATCCTCCGGTCCAACGAGTGGTCCTCACCAGCGAATCTCCGGTCGAGAACCAGGTAATCTTCTCGGATATATCGTCGTACACCATATCCGGAACCATCAGGTACGCAGATACCGACTGCCCGGCAGTGGAAATCTCTGTCATGGTAGATGGTCTTTCTGGTGGCTCTACCGACAAGAACGGAAAGTTCGCCGTAGCGGTCGACCAGGGTGAGCATTCGATCCGCCCGGAAGCCGATGGCCACACTTTCGAACCAGACAGTCTCATCATTACTGTCGATAATGACGTCGCTGTGAACGATCCTGTAAGCGGAGTCGCGTTCAACGACCTTACGACACGCACGCTCTCGGGCCGTCTCGGAGGCGGGTGCGGAAATAACGTAGGCAATATAACCATCTCTATTCGGAGCGAGAACAACTGCTTCCAGAGGACGTGGGAGTTCAGCGCCGGCGATACCGCTTACAGCAGGGATCTTCCTCCGCAGAACTACCTCGTATCGGCCTCGGTGGCTTCAATCGAGCCTGGCCTGAACGAGATCGATGTTCTGGAGTTCTTCCAGAACCTAGGGGTGCGCCTGGCCGAGATGGACACAACGGATGTCGAGATGGACTTCGTATACAGGGCGCCTCTTGTCGTGACGGTCGAGGGATTCGACGCGCCGCCTTGTCAGCAGCTCAGCATTGACGGCGTACAGCTGCCTGAGGGTCTGCCTGTAATCGAGCAGTTCGAGTATGTCACGCTTCGAATCACTGTCGGTGAGGACTATGGCACTAGCACTCCATGTAAGCTTGATACGGGAACGGTGACGATATACGACGAGATTTCCGACCAGGAGAACACTCCGATCTCCATCCCTATCGTAGACGGGGTGGCGGAATATACGACAATCGGCTCGACACCTAGTCTCCTCGTCGGGCGGGTGGATGGCGACGGGAACAACAGGTCGTACCAGAAGGCGATTACTTTCTACGCGTCGGCAGAAGGGATAGAGGCCGACCCGGTTACCGAGTGGGTGCTCGTCACCGGGCATGTGGCGCAGGAGGGGGCACCATTTGTCACCCTTGCCGGCTCGGTAGAGCCGAAATACATACTACGCGATCCTCCGGGAGATAATTCATACGCATATCTCAAGGAAGGATACAAATCCTGTGTGGTTGAAGATTTCAATATGGATACATGGACTAAAGGAAACGGACTAGCGCTCGATTTAAAGTGGGGGGTTCATAAGGGATTCATACTTGGAATGTTGACCGCTATATTCGAAGAAGTCAAGGTCAAGAAAACGAATAGTTTCAAATTGTCAGCCGTGAGGACATCGAGCACCGACAGCAAGACGGAAGTCTGCTTCTCCTTTGACGAGATGTTCAAAACCGCTTCGAGCGATCTCTTCACAGGTGAGCAAGGCGATGTATTCATCGGCGCGGGGACAAACTACATCCTGGCCAAGGTCAGAGTTATCGATATAGAGGGATGTTCTGTTACGGATAATCTATCCTTAGGCGTCGAGCCGGAGGGATTCCATACTACCTTCGCATACACTGAGCAGTATATCGCTGACGTGCTTATCCCCGAGCTCGATGCGACCGTGGCGAATTATATATCCAAAGGAGAGGCGGATTCCGCGGTTCTATATCAGGTCGCAAGAGAAGACTGGCAGGCGATGTTAGAGCTGAATACCGAGCTGAAGGCATCCTCGCAGCTCAGCGAGAACCGCTCATTCAGCGCCGGGGCGGATTATGAGTATTCGTATTCGGAAGTGACGACCGAGTCGTACGTAAAGAAGATGACGCTTATGACTAGTGATGACACGAGCAAAGGACTCCTGGCAGAGATTCTCGGTAACGATAACACGCTTACGGTCTCGAAATCGAACAGCTTCTCGGACGTAACCGATCTGACGGATACGACGGGAACAGAGACGCAGACTGTCGGGTATGTCCTGAGCGACGATGATATCGGCGATAACTTCACAGTCGATGTCAAGAACGACGGGACATATCCATCGCCCGTATTCGATGTGCTGGCCGGCGTGAGCTCGTGCCCGTGGGAGCCGTGGCCGGATACGAGCGGGGACGCGAGGATGGTGCCGCGCGATTCGTCCGTGGTGGAGATGACGATAAGGACGCTGGACAACGTTCCGGCCGATGAGCCTGCCGTATTCCATCTCGAGTTGAACAACTACAGCCAGAGCAGCGAGATCAGGGAGTACCACCTCAGGCTTCTGTCCACTTCGAATCCTTACGGAGCGATGGTGAAGGTCAACGGCGCCTTGTTGAACGGCCCACAGTCTTTCTTCCTCGAGCCTGCTCTGGACGGCGCCGCTCCGTTGCCGCTGACCCTGACTGTCGATCGGGGACCAGAAAGCTACACTTATGACGGCCTCAAGGTTATCATGTATCCGCCGTGCGAGTACGCCAACTGGGAGAACGGTGGTGTGCTGCAGAAAGCGGACACCGTGACGTTCAATGCCCATTTCCAGGCGCCGTGCAGCGAGATCACGCTGTATGAACCGAAGGATGCCTGGGTATACGACAAGGCGATGCAGCAGACAACCCCGGACCCGACACCCCTTCCAATAAAATTGACCGGTTACGACAGGGATCTCGGTGTTTTAGGTGATAACATAAGTATCGAATACATCGGAGCGAGCTGTCGTCGCCTGGGATCGGGAGACGAGGCTCCTGGAGACTGGGAGATCTGCGGCGCGGAGATATATTATGCCGATCTGGATGTGGAATATGTGACGATAGACTGGCTGCCACCGGAGGCGCTCGAGGACGGTGTCTATGAGATCAGGGCGTTTACGCATTGCTCCGAGGGGGAAGGGTTCTCCCAGAGCGCCATCGGTACAATCGACAGGCACTCGCCTGTTGTGTTCGGGACGCCCCAGCCGGCCGACGGTGTGCTCTCGTTCGGCGAGAATATCAGCATCACGTTCAACGAGGCTGTAGATTCACTGTCGATAGATGAGGGGGACATTTCACTGACGTATCTAGACTGGCCGGATCCCCCAGGCCCGGCGATAACATTCGACGCGGTCTGTAACGGCAGCACGATAGTGATAACGCCGACATCTGCCTCAGGCGACCTCGAGGGAAGGCGGATCGAAGCAAGCGTCAGCGGCATCACAGACCGTATCGGCAATCCGCTCGAGGCAGCCGTGGTCTGGGAGTTCGACTATCGCAAGAGTCAGTTCGCCTGGAGTGACGCCGACATAGTTGCCGAGGGAGCTCTCGGTAACCCGGGCAAACTGATGGCTGAGATGGTAAATGGAACAGGCGAGGCTGTGACCTTCTCGTTCACCCATGATCTGACATTGATCGCGGAGATAATCCCCTCGACTGGAACGATACTGCCGGGCGAGACAAAACTGGTAGAACTGGTCGTCAATACAGAGATCAGCGAGGGTCCCCATCACGGTGAAGTGAGAGCGGAAGCGACTGATGGCAGCAACGTCAGCGTCGCTATCCTCACCGTCGACTTGAATATCGGGTGCCAGCCTCCAGACTGGACCGTCGAGCCGTCGGGATTCGAATACTCTATGCCGGTGGTAGCTGAGCTTGTAATCGAGGGTACGCCTTCCACCAGCAGGAGCGACATGGTGGCGGCGTACGTCGGCGGAGAGCTCAGGGGAGTCGGGAGTGTAGACAGTGTCCATGTGTTCGATACCGATACCGGCTACGATTACTCATGGCTCGTCTTTATGACCGTATACAGCAACCGTCCATCCGGCGAGACCATCAGATACAGGATCTGGGATGGCAGCGAATGCACGTTATACAGTTCGGTTGACTCGAACTCATCAGTTCGATGCGAGGGGACAGGTAGGGAACGCCAGATGATCCTGCCACGCTCACGACTACTACAGGTACGACAGGGACCGAGACGTTGACTATAGAGGTATCAGAGGGGTGGAACTGGATATCGACGAACATCTCGACGCCGGATATGAGCGTTACGCATATCACCGGTGACCTGAACCTCTCCGACGGCGACGTGATCAAGTCACAGTCGGCATTCAGCCAGTTCATTGAGAACATGTATCCCGATAGTTTCAAATGGGTGCCTTCGTTCGACCTCGATAATGAATCAGGATACCTGATCAACCTTTCCCAGGCAGGAACTGTCATCCATACCGGTGATACGGTGGATGTGGCCACTTCGATCCCGGTAACGACGGGATGGAACTGGATCGGATATATACCGACGGCCGGGATGGATGTAGGCGAGGCGCTTGCCGACCTCGGCCCAGGCGTGGGCAACCAGGACCTCCTGACAGACGACGACATTCTCAAGGGTCAGGATGGGTTCGCGCAGTACCTGGACGGTGAATGGTACGGTACTCTCTCGGAGATGGAGCCCGGGCGCGGATACAAGCTGTCGCTTGCGAACGCGGGCGTGACAGGATTCAACTACCCGGCGCCATCCGGATCACCGCCAGTGGCAGTCGCTGCAGCGGAGGCGGGAGTGGAAGCGCCTGAGTCAGAGGCTTCGGTAGAGGGCGAGCAGGTTACTGCCGCGCCCGACTGGTCGGTCAACCCTTACGCCTACCAGTTCAACATGACGATGACCGCCGTGCTGCGGGTCGACGGGCTCGAGTCCGTCGATGGCAGGGACATCATCGCAGCGTTCGTTGACGGCGAGTGCCGAGGCGTTGCCAGGCCGGAGTATATTGGTGGCCTGAGGCGGTACGAGGCCTTCATGATGATACACAGCAACGAGGCGGAGGGTGAGACGGTCGAGTTCCAGGTCTTCGATGCCGATGCCGGTGTGATCTGTGTTGTCACAGAGCAGGTCGACTGGCAGGCCGACGCGGTAGTCGGTACAGTCACCCAGCCGTTCGTCCTCAGCGCCATATCGGGCGAGGAAGAGGAAGACGGCGGTGTGCCGAAAGCTTACTCGCTCGGTCAGAACGTCCCGAACCCGTTCAATCCGTCGACGACGGTCTACTACGATGTGCCGTCAGGGGGCGGGAACGTGTCGCTGCGTGTTTACGATGTCTCGGGGCGCCTGGTCAGGACACTGGTCGACGGGCACGAGACAGAGGGCAGCAAGTCTGTCACATGGGACGGCACGGGTGACCGGGGCCAGAGCGCGGCGAGCGGTATCTACTTCTACCGGATGTCGGCGCCCGGGTTCACCGAGACGAAGAAGATGGTGCTTCTGAGGTAAATAGCGCCTAAAAATAAGGTGTAAAGTACAGGGGACGGTCTTTTTGACCGTCCCTTTTTATAATAGGTCTTAATTTGTTAAACTATATTTAATTGTTGACGCTATAAAGTTTAATCTGCTAAAGTAAATCTTCGATAGCGGCATCTAATACAACAGAATGACAATTCGCCCGGGTCTCGCAGCCGGGGTGATTTAAACTAAGTAAAAGAATGAATCAGATTCCATGAACCCATCCTGACGGGAGTGTGTCATGTCTGTGCTTTTTCCCCTGTTACCTGGTCATATTAAATGCTATGCGGCCTCCTTGATCGGAGGCCGTTTTTCTTCCACTGGTGAAGGCAGAAATGTACCTAAGAGGATAATCGCAGCAGCTGCATTACTGTTGATTGCCAGTCTGTGTGTGGTACAGCCGGCCAGCTCCCAGAATATCAACGGAACGTCGCCTGACAAGGGTACGCGTTTTCAGTACTCGGTGAGGACCGATGGTGATTTCGCGGTTGTCGGGGCGCAGTGGCACGACGGATTCAAGGGGGCCGCCTATGTATTGAGGCGTGAAGGCGGGGAATGGGTCGTGGAGCAGAAACTTTCGCCCGGCGATCTGGGCAGGTACGACCACTTCGGCTCCTCATTGGCCATAAGCGGCGACTTTATCGTCGTGGGAGCTTCATGGCACGACATGCTTCGCGGCGCCGTCTATGTCTTCAGACGGGTGGACGGTGAATGGATAGAGCAGCAGAAGCTCACCGCAGCCGGCGCCGCTCCTGAAGAAAGGTTCGGCGAAACCGTGAGCATCGATGGAGACGTTCTGAACATCGTTTCCGCGGAGGGATCGGGCAGCAGTTTTACACGTAGCGGGGACAGGTGGGAGGAGAGTGGGAACGCCGCGGAGCCCGTCATGAGCGACGGCGCGCGGCAGACTGACAGGTCCCCGCAGGATGATGCAGTGATAAGCAGCCTTGTTGATTCAGGATTGCCGGCCATGGATTCGGAACCGCCGCCGCTGCCGGCGGCGCCCGAGCCCGTAGGGACAGTTACCGTCACAGATGGAACACTGGAGGGCCGTGTCGAGGTGAGGTGGGAGAGCGCAGGCCTGGACGACATCGTCTACAAGGTGCTTCGCGACGGCCAGCTCCTGTCTATCGTCGCCAGCGACAGGGAACTCTATATCGATACCACGAGCGACCTCAACACGGTCTATTCGTATTGTGTCGTCGTCAAGGACATGGCGGACGAGGAGAGTACCCCTGTATGCGACGACGGGCACCGGATCATATTTCCCCCGACGACTGTCGCCGCCACAGACGGCGAGTTCACCGACAGGACCACTGTAAGCTGGGTCGATATCTCGAAGATCGAGGAGGGATACTATGTCTACCGTGACGGCGAGAAGATCGACAGCACGGAAGCAGGCGGTTCGTGGATATACGATACGACGGGAATACCCGGCAGCGTGTACGACTACGAGGTAAGGGCTTTTACCGAGGGCGCGCAGTCCGCGGGCGTCACCGATACAGGCTGGCGCGGTTCGGTGCTTCCCCCGCTCGACGTTTCGGCAACCGACGGCGAGTACATCGACCGTGTCGCGATAACGTGGACCGACCAGGCGGATGATGAGACAGGATACCGTATCTACCGGGACAGCGTGCTGTTCGACTCTACTGGCGTAGGGGATACATTGCTTGTTGTGGACTCGACGGTCGTGTTCGGCACGACCCACGAATACTGCGTCGCTACCATCGGGGCGGGGTATATCGAATCGGTCCATGTTTGCGACGAGGGCGGTACGGGACTCACTCCGCCCGGGAACGTCAGTGCCAGTGATTCAACCTATGACGACAGGATCCGCATCACCTGGGACGACCTCGACCTGAACGAGGACGGCTATGAAATCACGCGCGCGCTGGGACCGGACACCACCGTGCTTGATACGACCCGTGCCAGCGTCGAGACCTACGATGACTACACGGCAATACCGGATACTACATATACGTACTTCGTCCGCGCTGTGAGCGATCTGGGCGGTGTTTCAACTGTTGTATCTGACGAAGGGTTCATGAGCATCGTCCTCGCCCCGGTGAACGTAGAAGCGACCGATGGTGAATTCGAGGACCACGTGGACATCACGTGGGAAAGCAGCTCGAAGACCGCCGTACTGTTCAAGATCTACCGTGGCAGCCTGTTCATCAAGTCCCTGAGTGTCGGCAACTCGACCTACAGCGACTACGGCGGCACAGCCGGCCAGGTGTACGACTATTCGGTAGTTGCTGCTACCGCTCTCGAGGCGGAAGCGGCCGGTATGCCTGATGCCGGAAGCAGGGAGCTGGGCGTTCCGTCTTCCGTCACGGTGAGCGACGAGGAGTACGAGGACAGGATCGTCATATCCTGGACGGACAATTCCGACCTCGAGCACGGGTACGCTGTTACGCGCCGGGACACGAGTGCGGCGGTTGACGATACTATGTTCGTAATAGGCCCCAACCGGACCTCGATGACCGACTACAACGCGATTCCCGGCATCACCTACGACTACAGCGTTTCGGCCTTCGACAGCGTCAGCGGAGAGATCGGCTACTCGGATCCCGTTGGGGACCTCGGACTGCGAGTACTGCTCGCTCCGACGAACGTCCGGGCCGGCGACGCAGAGTACGAGAGCAAGGTCGAGATATTCTGGGAGGACAATTCCGGCGCCGAGGACGGATACCGGATATACAGGGACGACGTGCTGATCGGAGAGACGGCAGACAACTTTAATAGCTATATCGACACCTCGCCCGATCTGGGCGTAGTCCACGAGTACAGCATCGCCGCCTACGACAGCGTTTATCCATCCGCAATGGGTGAGTCGGAGAAGGATTTCGACACAGGCTCAACGACTATCCTGGCGCCGGTCTCGTTCAACGCTTCCGATGTCTACGAGGACCGGATCGAGCTGGCATGGGTTGACGTGTCCGGCGTGGAAACGGGATTTGTGATATTGAGAGACGAAGGCCCATCGACAGAGCCGGATTCCATTGCTGTTACCGGATCGAATGTCACCGCGTACACGGATTATCCCCCGGAACAGGGAGTCACATACCGCTACTGTATAAAGTCTGTGAGGGACTCTTCAATGTCCTCTGATGAGATATGTGATGAAGGATCGCTTGCAGCTCCGATTCCCGCTACGTCTATAAAGCTGTCCAGCAAGCTGAATCCGATCGATCCCGAATACGACGACCGGTTCGGTATATCTCTCGGGGTCGGCAGGGGTGTAGCGGTCGTAGGAGCATACCGGGACAAGAACGGTGGAATAAACACGGGATCAGCTTTCCTGTACGAACGTGATCCGGACGAAACCTGGTCGTTTAAGCAGAAGTTCACGCCTGGAGATGGTGCGGCGGGTGATGAATTCGGCGTATCTGTCGCGGTCAGCGAGGGCCTGGTAATGGCCGGTGCACGCAGTAATAACTCAGGGACCGGAGCTGTTTACGTGTTTGAGAGAGAACCGGATGGCAGCTGGTCAGCTCTGGGGCCGAAGTTAGTGGCATCAGATCCAGCCACGTCGGATATGTTCGGTGTTTCCGTTTCGATAAGCGGTGACCTTGCGGTTATCGGTGCAAATGGTAAGAACAGTGTGACGGGTGCGGCCTACGTGTTCAAGCGAGGGACAGACGGCAGCTGGACCTTCGAAGATAAGCTGATTGCGGATCCCCCCGGCGCCGATGGAGATGCTTTCGGTTATTCCGTCTCAATAGACGGTGAAACAGCCATAATCGGGGCTTCCGGGAAAGAAAGCAGCAGGGGGGCGGCATACGTTTTCCAACGCGAGAATGACAGCTGGATACAGGTGCAGATGCTCACTGCCGACGATGGATCAGATTCAGATAAATTTGGTGAAAAGGTGGATATCAGCGGGGATCTGGCGGTAGTCGGGGCATACGGTGATGATAATGCTCAGGGCGCGGTTTATGTATTTGAACGCCAGACTGACAGCACATGGGTGCAGAAACAGAAACTCGTTTCGAGCGATGGTAGAATTGGAGATGAATTCGGCAGATCAGTAGAGTTGAGAGAGAGAGTAGCGATCATCGGAGCACAACACGATGACGATGATGGAATGATATCATCCGGATCTGCTTATTTATTCGAGCGCAGTGATGATGGTCAATGGCTGCAGAAACAGAAGATAACCGCGAGTGATCCTAAAAATTCTAACGTCTTCGGTCGTGCTGTAGCTATAGGCGTTGACGCTGTATTGATAGGAGCTTGGGGCTACGACGAGGGTGCCCTATATAATTCGGGAGCGGCTTATCTGCTCGAAACACCCAGTCCTCCCGAGGATGTGTCGGCATCTGATGGTGTGTTTGACAGCAAGGTCCGGATCACGTGGCGCGATGTATCGTCGATCGAGGACGGATACCACATATACAGGGATGGAGAACCTGTCGCTGATGTCCCGGCGAGTATCGAGGTGTTCGAGGATTATGATGCCGAACCGGGAAGAACCCACGAATACAGTGTCGCCTCTTTCAGGAGTGAGAGCGAAGCATCGTTCTCTCTCGACAGGATTTCCGATTATGGCTGGCGTCCGCCCAACGGGAATATAACGGGCCGTATCTCGTCCCTTGGCGGGGGCGCGAGTGAAAACATCTTCGTAAAGCTTGATCCACCACCGACCAGGTCACTTCTCTTCGATGGAGCTGGAGGTCATACGCGTGCGGCTGATCTGGAGGGCGATTTTGATTTCACTACAGGAGATGCTTATACCGTCGAGGCCTGGTTCAGGTACACGGGCAGCGGTGGATCGGGAGAGAAGGATGGAACGCTGATCGCCAAGGTGACACCCAGAGTAAGCGGCCCCAAACAATATCCCTTCTGGTTGAGTAATATGAGGGCCGAGGGAGATCCCGGCCGCCTGAGCTTTTCCATGAGCGACGGTGTAAAGACGGTCGGTGTCAGCAGCATCAGCGCCGATCTCAACGACAACACATGGCACCACGTAGCCTGTGTGCATGACGCGGCAGATGATGAACTGCGTATCTATATTGACGGAGCACTTGAAAACGCAACTCCGTACACGGGCTTTGAAGACATCAGGAATCCGGACAGCCTGACGTTCGGAGCTGGCGCCACAAGCGGTTCCTGGTTCGGGGGCCAGCTCGACGAGATTCGAATCTGGGACGTAGAGCGTGATTCCCTGCAGATCAGCGAAACGATGTACAGCCAGCTTTCTGGAGATGAGGTCGGACTCGTAGCCTATTGGCCGCTTGATGAAAGCCGTAGCGAGGTCATGACCGATCCGAACTCCGCGGGACACTACGGTGTGTTTTACGGCGGCGTCTACTGGAGCAATAACAGTGCGCCCCTGAATATCTACACATCGACAGGGGAATCCGGATCCTACGTTCTTGATGATATCCATTACGGAAGTGAGACCACGTTCAAGGTCCGACCGTTCGAAGGCAATCGCCAGTTCGATCCACCCTTCTCCCTGATCACGCTTAGTGTAGACCAGCCCGTGCAGAACCAGGTCAATTTCTCGGATATCTCTTCCTATACGCTCTCCGGAGTGGTCGTTTTCGAAGGTACGGAATGTCCCGTCATGAACGCCCCGATATATGTCGATGGCTATCTGAAAGGGTCGACCGACAAGAACGGCAAATTCGCGGTTTCCGTCGACAACGGGTGGCACTCGGTCAAACCCGTCCTGGAGGGGCACACGTTCGAGCCGGACAGCGTCACTGTCGAAGCGCTCGGCGACCTGGTACTGCCTTCCTTCGACGACATGACGACCAGGACTCTCTCGGGTAACGTGGGAGGAGGCTGTGGCAGGCGGATAGGAGACGTGGTCATCACCGTACAGAGCGAGAACGGCTGCCTTGTGCGATCGACAACTGCCGATTCAGCTTACTCGATAATCCTTCCGCCGCAGAGATACCTCGTAAGCGCCGCTGTGGTCGAGTCGAGTATTCCAGACGGCCTTATTAAATCGGATGTTATCAGGTTCTTCCAGGAACTTGGTCAGCGCGAAGCCGCCCTGGACAGCTTCGATGTAGTCATGGATATGACATACCGGGCGCCGCTGAAGATAGATATAGAGGGGTTCGAGGCATATGTAGCGGAATGTCCGGATCTTACGTTCGAGGGACGGATGCTTCCAGAGAACCTCCCGGTGGTCCCCCAGCTCGAAGTGCTCTATCTTGTTATCAACGTCAATGAAGATTACGGCAGCGAAGGACTTTGCCCGCTGGACAGCGGACTGGTTGTTATCTATGACGAGATCTTCGACCGAGAAGGTACACCGATCGAGGTCGAGGTCAAGGATGGTCAGGCTGAATATACGACCTTTGCGAGTACTCCGAGCCTGGTAATAGGACGAACTGATTCAGAAGGCAACGACAGATCCTTCCAGAAGGCCATCCGGGCGATGGCTGTCATCGAGGGACGATCTCCAGTGACAGCGGAAGAATGGGTGCTCGTGACCGGGCATGTGGCAGAGGAAGGGGCGGATTTCATCACGGCAACATCGCAACTTCCGCTCTATATATTACGCGATCCCCCGGGAGACAGGTCCTACTCCTTTCTGGATGAGGAATTTTCGATCCGATTTAATACTGATTATGACGATTATCTTCTCCAGGGTGAGACTGGCATAAGATTGAGGACCGAGTGGGGAGTGAAGGGGGGATTCTTTATCGGATTTGGTGCCGGCACAATAGGAGAATACGCATATATGGCGAAAACAGAAACAGAATTCCTGTTCGGGGCACTGACCAACTTTGAGAAGAGAACGGATGTGACGCTGGTTACAAAGAAACGGCTTGCTACTTCATCTTACGATCTATTCGTAGGAGAACAGTCTGACGTATTCGTCGGGGCTGGCGTGAACTATATATTCTCCGACGTGGAGTATGTAGATGTTACTGATGACTGTGAGGTGATAAGGACCTCAGGTGTGGGATTCGAGCCCGATTCGATCAATACATTGTATGCTTACACGCAGCGCTATATTGAAGACGTGCTTATTCCGGAATTCCAGGCCAAGGCAGATTATTACGTCTTGTCCAATCCGGACAGCGCGAGTCTATTTCGTGCCAGGCGCGATTACTGGCAATACCTCGTGCAATTCAACAAGGATATAAAGCGAGAGGCTGTCTTTAAAGAGAACCGTTCGTTCAGCGGGGGAACTGAGTACAGCTTTGTATCAGAGTATGATACGACGACATCCAGAACGTGGAAGCAATCTTTTATATCGGATGCATACACTGACTTTCTCGGATTTGGATTTGGAGGCGGGTTTGGAGGATTTGACATAAGCTTTCCTGTTAAATTTCACGCAGAGAAGAACACTGACTTTACTGACACGACGACAGGTGACATAAGGAGATCAGGTTACGTCATCAACGACGATAATATCGGAGATCATTTCACGGTTGATATCAAGCGTGATTCCATATATTCATCGACCGTCTTCGATGTTCTTGCCGGAGCATCCTCCTGCCCCTACGAGGCATGGCCCGATACGACCGGTGAGGCAAGAGTGATGTCGAGAGACAAGCCGGTGCTCTTCATAGATCCGCCGCAGGGGAGATACGATGTCCCGCCGGACGAATCTGCCAGTTTTACATTAACACTTGCCAACCTCAGCCCGACTGATGAGGCGAGGAGGTACGTCCTGCGAGAGATTGCTTCCTCGAATCCATATGGCGCCCAGATCCGGGCGAACGGTGTCTTCATCAACGATGATCTCGTGTATTACCCGGACCCCGGCCAATCCCTGGAGATAACCGTCACGGTAGACCGCGGACCGGCGCACTACACCTACGATGACCTTGGCCTGATGGTCTATCCGCTGTGCGAGTGGTGGGTTTTCGAGGATGGCGGACCCCTCAATCTGGCAGACACGGTCTATTTCGACGTGACCTTCGAGGCGCCGTGCAGCGATATCACACTTTACAGGCCCGAGTCGGGATGGCTGATAAGTGAGGTCGATTCGACCGTCGATCTGATCCTCAACGATTACGAGCTGGAAGTAGGCGACAAGGTCCTTCAGGCGGTCGGCTGCGAATACAGGCGGCTGGGTGAGGGGAGCGTCGGGCCGACGGATTGGGACACGATGTTTGTCGCATTACCTGATTCGATTCTGGAGATGTACTATTCCTGGCAGCCCGATGCCGGGCTTCCCGACGGCGTGTACGAGCTGCGGGCCTTCACAAGCTGCGCTGGCGGGTCTAACTACTCCGGGATTGTGACGGGTACGATAGACCGTCATGGTCCGGTTGTTTTGGGGACACCGGAACCTTCGGACGAGATTCTCTCATTCGGAGAGGATATCTCTATTACTTTCAATGAACCGGTCAGCTGCGAATCGATTCCCGACAGCTGCGTGACGCTGAAATGGCTGGACGGACCGAACTCAGAATCCGAGGTCAGCAGCGGGACGGTATGTGACGGAACGACGATCGTCATAGTACCGACGGCGTATGCGGCCCTGCTCGAAGGAAGACGCCTCGAAGCAAGTGTGAGCGGAATCCGCGACATTGTCGGCAATGTGATGCAGGGAGCTGCCGTCTGGACGTTTGAGTATCGCAAGAGCCGTTTTGCCTGGAGCGACGGAGACCCGGAAGTGGAAGTGCCGTACAGAGATCCTGGCTCGGTGACGGCGGAGCTGGTCAACGGCACGGAGTTGTCCATCGATTTCACCGTCATCCAGACACCGGCGTGGATCGAATATTCGATTCCTTCGGCGGGAACGATCGACCCGGGTGAAACAGCCCTGATCACCTTCGATATACTGGGGACGATCGAAATCGGATCTTACGCTGACAGCATTTTCGTCGAGGGCATATCGGATGGAGATACATCGCTTGCCGGGATGCTCCTGACTCTGGACGTCTCCTGCTTATCGCCCCAGTGGACAGTAAGGCCAGGCGATTATGAGTATACGATGACGATGGTCGCCGAGCTCGACATCGGCGGCACCGCCTCCGACGACACGAACGACATGGTGTCGGCATGGGTGGGAAACCAGCTGCGGGGGGTCACTGAAGTGCAGAGCGTTTCGGGGCTGCCATCCACGCATCTCGCGTTTATAACGATCTACGGAAACCGGACCCAGGGGGAGACAGTCAGGTTCCAGGTCTGGGACGATGATGACTGCCTTCTCTACAACGCTACTCTCGAAAGTCATCCGTTTGCAGCAAACGACCAGATCGGAAACCCGCAGTCACCGGTCACCCTGACCGCTGCGGATGCTCCCGATGCTGGAGACGGCCTGCTGGCGATCGATCTGGATGCAGGCTGGAACTGGATATCGACTAACATCCTGTCTCCCGACATGAGTGTGGACGGAGTCACAGCCGATCTGCTTCCCGCACCGGGGGACATCGTCAAGTCCCAGTCCGATTTTACTCAGTTCGTCAGCGATTCGACCGGGTGGATACCGACAATGGTGCTCGATAATGTATCGAGCTACCTCGTCCGGTTGTCGAATGCAGGTACGATCTACCACAGCGGCACGCTCGTCCCGGTCGATTCGGTGATACCCGTGGGACAGGGGTGGAACTGGATAGGCTACCTGCCGGACGGCCCTATTGAGGTGACCGAGGCGCTGGACGGCCTGGATACAGGAGGCATCGTCAGCACAGACGACATCATCAAGAGCCAGGACGGGTTCGCCCAGTACTACGGGGGCGAATGGTACGGCAGCCTCGATTCGATGAGAGCGGGAGAGGGTTACAAGCTTTATCTCGCCGCTGCCGGGGAGCACACGTTCAATTATCCGGCTTACTCAGCCGGTTCATCCCCGCCGGTATTGGCTGCCATGGAAACGGTGAATCGTGTTCAGGCAGACAGCGCGCCGGCCTGGTCGGTGAATCCCCGCAACTACCAGTTCAATATGACGGTGACTTCCGTGCTTAACGTAGAAGGCGCCGAGTCCGTCGATAACGGTGATATCGTTGGCGCGTTTGCTGGCGGCGAATGCCGGGGGGCGGCGAGTCCGGTATACGTGGAAGGACTGAGGAGATATGTCATTTTCCTTATGATTCACAGCAACGAGGCGCAGGGGGAGGAGGTGACATTCCGTGCGTTCGACGCCGACGCGGCCCTGGTCTACGACATCGACGAATCGATCGTTTGCATGGCGGACGCCGTTGAAGGCACGGTAATGGAGCCGCTTGTCCTTAATGCCGGGCATGTCAACGAGGAGGAATCAGATATGCCCTCGGCGTTCAGCCTCTCGCAGAATTATCCAAACCCGTTTAATCCGGCTACGGAGATCCATTACGATGTTCCCGCCGGCGGGGGTCACGTTTCGATCCGGATATATGATGTCGGAGGAAGACTTGTACGGGTACTGGTCGACACGACCGAGACTGCCGGAAGGAAATCGGTCGAGTGGCACGGGCTGGACAACCGGGGGAACAGCGTCGCGACAGGCGTTTACTTTTACCGTATGACGGCACCGGGGTTCGAGAGGACCCGCAAAATGGTGCTCTTGAAGTAACAGGAGGTGGATGATGTCAACGAAAAGAAAATATGCAGTCAGCAGTAACCGTCGTCCATTCGTGCCTGGCACTTCGGCGAGACGACTTATTTCCGGTTTAGATCTTCCAGGAAGAGGATCGATGATGATCAAGCATTCCAATAAGATGCTAGCCTTGTTTCTTGCGGCGGTGTTATTCATGATCGTGTTTTCAACCGCGCATGCCGGCATCATATATGTCGATGCGGGCGCCTTACCCGGAGGCGACGGCACGACGTGGATCACGGCATATGACAACCTTAATGTGGCTCTTGCAGGAGCCTCGACCGGCGATTCGATCTGGGTGGCGGAAGGCACTTACTATCCCCATGCGAGCGACAGGGATGTGAGTTTCACTCTCGCCACGGGTGTTGCTCTTTTCGGGGGCTTTGCCGGCGGTGAGACGAGCGTTGCCGAGCGCGACTGGATGACGAATGTGACGATCCTCAGCGGCGACATCGGCCTCGGCGATGACGACAGCGACAACAGCTACCACGTCGTCACCGGCATCGACGCCGATTCTACGGCCGTGCTCGACGGATTCACGATCACTCTTGGAAATGCTGACGGCGCAGAACCAGATAATCTGGGTGGGGGGATCTACCTCTCGGGAGGCAATCCGGTTCTCACCAATCTGATCGTGACGGAAAATTCAGCGAGCAGCTACGGCGGAGGGCTGTATTGCTACGACATCCTCGCCACGATATCTAACGCGGTATTTTCCGATAATTCGGCGGATGTTGGCGGTGGTGGGATGTCTATCAACGAAAGCGCGCCGACAATAGTCAACTCGATATTCATCGGGAATTCATGCGCAGGCCGCTGGAGCGGAGGCGGGGGGCTAGGCAGCAACTTATCTACCACGACCCTGATCAACGTCACCATGGTAAATAACGACGCTGGAACCGGGTACGGGGGGGCAATGTCCGGCTATATAGCTACACCCAGGTTGATCAATGTGATTATCTGGGGAAACACGGCGGAAAACTCCTACAATCCCCAGATCTGGAACAACACCAGCACCCCGGAGATATCATACTCCCTCATAGAGGGATGTGGCGGCAGCGGAGGAAGCTGGGACGGTACTTACGGCCTGGACTTGGGCAACAATATTGACGAGGCCCCGCTGTTTTTAGATGAAATCAGCGGTGACCTGAGGCTGAAAGCCGTCTCTCCGGCCGTAAACTCGGGAAACGATGCAGTTCCCGGACTGCCCGCGGTGGACTTTAATGGCGATCCACGCATAGCCGGGACCACAGTCGACAGGGGAGCGTACGAGAGGCAGTGTCCTGCCGGGGCGATCGTTTATGTCGATAAAGACGCGGCAGGCCTTAACGACGGCTCGTCCTGGACCGATGCATTCACCGACCTGCAGGAGGCACTCGAGTGGGCGACTTGCGCCGGCGTGGACGAGATCTGGGTCGCGGATGGAACCTATCTGCCCACCGGGGGCTCCGACCGCTCCGTCTCATTCCAGCTCGTAAACGGCGTCACTCTGTACGGAGGATTCTCGGGCATGGAGACGAGTGCGGCCGACCGGGATTCACTCGGCGGCGGAACGATACTCAGCGGAGACATTGGCCAGCCGGGCTTCGACGAGGACAACAGCTATCATGTCGTTGTCGGCAGCGGGACAGATTCGACGGCCGTGCTCAACGGGTTCACGGTCACAGCGGGATACGCTGACGGAAGCGATACCGATGGGTATCGGCGCCGGTATGATCAATTCTTACGGCAGCCCCACTATCGCCAACGTGATATTCGCGGATAATTTCGCCGGCGTTATCGGCGGCGGTATGTACAACGACAACAGCAGCCCGAAGATCATCAACGCACTGTTCACCGGGAATCATGCCGATTACTGGGGCGGAGGCGGGTTGTTCAACGACTTCAACAGCAGTCCGTTAATTGTAAATACTGTATTCACGGAGAATACGGTCAGTTACTGGAATGGCGGAGGGGGAGCGGTTTCAAATTCACACGGCTCCACTCCTACGCTGGTCAACGTAACCATATTCAACAACCATGCTTATGATAGCCACGGCGGTGCCATTAACAACTATCAGAGCAATCCCAGGCTGATCAACGTGATCATCTGGGGAAACACGGCCGACAGAGGAGACAATCCACAGATCTGGAACAATACCAGCTATCCTGTGATATCATTTTGTCTCATAGAAGGATGTGGAGGCAGCGGAGGAAGCTGGGACGGTACCTTTGGCCTGGACTCAGGCAACAATATTGACGAGGAACCGCTGTTTTTTGATGGAATGAGCGGTGACCTGAGGCTGTTTCCCCACTCGCCGGCAGTCGATGCGGGTGCGACAGATTCAATCCCTGCGAATATCGAAAACGATCTCGGCGGCAATCAGAGAATTGTAAACGATGTCGTTGATATCGGCGCGTACGAGTCGCAGGCCACCTGCCCGCCCGGATCTGTCCTTTACGTCGACGTCGACGCTTCGGGCGAGAATTCAGGCGCTTCCTGGTCCGACGCTTTTACTGAGCTTCAGTTCGCACTCGACTGGGCGTGGATATGCCCTGGCGTGACGCAGATCTGGGTCGCCGATGGATTCTATACGCCCGAAACAGACACCATCGTCACCGACCGGAGCGAGACATTCCAGCTTCTCGACGGGATCGCGGTCTACGGTGGATTCGCGGGGACCGAGACCGACCTCTCCGAGCGGGACTGGGTGGTGAACCCTACCGTTCTGAGCGGCGATATAGGAGCTCCCGGCGACAGCACGGACAACTGTTATCACGTGGTCACAGCAAGCGGCACGGACGCGACAGCGGTTCTGGACGGCTTCACTATCACCGGGGGGAACGCCAACGCAAGTGTGACGGCCCTGGCGATGGTTCAGAGCGAAACCTTCGAGAATGAAGAAATGGAAAGGGATGTGAAGCCAACCCTCTCTGGCACTTCCGTCTCGGGTTCCAGGATCATCACGGCGTGGATCGACACGCACGGGGGAGGAGTAAAAAATATCGGCGGCAGCCCCACACTGCGTAACCTCGTGATATCGAGAAATTACGCCTCGGACGGCGGGGGGATGTACAACGACAGCGGCAGTCCGACACTCGTCAATGTCCGGTTCCTGAACAACACCGGGATCTGGGGCGGCGCCATTCACAACTGGGATGATGGTAATCCTTCGTTCGTCAACGTCGTCTTTGCCGAAAACTCGGCCGACTTCGGCGCGGGCCTATACAGTAACTGGAGCGATCCGAGCCTGATCAACGTGACCATGTCAGGCAACACTGCCTACAGGGGCGGCGGGCTGTACAACAATTTCGGCAATCCGGTTCTTGTCAACACGATTCTCTGGGGCAATTCTGCTCAGGATGCCGGGGAGGAGATATACAACGCCTCGGCTGTGCCTGTTGTATCTTACTCCCTCATAGAAGGGTCCGGCGGAAGCCTGGCCTGGAATCCGTTGTTCGGCAGCGATTCCGGAAACAACATCGACGCTGATCCTGTGTTTGTTGATGAGTTTGCCGGCGACCTGAGTCTGATGCCTGGCTCACCCGCTATCGATGCGGGCGACAACTCTTCGGTTCCATCAGGTGTTACCACGGATCTCGACAGCAATCCCAGGATCACGGGCGTAACAGTCGACATGGGGGCATACGAGTACCAGTCGGCGCTGGCCGGGGCGTTCCCTTCGCCGATTGTGTTCGAGGACCCGCCGATGAACGAGACGACCTGCGATACGATCTACTATACAAACGACGGTGGGGTCACATGCACGATCGAGGGAATATACGGTTGTTCGACGGCACCTTTCAGTATTGACACTTCGATGACAGTTCATGCGCTCGCCCCGGGAGGTACTACCGCGGTCGTGGTATGCGTTCATCCGACTACTGCCGAGCCGGACTCTACCCAGCTTGTGATTGTCTCTGATGCGGTTAACAGCCCTACAGTCGTCGATGTCCTGCTCGACCTGGATCCGACTTCAGGCGAACAGGAAATAGTTCCGCAGCCGTTTCGAATCGTCTCCGTATCGCCGAATCCGTTCAATCCCTCGACTACTCTCTATTTCACACTTCCAGAGAAGATGCGGGTCAAGGCTTCAGTATATTCGGTCACCGGTGCGAGGATCCGTGTGCTCTCAAACGGGAAACGTTTCAGTCCAGGATTGAACCGGCTGACATGGGACGGCCGTACAGACAGGGGCTTTACAGCCGCTTCCGGTGTGTATTTTATACGGCTGGAGACTAAGTCCGGAACAGATGTGAAGCGTGCCGTGCTGTTGAGATAGAGTGATGGTGCTTCTGAGGTAAATAGGGCATAATAGGCACATGTTTGCCTATCAGAAGACTAACCGGTATTTCGCACAGATCTCCGACGGGCTGGAGACCGTGGGCGTAAACGAACTTACATCCCTCGGAGCGACAGACGTCAAGCCGTCGTTCCGGGGGATCTACTTTTCCGCCAGCCCCGCCCTGTTGTACCGGGTCAACTATATGACACGGCTCGCAACGCGGGTGCTCGCGCCGCTGATCACATTCGACTGCCACAGCGACAAGTATCTCTACAAGACTGCAAATTCGATCGCCTGGAACGAGCTCTTCTCAGTGAGGCAGACCTTCGCCATAGACGCGAATGTCAGCGACAGCAATATCACGCACTCTCAGTACGCCGCGCAGAAGCTCAAGGACGCGATCGTAGACCAGTTCCGCGACGCGTGCGGGGAGCGGCCCAGCGTCAAGACGAGGGACCCCGATATCTGGCTGAACCTCTTTATCCGAAACAACAAGGCGACGATCAGCATCGACACTTCGGGAGGTTCGCTGCACAGGCGCGGCTACCGGGTCGCCTCGGTCGAGGCGCCGATGCAGGAGACGGTCGCGGCTGCGATCATCAGGTACACAGGCTGGGATGGAGAGAAGCCTCTCTACGATCCGATGTGCGGGTCTGGGACGCTTCTCTGCGAGGCGGCTATGCATTACTGCCGGATACCGGCGGGGTATTTCCGAAGCGAGTTCGGGTTCATGAGACTTCCCGACTATAAGAAGGCGCTCTGGAAGAAGGTCAGGGAGGACTGTGACGCGCGGATCAGGCCGCTGCCGCAGGGGCTGGTATCGGGGAGCGATATGTCGCGCGCAGATGCACATGCCGCGAGGCAGAACTGCGGCGAGCTGCCCGGAGGAGAGAACATCTCCATCGGCATCAAGCCGTTCCAGGAGATCGAGTCGCTCGATGACACAATCATCGTCTGCAATCCGCCGTACGGTGTGCGGATGAAGGACAGGGGGGACCCGGGAAGGCTCCTCGGCGAGTTCAGCGAGTTTCTGATCGAGCGGTGCCGGGGAAGCCGTTGCCTACATATACTTCGGTAAAGAGAAGCAGATGGATACGGTCAAGCTGCGCGCCGCCTGGAAGAAGCCGATGAAGAGCGGCGGGCTCGACGGATTCCTCGGGAAGTACAAGATCCGCTGAAACGGAGACTCCTTAAAAACCTGGGTAGATACCACTATATTAAAAAGATTGATTATTGCCTCTTGTATTATGGGCATATGTGCATTATAATGTCCGGAGTGATTTGACAGGGAGATCCGGATGCCGCGCCCGAAGAAGAACAAGATGGTCAGCAGCCCCCCTCTTTACAGCGGGTTCAAGCCTGTTGGGATACGGCGGGACATGCTCCAGGACATCAACCTCGAGATCGATGAGTACGAGGCCATAAGGCTAAGTGATTACGAGGGTTTGGACCATGCAGACGCCGCTGCCGAGATGGAGATCTCAAGGTCGACATTCTCGAGATTGATCGAAAAAGCGCGGAACAAGGTGGCCATCTTTCTCATCGAGGGCAGGATGCTCCAGATCGAAGGGGGCAAGATCCACTTCAGGGACAATGTCCTGAAATGCCAGGGTTGTGGGCATATATTCAATATCGATATCGGTACCCGCTTCTCGAAATGTCCCGAATGCGGGTCCAGATCAGCTGTTTAACCTCGCCGGCAGGTTCGGCCACGGCCGCTGCTGCGCGGACGAAGAGAAGAAGGTCGAGCATGGCGAATAAGGAGAGGCTCGGAAGGAACAAGGGCGGCGGATTCGGCCCGGGCGGAAATTGCGTATGCGCCGGGTGCGGGGAGAAGGTTCCGCATCAGAAGGGCGTCAAGTGTACGACACTGAAGTGCCCGAAGTGCGGGAAGCCGATGGTCAGGGAGGAACTTCTCGGACGCTGATCCGGACATCATGTGAACTGGTAACAGAAGAGATTATTAATAAGGTAATCAGGTAATCGAAAGCTTCATTTTCTTTTTTTTGAAAGGTGGGTCCCGTGGAGAACAAGAAGATGACTATCGCGCTTTTCTCGGGAAGCATAGACAAGCTGACCGGAGCGTCCATTATCCTTGGTGGCGCCGCCGCTGATGACATGGATGTAGAGGTATTCGTGCTGATGCAGGGCGCGAGGGCGTTCATGAAAGATGTCGCCGGCGATCCGGCAAAGCTGAACATGGCCGAGAACCCCGAGCTGAAGGAGGAGTTCCTCGCTTCCCTCGACAGGCTCAAGGTCACGCCCTGGATGGATTTCTTCAAGGAAGCGAAAGAGCTTGCCAACGTCAAGGTCTATGTCTGCGGACTCGCCGGCAAGATCTGGGGCGGAGAAGAGCTGAGCGATTTTGTCGATCTCGTCGATGATATCGTCGGTATAGGGGAATGCATCACTTCGATGCAGGAAGCCGATGTCCATCTGTTCATCTAGCTTACAGGAGGAACTGAAATGGAACAGGAAGAACTCAGGAACCTCAGTGTCGACAAGAGCGTAGACGCCAGGGCGACCGCATGCCCCGGGCCGCTTCTTGCCGCGAAGAAGGCTGTCAGGGAACTCGAGTCGGGCCAGCTGATGGAGGTCATGTCGGCCGATCCGGCCACCAAGAGGGATATCCCCAAGTGGGCCACGAAAAAAGGCCACGAGTACCTCGGTACTGTTGAGGAAGACGGATACTTCAGGATCTACATGAAGGTGAAATGAGTAACGAAGGCAAAAAAGGGATCTCTATCCTCGTCTTTTCGACCGAGAAGATATCGGATCCCGCGATCGATCTCGCCGGGCTGCTCAAGCAGCACTACCCGCCGGAGGTCGATAATATAAGCGTTCCATGCTCGAGCGGCATCAAGCCGAAATGGATCATGCATGCCTTTGAGCGGGGATTCGACGGAGTCTTCATCGCCGCCGACGGAACCGACTGCCCCTACGGCGAGACTTGCGCAGAGAAGACGGCGGATGTCGTCGCCCGCACTCACGCATTGATGAAAGAGAAGGGTATCGACCCGGCGAAGCTGAGGATGGCCGCGATCTGCTCGGTCTGCTCTCAGGCCTTCGTGAAACTGGTAAAGGATCTCGCCGATTACCTGGATGGAGCATCATGAGTGCGCAGACCGGCAGGCTTGAATATGACGCAGTAGTCGTCGGCGGAGGGATTGCCGGGCAGGAATCTGCGCTGAATCTGGCCGATTCGGGCCTGAAGGTGCTGCTCGTCGAGAAGGACCTCTCGATAGGCGGGAAGATGATCCACCTGAGCAAGGTCTTCCCGACGCTCGACTGCGGCGCCTGCATCACTACCCCGAAGGTCTCCGAGACGGCGAGGCATCCCAACATCACGATCGAGACGAACAGCGAGATAGGCGATATCGAAAGGCTCCCCGACGGTTCCCTCAGGGGCGTCCTTACGAGACATCCTCGCTACATCATCGAGAAGGACTGCACCGGCTGCGGGGATTGTGAGAAAGTCTGCCCCGTAATTGTCGAAGACCAGTACCAGTACGGCATGGTAGGCAGGAAAGCGGTCTACGTCCCGTTCAGCATCGCGAACCCGAGGATCGTCGCTATCGATATCGAGAACTGCATCCTCTGCGGAGCGTGCGAGAAGGCATGTCCGGCCGACGCAATCGATTTCACCCAGAAGGCCGAAAAGCGCGAAGTCATCGCGAAGACGGTTATAGTAGCGACGGGATTCAGGCTGTTCGACCCTTCCATCATCGAGAACTACGGGCTCGGCAGGTTCAAAAACGTCGTCACGTCGATGCAGATGGAGAGGCAGCTCGTCCCGACAAGGCCGTACAACAATGTCCTGAGGCCGAAGGACGGGAAGATGCCCGACAATATCGCTTATGTCCTCTGCACCGGGTCGCGCGATGTGACGCTGGGCAACCCGATATGCTCGCAGGTCTGCTGCATGTACTCGATGAAGCAGGGGCAGCTCCTGCTCGGCGCCCTGCCGATGGCCGACGTCACTATCTACTACATCAATATCAGGGCGTTCGGAAAGGGATTCGAGGAGTTCTACCAGGGCACGAGAGATATGGGGGTCGAGTTCGTCAAGGGGAAGGTCGGCACGATCGCGGAGAAGGATGACGGCGACCTGATAGTGAGATACGAGGATATGCAGGATGGTGTGGTCAGGGAGGCCGAGCACGACATGGTCGTCCTTTCGGTCGGCATGCTGTCGAACCCCGAGGCGGGCATGCTCTTCAAGGGCGAGGCCCTCGAGCTCGACGAGTTCGGCTACGTCAGGCAGGTCGACAGGCTGAGCAATCCGGCCAGCACCAATATTGAAGGCGTCTTCGTTGCCGGCACTGCCTGCGGGCCGATGGATATCCCCGATTCGATAGCTTCAGCGGGGGCCGCGTCGGCCGAGGCTCTGAGTTTTATAAAGAGGAAAGTATGAACAGCAGGATAGGCGTTTATATCTGCCAGTGTGGCTCCAATATCTCGGACTACGTCGACGTCGAGAAGGTCAAGGAAGCTGTCGAGCAGGAAGAGGGCGTTGTCCTGGCGAAGATCACGATGTTCGCCTGCGCCGACTCGACACAGCAGGAGATCGTCCAAGACATAGAGGAAGAGAAGCTCGACGGAATGGTCGTCGCTTCATGCTCGCCCAAGCTTCACCTCGGAACGTTCAGGAGCGTTGCCGAGAGGGCGGGCCTTAACAGGTACAATTACGTTCAGTCAAATATCAGGGAGCAGGCCTCATGGGCCCATTCCGACAAGCCGGCCGAGGCGACAGAGAAGGCCATAAGAAATGTAAAGGCGGCGATCGCCAGAACGAGGCTTGCCGCGCCTCTGATTCCCCCGATGATCCCGTCGGAGAACACGGCGCTCGTCGTCGGGGCGGGTATAGCGGGGATGAGGGCGGCGATCGACCTGGCCGATACAGGCTCGAAGGTCTATCTCATCGAGAAGGATCATTTCGTCGGCGGAAGGACGGCGCAGTGGGGCGAGCTCTTCCCTACCGGCCAGACCGGGGCCGATGTGATAACGGACCTCTACCGCGAGGTGGGAAAGCGGGAGAACATCACACTTTATACGGGGTGCGAGGCCGTCTCGAAATCGGGGAGCATGGGGAATTTCGCGGTTCAGCTGAGGATCGATCCGCGCGGCATCAGAGGCGGAGACAGTCTTCCCGGGTCCGCTGATTTCGAGACGAGGCTCGTGCGCGCGATAGCCGCATGCCCCGTAAGTGTTCCCGACATATTCGACTTCGGCCTCTCGGAGAGAAAAGCGCTCTACATCAATCCGGGCGGACTGCCAGGACTTCCCGTCGTGGACCGCGAGGCGTGCACCGGGTGCGGCGAATGCGTGAAGATCTGCCCCGAGATCGATCTCGAGCAGAAGGATGAGCTCGTCGATATCAAGGCGGGATCGGTCATCATCGCTTCCGGGTTCGATCCGTACGAGCCGAAGCAGGGCGAGTTCGGATACGGGGAGATAGACAACGTTATTACGATGCAGCAGTTCAGGAGACTTATCGAGACGTGCGGGAAGAAGCTCGTCTTCGGCGGAAAAAAGATACGCAGCATCGCATGGATCTTCTGTGTCGGCAGCCGGCAGACGGGAGAGCTCGAAGGGGAGAACAAGTACTGCGCGAGGTACTGCTGCACATCGGCGATACACTCGGCGGTCGTGGCGAAGAAGAGGTTCGCGGACATCCGGAACTATCACTTCACCAGGGGCGTCAGGACATACGGCAAGTACGAGACTATATACGAGGAATCTGCATCGCTTGGCGACATCTACCTGCAGTCGACCGAGGACGATCCACCCGTCGTGAGCGTGGAGGATGGAACGACCCTGGTAAAGATCAACGACATTATGACCGAGGAGAAGGAACTCGAGGTCGCCCCCGACCTCGTCGTCCTCGTCACGGGGATGGTCCCGCGGGCCGGGAGCACGATCGGCTCGATAATGAAGGCGCCGGCCGGGCTGGACGGTTTCTTCAACGAGGTCCATCCGAAGCTCAAGCCGGTCGAGACGGTCATCGACGGGATCTTTCTGGCGGGCACGTCGCAGGGGCCGAAGAATATCACCGAGACGGCTATGTCGGCCCATTCAGCGGCGATCAAGACACATACGCTTATCAGCAAGGGTGAGATAGAGCTCGAGCCGACGATGGCCCTGGTAGATCGGGGAGCCTGCGAGTGGTGCGGGAAATGCGCCGCCGCATGCCCCTTCGACGCGATAGACGAGGTGAAAGAGGGTGCGAAGAGCGTTGCGGCCGTCAACGAATCGGCATGCAAGGGATGCGGGATGTGCCTGCCGGTCTGCCCGGTGAACGCTGTCCAGCTCAAGGGATTCACGGACGCCGAGATAGAAGCGATGATCGACGCGATGGCGGAATGATACGAGGTTTCAAGGTGATGAACGAAAAGAAACGTACAGTCGACCATATGAGAGAGCGGCGTGAGGTCCCCTCCGAAGCGAAGGAGCGGGTCAAGAGATTACAACGCGATAAAGAGGGCGATAAAGAAGGCCCTGGAGGGCGAGGAGCTGACGATACTCGAGATAGCGGAAAAGACGGGGATGGAGCCCGAAGATGTCACCTTCTACCTGATGACGATGAGGAAGTTCGGCGAGGTCGAGTTCGTCGATGACGATGATGTGGACGATTATTACAGCTACAGGATAAAGGAATGACCGGATGGCACGGATAAACCCGGGATTTGCCGGAGAGATAGAGAAGTTCGGAGCGGTGGATTTCACCGTCTGTTACAACTGCGGCAACTGCACCGCCGTATGCCCTCTCTCCGAGAACGACAATACATTCCCGCGCCGCCTGTTGAGATACACCGTCCTGGGACTCGAAGAGGATATTCACAAGTCGACCGATCCCTGGCTCTGCTACTACTGCGGCGACTGCAGCTCGACCTGTCCGCGCCAGGCAAATCCCGGCGAGATCATGATGTCGCTGAGGCGTTATCTCACGGCAAGCTACGACTGGACTGGGCTCTCGAAAAAGTTCTACACCTCTAAAGCCTGGGCGTTCGGCGCGATGGGCCTTATCTCGGCTGTCGTCATCCTTCTCTTTGCATTCTTCCTGCCCCTTACAGCCGATCCGGCGATACTAATCGGGCCGGACGGGGGAGTAAAGATAAACAGCTTCGTCAAGGGGATGGAGCCCGAGGTCTTCGTGCGCTGGATCGAGACGGGCGACTGGGTGATGGCGGGCATCATCTCGTTCTTCCTGATATCGAATATATTCAATATGTACAGGAAGATAGTGATCAGGAGCGGCAGAAAGATCCCGCTGAAGCTCTACGTTACCGAGGCGTGGCAGCTCTTCTTCCACTTCGGTACGCAGTTCAGGTTCTCCAAATGCAGCGACAGGTCGTACTGGGTCCTGCACTGGCTGCTCATGTCGGGGTATACCCTGATGTTCACGATGATAGTCGTCTTCCTTCCCTGGTTCCAGACGGAGAGAATACACCCGATCTATCACCCGCAGAGATTCATCGGGTATTACGCGACATTCGGGATCCTGCTCGCCATCATCGTCTGGTCGGTCAAGAGGCTGCGCAAGTCGGGAGAGATCCACAAGTATTCGCACAAGACCGACTGGGTCTTCCTCATCATGCTTTTCCTCACGACCGTGACGGGGATTCTGGTACATTTTTTCAGGATCGGCGGGATGGCCCACGCCACCTACTACACCTACGTGATCCACCTGGCCGTCCTCGTTCCGATGCTGATGATCGAGGTGCCCTTTTCCAAGTGGTCGCACCTCGCATACCGCCCGCTGGCGATATATTTCACGAACCTCGTCAACGCCGCGAAAAAAAGTTCAAAGTAACAACCCCGGACATTTATGCTATCATGCCGCGTGCGATCGTATGTACGCGCGACAGCGCATGGCACCTGAGGCTGGAGTGATTATGAAAATAAATATCCTTAAAAGTATCATGATAATCGGGTTGTTTCTCGTCTCCGCTTCGGCCGCATGGGCCGGTCAGGAGGACCCGATAAGGGCCGGCGTCTATATGGGCGACGGAGCGAGCATGGCCTGCGTGCTAGAGACATTCGAGGCGCTCAGGATCGATCCCGGGATCGTGCCGTCGCTGATAAGCCCCACCGATATCTACACAGGTGGGCTCGATGAGATCGATGTCCTGCTCTTTCCAGGCGGCAGCGGGAGCAAGCAGAACCTCAGCATGGGGAGCGGCTCGCACGCGAGGGTCAGGGAGTTTGTTCTGGAGGAGGGAAAGGGCATAGTCGGGCTGTGCGCGGGCGGCTACCTCGTATCGTCCTCGAAGGATTATCCATGCCTGCACCTGGTCGGGGCGGAGACGATCGACAGGGAGCATGACAAGCGTGGCAGCGCGCTGGTCGAGGTCGAGTTCAACGAGAGGGGCCTTGCGATATTCCCCGAGATGAAGGATCACAGGTACGGGTACATCCAGTATCACGACGGGCCAGTCTTCGTTCCGCCCGAAGGTGGGTACGATGCCTGCATATCGCTCGCCGTCAACAGGAGCGACGTTCATCAGACCGGCCCTGAAGGGATGACAACGGGAAAAGCGTTCCTGCTCTGCGAGGAAGCGGGAGCGGGAAGGGTCTTTGCCAGCGCCGGCCACCCCGAGTCGACTGTCGGGATGAGGTGGATGGTGCCGCGTATGGTCCGGTGGGTAGCGCGAAGGGAACTCGTCTCCTACCCGGCTAACGTCACGAGGCCGGGATTCGGGACGTCTGAGATCATGCACAGCGATGAGCTCGAGACGGAACTCTACTGGAAGATCTTCGACGACGATCCCGAGGTCAGGATGGGAGCGGTCAGGGAGCTGAGGGAGAAACGCTACCGTAACGGGTTCAGGTGGGCGGCCGGCATGATAAGGGACAAGTCGCCCGAAGTCAGGGTGTTCGCTGCCGAAGTACTGGTCGAAGCCGAATATACCGCCGCTATCAATAATCTCGAGGCCGTCATCGACGAGGAGACGGACAACGCGATGCGGATGCGCATGCAGAAGGCGCTGGCCGACCTGAAGGCGATGGTCGCGGACTGACGCCGCCTCACCTTTCCATTACCCGGTCTGAAAAGATAACTCAGTCACTGGCCGGCAGGGTCGCTGTCTGTAACCTCTTGCCGCTGGGTATATCCGAGCTCAAGAGAGCGAAGTTGCTGAAAACAGATCTGGATGAGATGATGTTCACAGGCACTTATCCGGTCCTTTATGACAGGTCGATATCGCCCGTTGATTATTTCCCATCCTATGCTCAGACATATATCGAACGGGATGTGCGGGAAATAAAAAACATCGGGGACTTGTCGGTTTTCCAGCGCTTCGTCCGATTGTGTGCCGGCCGCACAGGTCAATTAATCAACTTTTCGAGCCTAGGCAACGAGCTTGGCATCAATTACAAAACGGTCCAGTCCTGGGTGTCAATACTTGAAGCGAGTTTCATCGTGTTCCTGCTTGCTCCGCATCATAGAAATTTCAACAAGCGAATAGTAAAGCAATCCAAGCTGTATTTTTATGATACTGGACTGCTGTGTTCTCTTCTCGATATCAGCAGCGCGGTTCAGTTGGCGAATCATTACCTCAGAGGATACATCTTTGAATCATTTGTGATCTCAGAGTATATCAAGATGAGGCTGAATGGCGGCATGAGGCCAAATACGTATTTCTGGCGTGACAACGCCGGACATGAGATCGACCTGTTGCTTGAAGAAGGTCAGGATCTTTTCGCGGTGGAGATCAAGTCGGGGAGACGATCAACAGTGACTTCTTTCGAGGTCTTAAGTACTTCCAGAAGGCCTCTGGTATCAGTTCAGACAGTTCCTTTCTCGTACATGGCGGCTCGGCGAACCAGGATCGAAAATACGGCCGGGTTCTGGGTTGGAGGGATATCCGGGATATATTGCCGGAGTAAGATTGTCCTCAGCCTGTTGTGGCCATATCATCCTTTGAATATCAACTTGCCTGCGGGCACGTGAGCATTATCTTTAAGTATAGGTCCGCTGCTTCAATCCCCACCTGTGACGGATGTATGACGATTATCATCAGGATCACAACCCGCCGGGGGACAGACTCAAGACAGACTGCGAAAGCTGCATGAGCAATTATCTCTTTTTCAGGGGCTGTGCTATCATGGGTATCTGTAATGATCGATGTTTTTTATCGATAAGGAGGGGAATAATGGAGTCACATGCCTCAGCGCGTTTGCGCATTCTGTATCTCTGTATGTCTATCATCGCGACAATCATTTCTTGATGGGTATTGCTGTTCCGGCTTCGGCAGATTTCACGCTGACGATCTACGAGCAGACGGGCAGCATCAACACCTACACATTCATCGCAGGACGATCATCAGTGTCTTTACGACGATATGGCAGGGTCTGCCCGGGCCCTCATCTCTCGGGATACATCGGGTACGATTTCGGAACGGGCGGGTGCGAGTATTACGATATCTTCTTCTGCGACTCGGAGGGAGACGGCTCTGGATATCGGGCCGGGTAGATCCGCTGCCGTTCGACATCTTCATTAAGCTCGAGTGCTGGGACATCAGCTGCCCTGACGGGGAACTTGTCAGCGTCTCCGACCTGGATCAGCGCGGGAAATAACATCGATGCCGTCGACGCTCGAGATCGATGGAGAGATGTTTTACGGCTCAGTCCGTTGTCGGAGGAAGTCTACGGCCTCTGCGATGAGCCGTTGGAGCTGAAGAACTCGAACTTCGCTGATCGAGCGCGCTCGGGCCCCCCGACGCTGAGCATAACGAAGATGGGTTGCGGATCGACGGTGATCACGCTCGAGTATGGGTTCAGAACCTGGTATCGGCCATGTGAAATCGTAATTGACTATCCTCACTCGGGAACGACGTACTACATCGGCAGGCAGCACTACGATAGACGTAGCGCAGAACACGTGTGAGCAGCTCAGGTTCGACTGGAGCTTTACAAGGGCGATATCGCTTCTGTGTCAGATCGCCGATATCACCGGGAAGGTGGTACGAGTGGTATGAAGTGAGCGACTGCGGAGGCGGGTCCGGCTGGGATTATCGTATCAAGGCGACGTGCCTGGCGAATCCGGCCTGCTTCGACTTCAGCGACTATTTTATCGATGCTTGACGGCGCCAGCGGCTGCGAGATCGTGGTCAACTATCCTCACTCGGAGACGACGTTCTATATCGGCGGGCAGCACACGATCGATATAACACCGGACGGCTGTAACGGTGCGGTGAGCCTGGAGCTGTACAGGGGCATCACGCGTCTCTGCCATATCGCGGATATCGCGGGGACGTCGTACGACTGGTACGGGGTGAGCGACTGCGGAAGCGGACCGGGAGCGGACTATCGTATCAAGGCGACGTGCCTGTCGGATCCGGGCTGCTTCGACTTCAGCGAGTATTTCACTATGGCCGAAGGCGCTGGAGGCTGCGAGGTAGTCGTTAATTATCCGGACTCGAGCGCGACGTTCCTTGTCGGCGGGCAATACATGATCGACGTGATGCCGAACACATGTGACGGCCCGGTACGCCTGGAACTTTATAAGAGTGACCTGCTTCTTTGCCGGATCGCCGATATGAGCGGCAGGTGGTACAACTGGGACGGGGTGAGCGACTGCGGAAGCGGCCCGGGAGCGGACTATCGTATCAGGGCGACCTGCCTGTCGGATCCGGGCTGCTACGATTTCAGCGATTATTTTACCATTACAGTGCAGGATACCTCCGATACCTCCATGGAGCACGATCCCCTCGCCGCTATCGGCGATTCCTTCTTCGCCTGGGTCGGGAACGGCATAGGCTGGGTCACCGCGGAGGATGGCTACATCTTCGGAGATGTCCCCTACTGGTTTGACGCTCTGATCTCGCGAAAATCCTTCGATCCCGCGAACGGGCCCGTGATGATATTCAGGGTGTTCAATTCGATAGGAGCGTCAAACTTCATGGGCGGCTTCACATCCGTGCTGCCGCCGACCAACGACTTTCATTACAATAACATCGAGATAGGCGTCTATCTCCACTCTACGGGAACCATCCGGCCGGCCTGGGATGTCAACAATGCCGGGTACTGGTCGACGACTCTAGCTGCCGGGTTCTATGACATAAAGATCGAGCTCGGTGATTCGGAGGGCACGGTCATGCTGGCGATCGACGATGTTGCCGGCTGGTCCTCGCCCCTTTCAGATTTCTCGGCCCCGGTCTGGTCGTCGGTCGAACACAGAACGACAGGAGGGCCGTATCATATACAGATAAATCCATATAACGAAGGGAGCAGGGTCTACGACGTATGGGCCTCGGGGACCGGATCGGCGCCGCCGCCCCCGCCTCCGCCGGAAGCGGCTCCGCACATCATATTCGTCGAGGATGTCGGTAATGACGAGGGGCGCCAGGTGAGGATGAAGTGGGAGGCGTCAGCCCTGGACGGGCCCGGTAGTCCGGAGCCTGTCACAGGTTACGCGCTGTGGCGCAGGATCGATACGCTGCCTGCATGGATCGATGTCGCGGCCGCGGCCGTTCCCGGCCCCGTACCGATGTATCCTCCCGGCGACTGGGATTATCTCGGCACCGTTCCCGCGTGCTGCGAGGAGACGTACGCGACGATCCTTCCGACACTTGCGGATTCGAGCGCTTCGAGCGGCGTCTTCTGGTCGGTCTTCTTCGTGAGGGCGCTCACTGAGACGCCGGAGATATATTTCGACTCAGCACCCGACAGCGGATACTCGGTATGTGACATCATTCCGCCGGATCCCGGGGAAGATCCGGACCCGCAGCCGGCAGAGCATGACGATTATCTCGGCCGAAATTATCCCAACCCGTTCAATCCTGTCACCGAGATCAGGTTCGGGCTGAAAGAGCATGGGCATGTCCTTATCAGGATCTACGACACTGGCGGGAGACTCGTCAGGACACTCGTTAACGGTGAGATGCCTGCCGGCGACCATGCCGAGGAGTGGAACGGTACGGATGACTTCGGAAGGATGGCGGCAAGCGGCATCTACTTCTGCCGCCTCGAGGCAAGAGAGCTGTCTTGCAGTATCAAGATGGTGCTCCTGCGATAGAGGCACTCACAGATATTCGCCTGAATGAGCCTCCCCGCAACAGATCACGGTTGCATATCGGCCATTTTCAGCTATGCTGTTGTCAGGGGGTTATCATGGAAAAGAGAGACCATCATGTCAGCGTAAGGATCGGATTGTTCATCCTCATAGCGGTCCTGATCATCGCTCTCCCGGTCTGTGGAACTTCCGCACAGACTGCTTTAAAGAAACAGGAAATAAAGGCTGTCTCATCGAAAGATGTCCGGCACGTAGTGCGGCAGGTCGAAGGATATATAGTCTGGAGCGATGAACTGTCCAGGGAGGGTGGATACGGATTCCGGACGGAGGACGGCACGGTGGACCGGGCCGGATCGAGAAGGCGGGTCGAATTTCGCGCGGTCCAGGGAGACAAGGCGGTCTCGCCGGCGGATCTGATCGAAGTCTATGCCGGTGAGCTTGAAGAGGCCGGAGCGGCCGTTCTTTTCCGGGACGATGAACGGATAACGGTCAGCCTGGATACCGGCGGGCATGGATCCTGGATCGAAGTCGCCGCGACAGATAACGGTTACACCGTGACCATCATAGAGGATATTCCTGCTGCCGGTCTCTCCGCGCCTGTGACAGCAACGGGCACATTGAAGGATGTCAGTATAGCCTATCCCGTTCTGCATCCTGGAAGTGATATCACCGTTGCAGACAGGCCAGTTGCCCGTCCGCCCATGGTCACATACCATGTCTCTGCCACAGCTGGGCCGGGGGGAGATGGAACGGAAGAGAACCCTCTCTCTTCGATCCAGGAGGCATTCGAGAGCGCGGAGGCACTCGGTGCGATGAAGGTGAGAGTTGTTCTCGCCTTTGGAGTATATGAGGGAGATCTGATAATAACGCGTTCTACCGACCTGATAGGCGACGAGAACATCCCGAAGATCCGGGGTACGATCGATGGGGCGGGTCTCGCGTTGACGATCGAGAATATCGAGATACGTGAGGCGCAGGGTGTGGGGGTCCGTCAGGACGGAGGAACGCTCGAGATGAATAACTGCCGGATCGTCAGTACGCAGCGCAGCGGCGCCGACAGGTCGAGCGGCAGGGGAGTCTTTCTCTCAGGAGGAGCGGCGGCACTGATCACACGCTGCGTTTTCCGGTCGAACGAAGGGCAGGCACTTCTCCTTACGGGCGAAGGGACCCGGGCGACCTGCAGCGATCTGCAGGCGACTTACAACCAGGTGCATCCGTCGTCGGCTGAATATGCCGCGGAAAACAACGACGTCAGCGGAACAGGGTGTGTCGAGGCGTCGGCTGGCGCGAAACTGCAGATGGAGGATTTCGATATCCTCGAAAATGAGTACATCGGCGTGCTCCTTCTCGATGGGTCCAGCGCGCACCTGCGTTACGGGAGGATCGACGGGACGGAGAGAGCGGATGATCAGGGTGGATTCAACCTTGTAGCTTTTCGCGAGTGCGCGATCGAACTGCAGCATTTCGTCACAAGCAACTCGACCGCCGGCCTTCACATGTTCCATTCGACACTGCGGGTGATCGATATCGAACTGATCGGCAATTCGATCGGCATCTCGTTCCAGGAGCCGCCCGAGGGATATGACCTGGGCGCTTGCCTCTACGCATCCGAGAACAATATCTGGATGCAGGACAACGCGATCAATTTCGACGGGGTGGCCCTGTCCGTCCCCGATGCGGGTGATATAGCCGGCATCGATGGTGAAGACGGAGAGGAAGCAGGAGCCTGGTGCCCCGAGGTGCCCTGGGAATAGGCAGGCGCCTAAGGCCGCACGTGATTGTTCGTGTACTTCGTGATCAGCTGGTCGCGAAGCTGCGAGTATATCCCGTGCATCTCTTCCATGCGATCCCATGTCAGCTCTGTGAGATATTTCTGAGCCTTCTTCGGGCTCTTCTCAAAGAGCGCCGCACCCTTCTCGTCTATCGCCGCGATCTCATCGAAATAACGGACCTCGACCGGGTCGCGGACCCCACGTACGTCCTCGATCGCCGCCTGCCACTTGAGGTAGAGGAGGTTGTCGACAAAATCTACCGCCCAGCGGTGCGAGTCCTCCGAGTACATCTCCGGATCGTACGTGTTCCACGCCGGATGGATCTTCTTCACGCCGGCGTAGATGGGAACGTACGAACCGACGTGCTGGTTGTCTACGAAGTACCAGTAGATGCCGCCGACCGGGTCGGGGAGCCAGCCGCGGAGTTGGGCGACCATCCCGTAACCGCCCTTCGCGACGTTGCGCCGAAAGTCGATGTCGAGCAGGTGCCGCATGTCGGGAGTGGGGAAGGGTGTCGTCAGCGGGCTCTTCACGAATCCGCCCTCGCCGTCGGGGATGAGCCAGTCGTGGTCGGCCGTCATGTCGTATATCGTCCCCTCGAAGGTCGAGCGCTGGAATGCCATCACGTCCTGGACCGAGATAAGGGTGTCGGGCACAGCGGAGAAGGGGTAGATCGAGAGGGGCTCGACGTACTGGTGGTACGAGTCGTTCTTCTCGAACAGGCTCTCGAGTGTCCGGTCGGGCCATTCCTTCAGCGACGGGCAGAAGGTCGAGTAGAAGAGCCAGAAGCGGCTCGTCGCCCATTCGCGCGGTGTCGGTGTGTAAGCATCCTGCCATATGAACGGTGCGCCGCTGTCGGGGTCGTACCAGCCGTGGTCGATCGCGACCTGCATGTAGTTCTCTGAGGCCATGAACCACTCGGGCTGCGTCAGGTCGATCTCCCTGATGACCGACCAGTTGGGTATCATCGTGACGTGGTCGTCGGGAACGCGGCGGGCCGCCCAAAGCGCCCCGGGCTCGCCGCTGCCGGGCTCCCAGCCGGGGCCGATGCTGAAGAGCTCGAGTATCCAGGCCTCGTCGGGGTCGGCGATAGCGATCGTCTCCGACGAGGGGCCGCAGGAGGGAAGGAAGCCGTACTCATCGACAAGCGATGTGATCAGCAGGACGGCATCGATGGCCGTCTCGCATCTCTGCAGGGCGAAGATCATCGCCTGCTCTACCGTTATTATCTGCCCGCCCGTCTCGCGGTCGACGCCGAGCTCGCTGCGCTGGGCCTGAGTGCTCTCGCCGATCGCGAGTTGCTTCTCGTTCATGTGCGAGTATCCGGAGTGGAAGTATGCGAAAGTCTTCTCCACCTGCGGGATGTGGCCGATGACCTCCCATTCGCCGTGCGCGATCGCCGGGTCCTGCAGCCCCCAGTAGACGGGGGCGAGGCTCCCCTTCTTGAACTTCTGCGCCGGGACGTAGAAGAGGCGCGAGTCTTCGCAGGCATCGGTGTGCGATGTGATGACCGAGCCGTCGACCGTCGCCTTCTTTCCAGCGACTACTATCGTGCAGGCGCCTGTCGGTACTGACTGGAGGGCGAGCAGTACGATCGCCGTGAACAGGCAGGTGAGTGATACTCGATTCATGGGAAATTTCATCATTTCATCCTTTATCGGGGTGCAGGGTCTGGATATCCGGACCGTCAGACTCTAACCTATCGGGAGCGTCGAGTTCAAAATATTTCGAGGAAAAGATACGAATGGTCACCTGATGATCACGAATTTCCCTATCGTTCGCTTGAACTGCCCGTCCGAGGGGTCGACCGCGTATATGTATACTCCGCTCGTGACGTCCTGGCCGTTCCTTGATAGAAGGTCCCATCGCAGGGTGCCGTCTCCATTGCTTCCATCATGATAGAGCGACTGGACGAGATCGCCCGAGACGGTGAATATCCTTACCGTACTCCGGCACCGGGGGAGATTTCTGAACTCGCACTTGAGCCCCGTTGGATCGGCGTTGTTCGGTTCAAGCCTCCACGGGTCCATGCTGTCCGAAGTGACGGGATTCGGCACGACGTAGATCTCTTTGCTTTCAAATCCGCCTGGTTCCTGCGCGTCCGATCTCGCTTCGATGTACTGGAAGTTTGACATCGGCGAATCGTACAATCCCGGCTCCATCCGACCCTTCATCAGCTCCCGGTGGTCGAAGGCGACGACCGAGTAGAAGTAGGGCAGCCCGTTCTTGGCCATCCTGTCGAAGTACCTGTAATAGCTTCTGCCGCCCTCGAATCCCAGGCTGCGCCTGGCCATCGCCTCGAGGGTGTCGCACTCTTCCTCTTCCAGGCCGGGTGGGCAGGGTACCGTATCAAGGGGAGCGTACCTGACGCTGGCCTCGAACATGTCCAGATACTTCTGCCGGTCCCTGAGGTAGTTGAGCGGCTCGTATTCCCATCCCCCCTCCTCGAACGGCATCTTGAATGCATCGTTGGGCGGGACATCGTTGACGATGTCTCTGCTTTCGAGAAGGGTCCAGAGCTTCCTGGCAGGGCCACTCGCCTCCGATGTGCCGAAGGGCCTGTGCCAGTCGTCCGCACGGTATACCAGGTAACCCTCGAAATCCTGCAAAAGGGTGAACTGGTCAGGGATCACTTCGCTGAGATCATCCCACAACACAGAGACCAGTCCGTCTCCGGGAACAAGTCTCATGTTCGGGGGCACAGGAGCCGAGCTCACAACCCACGGGACATGGCTTTCCTTGCCGTCGACTCCCGTCATGTAGAACCGCAGGTCCGCATCCCACTTCTTGTAGCATCCTAAATACCCGAAAATCCATTGTTCCTCTCTGCAGTCAGCGTTGACGTAGCATGAGTCCTTTCCTGGAAGGTCGATCACCCATTCAGGATGGTTGCAGGGGTCGGGCCTCAACATCTCGATCGGTCCCCATACGACCCGTTCCCGACCATCGACCCCTGTCTCGGGGTTCCGGTCGGCGTCGGCATAGAGGCCCTGGTAAGCCGCTACCGCGGCTGCGGCATTCTTGATCAGGCCGGACATCTTCTCGCCCCCTACGAATGCCAACTTGAACTTGAACTCATCTCCCGGTTCCAGCTCGGGGACGACGAAGTATGAAAAAAGAAGCCTGTAATCACCAGGTGTCGCCGTGTCCTCGGGGCTGTTCCAGTCGCTCATCACCTGGTAGCGCTCGTAGTCGTTTGTAGGCTCTCCTCCGCTTTCAAAGGGGAGCAGCCCCCTGAAGTGCCTCACCTTTCTGGTGCCCACCTCGGCCAGTTTGCCCGGAGTGAAGCCGTAGTAGGCTGCCTGTGGATCTTCGACAAGCACAATGCCGAAATAGCCGTCCGTCAAACCGTTGTCGCCGTCATCGTCATAGACGTAGATGAGGTTTATCTTGACCGGGACCTCGTACCCTCCTTTTCGCGCGCAGCCGACGCCCCTCCACGTTCCGAGCATGTCGTCGAGGTAGTAACTGTCGTACTGGCGGGGGCCGGCATCCAGGTCGGCGTAAAGGCCGACATAGACGTCCTGCAGATAGCTGTCTCCGATGTTCTTGATGACGTAGCTTACGGCGACGAAGTTTCCGAGGTAATCGCCCCCCCACTGGTATGTCTCCTGCCTTACCATCAATCCCATCGGCTCGTGCTCGGGGTATATGGTGGAGGCGACTGCCTGGTCATCGGTATACCAGCAGGAGAACATCTGGTTTCCACTGGCGGCAAAATCCTCGTCGATCAGGCCGTCGCCGTCATCGTCCATGCCGTTGAGCCAGTCCTCGTCGATCAGGCCGTCGCCGTCGTCGTCGGGCCAGTTCGGGAACCGCATGCCTCCCGGGTCGCCTTCCGCCGCCCGGTAGATCACATCCCGGGGATCATTAGTGGGATAGAACTCGGTCTCCGGGTAACCCGTCGAGACTACAGGCTGGCCGTTCTTGAGCGCTCCGACCCATATCCCCGCGGCGTAGAGGAATTCTACGCCGGATCCCGCGGGGTACTGGGCGGATGGAGACTCTGACATCGGGTAGCGGCTGCCCGGCAGTGAGCCGAAGAACCCCCAGTTGGTGACGTTCATCTGGAGCTCTCCGATGTTGTGAACGTATGTCCCGTCAAGGTTGATAGTGCGGACCGGGCCGGTGTTCTTTGTCTCGGGCCAGGGGTCGCGGCGCTCAGCTTCCAGGCTGGTTGCGGGAAAGAGTATGATGACCGCAAGGCAGGCTGTGATAAGGAATCTTGACGCGGAGGCTGGCCTGACGCCTGTCCAGCGTCCGGGCATTTCGTTCTTACTACGGGCAGACATGCGAGACTCCATTGACGGCGTCATGGTGTAGTCTGTTGTAGTCGGGTTATCGCGGTCCGGCTGGATATAATATAGCAGATATTTCCAGGAAGGTAAATGTTGAACGGGTCGTCAATGCCTTACCGAACGACTGTGTTCTGTCTGCTTGCGGAGCCTGGTTCTCTGTGATATAGGTAAGTAAGGGCATCAGGGACAACAGAAAATAATCAAAAAGGAACCTGCCGTATGATCGGCAAAAAAGTCTCACATTACGAGATAACCGGGAAACTCGGCGAAGGCGGGATGGGCGTCGTATACGAGGCTTACGATACCGTTCTCAAACGCAAGGTCGCGCTGAAGTTTCTGCCGGCAGGTCTTACTTCCGACGATGAAACACGCAAGCGATTCGTTCGCGAGGCGCAGGCCGCCGCAGCCCTCAATCATCCCAATATCTGCACCGTCCACGAGATCGGCGAGGACGATGGGCATATCTTCATCGTTATGCCCTGCATCGAAGGGGCCGGCCTGGCGGGGAGGCTCAAGGAGGGGCCGCTGTCCGTTGATGACGCGCTCGACATAGCGATACAGGCCGGCAAGGGCCTTGCCAGGGCTCACAAGAGCGATATCGTACACCGCGACATAAAGCCGGGGAACATCCTGCTGACAGAAGACGGCCATGTGAAGATCGTAGACTTCGGCCTGGCGAAGCTCGGTTCGATGACGAAGATGACTGTGGTCGGCACGACGATGGGAACTGCAGGCTACATGTCACCCGAGCAGGCGAGGGGGGACGATGTCGACCACCGTTCCGATATCTGGGCGCTGGGCGTCGTGCTCTACGAGATGCTGACCGGCAGCATGCCGTTCCGCGGTGAAGTCGACGCGGCGGTGATCTACTCTATAATGAACGAGGAGCCCGAGCTCCTCGCTGAGGCCTGTCCCGGATGTCCCGCTGAGCTCCTCGAGATAATAAGCACCGCGCTGGCGAAGGAACCTGGCGAACGGTTCCAGTCGATAGGCGAGATGGTTAAGCGCTGGAAGCAGTACGCGGCGGCAGGAGTGTTCCGGCAGTAAAGAGACCGTCCGGCGCGTCATGGGAGACGTATCGACCGTCGCATACCCGCGAGTATCATCACGATCGTGGTGATTGTCGCTGCCGTGTTAGGGTACTGGTTTCTCAAGCCGGGGCAGAGTATCGAGTCGATAGCGGTGCTTCCCATCATCGATCTGTCGGGAGAAAATGAGGCGGGTGGCTTTGCCGACCAGATGACCGGCGTTCTGATCAACGAACTCGGTCAGATCAAGTCTATCCGGTGGACCAGCCACCGGACTTCGATGACATACAGGGACTCAGACAAGTCGACCGATGAGATAGCCGATGAACTGGGAGTGGATGCGGTAGTTGAAGGAGAACTTCTGACAGATGGCACACATATGACTCTTTCGCTGCGGCTTGTCGAGACAGATCCTGAACGTCAGATCTGGAACGAGCAGTACAAGCGGACCCTGACGGCGAACTTCACTCTTTACAGCGATATAGCGATGGATTTCGCGAAAAAGCTCGGTGCCATGATCAGTCCGGAGGCAGCAGCCGCGATGGCAGCCCGCCGTGATGTGGATCCTGAAGCAAATGAAGCATACGGAAGAGGGATCTACCTGCTCGGTACATTCATTAATGCCGGAGAGGGAACCGAAGAGAGAAAAAGAGCTGAGCAGGCACTCGAGTATTTCAGGACATCGGTTGAGATCGACTCGACGTTTGCCAAGGGATGGGCAGGTCTGGCTGAGGCTTACATCAGGCTCTCCCACGCCAACACTCCATATCCCGGCGCGGTGGAAAATGCTCTCGAAGCTGTAAATCGGGCACTCGAACTGGACGATGCGCTGGGAGAGGCATATTTTACCAGGGCCCATATACTGTGGGAACATGTCTGGGATCAGGATGGCGCCAGGGATGATTTCCAGAAGGCTTTCGAGCTCAATCCATCGAATGCGTACGGGTATATGATCTACTCGTACTATCTGCAGGCCTGGAGAAGGTTCGACGAGTCCGCAGATGCCGCCGTGCAGTCCGTCAGGCTCGATCCGGCCTCATATATGCTCGGTATGGCCGCTCATCAACCGCTCTCCTTTGCCGGGAGAGTCGAAGCGGCCATATCCCAGCTAAGGAAGATCAGAGAGATGCATCCTGAGAAGATAGATGAGATAGAAGTTCTGGCGTGGACGCGAGCTGTCTATCGCTCAAACAGGCTTTGCGATGAGGCTATCGAGGTACATGAAAGGATATGGAATCTTCAGAAAGAAGAACTGAAAGACAGCAGTGAAGCTGTGATCGAGAGGGAAAGACTGGAATACCTATGGCAGCTTGGTATGTTTCATTCCGATGCCGGGGACATCGAGGAGGCGGAGCGTCTCTGGAACGAGGTCCTCAGTGTCGTGGATATCGATACTATTGAAAAAGAGAATCCATCAGCTGCAGCTCAATACTACATGCACCACGGCGATAACGACCTGATGTTCAGGATTCTGGAGAAGATGTACGAAGAGAAGAGTATGTGGGTGACTCGAGTAACGTCTCTCCCTATTTACGATCGCCTCCGCGACGATCCGAGATATGAGGACCTCCAGAAAAGGCTGGGGTTGTACCCGTCCGCCGACCAGTAGCCCGGGATCCGGCTCTACCTGACCAGCTTGACACCCTTTCCGTCGACAAATCCCTTCGCTATCTCCCACGCCTTGTCCCTGGTCGTCACGTCCGGGTAGTCCGGCAGGCCGGTGATACCCTTCGCGGCGAACATCCGCGCGACTTCGAGGCGGACCTTGTGGGCTTCAACTGCCGACTCGCCGACTATCCGCAGGTATTCCTGCGGGGCGTGGAAGCCCATCCCGTTGTTCGAGGAGCAGTAGTCCCACCTGAACTGGGCGTGGCGGAGCATCTGCCTGATGCCGTAAAGCTCATCGTCGGTCGCACCTGCCTGGACAGCTGCCGCGACGTCGAAGTGGGCCCTTACGAGCGCGTCCTCCGCTGCCATCCTCGCGTTGAAGCACCTCGTCTGGATCTCCTCGACGCGGCTCTTGACCTCTTCTTCTGTCCAGCGGTGGCAGACCGCGCAGCTGTTTGCGATGTTCAGCAGCGGGCTCTGAGCGTGGTGGTCGGAGTGCTTGACGCCGCCTTCGGCAACGTAAGGCATGTGGCAGTCGGCGCACGAGACGTTCCTGTATGCGTGGATACCCATCGAGAACATCTCGTAGTCGGGGTGCTGCGACTTGATGATCGGCGTGCCAGATACGGGGTGGACCCAGTCGTGGAAAGCGTATTCGTCGTAGTACTCGATCATGTCGTCGACCGTCTTCCCCTTTTCCCACGGGAAGGTCAGATAGGCCTTCTTTCCCTCCGCTTCATCATTGAGAAAGTAGTACTCGACGTGGCACTGCGCGCAGACGAGCGAACGCATCTCCTGGTGGGTCGCGTCGTCTATGTCCTGTCCCGCCGCGGCGAACGCCTCCCTCAGCGCGGGCCGGGTGATGATAAGGCCCATCGTCTCGGGATCGTGGCAGTCGCGGCAGCCGATAGGATTGACGATCTCGTCCTTGAGGTCATGGAAGTTCGAGGCGTAGAACTCCCTGATGCCCATCTTCTCCATCATCCGTGGGACATCGGGGCTCTTGCAGGTCCAGCATGTCGCTTCGTTGAAAGGGGTCTTGATCCGTTTCGTGTTCGTAACATCGTCGATCGCGTGGTAATGGCCCCTGGCCTGGAGGTAATCCTTACTGAATCCGTACCCGGCAAAGAGGATCACCTGTAAGGGATCGTCCTCGAGGTAGTCGCGCGGGTATGCCCCGCCGAATTTTGTCTCTGTATCGTCGATCTGAGTCCTCAGCCACGAATCGTACTCACTGGGGTAGTTCTCTCCCCACACGGCGTTGTCCGTCTCCCACTCGTCGAGCGGGACGACGGCTATCGCGGGGCGCTGCGCCTCCCAGCGGTGCTCCATTATAGAGAAGCCGAGGATGCCGAGAAGCACGACGACCACGGCGAGCAGTACGATGATAAGTGTCCCCGCCCAGAGGGGGAGTTTCGGGCTGGATTTGTCGCTCATCGATTCGATCCCTTTCTTTTTCGGCTTATGCCGGCCGGGGGTAATTTCGGCCTCAGCACGGCATCGGACGACGACAGGCTCTTTACTTGTATATGTATATTCGTATGGCAGTCCCAGCAGGTCCGTTCCCCGGACCCGGCGAGCCGGATCATCGAGAACGAGCTGCCGTGACAGCGCAGGCAGTTCTGCTGTATGACGGGGATGGCTTCATGCGAGAGCTCGATGACCTGCGGTTCGGCGCCTGCTGTGAAGATCGCAGAGTGCTTCATCCCGTCGGTTGCCTTGAAGCGGTTCATCGCGACGATATTCTGATGGGGGAGATGACAGTCTGTGCATACGGCCGCCGTGCCGTGGCTGCCCCGCTGCCAGCTCGCGTAGGCGTCGGTCATCACGTGGCAGTTGGCGCAGGTCTCCGGTTCCTTGTTGAGGTACGACATCGCGCGTGAGGAGCGGATAAGCAGGGCAGCCATACCTATGGAGATTCCGGCCAGGGCGTAGATAGTCACCTGCATGCCTCGCGGCAGGCCTTCGAGCCTTAAGAGAGTTCTGATATAAGAGAGCATGATCTGAAGAGGATACTACATGGACAGTCTGACTGATTCAATGGGTAATTGAGTTGATGCTGGCACCTTTTTCGATTATCTTATAGATAAGCGGCACTTCCCGAAATAGAAACAATCCAGGCGGTGATGAAATGAACCTGATCACGGAAATGGGAGCGTTCGCGTTCGCGAGCAGGCTGATGCGTCTCTCCGAGAGGCTCAAGTCAGAGGTCTCGACGGTCTACCATTCGTGCGGGATGGATTTCGACGATCACTGGTTCCTCGTTGGGTACATGCTGGCGGACCAGTCCAGCATGACGGTGGCCGACATGGCCTCGCAGCTCGGCGTCGCTCGGCCGCGGATCACCAGGATGATAGAGGAGATGGTCACACATGGGCTCGTCAGGCTGGAGAGCGATCCGGAGGAGCCGGGGCAGAAGTGTGTGTCGCTGACCGACGACGGGGAGGAGACGGTCACCGAGTTGAAGGCGATCTGGCAGGCTGTCGGGGAAGCTACATCCGAGCTTATATCCGAATCACATCCGGAACTTCTCGAGGCGATAACAAAGATGGAGAAAGGCCTCGATGACAGGTCCCTTTTCAGCCGCGTCTCGTCCAGGATCAACAGCTGCGAGGACAAGTTCGGCGACGGGTAGGGTTTCGGATTCATTCAACTTCAGTCCAGGTAACCGGTTACATTTTAGTGCTTGCAAGGGGGCGCCCTTGTGCCTATTGTCCCACCAGTTTGTGTCGAAACGGGAGGTAGATGGGCCGGATCAGATTAGTCCTCGCGGATGGAACCCAGTTCAACGGTGAATCATTCGGCGCTCAAAAAGCCGTCAGCGGGGAAGTAGTTTTCAATACCGGGATGGTCGGCTACCCCGAAAGCCTCACAGATCCTTCATACCGCGGACAGATTCTCGTAATGACATATCCACTCGTCGGTAACTACGGAGTTCCGGGCGATGAGGCCGCCGACGGCATGCGGAAGTATTTCGAATCGGCGCGTATACAGGCGAGCGGGCTCGTTGTGGCCGAACATTCGACAGAGTACTCGCACTGGAACGCGGTGAAGTCACTTTCCGAATGGCTTTCGGAGGAGAGGATCCCCGGGATAAGCGGTATCGATACGCGAGCGCTTACCAGGCTCCTGCGGGAACGCGGGACCGTGCCGGGGAAGATCGTTCCGGCTGATGATCCAGGTTCAGCTGACATCCCCTTCGACGATCCGAATACGCGAAACCTCGTCGCCGAGGTGAGCGTCGGCGAACCGGTCCTCTACAGGCGGGGGCCGCGCAGGGTGGTGCTCGTCGACTGCGGCACGAAGAACAATATCGTCCGCTCATTCCTCAAAAGAGATATCACTGTCCTCAGGGTGCCTTGGGATCATCCTTTCGATGAAGAGGAGGCGGACGGGTTCGTCCTCTCCAACGGCCCCGGTGATCCGAAGATGTGCGTCGAGACGATCGACCGCGCGAGGGAACTCCTCGGCGGCGATATCCCCGTGCTGGGGATCTGTCTCGGATCGCAGATCATGGCGCTGGCCGCGGGGGCCGATACATACAAGCTGAGGTACGGGCACAGAGGCCAGAACCAGCCCTGCGTCGAGTCGGGCACGAGGCGGTGCCGCATCACCTCGCAGAACCACGGGTATGCCGTTGACACGCGCACGATCCCGCAGGACTGGCGGGAGTGGTTCATCAACAGCAACGACGGGACGAACGAGGGGCTGGTGCATATCTCGAAACCGTTCTTCGGCGTGCAGTTCCACCCCGAAGCGTCGCCGGGGCCGGACGATACGGACTTTATCTTCGACATGTTCGTGAGGGCGCTATGATCGCTGCACGGGAAAAGCAGGTTAAGACGGTCCTGATACTCGGTTCGGGCGCTATACGTATCGGCCAGGCGGGCGAGTTCGACTACTCGGGCAGCCAGGCGATAAAGGCGCTGAAGGAGGAGGGCGTCAGGACGATCCTTATCAATCCGAACATCGCCACTATACAGACATCGGAGCAGCTAGCCGACGAGGTCTATTTTCTTCCCATCACGGCTGAGTTCGCCGAGAGAGTCATCGAGAAAGAAAGACCCGACGGAATCCTCCTCGGATTCGGGGGGCAGACGGCCCTCAACGTAGGTGTCGAGCTCGCCGGTAACGGGGCCCTCGAGCGCCACGGCGTGCGTGTGCTGGGGACGCCGGTCGAGGCGATACTCAACACCGAGGACAGGGAACTGTTCACCGGCAAGCTGAACGAGATAGGCCTGAAGACTCCTTACGGGAAGGCTGTATCGAGTGTCGATGAGGCGGTCGCGGCGGCCCGTGAGGTCGGCTATCCGGTGATGTGCCGGATCGCGTACGCGCTCGGCGGCCTCGGATCGGGGATCGCCCGCGACGAGAAAGACCTGATCCGCCTGGTGACCAAGGCCCTGTCGCACACCGACCAGGTCCTGGTAGAGGAATACCTCAAGGGGTGGAAAGAGATCGAGTACGAGGTCGTGCGCGATGAGGACGACAACTGCATCGTCGTCTGCACGATGGAGAACATCGATCCGATGGGGATCCACACCGGGGAGAGCATCGTCGTAGCCCCGATGCAGACTCTCAGCGCCCGGGAATATTTCAATCTGCGCAAGATAGCGATTGAAACGATAAGGCACCTCGGGATCGTCGGCGAGTGCAACATACAGTATGCCCTCGACCCTCACTCGGAGGATTATCGCATAATAGAGGTCAACGCGAGGTTGAGCCGCAGTTCCGCTCTAGCGTCGAAGGCTACCGGCTACCCGCTCGCCGCTATCGCGGCGAAGCTAGCGCTGGGGCGCAGCCTGACAGAGCTTGAGAACGCCGTGACGAGAAGCACATCGGCATGCTTCGAACCGGCTCTTGACTATATAGTCCTGAAATATCCCCGCTGGGACCTGCAGAAGTTCAAGAACGTAAGCGAGTCGCTCGGCTCCGAGATGAAATCGGTCGGCGAGGTAATGGCGATGGGGAGGAGTTTCGAGGAGGTCCTGCAGAAGGCGATCCGGATGCTCGATGTGGGAGTGGCGGGACTGAATGGATTCAGGGATTATTTCGACGATATTGACGGCGAACTCGAGAAACCGACCGACAAGAGGCTCTTCGCGATCGCCGAGGCGATGCGTCGGGGCCGCTCCGTCGACGAGATCGCCGGCCTGACCGGTGTTAACAGGTGGTTCCTTCACAAGATCCGGAACATCGTGGATGTGGAGCGCGAGTTTTCCGGCGTCGTCATCGATGATATGGATGAGGAACTGCTCCGCCGGGCGAAGAAAAAGGGCTTTTCCGATCTCCAGATAGCCGGACTGACCGGATGCTCCGGGGCCGAAGTGCGGGAGAAGAGAAAGAGTCTCTCGATTGAGCCGGTGATCAAACAGATTGATACGCTCGCCGCCGAGTACCCGGCGCAGACGAATTACCTATACCTCACATATAACGGCACGGATGACGACATCGAGCTCACGTCGAAAAACAGCGTGGCAGTGATCGGCGGAGGGCCGTACAGGATCGGATCGTCTGTCGAGTTCGACTGGTGCTGCGTCAACTCGATCCTCACCCTGGCCGATCTCGGCTACAGCACGGTCATGATCAACTGCAATCCCGAGACGGTCAGCACCGATTACGATATATGCGACAGGCTCTATTTCGAGGAGCTCACGCTTGAGCGGGTCCTCGACATCTGCGAGAAGGAATCGCCCGCCGGCGTGATCGTTTCGATGGGAGGGCAGATCCCCAACAACATGGCTGCGGCCCTGTCTGAAGCGGGAGTGGCTGTTCGCGGCACCTCGCCCGGGGACATCAACCGGGCAGAGAACAGGCATGTCTTCTCGCGCCTGCTCGACGAGCTCGGGATCGTACAGCCTCCGTGGAAGGAGCTCACCAGCCTCGAAGAGGTCGAGGAGTTCGCGGACAGGATCGGGTACCCGGTGCTGATCCGGCCGAGCTTCGTTCTCAGCGGCGCCGCTATGAGTGTCGCGCTCAACAGGGACGAGCTGGCCGACTATCTCGAGAAGGCTTCGGACCTGGGCAGGGACCATCCCGTCGTCATCACAAAATTCATGACGGGGGCGAAAGAGATCGATATAGACGCCGTCGGGATGGATGGCGAGCTTTACTGTTATGCGATATCGGAGCATGTCGAGAATGCCGGCGTTCACTCGGGGGACGCAACCCTCGTGCTGCCGCCGCAGAGGACCTACCTCGAGACGATGAGAAAGATCAAGACGATCGCCCGCAAGATCGCCCGGGCCCTGAATATCACAGGCCCGTTCAACATACAGTTCCTCGCCGTGAACAACGACGTCAGCGTGATCGAATGCAATCTGCGCGCTTCGAGGTCGTTCCCCTTCGTATCTAAGGTCTTCAGGATGAACTTTATCGACCTGGCGACGAGGATCATCATGGGCGAGAAGTTGCCCGGTATCGACAGGTCGTCGTTCGACCTCGACTACGTCGGAGTGAAGGCCCCGCAGTTTTCGTTCACAAGGCTGAAAGGCTCCGACCCCGTCACTGATGTCGAGATGACATCGACCGGTGAGGTCGCCTGCCTCGGCGACGATTTCAACGAAGCCTTCCTCAAGAGCCTCCTGTCGGTGGGATTCAGGATACCGGAGAGATCGGTGCTCGTGTCGGCAGGGCCTATCGACACCAAGGCGTACATGCTCGGAAGCGTCAAGGTCTTCGCCGATGCAGGCCTGAAGCTGTACGCGACCCGCGGTACGGCCGAGTTCCTCGATAAAAACGGGATCGAGGCGGAGATCCTGCGCTGGCCCCTGTCGAAGAAGAAGCCGGGAGCGATCGAGTATATCGCCGCGGGGGAAATCGATCTCGTCATCAACATCCCCAAGAACAATGAGCGCGACGAACTGGACAACGATTATCTCATCAGGCGCGCCGCGGTCGATTTCGACGTGCCGCTTATCACAAACCGCCAGCTTGCGAAACGGTTCGCCGAAGCCCTGAGCAGCGGAGCCGCGTCCAGGCTGAAGGCGAAGAGCTGGAAAGAGTATGTCTGAGGGTCGTCTGTCAGGCTTGCTTGAAATCCTCCTTGCGCAGGCCGTAACGCTTCATCTTGTCGAACAGGCCTCTCGGGTGTATGCCAGCCATCTTCGCCGCCTCTCCCACTCGCCCATGACTCGCTTTCAGAACTCTCTCGAAGTATGTGCGTTCGAGGTTCTCCATGACGAGCCGCTTGAGTTCTGGCAGCGGCCTGTCAAGCCATTCGTCCTCGAAGTTCTGTATCAGGCTTTCGAGTGACGATTCCGAAGCCTGCCCGGCCGCGATGACCTGAGGCAGGTCGGCAGGGACGATCTCGTTCCCGTGACATAGAATCACGGCCCTCTCGAGTACATTGATCAGTTCCCTCACATTTCCAGGCCATCCGTAACTACTCAGCGCATTAAGGACCTCTTTGGAGATGCCCGTGATGTCTTTTTTCATCCTTACGCTGAGAATGTCGATGTAGTGGGCCGCCAGGGCAGGGATATCCTCTTTTCTGTTCCTCAATGGCGGCACGGTAAGCGTGATTACGCTGAGCCTGTAGTAGAGATCCTTGCGGAACAGCCCCGTCCTGATCTCATTTTCGATGTCACGGTTGGTTGCCGCTATGACTCTGGTGTCTACCCACATCGATTTTTCACTGCCCACCGGGCGTACCTCAAAATCCTGGAGAACGCGCAGCATCTTTGCCTGGAGGTGGATAGGAAGTTCCCCGATCTCATCGAGGAAGATCGTTCCCCCGTGAGCCATTTCGAACGCTCCGCGTCTCGAGCGCACCGCCCCGGTGAAGGCTCCTTCCTCGTGTCCGAACAGTTCGCTTTCAAGCAGCTGCTCCGGGAGGGAGGTGCAGTTTACCGCGACAAACGGTCCGGCCGAACGGGGCCCGTGTGAGTGGATGAACCTGGCGAGATGCTCCTTTCCTACGCCAGTTTCTCCCAGGGCCAGTATCGGGGCGCTGCTCGGGACGATCTTCAAGACCAGGTCCATGAAGATCTGCATCTGGGGTGAGTTGGAAACGAATTCCGCGATCCTGGGATAAGTCGTCTGGTACTTGCCGGAAAGGGGTTTTTCTGTAAGCTGACGGCGCGATTCGATCGTTGTCTCTATAGCCTCGAGCATGGTCTTCAGCGGCAGACTCGAGTACAGGACCACATCGGCGCCCTGCGCGACCAGGTTTGCGTTCTCTTCCTGGGATCTGCTGTCATGGAGAATGATCGTCGTGGGATTTTCGGGCAGATCGTTCAGCATCGCAATCGATGATTCTATCGGATTCGGCATCAGCGAGGAGCTGATTATCACTATATCGCCATTGGTACGTATCGCTTTCTGGAACGGATTCTTCAGGTGCCAGAAGCTTTCAACGGTCAAGTCATGCCCCGACAGGTGCTTCCGTATCTTCTTGTCGAGCTCTTCGGTCTTGACGGCGATTACTACTCTCAGCAGCATTTCAGCTCCTTTCCATGAAATAATCAGTATATATATACCTGTTATCCAGGCCGGCCAATTACATCGTAATATCCTGTATTATACGTCCTTATATGCAATAAATCGTATTCATAAGCCATATCAGATTCTGATATGAAGATTAAGGAATGAATAACGGTAACATTATACATGAAAATAGAATTAAAAGGTATAAATATACAGATAATTGAGAATCACCCGGGCGGTTGATTTTGCATAACATCTTATCAATCAATAAGATAACGAGATGATACGTTTTCTTGGAAAATGGCTTGTAATATGCGTATACCCCGAATCGATCGTACAATCCGCAAGATGGACCCGCGTTTCATATGCGGCGAGGCATTCAGAACGGAAAGGAACAGAGATAGACGGTTATGGATAGCTTATCAAGAAGGCCTGATGATTCCGATGATCTCGATTTCGGGGATGACTGGTCTGATGATGATTTCATCGATCCAGACGACATTCCACTGCTTCCCACCAAGGAACAGCGCGAACTGGACGAATATCTCGAGAGAAAAGAGAAAAAGCGCAAGCTTAAGAAAAGGCGCAAGGAGAAACATGACAGACATCGCGATGGCTGGGATGACTGAAGCAACGGATGTCCGGGATTCAGTCTCTGAGCCTCTTTCGTACATCGTGAAAGGAAATATCGATCCGATGAAAAACGATGAAACCTGGTTCGGGCAGGGCCGGGAGGCCCCGGCCGATGTCTGGGGCCTCGCGTCCAGCATAGACATCTACGGATGTGATCCGGATGCTATCAGGGACGCTGACCTGATAAGGAGATTTACCGCCGAGTTGTGTGATCTCATCGAGATGAAGCGGTTCGGCGAGACACAGGTAGTCCACTTTGGTGAGGATGAGAAGGTCGCGGGGTACTCGATGGTCCAGCTGATAGAGACGTCGCTGATCTCAGCTCATTTCGCCAACCAGTCGAATGCCGTATATCTCGACGTGTTCAGCTGTAAATCCTACGACCCCGATACGGTGCGGGAGTTCGCGCGTAAATATTTCGGCGGGCAGCATACCATCATGAATGTCAACTACAGGCGCTAGGAAATGAATATACGCACGAGCTGCGATCTCGAAGAAGCCGGCAGGGTCTGGCGTGAACTCTGGCCTGCCGAGGATGTCTTCGATTGCTGGGAAGTACGTGAATGCTTCCAGAAGAGCTTCGGCCGCCCGATTCATTTTATTATTGCAGAGTCAAACGGCAGACCCGCCGGTTTCATCGGACTCAGCTGGATAGATGAGGAGGGTTACTACGGACAGTTCCCCGGTGAGACATGGAGGGGCAGGACATGGTTCGAGCAGAACCGGATCCCAGCCAGCTCCGACATCGTGAGAATGATGCTCTGGGACGCCGCGCCCGGCGACACGAAGCTTCGCTATCTCGTCGCCGATTCCGGCGGGCTGCTTCCAGGAAGCACAGTCGATGAGACCGGATATATTTTCCGTCCGCCGCAGTACGGTTACGATTTCGAAAGATACTGGAATGCGTATTCCGGCAAATCGCGGAAGAAGATCGGTCGGGAGATCGAAGCTCTGGGAGACCTCACATACTCGTATGACAGAGTTGATTCAGGGGACATCGAGTGGATGTTCGATACGAACAAGGCGAATTTCGGGGCCGATTCATACTTCGAAGATCCACGGTTTCTCGATGGTTTTGAGTCACTGATCTCGCTTTTATCAGAAAAAGGCATGCTGCGTGTCTCAAAGGTAAGTCTGAAGGGCAGGCGAGCCGCCGTTGACGTAGGAGCAGTATGCGGGGGACGGTATACAGTGCTGGCGGGGGCCACCGACCCGGAACTGCGAGGGGTCGCGAAAGCGATCAACCTTTTTCATATTAAATGGGGATGCCGGTTGCGGGTCGATCAGATCGACTTTCTTTGCGGGGATTTTGGATGGAAGAGACGCTTTCACCTCGAGCCGCGTCCCTTATTCCTGTCGACAAAGGCCGTTTCCGGGGCAGCAGTCGTGACTTCGGAAAAGAGAAAGGTCGAAAGTGTCATCGCATGTTGATCCGGTGATCGTAGTCGGGACTACAGCTGACTATGTCGAGAGGATCGGCGAGAGGATGCCGGAGAGAACCATATTTCTTTCCGACCTCGATATATATGCGGATTCGTTACGTTCCATGCCCGCGAGAGTATACCAGGTCTTCTCATCGCTCCGCGATCCGGACGAGTCATTCTCCAGACTGCGGAGATTCATGGATGATAAGGGGCTCAGCCCCGGAGGCGTAGCGTGCTTTGACTGCGAATCTCTTCTTCTCGCCGCCGATATCGCGCGGAGATTATCTCTGCCTTTTCCCACATGGGAAGCCGTGATGAACACTCGCGACAAGCTCATCTCGAGGAGGCTGTGGCACGAGAATGGGATCAAGTGCCCCAGGGCAATAACGGCGCGTGACGAGGATGACGTGAGAGCTTTCATAGAGATAATGGACCGTGCCGTTGTCCTGAAACCGGCCACGCTCAGCGGAAGCGAGCTGACTTTCGTATGTGAAAGGCCCGAAGACGCAGTCGAAGCGTTTCGTGTGATAAGAGACGGTCTTCGCCGGAGAGTGACCGACAAGACACTCAACAGGGACCGCATAGTCGACGAGAACATTGTCTTATGTGAGGAATATATAGATGGGCACGAATACAGCTGCGATTTTATCAGTGACAAACATGAGACAAAGATCATAAGGACGGCCCGAAAGTATCTGATGGAAGAGGGACCCGCCGGAACAGCGCAGGCGTATGAAGTGCCGGGGATGTCGCGTGAAAAAGCGGACGCGATCGATCTCGCCGGACGTGTATCAAGAGCCGCCAGGGTGCTGGGGCTGGAGCGCTGCCAGGGGATGGCTGATTTCATCATGAGGGCTGGAGCGCCGTATTTTCTGGAGATAACACCGAGGCCCGGGGGCGATTGCCTGCCGCAGATAATAGAGCATAGCTGCGGCATGGATATGCTCGGGACACATATCGATTTCTCGGCAGGAAGAAAACCGCGGATAGTTCCTGAGAAAGACTGGAAACATACCGTTGGACTCAGGATCCACGCGAAGAGGCGGGGGCGCCTGTCGGCGATCCGTCTCTGGGCCGACCGAGTCCGGCAGGAGATCCTGGAGACAGGATGGTACAGGGAACCGGGAGACAGGATCGGATTGCCGCCTGAAGACTACAGGACATGGGTCATAGGCCATGTGATCTTCAGGCCGCTTCAAGGAGTGGCCGTATCCGATCAGATCGAGGATCTGATGGAAGCGGTCGAGATCAGGATAGAGTAAGGGTATTCAGCGATGGCGGAAGAAAAGAATATGCTCGAACGGGCGCGGCTGATCTTGAGGCAGGATGTCCCGCCGATGGATCAGGGGCGTATGGAAAGATTCGTGGGGTCGTGCGTTTCACAGGCGGATCTCTTTCTGGATCTGCGGGAAAAACACGGAGCGCCTCTTTACATCGTCGATCGCGGCGGACTGGTAAACGAGTTCGAAAGAATGCGGGAAGCGTTCAAAGTACTTCCGGGCGAGGTCGAAATATTCTATGCCCTGAAAAGCAACAGTATGCCCGAGATCTCGGATATCCTCGCCGGCGCCGGCGCCGGCCTCGATGTTTCGAGCGGAAAGGAACTGAGACTCGCGATAGAAGCGGGAGCGCGGTCGATAATATTCAGCGGACCGGGCAAGACGGATGACGAACTGGCCCTGGTGATCGATCATGCGGATCGTGTCACGCTGATGATAGACAGTTTCGGTGAGTTCGACCGGCTTGACCGGCTCACGCGGGAAAAAAGGAAAACGGTCAATGCAGGCGTACGGCTCACCGTGAATCCGACCGGTCTCTGGCGCAAGTTCGGGATCCCGCTCAAGGAGCTGGCCCGGTTTTTTGCCGGGGTTGACAGAAGCCCGTTCATCCAGTTCGAGGGATTGCAGTTTCATACGAGCTGGAACCTTACCCCTGAAGCGCATATATCATTTATCGGTGAACTGGGCGCGGCTCTGAAATCCCTGCCCGATATGATCTCGAGGGAGATCAGCTTCATCGATCTTGGAGGGGGGTTCTGGCCCGAGCACGGCGAGTGGCTTCGCGCCGGCGGCACAGAACCCGGCAGGTTGCGTAACCTCCTGATGCCGGAAAGGCCCGACACCTCGTCCAGATACATCCTGGAGAGCGCGGATATCAGTGAGTTTGCCGTAGGGATCGCGTCAGCGCTGGATAAGTCGCTTCCATCGTCGATTAACTGCCGATTCTTCATCGAACCGGGGCGCTGGCTCTGCCATCAGAACATGCACATCCTTCTGACAGTCGTAGATGTGAAGGCATCCGACATCGTGATAACAGATGCGGGCACTAATGCCATAGGGTGGGAAAGGTTCGAACACGACTATTTCCCCGTGATCAACCTGTCCGACCCGGATATCCGCGAGCATCCATGTCATGTCTTCGGATCGCTGTGCACTCCCCATGACGTATGGGGTTATTCGTATTTCGGCAGGGGGATCAGCAGGGGCGATGTGCTTCTTATACCCTCGCAGGGAGCCTATACGTACAGCCTCAGGCAGGAATTCATCAAGCCTCTCCCCGCTAAAGTCGTCGTGCAGGGCCCGCTCGATCTTCGCTGGTTGTGATAAATAGCGGTGCAGGACCCGCTCAGTGACGACCGGTATTTCGTTCAGGGCCCGCACGACTTTGACACGACAACTTTGAATATACAGGCGCCCCTCAGTGTATGTAGAATGAATCCAATCTCGTACACACACAAAGGAGGGCGCCATGTTATTTTTTATAGGAGCTGCGGTCCTGTTCTTCTTCCTGATAGGCATCAGGATAGTCAGGCCCACTCACAGGGGGCTCGTCGAGAGGCTCGGAAAGTACAACCGCTTCGCTCAGCCGGGATTCCACTGGGTATTTCCCCTGATCGAGCGGATGATCAGGATCAACGTCACCGAACAGATGGTCGACGCCCAGCCGCAGGAGATCATCACAAACGACAACCTCAACGCGCGAGTCGACGCCCAGGTATACTTCAAGGTCAAGAATGACGAAGAGAGCGTGAAGAGCTCGCAGTACAACGTCAACGACTACCAGTACCAGATAGTCAACCTCGCTCGCACGACGCTTCGTAACATCATCGGTACGCTGACCCTCAAGTCGGCGAACAGCGAGCGCGACAAGATCAACGGCGAGCTGCTCACAACGCTTGCCAACGAGACGAAGAACTGGGGTATGGAGATAGTCAGGACCGAGCTCAAGGAGATCGATCCTCCGAAGGATGTACAGGAGACGATGAACAAGGTCGTCAAGGCGGAGAACGAGAAGATCGCAGCGCTTGATTACGCCAACGCGGTGGAGCGCCAGGCGGACGGAACGAAGCGCTCCGAGATCAAGAAGGCCGAGGGCATCAGGCAGGCACGGATCCTCGCGGCCGAAGGAGAGGCCGAAGCGATCAGGCTCGTCAACGAGGCAGCGAACAAGTATTTCATCGGAAACGCGCAGATCCTAAGGAAGCTCGAGACGGTGGAGAACGCGCTGAAGAACAACGCGAAGATAGTCGTCCCTGCTGACTCGGAGCTGGTCAACGTCATCGGCGAGCTCGGCGGCGTCGTGCCGGTCGGAAGGAAGGGTGGCGCGGAGACGGAGGCGTAGGCGGCATTCCGCTGAAAAGAGACATCTATGATAACGGGGGCGTTTTTCGCCCCCGTTTTTCATCTACCCCGAGATATCCTCCGAATAACGTTGCAATCCGTTCAGACTGTGCTAAAAATATAGTACGTTCAGAAAGGATTGAAACATGATGACGGAAGAACACAATCATTTCATCGAGACATGGGGCTCGATGGGGGTGCTCTGGGGGATCAACAGATCGATGGCGAGGATTCACGCATTCATCATGCTCTGCGAGGAGCCGGTCGACCTCGAGACCGTATCCGAGGAGCTCAACATCAGCCGCGGCAACGCGAGCATGTCGCTAAAGGAGCTGAGGAACTGGGGAGTGATACACCGCGTCCATATCTCGGGCGACCGTCGCGACTTCTATATCGCCGAGCCTGACATCTGGAAGATGCTCTTCAGTATCGCGCGGGTCCGCAAGGAACGCGAATTCGATCCGGCCCTCGAGGCGCTTCGCGGCCTGCTATCCAACGCGGGGCTGGCGAAGGGGAGCGGAGTCTATACACGGATGAACGATCTGGAGAAATCGTGCAGCAAGTTTGACAGGATCCTGATGAAGGCCCTTGGCAATGAGAAAAGGAGCAGGGTGATGCTCGACCTGCTTGCTGTCTACAAGGACTGAGAATCACCCTGCCGCCCCACCGTATCTATTATTTTACGGTCCTTTCCGAGATGTCCACGCGGCCGCTGTCATAGTGCCCGCGCAGAATCGTCGGTACCCCGTCATCGCCGACGACCACTTCGAGCCTGAAGAAGTCGAGCTCATCGAAACAGAACATCGTTTCTGAGATCGCGTACATCCTGAACTTCGGGCGCTCCTCGCGCTGGTAGTACAGCTGACCGTCCTCGAACAGGATATTGCGGGGCCCGTACTTCCCGGCATAGCTCTTCATCGTCTTTTCGTCGATCTTGAAAGGTTCGCGGATCGCTTCGTAGCGTTCGAGCGCCCAGCCGAGACTTTCCTTCAGTTCGGGGATCTCCGCTTCTTCGTATAGCTTCTTGAGAGCTTCGTACTTCGCTACTTCGAGCGCGTCCTGCTGCGGAACCTGGATGTGAGGCTCGATTCCGGTGCCTTCCCAGTTGGTCATCGTTATCGGATTGACCGCGCGTCCGAAGGGAACACCGAGCTTGACGCCGAGGTCGGGGAATACCACAGTCGTGGTCGGGTGCGCCCCTCCGCCGGTCGTCTCGCCGATTATCGTGGCCCGTTCGAGGTTCTTCATGTTGTAGGTGAATTCCTCCGCGCCGGAGAAGGTCCTCCTGGCGGTGAGAATGTAGAGCGGTTTGTCGGCGAGGCTGGGCCCCTCGATATGCGACTGGGTCCAGAACTGCTTTATCGTGTCGGCCTCGCGGATGTAGAAGTTGTTGAGATGGGTAGCCTCCTCGAAGAAGTAGCTCGAGATGAGCTGGACCATCGTCGGGCTGCCGCCGCCGTTCTCGCGCAGGTCGATGATCACCGCGTAGCAGTTGGCGAGGAAGTTCATCGCCGCTACCGCCGTCGCGCCGCCGTATTTGGCGTTCGGCGAAGCCGTTGAACTTGAGGTACCCGATGTTGTTTTCGAGCCGCTCGACCCTTTCGAATCCGAAATTCGAATATGCCGCACGCGCGATGCGCATCTCCCTGTCATCGTCGGTCGGCTCATCCTGCCTGGCGATGCGGATATCTTCCTCGGTGGCGGGGAAGACCCACAGGTGCCGGTCATGGCTGATCTCCTCCATGTCCTCGGTCAATCTCCTGGTGAAGACGTCGAGATCGTCGAGGTCATCGTATTTGCCCTTCTTGAGGTTTTTGGACAGGGTCTTGCCCATCTTTTCGGCCGTCTCGGCGAAGATGTACGTCTTGTCGAGGTGGAACCGGACGCTGTCGATGATCGCGGCCTTCGTGTCCTTGTCGAGTTCCGCGGCATCGGCGCCGGAGGGAAGGAACACGAGGAATGTCGCGGCGAGCAGCACTGCCGCCAGCACGATTATTATGAGCGCCATTTTTAAAGTATTGTGATCACCGGTCTCTGTTTTCATCTCCTGTTCCTTTCTCCGATACGTTCACTGAGACTTCTTTCGTCGAAGGCGTCTTCGATGCCGGCGAGTCCGCTGAGAAAGTCGACTCCCGTCTCATCGACGACACCGGTAGTGACATCGCTGACATCTTTCCACAGCGGCTCGAGCGCCGTTACCGTCTCCCTGCCTTTTGCTGTAAGGGAGATCAGGCGCCGCCTTCCGTCATCCGCGTCCCTTTCGTAAGTAATAAGGCCCTTGCTGTGCATCCCCGCGACCATCTGGCTGACAGCCGGGCGGGAGACCCCGAGTTTATCCGCCATCTCCGAGGCGGTGATCCCGTCCCTCTGAGAGAGCATCCACGCGGCGAGAAACCAGGAGTCGTTAAAATCGATCCCCCGGTCGCGGTAGACCTTCGACGCCTCGACCTTGAGGCGCTCGGCAAGCCTCTTCATCCGGCTCGCCAGTGCGAAGATCCCGAGTTCTCTCAGTGTGTCCATCGAAATGACCTCTTCCGGCTATTTAGTTAAGCCCTTAACCATCTCTGTATTAATATACGCCTGATGGGTCTCCGTGTTCCAGAAAAAATCATTAGATGATGGTATATATGCAGTTACATGAGCCTGGAGGTGCCGTTGTCAGATCGTTCTGAAGGTACGGTGGTCACATCAGTTGATAGTGTGGCGATCACATCAGTTGATGGTGCGGTGGTCACATCAGCCTGAAGGTATAGGCGATCTCCCTGAACTGGTCGTGGAACTGGTTGAACTGTGCGCCCCTGGTGACCCCGCGGAAGATATAGATAGCCGATCCCCTCTTCTGCATGTACTCGAGTCTCGCCTCGTAGCGCGGCTCGGTATCGATGACGTACAGGATGTACATCGTCTTCTGCCCGCCAACCTTGATCTCGCCGCTGTCCTCGTACTGGTAGTAGGCTTTTCCCTCGGGGAGCCTCTTCTTGTAGCTGTCGAAGAACTTCTCCAGGTCCGGGTCGCTCTGCATCCGCATTATAATCACCTCGAACGCGGTGCCCCTGATCTCGGGGTCCGCGCCCTCCTCAAGCGGCGCGTGAGCCGCGACGACCCTGCCGCCGCCCGGATCTTCCTCCACGGTCCAGTCTGCCGGGAAGGTGATGTGGAAGCCGTTCACCTTGTCGCAGTAGACACCGGGATCGCCGGGGCACCTCGAACAGGAGAGCAGCGCCGCCGATGCAGCGAGAATACAGGTAAGAACGATGCAAGAGAGTTTCATACTCCGGACCTCCTGCGTGGATGATTACGTCATGGATATATCCTCATGTAGCCCGCCGGTCCGGTCAGTGTCAATCATCATTATCCGGCCCCGGTCTGTAATTGATTTACTCCTTTCCCTGTGATATAATCCCGGCGGCTCATCCCACATTAAAAAGGAGGGTGTCTCATGGGCAACCGCATTATCCTTGCGGCGGCGCTTGGCGTTTTCGTCATTGCATCGGCAAGCGTATCCGTGCGTGCCGACTGGCCGGAGAATGGTCTATTGGTCTGCAATGAACTCAACACACAATCGAATCCCCTTGCCATACCTGACGGTATGGGAGGTGTGATCGTGGTCTGGAGAGATTATCAGACAGGTGATGATATTTATGCCCAGCGGTTCAACGTGAGTGGAACCCCGCTCTGGGACGCGCGTGGCGTCCCCTTGTGCACGGAAGCATCCAGTCAAACTATAGCCTATGCACAGATATGTTCAGATGGCTGTGGTGGTGTGATCGTAGCGTGGGGGGACGGCAGGAATGGCGACTGGGATATCTACGCTCAGAGGATCGGCCACGACGGGACCGCACGCTGGACCGTCAACGGGGTTCAGATATGCACCCTGGTTTCCAATCAACAGTATCCTCAGGCAGTACCTGATGGAGCGGGCGGCGCTTTGATCGTCTGGGAGGACTGGCGAAACAGCAATCTGGACGTCTATGCGCAGCGGATCGATGCCGGCGGGATAGTATGGTGGACCCACAACGGAGTCGCTCTCTGCACCGCGGTCAGTAACCAGACATGGATCAGAGCGGCATCGGATGGAAGCGGGGGGATGATCTGCGCATGGATGGACTCACGCGCAGGTAATTACGATGTCTATTCACAGAGGGTCGACGGGAGCGGGAACGTCCAGTGGACAACCGACGGAATGCCTGTCGCCACTCTCACGACAGTTGACGGGAATCCCTGCATCATTGCCGACGGATCCGGAGGCGCGTTCATAACATGGATGGACGGGAGGCCCGGGACGGACGGTATTTACGGGCAGAGGATCGATTCATCCGGTAGTCCGCAATGGACCGTAAACGGGGTATCGGTATGCAGCGCCGCAAGCAGTCAAGTCTACTCCTATCAGGACCTCGATGGAGAGGGGGGGATGGTCGTAACCTGGCTCGATTACAGAAACGGTATATATGATGTCTATGCCCAGCGCATGAACGGTTCAGGAGTTGCTCTCTGGACGGTGGACGGGGTTCTTCTCGAGTCGCGTCCGCAAAACATGTACGACCCCAGGATCGTGTCCGACAAAGATGGAGGAGCGATCGTGACCTGGACGGAGAATGAAAACATATACGCTCAGAGGGTCGATGGAGCGGGAACGGTCCAGTGGCAGATGGAGGGGCTCCTTGTCTGCGGCGCCCCGGCCTACCAGGATGATTGCAGGATAGTGACGAACGAAGCCGGCGGAGCATATATCGTATGGCACGACTACCGGTCGGGAGATTACGACGTCTATGTGAGCAACGTAGAGCCTGATGGATCTCTTTATAGTGCGCCCCCCTCGATATCTTCGGCGAATGATGTGCCGGCCGACCAGGGCGGCTATGTCTATCTGTCATGGGACGCCAGCCGGGATGAGCGCTTCCGGGGCGATCTTGTGACTCACTATTCCATATGGAGGGCGATCGATCCCGCCGCCGCCCTTCTGGCTGCCGGCAGCGGAAGGCAGATTCTTGAGGCGGGCGCCGGCAATGCTTCCGTCATCCCCCTGGCTGCCGATATTCCCATCGGCGCTGTAAAGATGGAGATTCTCGACGGCGCGCCATGGTACTGGGAACTTGTTACCACACAGGAACTCTACTACCAGGACACGTACGGGCTGTCCGTATCGACACTCTGCGATTCCGTAGGCTTGGAAGAATGCTGGCACTACTTCCAGGTCGTGGCGCAGACTGCCGATCCGATGGTCTACTGGGCCTCGCAGCCGGACAGCGGGTACTCGGTAGACAACCTGGCCCCCTGCCCGCCCCTGGCGCTTGCCGGCGAGCAGAGTTTCACGCCGGAGGGGCTGGAGCTGACCTGGGCGCCGAACACGGAGCCGGACCTCGACTGCTACAACGTATACCGCGGCATCGGCCCCTCGTTCGACCCATCGCCCGGCAATCTGCTGGCCGAGGCATGCGACACACTTCTTTTCGACGGCGGCTGGTCGTGGGACTCGGATTTCTGCTACAAGGTCGCCGCGGTCGACGTACACGGGAACGAGAGCGGTTTCGCTCTGCTGTGCGCAGAGCAGGTCACAGGCGACGACCCGATGCCGCTGCCGGAGGCGACTTTCCTCGCGCAGAACTATCCCAATCCGTTCAATCCCGCGACGACGATTGCGTTCGGGCTTAAAAGAGTCCGGGTCTGTGTCACTCCGGATATATGACGCGGCCGGACGACTCGTAACTACTCTTGTCGATGAATCAAGACCCGCAGGCAGATATACCACTGAGTGGAAAGGCAAAAGAAGCTGATGGATCATCCGCCGCGAGCGGCGTCTACTTCTACAGGCTTATATCGAAGGAGTTCGAGGAGACCAGGAAGATGATCCTGCTGAGGTGATAAGTAAAGATGATCCTGCTGAAGGGATGATTTTGTTGAAGCGATGATCCTGCGCATGTAGATCTAGGGTTACGGCCGGATCCATATTGTCTGGTACTGTATATGCCGCATGCACATCTGAGCCGGTGGCGGATACTGCGAAGACCTGCTGCCATGACAGGATTTTTACGCACGATGGGACTGCCGTTTCAAAAAAAGCCACTCCCGGCGCCGGGAGTGGCTTTCGTATTTCCTGACGCAAACAGGATATTTGCGAATTGCGCTGGTCAAGGCTCCAGTCTACTTTTCGAGCTGCTTCTTCATATACTTCTCGACCTCTTTCTCGATCGAGCCGGGCATCTTCATGTTCTTCATGAAGGCGGTCGTGCCCGCATCCTCGAAGTAGACCTTCATGCGGTACATCGTGTCGACCATCGCAACCCTTATAACACCCATCTCATCCTGGTAGACGACGATCTCGAGCGGGTATGCGCCGGCGTGCGAGAGGCCGGGGCACGCGAAATCCTTGCGCTGCTCGTTCTGGCCGTTCTTGACTATCTGGTAAGACTTGGTGTCCATCGGCGAACCGGAGAGGCCCACTATAAATACGTTATGAGCCGGTACGTGGACCTGGTAGACGAGCTGAAGGCCCCAGTGTCTTTGTCTTCTCCTTGAAGCCGAGGCCGATGTCCAGACCGACCGCTGAGACCGAGCCCTTCTTGACGACGTACTTCTGGTTGACGAGCTTCTTGAAATCGCCGCCGGCGACGACGCCCATCGTCTTGCCGATCTTTCCCTCGGTACGGAACTCGCCGTACTGGGCGCTGCTCGGTGTGCCTTTTACGGCAGACTGGATCATGGCGCTGAGCTCCGCGAGATGCTTCGCGGAGACATCCATGTATTTCTTGTCTTCCATCAGGACCGTGCGTGTCAGAGGGATGGGATTTACGACCGAGACGTGCGTCCCTTCCTCGTCCTGAAATATGTTGATGCGGTCGAGAGCCGCGTATGGGCCGGTCTCGACATTGGCGCCGACGATGATGTCGGCGAAATTCGGCTGGTAGACCACTATCACGCGGGACATGAAATCGCAGTTGTTCGGATCCTTCGAGTCTGTCGTTCCTGCGACTATCCAGCCGGAATTTATCGCGGCATCATTGATCGCGGCCGAGATCTCATCTATCGAGCCTTCAGCCTGCCGGACGACGTACTGGAAGACGCCGTATGTCTCTCCGTCTATCGCGTTTGCCGGAAGAGCCAGCGATACCAGGACGGCAAGCATGATGACTGAAATACTGATGCCTGATTTATAAATCTTCATCGATCGTCTCCTTGTTCACGGCTAGAAAGCAAAGCCTATTCCGAATTCCCACTGGTCCATTTCCAGTTCTATCATCTGCTGGCCCGGTACCTCAAGAGGATTCGGTCCGGATACCGAGTTGCTGAACGCGCGGGTCACGACAAATGAGAGCTCCTTGTCCATGCCGACGTCCTTGCTGATACCGAACGAAAGATGCTGCTCGACGACCCCGGGAGCGAGGATGTTAAACATCACTTCACTCTCAGGTATCGGCTGACCGCCGTAAGAGTAACCGCCCCTGAACATCCAGCCGCCGTTTGTCATGTACCAGGCGCCCGTCTTGAATATCATCATGTCCTCCCACCCGAACCCGGCGCCGCTGTCGTTGCCGAGCTGCGCTTCCTGGAGATTGGGGAGGATGGGATTGGCGATAGACTTAACCTGGCTGTACAGTGATCTGCTGGACATCGAACGCCAGGCCCATGCCGGGGAATCCGAACGCGACGCCGGCGGTCCAGTTCGCCGGGATGTCGAATCCGCCCTGCTCGGCGAAGAGGCCGGCGTAGTCATCGAATTTGTCCATGTAAGTCTTGGTGACTGGTATGAGGCGCCGAATGAGAGGTACCCGAGCCATTCGCCGAGGTATCCGACCTTCACGCCGTATCCGACCGCGCTGCTGCTCGCCGTTATTTGTGAGGTTGTCCGGATCTGACGAAAAGCCCATCTCACCGAAAGCCTGCAGTCCTTTTGCCTCGAAGCTCTGCCATGCGAAGATCGGGGTGATGCCGATCCCGTGGCTGTTGGCGATGAGCACGGAGAATGTAGGGGCGACGAAGAGCTGCATGAGGTTGACGCCTGTCGGCGTCGTCTGGCCGAACATCCCGCCCGGATCGAAGGTCGCCGTGGGATAATCGGTGTTCATCCCGCCGTTGCCGTAGACTGCCAGGCCGAGGGCCATCGTCTCTTCATCATTCAGAAGCCAGTTCGCCGAGATCGTCGGTACGTAGAAGACAGGCGAATCGCTCTCGTATGTCCCGGGAGCGAGGCCGAATGTCCCGGGGTCCATCGAGGGATCGCCCGTTACAGTGTACCTGCGGCTCGGATTGAAGATCGACAGCGACAGGTCGTACTGCTTGCCGACGAATGCCATGCCGCCCGGGTTTGTGGCCGCTGCCATCGGGCCGAGGTAGAGCGCCGCGCCGGCTCCTGCGAGCGCCTTGTACTTCACGCCGTAACCATGTGAGAAATAGCCGTTTGTGGCGGTTGCCGGGGCCGCGAGGGCGCCGAGCAGGAATACCGCGATGAGCTGCCCTGAGGATTGACATCGAGACTTCATGAGGAATACCCCCCTGTAAAATGAAAGATCTCTATCAGGTAAAAGATCTGCATCGAATGAAATGACGGTATCAGATGCCTGGAGCCATATCAAACGAATGCCTGACAATATATATCGGAATAATAGTACCGGAATGATTATAAATCAACCGATTTGTACACATGGAATCAGGAGAATTGATTGGCAAATGATGGGCGATAGGAGCATATTTATAGCAGGTAAGCAGAGGTCCTTTAAAGACAACTCAATCCCCACCGACCCCACCGGGTTTTTCTTTCCGGTGCGCTCGCCTGTGCGGCGGTCAGCCGGATACACATCTTATTGCAGGGGGTAAAGCGATGCGCTCTCTTATTTCCACTCACTATCATCCTGGTCCTGGTACTCGTCCTGCCTGCGGATTCACGGGCAAGGGAGGATGGACATCTGGTAACAGACGGTAGTCGGGACAACCTCGGGATAATGGTGTTAGACGGCTCCGGGGTCCATGACATCGGGAGCTTCTTCTCCATACTGGAAACTGGGGGATCTTCGGGTCGTATCCCGGCTCGAGCATTCCCATTGCGGATTATCCTTCGGCCATGTGGCCGGCGAGCAGCGGCGTCGAGCATCTATTTATCGAGGGGATATGGATCGGCGCGAGAAAGGGAGGCTGGCCGAAGGTATCGACATCGGCTTTCGAGAGGGAGTTCATGCCGACCGACGACCCGGTCGATATCATATACGACTCGTACGAGGGAGCCCCGGGGGGGATAAGGCTTCCGTCACCAGGCGCAGATGACGACGGCGACGGGATGATCGATGAGGACTGGCTCGACGGACACGATAATGACGGGGACGGCCTTATCGACGAGGACTTCGCCGCCATTTCGCCGCAGATGTTCAGTTCGTGGTTTGCCGACAACATGCCGGGCATCACCGAGATCTATCCTGAACATGATCCCCTGGACATAGTGTTGAGGATGGAGACCTACCAGTGGGACGACGATGATTTCGACGATTTCGTCGGTGTGAAGTTGACCATGACCAATGTCGGCGAAGAGGTCCTCGAGGATATCTACTTCGGGATGTTCACCGATGCAGATGTCGGGCGAAGGAGCGACGGGGAATACTACAAGGACGACGCCTGCGCGTACTGGAGGGGGATGAGAGAGTCGGGGGACGGTGAGGTATATGTCGATATCGGTTATGCGTTCGACGCTGATGGAGACGGTGGAAGTACAACGAGTTATTACGGAACGATGATACTGGGCTGTTCGGTCGATCCGGAGTGGTCGACCGTGAAGGGCCGGGCAGAATGGACTGACATTCCGTGCTTTCACCGGAGGAGACCAGCCGTATGAGAACGGCGGCGATCCGACGAACGACTTTCAGCGCTACGAAATCATGTCGAAGGCCGGTTGGGACGCCGTTGCCCCGGATGGGATCGATGTCCGTTATCTCTGCAGTACCGGGCCGTATACCGAGCTTCAGCCCGGTGGTTCGATCACATTCCACATCGCGCATGTCTGCGGCTTCGGCCTCGAGGGGCTTCTCGACAATGCCGCTAAGTGCAAGCGCCTGTTCGACGGGATAACATTCGACTATAACGGCGAAGAGACCCAGGTTCACTGGACGCTCGACGAGCCTGCTCTCGCCGGTGTGCTCGACATCAAGCCCGGCACATGCAAGAACCCGTTCAACATCAAGAACTTCGAGTTTGCACATGAGCGGGAACCCGAACAAGGGCGGCAAGATGCCGGTCGCGATCCTCGGCGGCGAAGGATTCGACGTGACAGAGATCGATATATCCACGATACAGGCTCAACGGAGTGGCGCCTCTCTGCAAGGGTCAGTCGTTCTGTGATGTCGCCGGGCCGGGAGAGAATGAGGGGCCGTGTCAGTGCGGGGAGGAAGGACCGGACGGATACACCGACCTTCTGCTGAAGTTCAGCAACCAGGAGATCGCCGCGACGAGGCTGATCCTGTCGATACCTCAGCCGGGCGAGAAATGGACACTGGCGATGACAGGTGAGTTCAATGACGGGACGGAGTTCCAGATGACAGACTGCGTCACCTTCGTCGGCGAGCCGCCGAAGTTCGATAAGCCGGACAGGCCGATGCTCACAGGGGAGACGAGGCTGATGAGCGCGTCTCCCAACCCGTTCAATCCGGCGACGACGATAGCGTTCGAGCTCGCCGCGCCGGGGCAGGTGTCGATCACTGTCTACGATGTCAGCGGACGGATGATCCGAAGTCTCGTCGACGGGCACCTGCCTGCAGGGATGCACGAAGTGACATGGAACGGCCGTGACCGCAGCGGCGCCACCGTGGCGAGCGGAGTCTACTTCTACAGGCTCATGGCCGGCGAGGTCTGGAGACCCGTAAGATGGTACTATTGCGCTGATTGCAGGCACAGACCTTGACAATGAGGACCTCCTGTATTACAATGTAATACAGGAGGTCTTGTCGTGAAAAAGCCGATCACAGTACGCCTGCCGGACGATCTGCGTGAAGAGCTTCAGGATATGGCCAGCCTGGAAAACATTCCGGTCAGTGACATTGTCCGTGAATCGATACGCAAATATATATCGGTCCACAGGTTCAGGCGTCTGAGGAACAAGGTTCTGCCTTTTGCCGAGGCCCAGGGGCTACTTACCGATGAAGATATCTTCGAGGAACTGGGATGAGGCTTGTTCTCGATTCAAATGTCATCATAGCCGCGTTCGCAACTCGCGGGCTCTGCCAGGCACTGTTCGAGTACTGTCTCGAAAACCACGACGTGATCCTCTGTGAAGAGATTCTCGGCGAAGTGAGGGCAGCGTTGCTGGGTAAAATAAAGGTGCCGGAGGAAGTAGTCGGCCAGATAGAGAGTTACCTGCGAAACAGCGCGGAACTGGTCAGGCCAGCCGCAGTTGATATTCCAGATCTCAAAGACAGGTCCGATCTGCCGATCCTTGGAGCGGCAGTTTCATCGGGAGCGGATTATCTGGTCACTGGTGATGGAGAGTTGCAGGCGCTCAGGAAGGTCGCTGATACGGCGATAGTATCTCCACGGACGTTATGGGAGAAGATGAAGAGTGGATGAAGCTCTAGGAGCTTCTCAGTTTTTCCAGCCTGCGCCTCGCGTCATCGACCTCGATGATTCCTGTCGTCGGCGTGCTTCATGATATCGAGATACCGCTCGTAGTTCCTGGCGGCGAGATCGTACTGCCCCTCTTCCTCGTATAGAACGGCAACACGGTAAAGATAAACAGGTACGAGCATGCGTCGGTCGGCGTCCGACGGGTCGATTGTCAGCATCCGCTCGTATTCCTCGATCGCGCTCTTGTTGTCTCCGAGGGCGAGCATGGGCCCTGGCGACCACGTCCTGATGAAAGGCATGTTGTAAAAACCCATCTCGGTGTATGTCAGGGTAGGGGTGTACATCGTGTCTTTCGCTTCCATGAACGCGATCGCTTCGGCAGGGTTACCTTCGGCGAGGAGCACCTCCGCCTCGAAAAGTGTCGGCATGCGGCGGATAACGCTCGATGCCGCCAGCGTCTTCCTCAAATACCGGAGAGGAGACCAGGGCATGCATGTCTTCCAGAGCGGTCCTGGCTCCAGCGAGATCTCCCTTCTCGATGGCGTTTAATCCCTTGTAGGTGGTTATTGTCACCTCACCTGAAAGAGGGATCTCCAGATCCAGTTCTCGGCTGTTTCAACGAAATCATCGATAGCCTCTAGTGATTCATCGAATCTATCCTCTTCATAAAGATGCTGGACCGTGAACATCTTCATAAAGAATCTGTCTCATGGGATGCGTAGATTTTAGAAGGTATTCTTGAGCTTCGCCTCCTGTTTTCTCGCTTCCCGGAATCTTCCCTGCATGCGCTTGTATCCCGCGCTGTATATCATACCAACGGCCCGCATCCCGGGAGACCAGGCTGACTCTATGCCGGTTTCGATCCAGTAGTCGGCTTTGTCCAGGTCTCCCTCCATCGCGTACAGATAGGATACGCATAGCCTCGATGTATAGAACTCGGGACTGATCTCGATAGCTTTTCAGATAGCTGGCTTTCGCTTCATCTATTCTGCCCATCCTGTAGAGGCAGTCACCCTTCGAATCCCAGGGATTGGCGTCGCCCGGTTTCAGGTATGTGTAGCGCTCGAAATACTCGAGGGCCTTGTCGTATTCGTTGATATCCAGGTGGATATATCCAAGCATGTTCAAAGCGTCCACATAGAGGGGGTCGAGCTCAAGGACCCTTTCCAGCAACCTGATTGCTTCTTCATACTTTCCCTGGGATCTCTTCCAGACAGCAAGGGTGAGGTATGCCCGCTTTTCCTTGGGATAATTGCTGGCTATCTCTCTCGAAGATCGTGATCGCTTTCTCCAGGTCGTGTTCGATCCGCTTGGCGTAAAATCCTTCTATACTCAGACGGTCCTTTTCGGATGCACGGTCCGAAGGCTCAGGGCCTTTATTATCAGGCTGTCGGCGGTCGCATGATCGAGCAGACGGGACTTGGTTATACCGAGGTACAGATACGCCGAAGCGAAGGTCGAGTCTATCTCGATAGCTCTTTCGAATTTCAGTGCCGCGTCACGGAAGTAGAACCTGTCATAGAGATCTATTCCGGAAAGGTAGTAGTTATATGCCTCCATCGAGTGTGTCGTTATCTCTGTAATCGGCCCGCTCTGCTCGGGGATCCGCAGCCTCGATACATCCCTTGTGATATCGCTGCTCAGATCGTCGATCTGGCTCTTGAGGATGCTTTCGACGCCGTCGCCCTCCGTGTTGGCCGTATGGAGGAGTTTCTTCGATCTGACATCCATCACCTTCGCCTCGATAGCGAAGGAGTTGCCGGCCCTGATATAACTGCCGACGATGACCACATCGATACCGTCGAGCTCGCACAGCTCGAATCCGAGCTCCTTGTCGATAATTTCGGTCTTCTCTCTGCCGGTCTGCTGGAGAAGGTCCTGCATCCGTTCCCACGTCATCACCTGGAGCCGCCGGGACTGCTCGAGGCTCGTTATCAGGAGATTCGGGATCGCCGCGGAGAGGTAATCGAACGATTCGTCTCCGGTTCGGTTCTCGAATGTGATAACGGCGACCGGCCTCTGGCCGGCAACGAGCTCCGAACCGAAGAAGAGAGGCTTTATCACGAATATCGCTATCAGGAGCGCCGCGATGACGGCAACGGCTATGCCTGCGGTCCGGAGACGGTGCGGTTTTTTCGGTTTTTCCGTCGCGGGGCAGGGCTGGCATTCACCTGTGAAACGGAACTGTCCGTCTTTGTCCCCTCGATAGTCTTTCTTCTGCAGCGCCCGCAGGTCGGAGATCATCCCGTCGGCGTGCTGGTATCTCTCGCCCGGGATCCTTGCTCAACGCCTTCAGCGTGATCCGCTCGAGTTCCATCGGCACGCCGGTGCGGACCGAGGTCGGGGCAGGAGGTTCGTCGTTGAGGATCGAATAGATCACGGCCTGTTCGTACTCACCGGCGAAGGGCTGGCAGCCCGTGATCATCTCGTAGAGGACCGCGCCTGCCGACCAGATGTCGCTGCGCCCGTCGACGTCCTTTCCCTGTGCCTGCTCGGGCGACATGTAGGCGACGGTGCCGGGGGCGGCGCCCTCGCGGGTCAGGCGGGTCCGGTCGGAGAGCTTTGCCAGGCCGAAATCCATGATCTTCGCCGTGCCGTTGCTCTTGATCATGATGTTGGCCGACTTGATGTCGCGGTGGACGATCTTCTGCTGGTGGGCCTGGTCGAGCCCTTTCAGTGATCTGGATCATCAGTTCGATCGAGTCTTCGATAGGCAGCGGGCCGCCGGCTATCCGGTCGGAGAGGTTCTCGCCGTCGATATATTCCATCGCGATGAAGGGGCCCTCGTCGGAGTCCTCGATCTCGTAGATCGTCGATATGTTGGCGTGATTGAGCGATGCGGCGGCCTGCGCCTCGTTGATGAAGCGTTTGTGCTCCTCTTCGGGGAGCGCCATCCGGCGGGAGAGGAACTTCAGCGCGACCTTGCGGCCCAGCTTCGTGTCCTCGGCGAGATACACGACTCCCATCCCGCCCTCACCGAGCTTCTCGAGGATCGTGTAGTGAGATATCGTTTTGCCTATCATTGTCAATCGAGTCCCCTGCCTGACCCGGGCTCGTGACTGTTACCGCTTGATATGATGATATATCACATGGCGGCGGCGGATATACATAAAAAACGATCAGGTTATTTGTTCAGTTACAGGCCGGTTTCATCTGAGCAGAGCCATCTTCCTCGTGATGATCGTTCCCGCAGCTTCGAGACGATAGAAGTAGATACCCGACGCTACAGCCGATCCATCCCTGTCCGTACCGTTCCAGAAGGCGTCGTGGGAACCGGCCGTCTTCTGCTCATCCACGAGTATGTGCACGAGCCTTCCCGCGACATCGTAGACGGCCAGCCTGACGAAGCAGTCTCCCGGAAGTTCGTACCTGATCGTAGTGCTCGGATTGAACGGATTGGGATAGTTCTGCGCGAGGCGAACGTGGTCGACAGGAGGTATCTCCGTGCCGGTAGTGGTCAACTCGAGTTCTACCGGGATTTCAACCTGGTACGGCGAGCCGCATACGTCCTCGAACTCGACATCTAGCGTCACGGTGAAGGGGCCACCGGGGTAGGCGGACATGTCGAGCGTATATGTGTCTCCATTGCCGAATTCCGTGATGTCGAGCGGGATGAGGCCGTAATCCGCAGTGGAGTCAGGGAGGGTGAGCCATCCCGGTCCGTATTTCATCGTCGCGGAGACGTTGTAGGCGATACGGATGCCGGTGTTCTTCAGGCCCGCTTCGATCTCCCAGAGCGGGTCGCTCCACGAGACCTCGTTGTATCCAGCTTCGACGAGTACAGGCTGTCCACAGAACCTGTTGGGAACGCGGGCGATGTTCGATCCGTAGCTGACGTAGCAGCGTCTGTCCTGGAGCATCAGCGCTATGGAGTCTGGAGATCCCAGAGCGATGTAGACGTCGAAGTAGAGGCTGTCCAGCTCATCGGAAGAGTCGAGTTCCCCGAACTCACTGAGTGTCGCCCAGGTAGCGGCGTTCTGAAGCTCGAACCTTCCGCGGGAGTTGTCGGGAGCGAACGGATAGAGGTCCGGAGCCGGCTCGAACAGTTCCGATGGAACATCGCCGTTGTTATGCACCTCGACCCAGTACCGTTTGAAATCGGCCGTGCCGTGGGTGACGGTCTCAGTGTGGAATATTCTGATGTCGAGCTGCGGGACCCCGAGGTCGCATTCAGGCATCACTCGTCCACGGATGCAGAGGTCGCCTATGTTGTTGTCTCCCTGGTCCTGGGCTTCCCAGGTAGTGCCGGAGTTGCTGGCCCACGACCTGTTCGTCTCCATCGGTCCGAAATGATCGTGCGGCAGGCAGCCTTGCCAGCCGGGCGTGTTGAAACTTACGGCTATGAAGATCGGGTCGCTGCAGACGACATCTATCGATTCGGGGAGGTCTATGCTGTAGAATCCCGATTCCTGAAGCGAACCGTTGTACGGGCCGCCGAGGATGTTCTGCGGATTGCCGCCGGAGAAATCGTCGTAGATCGTTATCGAGTAATTGCAGGGCTCTGAAGTCGTCCAGATATCCACCGCGTACAGAAAACCGCTCCAGTCGGGGATATGCTCGATCATTCCCCAGTCGGTATAGTCCGCCCACCCCGAGTACCAGTTATAACCGTATTCGTCGAGGTAGTAGATCTTCTCACGATCGTCATGGAACCTGTAGCGGGATATGACGGCGGAGTAGGAGCCGATCTTGGCGTCTCCGTATTTTATGTAGAAGTAGCCCGCGTCTCCCCACGATGTTCCCCACGAGTTCTTCACGATCCATGCGCCCTCGCCTCCGCAAAGTGTGTCGTTCCAGCCTACGATCAGGACGCTGTGGTTCGGGTCCTCCGTCCCGGAATAAGTGAGACAGGTGTCCGTATCGTACTCGTTGAACTCGGCCCAGCTGCTGTACATCGAGGTGATCACCGGGCCGTAAGTCATCACGGCGTTCTTAATTGCTTCTTCGTCAAGAGCAGTCACCGGCGGATCGCCTGTTATGGACCGGAATTCCCGCGCGTTGACCTGCAGGTACGGAGTCGCGTCAAAGCAGCCTGCCATGTTGGGGCAGGAGCCGGGGTATACGTCTGTGCTCTCATTGACCGCTCCGAGAAGTGAGAGGTAATTCGCGGCGATCCAGGCGTTTCCGCCGACATTGCAGTTGTACCCATACAAGTCGTAGAAACGGTTGTCGGCGCAGGAGACGACGTTGTACTCCGAATAGTCGCGGGTCAGTACCTGCTGGATGTGCAGGGCAGATTCAAGACAGCCGATAGTTGCGAATGCCCAGCAGGTGCCGTACGGATTCTGGTTCTTTACAGAAGTGACGTCGCCGCTTGTCCGCCAGTCCCATGCCAGGGGAGCCTGAGGCATCGACATCAGCTTTTCCGGAGTGGCGTGCAGGTGATGCATGTACATCGGCGGCGGTATGAATCCGCCCTTCCCGATGTCGGCCGGGGCCGGCCTTTCCGGTCCGGTCCTCTGTTGTCCGGTATCCTGTGACGCGTAGAGAAAAGTCGCGGCCGCAGCGAGCAGGATCACTCCAGCAACGATTGTGAAACCTTTGCGAGTCTTCATTGATTCGTTCCTTTGTTTTTGCCATGCGGCGGCGAGGCCCGCAGGCCCAGGTCGCTTTAAATGTTGTGCTGTTACTTATTCGTTCCCTCGTTTAATATTATATCCATGATTCGGTGGTGGAGCAGGGGGGATTCGAAAAAATCCGTATAGAAAGGAACATATGATGTATAGAACGATGACTTTGATCCTTGCTGCTCTGCTTGTCTCTTCGCTCGCATGCTCCGAGCGGGAGTTCGGTGTTGCCGATGGCGCTCCGCGCGAGGTGTCGAAACTCGAGATGCAGTCTATCGTGGAGTACCTCTCGAGCGACCTTCTCGAGGGGCGTGCTCCGGGGACCAGGGGAGGAGAACTCGCAGAGGAGTATATCCGCAGTCTCCTGAAATCTTACGATATAGAGCCGTACCAGGGTGAGTACTTCCAGGAGTTCGCTCTGTCCGGCTTTATCACTACGGATCTTGTTGTCGAGGCCAACGGGGTGACGCTCGCTTTCCGTGACGACGTGGTCGGGAGCTTCACCAGGGTAGATCCCGAATTCGACATCAGCGGTCCGGCCGTATTCGTCGGCTTCGGAATAAGTACCGGCACATGGTCGTGGGACGATTACAAGGACGTCGATGTGACGGGGAAGATCGTGATCTGCCGTGTAAACGAACCTGGACAGAACGATCCGACCCTCTTCGAGGGAAACAACCTCACATATTACGGCCGGTGGACGTACAAGATCGAGGAGGCCGCCCGCAGGGGAGCGAAAGCGATACTTCTCGTTCACACGGACCAGTCGGCCGGGTACGGATGGCATGTCGTGCGCAACTCGTGGGGAGGCGAAGAGCTTTACCTGGAGTCGGAGATCGATGACGATCTCATCTTCCGCGGATGGATTCGCGAGGAGAAACTCGACGACATGCTCCTGCCGACGGGAATATCGCTCGCCGACCTGCTCGCCGCATCGGAGAGCCGTGATTTCATCCCTGTCGACCTCAAGTTTGATATCGATATCTCGGGAAAGGGCGAATCGCGCAGCATCGATACGAGAAATGTCGTCGGGTACATCCCTGGAAGCGATCCGGCTCTGCGAGGCAGGGCGATCCTGCTCAGCGCCCATATCGACCACCTCGGGATGAGCGATACGGGGCAGGCAGAGGACAGGATCTACAACGGCGCTATCGACAACGGATCGGCGGTGACCGCGATGATGCTGACGGCAAAACTGCTCAGGGAGCGCCACAAGCGCCTTAGATACTCCGTAATCATCCTCGCCTGCCAGGCGGAGGAGGCGGGCCTTCTCGGTTCGCTGTATTTCGCGAACACGATCGACCCAGCGGCGATCGTCTGCAACATCAACTACGAGTCATCGCCGGTATGGGGACCGGCCACCAGCCTGATGGGAGTGGGGTCGAAGTTCTCGACGATGGAGGAGCTCCTCACCGGAGTGGCCGACAGGATGGGGCTCGGATACTCCGAGTTTTCGATGTCGGACCGGGGATTCTTTTACCGGTCCGACCAGTTCAGTTTCGCGCGCAAAGGTATCCCGTCGATATGGATATCCGCGGGGCAGGATTTCGAGAGCGGGACGAACCACCTCTACGAGTTCTTCGTCGGCGACTACCACACCGTCGACGACGAGTACGATCCCCAATGGGAGCTGGAGAGCCTTCGCCAGACGATCGAGGCGGCTGTACTTCTTGCGAACCGGATCAATATCGATACGCCGGAGATCATGTGGAAGGGTAAGCTGACTTTCCCCGTGGACGCAGACGCGAGGGCGATAGAGATGGTTCCCGCAGAAGGAGATCAGGATGGCTCTTAAGACTATCGGGATGTTCGCCGGGATGAGCTGGGCCTCGTCTGTGGAGTACTACAGGATAATCAACCGGACCGTCCAGGAGCGGATGGGGGGCAGCAATTCGGCGAAGATCATCATGAACAGCGTGAACTTCGCCGAGATGATCAGGCTTCGGGAGACCGGAGGCTGGGAAGCGGTGGGCGACGAGGTCGTCGATATCGCGATGCATGTCCAGGCAGCCGGCGCGGATTTCTTCATACTCGCGGTGAACACCGTTCATATCGTCGCCGATCGCGTGGAAGCGGCGCTCGACATACCCCTCCTTCACATAGCCGACGCTACCGCCGGAGCGATAAAGGCCGCCGGGATGAATAAGGTCGGGCTGCTCGGGACGAGGTACACGATGTGCGAGGATTTCTACCGCGTCAGGCTCGCTGAGAAACACGGCATCGATGTCGTCATCCCCGGTGAGGAGGATGTCGAGAGGATCCACAGGATCATCCTCGATGAGCTCGTCATCGAGAAGTTCCTCGATGAGTCGAGAGACGCCTGTCTTGAAATGATCGACAGGCTCATAGCCGAAGGCGCCGAGGGGATCATCCTCGGGTGCACCGAGCTGCCGCTGCTTATCGAGGCGGAGCAGATCTCCGTGCCCTCATTCGATACGATGACGATACATGCCGTCGCCGCGGCCGAAAGATCGATGGAGTGACCGGCCCGGTCACTTCTCCTTCGCGAACCTGTTGATCGAGTGGATCACCAGCGCCGGTGACTTTGCCCTCTGCGTCCTTGTCGAACGACATCTTGTTCTTCCCGAACTCATCTATCCAGATCCCTTCCTTGTCGGTCCGCTCGATGCCGATATCGGCCTTTTCCATCGGGTCGTTGACCACCAGTCCGCCGTTTCTGTAGAAAACGGTGAAATCGGCGTTGACCTGGACGAGCCTGTATTTTCCGAGGTAAGGCCTGAACTCCTCAGGCACGTCATCCGTCGATCTCCTCATGATCGGCATTTTTCGTGCATCGGGACGAGCTGGACAAGGCGCATCTCATCCGCTGTTCCGGATTCTCCCATGTCGAACTCGAAATGGATCCTGTGGCCTATCATGCTCTTCCATTTGCCGTCTTCGCCGGGGTCCTGCAGCGGGAAGACCGCGGTGCCCGGTATCTCGACTGCGAGCGAGCCGTCACGTACAATTGCCGTTACGACATTACCGTTACTGGTATTTCTGTATTTGCCGAGGTATGGAGCGTAACGCGCCATCCGCCGCTGCCGCGTCACCTGTCTCCTCATCCCCGCGTACCCGGTGATCGAGTACCTTCAGTTCCCTCGGCCCGAACGAGATCGTCGACGATACCCAGTCGCTTATTCGGAGATGCCCCGAGTCGACAAAGTCTATCTCGAAGGCTGTGCAGTCGACGGGGACCCAGCCTGCCTCGCCCATGTAGATCTCGTTCCAGGCATGCTGGCCGAATTTGCCTCCCGAGACGTACATGCATCCCCAGACTACCCGTGCGGGGATGCCGACGGACCGGCAGAAGGAGGCGAGCAGGAGTGAATGACCGCCGCATTCCCCCGCCTTTATGTCATAGACCTTCCTCGGCAGCCCGCCGCCGGGGATCGCGTAATCGATATTTTCGGCGACCCAGAGGCTGAGCCGTTTTGCCGCTTCCCATGAATCCTCGGCTCCCTCGGTGAGCTCGATTGCTTTCTTCGTGAGGACAGGATCATCGGCAACTACGTGATTGTTACTTTTGAGGTATTCAGCGATCGGATCGTCATCTTCGAAGCGGGGAGGGAAGGGGGGAGCGCCCGCTCCATCGTATCTCGGATGCTCGATCTCGAAGACGCCGTCGATGATATTTTCCGTCACCGTTCCTTCGAACTTCTGCCCCGGGACGTTCAGGCTCTCGGGAGTGGGCCGCGCTCCGCTAGGCTCCAGTATGGCCTGGACCTTCATATAGGTGATTCCGTGGTAGTCAGTGATATTTACCCCTGCGTCGGCCATGATGTTGCCGTCGAGCGAGGCGACCTCTATTTTCTTCTTTATCGATTTGTCGGCAAGAAATGAGTAACGGTCCTGCATAGCCTGTGTCTTGAGGATCATTCCCGTTTCCGTATCGATCCAGAAGGTCGTTTTCAAACCGGAGTCATTGTCGAACCTGTCGAGGACCATGGCGTCGTACTTGTTCCCGGCCAGTTTCAGCTTCTCAGTATCCGCTTTTGTATAAGTCACACTGTGGACCTCGGAATCCCTGACTTCGTAGTTGTTGAAAGACTTCTCTGAGAGGCCATCGTCTACAAAAGCTTTTTTCAGGTGCGGGAAAAAGAGTGTGTTCTCGAGGATGGTCCCTTCCGGCAGGAATGTGACACCGGTGTCGTCATCGAGCATCGAGTTGAAACGGGCCGAATCTCCGTCGACATGTACCGCTCCGCCGTAGTGTTGGCCGCCCTGTTTGATGTCGCTGTCATGATAGACGAAGTTCCCTGTTACAGGATCGATATGGTATGTGAATCTCATCTTCGAATCGAAGGTGCTTCCCAGGGCGGAGAGCTTCATGGTAAATGACTGTTCGAGCAGGATCAGCTTTGCGCCGTCCTTTTCGATCTCCGAGGTCTGTACTCTCGAGTACCCGCAGACCACCCCGGCGATCTCGACGCCATAGTAGTATTCCTCAGCCCGCGCCGGCGCTGCCGTGACGAGTATCAGGATAAGCAGAGTGATGACCTGTTTCATGATTTTCCCCTCCCGTGAACGAATGAGTGATTGATGATGCTTGCATGTATACTACATCGGTAACTTAAGGATTATTCAGATTCCTTCTCCGGGCCTGCGAGGATCTCGATGACCCCGTTTTCTGTCAGCAACTCGACGAGGTCTCTTATTTCGGGCTTATAGGACTCATCGATACCGGCCTTGTCCATTATCGAGGCGGTGCTCATCATCGCCGCGTTTGGAAAAGGGAGGTGGAAGAGGAACGATCCCTGGGCGTTCGTAAGGCTTATCTTCCTCTCCTTCCTGTCCCGGCCCACACCGGTCCAGACGGTCACCGAACTTATGCGGTTCCCGCCCCTTGCCGTAGTGAACATCGCGCCGGAGTTTTTCATCTCTCGTATGACCGTTCCCGTCTCTTCCCCGGGGCCGTCCCCGGCGATTTCCTCGAGGTCTATTTCCATAGATATTTTTGACTGGGAGAGGGTGTAACGATAGTATGGCCTCTTCTTCTCGTAGACCTCCTCCTTCGAGAGGATGCCGAGCGATTCCATCGCCTCGAGGAAGTCCTGAGCGGTGCGGATATGAAGGCCGAGCCTCGATGCCGCCTCCGAGGCGGAGATGTCGCGATACTTGGCGAGCAGGTCGAACATATCCCGGGCATAGTCCTTCGAGATGTATGTGCCGAGTTTTGCCGCTGTCGCAAAATCCATGATCAAGCCGTGCTTTCCTGTCTATGACATGATGCCGATTTTTACGGAGTTAAGCCTGTCGATGATACGGACCGTCATGTCCCTTCTGTACAGGTCGAGAAAATCGATATACACGCCGGCCAGCGACTCGCAGAGCTGATTGAAAGAGAGGTCGTCGCGGTAGAGATAGTAGTCTTCCTTCGATATATTGACGGTGACGTTTCCCTCCGAGTCGAAGCAGACCCATGTGTCTTTCGAGATGTTCCGCGAGACGTTCCAGAGATGGAAGTACTCCTTGCCCATCCTTACCGGGACGAGATAGACCTTCTCCGGTTCGATATAGGGAAGGGAGATCATATGCCTGCCGCAGAATCTCGCAAACCCGAGGATCTCTCCCCAGTCGTAATCGGCCTTGCCCGATGGATAGGGCCGTTCGGTGAAGCCGTCGCCCAGCTCATCGACCGGCGCTGCGGCGAGCTCGAGGATGTCGCGCCCGCGCCACTTCGCCCTGCGCGTGACCATCATGTAGATCAGCACCCCAATGCATGGAAGTGTCAGGACCTTGAAGAAATTGAATATCGTCCTGTCCCTGAATCCAAAGACGCTGTCGGGCGCACTGGCCAGAGCCAGCGTCGCTATGAGAAGGTATACGAAAGATGCGATGTATGACAGCGCTCCCGATCTTCGCTGGGCTGCGAGAGCGAAGCCGGTGAATCCGGTGAATATGATCGTGGCGGTGAACGCAACGCCGCGCCTTCCGAAGATGACAGCGGCAAGAGCTATCACCACAAGTGACACAAAGGCCGGCAGCAGACCTGTGAGCGAATAGTCGGGTTTGAGCTTCTTTTCCTGGGGCATACCTTTCACCTCGCTGAATACTGGTTTCGCGCTCTCGAACCGTATTGTCATGTCGATTCCTTTTCTGTGAAGTGCTCCTGATTACGTTGTTGTTAATGCTGTTGCATACTTCAAACAAAGTGAAGTATACAGATATTGAATTATGTTGTCAAGGGGGTAGCATCTTTTTGTCCCGCATAACGGCTGATATGTCAGGTGTTCGTCTGAAGCCATATCCCGTTGAAGAAAGGGGATATACGTGGTATAATGCGACCCGGCTAGAATCATGAAAAAATATATCCGGCATCGCTTCGAGGGGCAGTCTTGTCCCGGAAGGAGAGATTTATGCGAAGAGATAGAGTAGGCCGCACCGCGGCCAGCCTGATCGTGCTGTCGCTTGTCCTGGCAGCGGCGCTCCTGCAGCCGCCAGGGCAGGCCGCGGCAGAAGAGGAGAAGGCTCCGGGGAATGTTGCTGAGAGTTCTTCATACAGTCTCAGCCGGGCCGTCTTCGGTTCAGCCGGCCGGCAGTCTTCAGGGGCGGCTTACTCGATAAACGGCACACTCGGGCAGCCGCATCCGGTCGGGTCCGTCTCCGGTACGAACTACGGGATGTTCGCCGGATTCTGGAGCTGGATCGATCCTGTCGCTACAGGCACGGACGATATGCCTCTCGCGTTCAGACTCTCCCAGAACTATCCAAACCCGTTCAATCCAGTTACGACAATAGACTATTCGATATCAGAGAAGGTTCCGGTCGACCTGGTGATATTCGATGTGTCCGGCCGCAGGGTTCGGACGCTTGTCAGGGAGAAGCAGCTTCCGGGCGGTTACTCGGTCGTCTGGGACGGCCGCAATGACGGAGGCAGCCCCGTTGCGTCAGGAATCTATTTCTATCGGCTGGCCGCCGGCAGAAACAGCGGTGTAAAAAAGATGGTCATCCTGAGATAGGGAGGAAAGAGCGATGAGTAAAACTATCAAGGTTCTGGCGCTGATGACCGGGATGATTGTTCTCACCGTCTCGGTGAGCGCGCAGATACCCGGGCGCATCAATTACCAGGGACTTGTCGTGGACAAAGAGACGGGCGAAAGCCTCGAGGGGCCGGTGGTCCTGACTTTCAGGCTGTTCAAGCTGGATGATTGCGACACCGGCACCCAGTCAGATGCGTTTTGGTCCGAGATACATACCTCGGTCGATCTGGACAACGGGATATTCAGCGTCATGCTCGGAAGTGTGACGGCCTTTCCCGACAGCCTTAAATTCGACGAGGAGTATTGTCTCGGCATCGAACTGGATGGAGAGGAACTGCTGCCGCGGCAGCCTCTCTCATCGGTCGCCTATGCGATGAATTCTCTTCGGGCAGATACGGCGCTGACGGTCCTCGAGTATCCCTCTCACAACCACAACGATCTGTACTACACCGAAGCGGAACTCAACACCGCCGGGACGCTGAACGATCCTGCGAACCCGGTTGACTGGACGAACCTGAAGAACGTTCCGGCTGATTTTGCCGACGGGATAGATAATACATCCGCGGGGGGATTCCTCGAGGTCCTCGCTGGAGAGGGGCTTTCGGAAGAGGTGCTTGGGGACACCAAGGTCCTCTCCGTCACGCCCGGCGGGATCCAGGAGACGATGCTCGCAGACAGCGCGGTCACCGGGGACAAGATCCGCAGCAACTCGATCACTTCCTCGCAGATCGCCTCCGGTGCGGTCACCGCAAGCGAGATAGCTTCCGGGACTATCACCTCCGCGCAGATAGCGGCGAGCACGATCACGGCAGCCGAGATCTCCGGCAATACGATAACCGCGGCTCAGATCTCTCCTGCCGCGATCACCGCCAACGAGATATCCGGCAACACCCTTACGGCCGATCAGCTGGCGACGGCCGCGGTCGACAGCGATGAGCTTGCCGACAGTTCTGTCACGACTGAAAAGATAGCCCCGGATGCCGTGACGGGAGCCGAGATTGCGGACAATGCGGTGACCACTTCGGAAATAGCCGACGGCACGGTCATGTTCGGTGATATCGGGCAGAACGGAGCCTCGGCAGGCCAGGTGATGATGTGGAACGGCTCGGCCTGGGTGCCTGACGACGACAGCGAAGGCGGAGTCGGGGACATCACTTCCGTTACGGCAGGCGCCGGATTGAGCGGCGGCGGGGACACCCTTGATGTGACGCTTGCCGTCGATTTTGCCGGTACAGGTACCGTCGATTCAGTGGCTAGAAGCGACCACGGCCACGATCTGACTTATGTGAACGAAGGACAGATCGATGCGGTCAGCGGCGCGATGATCGTAGACGGGACGATCGGTTTCGAGGATATCGCTCAGAACGGAGCATTGGCCGGCCAGGTGATGAAGTGGGACGGTCTGGCCTGGGCCGCGGCGGATGATTCTGTCGGTGCCGGTGGATCCGGCAGCGGGGGATGGGCCGACGACGGGTCCGTTGTCAGGCTCGAGGCCGGCATCGATTCCGTGGGGATCGGGACGGCAATGCCGACGGAGAAACTCGATGTAGTCGGAAACATGCGCGTGAGTGGAACGGCTGTGACCGGACCGGGGCATAACATCCACCCCGGCGGTAACGGCATCAATATTACCGGGGAGAATCACGAGGCGGATGGCGACAATGTCATAATAGGCGGAGGTTCGGAGAACCAGGCGCATGGCGATCATACGACGGTCGCGGGCGGCTGGCAGAATACTGCCGATAGCGACTTCGCGACAGTCGGAGGAGGGACATTGAACAGGGCCCTCGGAATGTATTCGGTCGTATCCGGTGGCGGAGGAGAATACTCCCACGAGGAAAACAGGGCGGAAGGCAATTACTGCGTGATCGGGGGAGGGAGTCAGAACAGGGCCGGGAGTACCTCAAGTCCCGAGGAGGATTATTACTACGCTACCGTCAGCGGAGGGCAGGACAACCGGGCAGAGAGAAGATACTGTACTGTGGGAGGGGGCCAGGAAAACAGAGCGAGTGAAGAGTACGCGACAGTCGGCGGCGGCAGGCAGAACACCGCAGAGGGGAGATCGACAGTCGGGGGCGGCAGCAACAACATGGCTCTTAACGGAAACAGCACCGTCGCGGGCGGTATGGACAATACAGCGCATAATGGTGCGACAGTCGGCGGCGGCAGTAATAACCTCGCCAGCGGGGACGGATCGACGATTCCAGGAGGGCGAGAGAACGAAGCGACTGAAACCGGCACATTTGCCGCCGGATCGATGGCTAGAGCGAGGCACGAGGGCTCGTTTGTCCTCGCGGCGAGCTGGCCGTCGAGTGGTGACGATACGATCTCTACAGGAGGGGACGAGCAGTTCGTCATCCGTGCCGACGGGGGGATCTACCTGACGAACACGAGCGAGCAGGCGACCTACAACCCCACGAGGTTAATAAATACTTCGACCGGAGCATATCTCGCCAATGACGGTACATGGCACGACTCATCTGACCGGAACCTTAAGGAGAATTTCGAGCCGGTCGACGGTGAGGAACTACTCGAGAAGATCTCCGAACTTCCCGTCACGAAGTGGAACTACAAGATCGACGATGGGAAAGCATCGCACATCGGCCCCGTAGCGCAGGACTTTTACTCGATCCTTGGCATAGGCAGCGACGACAGGACGATTGCCGCCCTTGACGAGGCAGGCGTATCTCTCGCCGCGGTCCAGCAGCTCTACCTGAGATCGAAGGGCCAGGAGAGCGAGATTGAGGACCTGAGAAATGAGATCAGTGAGCTGAAGAAGCTCGTCAGGACGTTGTTGGACAAAGAATAAAGGCTTGATAGACAAAGGGTTACATTCCTCCGCGTTTTTCCCGTTGTAATAACTGATAATAATTAGTGTATTATTATACGTGGCCTGATTATCATGTGCCTTGCCGACTTACATCCATGTATCAGGGAGCGTGAAACGATGAGTATCTCTTCAGGACCCTGGATTCGTTTGCTGTATCGTCTATTATTCTGCTTTCGATCTCCGCTGTCGCGCCGCGGCGGGGCTATTCTCGGGCCTGAGCAGATCGTCCAGGCGGGCGGCATGGATATTAACATTCCCGGATACTCGGTCCCCTCGTTTGTCGACTGGAACAGTGACGGCCTGAATGATCTCGTGGTAGGAGAGGGAAGCGGGCTCACCGGGTTCGGCCTTGTGCGCGTATATCTCAACAGCGGCACTCCGGGTGATCCCGCCTTTACGGGGTATTTTCATGCGCAGTCGAACGGGTCCGTGCTGCAGAGTCCCGGCGGCGGCTGAATGGGGATCTTTCCCCGCGTGGTCGACGCGGATCTGGACGGCCGGAAGGACTTGCTCACAGGCGAGGCCGAAGGCAACATCAGGCTCTATCTCAATATCAATACAGATACAGATCCGTCATTCGATGGCGGCACTCTGATCGAGGTCGGCCCGGCCGGCTCGAAGACAGCCATCGATGTCGGGCAGCGCACGACCCCTGTTGTAGTCGACTGGGACAACGATGGCAGGAGGGATATCGTCGTCGGCAGCAAGGACGGCGTGGTGAGGCTCTACAGAAACACCGGCACCGATGCGGCATGGGATTTCGAAAGCGCGGAGATGATACTCGATGGAGGTATCGATCTCGTTGTACCTGCTCTTCGATCGAGCCCGCATATCGAGGACCTCGACGGCGACGGGAAAAAGGACATTCTTGCAGGCAACACAGCGGGCCAGATCATGACCTGGTTCAATACGGGCACGGATGCCGTGCCTGTCTATAACGGATACACCCCTGTCGAGTCGGACGGTTCGGCGATAGACCTCGCTGGCGACCAGAGAGCGCGGCCTTTCGTATGCGACTGGAACGACGACGGGATCAGGGATCTGTTGATCGGGTACGGCGACGGCCTGGTACGTCTGTACATCGGCCTGTCCGACCTGACGGAGTGCGTGTGCGATACTCCTGCTTCGGTCCGGTTCCTGCAGGCCTGGCCCAATCCATTCAATCCCGTTACGACGATCGGATTCGAACTCGATGTGAGGGGGCCGGCGAGTCTTCGCATCTACGACGCTACGGGAAGACTGGTAAAGACTCTCGCGAACGGCCTCTTCGACGCGGGGCTTCACGAGACGGTCTGGAACGGGACGGGGGACGCAGGCCAGCGGGTCTCGAGCGGGATGTATTTCTGCAGGTTCGAATCGGGGACATTCCGGCAGACCCAGAAACTCATACTGCTGAGATAGTCACTTAAAGCGAAGCCCGCAGCTCAATATTCTTTGCTCCAGTTGATTTCCAGCCCCGTTTCCTGATCCTGATCGATGAAGCTCTCGATCTTGAAACGTTTCGTCAGCTGGTACTCGAGGTTGATCAGGAAATTGGCCGTGTTCTCCAGGCCCTGTTCGTACTTGAGCATAGTCTTTGTGTTTATGTACTTGCCTACGGTCAGGGCCGTCTCATTCGGATCCCTCGTGCTCTGCTGGAAGGTGAACATATCCACGCCGAGTCTTTTTGACATCTCCCCTTCCAGTTTCGAGGCGCCGAATACCAGCAGGATCTCCGTGGTCCGTTCCTGAAGCAGGTTCGACTGGGAGCCATCGAGGTTGTCCATTGTCTGGCCGAAAAGGAGGAGGGACATGATATCGCTCTCCGACTTGGCCGGATTGGAGGTGAGCTCGATCTCTGGCTCGAGCGCCGTTCCAGTGAGCTTGATGAAGATGTCTATGTCGGTCACTTTCGCTTTCAGGCTCAGGTCGAACGACGGATTCATCTCGTCCTCTCCATAGAAGAAGACACTGCCGCGCTGGATCTCGAAGTACCTTCCCATGAAAGAGAGCCTGCCCTTGGTCGGTTTAAGTTCGCCTGTTATGACAGGCCTGTCTCCCTGCTGCCTGATATGAAGGTCGCCCTCCAGCTCGAAGTTGATCCGTTCGCTCTCGATCCGGAAGGAGTTGGGAATGGAGATCGTCACGTCGATATCCATTCCTTTGAAGCCCTCCGGTTCACCTGCGCCCAGACTGTCCGGATTGCTGTTTTCAGCCGCCGTAGTGTCGTTCGAGATACGGAAGGAGTCGGCAGCTACCCACAGGATCGCGTCGCCTTCGACATCGTGAAGACTCTCCTTCATCTCGGGAAGGCGGAGCAACGCGCGCTCGATGACGACGCTTCCCCTGACGGACGGTCTGGCAAGGTCGCCTCCGAATTCAAGGTTTATTGTCGGGGAGGCCTGAAGATCGCTCGCTACCGCGATGGACATGTCTTTCGTGTCGAGCCGGCCGCTGAAGCCGGGGTTGGCGATATCTCCGGCTGCGGTGAATTCTATATTCATGATTCCTTCAAGGTCGATATCGGGCGGAAGCAGCGGATCGAGGTCGGTGAGGGCCAGTTCCTTCGATTTGATTTCTACAAGCATCTCAGCGGCTTCAGGATGCTCGAGCTTGAAAGGGGCAAGAGTAACATCCAGCGGGTATTCGAAGACACCGGTCAGGACATCCTGTTTCGATTTCGTAAGTGAGAGACTGGCAGACAGGCCTGAAGTACGGGATCCGGCAGCTGCTCCCGCTGCGTTCCTCGAACTCATCAGCCGTGTAAGTGCTGTATCAGATACAGCCTCGCGCGCGTACGTCCCGTCTATGGAGAGCAAGTATTTTTCAAGCTCCTCGCCCCCTGTAAATGCGCAATCGAGCTGAACGACAGCTTCGGGATCTGAGAAGGTGCCCCTGGCCGCTATCCTTCCGCTGAGCGAACCAATCAGCCTGGGACTATCGGATATAAAGGGATTAGCGTTGCCCGACACCGGCATCCCGTCTATGACCATGTCCATCATGAGCGGGCCCTTCTTGAACGATCCATCTTTCTGAAGGGGTGGAAGGGTGCTTTCCAGTGAGATGATCGTCTTCTTCGGGCCCTCGATACCAAACGACGCCTGAACGGCATGGTCGTCTGATGACACGTTGAAGTTGATCGCGGTCCTTCTCCCGTCGACGATCGTTATCCCGCTTATCATACCATCCGCGGTAACTCTCGAAAGGCCATCGGCGCGTACGTCGACAGTCACGCTGTCGGGCCAGAGGCGGTCAGTGATCCTGATCATCTTTGGCTTCTTTGGCACAGCGATCTCGATATGAGCTTCCAGGTCGGAGGAGTCAGGGGACGCGGACCCGTTCGCCCTTATGCTCCCGATGCTTCCCTCGAGAGAGAGCCCGTCCACGATGAAGCCGCCCCCGGCGATCGTGGATATCGTGAACGGACCTGTCGATGCCAGGGTCTGCCCTGAGAGAGAAGTGAAGAAGGTGTCGGCGCGAACGGAGAAGCCGTTCCCCTGCGGCATCCTCAAAGCGATAAGTATGTTCGAGTCGATTCCGTCGGCGGCAAGCCTTACGGCCGGGCCGGTCGTATCGCCAGGTTCCGCCTGATCGGTGTAGGAAGCCCTGACGCTGTCGAACATGACGACGCTTGTCTGGAGCCCTTCGGGAAGGAAAAGGCCGGCGGTCGTTATCCCCTCGTTCCTTTCTGCAGTCCCGGAATATCGCGGGATGACCAGGCCATCGGTGGAAAGCATGCCTTCGATGCCGATTGAATACAGACGGATCGTCCTTCGTTCCCGTGATCCTGCAGTCAGCGTTCATCGTCAGGTTGATACTTCTGCCGGCGAGCCGTTCCAGCCGCCGGACGAGAAGCGAATCGGAGAGTGACACTGCGGCTGCGAGATCGATCATCTCTCCGGCGATGCCGCCTTCCGCCGAGATCCTCAGCCCCTCGAATACGACCAGGGCGGTATCGACGGCCATGCTGCCGCCGCTGCCTTTGATCGAGACGAGGGCGGTATCGATCCATTCCGTTCTACCTAGATCGAAACGCCCCGCGATGGAGCTTCCGCTGTCTTCCGGCGCTATTGCCGCCTCAAAATCTATCATCATCGGGCCGAGGTCTACGATTGCGTCTCCCTTTCCCGTCAGTGGAGCGAGCAAGCGCGGGCCGGGAAGCAATGCGGAGCCGGCCGCTGTTATCTCACGGCCATTGTGCGCGATTGTTCCGCCGACACTGAGTGAGAACGGCCCATCGGCCCGCCACAGGGCCGTCATGGAATCCCATGATGAAGAATCGGGCTGGAGCATCGTTTTCAGCGAAGCGGGAGGTTCGGGCCACTCCCCGCGAATGTCAAACCGGCCGCTGCGCGTGGAGTCGATATCCGCGCTTACAGAGATTTTTCCGAACATCCCTTCGGTGTGAAGGTCCCGTATAGCAATATCGCCGGTCACGCCGTCCACGCGCACATTCCCGGCGAGATAAACCGTTCCCGAATCGGGCCATGTCCCGTCAGTGCGTGAGAGTGTCACATCGATGCCGGAGGAGAGATCGGCGACGGCGCTTGTTATGATCCTTATACCGGAGGTCTCTAAAAGAAGATCTGCCGTATATGGATCGCTTCTCTCCACGGGAATAAATCCCGAGACATCTATAGAATCCAGGGAGGTTCCACCCGCTGTAAGATGTCCCGTGAGCAGCATCGGTATTCCTTCCGGTCCCCCGCACTCACCAGTTTCGAGTCTCAGTTCGGCGGAGGTCCCCTCAGGGAGTGAAACTCCGGGAAGTATACGTGTCAGCCATGTCATGCTGTCGGCCCTCAACTGTGCGGACAGATCGGGGATACTGTCTGTCAGCGAGCCGGAGGCGCTCAACATGAGTCCGGGCATCTCGAGAAGCAGGTCTTCGACCTCTATCAGATCATCCGCGTATGTTCCGGAGAGATGAAGAGTGTCGATATAGGAGGTACCTCTGAGATGCATGTCCGCGGACGCCGAGAAAGACGGCGACAGGGCAAGGTGACCCGTGATATTGCCGCGGGCGCCTTCCAGGACCCCGATCCCTTCGAGCGAACCTGCAAGGAAGGGGAGAGCAGCCAGTTCTTCGGTTCCCGGGGTGAGAAACTCGATCTCCAGGTCGATCGATTCGATGCGGTGGTCGACGACCTTGGCGATGCCGCCGATTGATATAAATACGCCAGCCGCGGCCGAAGGGCCGTCAGCAGGGACGATTCGGATCGTGAATGAACTGTCCGGCTCCGTACTGCATATCATGCGGACATCCATATCGTGGGGCAGCAGGATTCTGCCGTTACCATCGAGAGATGGAGCGGCCAGATCCGCTTTCAGCCGGAAACTGTCGACGGATACGGGTGCGCTGGACCTGTCGAGGGACAGTTCCTCGATCGCTATGAACGGTTCTGACCCGGAGAGAAGGTCCAGCCCGCCGGACAGCTTCAGTCCGACCAGCTCGACTCCATCCGCGGCGATGATCCGCCGTCCTTCGACTTCGATCCTGTCGACGGCGATCGAGGGGACGCCGGGGAGCGATCCGGCACGGGGGAATCCGCCTCCAGAGCTTTCCTGATCCATTGATCTGTCCGTAGCACCGGCGCTGTCTGCCGAGTAGGCGAAGATCTCCGTGATCGCCGGGATATCCGCGCCGATTCCGCGAAGCGCGACCTTATGGATGTGAATATCTCTCGAGAACAGTCTGGAGATATCGATCGATACGGCAAGTTCTCCCGCCTCGGCGAGGGTGTCCGTGTAGTCTGTCCAGGCCACTCCATCGATCTCGATGGTTCCGAGGGAGGGCCAGCGCGCCTCCGATACTGCAAACTCGCCGGGAAGTGAATGCCCCGCCCTGGATATGGCAATATCAAGCGCCTTCTCACGTACGGGCCTTACGAGCAGGAGCAGCAAGAGGATGATCACTATGGCGAACAGCGCCGCCGCCGCAATGGCGAGTATCTTAAGTGTCTTTCTTATGCCGTTCTTAACATTCATCGTCTCTATACTCATCACATCGGGTATCCGATAGCGAAGTGGAACGCGTATTCAGGTTCGTCCGGCTGGTAGTCAGTCAGCCTGTAACCGAAGTCGAAGCGAAGCGGGCCGACGGGAGTCATGATCCGGATTGCGGGACCTACGGCGATCTCGATATTGTCCCAGGTGAAGTCGCTGTGTGTCTGCCAGGCCTGTCCATAGTCGGCGAAGATCGCTCCATTGAATTTCCAGAAAAGCGGGAACCGCAGCTCGACGAAGCCTGTCATCATCACTTCGCCGCCGAGAGGCAGGCCGTTTTCGTCCAGCGGCCCAAGTTTTCTCCTGTTGAAGCCCCTGTGAGACGTTGATCCCCCAGCGTAGAACCGTTTGTCGGGGAGAAGCACCAGTGATGGTGATATTGGAGTGGCCGATCCCAGGTGCAGGTTCGTAGCGAATGCGAGTTTCTTCGTAATGGGGATATGCGCCGTCCCATTGATCTCGGCGAGAAAATAGCTGCTGTTCGAAACTCCACCTTCCGGGCCGTACTGGATGCTGAACCAGGAATAAGTGCCCTTCGTCGGATTGATGCGGTCGTCAGTGCCGTCACGCACGATGCGATAAAAGAACCATGTAACCGGTCCCTTGGGATCCTCGAAGTATTCCTGCTCCGTCGTTTTGACGGTGTAGTCAGCCCTCTCGATCACATATCCGATCGATGATTTCATTGTGCGGGAGTGGGCAAGGCTGAGACCGACACCGATGCCGGGGGCTGTCTTGTCATAACTGTCCTCGCTGATGTCGTCTATTCCGATTCGCAAGGTCCCTACCACCCTGGCATTGAACAGAGCCGGCCACCATGATACCCATCTGCCGGTCCTCTTGTACTGGGTGTAGGAGAGTTCGATGCTAGAGCCGCGGCCTCTCTTAAAGAGGTTGGAATGCCTCCACCGGACCCTCGCGCTGAAGCCGTCGTCCGACCAGTATCCTCCCGCGAGTTCTATAAGGCGATGCTGCCTTTCCGAAAGCTCTACGACCATGGCAAGTGAGTCCGGCCCGGTATCCTCGAGCGAGATGCGGATCTGCCTGAAGAGCTGCAGGTTCGAGAGATTCTCTCTCGCGTCAGTGACCATCTTCGGCTTGAATCGTTCGCCCCTGTCGATGTTTATCGCGATCAGAGCCAGCTTGTTGAGATCCTCGCTCGCCCCGCTCGCACGGAAATCGTCGAAGTAATAGACCGCACCCGCCTCTATCTGGATGCGCACTCTTACCGTAGTCGTGTCTGTCATTTCCACGGATGATGACGCGGTAGCGCGGGCATGGCCTGCCTCTCTCAATATCTCCAGAACGGCTATTTCATCGGCTACAAGGTCATTGTCGGAAAAGATCGAACCAGCCTTCGTCTTCATCTTTTCCGCGGCCGGTTCCCTGAAATGTTCAGGCAGGCCGTTGATCTGGAGGCCCGAGACTCTGACTGGAGGTCCGGGGTCGATATCAAGTGTGAGCTTGATCTCACGCTTATCCTCTTTCGCAGAGACTGACAAAGAGACCGTGCTGTATGGATATCCCCGTAAAGCGTAAAAGAGGCGTATCCTGTCGAGATCCCTTTCGAGGCTTCGCTCGTAGAGAGCGGCGTCCTTTTCCTTTAGCTCCAGGCCCTTCTCGAGCTCATCGATATATGTTTTGTCCGGGGCGGTGAGTGAAAGTGAGCTGACTTCCCAGCCCCGGTAGTTGGATATCTTGTCCCATATGGCAGTGTCATCGGCAACAACGGAGGAGGCGACAGAACCAGCGGCATGCACCTGCTCCTGCTGCGCATGAGCGGGTATGGTGATGGCCAGAAACATCAGAATGACAAGAAGGCGTTGCATTGAAACAGTATACCTTATAGGGAAGGTTTGGGAAAGGCAGGAACCTCCCGCTGCCTTGCATTCACTGCCTGTGATGGTCTTGCCCGGGCGGGCGGGATAGAGTCTTTTGTTGCAGGTCCGGGCGGTTTTCACCTCCTGAAGCGATGTCAATTTCCGTTTCCCGGCCGGAAAAAATGGCGGTCCTGACGTTCCCTGTAATTTCCCGTTTTTTCCCATGTTGCTGTTGTCGTTTTCCATCGTCCCTGTAGTAATATTTCCAATCCCGGGGCGGGCATGGAACTTGCCGAAATCCACTTCAGCCAGTGTAAATCTGTATCAATTCTCTCCCGCGTGACAGGGCAGAACGGCAGCAGAGGGGGAAGCGATGAGTGGACCGAACAAGGTATACGTCATCGATCCTATGGATCCTGAGACCAGAGTCAACGTTACTTCTCCATCGAGTGAGAACGGAGGAGAACTCCCCGATTATCTCAAGCCGTCTTCCGGCGGGGACCAGGCCGGCCAGGGCGAATCCAGGTCGAGGGCGAACGAGAAACAGTCGGGCGTACCTTTGATCCTGTCCTATCTCACAGGGCCGTTTTCGATCCTGGCGACACGCCGGGGGCGCAGGAGCCGTTTCTGGGCAGGACTGTCCCTGTTCAGTGTAATCCTTTCGATTGTCGTTATATGGATGTGGAGGGGACTCTCATACTGGTCCACGCGAGAGAACCCCGTTGGAGCCGTCATGGTTCTCCTGGCGGTCGCGGCGGTCATATCCGGTTTCTCCGCGTGGACACGGGCAGTAGTGCTTGCCGGGCGATACGAGGGCCCGAGGATCAGGCGGTCGCCGGACTGGATGAGGTCTTCATTTGCCGCTGGTCTGTTCGGGATCATCTGCCCGGGGATGGGACTCTACGTCGCCGGTCGCTCGAAGAGAGCGGCGTCGGCATTGTGGATGGCCTGCCTGACCGTCATATCCCTGCTCGTTCTCGCGAGAGCGGCCTGGCTGTGGGATTTCAATATATACGCGGGCGCTTTCGCCGTAAGGCCGGATACTCTCGAGTATATTTTCATCTTTGCGGGTGCGGCGGCGGTTCTTGGAGGACTGGCCTGGGTCGTTCAGGCGCTTAATGGGGCGCGCCTGGCTGGCCGGGCCGCGAACCGCAAGACGGTCTCCCGGAGAAACTGGGCCGCCGTCGCCCTTCTGATATCGATGATCAGCTTTTCCATCCTTTCGAAACCGGCGGTCGTGGCCGAGGCGCTCGACAGTGGCGCAGCGGCGGCTCGCAGCGAGGGTATGCGGATCATCCCTCTCTATCTCTCGCGGGCGGCGGTCCGTCTCGATCCATCACAGCCTCGATACGTCATAAGATCGATCGAACTGTATGAGGAGATCGGAGAAAAGGCAAAGGCCGACGCGATGCGGCGAGAGCTCATTGCGAGGCTCGAACCTTCGATAGGGCTGCTGGAGGAAGAGGGAATAGTCGTGCCGACAATATGGATGAATGACGGCGCGGTCATCCCCGCATCTCCCGATATCGATGCGGCGTCCGGACCGGCAGAGGCAGTCATATCCGCCGAGCTGATGTTTCTTGACTGGGATATGAGCCGAACGATCCCCTGAGAGGCATCAAATATAAAACAGTCAATCACGAGGGGACGCTTCCGTACCGGGGGCGTCCCCGATTTTTATCATGCAACCGGTGCCGTGATGTGATATATCTCCGATTGAAAGCGGCACTGCCATGATAGGAAAAACTGTATCGCACTACAATATCCTCGAGAAGCTCGGCGAGGGCGGTATGGGCGTGGTCTATCTTGCCGAGGACAACAGGCTGAACCGGAAGGTCGCGCTGAAGTTCCTGCCGAAACACTTCACATCCGATACTGACGCACGTGAACGTTTCGAACGCGAAGCGCGGGCAGCCGCGGCGTTGAATCATCCCAATATCGTAACGGTCTATGACATCGGTGAAGCCGATGGCCAGGTTTTCATGGCGATAGAGCCGGTGGAGGGGCAGACCCTGGCCGATTGCATCTCGGCCGGGCCTCTGCCGTTCGCCGAAGTACTCGACATAACCCGGCAGATTGCCGAAGGCCTGGGGAAAGCGCATGAAGCGGGCATCGTGCACAGGGATATAAAGCCGTCCAACATCATGCTCGACCGCGACGGCAGGGTGAAGATCCTCGATTTCGGCCTGGCGAAACTGAAGGGATCCAGCAAGCTGACCAGAGAGGCCTCGACTCTCGGAACGGTTCAGTACATGTCACCCGAGCAGGCGCGGGGGGATGAAGTAGACGGGCGAAGCGACATCTGGTCGATCGGCGCCGTCCTCTACGAGATGCTTACGTGCAGGCAGCCCTTCACAGGGGATTACGACCAGCACGTGATCTATTCGATTCTTAATGAAGAGCCGGAAGCGCCAGGTACGATCCGGAAAGATCTGCCTATCGGTCTTGAACGGGTTGTAAGGAAAGCTCTGCGGAAGGATCCGGATGAGCGATACCAGGACACAGGCGGGATCATCAGGGACCTGAATGCCGGTGACAGAGAGGGTGTCGCGAATAGAAGTTCAGGGGGTGCGGTAGTCGCGAAGTGGGTATTCGCGGCAGTCGCCATTGTCACTGCTGCCGTGGTTGTAATAAAGCTGAGTTCCGGTGATGGCAGCCGCAGGTCCCACGATCCGGTTTCGAGGCAGTTTACTTTTACCGGAGACGCTGAAGATCCGTCGATCAGTCCGGATGGAAAGATGGTCGCCTTTGCTGCAGGAGGAATGACTCCGGACGGCGCTGTTTACATCAAGGACATAGAGAGCGGATCAAAGGTCAAGATCCTCTCGAGCTCCAGGACTTTCAATATTAAATGGGCGCCGGACGGATCGAAGCTGATCTACAGTGAATTCATTTCCGATGAGAACTCGGGGACCTACCTGCTTCCCTGCCTTGGCGGCTCTCCCCGAATGCTTCTGAGGCTGCCATGGTACTTCATATCATGGGCCCCGGAAGGAGACAGGATCGCCTGTTCCCTGGTAGGCTCCGGCGAGCTTTTTATCCTCGATATCGTTTCCGGTGATACAACAGTCGTTCTCCTTGATCAGGATATCGGAGAGATAGAGGATATCGACTGGTCCCCGTCGGGAGAGGAGATTCTGCTGCAGGGGAACGATCATGAGATGATGTCGCTCTGGACGGTCGAACCGGATGGAAGAGGTCTGACCAGGCTGTTCGAGATAGACCAGGCAAGCGGCTTCTTCCTGGGAAATCCGAGATGGTCCCCGTGCGGGGATGCGATCTACTACCTCGAGACCGGGATAAGGGGTCAATTCATCTCCGACCTGATGAAAGTCGGCTATGACAGGAGCGAAAGACTGCTTGATGGTGAATCGAAGACAGTTCTAAGCAACCTTTCCGTAGTGAATATCCCCGGATTAGATATTTCATATTCGATCTCTGACGATGGGAAAAGACTCGTCTTTGAACAGAGGTCCGAGAGGATGGATCTGTGGATGATGAGGGCGGAAGGCGAGGGGGAAGAGGTACAGTGGAAGACCAGGCGTCTCACCAATTCGACGATGCTGAAGACGAAACCCAGCCTTTCTCCAGACGGGGGAATGGTAACATTCGCGATGGGAAACGAAAGATCGTTCGATATCTATACGCTTGCGCTTCCCGCAAACCACGATGAACCGGTCGCCGAACCGGTCAGGCTCACCTATCTCGAATCTAACAGCGACCTTCCGGCTTATTCTCCCGACGGCAAAGAGATAGCGTTCTACTCGATGGACGATGACATCATGAGGATCTGGCGGGTCGATGCCGGGGGCGGCACCCCCAGGCCATGGACTTCCTCTAGGGGAAGCATGATGGACCAGGAACTTACCTGGTCCCCCGGTGAGAAGATTATTTACAGAGCTGGAAAATTCAACAATTACAGGATCCTTGATCCTTCCACTGGCGAGGAATCGGACCTTATCGAAACTGAGTTCAAGGGGGCATATACGTTCAGCCCCCAGTGGTCCAACAGGCGGGACCGGGTGGCACTGTTCCAGAATGTGATTACAGAGACTTCCCAGGAGATGAGGATCTATCTGTTGTCACTGTCAGACGGGAATTACAGCTCGATATCGGGCGCCATGTATTATCCTGTTGGATGGTCATCTGATGACAGATCAATATTTGTATTGAATTTTCCGGAGGACTGGAGCAACGCGGGCGAGATGTTTGTCTTTCGGATGGACCCCGTGGATGGCAGCACCGAGGAACATGCACCGGTCCGATTCGCTCCTAACGAGGTAAGGGAGCTCGTCATCTCTCCGGACGGCCGCACGATAGTATTTCTGCACAGGATAACCTCGACGGATATCTGGCTCGTCGAGGATTTCGATCCGGGAATAGAGTGATCCGGATAAAGTGCCGCACCTCATTAAGATTGAATCGACACCCATTTCATAGTAGAATGAGCCCGATATATTCAACGGCTCTTTCCGGGGGAAATTATGAAAATCATCATCAGCCTTCTGGTGGTATTTATCATGTTATCGGTCCTTGTATGGATCGGATGCAGCAGCGATTCGGGCGTCACAGATCCGGTCGGCGGCGGAAACGGCGGCGGGGACGCAGATACACTCGCTCCGGTGGTCAATGTCACAAGCCCGTCTGACGGATCAGGTCTGCCCGCCTCGCTCAGCATCACCGGTACGGCGACCGATGATTCGGTAGTCGATACGGTCTTTTTCGAGGCGCGCGACCTCTGCGGTCAGACTCTCTGGTCGGAGCTGGACCTGGATTCTCCCTACGCTGCGACGTGGGACGCGAGCGGAGTCCAGGACGGTGGCTACCGTATCTGCATGGCGGCGGTCGACTCGGCCGGCAACATGTCGGACTGGTCATCCGTGGATGTCACAAAGGGGACGACGACCGCCCAGATAACCGGGTTCTCACCCTCGGCTGTGTACATCGGGAGGAGCATCGGGGCGGTGGGTAGCGGCTTCGGGCCCGACAACGGCAACGGCCGTGTGACGGTCTTCGGGATTGAGGCGACGGTGGAGTCATGGACCGATACCCTCGTTACATTCACTGTACCGGCGGGTGTTCCCGTAGATGCCGGTATGAGCATGGAGATACTGGCGAACTGCCGCTGGCGGATAACGGGGCAGATCGAGGTCCTTCCAGACCGGGTAACCCGGATTACAAACGATAACTCAATGGTGGAATATCCCTGCTGGAACGCAGATGGGTCTATGATCTATTTCTGCATGGCGACAGGGACAAACTGGGATATCTGGCGGATGGATGCCGATGGCAGCAACTGGCGGCAGGTGACCTTCTACCCCGAGGCTGATTTCATGCCGGACATCAAGCCTTCGACGGGAGAGATGGCCTGGATGTCGAGGAGGGGCGTAGAAGGTGAATACGATATCTTTCACGGGTTCCTGATAGCTGAGCCCCCGGGAAATGCAGTCTGGGAAGGGCCGATAACCGCCGACAACGATCTGAACAGGGCGCCCGCATATGCGAACCAGGTATACATGGGGTATTCCATGGTCTATGGACAGTTCTACGACCCTGACGATGATGGTTATGCGGTACCGACGATATTCCTCTGGGGTTCGACAGGCGGCGCTGAAGAACTTGTCGAGGGGGACAATCCGGCTTTCACATATAATGGCAGATGGGTCGTTTTCCAGGACGAAGATCACGACATAGCCAGGATCGAGGTGGGGGGAAGCGGCGAACCGGAAAAGCTGACCACTGGATTCGCCGACTACAATCCCCATGTCGGGTGGCAGAACGACAAGATAGTATTTACCCGCGGCAGTATGAACGGATACCGTGGTCTCTGTGTCATCAATCTCGACGGGACCGGGTTCGAGGTCCTGCTCGACCAGAGATGGGACCAGTATGACGCCGCCTGGTCGCCCGACTGCACGAAGATCGTTTTTACCGGGCACAGGATGGGTCGATCCGATATATATGTTTACGAGGTCCCGTAGACCGGCAGACAGGTTTATCAACCGATATCCCGGAGGCCCATGGATCTGTACGAAAACGGCGCAGTATCAGCCCCTTCCGTGAAGAAGGTCCGGCAGGGCGTGCGCCTCTTCCTCGTCCTTACCGTACTGGGCCTGGTCTTTGTCCTGTACAGGTCCTCATTCGCCGGGAGTATTGAGAGCCTCTCCGGATTCAGGTGGCAGTACCTGGCGCTCGCGCTTGGACTGGTCCTTTTCGACTGGGTCCTGGCCGGCCTTCGCATATATGTCTTCGCAGTAAAACTCCAGCCGGGGATCTCATACATCGGGTGCGTCCGCGCCGGCCTCGCGAACATCTTCATGGGGGGCATCACTCCTTCCCAGACTGGAGGAGGGCCGGGTCAGATATATATGCTGTACAAGGAAGGGATGCCTGTCTTCGACGCGATGGTCGTCAGTTTCCTGAGCGCATTTCTTGGAACCGTGCTCTTTCTGCCCCTGTGCAGCCTCTTCTTTCTCGTCTTTTTCGAGCCCGTCGCCGTCGACTTCCGTCTTCACTACCTGCTTTCGGGATCGTTCGCGATATTCCTGTTTTTTATCGCCCTCGCGATCGCCGGGCTGGTCGCTCCGGGATTCGTGAAGCGGTCGGTGAGGTTTGCCGCCGGATTGATACCGCCGCTGGACCGCTGGCTCGAACGAAAAGGATATCTCGAGGCAGCGGACAGGCTCGTCGAACGCTACCATACGATGATGAAGTTCTTCCTCGAGAGGGGGAAGTCGGCGTTCGCCGCGGGATTCATCCTCTCGGCTGCGATCTATATAAACAAGTTTACCATAGCCTGGGTCGTACTGCGGGGGATGGGGATCACAGTGCCTTACCTCGAGGTGATATACACCCAGCTTGTCCTGATAATGATCTTCTACTTCGCTCCGTCGCCCGGCGCGGCGGGCCTCGCCGAGATAAGCGCCGCCGAGGTGATGAAAGGGATCGTTCCCGCGCAGTACATCGGCGCTTACGTTCTTCTGTGGAGACTCTTTACGCTGTTGATCGGCCTCGGGGCGGGCGCGCTGGTTATGATGCGAGCTTTCTACAGGAGCCGGAAGGAACGGCCGCCGGCGGATATCGGCTAACGGAAATAACCAACAGTACTTGTAAGCAATTATCGTCGTTTTTCTGTTGAAAAACGATTCTTCTTCTGGTATCATTCCGCCCGTTAAAGCGGCTTTTATTTACAGGCCAGTTCTGGCAAAAAATCGTGATTCGTATTGTGTGGATCTGATGCACTGGTGGGCTGAAACCGGTGTCAGATCCAAGAGGTGAGGTGTGTCCTGAACAAGAGCTATACCCGATCCTGTGAAATGTATTATCCAACGTGACTTGTCACCAAACCGACTTCGTGGAGGGGAAATCACCATGAAAAGATTCTTCGCTCTCATAACGCTTCTAGTCCTTGTATCCGTATCCTGCAGCAATGAGGATGTTGTAGATCCTCTCGATAACGCGGGTTCGGCGGCGGTCAGCCTCGATCCGGAATTCATCGCCAGCGAACTGATCGCCCAGACTGGCTGGCCCGACGCGGACGACCAGATGCGCCTGCCGGAAGGATGCGGGAATATCATCGACATCGAGCGAGAGGAGATCCTTCCTGGTATCGTACACTACAGCTATCTGCTCAAGATCGGTGAGGGGGAGTACGATTTTATCAAGCTCCATCGCGTCGTGAAGGAGTCCAGACCATACAAGCCGATCAAAACATGCAAGAATGTCTTCTTCCAGCATGGAGACGGAGTGGGATTCGAGGGAATGGTCCTTTACGGGGTCAACGCTCCCAGCGTTCCTTTGGAACAGTCCATGGCTGTCTATATGGCGCAGAACGAAATCGATTTCTGGGGGATCGACCAGAACTGGATCCTCATTCCGCAGGAGACGACAGATTTCGGCTTCGCGGAAGGCTGGGGTATCCAGAACCAGGTCGAGAATCTCGACATCGCGCTGTCCATCGCCAGGTTTACGCGCCTCATGACGGGATGCGGCCCGGGTAAGATGAATCTTATGGGTTACAGCAGCGGCGTATGGACGAGCTATGCCTACTTAAGCTGGGAGACGCAGAAGAAAGCCCAGTTCAGGAACGTTGGCGGATATATCCCTGTTGACGGAGTGTTCAAGACGGATGACGAATATATGATCGGTATATTAAGCACATTTTCTGCCATGTACCGGATGAACTATGAGGGCGGGCAGTATGTAACTCCTGTGCCTTTCGGACCCGCAGGATATCTGGCGATGACAGATCCGGATGGCGATTCGCCGCTTGCCCCGGGATTCACCAATTACCTGGTCGGGATGGTGTTCGGCGCCGCGACTCACATGTTCTCCCCCTACACTCCCACGTTTCACTACGTCGCCGGAACATTCGATCCCGTGACGAGCATGCCGGACGGGTTCCAGTTCACCACGGATCAGAAATGGTTCGAGTTTATCGTGTCCGCTGCTTCGTATGAGTCGATTCTGTTCCAGATCGAATATATGGAGCTTGCTGCCGATTCGTATGATATGCCGTTTGACGATTATCTCGGCGATGTGACGGTCCCGATATTTAACGTCGGAGCGGGGGGAGGACTGGGTTACTACAGTGAGTATACTCTGTCACTTCTCGGCAGTACTGATGTGACGAGCCTTATTGTCGCACTCTATCCGCATGAGTACGGGATAATCGACTTCGGTCATATCGACATCTTCATCGCGGACAACGCGCAGAGCCTTATCTGGACGCCTGTTCGCGACTGGATCGTCGACCATTCGTGCCGGCAGGGTAAGGGAGACCGGAACCGGGCCAAGGAATGATCGATCATTGAATAGATGCCCCATGGAACCATGTCACCCTGGCGGGCATTGAAAAAGCCCCCTCTGGATATTTCCGGAGGGGGCTTTCTTCCGCGGGCTGACCGCCGCTGCTGCCGGCGGCCCCTGCTTCGCTCAGCGATCTTGCTGCTTCGCTGTCCTGTAAACGGCCACCAGACGGGTGGGGCCGGAAAGCCCTGTCCGCCCGGCGGCCAAAATAATCAGATCATCAGCTCTTGTCGGGATCCACGGGCTTCTTCCATATCTGCTTCGGAGGATCCTCGGCGATCTTGTTCATCAGGTACTCGATCGTCTTTTCGAGCTGCGGGTCCTTTCCGCTCACGACTTCGTCGGGCATGTTCTCGACTTCGATATCGGGAGCGACTCCAAAGCCCTCGACCTCATATTCTCCACTGGGATCCATGAACCCTACCGTCGGGACGGTGAGATATCCGCCGTCCACGAGAGGGGTGTTCCGGTTCATGCCCACGAGGCCGCCCCACGTGCGTTTACCTACCAGGGGACCGAGTCCGGCCTGGCGGAACATGTAGGGGAAAGCGTCTCCGCCGGAACCGGCATACTCGTTTATCACGCAGGCGAGGTGCCCGGTCGGCCCGCTCATCGGGAACCTGCGGACTATGCCGTACCGTGATCCCCAGAGGCTCTTGAGTTCCCTGCCGAGCCTGTCGACAAAGAGGGAGGGCATCCAGCCGCCGCTGTTGTAGCGGACGTCGATGACGATTCCGTCCATGTTGGCCTGCGGGAAGAACTGCCTGCCGAACTCGTACAGGCCTGTGATGGCTGTGCTCGGTACGTGGACGTAGCCGATCTTTCCGTCTGAGGCTGCGAGACATTTCTGCCTGTTGCCTTCGACCCAGTCCTCGTACCTGAGGCCGATGTCGGCACCTGTCGGCACGACTGTCCATTCCTTGGCGTCCTTGCCGTCCGCTTCCTTGCTGACTTTAAGTACGGTCTGATGACCAGTAGTGTTGGCAAGCAGGTCGAACGGGTTGGTGGGGTACTTCAGCTCCTGGCCGTTGATCGCGATAAGGTAGTCACCCTCGCTGATATCGATGCCGGGCTGATTGAGGGGCGCCTTGAACAGGGGCTCCCAGTTGCGGCCCTTGTATATCTTCGAGATCTGGTACCGGCCATTTTTTCCGACCTCGAAATCGCATCCGAGCTTGCCGTTCGACACTCTCGGGCTCCTCGGGTAGTAATCTCCGCCGCCGACGTACGAGTGGCCGATGTTGAGCTCGGCGATCATCTCTCCGATTATATAGTTGAGATCATCCCTCGTCGTCAGATAGGGGAGAAGCGCTTCGTAGCGTTTCTTGATCTTCTTCCAGTTGACGCCGTGCATGTTCTCGACATAGAAGAAGTCGCGCTCGAACCTCCAGGCCTCGGTGAACATCTGTTTCCACTCTTCCATCGGGTCGAGCTTCATCCTGAGGTTCGCCGTATTGATCTTGTCGTCACCGACCTTCTTGCCGGGGGCGATATCGATGATGCCGTACTGGCCCATGGCCGAGTAGATCAGCTTCTTGCCGTCGGCCGAGACATCGTATCCGTTGATCCCCGAGATGACGGTCTTCGACTCGCGCTTCTTGAGGTCGTAATACTTGATGGTGCCGGAGAACTGGCCGTTGGGCGGCCCGTAGGTCATGTTCGGGCCGGAGAAGGTCGCATAGAGGAGCTTGTCTTCGAGACCGACGAGGCCTGCGATGTTGCCCGGTCCTATAGGCAAAACGACCAGCCTGTCGCCGAGCCCGTCGAGGTCTATCTCCCAGGCCTTGTCTTCCTCGGCCTCTTCTTCCTTGTCTCCGTCCTTCTTGTCCTTGCCGTTTTCCTCGTCGGCTTTTTCATCCTTCTTTTCTTCGTCGCCCTTCTCTTCCTCCTTCTCCTCTTTCTTCACCTCGATCTCGTCGCTCTCAGGCGCGAGAAGGGAAGGAGTGTCGGCCTTGAGCGTGAGGGCACATACTACTGAAGCTGATTCATAGCCGATATCAAACTCGAAATTATTGAACGTCCAGTTGATCGATCGGTCGGACATGAAGTAGAGATACTTCCCGCCCGGATCAAAGGACGGACCATAGTCGTTGTGCATGTCGCCGGTCACTTTGTGCGCGACACCTTCGTCAATGTTGTAAAGGTAGATCGATGAGAACCCGGCCTCGTTGTTCTTAGTGTAGGCGATCCACTTCGAGTCGCCGGCCCATGTGTAACTGTTGATGTCAAAAAGAGGATCCTCGTCGATCACGACGATCTTCTTCGCGTCGATGTCTACGTAGTAGAGCTGGTACGACTCGTCGTGGAAGAGGATCTTCTCGCTGTCAGGCGACCAGTAGATGAGCCATGGGAAGTTGCCCAGGCCCTTTGTTATCTGGTTCTCTTCGCCTGTGCCGTCCGACTTCATCGTGTAGATCTCGTATTCGCCTGATTTGTCGGAGAGGTAAGCAACCCACTTTCCATCGGGCGAATACGCGGGGCTGCGTTCGCGTACACCAGATGTGTTAGTAAGGTTGCGTACCTCCCCCTTCTCGGCGGGAACTGTGAATATTTCACCTCTCGCGCCGAAAATAGCTCTTTTGCCGGTACTCGAGACGTTGAAATACCTTATGTTGCGGGAGGCATTGACGTATCGTGTCCTGCGCCATGAATGATCGCTCGGTATCGTTACCTTGATCCTGTTCGACTTCCCCGTATTCAGGTCAAGTACGTAGAGATAGCCGCCGTTCTCGTAGACGATAGAGTCGCCGCCGAGACTCGGGAATTTTACGTCGTATTCATTATGATTTGTGATCTTCTTGATCTCGCGGGTCGCAAGGTCGAGTGAGAAGATGTTCATCGTGTGATCACGGTCCGAAATGAAGTAGATCTTGTCTCCGTGCCACATCGGGAAGGCGTCGGTGCCTTCGAACTCGGTCAGTTTGGCCGATTCGTTCTTCTCAAAATCGTAGAGCCAGATATCCTGGGCCATTCCGCCCTTGTACCTCTTCCAGGTCCGGAACTCACGGCTCATCCTGTTGTATGCGATCTTCTTTCCGTCAGCTGAATATGAGGTGAGCTCTCCTTCGAAGAGGGGAAGCGCCTCGGGGTATCCGCCCCCGGTGCCGATAGTGAAGAGCTTCCTGTAGCGCGGGCCGGGATTGGTCTTCGACTCGCGGATCGAGCGAAAGAGGATCTTGTCGCCCTTCGGGTGCCAGTCGACGACGAGGTCGCCGGATGAGTGATACGTAAGCCGCTTCGGGATCCCGCCGGTTACGGGGATCGTGTATATATCCTGGTTTCCGTCATAACTTCCTGAAAATGCCAGTGTCGCGCCGTCGGGAGAGAATTTCGCGAATCCCTCGCCTCCGGTGTGTGTTGTAAGGCGCGTCGCCGTTCCGCCAGCGGACGGGACGGTCCAGATGTCTCCAGCATAAGTGAAGACGATGAGTTCCCCGTGGATGTCGGGGAATCGCATGAGCCGGCTTTCCTCGGTCACGGCATACACGTCTGCCGCCGTCAGAAGGACAGCCACCATTGCCAGGGCCAGTAATCCTCGCTTACCCATCAGGATCTCCTTTCAGGGGTAAAGAGAAAAGGGTGACTAAATGATTCATTCAAATCCAGTAACCTGTTGTTTGATATGACATTAAGACAGGACAACCCCGTAGACCGCCCCGCTCTTTAACAAAGGCACGCCAGTGCCGATATCTATACTACTTGTAGAGGGGTAAATAGTTTCAATTTTTTGCGATATAGTGAAACCGATGGCTGTTTTACCAGGCTGCCACGCAGATTCCATCGCGGCATTCGAGGGGGGGAGGTACGGGCACATCGCAGGTCGACATGTATCCATATTTCATGTTCATGTAGTCCTCGAACGAGGCGTGTTCACTGACGAGTGCCTGCAGGTGCTGCTCGTCGACCGTCGAGGCTGAATAGATGAGAAACATCCAGGGGCCGCCGCATGGCTTCGAGCCTGTTCCGATGACCCTGCAGTCGTCATCGCCCGAACAGTACGGGGTTCCGATGTAATCGACGATCCTTTCGAACAACTCCTTCAACTTTGCCTGGTCCTGCTCTTCGCTAAATTCGACATCCCAGGGATATCCCTCGCGCTGGACGCAGTATTTCCAGGTGCCCTCCCGGGAGAGGTCGACCGTGATCTCGAGCTGCTCCTGTCCCACGGGGAGGTACGGCTCGACGAACCGGATCGTCGTGACCGCCTGCTCGTAGTTGGCTATCGAGTAGTTGACGTCATATAGACAGATGCAGTCGCAGAGCCCGCCGGGCGGGTGCTCGATCCCGGTGATCGTTATAAGGCCCTCCGCGAATTCGAAGTCGGCGTCGAGGGCGTCGACGCAGCAGTTGTATGCCGTATTCGTTTGGTATATCCGAAGGAGGTTGTCGGCGGGGAAGTTATACAATATCACGCATGCGGAATCGGCGCTTAAAGATCCGGCGTCGTCGTTTGTCCCGGTCACGTCCTTGCACCCGCTGTAGTTATCGATCATGCCGATCGGATCCTCGCCGGCCTGGCCGGTGTTCCACGGGTATGTGAATCGCTGAACGCAGTGTGAGCCTGAAGGTTCGGCATCGAGGTCTATCGAGATATAGAGCGGTTCCGCTCCCTCGTCGAGATACTCCTCGAAGAACCTTATCCAGAGGGCGCCTCCTTCTATCCCCGCTATCTCGTATGAGAGATCGTAAAGGCAGAGGCAGTGGCACATCAAAGCGTCGTCGCCTTCGGTCTCCGTGATATTGAGTCCCACGAGTTGAGTATCATCCTGGTTGTCATAGATGGCGTTGTAAACGGGTTCGATGAGCCCGACAATCGTCCCGGGGCAGCAGTTCAGAGCCGCGTTAAGATGGACGACCCTCAGGGTATCGGAGCCGTCCCATTCCCAGAAGACGCAGTCCAGAACGGTCGGCGCGCCGGCATCGAAGCCATATTCGTTCTCCTTGCACTCTGTAGCGTGGACGAGTGTCCCGGAGAGGTTTAAGGGCTCATGGCCGACCGGCGGTGTGATCTCGTCGCTGCAGCCGTGCGTGAGAAGCGCGAGTGTCAGGATCATCGTCGAGAGTGATATAAGGCGGATCAGGCGAGTCTTGTCGGAAAACATCGTAATCATCCCCCTGGCCCGAGAGGGCCGGAATATCGCGGTGAGGTCCACATATAAAGATAGCCGCGTACCCTGGGCGTGTCAACCGCCTCGGGAAGGTGTATAACCCGTTGAACACACAGGGCCGTTCCGCTAGAGTATCGGTGGTTCTTTTACAAGGCGGTAGATATGACAAAGCGTACGAAAAGACTGCTTGTTACCCTCTGCGTCATCGCCGGGGTGATAATAGCGGCGAGTATAATTCTCAGGGTCGTGCTTACCAAGGAACGTCTCACAGCGATGATCGTACCGAGGATCGAGGCGCGCGCAGGCGCCGAGATCGAATTTGCCGACATCGGCATCAGGTTTCCATTCGGGTTCGGCGTGAGGATCGACAGGCTGCAGGTCTCCAGGGTCATGCCGGAGGGAGGAGCGATCAGCCTGACCGCCGAGAAATTCAACGTAGATGTCTCGCTTATGAGCCTCGTGAGGCGCAGGCCCGAGGTCAAGAGTGTCACCCTCGGGGGAGCGGCCCTGAGCATAACGGGCGTGGCGCCTGATATCGATGTTGAGGTCGAGCAGCTCGGCGCGAAACTGTCGATGACTCCGTTTGATTCGATCTTTGTCCTCGATCCGGATATCTCCGCGGAAAAGATCACGATCATCACGACAGCGACAGGCGAGAGGATGGAACTGCCTCCGTTGAGCTTCAGCGGAAGGGTTGAGGCGCAGGCCGACCTGACCCGGGCGGCCGTAAGGGACGGTAAACTTTCGATCGCCGACCTCGCGGCCTTCCAGGTCGAGGGCGACATGGCCGACCTGCGCGGAAGCCGGGAATTCACCATGAGCGTGAAATCGTCAGGCCTCGAGGTGAAGCAGCTCTTTGGCCTTCTCGTGGAGAAGGGGTTGCTGAAACTGCCGGAGGATCAGCCTGAATTCACTGTCGAGAGCGGGACCGCGGGTATCGAGGCAAGGGCCGCCGGCATGGTTTCCGATCCTTCCGGGATCATGGTCAGCGGCAGGTTCGATATGGAAGAGCTGGTGGTCAGCGTGCGGCCGGCCCCGGCGCTCACGGCGGATGGATCTGTCGATTTCTCCGATTCGCGGGTGTCGTCAAAGAATCTATCGCTCAAGACGGAAAAATCGAAGGCGACGGTCGCTTTCGGGATGGATATAGACAAGGCACAGAAAAAGCCCGAATACCTCAGCTTCGACGTCCAGGCCAGAATCGATCTGGGCGAGCTGAGCTCGATAGCGCCTGCCGGGCCTGATCAGGAAGAACCGATTGTAATGGAGGGGACACTGAAAACCGTTTTCAAGGGAGGCGCCCGGCCCGTTACCCTGAAGAATCTCTTCCCGCCCAAAGATGGCGGAACCACTCCGGAGAAGATCTCCCGCGCATGGAAGGATCTCAAGCTCGACGGGACCATCGATCTGTCCGCTGACGAACTGTCCGGGGAGAAGGGTCCGGCGAGTATCTCCTCGCTTGAAACGACAGCCGCTATCAACGGCGGGAGCGTCAAGTCGATCGATGCATCGTTCGATATGGGGGGAAGGCCGTGGAAGGTCAAGGGTGAGATGAAGGATGTCATGCCGGCTCTCGCCGAGCTGATGCTCTTCGCCCAGAAAGGCGAGATGCCTGAAACGCTGGGGCCGGTGCTCGACGGGCTCATCAATTCCCCCGACATGTCGATATATGTGGAGGGACGGGCGTTCGATGCCGCGGCATTCCAGGCCGAGGCCGAAAAGGCGAAAATCTCGGCTGACAAGAGTTCCGGCGGCGGGGGTGCGCCGATGGAAAAGGCCGGCGCTGACCCTATGATCGCGAATCCCGTGACACTTCTTATGCTGAAGAAGACATTCGTATCCGTGAAGGTAGATTCGATAATCTCGAAGGGGGCTGTCCTTACATCCCTCGACGCCCGGGGCAGGATAAGCAACGGTGTTCTCCGGGCGGACCCCGTTACGGTCGAATACGCAGGCGGTAAAGGGAAAGGCAGGCTTGTCTCGGATCTTCGCGATCCATCGAAGATACGTAATGATATAGACATAGATTTTACCGGCATCGATGCGGGCAAGGCTCTTTCGGGTTTCAACAGCGCCGGAGGCCTGGTGAGCGGGAAATTCGCAATGAAACTCGACGGCCGGTTCGCCGCGGGCCCCGGTATGGATATCCTGCAGAACCTGACCGCCACAGGCAGGGCGACCTCTACGAGCGGCACGGTCGATTTCACGCGGTTTATGGCTCCGCTCAAGTCGGCGGGATTCAACCTTTCCTCGATCGAGAAGTTTGATTTCCACGAGTGGACCGAGAAGTTCGTGATCGATAAGGGCAGGGTCAGCAGCGAGGTCTGGACGATAAAGTCGAATAGCGGAGACTGGGACGTCGCGGGATCGTTCGGTTTCGACGGGACGCTCGACTACAAGGCGGGACTAGTGATAAACCCGCAGCAGCAGGCGCAGATGAAGGATCTGGCTAAGTACGCCGCGATCATCGATCTCTTCAAGGATGACGCGGGGAACATACTCCTTATGCTCGATATCGGAGGCACGGCAAAGCAGCCGAAAGTGAGGCTCGATCAGTCGAGGGCTAAGGAGAACGCGGGGAAAAAGCTGATCGATGGAGCCAGGGACAAGCTCAAGGACCTGTTCAAATAGGACGACGATCGACTGTGCATAGAAAAAGCCCCCCGGGATCAGCGGCTCTCAAGCCGCGTCTCCCGAGGGGCATTTTATCTAAACTATGCGACCTCTACTCAGAGTAGTTCAGGGCCGCGGCGCGTCCGTTTACCTCGACGATGCTTTTCAGCTCGTCACAGGTAGATATGATCGGACGGTCGTTGATCGAGGACGGGCTCGGACCTATCTTGAACGACAGGTTGTCGAGATCCTCGAGAAGCAGAAGGCCGAAAGTAACGACAAGAGCGTTGCCGTAATAGGCCTCGTGCCATTCCCTGTTGAACGTGATAGCGACGCCGCTGAACGGATCGCCCATCGTCAACTCGACTGCATCCGAATAACTGACATACGAATGGGTATACTGCGTGCCAAGCTGAAGAGGATTGCCATTCTGGTCCTCTATCGTTACCTGGAACTCGGTGCCAAACGCACACTCCTGATCTCCACCCTCGAGCATAATGAATATGTAGCAATCGAGAGGTGTGAACGCCATCGTCTCGCCGCCGCACACAGTCGCTTCGCCATCATAGAAGATAGCGATCGAAGGATTGGCAGGAACTTCGACGTCGAGAGTGTAAGCGGCCTGGTCGGTGTGGGGAGTTCCGGCGGCGTCAGTAGCGACGACGCTGAAGTTCCACGTACCCGAGTCCTCCAGAAGCCCCATGATCTGGCCTTCCGAGGAAAGGGTGACACCGGCAGGAAGCGTCGAACCAGCAGCAAGGGACCAGGTGTAAGGTGCCGTACCGCCGGTAGCTTCGAGCTGGATGTTGTACGGAGTACAGGTGTAACCCGTAGAAATCGCAGCGGTGGTGATCCCGAACTCTGTCGGCTCAGGGTTCACCGGTGAATCGTCATCCGAACAGGCAACCATTAGCCCGGCCAGTGACAATGCCATAAGGACCAGGAAGACCTTCCTCATGATGAGACCTCCTTCTCTTCAAGTGAGTCCTGTTGTCCCCTCGACGACCTTTGAGCAACCAGTGTGCCAATCACAACCGGCTCTTCTTGTGGTGTGTTAACGTCTGTTATTATAGGGATTTAGACCTATTGCGAGAAGGGTGTCTCAGGGCCCGGTACTGCCCAGTTGATTCTCATAATGCCATACTCGTGCGTGTAGCGTTCTGCCATGTTCTCTGATTGCGTGCTGTTGAGCCTACCGGTCCCTCATCGCTCTTTTCAGCGCTGTAAAGACCTCGGTTGGGGCAGGGGTGCCTTCTATGGCTAACAGGCGGCCCGCATCGCGGTACATGTCTATCACGGGCTGGACGTCGCTGTGGAATATCTCGAGTCTTTTTCGTATCGCCCCGGCGTTATCATCGGGGCGCAGCCCGATTTCTCCACCGCATGCATTGCAGACGCCGGTCCTCGCCGGAGGGTGGAAAGCCGCGTGGTAGATAGCGCCGCAGCCGGAGCAGGTGAGGCGGCTCGATATCCTGTCGACAATAAGATCGTCAGGAACGTCGATGAGCAGACACCGCCCGGGGCGGTACCTTGCATCGAGCTTTTCAGCCTGGTAGATGGTCCGGGGGAATCCGTCGAGGATATATCCCGAAGAGTATCCTTTTCTCTCTATATAATTGAATACGACATCGGTGATCAGCTCCTGCGGGCCGATCTCTCCCCTGAGCACGTATTCCTCTATCCGTACGCCGAACGGGGTCCTTTCCTTTATCTCGTCGCGAAGTATCGCTCCGCTGGAAAGATGGGGCAGCCCTGTCTCTTCAGACAGCATCGCTGCCTGCGTTCCCTTCCCCGATCCCGGTTTTCCCAGCAGAACAATTCGCATATTCATCCTTTTGCCGTGAATATTCGAGGCGGCTACAGGGTATTATGTACGGCCGGAAGGGGTCAATGAGTGATTGTCGGCCGCGCCGCGAGGCGGTATAATCGTGGCCGGATACTTAAGCGGCGGAATCAACCGGGAAACTGTGGAGGTAGGAAGCTATGGCATGGATACTTTTGATCGCGGTCGTCCTGATCGTCTTCTGGGCGGTCGGCCTGTACAACACGCTCGTACGGCTTCGCAAGAGGTGCGACAACGGGTGGGCGCAGATCGACGTTCAGCTAAAACGCAGGTATGACCTGATACCGAACCTCGTGGAGACGGCCAAGGGTTATCTCAAGCACGAGAGAGAGGTCCTCGAAAATGTGACCAAGGCAAGGCAGCAGGCGATAGACGCATCTGGAGTGAAGGATCAGGCGCAGGCCGAGAATTTCCTCTCGCAGACGCTGAAATCCCTGTTCGCGGTCGTTGAGGCCTATCCCGACCTGAAGGCGAACCAGAACATGCTCGCCGTTCAGGAGGAGCTCGTCTCGACGGAGAACAAGATCTCGTTTGCGAGGCAGCACTATAATGACACCGTTATGAGGTATAACACGAGGACCGAGGTCTTCCCCTCGAGCATCGTCGCCGGCATGTTCGGATTCGAGGAACGCGAATTCTTCGAGCTCGAAGACGAAGCGCAGCGCGAGGCGCCCAAGGTCGACTTCTCCTGATAAGACATGTACGACCAGATATCGCAGAACAAGCGGAACTCATGGTTGCTCGTGATCGTCATCACGATCTTCCTCGTGCTTCTCGGGTACCTGATGGGAGAGTACTGGGCGAAGGGATACGGTTACGGGGGGATCATATTCGCTCTGGTTATCGCCCTCATCTCGGGGCTGATAAGCTATTACGGCGGCGCCGGCATGATACTGGCGATGAGCCGGGCTAAAAAGATCGAGAAGAAGGACCACCCGCAACTGTTCAATGTGATCGATGAGCTCTCGATCTCTGCCGGCGTGCCGATGCCCGCTATCTATATAATAGATGATACGGCGCCGAACGCCTTCGCTACGGGACGCGATCCCGAGCACGCCTCTGTCGCCATCACGACGGGACTGCTTTCAAAGCTCGACCGCGACGAACTGCAGGGTGTGATGGCCCACGAACTCTCACATGTCCAGAACCGCGACATCCTCTTTTCGATGATGGTCGGGATCATGGTCGGTTCGATCGTCCTTATAAGTGATTTTTTCGTTCGCAGCGTCATCTGGGGAAGGGGAGGCAGGAGAAAGGGGAACGACAAGAGCTCGGGGCCGCTGATCCTCATCGGCCTGGTCCTCGCCATACTTGCGCCCATTTTCGCGAAAATGCTCCAGCTGGCCGTATCGAGGCAGCGCGAGTATCTCGCCGACGCCTCGGCGGCGCTGATAACACGTTATCCGGAGGGACTCGCCAGCGCGCTGGAAAAGATATCGGAGGACAAGGAAGTCCTGGAGGTCGCCAACCGGGCGACGCAGCACCTCTATATCGTCAACCCGATCAAGCCGTTCGAGAAGCGGGCGAAATCGCTGTTCAGCACACACCCACCGATCGAAGAGCGTGTAGCGAGACTTCGTTCAATGTAATAAAGGCCCGGTATTCCCCTCGGAATCCCCGGATGAAACGCCGATATTCCCCTCTGAATCCCCGGAGGCACCGAGGGATTCAACGGGGAATACCGGCTCTTATGACTCTGAAATAAATATCAGACCAGCAACTTGCCCGAATCCATAATAACCTTGCCGTCCAGCTCGAGCGTCGGGTCCTTGATTATCCCATCCAGATGGATCGGGACGTCGAAAGTGCCGCCCATCGACATATTGTTACCCAGTGCGATGTGGACGGTGCCCATGACCTTTTCGTCCTCGAGTATGTTCCCGATGATCTTTGCCGCGTCGTTGGTTCCGACACCGAGCTCGGCGGTATGGAAAGCCTTCTTTCCGACGGCTTCGAGCTTCGACCTCAGCTCATCGGCTTCAGGGCCGCCGGTGATCTCTACGGCGTAGCCTCCCTCGACCTTGATCGTGATCGGCGTCTTGCCGTTCAGGTCGCCGATTCCCGCCATCGAGCCGTCGACTATAAATACGCCGTGCGACTGTTCCTCCGCCGGCATCATGTACGATTCGCCCGAAGGGAGGTTGCCGAAAGAGCCGGGATCGTGGATCAGCCCCGTAGACGGTATCGCGTTTATCCCGTCTATAGGGATCGTGAGGTCGGTGCCGAGGGCCGTTGTCACCCTGGCGACCTTCGCCTTGTCGAGAAGGGCAGTGACTTCGTGGGTCCTGTCCGCGATAGCGTAATAATCGGCGTTGAGGCACCTGACCATCGTGTCGAGAGTGATGCCGGGCATCGTTGCCACCCTCGAACCGGCCTCGCACGCGTTACGCCGCGCCGCTGTATGGGTCAGAGATTTCGAGGCGGGGCAGATGACGGCGTCTGCGAATTTCATCGCCTCCGAGACCATCTTCGGCGGTTCTTCGCCGTTTCGGCTCAACGGCTGCATCTCCATTATCACGCTTGTCGCGCCGAGTGAGCGTCCTGCCTCGACGAGGGCCCTGCCTATCCCGACCAGTTCGGTGTCGGTCACTACGAGTAGTTTCTCGCCTTCGACAACCTTGAGGCAGTCCCTTACAGCTATCAGGGCCGAGTCCATCAGAGCCTTGTCCATTATGGTCCTTTCGTTTCATTTGAATGTTGATTGCGTATTCAGCGTGGAGATTCTAGCAGGTACCGCGGGACAGTTACAGGCCGAATTCCTGCGGGGGAGGGGCAGTGATCTCGATCGTTTCTTTCGTCACGGGATGCGGCAGCGATATCTTCCACGCGTGAAGGAGCATTCGGCCCTGCCGGTCTCCACCCCGGTCGCTGCCGTATACGGGATCGCCCGACACGGGATGACCGATCGACAGCATGTGAGCCCTGATCTGGTGCGTCCTGCCTGTTTCTATCCTTATCTCGAGCAGGGCGCGTTCATCCGGCAGTTTCCTGATCACCGAGAAATGGGTCACGGCGCTCTGGCCGGCACTGTCGGGCGACCGCCCTCGACGACTCGCCCTTTTCTATCGAAAGAGGCGTGTCTATCGTTCCGCTTCGTTCCCCGGGTACGCCGTCTACGACGGCGAGGTATGTCTTTACCGGCTCTCCCCCGGCAAACGCCCGCGACATCTCGCGAGCGGCGAGTCGGGTCTTGGCGATGACCAGCACTCCCGATGTCTCGATGTCCAGCCTGTGAACGGGTGATGCGGCGAAGAGCGGCGGTCCGTCCGGGTCCTGCTCCGCGGGAGGCAGGTACCTGCACAGCAGATCGAGGAGCGATCCGAGCTCGCTGCGGTTCCCGGGCTGCACGGGAAGCCCGGCCGGTTTGTCTATCACGAGTATGTCCCTGTCCTCGATGCAGTACGGCTATTCCCATGCCGATATCTCCGAACCTCATCGCCGGTTTCTCGTCTCCTGCGGGGACTTCGGGGAGGACCTCGGCCGGCCTGTCTTTGCGAAGGCGTATCTCGACTACGTCACCGTCCTTGAGCCTCGCCTTCCCCGGAACCTTTTCGCCGTTAAGCCGGATCTTGCCCTTCCTGATAAGGGTCTGAATGACGGGAAAGGAGAGAGCGGGACGCACAGCTCTTACGAACCTGTCCAGCCTCGATCCTGTCCAGTCTTCCATCACGGTTATCTTTGTCTCTTCTATCTCGCTCATCGTCATTCCAGTGCTTTTACGTCGATGCTCTCGACCCTGTCACCATCGTAATTGAATTTTATATAGATACAAGGAGCGAAAGCCCGTGCCTGCTCCAGTCCGCCCTCGACCTCGTATTACCTTCCAGTCCGGCTTGTAGAGTGAGACCGCGTCAGCGGCATATGGGAATGCGAGAGGCGGTTTCTCGACTGCGGCAACCGTGTAATCCGGATTCTCTTCTATGGTTGATACCAGGAAGCCGACAGATTCCCTGTACATACGGGTGAAATCGCTCCAGATCCGTTCAAGCCGGTCGACCCTGACGATGCTGCCGGCGATGAAAACGCAGATCGCCGCGATGCATATTACTTTCAGGACCTTTTTCCTCGAGTTCCACAGCAGGCCGAGGACGAGAGTGAACAGGAGTATCGGCTCCGACCGACGAGAGATAGTAGTACCGGTTCTGCGTGATAGAGACGGTCGAGAAGAACCTGTATCTGAAGGCAGAGGCGGGTACCAGGGCGGCAAGGGTCCAGAGCGCAGCCAGGGTGAACTCGCGGCGCCTGCCGGCCACGCGGCCGATGTACCATATTAATGCGAGTACGCCGATAACGAGAAGTTCGGGGAGAAAGGGATGAGTCGGTTCCTGCAGCATCGTGCCTTCGTGATAGAAGAGGGAGAAGAACGGCCACGGCCAGAGCTGGTAGAGGAACCCGCCTGCCGTGTTGCGGAGCATATGCAGCCCCGGTTCCCAGTTGTGCTGGGTGAATCCGCCTATCACCAGTCTTCTGGTGATCAGGTACAGCGGCGGACACTGCAGACCAGGATATCAGGGAGATCCTGATAGTGGCCGCGTTCTTCCATTCTGTCCCGGTACAGGAACCATATGACCATCAGTATCGGCAATCCCGCGATCGCCGTCTCCTTCGCCAGAAGGGAGAGGGCGAACAGGGCGGTCGCGGAGATGACAGTGGATCGTCCGCGTTTCTTTCCTGTGATCAGTACGAGGATGGCGCCGAGCAGCAGCGCCGTTGACAGCAAGTGTCGTTCTCGCGCTTATCCAGAAGACGGCTCCCGTATGGATGCTCGAGACAGCGAACAACGCCGCTCCGGCGGCGGCCTGCCTCCAGTCACTCAGTATCCGGATAAATAGGTGAAAGACGAGCACCGAGCAGATGAAATGCAGCAGGATATTGAAAGTATACTGAAGTCTTCAGGTTGCCGGGGGCGAGATGCTCGAAAGCGTAGAATGTGACGTTTATCAGCGGCCTGAAGAAATTGACGACGCGGTAGGTGAAGAGGTTCGACGGCGTCATGTCGTATCGCGCCCTGCTCATCCATGAGAAGTCGTCGTTGAAGAGGTAGTTGTCAGAGATGCCGTGGTATGTGACAAGGCAGAGGACGAAGAGCAGAGCGTAGACGGCCGGTGTGAGCCATGCGGGCTCGTCGGGGCCCGTTCTGACGTCATTCGAAAGGTCTATGGATATCCCGGAGCTCATGGACCACACTATAGAGCAGCGTGTCCCCGGGGCACAATCGATTTACCTTGCCAGGGATTTTATCGCTCCCCAGCTTGTCTCATCCGTACCTAAGAAGGTGTCCGAATAGTTCCAGGTATTCCCCACGTCCCCCGGGAAGAAACCTGTTCCTGAGACGGTGTGGCTCAGCAGCTCGGCAACACTAGTACCCGTCAATATCAAAATAGTATTCCTTTACCAGTCCCACGCCGTCAGAGAGCCATAATATCTGTACGGTCGCGTCAGGATCCGAAACTAGATCGATGTCGATCCTGTAACAGGGAAATGTGCCCGCCGCTGTCGTGACCTGCTCCTGCAGCACGATCGTTGCCAGCGTCTCCTGGCCTCCGTAGTCTATAGCCTCTCCATGTCTCGCCGATGGTCATCGATGAGACAGGACAGTAATATACTCCAGCCGGCAGATATGCCCACGTTGGACCGTCATCACGGACAGCATAGATACGGTACTTTCCATCTTCCTCAAAGACAAAGTAATCACCGTCATGTTCACCGTACTCGATTATTCTGAGTATCGATCCGTCGTGTCCATCCATGGTGCTGTCAGCCGTGATCGTCCGCGTTATGTCTTGAGCCAGGACTGTAGATGGATTCACGCAGAGGAGAAGACAGGCCAGCACAACAAGAGATACGAGTGCATTCGATCTCATAACAACCTCCCTGAACAGATTATCTTCTCTGTGGATTGCTGTCAGGCTACCATATTCCGGCGGGTAATCAAGCGAATAACTTACCGCGCGAGGCGCTTGCGGCTGCGATAACGGGCGTAGTTGCCCTGGGGCCTTCCGCCGCGCCGGCCCTTGTTGCTGCCGTATCCCTTCGGAGCGGACACGGTGGAATTAAGGGCCCTGTCGCAATGATAGGCGTGTTTCATCTCGGTCGGGACCTGTTTGCCGAGCAGGCGTTCGATCTCCCGAAGATAGGAACGGTCCTCCGCGCAGCAGAACGAGATGGCGTTGCCGTCTGCTCCCGCCCGGGCGGTGCGCCCGATGCGGTGCACGTAGGTCTCGGCTTCCACGGGAAGATCGTAGTTGATCACGTGGGTGATGTCGTCGACATCGAGGCCTCGCGCCGCCACATCGGTGGCGACCAGTACCCTGAAGCGGTTCCGCTTGAATCCGTCCAGCGCCCTGGTGCGCGCGGCCTGGCTCTTGTTGCCGTGAATGGCCTCGACCTTGATGCCCGCGCTGTACAATTTCCCCATCACCCGGTTTGCGGCGTGCTTCATCTGGGTAAAGATTATGGCCTTGTTGATCCGGTGGTCGTTCAGCAGGTCGATACGAGCAGGGCGTCCTTGTCCCTTTTCCCGACGAAAAGCACCTTCTGGTCGATGCTGTCCACCGTAGGTTTCTCGGGCGCGATGCTCACCCGCACAGGATCCTTGACCATCGTGCGTGCCAGCGCCTCGATCTTCGTACGGCATGGTGGCCGAGAAGAAGAGGGTCTGGCGCTCCTCGGGGATCAGGGCCAGCACCCGCTTGATGTCGGGCATGAATCCCATGTCGAGCATCCGGTCCCCTTCATCGAGAATAAATACCTCGACCTCGTTCAGGTGGATGAATCCCTGCTGCATCAGGTCGAGCAGCCGGCCGGGAGTGGCCACGAGGATATCGACTCCGCGGTTCAGGGCCTTGACCTGCGGAAACTGGTTCACTCCGCCGAAGATCACGGTCTGGCTGAGGCGCAGATAGCGTCCATACGTCTGGATGCTCTCCCTGATCTGCGCCGCGAGCTCGCGGGTGGGGGCGAGGATGAGGGCCCGCGGGGTTCCCTTGCGGGGCCGCTGGCGGTATTTCGAAAGCCGCTGCAGGAGCGGCAGTGTGAAGGCCGCGGTCTTGCCGGTGCCTGTCTGGGCGCTGCCCACGAGGTCCCTGCCGTCCAGCAGAGTGCTGGATGCACTGCTCCTGGATCGGCGTAGGGGTGTCGTATCCTTCAGCGGCCACAGCCTGCTGAAGCTCAGGCATAAGGGGCTGAAGACGCCTTGCTTGAATTCAGGGTTGTGGTCTGGGGATTGAATTGCCGGTGCTTGCGCGCCGCGCTTTTGCGTGTTCTTTCATGTTCTTCCTGGTCCGGCGTTTTACAGATCTCTACCCGCCGGACGCGTGGAAAAGAAAGGACCGCAATAATTGCAGCAATAAAAAATAGCCCCCTCTGGGGCTCTGCGATACACGTTCCGCGAACGCATCACGAACATGCATCATCGAAGTAATGATACCGCAACGGGGCCGCAGGCGCAAGGGGAATCCGACCGGACAGTTTCTCCGTGCTGCAATCTTCAGAGGGGGATCTCAAAGCAATTCAGGCATATTTCATGCTTTGGAGATTCTTTCCAAGTTCTGCCTGGCAAAGAACTAATGGGTGTAGGTGCCAGATCTGCGGGTCTGTATCAATACAGGCGGGGTGTCCGATCCGCATTCCCGGCACCGGAAGCGCTTTTAGGGTAGAGCGCACATGTTATTTACTGGTGTCAGTGTTTTTTTCAAAGGAGAGCTTCATGTTCAAGGCACTGCTTCGCTCGTTGCTCGTACTCACCCTGATCGGACTCTTCGGTGGTTGCGGCGATGACAACAATCCGACCGAGGTTGATAAGGAATTGACCGGTACATTCTCCATCAATGGAGATGCGGCCATGACTGAGAGTGTCAATGTCAACCTGGTCTTCTCTGTGAGCGGCGCCGACTCGATGCGTTTTCAAAACGAGGGTGGCGACTGGTCCGGCTGGGGATTTATTCTGTCCGGGCAGACCACCATACCGTGGACGATTCCCTCTGGTGATGGATTGAAGACAGTCTTCGCCGAGTTCAAGACTACCAGCGGATTATCCCTCGCCCTGGACGATGAGATAGAACTCGATACAGTCCGGACCCGTATCCTGATCCTGGAAGATGACGGGACTGAGGACAGTATTCAGACGATACTGACCGACGCCGGCTACACCATTACGATGGGCGGCCTCTATTACGACTACACAGGTACCGATTTCAGCAACTGGGACCTGGTCATCCTGCTCTACGGGTATGACTATGGCTACGACATCGAAGCTGACATACAGCAGGGCCTGAAGGACTTCGTCGTCACCGGCGGTGTGCTCCTGACGACGGAATGGTTGACTTACGAGGGTATCGGCTCTGAGGATTGGGAAACATTGATAGACATTTTGCCGCTGGCCTACAACGATGACTACTGCGACGATGGCGGAGGCGAGTGTCCTGAGACCTATACGAAGATGGTGGATCATCCGATCACCGAGGGCCTGCCCGCGACATTCCTCACTCCTGCTGACTGGACCTACAGTTTCCTGGCGGCCAACGATTCCACGCTGGCTACCGATGTCCAGGTGCTGTTCCAGGGCTCGAACAGTGGGAACGCGATGGGTATCGGCAGGCTCGGCCTGGGGTACACGATCCACTGGAGCATGGCCGGAGTCTATGACGGTACCGATATCTGGTCGACGGAGACCGTAAGGATCCTGACCAATGTAGCTGCTTTTGCCGACTAGATTCGTTCAAAGAGAATATCCGGGGCGCTCTGTCAGACAGGGCGCCCTTTTAATATCCCCGGAGCACGAGTCGGCATAACCGGATCCTTCCATCGGGCAAAGCAGTTTGAATTGATTGCGCGACAGCCCGCATGATAAACTGCCGTCTGGCATGAGATAATCGACATGGACTGGGGGTATCAGGTAATGAGACGAGAAACATGCCTGCTGACCGCGGCTATTCTTCTCGCAGCGAATCTATTCGGATGCAACACGGATCCTGCCGGCGACAATCAGGCTGAGAATCAGGCTCACTATATCATCGATCTTAAAATCAATCCGCTTGATAAAACGATCGAGGTAGCGGGTACAATGCGATTGCCCCGCGAAAAAATCTCCGCCGATCAGCTTGAGTTCTATCTGCATAATCAGTTCGAGATAACATCCATGGTCTCTGACAGCCCTCTTGATTTCACAATCGATTCTGGAGAATCCACGATTCCCTTCTTTCCCGAGGCAATGAAGATCATCATAGTGCCCGAAGGTGAAATCCGCCAGGCAGACACTGTGGAATTCAACTTCGCGTATAGTGGGAAGATTACGCGATGGCCGGGCTGGAGCGCCAATGTGATCTGGGATGAGTGGACGGAGATCGGCCTTTATTTTCCCTGGTTTCCATTCAGCTTCGAACTGGGGACCTTTACATACGACCTGAACGTGGTGTGCGACTCGAAATACGGATTGGCTTCGATCGGTGATATCCGGAAGACGGAAACCGGCTGGTCGATCTCCTGTTCCGACCCGACAAATGACATCGTAGTATGTCTCGCCACCGACTTCATGATTCACGAGAGCGAACTGGAAAAAAACTTGCTGCGCATCTACCATTTCAGCATTCCTGACTCGACTCTTGAATTGTTATCTGCGGATATCGCCGGGATAAAGAGAGCTTACAATGAGTGGTTCGGAACGGTGGACCGGGATATCTGCGTCGTGGAATCCAAACGAATCAAAGGGGGCGGATATGGTCGTATTGGAGGGATATTCCTCGGAGGATTCGATGACAAGTCTTTTGCTCTCAATCGTGAACGTTATAACCGCTACCTTGCTCATGAGATCGCTCACCAATGGTGGTACAAGGCCCCGGCGACAAATTGGGAGGATTGGCTGAACGAATCGTTTGCTGAATACAGCGCACTGGCTCTGATCCGTGAGATATTTGGAGTCGAGATCTTCAGCAAGCGACTCGAAAAAAAGAAAAGCGAGATTATTGACACTTCACCCATCTGGGAATTCGACAGGAATAACGATCCCGCTGCCTTTAAAATTCTTTACAGCAAGGGGCCCTTACTGCTCTTCAAGCTCGAGGATAGAATAGGCCGCGAGGAATTCCAGCGGCTATGTTCGATGGTTTTCAGCGGAAACATCAAGATCACGTCCGATTTCCTTGACTTGCTGGAAACCAGTGAAGGTGAACAAACCCGTATGTGGTTCGAAGAACTCTTGAAGACACTCTGAGCTGGAACTGGATTGAATCTCACTGATTCAGGCGCCACAAGCCGAGGTTGTCCATCACGATCCCTGATGCCACGCTTTGAAAGTGATTTGCCTCATCCTCGGGTAATCCTGCAAGGTATGAAGAGCTCTCGACCGATTCCCTGAAAACCGAGGAATAGATCGCACAGGCGGTCAAGTAAGAGCCGCGCAGCGAGGGGTGGTTCCAGTCTGACATGAACAGGTAGTGTTCGGGCGGCTGTTCGAGCATGATGCTGTTCCAGGCCCAGCCGACAGGTGAGATCACGATATCCACCAGATCCGGATATGTCAGCGTGTTGTCGTATACGAGCTGCTGCATATCGAAATAGTCGTCTGTTCCTCCTGCCGTCCACAACATACCATCCTCGAAAGCCCACGGCATACAGAACATGATCTCGGTTGCGCTGCAGTTATTGTGGATGGTCTGTTCCAGTGAATTCAGAGCAGAGACCAGATTGAAATGAGCGCTTTCTGGATAAGCCACGATCCTGCCCACTCCCTGAAGAATGACAAAATCCCAGTCGCGGGAATTGATCATGGAAATGGTCGTGCTGCTGGTAGTGTGATAATCGAGAAAAACACCAAGTGGTATCACAGCCTCGACTAAGACTTCCTTGTCTTCGGCTTCAGCGAGATCTTCAAACATGCCTGGCAGATCGTTATATGCGAAGTAACTGCTCCCGAGGAACAGGACCCTGGCTGGTCCTGTTGGATCCGGAATCAGGGTGTATTGGCCGGTGAATATGATCGTGTCGCCGTCTGCTGACAGGATCTCTGAAGGCGGATCGGGTGTGTAGTAGTCCTCGATCGTTTCCCAGCTCAGCTCGTAATCACCTGCGGGCATCTCGACCAATACAGTATCCCCCGATCCGGCAAGAGAATAATCCCCGGGGCCGGACAGATCCCATGCGAATATGGTGCTGTCAGGTGTCACATCGACGCAGACAGTCGCCAGGGGTTCGGGTGTGGGCTCAGGTGTTGCAACCGATTCTTCTTCAGAACATGCGCCAACGGTCATCAGTAAACAGAGCGATATTGATATCAGGCTGATAATTTGAGAATGATCATATCTTTGTAGTAACACGAACCACCCCTCCCCGGTGACTTGATAAGCGAAAATCCGAGGCCTGGATAAAGATAGGCAACTGAATGGATCAGGTCAAACCCGGTCGATATTCCGGCAGGGCACCTCGGCCCGGAGGATCAAGCGGATGCGGCCCTCAGGCCAGCCCGGCAACCTTTGGCATATAGATGAAATACAAGATTGTCTAAAAATAACTAGACATGACGTGTATTCTTTGCTATTATTCCCGAAAAGGAGAATTGCCATGAGTCACAGGATCACAGATTCCGTCACCCCGCAGCAGCTGAAAGAGGGCTACACGAGCACTACAAGTACATTCGAGTGTATCTTCTGCGACGAATCCTTCAGAAAGGGTCATATATATCCCTTTGGAAAGGATATGGTGGATGCGGAACTCGCCATGAAAAACCACATTATCTCGGAGCACGGCTCGGCATTTCATGCCCTGCTGGCCCTGGGCAAGAAGACCACGGGGCTTTCTGATATTCAGCGCACACTGCTGAGTCATTTCTTCGATGGTGTGTCCGACAAGGAGATTCAGCCTCTGGCAGGTGGAGTCAGTCTCTCGACCATTCGCAATCACCGCTTCGTTCTCCGCGAAAAGGCTCGCCAGGCGAGAGTATTTCTGGCGCTTATGGAACTCATGGAAAGTGGGGAACAGGACCCCGGTTCCCGGTTCATCGAGATACCCGGCCGGAAGTCAGCTGATGATGAGAGGTTTGCAATCACAAGGGCCGAGTTCACCAAGATCATAAAGGCGAACTTCCCGGATGGACCCGACGGAATGCTGGCCCGCATCCCGAAGAAGCAGAAGCACAAGGTTGCCATTCTGATCCAGATCCTGAAGCGCTTCGATGCGGCCCGCCGCTACAACCAGAGCGAGGTCAACGATATCCTTGCGACAGCATTCGATGATTACACGACGCTGTGCCGGTACATGGTAGACTATGGATTCATGGGACGGACGCGGGACGGAGCGGAGTACTGGCTGGAGTAGAGGCTTACGTCAGCTCGATTACAGAATTGGAGAGTACGTGATATGATCAGATCCCCAGGTAAAGAAGAGACCAGGACCTAAGCCGAGATCACAGAACATTATGAAATTGAAAAAGAACTTGCCGATAAGCTTAAAAATACAAACAAAAACGAAAAACGAACTCTTTACACCTCATTATAAGATGAACTATACAAGCGGGTCCCTAATCATGGACAACTCAGGCGAAAGGCTTCGATAGACGAACAAAAACTGGTAGTAAGTAATCAAATGCAATTGCTCGACAGGTATCTGGATGATTAAAAGGTGTTTTTAGAAGTGGGACCCGGGGATTGTGCTTTATCTATATCACGTTGCGAAAAAGGTGAAAAAAGTATATGCCATCGACGTGAGTAACATGATAACGGAAGCTTCTAGCCTTCCGAACAATTTTTCTCTGATGATATCGAATGGATCCAGTATTCCAGCGCCGAATGGCAGCGTTGACATTGTTTATTCGAATCAATTAATGGAACATCTGCATCCGGAAGATTCGATGGAACAACTTAAAAATATATATGATTCAATCGTTCCTGGCGGTATTTACTTGTGCATCACGCCAAATAGGATAACCGGCCCACATGATATATCTAAGTACTTCCACGAGACAGCAACCGGGTTTCACCTTAAAGAATATACAATATTCGAACTTAACAGGATGTTCAAATCTGTAGGATTTTCAAAAGTATTAACCTACAACAAAGTACTTGGCAGATACGTCAGGACACCTACTGTACTGCCGATGTTTCTGGAAAGACTGATTTTGCAGATGCCGGCAAAACTAAGACAAAAATTGTCAAATAACAATATGGTCAAGCGCATAATTAAAATACGTATTGTCGGTGTTAAATAGTCGCAGGATTGATTGCGAACTGATTGTCGATTGATATGGAATTGGATTGAATGTCACTCACCGAGGCGCCACAGGTCGAGGTTGTCCATCACGATATCGGATGCTACATCCTGAAAGTGACTCGCCTCATTAGCGGGTAATCCGGCAAGGAATGAAGTACCTGCGACCGATTCCCTGAAAACCGATGAATAGATCACGCAGGCCGTCAGGTAAGAACCGCGCGGGGAAGGGTGGTTCCAGTCTGCCATGAACAGGTAGTGTTCGGGCGGCTGCTCGAGCATGATACTGTTCCATGCCCAGCCGACCGGTGAGATCACGATATCTGCCAGGTCCGGGTAGGTCAGCGTGTTGTCGTATATGAGCTGCTGCATATCGAAATAGTCGTCTGTACCTCCGACGGTCCACAGCATGCCATCCTCGAATGCCCACGGCATACAGAACATGATCTCGGTCGTGCTGGAGTTATTGTGGATGGTCTGCTCCAGTGAACTCAGAACAGAAACCAGATCAAAATTCGCGTCTTCGGGATAAGCTACGATCTTGCCCACTCCCTGAAGAATGACCAGATCCCAGTTGCGGGAATTGATCGTGGAAATGGTCGTGCTGCTGGTAGCGTGATATTCAAGATAGGTGCCAAGGGGAACCACCTGTTGGATAAAGATTTCCTTGTCTCCAGCGTCAGCTAGATTTTCAAACATGCCTGGCAGATCGTTATAAGCGAAGTAGCTGCTTCCAATGAACAGGATCTCCATCTGTCCGGATGGCGGCGGAGTCAGTTGTAGAACAGGTTCATCTTCAGAACAGGCACAAACGGTCATCAACAAAAAGAGTGATATGAATATCAGGTTGATGTGAAGGGGGAAAATATGGAGCCTGGAAAACACGAACCACCCCTCCCGATTGATTTACGATGCGGGAACCTGCGCTGATATAAAATAGGCAACTGAATGGATCAGGTCAAATCCGATTGATATTCTTGTGTTGATCTATCTGACCTGGGATCGATGACCATTCAGTGCTTCTCCCTGACATCCTCGTCTGATTTGTACCCGAAATCGTAGCGCACCGAGAGCTGAAGCCGACCGAAGGTGCCGTCTGTGCTGTCCTCGAGCACCCGCCGGGCATACATCACTTCGCCGCCGAAGGTGAGCTTGGGAATGGGGGAATAGAGCAGGTTGACAGAGTAGCTCTGCGCTTCATCGTTCACAGCGCCTCCGGTCACTTCGCGGTCGTTGTTGGCCGCAAACGCCGATACGTTAAGGCTTGTGCGCAGCTTGTCGTTCCACCAGTGGCGGTAGCCGATAAAACCACAAACGAGGTCGATATTGTGGAGATTGCCATTGTTGTCAAGCGCTGAGGAGTTGACGTAGTTCAGGGCTGCGTAACGGCCGAGTCCCCGTCCGGCGGTCGTCTGCAGCAGGAACTCGTCACGCTGACCGACCTTGATCTTCGTGCCCAGACTGAGCCCGTACCCCAACTCGCTGTCTTCCACGGTCTGCGTCTCATCAAGGGCGGAAGGGCCTTTGTAATGTAGTTCGCGCCCTAGAAGCGAGATGCCGAGGGTGCCCCAGTCGCCGGCGAAGTCACGGCGGACGACGAGATCAGGCAGGCGGCTCGCCTCGGTCACAACTCCGACGGGGCCGTTTTCCGTATTAACACTCACGGCCGTCTCAGGATTCTCCAGCGAGATCTTCCAGGCACCGGCAGATAGACGTACCTGGGGCTGGCGGCAGAAGATAATTCCTTCTCCCGCACCGGAGAAATCGAGGTCCTCCGGCAGTACGATGATCATGAAGGTTGTCCACGTCTGGCCGAAGAGCCAGTTGTCGTACTCGAGGAAGATGTGCCGAAGGCGCGGATTGAAGGAGTTGCTCACCTTCTCGTCACCCTGACTCGCCAGCAGGAAATCCATTTCCAGGAATACACGCAAGGTACGTTCACCCACCGGCGTCAGGGTCTGGAAGTGGAAGCGTGATTCCTTGACATGAAAGTCGAGGTTGTAGTTCCCATCATTCTCACCAACAGGAATCTGGCTGGGCAGGTGGATGTCGCGCTGTGGATTGCCCAGTGGGACATCTCCGTTACGGTAGTATGTCGACAGGACGTCGAGCTTGATGAAGCCGCCGTAGGAGAATTTGGTTTCGCCAGCCATGGCCGGTCCCGCAGTGGCCACCAATACCAGAACGAGGAAGGTAAGGACAGTCTGCTGTATGTTTTTCGAATCCAAGATCGACTCCTGTTCTGTAACTCATTAAAGACAGCCCTCTACCATTTGAGCAGGAACTTGCATCCAAGGAAAATATGTAACCGACCTGGTCAGGTCAATTCCGATTGTTCGTGAGCCCTGTCACTGCGACAGTGTTGAGGAAGATTGTGCAGAATTCGAACCGAGTATGTCGAGTCCCTCTTCGAGCATCTTTTCCGCCTTTTTGTCTCTGACTTTCTGGCTTTTCGCCCCGAGCACGACTGCGATGGCCCTGTTATCTTCATCGACCGCTGTCGCCGCGATTGAAAAGCCGGCAGCCCAGAAAAAACCGGTCTTAAGCCCGTCACATCCCTCCATCGTTCGGAGCAGATTGTTGTGGTTCTCCAGAAGGAAGGGCACCTCCGCCTCCGTCCTGAAGGGACGACGCCAGGTGGACGTGTATCTCAAAGCATCTGGCTTCTTAAGAAGCTCACGGCACAGCATTGCGATATCACGCGGAGTGGAGACATCGGGCCGCTGCCCCCTGCCAGGGGGGAGACCGTGCACCGAGTGGAAGACCGTATCCTTCATCCCTATCTTCTTCGCGCGCTTGTTCATCAGATCCACGAAGACCTCTTTGCTGCCCATATAATGGATCGCGAGCGCCACTGCTGCATCATTCGCTGACTGGACCATCAGCGCATAAAGCATCTCATCGACGGAAAACACCTCATTATCCTTCAGGTATACCTGGGATCCGCCGATCGTGGAGGACGCGGCCGTCACCCTGACAGGATCGTCGAAGGTCAGATGCTCGGCGTCTATGGCATCAAGGAGCAGGAGCAGCACCATCAGTTTCGTGATGCTTGCCGGATAGGCCCTGACGTCGGGCTTATCCTCAAAAAGCACATCTCCGGTCGCCGCATCGATCAAGATGGCGCCGGCATACGGATCCCTTGACACTATTTTCATTGAAGTTGCGGAGTCGGAGATGAATATCCCCATCAGGATGATGACGATAGTGATCAGTGTCATGTTCAGTTTCATGAATTACGCCTTCGTTCCTTTGTCCGGTTCACTGTAATGACGGCGAAAGTGTATTGTACAGTCATAGCTAGCGTCAAGATAAGCTCTCATTCCACCGGGCGCCATAGCTACAGATCTATGATAGGGGAGACAGTGAGTGGAACGGGTGGATACGGTTCCAGCTTGGGGACGCTGTTCGAAGGATCCCAAAATAGAATTGGCTCCCCATTCAGGACTTGAACCTGATATTCAGGAATGCCGACAATGTAGCGCTATTACTGCCGTAACCGTCATCAGGGCGGGTGGCCATATCGATCCGGAAATCTACGCGTTGCGATGAGAGTCCCACTCCTACGCCGAAGGTGGTATCACTGTATAATCGGCCGGACGCAACGCCGATTCTCAGGTACAGCATCTTAAGAAGTGACAGCTCAGAGGCGAAGCGAAACAGGCTTCCTTCATAGTCCTCTATGTAATCTGACTCGATATTTGTCATGATCGTGACCAGGGGTGCCTTGAATCCCAGGCGTTCGTTGATAGAATGAATACTTCTGCCTTCGTAGAGGAGTGTTATCCCCAGCCTGTAGGCCCATTGAGAGTCGTCGTTGTAATAGTAGACCATTTCCGGGTTGCAGAACTGGCTCAGCTTCAGCCGCCGGTTGAGGCTCCCGCCGAATGCGGCTATGGTCCTTCCTCCATCGCTGTTGTTGTGCAGATATCCTATCCTCGCTCCGTAATCCCATGCCCAGCCAGAAGCTGTGTTTTGTGTGGGAGCAGCGAACCATAAATATTCACAGCAGACATTATCAAGATTTCTCGCCGTAACCCCGAATCCCGCTATCAGTCCGTTGGCTGCATTCAACTCCAGGGCGCCTGTGAATCCTGTGTATCTATCGTCAGGACATTGATGGCCCTGGTAGAGATTTATACCGTGAGCCGCGGCTGCCAATCTGATAATGCTCCCGTCTGCGTCTAAATCAAAACCAGCTCCTGCCAGCCAGCTGATGTCGCTGTCTTCCTGGAAGAACGCTCCGTTGCTGGAGCCGGAGAGGTAAATCCCTTCGATCGCTCCGATGACCGCCGGATTTCGGATCAGGTTCCAGGGATCATTTCCGTCAGCTATGCCGGTCGATCCCATTCCTGTCGATCTCGCCGATGGAACGTAACTCAATACATCCCAGCCACGGGCGGGGCGCGCTGATACGAGGAATCCTGCAAGGGTTGCCAGGATCAGGGCCGATCTCATCATCTGGACCCACTCTTCCCCAGGGGATAGATGTCAATACAGGGGAGTAATCAGGGGATTCAGGGGGGTTCCGCTTACATGAATATTGTATGAGACAGGCCAGCCAGCGTCAATGACATTAATTGCCCGTTTGCCAGTTTCCATCTTTCTGCTATCCTCTCTAACCGAGTCCGGAATCTTGGAGGAAAAAATGAATATGATGACGAAGAGGGCGGCATGCGCCCTCATGCTGACACTTGTTCTGGCTGCTTCGGCTGCGGGTGCGGGAGCGAAGGAACCATTGACCATAGGTGAAATGTTCAGGATCCGGCAGGTGTCCTCGCCGGTGATATCGCCCGGTGGCAGGTACATAGCCTACGTGGTAGAGGAACCGGCAGATACGCTCAAGGATCAGAGAACAGGGAACCCCGACATCTGGGTGATCGATCTCGAGGACAGAGACCATCCGAGGCAGTTCGCTTTCAGCTGTTCGCGCGAGACCTCGCCGGCATGGTCTCTGGATGACTTGTATCTCTACTTCCTCTCGGACAGGGGGGATGAGAAGAAGACACAGGTCTGGAGGATCGCCGTATCAGGTGGAGAGGCCGAGCAGGTGACATCGCTCGAAGGGGGCGCCGTATCTTTCGCGCTCAGCCCTGACGGATCGAAGCTGGCGGTAACCTCCGGAATGGGTGAGACCGCTGAAGAGAAAAGGGCTCGCTCAGAGGGCAGCGACTGGAAGATCGTGGGAGAGGACAGGACCATTCACCGCCTGTGGATCGTCGACATTGAAACGGGGGAGTCCAGCCCCGTCACTCCCGAGGGATTCCACGTCTCTTCGGCTTCGTGGTCGCCCGCAGGCAGCGAGCTCGCGATGATAACGGCCGATGCTTCTGGGAGCAACGAGACATACTTCAATTCGAGGCTCGAACTGCTCGATCTCTCCGACCGCAGCATCGATCTTGTAACGGGTAACGCGCGCGGAAACCCTTCCTGGTCACATGACGGAAAACGCATCGCCTTTATATACAGGCAGAGACTCGAGGGGAACACTCTTCCGGCCGGCATCGTGGCAGTAATAAATACAGACGGCACCGGCTTGAAGCTCCTCGGTGAGCGCCACGAGGGGACCCTCGTCAACCCGGTCTGGATGCAGAAGGACGAAAAACTTCTCGTGATCAATCTCAACGGCGTCCGCGGAGAGCTCGCTACCGTATCGGTCGGCGATTCGAAGGTCGAGAGGATCGAGGAACTCGATATCCCCTATTACCTGCGCAAGTCGTTCGATATATCGCGCGACGGTTCGAGGATCGTCTTCCTGAAGGGGAGCGCCAAGTCGCCCCCCGAGGTCTGGCTCTGGGAGAGTGGCCTTTTGAAGGGAAGCGACCAGCTGACACGCATTCACAGGTGGCTCGAGGAGAAGGAACTGCCCGAGGCGAAGGTGGTAAGGTGGAAGAGCCGAGACGGTACCGAGATCGAAGGGGTACTGTGGCTTCCTGGCGGATTCAGGAAAGACGGGTCATATCCCGCAGTGGTCAATGTACACGGTGGCCCCATGTGGGCATGGTGGTACGGGTGGCACGGCAACTGGCACGACTGGGCGATTCCTCTGGCGTCCCGCGGCTTTGTCGTCCTTCTGCCCAACCCGAGGGGGAGCATGGGGTACGGCCCGGGGTTTGCCAGAGCGAACTTCGACGACTGGGGCGGCGGCGACTACGAGGATGTGATCTCAGGCGCTGATTTTCTCGTAAGCGAAGGGTACGCCTCGCGGGAGAGGCTCGGCATCGGCGGCTGGAGCTATGGGGGATTCATGGCCTCTTGGGCCGTTACGAAGACCGCCCGTTTTTCGGCGGCCGTAGTCGGCGCCGCCGTGACGAACCTCTTCAGTTTCCACGGCACGACTGATATCACCCCGACATTCCTCGAGGAATACTTCAGGGAGGTCGCCTACAAGAGGGCGGAGGCGTACAGGAGCCACTCCCCGGTCGAGTTCGTTACAGGTTCGAGGACCCCGACGCTAGTGCTCCACGGCGAGAACGACGCGCGCGTCCCCGTTTCTCAAGGGTATGAGTTCTATAACGGGCTGAAGCAGTCAGGCGTCGAAGTCGAGATGGTCGTCTATCCCCGCGAGGGGCACGGATTCAGGGAGATACGCCACCAGATCGACCTTATCGAGCGGGTCGTCGGCTGGTTCGAGCTCCATCTGAAATAATCGGTCGATTTATCCCGCAGGACCGATAAAACGGGTTGAGTAATCTGCGCCGGAGTTGTAGACTCCATCTTTTCCGGTAGCACCACATAACAACCAGCCACCCCTCGGAGGTCTCACATGAGCGGTCTCTTCGGCGTTGTTTCCAGTGAAAGATGCAGCGAGTATCTCCTCTATGGAACCGATTACCATTCGCACCTCGGGACGCAGTTCGGCGGCGCGGCGGTTCTAGGTGAAGATTTCGAGAGGCAGATCCACAACATAAGCAACAATCAGTTCAAGTCGAAGTTCGCCGAGGACCTCCTTGCCATGAAGGGCGGGATGGGGATCGGCGTCATCAGCGCGTCCGAAGAGCAGCCGATCTATATTAATTCAAAGTTCGGCCCCTTCTGCATAGTGACCGACGGATATCTCGACAATGCCCACGAGCTGACCGAGGAGCTTCTCGCCGAGGGTGTGACCTTCAGCGAGGTCGGCGACGGTATCGTCAACTTCACCGAGCTGGTAGCCAAGCTGATCACGAAAGGCGACTCGATCCCCGACGGAATTACGAAGATGTTCGAGCGGATAGACGGCTCTATCTGCCTGCTTATGCTGCACGGCGACGGCATATACGCCGCCCGTGACAGGCTCGGTTATTTCTCGCTGGCGGTCGGCCAGAACAAGGACGGCTGGGCGGTCAGTTCGGAGACGACGGCTTTTCCCAACCTCGATTTCGAACTGATGAAATTCCTCCGGCCAGGAGAGGTCCTTCTGCTCGGCCCGAACGGGCTCAGGCAGGAAAAAGAAGGGCACGATGATCAGCAGACATGCGCCTTCCTCTGGATATACACAGGTTTTCCAGCCTCGTTCTACGAGGGGATCAACGTCGAGACGGTCCGCGAAAGGTCGGGCAGGGCGATGGCCAGAAAGGACAGCGATATCGAGGTCGACGTGGTCGCGGGAATACCCGACTCGGGGACCTCTCACGCTATAGGGTACGCGATGGAATCGGGGAAGCCGTACAGGCGTCCCCTCGTAAAATATACGCCTGGATACGGCCGCAGCTACATTCCGCCGTCTCAGGACATTCGTGACCATGTTGCCAAGATGAAGCTCGTGCCGAACAAGGCGATCATCGACGGGAACAGGATCATCATCTGCGAGGATTCGATCGTGCGCGGGACGCAGCTGAAGAACTTTACCGTCAAGAAGCTCGTAGCCGACGGCGCGAAGGAGATCCACGTGCGGCCCGCATGCCCGCCGCTGATGTTCCCCTGCCGTTTCAACCTCTCGACCCGCGATATCGACGAGCTTGCCGCCCGCAAGGCGATAAGGGATATCGAGGGCAGCGACATAGCGGACATCTCGGAGTATCTCGATCCGTCAACCGAGAAGTACGCGAAGATGATCGACTGGATCCGCAAGGATATCGAGGTCACCACGCTTCGCTACCAGACGATAGAGGACATGGTCGAGGCGATAGGTGTCCCGAAGGAGAAGCTCTGCCTCTACTGCTGGAACGGCGAGTACCCGGAGCCCGGTTCGGGCTGCGCCGGGTGCGGCAAGGAAGAGGTCGGCGCCAAAGCGTGACGGCCGGAGAGGCCTGCTTGAAGTGAGGTGATCTTATGGCGATACGGGAGATCCTTCAACTCGGCAACCCGGACCTGTACGATATCTCTATCGAGGTCGAGAAGGATGAACTCGACCTTATGAGGGATATCGTATCCGACCTTGCGGACACGATGTTCGCTTTCCGCGAGAAGTACGGGGTGGGGCAAGCGATTGCGGCCCCCCAGATCGGCGTGCGCAAGCGGATGGTCTACATGAACACCGGCGAACCTGTCGTTCTGCTCAATCCCGAGATAACGAAGAAGAGCATCGAGATGATGGAGGTCTGGGACGACTGCATGAGTTTTCCCGAACTGCTCGTCAGGGTGCGGCGGCACAGATCGATAACCGTCGCTTACAGGGACCTCGAGTGGAATGAGAAGGAACTAGAGGCCGAAGATGAACTCTCCGAACTACTGCAGCACGAGATCGATCATCTCGACGGGGTGCTGGCCGTGATGAGGGCCACGGACGAGCATTCGTTCGTAACGAGAAGCGAAAGGTGGCGGGTCAAGGGTCAGTGATCCCTATTCCTCGTCCCGTTTTTCAAGCTCTGTTACCAGTGCGGCCACGACTTCCTCGGCAATATCTACGAGCAGGACCTTGTTGAGTGATTCCCCTTTGTGATTTTCCACCGCCGAGATGACTGCGGCTGCCGATTCTTCCGCTCCTATACCGCCGTCGACATATCCCAGCCCGGGAATGGCCGCTGTCTCCGCCTCGAGCTCTTCAGCTTCCTTCAGAGCCGATGACAGGGCGGCGGTCACAGATCCGGCCGTGATCGCGCCCGAGCCGTCCCTGACGGCTGCGTGGATCACATTTTCCGCGGTGAGGCTGCCTGATCCCGTAGATACGGCGCTGCCCGCTGCGATCGGAGCCTTTTCCTTCGATTCCTTTTCGATCTCTTCGCCACCTGCATCCCTCACCGCTGCCGCGGCTCCTGCCGCCATGCTGCCGTCAGGTTCGACGGGGGTGACTATCGCGTCGGAGAAGACCTCCGTGATATCGGAGAGGCGGACCTCAACGCCGATCTCGCCGATCGATGTGATGTACCTGTTCTCGTCCATCGCTATCCCGGCGAGGATCACGTCGGGGCGCTTCTTGAAATCGGCGATCATCGCCTCTCCCTTTCGGCCCGCATAGCCCGCCGCCCTGAATACTTCCGATGGATCTATTTCGCCCTTCTCCCAGGCCGCTATCTTCTCCGAGAGGGGCCCGATGAGCTCGCCGGATCTCCTGCGCCTCATACGCTCTATGAATTCCTTCTTTCTTATATCCCGGGGGTCGTCGTCGAAAAGCATCATTTCCTCCATTTTGGGTCTTTTCACAATCCGCCGCAGATTATATCCTATCGGGACTGCGGCAGAAAGCCGCAAGTGAAAGCACCGTATCGAAAGGAGCTGGAATGAGAAGGATATCAGTTCTTCTGATAGCGATAGCGCTGGCGGCAGCGGTCGCTTCCCCGGCGGCGGCCGAGGGAAAGAAGCCCTGGACGCCGGACGACCTGTGGAGACTCAAAAGGGTCGGAGGCAACCAGGTCTCGCCCGACGGCAAATGGATCGCCTATGTCGTGAGCGTGACCGATTTCGAAGAGAACAGGGGTAATTCGGATATCTGGATCATCCCGGCCGAAGGCGGAGAGCCGCGCAGGATGACCACGAGCCCCAAGAGCGACAACCACCCTCGCTGGTCGCCCGATGGTAAAAGAATCGCATTTCTATCCTCGCGAGGCGACTCGAGGCAGATCTACATCCTGCCGGTGCGGGGGGGAGAGGCAAGGCAGGCAACCGATATCTACGGCGGCGTGGGCGACTTCATCTGGACGCATGACGGGACCGGGTTCATCTTCACTGCGCGCACCTATCCCGGATGCGAGGATTTCGACTGCGTAAAAGAGAAGGACGAAGAGAAGGAGGAGTGCAAGGTCTCCGCGATGGTCCACAAGAGCCTGATGTACAGGCACTGGGACACGTACGAGGACGGTAAGGTCCAGCATCTCTTCCATATCGCCGCCGAGGACGGCGAACCACGAAATCTTACTCCGGACCTGAAGTTCGACGCGCTGACCTATTGGCTCGCTTCGGCGGGGAGGGAGTTCGAGCTCAGTCCCGACGGAAAGACGGTATACTTCGCCGGGAAGCAGGACGAGGACCAGGCCGTCTCGTACAACGAGGAGATCTGGATGGTCCCCTTCGACGGCGGCGAGGTCACCAGGGTGACATCGAATCCGGCCGCCGACAGCCATCCCCGCGTATCCCCCGACGGAAAGTATCTCGCGTACCGCGCGACACGAAGGCCGGGATACGAATCGGACAGGTACGAACTGACCGTTATCAAGCTCCCCGATGGAGAGCCGGTATCGCTGACTCCCGATTACGACCGCAGCGTCGGCTCGTTCTTCTGGTCGCATGACGGGAAGAAGATCTACTTCACCGCCGAGGACCGGGCCGACATCAACCTCTTCAGCGTTTCGGCGAAGGGTGGCAAGGTCGAGACCGTGATCGGAGGCAAGGGGGATGTGGGGCGAGGTTATCATCTCAGCGTGCAGCCGGGCCCGAAGGACAAGTTCTTCACATATCTCTACAGGCCGATGGTCCACTACTACGAGATATTCCGCTGCAACAGCAAGGGCGGCGGAGTCAAGAAACTCACCGGCGTCAATGACGATCTCTATGCCGAATATCATTTCCCCGACGCGGAGGAGATGTGGTTCGAGGGCGCGGAGGGAGCGAAGGTCCACGGATTTCTCGTAAAGCCGATGAACTTCGATCCGGGCAGGACCTATCCGCTGCTCGTACGGATCCACGGCGGGCCGCAGCAGATGTTCGGGTATGCGTACAGGACGGAGTACGCCGTCTTCTCCGGCGCCGACTATGCCGTCTTCTTCTGCAACCCGCGCGGGTCCACGGGGTACGGCCAGGAGTTCTGCGACGGTATCAACGGCGACTGGGGCGGCAAGGTGATCGAGGATATCAAGAAGCGGCGTACGCCACGTCCTGGCGAACTACGACTGGGTCGATGGCAGCAAGGTCGCCGGCTGGGGCGGATCGTTCGGCGGATTCGTCTGCAACTGGCTGCAGGGGCACAACGAGGACAAGATGTTCTCGGTCCTCGTCACCCATGCGGGCGAGGCCGATCAGTGGAGCTCATACGGCTCGACCGAAGAGCTGTGGTTCCCCGAGTGGGAGTTCTTCGGAGCGCCGTGGGACAAGCCGGAGCTCAATGACCTCTACTCGCCGATACGGTACGCGAAGAACTTTTCTACTCCTCACCTGATAATCCACGGCGAACTCGACTTCCGCGTTCCGATCACAGGCGGCGAGCAGATGTTCACGGCGCTGCAGCGCCTCGGAGTGCCGTCGAAGATGATCAGGTACCCGGACGAGAACCACTGGATCATGCAGCCTCATAACGCGCGCTTCTGGTACGCGTCGATACTGGACTGGTGCGAGCAGTGGCTCCGTCGCGATGGAGCTGAGAAGGAAGAATAAAGAAACGGCCGGCTTTACCCTCGGTCTCCCCGGAGGAACCGAGGTCGACTACGGGTAAAGCCGGCCGTTTTGTCAGTCACCCGGAGGAAGCGATCCCCCTGAATCCTTGAGACAACGCTCGGCATCTGGATGGCCCGGATCCACTTTCAGTGCATCTTTCCAGATAATTCTCGCTCTTTCCATATCTCCAGCATTGGCGTAGACCTTTCCGAGCCTGACCATCCGTGTGGCCTTTCCGAAGTTCGTGTCCTTCGCTATTGTCAGCCCGGTCGCGTAGAAGATAAGGACCGTCGCTATAATCACGATCATGAGGTCGAAGAGTTTCCTGTCCCTGACCATCTTGAGTATCTTCATCAGCGCCGCTCCGGCGAACGGGATGAGGAAGATGACCACCGGCAGGCGATAGCGGGCGAGGACGTAGAAGATCACCGCCGCGGCGAGGTATGTAAGCACGCCGCCGTAGAGCAGGATCAGCCTGTCCCACGATTTCCTCGTAAGGAATATCCCAAGCAGGGCGAATGAGAGGATGAACCAGTAACCGGGAAGAGGCAGCGATATCAAGCCTCCGAACTGACGGTGGAATGGCATGCTCTCAATACTGGCGCGCTCGTACCTGTTGAAGAAGTAGAGGAATTTCCTGAAGTTCAGCGCGGCCGATCTGCCCGGTTCGGATGAGATATACTTCAGTCCCTCATTCGTCCAGAACCTGGAAATCTCTTCCGGGGAGAGCTCGCGCTTTTCTGCCGATTCGGCGAGCAGGCGCATCCTCTCCTGCTGTACCTCTGGCGTTCCGCCGAGTGGCATGTCGCGGTAAAACGGCACGGAGTAGAAGCCGTTCGCCCTCGGATTGTTTCCTATGTAGAAGTTGATCCCTCCGCCGGTCGTAAGAGGCACGAATTTACCCGTCATCCTCGCGTTACGGATCGTGAGCGGCGCGACGGCGAAGATAACGCCGATAATAAGGGCCGCTGAGTATCTCAGGAATCTTCTGCCTGTGACGGGGCCGTTTTCTTCGGTCACTTCATGCTTCTCGTGGCTGCTGTAATTCTTGATCAGCCTGATCTGCAGTATCGCGAATGGGATCAGCAGGACCGCAACGGGTTTGGCCATTATCGAGAGGCCCAGTACGAAGCCCGCGACCATCAGCCTTGCCGGGCCGGCCGGCCTGGAATCGGGTGTCAGCAGAAGAAGGAAAAAGGCGTTCAGAAAGAGGATCAGGGTCGCCGGCAGTACAACACCCTCGTAGAAGATCGACGGAAGGTAGAATGCCGCGAGAAGGCCGGCGATTATACCGGCGGTAGACGACCTGAACAGCCTCCTCGTGTATACCGTGATGAATGCGCATGCGAGGACGCCGAGAAGCGCCTGCACGCTCCGAACCGCGGTGAGGTCCGGCCCGAAGACCCGGTATACAAACGACAGGAACCAGGGGTACAGCGGCGCCTGCATCAGCCTGGTCGGCGGGAACTCGCCTCCCCATACGAGTGCCTTCGCCCACTTGTCGTAGACCAGGGAGTCCAGGACGAGGTTGTGAGCCAGCGGATTGAGGCGTGCGGTGAAGATCACGTGAAGCAACCTGGTAACAGCTGCGACCAGTACGACCACCGCTGCGAGAAACTCCTCGCTGATATATCTTGCGCTGACGATATCTTTCTTCATCCGTTTCATCAGCGATTATGATAATGCAACGGCGCACGGCGGTCAACGGTTCACGGTAATCTCGAAGAGCTCGCTCTCGACCATCTCCCAGACCTTCAGGCCCGCCTGCTCGACGCCATCGTCGTCGACTGATCTCTTGACCATCGCGGGGATTTCCGGAAGGAGCCTGATTGTCACGGTGGTGCCTTCTGCCGTCCTGAATACAGCGAACGGGGGCCCGTCGAACGTTTTGACGGAGATGTTTCTCTTTCCAAGGGTGCATCCGCTGCCCAGCTGAACGCCATCGATGAGGCAGGATCGCGGCGGCTCGAGTACGCTGTGGACTTCGGCGCTTATGCCGAAGTGACCCGATGAGCCCGTTTCATCAAGGGCGAGCCTGCCCATCCTGTAGCCGAGGACGACAAACGGCCCGAGATGCCCGTGGAAGTTTCTGATAAGGGCAAGGGCGTCTCCCGCTGCCGGCATGTTGTGCGCGTGCCCTTCGTGGTCCATGCCCGGCGCTTCCCAAGTACCGTGGAGGTATCCTTCAAGGCAGGCGCCATTTTTAAGCCTGACGACCCTGATCCTGCCGCCATCCGATCCTTTAAGGGAAAATCGGCCTCCGGAGCGTGCGGCAGGCTCGAAAGTCTTCCCGTCTGTCTCGAAGAGGCCGGGGGCCGCGAGAGCAGCCGCGGCGATCTCGTCAAACAGGAAAAGGTGCGCTCCGGTATCCCCGCCTGTGGTCGCGGTGATCCATCTTGCCGCCTGCGTGTTTCCTTCGACATCGCGCAGCAGTTTGCCCGGGTCGCCGTCCCATGACACATCGACGAGGAAGATCGTGCCTGCCTTCTCCATGACCAGGCTGGCCGCTTCGGGATCGTAGCCGAGGTTCCAGCCGTCGACCGTCTCCCCATCGAGCGAAACGGGCATCCAGATCTCCATGTCCTTAAGGGTGCCGGGATCACGCCGCTCGAGCTCGGCCAGGTTGGTCAGCGGCCCCAGGGCCAGCCATACACCCCCCCGCAGCAGGTCCGGGCCGGAAGAGGCGCCGGCGAGCGAACTGGCAGAGAGAGTCCGCGGGGGAGGGAAGGGATGGCCGCCGAGTCCCTCGGCGTGTGATCTCCACTGCGGAGGCTCTTTCGTCTTTCCGGGGAATCCTCTGTAGACGGTCACCGGGGCCGATCCCGCGGACTCGATCAGGCCGATCAGGTTGTCTGACGCCTTTACCGCCGAGGCGGAGCCTTCGACCGTGCAAAAGGCGGCAATCTCGATTCCACGCGAGCCGAGAAGCGCGAATATCGCCCTGGCGTCATCGAGCCCCATGTCGGTATCGACGATTATTACGCGGCTTTCTCCCTCCGGGGAGACAACGGCAGCTGCGCAGCGGCGGGCCGGCAGGAGTTGAGAGGACAGGGCCATTATAACGAACACTGCGACTGCTGCGACAGATCTCACTCTATTCATTTTAACCTCCGTGTATCCTCTCGCGTCGATTGCCGGATCGGGATTTCTCGGTTCGTCCTTCCTGAACCCTTGTGATAAATAGCACAAATAAGCAAAACGTGCCACTATTTACTTGACTAAAGTAGCACGAATACGGTTATGTTGGCACGATTTGATCTCGACTGTATTTAACGCGCTGGTGGTGGAAGATGCTTCGGAAGATATTTTATGTTTTCGCTCTATTCTCTGTCTTCACTTCAGGCGCCGGCCTTTGCGGCGATGCGAAAGGTGAAAAACCGGACACTCTCGTCCAGTACAGGATGGAGGAGATCATCGTCACTGCGACCAGGATCGAATCTCCACTCGAGAGCCTGGCACTCTCGGTCTCCTTTATCGGACCGGAGGAGATCGATGTCTCGCTCAAGAACTCTTCGACTGATCTGGCGGGGATACTCCCCGGAGTCTTTATCATGCGGACGGGGAATTTCGGGAGAAGCGATGTGAGTATCCGCGGACTCGGCTCGAGCGGGAGACAGTCGCTCGTCCTGATGGAGGGCCGGCCGGAAAGGATGGCCCTTTTCGACTGCACGGTGACTCAATCTTTTCCTCTGCATGACGTCGAAAGGGTGGAAGTGGTCAAGGGAGCTTCCTCCACCATGTACGGATCGGGCGCGATGGGAGGGGTGATGAACGTCATCCCCCGCGGCGTGAGAAATCCCCTAGAGATCGATCTGCGGGCGGCGGGAGGGACCTGGGATACATACCTTTCAAGCGGCCGCATTGCGGGCAGAAAGGGAAGGCTGGCCGGCTCGGTCAGCGCCGACTACAGGGAGTCGGCTGGCCACGTGGAAAATTCCGCCTACAGGGGCACCGATATCACCGCCAGGGGAGAGACGCTGATCCCCGGGGCTCTGGTGCTGTCCGTATGGGCGAAGTACTTCGACGGGTACAAGGAGGAGCCGCTCAGGGCCACTGACGACCCTTCGTTGATCTCCGATACGTGGAACGACTACAAGCGAGGCAGCCTCGACCTGGGCCTGAAAGGCGAAGGCGATCAGTATCATTACAGCGCGAGGTATTACCGAAACTTCGGGGAGCACAGGTTCTCCGATGGATGGCACTCGAAAGATGCCACAGACGGGATCATCGTGTACGGGAGATCAGAGCCCGCAATCGGGCTGGAGATCTCGGGCGGCGGAGATTACAGATTCCAGCGGGGCAGGCTGCCTGAGGAGCCGGATGCTGAATGGGACAAATGGGAGGCCGGGGCCTACCTTCAGGCGGAGTATCTCTGCAGGGAGCGGATCACCCTGACGGCAGGAGCCAGATATAATTATGACGGCGTTGCCGGAGAGGAAGTTAGCCCGTCTTTCGGCCTGGTCCTGCGGCCGTTCGAGGGGACGAGCCTGAGAGCAGTCGCCGCTCACGGTTTCAGGTCGCCGCAGATCAACGAACTGTACATGTTTCCTTCGTCGAACGAGGGCCTTGAAGCGGAAAAGGTGTGGAACTACGAGGCGGGGTTGCGCCAGCGGCTTCCCGGAAGTCTCGAGATAGATCTCTCAGTCTACAGGATGGACGGAGAGAACATGATCGAGTTTGCCGACAATCCCTCTCCGCCTCCGATGATGAGATATGCCAACACTGGGGATTTCATTTTCGACGGGATGGAAGTGTCTATGGACGGGAACTGGAAAGGCGGCTTCGGCTCGAATGTCTCATGGTCGAAACTTGATCCGGGGCGCTGGACGCAGGGAAGGCCGGGTACGAAGGTCGATTTCGGCATCTATCAATATGCGAAACGCTACACGGTTCGGCTGTCCGGAAGATACATCGGTGATTATTACGCCGGGAACGATTCGACCGATCCGATACCTTCCTATACGGTCGTCGATATCTACGGGGAAGCGGGAGTAGCTGGAGGCGTGTCTGTATTTGCCGGACTCAGCAACATCGGCGACACGGAGTATTTCATCTATACCGATCTGCCGGGGGGACAGGCCGGCCTGTACCTTATGCCGGGCAGGACATTCACCGCCGGACTGAAATACGGATACTGACCTGGCCCGGGTCAATCAGATCCGCCGTCCAGATCATCCGCGATGATCTCCTCTATCTTCCGTTCGTCTTCGTGTGTCCTGATCAGGTCGAGGACATGCTCGAACTCGCCGCGCACGTCATCGCCGAACCCGTCGACCATGGCGAGTGTGCGTTTTCCGCTGTTGAGCCGGACCGTCCGCATCTTCTCGAGGATCGATTCGTAAGACTTGTCTGACGTGTACCCTGACAGAGTGTATCTCGAAACGAACTCTCCGCATTTCGCGCACTCGATATAGATCCTGACCTTCTTTCCCCTGCGTAAGTAGACATTGTTTTTCGTTTCGACGGCTCCGCATTTCGGGCAGTGCTCAAGCCGCGCGCTTTCCGTGCTTTTTTTCTCGTTTATATGCATATCATGCTTCCTTAAAAGAGAAAGTATATCACAAGTGTCACGAATATCAGTGAGATCGCAGTGACGAGAGTTCCGGCCCTTGCCATGTCGCGGACGGCTATATGCCCCGAGCCATAGGCGATTGCGTTGGGCGGCGTGCTGACGGGAAGGATCATAGCTGCCGACGAGACAATCGCGACTACCAGCGCGCTCGACATCGGGGAGACCGCGGAGATTCCGACCACTATCGGAAGGAGCAGGTTCGCCGTGGCGCTGTTTGAGATAAATGTCGTCATGATCGCCGCAACCGCCGCGAGAAGGAACAATATTCCTAGCGTCCCCATCGCCGCGAAGTCTATCTGAGCGACCATCCATTCGCTGAGCCCGCTCTCTCTCATCGCCACACCGAGGCTCATTCCGCCGCCTACGATAAAGAGGATTCCCCAGCCGAGTTCCCTGAGGTCGTCATCGTCGAGAAGCCTGAGCCCGAAGAAGATGACAAAGGGTATGAGCGCGATTATCGATGAGGGTATTCCATGCAGTGACGAGGTGAGCCAGAGGATCACGACGAGTACGAATACGGCGATGATAAATTTGGAGCGCCTGTCGAGTGATTCGACCTCTTCAGCTACTTCAAGCTCCACGTGCTCTATTTTCGGCCTGAACAGGTAGTAGAGGATCAGCCAGCAGACCAGTATCAGGACGATGACGATCGGCACCCCGATGGTCATCCAGCCTAGAAAGGACATCTCGTATCCCGTCTGCTCGAGGAACCCGATCGCGATGGCGTTCGGGGGGGAGCCGATCGGGGTCCCGATGCCACCGATGTTCGAGGAGAAGGGGATCCCGAGGATCATCGCTTTTTTGAACGGTTCATTTCCCGGGAAGGTGTTCACGACCGGGATGGCTACCGCCATCATGAGGGCCGTCGTCGCCGTGTTGGAGATCCACATCGACAGGAAGGCGCACATCACCATCATGCCGAGCAGAACGGCCGCCGGTTTGTTGCCTATCCTGTGCAGCAGTTTCCTCAAAAGCCACGTATCGATCCCGTACCGTTTGACCGCCTGTGCCATCACGAATCCACCGAGCAGCAGCACGACGACCGAGCTGAAGAAGGGGTGTAGAAAGATCATGTAGCCGGAGCCGGTCAACTCCAGCGGGCCTCCGCTCCGTCCGAGGAGGATGACTTCGAGTATTACGATGATGAACGAGGTCACGTAGAGAGAAAAGGGTTCGAGGACCCAGAGTATCGCCGCCATGGTGAAGATCCCGAAGGTCAGTCTGCCCGCTTCGGACAGTCCGTCGAACGGGATGCGGCTCACCGCCGCCCCGGCCAGCAGGGCGATTGCCAGTATGAAGAGGGCCTTGCGGTTCTTTTGCGTAAGAATCAGAAGTTTCATCCTGATCTTCCTTCCGGCACCGAAGCGTCAAACAGGGAGAAGATAATAGGGGGGGCGGTTAATGTGAAGTGAAATCGGCCGCGGCTCGAATCGCCTTGACACCGCGCCTTTCAGGCCGATAGCATCACGCGTACGGAAATGGTTTTAATCCACGGAGGCCCGATATGTCCGAAATCAAAAAAGTACTTTTCACATCAGATTTTTCAGATCTATCCAATCACGCGCTGCCTTACGCGATCAAGATGGCGAAGATCTACAATGCCGAGTTGATCATGCTCCACGCGGTGACGATCTACGACAACGATCCGAACGATCCCGACTATCACTTCCCGTACCTGCAGACATACTGCGAGCAGGCCACAAAAAGCGCCGATGACCGGTTCCAGGTATGCTACGAGCGCGCCGGCGACTCCGGGGTCAAGGTTCGCAAGGCTCTTGTGCAGGGTATCTCCCCGCACGCCGCTATCCTCGAGTTCATCAAGCAGGAGGGGGACATCGGCCTGATCTGCATGTCTACACACGGCCGCAGCGGGCTGAAGCATGTGCTTCTCGGCAGCGTCACCGAGAATGTAATCAGGTATTCGCCGTGCCCTGTCCTCGTTGTGAAGCAGACCGAGCACGAGTTCGTCGATCCAGAGACTCACGAGGCCCATATCAGGAAGATACTTTTCCCTTATGACTTTTCCGACGAGTCGCTCGAGCCGGTCGAGATGCTCCGCTCCATCGGCGGAGTTGGAGGCGCCGAGATCATCGTCCTGCATGCCGTCGACGTCGAGATACCTCCAGTATATTATACGGCGGGAGTCACGTCGATACTTCAGCTCGACCCGGAGCTCGATGACAGGGTGGAAGGGAAGATGAAATCGGAGCTCGGAAAGGCCCTCGAAGGCTTCGATGTGAAGTATGTCGTCAAGGAGGGCAGGGCGGTCGACCGGATACGCGAGGCGGCGGAGGAAGAGAAGGTCGATCTGATAGTGATGGGTTCGGCGGGGTCACACGGAGTCGGAGACTTCCTCTTCGGGTCCACCTCGGCCCGGGTCATCCAGAAAGCGGTCTGTCCCGTTCTCATCATCTGACCTGTCGATCATGTTCCGGTAGAGCCATTTGAACGCTATCCATGCCAGCCAGCCGAGGAGCGCCCCGAGGGCCATCCCCGCGATGATATCAGATGTCCAGTGCACACCGATGTATACCCGTGAATACGAGACGAGAAGCGCGACGAAGAGCAGGGGCCAGAGCGTCTTGCGGAAGGCGAGGCCGAGAAAGAGCATCGCTCCGGTGATATTTGTCGCGTGGCTCGACGGAAAGGAGAAGGAGGACTTGTAGCTCCGAATGACCTCTGCCGGTGTCGTTATCCAACCCTCGGGCCCGTACCAGAAGTGAACGCTGCCGAGGACCTCGCACGGCCTCGACCTGCCGACGAGCGGCTTTATGACAGAGGCGGAGAGCTGATCGGTCGCCGCTACGAGAGGGATCAGCATAAGCGCCACCCATCTTCCCCTGGTTCCTCCGAAGAGGACAAGGAACGCCCATATAATGATAACCACGATGCGGCTGCGCCTGAAATCGGTCACTATCGGCATCAACACATCGAGGACGGGGGTGGCGGCCTTGCCATTGAGGAGCCGGAAGATCCTGACCTCGAGGGAACTCTCGTCCGGTGCGGGAGGGGGTACGAAAGGCCTGGTATCCGCAGTATCCGGCGTCATCGCTTCGTGCACGGCTTCGTGGGAGACAGCCGTGGAATCCCTTATTGAGGCTTCCGCTCCGGATAAGGAAACAAAAGCGATCAGGAGCGCTGAGAGTATTATTGATATGCGGGTTATCATCGCTGGGAATCTACAGTATAGGCAGATGGCTGGCAAGGATGTAAAAGAGGCTGTGTGGCTCTTGTTGATCTGGTGGTATATGGGGGAGGCAGATCCTGGATGACGCGAAAATTTTACGTTCCGACCATCTGCGGCTGGATGTGGAATCCGCCTACGAGGCTTTCGAGCGAGCCGGAGCTCTCGAGAAAGGGGAACTCGATCAGCACCGGTTTTCCGACCTCGAGGTGTATCCCTTCCATGAAACTCGAGCAGGTCTGGATCGACGCGGGAAGTGTGGCGAAGAAGACGAAGTCGACCAGGCGGATGGCATCCTGAGGTCCGAGCGCGCACATGACTGGCTTGTCGGGGTCGTCGAATCTTTCCGCGTGAAAGGCCGGCTGAGTGCGGGTCATCAGTTTTCCGATCTTGAGGTAGGCCCTCGTATTGGTCGTCCAGTATGCCGGGATATAGATGTGCCAGCGACCGGCGCTCTCCATCCGGCCGAGTATATGCTCGAGCTCGGCCCGCGAGGGCAGGCGCTTTGCCAGGTTCGAAGAGTCGATCATCGCGGGCTTGTTAGAGTCTGCCGAGCTGACGCCCATCATATTCATACCGAGTTCGGTGACCCAGTCGGATTCGGCCTGATCCACCTCGATCTTCGTCGTGGCTACCTTCTGTGATACTTCTGTCAGGCCGGTCATCACCGAGGTGACGTTCTTTCTCAACGCTTCGACATCGGCGGTCAGGACCCAGAAAGGCAGGTATATAATTTTTCCCTCGCGCTCCTCGGGAGGCGAGGCCCTGTAGACGTTCAAGGGAGCGAGGCCTTCGTCGGTCAGCACGCAGCGGCGGAAGCAGGTGTCGCACTGAAAGCTGACATACCTCCCCATGACGGGGAGCTCTCCGCCGCACTGGTCGCACTGAAGCCGTTGTACTGTCAGAAGGGCGTCCTTCATAACCTTCCTCCGAACCATCGCTCGAGCCTCTCCTGCGCCCAGCGGTGCGGGGGCAGTATCGTGCCCGACTGCACGAGGTCGTAGATGTATGTCCCCGCGGTGGCGATTATCAGCAGCGGCCACCAGGTGCCGGCGAGGACGGCGGTGAATGCCGGGACGAGGAAGAACGACTTTGCCGATATCTTCCTCCACGTGGGGACGTCGCCCCGTATCACGTTGCCGTTGTTTCCGTCGATAGTTATCGAGTAGATGCGGTTCGCGTGCCGGTACCGCAGTATGTACACCGGGATAGTAGTAGATCGAGAGCCTGTTGCCGAAAAGCTCGAACCTGCTTGCCTTGATGAAAGCGCCCACGGGCGCAGCGAGCGTCGTCATATAGTTGTATCCATCGCTGCGTGCCTGCGCGGCGGTCTTCATCGGCAGCGCTATGTTGAGCTTATCCTTCATGTCGTGTTCGAAGACGTTCCACTGCAGCAGCTGCGTTCTCAGCGATATTCCCTGGAGGCCGAGGTGCCTGAGGGAACAGGCCGGCGTCGACCAGTCGATACGCTTGAAGGTCAGTTTCGAGAAGGGACGTTTCTCCTCCTGGATCCGGGTCACCGTCCGGGTCCCCTGTGGACTGGGAACGGGGACCTCTATCTCGTGCCTGAGGACTTCGTCGCCGCTGATCCATCCCGACATCATCCCGCTCATCCGCCAGAAGGGCACGTTAATCATTCGAAGATCGATTATCGAGGCGTGTCTCGCCTTGATCCTGCCGCCGGTCTTTTCTGAAAGGTGCTTCAGGGCGGCGAGCCTCGCCTTGCCCTCGCTGATGCGGGGATCGAGGATATATCCGCGGACCCCTCTCGGGCGGGTGACGAGGAGCGCCGCGCCGCAGTATTCACAGCGGATGCTTCTCTCGCCCTCGTGGACCCTGAGAGATCCGCCGCACGCGCTGCAGCTCACACCGAATGTCTCGGAGGACATGGGAGCCTGCGGTACCGTCGCGGAGACTTCCGCGGTCGCGTTATCGAGAGTCTCAGTCACTCTTGCTCGCAATCCTTGATCTTCAGGGTAAAGGCGCCCCATCCGGCCAGGGCGGCTGTCATTATCACCAGTATCCTCGCAGCCGCCGAATGGCCGAGCTTGCCGATGAAGAGATAAGCGACCGCCATCGCCGCGGCGGCGAGGATGTTCGGCACGCTGACTGACGCCGGGCGTTCCGGGAGGCAGCGATTCGGCGAACACGTAATAGCTTTCGCCCATGATCAGGGCGCGGTATTTCTTTCCCGATGCCCGGTATCTTACCCGGTAGATGGGAAGAAAGAGTATCCTGGCAGCTTGGGCCAGCGTCTCCGGCTCCTCATCGTGCGGGAAGACCTTTTCTTCCCCGGCGAGAGATTCGTCGAAGAAACGGTATTCTCCTGCGGGAGGGAAGGAGAGAGGGCCGAGTTCGGGCCAGGTGCCCCTGCCGGGCTGGCCGAAGAGACGACCCCTGTCATCCTCGAGCATGGTGTAGGGGATGTAGGCGAAATCGAGCTTTATATCCTTTGGAGACGCGAGGCTCTTTGCCGCGAGAAACGACCGGAGCGCCTCCTCGGCGTGCCGGTCGTTACGTTTGTGAGGCAGTATGAGGCGCTCGGGCCCCCTGTCCTCCTCTACGGCGAGGGCGATGCCGCAGTAAGAGCAGAAGAGCATCTCCTGCCCGGGGTGTATGCTGTTTTCGCCCCCGCAGAGGCGGCAATTAACCTGCATCGTCCTCTTTTTCCAGTTTTTCGCCGCAGCTCGTGCAGAACTTCGTTCCCGGAGGCAGCTTCGCGTCGCAGTGCGGGCAGGTCAGATCGGCGCCGATCTCATTTCCGCAGTTCGAGCAGAATTTAGCCTCGGCAGGCAGTTCCGTGCCGCAGTCCTGACATCTGTTCATCACGACCATATGGGTCCCGCAGTTCTGGCAGAACCTCGAGTCGGGCGTGACCTCGTTGTGGCATCTCGGGCACTCGAGCATCTCGATAGTGCCGGTAGCCGATGCGGACGGCCTGCTGACGTTCTGTGCGAGCATGCCGGGGATCATCATCCCGAGGCCGGCTCCGACGCCGACGCCCATTCCGCTGGCCGCCGCCGCGCCCGCTCCGCCGCCGCCGCTGCCGCTCGATGATGCAGCGTCACCCATCGCCTTGGCGGCCTTGAATTTGAAGAACTCGTCGAGATTGCCGACGGCTTCGAGTCCGCTGCGCTCATCGATCATCTTCTGGACCTCAGGCGGCGGCGTGATCGAGTTGATGAAGAAGTCGGTCAGCTCCATGCCGTACTTCGAGAAATCGTTGACCAGCCTCTCCTTGATCTCGACGGCGAGCTCATCGTAGAACTGCGGGAGCTCGAAGATCGAGTCGAGCTTCTCGCCGAACAGGTCGTTGATCCTCGCGACCACGACGTCGCGCAGGTAGTTGCCGATCATCTCGCTCGTGTAGACGCCCTGCGTTCCCACGACCGTGTTGATGAAGAGCGCCGGCTCCGTGATCTTGAATGTGTAGATGCCGAAGGCGCGCAGCCTGACGAGTCCGAGCTTGCTGTCCTTGAACGCGACGGGATCCTTCGTTCCCCATTTCTGATTGAGGAACATCTTCATGTTTACGAAATAGACCTCGGCCCTGAAAGGCGACTTGAATCCCCAGGGGAGTGAGAGGACCTTCGTCAGGATCGGGAGGTTCTTTGTCGTGAGCGTGTGACGCCCGGCGCCGAAAATATCGAGTCCCTTACCGTCCTTGAAGAAGACGCTGGACTGATTGTCACGCACTATCAGCTGAGCGCCCATTTTTATCTCCGCCGACCCCTCCGGGGGTATCCTGTGAACGATCTCCTCGCCTGTTTCGTCGAACCACTCGAGGACTTCCATGAACTGTGACATGCCGCCTCCTGACTGTAAAATTGCCGGTCCGGGCGCAAAAAGTTGCTAAATTGTTGATTTACACCGTGCCGCAGGGGTTTTTTGCAAAGCCGGGTGCCAAAAACTGCGTTGATATCTCCAGCGAGAAAATGCTTGTTATCTGCCGGGATTCTCACGAGAATCCTCGAAAATGTCGCTGAAGTGGTGAGAAGTGCATTATCGGTGCTGCGAGGGAGGTTACGGCATGAGGTGAGCTGTGCCGGAAGGCATGAGCTGCAGAATAGGTTCGTGGACTGAAATATCATTTTGACCAAGGGGAGATTTCAGATGAAACGGTTTTTTATCGCGGTGTCAGTGATCATCGCTTTGACGGCGACGGCAACGGCGCAGGAGCCCAGCCAGAACTTTCTCGGCATCAAGGGCGGCGTCAACTACGTAAAGATATACAGCGATGATTTTGATTTCCAGAGCATCACGTCCTACGCTGCCGGAGCCTTCTATCAGTACAGGGTCAACGAGAGGTTTGCCGTCTCGCCCGAGGTCTACTACTCGCTGATGGGGGCGAAGATGGAAACAGAAGCCGGAGACGTTGACTGGGACCTCGCGTACATACAGGTCCCGCTTCTTTTCAAGCTGATGTTTCCGACCGGGAACACGATCACGCCGTGCCTCTACGCCGGCGGGTATCTGGGATTTTTAATGAGTGCGAAGGTGGAGGAGGTAGACGTCAAGGGTGATCTCAACAGCACTGATTACGGCCTCGTGATCGGAGCGAGTCTCGATATGGCGGTCAGTGGAGGCAGGCAGCTCGTAAATCTGGATGTCCGATATCTCTATGGAACGGCTTATCTCAGGGAAGAAGGAATGGGAAGTGCATACAACGGCGGGTTCCAGTTCCTCCTCGGATGGGGATTCAGCCTGTAGGATACGGATCTTTGCATTTTTGAAAGGGAGATAAGAGATGAAGAGGATAATTTTGACGGCGCTTCTCGTAATGGTTTTCGCCGCTTGCGCCTCGGCTCAGCAGCCGTATCAGAAGTTCGGCATCAAGGGCGGCCTGAACATGTTCAAGTTCTACGGAGACGATGTGGGAGATGTCGACTACCTTACCTCCTATGCTATCGGATTCTCATATTCCTACAATTTCAGCGAGCTGTTCGCTCTTGAGCCTGAACTCTATTACTCGAAAAAGGGCTGGAAGATCGGCGATATCAAGATGCAGGAGGGGTATGTCGAGATCCCCGTACTGTTCAAGGTCAGTTTTCCGGGCACGGGAAGAGACTGGAAGCCCAATCTCTGCGCCGGGCCCTACGTGGCCTTTCTGGTGGGCGCCAAGCTGGGTGAGACCGACGTAAAGGATCAGCTCAACAGCACCGACGCCGGCCTGGTCGTGGGAGCCGGAGTAGATATCGAGGCCGTCGCGGAGCAGTCCCTGAGTCTCGAGTTCAGGTATTCGATCGGATTCACGAAGGTGACAGCGGATGACTCGGAAGCCTTCAACAACGGTTTCCAGATTCTCCTTGGCTACGGGTACAGCCTCTAGCCATGACAACGTGACACGGCATCCCGGATTTCTGATGTCGATACCTGAAAACTTGGCCGGTAATCAAAATACGGTTTGGACGATAAGGTCGTATTAATTAAAATACCTTCTGCGCCATTATCTTACAGGCGCGCTATACCATATGATCGACCAGGAGTTGTTGCGGTCCATGATCCCGCTTCTTCCAGAACCCTTAGTCAGAAATGTCGTGTTTCCCTTGTACAGGGGATTCCGCAAGGACAGGGTCCTCGATATCCTCGATGAGCTCGAGCACGATCAGTTCCTGCCTGAGAGAGAGATAGAGGATATCAAATGGCGGAAACTGTCAGTGCTCCTCGAAGCGGCCGGCCGCCATGTGCCGTACTACAGGGACCTCTTCGAGCGTGAAGGTATCGATCCGGCTTCTTTCGAGAGCCCTGCGGATATCGTGAAGATACCGTTTCTGACGAAAGAGGTGATCCGCGGTGAGAAGAGGCGCATGATCACGAAGGATCCGCTTCGCAGCGGGTATCCATTGAGTACCGGAGGTTCGACAGGCGAGCCGCTCCATTTCTGGTGTGATTCCGCGTCGAGCCAGATCCGCCGCGCCGCGGCCCTGAGAGGGTACCGCTGGACAGGATTCGATATCGGGTGCAGGCAGGCGATACTGTGGGGATTCCCGCTCGACAGGCCGTTGAAAGAACGGTTCTCCGGCAGCGCGAAGAACTTCTTCAATAATATTCTCCCGATGTCTTCGTTCGAGATGTCACCTGAGGTCATGCGGAAATACGCGGCGAAACTGGGACGCTTCAAGCCGTCCATCGTCACAGGGTACCCTTCGGCTCTGGCGGTTTTTTCCAGGTTCTGCCGGGACACCGGTCTTGAGTTGCCGTCCCCCAGAGCAGTGGTCACTGCGGGCGAGAAGCTGTTTCCGCACCAGCGGGCTATGATAGAGGAAGTGTTCGGCGCGCGTGTATACGATCGGTACGGGAGTGGGGAATTCTCGGTTTTAGCGCACGAATGTTCCAGACACAAAGGGCTGCATCTGTTCAGCGACTTATTTCATGTAGAGGTTATTCACGAGAGCGGTCGTCCGGCGGAAAACGGCGAGACAGGTGAGCTCGTCGTAACCGATCTTTCGAATCTATACATGCCGTTCATCAGGTACAGGACAGGCGATCTTGCCGTTTTGGGCGGAACGGATTGTCCCTGCGGCAGGGGACTTCCTCTGCTCGAACAAATGGAGGAACGCCTGGACGAATCGATCGTCGCCCCTGAGGGGAAGGTCATTGATCACATCCCGGTATCATCCGGAGGAAAGGAGAGGGTCGTAGTCTCAGACATGGAAGAAAGACTGATCATTAAATCGAAGATACACAAGGCCAGCATCAGCGGCGAAGCGCCGGGTGAGAATGACTGCCTTCGGATCGATGCGAAACTGCTTGAGCTCGGTAATGTCGCTCCATTCGAGAAGATCCTGATCGTCAACGCGACCAGCGGGGCGAGACTCGAGACATTCGCCGTCGAGGCAGAGGGCGGGAGCGGTGATATAATCGCCTGCGGGGCCGTATCGAGGCTGTGCCGCCCCGGCGACGAGGTCAGCATCATGGCCTTTACCTGGTCGTCCGGAGGATCGGGTGATTTCAGCAATATTCTCGTAGACGAAGAGAACAAGTTCGTCAGGTACCTTACAGAGAAGGCCGGCGACATGATCTGAGCGGCATCCTGATCCCGATTCGACTTTTCATCCCGGCATGTTTGTACTATATTCTGAACCGTGTCGGCTATTAAGGGCCGGCAGGTGACCCTGCGATACTTTACTGCGGACAATTAAATGAAACGCCTTCTACTCAAATCGATGATCCTCAGGGCGACCGTCACCCAGGCCGACCTCCGTTACGTGGGCAGCATCACGATCGACGAGGACCTGATCGACAAGGCCAATCTGAGCGAGCACGAGAACGTGCATGTCGTCGACCGCACCAACGGCCACAGGCTCCAGACCTACGTCATCAAGGGAGAGAGGGGAAGCGGTGTGATAGGGATGAACGGCGCGGCGGCCCATCTTGTCAACGAAGGCGACGAGATAGATATTCTGGCCTACAGCTGGTCCTCCGGCGAGGCCCGCCCCGTTCTCATCGAGGTCGATCCGAAGAACGCGTTCAAGGGATACGCGGGCTGACCCGCCCGATCGATCGATGTTCAAGAGAAACCTCAGACTGTTCACCCTCCGGGGGATTCCTGTCGAGATAAACATCTCGTGGCTCCTGATACTTGCCCTGGTCACATGGTCGTTTGCCACAGGCTTCTACCCTGAATCGTACCCCGGGCTATTTTCACCTCTTACGATATGGATACTCTCGCTGCTGACCGCGCTGATGCTCTTCCTGTCGATACTGATCCATGAGTTCAGCCACTCGCTCGTATCTGTCAGGGGCGGCCTGCCGGTCAGAAGGATCACGCTGTTCATGTTCGGAGGCGTCGCCCAGATGGGGCACGAGGTGGAAGATCCCTCGCTCGAGCTGAAGATGGCTGCGGCCGGCCCGCTGATGACACTGGTTCTCGTAGGAGTATTTATCGGTGGATCGTTCCTTGCCGGTAAGGTTCCGCTGCTTTCGATACTCCTCGGCACGACAGGAGCGATCAACATAGGGATATTCATATTCAACATGGTTCCGGGATTTCCGCTCGATGGCGGGCGGATCCTGCGGGCGCTCATCTGGAAAAGGACCGGGGATATCATGCGCTCGACCCGGATCGCCACGGGAGTGGGGGAGGTTTTCTCGTATATCCTGATGGCGGGCGGGGCCTTCAATTTCCTCGTGTACGATAATTTCGTCAGCGGTATCTGGATGGTCCTTGTCGGGCTGTTTCTCAGGCGGGCAGCACGGAAAAGTTACAGGCAGGTCGTCTGGAAGAAGTGGCTGAATGAGATGAAGGATGGGGAGACGATGCGGGCCGACCCATAGACGGCCCGCCCCGCCCATCTAGATCTATTCCTCTTCTTCCACCTTGTTCTTCGTCTCATCCTCGAGAATTGTGGAAACTCCATACTTTGTAGTCTTTTTATCTCTCAGGCTTCTATCTTTCTTGAACTTGTAGCCTTCGTGCAACCGGTTGTCCTTGTGCTTAGACCTGTGGTTGTTTGTTCTCCTCTTCAACTCTCGCTCCTTTCCTGTCCCTGCTAAGGCGAATCGCTTTCTCAGGCAGACTTTGCAAGATTTATGACAAAACCAGACAGGTTTCTGATCATGGGGCCGAGCAGTTTAATCTCTTGGCAGACAATATAATAGCAAGGGGCTGATAGTCGTTGCATAACGCCATTCAGCCCCATCTGCCGTTTTCCGTCCCGCATTTTGAGAACGTCTGAAAAGTTCCTATTCTGCCGCTTTCGGCCTGTTTTTCTCGAACTCGGCCTTGTCGATGCCGACATCGAACTCGATAGTCTGCCAGATCATCTCACGGTTCTTAGTGCCGTTCACATACGTGATCTCGTGGAACGGGACGAGGTGACCGTCGACTGGCCGGTAATCGTCATAGATATTGTGGTTCCACCCGCCCTGGTCGCCCTTGTCGATCGCGCGCAGGGGGAGCCATGTCTTTACGTCCAGGTCGAAGAATACAGTGTCCGCTCCCTCGACGGCCGCGACCCTCGTGAACTCAACGCCTGTCAACAGTGTATCCACCTCGAATTCGGGCACTATGTAGAGCGTGTCGGAGTGCTCGAGGTAGTAGGCGATCCCGTCTGACCGTCCTGAGTCCCTTCTCGAGCATCTCGGTATACCGCGGGCTCTGCCTTACATTGAGGTTGACCATGACCCATGCCTCTCCGGCGTTGTAAGTGTACCTGAAGAAGAACGGATGGTCATACACGCTGTAGTCCTGGTCGAGCACCATCATGTCCGGCTTCTGGACGAAATAGGTGCAGTCGGCTTTCAGGTCTCCCCAGCCCGGCCAGTTCGTCGTCATCAGACCCGTGCTCACCGAGGTCTTCCAGCCTGCGGCTTTTTCCATGCCGCCGAGCGCCTCGACGGATTTCTCCATCATACCCTCGGCGGTCGGTCGGACCGCCGCAGCTGGAGAGATGGATGACCGACACCGCCAGGCAGCATACGGCCAGCAGGGCCAGTGATGATCTCATTCCTGATATTCTCATCTCTTTACTCCCCTTCTTGTCAGACGGTCAGTTCGTCGTGCGCCCTGATGAGATTCGACCTGACATCGATGCCGTACGGACAGCTCGATGTGCAGTCGCCGGCGCATGAGGCGCACTGTCCCGCCCGGCGTGTTTCAGGCAGTTTCGAGTACATGCTCATCGCGTACTTTTCCCTGCCGTAATTATTGAAGTAGAGCCTGTACCTGAGGATGTCGTGAACGGGGACGTCCTTCGGGCAGGAACCGAGGCAGCCGTCGCAGCCCGGCCTGCAGTATTCGCTTCCGAGCAGCCCGCAGTATCCCTCGAGGACCTTCTTCTCATTCATCGACATCTTCGGCCGGCCCGATACCGCCACGAGCTCGTCGATGTCCTCGACCGTAGCCCATCGAGATGCAGATCGTGTCGATGTTCGGCTGCGCGAGCATCCATTTGGTCAGCGCCTGTCTCGCCGTGCGGCCTTCATTCATATACTCGCGAGTAGTCGATCTTTCTGGCGGCCGAAAGGCTCTTCATCGCCACGACGGCCAGGCCCTTCTTCTTCGCCTTCGCCAGAACAGGTTCGAGCCCCTTCGTGAGCAGGTTCATCCCGGGCATTATCATGTCGAGATCGGTGTTGTCGATGAGCCAGTCGAAATCCTCGACCATCTTCGGCCCGTGTGAGCTCGCGCCCCACGCCTTGATCTTGCCCGCTTTCTTCGCTTTCGCGAAAGCCTCCGGGATCGCCGGGTTCTGGATCCTCTCCAGTCCGCCGAGGTTCGGGTCGCCGACCGAATGTATCAGGCAGCAGTCGATGTAATCGGTGTTGAGGCGCTGCAGGCTTTCCTCGAGAGCGGTCAGTATCTGCTTGACTCGTCGTCTCCGTAGTGAAGAGCTCGGGCTCCAGCTTGGTCGTCACGTAGATCTTGTCGCGCTTTGCGGGGAAGATCTTGCCGACTGACGACCTCCATGTCGAAGTACTGCCGCGCCGTGTCTACGTAGTTGATCCCGCGCTCGATAGCGTACTCGAGCTGGGCCGGGTCCTGCATCCTCGCGTTGCCGAAAGAGATGTCGGAGACCTTCCAGCCCGTAGAGCCGAGGGGCCTGTAATCGATGATCTGCGGTTTTGCCGCTTCCTTTTCTTCCTGCGCGGGAGAGCCGAGGACCTTGCCGGCTCCGGACATCCCTATGCCCGCACCGACAATACCGACCACACCCCGCCCGAGGAACGATCTCCTCGATATTTCCTTCCTGTCCTGGTCCATAACGCACCTCACTTTCGTGTGCCTGCTATTTACCCTCTGCGTCTTCTTCTTCTTCTTCTTCAAGGTCGAGGCCGTAGCTGTCCTGTATCAACAGGGGAGGCATCGGGCCCTCGAGAGGGTTCTTGTCCCGTACATACCAGTCGTACCACTGCATGTGTCTGTATAATACGTCTATCCGGCCCGGCTGTTTCCTGTTTCCATGTCCTTCGCCGGGATACTGCACGAGGCGCACCGCCGGATGATCGTTCATCTTCAGGCGCCTGTGGAACTCGAGGGACTGCGAAGGATGCACCCTCGTGTCAGCCGCGCCGCCGATGATCAGCACTGCTGATCTTGCTCTGGTGGGCCCAGTATATCGGGCTGCGCTTGAGGCTGAACTCCCACTGGTCCCAGTCAGCGTCGAGCTTCTTGCCGGAGTGCACGTAGAGTTCCTCGTACGGGATGTCGGTCGTGCCGCGCTTGCTCACCAGGTCGCTTATACCTACGAACATGCAGACCGCTCTGACCTTTTCGGTATAGTACGAGGCGAACCACGCCGCGGCGAATCCGCCGTAAGAGCCGCCCCCGAGGCCGACCCGGGAGCCGTCGGCGATACCCTTGTCCACGAGGAAATCGATAGCGTCGGCGCAGTCGTCGAATTCCTTGCCTGCGGCGTCCATGTATCCCTGCGCGGCGAATTCGATCCCGTAGCCGGTGCTTGCCCGGTAGTTGGGGTAGAAGACGACGTAGCCCTTGCCGGCCAGCGCCTGGGCGGGATGGAAGTACGAACCGAGCCAGACGTTCCGATAGTGCGCCTCGGGCCCTCCGTGGACCGTCACGATAAGGGGATAGCGCTTTCCTTCCTTGTAGCCGACGGGGTAGACGAGTATCCCCTCGATCTCGAGCCCGTCGCGTGCCTCGTAAGTGACGACCTCCTGGCGGCCGAGATCGCGTTCGGCGATCCAGGGATTGAATGTCGTCAGCCTCTTGAGCTCCTTGTCGCCCTTCTTCCAGTAGAAGACATCGCCCGGGATATCGGGTGACGAAGCGACGAAGGCGAAATGCTTGAAATCCTTCGTGAAATGAGGGGCGTTGAAGACGATCCCCGTCTTTTTACTGTCGAGGATGACCTTGCGTTTGCCGCCCTTCGCCGAAACCGTGCTGAGAGTGTTCCAAACGCCCTCGCCGGCGAGGTAGCAGACGGAGCCGTTCTTTTCCCAGCCGACCCAGCTGATGTGGCCGCGGAAATCCTCGGGCGTGAGATTGACCGGCTCGCCGCCGGCGACATCGATGACGTACGCCTGGCTGACGGCGTGGTCGGACCGCGTCAGCGCGGCGACGTAGGCGAGCTTCTTTCCGTCGGGGCTGAACGAGAATCCGCCGAGTTTGCCGGGATTGTCGGTCAGCCGCCTTGACCTTGCCTGTCTCGAGGTCGAGGATGTAGATCTTCTTGAACATGTAGATCTGATCGATGAGATTCTTCGGGCAGGTGGATATCGCCGCATGTTTCCCGTCAGGGCTCAGCTCGAAGCCGGTGACGTGTATGCCCTCGGTCACTTTCTCGCCCTTGACCTTCTCGCCGCACTCCCCGAACTTTCCGATGTAGAGCTCACGGTTGCGCAGGTTCTCCTCGTAATAGATGAATCCGTATCCCTTGTCGTCGAGCGTCTTCTCGACTTTCGGCTTCTCTTCAGTCTCGAGCCAGGCGATCCCGCTTCCGTCGGGAAGCCACCTGAACGATCCGGCGCCCGATTTCGAATCGGTCACCTGGACCGCTTCGCCGCCGTCGACCGGTATCATCCATACCTGGGTCTTCGCCTTCTCGCCGCGGCTCATCGTGAAGCCGATCTTCTTTCCGTCTGGGCTGAAACGGGGCGATCCAACGTTGACTTTGCCCGTGATGAACGGGAGGATCTCGCCTGTCTTCACAGAGACGAGGTAGAGCTCCGAATACGCTCCGCCCGCCTTCTCTTTCGCGCATCGGGGGACACTCAGGGTGTATGCTATCCAGTTCCCGTCGGGGCTGATGTCTGCGTAATATGTCCTCTTGACGCTGAGCATGTCCTCAGCCGAGACGACGTCGGCCGATGCCGGCGCAGTGACAATAAAAAGCGCCGGTATCGCAAGTGAAAGTACCAGCGCCAGATGCGTTAAAAATTTCCGGGACCCCGTCATTTAGTCGCTCCTTTCAGCAGGAATGATGTATCTGGACAATTTTGCGTATCTTCGCACGGAGGATTATACACACGAGATTCAGTTTTGGATATCAGAAAAGGGATCTGCCTGCGGGCCCAATATCTGCTTTACCGCCTGGACCGCTCAATGATAGTTTTCCTTCAAAGCAGCGTTCAATGACTTCTAAACGGTTTCTGAATAGAAAGGGAGTGAAATGAGCGACCAGCCTACGAGACTTCCGGAAGAAGCGTACAGGGAGCTGAAGGAGGGCGAGACCTATCATCCGATAGTGCCGGCCAGTGAATCGCCGTTCGAGATCACGATGAGATCCGTGGTTATCGGAGTGATCATGGCGATGGTCTTCTCGCTCGCCTCGGCCTACCTGGCACTTAAGACGGGGCAGGGGATGGAGGCGGCGATCCCTATAGCGATCATAGCCATCGGGATAACCAACTTCTTCGCGCGACGGAGCACGATCCTCGAGAACGTGATCATCCAGTCGATAGGCGCCGCGTCGAGCGCCGTAGTGGCCGGAGCGGTATTCACGATACCGGCCCTCTACATGCTCGACATCGAGGTGACCTTCTGGCACATATTCCTCACCGCCTTCTTCGGCGGCTGTCTCGGGGTCCTCTTTCTCATACCGCTTCGCGACTACCTGATGGTCAAGGAGCACGGCAAGCTCCCCTTTCCCGAGGCGATGGCGACAACGGAGATCCTCGTGGCGGGGGAGAGCGCCGGCCAGCAGGCCAAGACGCTCGCCTGGGCCGCGCTCGTCGCCTTTGTCTTCGACCTCTGCATACTTACCTTTACCCTGTGGAAAGAAGTGATTACCTTCCACGCAGTCGGTATCGGACGGTGGATGGAGAACAAGTTCGCGATGGCGTTCAGGATAGACGGGCTCTCCGCTATCATCGGCCTCGGTTACATCGTGGGAATCAAGTATGCATCGATAATCGCCGCTGGAAGTTTTCTCTCGTTCCTCGTTCTCATACCGCTCGTGAAGTTTGTCGGCGGCGGCCTCGAGATGATCATACCGCCGGGCGACGTTCCGATCTCGCAGATGTCGGTCGACGATATATTCGTCAATTACGTCCGACTGATCGGTATCGGCGGCATAGCCGGAGCGGGGCTGATGGGGATCATCAAGTCGATCCCGTCGATCGGTAAATCGTTCGCTCTCGGCATCAGGGGAATCGCCGCTTCGAGGCACGAGGAACATGATGACGTAAGGACCGAACGCGACATCAGCATGCGCGATGTGATGATCGGTGTGGCTGCGATAGCTGTCTGCTTGTGGCTCTTCTTTCGCGGGGGAGTGGCCAGCAGCCTTGTCGCGACGGTCGGGGTCCTTCTCGCGCTCGGAATATCGTTCCTCTTTACGCTTGTCGCCGCCCGGGCCATCGGCCTTATCGGAACGAATCCCGTATCGGGGATGACACTGACGACGCTGATCATCACAAGCGTGATACTCACCCGCATGGGATTGTCCGGAAAGCCCGGGATGTTCATCGCGCTTATCGTCGGCGGTGTGGTCTGCACCGCTCTCGCAACGGCGGGGGCGTTCGCGACCGACCTGAAGATAGGCCGCTGGATCGGCTCGACACCGAAGAATCAACAGATGTTCAAGTTCCTCGGCGTCTTCGTCTCTGCGGTCTTCTGCGCCCTGGTGATGATGCTGCTCGCGAACACATATACGCTCGGCTCGATGGAGATGCCGGCGCCGCAGGCATCGGCGATGAAGGAGATCATCTTCGGCCTGATGGGGCCCGAAGCGGGGGTGCAGTGGCTGCTCTTCTCGTTCGGGGTGATAATCTCGGTTATCCTCTGGATGGCCGGCGTGCCGGCCCTCGCGTTCGCGCTCGGCATGTACCTGCCGATACAGCTCAATACGGCGGTCCTGCTCGGCGGCGTCATCGCCTGGTTCGTCAGCAGGAGCAGTAAGGATGCCGGTGTCGTCAAGGAACGCAAGGAGCGGGGCATCCTCGTAGCTTCCGGATTTATCGCGGGCGGCTCGATAGCCGGTGTCGTCGCGGCAGTGATCGCGGCTACAGGCTGGGACAGGTTCCTCGCGGTATCTTACGGGGATTCGGCGAGTGAGATAGTAGGTATCATCATGATCGCGGCTCTCGCCGTATTCATGTACCAGTACTCGAAGAGGATAAAGAGCTAGAATATACGGCCTGCGGGGCGGTTCCGTGCAGCGCGGGGCCGCCTCGTCAGCACCTCGCCATCAGCCTGAACGGGAAAGTCAGTATCCCGAACACGAGTGTCAGCATCCAGCCGACGACCGCGAACGCTATCCTGAACGGCAGCACTATCAGCCATACGAGCGGTATCAGTACCGCGATCAGCAGAGCCAGCGGCCAGCAGAGCACAAACAGTATGCACCAGAGCAGAAAACCGGCCATCGTTCCAACCATCCTTTTTTAACGGTCCACCAGGAAAAACCGGGGCGGCTCCACCGGTCATGGTCAGCCGCCCCGCATCCCATCATCACCGCACACCCGCCATGCCGGGTAAAAGAGTACGGGTCGGGTCCCACTTTCTTATACGGGACGCGTCCGGATAAGTTTCGGGAGGTGCTGTCTCGCCGTCCGCGCCCCGAATCGCCTTCATAGAGGGATACACTTCAGAGCCGTGGGATATTCAGAGAGGTGGATGTATTTTTCAGTTCAGCGGGCGCTTGAGCAGCTTTATGTCGTCTACCCAGACGGTGCCGCTCCCGCTCACATTGATGTTAAGCTCGACCACATCGGGATTCTGTCCCGCGAGGAGCTTGAACGGCGTGCTTCTGACCGTCCAGTCGTTCGTTCCCGACAGGGCCGAATCGTAATTTCTCGAGAAGAACTCGCCCTTTGCCTGGAAATAGCAGATCATCTCGAGGAACACCTCGCCGTCGAGGTTTTCGGTGCGCAGGGCGGCCTGGTATACGAGGAAGGCCTCCTCGAGGTCGATGTCGCCCAACCTGTAGAGCTTATGCGTCTGAGTGCCCCTCACATCTATTTTCAGGGATCCGTTCCCGTCGGCCGTGATATCCCTGTCGGTCGACACATTCTTTCTGGCGAGCACCTCCGAGTGGGAGTTCAGCTGGATCTTTTTTATGACTTCCCCGCCTCCTGTTCCCCCGCCGCCTCCGCAGGCCGAAAAGGATACGGCCATAAAGATAAACGCCGCGATCGCGGCGTTTGTGGTAGCTGTTCGTGCGGTCATGGTCATCAACCTCCATTCATTCACGGGGCCTTACTATTACCTTTATCGAACCGGAGCCTTCCGCTACGAGCCTGAATCCTTCGGCCGTCCTGTCGAGTGGAAGCCGGTGGGTGATCATGTCATCGACCTCGATCTCTCCCGAGGCGAGCAGGTCCATCGCCTCCCGGGAATCATCGGGAGGGCCGGCGTAAGTAGATACGATCGTCAGCTGGTCGCGCCAGAGGTCGAAAAACGGCATCGTGATCTCTACTCCCGGGGCGAGAGGGGCGAAGAGCAGCACCGTCCCGCCGCGGTCGACAGACCGGATCGCCTGCAGGACGACCGGCTCTACACCGGCGCATGTGACTGCCAGGTCGAAAAGGCGGCCGCCGTTGAGTTCCTTCAGTTTCTCCGGCACAGCTTCAGAGGCGTCGATTGCCTCGTCGGCTCCCATCCGTCCTGGCTGCTTCCAGCCTGACTGGATCGATGTCGGTGGCGACGATCCTTCCAGCTCCCTTTGCCCTGAGGAGCTTGATAAAGAGGAGCCCGGAGATGCCGCTGCCGAGGATAAGGACATCGTCCCCTTTCCTGAAACGAGCGGTATTCATTCCTCTGACCACGCAGGCGAGGGGCTCGATGAAGGCTGCATCGTCGAAAGAGAGCCCGTCGGGGATGATAAATGTCCCCTTCTCCACGTTGATCTCGGGAACCCGCACGAATTCGGCGAATCCGCCCGGGTCGAAGTTTGTCGTTCGCAGCGTGTCGCAGAGGGAGTACTTGCCCTCGAGGCAGTAGCGGCACTCTTCGCACGGCACATGGTGGGCGACAGAGACCCTCTGTCCCGGCACGAACCTGTCGACATCGGCGCCGACCTTTTCGATCGTCCCGGCTATCTCGTGGCCGAGCACAAGGGGGGCCTTCTTGATCCGGTACCACTCCATCACGTCGCTGCCGCAGATCCCGCTCGATTCGATACGCACGAGGATCTCTCCCGGGCCGATCTCCGGCACGGGCATCTCTTCGATGCGGATGTCGTCATTGTTATAGTAGACGGCGGCTCTCATATCGATCATCGCGTCCTGCCCGTCACTTTGAAAGGCTCTCGAAGAGCTCGAAGGCCTCGGTTACTTTCATATTCTCCTGGACCACGCCGCGCACGGCTCTCAGGGCGGCGACGGGATGGTCCGACTGCCAGATGTTGCGTCCCATGTCGACACCGCGCGCCCCTTTCGAGATCGCGTCATGTGCGAGCTGGAGAGTATCCTTGAATGTATCGAGCTGCGGCCCGCCCGCGATGACGATCGGTACGGGGCAGCTCTCGACGACCTTCTCGAAATCGTCGCAGTAGTATGTCTTCACGTAATGCGACCCGAGCTCGGCGGCGATGCGGCAGCAGAGGGATAGGAACCTCGCGTCCCTCTTCTCGAGCTCCTTGCCGACCGCTGTTACGGCGAGCACGGGGATTCCGTACTTCTCGCCGGCGTCGACGAGCTTTGAGAGGTTCAGCAGCGTCTCGCGCTCGTGCTCGGTTCCGACGAATATCGACATCGTTATCGCCGAGACATTGAGCCTGATAGCCTCCTCGATCGAGGTGGTCAGCCCCTCGGCGGCGAGCGACGGGCCGATTATGCTGGCGCCTCCCGATACCCTCAGCACGGTCGGTATGCCCGCTTCGGGATCGACGCAGTTGCGAAGGATCCCGCGCGTCAGCATCAGTGCGTCGGCGTATGGAAGGAGCGGCGTTATAGTCGCTCGCGGATCCTCGAGTTTCCTCGTGGGCCCGAGGAAATAGCCGTGGTCGACGGCCAGCATCACGGTTCGCCCGGTCTCAGGGTTGAATATCCTCGAAAGCCTGTTCTTGAGTCCCCACTGCATGTCATGTCTCCTTTTCTCGATTTTGTCGGATGTCGATGCGCAGTATATCGATACCGCTGTACGGACTGGAAGTTATCGCACATGGAGGCGCCGGTCAAGCAGGGGATTTTCCGCCCGGAACGGTTCTTATCAGGGGCCTGCCGTTCTTGGCATTTAAATTGAAAATCCTCTCACCTTGTGCTACCATCCCGGAAAAGGGGGGTATCATGTATTCTAGATTGTTTCATGCCGTATCGATCCTCGTATTTATCTCTCTGTTCATTCTTCCGGCTAAATCCTCCGCTGATTCATACATGTATCTTTCGAGCGGCGCGGGCATGGAGTGCGGTCACCAGTTCTGGACCGAAGAACATGATGTTTTCTCGGTCTGGGTATGGATCGCCCCGGATCAGGATGGGGTGAAGGAAGCATCGTTCAGGCTTTCGTCGAGCACCAGTAGTATTTTTCGAATATGGACCGAGTGGGCTCCCGGAGTCACACCTGTATACATGGTGGATGATCCGGGAGGCAGCGGGGCTGAGATCCTTGTCGATCCCTGTACAACAGAGCCTTTCCCCGTATGCCGGATCTTCTATTACAACGACACGCTGGAGCCAGCGAGCATCTCGCTGGCGCCGGTCCTGGGCGGGGACCTTTCAGTCGTCACATGCGGCGATCAGGTAAATCCTCTCCAGCCCTTTTTGCTCTTTGATTTCAACAGCAACAGCGATTGGCCAGCTTACAGACCGCCGGTCGTCAGAAGCTGCCAGCAGATAGGCCCCGACCGCATACGAGTGGTCTTTGAGGAATACCCCGGGCGCCTGGGTCCTTGCGGCGAGGAATATCCGCATATCCGTCTCGTCGAGAAACTGATATTTCCCCCGGACACGGCGGATACTCTTGAGGTCGTCACCGAGGAGTTCGATTTCTCCGCCTGCCTGTTTTGCGATGTGCCGCCGTGCGACAGTGTCGTTGCTGTTCTCACATTTGAGGCGCCCCTCGACGACGCGGTGGATTACGTCCTGAGTCTCGATGGATTCATGGGCGGCTGTCCCATCAGGGGCGGGCAGAGGTATGTGACTATAAAGCGGTTCGAGCCTGTCGCCACCCTTCTTGACCAGTTCTCGACTGCCATAGAAGACGGCCGTGTCGAGGTCCGCTGGTCACTTTCCGCGAGGGATGAAGGTATCTCGTTTTCAGTCGAGCGCTCGGTGGGTGGAGATGATTACGCCGGTCTCTCGAACAACCCCTTAGAGCTCGGCGGGGAGGAATACCTTTTCATAGACGGGGATGTCGTTCCTGGCAGCAGTTACACGTACAGGGTCCTTGTCGATGACAAGGACGGTGAACGTATACTGTTCGAGACTCAGCAGCTGGATGTTCCATCGGTCCCGTTGACCCTGTCGAATCATCCCAACCCGTTCAATCCCGTGACGGTGATAGAATATTCACTGCCGTCGAAGGGGCGGGTCTCCATATCCATCTACGATGTCAACGGGAAGCTCGTCAGACGCCTGGCGGACCGCGACATGGAAGCGGGCACTTACAGTATCGACTGGAACGGGCTCGACGACAGGAAGTCCGCGCAGCCGTCCGGCATATATTTCTGCCGGCTGCGCCTGGGAAAGGCCGAAGTCACATCGAAGCTCGTGCTTATGAGGTAGAGGGATCGGCCGGCTTCGTGGATAATTTCTTTACCTGGAGCGATGACTGATGTACCGGCCGGTATTGATATTCACATGCTCGGTGATTTTCCTCACGTTCTTTATCTCCAGCTGCGGTGACGATCCCGTGGACGTGACTGGGGATGCCGGCGGTCTTCACCGGCCCATCGTCGTGATGGAGACTACTCTCGGTGAAATAACGATCGAACTGTACCGGGACATGGCGCCGATGACCGTTATGAACTTCCTTGAGTATGTCCATGATGGTTTCTACGAAGGGCTGATCTTTCATCGCGCTATCCCGGGATTTATTATCCAAGGTGGAGGATATGACGAGGATCTCGAGCCGGGGGAGACCCGCGGGCCGATCCTGAACGAGGCGGGCAACGGGCTCTCCAACATGCGCGGAACGGTCTCGATGGCGAGAACATATGTTGTCAACAGCGCCACGAGCCAGTTCTTCGTGAATCTGGTAAACAACACGGCGCTTGATCACCGGGACGACACTCAGGTCGGGTACGGATATTGTGTCTTCGGCAGTGTGATCGATGGTATGGATGTCGTCGATGCCATTGCAGAGGTCGAAACCGGAGTCGTCGATGGATATCACGACGTTCCCCTCGAATCTGTCTTTATCATCCGGATATGCAGAGTAAGGTAAGGCGCGTCGCTCAGTGCGGTCCCGTTCGCCGGGCGATCCTGCAGCCGTCCGCCGAGATCCTGCCGGTCCTGATCATCATGACGAGGTAAGCGAGGATGACGATCGTCATCCCTGCGAGCAGCAGGAACGGTGTGTTGATCCCGTACGAGTCGGAGATCTTTCCCGAAACATACGCGAAGATCGAGTTGCCGATGATCATGATGTTCGAGGCGAGGCTGTATGCCGCAGTACGGTTGCGCGGTTCGACCGAGTTTCCGATAAAGGAGAGGTTGGCCGGGTAGGTCGAAAAGAGGGCGATCCCGAAGAGGGCGAATGCTCCGATCGCCAGCGGCACGCTGCGGCCGAGGCCGAATATGACAGCGACCACCATGATGACGATGTATGCGAAAACGAGTGTCCGCGCTCTGCCCAGCTTTGCCGATACCTTCCCGTACATGAACGCCGAGAGTGTTCCCGCGGCCATCCAGCACCCCATGATGATGCCGGTAGCCGACATCGGCACCCCGAGCCTGTGGTTCAGAAGGCTCGGCGCGTAGTTGACCGTGATCCCCCAGGCGAGTCCGCCGAGGATCATCAGCGGTATGAACGACATGATTCCGCGGAAGGCTTTGAGCCATGAGACCGGTTCCTTCTCTTCCTCTATCTGCTGTTCGATCTCGCCCTTGTCGTAAGCGTTTCGCGAGAGGAAGAGCCCGATGGCGACAGCGGCGAGATTGAGCGCGCCCCAGAGGTAGAGGGGAGCCTTCCAGCCGTAGTGCTCAGCGAGGAATCCGGTCGAAGCGAACGAGAGAAGGACGCCGATGTTTCCGAAGGCGCTCTGGAATCCCATCGCCTTGTCGAGATTCCTGCCCGAGAAGATATATGCTATCCACGAGATCCCGACGGGGTGGTAGATGCTCGTACCCATCCGCACGCCGATGAAGAAGACGACAAGCATCCAGTAGCTCGTCGACAGCGTCATGAGCAGAAGCGAGGTTCCGACGAGTATCGCGTCGAGGGCGAGGTAATACCTCGCATGACGCGGTTTGGCGAAATGGCCCACGGTGGCCTGGAAGATGATCGCGGTCACGAGGCCGACCATTACCGTCGTTCCGATGTCGGAATAGCTGTGTATGAGTATCCCCTGCGTCAGGAGGACCGGGAATATCGTCGGAAGCACGACGGTAGAGCCGTCGTTGCACGCGTGGTGCAGCGATACCGAGCCGAGCAGCCTTCTTTGTTTTCCGCTGAACATTGTATCCTCAAGACATCGTTCGTTACCGTGTTTCGAGGAGTGAATATATTCGCGGTACGGGAAAAAGTCAGGCTTTTTCTGTAAGGCCCGGCTTTGCTGTAGTATCATGGATCCACTCAGGGAGGTCACTTATGAGAAAAATATTTATCACGGTGCTGTTTCTTGCCGCCTTCGGCACGGACGCGTCTGCCGCCGGCGATACGAAAGGTACCATACGCGAACCTGCCGATACGATCGGCTACGCGACTACGCCTCTTCAGATCAAGAGGGTAGTGTCACTGTCTGATTCGCTCATTGAAGCAGGGGCTCTCCCATTCACGCTCCCTTCCGCTTCTTCAGGGGCGGGAGAGATGATCGGCGCGATAGTTCCTCACGACGATTACATATACGCGGGGCCGTATTACGCGATGACGATAGACCGCGCAGGCGCGGATCTCGTCATCCTCTTCGGGGTCGCACACAGGGCGAGGCGGATCGGGCTCGAGGGGAAGCTGGTGTTCGATGATTTCAGCGGATGGAGAGGGCCTTACGGGGTGACTTCCGTCTCGCCTCTGAGGGAGAAGGTGATCGAGCGCCTTCCGGGGGAGATCGTACTGGTCGACGGCGCCTTTCACGCATCGGAACATTCGCTCGAGGCCTTCATCCCCTTCCTGCAGCATTACGGAGGCCTCGATATCGAGATACTTCCCGTACTCGTGACCAGGTTTGCCGGGGACTCCTTTGAACGCGCCGTTGGAGAGATGACAGGTGCTCTCGCCGCGGTCCTCGCCGAAGAGGGGATTACGCTGGGAGCCGGAGCTGTCGTGATGATCTCCGCTGACTGCGTTCACTACGGGGACGAGGAGTGGGGAAGCACGAATTACGCCCCTTTCGGTACAGGCCGCGAAGGATATGAAAAGGCGACTGCCCAGGATATCGAGATAGCGAGGGAGACCCTGGAGGGGCCGCTGTCCGCCGAAAGGATCGCGGATTTCCGTGAGCGGATAGAGAGGGACGATCTCGAATGGCCTTACAAGGTCACATGGTGCGGGGTCTATTCGATCCCGTTCGGGCTGAGCGTACTCGAGGGGCTGTCGGTGGCGCAGGGGCGCGAGGCGCCTTATGGCCATATTCTCGGTTACGGGACGAGCCTCGAGCCGGGCGCCCTTCCCGTAGAAGGTGCCGGCCTAGGAGCCACTAACATTGCGACGGAAAGGCACTGGGTCGGATATCTCGCGATGGGATACTGGTAAGAAGCAGCTTCGGATCACCCGGGCTCGATCACAAGGACGTCTCCGACCGCTGTTCCCGTTTCGAAGAGGCGCTCAGCCGGCAGTTCCACTGCGCTGACCGCGCCGTCGACCGGTTCGACGAAGCAGTTGGGCGGAAAACTGCGGAATATCCTGACGATCCGCATCTCGCCGTCGAGAAAAGCTATATCGATGGGGCTTCGCATACCGACCGTGTATATTCCCTGGCAGGGTGAGATGTACAGGGCGCAATCTGACGGGATGCCGCGATCGCTGATGTGCCTCAGGGTATTCATGAAATGCTCGTTCAGTGTCAGGAGCGTCGTCCCGAGGTACGTACATCTTGTTCTGTTCCAGACTGCCAACTTCGATCCTTCCATCAGATGAACATGTCAGTCATCAGTACGGCCAGCGTCGCAACCGCGAGAGAGGTCTTCCAGGGCAGCAGCTCTATCCCCGCGGGTAATGTCGCGGCGTCGTCACGGTATTCCCGCGGGGTCTTCCTGAGTCTGCGGTTCTCCATCATCGCCAGGACAGATCGGCATGGTGACCCCGGCCGTGCGTCGGCATCGGCGAACCGGGGGGCGATCCTGTCCGTGATCGCCGGCTGTATGCCGGGCGATTGCTGCACGATATAGATAGCCGCGGCTATTGCGATGGCGGCAAGTCCGCCGAGTGGACCGAGCAGTGAACCTGCCGCTACCGGCGCGGCTATGTCTCTGAGAGCGATCCTGTCCATCGCGAGAAGCGGAGCGGCGACGGCGAATGCCGCGATGGCTCCGATGAGGGTCATTAAAAACCCGCCTCCGCCGTCACGTAGTAAGTTAACGGTGGCGGAGGCGGCAACGACGATCAGGTACAAAACGGTTTCCCGTCCTGTTTCCTCTTTTCTTCGACAGATGCGAAGAAGCGCGAATACGAAAAGGACGGCTATGAGTCTGATTATCAGCGTTTCAGTTTCCCAGATACTCACAGCTATCTCCCTCCAGGGACAGTCCATTCGAATCCGCGTAAATATTCATTAACAAGATACATTCCACGGATTTACAGGCTGGAGACTTAGATCAGCCGGACAGCGATGATCGAATGGGGGATTGTCGTAACATGTTGACATGGAGCGGGTAGCGGGGCCTTGAATTTTCGGGCCCCGCGGCGGGAAGTGGATCCTGGCATCAGCTTTCGGTCGATGGCTCAGTCACGGGTTGGGAAATTTCACTCATGGCCGGGCGGCGGACTTCCGCCTGATGAGGGGAAATACCTACAAAGAGATCCCTGCCTTCCCCCTGTGTCAGGAGACGTGCTGTCCTTCCCCGTCGTTTCCAGTTGTTCCCGATGCTTCCCCGTAATACTGGAATACAGTATGGCCCTTGAAAAGTATGAACGCGATCGAGCTTCCGGTGACCGCCGGCAGGATGTAGCTCGTTCCGAAAACAGTTATCGTCAGGGCTATCGCAGCGAGCGGGATGTTGAGTGTCGCGGACAGGAGCGCGGCCATACCGCAGGCCATGTACCCGTAGTAGGCGGCGCTCGTCGGTTCCGCGCCTGATGCTATCCCGACAAGCGCGCCGAGCGTCATGCCGATGATAATAAGGGGCCCTGTGTATCCCGCGCTCATCCCGCTGCCGACCGTGATCGAGACGAACAGTATCTTTACGAATATCACGAGGATAAATGGCAGGGCGATGTGTACAGCGAAAAGAGGTAACGAAGTGATACGTTCGATCTGACCTGAAGCGAGCCCCCTGTAGAGCTCAGGTGATGTTCTCAGCGCCCACTGAAGGCCGAAGTAGACCGCGGCCGACATTATTACCGCGGCCGTGACTACCTGCATCGGCTGCCTGCCGGGGAGCTTGCGGAAGAGCGATGTCGAATGCCTGACTGCGAAGATGAAGAGCATGCCTGTCAGTCCGCTCGCTATCGCGGTCACCGGGAGCCAGATGACCTGAAGCGCGGATAACTCGATGCTCGGAGTGTTGATGACGAAGAACGGCTCCTCGCCGAGCAGGATGCTCGAGGTGATGTATGATACGACCGCCGACAGGAGGGCGACGATCAGGTAAGAGTATTTCAGGGATTCGCGCTGCAGGACCTCGGAGGCATAGAGGCCCGCCGCCAGGGGAGCGTGGAATATCGCGCTGATGGCTCCGCTCACTCCGCATATCGCTCCGACGGTCAGGTCGTCGTCCCTTTTATAGTTGCTCAGGCTTACAGTTCGGCCGACGAGCCAGCTTCCCGCTCCGCCGCAAATGCGGGCAAGGGGGCCGACGATGCCGCCGCTTCCTGCCATCGCCAGGGTGATGATCGTCACCGGAAACCTCAGTATCGTCGAGAGCAGGTCGAGTTTCCCGCCGCGGATGTTGACCGCGGTGATGTAGAACTGGACGCCTTCGCCTCCGGCCGAGGGGTGTTTCCTCAGTATCAGAAGGCCGACAAGCGCCGCCGCGAAGAAGGGGAGAAGCATCCTGTTCCGGGTTCCAAGCGAGTCGGTAAAACTCATGGCCGTGTCGAGACACCAGTCGAACAGGGCGACGATGAGCGCCGCCGCGACTCCTGTGACTATTGCTATGGTCAGGGTCCGTATTGTGTGCCGAAAAGTTCTTCCCTCATCATCTTTCATCACCGTGCGGTATCTCCTTCGACGAGGCGTCTGAATTCCATTTCGGCTCTTTCCATGTTGGGAAGCCAGAGCCCCCGCTGCTCAACTGTCGCTGCTGCTTCTTCTCTCATCGAATCGGCCAGGACGGGATCCTCGTGGAGGCTTAGCAACGCCCCTGCAAGTGCCGCGTCGTCTCCGGTTCGAAAGAGTATGCCGCTGATGCCGTCGCGAATCCATTCCCTGTTCGCCGCGAGATCGGTCACAACAGGCACCGGACCGCAGGCCATCGCTTCGAGAAGCGAGACAGAAGTAGAATCCGAACCGGAGGTGGAGACGTAGATGTCGGCTTTTTTAAGTTCAGCGGCTATTCTGGCCGGGTCGAGCCTGCCTGTGAAGGTGACGCTGCCGCTGATGCCCAGGTCGGCCGCGCTCTTCTCAAGCTCGCCGCGGCCGGGGCCGTGGCCGCATATTACGAGCCGGGCCTCTGTTTTTTCCAGCAATCCCACAAAGGCGGCCAGCAGGGTCTTAAGGTCGTAGACAGGGTAGAGGTTTCTCGTACTGACGATCCTCAGGGGGCCGCTTCCCTGCTGTGTCCGGCCTTCCCTGTTGAATATGGAAGGGTCGATACCGAAGTATATCTCCACTATCCTCGATGGCTCCACTCCCGCGTGTTCGACGGCGTCAGAGAGCGATTCGGCGTCTGTCGTAACGAGCGACGCCCTCTTGAGGGCGTACTGGATCTGAAGCCTGTGCGCGAAAGATGACGGGTAGTCTACGAGCATGTCGGAGCCTATCGTCGACACGACGAGGGGGCGGTAGCTCGATTGAGCGCCTATGAAACCGTATCCGCCTGCGTAGATCGCGTTGACGATATCGGGTCCGAACGACTCGAGTTCCTTCTTGACCGCGCCGAGAGCGGCCGCGTAACCGGCAAGCTTCGTGGGAAGGAATTTCCTGAGGCGCCTTGCGGGGAATGTGCATCCGGTGACATCCTCGAAGGAGATAAGCAGAACGTCATGTCCCCTGTCGTGAAAGTAACCTGCCCACCGGCGGACGTGTCCGAGAGAGCCGTCGCCGAGAAACGCTATTCGCATTATCATCCTTTCCCGCGATACCTGCTGCCCGTCAGCCGGGAAGATGGATCGGAGCGTCAGGGCCGACAGGCAGCCCTAACAGCATCCACGCTGCCAGCAGAATGGTCCATACTACCCCGATTATGATCGTATACGGGAGCATCGTTGCGGTGATCGTCCCTATTCCGTATTTCTCATCGTACTTCTGCGCGAAGGCAACGATCAGTGCGAAGTAACTCATCATCGGGGTGATGATGTTTGTGATCGAGTCACCGATCCTGAACGCCGCCTGAGTTATTCCGGGGTGATATCCGACGAGCATGAACATCGGGACGAAGACCGGAGCCATGATCGCCCACTTGGCCGACGCGCTTCCCATGAAGAGATTGATAAAGGCCGAGAGGATCACGAACGCGACGAGGAGCATCACACCGGTGAAGCCGATGCTGCCGAGGAACTCGGCGCCCCTTATCGCCATGAGCACTCCTATATTGCTGTATTTGAAATAGTAGACGAACTGTGCCGCGAAAAATACGATGACGATATAACCCGAAAGGCCCTGCATCGATTTCGACATGAACTTGATGATCTGCTTGTCGCTGCTTATCGTGCCGACGGCGATACCGTAGGCTGTGCCCGGGATGATAAAGAAGATCATGATCGCTGTGATCAGGCCGCTCATGAAGGGGGAGCGCAGAAGCGATCCGGTCTCGGGATTCCTCAGGAGCGCTCCCTCGGGAATCGTGAGCAGGGCGAGGATCACGACGAAGACCGCGACCGAGCCGCCGGCCCAGGCGAGCCCCTTGCGCTCGTTGGGCGATACCTTCTCGAAATCCTCGATCTCGCCCTCATACTTCCCGAGCCTCGGCTCTACGATCCTCTCGGTGACGATCGTGCCGATTATGACGATCATGGAGGCGGAGGCGAGCATGAAGTAGTAGTTGACCGCCGGGGATATATGCATCTCGGGGTCGATGATCTGGGCGGCTGATTCGGTAAGGCCGGCGAGGATAGGGTCGATCGACCCTATCAGGAAGTTCGCTCCGAATCCTCCCGACACTCCCAGGAATGCAGCTGCCAGACCGGCTATCGGATGCCTTTTGAACGCAGCGAATATCATCGCCCCCAGGGGGATCAGCACTACGTACCCGGCGCTCGAGGCGAGGTGGGAGAGGATCCCCGCCGCGATCACAGCCGCCGTTATCATCCTGGGCGGGGCGCTTGTTACGAGGTGGCGCAGCAGCGCGGAGATCAGGCCCGAGCCTTCCGCGACGCCGATACCGATCATCGCTACGAGCACGATGCCGAGCGGAGGGAAATGAACGAAGTTACTGGTCATCTCCGTCCACATGAACCGGAAGCCTTCGGCAGAGATCATGTTGACCGCCATGATAGTCTCTCCGGTCCCGGGGTGGACGGCGGTGACGCCGGCCCTCGCTATCAGCCATGAGGCTATCGCGATCATGAACGCGAATATGGCGAAGAGGGTCGCGGGATGCGGGAGCTTGTTGCCCACCTTCTCGACCCCGTCGAGAAATCGCATCATGGCGGATCTCTTCACGGTAGCGGCATTGCCGTTGCCTTCGGTCATCGTCAATCCTCTCTGTCAGAACTCTCCGCCGGCGGTAGCTTTGACCAGCGTTCCATACTTTATGCCTTTCATGGAGATCATCTCGTCCGCGAAATCCCTCACCTCTCCGGCTTTCCCGCGGATCACCTTGACCTCGAGACAGGTGTCGTGGTCGAGATGGAGATGGAGGGTCGAAAGAATACTGCCCTCCCAGTGGTGCTCCTTCTTCAGGAGCCGTGACGAGAGCTCGCGTTTGTGATGATCGAATACTATGACCAGTACGCCGATGATCTCTCCCGATGTATCGGTCCACTCATCGTCGACGATCGTCTTTCTCACCAGGTCGCGGATCGCCTCGGACCTGTTTGGATATCCCTTGTCCCGGACCATGGTGTCCAGCTTTTCAAGAAGGATGTCATCCATGGAGACTCCGAACCTTGTAGTGCTCATCTGAGACCTTTCGCGTTATTCGAGGTTTCGTCGGACAGGATGACGTTAAGAGAGAAGCTGTCCGCAGGTCAACCGGATTCGAGAGCCTGGAAAGAGACGGTTGATAGCAGCGGGCCCGCTGATGTAAGTTTCGCGGTGATGGAAACACCAGAGAGCATCAAGGCGGGAACGATCAGGAAGGTCTACGAACTTCTCCTCGCGGAGTACGGGAGACAGGGATGGTGGCCCGTGACGAGGCGCAAGGGAGGGGAGCCGGAATATCTCGGCGGACCCGTTGACAGCCGCGGGAGATTCGAGGTGGCCGTAGGGGCCGTGCTCACTCAGAACACAGCGTGGGAAAACGCGGCAAAAGCCATTTCCGCGCTCTCCGCGGCTGATATGATCGATCCGGCCAGCCTCGCCGCTGCCCGGCACGAAGATGTGGCCATCCTGGTCCGCAGCTCGGGCTACTACAACCAGAAGGCACGCCGCCTCGGGATACTTGCCCGCTATTTTCTCGATATCGGAGACGGCATTCCCGACCGGGAGTCGCTTCTGGCCCTCGAGGGAGTAGGCCCCGAGACAGCCGATTCAATACTGTTATATGCCTTTTCGCTTACTTTTTTTGTTGTGGATGCCTATACAAAAAGGTTATTTTCGAGACTGGGTGTCATAAGGGGTGACGAAAGTCACGACCGGGTCAGGGACCTTTTCGAGGAAAGCCTCGAAAGGACTCCGGAAATCTACAACGAGTACCACGCGCTTATCGTTGCCCAGTGCAAACGAAAGTGCCTGCGCGCTCCGGTCTGTGACGAATGCCCCGTTTCGGCCCTGTGTGCATCCGACAGCTCACGCGGGGAGGGATAGTTTCTTTGCTCCGCCGACATATGACGATCCGGCGATGGGCCGCGACTCGCCGCACGCCTGCCGGGAAGTCGGGATGGTATCAAGAATTATTATTGACTTGGTCGCTGTTTGTTCGTAACTTGACAGTACGCAAAGGATTAACACAGCCGGTGGGGATAGGAGCAGAAGATGCATTCATTTGAGACGACAATAGGAAGGCTTAGAACCGAAGGCTTCAAATTGACACCACAGCGTCTGTCGGTCATTCGCTACCTGATCGGGAACAAGACCCATCCGACAGCCGCAGTCATCTACAAGGACCTGAAGAAGAAATACCCCAGTCTTTCATTTTCCACGGTCTACAACACGCTGAACATGCTCGAGAAGATCGGCGAGGTGCAGCCGCTGCATCTCTTCGACGATTTTCTCAATTACGATCCTGATACCGGTTCCCACTACCATTTTGTCTGCGGGAGCTGCAACAGTATTATTGACATTTTCCCGCGGGACGGTGAGAATGTATCACTGCCGGAAGGCGATATCTCGGGGAACAGGATCGAATCGGCGCAGATCGTTTTCAAGGGTACGTGCAGAAACTGTCTCTAGGGGGCAGCGGCGCAAAAGAACAATCTGATTGAGGCGGCGTGCTCGCCGCCTCGATTCTTTTCAGAGCGGAATAAATCGGATATTGAAATCATGGCGGCTGGTGGAAGGCGGACCGGGCAGTGAGCATCGATGAACGTGAAGAGATCCTGAAGGTCCTCTCGGGTGCGATCATCCGCGAGACAAACGCGTTCAACTTCTACTCCAAGGGGAGCGAGAACGAGCACATACCGGCAGGCGCCAAGGGCCTTCTCTCGAGGCTGGCCGCGGAAGAAAGGGTCCACAGGCAGCTCCTTGTAAACGAGTACCGGGCTATCGAGAAGGGTTGGAACGGCGCGCCCGGCGAGGAAGGCGAGCCGGCCCTTTCCTTCGAAATACCCGACGATCCTTCATTTACTCCTCTTGAACTCAGCGAAGCCCTCGAAGCGATAGCTCTGACCCTGCCGAGCAGGCTGGTCGGGGGCGACAGTATATTCTCCAGGGTCATAAGGGATCACTCCGGAATCGCCAGAGGCACTCTCCTCCTGTTTTACGACGCGATGGGGCACAGCATGAAGACTACGGAGATCAACGCCCTGGCGGCCAGAGCAGTCGGCGAGTATATCGACTCTGTCTCTCTGTCGAAGATGGAAACCGAGATGCTGAGCCCCAAAAAGATAGTATCCCTGCTCAACGAGAAGATCGCCGAGAAATACGAGGGTGAGGGGATATTCCTCACCGTTCTCTGCGTCCTCTTCGATTGCGGCAACGGGACGCTGACATATACAAGTGCCGGACATGAGCCCCCGTTCGTAGTAGACGCTTCGGGCAAGGCATCTTCGCTCCTGCAGACCCAGCTGATAGCGGGGATCGATCCCGCCTTTCATTACAGGGAGCACTCGATGCCGCTGAATCCGGGCGATATCTTCTGCGTGTTCTCCGACGGGATAGTAGAGGCGGAGAATGAGGATCAGGAGATCTACGGCCGCAGCGGGATATCGAAGATACTCGAGGATACCCGTGGCGGAACGCCCGGCGATATCGTTGCCGGCATTCTCTCCGGCCTGAAGGAACATCTCGGCGGTCAGCCGCTGAAGGACGAGGTCTCGATCATTGTCGTAAAGCTGAAGGGAGAGTGAGCTTTGTCGCACCACACTCTTAAGGACGCCATCTCGAGGGCGATATACGCCGAGATAGGAGCGATGAACTTCTACTCGCGGATGGCGGCGAAGATCGATAACGAAGAGGGCAGCAGCAGGTTCGAGCAGCTGTCCGGGGACGAGAAGGGCCACAGGGATACGCTGAAGGGCTGGTATTCGCGGCTCTTCGAGACCGAATTCGTCGAGGATGAACAGGTGATAAAGAGCTCGGAGATCGGTGACATCGAGATCCGCGGGGAGGCCGGCGCGATCGAGGCACTCGATATCGCGATCGAGGCCGAGTCGAAAGCGAACGACTTTTACCTGGCCGAGGCGGAGAAGGCCGAGGATCCCGAGTTGAAAAAGATGTTCGAATCTCTTGCGCTGCAGGAAAAAGGACATTACGATCTGCTTACAGCGGAAAAGAATGCACTTACCGGGGGATTCTACTGGTTCGACATGGACCAGTCAGGATTCCTGGAGGATTGAAAGGAGCGAGGCATGAAGAAGATGTATGTATGCGATATCTGCGGATATATCTATGATCCCGATCTCGGCGATCCTGATGCAGGGATCGAGCCCGGGATGTCCTTCAAGGACCTTCCCGATGACTGGGTATGTCCCGACTGTGGCGCCGGCAAAGAGGATTTCTCACCTGCCGACTGACGCTGTACGGCTTATGGTAAAGAGAACGATTGTCCACGGGAGGACTATGAATGGGTATTTCCTTTAACGCCGACGAAGTCTTCGAGATGGGGATGGATATCGAGCAGAACGGCGAGGCCTACTATCGCAAGGCAGGCGAACTGACCGAGGATCCCGAGATCAAGAAGATCTTCGAGGAACTGATGACCGCCGAGCAGGCGCACTACGAGACATTCAAGAAGCTGCGGGAGAATCTTCCCGCGAAGGACACGGCTCCCCTGGTCTCCGACCCCGATGACCAGGGATATCTCTACCTCGATGCTCTCGTGAAATCGAGGCTGTTCAACTCTGTCCGCGAGGCGGAGGAAGTCGTCTCGAAGACATCCGGACCGATCGAGGCGCTCCAGGGCGCTCTGACATTCGAGAAGGATACGATCCTCTTTTTCACCGAGATGAAAGGGCGGACGAGGGAGGATCTCGGCAAGACCGAGATCGACCGGCTCATCGCGGAGGAGAGGGAGCATATAATCTGGATCTCCGGCATGATCAAGAAGATCAGGGAACGTGAAGCCTGATCCTGCTCCTGTATCCCGGACTGACCTTTCAGGGCGCGCCTCAGCGGCGCGCCCTTTCTTTATGCCCCCGAAAAATGTGAACGTTTCTTGCCTGTATCCCACCGCGGAGGTTTCAGCGCCGAAAAGCGCAAGAAATCCGGCCCGTGGTGCAGAGTATTTTTCCATGCGGGGAGAGTATGGGTACGTCGAGGCAGGGCAGAAGCGATAAAGAGACGAAACTTCTCCATGAGGTCGATCCGGCCAGTCGCCCGCGTGCCTGGATGATCCGGGGATTCGAAGCGGCATCAAGGCTTTCAAGAGCGCTCGAGACCTCGCGCAATCACCGTGAATCGGTCAGCAGCCTTCTGCGGATCATCTCCAGTGAAATCGGCATCAAGTGTCACGCTGTCTATCTCGATGAGACGGGCGGCGGCGAACTGAGACTGATGCAGAGCGGAGATGTGCAGCCGGAGACGCTCCCCCTGACGATAAACGCGGGATCCGCTTTCGCCGAATGGCTCGGCCGGACCTCGTCACCCGAACTAATGGAAGGTTTCTTCAGTTCGCCCGGCGGTCTGACCGAGAGCGAACTGAACGCCCGGGACGGCTTTGTCCGTGCCGGAACAGGTTCGGCATGCGCGCTGAAGTTCGGAGGCCAGGTCATCGGTATCTATGTTTTCGATGGAGAAAAGGGAGATGGGAACGGACCCGGTGTCATTCACCCCGCGATATGTATCCTTGCAGGGATCACGGCCGCTTCCATCGCCAGTCAGCTTATTTCGTCAGATTCGGGCAGGGACGCGGCTGCCCTTGAAAAAGCCCGCGAAAGGGAATTCAGGACTGTGCGGAACGCCGTCCTCGAAAAGACGGCTGCTGACCTCGAGACATCACTCGGAGTGCTGAAGAGCGGACTCTGGTCGATCGACCCCGGCGACAGTTCGGTGATGATCGATATGGCGAGGGATGCCGCCGTCAGTCTCGGCGCCAGGGTAAGGGAACTCGTGGCATTAAGCGCTATCGAGCCGGCCGGCGGGGATGTCGAGATCGAAGAGGTCGACGCGGCCGATATCATCGAGGACGTGACCAGGGAGATGATCGCTGATTTCGAGCGAAGGGAACTGACCCTCTCGGTCGATGACCGCTCGGGCGGCAGGAAGCTCCGTATCGATCCGGGAAAACTTGCCTACGTCGTGCGAAGTGTCATGGAGAATATCCTGCATTCGGCCGAGAGAGGGAGCACAATGGAGATCGTCACGTCTTTGCTCACCGAGGGGGCTGATGGATGGGACGGCCCGTGGCTCGTAATCCGTATGAGCGGCGGGACAGGGGCGGAAACAGACGACGCAATAGAGGCGATGCTCGACAGTCTGGCCTCCGCGCAGGACCACGAGTCAGGGCCGCCCGCGGACTCGGGCCTTACACTCTCGAAATTTATCCTCGAATCACACGGCGGCAGGCTAGATACCGATGACGATGAGCCGGGCTGCTATTCGGCCTGGCTTCCCCTCGGATATTAAAAAAAAGGCGGCTCCGTAAGGAACCGCCCCTTGAGATCTATATATTTCCCTTAAGGAAACTTATTCTTCCTCATCCGTCATGAGAGTCGTCGCCTTGATGATGACCGGCTTTGTGGGTACATCGGCGTAGGCGCCCTTGGTCGTCGTCTGGACCATTTCTATCTTGTCGATGACCTCGGTGCCTTCGATGACCTTTCCGAAGACACAGTACCCGTATCCAGCCTGGGTCTTGTCCTTGTGGTCGAGGCCGGTATTATTTACGGTGTTGATGAAGAACTGGCTCGTGGCGCTGTTGACGACATTCGTCCTCGCCATCGCGAGGGTGTACTTCTTGTTCTTCAGCCCGTTATCTGCTTCGTTCTTGATCGGGGGAGCGGTCTCCTTCTGGGCCATGTCTGTCGTGAACCCGCCGCCCTGGATCATGAAGCCTTTGATCACCCTGTGGAATATCGTCCCGCTGTAGTAACCTTTCTCGACATAGTTGAGAAAGTTAGCCACGGATTCGGGAGCCTTGTCGGGGTAAAGCTCGATCGTGAAGCCGCCTACATTCGTTTTTACGTAGACATGCGGGTACTTGTTTTCCACGGGCTTCTCCTGTGAGGAAGCCGGGATCGAGGCGGCCAGGATCAATGCCACCGTCAAAAGAGCCGGTATAAATTTCATCATCTCGGTGTCACCTCCACAGTTCGAGAGATTCTCATCTGAATAATGGGTAATATATCCTATCCATTACGCCATGTACAGTCAAAGAAAGGACAAAACCACCCCCTACAGGCGGGAATCCGACACAAAATGACATGTAAAATAAAGAATTATGACGATTTCGGACTTTTTTCTTTCAGCCTTTACGATATTTCTGTTAACATCAGGTCGAAGCGGCTGAATTGGCCTTTAAACAATATTCGAGGGGCCTTATCATGAGTCGAAAACTCACTTACGAGCATGTCGACGTCTTTACGGACAAGCCTTATGCGGGGAATCAGCTCGCCGTATTCCATACACCGGGCAAACTTACCAAGCCGCAGATGCAGAGTATCGCCCGCGAGATGAATTTCTCTGAGACCACATTCATCTATCCGACGAAGGCAGCGGGAGTCGACGCGAAGGTGCGTATTTTCACGCCATACGAGGAGGTCCCGTTCGCCGGGCACCCGACGCTGGGGACCGCCTATGTCATTCATAAGCGCACCAAGGGGAAGAAATCGCTCCATATGACGTTCGAGCTCGATGCCGGGCTCATCGATGTCGATGTTTCGGGGTCGCAGAAGAAGGGGTACACCTTCACGATGACCCAGCCCCTGCCCGAGTTCGGCACAGCGCTGCAGAACAGGGGGCAGGCTGCCAGGGCGGTCGGCATCGGGCCGTTCGAGGTCGTCGGAGGGGGGGTAGTCTCCAACGGGCTCGATTTTCTCATCGTCGAGGCGAGGGATTCCGAGGTCGTCAGCCGCGCGCGGCTGAACATGGAAGAGGCCTCCAACGTCACGACGAGACACAAGGTGATCGGGATCTACCTGTTCGCTCGCGTGGAGAGCAGGAAGATCAATGTGCACGCGAGATTCTTCGCCCCTGCCGTGGGCGTGTTCGAGGACCCCGCGACAGGTTCGGCGGCCGGTGCGCTGGGTGGTTACCTGGCAAGGATCCTGAAGTTCCCTCCCGAGTTGAAGCTCAATATCGAGCAGGGAAAAGAGATGGGGAGGCCGTCACTGCTGCACGCTCACGTGAAGTGCGACCGCGGTCTCGTCCAGGGCGTGGCAGTTTCGGGCAAGGTTGTATGTGTCGGAGAAGGCACAATTACGATATGATCCGGAAATCGTTTTGAAATATAAGGTGCTTGTGATATAATACGCCGGGTACTGCATATTTACTTGTTGTACTGATTGAAAATTTACCGGAAAAGGTTTCTGAGGAGGTGGCCCGCGTGACCCTTTCGACGGATCTCTTTTCCGGTTTTTTTAATGAAAAGGACTTTATAAGCCATGGGGCGGGATAAATCCCGCCCCATGGAGTAAGTGAACAACTTCCGCTCGTGCTTATTTCATTAAGTAATCCTCAAACCACTCATGAAGTGACGCCCACCAGAATTCCGCGTTCTGAGGCTTCCCGATGAAGTGGTACTCGTCGGGGAAGAAGAGGAGCTTCGACGGCACACCCTGCCTCTGAAGGGCGGTGAAGAACTCCAACCCCTGCGTGTAAGGCACCCTGTAATCGTGCTCTCCGTGGACGACGAGGCACGGGGTCGTAAACTCGGCCGCGAACCTGTGAGGCGAGAACTTCTCGTACATATCGAGGTTGGTCCACGGCGTTCCCTCGTATTCCCACTCGGGGAACCACAGTTCTTCGGTCGCGCCGTACATCGATTCGAGGTTGTAGACTCCGGCGTGCGATACGAGGCAGTCGAACCTGTCGGTATGTCCCTCGATCCAGTTGATCATGTAACCTCCGTACGAGGCTCCAGCTGCGCCGATCCTCTCTGCGTCGATATAATCGAAGTTCTCGAGGATGTAGTCGAGGCCCTTCATGATGTCCTCGTAAGGCGCTCCGCCCCAGTCGCCGCTGATAGCGTCGGTGAACGCCTGGCCGTAACCGGTACTCCCGGTGAAGTTGACCGTCGATACGACGTATCCGGGCGAGGCGAACATCTGGACGTTCCAGCGGTAGTGGAAGTTGTCGCTGAACGCTCCCTGCGGGCCGCCGTGTATGAGCAGGATCATCGGGTACTTCTTTCCCTCCTCGTAGAAGGGGGGCTTCGTGACCAGCCCGTGGACCTGCCGCCCCTCGGCTCCCGTAAACCAGAACTCCTCGACCGGATTCATCTCGAGTTCGGAGACGAGCTTGTCGTTGATCCCGGTTAGCTTTTTAACGTTCTTGCCCGAAGTCGACGCTCTGTATAGCTCGGTCGGCTCGTTGACCCTCTGGCGCGGGAAGACGAGTGTATTCCCGTCGGGGGTCACGCGAAGGTTATTGTCGTACGCGCCGGTGATAATGAGTTTCGCGGCGCCGCCTTTGACCGAGACCTTTCCTATCGAATAGCGCCCCTTGTCCTGGGTGGCGAAATAGAGGTCGCGGCTGTTCGGCGCCCAGTCGAAGTTTCCGATGCTGTAGTCGAACTCGTCGGTCAGTGTCGTTTTCTTTCCTGACCTGCGGTCGTAAAGAGTGACCGTCTGCCTGTCGGCCTCGAATCCAGCCCTCTCCATCGAGCGCCAGGCTATGTACCTGCCGTCGGGCGAATAGCGCGGATTGTTGTCGTTGGCCGGATTGTCGGAGGTAAGGCATTTCGCCTCTCCGCCCTCAACGGGGACGATCCATATGTCGTTATTAGTCGAGATCGCCACCATCGGGTCGGGATTGAGCGTGTAGCAGATCTCCTTTCCGTCGGGCGAGAAGTCGTAGTCCCGGTATCCGCCGAGTGAGATCGGTGGAACGTCAGTCCGGCCCTTGTTGATCTCAACGAGGTTCTTCCCATCGGTGTCGACGATGAAGAGATGGTCCCAGCGCCCTTCCCGCCAGTAGTTCCAGTGCCTGAACAGCAGGTGGTCTATCATGCGCGCATTGACCTTGCTGTTTTCGTCCTCCTCGAGCTTCTTTTCGTTGCAGTCCATGTCCTCGCATTCGGGGTAGACGCTCGATGTGAAAGCGAACCTTTTGCCGTCTGGTGACCAGAGAGGCGATGAGACACCGGTCGGGATGTCGGTGATCTTCTTCGCCTCGCCGCCGTCTACCGGGATCACCCAGATCTGGGGCGAACCGCCGCGCGACGATACGAAAGCGAGCTTCTTTCCGTCCGGCGACCAGCAGGGTGACCGGTCGGACGACTCGCTTCGCACGAAGCGGTACGGATCGCCGCCTTTGACAGGGACGAGGTAGATGTCGGTGTTCGAGGAGTTCGCTTCCTTGTCGAACCAGGTGACGGTAAAGGCTATGTTTTTTCCGTCGGGCGATACCTCGAAGCTTCCGATGCGCCCCATGGCGATCAGGTCGTCGAAGGTGATCGCTCGTTTCTCCGCTGTCGCGGAAATGGCTCCCGCGAGGAGGACGACGGCGATTATCAGGATCGATCCAGCGCGCTTCATTCCGGCTCCTTCCGGTTGGATACAGGATATCTGCTTCCCGGCGATTCTAGAAGATGCGGGCCTTCTGAGGCAACCCTTTTGGCTTTTCCCTTGAATCGGCCCGGTATTGTGAATAGTCTGAACGCATCTCATGCGGATATATGTATATTTGACTTCTGAAATCTCCCGGAGGAGACAATGACTGAGATGATTGCTGTAAAAGAGATAAGTAAGAGCTTCGGCGATGTCCGGGCGGTTAGGGGAATCAGCTTCTCTGTGGAGAAGGGGGAGATATTCGGGTTCCTCGGCCCGAACGGAGCGGGAAAGACGACCACGATCTCGATGCTCTCCGGACTGCTCAAGCCCGATTCGGGATCGATCACGATAGACGGTATGGACATGAACTCAAGCGGGAGGGAGATCAGGCGCATCATGGGGATCATTCCCCAGGAGATAGCCCTCTACGAGGAACTCTCGGGGAGGGACAACCTCCTCTTCTGGGGAGGTCTTTACGGACTTTCCGGGGGAGAGCTGAAGGACCGCGTCGATCACGCGCTCGAGCTCGTCGACCTGACCGACCGCGCGAAAGACGCGGTGAGGACCTACTCGGGCGGCATGAAGCGGAGGGTCAACCTCTGCGCCGGGCTCGTCCATGATCCGAAGATCATCCTGCTCGACGAGCCGACTCTGGGTATAGACCCTCAGGCACGCATCAGGATTCTCGACGTCGTCAAGGGTCTCGCCTCCGAGGGCAAGACGGTAATATATACGACCCACTACCTCGAGGAGGCGGAGCAGCTCTGCGATCGTATCGCGATCATAGACGAGGGGACGGTGCACGCCTCGGGGACACTGGCCGAACTGGTCGAACTGGTAGGGGGGAAGATCATGGTCTCGGTCACAGGGGATTTCAGCGCCGGCGAGGCGAAGCAGGTACTCGGCGACTCGGAATTCGACCATATCTCCGATGGAGAGCTGCGCGTGAAACTGCTCGACCGTGATGAAACAGGCAGGCTGCTCGGCGGCTTTTTTTCCGCCGGTATGCATATCGACGGTGTGGCGATAAGAGAACCGAGCCTCGAAAGCGTTTTCCTCCAGGTCACGGGAAGGGAGCTGAGGGACTAGGATGAAAGCGATACTCGGCATCCTCGCGAACGATATCAGGCGCCGATTGAAGAATCCCCTGTCGGTGATCCTGATGCTGCTGATACCTGTTTCCATGACACTTATCATAGGAATGGTCTTCGGCCCTGAAGGTGATGTAGACATGCCGAAGATCAAGGTCCTTCTCGTCGATAACGACGGTGGCTTCTTCGGCGGGTTCCTCAGGCAGGGGATGCAGCAGGGAGAGCTCGGCGATATGCTCGATATCACGGAGGTCACCGCTGCCGAAGGTGAGAAGATGATGGCCGGAGGGGACGCATCGGCGCTGATAGAGATCCCCGAAGGCTTCACATCGAATGTCCTCGACGGCCTTCCCGCCGAGATAAGGCTCGTGAAGAATCCATCGGAGGCGTTTCTCCCGATCGTAGTGGCGGAGATAACGAAGACGATGGCGGTACTTCTCGACGGAGGGACGAGGATATTCAACGCGCCCCTGTCCAAGATGCGGACGGTCGTCGACCAGGAGAGCTGGCCCGCCGCCTCGGACATGGAAGAGGTGATGGACGGGGCGAAAAACGGAGTCATACTCGCCTACGGATATATCGCGGACTCGCTTATCACATTCACCGACGAGGTCGCGGCGCTTCCTGATTCCGTCTCTGCCGCCGACGATCCGGTCGTCAGTGATTTCAATATTTTCGCCTATGTCATGCCGGGCAGCATGATGATCGGCCTCCTGTTCATCGTAGAGCTCGTCCTTCGCGATCTGCTTCGCGAGAGGAAGGCGGGGACGCTGAAAAGGATGCTGGCCGCTCCGGTCACGACGGGACAGGCGGTCGCCGGAAAGGTCGGGGCCGCGTTCGCGATAACCCTGATATCGTGTCTCATACTTCTCGCGGTGAGCGGCCTGGGCTTCGGGGTCGACCTCGGGGATCCGTCCGCCCTTTTTCTCCATACGATCGCTACGATACTGATGTGCACCGGCGTCATGACCTTTCTCTACGGGGCGATCAGCAACGAGAGGGCGGCCGACGCTGTGATGTCCGTCGTCATCATCGTGATGGCACTGTTCGGCGGAAGTATGGTCCCGATCGAGCAGATGCCCTCGTCTCTTCAGGCGGCGGGCAGGTTTTCGCCGGTCTACTGGGCCGCGCAGGGTATGAAAGAGATATTCGTACTCGGGGCGGGTGTCTCCGATATCGGCATCCATCTCCTCGTACTTTCGCTCATGGGAGTGTGCACGATTATCCCGGGCATACTGCTCATACGCGCCAGGCTCGCGAAAGGGGGGTGGTGAGGATGAGGACCGGAAGGACGCACGCTATATGGAAGATTGCTTCGTGCGATTTCAGGCTGACGATGAGAGAGAAGAGCGCCGTGCTCTGGATATTCCTCATGCCGCTCGCCTTCATGACCTTCTTCGGCCTCTCATTCGGCGGCGGATCGGGAGGAACACCGACGGCGACCCTGACCGTCGAGAACAACGACGACGGATACCTCTCGGGCGATCTCATTTCGCTTCTCGCCGGGGAGAACTATTACATCCAGATGAGCGATACCCTGTCCGAAGGAAGGAATCGCGTGCGGACGCTGGTCATCCCCGAAGGATTTACAGATAGCGTGCTCGGCCGTAAGCGGGTCGAACTTGCCCTGTTACGAGACAGGGGCTCGAACAGGAACGCCGGCGAAGCCGCATCGGCTGCCGTGATAAGGAGCATCGCGAAACTCGTGAGCGGGCTCGTCGAGATCGAGAACGGCCTGATAAACGAAGGTTCCGGTTCGATCGATGTCCGCGGCGACTCGCTGTACGGATCCCTTCTCCTCGTAACGAAGGAGCAGGACGGGATGGAGGGTGTCATCGAGGCCCGGATCGATACGCTTCTCATGCGTCCGGCGAATATCACGGTCAGATCGGAGGTCGCCGGCAGAGGAGAGGATATCCCGCGAGGGTTCCAGTCGTCGGTCCCGGGCAGCCTCGTCATGTTTGTCCTGATGTCGATGCTCTTCAGCGGCTCGGTGATAACCGCCGAGAGGAAGGACGGGGTACTCAGGCGTATCGGGATGTCACCTGCCGGCAAGGGCGATGTCGTGGCCGGAAAACTGCTCGGGCGGATCCTGATCGCCGCGGCCCAGATCGTATTCCTTCTGGCCGTCGGCAGGTTTGTCTTCGGGGTCTCTCTCGGGGCCAGCCCGGTCGGGCTCTTTTTCCTGATGCTCACCTTCGCTTTCGCGATGGGATCGCTGTCGATACTTTTCGGCGCGCTCTTCACCGATCCCGACCAGGTCACGACGATCGGTGTGATCACGGCGATGGCGATGTCGGCTCTCGGGGGATGCTGGTGGCCGATCGAGGTTGTATCGGCGCCGATGAAGGTGGTCGCCTATTGCCTGCCGACCGGATGGACGATAAGCGGGATCCACAGGCTGATATCGTTCGGCCTGGGAATGCCGGCCGTACTTCCTCATATAGCGATGCTTTTCCTGTTCGGAGCGGTATTCCTGGTGATAGGAGCGAAGCGTCTCAAGTGGGATGTGTGACGGCCGGTCCGTCAGTGGATGGCGTAGTGCAGGATCGTGCCGTTGGAGCCGGCGGCGTAGACGTTCAGCGCCGATATCCCCGTGATGGCCCGAAGATGTGCCGATACTCCCGAGTCAAGCTTCTCCCAATCCCTGCCGTCGTAGTAGAGGATCTCTCCGAATTCCCCGCTCGCGAAGACATCGTCGGGGCCGGCGCCCCAGACGGAGTAGAGTTTTCTCGATGTTCCGCTGTACATAGGCGACCATTCGGACCCGTTGAAGTGGATGATCGTTCCGAGCGATCCTACGGCGAAGATGTCCGTCGGGCCGCTCCCCCAGATCCCGAAGAGTGCGTGCGAGGTGGTCGTCGTCATCGTGTCCCACTCGGCGCCGTCGTAATGGAAGGCCGATCCGAGCCCGCCCACGGCGAAGATCTCTCCGGCCCCCGGCCCCCACACGTCATGAAGCCATTCATCGGTCGGCCGGGGCAGTTCATCCCAGGACGATCCATCGAAGTGCGCGACGAGTCCGAACGACCCGACGCCGTATATGTCGCTGCTTGAAGATCCCCAGAGAGAGTTGATCTCCCAGCCGAGGGGAAGCTGCGTAGATGACCAGCCTATGCCGTCGAATTCTATCAGGAGACCTATCTGGCCGGCCGAGATCACTTCTCCACCGGGGAGTCCTTCGATAGTATAGAGCTCCTGGGTCCCGCCGTACGACATCGCGTTCCACCTGCCGCCGGTCTTGCGAAGGATAGAGCCCGAGCTCCCCACGGCGAAGATCCCGTTCGATTCATCGCTCCAGGCGCCGAACAGGTGCTGCGAAAATGGATTGCTCACGGGCAGCCACTGTGTGTCTTCGAACTCGAGTAATTCGCCGCCGAATCCCACAGCTATTCCGGTGGAGCCATCGCCGGTGATGTCGAGCGCGTGAAGCTTGTGTGTGTCGGGCTGGACCCGCGGGTAAGGCCTCCACGATCCTCCTTCGTAATAGAGGACCGTGCCGTGGTCGCCGACCGAGAAGATCCGGTCAGCCGATGTGCCGTCGATAGCGAGAAGGTGCTCGTCGGTGCCGCTGTCCACGGCCTCCCATATCATCCCGTTGAATCTCATCATGTCGCCGTAAAGTCCGACAGCGAATATCTCACCTTCCGGAATTCCCCAGATCCCCCTGAAGTACCGTCCTCCTCCGCCCGGCATCTCAATCCAGCCGCCGCCGTCGTATTTCATTATCAGGCCCGAGTTGCCGACTATGATCAGGTCCTGCGGCGATGTTCCCCAGATCCCGTAGATGTCGTCTTCGAAGACGGTCGGCATCAACGACCATGACATACCGTCGTAGCGGATCACGGTCCCGCCGTCACCGGCGGCGAAGATCACGCCACCCGGGAACCCGAAGATACAGTTGAGGTCCGCGGTCGTCACCGAATCGGCCCTGTTCCACGAGATACCGTCGTAATTGACGATCACTCCGCTGTTGCCGACTGCCCAGATCTCGCTTCCCGATATCCCGTATATCGCATTGAGGGAGGCAGTGACGGGGCTTTCCATCGATATCCAGCCGGAACTTTCCTTGTGCATGATCATGCCGCCGTCGCCGACGGCTATGGCGCCGCCTGCCCCGGGGTCATAGACTCCCCTCAGCGTCCGTATCGTCGCTTCGATCCGCCACCAGGCTTCGGGGCCGGTGTCGATCTGCGGTCCGGACGGATCGTCTCCGCCGCAGGACGAGAAGGCGAGCGCTGCGACTGCTGCGATTATGATGCCTGATGTGCGTTTCACGTTGTATTTACGGCGTTCCATAGCCAGTATCTCCTCGGGCGGGGGCCGTAGTGGGGCCTTCGGGGCTTACCCTTGAAATCTAATGCTTTTTTTTGCCGATAGACAGCAGATTTGTTCTGAGGACCGGGCCAGTGAGGGATCGGCCGAAGTCAGCGGATCAACCGCTGTCTCTTTCCCGTGCGGTATAGAATGTCTCGCCGTCGTGGTCGTCTGCCCTGACCGATCCTTTCTCGATCATCATCCCGAGGAGCTTGATCACACCCTGGATAGGTACCCCGAGGGCGTGGTGGATGTCTTCGGCGGTGCAGGGCCGCCTCTCGATCATCGACAGGATGCGGTCGGCCGAGGCGAATTCCTCGTGGCTCGCCCTCGTTCCGACAGATGCGACTATCTCGCAGCCGGGGCCGAAAAGGGCGCAGATGCTCTCGAGCCTTCCCCTGGAGAGCGCGGATATCCCGCTCTCCGTTCCGGGCCTGACGGCTGTGTTGAGCTGGATCGAGTCGACCCTGTGCTTTCTGATGAAAGCGGCGAGCGCATCGAGGTCCTCGTCCCCGGTATTGTACCCGTCGAGAAAGAGGATCTCGAAGAGGACCTTCCCGCCGTATCCGTCCAGAAAGGCGCCGAGCCCTTCGATCATGCGGTTGAGCGTGATATCGTGGTGAGGCCTGTTCATCCTCGAGAACGGTCCGGGGAGAGCCGAATCGAGAGAGGGAAGAACGATGTCGGCTCGGCCGAGCTCGTCGCGAACCTCCGGCATGAAGAGAAGCGAGGAGTTCGTGATGACGGCCACCGGTATGCCGGACATCTTTTTTATGGTCTCTGTCAGCTCCCCGAGCCGACTGTAGAGGGTGGGCTCTCCCGCGCCGGAAAGAGTTATGACATCGGGAGGAGTCGTTATCTCCGCGAGCGAGTCGCGCAGCTCCTCGAGGATCTCCTCGAGGGGGAAGAACTCTCTTCGTTCGCATGTGAGGTCGGTCGTCGCGCCGCATTCGCAGTAGATGCAGTCGAAGGTGCATGTCTTGTAGGGCACGACGTCGACGCCGAGAGACCGGCCGAGCCTTCGCGACGGTACGGGGCCGAATATTCTGCTCATAAGTTTCCCCCTTCTATTCTGAATCTATTACAAGGTCTCTCTTTCCGCTACCCCAAATGCTTGCGCAAATGCGTCATATTGTTCATTATGTCTGCGTAACGCCGATAATCATTATGACCATCATGATAGTGGAGGTTCGCGATGAGCGGACGTATCGCGAAGATGTACAGGCAGAAGCTCCGTGAGATAGACGATATCCTGAAACTGATCAAGGCGGGGAGCAGGATCTTCATCGGCTCGGGCGCCGCCGAGCCTCAGCTCCTCATCAAGATGTTGATCGAGAAGGGCAGCCATATAGCGGACCACGAGACTATCAACCTCATCGAACTCGGCACCACTCCCTACACGGAGGCGGTGATGAGCCGCCCCTTCAAGCAGAACGCCTTCTTCATAGGACAGAACGTCCGCGACGCGGTCAACGAGGGGCGCGCCGAGTACACTCCGATATTCCTCTCCGAGCTGCCCGACCACATAAGGAGCGGCCAGCTCAAGATCGATGTGGCCTTCATACAGGTGGCACCTCCCGACAGGTACGGGTACTGTTCGCTCGGGGTCTCGGTCGACGTCGTCAAGGCCGGTGCCGAGGCGGCCAAGCTGGTCATAGCCGAGGTCAACAAGCAGATGCCCCGCACGCTCGGCGACAGTTTTATCCATATCAATGACATCGACTATGTCGTCGAGAGCGACCTGCCCCTTATCGAATGGTCGCCGCCGGAGCCGGACGAGGTGGCGATGAGTATCGGTCAGAACGTGGCGAAGCTGATCGGGGACGGCGCGACGATACAGGCCGGTATCGGGATGATACCGAACGCGATCCTCTCCTTCCTGACCGACAAGAACGACCTCGGCATCCATTCCGAGATGTTCTCGGACGGGATAATCGACCTCGTTGAGACGGGCGTCATCACGAACAGGAAAAAGACGCTTCATAACGGCAAGATAGTCGCCACATTCTGCATGGGTACGCAGAGGCTATACGATTTCGTCCATGACAATCCGCTTATCGAGTTCCACCCGTGCGACTACACGAACGATCCGTTTATAATCGCGCAGAACGAGAAGATGATATCGATAAATGCCGCCATCCAGGTCGATCTTACCGGCCAGGTATGCGCCGACTCTATCGGCGAGTACTTCTACTCGGGTATCGGCGGACAGGTCGATTTCGTCCGCGGCGCGGCACGCTCGAAGGGGGGCAAGCCGGTCATCGTCATCCCGTCGACGGCGAAGGACGGGACCGTCTCGAGGATAGTCCCCTTCCTCGACCAGGGGGCAGGAGTGGTCACGTCGCGCGGCGACGTCCACTACGTTGCGACCGAGTTTGGTATGGTCAACCTCCATGGGAAGAACCTCCGCGAGAGGGCGCTGGCGCTTATCGACATCGCCCACCCCGATTTCAGGAACGAGCTGATCGACTACGCGAGGCAGAGGCACCTCGTCCACATGGACCAGATGCCGATGACTTCGGGGAAGTACTACCCGGTCGAGATCGAGGAGACGGCCCTGTTCGGAGATGTCGAGGTCTTCTTCAGGCCGGTCAAGCCCTCCGATGAGGACCTCGAGAGGGAGTTCTTCTACAGCCTCAGCGATGAGTCGGTCTACTACCGGTTCTTCAACATCGTCAAGGCGATGCCGCACGAGAAACTGCAGCCGCTCGTCAACATCGACTACCGCACCGAGATGGCGATAGCTGGATTCATCGGCGAGCCGGGCGAGGAGGAGATGGTCGCCATCGGGCGGTACAAGACCGACCCGGCAGACAATCTAGCCGAGATCGCTTTTCTCGTCCGCGACGACTGGCAGCAGAGAGGAATAGGGACGCACCTCTTCAACAAGCTTACCGATCACGCGATCAAGCGCGGGCTGAACGGGTTCAAAGCCGAGGTGCTCGCGCAGAACAAGAAGATGATGTATGTCTTCCACAAGAGCAGGTTCCCCGTAAAGACGAAGCTCGAGGATGGAGCCTACTATCTCGAGATCATGTTCTCGGCCGGGGAGAAGAAATGAGCGACGCGGTATTCGTATATTCGCCGGCACTCGCCGGATTCGAACTCTCCCCCGATCACCCGTTCAAGCCTGAGCGGGCGAGGCTCACATACGATATGTGCGCCGGCCGCGGCCTTCTCACCGGTGACGGCGTGCGAGTCGAAGAGTTCGCCGAACCGGAAGAGGGCCTGCTCGAAAGCTGGCACACCGCGGAATATATCTCCCTTCTCGAAAGAGCGGAGAGCGGGCGTGAGGTAGATGTCGAGATGCTTTACCACGGCCTCGGCACAGCCGAGAACCCCGTTTTCAAGGGAGTCCATACATACTCGAAGCTTGCCGCGACAGCGAGCGTCATCGCGGCGAGGGCCGCGGCGGCCGGAGGGTCGGCTTTCAATCCCTGCGGCGGATTCCATCACGCGCACCGTGACAGGGCGTCGGGCTTCTGTTATGTGAACGACGCCGTGATCGCTGTTCTAGAGCTGAGAAAGAAGGGCCTGAGAGTGGCCTATGTCGATATCGACGCTCACCATGGCGACGGCGTGCAGGAAGCTTTCTACGACGACCCGGAAGTCCTTGCCATCTCTGTCCATGAGTCGGGCAGGACCCTTTTCCCGTGGGGCGGGTTTGAGAAGGAGACGGGGGCGGGCGGGGCGAAAGGGTATAATATTAATGTCCCGCTCGAGCCGGAGACGGACGACAACACCTTCCTGTTCCTTTTCTCCGAGATAGTGATGGACGCTCTGGGCCTCTTCGAGCCCGAGGTCATCGTGGGAATATTCGGGACAGACACTTTCGCCACCGATCCGCTGACCCACCTGAAGATGACGAACAACGGATATATCGACGCGGTCGCAATGCTCCGCTCGCGCTTTCCGAGGATCGCCGCTCTCGGCGGCGGAGGGTACAACATGGAAAACGCGGTCCGCGGCTGGACCCTTCTCTTCGCGGAGCTTGCCGGGAGGGATATCGAGGGAGGGTACGGAGGCGCTCTCGGCGGCGTCCTGCTCGGCGATCCGTCGATAGTCGGTTCCGACCTCAGGGACATGCATGTCTACACATCGGGAAAGGCGCTGGATGTGATCAGGGAGCGCTCCGAAGCGCTCATCGGGTGGTATCGCGGACGAAATCCGGCCGATTCTCGGCTGAAAATAGCGTTAAATCAGCACTTCCGGGCCGAAAGTGTTTGAAAGCGTACCGGCCATTTTATAACTTTACTCCGCCCGGCGCGGGGACCTGCGCCAGATATCCGGATCACCGCTGTAAGGAGCGGAGAAGATGTACGAACGTTATCTCAGCATAGTCGAGGCAGAACTCGGATCTCTCATCGACGCGATAGGAGACGCGAAGGGCCCCGAGGAAATCTCGAAAAAGGTCTTCGAGGCCTCGGAGACGGTCCATTACGGCCGTATCGGGAGTGACGATGAACTCCGCAGGCTCATGTACGAAGTCATCCGTCTGGCCAAGCCCCCTGTTCTCTCCAGGGCGTGGGAGGAGGCATGGGGCAATCTTTTCTCCCTGCTGATCGAGTATTCACTCGCCTCGGGCGATGGCCCGGGCCTGGTGATCTCTCTTCTCTACGGCGAGGAAAAGATGCCCGACGTATCGGCCGAGACGATACTCTGCATCAATCCCGGATCGACCTCGACGAAGGTGGCCCTGTACAACGGGCTTAACCTCCGTGCTTCCGACGAGGTCCACCTGCCTCCCGATTTCAAGGACGGCATCGATGCGAGAGCAGGAGCGATAGCCCAGTGGCTCGAGAAGCTCGGGCTCGAGCAGGGGCAGCTGACGGGGATCGCATGCAGGGGCGGTTTCGTCGAACCCGTTCCGACCGGCACCTACGAGGTCGTCAAGGAGATGGTCGACGACCTCTCCGAACCGAGGATCGAGCATGCGTCTAATATGGCGATTCCGATCGGGCTGGCGCTGAGGGAGAAGTTCTCGGGAGGCCGGGAGATCCTCGTTACGATGTCCGATCCGGTCGCCAGCGACGAGATGGCGACTACGGCGAGGCTTACCGGTATCCAGAAACTGCTCAGGGACGGTTCCGGTGCTCATTATCTCAACCAGAACGCCGTGCATGATCTCGCTTCCGCCGTACTCGGCAAGAGGCGCGATGAGCTCGTCACCATCGGCGCGCATCTCGGGGGCGGGGTATCTATCGTCCGGCACAGCGACGGGAAGGTCGACGACCTGGTGAATGCTTTTGCCGGTGTTCCCAGCGCGAACCGCTCGGGAAGCATGACCCTCGACATCATCTTCCGGGCGATCGAGGAAAACAGGATCAGCCTCGCCGAACTGCGCAGCTACCTCTTCAAGACGGGCGGGATGATAGACCTTACAGGCACTAACGATTTCAGGGCGCTTCTGCATTTCCGCGATTCAGGAGCGGTCGGCAGGCAGCGCGAGAAGATAGAGCATGTGATCGATTTCATGGCGACATCGATAGCCGGAGCGGTGATGAAACTCGCCGCCGTAGAAGGCGCGATCGACCTCGTCATCCTTACCGGCGGGCTCTCGAGAAGCGGCGAGTTCACCGGACGCATCAAGCGGAAGATATTCCCATATTTCCCCGTCGTTATAATCCCCGGTTCGATCGAGCACGAGGCGATGGTCGCGGGGCATTACCGCGCGGTGCATGTTCCCGGGATGATGAAGGATTACGTGACCGAAAGAGACGCCTCAGAAAGAAGAGGCTGGATGAGAAGGAGATGCTCACGACCGAGATCTTCGCGCATCCGCACCTGAGGCGCCGCGAGAACGTTCCCGTTACGAGCCTCGATGAGCTGATGTATGTCGCCCGCGCGATGGTCGCGAAAAAGAAGGCCCCGAAGATAGCCATCGTCGGCGCTGAGAACGAGGATGCCCTGATCGCGGCGAAACAGGCCAACGAGGAGGGCCGGTTCCCGATCGCGAAGTTCCTCCTCGTCGGCGATTACTACGAGGTCAACAAGCTCGCCTGGGAGTACGACATCAAGGTCGACGGCGACAACTACACGATCGTCGATTCGGACGATCCTGTCGCGAGGGCGGTCGAGCTTCTCGACTCGGGTGAGGCCGATTTCCTGATGAAGGGTGCCGTCAAGACAGCGGAGATCATGGGCGGGACGCTGAAATATCTCAAGGGCAGCGGCAGGATGAAGAAAGGCTCGATCTACAGTCATGTCGGGTTCTTCCAGATTCCCACCTACCCGAAGCTCCTCGCCGTTACCGACGCCGCGCTGATACCGAATCCTACCAGCAAGCTCAGGCACAAGATCCTCCAGAACGCGCTGACCGTCTGTGGCTATCTCAATATCGAGAAGCCGAGGGTCGCCGTCATCTCCGCGGTCGAGACTGTGACGCCGAGCGTCGAATCCTCGACCGAGGCCCACGAATTCGCCTCCGAATACGCGGACCGCGAGGATGTCATCGTCGAAGGCCCTCTGTCGCTCGATGTCGCGATGGATCCCCATTCGGCAAGAGAGAAGCATTACTCCGGGAAGATCAAGGGGAACGCCGATATCCTTCTGATGCCTGACATCGAGGCGGGAAACGTCGTCTACAAATCACTTACCGTATCCTCAGGCGCTTACCTTGCCGGCGTCATCATGGGGGCGGGGGTGCCGATAGTCCTGACATCAAGAGGCGATTCGTCGCGCTCCAAGCTTGCTTCGATCGCTCTGGCCTGTATTGTCGCTATGAAGCAGTCGGATGACGGGGAGTAGACGAAACGGTCAGAATACATACCTCAGGTCGATGAAGTAGCCGGTGATGTTCTCCGGGACGATATCACTTCCAGTATACATGTCGAGAAAGAGCTTTTCCCTGTATCTCAGCGAGAAACCGAGCGACGCGTAATAGCTGCTGGTGAATCCGTTGTTTTCCGTTTCGATCTCCTGCGGGGCGAGCGGATCGTCAGACTGTCCGTAATCCATCAGGAAAGTGTTTGTCCGCACGCTGCGGTTCCATGTAAAGGTCATGCCGAATCCCGAGTAGAGGTGAAAGAATGATGCGGGCCTGAACTCGATCGCGATCGGCAGCACAAGCTCGGTCCGCGAATCGGTCCTCTCGAACGAGAGGGGAAAGCGGGTCTCGAACGATGCGGAAGTGCCGTCCTCGAGCATGTACGAATCGATGCCGGCTTCGCCGCTCTCTTCGAATTTTTCCCTCCAGTAGTTGATATGGGCGCCAGGCGTGATGTCGAGCCTTGTCTCGATGGCGACGGTCCTGCCCATCCTGAATACCGCCTCGGACCTCGACCGGGTGCCCTCGCCGGGGTACCAGGACGAATCCTTTATCTGCAGGTCTTCATAATCGCCCCACGTGTACTGTGTATAGAGGTTCTGCCAGTCGCATTCGTAGCTGCCCCTTTCGTACCCGCCCGCGGCGAGGATGACGATACCGCTGGTGGTTTTCTTTTTCACGAAGGCGGAGAGCTGCCAGGAATCACCCATACGGTCCTCGCGGAATTCCCACAGCCTGTAGGAGTACTGGTCTATCTCGTGGGTATAGTCGTCATACCTGCTCTCGACGGAAAGGTCGTAGTCGTCCGTCACTGCGCTGCCCTCGGCGTATCCTCCCCGGAAAGCGAGCTCTCCCGCTTCCTCCCAGGTGAGCCCGGCCTCGAGATACCCGGTGAAGAGCTTCTTCGCATTGCTGTAGAGCTCATCCGTCGATCTGTCGCGGTAGATATTGATACTCCCCGGAATCGGTGTCGAATTCGTACCCTTCCCAGGCATACCTGTATCGTCTCTTGTAGTCGTAGTAACTGTAGGTGCCCCCGGCCCGGATCCCGAGGACCATGCGGTCCCCGATCTTTCCGGCCGAGGCAATATCGAGCCGGAAGAAATTATCGTCGCTGATCATGCAGTCCTCACGCAGCTCGACGCCGAAACTCCCGCTGTAGTCCCTGTTGACCGGATTGGTACCGGACTGATTGCAATTATCGTTGTGGTGAAGGCCCCACTCCGTGTCGATGGCCCATTTCAGCCCCCAGGCGCTGATACCGTAGATCCTGATCTCGTTCGTCATCTTCGAGTACGTGTTGTAAAAATCCGGATCAAGGTCTTCACCGGCCATCGGAAATGTAAGGGACCGGCCGGGACTGCTCCTGTAACCGTAGTTGATCGTAAGCGATTCCGTGTCCCAGGCGCGGGCGGGATTCAGTGTGAGGTCGGTAAGGCCGTCGGGGATCACCCCGGTGAAGTTTTGGCCCAGGGCGTAGATCCTCGACGAGATATTACCCCTTCTGAAGGCCGATTGCGCCTGAGTGCGCGTTGACGGGAGGATGGAAATGGCCGTGAACAGCACGGCCGCGGCTAAATATCGGGAGGATCTCATCTACCCCTCATTGTTGTTACGCTTCTTGCTCGGAGTTGGAAAGATACCCCATCGGTCCTGCCCATTCCAGCGGAAAAGGGCCGGCTTTCAGGCGCGCCTGGATCTGGGGATGACATAAATCGTTGATATATGTGAAGATATTTGATAAAATAGGCAACTGTGAATCGAAGGCCCAAAGGGTCCGCCTCTAACCTCGTATAAGCCGGTTCCGTAAAGGAGGTGCAGCGGAACTGCCCGGAAAAATCTCAGATTGTCGCTGAAGCGGTTCAATTGATCAGGACGATAATTAAGGACAGGGAGATCGAAGGATGAGAACGAGATTATTGCTGCTGTTTCTCGCCGTTATACTTGTGGCGGCTGTTTCGTCGGAAGCGTTCGCGCAGCGACCGACACCCGCCCCGAAAAAATACACCGTGTTTCCCACGGTCCCGACCGAGTTCGGATACGTGGGGCCTCCTCATGACCTGAGCCATATCCAGCCCTACGAGGTTCCAGGCGATATGCTGTTCGCGCCGGCCGCCTCGTGGGACTGGCGGACGATGAGCGGAGTGACGCCGGTAAAGAACCAGAACCCGTACGGGACATGCTGGGCTTTCGCCGCTCTCGGAGACCTCGAATCGAAGGTCCTTCTGAAAGAGAGCGTTGTCTACGACTACTCCGAACTGAACATCCAGGCATGTAACGTCACGTCGAACGACTGCAACGCAGGCGGTAACGCGTGGATGTCGACCAACTATCTCGCTCTGCTCGGCTCGGTCGACGAGTCGTGCGACACATATCCAGGCGGGTGCCCGGCGCCGACCTGTATCAATCCTGCCTGCTCCTATCTCAAGCAGGTCACCGAGTGGAAGGTCATACCAAACGACGTCGACGCGATCAAGGCCGCGCTCCAGACATACGGCCCTGTCTACACATCGATGTACGCCTCCTTCCCCGGATTCAGCACGTACAACGGCACCGGCTGCCTGAGCTACGCAGGCGGAGAGCAGACGAACCACGGCGTGCTGATCGTCGGATGGGATGACGACCTCTGCGGCGCAGGAGTCGGCGGCTGGATCGTCAAGAACTCCTGGGGAACCTCATGGGGAGACAACGGGTTCTTCAACATCGAATGGGGAACCGGCCTGGACGGACAGATAGGCGCCAACACGAATGTGATCACAAAGTTCAAGAACTACGATCCGAACAGGACCACATACTACCACGATGACATGGGATGGTGGGGGTCTATCGGTTACGGCGACGGTCATGACTATGCCGTCGTCGAGATAACTCCCCAGATCACCGGCGAGTATATTTACTCGCTCCATTTCTGGGCGACTGGCGGACCCACGACATACAGCCTCTCGCTGTACGACGATTTCAATGGATCGAGCGCGCCCACCACGCTTCTCGCCGGCCCCTTCTCCGGGACGGTCAACGAGGCGGGGTATTACACGATAGACCTTCCGACGCCCATTATGGTCACGTCCGGTGATCCGGTATATATCCATGCCGACCTCAACACTGGATCATATGCCTACCCGATCCCTTACGACGATACCGGCCCGATGGAGACGGACAAGAGTTTCCTCAGCAATACGGGCACTACGTTCTCCGCTCTCGACATGGGTAACTTCGAATATGGCGATATCGGCCTGCGTGCCACTCTCGGCCCGGAGCTGGTAGTCGGAGAGGTCATCATGGACGGTGACCCCGGATTCTTCTACGGGTTCGGCCCCGATGCCACGATGATCAAGGGTGAGACCGCATGCTTCGGTCTCGCTCCTACGAACTTCGGCTTCCTCGCCGGCTCACTTTGCCCCGATCCGGACACATTCTGCGTCGTCCTTTCCGATGAGCTCGGCTGGACGATGACGAATCCCTGGATGGAAGAAGGGCCGGGACCGTTCACACTCGGCGCTGGCAACTACTGGCCGGATGAGACCTGTATAACGGTTCCCTGCTCGGTCACCGTCGGTACGACCAACATGGTCATCGCCATCCAGTGTTTCAGCGATGTGAACGGCGTATGCGCGCCTGAGGCCGGTGACTGCGAGGACAGCTACTACAGTGGCACACTTCGCCACTACATCGACACCCTGATGATCGAGATCGTGGAGTCGCCACCAGCGCTGTCCATCCTTCAGGATACGCTGTACTTCATCGAGCAGGGCGTGACCGCCGGGTACATACCGTTTTCCATCTGCAACGGCGACCCGTGCGCTCCGCCGACCGATTATAACTACACGATCACGAGCCTCGGCCTCGTAGGCCCGGCGCTTGCCATGTCTGAGACGATCGTAGGCGTTACCGGCGGAACATGCGGGGACGTTTACGGTATCGTCAATGCGGGCGCTGCCGAAGTCTGCGATTACGACACCCTGACGATCATAGCATGGGATGCCGGCACCGGCACCGTATACGATACCTGCGTTCAGGCGATCCACGTGGTCGAGCCGGTTCCCGTACCGGTCTTCTCCGCGCCTGTCGTGACGCTGCTCGTGCTTGCCATGATCACAGCGGCCGCGATAGTGATGAAGAGAGTTTCGGCCGGCAGATCCTGATGACCGGCACTTGACAGACCGACTCGAAGGGCGCGGAGCATCTGCTTCGCGCCCTTTTTGTCACCGGCCCCGTTGCATGCTTATCAAGAACGCGCCTTTCTGCTAGAATCTCCAGGAGGAGGGATACATTTGGCGGGAAAGCTGTATACATCGGGAGATTTCCGGCGTCTTGAAGAGGCGGCTGCCGGAGAGCTTCGCGTCCTCAGGGAAAACGACCGGGCGTCCGAAGCGATATTCGTCGCTGGATCCAACCTTCTCTGCTCATATCTGAAGAAGAGGCTGTCAGCCCTTCTCGGCGGGCTCTTTAACGTCCACTTCCTTACGATCCCCGACCTGGCATCCCTGGTGGATGAGCGTTCGGGGAACATGGCCCGGGACACTCTTTCCCCGCTCGCATCGCGGGTCCTTCTCGAGGAGCTTGCCGCGGGAGAGGTCCCCCGTTGTTTCTCTGAAGTCGCCATGACGGGAGGATTCGTGTCGGCCCTCCAGTCGACCTTTACCGACCTCTCCGAGGGAGGGTGCGGGGCTGTCGAAGCGAGGAGGATGATCGAAAGCGGGGATCCCGGCCTCCGGTCTGAGAGGGTCCGGGGAGTGCTTGAGATGTACTCCCGATACAGGGATATGGTCGAGTCCCGGGGCGGCGACATGCATACACGTTTTTCAGCCGCTGCACACTCCGCCGCCGCGGCCCTCAGGGGATGCGCGGTATTCGCGTACGGATTCTACGATCTAAACGAGCTTCAGTATCGGTTGCTGGCCGCAGCTATGGAAGAAGGCCGGTCGGCAGTCTTCGTTCCGTGGTGCGAGGATCCCTCGTGCCGTTTTGCGTCGCCGCTTGTCGAGCGGTTCCGCGGTATGGGTTACGAAGAGACGGCTCTTGGCAGCGGTGAACGGGCCGTTCCCGAAACGGAACTCTTCAATGCCCCCGACGCCGTGGAAGAGGCGAGGGAGGTCGTCAGGCGGATCATCGAGATGCGCGAGGCAGGCGGTCCACGGTTCGGCGAGACGGCGATACTTCCATGGTCGAGAGGCGACTGGCCGCCACTGCGCGAGGCGCTTGAAGAGGCGGGGATCCCGTGGTATTCACGGATCGGCTCATACAAGGCCGCAGATCCGGTGAGGACGGGGGCGATAAGGCTTCTCGATATACTCTGCGGAGATGGCGGCCGGAGTGAACTGGTCGATTTCCTCATCTCATCTCCGGTAGCGGCGCGAGGCGGCGAAGGAGCCGGCACCGATCCTTTCGCCCTGTGGGTCCGCCTGAGCGCTGGAGAGGGTATGAGGGGAGAGGCTGGATGGGCCCAGGAGAACGAACGGCTTCTCGATAAAGTCAGGCGGCATGAAGAGGAGGAAAAGAACAGGAACGGCGTGCGCTGGTCGGAGATACTCACCCCTGCCGTCGAAGCGATCTCATCTATCGAACGAGCGCGTGCATCATTCGAGGACTGCGGCGACTGGAGCGGATTCTCTGCGGCTTTCGCCGGCGCCATCAGCGGCCTCTTCGATGGTGAATCGGCGGAAGACGTGGTACGGACGGTAAGCGGGCTCGCTTCCCTCGACAGGATATCCTCCTCGTGCGACGCTGGAAGGTTCAGGAGGATCGCGTTGGCGTCCCTCGAAGGCGGATCGGAGAAGGAGGGAAAGTTCGGAGGCAAAGGGGTAAATGTCATCCTGGCGAGCCGCGCGCGCGGGCTGCGGTTCGAAGTCACATTCATGACGGGGCTCAGGGAAGGTTCCGTCCCCGGGAAGGTCAGGCAGGATCCTTTTATAAAGGACCCGGAGCGCGAGTCGATATCGAGGATCACGGGGGGCGGAGTGAGGCTTTCGCTAAAAGGAGGGCGGCTTGCGGAGTCGGCGATGATCTTCGGCATGGCGTGCTCGTCGGCTTCGGGCAGGCTCGTATGCAGCTGGCCCAGGATGGAAACGGGCGGAAACAGGGAATACATAGCCACTTCATATCTGAGGTTCGTGCCGGGGCTCCCGGCCGCGCCGTCGGCACGCTCCACTGCGGCCGTCCGTATTCCCCTGCGAGGCAGGCCGGAAGGGATGGAGGTGCCGCTGGGGGAGGAAGATTACGATTTCCTCATGTCAGGCCGCAGGCTGGGAAAGACCGTTCACTATCCTTCATCCATATTTTTCAGAACGGGGACCGAGCTGATCAGGTCACGCTGGGGCACGAGAAGGTTCACCCCGTATGACGGCGTCTTCGAATCCCCCCGCGCTCTTGCGGAGGTCGATGCCGCCATGGCTGAAAAGGGCTGGAACCTCTCTGCCACGACTCTTCAGGCCTGGGCGGAATGCCCATTCGCCTTTCTCGTAGAAAAACTGATCGGGATAGAATCGGTCGAGGAGCCTGAAAGGGAGTTGACGATCGATCCGATGCAGAGGGGTACGCTTACGCATCTCGTTCTCGAACGACTTTACGGCGAGCTTTCCGGTATGCGCGTTTTCCCCCTTTCCCCGGCTGCCCTTCCCGCCGCCCTCGAAGCGGCGCAGCGGGTGACTCGTGAGGTCCTTGACAGCTACGAGTCGACAGAGCCGGTAGGCCATCCACTTCTCTGGGAATACGAGCGGGAGACGATTGCGGCGTCGGTAAGGGAACTTCTCGCCGATGAGGCCCGTGAGGAGAGCGGAGCGGTGCCAACGATGTTCGAGGCGTGGTTCGGCGGCAGGACCCCCGATGAGGCGGTCACATTCAACGCGGGCGGCAGGACCCTCTCTTTCCACGGCAAGATAGACCGCATCGATATCACTCCAGGCGGGGGCTACCTGGTCATCGACTACAAGACAGGCAGGATCATGGCAAAGGACCAGGACTTCGGCGGCGGCAGTTACCTGCAGCTCCCCGTATACCTTCTCGCCGCTTCTGATCTGCTCGGCGTTCCGATCGAAAAGGGAAGGGCCATGCTCAGAAGGGTAGGCACGGGCGACAGCAGGAAGAAGGCTGTCTTCTCCGGGGCGGACTGGAACAGGGACGGGAAGGTATTCGCCGATGTCCTCGGCGTGATAGTAAACGGCATAACCTCGGGATACTTCTTCGGGTCTCCGCCGGGGACGCACTGCGATTACTGCGGTGTAAAGCAGGCATGCCCGACGGGGAGGGGATTCCTCTTCGTCACCAAAGCGGCGGGAGATGACAGGGCCCTCGAATACCTCGACATGAAGGGGCTGACGATTGAATAGCGGCAGAAAGAGACCGGTCGATCACGAGGCCAGGCAGCGGGCGATATCTGATCTCGATACCTCGTTCTGTCTCGAGGCCGGAGCGGGAACGGGCAAGACGACGATCCTTGTCGAGAGGTTCCTTTCGATTATCCGGAGCGGCAGGGCCGAGTGCTCTACCGTAGCGGCGATCACATTTACAGAGAAAGCCGCATCCGAGATGAAGGACAGGCTCTTCTTCAGGATCGAGGATCTCCTCGAGGGGAAGGATCTCTCCGGTGAAGAGAGGCCGCGCCTCGAAAAAGCGAGGGACGACCTTGAAAGGGCCCAGATATCGACGATCCATGCCTTCGCCGCGGCGATACTCAGGGAGTTCCCTCTCGAGGCAGGTATAGATCCTGATTTTCAGCAGCTCGATGGTTTCGACTCGTCGATCTTCGAGGATGAATGTTTCAGCGAGTTTCTCGGTCACGCCGACAAAAGACATGAAGAGGCTCTGCGAAAGCTCATGCCGCTCGGCCGGCCGGCCCGCTGTATCGAGATGTTGAGAGAATTGACATTTTTTGATTATCACAACAGGTCGTCGTTCGCCCTTGGCGGCATCTTCGATGACCCCGCGGTGCCGGGCGGCAGGGAGGAAGCGGGCCGGCGGCTCGATTCAACCGCGCACAGGGAGTATCTCGTCTCATCCGCTTCACGTCTGATGGATCTCGCCCGCACGGACTGCATCTCGCACGGCGATGCCGGCTTCGATGAGATAAGCGCTTTTTTCGATGAGGTCCAGCACCTCGTCCCGCTCGAGGGCCTTGCGCTGGCGGCACGCATCCTGGCCGTTGCGCCGCCCAGGCCGAAGGGGAACCAGAAGAACTGGGAGCCTGCCGAATCGTGCAGGCTGCAGAAGAGTCTCTGCAGGGAGATAGCCGCTGCCCACGAGGAATATTGCGCCGCCTACATGGACGATCTGCGCGACGCCCTTTCCGGATGGTGCGATGATTTCGCCGAGTTTGCCGAAAGGAAGAAGAGAAGGGGAGGGGTGCTCGATTTCGACGACCTTCTCATCGGGGTGAGGAGGCTTCTCGATAACACTGCCGCGCTCGAGACGATCCGCCGCCGCTACCGTTATATACTGGTCGATGAGTTCCAGGATACCGACCCCCTTCAGGCCGAGATCATCATGCTCCTGGCGGGAAGGCCGGGTTCTTCCGGGATCGATCCGGAGCCCGGCAGGCTGTTTGTGGTCGGAGATCCGAAGCAGAGCATATACAGGTTCCGCAGGGCGGATGTCGAGATATACGAGCTTGTCAAGGAAGCGATCGCGGGTGCGGGAGAGCTTCTCAATATAACGCAGAACTTCAGGTCGGTGCCGGGCGTCATCGACTGGGTGAACCAGGCTTTCTCCGCACTGATAAAGCAGCCTGACGATGGAAGGTACATGCCGCGGTACGAACCGGTTCACGCGATGCGCGAGGGGGACGGGCCGGCAGTCTTTCATCTCGATCTCGAGACGGACACTGTGAAATCTGACGATTTCCGCCGCGAGGAAGGTGAGGCCGTGGCGAGATTCATATGGGATCTCGTCGACTCGGGAAAAGAGGTGCTCGATCCGCTGACGCGCCTGAGAAGGCCGGTCAGGTTCGGCGACATCGCACTGATCTACAGGAGCACGACCGGGATCAACCACTACGAGGATCCGCTGCGCGAGGCGGATATCCCCTATCTCGTCGAAGGGGGAAAGCTCTATTTCACGAGGCAGGAGGTCCGCGATATCTCCAACGCTGTCTGGGTGATCGAGGACCCGTTCGATTCGGCGGCCCTGCTCGCCGCGCTGCGCAGCCCGATGTTCGGATTCAGCGACGAGGAGATCTTTCTCTACAGGAGGGCAGGTGGAAGGCTCGACTATCTGAATCCTGAAGTCCCCGAAGATGCCGGGTTCGACACCTTCCGGGAAGCGTTCAGCCTGCTTGCCGGGCTCCACTCGGAACGAAACAGCGCGGGGCCAGTGTCGACGCTCAGCAGACTGCTCGCCCGCACTGGATACCTGTCCACATCGAAGCTGAGGGTCCACGGCGATCAGCGTGTCCTCAATCTGCGCAAGGCTATCCAGACAGCAAGGGTCTTCGAGGAGAAGGTCCTTTCATTCAGGCACTACGCGAGATGGATGAGGGACCAGGACATCCTTGGGGCCGCCGAGGGAGAATCGCCCGCGATAGACGAGGGGGAGAACGCGGTACGTATGATAACGATTCACAAGGCGAAAGGGCTGCAGTTCCCCGTCGTCATCCTCGTCAATCTCATCCAGGCGATGCGCGGCGCCGACGACTTCATCCCGCGGCAGGGCGGGATGCCGGCTTTGAGGATATCGGGCCGGAGGACGAGCGATTATCCCGATGCGTCCCTGCGCGAGGAAAGAATGAACACAGCCGAGACTGTCAGGATGCTCTACGTCGCGGCGACGCGCGCGGGGGACATGCTCGTCATCCCTCGTTCCCCCGGGACAGGCCGCGGCAGGCCGAAGCTCTACAGTTTTCTCGCCGAAGCTCTCTCCGGCGTCGATACGGCACGTCTGCGGGATCTTTCCGTACTGCCTTCCGGGGAGGGGCCATTTACAGTCATGCCTGAGGTCACGCCGGAAAATACGGCCGCCGGTGAGGCCGCGCGGACGAGATGGGCGGCGGCCAGGAAGGAACTTCTCGAGAGCTCTCCGCCGGGACCAGTGAGCGTCAGTCCATCGGGGCTCGAGCGGTACGAGGTCAGAGGCGATATCTTCGACGGGCCGGACAGGGGATCGGCGCTCCTCTTCGGGACGGCCTTCCACAGGATGATGGAACTGGCGCTTCAGCGGCATCGCCCTGTCGGAGTGGAGGATGCGGCTCGCGAGGCGGCGATCGAATGCGGGGCGGAAGAGATGGAGGAAGAGATGCTCGCCCTCGGCACGAAGGCTTTCCGGTCCGGCCTGATGAAGGAAGCGGCTGAGGCTAAGACCCTGATGGTCGAGCCGCCGTTCAACCTTCCCGTTGAGGGAGGTGCCCTCGACGGGAGGATCGATCTCGTATTCGAGCGTGGCGGCTCCTGGACGGTGGTCGATTTCAAGACCGATGACATCAGGCCGGAAGATGTGCCTGAGCGCCTCACCACATACAGGCCGCAGGGCGCGGCCTACGCCTTGGCGCTCGACTGCCTCGGGATATCGCCTGTCGGGAGGGTCGTCTTCTATTTTGTGAGGCCCGGCGTGGAGATGTCGATAGAGGCCGGCCCCGATCTTCTTGCCGAAGGCAAAGGACTGGTCATGGCTGCTGTTGCTGCAGAGCGTCCTTCTCATCCCTGAGCTTTTCAGACAATATCTTCGCCGCTTTCCTGCCCGAGAGGAGCATTCCGCCGAATATAGGCCCCATGCGGTACGAGCCGAACGAGGCGTTGGCGCACATTCCCGCCACGTAAACGTTGGGGAAGATCTCCCTCGTGTTCTCGATCGTGGTCTGCTCGGCCCTGTCGGCCCAGAGCGAGCGCTCTCCCTCTATCTTTCCGGTCGGCGTCAGAAGCCGCGTGTCGACCTTTCGCTCTATGACACGCACTACCTCGGCCGGGTGTCCCGTCGAATCGATGATGAATCTGGTGTCGACGGTGAGAGGATCGACATGGAGCCCGGCCATCTCCACGGCGGTCCAGTTGATGACTACCCCCACCGCCTTGCTTTCCTTGAGGATGATATCCTCGACACTTATGAGGTTGAATATCTTCGCGCCGTTCTTGCATGCGCGGGCCCCGAGCGAGCAGACGGCCTCGATCGAGTCGGCCGTATGGTATCCCTTCTTGAACGGTTTCGTATTTATACCGAACTCGTCGAGGATCTCCTTGCCTTCATCCTGCACGACGATCTCGTTCATCATCATCCCGCCGCCCCACATCCCGCCGCCAATGCTCAGCTTTCTCTCGAAGAGGCATGTTTTCCAGCCACCGCGGGCGAGGTCGGCCGCCGCGACGAGGCCGGCGGGCCCCGCTCCGACTATCGCCACGTCACAGCTCACCGCGTCGAGAAGTTTGTCCGTATAACTCTTTATGATAGCTTCTGTTATTGTTCTTTCGCTTAGGGGCATCGAGCGGTCCTCCCTCTGATGGCTCTTGTCTGAGACGACGTGATCGGGCAATTCACTTGTAATCGACAGCGGCCTGAGGGTCAAGGCAAATCAGAGCGCGCGAGGGGCACGATCACTCTTTCATCCACTCGCGTATCGACTTATGTTATCATTGCATCCGGAAGGCATACAGATGACCGGGAGATCGGAGAGACGGTAAATGGAGCGGAAAGAAACAGAAAGGCTCGCCAGTATCGTCGGCGGGATCGATCAGGCCGATGACGCGATCGCGCTTTTCGACGCGGAGGGCAGGTTTATCTACTGCAACAGGGCCTGGAAGGTCCTGCACCGCCTCGATCCCGATGCCGACTACACGGGGCAGCGGGATACGGTAATGGATATCCCTGAGCTGCGGCCCGAGATAGAGGAGGTCAAGACAGAGCTCGAACCGGGATACCGTTACGTTACAAGAAAGATCATCGAGATAGACGGGGCCGAGAAGGCATACCAGATATCGGTCAACTGCATAGAGGAGAACGGGCCGCCTGTCGTCCTCGTGATGTTCAGGGACGTAACGGACCTCGAGAGCGCCCGCGACGATCTCAAGAAATACCGCGACAGGCTCGAAGAGATCGTTAAAGTGAGGACAGCGGAGCTCGAGGAGACGAACGAGATGCTCGCCGCCCAGATCGGGGAGCGCAGGGAGGCGGAGAAGTCGCTTCGTGAGAGTGAGGAGTACACCAGGACACTTTTCATGGCTCTACCCGTTCCTACTTTCACCTTCAGGAAAATAGATGTCGGGGAATTCGTATTTGAAGGGTACAACGACGCGGCGATGAAGATGACGAAGGATCACCTGGTCGATGATCTTGGGAAATCAGCCGACGTTGTCCTCGAGGGGCAGCCGAGCATAATCGAGGATCTCGAGAGATGCTATTCGGAAAAGAAGACATTCGAGTACGAGAGGGAGTACGAAGACGAGGTCATCGGGGAGAGATGGGACCTGTCGGTCAAATATGTCTATGTCCCCCCCGATACAGTCATGGTCCATACGGAGAATATCACCGACAGGGTCAGCGCCGAGAGGGAACTGAAGAAACACCGTGACCGCCTGCAGGAACTTGTCAGGGAGAGGACGGAGGAGCTTGAGGAGGCCAACGAGCAGCTGAGAAAGGAGATCGGCCAGAGGGAAAAAGCCCAGGACGCGCTCATCGAGTCGGAACAGAAATACCGCATGATATCAGAGATGACCTCGGACTATACATTCGTCGCCGCGCTCCTTCCCGACGGTTCGCTTCGCAGGGAGTGGATGGCCGGCGCGTTCGAGAAGATAACGGGTTATTCGAGAGAAGAACTCGCCGGGCTGCTGAGCGAGTTCAGCGTCGTCCATCCGGAGGACCGGCCGAAACTGATGAGGGTACTGCCCGGCCTGAGCAATCAGACGCCGGTAGAATCGCTCGAGTTCAGGATGATCTCGAAATCGGGCGGCATTGTCTGGGTCGAAGCGCTGGCGAGGCCGCTTCCTCCCTCAGAAGAAGGATACCCGAGAGGCATGATCGCCGTAAAAGATATCAACGACCGGAAGATGGTCGAGGTCGAGCTGGCCAGGCGAAACAGGGAACTCACCGTCGTCAACAGGATCAGGGAAATATTCGATTCGGGCGCCAGGGAACGGGAGATAATGGATATGATCCTCGAGGCCCTCCTCGACAACAGCGAGGCGCTGAGCGCGGGGGTCTGCAGCCTGGACAGCGATGCGGGCACTCTCGAAATAACAGCCTCGAAGAATGTATCCGATGATTTTATGCGGGAATACGGCAAGAGCCCGTTACCCGGTGAGACAGCGTCGCAGATCGTCGACGATGACGCGGTGTTGATCATCCAGGAGGATTCCGGGGAGTCGACGAAGAGGATGGAGGCTATGCGGGAGTACGGCATCGACCGGACGATCGCCTTTCCCGCCAGGGTCAGCCAGAGGGAGACAGCCATATTCCTGATCGGCTACGGGAAGGGCCGGGAGATCGGGCCTCAGAAGAAACGTTTCTTCGATATCGTCAGGAACCAGGTGAAACTGCAGTTCGAGCGCCGAATACTCCTCGCGGACCGCGAATACCACGAGAGGAAGCTCAAGGAGCTTGCCGGGAGCCTGATAGACCTGATCGAGAAGGAGAGGAACATGATGGCCCTGAAGCTCCACGATGAGCTCGGGCAGGCGATAGTCGCGATAAACGGAGAGATTCTTTTCCTTGAAACCCAGATCGAATCCTGCGAGAATGAAGCGAAGGAGACTCTCGCCACGATAAAAGAGCAGCTGAAAGAGCTTACACAGAATGTTCGAGAGCTGTCGTACTCGATCCATCCGGCAGTGCTGGACGATCTTGGCCTGCGCCCCGCGCTGAGTTCTTATATCGAGAAGTTCATCGAGAGCGATGATCTGCATGTCGAACTCGTGACAACCGGGTTCGACGGCAAGCTGGTGGGAAACGAAGCGCTCACGATGTACCGCGTCGCGCAGGAAGCTCTGACGAACGTGGTAAGGCACGCGGAAGCGAGGAATGTGACGGTGAGGGTCATCCGCGGTTATCCGGATCTGATAATGGCGGTAGAGGATGACGGCAGGGGCTTTGTCTCCGGTGGAGAGGAATCAAGGGGGCAGGGACTCGGTATAATAAATATGCGGGAACGGCTCAGGGGAATGGGAGGCAGATTCAGGATAATTTCCGCCCCTGGAAAAGGAACAAGGATACGCGCGTCAATACCGATGGAGGAACATGATGAAGGATAAAGTCAGGGTGCTGCTTGCCGAGGATCACACGATGTTCAGGCAGGGCGTCAGAAGGCTTGTGGAAGAGGAATCCATCGAGGTCGTCGGCGAGGTCGATAACGGGCAGGAAGCCATATCTAAGGCGATCGAACTGCTGCCCGACGTGGTGATCATGGATATAAGCATGCCGATAATGCGCGGGATCGAGGCGACGACACGCATAAAAAAGGATGTCCCTGGCACAAAGGTGATCATACTGACGATACATAACGAAGAGAACTACCTCTTCGGGGCGCTAGACGCAGGGGCCGACGGTTATGTTGTTAAGGGTGAGGATGTCAACATTCTTCTCAAGGCTGTCGAGACCGTTATGAACGGAGAGTTCTATCTCAGTTCCGAGGTGCCGGCCGACGCGCTTGAAAAATACGAGAAGCACAAGAAGTCGGGGAAGAATGCAGACGAGTTCAGCAGGCTGACCAACAGGGAGAGGGAGATACTCCAGTTGATCGCCGAGGGATACACAAGCAAGATGATAGGGGAGAAGAAGTTCATCAGCGTCAAGACGGTGGAGAACCACCGGGCGAACATCATGAACAAGCTCGACATACATGAGACCGCGGGACTGGTTCGCTACGCGATCCAGATAGGACTCGTCGATCTCGATCTCGAGCGCTGATCCGGATAATGCCCCGCCGGGAGCGAAAACACCGCGCCTCCTTGAAAATAGGCCGAATCCCCTATGGTAATAAATGACAGGATTCGTTATGATTGATTAGTCCGCAGATGCGGGCGAAAAGGCTTTCGGGTAGTTCAAACTGACAAAAGAGACACTGGGACGAAAAGGTTTTATCTGCCCGGAATAACGACATCTCGGAGGTCGTACAAGGAAAAGAGACAAACAAATATCGTTGTTTTTGCCGTCTGGATATAACGGGAGTTTTTTCCTTCCTACCACAAAAACCCCATCTCTTCCCCTAGGAGATGAGCCGCTTATCGGGAGAAGGCTTCCACCTGATTCGTCAGGTTCGACCAGCAACGCTCCGGTGAGAGTCCCTTAGGATCGCTTTACACTTCCATGGAGCTAAGGTCGTTTCCAGGCGGCATTTTTTATGCTCCAAACCGTCCTTACAGGTATGTCCGGATGATAATCATCCAGTGAAATGCCATTGAAACCGGACGGAAGATGAATATTCACAAAATGTTAGAAAGAATGCGCGGAGCCGGGACGGCCGCCGCCGTCATGGCAGTTGATCGTACTGTATCCTGTCAGTGGGTCCTGCGAGAAGCCCCCGCACATGGAATATCCCACCAAGCTCTTCAGTCTCGACACCGGATATATCCTCGGGAACGGAGCGAACGTCCAGATCGGGCTGGGGGAGACAGGCTTCGGGTTGAGGGACAGGGTCCAGGTTACGACAAACACACTTCTCGATATCACTACGATGGTCAATTTTCAGCTCAAGGGCGCTATTCTGCGGGAATCGGAGAGAGCTCCGGCTCTGTCAGTGCTCATCGGCTATTACAACCTCGCCGGCTCTGACATGGCCGTCGATTATATTGTCGAGCAGGCTCTCGATGAAAACCACATCGACATGTCGTCGGGGCTCGACGTATTCGCGGTGAATGTCTCGCTGACGAAGAAGATCCTGCCAAAAGCGAGGCTGCACCTTGGTTACCAGTACAAGTTCGTCGACGGGTATTCGGATTCGAACGAGCCGATCACGCTCGATTCCGAAGGTGATTCCGTGGTCGTCGACGCGGGAGTCGATGGACAGGTGCACTACAGGGCATTTCTCGGAGGCCTCGATCTCGATCCGCTCGATCACGTGAAACTGCTCCTCGAGCTCGGGTTCGATTTCACCTACAAGGAATTCAGGGGAGGCGCCGGCGTAAGGTTCGGCGTCATGCGCAGTTTTGCCCTGCAGCTCGGAGTGGTATGGCCCGGCCTGGATCTCGATGAAGGGGTGAAGACCCCGGTCATGCCCCATCTCTCGTTCTTCTGGAGGTTTTAACGGATGACGCGCGACAGGTTGATCATCATGGCGCCTCTGGCCGCCGCCGTTCTCCTCGCGGGATGCATGACGCAGCTGAAGCTGAGCAACCGTCCCGACCCTGAGAACTTCCAGCCTATCCTTTTCGCCGGGACGACGGGAGAGTACTACGGAACGCTTTCCTTCGATTCCCCGGACGAGATGCAGGACGAGGAATACGAGATCGTCAAGATCGATATCTACGCGACGGTTTTCGCCGATACGCTCTATTTCACTTCTGCGTTCGACCTGGAGGTCGACCTTTATCTCGGTCTCGATGACAGCCCCGCGACACTCGACGACCCTGATGTCAGCGAGTATATAACCACGGTCCGTATCGAGGCGCAGGGTGAGCGCTATTACATCGAGGCCCACGATCCGAAACTGATCCACCAGGCAGTCAGGCAGGATGAGTTCTATCTCAAGGGCGTGGTCCGGCTCAGCAGCACGGAGGTCGTAGCCGGGCGCGTCAGGATCGACGACGTATATTTCGAAGCCTGGCTCGAGCGCGACACCTCCGGACTGATCCCATTTCTCTATCTTTTCTGATCCCTGCTCTCTCTTGCCACATCCGATACTGTTGTACTAATATTTTGTACAGTTGTCAGTCTGCCGGCATTTCTGTCACATGGAGGGGTTCATGAGCTGGACTGAGAGAAGGACACGGGTCTACAGGGAGATCGCCGAAGCGTTTGCATCGAAGACAGGTATCAGCAGCAGAGATTTCCTCGGAATATATATAGAAGCGGAAAAGCCGCCCCCGATAAGCGATTTCGAGGCGCAGTACATCCCCGACAGCGAAACGCTCGAAGATATACTCGATGCTCTAGGTGATTCGACGGGGGTAGGGGAGAAGGCGGCAGCCCATTACGACAGGCGCGAGAGTTTTTCCCAGTTCGCCGAGCACCTGCTTCGCGCCGGCGCAGGAGAGGAGGATGAGGCATGAGGAAAGCCGTCACCTGCTCAGTCGTGATACTTGCCTTAGCTCTTCCATGTAATGTCTCGGCCGTCCCCGATTTTACTGGCGAGTCCGCCGTCTTCTTCGACAGGGGGCATTACTGGATCGAGCTGGGCCTGTCGTCGACGGCGGGCACCTTCGATTCAGGGGAGCCCGGCAAACGCGATTTCGTCATAACGGATACCGCGACGGGGGAATCGTTCAACCCTTCGAGGGTCGAGATCGTCTCAGGAGGCGATGGCGGCAGGTTTGTGGTCCTCTCTTCGGGAAAGACTCAAGGGAAAAAGATGCTACACGGTCCTGTACGGCAGCGGCGCTTCGGCTCTGGAATTCGGGCCGGTATGCGACCCGGCGGGTAAGGAGCCGTCGGCTGTCGATGGAGGAGCGGCCGGCTTCTTCCGCGACTGTATCGCCCCGGCATTCTCCGCGTACGGCGACGAGTACAGGTTTAACAGGCTGTCTGTCGGATACGATTTTAAATCCTCGAAGGGTTCGACCGACATCGGCATCGAGCCGGTCTTCGGGCGGGGGTGGTTCTCCGTCATTCCCTTCTTTGAACACGACGGCACTACGTACATGAGCGGAAGTGTCGAGAGGGTCGTCTCGAGGATGAGGACGGGGCTTGACGTGGCGGTGAGGGGATGGGCCGGGCCTCTGCGCCTGAGTTTTGAGGCGGGGTACACGTATGACCGCGAATCGTCGTACTACGGTTCGATACGCACAGCCGGTTCGGCGAGGGGTGTCGGGTTCGTCAGGCTCGACAACCTCTTCGATCCACTCAACAGGCACGCCGTGAGTGTCTTCAAGGGGATCGACCTGGGGGCGGGATACGCGTGGTACGACTCTACCGAGGCCGGTGGCGGGCTGTCGGACGGGGGTCCACTGCTGGCTGCGAGGATCACATGGACCCTGGCTGCAAGCCTGCAGCTCTCGTACGGGGTGGAGACGTGCTATCCCGGTGATGAATGGTTTTTCTGGAACCGCGCCAGGGTAAGGCTCCTTCTCAGGGAAGCTCTGGCGAAGCCGCAGGGCCGTTCATACCATCCCGATCTCGAGCTGGCTGTCGACTGGGGCCGCAGGCTTCCCTTCTTCGACAGGGAGGAGAGGATACTGCTCGGGTTCACATTCGACCTGTACCCGTGGTGATCACTCCCCGGTTATCCTGACTACGCAGTGTCTCGAGCGCGGTCCGTCGAACTCGCAGAAGAAGACTGCCTGCCATGTTCCGAGAAGAGGCTTGCCCCCGGTGATCATCACGAACTCGCTCGCCCCGACGAGAGACGACTTGACGTGCGAGTCCGAGTTGCCCTCCGCGTGCCTGTATTCCCAGCCGGCAGGTATGATCTTCTCGAGGGTGTTCGATATATCCGTCGCGACGGCCGGATCGGCCTTCTCGTTGATCGTCACCGCCGCGGTCGTGTGAGGGACGAAGATGTGGCAGATCCCCTCGCTGACGCCGCTTTCGTCTATCAGCTCCCTGATCGTCGCCGTGATATCCACCAGTTCGTTGCGTTTGCGGGTCCTTACAGGTATTTCTCTCGTCAAATCAGCCTCCATGAATAGTGCCCGGGAACATGATACTCCACGGGGGGTATCAATGGAAGTCTTGACCGCTATGGCGGCCTTGCTTATAATCCATTGCCCGGCCCGCCTTCGGGTGGCCGGGACTCAATTCAACAAATCAACCGTTACTATTCACTGAACGGACAGTAAGAGGAGGTCGAGGAGAATGGCAGTAGGCGATATGGAACCGAAGAATCTCTGGAAGCATTTCGAGAAGTTCCTTCAGATACCGCACACATCGGGCAACGAGGCCGCGATGGGCGAGTACGTTCTGGCGTGGGCGAAAGAGAAGGGCTTCGAGGCGGAGCAGGACGCAAGGGGCAATGTCGTAGTCCGCGTCCCCGCTACGGCCGGCAAGGAGAGCGCTCCCGTGATCGTACTCCAGGGCCACATGGACATGGTCGGCGAGAAGAACTCCGATCTCGATTTTGATTTCATGAAGGATGCGATCCAGACCGAGATGGACGGCGACTGGCTCACCGCCAAGGGCACGACCCTCGGCGCCGACAACGGTGTCGGGCTCGCGGCCGGCATGGCGGCGGCAGAGGCCGATGACATCGTCCACGGACCGCTCGAGATCCTCGCGACCGTAGACGAGGAAGTAGGCCTGACAGGCGCGGCCGAGATCCAGCCCGGATTTCTCAAGGGCGAGATAATGCTGAACCTCGACAGCGAAGAGCTCGGCGAGGTCACGATCGGCTGCGCGGGCGGCGGCGACTCGAATCTGACCCTTCCCGTAACGCGCAGTGACGCACCCGCCGGCACCAAGCCCTACACCCTCAAGGTGTTCGGCCTTCGCGGCGGTCATTCGGGGATCGACATCCACGAGCAGCGCGGCAACGCGATCAAGGTCATCACCCGCATCATCGCGACGATCACGGCGAGCCAGCCGGCGCACCTGATCGATATCAAGGGCGGCAACAAGCGCAACGCGATCCCCCGCGAGGCGTTCGCCGAGCTGATGATCCTCGAGACGGCAGTCGGCGATGTAGAGGAACTCGTCGCAGACTGGATCGCGAAGATCGCGATCGAGCTCGGCGGCAAGGAGAAGGGCATCGGCGCGTCACTGACCCCGTCGGAGAACGGCGGCGGAAAGGTCCTCGACGCCAAGAGTCAGGCGACACTGCTCGACCTGCTCATCGCACTGCCTCACGGCGTAGAAGCGATGAACTACGATATCGACGGGCTCGTGGAGACCTCGAACAACCTCGCCACGATCGCTATGACCGACAGCGAGGCGAAGATCGGCACCTCGACGAGAAGCTCGATCAAGACCGCTCTGCAGGCCCTGCGCGACAGGATCTCTGCTGACGCGAGACTCGCCGGAGCGGCTGTCGTCGAGAATGATCCGTACCCGGGTTGGATGCCCAATGTCTCTTCGGACCTCCTGAAGGTCTTCAAGGGCGTTCACAAGGAAGTGTTCGGCGAGGAGCCGAAGACGATCGCCATCCACGCCGGCCTTGAGTGCGGCATCATCGGCGAGAAGTTCCCCGGGATGGACATGATCTCGTTCGGTCCCGACATCGAGCACCCCCATTCGCCGGACGAGAGGGTCAATGTACCTTCCGTGGCGAAGTTCTGGGACCTGCTCGCGGCCCTTCTGACGAAGCTGGCCGGCTGAGGACCGTCCTGACGAATGGATCAGAGGGAGGGAGCCCGGCGGCTCCCTCCCTCTTCATATGACCGATAAGCCGCAACCTCCCCAAACGGCTTGACTTTCGGCTCGAAATCTATATTATTTCCTCTACGGAAAACTTATGTAGGGGTGTAGCTCAACTGGCTAGAGCACCGGTCTCCAAAACCGGGGGTTGCGGGTTCGAGTCCTGCCTCCCCTACTTTTTTTTATTTCAAACATCTACAAAGACTGCGATAATGCGAATCCGGTTTGCCGGAAGGAGAACATCGATGGCAAGAAAAAGGGTGACCAGCGGTATGAGGCCGACGGGGAGCATCCATCTGGGCAACCTGCTCGGGGCTCTCAACAACTGGGTCAGGCTTCAGGATGAATACGACTGCTTCTACTTCATCGTGGACTGGCACGCCCTTACAACACCCGGCGGCGGAGTGGCTGTCGGATATGAGAATGTCGGCGACCTTACAGCCAACGTTCACGGGATGGCCGTCGACTGGCTCTCCGCCGGGCTCGATCCCGAGAAGTGCTCGATCTTCGTTCAATCGCATGTCCCCGAGGTGGCCGAGCTTCACCTCCTCTTCTCGATGATCACTCCGCTCGGATGGCTCGAGCGCAACCCTACATACAAGGATATGGTCCAGGGGTACAAGATCGAGAATCCGAGCCTCGGGCTCCTCGGCTACCCAACCCTGCAGTCGGCCGACATCCTCGCCTACAAGGGCGATTTCGTCCCGGTCGGCAAGGATCAGGAGGCTCACGTCAACATGACGAGGGACCTCGGGCAGAGGTTCAACTCGCTGTACGGACGCGAAGTCTTTCCGATCACCAAGGCGCTCCTGACCGAAGTACCCAAGGTGCCCGGTCTTGACGGCGTCGATAAAAAAATGAGCAAGAGTTCGGGGAACTATATCGCGACCAATCTCAGCGCGGAAGACACTGTGAAGAAGATCCGGACGATGTTTACCGATCCGGTAAAGATACGCAGGGACGACCCCGGCCATCCGGACGGATGCGTCGTCTACGCCTTCCACGGCATATACAACAAGCCTGAACTGGAGACGATCAAGTCGGAGTGCGAGTCGGGCGCACGTGGATGCGTCGACTGCAAGATGCAGCTCGCCGGGAAGATGAATGCAGCCCTCGAGCCTATTCGCGAGAGGCGTGCCGGGCTGGAGGCCGATCCGAACCTGGTCAGGGAGATCCTCGGCGCGGGTGCCGACAAGGCTGCCGCTATAGCGAAAGAAACGATGATAGAAGTCAGGGAAGTGATGAACATTCCGACGAGGGAGAACGTCTGATGTCAGATTCAACAGCCTTCTTTATCAAGAAGTTCCGTGAGAACCTCGATACTCCTGAAGAGCCGGGTCAGTGGTACAGACCGAGGCCGTACCGGAACGCGGTGGTGAGGTTCCGCGACTGCTCGATCGATGATTTCGAACAGCGGCGTGACATCCTGATAAACGAGGCCGGACTGAACGCCTTTCTATTCAGGGCTGACAGGATCCCCGGGTGCGATCTTCTCTCCGATTCGGGGACGACGACGATGACGATGGACCAGTGGGCCGCCATGATGCTCGGCGACGAGTCTTACGGCTCGAACGAGGGTTACTTCGAGCTCAAGGCGCAGTTCTCCGAGACATTCGGATCCGGCTGGTGCGAAAAGGATAACTCTTCAGGGGGCTCTTCCGAGAGCCTCTTTTTGTTTCACCAGGGGAGGGCGGCCGAGAACGCGTTCTTCTCGATTCTCGGCAGACAGCTGGCCGCGTCCGGAAAGGGAAGCAGTGCTCCTCCCTCTGACGGGCTGATGCCGGAACTCAAAAGCCGCATCGAGTCGAAACTCGGCATCAACGGCCATGGTCACGGCGAGAACCTCTGGATCATTCCGAGCAATTCCCATTTCGATACTACTCAGGGGAACGTAGAGGACAAGGGCATGATACCGCTCAACCTGCCCTGCCGCGAGCATCTCGATGGCGACGAGATATTCCCCTTCCGGGGCAACATGGACGTCGAAGAGCTCGATAATCTCCTCGAGCACGAGAAGGACCGCGTGCCGCTCGTCTACCTGACGATCACGAACAACACCGGGGGCGGACAGCCCGTCTCGATAGACAATATCCGCAAGATCCGCAATGTCACGCGCAAGCACGGCGTCCCCTTCTTCTTCGATGCGTGCAGGTTCGCCGAGAACGCATGGTTTATAAAGAAGCGCGAGGACGAGTTCTGGGACAGCTCTATCAGTAAGATCGTCCACGAGATGTTCCGCTACGCCGACGGTTTTCATATCAGCCTCAAGAAGGACGGCCTCGTCAACATGGGCGGGGCGCTGGTGATCCGCAAGGACGGCGATTTTTCGAAGAAGTTCCCCCGCTTCAAGGAAGGGATCACTGACCACCAGATCATGGCCGAGGGCCATCCGACCTACGGCGGGCTGCCGGGCAGGGACCTCAAGGCCATATCGGAGGGCCTCAGGACAGTGGTCCACGATGAGTATCTCGATGCGAGGATCGGGCAGGTAGTGAGGTTCGGCAAGCACCTCTTCGAGGCCGGGATACCTGTGATCAGGCCGATCGGCGGGCATGCCGTCTATATCGATCTCGACAAATTCTTCGAAGGCACCGCCGCCGACGATGAGTTCAAGGGTATATCCCTGACCGCGCTCCTCCTGATAGCGGGCCACCGCGTCTGCGAGCTCGGCCTCTACGCGTTCGGCAGCTATGACGGCGAGAAGGAGACACCACCTGAGCCGAGGGTCAATTATGTGCGGGCCGCCGTGCCGAGGCTGGCATACGAGGATCAGGACCTCTTTTCCGTGGTCGAGGCACTCAGGGTACTCGCCGATAACCGCGACAGGATACCTGCCGTAAATGTAGAGTACGGAAGGGATCTGAGCCTCAGGCACTTCAAGAGCCGCTTCTCGTTCAGGGGCTGACAGGGACGGATCCGCCACTTTTAGAGTATTATCCGTAAAATGGAATATTTCATGCTTGTGATGACCTGTTCAGTGTCATAACTGGGATATTTCGAAGCGGATAATAGATGGAACGCGAACATTTCTTTGACACCGTATACTCACCGGCCAGAGACAAGGATGAGCTGATAAGGGAGCTCTCCGCCGTCATGGAGATGGCAGAGGCCATGAACTCGAGGCTCGACCTTGACCACATCCTCTCCAAGATGTCGGGTGAGCTGGCCCGCATCATCGATTACGACCTGGGCTGTCTCGCCATCTACGAGAAGGACGACAACTGCCTCTACATAAGACATGTCTACCGGCCGAACGGCGATACCTCGTTCGAGGGTCGATTCGTTCCGCTCGAGGAATCGAACATCGTGGGCTGGGTGGCGATAAACAGGAAGCCGGTCCTGAGGCGCGATATATCAGTCGATAACAGGTTCTCCGAGATCATGAAGGAAGATAATCTCGGCTCGGACATAGTCGTTCCGCTCATAGCGAAAGACCTGCTGATCGGTACGCTCAACCTCGGAAGCTACGACAAGAACCGTTTCAGCGAGTTCGATCTGGAACTAGTGACCAAGTTCAGCCAGCTGACATCGATCGCCATAGAGAACTCACAGCTGATAGAGAGCCACAGGGCGCTGGGGGAGAAGTACCGGACCCTGATGAGCCATGCAAGCGATGTGATCATGCTGATAAACTATTCAGGTGAAGTAGTGGAGTGCAACGACGTCGTCTACAGGCGTTTTGGTTATTCGCCCGAAGAGATGATCGGCAAGAATTACTGGCTCTTTACGACTCCAGACAGGAGGGATCTCTCCCGGACCAATCTTGCGAAAGTACTGAAGGGAGAATCGGCCAACCTTATCGAGGTCCCCTATCTCAAGAAGAACGGTGAGATCGTCTACATGGATGTTGCCGCGACGCTCGTCAAGATCAAGGGGCATCCGTACATCCTTGGAGTCGGACATGATGTAACAGACAGGAAGATACTTGAAGAGCGTATCACCGTTCAGAACAGGGAACTGACAGAGGTCAACAGGAAGCTGATGCAGCTCGACAGGCTGAAGAGCGAGTTTCTAGGGCGCATAAGCCATGAGCTCAGGACGCCTCTGTCGATAATCATGGCATACTCCGACACTCTGATAGAAGATTCCGGATTCGAGATAGAACGTACCATGAGACGGGAGTTCCTCGAGATCATCGATGCCCAGTCGAAGAAACTTCTCACGGCTATCAACGATCTGCTCGACCTCTCCAAGGTCGAGGTATCCGATACGATGCTCAACGTCACCGAGGCGAGTATAAACGAGATGATCAGTCTGTCTGTAAAGATGGCCGAGCCCGCGGCCCGCAAGAGCGGCATCACTATCGTGACCGAGCTCGATGATTCGATCCCGATCGCGGCCTTCGATCCCCAGAGGATAAGGCAGGTCTGCGTTAACCTTCTTGGCAACGCCGTCAAGTTTTCCGATCCCGGCGGGAAGGTGACCGTTTCCTCGGTATGCGGTAATGGAGAGATAATAGTCTCTGTACGGGATGAAGGTCCCGGCCTGGATCCGGAGGAAACGCGGGAGATATTCGAAAATTTCACCCAGGTAGACGGGGGAACAGACAGGAGCAGGAATGGTCTCGGTATCGGCCTGCGCCTCGTTAATCACTATATCACGTTGCACAGGGGAAGGATCTGGGTGGAAAGCAAGAAGGGTGAAGGGTCAGTGTTCAGATTCGCTCTGCCGATGTCGAACTGCCTGTCGGACAAAGTAAAGATCTCACAGTAAATATCAGACCACCGTTACGACGCCGCTCTCCAGGGATATCTCCCTCGAGATCGAGGTAACCGCAAGGCCGCCTATCCGTGCTGAACCCTCGTGCATAGTCGATTCATCGACTTCTACAAGGATGCGCGCCAGGTTGCTGCTGTCGTTGCCCTGCTCCATGATCATCTCTCCCGATGTGACGATGCCGTGACGGAGAAGGTAGTTGCCCAGGCCCGCAGCAGCTGTCCCGGTACCCGGATCCTCCCACATCCCGACGGCTGGAGCGAAATGCCTCGAATACGAAACGCAGTCCTCGTTGAAGGCGTCGGTAGAGAATATGTGATTCGTATGTATTCCGTCCTTCTTGTTCGACAGGCCCAGCTTGATCAGGTCGGGATTGAGATCGAGGATGGTCTCCTTGTTTTTTACAGGAACCATCAGCTGGTTGAGTCCTGTCGATATTATCTCCATCGGCAGCCCAGTACCGCTTATCTCCGATGGATCGATGCCAAGTATGCCCGCGATCTCAGCGACTGGTATGCTGGCGGGTGAATGATCCTTGATCGACTGATGCATCATTATCCTGTGAAGTTCACCGCAGGCCAGGCCGTTTCTCAGGGCCACACGGTCGCTCCCTGTTTCGGGAGAGTCGGTGCTGTAGAATATGAGGTCGATGGCTATGTTGCCGGCGTTGGTTTCCATGTTGACGGTAGTCACACCGTCATGGACCTGTATACGGCCGTCCTCGAGAAGCGCCCAGGTGGCGGCGATCAGGACGTGGCCGCTCAGATCCACTTCTTCGCTCGGAGTGAAGAACCTTACCCTGAAATCCGTGTCTAGAGATTCGGGCATGGTGACGATTGCCGTCTCGGAGAGATTCATCTCGCCGGCGATCTTCATCATCTCACCGGAATGCAGACCATCCCCGTTAGTGATGATTCCGGCTGGATTTCCGCCGAATGGATGTGTTGTAAAAGCATCCACCTGCTTGACGATCAGGTTCCTCATTGTCGCTCTCCTTTGACGCTCCAGTTGCAAAAAGCAATAAACAGGTGCACTTTCTCGCGTCGTACCCCGTCCTGTATCCCCATTCCCGATAGGTCCCTGTCGTTCCTGAAACGTCATAAACCCATGAAACCAGGCAGATTACGACATATTATGCGCAGGCTGGGCGTACGAGTTGTAATTCCCGCCCGGTCAAGCGCTGTTCGTCTGCTTGTGGTATGGCAATTGCAGTTCCGGTTTCCGGCAGCAGCCCCCGATTTTTAGGGGCAGTACAGTGCATAAGAGTAAAAACAACAGGGCGACACGAGTCTCAGGGGCAATATGTCCCGGGGGTGAGAGCCGCCCGATGATTTTCATCTTGACCGGGCGGTCATCACCGCCTGTGCGGGAGGCGGATGGCCCACCAGACGGATGTGCTCGATCTGAGCGAACTCGCCTGGCTCGTCAAGAGCAGGTGCGGGGTCGATCTTTCACGTTACAGGGCGACGACCCTGAACAGAAGGGTTCTGCACAGGATGGCGATGACGGGGTGCGGGGATATCGAAGAGTATCTAGGCCGCCTGACAGCCGATCACGACGAGATGGAAAAGCTGATGGATATCGTCACGATACATGTGACCGAATTCTTCAGGGATCGAGACGTCTTCAAGTCGCTGGAGCGAGGATATGTTCCTGCGCTTGTCAACGAGAAGACAGGCGCCGGGCACGGAGTCTTCCGGGCCTGGAGCGCGGGATGCTCCACCGGGGAGGAAGCGTACAGCATGGCCGTGATAATCGATCGTGCCGTAAGAAATGTCTCGCCAAACACTCATATAGAGGTGTTCGGAACAGATGTTTCGGAGGATTCATGCAGGACGGCCAGGAAGGGCGTCTACTGCGGTGAGAAACTCGAGTCGATCCCGGCCGATATCAAGGATGTCTATTTCGAGAACGAAGGTCGGTGCCGGAAGGTCACTTCGAGACTGAGATCGCTTGTTAAATTCTCGTCTCACGACCTCTTTACGGATTCGCCGTATTCACATCTCGATCTGATCATGTGCAGGAACGTGATGATCCACTTCGAGCATGAAGTGAGGGATGAAGTAATCGGAAATTTTCATAAGTCGCTCCAGGACCGCGGCCTGCTTGTCCTGGGCAAGAGCGAGGCGCTGGCCGGCCCGCTCGAGGACCTCTTCGAGCTGGTGGAGCCGAGATGCAAGATATACAGGAAAATAGTACAGCAAGACCATTAGAGGGAGGATTGAGATGAAGGACATCGGATTCGGGAAGACCCTTTCCGGCAGGGTGTTTTTATCGATGGCGCTTATCGCGTTCTGCATGTGCGCTTTCTCGACATTCATGCTGGCGAAGCTCTCAAGCAGCGCCGTTGACGACGCAGTCAGGCAGAGAGACAACGACTGGGCTGCGTTTATGCCCGCCGCAATCGGTTCCGTGACAGGCGAGGAAAGCCAGCAGGATCTTGCCGCGCTCCTTAACGAGCTGCAGCAGGACTATTCCTTCGTAAAGAAGATCGAGATAATAAATGGCGATGGAACTGTCGCGATGTCTTCTTCCGAGATAGTCGAGGGTGAGGCCGCTGAAGATCAGGAAGCAGCCGGAAGCTTCAGCGCTCCCGTAGAAAACGGTTCGGGCCGCTCGATCAGGGTCACTGTCGCCCCCGTGGAAAAGTATGTTGCCAGCGGACTTCGCTGGAAGATCTTCGGCGTCATAGCCGGCACCCTTCTCGGTATATTCGGGATCTTCTATTACCTCGTACACATGGTCGTGAAGAAGCCGGTCCGCCAGCTTCTCTCGGCGAGCAGGATCCTGGCGAGCAACGCCGGGGACCTGACCACGAAGATAGACATAGGGTCGAACGACGAGCTGGGAAGACTCGGCACGACACTCAACGATATGTTCACCAATATCGCGGGGATCATAAATGTCATCAGGTCCACAGCAGACAAGGTCAACTTCTCGGCGCAGAGCCTTTCGGCCTCGACCGAGGAGATGAACTCGATCACCGAAGAGACATCCCTGACTGTCCAGAACATCGCCAAGTCTACCGATCTGCAGGCACACAAGGTAGACGAGATGATCAAGGAGATCAGGAACATGGAGCGGTCGGTCAAGCAGGTCGCCAACAGCGCCGAACTTGCCGCGTCCGCCGCCACAAACGCTTCCGAGACAGCCACCAGGGGCGGAGACGCCGCCAAGGAAGCTGTCGAGAAGATCAATACGATCTATGCCGTCACCAACGAGTCGGCGGGTATCATAAAGCATCTCGGCGAGAGGTCGAACCAGATCGGCGAGATCGTCGATGTCATCACGGACATTGCCGACCAGACCAACATGCTTGCTCTCAACGCGGCGATCGAGGCCGCCAGGGCCGGCGAGGCGGGCCGCGGGTTCGCCGTCGTAGCTGACGAGGTCAAGAAGCTCGCCGAAGGCAGCGCAAAGGCAGCCGAGGAGATCGCCACTCTTATCCAGAAGACCCAGGAAGACACGCAGACCGCGGTATCCAGCATCGAGCTCGGCTCGAAGGAGGTCACCGAGGGGCGCGAGGTCATCACTAGAACGGGTGAGTCTCTCGACGAGATCGTCGAGGTGTTGAAGAGCTCGAGTGATATGGCGAGGCGCATCTCGGCAGCGACCAAGGAACTGAGCCGGGGGATGCATAACGTGATCGATTCGATCGATGAGATCTCATCTAGCGCGGAGAAGAATGCGTCCTCGACGCAGGAGACAGCCGCGTCGATGGAGCAGATGACATCGAGCATGGAAGATGTGGCCTCTTCCGCGCAGAAGTTAAGTGACATGGCCATCCAGCTTCGCGAGCACGTCGGGCGCTTCAAGATCAGCGTTATCGACCAGGTCGACGAAGTGGTGAACGCGAACTGACCGTTCGGTCACCACGGAAGGAGCGCAGATAGATGAGCAACGATAGATATGACCAGAACAACACGACACTGACGCAGCTCGTCACGTTCCGTCTCGGCCGTGAGCACTACGGGATCCCCGTAGGCAAGGTCAAGGAGATCATCAGGCCGATGGAGGCCTGTCCTATCCCGGGGATGGCAGGGCCCGTCGAGGGAGTCATCAATCTCAGGGGCGAAATCATCCCCGTATTGAGGATACATATCGTCCTGGGATCGAGGGAGACGGAAGATAACAGCGGCCGGAAGCAGCGTGTGATCATTCTCGAATCAGGCGAGGGCCGGTTCGGGATAGTCGTAGACGAGGTCCGTGACGTCGTAAAGATCGAGGATGAGAATATAAAGTCCTCGCCGGGCGTCAGTTCGGATCACAAGTGCGAGGAAGCGATACTGGGTATAGCACAGGTCGGCGACAGGATGATCATCTGTCTCGATCCCGGAAAGCTCGTCTCGGAATCGCTCGATATAGAGAATCTGGCCACGGTATAGAGGAGGACTGATCCGGTTTCCGGATTTACTTCATATGATCGGCAGCAGAGGAACAGGAACACTTATAAAGGTCGGGATGGCGCAGTTCAAAGTGGCGACGGCACCGGCCAGGATGATGACTTTCGCCCTGGGATCGTGCGTAGGCATAGTGCTCTACGACCCGGTCTCGAAGATAGGAGGGCTCGCTCACGTTATGCATCCGAGCAGCGAGAGGGTCCAGAACAATGTCAACAGGGCAAAGTTTGTTGATACCGCGGTCGAGCTGATGCTCTCGAGGATGGCGAAGAAGGGCGCCAATCGGAGCAGGATCGAGGCGAAGATATTCGGAGGCGCGAAGATGTTCCAGTCGATTAGTGCCAGCCCCGGAGTGATGCAGATCGGTGAGGAGAATGTGAAGGCGACAAAGGCGGAGCTGGCAGGCAGGAACATTCCGGTCGTTGCGGAATCGACCGGAGGAGAAAAGGGAAGATCAGTGTTCTTTGATGTCGCGAGTGGAAGGGTGACAGTCAAGGACGCGCAGGGGAAACAGGAGAAATTCTGATGGCAGTTGAAGAGAAAGACGCGGCGAAGGGGAACATCAAGGTGCTGGTAGGCGAGGATTCCGCCTTCATGCGCCGGGTGATCGCCGACTCTCTCGATGCGGAACCCGGGATAGAAGTGATAGGGACGGCGGCCAATGGTCGTGAGGTTCTCAGGAAACTCGTCGATCTGAGGCCGGATGTCATAACTCTCGACCTGGAGATGCCGAGAATGGATGGTCTGGAGACGCTGAGATTCATCATGAGCGAGTGGCCGACACCCGTAGTGATACTCAGCGGACACACGGCGGAAGGCGCGAGGATGGCTCTTACGTGTCTCGAGTACGGCGCGGTAGATTTCGTGTCGAAGACCTTCAAGGGGATGCGGTTCCCGGTCAGGGAACTCGTTTCGAAGGTCAAGCTCGCCGCGACCGTCGACGCTGAAAAGGTACGTTTCGCACCGGTGGAATTCGATCTCAAGGCAAAGATCAGGCCGTCGCGCAAGTCCAGGACCGAATGCGTGGTCTGCATCGGAGCGAGCACGGGAGGGCCGCAGGCGTTGGGAGAGATCATTCCCAGGCTGCCGGCAGACCTGCCGGCATCGGTCATGGTCGTCCAGCATATGCCCTCGAACTTTACCTCCTACCTTGCCGAGAGGCTCGATGCCAGGTCGGCGATGTACGTGATGGAGGCCGAGGAAGGAGAACCGGTCAGGCCGGGAAGTATCCTGGTGGCACCGGGCGGCAGGCATCTTCTCATGGACGAGAAGGGCGGTCAGCCCGTGACGATGCTTCTGCCCAGGAACGAGAAACAGAGGACGGCATGTCCCTCAATAGATTTCGCGCTGACTTCGATAGCGCCGATTTTCAAGAAGAGGCTTATATCGGTCATCCTGACCGGTATGGGCAGGGACGGGGAGGCAGGTTGTGACGCCGTAAGAAAGTACGGCGGCAGGGTTATCTGCCAGGACCGGGCCACGAGCATGATATTCGGCATGCCCGGCGCGGTCGTATCGGCGGGGCTTGCCCATGAGGTCCTTCCGGTCCAGGATATCGCGGACCGCATAGTCCGTGAGGTGGAAGAAGCAATAGCGGGAGTAGTGGCAAGTGAAAGTCAGTGATTACAAGGCGCTCTATATCAGTGAGGCCGGCGAGATCCTGCAGTCGCTCGAGTCGGGTGTGATGGCCCTCGAGAACGGCGGGGACAGCGTGGCCAATGTTGAGGAGCTCTTTCGTAACGCGCACAACCTCAAGGGTATGTCCGGCGCGATGGGATACGATCACGTCGTAGAGGCCAGCCATGCCATGGAGAATGTGCTCGATCGCTGCCGCAAGGGCGAGATGACAGTCCGCCAGGCAGAGGCGGACCTGATGCTCAGGGCCGTCGACATGCTCCGGGAGCTTGTCAGGCTCGCGGTAGACGAGGACGAAGTCGATGACACGGATCTGCTTGCCGATTTCTTCGTGCTGCTCTCACCGATGACGACGAGGGTGCTGAATGATAAGCCTGCGGCGGAACATCCGCCTGTACCGGAGATCGAAGAGGAAGATATCGAAGACGAGGAAATGACAGAACAGACCGAAGATACAGATATCGATGATCCGGGTGCGCGGGAGGCGGATTCCGGGATGGCCGCGGAGGAAAAAGCCGTCGATCCGGCGGAGCCTTCTTCGAAGGGCGGGTTCGGAGAGAGGGTGACCTCTACGAGGGTCGATCTCGAGCGTCTCGATGCACTGATGGATCTCGTCGGCGAGCTGATAATCAGCAGGATCAAGCTGGCGAGCATCGCGGGCAAGATCGGGTCGAAATCACTCGACGAGGAGCTTTCCTCATCAGGAAGGCTGATCTCTGAGATCCAGAAGGAAGTGATGGAAGCGAGGCTGATCCCGGTAGGCCAGGTCTTCCAGCGATTCAAGAGGCTCGTGAGAGATTCATCTCTTGCTCTCGAGAAGGGCGCCAGGCTCGATATCGTCGGTGCCGACATAGGTCTCGACAGGACAGTGCTCGAAGCGATGGTCGATCCGCTCGTTCATCTTCTCCGGAACGCTGTCGATCACGGGATCGAGTCCCCGGAAGAGAGGATCAGGCTGGGCAAGCCGGAGACCGCCAGGATCGTGCTCAGCGCCAAGAGAGACAGGAATTTCGTCATCCTGCAGGTCACCGATGACGGCAGGGGAATAGATCTCGAAAAAGTACAGGAAAAGAGACAGATAGAGACAGATGTTGCTGAAGTAATGGATATAAGTGACGACGAGCTCTGCAAGGTGCTTTCCACACCGGGTTTTTCGACTCGTGAGGAAGTAAGTACCTACTCTGGCAGGGGAGTCGGCATGAACGTTGCGAAGAAAGCGGTTGACGCGCTCGGAGGATCGATGAAGCTCCACAGCGAACCGGGAATAGGAACGACCGTTTCGCTGCAGCTTCCGATCAATCTTTCGATAATCAAGGCGCTTCTCTTCGAGGTCGGGGGGGACGTACACGCTCTTCCGGCGGAATATGTATGCGAGACATCGCGCGTCGAGCGAGATTCATTCAGGACCGTTATGGGACAAGAGGTTATTCAGTACGCCGATGAGGTCGTGCCGATCGTCAAGCCGGACGATCTGTTCGGGATCGAGACCTCCGACAGCGGCGCACGATACATAAAGCTGGTTCTCGTCGATACCGGAAACGGAAAGGTCGGTTTGATCACAAGAAGGATACTCGGTCAGCAGGACATCGTGATCAAGGGACTGCCTTCGCTGATCCGCGGAGTAAGCGGGATCACTGGAGCGACGATTCTCGGCAGTGGAAGAATAGCATTTATATGGGACCCACGTTCTCTATTCAAAGGAAGGTGTCTTGATGAGCCCCATTAAGAGGCCGTCGTATCTGAGGATCGACGCATTGAAGGAGCTCGGGAACATCGGCTCGGCGCATGCCATTACAGGCCTGGCGGAGCTGTTGAGGAAGAGGATCGATGTCTCGATCACGAATGTAGACATCATACCGCTCCAGATCATCTATACGCTGTTTAACGGGCCGGAATCGATGATCTCGGTCGTTTACCTTGAGGGCTACAGCGAGAATTTCCGGGGCATGATGTTTCTGTTGTTCCCGCATCCCGAGGCGGAAAAGATGGTAGAGATGGCAACGGGCGAGCAGGTCGAGGGGCCGAATATTACCGATGAGTACGCTCTCTCCACTCTCAAGGAGATCGGTAATATCATGTGCGGCTGTTACCTGAACATCTTCTCTTCATTTATCGGAAAGAAGATTATGCATTCCGTCCCCCAGGTCTCGTACGACATGCTCGGCGCAGTGATGGATTCGATCCTCGTCGACCTGAGCCTGGATTCGGATTACGCGATAGTTCTTGAGACGGCGTTTACCCTGACGCAGAACGAATGTAAAGGATTCTTGTTCTTTATACCAACATCGGACTCGATCGACACGATCTTTGATGCGATCAACGTCGAATAGATACGAAAGGAGACAACAGTGAAAGCCAGAGTACTGGTAGTAGATGATGCGATCTTCATGAGGAAGATGATTTCTGACATTCTCGAGGGGAACGGCATGGAGGTAGTCGGCGAGGCCGACACTGGAGCTCTAGCGGTTGAGAAGTACAAGGAGCTCAAGCCCGATCTCGTGACGATGGACATCATCATGCCCGAGATGAACGGGATCGACGCGGTGCGCCAGATCATGTCGAACGACTCGCAGGCGAGGATCGTCATGTGCAGTGCGCTCGGCCAGCAGGCTCTCGTCCAGGACGCTTTGACGGCCGGGGCGAAAGATTTTCTGATCAAGCCTTTCAATCCTTCTAGAGTGATCGAGGTGATATCCAAGATTCTCATCCAGGTTCAGAGTGTCTGAGGGAGGATCGAAAGGACCTGATATGCCCGAAGCTAAAAAACAAGAAAGGGACGTTCTTCTGGGTTTTGCCGAAAGGGTCGATCGTAATGACCCCGGCGCCTTGAACAACCTCGGTGTGCTCTACTACCGCAAGGGTGTGTATGACGAGGCTATAAAACAGTTCAAGGAAGCGCTGAAGATCGATCCGAGATTCGAGCTGGCCAGGGAAAACCTCCTCTATCTCTTCTCGGAGACGAAGATGGAGGATCCTGACGTAAGCCGGTGGAAGAAGGAGGTCGAAGAGGACCCCGCCAACGTGGAGGCCCTTCTGAGGCTCGGCGTGAGCTATCAGAACATGGGCTGGCTCGACCAGGCTGCCGAGACGCTGGGCCAGGTCGTCGAGAAGAATCCCGACCATTACATGGCGAGGATCCATTTCGGGTCTGTGTTAAAGGCGCAGGGGCTCTACCAGCAGGCGCTCGAGCACTTCCTCAGCGCAGCGGATAACGTCAGCAAATCGGCCGTATTTCATACTGATCTCGGTGAGATCTACTACAACCTCGGAAGGACCGATGAAGCGATAATCGAGCTGAGGACAGCTATCAAGCTCGATGCCGACTACTGGCGCTCGCACTTCCTGCTGTCGTTCGCGTTCGGCGACATAGGCCACTACCAGGAAGCCCTGGAGGAGAGCCGAGTCGCATCGAAGCTCAATCCGTCGTTTCAGAATACTGAAGCCAACCTGGCGCTTTCTGATGACAGCGCGGAGGGTGTGAGGAATACGGGACAGGAGATTCCCAGCCTGGAGAGCACGGCATTCACGCTCGGCACTGCCTACAGGGAACGCGGCTACCTCAAGGAAGCTCTTAAGGAATTCCGCAAGGCCCTGCAGGACATGCAGGAGAAAGACCGCGTCTATATCGAGATGGGCAAGGTCCACATCGCGGAGAAGGACGGGGTCGAGGCCCTCGCGTTCCTGCTCAAAGCGCTCGAGGATAATCCCGATAATCCGGAGGCGTACCTGCTGTGCGGGACGATCTACCATGAGGCGGGAGAGTTCAGGAAAGCTGCGATCTGCTACCTTCAGGCTTTCAGGCTCAATACGGCCAATGCCGATACGATGAATAACCTGGGGACCCTGCTGTATCAGACCGGTCTCGTTGAGGAAGCGGAGAGGATGTTCAAGAAAGGTCTGAACATCAACCTCTACAACCTCGAACTCAACTACAACTACCTCACTACTATCCTGTTCCGCGAGGAATACCCTATGGCCGAGAACCTGCTTCAGAGGCTCGAAGCCTTCACGGGAAAGAGCGCGATACTCTATGAAAAGAGAGCTCTGCTTCATTACAAGCTCAACAGGATGACCCTGGCCCTGTTCGATATCGAGAGTGCCCTGGCCTGCGACAAGCATCATGCAGACGCTCACTATCTCAAGGGATTGATCTGCCTGAGGGAAGACAATTTCAAGGGAACGATCGAGAGCATACTCGAGGGGGCTGCGATCTATCCGGAGTACACGGGGATGCATTTCCTGCTCTCTCACGGGGAACAGGTGATGGCTGATTCCGTCCGAGTCGACTCGAAGCTCGGAGACGAGCCCGACGACGAGCTCATAGAACTGCTTCAGGCCGGCGTGAATCGAAGGTTCGACAAGATACGTGAGAGCCTCGAATCATTTGTGGCCGACGGGAAGAAGGACCTGGAGAGGATGAGAAGCAGACCGGCTAAGAAGAAGGCCATTCCCGGGGCAGAGAAACCGGCAGAGGTGGAAGGTAAGGCCGTGGAGCCGGCTGCCGTCGAAGAAGTTCCTGAAGTTGAAAAGAAGACGGCTGGGTCGAAGAAGTCCGGCGTAAAGAAAATAGAAGAGATGTCCGACGAAGACGACGAATCCGTTGATCTTCTCGAGGACCTCAAGATCGATCTGTAGAAGCTGAAAGGAAAAGGGACAATGGCGATCCAGTCATCAATCGAAGAACTCGGGCTGTTTGACCTGTTTCAGGTCCTTCACATGAACGGGAAGACCGGCAGGCTGATCATTTCCGATGTAGACGGCAGCCGCGAGGCCCTTATTCTCTTCGATAGCGGCTCGGTATGCATGGCATCGATCCATGACAGGTCGTCCAGATCCATTCTGGATCTCCTTGAGGAATGGGGAGTCGCGGATTCAGGATCGATCATCGAGATCGAGAAGGCGCTTCCAAGGCACAAGAGCCTCATCGAATGCCTCGAGGCACTTAACATCTCATCGGGGAATAATCTGGAGAACTTTTTCGCTTCCAGGATGAGGGAATCGGTATACGACATCTTCAAGTGGGAGAAGGGCGACTGCCGCTTTATCGAGGAAGACCTCGACGAGAGGCGGGAGATCATAGTCCATCTCAACACTGAGAACCTGATCCTCGAGGGCGCGAGGCGGATCGACGAATGGTCCAATATTAAAAACAAGGTGCCGTCGAGACACTCGATCTTCAGCCTCTGTCATGGTAACGAAGAAGGCCAGGCCCTCAACCTCAAGCCGAGAGAGTGGGAGATCCTGTCCCTGATCGACGGGCACAATTCCGTCAACGAGATCAACGACAAGGTCGGCGAAGAGCTCTTCACCACGAGCAAGCTTATATACGGACTTGTTGTCATGGGTGTGATCGATCTGGTCACCGATGATATCGACCCCGAGGTCGGAGCGGGCAACGAGGAACGGATCGAGGAACTGCTGCGCAAGGGCCGTAACTATTACAGCCGCCTCAATCTCGAAAAGGCGGCGGCGGAGTTCGAGAAAGGTCTGCAGATCGACCAGGACAACTTCGAGGCTCTCCGGATGCTCGGCGAGATCTATTACAAGATGGACCGTCTCAGCGAGGCTCTCGTCTACCTGCGTAAAGCGAGGGAGATGAGGCCGAATAACCAGAAGACCTTGTTCATAAAGGGATACCTGCACGCGCGCCTGGGCGAGGTCGAGCTGGCTATCGAGGAATGGGAAGAGCTACGCGAGAAGACCGGAAATCCCAAGATCATCGATCTGGTCAAGCGACGCATCAATGTGGCGAAGGAATGGGAGAAAGTGCTCCAGGAGTACTAGGCAATCCTTTCCCGGTCTCATGATCAATATCCCCGACATCATCAGTACTGGATTTATATTGACTGGCGTGTGAGCTGTCTGGGGCAGTCTAGGCGACTACGATCTCATCGTTGTCGTGGATAGTCGCGGAACGTGTCATCGATGTAACGGCGAGGCCGCCGACCTGTACGGCGATGGCTTCGCCGTTTGTCTCTCTTACGTCTATGTGGACCCTCGAGAGTTTGTCAGCCTCGGGACCCTGTTCCATCACCGCGGCCTGCGAGGTGATGATGCCGTGCCTGAGCATGTAGGCCGCGATGCTCGATCCTCCGGCTCCTGAACCCAGGTCCTCCCACATTCCCATAGCCGGTGAGAAATGACGCGAGTAGCAGACGCAGTCATCGTTGAGCGAATCGGTGGTAAAGACATCGGTCGTCTGTACACCAAGCTTGAGATTGAGCAGCTTGAGCTTGATCAGATCGGGGCGCATCGCGGCGAGAGTATCAGAACTGTGCACAGGGATGACAAGCTGGTATACGCCGTTAAAGACTATCTCAGCCGGAAGGCCGGTCATCGCGATCTCGCTCTCGGGGATACCGAGTGTTGAAGCTATCTCCGGTATGGTGGCATTGGCCTGATCGAACCGTTCTATCGATCGGTGGATCATTATCTTTCTCAACGCTCCCGGAGTCCCGGCAGAGTTGAGAGGTGCAGAGTCCGGTCCATCCGAATCGTAGCAGTCATCGCCCTCTTCGAAATGAAAATCGACCGGCATGACGCCTGCATTTGTCTCGAACGTTTTTGTAGTGATGCCGTCGCACAGGGTGATCAGGCCTTCTTCGACGAGAGCGAAGCATGTAGCGATCATCGCGTGGCCGCTGAAGTCGTACTCATTGCTCGGTGTGTAGAACTTGACCCTGAAGTCGGCGTCACTGAACTGGGGCCTCGTGACGTATGTCGACTCGAGTATGTTCATCTCCGCCGCCACCCGCTGCATCTCCTCGGGGGACAGCCCTTCGGCACCGGTCGCGACAAGCGCCGGATTACCGCAGAACGGGGAGGTGGAGAAGACATCTATCTGTTTCAGGACCAGCTCTTTCATCGATCATCACCCTTTACCCTTTCAGGCTTGCTTACATGCATAAACGAGACCATATATCAGCTTAATGCGGGGTTAAAGCCTTACAAATCCAACAGTTAAATGCGAATTATTCTTCTTAAAGTGAAGCGTCCGTTGAGGTATAATGCTGCTTGTTCGTTCATGGAACCGGCCGCGAAGGAGGAGAAAATGGGAGTAAGCTGCGCTCGTCCTACGGGAGGTCCCGTGGGAGAGCCCCCCGATGAAACCGTTGATCAGGCAACAGTAGAGAAGAAGGAGGTGTCTCCCATGATATCGGTAGGAATGAAGGCCCCCGATTTTACCGCCCCCGCGTATCACAAGGGAGAGTTCACCAGTGTTCAACTTTCCGATTTTCTCGGTAAGTGGGTGATACTCTGTTTCTACCCGGGCGACTTCACATTCGTCTGAGCTACGGAACTGTCGGCGGTCGCCGACGCGTTCCCTAAATTCCAGGATCTCGGAGTCGAGGTGCTTTCGATGAGTGTCGACAGCATGTTCGTCCACAAGATGTGGAACGATAATGAGCTGTCGAAGATGGTCGATGGCGGCGTTCCCTTTCCGATGCTCTCCGACGCGGGGGGCAAGGTCGGAAAGGTGTACGGCGTCTACGCCGAGGATGCCGGAGTCGAGAACAGGGGAAGGTTCCTGATCGACCCTGACGGCGTCATACAGGGGTACGAGGTACTGACACCTCCTGTCGGGCGAAATGTTTCCGAGACCTTCAGGCAGATCCAGGCCTTTCAGCTCGTGAGAGAGAGCAAGGGTACGGAAGCCACGCCTTCAGGCTGGAAACCGGGCAAGAAGACTCTCAAGCCAGGCCCCGACCTTGTGGGCAATGTGTGGAAGGCATGGAAGACCGAAGAGGCCTTCGACTGATAATATGAAAGACTATAAAGATCATCGCATGACCCCGGAAGAGTTCAGACTCCGGGGTCATGCTGTAATAGACTGGCTCGCGGATTACCAGGAAAGGATCGAATCCCTTCCGGTACTCTCCCGCTCAAAGCCGGGAGAGCTTCGCGCCGCTCTGCCGGAAGAGCCCCCGCAAACAGGCGAGGATTTCGAGGCGGTCATGAGGGACCTCGACGAGCTTATCCTTCCCGGGATAACGCACTGGCAGTCGCCGAACTTCTTCGCCTATTTTCCAGCAAACGCATCTGGTCCATCGATACTCGGTGAGCTGCTCTCTGCCGGCCTGGGGGTACAGGGGATGTTGTGGGCAACCAGCCCCGCATGCACCGAGCTCGAGACGCACGTGCTAGACTGGCTTGTCGGGATGCTCGGCCTACCCGCCAGGTTCAGGTCTGACGGCCACGGTGGAGGAGTGATCCAGGACACCGCTTCGAGCGCCGTTCTCTGCGCCCTGCTCGCCGCGAGGGAAAGGGCGACAGGTTTCCTCAGTGACTCAAAGGGGTGCGACGGCACTCTCGTCGCATACGCTTCCACGCAGACACACTCGTCAGTCGAGAAAGCAGTGAGGATCGCCGGTCTCGGCAGCGATAATCTCAGGCTGATAGAGACAGACGAAGATTTCTCGATGCGTCCCGATCTTCTGGCATCACGGATATCGGCGGACAGAAAGGCGGGACTCGTTCCCTGTTTCGTATGCGCTACGGTCGGCACGACTTCGTCGCTCGCCGTAGATCCGGTGGCGGAGATAGGGCGGATATGCAGCGATGAAAAGATCTGGCTCCATGTAGACGCGGCGATGGCCGGAACGGCGGCGCTCTGCCCCGAGCTGCGCTGGATCAACGATGGTGTCGAGCTGGCCGACAGCTACTGCTTCAATCCGCACAAATGGATGTTCACCAACTTCGACTGCGACTGCTTCTATGTCGCCGACAGGAGCGGCCCTGATCCGGACGCTGACCGTCCTGCCGGAGTACCTTCGGAATAAAGCCGACCGAATCGGGTGCGGTCATCGACTACCGCGACTGGCATATCCCGCTGGGGAGGCGGTTCAGGGCACTGAAGCTCTGGATGGTGATAAGGCACTACGGCGTCGAGGGCTTGCAGCACCACGTCCGGGAACATGTCGCTATCACCCGGGATCTGGCCGGCTGGATCGAGCAGTCGGTGGATTTCGATCTCGCCGTGCGGCCGCCGGCTCAACCTCGTCTGCTTCAGGCACAGGGGTGGGGACGATTTCAACATGCGGCTGATGGAAGATCTCAATACAGGCGGAAAGATATACCTGACCCACACGAAACTCGACGGAACTGTCACGCTGCGCTTCTCGATAGGGCAGACAAATACTGAGCGGCGCCATGTGGAAGAGGCGTGGCGCCTTATCGTGGAGACGGCCGGGAGGATATAATGAGAGTGAGGAAGATCAGGAAGCTCATGGCTGCTGTTCCGACAAGGGAAGGAGCCGGAGTGCACCTCAAGCGGGTATTCGGATTCTACGAGGCTCCCGGACTCGACCCTTTCCTCCTCCTCGACGATTTTCATTCGGACGATCCGGACAGGTATATGGCTGGATTCCCGTGGCACCCTCACAGGGGTATCGAAACGATCACCTATCTCCTTCAGGGAGATGTCGAACATGGCGACAGCATGGGAAACATGGGAGTGATCGGAGAGGGGGACGTCCAGTGGATGACCGCGGGAAACGGGATCGTCCACCAGGAGATGCCGAAAGGGCGCGGCGACGGGAGACTGTGGGGATTCCAGCTCTGGGCCAACCTCCCCGCATCCCACAAGATGATGGACCCGAGATACCGGGACGTGACGAGCGATACGATCCCCGAGGTATCTCCCGTGGAGGGAGTAAGGATCAGGATAATATGCGGTGATATCGAGGGGACGAAGGGCCCCGTTCAGGATATAGTCACCGATCCGGGATATCTCGACGTCACAGTCGATCCGGGTATGACCTGGGAGCACGGGGTAGAACCTGGTTATACGGTTCTCGCCTATGTCATCGAGGGGAGCGGATACTTCGACGAGGAGCGGAAGCCCTTGATCGAGCCGGAGACTCTCGTCCAGTTCGATGATGGCGACACACTGTCGATAACGACTGAAGCTGACAGAGTACGTTTTCTACTTATATCGGGAAAGCCGATAGGTGAACCTGTCGCCTGGCGCGGCCCGATTGTGATGAACACGGAGGATGAACTCCGCGTCGCATTCGCCGAATACCGTAACGGTAAATTCCTCAAGCATGGCTGACAGGTTATTCCCGGTCACATTCGCGGGCCGTTCGTGCTACAATGCCGCAAATCTTCGTTCGCTCATCTCATGACTGCTGGAGGTCGTTCCATGATGAAGCGTTTTTCATCTGGTTCCCTGCTGATACTCTTTTCAATACCAGGGCCGAGCGCTGGGGGTCCCCGAAGTTCCTTATCGGCGAGAGTTACGGCACGACAAGAGCGGCCGGGCTCTCGGGCTACCTGCAGGAGAGGCACGGGATGTTTCTCAGTGGGATAATGCTGATATCTTCGATCCTCAACTTCCAGACCGCCGACTTTCATGTCGGTAATGACCTTCCTTACGCTCTTTTCCTTCCCACATATACTGCAACGGCCTGGTATCACGGAATACTCGGCGACCGTTATCCCGACCTCAAGGCAGCGCTTACAGATGCCGAAGAGTACGCGCTCGGCGAGTACACTACGGTCCTGATGCTCGGTGACGCAGCGCCCGAGCAGCGATACGATGCCGCCGTAACGAGACTTGCCGGGTTTATCGGGCTTTCGGAGGAATATATCCGGCAGTCCGATCTTCGCGTCAAGATATGGCGTTTCGTCAAGGAACTCCAGCGCGACCGGGAGCTGACCACGGGAAGGCTCGACACCCGTTTCACGGGACGTGACAGTGATTCGGCAGGCGAGGGGTACGATTACGATCCGAGTTACCAGAATATATACGGAGCCTATACCGCCTGTCTCAACGACTACGTGAGGCGCGAGCTGGGGTTCGAGAGCGATCTCGCTTACGAGATCCTCACAGGGAAGGTCCGGCCGTGGAACTACGGCAGGTACAGGAACCGCTACGTCAATGTCGCCGAGACACTCAGGTCGGCGATGACGAAGAATCCCGCGCTCAAGGTCTACGTGGCGAGCGGATATTACGACCTCGCGACGCCGTACTTCGCGACAGACTATACCTTCGGCCACCTCGGCCTTGCCGACGAGCTCAAGGGCAACGTCACGATCAGTTACTACGAGGCTGGTCACATGATGTATATCCACAAGGAGTCTCTCGTCCGGCTGACAGGCGAGCTCTCGAAGTTTGTCACGGGAGCGTCGAATTGAAGATACGGCCGCTGTTGACAGCCGCCGCCCTGCTCATCATGGCGGTACCTGCCCGGGCATCGTTCGGGTCATTCATATCGAGTCTCGAGAAGGCGCCGGAATCCCGGCGTGCGGCTCTCGTAGAGAAATATCTCCAGTCGGTGGAAGTGCCTGTCATCGAGGGGAGCACCGCCTGGTTCGTCTACCGCGACACGGCGGCATCGAGCGTCTCCGTCGCCGGTGACTTCAATTCGTGGAAGGCCGGCAGTGACATAATGGAAAAGGTGCCCGGCACGGACCTTTTTTATATGCGCAGGGAGTTCGAATTCAACGCCCGGTTCGACTACAAGTTCGTCGTGAACGGGTCGAGGTGGATACTCGATCCGCTCAACCCCGACCAGGTCACGGGCGGTTTCGGGCCGAACTCAGAGCTGGCCATGCCGGAATACATCCAGCCCGACGAGATCATATTCAATCCCGGCATCCCGCATGGAGAGGTGATCGAGGAGACGTTCACATCGAAGATCCTCGGCAACACACGGAAGATCTTTTTCTATACTCCTCCCGGCTACGGTGAAGGTGATACCTGGTATTATCCTGTCCTCTTCGTACATGATGGAGGGGAGTACATAAGCCTCGCCGGCATGGTCAACGTCGCGGACAACCTCATCGCCTCGGGCGAGATAGAGCCCCTGGTCATAGTCTTCATCGATCCGGTCGACCGCACTGGCGAATATAAGACTGGTGAAGGCTTCATGCGGATGATAGTCGAGGAGATCGTGCCTCTCGCTGACGCACGTTTCACTATCGACCCGAGGCCAGCAGCGAGGGGGATGATGGGAGCCTCGCTCGGCGGGCTTATCTCCGTCCACATGACGTGGAATAATCCCGGTCTCTTCGGCTTCTGCGCGAGCCAGTCGGGCGCCTTCATGGCGGATTATACCAATGCGGTAAAGATGGTCGAAGCGGGCCCGCCCCGTGAGATAAGATTTTATCTCGACTGGGGCACTTATGAACCATCGATCGCCTTTTCCAATGAGGAGATGCGAGAGGCGATCCTTAGCGGCGGTCACCACCTGGAATGTAAAGTCTATCCCGAGGGGCACAGCTGGGGCAGCTGGCGCGCCCACCTTGACGATATACTGAGGGCCTTCACTGGAAGGAACAGAGATGCCGATAGAAAATGACGGTAAAGAACGGAGCTACAATTCACGTGATGTGGACAGGAGGGACTTCCTCAAGTTTTCCGGGGCGATTGCCGCCGTGTTCGGCGGCGCCGGCCTGGGGATGTTCGGCTACGCTGCAGGGAAGGACCCGGCGACCTATACCGGTACCGAGTCGTTCCAGGGAGCCGCGCAGACATTCAACCGTGAGAAGCACGCCGTAACGGGAGAGGTCCACAACAGGGTCGGTCCCACGAGCAGAGTGGATGCGAGAACAGGTGTGATATTCGCGAGGGTCCCGAAGCTGATGAGGACATGGAACGATGAAACGGGGCTGGAGGGACTCGATCCTGTTATCAGGGACTATTATGAGGAGAACCCCCGGGACCTCGAAGAAGATCTGAGGCTGCGAAAAGAGATCTATCCCGCCAGGCGGAAGGATAACAGTGAGTACGGTGACAGGTTCATACTTGCCGAGGCCTGGTCCCACGCGATGAGCGAAGTCTGGCCTGAGGGTATCAGCGAGCCGCCGGATGTCTCCGACTTTCCAAAGGGCGAGGGATTCGGCTACCCCGACGAACCGTACAGGATGAAATCGCCCGCCATGACATCGAAGCTCCTCAGGCAGATGTCCTACCAGTTCGGATCCGTTCTTACGGGGATCACCGAGCTCAATCCCGACTGGGTCTACAAGTATCCGATGAGGGGGCGTGGGTTCGAGGAGGACAAGCCCCTCGAGGTCCCGAAACACTGGAAGTACGCGATCGTCGTCGGCACGCCGATGTCGTGGGATCCGTTCTACGCCAACCCGAACTATGGAGCGTCGCACGACGCCTATTCTAAATCGAGGATCGTGGCCTACCGGCTGGCCGCCTTCATCAGGCTGCTCGGCTATCCGGCACGGCCCCATACCCCTGGAATGGATTACGACCTGATGGTACCGCCCATCGCGATCGATGCCGGTCTGGGCGAGCAGGGGCGCCACGGGGTCCTCATCACGCCGGAGCTCGGTTCTAACTTCAGGCCGGCAGTCGTCACGACGAATATTCCGATGGAAACGGACAGGCCGATTCGATTCGGCGTAAAAGATTTCTGCAAGACATGCAAGATCTGCGCTGAGCAGTGTCCGAGCGGTGCGATCTCGTTTGATACCGAAGTCGAGGTCCGCGGCTACAGGCGCTGGAAGGTCGACAGATCGAAGTGCCATAACTTCTGGTACTCGAATCTCGGAAATATCGGCTGCAGGATATGCGTGGCAGTTTGTCCCTACTCGAGAAAATCGAACTGGCTCCACAGGACCGCGCTCAAGGTTTCCTCGAACGATCCGACCGGGCTGTCTCATCAGGCGCTGACGGCGATGCAGAAGGTCCTCTTTCCCGGACACGACGCGAAGGAATATTATATGCCCTCGATGGGTGGTTACAACGCATCGTACAGGGATGCGCCCTGGTGGCTGAAAGCCGAAGATTTTATCGACCTCTAAAGGGAGATCTGTGATATGGGATTTTTTACCAGCGGTCTTTTCTGGTTTATCGAGGGAATTCTTTTCATCGTTCTGTTAATTGCTCTGCGCTCATGGCTGAAGACAAAAGGCGCGGCGATGAAATGGTGGAAGTGGCTTCTCCTCGTTATCTGGATATTCTTCGCCGGGTTCACCGCCGCCTTCATCGGAACGAACATCGGAGAGGGCGAGTATACTGCGGCACTGCGCGGAGGGGGCGTCTCGGCGATCCTGGTGCTGGTATACGCGCTCGTACTTCTGCGGGTACTGGGGATCACGGGAAAGAAAAACAGGGCTCCCGGATCTTTATGATCCTTCTATGGCGTCCAGCATCTTCTCTATCGGCTGGGCACCCGAGAGTACTGTCTTGTCGTCGATCACGATGGCCGGGACTCCCATGATATTGTGCTTGAGCAGAAGATGGGGGAAGGTAGAGCCCTCGATCATATCCGAGCTTATACGTTCGTTCTCGATAGCCAGCATGTTCGATGTCGCTACAGCGGGAGGGCAGTAGGGACAGGTCAGTCCGATGAAGACCTCGATGTGGACGTCCCTGTCGATCTTCTTTATCCGTTCGAGGATATCTCCAGGCATATCTTCTTTTTCCCCGGAGACGGCGAGGACCGCGTGGGTCAGTGAGTTGATCTCATACCCGGCCGGGATGCCGTAAAACTTCACGCCGGTATTCGTGCCGTCCTTGTCCAGGACTACGATTGCGGGGATCTTGTCGACGCCCAGCTCATCGGCCCGTGACCGTTCTTCTGCGAAATTCAGCACAGTCACCCTGGTCTTGTCTGAGATCTCGCCGAACTCCTCGATGAAGGCCCTCGTATCGGAGCAGCTCTCGCACTCGATCTCCTGTGTGAACATCACCAGTTCCACATCGTCCTGCATCTTCGAGAGTATCTCGGCGAGCTGTTTTCTCGCTTCATCGTCGAGCATCGGCATTTTGTCCCCCCTGCATCAGTAGAATCTTTCCATGTGCGACTAAGTTTCCCCATCCGGCTGTGAAAATCAAGTGTTCAATCCGTTGAACAGAATACCGGGCAGGAGTATAGTATGTGAAGAGCGACAGGAGGCAGTGAATGAAGGCAATGATCCTCGAGAAGATATACGACCTGGAAGAAAACGCCGAGCCGCTGCGGCTTGTCGAGCTGCAGGACCCTGTTCCCGGAAAAGGTGAGATCCTTGTCAGAGTATCGGCCTGCGGTGTATGCCATACCGAACTCGACGAGATAGAAGGGAGGACGCCTCCTCCGGTTCTGCCGATAGTCCCGGGGCACCAGGTAGTCGGCATGGTCGAGAAGAACGGTCCCGGCGCGGAGAGATTCAAGCCCGGAGACAGGATCGGCGTTGGCTGGATCCATTCGGCATGCGGCAGGTGCAATCTCTGCTCATCCGGACAGGAGAACCTCTGTGCGGATTTCCGGGCCACGGGCCGTGACGTCGATGGCGGATACGCCGAGATGATGACAGTACCCGAATCCCATGCTTTCCCTGTCCCGGAGATATTCTCGGACATAGAGGCTGCTCCGCTGCTTTGCGCGGGAGCTATAGGATACCGTTCGATGAACCTCACCGGTATCAGCGGAACACAGAGACTCGGCCTGACAGGGTTCGGCGCCTCGGGCCATCTCGTTCTCAAGATGGTCAGGCACAGGTATCCAGGTATGGATGTATACGTCTTCGCGAGGAGTCCCGGCGAAAGGGAATTCGCCATTGAGCTCGGCGCTGTATGGGCGGGAGACACGGACGACACATCTCCGGAGAAGCTCGATGCCATCATCGATACGACTCCGGTCTGGAAGCCGGTCATCGAGGCGCTGAGGAATCTCGCGCCTGGCGGCAGGCTCGTGATAAACGCGATTCGCAAGGAGGACCGCGACAAGGATCATCTCCTGAACATCGACTACGTTGAGCATCTCTGGATGGAAAAAGAGATAAAGAGCGTAGCCAACGTGGCGGGTAGTGACATCGCGGAGTTCCTCGAACTTGCCGCTGAGATCCCGATCAGGCCGGAGACGGAGTTCTATTCACTGGAGGATGCCAACAGGGCGCTGATCGAACTCAAGCAGCGAAAGATCCGAGGCGCTAAGGTTCTTGTGACCGGATAAAACGGTATTTCAGCGAGCCGTAAGTTCCCTTTCGTCCGATACGGTCTTTTTACCGTCTTCTTTCTCGTCTTCCTTACCGTTCTTATCTTCGAGGTCATAGCTCTCGAGGAAAAGGTCCTCGTCGGATATGACGGCTCCGGATACACCATCCATTGCTGTTTCGAGATGAACAGCCATGCCCAGAAAACCAGTCCGTCCATACCAGAGATAGACCGCGTCATTGTCGCCCAGGAACTCATTGTACACCCTGATCTTCCAGCCTTTCATCTTTCCCGCCGGCAGGTCGAGGACATCATGTTTCTCGACGACCGAATAGAACAGTGGGGTATCCCTGATGACCCATTCCTGCCTGGGGTGCAGCGGGTACTTGAGGCGCTGGATCTCGTCGGGGAGGATTCCGCCTGGAGGGCCTGCCAGCTTGGCCGGACCGTTCCCTCGTCCCAGGAGACAGTTAACGGCATCTATCTTGTCAAAATGCTCGATCATCGCTCTTTCGGCGGCCTGTCTGTCGACTGATGCCAGATTTTCGATCGATCTCTGCCTGAGTGCATCCCACCGGGAGAGGGCCAGGCCCGGATCCTCGCCTGGAGGGTCGTTTGTCGAGACATCCGCATTATAAAGCCCCACCCGGTCCTGCCGGTATCGAATCCAGTATGTCATCGTATCATCAGGATCGATTCCAGTACTGATGATATTTACCTGCTCTTCGACAAAATATTCTCTTCCGAACAACTCTTCCGTGCCTGTGATAGATCTCATCTCCCGGACCGATGCGTGGAAAGACTCATAATCTCCGATAGACATCGATCTTTCGCCTGTGTAGGCCCAGGAATTTCCTGTGTCGAGAGGATAATATTCGCTTTGTCCCGGGTCACAGGACCCTTCGCCTTTGCCGTACAGCACTTCCATGCCTGTGATCGAGTTCAGGGACTCCAGATCTTCCGTCCCCGAGTCAGTTACGTTGCATGCGGTGATAAGCGGCATCATGGCTATTGTCAGGCACAGGATAAACTTAAACATTACTGGCCTCCTTGCGTTCATTACAGTTCCTGAGAATATGGAAAAACAGAAGAAAAAGAATCGATTTCTTCATACAACCCCAGTTCCGGCGGGGCGGGTAGTTGCGGATGTTATATGGAGTCCAGTGACAACCGGAATATTATCATAGTCCTGCGGCAATTTCAAGACCCGATTCCGCATATGCCGGAATCGGGAAATGGATTGAATATGGCAGGCTGCGTAATTAGAATCGTTGCGGCAAATGATTCTATGACAGGAGAAATTATGAATATCAGAAAATTGGCTGTCTGCCTGATCCTGCTCTCGGTCACTTCATGTTCGGGCGAGAGGTACGTCGAGGTCATAGATGTCGAGCCGGTCATTGACAAGTCGGCTCTCGACCGGACTGAAGGCGAGGCCCTCGATTTCGAGGCGATGCTCGAAAGCTTCCAGGTCAATGGCAGGATCTACACGATGACCTACCAGGGTGACTTCGACAGGATGGCCGGGATGCAGCACGGCCAGATCATGCTGATGCTGGAAGCGCGGGAGAGGGCTGAGTCGGATTCACTGCACTGCAGCATGTACTCCTACTACGATGACGGGGGCGGGGCGCTATTCGGCAGGAATTTCGATAATGTCATGGACAAGTCGAGGGAACTGCTCGTCGGCTACTTTTTCCCCGATAACGGGTATGCCTCGATAGCGTTCGTTCCGATAATGGAGCTGGGATTCACTCCGGAGAAAGAATTCGATCCCTATGACACGCAGGATGTCCGGATGCTTCTCAACGGACCTGTCATATCGATAGAGGGGATGAACGAGAAAGGTGTGGCTGTGGGTCTCGCCAGCATCAACCGCAGGAAGGTAGAGCAGCTCAGCTGTAACAGCCCTCGCTATCTCATACTCATTATCAGGGAGATACTCGATCATGCCGGCGATGTAGACGAGGCAGTCAGAATCGTCTCGAAATATAACGTCTTCGACAATGGGCGCGATATAATCACGCATCATATCTTCATAGCGGGACCGGACGGGAGGTCCGTCGTCCTCGAGTGGAAGGATGGAAGGATGCATGTCGTGGGCAACGGGGATGATTCGCAGGTTGTGACGAATGTCGCCCTGACAGGGACATCGGACATCGAGCGCAGAAAGAACTGCTCGAGGTACTGCTCCATCGACGACGATATCAGGGACCATTCAGGGCCGATGACCTGGCAGTACGGTATGGATATGCTCCGCGGCGCCAGCCAGAAGAATGTGAGTTATTATCTCGACGGAAGGAAACAGCGGGTGAGCACTCACTGGTCGGCCGTATTCGATCTGGCGAAACGGGAAGTCTACATCTGCACCGAGCTCGATTACAGCACCGTATACAGATTCGAGTTGAAGAGCAGGGCCGCGTATATGGAGCAGGACTGAATATGGCGTATGACGAAAAACTCGACGAGCGGATAACCGGGATCGTCTCGCCCTGGAAGAAGACGGGGAAGAGGTTGATGTTCGGAGGCGCCGGCGGTAAAGGACGACGGCGAGCTTCGTGAATGGCTCGAGGAAGCGAAACAGTTTGTGAAGACGCTGCCCCCGAAATAATCCATTGATACGGGAGAAGGAATGCTTAAATACCATCATATCGGAATACCGACAGGTATCCCGAGAGACGGGGAGAGATATCTCGAGAAGTACGGGATGTATGTCTCTGGATACGAGGAGAGCCCGTACAAAATAGAATGGATGAGGTTCGAGCCCGACAGCACCGTGCACGAACTGATCAGGAGAGTGCCCCATATAGCGTTCGAGGTGGATGATCTGGAGAAGGAGATCGAGGGCAGGGAGGTCATAGTAGAACCGAACAGCCCATCTGAGGGCGTCCGGGTGGCCTTTATCGTGGATAATGGAGCTCCTGTCGAGTTTCTAGAGATCGAGCGCCGCTGAAACTATTGAAAAATATATACGTATGATTTTTTATGGCGCCTGCAGGTGACTGGTGATATCCTGTCGTGACCATAGGCCCTGGTACGGAGAGAGATTTTGGGAAAGATAGAGACCGCTTTTATTGACGGCATAGCCGTGATCGACCTCGGTGATCGCAAGCTCGTCGGCGAGCACGACGATTACGATCTGTGGGCGGAGGTCGAAAATCTGCTCATTGAGGACAAGAAGAAGATCATCCTCGACCTCTCAAAGCTTCAGTGGTCGAACAGCACCGGCATAGGGATCCTCGTCTCCGCCTGGACGATGGCGCAGAAGGAGGAGGCGGAACTAGTGGTAGTAAACAGCGCGGCAAGGCTCGACAATATTTTCAAGGTCACCAATCTGAAATTCATAATGAAGATATTCGAGACTGTCGATGAGGCTGTGATCTACCTCAAATCGATCTGGTGACCCAGGTACCGCCGGGCTTCTTGACATAACAGGTGCATCCTTATACCTTGCTATCACGTATCAGGAATCTGCGATTTAACACCTTATCCTTATTGAAAGGGGTAACTTCATGAAGTTCAGGGCATTTATCGTCATGGCGGCAATTATGCTGCTATCGACGGCCGCTTCTGCCGAGGAAGGCATGTGGCAGCTCGACAAGTTCGACGCTGAGCTGTTCGCCAGCATGCGGGAGCTCGGACTTGAGCTCTCGCAGGAGGAGATCTTCTCGCCCGGCGGCGAGGGCATCGCCTACGCTATCGTCAATCTGGGCGGAGGCACAGGCTCGTTTGTATCTCCGTACGGACTGATACTTACAAATCATCACGTTGCCTTCGGTGCCCTCCAGAGAGCGAGCTCCGAGGAGAATAACTATATCAGGGACGGTTTCTACGCCGACAGATCCGCGACCGAGATCCAGGCGCATGGCTACGAGGCCCGCGTACTGATATCGATCGAGGACGTCTCGGACAGGATTCTGAAGAAGGCCAAGGGCAAGAAGGGCGCCAAGCGCTACGAAGCGATAGAGGAAGAGACCAAGAAGATCACGGCCGAGGCTGAAGAGGGCAAGGACGTGCGCGTGACGATCGCCAGCTTCTTCGGCGGCATGCAGTACAAGATGTTCACCTACTTCACGATCAAGGACATCCGCCTCGTCTATGCCCCCCCGAAATCGATAGGAAATTACGGCGGCGACATCGACAACTGGATGTGGCCCCGTCATACCGGTGATTTCTCGTTCCTGAGGGCTTATGTCGCTCCCGACGGCAGCTCTGCCGATTATTCAGAGAACAATGTGCCTTACGAGCCGGCAGTTCACCTTCCGATGTCGCTCGACGGCGTCGAGAAGGACGATTTCACGATGATCATCGGCTTCCCCGGCCAGACGATGCGTTACCGCTCGGCGACCTCGACTGCATGGTCGCAGAACTGGCGATTCCCCGGCCGCGTCAAGCTGTTCGGTGAACTTCTCGACATAATGAATGCGGCAGGCGAAAAGGATCCCGGCGTAAAGATCAAGATGGCCAGGTTCGACGCTATGCTCAACAACTCGATGAAGAACTATGAGGGTCAGATCGAGGGCTTCGAGAAGGCCGGCCTGCTCGAGAGGAAGATCGAAGAGGAGAAGGAATTCACCGAATGGGTGAACGCCGACAAGAAACGCAAAAAGAAGTACGGCAACGTCCTTCCGACGATCGATAAGTTGTACGAAGAGCTGGCTCTGACCCGTGACAAGCAGGTCATCATGCGGTTCACCGGTTTTATGAACCAGATGATAAGCGCCTCTGGAACGATATACCGCTGGACCGAGGAGAAGGCCAAGGACGATATGGACCGTGATCCCGAATTCATGGATCGCGCGATTCCCCGCGTCAAACAGCGCCTGCAGATGATCGACATGTCGTACGACGAGGGAGTCGACAAGCAGTTCCTCAAGTATTTCATGCTCCAGTCTCTCGCACTTCCCGAGAGCCAGCACATCAAGGCTTTCGACGAGGTCCTTGCCCCGTATTCCGGCTCGGATGAAGAGAAGGTCGACGCTTTGGTCGACGATCTCTACGCCGGAACGAAGCTCTATAACGCCGAAGAACGTATGAGGATGTTCGATCTCTCGCGCGAGGAGTTGATGAAGGAGGGTGATACGTTCATCGACTTCTACGCAAAGATGTATCCTGAGGTCAAGGAGATCCAGGACAACGACGAGGAGTTCGGCGGCAACATCTCGGCCGTCCGGCCCCTGCTGATCGAGGGTATGAGGGAGTGGAAGGGCGGCGCCTTCTATCCAGACGCCAACAGCACGATGCGCCTTACATACGGCACGGTCAAGGGCTACAGCCCGGCTGACGCGGTCAACTACAACTGCATAACCTTCCTGCGCGGCGCGATAGAGAAGAATACCGGCGAAGAGCCGTTCGACTGTCCCGAAAAGCTCGTCAAGCTGTGGGAGAAGAAAGACTTCGGAAAGTACGAGCATGACTGCCTTGTCGATGTGCCGATCGCTTTCACATCGACCTGTGATATCACTGGCGGTAACTCGGGAAGCCCGATCATCAACGGCAAGGGCGAGTGCGTCGGCGCCGCTTTCGACGGCAACTGGGAAAGTATCTCGGCCGATTACCTGTTCAACTCAGAACTTAACAGGTGCATCAGTGTCGAGTCGCGCTACATACTGTTCGTCCTCGACAAGTACTCCGGAGCCTACGAGCTGCTCGGGGAGCTGACGATACAGTAACCGTTCCATGCCTCAGCGGTGGATGCCGTAAAGGCACTTTTCGGGCGGGGAGGCTTATCGTTTCCCCGCCCTTCTTTTCCAGGAGACGGATTGGGAGAGATATTCGCACTATCGACTGCGGTCACCTGGTCTATCGCAGTGATCCTGTTCAAGAAATCGGGTGAGAAGGTCCCGCCTTTTGCCCTCAATTTCTTCAGGGTCGCCGTGTCGTCGCTGCTCTTCGTTCTGATGTTCATCATCATCCGAGAACCGATATTCGGAGTGGCCCCCCTGAAAGACTACCTTATCCTCATCGCGAGCGGGGTCATCGCCATCGCGGTCTCCGATACGCTTTTCCATATGTGTCTCAACCGCGTGGGCGCCGGCCTGAACGCGATCGTCGATGGTCTTTACTCCCCCTCGATAGTCTTCTTCGCCTGGCTTCTTATAGGCGAGAAGCTCGGGCCGTGGCAGCTTGCCGGTATGGGCGCCGTCCTGCTCGGGATCTTTATAGCCACCAGGCACGATCCGCCGCCCGGCGCCACGAAGCGTCAGCTGGCATTCGGCATCATGTGGGGTGTTCTCTCGATGGTGACCCTCGGTATAGGGATCGTAATCGCCAAGCCGGTATTGAACCATTCGCCGGTGCTGTGGGCGACGGCGGTGCGACAGATCGGATGTTTCCTCGCCATGCTGCCGGTAGCCCTCCTTCTGCCATCGAGAAAGAAGATCTTTTCGAACTTCAGGCCGATGTCATCCTGGAAATACATGATCCCGGGGACCGTTATCGGTTCGTTCCTCTCGCTGATATTCTGGATAGCGGGGATGAAGTACACACAGGCAGGCACTGCGGCGATCCTCAACCAGACCAGCTCGATACATATCATCATCCTCGCGACGATATTCCTCAAGGAGCCCCTGACAAAACGGAAGATAGCAGCCCTTGTCCTCGCCCTGGCCGGAATCCTGATGGTCACGATCGGTTAATTATCTTTGAATAGTTCAGCTTTCGTGGTGTAGTATCCGATGTAATCATGATATCGAAGATCATCAAGATACTGGTCCCCGTTATCGGCATCGCCGTGCTGCTCGCGGCGGGGCTGCGTTCGACCCAGCATACCTATCGGCTGAAGCAGTGGCACAATGGCGGGGAGTTGCACAGCTCTTTCAGATTCGAGGGTGACTCCACACTGGTATTCATGGAAGCCGACGAGAGGGATTTCGCGGGACCTCCTATACCGGAGGTAGGGGATTCACTGCTGATGGTAAATGGCACTCGCGCTACATTCGACCTCCTTATAAGAGAGACGAATCTGAAGCCTGTGGGGAACGAACTGGATCTCCTCTACATGAACTCGGCCGGAGATACACTGAGGACGACTGTCGTCACCGTCCCGGTCCCGGAAACAATGTTCTGGATTGTCTTCGCGCTGTTCATTCTCAGGGCCGTGATCTGGATTGCATTTGTCGCCACTGGTTTCTGGGCTTTCATCAAGCAGCCCGATTCGGGGGCTGTCAGGGCCCTCGCTCTATTCTGTTTCTCGATGGCATCGATGCTGGTCACCGCGTTCGGGTTCGGCTACGAGCATATTCCCGTGATGCAGATTCCGTTGATGGAGCATCTTGTGATGTTCATGTCGATTCTGATCGGGTTTATCGGGGCGTTCTGGCTCAATCTACAGATCCTTTTTCCCACGCCACGCAAGTTCGTTGTCAGGCATCCTCTGCTTTCACATCTTCTCATCTATGGACCGCTGATAATTCTTGCCGCATTGAGTTATCTTCTGCGCCTTGAAGTCATCGGAGCGATCTTCGGGATCCTGGCAGTTCTGCAGGTATTTGCCGGCTTCGGATTTCTTATCGTCCGGAACCGCAGGACAAAGGACCTGCTCGAGAAGAGGCAGACTCGCCTCGTGCTCTGGGGGACGGGTACGGGTATATTCGGATTTTTCCTGGTGCTTGGACTGTTCCTTCTTTTCAGGTCCTGGTTCATCAACCAGGGGGCATCCTTTATCATGGGCACATTCGTGTTCGTCTTTCTAGGGCTGCTCCTTTCGCCGCTATCTTTCATTTACGCCTTCGGCAAGTACAGGCTCCTCGAGGTGGAGGGGAAGATCAAGAGAGGGACGAGACGCATTGCGATAACGGCGGCTCTGCTTCTTGTCTTTTTTGCGATACTCTACAGTCTGAGCGGTTTCATTCTCTCGAAGATCGGTACGGATAACCAGGCGGTCATCCCGGCGCTCGCACTCGTTCTCGCTGTCGGGTTCACGCCGGCGCAGAAGAGGATGCAGGGCCTCCTGGAAAGAAGGATCTATCCGGAGAGGACGCAGCTTAAGAATATGCTTCGGGATTTCCTCTCTAACGCGCTTGCCGTCTCCGACCGGAACACGTTCTGGAGTGAACTCGAGGTGAGACTCGCTGACATTCTCAATGTAGATTCGGTGATGACAGTCCTCAACGCTGGTGACGACCGCCTTATGCTCCTTCGGGGCGGGGAGGAGACCCCGTTCATGCCTGAGAGCGCATTCGCCGTCACTCTCTCGGAGTTCGAGGACCGTCCGATGATGGTCGATGAGATACTGGCGACCGGAACGGTGCATCTGACCCCGCAGGAACGAGAATGGCTCGTGGAACATGATGTCGCCGTCGCGCTTCCGCTGGCCAGCAGGAATAAAATGATCGGTTTTCTCGCAATCGGCATGAAGAGGACACGGCAGGATTTCGAGGCAGCCGATGTCGAGCTGCTCCGCTCGCTCTCATTCCAGGTGGCCGTTGCCGGGGAGAACCTCAGGCTTCTCGAAGAGAATGTCGAGAAGCAGAGGATGGAGAACGAGCTCTCCATGGCCCGCAAGGTCCAGGAGGGCCTGCTTCCCGCTACGATGCCTGAGACCCCTGGGCTCGAGGTCTTCGGCACTAGCCTCTCCTGCCTCGAAGTGGCGGGGGATTACTTCGACGTGATCAATCTCGATGATGACAGGACCGTTCTCGCGATCGGGGATGTCTCGGGAAAGGGCGCCGGCGCGGCGATGCTTATGTCGAATCTTCAGGCCTCGATCAGGACCGCGGTGAAGATCGGCTCGGACCTCAAGACGATGATAGAGCAGATAAACGACCTCATTTTCGATAATACGCAGGCCCACCAGTTCATCACATTCCTCGCCGGGGTCTACGATCATTCGACAGGCCGGTTCGACTATGTAAACGCGGGGCACAATCCTCCCTTGCTGGTCAAAAAGGATGGGACCCTGACGCTCCTGGAGAGCGGAGGACTTATCCTCGGGGCGCTGGCCGACATGACGTACGAACAGGAATCGATAAAGCTCGACAAGGGAGATCTTCTTTTCCTCTACACCGATGGTCTCAGCGAGGCGGAGAATCCTGAGGGCGACATGTACGATGAGGAGAGGGTGGAGGAGTTCGTAAAGCGTAACCATGGCATGGATATCGGCAAGATGGTGGATCTTCTCGCTTCCGAGGTAGAGGGATTCATGAATGGTATGGAGCGCAAGGACGACCTTACCCTGCTGATAGCGCGTGTAAAGGATTGAACCGTTCGATGGACGATTCCCCATTCAGAACAGACGAGGATTACGCGGCCGGTTTCGACGCGGCCGACCCGATGTCAGCTGTACGCGCGGAATTCGACATTCCCGAGGGCACAGTCTACATGCTCGGCAATTCTCTCGGTTTGATGCCCGTGGCCGCCCGGAGAGTCTGTCGGCCGGGTGTTGGATGAGTGGCGCGAGATGGGGATCGGCGGCTGGCTCGGAGGGAAGCCGCCATGGTTCTGGCTTGCCGAGCGCATCGGCGAATCGGCAGCTCCGCTTGTCGGCGCCGGGGCCGATGAGGTCATCTGCACCGGCACGACGACATACAATATCCATTCACTCGTAAGTACCTTGTACAGGCCGGATGAACAACGGACGAAGATAATCGCATCATCCCTCGAGTTTCCTACTGACATATACGCCCTGAAAAGCCAGATGGAACTTCGAGGCCTTGACTGGAGGGACCATCTGGTCCTGATAGGGGGAGATGAGGAAGGTATCGTCCATGAGGATGATATTATCGCCGCCATGTCCGACGAGACGGCGCTTGTCCACCTGTCATCGGTCCTGTTCAGAAGCGGGCAGCTTCTCGACATCGAGCGTTTGACGGCGGCGGCGCATGAGCGCGGGATCCTTATCGGATTCGACTGTTCCCATTCGGCAGGTGTCGTGCCGCACAGGTTCGATGAGTGGGATATCGATTTCGCGGTATGGTGCGGGTACAAGTATCTCTGCGGCGGCCCCGGCGCGCCTGCGTTCATCTACCTTAACAGGAAACATTTCAACACGGTCCCCGGCCTTGCCGGGTGGTTCGGCTGCGTCAAGGAAAAGCAGTTCGATCTCGACCTCGATTTCGAACATGCCCGGTGCGCCGGCGGCTGGCAGGTCTCGTCGCCCGGCATTCTCGGCGCTGCTGCTGTTGAGGGCGCCCTTTCCGTTATCGGGGAGTACGGCATAGAGGCTGTCAGGGAGAGATCGCTCAGGCTGACTTCATACCTGATGTTTCTGGTCGATGAACTACTGTCAAAGGAGCCATTTTCCTTCCACATAGTCACGCCGAGGGAGGAAGGCCGCAGGGGAGGTCATGTCGCGATATCCCGCCGCACGGATGCGCTCAGGATCAAGGAAGCGCTCGTCAGGCGGGGCCTGGTCACCGATTTCAGGCCGCCCGATGTAATCAGGATCGCTCCGTCACCCTTGTATTCGACCTTCCAGGATGTGCGGTCGGTCGTCCGGAATATAATCGAGGTAATAGATTCGGGAGAATTCACGGATATCCCTGGTGAGCGGGGACCGATCTCATGAAAAAGGGCCGGATGGGATATCCGGCCCCCGCAATTGTCATTTCACAACAGTTTCAGCTCACCGCAGCCTATCTCAGGTAGACTATCTTGCGCGACTTGCCGTAGTCACCCGCCTGCATCCTCATGAAATAGATACCCGATGCTACGGGCCTCGACGCGTCGTCGCGTCCGTTCCAGACTACCTGCCAGGTGCCGGCGCCGCGGTCCCTGTCTTCGAGTGTGCGCACGAGCCGTCCCGCCGTATCGTATATACGGACATTCACGTGCTGAGGCTTATCGAGCGAGTATGAGATCGTCGTATGGCCGTTGAACGGGTTGGGATAATTCTGATGCAGCGCTGTCGCGAGCGGTATCTCCTCCGCGTCCGTCACATATTCCTGGATCGTGAAATAGTCACCGCTCTGTCCCGAGCCTTCGTTGAGCGAAGGATCGTACGCCGTGACACGGACGAGGCAGGAGTCTGATCCATCTGTCTCGATCGGTACGTCCCACGTGTATGAGGAGTCGTTCGGCTCGCCTGAGGCGAGCACCGTCCAGTCGGTCCCGCCGTTGAGCGAGCAGGCTATCGTCACCGAATCGACCCCGGTATCGTCGGTCGCGATCCACTGGATCTCGATCGGATCTCCCGCCGTGAAGACCTCTCCTCCGTCGGGGTAGACGATTGTGACGACAGGATCCTCTGTGTCGGCTCCATCTGCGCAGGCAGTCACCTCGCTCGAGTAGCCGCCTGAGTACCCTGAGATGTCGACGGCACATACCTTGTAGTACCAGCACCCTTCGACAGGGTGGTGAGCGAAACTGTTCAGCGTGTTCGGGACCGTGCCGAGAAGATGCTCCGCATCGGTATCGAATCCCGATGCCGTATCGCCGAAGACTGCGAAATAGTCACCGTCAGGGATCGGAAGCATGAGCCAGGAAACGGAGATGGCGGTATCGCCTGAGGCTGCCGCGTCGCAGTTCTGGACGAAATCGGGCTGCAGCCAGAGGGTGTTAGGTCCCCCGAACATCCCTATATCCGCTCTGGAACCGTCCGGATCATCCCCTCCGCCCGGATCGCCTCTGTCTATCCCGGGAGAGAACAGTCCGAGGTGATAGTCCGCTCCCGGCAGATCGACGTATAGCGGATCGGCGCTTATGTTCGTCGCGTCGGGGATTATCCCGATAACGTCGGCGCCGGAGTTGTTGTACGCGTTGTTGTACGTGTAGGTGATGTTGTCGGTAGTCGTCGGATGGAATCCGCTCGGAGAACCGCTGGTTAAGTTGTTGTTTCTGATCGTGAATCCCTGCGCATTGCTCAGCATCAGGTTGCCGCCGGCATAGAGGCCGCTGTTGCTGTCGATCGTATTGTTCTCGAATATGCCCCAGCAGCTGTCGGCGGAAATGCCTCCGCTGACCAGAGTTGCCGTATTGTGCGCTACCAGGGAATTGTTCATGTCAAACGCTGCGGCCTTGTGAAATATGGCTCCGCCGCTGCTGGCAGAGTTATCCGTGATCACCGCGTGGCTTATGGAGAGGGCTGACCTTTCGCTCGTTATCCCGCCTCCGGATGACGAGCATTCGTTTGAGGCGATCGTATCTCCGTCGAGGGAAAGGGACCCGAAGTGAGAGTATATCCCGGCGCCGGACACGAAGCCGGTATTCGCCGTGATGACATTTCCGGACATAGTCACTTCCGCGTTGCGCGAGCAGATCCCTCCGCCATAACGAGTGCCGGTGAACTCCGCGTTCGGCTGCGATCCGGTGACAGTGTTGCCTGTCAACGTCGCCGTTACCTGGTAGAGGTATATCCCGCCGCCGCTCTGGGCGACGCAGTTGTTGATCGTGTTGCCGATGATCTCGACATCCCCGAGATAACAGCAGATGCCGCCTCCAGCGCTGTACTGCGTGACGTTGACGTATCCGCAGGCGTTTATCGTGTTGTCCTTGATAAGCGGTGAAGCATCGTAGGAGAATATTCCGCCGCCGTAAATACCGTTATCGGGCAGGTTGGCGAAGGTTCCTGTTCCGCCGGTTATGATGCATCCTTCGATGCCGCTTCCATCGCCGGGGACAAGTATGAAGGAGACAGGGCTCCCGATCGCAGTTGATCGTCGAGGGGTAGGTATCCGGATCACGCGTCGTGAAGCCGACGTCCCATCCTCCCAGGATGTATACGGGACTCTGAACGGCCACATCCTCGTTGTACGTACCGGTCTCGATCATGATCGAATCGCCGTCACTCGCTACGTCGACAGCGTCCTGTATTGACAGGGCCGCCCAGGCAGGAGTGGAATACGGGAATATATTCCCGCCTGTCGTAGAGACGTACCGGTACGGATCGCCGAGGATCTGGAAATCGGTTTCGGTAAAATCGTGTCCGCCGACTGCCCCGCCGTACCAGGCTACGATCTTGATCCTCGATGTCGATACGGGGAGGTCGTTGACCGTCCAGATGTATGATGTCTCCAGGCCGATGAGCCCCGAGGCGATCGTATAATCGTATGAGTCTCCGCTGTTGACACTCAGCAGGATGCTGATCGAATCGGGTGTGGCGCGGTCGGTCGTCCACTGGATCTCGAAATCTTCACCCACCGGGAGTGATTCCCCGCCGGCCGGAGCGATCAGGTCGACATAAACATCAGCCAGTTCGTATACGACCTGGTAAACACCGTTGTTAATGCGGTTATTGCCGAACTTGATATAGCCGAATCCATCCTGTCCCCAGCCAAGTCCCCAGCTGTTCTTGATGATCCAGGCGCCCTCGCCGCCGCACTGGGTGTCGTCCCATCCGACAATAGTGACGGCGTGAGCCCCGGTGACCTCGTCTTCCCAGCTGAAACAGCCCTGTATGTAGTCATAGAACCTGTCCACGATGTCCAGGCTGGCGTAGACCGGCCCGCTCAGGAGGGCTTCCTTGATGTCGTCGACCTGGTTGCCGACATAGTAGTAGGTCGAGATAGTGGCGATAGCCTCGCACGAGGTCTCGGTGCAGGGAAATCCATCGTTTTCCATGTAGGGATAGCAGACTTCGCTGACGCTTCCGTAACCGAGCATCACTTCATAGGCGTAGCCGGCCCATCCGCCGTCGCATCCCCTGTCTCCGGAATTACAGTCCATGATCTGCTGCTCGGAGAGGTCCTCCTCACGGTCCTCGTATATCTTTACGTGCCCTTCGAGCTGGCCGATAGCGGCGAAATCCCAGCACGATCCGCAGCTTCCCTGGTTCTTCGCGGGCGTAGTGCCGTTCATCGTCCGCCAGTCGAAGACCGGATCGTATGCAGCCCCTTCAGGAGCCTTGATAACGGGAAGGGATGATGTCTCGGAGGCCAGAGGCGGTATGTGTCCGCAAAGGACCTTTTTCTCCTCCTGCGTGAGATTGGAGACAGGAGTGGTGCCTGCCGTCCAGTGGAGCCCTTTTTCTCTGATCTCTCTGTTGATCCGGTCGATCCGGTTCTGCTCTGTCTCCGTCCCTGCCGGTGAGGAGATGAAATAGAGCCCGGTTGCGAAAACCGCGGCGAATAACGCCGCGGAACGGACGTGCCTGAGGATTTTCAATGTTCCACCTTTCGGTTGTTGTTTCGTCAATTATACCACAACAGGGGGGTATCAGCCAATATCTGATGGTAACGGTTACAGTCATCGGACAGATTAAGCCCTTCCGGGTGGAACTTTGCCCATCCGCGGGCATATAAACAGACTGTTGCCGGCCGGTCCTGCGGCATGTCCGGAATGCACGGTGTAAGGTCATGCAGAGTCGCCCGGTTACAGAGGTTTGCCCTTGAATGAAGGCGGGTTATCCGTTAATTTGACCTTCGGGGTAAACGCCTCATATTATCCGTATAAAAACGTATCCGGGCCTCATGGCCCGGGCAGGGTGTTTTAGAATGCGAGGTCAGGCCGCATGAGTATCGACGTAAAGAAGATAGGCGAGAAGGTAGAAAAAGAGTCCCGGGTGCTTGCCGGTGTGAGAAGCGAGATCGAGAAGGTCATCATCGGGCAGGAGTACATGATCGAGCGGCTGCTCATCGGGCTTCTGTGCAATAACCACGTCCTCATCGAGGGGGTGCCCGGACTGGCCAAGACCCTGGCGGTGACGACGCTGGCCGAGCTCGGTCAACGCGTCCTTCAAGACGGATACAGTTTACCCCGGACCTGCTTCCGGCCGACCTGATCGGTACGCTGATCTACAACCCCCGCAGCGGGGAATTCACCACGAAGAAGGGCCCCGTCTTCGCGAACATCATCCTTGCCGACGAGATCAACAGGGCGCCGGCGAAGGTTCAGAGCGCACTGCTCGAGGCGATGCAGGAGCGTCAGGTCACGATCGGCGAAGAGAGCCATCCGCTGGACGATCCTTTCATGGTGCTGGCGACGCAGAACCCGATCGAGCAGGAGGGGACATATCCTCTGCCCGAGGCGCAGGTCGACAGGTTCATGCTCAAGATAAAGGTCACATATCCGAACAGGGAAGAGGAGAAGAAGATCCTCGCGAAGATGGCCGGATCGGCGACGAAGATAGACGGTCGAGCCTGTGATCGAGACATCCGACATCCTCCGCCTGCGGGCTCTTACCGATGAGATCTACATGGACGAGAAGGTCGAGGATTACATCGTCAGTATCGTCCAGGCGACGAGAGCGCCGGAGGAATTCGGCCTGGATGTCGCCTCGATGATCCAGTACGGCGCCTCTCCGAGGGCGACGATCTTCCTCGCCATGGCTTCGCGGGCCCATGCCCTCCTGCAGGGCAGGGGGTACGTCACTCCCCAGGACGTCAAATCGATCGGGATGGATGTCCTGCGGCACAGGGTCATCATCACCTACGAGGCCGAGGCGGAGGAGAAGACGCCGGAAGATATCGTCACTGCGATATTCGACAACGTCCCTGTGCCCTAGGTTTCCCTGGATGGTGAGATCATGATATCTGAAGAACTGGCTAAAAAGATAAGGATCCTGCAGATCACACGCGCAAGGTCGTCAATGACGTCCTTGCCGGCGAGTACGGGAGTGTCTTCCGCGGCCGGGGGATGGAGTTCGACGAGGTCCGCGAGTACATGCCGGGCGACGAGATCCGCACGATCGACTGGAATGTCACCGCGCGTACAGGCACGCCGTACGTTAAGAGATTCGTGGAGGAGAGGGAACTGACGGTGATGTTCGTGGTCGACCTGTCCGCTTCGGGCGAGTTCGGCTCGGTCAGCAAGCTGAAGAACGAGGTCGCAGCCGAGTTCTGTTCCCTTCTCGCGTTTTCCGCCGTGAAGAACAACGACAAGGTCGGGCTGATCGTATTCACCGACCAGATCGAGATGTATATCCCGCCCAAAAAGGGGACGCAGCACGTGCTGCGCGTCATCAGGGAACTGTTGAACTTCAAGCCGCGTCAGGCCAGCACCGACATCGAGGGCGCGCTCGACTTTCTCGGCAAGGTCACCAAGAAACGCTCCGTTGTCTTCCTCGTATCCGACTTCCAGGCCGAGGGATTCGAGAAACCGATGAGGGTCATCGGGAAGCGGCACGATCTTGTCGCCGTGACCGTCGTCGATCCGAGAGAGGTCAGCCTCCCCAATGTCGGCCTGGTCGAGCTGGAGGATGCCGAAACTGGGGAGATAGTCCTTGTCGATACGGGGAGCGCGGGAATCAGAAAGAAATACGAACGCCTTGGGAGGGAACAGTCGGACCGTTTCAGAGAGCTCTTCTCTTCCATGGGCGTGGACCAGATAGAGGTCATGACAGACCGTGATTACGTGCCGAATCTCGTCAGGTTCTTCCGCACGAGGGAGAGACGTTACTGATCTTATGGAGGAAATTATGTCCGACGATCTGAAGCTATCGCTCGATTCGGTAAAAAGGGAAAAGAAGGACAGAACGGCGCTGATAATCGCCCTTCTCGTGATCTTGATCGCCCTCGCCGCGCCGAACATCGCGCAATTCTTCAGAAGTATCGGCGGTAGCGGCGGCGACCCCGTCGTCCTCGAAAGAGTAGCGTTGAAGCTCGAGAAACAGGAGCTGTACAGCGCCGCGGCGGAGACATGGATCGAATATATAGAGGCAGCTGCGCCGGAAAAGGATGAGCGGGCTCGTATCCTGTACCGCATCGGCCGGATGAGAGAACAGTCGGGAGACTATGAGTCGGCACTGGCTGCCTACTACAGGAGCGAACAGACCGCGGTGATCTCCGGAACTCGAGCAGGAGATATCGATGGCGGCCGAGCGATGCCTGACGAGGCTGGCGAAGTTCTCGGCTCTGCGCTCGGAGATCGCAGCCCGGACATCGATCGGTGCTGACGATGGTCCCGGGGCCGAGGTGCTTGCCGAGATAGGGGCCGAGAAGATAACGAAAGAGATGCTTCTCGCTATGATCGAGTCAGAGGTCGTCGCTCAGGTCGCCCAGACCGCGGCCGGGATGCCGGCCGACCAGGTCAGGGCCCGGCGCGAAAAGGTGTTTGAAGAGGTGATGAAGGAGACCGATCTCGGGCAGTGGCTCGAGAGGCTCATCGCGGAGGAGATCCTGTTCAGGTACGCGATGGAAGAGAATCTGCACGAGGACCCCGAGATCGCCGATATGTCCAGGCGTATAGAGCGCAACCTGCTCACGAGCCAGGTACTCGCGAGGGAGTACGCTGAATATGTCTCAGTCACCGAAGATGAGCTGCGGGAGTGGTACAGGGCGAACGGCTCGAAACTCGCCGGAGCGGCAGGCCTCGAAGGTGGCGCGGTCCCGCCTTTCGATGAGGTGTCGGACCAGGTATACGCGGCTGTCCGCAGGGAAAAAGAGATGGCTGTGCAGTCGGCCCTTCTCGAGAAACTGATCGAGCGCTACGACGTCGTGATACATGGCGGGAAACCGGGCGGAGAGAAGAAGGAAGAGCAGCAGTAATATTATGGCCCCGAGATTACGAATATACGCATTGCTCGCATTGGCGGTCATCGCTTCAGCGATGATCTTCTCCTGCGATGGAGATGAATCGGCCGCCCCGGAGCAGACCTGGGAGATCGACCGCGACTTTACGCGCGGACCGGTCGTCCTGCGCGTGGCGGTAAGCCGAAAAGAGCTGACGATTGCGGACCGTCTCGACCTTCTCGTCGAGACCCGTGCAGGCGCCGGCTACATAACGGAGCTCCCGCGGTTCGGCGACAAGCTCGAGGAGTTCGGGATAGTCGATTACAGGAGCGGCCCGCCCCGTCTCGACGACGATGGGACGGTTGTGACGAGCAGGACCTACGAGCTCGAGCCCTTCCTCTCGGGCGAGTATGTGATACCTCCGATGACGATATCCTTCCACGAGGAAGGCGACACCACCCTTCACTATCTCGAGTCGGACACTATTCGCGTGATGGTCGCTTCGATCCTTCCTGAGGACCAGGAGGGACTGGAGATAAGGGAGATAACGGGTCCGGTCCGGCTGCCGGTCGATTATCGCAAGGCGCTGCTTATAGGCGCGGCGGTCCTGCTGGCGGCCGCGGCGTTAGTCTTCCTGCTCTGGCGCCGGTCAAAAAGGCTCAAGGAAGTGGCGGCCCGGGCTGTACCGGCCCACGAGAAGGCATTTGCCCTTCTCGAGAGACTGCTTGCCGAGAAACTGGTGGAGGAAAAGAGATACGCCGAGTTTACCGCCAGGGTCTCTGACATCCTGCGTACATATATCGAGGACAGGTTCGGGCTGAAGGCGCCTGAGAGGACGACCGAGGAGTTCCTCGCTGAGGCGGGCGACGGACTCGACGTGGATACGGAAAAGAAATCGATACTCGCGCAATTCCTCGTTCACTGCGACCTCGTCAAGTTCGCGGCGCTCGAGCCGACGGCCGATGACGTGAAGCGGACATTCGAGACGTGCAGGGATTTTATCGACGCAACGAAAAGGGAGGAGGTGAGGGAGGCGGCCGCACAGCCTTGATCTCATGAGATTCGAATCCCCATGGGCACTGCTCGCGCTTATCGCGATCCCGCTGATCCTCTTCTACCTTTCGAGGAGGAAGGGGCCGGGAAGCATACGGTTCTCCTCGATCGGCAACGCCCGCGGCGCGGGGCGCTCGCTGAGGCAGACGTTCTCGATGATGCCGCTCTTCCTGAGAGCGGCGGCGATGATCCTTCTTGTCCTGGCTCTCGCCAGGCCGCAGATGGGAAGGGAGAAGGTAAAGGACGTCACGAAGGGTGTCGCCGTCCAGATGGTCGTCGACAGGTCGAGCTCGATGTCCGCGGAGATGGATTACCGCGGTATCCGGCGCAACAGGCTCGATGTCGTCAAGAAGGTCTTCGAGGAGTTCATCATGGGCAACGGCGAGGAACTCGGCGGCCGTCCGAACGATCTCGTCGGCATGGTGGCATTCGCAAGGTACGCCGATACGATGGCGCCGCTGACTCTCGGCCACGGGGCTCTGCTGCGCTTCCTCGACCAGGTGAAGATCGTCACCCGGAGGGCCGAGGACGGCACGGCGATAGGCGATGCCCTGGCCCTGGCGGCGGCGAGGCTGCGGACAGCGGAGGAGGATCTCGCAAAGTTCGCCTCCGGGACCGGTGAAAAGGAATACGAGATAAAGAGCAAGATCATCATCCTGCTCACAGACGGCCAGAACAACTTCGGAAAGAGGGCCCCGGAGCAGGCTGCCCAACTGGCTGCGGACTGGGGTATCAAGGTATACACGATCGGCGTGGGAGGCGATGACGGGGTCAGCACCGTGAAGACACTCTTCGGCAATTTCAAGGTTCCGACCGGTACGAGAGTCGACACGAGACCCCTGCAGAGAGTCGCGGAGATGACGGGCGGGATATTCAGGATGGCCGGCGACGATGAATCTCTAAGAGAGGTATACGCCGAGATCGACAAGCTCGAGAAGAGCGATATCGAGTCTGTGCGTTACATAGATTACAAGGAACTCTTCGTTCCGTTCGCCCTTGTCGCGCTGATGCTGGTGATGCTCGAGGTCATCCTCTCCGCGACGGTATTCAGGAGGATCCCCTAGATGCACCTGGGCAACGTGAATATGCTTCTTTTTCTCTGGCTGATCCCGGCCGTGGCTGTGCTTTATTTCTACGCCTCGTGGCGCCGCGGCAAGGCAATGCGCGTTTTCATCGACGAGGGTCTCCTCGACAGGATATCGATGTCGGTAAACCAGGCGGGCAGGAGAGCCAAGGCGGGGCTGATAATAATCGCGCTGGCCTTTCTGATAGTCGCGCTGGCGCGCCCCGCATGGAATCCGAAGCCTAGAACGGTCCAGAGGAAAGGGCGGGACATCGTATTCGTCCTAGACGTCTCGAGGTCGATGATCGCCGAGGATCTCGTTCCGAGCAGGCTGGGCAAGGCCAAATACTCGATATTGGACATGATAGAAAGCCTCGAGGGCGACAGGGTGGCGCTCGTCGTCTATGCCGGTTCCGCGGTCCTCAAGTGCCCCCTCACCCTTGACTACGGGTTCTTCAAGCTGATGCTCGAGGATGTCGATACATACAGCGTCACAAGGGGCGGTACGATGATAGGCGACGCCGTCCGTAAGGCTCTCGATGAGGCCTTCGATGACCAGGAGAAGAAGTACAAGGATATGATACTTATCACCGACGGTGAGGATCACGATTCCTTCCCCGTCGAGGCGGCAGAAGAGGCCGGCAGGCGGGGCGTGAGGATGATCGCCATCGGTCTCGGGGACGAGGACCAGGGCAGGCGTATCCCCGTCACCGACGAAAGCGGCAGGAAGACATTCCTCAAGTACAAGGGACAGGAGGTCTGGAGCAGGCTCGATGCCGAGACGCTGCGGAAGATGGCCAACAAGACACCCGGCGGCAGATATCTCAACGTCGCGACCGGGACGATCGATCTCGGGGAGGTCTACCGCAATCTGATAGCCGGCGAGGAGAAGCGCGAGATAGAGTCGAAGACGATCAATCTCTACGAAGAGAAATTCCAGATATTCCTTGCCTTCGCGATATTCTTTCTTGCGGTCGAGATGCTGGTCAGCGACAGGAGGCGGAAGACACAATGAAACGCCTCACAGGATTGATAACGGCGATCGCCGTCCTCGTGATCTCGGCGCCTGTTTTCGCCGACTCGGCGGGCAGGCTCGTAAAGCGTGGAAACGACAGTTTCGATCGCGGAGATCTCGACGCGGCCACGGAGTATTACGAGCTCGCTTCGGTGAAGATCCCCGAATCTCCGATCGTCGAGTTCAATATCGGAAACGTCGAATATATGAAGGGTGATTTCGCCGCAGCCCGCAGCCGTTTTGAGACGGCCGCGCTGAAATCACGCGATCTGACGCTTGAGGCACAGGCTCTCTACAACATAGGGAACTGTGCATTCAGGCAGGGGCAGCGCCAGGCCGACAGCGATCTCGAGAAGGCGCTCGAGTTCTTCAAGGAGAGCGTGGAGTATTACGCTGCCGCTCTCGAGAAACAGCCGGGCATGCCGGATGCGGCGCACAACCTCGAGGTGGCGCGTCTTCTGATAAAGGACCTTCTCGATGCGATCAAGAAGCAGCAGGAACAGATGCAGGAACAGCAGAAGAAGCTGAGGGAAGTGGTCGACTCGCTGCTCGCGGTGATGAAGAAGCAGAACACGGCGCTCGGCAGATCGCTCGATCTCGAAGACGCGAAGGACAGGAGCACACCCGACTGGAGCGGCAAGGTCGATGGAATAAAGGATGACCAGAGCTCGATAGCCGGCAAAACAGGCGAGGTAAGCGGCATGCTTACCGACCTGTTCAAGGATCAGCAGCCGGAACAGGTGATGCAGGCCCTCGCGCACCTCGATTCCTCGATAGTCGACCAGGAAGGCGCCCTCAGCGACCTCGGCGAAAGAAAACCGGGTCTGGCCGCCACGGACCAGCAGAATTCACTCGAACAGATGAAGAAAGCTCTTGAGAAGCTGACCGAGGGCGAGGGTGATAACCAGGACCAGCAGCAGCAACAGGATCAGCAGGATCAGCAGGACCAGCAACAGCAGCAGGAGCCCCAGCAGCCCCAGCAGCCTCCTGAGGATCAGCAACAGAAGGAACAGCAGCAGGCCCGCAGTGAGACCGCAAAGGATATTCTCGACGAGGAGAAGAAGAACCGCGAGAAGAGGAAAAAGGCGGCGGGCAACTACCGCAAGGTCGACAAGGACTGGTAAAGTGACGGAACAGGATATGGGGTTTGTCCGTATCCCCGGTATGATATAGATTGAACGCGAGTATATATGACAGGAAAAGGACGCATAAACATTATAGCGGGAATCCTGGCGCTGACGATCCTTGTCGCGGCGCTTCCTGCCCCGGTCCGCGCTGCAGGCGACATCAGGGTCGTCGCCAACGTCGAGTCGCGCGACGTCTATGTCGGCGAGTCGTTCCTCATGCAGATATCGGTCGATGGCTCGGACAGGTCCGAGGCTCCCGACATGACCGCGATCGATGGATTCGCCGTAGAGTACATGGGCGGCTCTAACAACTCGAGCCAGTCTATCTCGATAGTAAACGGCCGCGTGGAGAGAAATGTCCAGAAGGGGTTCGTGTTCACATACAAGTTCACTCCCCAGAGGGCGGGCAGGCTTACTATCCCGTCGATCGACGTCAAAGTCGAGGGAACGACTTTCCGCACCGGACCTATCACAGTATCGGTGAAGCGTCCCGAGGAGACCGAGGACTTCAAGCTGAGGATACGTATCTCTCGAGAGACCTGTTACGTAGGCGAGCCGGTGCTGCTGACCGTCACCTGGTACCTGCGCCGCGACGTCCAGGCATTCGAGTTTACGGCGCCCGTTCTTTCAAACAATGCTTTCTCCTTCGAAGCTCCCGAAGTGAAGATAGACCCCTCGAAGAAATACTTCCGCGTGCCACTGGCCGGCAGGGAAGTGATAGCGGAGAAGGGCAGGGGAATGCTCGACGGGGAGAGCTACGCCACACTCGAATTCAAGATCGCCGTCATCCCCGAACGCTCAGGCACATTCGCTATTCCCGAATTCATCGTCGCCTGCGAGTCAGGCACCGGAGTCAGGAACAGCCGGGACTTCTTCAACGATTTCTTCGGAGACGACGTTTTCGGTAAATGGAGGGGAAGCCTCAGAAAATATGTCGTGCCATCGAACGCGCTGAGCCTGGGAGTCAAGGCGCTGCCGACGGAGGGCAGGCCGGCAGGATTCGCCGGCCATGTCGGCGAGTACCAGCATCCTGACCTCGGCTGAGCCGCTCGAGGTGAATATCGGCGATCCGATAACCCTCAACGTGATCCTCGAGGGACCCGACTATCTGGGCAGGGTAGATCTGCCTTCACTCGCAGGGCAGGATGGAACTTGCCGGGAACTTCAAGATCCCCGATGAAAGAGCCCCGGGGAAGATAGAGGGAAAACGCAAGATATTCACGCAGACGATCCGTGCGATCGACGACCAGGTCACGCGGATACCTCCTGTCAGCCTCGTCTATTTCGATACGGCGAAGGAGCAGTATGTCACCGCCGTCTCCGATCCGATACCGATAGCGGTAAGAAAGACTAGGATCGTGACGGCCGGCGACGCGGAAGGGATAGACAGCGGCGACCGCGGGTCCCCCCTGGAGAAGTGGAAGGCCGGGATCGCGTATAACTACGAGGGCCATGAAGTTATCGAGGCTCAGGATTTCGGCCTCGATTCGATCCTTTCCGAGGCCGGTGTAAAGCTCATGCTGATCATTCCGCCGATAGCTTGGCTGCTGGTGCTCGGCACGGTATTAGTCTCCAGAAAGAGATCGGCCGACCCGGACGCTGCCAGGTCGCGGAGCGCCATGCGCCGCCTGCGAGGCAGGCTGGCCGGGCTTTCACCCGAGGACAGCGACGAGACATTCTGCAGCGGGGTGATGGATTCATTCAAGATATACCTGGGCGAGAAACTGCGGATAGCCGGCAGGGCGCTCACCACGAGCGAGATAGAAAGGCTGCTTACGGAACGCGGGATAGAAAGCGGACTTACAGGCGAGGTCAAGGACCTGCTTTCGAGCTGCGAGTACGGCGCTTATGCCGGCGGAGCGGCGGTCGACGGCAGGGAGAAACTCGTCGAAAGGGCCACAGATACGGCCCGGAAACTGGACAGGGTGCTTTGACAGGCATGACCGGCATAAAGATCACGCTGCTTGCGGTGATGATGGCGCTTTCAACGGTGGTATCGGCACAGGAGATATCGTCAGCGTCACTGACCGAGGAGCATCTCTCCGCGGCCGAGGAGGCTTTCGGCCGGGCGATAGAGCTCGACATGACCGATCCGGAGGCCGCAGCTGACTATTACAGGAAGGCTATCCTCCACTATGAACGCCTGGTAGCTTCCGGCGTCCGCAACGGAAAGCTTTACTATAATATCGGAAACGCATGGTTCAGGCTCGACGACATGGGCAGGGCGATCCTCAACTACAGGCGTTCCGACCTGTACAATCACGCCGATCCAAACCTGAAGCAGAATATCCAGTTTGCCAGGAGCAGGCGGGTCAACCGGATCGAGGCTCAGCAGCGCGACCGCGTGTTCAAGACACTCTTCTTTATTCACTACGACGTTCCCACGAGGGTGAGATTCGGGATATTCCTCGGCGCTTTTATCCTGCTGTGGAGCGCCGCGATAATCGCCGTCTTCTACAGGCGAGGCTGGGTCAGGACACTTGTCATCTCGCTCGCTGTTGTATCCACCATCTTCCTGATATCACTCATATCGGAGAAGGTATCGATGACAAGGGATCCGGCCGGCGTAGTCATCGCTCCGGAGGTCACGGCGAGGAAAGGCGATGGCGAGACGTATCAGCCGTCGTTTACCGCCCCGCTTTTTTCCGGAACGGAGTTCGATCTGCTGGAACAAAGGCCCGACTGGTGGTACATTGAGCTGGAAGACGGGGCGAGGTGCTGGATCCCATCATGGGGCGGCGAACTCGTCCTTCAGGAATAGAATAATCCGTTTCATTGAAAGGAGCCGCATGCTGACGACCAGGACCCGCGCCGCGGCCTTGATCGTCTTTGTCGTGGCTCTCGCCATCTTCTCTTCAGGCGCAATCGCCGGGAAGAAGGGAGAGCTGGACAAGGGGCTGATCGAGGATCTGCAGAAATCGTTCGACCCTGACGGCAGGGACCGCGCGATCATGAACGCCGTCTCGAACAACGATCTGCATGATCTCTCCCTGGACCGGGAGATCATCAACGGTCACGACGACATCTATTCATTCAAGATCGACGCGAAGGGTATCACGAACCAGGAAAGCACGGGCCGCTGCTGGCTCTTCGCCGGTCTGAACATGATGCGTCCCGCCGTGATGAAGAAGTACAACATCACCGAGTTCGAGTTTTCCGAGAACCACCTCTTCTTCTGGGACAAGCTCGAGAAGGCGAATATGTTCCTCGAGACGATCATCGAGACGAGCGACCGCGATATTGACGACCGCGAGCTTCAGGCGATATTGAAGGACCCCGTTCCCGACGGCGGCTGGTGGAACTACGTAGTCGCGCTGATCGACAAGTACGGCGCGGTTCCCAAATCGATAAGCACGGAGACGAAGCACAGCAGCGGTACCCGCAGGATCAACGGGATCCTCAACGGGATGGCTCGCCACGATGCCGCGAAACTCCGTGAGATGGCAGCCGGAGGCGCCCCTGTGGAGGATCTCCGCGAAGCGAAGAAGGATATGCTCGCCGACGTCTACCGGATCCTCGCGCTTCACTTCGGCGTTCCACCCGAGAAGTTCGTCTGGAGGGTGGAGAACAAGGACGATGAGTTGATCGAGCAGGAGTTCACCCCGAAATCGTTCTACAAGGACGCGGTTGGGATGGACCTTCGCGAATATGTCACAGTCATGGATCACCCAGCCTACGAGTACGGGAAATTCTACCGCCTCAACTTCTGCCGCAACTTCTTCGATGAAGAGGACATGGGATTCATCAACCTCGGCATCGAGGGTATGAAGGAACTCGCCGAGCGCGCCATTCTCGACGGGGATCCGATATGGTTCGCTGCCGACATCGGCAAAGAGAACTACGGCAAGGAAGGTATCCTCAAGGTCGGGATCTACGATTACGACGCCCTCTTCGGCCTCGGCCGCGAGCTGACCAAGGAGCAGATGGTCACCTACAGGCACTCGACGCCGAACCATGCGATGGTATTCGTCGGTATCGATCGTAAGGACGACAAGCCGGTCAAGTGGCTCGTCGAGAATTCGTGGGGCACGAAGAACGGCGACAAGGGGTACTGGGCGATGTACGACGACTGGTTCACCCGGTACGTCTACACCGTCATCGTGCACAAGCGCCACGTGGCGAAGAAAACGCTGAAGCTCCTCGACACCGAGCCCGAGAGGCTCCCCGCATGGGATCCTATGCGCTCGGCGTTCGATGAGTAGAAATCGATAAGGATAAGATAATCAAAATGGCCTTCCCGGGACCATGGCGGATTCCGGGAAGGCCGTCTTCTATTCGTCAGCCGTAAACTCCTGGAAGTGGCCTTCGACCCACTCTCCATCTTCCTTGCGTATGAGCGTGTCAGTAAGAGTTCCGGTCGCTCCGATGTTCAGCGTTGTCTTGAACTCGATTGTCCTGTCCTGCCAGTGACTTATGCCGAGCAGAATCACGTTTCCGTCTTCAAGATTCGCGACGCCCTCTTCGACGATCCCGCGGTTGTTCAGGCTGATAAACAGCACCTCTCCCCGCTGCGGATGCCAGTAGAAATGAGTCACAGCCTCGAAATTGGCCGCTTCCGCCTTGCGGGTATATCTGACTGCTTTCCCATCCAGGATCTGTTCGAATCGAAGCAGGATCTCTATATCGGGTGCGTTCTCGCCGACATAGCCGCCCGCCCAGTCCCTGTCCATCAGAGGTTGAAGGAAATGAAGGTTCTCGTCCAGTCCGGCGGCGATAGAAAGGGAAGGAATCAATACGGACAGGGCAAGAGCGAAGAAAGTTATTCGTTTCATGGTCTCTGTCAAAGGAATCCTCCTGGTCTTTTACGTCAAATCAGACGATATAGCCGATGCGGTCGGCCATCCTGTCATTCATCTCGGCCTTCTTCGTATCGTTGACGTTCTGCCGCCGCGTGTATTCTTCTCCGAAGCTGGGTACCTTGGACATTTCGCTCTTCTTCTGTTCGATCCATTCGTCGGTAGCGCCCAGCGCCTCTGCTGGGTTACCGCACGCGACCACGTTGTCGGGGATGTCCCTGGAGACGACGCTTCCCGCGCCGATGACAACGTCATTGCCGATGCGAACGCCTGGCAGTACGACAGCAGCGGCGCCGATGAAGACGCGATCACCTATGTCGACTTTTCCTATCCTCGTGTAGCCCAGGTGCGTCTTGGTGCTCGCGTCGTGAGCGAGTATATACGCGTTGGGCGCTATCGTGACATCGTCTCCTATCGAGACGAGCCAGCAGAGGTTCTCGTCGATCTTCGCGCCGGGCTGCATCTGTAAGTTCCGGCCGGTGCGCAGTCCCCGTTTCCTCAATTCGTCGAGAGGATCAGGGCGAAACCAGCGACGGTAGATATTTCGCATCACACCATGAAGTCCGTTCATTCGGGTCCTCCCTGCTATCAGTAGATCAATGGCATATATCCGGGATAGTAACACGTTCAGAGTGTCTCATGTCCATTACGAAGCGGATCTCATAATATCCGGGAAATATTCCTTCCGCTGGTGTATTGTAAGTATGACGGGCTTGCGGCCGTCACCTTTTCTGTCAGAAAGTGATATCGACGGGAGGTCGGTGAATGAATATGCAGATGATGATATGGATAACAGCGATCGGTTTACTCTCAGCCCTGCCTGCCGCAGGGGCGGAGGTGGAGAGCATGATCAGGCTCGATGACCTTTCAATAAGCATAATCTACGACAACACCGAGCCGGAAGAGGGGTTCGAGGCTGAGTGGGGATTCTCATGTGTCATCGCGGGATGCGACAAGACCATCCTCTTTGATACGGGGGGGAAGGGTGATGTCTTTCTGAAAAACCTCGCCGCCGCCGGCATCTCTCCATCCGAAATAGATATCGTCGTGATATCGCACAAGCACTGGGACCACATCGGCGGCCTCAGCGCCTTCCTAGCGGAGAATCCTGAAGTGACGGTATATGTCCCCTCGTCGTTCGACAAGGATCTAAAGGAGAGCATTACCGATGAATGTCCAGCCCTCGTAGAGGTGAGCGATCCGTTGGAGATCATACCGGGAGTCTATTCCACTGGTGATATGACAGGCATGGTAAGGGAGCAGTCACTCGCGATCGCAACGGATGGCGGCGTGGTGGTCATAACAGGCTGTGCCCATCCGGGCATTGCCGGCATCGTCGACAAGGGTTCCGAAACGGCCGGGCATGAGGTCCTCTGCGTAATGGGCGGGTTTCATCTTGGAGGAGCGAAGAAGGAGCAGCTAGAGGCGATAGCCTCGAGTTTCGATAAGAACGGTGTAAGGTACTGCGGAGCCTCGCACTGCACGGGCGACGACAGCATAGACTATTTTAAGCATCGTTACGGCGATCGTTACGTGAGGCTGGGAGCCGGTAGAATCGTCAAAGGATCGGAATTTTCCCGCGATTGACTATCCATATCAGCAGTGCGCCGCTTACGGCTCCGAGTATGACTCCTCCGACAGCGATCCCGGCTTCGCCCAGAACGATGTTTCCGAGCCAGGCCAGGCTCCAGGAAACCGTGCTGGCGAGGATCCACCACTCTGTCCTGTGAGTATGGGGTCTAAGCGCTCGCTTCTGGAGCAGTCCCGCCAATGCTCCCCCGGCCGCGCCGACTATAACGAATCCCGCTTCTATAGTCTCAACCTCGGCGAACCATACCTCATCGATAACAACTGCTACGATGAACGGCACACCTAGACCGATAGCGGCGCCCCACACCCATCTCCACGTCAGGGGCATCACCTTGCGTACAGCGATCATCTGGGCCAGACCTACACCGGCACCCAGGACGAGACCTACTATCAGATTTGTTGTCTTATCATAGAAGAGGTTTACGACCGCGTATGAGAGAACGATCGCGAGGATTATTCCGATTACCCATCCGATTACCGAAGCGATAAGCCAGCGGGCCCAGAATCTCCAGCCGAAATTCCACGCCTGAGAAACCATCTTGACCTCCTTTATCCGGAAGCGGTTTTCCGATCTATATTGTGATTTACACCTTTTGAGCCCCCAGGTGAACATATCGTAATAGCTGTATGAGGTGATGTCAAACAGGGAACACGGAAGAATAGGCGGGAAAAATTCTATCCGGTGTAGTATTGTGAAACGGAAGGCCTTGCGGCTGACCAACTTATTCGATATTGCTGTAGGCAGGAGGCAGGACGATCAGATCTGCATTCACGGGGTCGATCCTGATTTTAATAATACTGGCCGCGAACGGGGTTGCCGGAGCGGAGGAGCGGATGAACGATAGCGCAAATAAAAACAGGCTGGCGAGCGAGAAGAGTCCCTACCTGCTCCAGCACGCCGATAATCCGGTCGACTGGTACCCGTGGGGGGAAGAGGCCTTCGCCGCGGCGAGGGAGCAGGACAAGCCGATATTCCTCTCGATCGGATATTCCTCGTGCCACTGGTGTCACGTGATGGAGCATGAGTCTTTCGAGGACGAGGCGGTGGCACGCCTGCTCAACGAGCATTTCATCTCGGTCAAGGTCGACCGCGAGGAACGCCCCGACATCGACAACATATACATGAAGGTCTGCCAGGCGATGACTGGCTCGGGCGGATGGCCGCTCACCGTCTTTATGACCCCCGGCGGGAAGCCTTTCTTCGCCGGTACATATTTCCCGAAGCAGTCGAAGTACGGACGGCCCGGGATGCTCGAACTCGTTCCCCACATGGCATCGCTCTGGAAGAACGATCGCGAGAGACTCGATCAGATAAGCGAACATGCCACAGTTGCGCTGGAGAGCTTCGCCTTCACCGGCGACGACAGGAAACTCTCAGACAAGTTGCTCGCTACCGCGTACTCGAGGCTGGAAGCCTCATATGACGAGGTCCACGGCGGTTTCGGTGGAGCGCCCAAGTTTCCGACGCCTCACCAGCTTTCCATGCTTCTGAGGTACTGGGACAGGTCCGGGGACGCGCGCGCTCTCGAGATCGTCGGGACGACCCTGAGAAAGATGTACGGAGGCGGGATCTACGATCATCTCGGCAGGGGGTTCCACCGGTATTCCACCGACCAGATGTGGCTCGTGCCGCACTTCGAGAAGATGCTCTACGACCAGGCGATGCTGGCAATAGCGTATCTCGAGACGCACCAGGCTACGGGGAACACGTTCTACGGCGCTGTGGCGGAGGAGATCTTCGACTATGTCGTCCGCGATCTCACTTCTCCCGAAGGCGGGTTCTACTCGGCCGAGGACGCCGACAGTGAGGGAGAAGAGGGGACCTTCTACGTCTGGACGAAGGATGAGATCACAGAGGCGCTCGGCGAAAAGGACAGCAGGATCTTCTGCGAGCGGTTCGGGGTGACAGGCCATGGCAACTTCGAGGGGAAGAACGTCCTGCATATATCAAGCGATACAGGCGCCGGCGAAGGTTCGCTGGAGACCATGAAGGAGAAGCTCCTCACGATACGTTCGAAGCGGCCGAGACCGATGCTGGACGACAAGATCCTCACTGACTGGAACGGCCTGATGATCGCCGCACTGGCGAAAGGAGCGAGGGTCACGGGCAATCCCGGATACGCCTCCGCGGCGGCAAAGGCTGCAGGCTTCATTCTCAGCGGGATGAGGACCTCCGAGGGCAGGCTGCTCCACCGCTATCGCGATGGAGAATCGGCCATACCGGGTTATCTCGATGACTATGCCTTTCTCACATGGGGGCTTGTCGAGCTGTACGAGGCGACATTCGAGGCGAGATGGCTTTCCGAAGCGCTGAAACTGGCGGACGAGATGACGGGGCTTTTCGGTGACAGCGACAAAGAGAAAGGCGGATTCTACTTTACGGGGAGCGATGCCGAGAAACTCATCGTCAGGACGAAGGAGATATACGACGGCGCCGTCCCTTCCGGAAACTCGGTCGCCGCGCTCGTACTGCTCAGGCTCGGCAGGATGACCGGGAGAACGGACCTCGAATCCGCGGCGGATGCATTGATGAAGGAGTTCTCGGGGCAGCTCGCCGGGTCCCCGACCGCGTACACGCAGATGCTCATCGCCCTCGACTTCGCCCTGGGCCCTGGCGCGGAGTACGTGATCGCGGGCGAGAGGAGTGACGATGATACTGAGTCGATGATCAGGCTTCTGGCTGAACGCTTCATGCCCGGGTCGGTTACTATGCACAGGCCTTCGGAGAGTCGGCGGCGATCATAGATATCGCCCCGATGCTGGGGGGGATGACCGCCGTGGATGGAAAGACGACAGCATATATATGTGAGAACTTTCAGTGCGCCGCGCCGGCCGTTGGCATCGACGAGCTTCGAAAGCGGCTATCAGAGATGGAGAAGAAGGATGACTGAGAAAGCATGCCCGTTCTGCGGTCCGGAGAATATCCTGTTCGAGAACGAGCTGGCCGTTGCCATTCCCGACAAGTATCCTGTCCGTCCTGGACACACACTGGTGATCCCGAAGAGACATGTATCGTCATTCTTCGACCTTACGGACGAGGAAGTCGTGGCATGCTTCGATCTGATAAAGAAGGCGAAGATCAGTATTGACGAGAAATACTCTTCCGATGGATACAAGATAGGGATTAACATCGGCAGGTCCTCGGGCCAGACGGTTATGCACGCTCATATACACGTCGTTCCGACAGGCGGGGAGAAGATCAGCGGCAGGAGCGAGGTCTTTACGAGGAAAGATTTTTAAAGGAGGATCAGCGATGCTGGAAGTCGGGAATAAAGCGCCGGCCTTCGATCTGCCGGACCAGGATGGAAAAAAGCACAAGCTCTCCGATTACGCAGGCAAATGGGTGCTCGTCTATTTTTATCCCAAGGACAACACATCGGGGTGTACAAAAGAGGCCTGCGCGATACGCGATGACTGGGCCGACTTCAGGAATCTGGGCGCGGTAGTACTCGGCGTGAGCAAGGATTCGGTGAAAAGCCATCGTAACTTCGCCGACAAGCACTCGCTGCCTTTCACCCTGCTCTCCGACGAGAGCACGAAGATGATAGAGAAGTACGGGGCCTGGCGGAAAAAGAAGATGGCAGGACGAGAGTATATGGGGATCGTGAGGATCTCGTACCTCGTCGATCCGAAGGGAAAGGTCGCGAAGGTATATGCCAAGGTCAAGCCGCCCGAGCATTCGGCGGAGGTGCTGGCCGACCTCAGGGAACTGATGTAGCAGAGATATGAATATCCTTATCGTCGAACCGTTCCTGACAGGATCTCATAAGGCCTGGGCCGAAGAATACGCCGGACACTCCTCGCACGAGGTCGACATCCTCGGGCTGGAGGGGCGTTACTGGAAATGGAGGATGCACGGCGGCGCCGTGACCCTGGCGAAGTACTTCATAGAATATGATCTCGCGCCAGACCTGATCCTTGCCACCGACATGCTCGACCTGACGACCTTTCTTGCCCTGACGAGGGACAGGACATCGGGGACCCCGGTCGCTATATACTTCCACGAGAATCAGCTCTCCTATCCTTGGTCGAAGGACGATCCCGATCCAGGCCTCGAGCGCGACGTCCATTATGGATTCATCAACTACACCTCAGCTCTTGCAGCTGGCTCGGTCCTGTTTAACTCGGCATTTCACATGACATCGTTTCTTTCCGAACTGCCCGGACTGCTCGGTGCATTTCCTGATTACAACGAGCCTGAGACCGTGGGTGTGATCCTGAATAAGAGCACGATCCTCCCGCTCGGAGTGGATCTGGCGGCGCTTGATCAGCACAGATCTGGACGCGATCCGGATTCTCCGCCGCTGATCCTCTGGAACCATCGCTGGGAGTACGACAAGAATGCTGACGATTTCTTCGCGGCGTTGTTCGCTCTCGCTGCTGAGGGTCTTGAATTCGAGGTCGCCGTTCTCGGCGAATCGTTCTCGAAGTATCCGCCTGTGTTCGATGAAGCGAAGCAGCGGCTCGGCAGGAGAATAATCCATTTCGGATATGTGGAGGAGTTTGCGGAATACGCCCGCTGGCTCTGGCGGGCCGATATCCTGCCCGTCACCTCGAACCACGACTTCTTCGGAGCGAGCGCCGTGCAGGCGATCCACTGCGGATGCGTACCACTGCTCCCCGACCGTCTCGCCTTTCCGGAACATCTGCCCGAGGATCTTCGAGACAGGTATCTCTACAGCGGCAGGGATAGCCTGATCGCGTGCCTTCGCCGCTGCATCGAAGGGCATCCGGAACCTGACGATCCTGCTCTCAGGGCATTTGTCGGGAAATATGACTGGAAGAAGATGGCGAAGATATACGACGAGAAATTCGACAGGCTGTCCACGGCTGACTGAATGAGGAAATCGTTTTGAGAAGTGTCGCAGGGTCGGCCGATAACCCTTCCTGTTTGTAAGTTTTAAAATCATTGCGCAGAATCGCTCCTGAATGTATTTTTCTCCAGGGGGTGACTTGTGGTAAGGAGACTGATTCTCGCAATCGTAGTTTTCTTTTTACTGCCGGGCCCCGCATTCTCCGCGTCTCTGTTTCTATCCCCTGTAACACAGACGATCGATGAGCCATGCGTGGTCCATGTCAGTGCCGATCTTCTCCTGTCCGTATCGGGAATCGATCTCGAGATAGGATGGGACGGGGACATTGTCGAATGCACATCGGTACGCACCGCGGCCGGCTCTCCAGTATTCCAGCTCTTCAGGCTCAGGATCGACAATGCGACAGGCCGTCTCGATGCGATGCTCTTACGCCTGTCAAAAGAAGGCTTCACCGGATCGGTCGATTCACTTCTCGTGCTTACCTTCGAACCTGTATCGGATGGGACTTCCCAGCTGAATATCTCAGAGACCCTGCTGAACGGAGATCCGGTAGTCGTCGATGAGCTGAACAACAGTATCGATATCGAAACATCTCAGGCAGAGATCGTCGTTGACATGGATGGTCCGGCGCCCCCGATCACGGCCGTACGGCTCCAGCAGAACTACCCCAATCCCTTCAATCCGGAGACTATGGTCAGGTTTGAACTTCCGTCATCCTCGACTGTTTACATCCGGATATTCGATGCGGGCGGCAAACTCATCCGCACACTCATTAATGGCGTTGAATATTCCGCGGGAAGCTGGGAGGAAGAGTGGGACGGAAGGAACAAGGCCGGTGATCTCGTTCAGAGCGGTATCTACTTCTGTGTGCTGGACGCGGCCGGCAAGACCGACAGCAGGAAGATGGTGGTGCTGCGATGAGGCGCGTACCGGCATGTATACATGTTGCAGCCCTGCTGCTGGCACTTATGGTGGTTGTGCCGGCTGCTTCGCAGGCATATTCGATCTACGGCAGGATAACGGTAACAGGCCGCGCGGACCAGGGCGGAGTGACTGTATGGGTGGACTCGCTGCACGTCACGCAGACTTCCTCAGCGTTGACCTACCAGATAGAGGGATTGGAAGACGGCACATATACTGTTCATGCGTGGTCCGAAGACTGCCTTGCGCGGATCATAGGGACATGCACCATATCGGGCCAGGACGTGGTCGACATGGACGGGGAACTTTTCGCTGGAGACCTGTTAGCCGACGGACGGATCAACCTGCATGATTCCAGGGTCCTTCTCGACCACTATTTGGAGACTCCCGACAGCAGCGGATGGGACGACAGGTTTGATGTCATCATTGATGATATCATAGATTCTCACGATATCGATCTGATTGCTTCACACTGGAGGGAGTCAGCCGATTCAGAACTGCCGGTATGGTCCCTCGAGGTCGTGGAGCCCGGTGCGGCAACGATATGGGATGCCGGTCAGACCGGCCTGCCGATCCGCTGGATCACAGGAAACCTCGGCGGCATGGTCTCGATAGACCTTTCCAGGTATGGATCGAAGGTAGCGACGCTCACCGGATCGACTGAAAACGACGGTGAATATACTCTTGCGCAGCTTCCCGCGGGGCTGGACATGGGAGACGGATACCGCGTCTACATATTCTGCGACGAGACCCATCATGACATGGGAGAATATTTTTCGATCGTAAACACGATGATGATCAGCACGCCGAATTCCGGGACGACCTGGTTTGTCGGCGAGCAGGACGTGACTATAGAATGGGATCCATGGTATGAGGCCGGCGATGTCTCAATCTTCCTGATGACGTATGATTCGATCATAGACACGATCGCATCTTCGATACCGAATGACGGGATCTTCGATGAGTATGACGTACCGGTTTCAGTGACGCCGGGTGGAGGCTATCGGATCGAAATAGTAACAGGTACCGGCTACTCGGCCGGAAGCGACAATTTCGGGATCAGGCAGCCGCTCGAGGTCTATAATCCCGACAGTTCCAGGGCCTGGTGGCCTGACGGGTACGGGCACATCGAGTGGTGGAACAGGGCGGGCTCGACTTCTCCCGTCTCGCTGTACCTCTATAAAGGCGATGTGTTTAGTCACACTATCGTCGAAGGAAGACAGTATGACCTGGAGTTTTACGGATGGACAGTTCCCGAGGGCCTCGAATCGGATGATGACTACAGGGTCAAGGCAAGTTACGACGAATCGCCAGAGATCGGGTGCTTCAGCGAACATTTCCATATCAGGCCGAGGTTCCAGGTCTTCGAGCCGAACAGCTCCACGGTCTGGATGCAGGGACAGGAAAATGTGACGATCTGGTGGGAGACGGCCGATCTCGGTGGGACAGTGACGATAAAGTTCCTTCGCGGAGACGCGCATATCGACGTGATCGCGGAGGACACCCCGAATGATGGTTTCTACGACGAGTACGACCTGCCGTACGATCTGCCCCTGGGCGACTATTACCGGGTCGAAGTCTATTACGACGAGATATTCCACGCATCGGGCGGTAATATTGAGATCGTAGAGGCTGTCGCTCCGGAAAATTGCATCTACTATGAACAATATCTTCACATGGCAGGATTCTGTGATACACCGGGTTCCGCGCGCGGTGTCGCCGTGTCGGGGAGCTATGTGTATATAGCGGACTACACGTATGGGCTTCAGGTAGTATATGCAGGCACGGCAGGATCGCCTCTCGTCGTGGGATCGGTCGATACGCCGGGTGAAGCTGTAGCTGTCGCCGTCTCGGGGAGCTTTGCTTATGTGGCGGACAGCTGGACAGGCCTGCAGATACTGGATATCAGCTCACCAGGATCGCCGGTGATCGTTGGTTCGATCGATACCCCGGGGTCTGCTAATGACGTCGATATCTCGGGGGATTATGCCTATGTGGCCGATCGATCTTCCGGTCTCCAGATAATAGACATAAGCACGCCTGGATCACCGGTGATTTCAGGATCGATTGATACGCCGGAATCAGCAAACGATGTTACCGTCTCAGGAGATCTTGCTTTTATCGCAGACGGTTATTCCGGTCTTCAGATAATAGACATAAGCCCGCCTGAATCACCGGTTATCATCGGCTCGACCGATACACCGGGTGTTGCCTATGGCGTTGCTGTTTCTGGAGATTTTGCCTATGTCGCGGACTGGAATGAGGGCCTCCAGGTAATCGATATAGGCTCACCTGAATCGCCGGTGATCGTTGGATCGGTCTATATACCAGGCGCGGGACCTGCCCGTAAGATCAAGGTTTCCGGTTACTACGCCTATGTAGCGGTCGGAGGTGTCGGTTTTAGGGTTATAGACATAAGAATCCCTGAATCACCTGTATTAATGGGAGTAATATACGCTGATGAGGCCTATGGCGTCGCATCCTATGGCGACAGGGCCTGGCTGGCGGCTGGGACTTTCGGTCCGATGGAAATCCGTGTCAGAAGTCCGCAGACACCGGAGTTCGTAGGGTCTGTCGAGACGCCGGGCACAGCCAAAGGCATTGCCATATCGGGTGATTATGCATGTGTGGCTGACGGGAACAGTCTCCAGATAATCGATGTAAGCGTTCCGGGAGAACCGGTAATAGAGGGATTCCTGGACATGGAACTGGAAGCTCTTGATGTTGCCGTCCAGGGAGATCATGCCTTCGTAGCCAACTATACATACGGCCTTCAGGTAATCGATATAAGTGCACCCGGATCACTGGCAGTCATCGGGTCGATCGATACGCCGGGCGCTGCATATAGTGTCGTCATCGATGGAAATTACGCCTATGTGGCGGATTATACTTCAGGGCTGCAGGTGATCGATATCAGCACCCCGGGTTCACCGTCGATCGCCGGGTCAGTGGATACTCCGGGATATGCAAAGTGTGTCGCTGTCTCGCCAGGTTATGCATATATGGCGGACGGGAATCTGGGTCTACAGATAATAGACATCGGAGTACCCGGATCGCCGTTCCTCGCTGGATCTGTCGACACTCCCGGTGACGCGCTCGGTGTAGCTGTCTCGGGGAATCATGTTTTTGTAGCGGACAGGTTCTCCGGCCTGCAGGTGATCGACATCAGCAATCCTCATCACCCGGAGATCGTTGGGTCTATCGATACACCGGGCGGAGCCTACGGTGTCGCGGTCTCAGGAGACTATGCCTATGTGGCGGATTATGGTTCAGGCCTGCAGGTGATCGATATCAGCACCTTCGCCTCGCCTTTTCTGACAGGATCTATTGACACGCCCGATAATAACTTCTGTATAACGATCTCGGGGGAATACGGCTATATGACGGGCCTCTATATTGTCAACCTGCAGTGCGCGCCCTGATTCAGCCTGAATAATCCTCCCTTTAGCCGGTTGACACTGCTATTGCCCTTCTTTATAATCCCCACTTATTCATTCTCGGGACTGGCTGAATTTCAAAGACTTGGAGCGGTCTTGAAAGAGATAGTCAAACAGATCATGGAGACCGAGACGGAGGTCCGCGAGGCAGTCGACAATGCCCGCGCCGAGGCTCAGAAGATCGTGCGCGAGGCTGAGGCTCAGTCGAGGGACGTCATCGAGAAAGGGCGCCAGAACGCGATAAGGGAGTCACAGGAACTCGTCGCGAAATACCGCAGTGACGCCGAGGCCGAACGCAAGAGGCAGGTCGACGCGGTAAAGGGCGGGAGCGAAGAGCTTCTCGCCAGCAAGGCTGTCCACATCGAGGCCGCCGCGGTCAAGGTGCTCGATATCGTCAAGGGAGCCTGACGGCGGACTGACCCGTCACGAAACAGCGCGATGATATTCAGACCTGTAAGCAAGTATTCTCTGGTCAACGCCAAGGTCCGCGCGAGGCTCAGCACACTGCTGACCCCTGAGCAGATCGACCGGCTTGCCGACACCCGCGACCTCGCCGAGTTCTACTCGGCCCTCGCCGGGACCGTCTACGAGGAAATATTCGAGCAGCCCGAGATAGCCTTCGACCCGCGGGTCGGCGAGCGCCTGCTCCTCGAGCGGGAGATCGAGTGGCACTCGGAGCTCCTCAAGGACGTAAAGGGCGCCGAGAAGGCACTGATCTCTACCTTTCTCGAGAAGTACGAGATCGAGAACCTCAAGACAGCGCTGAGGATACGTGAGGGCAACCGCGACCTCGAAGAGATGAAATACATGCTCCGAAGGCAGCTTCCCAACTCGCTCCCGTACCAGGCGATAGCCGAGGCGGGTTCGCTCGAGGAGGCGGTTTCCTTCCTGTACGGTTCCCCTTACCTGGCCGCGATCAACGCCGTTTTTGACGACTACAGGGAAAAGAAGACACTCTTTCCCGTCGAGATAAACCTCGAGATAGACTATTACCGCAGGCTGAAGGAGAAGGTCGAGGCTCTGGGGAAAAGGGACAGGGTGATAGCACGCAAACTCATCGGGCTCGAGATCGACCGCAAGAACCTGGCCTGGCTCGTCAGGCTGAAGTTCTACTACGACATTCCGACAGGGGATCTCTTCGAATACAACATCCCCGGCGGGTACAGGATGACGACCGACAGGCTTCGGCAGTCGTTCAAGGCGGAGTCGATAAAGGATGTCCTTAACCTCGCCCTGGAGAAATCTTTCAAGAACGCTTCCGAGATACTCGTGCGCGGCGAGGAGCTGAGCAAGCTCTACCTGCTCGAGATAATCCTCTGGAATTACCAGATCGCTGAGGCGAAGAAGACGCTGGGCGGTTTTCCCTTTACAATAGGGACGATACTGTCGTACCTCATACTGAAGCGCACCGAGGTACGCAACATCATAACGATACTGAACGGCAAGGTCTACAAGATGGACCGCATCGCCATCGAGAGCCATTTGAGGGTCGCTTTCTGAGCCGGAGAAACCGATGTTTACGCCTGAACGGATGCACCAGATCAATGTGATGGTCTTCGAGACCGAGGTAGACGACGTCGCCAAGGCGATCGTCCGTCTCGGCATCCTGCATCTCGTCCAGCTCGACGATGCCCAGCCGTGGATCGAACAGCTCGGGCAGTTCGAGGCGGGCAAGGTATCCTCGAAGATCGACAGGCTCTACAACAGGGTCACCGACCTGATGAAGGATCTCGGGATACGCGAGCTGCCGCTGGAGGAAGGGGACACGAAGCTCCTCGAGACTTCGATCACCGATTTCGACGAGATGGAGACCGAGGTGACCGAGCTGGAGAAGAAGGTCACCGGACTCGTCCTTCGCCGCAAGGAGCTCGAGGTACACCTCGAGAGGATGCAGGGTATTCTCAACGAGGTCTCACCCCTTACCGAGCTCGGCCTTCCTCCCGGCCAGGCACCCTACACATTCCTCGAGGTCAGGTACGGCCATGTGAGCGCCGAAGGCCTCGAGCTGATCCGCGAGAAGTTCGCCCCGCTGGCAGCCGTAGTGATCCCCCTGACGCAGCGTGACGGCAGGGAGCTGATCCTTCTTATCGGCCTAAAGACAGACCGGCTCAAGCTCAAGAGGATCCTGCGCGACGCGGCGTTCGAGGATATAGATATGCCTGCCGGCGAAGAGGCGAGGGAGGAAGCCGGCCTCGTCACGGGCGAGCTCGAGGAGCGGATAGAGAAGATAAAAGAGCAGATCGACGAACTTAAGGAGAAGCTCGCCGGGCTCAATCAGGAGTACGCGCCGATCCTGACCGGATTCAACAGGTCGCTGCGTGTAGCCGAGATGCTGCTCAAGGTAAAGAGCTATCTGAAGAAGACACGCAAGACATACATATTCTCCGGCTGGGTGCCGAGCGACCGCAAGCGGGAGGTCGAGGGAGAGATCCTCAGGGCGGCAAAGGGGCGCGCGATCGTCGAGATCATCTCACCGGAGGAGATCACCGGCGTCAAGGGTGGCGACATGAAGGTCCCCGTGATGCTCAAGAACCCCGGATTCTTCAGGCCGTTCGAGATGCTTGTCTCGAGCTACGGCCTGCCCGAATACAAGTTCATAGATCCGACTGTTTTTGTGGCGATATCGTTCCTGATCATGTTCGGGATGATGTTCGGCGACGTCGGGCACGGGATAGTGCTCTGCGTGATAGGTTGGCTGCTAGGCTTCAGGAAAGGCAACAGGAGCGACGGCGTGACTCTTGTCGGCAAGCTCGGGTTCTACTGCGGGCTCGCGTCAATCGTATTCGGCTTCCTGTACGGATCGATATTCGGCGTCGAAACGTGGATACCACATCTCTGGCTCTCGCCGATGCACGAGATCGGCAGGTTCTTCAAGTTCGCGATATTCTTCGGCGTGGGTATGATATCGGTCGGGATACTGCTAAATATTGTCAACGCAATGCGGGCAAGAGACTTCAAGGGGACGTTCTTCGATCATGCCGGGCTGATTAGCGCCATTCTGTACTGGTGCGGCATCGGCGCGGCCGCCATATTCATGCGGAACAAGCCAGTTCCGATACAGCTCGTAGCGTTTGGTATCGTATTGCCCGTTCTTCTTTTCTTCCTCAGGGAACCGCTTGCGGCGATCTTCGGCAAACGAAAGATGAGGTTCGAGACGGGCGTCGGAACATACATAATGGAATCTGTGATCGAGGTCATCGAGATAATCACGGGATATCTCGGCAATACCGTGTCGTTCATCCGCGTCGCCGCCTTCGCGCTGGCGCACGCGGGACTGTTCATCGCGGTATTCAGCCTTGTCGACCTCGTCAAGAACAAGAGCGGCGGTTTGATCTGGGCCGCGCTGATATTCATCATCGGCAACGTCGTGATCATAGCTCTCGAAGGAATGGTTGTAACGATCCAGGCTATCCGGCTGGAGTACTACGAGTTCTTCGGCAAGTTCTTCATGGGTGGCGGGACAGCGTATAAACCGATCGGCCTGGGCGGGAAACCGGGCCGGAAAGAGTGAAAGGAGACCCGCAGAATGTCAGAGCAGCTGGAGCGCAGGAGGAAGATGAAGAAGTGGATCACATTGTCGGCGACGGCGATATTCTCAACCGTGTTTATCGTCCTGCTTATTACACTGATATCGACCGCGTCGCATGTGCACGGCCAGCAGGCCGCTGATGCGCACGCAGGTCAGACAGCGGTAAAAGAAATGTCCTCCGAGCAGGCATCGATTATCAGGTGGGCCTTCCTTTCGGCGGCGATTTCCACAGCCATCGGCAGCATCGGTGCCGGAATTGCGGTAGCGTACGTCGGCGCGGCGGCACTCGGCGCCATCGGCGAGAAGCCGGAGCTGGCAGCGAGGGCGCTTATCTACGTCGGTCTCGCTGAAGGTATCGCGATCTATGGCCTGATCATCTCGATCATGATCCTCGGCAAGATCTGACCGGGGCGAAGAATCGGGAAGCGTGGAGAGTTTGAGCAATGAAGTTCTACGTCATAGCGGACGAGAACACGGTGACGGCTTTCAAGCTTGTCGGCCTCGAGGGTGAGGCCGTCGAATCGCCTGAGGGCGCGCGTGAGGCGCTCTCAAAGGCATTCGAGTCGAGAGAGACCGGCATCGTGATCATTACCGAGAGGATAGCCGATACGATCCGCGACGAGATCGAGGATTTCACGTTCGGGCATGCCTTTCCTCTTATCATCGAGGTCCCCGATCGTGAGGGGCCGGTCGAAGGCAGGGTCTCGATAAGGGAACTGGTCAACAGCGCGGTAGGGGTAAAGATATAGAGCGGCGCGCGGCGCGCTGCAGGGAGCGGTCAAAGTGGTCGACAAGGAATCGGTAGAAAAGATCTGCGAACAGATAAGAGAGGACGGCGAAAGGGAGATCGCCTCGATACTCGACAAAGCTCGCAGCACCGCCGCTGACATCCTCGGCAAGGCCGAGGCGAAAGGCAGCGAGGCGACTGAGAAGATAATGCGGGACGCTAGGGAGAGGGGCGAGACGGAAAGCCGCCGCCTGCTGTCCAGCGTCAACATCGAGGTCCGGCGCACGAAGCTCAAGTCACGCGAGGATGTAGTAGGGGTGATCAGAAAGAAGGTCGAGGAGGAACTGGCCGGTATCCGGTCATCCGGCGATTATCCCGGGATCCTCACTCGCCTTGTAGTTGAAGCGATCCTCGGGCTCGAGGGCAAATCGTTCATCGTCTACGTCGACAAGAAGGACCTCGGCCTGCTCGAGGAGAAGGTCTTCCCCCGTGTGAAGGAGATGATGGAGGCGGAGTCTTCTCCGGTGAGCTCCCTCCAGGCTCGGCCGCTCGAGAAATCCTCCACCGGAGGGGCCCGGGTCGGCCATCCTGGCGGTAAGGTTATATATGACAATACGTTTGAGGCGCGGCTCTTCAGGTACCGCGATGATATAAGGATGACGATATTCGACGAGGTCTTCTACTCGGAAGACGGCGGGGAGACGGGCAGTGCTTGAGATAATCGGACAGGTCGACAAGGTAATAGGGCCGGTGGTCCATGCCCGCGGGGTCGAAAAGGCGAAGATGCTCGACCTCGTCGAGGTGGGCGAGTTCCACCTCGTCGGCGAGATAGTCAAGCTCGACGGCGAGAGGGCAGTGATCCAGGTATACGAAGATACGACGGGCCTCGCGCCGGGGACCAATATCTACTCCGCCGGTGTTCCCCTGTCGGTCGAGCTCGGGCCGGGCCTGATAGGTACGATCTACGATGGCATCCAGCGCCCGCTCGAAAAGATCCGCGACACGTCGGGTCAGTATATCCAGAAGGGTATACATATGTCGGCGCTCGACAAGGAGAAGCGCTGGCTCTTCACGCCCGCGCTCGCGGTCGGCGACGAGGTCGCCGGCGGCGAGACTGTCGGCACCGTCCAGGAGACGCGAGCTGATCGAGCACCGCGTGCTCGTCCCGCCATCGGTCAACGGCAAGGTGACCTGGATTGCCGAAGAGGGCGAATACACTGTCGCCGACGTCGTGGCGAGGACGGAGAACGCCGACGGCGAGTGCTTCGAGGTGCATCTCGCCCAGCGCTGGCCGGTGAGGAAGGGGCGCCCGACGGGTGATCGCCTGCCGCTGAGCATACCGCTGATCACGGGGCAGAGAGTGATCGATACGCTCTTCCCCGTCGCCAAGGGAGGCACCGTCGTTGTGCCCGGCGGATTCGGGACGGGCAAGACGATGACCCAGCACGCCCTCGCCAAGTGGAGCGACGCCGATATCATCGTATACATCGGGTGCGGAGAGCGCGGGAACGAGATGACAGACGTTCTGATCGAGTTCCCCAAGCTGATCGATCCGCGCACCGAGCGTCCGATCATGGAACGAACGATAATGATCGCCAATACATCAAATATGCCGGTGGCGGCGCGCGAGGCGTCGATCTACACCGGCATCACGATAGCGGAGTATTACCGCGACCAGGGCTACCACGTAGCCATCATGGCCGATTCGACCTCGCGCTGGGCCGAAGCGCTCAGGGAGCTCTCCGGCCGGATGGAAGAGATGCCCGCCGACGAGGGGTATCCCGCCTACCTGCCGACGAGGCTCGCCGAGTTCTACGAGCGCGCCGGGATGGTCGAGACGCTCGAGGGCAAGGAAGGCTCGATCTCGATCGTCGGTTCGGTATCGCCTCCCGGAGGCGATTTCTCCGAGCCGGTCACGCAGCATTCGAAGCGGTTCGTGCGCTGCATGTGGGCGCTCGACCGCCAGCTCGCCAACGCCCGCCATTACCCGGCGATCTCGTGGCTCGACAGTTACAGCGAGTATGTAGAAGAGATCAGCGGATGGTGGCAGGAACAGTCAGGCGGCGAGTGGGGAGAGCTGCGGCGAAGGATCATGGACCTGCTCCAGCAGGAGGGCAAGCTCCAGCAGGTCGTCAAGCTCGTCGGCCCCGACGTGCTTCCCGACACCCAGAGGATAGTCCTCGAGACGTGCACCCTGTTCAAGAACGCGTTCCTTCAGCAGAACTCGTTCGATCCGAACGACATGTACTGCACGCCCGAGAAGCAGATAAAGATGCTGCAGGTCATACTGGATTTCTACGACCGCGGCGTCGAGGTGATAAGAAAGGGCGCGAACATCCACCAGATCAAGAAGCTCGAGGTCTACTCGGATATTCTGAGGATCAAGTTCGCCGTCCGCAATGACGAGATAGAGAAAATCGATGCAATCAGGGATAAACTCGGCCGCTCGATGGAGCGCATAGGCGATATGTTCGACTAGAGAATGGTGATCTGAATGACAGAGAGAAATCTCAAGGAGGGCAGGGAGTATATCGGGATCTCAAGCGTCTCGGGCCCCCTGGTCGCGGTAAAGGGTATACATAACGTCGGCTATAACGAACTCGCGGAGGTCGTCGATTCGAGCGGGCACGTAAGACTCGGAATGATCCTCGAAAGCAGCGAGCATGCCGCCGTCATCCAGGTGTTCGAGGGGACCTCGGGGCTTTCCATCCCCGATACGAGGGTCCGCTTCAAGGGCGAGCCGCTCCATTTCGCGGCCGGCGCCGAGATCCTCGGACGCGTATTCAACGGGCTCGGCCAGCCTATCGACGACGGCCCGGCGCCGCTCGCGGAGAAGCGGATGGACGTCAACGGCCTTCCGATCAATCCGACTGCCCGCGAATACCCCAAAAAATTCATACAGACCGGAATCTCGGCTATCGACGGGATGAACACGCTCGTGCGCGGCCAGAAACTGCCGGTATTTTCCGGCACGGGCCTTCCGCACAACAGGCTCGTAGCCCAGATCACCCGACAGGCGAAGCTGATAGGTGAGGACACACAGTTCGCCGTAGTGTTCGCCGCGATGGGTATCAAGCACGACGTCGCGCGATATTTCATAAGGAACTTCGAGGAATCAGGTGTGCTGGAGAAGGTAGTGCTGTTTCTTAATCTGGCGGACGATCCGTCGGTGGAGAGACTTGTTACTCCCAGAACCGCGTTGACAGCCGCGGAATTTCTGGCATTCGACATGAACATGCACGTGCTCGTGATCCTGACCGACATGACGAACTACTGCGAGTCGCTCCGCGAGATATCGACGATCCGCGAGGAGATCCCGAGCAGAAAGGGATATCCCGGCTACCTTTACAGCGACCTTTCGATCATCTATGAGCGCGCCGGGATGGTTAAGGGTATAGAAGGATCGATTACACAGATGCCGATCCTCACGATGCCCAACGACGATATATCGCATCCTGTGCCCGATCTTTCCGGATACATCACGGAAGGCCAGATAGTACTGGAGAGAGAACTCGACCAGAGGAACATCTACCCGCCTATCGCGGGGCTGCCTTCGCTCTCGCGCCTGATGAAGGACGGGATCGGCGCGGGAATGACGCGCGAGGACCACGCTCACGTCGCGAGCCAGCTCTTCGCCGCCTATTCGCATGTGAAGGATGTACGCGCCCTCGCCGCTGTGATCGGCGAAGAGGAGCTTACGCCGCTCGACAAGGTCTATCTCGAATTCGGAGAGAGGTTCGAGCGCGAGTTCCTCAGCCAGGGCGAGTACGAGGACCGTTCGATCGAAGAGACACTCGACATAGGCTGGAAGGTGATCTCCACGCTGCCGAAGGAAGAGCTCTACCGGATCAGCGAGGAAGAGATCGCCAAATATTACGGCAAGGATTGACCAGATGGCCCGCTACGAGATGGCTCCTACCAAGACGAACCTGATGAAGGTCAAGCGCGATCTCGGTTTCGCGCAGGAGGGATGGGAGCTTCTCGACCAGAAGCGCAAGATCCTCATCGTCGAGCTGATGGGGTTGATCGACAGGGCCGTCGAGGCGCAGGAAGAAGTCGAGGCGAAACTCGGCGAGGCGTTCGAGGCCCTCGATCAGTCGATCCTCAGGATGGGGCGCAGGGAGGTCAATATGATCGCCCTGGGAATGAACATCGAATCCGACATATCATTCTCCGAGAAGAGGGTGATGGGTGTCTCTCTGCCGCGCGTCAAGGTGCGGTTCGACGATCGCTCGCCCTATTTCGCCGCGGCGGAGAGCAGCATCTGGATCGACGAGGCGATCAAGAAGTTCCGCGAGGTCCTGCGGCTCCTCGGAACGCTCGCCGAGGCGAGGATATCGCTGATGCGGCTCTCGCGCGAGGTGGGCAAGACGATCAGGAGGGTCAACGCCCTCGAAAAGATATTCATACCTGATTACGACGAGACGCTGAAGTATATCGAGATGGCGCTCGAGGAATCCGAGAGGGAGGCGTTCTTCGTCCTCAAACTGGTAAAGGACCGCCTATCCCGGAAAAAGGGAGTAGCCTGATGAGTAATCCACTCGCAGACGATCATGCTCTATATCGATGGAAGCGAGTCGTCCATAACGGCGGCTCAGCTGGCGATATCGATGGCGAAGGAGTACGGCAGCACCCTGAGGGTGATGTACGTGGTCAACGAGAACCTCCTGACCGAGCTTCTCAAGGCGAAGATCTTCGTGCAGATGGAGAAGATGGACTACGAGAGGGATCTCGAAGAGGACGGGAAGAGGTATCTCAACTATATCGTCAAGCTCGCCGACAGGAAGGGCCTTCAGATCGAGACGGTCCTGGGCAAAGGGGTCGTGCACGAAGAGGTCGCCCGCGAAGTGGATGACTGCTCCGCCGACCTGCTTATCCAGGGAGAACTCGGTGAGGTCCTGAGCCTGAGGGATTCGTTCTACGAGGAGGGCGAGAGGATACTGAGGAAGGTCAAGTGCCCCGTGATGGTAGTCCGGGGCAGGGACAGGATAGAGAGGATGTTTGACGACCTGTAGCCGCGGGTCTTGCCATCCGGACCGGGGTTGATTATGTTACTCCATCTCGGAGACGTCCGGAGGATGCATCATGGGAGGCATATTGAGATGAAGCTTACTGACTATATCGGACCCGAGCACATCAAGCTCGACCTCGAAGGATCCGACAAGCAGGAGGTCATCGAGGAACTCGTCGAGCACATGTCGGATCATTGCGACAACTGCGACGCCGATACGATACTCGAGGCGGTCCTGGGCAGAGAACGCGACGGGAGCACCGGCCTGGAGAAAGGCATCGCGATACCGCACGCCAAGTGCGACGCGGTCGACAGGCTCCGCATAGTTGTTGGAATATCGAAGGAAGGCGTAGATTTCGAGGCCCAGGACGGGCAGCCTTCGCATCTTTTCTTCATGATGATCGCGCCGACGACCGAGTCGGGACCTCACGTGCAGGCGATCGCGAAGATAGTCAAGATGATCAAGGTCCCCGGCTTCCGGGAGAAGCTCCTGAAGGCCGACACGTCCCGAGCAGATCATCGAGGCGATGGAGCGGGTGGAGAACGGCGAGGAGTAGCCTGCCTTTCGCGGACGGCAGCCTCCCCTGTATCCGCGAGCCCGGTTCCATGGTGAACGCCAATGACTGACAATCAGAAAAAACTCATCGGATATTTCGGGTTTCCCCGCAGGGGGCTTCTGCGCGAGGTGAGGGAGCGCTTCGGCGAGGACCTCCCGCTGGTCGACCTGGACGTCGCGGCGGACGCTCCCGATTCGGGACTTCTGCCGAGGGCGACATGCCGGATAATCGCGAATATCGTCGACAACGCGGCGGAGCTTGGCGGACAGGCTTGCAGCCGTCGTAGCCGCGGTCGGCGAGGACAAGTGCGACCGCGGCAGGCACGCCGCGTGGATACTCAAGGAGTATGGGCCTCGAGGTATTCGAGTCGAGGTTCCCCGAGGAGGAATTCGAGGAGCAGGGAACTCGTATGGTCGACGGGCAGGGGCCCGCTCCCGGACCGTATCGACAGGATGATGGAGACGATAGTCGATCCATCGCGACCCGCGATCCTCCGGAAAAATGTGAGCCTACACACGGCTTCTGGGGAGTTCCTCCGAACGATTTCAGGCTGCTCGAGCTCTTTCCCGAGACGACACACATATATGGCTGGATCAGGTGCGTGGAGGCGGGAAGGCCGGCCGATCTCGAACTCGAATGCATGGTCGATGAGTGCTATCCCGACGGTCTTCTTTCACCAGAGCTTCTGCGCCAAGCAGGACCTCGCCCACAATCTCGCCGAAAGGTACGGCGGGATAGCCGTCGACTGCCACCGCGAGATAAACGACTCGATACTCGCGAAGGTCGAGGCGTTCATAAAGTTGTCATAGGACGTGGACCACCGATGCTCATCGCCGACTGCGGCAGCACATGGACGAAGATCCTCGATACCGGCTCAGGTGAGCTCGAGATCATCTCGACGAGTGAGCTGGTGCGGCGCGACGACCTCTTCTTCGAGGTCGCCACGGGGCACAGCGGCAAGAAGCGATGCAACAGGTACAAGAACGAACTGATCGCCCTGGCCGAGGGAAGCCTCGCTCTTGTCGATGAGGACGATTTCTCGATCGTCGACGTCGGCGGCAGGGATGTGAAGTTCGTACGGTTTGCCGGCCGCAAGGTGAAGAAGCTCGACTGGAACCTCGCCTGCGGCTCCTCGACAGGCGCGACGATAGAACTGCTCGGCAGCTACTACGAGGTCGACTTCACATCGCTTCCCGCATCGGAGAAATGGATCAATGTCACCTGCGGCGTCTTCGGCATGGAAAAGGTGCTCGAGCACGTCTCCACGGGCACTCCGCCGGAGAAAGCGGTGGCGATGTTCCTGCACGGCATGGTCAGGAACGTCTTCGATTTCAGCGGCAGGCCGGAACATCTTTACCTCTCCGGGGGTTTCTGCGAAAATAAGTGCTTCCTGGAGACGATGGAGAAGTACTGCAGCGTAACAACGCTCGGCAGGACAGTGCCCCTGGAGGGACTTAAAGATGGGATTGAAGAAGATATAGAGCGCTTATTCTGGCGGCCGTCCTGGCCGTTTTATCGACAGCTGCGGCAAGAAGGTCGTCCTCACCGATATCGATGAGGGGCAGTTCGTCCCGGGAGCCGGGATCGAGGCTGCGGCTACACTGATCGACGACCAGGAAGCATTGAAATCGCTCTTCAAGTGCTATCCGCCCGACAGCGGCGTCGTGCCTGTCTACGTAACGGTAAAGAATGTCGACGACGAGCCGGTCCAGATCCACAACCTCAACTATCTTCCCCTCAACGATACTTTCAGGGGATTCACGCTCGAGTTCGGTGATAACATCCTCGATCCGATCCATCCTCTCGAAGCGGTGATGTATATCAAGGGGAAGGCCAAGGTCCCCAACTATAAGAAGATAGGTGCGGGCAACGTCGTCGCCGGCATCATCGTCTGGCCGCTCGGCATATACTATATCGTCAGGGGTGTCCAGTACTCGAGGGAGTACAAGCCCATGCTTCGCAACTCGTTCTTTCCCCGCCGGGCCGCGGGGGAAACTTCGATCCGGTGACCCTGAAGCCGGGGGAGGTGAGATCGGGATTCATATACTTTGCCCTCCTGCCGGAGGACAATCCGTATTACAGGGACGATGAGGATCTCGATGTCGACAGGCGCGGGAAGGAGAACGCCTTCCCTGAAGGTCAAGCGGAGCGGGATCATGAACCTGCAGTTGATAAACGTCAATCCCGGCAGTCAAAGCCTCCACTACCTGACTGCGAGATCCCCGTCGATTCGATGCTGACAGTGCGTGGATTGAAGCCGATGCGCAGCGAGGAAGGCAGTCCCCGCCGGCCATCTCTCCGGGGGATTTCTTCGCCCTCGTCGCCAATGAGGACCGCGAAACGAAACTCGACCTGGTCACCGGCAGTTCGGAAGAAGTGTTCGAGAGCAGGTCGACAGGTGGATTTACCGTGATATCGGAGCTCAACGGCAAGAAGGCCGAACTCGTCGATGCCTCGAGGTGGGGGAACCGGGCCGTATGCGGGGTGAACTTCAAACAGAAATCGAGGATCTATCTCCTCGAATGGGTCGGACGGCAAGACCGGTACTTATCGCCGAGGAGCAGTCTCGACAAGAAGATCATGCAGCGTCATCGCCGCGGAGGACGCGATATACGTCACTGACCGAAAACGGATTCTGCTATACATTCGAATACGACGAGCTCAGGACAAAACGTTATGTCAATATGGGCAATCATGTCGATGATATCGTGATGACAGGCGGCAGGATCATCGCGTTCGGGAAGAAGTCGGTGATGGAGTACGAGATCAAGCCGGGGCACAATCCGGAGAAGATCGAGACAGTGCGGCATCTCTTCATCCGAGCAAGACAGACGCCGGCCTCGCCGGCGAGGGGATCGTCCTGAAGCACAAGGGCAGGGGGACGCACGGCGACACGCTTGTTCTCTACGATCCGGAAAGCCTCGAGGAAATCGTAAGGCAGCCCTTCCCCGGACGCATCGGGATCATGGACATGTCCGCCGACGGGGTCATCGTTCAGATGACGGGCGGCATGATAATGAGGATCGTCAGGCAGGAGGAAGAGTACAGTACGTACGAGGCGGGATGGATACCCGTTCTCGCGACCGCTTCGGGCAGGTCGGTGGGATATCGTCACGCTCGTCTCCGATAAGAAGAGACTCTACTCCTTCAGGCTCGAAAGCATGGTGCCCGAGCCTCTCTACGAGGGAGGCGCTGTCTCCGTTCCGGTCGGGGTCGGAACTCCGTACGGCGAAGTCGAAAAAAAAGAAGAAGAGGAACAGATAGCTCGATGGCGAAAGAAAAAGAAAAGCGGACATAGAGGCGCTTGATCGCGACATTCTCGGCGCATGTCAGCGAGAATTACCCCGCTCCCGAGGTATACCGGGAGAACCTCACCAGCATGCTCGCCGCCAAGAAGGAGCGGATGGAGAGCGGGGAATATGTCGCCTCCCTCGAGAGGAACCTCGTCTTTCTCAAGGACCTCGTGACCGAGGGGGAGGCGCTCCTCGAGTATCTTCTCGAACGGATCAATAACCCGGAGCCGACAGCGGAGAAGATAACCACGGCCCTCGGCGCCCTCGAGGAGAAGGTCAGGTCGGGGACGGCCGGAAGGGTCGAGCAGGTGCTCGGTGAGAGTGATGAGGACGACTTCAGGGAACTGACCGAACTGCGCGGGAAGGACCAGGAGGCCTACACGGAGAAGCTCGAGTTTAACTACATATATTTCATGGCTTTCCGCATGCTCCTCTTCGAGTTTTTCGGGGTGCTGGCAGCCGTCAGGGCTGAATATGAGATCACGAATGCCGATGAGGCGGCAGTCGGTCTGATCCAGAGCAATATCGAGATGACGGCGAACTACTATCTCGGTAATATATCGTCGGCGAGGTAGTCGACGAAGATTCACCTTCCGCTTGAATTATCGGGCGGATTGGGATAGATTTCAGGGGTCACGAACAGAAATAAAGGAGAATGGTGTGATAAGCGGAAGAACAGCAGTATATACAGGAACGACCCATGACATGGCAGGCTCTCTCAGGCGCGTCGCCGGGATCGCCGCATTCGTTGGTCTTCACAGCCGTTGCCGCCCAGCTCGCGGTACGTCTTCCCTACACGCCTGTTCCCGTAACGATGCAGACGCTGTTCGTCCTGCTCGCCGGGATCGTCCTCGGACCGCGCGACGGTTTCTACGCAATGATCGCCTATATCGGGATCGGCATCGCCGGAGCGCCGGTATTCGCCGGCATGACATTCGGCCCGGCCGTACTGTTCGGCCCGACGGGCGGATACCTTCTCGCTTTCCCCGCAGCGGCGATGCTGACCGGCGCTGTCGCAAGGTCGCTCGGCGGCGGAAAACCCGCCGTACTTCTCGCTTCGCTGGCGGGATCGGCGACGATCCTCCTCGGAGGCACAGCTACCTCTGGCTGCTCAGCGGACAGTCGCTTTCAGCGGCGTGCTCGCGATGGCGGTCGTGCCGTTCATCCTCGCTGACCTGGTAAAGACGGCAGTCGCTGCGGTGATCCTCTCAGGAAAGTAGATCCCTTGGAACTCGCGTTTCATCTCATGGCCAAACCGATAGGCCCGGTCTGTAACCTCCGCTGCGAGTACTGCTTCTATCTCGAAAAAGAGACCTTCTATCCAGACGGCGAGCAGTACCGCATGTCAGACGAGGTCCTCGAGGCATATATAAGACAGGTCGCCGAGGCCCACGCCGATATCCCCGAGCTCCTCTTTGCCTGGCAGGGAGGGGAGCCGACACTGCTCGGAATCGAGTTCTTCGAGAAGGCGCTCGAGCTCGAGAAGAAGTATGCGAAGGGTAAGCCCGTCCAGAATACACTCCAGACAAACGGTACGATGATCGACGATGACTGGTGCCGCTTCCTCAAGAAGAACAACTTTCTCGTGGGCCTGAGCCTCGACGGCCCCGAGGATCTCCACGACCGCTACAGGAGAGACGCCGGGGGAGAGGGGACGCACGCGAAGGTCATGCGGGCCCTGAATCTTATGAAAAAGCACGGCGTCGAGTTCAACGTCCTCGCCTGCGTGAACCGCGAGACGGCGAAGCGCCCTCTCGATGTCTATCACTGGTTCAAGGATAACGGTGTGGAGTTCATCCAGTTCATCCCGATAGTCGAGCTCGCGCCGAATGCGGAGACCTCGGAGCTCGGCCTGCAGCTCGGCGTGCCGTCAGGTCCCGCCGATACAGGGCAGCCGGTCACCGAATGGACCGTCGAACCCGAGGATTACGGGGACTTCCTCAACACGATCTTCGACGAGTGGGTGCGAAACGATGTCGGCTCGGTATTCGTGATGAACTATGAATGGGCACTTGTCTCGTACATAGGCCTCCAGATGCCCGCCTGTTTCTTCTCGCCGGAGTGCGGCAATGCGGGGATCATCGAGCACAACGGGGATATATATTCGTGCGACCATTTCATGTACCCGCGGTACCTCCTGGGAAATGTCCTTAAAGACGACCTCTCGAAGATGATGTCCTCACCTCTTCAGAAGGAGTTCGGCGCCGACAAGGGCAAACTTCCCCGGTACTGCCTCGAGTGCAGGGTCCTCAAGGCATGTTACGGCGAGTGCCCCAAGCACAGGTTCGCCGTGACGCCTGACGGCGAGCCCGGCCTGAATTATCTCTGCGCCGGATACAAGAAGTACTTCGAACACGTCCTTCCCTATCTCAAGGCGATGACCGACCTGCTGAACGCCGGGAAACCGGTATCGGATATAATGGACCAGACGATAATCGTGCTGCCTCGAAGAGGCGATAGCCCGCATGGGTAAAACAGATGGATCCAGTCAAAAAAAAGCGCCTTTTCAGGGGTAAGCCTGTAATCAGGATGCACGCGATGGCGAAGCCCCTCGGGCCGGTCTGCAATCTCGACTGCGATTACTGTTTCTATCTCAGTAAGGAAAAACTCCTCTCCACAGACACACAGTGGCGCATGAGCGACGAGGTCCTCGAGTCGTTTATCCGGCAATACATCGAGGGACAGAACTACAAGGAGGTCGTTTTCTCGTGGCAGGGGGGAGAACCTACCCTTCTCGGACTCGATTTCCTATACAGGGTCGTCGAACTGCAGAAGAAATACGCTCCGTCATGGATGAGGATCGAGAACGACCTTCAGACCAACGGCACCCTTCTTGACGACGACTGGTGCGGATTCCTGGCGGAGAATGACTTTCTTGTCGGGTTGAGCATAGACGGCCCGAAGGAACTCCATGATCACTACCGCACATACAAGGATGGGCGAGGCACCTTCGATGATGTATTCCGCGCATCGAAACTCCTGAGAAAGCACAAAGCGAGGTTCGCGACACTGAGCTGCGTCAATCACGTTACAGGAAAGCATCCGCTCGAGGTCTACCGTTTCCTGCGTGACGAAGTAGGTCCTGAACGGATGCAGTTCATACCGATAGTCGAACCGAGGATCTTCCGCGAGACGGCGCCGCAGAGATGGCCCGATTTCCTCGTTCCGGACATGGACGATCCCCGGGCGAGGCCGGGAACACCCGAATCCGTCGTGGAGGACTGGTGCGTCGATCCTGACGACTATGGTGATTTTCTCATCGCGATATTCGATGAATGGCGCACCAATGATATCGGAAGGCATTTCGTCACATTCTTTGAATCGGCAGTGGCACAGTGGATGGGAAAGATATCCCCTCTCTGCATCTTCGGGCCGATCTGCGGGAAGGGCGTCGCGATCGAGCACGATGGAAGCGTCTACTCATGCGATCACTACGTATACCCGGAGTACAAACTGGGCAGCATCCGCGATGAATCGATCGACCGGATGGTCCTCTCCGAAAAACAGGAAGCTTTTGGATACGCGAAGGATATGTCCCTGCCGGGGCAGTGCCGCCGGTGCGACTACCTCTTTGCGTGCGCCGGTGAGTGCCCGAAGAACAGGTTCATACGGACCCCGGAAGGTGAGCGGGGCCTGAACTATCTCTGCTCAGGCCTGAAAAAGTACTTCAGGCATATCGATCCGCACGTCCGAAAGATTATACGCGATATGGGCCGGGAACCTGTCGAGGGAGTTGTGTGATCCGATGAAGGTGACCATAAGTGATACAGGGGACCACAGGAGGCAGGCCCGTATCGAGGCCGGGTGGGAGGATGTCCGGAAGGATTACGATGATCTTCTGGCCGAATACTCGATGCTGCCCGTTCCGGGATTCAGGCCGGGGAAGGCCCCGAAATCGATGGTGGAGAAGCACTACAAGAGCCCGCTGCTCGAAGATACAGGCGCCAGGAGTGTGCGCCGGTTGAGCAGGATGGCCCTGGAGAAGGAGGGAGTCGAGGTCACCGGCCCGATCTCGATCACAGATATCTCTATTGAACAGGGAGAGACGCTCAGTTTCACGGCGGAATTCACCGAACTGCCCCGGTTCGATCTGCCCAGGTACGATTCGCTGAGACTGCTGGCTGATTCAGACGAAGGGTGGCGCGACGAGATATCGCTTTGGCTGCTTGAAAATACAGCAATCGATATACCGGACGAGATGGTCAGGGAGGAACTCCTGTTCGGAGGAGATGACCGCTCAGGGCCCGGAGATGAAGAGTGGAAAGCCGCTGCGAACAGGATCAAGCTTCTTATGATCCTGGGAGAGATCGCCGGCAGGGACGGCATAGAGGTAGATGACAGGGAGATGGATGAACGGATCGAGCAGATCGCCCTGGCGCAGGAGATGGATGTCTCATCGCTGAGGAAGTTCATGCTGCGAAACGGTAGCATGTCGAGGCTTTCTGGATTCATCCTGGCCGAGAAGACGCTGGATTACCTGATTGACATAAACAGGGATAGTGCGTGATAATGATTTTCAGTTAATCAAAAAGAACAACAGAGAGAGTATTGGAATATATGGATTTCTATTCCATACAGAATTTAAGAAGAGGAGGAAGCGATGAGAAGAAAGCATGACCTGAAGAGCGTCGGCACCTGGGCGATGGTGGGGACCGTCCTCGCCACAGCCTCGATACTGGCGGCGTCTCCTCAGAAGGCAAAGGCGGAGAATCCGCCTGCGGCGAAAAAGCCGAACATCCTTGTTATCTGGGGTGACGATATCGGCCGCAGCAATATCAGCGCCTACACCTTCGGGATGATGGGATACCATACCCCGAACATCGACAGGATCGCCAGGGAAGGGATGATGTTCACCGATTATTACGCCGAGCAGAGCTCCACGGCGGGCCGTTCGTCGTTTATAACCGGTCAGAGCGTATTTCGCACCGGCCTGAGCAAGGTCGGGCTTCCCGGCGCGAAAGAGGGGCTCAGCGAGGAAGATCCCACAATCGCTACGCTGCTGAAGGATATGGGCTACGCGACGGGGCAGTTCGGCAAGAACCATCTCGGCGACCGTGACGAGCACCTGCCGACAAACCACGGGTTCGACGAGTTCTTAGGCAACCTCTACCACCTGAACGCGGAAGAGGAACCGGAGAATGAGGATTACCCCAAGGATCCCGCATTCCGGGAGGAATTCGGGCCGCGGGGTGTCATCCACTCCTGGGCCGGCGGCAAGATCGAGGACACCGGGCCGCTGACGAAGAAACGGATGGAGACTATAGACGAGGAGACAGTGGAGGCGGCGCTCAGATTCATCGATGACGCGAACAAGGAGGGTACGCCTTTCTTTGTCTGGTGGAACGGGACGCGGATGCACTTCCGCACACATGTAAAGGCTGAACACCGGGGTATTTCCGGGCAGGACGAGTACAGCGACGGCATGGTCGAGCACGATATGCAGGTCGGACAGCTGCTCGAAAAGCTCGATGAACTAGGCATCGCTGACAATACCATCGTCTTGTACAGCACGGACAACGGGCCGCACTACAACACCTGGCCCGACGCGGCGAGTACCCCTTTCCGTGGCGAGAAGAACACGAACTGGGAAGGCGGCTGGCGAGTACCGGCAATGGTACGCTGGCCCGGACATATCGAGGCAGGCACTGTCAGCAATGAGATCGTCAGCGGAATGGACTGGCTCCCGACCTTCGTGGCCGCGGCCGGGAATGCCGAGGTCAAGGATGAACTGCTGAAGGGCGTGAAGGCGAACGGCAGGAAATACAAGGTCCATCTCGACGGATACAATATTCTGCCGATGCTGACCGGAGAGGTCAAAGAGAGCCCCCGACACGAGATCTTCTATTTCTCGGACGACGGCGACCTGACAGCACTGCGCTACGATGACTGGAAGCTCATCTTCATGGAGCAGCGGGTGGAAGCTACGTTCCAGGCCTGGATGGAACCATTCGTTCCGTTGCGGCTGCCGTTGATATTCAACCTGCGCCGCGATCCTTACGAGCGGGCCCAGGTGACATCGAACACATATTACGACTGGCTGCTCGACCGTGTCTTCCTGATGGTCCCTGCCCAGAAATTCGTCGGGGAATTCCTGGCGACATTCAAGGAGTTCCCGCCGCGCCAGAAGGCGGCGAGCTTCAGCCTCGAAAAGGTGATGAACGAGCTGTCGGAGGGTGCCACCCACTGATATCGCCGCCAGGCAATCGAGTGGTGCGCATTAGTATTGCCGCAGGGCAAGGATGATACAGAACAGTCGGGGCGAAGGTCATCAGGGTCTTCGCCCCGATTCGTTACAGTCATGTCTGATCGGTTGTTGAATGAACCGTGAAAATAATGTAATATTCTTGAGCCTTGCCCCTTTTATTACCGAACTCCCCTGGTAATCGGAGGTTTCCGGATGAAATCGTCGAACGCATCGAGCCTTTTGATATCTTCTCTGCTGTTTCTCCTGGCGATTTTCCTTCTTTCGGGATGCGAGACAGGAATACCCTCGGGCCCTCCTTCGTCCGATCCCGAACTGACGGTGTGGCTCGGTTCATATTCCAGCTCGGAGGATGACGATTCAGGCGCGTTCATGATCGATATCTATCGTGTGGGAAATGCTGTTTCTGCCGAGCTGGTCATCCGGTCCCGGGAAGAGGAGAATCCCTATGATCATCTCTTCCTCAATGGAAGCGCCCGCGGCAATGATATAGATCTTGAACTCAATACTGACTTGATAAATTACGGCTTCAGTTTCGATCTTGAGCTGACGATGAGTTCGGACGGGACCATGTCGGGGTCCTTCTACTATTCAACATACGATATGACGGCGGATGTGGCCTGTGTCGAGCTTGAGGGGGCTGCGGCAGAGGCAGATACATCTTTCGATATGAGTTTTGTCTCACTGGGCCTGGCATATGACAGTACGGATGTCTGGATAAGTACCTCTACGCGGGACCATATCCTGATGGATCCGGCCACCACTGCATTTATCGACACAGTAGTGGTATTCATAGCGGAGGAAGCCCGATGGACCAGTGAAGCGCTTACTTCTGACGGCACCGTCCTGTACGGCGGATATCCCATTACGGTGTCGGGGCCGGAAGGATCGCGCAGCGAATCGGATATCATCGAATTCGAGAAGGATGGAGATTTCGTCAGGAGATTCAGGATCGGGCACAGGACCTCCGGGCTCGCGTGGAGCGGGGAGGACCTCTGGTCCCTGCCGATCGAATCGGACTATTTCTACAGGGTGGGCCTGGACGGGACCGTCCTGGAGTCCGTGCCGGCCTCGGTGCCTGATCTGGTCGATATCGAATTCGACGGGACAGATTTCTGGGCCATCGGCTGGTTCATGAAGAGACTGTACAGGATCGACAGTGCCGGTGAGGTCCTGTCTGTTTACAGCCTGCCGCTCGAGTATGGCTACGTATTTCCGGCAGCCTTGACGTTCGACGGGACGAACCTGTGGTACTGCACCAATACGAGTTATCTCGACTCCCGGTTATACAGGCTGAATCTGGAATAACACCCGATCAGCCGATATTTATGAGTAAAAGACCCTGTTGACGGCATTTACGTATTTCTGCGACAATCCGTCTTCGTTGTATCGATTTTTCACAATCACCAGTTTGCCGAGGAGGCATTTTATGCGCATGCGTAGCATCGTGCTGTTAGCGATCCTTGTGGCTGCGCTCTCAGTGGCCGTAGTGGCCGAGAAGGCTGCCATGAACTATCCCGAGACGAAGAAGGGCGACCAGGTCGACGACTACTTCGGGACGAAAGTCGCCGATCCCTACAGGTGGCTCGAGGACGACAACGCCGAGGACGTGAAGGCGTGGGTTACGGCCCAGAACGAAGTCACATTCGCGTACCTCGAGAAGATCCCCGGCAGGGACAAGTTGAGGGACCGCATAACCGAGCTCTATAACTACCCGAAGTATTCATCTCCGTTCAAGGCGGGGGATTACTACTTCTTCCAGAAGAACGACGGACTGCAGAATCAGTACGTCACCTACTACCAGAAGGGGCTCGACGGCGAGCCCGAGGTCTTCATCGACCCGAACAAGCTCTCCGAAGGACGGGACTACGAGGATCGGGCTGATGGGGTTCTCGACGGACCATAAATACGTGGCCATCTCGCGTTCGGAGGCGGGTTCCGACTGGCGCGAGATCCGCGTGATCGAAGTCGCTACGAAGAAGGAGCTCCCCGACCAGATAAAGTGGGTCAAGTTCAGCGGCGCCGCATGGTACGGCGACGGATTCTTCTACGGCAGTTTTGACGCCCCGAAGGAAGGCGATGAGCTTAAAGGCAAGAACGAGTACCAGAAGATCCGGTACCACAAGCTCGGTGATCCGCTGGAGAAGGACGTCGTCGTATATGAGGACAAGGAGAATCCCCTGCGCTGGGTCTATGCGGGTGTATCGGAGGGTGAGGAGTATCTGTTCCTGTACGTATCCGAGGGTACGCACGGGAACGAGCTTTACTACCGCGAGCTCGATGGCGTAACTGGCGAGTTCAAGCCCCTTGTCACAGGTTTCGACTACGACAGCCACGTGATAGAGGTCAATGATGGCAAGTTCCTCATGAAGACCGCCATCGGAGCCCCGAACTACCGCGTAGTCCTCGTGGATCCCGGGAAGCCGGGACAGGAGAACTGGAAGGACGTCATCCCTGAGAGGCCCGAGGTGCTCAGGGGCGCTTCGACCGGAGGCGGCCAGCTCTTCTGCTCATGGCTCAAGGATGCGTACACGCAGGTCGAACAGTTCGACCTCGAAAGGCAAATTCGTCAGGAAGATCGAGCTCCCGACAGTGGGCAGCGCCGGCGGTTTCGGCGGCGAGCGGGAGGACACGGAGTTCTTCTACTCGTTCAGCTCGTTCACCTATCCCTCGACGATCTACAAGTACGACATAGGGAGCGGGAAGTCCGAGGTATTCAGGAAGAGCGAGGTCAAGTTCGACCCTGAAGGCTTCGAGGCGAAGCAGGTCTTCTACAAGAGCAAGGACGGCACGAAGGTCCCGATGTTCATCGTCCATAAAAAGGGATTGAAGCTCGACGGGAAGAATCCGACATACCTGTATGGGTACGGTGGATTCCAGGTCAGCATCACCCCGCGTTTTTCGGCCACGCGGATAGCCGCGCTCGAGAAGGGCGTCATAATGGCTATTGCCAACATAAGGGGCGGCGGCGAGTACGGCGAGAAATGGCACAAGGCGGGGATGCTGGAGAACAAGCAGAACGTCTTTGACGATTTTATCGCGGCGGCAGAGTACCTGATCGCCGAGAAGTACACTTCGAGCGGGAGGCTCGCGATATCGGGCGGCTCGAACGGCGGCACACTGGTGGGCGCCTGCATGAACCAGCGCCCCGAACTCTTCAAGGTCGCCCTGCCGGCAGTCGGTGTGATGGACATGCTCCGCTACCACAAGTTCACATCGGGGTGGGGCTGGGCAGTCGAGTATGGCTCGAGCGACAACGAGGAGCAGTTCAAGTTCCTCTATGACTATTCGCCGCTCCACAACATCAAGGCCGGCGTCGAGTATCCGGCAACGATGGTGACGACCGCCGACCATGACGACAGGGTCGTGCCGGCACACTCGTTCAAGTTCATCGCCGAGCTTCAGGACAAGTACAAGGGCCCCAACCCCGTCCTGATACGTATCGAGACGAAGTCGGGCCACGGCTCGGTCAATACGAGCAAGATGATACAGGAGATGGCCGACGAGTTCGCCTTCATGCTCTATAACATGGGTGTGGAGATCGACTGACCGGAACCTGAACAGCTGATTTACTGCAAAGCGCCTGTTTCCTTCGGGAGGCAGGCGCTTTTACTTTCCACGGCCCGATAAATGCGTCCAGGAAGAATAACCTACTTGTTTTGTAAGTATATATGCCTGAAAATAAATGAGTTACACATAATTATTATCAAGAATATTCTTGAGTAATTCAGTAAACATCTGATAAAATCAGATATCCGCTCAAGTCAGGGGATAGCTAAGAAAGATCCAAGGGGTTGCATCGTTGGGACTGCCGCTTTTTCACCTAAAATCAATAATGACAGGATATCCTCGCTCCATGTGGTGGGTTGTTTTGCGTCAAGGCGTTCCGGGAGGAGCGGAGGATTTCATGTATTTCAGGACGATCAAGGAAAGGAGGTAGCTACTCGACCGTTTTAGGATTACCACAGTGGATCCTTTTCCCCACCAGTCAAGGGTCCGGAAAGATGGTCCGCTCAGATGATTTTCCGGGCAGGCGACACAGACGGTTAGGAGAGACAATGAAGCAGAGATTTATTCTCACATCAATCTGCCTTCTGCTTATCCTCTCGCCATTAAGTTCTATGGCGGCAGATACCGCACCGAGAGATTTCGCTCCGGTGCAGAAGGGCTTCGTCGCAAGCAGCGAAAAGGTCCTTCCCTACGCACCCGACCGGATCATGGTCAAGTTCAAGAGATCAAGCATCGAGAAATCACAACTCAGCATAGGCCTCCAGGCCACACGGCCCCTTCCCGACGCGGCTACCGGACTGATGTCGATAGACGTCATCGGCAAGGATGCGGGAGTCAAGAAGATATCCCGGGCCTATATCCTGATGAAGAACAGGGCTCTGGCTGCACAGCTGGGCGCTGACCAGTGGTTCAGGATCGACCTCGACAAGGCCGCCGACATTCCTGCGCTCGTCGCGAAGTATGCGAACGATCCGAACGTCGAGTACGCGAAGCCCGACTACAGGGCCTTCCCGGCTGCCGTGCCGAGCGATCCGCTCTACGACGATCACTGGGGACACAACAACACCTCCCAGATGATCTCGTACAACTGGAGCACCTACTACCATGACGGCCCGACCGTTGGAACAGTCGGCTTCGATGCCAACGCCCAGGCTGCATGGAATGCAGGATACGGCGATTCGAACGTGATCATCGCGATCATCGACTCGGGTGTCGACATCGATCATCCCGACCTTAATCTCGTTGCCGGATACGATTTCGGTGACAACGACAGCAATCCGGACGATGACTCGGGGCAGCCCGGTCACGGCACCTGCTGCGCCGGTGTTGCGGCTTCGATAGCGAACAACGGTATCGGCTCATGCGGTATCGCTCCCGGATGCAGGATCATGCCCTGCAAGATCGCCAACAACCAGGGCTCGATGTACTTCTCGGCGATCGATAACGCTATCTACTGGGCGGCGGACAATGGCGCGGATGTAATATCGATGAGTATCGGAGCCTATGCCGATCCGGGTGACCTCCCCTCGACAGATGCGGCACTCGAGTATGCCTGGAGCGCAGGATGTGTCATCCTCGCCGCGACGAGCAACGACAACTACAGCTACATCAGCTATCCCGCAAACCACAACAAGGTTATAGCGGTCGGCGCTGCTTCGCCCTGCGGTGGCCGCAAGCGCTCGAGCAGCAGCAGCACCGAGTGTAATCCCGGTGTCGATCCCGATCCCAACGGCTACACCTGCGATGGTGAGCGCTGGTGGGGATCGTGCTACGGTCCGACTTCGAAGGATGCGGCCGACGCGGTCGACGTTATCGCCCCGACGATCCTTCCGACGACCGATATCGGCGGCAGCGGCGGATACACGAGCACCGACTATGACATGTGGTTCAACGGTACCTCGTGCGCCACTCCTTACGCCGCGGGCGTATGCGCGCTGATCAAGTCGGCGAATCCGACATGGACGCCGGCGCAGATCCGCGACCAGCTGCGCAGACACGGCGATCGATATCGTCAACGTCGAGTCGGGCAGCGGCTGGGACCGTTACAGCGGATACGGAATGGTCGACGCCGAGGCGGCAGTCGGCGGCGGTGGACCCGTTGCTCCAGTAGCCGAGTTCGTCGGTTCGCCTCTGAGCGGCTTCGAGCCTCTTCGAGGTCAGCTTCACCGACCAGTCGAGCGGCTCGCCTACGAGCTGGAACTGGAACTTCGGTGACGGCGGCAGCTCGACCCAGCAGAATCCGACCTATACTTACAACAATGCCGGTACATATACCGTTACCCTGACCGCCACAAACTCCGAGGGTTCGGATGACGAGGTCAAGACCGGTTATATCTCGGTTACAGCTCCTCCTCCGCCGGTAGCGGCCTTCAGTGGATCGCCCACCTCGGGTGAGGCTCCGCTGACGGTCAACTTCACCGACGAATCGACGAACGCTCCCACCTCGTGGAGCTGGGACTTCGGCGATGGTGGAACGTCGACACAGCAGAATCCGGCGTATGTCTATAACGACATCGGCACCTATACCGTTACACTGACCGCGACGAACGCCTACGGTTTCGATGACGAGATCAAGACCGGCTACATCACGGTCACCGAGCCCGGTGTGGCGCAGAAGAACTATGCTGTTATCGGAGAATCCGATGACCGGATCAGTGTCTGGCAGACTATACCGACACCCGCGCGAGCGACAACGTTCGCGAGGCTATCACAGAGGTCCAGTACACGGGGCATCCAAGGAAGACCTACAGCTACCTCGAGCACAGGTGGACATTCAACGTTCCGTCGAGCTCGACTGTGACCTTCTTCCTCGAGGCATACAGGCCGGCGAGCAGTGACGGCGACAACTTCGTCTTCGCCTACTCGACCGATGGTTCGTCATACACGAACCTCGTGACGGTCGCGAGCGCTACCGAGCAGGTCTACTCCGTTTCCGTACCCGCCTCAGTCAGCGGCACGGTCTACGTGAGGGTCCTCGATACCGACAGGAACTGGGGCAATCTCGATTATGGACGCGATCTACGTCGACGAGATGTACTTCCAGACCGAGACTGTCGCGGCTCCGCCTGTTGCCGACTTCAGCGGATCGCCCACATCGGGTTACGCTCCGCTGGCAGTCAGCTTCACCGATCTGTCGACAGGCGCTCCTGATCGTGGAGCCTGGACATTCGGCGATGGCGGCACTTCGACGGCCCAGAACCCGTCTCATATCTACAATGCTGTCGGCACCTACACGGTCACCTTGACGGCGACTAACTCGTACGGCTCCGACGGCGAGACAAAGACCGGTTACATCACTGTCAACGAGGCGACCGGCACTACCGTTCATGTCAGCGACATCTCCGTGACCGAGACAGGGTCCAGGAACAAGCTCTACGGAAACGCGACAGTGACGATCGTCGATCAGAACAACGCGCCGGTCCAGGGAGCGACTGTCTACGGCAACTTCGATGCTCCGACGACGACCACGAAGAGCGGAGTGACAGGGTGCGGACGGCAAGGTGACACTCGTGTCCGACAGGCAGAAGGTACGATCGATTTCTGCTTCACCGTGACGAATGTCATCTATGCCGGTGGTACCTATGACGACGGCGGCTAACGACGTGACATACTCCTGCGAGAGCGGCGACGTCTACGACGCCGGCGAAAGCTACGTGATGATGCAGAGGGATACACCCGACAACCTCGTTCTCGGGCAGAACTACCCCAACCCGTTCAACCCGGTCACGAGGATCGAGTTCGGCATGCCCACACCGGGCCATGTCAGGCTCGACGTCTACAACGTGAAGGGTGAGCTGGTGGCCAACCTGGCCAACGGCACATACGGCACGGGATTCCACACAGTAGACGTGGAACGCTGCCGGTATGTCGAGCGGCATCTACTTCTACAGGCTCGTGACCCCGAACGAGGTCATGACGAAGAAGATGATTCTTCTGAGGTAGTTCCAGGCCGAATACAGCTTATGCTGTAACAGGGGAGCCGGCAGATGCCGGCTCCCCTTTCTATTTACGACACTTACACTCATAAATAGGAATTGAAACTGGATTGGGGTAACGTATATCTTCGTGGATAACACTTAACAAGGGAATTACTCGTGAAGAACAAAATGAGCTTATCTACGAAGATTCTTATCGGACTGGCCCTTGGTATCCTGACGGGCCTCTTTTTCGGCGAAAAGGTCGCCTTTCTCGGGCCGGCCGGCCGGGCATTCCTGCTTCTCCTGCAGATGACGGTACTTCCATACGTAGTCGTCGCCCTCATGAAGGGTATCGGCAGCCTGGATTTCGATACGGCAAAGCTGCTCGCCAGGAAGGCGGGATCGATACTTGCCATAATATGGCTGCTTACACTGGCAGTGGTCTTTCTCTTTCCCATTGCCTTTCCGAACTGGGAATCCGCCTCATATTTCAGTCCGACTCTTGTCGAAACGGCTGAAGATTTTGATTTCATCTCGATGTTCATTCCCTCAAATCCTTTCGGTGCTCTGGCGACAAACGTTGTCCCCGGTGTGGTCCTTTTCAGCGTCGCGTTCGGGATAGCTCTGATCGGCATAAAAAAGAAACAGGGGCTGCTCGATATTCTCGATACAGTCGGAGACGGGCTGGGCCGGGTCTCGACATTTGTCGTCACCCTGGCTCCTTACGGAGTCTTCGCGCTGATGGCTCACGCCGCAGGCACGATCGACTTCTCCAGGCTCCAGGGGCTGCAGGTATATGTTGTGACCTACCTGGCGGCGGCTGTGCTGATCACATTCTGGGTCCTGCCGGGCCTGATAGCGGCGCTGGCCCCGATTCGCTACAAGACCGTGATCATGAAGCTGCGCGATGCACTGGTGACAGGCTTCGCGACGGGGAACCTCTTCGTCATTCTCCCGATGCTGGCGGAGAGGAGTAAGGAGCTGATAGATGACGTCCAGGGTTCTACAGAAGAGACAGGCGATATGGTCGATATTATTGTTCCGACCTCTTACACCTTTCCCAGCGCGGGAAAACTGCTCGTACTCGGTTTCATACTTTTCGCCGGATGGATGACCGGCTTCCCTGTTTCGATCGCCAAATATCCCATGTTCGCCGTAACGGGTTTCTTTACCTGGTTCGGAAGCACCTATATATCCGTTCCTTTCATGCTCGACATGTTCAGGATACCGGCGGACACCTTTCAGCTCTTTATAGTCGTCGATAATGTCTTCGGAAGATTTGGTATCATGGTCGCCGTGATGCATGTTGCGACATTGTCGGTTCTGGGTTCCCTTTCCGCAGGTGGACTGATAAAGATTCGCCTCATCAAGGTAGTCAGATACCTTGTTGTTACAGCGCTTATCGTGATCGGTGCATTTACCGGAATCCGCCTTGCTTTTAATGCTATCGGCTCCAGATCTAACCAGTACGAATCGTTCGTCGGAAGGCCGCTCCTCTACACGCCGGCCGAGCACAGGTTGATCGATTCATCCAAGGCTGAGATTCCTTCTGCCACAACAGATGTATCCGCGTTGTCACGAATAACTGAGTCCGGAACGATACGAGTCGGATATCCGAGCGACGCGCTGCCCTGGATATTCCGTAACAGCGAGAACGAGCTTGTCGGATTCGACGTAGAGATGGTCCACAGGTTCGCGAAGGAACTTGGAGTAACCGTGGATTTCCACCTGGTGGGTCCCGGTATGGCCTCAGATCTTCTTAGAACAGGCTTTATCGATATGATGATAGGGGGACTGTCGATAAATGCAGCGGATATGAAGAGGGTGACATTCACCGCAGCTTACATGGAAGAGACGATAGCGTTTATTGTGGAGGATCACAGGCGTGAGGATTTCAATACGGAAGAATCGCTGAAGAATCAGAAAGGGCTAAGGATAGGGATAGAGGATAACGAATACTACATCGAGAAGCTTCACGAATATCTTCCCGACGCTGAACTCGTCATCCTCGATTCGCCGCGAGAGTTCTTCAGGCAGGAAAAAGGTGAGCTCGATGCCCTGCTGTTGAGCGCCGAGACCGGATCTTCGTGGTGTCTGATCTACCCCGAATTCACCGTCGCAGTTCCGCATCCCATGGTAAGGTCCGTTCCTATGGCCTTTGCCGTACGTTTCGGAGACAGGGAGATGGCCGAGTTTCTCGGCACCTGGATAGAGTTGAAGAAGAAAGACGGGAGCATCGAGAATCTTTTCGATTACTGGATCGAGGGGAAAAAAGTGCGGGCCGGGGGGAAGAGGTGGAGTGTGATCCACGACGTGCTCGGATGGGTGGACTAGATGTCAGACGGGCTGGAAAGACAGGCGCTGAAAATATCGATATTCGGGTATTTTCTGCTCGGAATACTTGCCGTCATATTCGCCCTGAAGAGCCAGTCCGAGGCGATAATGCTCGACGGCTTCTTCAATTTCGTCTCATTCGTGATGAGTCTCGTGACCCTTTACGTATCGGGCCTTCTCAAGATCCCGTACGACAAACATTTCCAGTTCGGGTTCATGCCGTTCGAGCCCTTTGTGAATGTCGTCAAGGGCCTGATAATCCTCGTAGTCTGCGGATTCGCCCTCGTATCTTCGATAGACGCGTTGATCGACGGTGGGAGGGAACTCAGTCCCGGGTCTGGCAGTGATCTACAGTGTGATCGCGACAGCGGGATGCATCATTGTCACCCTGATCCAGAAGCAGTACGGCAAGAAAGTCGATTCACCCCTTCTTGCACTTGATATCGCCACGTGGAAGCTGAGCGGGTTCATAAGTTCCGCGGTCGCTGTCGGATTCGGCGGAGCGTATCTCCTCTCCCGCACAGAATACTCGTGGGTCGTGCCATACATCGATCCCGTGATGGTTATCATCCTGATCCTTGTGATGATAAGGCTTCCTCTGTCTGCGTTGAGGGAGGGGATCGGGGACCTTCTCCTCGGGGCTCCTCCCGGGGAGATGCAGTCGAGGATCAAGGAGAAGGTCTCCGCGGTGCTGTCAGGATTTCCCATGGAGAGACATTCCGTCCGCATGGTCAAGGTCGGCAGGCATATATTCGTCACTGTCAATGTTCTCCTGCCGGGCGGCAGCCCGATATCATCGGTGGCGGATCTCGATAGTATGAGACAGAAAATAGACAGTGAATTAAAGGGATTGCATCCGGAGATCATCGCCGATACACTGTTTACGGGTGATACTGAAAGGGTGCCGGAAACCCCACAGGAGGACATTGAATGACGGCTGAAAGGATGACAGCTGGTGAGCGGTCAAAGCGGTCCAAATATGGTATTGTTCTGCTGCTGCTCGTCCTGGTCTTTATTTTCGTAGTACCTGCCTTTCCCATAAGTGTTCACAAGGTCATGTATAATGCCCTGCTTACAGGCATTGTTTTCTTCGCCGCACTGTCGGTCGACAGAGCGAGGAGGAGGATGTTCATCGTCTCGGTGGCGGCTATTGCCCTCGAGTGGCTTGCATTTTTACTTGATATGCCGGGTGTAATGACCTTTTCCCAGATAGTTCTGTTCCTGTATTTCATCCTCATCGTGATCAACCTGATCGCCCAGGTCGCTACTACCAGCCATGTCACGGCGAGGGTCATCGTCGAATCGATCAGCGGCTACCTGCTCATGGGAATAGTGTTTTCGCTGATTATCGGGATCGTGGCGAAAAATACTGACTCGGCCTACTCCTTCGGTGAAGCAACACACGTCTCCGAAGGGTTGAGCGACTTTGTCTATCACGGCTTTGTAACATTCACAACTCTTGGATACGGTGATGTCGTTCCCTTGACACCCGATCTCAAAATCGATCGCTGTGATGGCCAGTGTCACGGGACAGATCTACCTGACTGTTATTATCGCAATGCTGGTCGGCAAGTTCCTCAGCGACAGGCAAGTGAGTTAAATGGGCTTGTTGAAACGAAAGAAACGGCCGAGGACCCCAGGCTATCATCGAGCGGGATCATAAGCAGCTCAGGAGGCTCGAAGTATTCACGGACATGGTGTTCGCGCTTGTCCTTTTTTGGATATTTTTACTCCTGCCGAGCCTTGGGAGTGTTGAAGGGGGCAAAGGGATCGCTATCTCGAGGTTCTTCTCAGAGAATCTCGGAAGTGTCGAGATGATCATAATCGGCGTACTTCTGACCCTGATATACTGGGGCAACACGATCAAGGCATACGGAAATCTCGAGCACACCGACGGCAAACATGCTGCCCTGTCTTTTCTGCAATTGTTTTCACTGCTGACATATATCTATTTCGTTCGTATGGAGATGGTCTTCAGGGGTGAACTGCTGCCTCTGCTGCTTCAGAGTATAACACTCGCTTTGGTCGGTTTTCTCGGGGTCGCTGCCTGGTGGTACGCTATGAAGAACCGCAGGCTCCTGTCCGAAAGCATAACGGACAAGGAAGCGGCCGAGCTGCGTATCGAGTTCCTCAGCGAACCCGTGACCGCCCTGATCACCATCCCGTTCGTATGGGTTGGAACGACCGCATGGACGATAGCGTGGTTGAGCGGCCTCCTAATCTCACGTATACTGAACTGGCTTCACAACAGGAAGGACTGGCCTGATACCGAGACTTCAGAATAAGTCGTTCTCCATATTTCTGCCGCTGATTGCGCTGCTGCTCGTATCGGTATGGCCCTCTGATGCCATGTCCCAGATACGCCTCGGTGTCACGGGCGGGCTGGCGAGATACAGCTTTTCCGGCGACAAGCCTGACAAGTCGGAATACACGTCCCAGAACAGGGCGACCTTCGGCGGGGTCATAGAGATCGATGTGTATGACGGAGTAAGACTGAGCATCCAGCCCTCTGTCATCCAGAAGGGAACGGGGATAGCCTACGAGGTAAAGGGTGAGAAGGAGAGGGTCGACAGCGTTTCAGTGAACACCGACTATTTTTCATTACCGGTCCTGGTGAAGGTGTTTACACCCAAAGAGCGCTGGTTCGTCTCGAGCGGCCTGGAATTCGCGTGGCTCCTCAATGCGAAGCATGTTACATCGATCGGCGGAGACAGATGTTTTTGATCTATTCGATGAATTCGATCTCGCTATTCATTTTGGTATCGGCTGGACCAGGCCGGTCGGGCGCCATGAGATCTTTATTGAGGGCAGATATACCCAGAGCATCCTGAACGTGGCCTCGGACAGTGATCCGGAAAGTGAGTTTTACGGTCTCCGGCTCAAGAACAGCGGGATGCTGTTTGTGGCCGGATTCCTGTTTCAGCTATAGGAGAACTGTTGAAGAAACGGCTGGCATTCACCTTGTCGATCCTGCTTCTGCGGGCGGGCCTTATCTGGGCCGGTCCGGCTGAGGAGGGTGCGATTCCAGGGGATATCACTGCCCCCAGGGTAGGGGATACGAGGGTAGTATCGACCACCTTTCTGGCCGATCCATTCGTGAATACACAATCAAGCCTGGCGCTCGGATACGGAAAATCCTCTGATATAGTAACGCCCCTTATCGAGATCAACGGGGAGCCAGTAGTGGGGCTTGAGGGCGAACTGATTTACGCGACTCCTTATGTTCCAGTACAGGTATGCGGTAAGGGACTGGGTGGCCGTCTGGGCGCAGCTAAATATAGCGGCACGACTGGGAAACGAGCTTCAGTCCATGCTGGCCCAGGGCCTGAACGCAGCCACCGGTTTCGAGCTGGGGTGGCTCTTCCGCCTTTATGAAAATGAGAAGACATCTTCTCTCTACCGGGATATCGGTAAGAGACGGTGATGCGACAGTCATCGATGTCGCTCGGCTGGGCGGAAGGTGTCGTAGAAGGAGAGGATGTAGAACTCGTCAGGAAATCCCCGACCCTGGGGACTGTCGGAGATCTTCGTTATATCTATGCCGCAAATGATTTTACGGCACTTCAGTTCCTTGGCCAGCTGGCATACAGTGAGGCTGTTGAAAGATACGCGGGGAATGAGTTTTATTACGGGCTGGGCGGACTGGTGAGTCTCGATCTCAATAAGAGAACGGGCCATCCTGTCGGTCTGGCACTCGGATATAAATATACGACGATACCTGAAGGCGGGGACGATATCGTCGATAGACACCCAGGCAGCCCTTATAGGTATTTCCTATACAGGGAAGGCCTGATTTCAGTATTGGCCTCGACCTGGAATTCCAGAGGGTTCCGATCAAGGGAATTGAAGAACCCGCCCAATTCTTCACCGCGGTCATATCGATGCGGTATTTCTTCTAGAACGGCATCGGCCCGACATTCTTCGCGGCCTTCTTCGCCAGCCCAAGCACATCTATCTTCGCCGGATCGGTTACGCCCGAGGCGAGCCGCTGGTGGGATCTTGACCAGGCCATCATCGTGACCTGCGACTTGCGGAGCGCGGCCTTGTACACCTTTGTAAGGTCCTCCAGCTCACTCTGCTGTTTCCAGTAAAGCTCCAGGTCGGGCATCATCTGAGCCCTGAATTCCTGCAGGGTCTCCATCATGTATATGAGTCTGTTCTCTATGGCGATGAGGTCTTTTGCGGTAGGATTTTCTGGATTACTGACAACTTCATACAGGGAAGGCTGCAGGGCGAGGAGTGAATCGAATGCGTCGGGATCGCCTCTCCTGTGTTTTCGCGATATATCCTACGCTCGCTATGGCATTCAACTGGGCCTCGCGCACCATCTCGATACCATTTATCAGGGTCTACGTTATTTTCATCCAGTGCATCACCAATCGAGTAGTATGCCGCATCCACAGCGAGGTTAGCGTCGTCGAGGATCTCGCTGATTATACGCGCGATCTCGTTGACTATCGGCTGTGTCATCGAGAGTGCATCGAGCAGTTTTGTCTGCTCGCGCGTGTTTTGCAGCATCGTATCGAATTCGCCTATCGTGAAGTGCAGGGGCGGCACCGGTGCGGTAATAGCGGGGCGCAGCAGTTCGTCTAGATAGTCCGCCAGCGCTTCGCACTGCTCGGGACCGGTAAGGGTCGAACTCGACAGCGTGACGATCTCTATCGAGTAGGCTATCGATCCGCGCATGACGGCCCTTATCTTGTTCAGGTAGACTTCAAGTTCTGCGGTCTCCGGAATGTCTATGTAGTTGCGAAGGTAGACTACCTTCTCCTGCGCGAGGCCGTACTGGATGTCACCCGCCATCTCTATCATGTTCTCGGCGAACGGGGTAAGATCCATCCTCTTGTGGCTTTTAAAGTTGGCGCAGCCGGGTGCGAGGATTGCGGCTGAAAACAGCAGAATAAGCAGTAATGCGCTCCATCTCGAAAAAGATCTCACAACAGTCTCCATTCTTTTAGAATCCGGCTGCTACACCGATACTTATCCAGGGATCCCAGTCCCCGTAAGGTGAACCGTCGTCCTGCAGTACGTCGAACAGCACCTCGACGAAGAAAGAGGCTTTCTTCGAGATCGGCTGTACGTAACCACCTCCGAGGAGGAGGAAGGGGACCCAATCCCTTTCATCAGGGTACTCGTAACTCATGTAAGCATATTCGCCGTGCAGGTAGAACCTGGGATGCGGGCGAAGACGCGCGAACAGGCTTCCTCCGTAATTATTCGCCGTATATTCCTCCGCATACCGCTTGTCCTCGATATATTCATATATGAATCTGCCCCCGACCGACCACATCTTCGAGAGCCTGTATCCTACAAGAGGAGATATGCTGATACGTGTGTAGTCCCCGAATGTGAAGCCGAGGGTGCCTCCGTAGTAGAACCTGCTCGGTCCGGAGCTGGACTTCGCTGGTGGAGGGGATTCCGGAGCCTGGTATACGACAGGCTCGGGCTCCTGTGTCTCAGCCGAAGTGCTGTCAGGCTGCTGCGCCAGAACAGAGCCGGATAACACCACAAGGGCAATAAGGACTGTGATAAATACACGCATACAACCGGCCTCCTGTAACAGGATTGATTCGAAACGATTATTACGCCGGTTCCGGTATCGGTCAACATAAATGTATGTTGAATATTCATGTGCGATAGATTGTACTGTCTGTGATGGAAGGTTTTAAAAGGAGGGAACGGAAGATGGAGACACTGCATATCAAACCGTCGGCCAGTTACCTGAGAAAACTGTGGGTCACCTACACGATAATCGCACTGGCGACGGTGCTGGTCGGGTATCTTTTCGGCCTGCTCGTCGGAATCGATGAGGGAGCGCACGTGACGATCGCCATCACGATATATACGGCGATCTTTACGGCCCTTTTCTGGATAACAGCAGTTATCCTGTCTGTATTCTATTACAGGAGCCTCAGTTACGAAATCCAGGATGATGAGATCATCGTGCGGGTCGGCATCGCCACCAAGTCGGTCAAGCATGTGCCGTACAGAACCGTCACTAATATCTCGATAAAGAGGGGTATCCTCGACCGGTTCATGTTCGACATAGGAACGCTTGCCGTCCAGACGGCGGGTATGAGCGGGACATCGGGCGCCGAGCAGAGCCTCGTCGGCCTGGATGATGTGCAGAGCATCTACGACGATGTCGTCGGCAAGCTGCGGGAGTTCAGGGGCGCGATGTCGCCGACAGGGGCGGAAGAGGATCCAGACGGGGGATCACCCCATGGCGACTTGACGGCCTCGATGCTCGAAGAGCTGAGGGCTATCCGTAAAGCTGTCGAGAAGTAGGATCACCTGCGCTTAAGTTTCTTGTAGAGCTTTTTCGCTTCCTTGCAGGCGGCTTTCGCTTCTTTCCGTCGCTGCGAGGTCCAGCGTGCCGATAAGGTTTGTCTTTCCGACCTGGTAGAGTGTGTAGAAATAATCGGGATTCTCGTTCCATGCCCTCTTGAAATTTTTATGAGTTCCTTTTCCGCATCGCTCCACCATCCATCGTCTATCATTTTCTCGATCTCTTCCAGGCCGGACCCGCCGGGTGGAACGACGAATGTCCACACGAAATATATCCTTTTTCTGTTTCAGGCTAAATGATAGCATTTCATTTGATATATATGGCGTTATCAGGTGGTGGGGCCGGCGATCGGCCTGAGTATCGGTATATTCCAGAAATATGGAACATCAAGAACGGATGTAACTTAATAGTGATATAGATCGACGATATATTTATATTATGACGTGGTACAGTTATAGTGTTTTCACGAGGTCGACAAGCTGTTCAAGACACGCGTACAACGGATCGCAATCTTTGCTTCGGTGCTCCTGCATCTGCTGCTGCTCCTGATATGGCGTCCCATGTCCCAGATAGACCTTTTCCCGGACAAGAGCGATCCCGAGACAGAGTCGACCCCGCTCATCTTTGAGCTGGTGGAGACACCTGACGACGCGATCCGGCAGGAGCCGGAGGAGGCGCATCTCGTCTCGGACAAGAACGCCCTCGCCAGAGATGAGCACGAAGGCGACCTGGAGGAGGGGGAGTCGTACAGTGACGGCGAGGTGCCGCACCGGGTCTTCGCCGGCGATCCCGATGCCGGAGGGGCCCAGACGGCTCAGTCGGAGAACCAGGAGGATCAGCAGCAGGATGACGCCGAGTCCGAACCCTGGGACCCGATACTGGACTGGGCAGGTTCGTATTTCGATTCACATCGCAAAAGCGCCCAGGACACGAAGGACGGCGAATCCTCGATGCTCCAGCCGCAGGTAGGGCCGCCTTCGCCTCAACGCCGGTTCACCGACGATCTCGACTATAAGCAGAGGCTGACAGGGGCAGACAACAAGGGGAGCATATCGCTCAACACCTACGAGTGGGATTATGCCTCGTATATACTTCATATGAAGAGGAAGCTGAAATCGAACATCTTTCCGCCGGCGATATTCACCTACATGGGCGGTATCAGCGGAGAGACTACCCTGTATTTCAGGGTGTGGCCCGACGGGCGTGTGACCGATCTGAGCGTCATCGAGTTTAATGGGCACAGGACACTGATGGAGACGAGCGTGACGGCGGTGGAGAAATCAGATCCGTTCCGTCCGCTGCCTGATAATTTTCCCGAAGAATACCTTGAATTGAGATGGACATTTTTCTACTACACGCGATGACTCAGGGAGGAGAACGGACGAATGACAGAGATCTTTGCTGAACTGCAAAAGGGGGGTATAACGATGATACCCCTGCTGCTCGGTTCGATAATCACACTCGCGATCGTCATAGAGAGAGCGATCAGCCTGAGGCCGAAGAAGATAATCATACCCGAGATCGTCACGGCGGTTGAAAGGATCAGGTGTCACGAGGATGTCAGGGTCGCCGAAAGCATCTGCGAGACTCATCCTGGCACATTCGCCAACGTCATGCTCCCGGCCCTTCGCAACAAGGACCTCAACCGGGAAGAGTTGAAGGAATTCATCCTCGACCAGGGACGGCAGGAGGTAAGGAGCCTGGAGAGGGGGCTCGTGGGGCTGGAAACGATAGCCGGCGTAGCTCCGCTGCTCGGGCTGATGGGTACCGTCATCGGTATGATCAAGGTCTTCAACGTTATCTCCCAGCAGGGACTGGGGCAGGCGAACGTTCTCTCCCAGGGGATCTCAGAGGCGCTGATAACGACCGTGACGGGGCTGGCGATCGGCATACCCGCTCTTATCGCTTACAATTACTTCACGAGCAAGGCCGAGGGTGTCGTGATGGACATTGAAAAATATACCGCCTCGCTGCTTCACAGGATCCGTCTTATGACAGAGTGCCGGGAGGAGACGGAAAGTGGAGTTTAATCCGAAGAAGAAGCGCCGGGTCCTTATCAATATCACATCGCTCATCGATGTGATGTTCCTGCTGCTGATCTTCTTTATGGTAACATCGACCTTCCTCGATCAGCCGGGCATGAAACTCGAGCTTCCGTCGGCGGAGAGCGCCGAGGTGGCGAGGGTGGAAAAACTCGTACTCTACATCAGCTCCGACGATGAGGTCGTTTTCAACGACCAGCCTGTCGCGCTCGATGACCTGGAGGAGACGATGCTCGCCGCGCTGTCCGACATCGAGGACAGGACGCTCGTGCTCAACGCCGACAAGTCGGTTCAGCACGGGACCGTTATAAGGGTGATGGATATCGCGAAGAAGCTCGGCCTCGAGAGGCTCGTCATCGGGATCAAGATGAAAGAGGAATGACAGCCCCCTCTAGAAGGCGTACCCGAGTGTGAAGGAGAGGCCGTAATTCGTGAAGTCATCCGCCTCGATCGTCTCGGTCTCGCCGTTTATCTCGAAATCCCCGCTCAGGATCACTTTGGTGAAGTTCCAGGTCAATCTCGCGTCGATGATCAGGGTGCCCCCGCCTGTATCGTAGTCGAATCCACCGCCGAGAACGATACCGAAATCGGTCGTGTGCGTGAGAGACGAGAAATCGATATCAGCCGAGAATATCCAGGTAGAGAGAGTAAGCTCGGAGCTCGAGCAGTATGCGAAAGTGGGGCCGGCGAAAAGTGTCGGCCTGAACTTCTTTCCTGCGGAAAAGGCGTATTTCGCGAGGATGGGCAGCTCGAAATAGTCCAGGCTGAGGACGAGCTCGACGACATCGTCGACGAGCGAGCCCCCGAATCCCTTCTGCGTGAAGAGGAGCTCGGGCTGCAGGCTGAAGTTGTCGCTCAGGGCATGATTGACGAAGACTCCGCCGGTGAATCCGCTATTCCATTCGATCGATTCGTCCCAGTCCTCGGGCACATTGGAGGCGTTTGACATGTTGAGCCCCGCCTTGATACCGAATGAGGTCCTGCCGGCATAGGCGGAAGACCCTGCAATCGCGATCAGTGTAATTATGACGATAAGTGTCCGGATCGATCTCATGATAATCTCCTTTGTCCTCAGAACCTGTACCCGGCTCCGCAAGTGAGAGACAGAGTATTCAGGTTCCCGATACCGAACAGTCCGTTGTCGCATATGATGCCGTCTATGCCCGGTGGAAGCAGTGAGAATTCCATCTCCCCGAAGTTGATGTCCTTGGCGGTCCCGCCTATAAACCACCTCTCCGAGAGGTAGTAGTCAAAGCCGAGGTTGAGCCCCAGCGCGAAATCCTTGCTCACATCGATGTCCGTTCCCGTACCCGTGGCGATGATGCCTAGAGTGACCATCGCTCCGAGATAGAGATCGGCGTTCGAGTCTTTCAGGAAGTGGTAGTTGAATCCGAGGGTCGGCAGGATGAAATTGGGCACCCCTTCGATCGTGAGGTCCTCAGCCTCGAAGCTGAGGTCAACGAACTGCCTCCACCAGTTGAACGCCAGCTCTATGCCGTACCTGCGCGCCAGCACATATTCGAAGCTTCCGAGGATACCTCCGGAGGTGTTTACATTGACAGAAGCAGAGAAGTTGAGAAAGTCGAAGAATCCTTCGCCGCAGTCGTTGTAGACCTCGGCGTGATCGTTGCCGGTCGGGAGGGTCATCAGTCCCTGCACCCTCAGGATCCCCCAGTGGGTACGGCCCTCAATTGCCGGCTGGGCGGAAGACGGCGCGGATAGCAGGATCACGCAGATAGCTGAAATCAGCGAAATCGAGATCACTCTGGAGACGGCTAATCTCATGGTTGCCCCTCCTTGAGCCCGCATTATCCCGATAGATCGGGCGGATACTGTCAATATCTGGGTGATACAGTAAATGTAAGGCGCATTCAGGTCAACCTGAATCGACATGGATAAAATATCACGGGGGCTTGACATCGGCGAAAAGCGGGATAGAATCTTATTGGATCGAGAAATTATTCCGGGAGAATGAAAGTAGCAGTGCCGCCCCGGAGGTGAGGCGGCGCCAAGTCCGGGCTTCCGGAATGTCTCGCTCCTGTACTCTCATATCTCTGAAACGCCGCGGATTCGTAGTACCTCATGCGAACCCGTGGCGTTTTATCAGGCGTGGTCTTTTTTCGAGGCAAGCTGCTCGAGGATCTCGAGCTCCCTGGCCGTCCGTTCTTCCCATGACATGAAATTGTCTGAGGCATAAGCGGCGGCTCCCCTGCCTAGATTCTCCCTCAACCCGGGATCGAGCACGAGCCTGTCGAGGGCCGCGGCCATCGCTTCCGTGTCGCCATTATCTATAAGCAGTCCCGTTTCTCCATCGCGGACCGCCTCTGACGTTCCCGCCACGTCGAATGCGGCGACGGGCAGCCCGCAGAGCATCGCCTCGCAGGGCGGCATCGACATGTTGGTCAGCTCGCTCGTGGCGGCGAAAATATCGCATGATTTCAGGATCCGCGGCATCGAATCGTAGGAGAGGGCGCCGGTGAAATATGTCATCCCGCCGATTCCGAGCTCGCGGGACATCTCCTCGAGTGCCGGCTTGTCCTTTCCGTCTCCAGTGATGACGAGCGCCGCCCTGTTCTCTTGCCTCATCGCTCATCTTCGAGACCGCTTCTATCAGCAGGTCGACCCGCTTGAGCTTTATGAGGCGCGATACAGTGACGATCAGGGTCTTGTCGGCCGGCAGGCCGAGACCGGTCCGCTCGGCCGCGACATCGATCTCGATCCCCGCCCATTCCATGTTCATCCCGTTGGGCAGGAACTCGATCTTTTCGGCGGGTATGCCCCTGGCCGCGAGCGCGCGGTCGCCCATGGTGCCGTCGTTGAGCACGATATATTTATCGAGAGGATGCCTGAGCGCCCTGGTCCTGGTCGAAGTTGAGCCACCAGCGCCTCGGTCCGGAAAGGCCCTCACCTGCGAGGTACATCACGCCGAACAGCTTGACCGCCGTCGGGTATTCCCTTCTGCCTGCCTGATCCTGCTGAGCGGCTCGATCGCGTAGTGGGAGAAGCCCAGCATGACGTCCGGTTCGATCTGCTCGACGAGGCGGCGAAGGTCGCCGTAGACCGAGCAGGTGTAGATATACGGGATCGCCAGCCTTCTCAGGGGCGAGGGGAGTACGCGCGCCTTGTGAAATACGTTGCCGTATGTATGGAAGTGAACACCTTCATCGCCGCGCCGTACGCTGCCGTCTGCCGGTTCGGGGATGAGAAAGTGCAGCTCTACGCCGGCGTCCCTGAACCTGCGGATGAAATGCCTCTCGTCGGGCACGCCGCTTCCCTCGCCGAGCGACCATGGATCGTCCCATATGGAGAGTATCAGGAGTTTCTTCAAGGCTGCCCAAGTCAGTCTTCCTCCAGTATCCTTACCCTGTTCTTCAACCTGCCGATACGTTCGATCTCTATCTCGACGACATCGCCGTCCTTGAGGAAAAGGGGAGGATCGCGGTAGACGCCGACTCCTTCAGGTGTGCCGGTGGCGATGATGTCGCCGGGCATCAGCGTCATTCCCGCCGAGATGAACGAGATGATCCTTTCGATGCCGAAGATCATGTCCGCCGTCGTGCTCTGCTGCATGATCTCGCCGTTGAGGCGTTGTGTTATCGCGAGGCCCTCGTGCTCGTCCGACACTGCCGGGCGTCACGAGCCACGGTCCGCATGGCGCGAAGGTGTCGAATCCTTTTCCGCGGAACCACTGCCTGTCCTCACGCTGGATCTTCCTCGCGCTCACATCGTTGAATACCATGAATCCCGCTATATACCCTGCCGCGTTCCGTTCCTCTATCATCGTGCCTTCCCGGCCGATGACCACGGCAAGTTCAGCTTCGGCGTCGACATTCTCGACGCCCGGCCTTATGACGATATCATCGTAAGGCCCGCTCAGAGCGGTCACTGCTTTTGCGAAGAGCATGGGATGTTCGGGAGGTTTGCGGCCCTGTTCAAGCGCGTGCCGTGCGTAGTTGAGGCCGAGGCAGATGATCTTGCCCGGCATCAGGACGGGAGGGTAGAGCTCGAGCGCGCCAGCGGGAAGAAAGTGATCCCTGTCGAGCTCGGAGGCATTGTCCACGAGATTTTTAACATGGGGGATGAGCCCGCGGCGGAGTATCTCGTCGATAGACGGGGGCAGCATAGGATCGGCCGCGTTGATATCGAGGACGCGGTCGCCTATCAGCGCTCCGGCCCGCGGCCCGTCTTTCCTGAAGGTGACGAGTTTCACTTATTCTTTCTTGTAGACGCCCTTCATCCGCTCGAGGAAAAGGTCGGGACCGATGAATCCCGTCACCCTCGCGGCGGACTTCTCCTCGCCCGAAGTGTCGAGGAATATTATAGTGGGCACTCCCCTTACGCCGAAGTCCCTTTTTATCCGTTTCTTTTCACCGTTTATCGTGGTCAGGTCCATCTTCAGCCTGACGAAGCTCTCCGAATACTCTATCACAGCCTCGTCGGTGAAGGTCTTGTGCTCGAGCTCACGGCAGGGGATGCACCAGTCGGCTGAGAAATCGATCATTACCGGCCTGCCTTCAGCCTTTGCCTCGGCGATCCGTTCCTCGCTGAACGCTTCCCACTCGATGCCGTCATGCTCGAGGGCCTCCCTGAACGGCCCGCCCGGCATGGTGAATATGAAAACCGCCGATATCAGCCACGCCGCGCCGATGACGGCCTTGATGATCTTGAACGGTTTCCCTTCCTGCGGTGTGCGGTCGAACGGCCAGAGCACCAGGCCCGCGGTCAGGGCGATGATCCCATAGCCGATATTCGTGATCGGTCGAACCGAGTACGGGCCTGGCGAAGTAGAGGGCCATCATCACAAGTATGAATCCGAAGATCTTCTTGACCCATACCATCCAGTGTCCCGGTCTCGCGAGGCTTCCCGAGAGCGTTCCGAGAAGGATGAACGGCGTGCCCATACCCCAGGCGAGAGTGAAGAACATCAGGAAGCCGAGGACAGGCTTGCCCGTCTCCCCGACGTAGATGAGCAGGCCGAGGACGAACGGGCCGATGCAGGGCGCCGCGACTATACCGACCGTCAGGCCCATTATTATCGCGCCCCAGCGTCCCTGTTTCGCCTGTCCGGTCCTTCGGGAGAGGAATGTCGGCATCCTGAACTCCCAGAGGCCGAACATCGAGGTCGCCAGCCCGACGAGAACCGCGGCGATGAAGAATATCACCAGCGGATTCTGCAGGGCGGAGCCGAACAGGCCGCCCGTTGTGGCGGCGATCGTTCCGAGTATGCTGTATGTGATCGACATCCCGAGGACGTAGAAGAGGGTGAGGACAAAGGTCCTCGATGTCTTTCCGTCCGACTGGTTGACGAAATAGCTCACCGTGATCGGAATGAGAGGGAATACGCACGGCGTAAGGTTGAGAGCGAGCCCTCCGAGAAAGATCAATATGAAAGCGAGGATCAGTCCGTGCTCCTCGAGCATCTCGCCGAAACTGCTGTCTTCATCACCGGAGCCGGCGGTGACCGGCGCTCCCGTTCCGTCAATAAAGGGGGGAGCGAGGAAGATCTCGTCGTGCGCCATCTCCTCGAGCTGATCCATGGTGCCGATCCTGACAGTGATCTCCTCTATCGCGATGGCAGGTTCGAGGCAGGTCAGATTGTTGCATCCCTGGTATCTCAGAGCCGCCCGGATCTTGTACTCTCCCGGCGCGATATCGCCGGAGCACTCTATGATCGCCCCGAAGTTCACCGTTCCGTGGTAGAGGGGCATCTTCTGTTCGCTGATCTCAAGCTTGAGCATCTCCGGCTCGGGGTAGAGGACACCCTTTATCGTGATCCCCTCCGGAGCGGTGATGTCGAGTACGGTCGGTATGAGGTATTTATCGAGTGGAGAGTCGGAGTTGATGTGCCACTGGTCCTTGATGACGGCTTTTACCGCGATAAATCCGGTCGAGCCGGGATGAAAGACTGTCAGTGACGTATATCCGTCCGTATCGACGAGGTTGCCTGACTGGGAGAAGAGCTGCGTGAGCGCCGGCGATGCCGCGATAACGGAAATCAGCATTATCAGTGCGATAGTCCTGAGTGCTGTCGGGAGTCTCATCTTGTATCTATCCTTTCCTTGAACCGATTATTTTTTATACCTGAAAATATATAGCCCTCCGGAGCCGCTCGCCAGATAAACGAACCTGTCGTCGGAGAAGACTCCTCTCGCGTCATCTACGGTCTGGTATCTCGCCGCTATCAGAGGCCTGCCGGGATCGGAGATATCGATAGCGGTGATACCGAGCGTCTGGGTAGCGATGAAGGCGACGTCGCCGCGTACATGGAGCGTTCGGGCGATAGCTCCCGTCTCAATACGTCCCCGCTTTACCGGGGCCGACCTGTCGCTTACATCGGCCGTCATGAACCCCCTCTGTCCGTCGGCGATATGCAAAAGGTCGCCGGAGATAAAGAGGTCGCTGGCCCATCCGGGCGTATCCATCGTCGATACGAGCCGCGGAACCCTGCCGGCGAGGGAGTAGATCCTGAATCCCTCGAATCCGTCGGCCACGTATAGATATTCTTCGTCGACGTCCAGCCCCCTGACCTCTGAGAGATCCTCGTTCCAGATCATCCGGGGAGAAGCCGGGTCGGTGAAATCGACCGCTTCGACCCCGCGAAAGCCCCCCGCGAGGTATGCTGTCCCTAACCGCGTCTTGACGGCGGAGAGGTATGATGATGATTCAAGGGTCGAGAGCAGGACGGGGGAGTCGGGGACCTCTATGTTGTAGAACCTCACCCCGTTCGATCCGTCGGCCAGCACGAGGATGTCGCCCTCGATCGCCGCATCTCTCGCCTCGCCTGTCTGGACGTGGCCCGTCCATTCGATCGATCCGTCCCTGTCGACACGCCCGATCCTCAAGCCCGTCCCTTCCGTTTGCCAGGTAGACAAATTCTCCGTGTACGATCAGCTCTATCGCGAAGCCGTTCGTGGGGATGCTGCCTTTATCCCTCGCGTCGCCCTTGTCGATCTCGTAGAAACTGAATCCTGACTTCGGCCCGAAGGTGATCATCTCGTTCCCGGCGCTTCTTATCGAGCTGCCGGGGAAGTCCGGGGATCTCGTCATTCCCTCGCCGCGCAGAAGCGAGTACTGCGGATCGGAAGGGAGGGGGCCGGAGTATTCACCGACAGATCGCAGCTGAGCCTGGAAAGGCGTTATAAGGCCCGTCTCGAGGAGCGCGAGGCCGCCTCCCGGGCCGCGGCAGATATCGGCTGATCTTCTTTTCCGGCAGGGGAGGAAGAGGCCGTGGCGAGCGTCCGGTCATGTATATCATACCTGTATACCACACCCTCCGGGGAAAGCAGGTGGAGGATCGAGCGGATGATCTCAGCCGAGATTATCTTTGAAGGCGCCTCGAATCTCGAGACCTCATTGAACGAGCCGGCGCCCAGGTTCATCGCAACCATGATCACATCGCCGCCTGAGACCGCGGCCGTGATCAGTCCGGCGGAAGCTATAGTTGTTACGGGTGTTATATTTTCCAGGCGCGCGACGGGAGAAAGGGGTTCTGATAACGGGACGAATGCCGCGTCGAAGAGATAGAGGCCCGATTTGGTGCTGCTTACGATGAGGGAAGTACCGGCCGACGCGCATGAGCTTATATCCTCGAGCTCAAAAGCGGTCACGACCATCGGATCGGCGGGATCGGAAAGGTCGATAGCGACGAGGCCGACTCCGCTGACCGCGATCCAGGCGTTTGTCCCGATCGTCTCGATCTCGAGTGGTTCTCCGCTGAGCGGGATCACAAGGCCCTCGCCTGGAGGCGTCCCTTCGGGGATCACCATGACCGCTCCGCCGCTCGCGAGGATAATGCCTCTTGCCCACTCCATCGTCCTGTGCCCTTCCAGGAACGCCGCGTCCCTGGGGGGGCCCTCGAACAGCTCCCGCTCGAGCATCTCGAACTCCGGCGCCGAGGTGCACGATGTCGCGGTCGCCGCCAGAGCGAGGAGTATCAGCAGGCTTCTGAGCATCATCCTTCTCATTCCCATGATCCCGTCATGAAACGTCGTATATCAGTCAGGCATAAGAGTAAGAAAAAGTCGAGGTTACCGCAAGGTATCTTGAGATAAATCGCCCTGTCTGGTAGATTGAATAACTCTTACAGAGGAGAGTCATGAGCGACGCTATTCGACGAATACATCTTGTAAGGCATGGCGAATCGACCTGGAACGCGGTCCGGCGTGTGCAGGGTAACCACGACCATATTCACCTGAGCGAACTGGGAAGGGCGCAGGCAGCTCATCTCGGCCCCAGGCTGAGCAGGATGGAGTTTTCGCGCGTCTACTGCAGCAGCACGGAACGTGCGCGAGAGACGGCCCTCATAGCTCTCGGCGACGATCGCCAGATCGAATTCATGGACGATCTCAGGGAGATCTCGTTCGGTCAGTGGGAGGGGCTTCTGGTCAGCGAGATACAGGAGAAACACCCCGGTGAGCTCGAGATGTGGTTCCAGAGCCCTTCGAAGGTCGTTATCGAGGGGGCCGAGCCTTTCGGTGAGTTCCACGAACGTGCCAACCGCACCGTTGACGGGATAATCGATGAGTCGGAGGGCGACATCCTCATCGTCTCGCACGGCGGGATCATCTGCGCCTGGCTCACTCACATCCTCGGCATGTCCCCGGACGACATCTGGTCGTTCTCCCTTCCGAACACCTCGCTGACTACTGTCATGATAGATTTCAGGCCGCGCCTGCGGCTTCTCGGTGATGTCTCCCATCTCGATGGAAAGACGCTGGGATTCGACGGGATGCCGGCGCCGGTGAGGAAGTAGGCGGGATTCAGCAGAACTCGGGAGGGGTAAGGCCTGCGTCGTCCCAGACGGTCCTGTCCTCCTGGCTCAGCTCGATCACGGTCCCGGGGAAGAGCATCTCGATCGTATTTATGAGTTCATGATAGATGTCGAGCCTCAGGGGGCGGTATAGCCTCATCTTTCCTTCCCTGTCGCGGATATATTCTCCATGAAGAATCGGGCTGAAGGGGATATCTTTCCTGACGCTGTCAGCCAGCCCGGGGGGGAAACGCAGAACACCGAGCTCTATCCTCACGGGAGCGGCGCCGGCCGTGTCCATTACTTCAAGCAATAGATCCCTGTACAAATCGGGATTCCAGTAGGACGGGATTATCGGGTCCAGGCGGAGCGCGTACCTGATCCCCGCGGCGGAGACCTTCGATATTGCCGCGAGACGCTCATCGAGCGCCGCCGTTCCCGGTTCTTCCGAGATGACAGCCTCAGGGGGTGAGAGGGTCCAGGTTACGAGCAGGTGCCTGCGGGCAAGAGCCGGATCGCTTCCATCGAGTCCCGGCAGATGATCGACATTCGCGCTCTTCGTCCTCGCCTCGATCATCGCGCCTGTTCCCTCGAGCAGGGTGAGGATCGAGGAAGTGAGCCCCGTGATATGATCGAGGGCAAGGCTGTCACTCAGTTCACCGGTCGTCAACCGGACCGTTCCCGAAAGAAGAGCTTCCCTTATATCATCTTCCATCTTTTCGCTGTTTACGAGGAGAGTGACCGTGTTGTCGGCAAGGTACGATCTGAGATAACAGTACGAGCAGTCGTAGATGCACCCCTGCAGGGCGGCGACATACTTCTCGCCACAGGGAGGAGCGCCGGGAGTCACGGGGAAATCCTTGACGAAACGGCCCTCGTGGTATTTCAGGATGAAGGCTCCAGCCCCGGCGAATTCGCCGGGATCGTCCGTGATGATCGTCTCGCTCCTTTCGAGCCTCTCCATGATCCGTTTTGTGAGTGGATCGGAAGTGGCAAGGTCACTGATGACGAGCCTGTCGAAGCGGGGGGTCATACCTGTCTGCCTGTCACCTGCTGCCTCTGCGCAGCCAGTAGATCCGGCCGCCTTCCATGAGGAATATCAGGAATATCCCCCCGAGGAATCCGCCTATATGCGCGAACCAGGCCACGCCTCCACCGGACTGGCCTCCGAGCGACACGAATCCGCTGATCATCTGGATCACAATCCAGTAGATGATTATCACGTAGGCCGGTATGTAGATAAACTGTATAAGGATGAATATCCACAGCAGCGTCATTATTCTCGCCTGCGGGTACAGCATGAGATACGCACCCATGACGCCGGCTATCGCTCCGCTTGCCCCGATCGTCGGGATGATCGAACCGGGATCGGCGGCGATGTGCATGGCGTGGGCAAAGAGCCCGGAGGCGAGATAGAACAAGATGAACCTCAACGGCCCCAGCACATCCTCGATGTTGTTGCCGAAGATCCAGAGGTAGAGCATGTTGAACCCGAGGTGGAAGAAGCTGCCGTGAAGGAACATCGAGCTGAAGAGAGTGAAAAAGATCGGGTCAGGCCCCGGAGCGTGGTTTATGCCGGAGATCGGGACGGCCAGGTCGGTCATCCTCGTTATCTCGAAAGGTGTCGCGCCGAGGGAGGCGACAAGGTTCGCTCCGCCGTACCCGTGCCAGAGCTGATAGAGGAAGATGGCGATATTCATCCCGATCAGCGTCCATGTGACGACTGGCTTCCTGCGGGCCGGATTGATGTCTTTCAGAGGTAAGAACAGCATATATCAGTTATATATCGTGAACGTCTTTGAGGAAAGTGATAAATGGAGCGGAGATTCACACGCCTATTTCGAGAAGGACCTTGAAGGTATCCTTCCTTCGCGCGCGTCTCAGCGCTGTCTCCCATCTTTCAAACGGGTAGATGGCCGTCAAGAAAGGCGCCGTCTCGACCTTCTTCTTTTCCAGCAGGCTCAGCGCGGCCTCGAACGGCCCGCACCGGGAGCCGACGATCGTTATCTCGTCGACAGTGACCCGGGAGGGATTCCATTTCAGAGGGGTGTTGAATGTCGATTTGAGGACCACGGTCCCGTGGGGTCTGACGAGGTCAATGGCGTCGGGAAGCCCCATCCTGCTCCCCGTGCATTCGACGACGACATCGAACGACCCTTTCATCGAGGGGGCTTTAGCCGAGTGAGCGGTCTCGAAGCCGAGTCCGGCGAAGAGTCGCATCTTCTCCTGGTCGACCCCGATGACGGTCAGCGTTTTCGTCTTGAGCCCGAGGACCTGCGCTACCATCGCGGCGAGCCTTCCATCTCCGAGGATGGCCACGCGTGTCGACTGGCTGAAGTAAACGCGCTCGGGTATCTCGCACGCCGCGGCGAGGAGCTCTGTGAAGACCGCCTCCTCGTCACTGACACTCTCGGGGACGGCGTGGAGGTTTGCCATGGGAAGGGCGAGGTATTCGGCGAAGGCGCCGTCCCGGCCCTCTATCCCGAGGACGGTCCTTTCAGGGCAGTGCTTTCCCAGCCCGCGCCGGCACAGTTCGCACCTGCCGCAGCTCACGTTGATCTCTCCCGTCACCCTTCGCCCGGCGAGGCTGCGGGGCGTCTCGACCGTTCCGACGAATTCGTGGCCCGGGACGCCGCTGAAATCCATGTATCCCTTGAGGATCTCGAGGTCCGTCGAGCAGATTCCGGCGTATCTCACCCTGACAAGGGCCTCTCCGCGGCGGGGCTGAGGCCTGTCGATCTCCTTCTCGCGGAGCACTCCGTGTTTGAAGTAAAGAGCCTGCATGACATTTCAAGGATAGCGCATCCGGCGCGGAATTGGTAGAGGTAGAATGGAGAAGGGCCGGGAACTGATCCGGGCCCCCGGCGTTAGACAGATTATATGTAGATACATCTAAAACGGAGGTCCACGATGAGATTTCTGAAGATATTGATCCCTGTAATTGTATTGATGACCCTGATATCTCCATACGCGGCCCGCGGCGCGCACATCTTTCTGCTGAAGGAGACCTTCGGCACAGTGGAGATCGATAAGGTCGAGATAGAAGATGGCGATGTCATGATATTTGACGGGGAGGATGTTATCACGGTCGTGATACCTCTCGGGATCGGTCAGTCTGGCGACCTGGTGAAGAGAGACATGAGGAGCGGGACGATCACGATCAGGTCGACCGGCGGCGAGCTTCATGTCAGCAAGAAGCAGGATGACGGGAGGAAGATAGATTTTCCAGTCGTGAAGATAGAAGATCTTCCCGCATACGATATCCGGGTCAATATTGCCGGAGGCGACGGTACGAAGAGAGCTTTCCGGATAAGCAGGTACGAGGAGGCCGAGACAGACGACGGCCCTGTGATAGACATGTTCGCCGGGATGATCCCGCTCGAGGACGGCGACTATTCGATCACCCTCGAGATAGCAGCGGCCGAAACGGCGGCGTTTGTCTCGGGCGAGACGACGATCTTCTATGAGAAAGGGTTCCTCCTGACAGAGGGAAGACTGCCGGACGGCAGGAAGGGCTGGTTCATCGTCGATTTCGGAGCGAGCGGTACGCTGGTCTCGAAGGAGTTCCTTCCCGCCTATATCGACATAGAGGAGGTCAAGGCTCTGGAGTACTCCGACAGGGGGCGCAGGGAGGTAAAAAGCGTGATGAGCGGGGCCGGAGGCGACGTGACCGGCTTTCTCGGAAACGCCAGTCCGGGAGATCTGAGATTCGGTGATGTGAGGTTTTCCGACGTGAGGGTGAATGTCATAGAATCGATGCCTGATTTCGGGACGAGAAAGATCGCCGGGATCCTCGGCCTCGACCTGATGAAGCTCTGCGACAGGATCGCCTTCGAGTACCCGCGTAGCGGGCCGGGTGTTCTGATGATGGGGGAGAGGCATTCGCTGACCGAGACGGATGCCCCGGCGGCCGTGGTGCCGTTTCATCTCGTCGCGAAGCATATATTCCTCGACGGCGAGGTGAACGAGGTGCCTGTCTCTTTTCTCTTCGACACGGGGGCGAGGTCCTCGATCATCTCCGACATGAAAGCTGAGGGATGCGGGATTGAATGAGATATCCGACGCCGGGAAAGGCGAGCTCCGGGGTCTCGACGATAATCCTGTAGAGACAAGGGCCGTGATCGCGGACAGGCTGAGGCTCGGAGAATGGCTCCGCTCCGGCGTCCCTTTTCTCGCCGCCGATCTTTCAGTCTTCGAGAGCATCGGGCTCAGGCGGGGAGGCGGGATCATCGGCAACGATTTCCTCGATGACTACAGTCTTGTAGAGATAGATTTCAGCGAAAGTGTGATCTCTCTCTGGAGGTAGGGCCCCGTTTGTCCTTGAACAGCGGTCCATTTCTGACTTAACCTGCTGAAATATCAAGGCGATTCCACACTGGATATAAGGAAGGCGGAAACGATGAGCGAGAACAGCGGCAAGGTCAGGAAATACATACTTGACGATTTCTCTATCCAGGAGAGCTGGAGGCTCTTCAGGATACTTTCCGAGTTTGTCGACGGATTCGACAATATGGTCGATGTTCCGGCAGGAGTGAGCATCTACGGTTCGGCGAGGGCGAAGGAGGGCGACAAGTCATACGAGGACGCGCGCAAGATCGCCACGGCTCTCTCGTCGAGGGGCTGCTCGATCATCACCGGCGGCGGCCCGGGAGTGATGGAGGCGGCCAACCGCGGGGCGCAGGAAGGCGGCGGGCTCTCGGTCGGATTGAATATCGAACTGCCCTTTGAGCAGAAGCCCAATCCGTACATCGACAGGCTGATCTCGTTCCGCTACTTCTTCGTGCGCAAGGTGATGCTGGTAAAGTACTCGATAGCGTTCGTCATCATGCCCGGCGGCTTCGGTACGATGGACGAGTTCTTCGAAGCGCTCACCCTGATCCAGACCCGCAAGATCGCGCCTTTTCCCGTATTTCTCGTGGGAAAGGAATACTACGGAGGGCTGGCCGACTGGATCAACAACAAGATGCTCGCCGAGGACATGATCCTGCCCGAGGACCTGAAGATCGTAAGACTCGTCGATTCGGTCGAGGAAGTTATCGAAGGGGTCTCCGAGCTGCTCGATGGAGTGGATTTCGGACAGGCCAAGTAAACTGCAGATGGTTCCCGGCGCTATCCCGGAATAATGTAGGCCAGTGTCAGCAGGATGCCTGTGGCGAGGTGCGTGATGATCGTCAGGGCGTTCGCGGGCGTCATCGCGCCAGGGTCGTCGTGAGCGCGCGTGGCGACATGTATCGCCCTGAGCGCCAGCGGGAGTGTAGCCAGTCCGATCAGTGTCCAGCGAGGCATCAGGCCGGCCGCGGCGCCTGCTGCTATCGGTATGTAAGCCGACAGCATCACGACCGCGATACAGGACCCGGCCCTTTCCGGTGCCGAGCCGTACGACGAGGGTCTTCTTTCCCGTAGCTTTATCGGCGGCCGCGTCCTGGAACTCGTTTATGATGATGATCGCTGTGGTCATTATCGCGAGCGGGAGAGGGGCCACAAGTATCTGATGCGAAACTGTCCCTGTCTGTACGTAGTACGCTCCGACCGCGATAAGGCCGAAGGCGAGGAATATCGCTATCTCACCGAGTCCCCGGCCGGCGAGCATGGCGCGCGGCTCGGTATACATGATCCCGAAGACAAGGCCGGTGATCCCGAAGAGTATTATTGCCGGGCCCCTTACGGTGTAGAGGTATATCCCGATCAGCGACGCGAGCGTGAAGAGGACTGATCGAGAGTATGAGCACGCCCCGGGGAGTGACGAATCCCGCCTGGATCATCCTGCTGCCGCCTGTGAACGGGCTGGCGAAGTCGACGTTGGCTTCGTCGTTTCCCGACCTGTGATCGAACCAGTCGTTTATCGTGTTCGAGCCGAGGTGCAGGAGGATGGCTCCGGCTAGTGTCAGCGAGAAGAGAAGGGGATCCCACAGCCCTGTCTCGTAACGCGCTATCGCGGCAGGCGAGCACGACGGGGAGGATACTGACGGTGAGGAACGGGGCCCTCAACTCGACAAGGTATGCCTGCAGCTTGTTCACGGGATCGATCCTTTCATCTGATCTCGACCTTCAGGTGTCGAATATAGTCTGATTGCGCGGACCGCGTAAAGATTACAAAAAACCCGGAGCGCTTTTCGCGCTCCGGGTAACCGCGGGTCTATCGTTCCAAAAAAAAGGCGGGGCGCTTTCGCGTCCCGCCTTCAGAGTCTCTGGGTCTACCAGACGCTCTTGCCCCAGACGCTCTTGCCGGCGATCATGAGGGCTATGATCATCGCTATGCTTGTGAAGTGGAACATTTTCAACCCCTTTCGTTGAGACTCTCAAAAGTTACTTCGTATTTATCATCGTTCCTCATGCTTACCTGTAATAGCCAGAGGCGTGCCATAATTCCCAGTTGTTTCTCATATTGCATTAAGGCTTGTAAGTGATTGATAAATAAAGAAATAAAATGTCGCACTATTTCGCGAAATGAGCGATTATGGCCCGGCCGGTTTCGAGAAATGTAAACATATATTTACACGCATTTCAGGAATCCACATAACTTCAATATAAATATAGCGATAATGTGTAAACTGCAATTTACCTGTATGTAAACAAGAGTTTACGAAAATGGGCATTTCCGGGGATTATTTCTTCCGGGTGAACTTTTTGAGGATGCCGATGCCGAAAAGGGCGATCCTGACATGCGCGGCATGCTCTCTCGGGGCCAGGGCCCTTTCGGCTGTTTCGAGGTCGCTCACCCTTATCAGCCCTGTGACAGCGGCGAGGCCCTTGTAGACAGCCGAGCCCGCCACGAGCACGATGACGATACGGACCCAGGGCGACATCGAGACTGTCGCCATAGCGAGGAGGGGATAGGCAGCTGCGAGTATAAGGGGGTGGATCAGCGAGAGCGGTGAGATCCGGGACCTGGATGTCGACCACATCATCATCAGCAGTACGGCGGCGAGGAAGATGAAGGTGGCGAGGGTAGCGATCGCCGCGCCGGCGATCCCCATGCGGGGGATGAGGACCATATTGAGGACGATGTTCAGGACAGCCGCGCCGAGATAGGCGCTCGCCGCGAGGCGGCCCTTGCCGAAAGCTACGAGAGAGGCCCAGGATACCCGGCAGAAGATATCGGCCAGACCGACCAGGACGAGTATCCTCGTGATCTCCGCGGAGGGGAGGAACTTCGGCAGGACGATTGAGAAGGCGTCAGGGGCCAGGGACCAGATCAGCATGACTACCGGTACGAGGATTATCAGTGTGATCCGTCCGGTGCTGCGTATCTGCCTGCGGAAGGCCTCCATGTCTCCAGAGGCCCGGGTCGCCGACAGAGAAGGGATAAGGGCCGTTCCCGCAGTCGATGAGATGACACTCAGAGCCGTGATCACGATCGCCGCCATCGCGTAGAATCCGAGCTGGTCGGCGGGCAGGTAGAACTTCACCATTATCCGGTCCACCGTATTGATCAGGTTCCATCCGAGGCTGGCGAAGAAGAAGAAAAACCCGAAACCGAATACCTCCCTGAATCCCTGGACCAGCGGGCCCGAACCGGATGTCCAGTGCCGGATCGCTTTGCGGTGAAAATAGACCGTGAAGAGGAGCGCGCCGATCACTTCCGCTGTAAGGAATCCGGCGATGACCGATACGACGTCGCGTCGCCAGAGGATCGCCGCTATAGGAAGGACAATATTGAGCAGTCCATGCACGACAGTGATGCCGGCGCGCAGCTTGCCGCGCTGGACGGCGAGATAGGTGACGGCGTAGAAGGCGTTGAGCGCGAGGAAGGGGATGATCAGGGCGTAGATCCTTATCGGGGCGGCAGCTTCCGGCTGATGGGCGATATTCTCGGCGATCCAGGGGGCGAACACGATCAGCAGGATGCACCAGAGGGTCGAGAGGCCGAGGGTAAGCACGACGGCCGCGTTGTAGATCATCGCTGCCTTGTCCTTGCGCCCCTGCTGCAGGTATTCCGGGACCAGCCTGGCGAATGCCATGTTGAACCCGATGTTCGAGAAGATCACGAGGAGCTGGACGTATGATATGGGGATGTTAAGGAGCCCGTAGAGGGAAGGTCCGAGGATCCGGCTCGAGTATAACGCTGCGGATCGGCTTGAGCAGCGTCACCCCGATCTTCGACGCTGATACGAAGAATGTGTCGGATATCACCTTGGAGGTGGACAGGTCCACGGGAGAGCGGGTCTGATCTTCCGGATCGTTTTGATTCATGCTCTGCGAACCTATTTCTTGTACTGGCTGATGAACTCCTCGACCTCGGGGATGCCTCCCTGGTAGATCAGGTAGCCGTTGTGCGGCTCCCGCTCCGTGATCTCGCCCGCGATCGGGGTCAGCATGATCTTCTTGACCTCTTCGCGGTCCTCGCTCTGGCCGAGCGCCCATCCGAGCTTAACATACGCCACCTCGGGCAGCATGTTATAAGACGGTATGACGCCGAGGTCCATCATGTCGCGCCCCGTGTCGTACACGTACATCTGTACGTAACCCCAGAGCGTCTGCACGGTCATGTATACTGAGATCCCCTCATCGTACGCCCTCTTGAGAGCGGGGTAGAGAGGCTTGTTGACGTGCCCGAGGCCTGTGCCTGCGATGACGATCCCCCTGTACCCGTTGTCTATCAGAGAATCGATGATGTCGGGCTTCATGTTGGGGTAGTAGTAGACGATCGAGACGCGATCGTCGAAGGCCGTGTTGATCTTGACGTTCGTGTCTTTCCTGCGCTTCTTGATGTCGCTGCGAAGCGGCGTGAACTTCTCGCGGTCGACCATTGCCAGCGGGATGTCGCCGATCGTCCTGAAGGTCGACCTGTACGACGAATGCATCTTGCGCACACGCGTTCCCCTGTGAAGCAGGGCGTACTGGTCGCTCGTGGGGCCGAACATGCAGACCATCACTTCGGCGTAGTCGCTGTAGGCTGCGGTGCGCGTCGCGTGTATCAGATTCAGCGCGGCGTCGCTCGACGGGCGGTCGCTCGAGCGCTGTGAGCCGACCATCACGATCGGAACGGGTGAGTCCTGGACCATGAAGGAGAGGATCGCCGCCGTGTGATGCATCGTATCTGTGCCGTGCCCGATGACTACGCCCGCTACGCCCTTTTCTATCTCCTCGCCGATCTTCTCCGGCCGTGCCTTTCCACTGCTCGGGGCCCATGTTCTCGCTGAAGACGCCGTACATCTTCTCGGTCTCGAGGTTGCAGACGTCGGCGAGCTCGGGAACGGAGCCGTAGAGCTCACCCGGGGTGAAGGCGGGGATGACCGCGCCGGTGCGGTAGTCGAGCCTCGAGGCGATCGTGCCGCCCGTGCCGAGGAGTTTTACCATCGGCTTTTTCGGATCGTAGGGGAATTCCTTCTCGGGGATCTTGTAGTGCGCCTCGCGCTTGCCGTGCGTGACCATCGATTCGATCGTGCCGACGGCCAGGCCGACGTTATAGCCGGTGTCGAGCTTGAGCACGACGTGGTTGTTATCGGCGGTCTCGGACCTGGGGAGGATGATCCCCCTGAAATCACCGCGTGTCGAGTGGACCTCGACGTCGAACCAGACGCCGGCTTCGAACTTCTTGAGGCACTCCAGCGCGTCGCCCATGTATCCCTTGTAGATATCGTCGCCCACGTTAACCTTCCTTAGCGCCGCCTGTTAAGACGCTACGAAACGGCCCGCGAAGTCGAATGCCTCGCGGCCCGTGATATATCCCCTGAATTGTATCGCCAGCTGGCCGGTCAGGTATCTTACCAGCTTGTCTTTCTCTATGTCGGGGAGCTCGACCGAACCGGCGAACTCCTTCATCTTCTTTTCGAGAGTCTTTTTATCGAGGACGTTGAAAGATTCCGCGGCCTCATCCGGCTCGATCCCTTCACCGCATGTCTTTCCCAGAAGGACTTCGAGGCTCAGCGCCGGCAACTTCTTTTTGCCGGCCGCGGTGATGGTCCCGACGAACGCCTCGTCGCTGCATTCCGGCACGCCGTCGCGGCGGCGCAGCCTGCGCATCCCTCTGAGCAGCAGCTCAGCCACGGTCAGCGGCGCGAACTCAGTCTCCGCTACGGCCGCGTCGAACGCGTACCTGCGTTTCGAGATGCTCATCCTTCGCGCCGTTTCCCTGTCGAGCCCCATCTCTTCATATCTTTTCTGCCTGTCCCACGGAAGCTCGGCGAGGTTCGACCTGATCCTCTCGATGCGATCCTCGGTGATGGCGATCGGAGGGAGGTCCGTATCGGGATACATCCTGTTCGGACCGGGCAGTATCCTCTCGAAACCGTTCGTCCCGTCGGCCAGGGCCTGCCTGGTCTCGTCGGGAATGCCGACAGTCGCCTCTTTCGCTCTTAACGCGATCTCACTGATAGCCATCTTCGCGTCTTCCTTGCTGCCCCATACGACGACTACCACATCGTCACCGGTCGTCTTCGAGTGTTTCTTGATCTTCGTCCACTCAGCGCTCGAGAATGTCTCGCCTTCGCTGTCGGAGTGAGCGATATTGGGCAGGATGTCGAGGCAGGCGACGACGCGCACCCTGTCGGATATCTCCTTCGAGAATGTCGTCTCGGGTTGAGTCTTCGTCGGCAGGATGCCGCTGAAACCGCGCAGCACGACAGCGTGGACCTGAAGGCCCGACTTCAGCGCCTTCGAAACGGGATAATATTGAGTTCCCTTGAGGACGTTGGTGACCTCTACCGAGTCGAACTTGAATGTCCCCTCCGTGATACCCTTCTTGTTGAGCCGGTCCCTTATCTCGAGCAGCGCGAGCTGCCTGAACGCCTCGTTATGTACGAGAAGCGGGATCATCGGGATGCGGGGCACGCCCTTAATCTCTATCCTGCGCCCGCCGGCGACCGAGACGTTTACGTCCTGCCTCGTACGGCCGAGGCCGGTGCGGACCTTGCCTGTCGAGCGGGTAAGGTGCCTGATGACCTGCGCCACATCGGCAACTTCCTGCGGGGTGCGCATCTCGGGGTAAGTGACGGTCTCGATAAGGGGGATGCCGAGACGGTCGGTCCTGTAGACGCGGTCATGGCCGATATCGGTGATCTCGCGGCAGGCGTCCTCCTCGAGCCCGAGCTGGATGATACCGATCCGGCGGTCGCCGTACGGTATCGAGCCGTCGACGCCGAGGATCGTAGTCCGTTGAAAGCCTGTCGGGATCGATCCGTCGAGGTATTGTTTTCTCGCTATGTGGACCTCGCTGACGAGCTTGCAGCCGAGCAGCATAGTGATTTCGAGCGCGATGTCGAGCGCCTGCAGATTGAGCTCGAAGGGCGGCGTGTCATCCATCTCGTAGGTACAGACCGTTTCCTTGTTTATCTGGTATATGATGTTTTTCTTTGTCTTGAACTCCATCAGGGCGGTTCCATCGTACTCGCCCAGTTCGGAGAGTGTGGGCCTCATGTGGCGGAGGATCTGCGCGTCGAACTCTTCGCTGTAGGGACGAATCGGGCAGCGGCAGAAGAGCTTCTTCTCAGTGTCAAGTTGCTGGTGTATCTCGAGGCCGCTCTTCATACCTATCGCCTGGTAGTCCTCGAGCGTCATCTCGCCAAGTTGTCGGAATTCGATCACCCGTTGCTCCCTTCCCTTTATCAGCAGTCGAGGTAGAGCTGGACCTCGAGCGGATGGGTGCGGTTTCGCACCGGCCATACGTCCTTGTCAAATTTCAATGCGATCCAGTCCTCGATCATCGTCGCGTCGAAGACGTCGCCCTGCAGGAGGAACTCGTGATCCCTCTCCAGTTCACGCAGCGCCTCGGCGAGCGAGCCGGGCAGAGCCTTGATCTTTCCGCGCTCCTCCGGAGTCATCTCGAAGACGTTTACCTCAAGCGGTCCGAACCCGAGTTCCTTCGGGTCGAGCTTGTTGCGGATACCGTCGATCCCGGCCATCAGCTGGGCGGCCATCGAGAGGTAGATGTTTCCAGTCGCGTCGGGGGGCCTGAACTCGAGCCTCTTCTTCTCCGGCGTAGAGGCATATTTCGGGATCCTGATAGCGGCCGACCTGTTGCCGAGCGAGAAGAAGGCGTTGACCGGCGCCTCGAAACCGGGCACGAGACGTTTGTACGAGTTCGTGCTCGGGTTGGTCAGTGCGAGCAGTGCGGGGGAGTGGTGGAGCAGCCCGGCGATATACTGGAGCGCCGTTTTGCTCAGCCCCGCGTAACCCGCCTTGCTGTAGAAGAGGGGCTTGCCCTTCTTGAAGAGGTGCTGGTGGAAGTGCATCCCGTTGCCCGCTTCGTTATGTATCGGCTTGGGCATGAATGTCGCGATCATCCCCGCCTCGTCGGCGGCCATGCGCACGAAATATTTTACGATCATCGAGATGTCGCCCATCTTCGTCAGCGGCGCGAACTCGACCTCGATCTCGCCCTGGCCGTGGCCGCCTACCTCGTGATGGTGATACTTGATGCCGATGCCCGCTTCCTCGAGCAGGACGACGGTGCGGTCACGCACGCCGGCGAGCTTGTCCTCGGGGGGCAGGGCGTGGTATCCGGCGTGTGTCTTCAGCCCGAAGCTTCCCTTGTTCTCGCCTTCACGCGGGATGATCTCGTAGCCGAAACTGAGGTTCGATGTGTCTACGAGGACCTCGTCGAATATGTAGTACTCGAACTCCGGCCCCCACATCGAGACGTCTGCGATCGCAGTCTTCTTCAGAAAGGCCTCGGCCTTGCGCGCGATGTGTCTCGGGTCGCGGGGGAATGGTTTTTTCGAGTCTGCCTCTACGATGTCGCATATGAAGCATGCCGTAGGGACCTTGCTGAACGGATCGACGAACCCGGTCGAGAGGTCGGGGACGAGGGAGAGGTCGCCCAGCTCGACCGTCTTGAGGCCGGCGAAGTTCGAGCCGTCGAACCCGAGGCCTTCCGAGAAAAGCTTGCTGCCGGCGTTCGACGCCGGGACGGTCAGGCGGTGCCAGCGACCGAGATAATCGGTGAACTTGAGGTCGATCAGCTTGATGCCTTGCCGCTTTATCTCAGACTTGAGTTTCGTGATAGAGGTAAAGATGTCACAACCCCCCTGTTTTCAATACGTTCTGAAGATGGCCACACGCCCCGGACGGGGCGCTGGCGCGGATTTCCAATATATTTGATGATATACCCTCTATCAAGGATTAAATGCCCGTTATTACGAGGGTTGAGGCATCATTCCCGGAGTCTTGTCATCGCGGGACATGCATGCGGCGGACTGCGTGGTTGTTCGTGTCCGCTATATAGATGTAGCCATCTGCGACATGCAGGCCGTTCGGATGGTCGAGCTGTGCGGATGCGGCGCCGCCGCCGTCGCCCGTGTAGCCCGCTCCGTTCCCGCCGGCGAGGAGTTCAAGTGTCCCGCCAGCAAGGGGGACGCGCCTGACAGCATGGTTCATACTGTCGGCGATGTAGATGTATCCTTCGTAAACAGCTATCCCGTTCGGCTGCCACAGGCCGCCCGCGACAGTCTCGATGTTGCCTCCAACGGTGAACGAGCGGATCAGTCCGCGGACCGTCGATACGTAGAAGGTCCCGTTGAATTCCCGTATGCAGGACGGGTGCGTAAGAGATGCCGCTGTAGCAGGGCCTCCGTCACCGAGGTCGCCATAGTAGGTGCCGTCACCGGCGACAGTACCGATGTCGCCGCCGACACTGAACATCCGGATCCTGTCATTGCCGGTATCCGCAACGTAGACATCGTTTCCATCTGCCCAGACTCCGTACGGGTCGAGCATTTTCGCGAGGAGAGCCTCTCCGCCATCCCCGGTGTAGCCTGGCATGTATACCGTGCCGCCTACCCGCTCGAATGTACCGCCTTCCTGGAAGCGGCAGACGCAGTGGACGTTGCCAGCGACGTAGATCCAGTCGCCCGTTATCCAGATATCGTTCGGCCGGCCTATATATGAATGGTCCTCGATGGTGGTGATATTCCCTCCGACAGCGAACTTGCGTATCGCCGTGTTCATATGATCGGCTACATAGACGCTGGCTCCCACGCACACTACTGACCACGGTTCGTTGAGCTGGGCACCGGTGGCCGGCCCGTCGTCACCGCTGTCCCCGCTGTCGTTGCCGCCGGCGATCGTCTCGATCTTGTTGGTAACATTGTTCGCGACCGGTGTCGCTGTAAATGAGGCGAGTGGATTGGACGGGTCCGCCGTATCCTGCACGTCGCCGGTGGCCATGTCGTACTGGAGGGTCAGTGTGTGGGGATACAGGACCGGGTGCGGCAGGGTCAGGGTCAGTGATGTTGTGCCTGATCCATCGAGACTGCTGATCGTGACGCCTGTGCTGTTTAAAGTAACGGCAAAACCGGCGGCGCTTGAAGCGGTCACCGCTTCATCGAATGTCAGCACTATATCCTGGGGGGCGGCATCCTCTACTGTCATGCTTACGACCTGCGGCTCTTCGGTGTCAGGCGGATCTCCACCTGTCGGTGTCGTTGAATCGTCACCGCATCCGGCCCATATTACGGAAGTGAGACTGAGAAGAACGATGAGCAACCGGTTTCGTAAAAGCATGACTCCTCCTTTGCACCTGACAACGCAATACCCCTTCCCGGACTTCTACTACAGAGCGGGCAGGCACGCAAATATTTTTAAAGTTAAATCATTAGCATATCAGTCTGTTATAAACGCCTGGCCAGACCTCATGAAAGCTGCCCGAAAGGAATCAAAACTTGACACCGGCGGCAATGTGATGTTAAACGGAGGCAGACATTTAACGGGAGGGATCGCATGAGCGACCAGAAGGTCCTTAACCGCTGGATAGTGGTGGCGGGCGCCATCCTCATTCAGCTCTGTCTCGGCGCGATCTACGCGTGGAGCGTATTTACGAAGCTTCTGACGATCGAAGGCGGAGACTACGGCTTCAGCGCGAAGCAGGCCGCGTGGGTATTCTCGGCCGGCCTGGCGACATTCGCCGTATTCACCGTAATCGGCGGAAGGCTGCAGAAGAAGCACGGGCCGAGACTCGTGGCGATGGCCGGCGGACTGATCCTCGGTCTCGGCTACATCCTCGGCGGTTTCCTCGGCAGTTCTTTCATGACACAGCTCATCTTCATCGGAATCGTCGGCGGAGCCGGTATCGGTCTCGCCTACGTCGTGCCTATCGCTGTCGGCGTGAAATGGTTCCCCGACAAGAAGGGTATGATCTCCGGTCTCGCAGTGGCGGGATTCGGATTCGGCGCGACCCTCTGGGTCAAGATGGCCGGCAGCTGGTTCGGCGGTCTCCTCAACACGACGACCCTCTTCGGGCTTCCCGGAGTCCAGACGGTCTTCTTTATCTACGGCCTCGCGTTCGCCATCCTCGTGCTGCTCGGCAGCACCGTGATGGTCAATCCGCCCGAGGGCTGGAAGCCGAAGGGATGGAACCCTCCCGCGGATGCCGGCGCGGCGGCGACCGGCGCCGTCAACCTGACGAGCGGCGAGATGCTCCGCACCCCGCAGTATTTCATGCTCTGGCTGATGTTCATCGGTTCGGCGATGGCCGGGCTGATGGTGATCTACTGCATCAGGCTCTTCGGCATCGACGCGCTGCAGACCAGCGGCGCGGCGGTGGATATGAGGACTGCCGGGATTATGGCCGGAACGGCGATGGCCTGGTACGCGATCCTCAACGGCCTCGGCCGTATCGTCTGGGGCACCGTATCCGACAAGATCGGCCGCAAGTGGGCCCTGATCATGATGTGCGTCTTCCAGGGCGTCATCATGCTTCTCTTCTTCATGATGGGAAAATCGGAATACGGCCTCATTATCGGCGCCTGCATCATAGGCTTCAACTTCGGCGGAAACTTCGCCCTCTTCCCGGCGGCGACGGCCGACTACTTCGGCAACAAGAACGTCGGCACGAACTACGGCTGGGTATTCACCGCCTACGGAGTCGCCGGTATCGCCGGTCCCCAGGTGGCTGGTTACTTCAAGGACGCTGCCCAGGGCGGCGACGTCAGCGCCTGGTGGACTCCGTTCGTGATCGCGGCGATCTCATGCTTCGCCGCGGCGGTGATCGGCTTCATGCTGAAGCCTGTCAAGAAGGCGTAGAGGCCCGGGCAAGCGATAGATCATTCACAACGGGGGGCTTTTACGGCCCCCCGTTTTTTGCTATCTTGAGGACATGAACAGACCATACCTCATAGGAATATCAGGCGGCTCCTGCTCGGGCAAGACGAGCCTGGCCCTCGGTTTGGCCCGGTGTCTCGACGACCTTCAGCCCATCGTCGTGCCACTCGACTCGTACTACTTCGATCTGGAGCATATCCCCGAGGAAGAGAGGGCGAGGTACAACTTCGACCATCCCGGGGCGATAGATTTCGATATGTTCGAGAACCATCTCGTCAGGCTTCTCGACGGGAAGGAAGCCCTCATACCGGTATACGACTACGAGAGTCACACGCGCGCGCCGAAAGGCGAATGGATCCCGGTCAGTCCTGTGGAGGTGAGCGAGCGCGTAATGATCATCGAGGGGTTGCATGTCTTATACAGCACCGCTGTCCGCGAGCTTCTCGACCTGAAGATATTCGTCGATATCGGCAAGGCGGTCAGCCTCAACAGGCGTGTCGAGCGTGACGTCCGCGAGAGGGGGAGGACCCCGGAGTCTGTCGTCCAGCAGTTCCAGCGGCATGTCGTCCCGATGTACGAGGAGTACGTCGAGCCGACCAAGGAGTTCGCCGATCTCGTCGTCGACGGCGAGCGCCCGCTCGAGGATTCTCTAGGCGCCGTGCTTGCCCGTGTCTATCCCCAGGCCTGATCTCCCACCATTCAACACACCTATAAATCGTTTGTGGCGGCGGCGGCCGATTATTATTAATTCAGTGAACGTCGTAACCATGGTTTTGCTTTTTCAGGGTAACGGAAATGCAGGCTGTATTACTTGATCCGGGTACGGCAGAGACATCGAAGGGGCGGGGGAGCAGATCGCCTGGCGCTCTGGTCGATGTAGGCGGCCGTCCGCTTATAGAGCATCAGCTCGACTTTCTCTTCGGGGGAGGCGTCAAGTCGGCCTGTGTCTGTACGGGGCAGGATGGCTACGGCGCGTTCAGGGACTGGCTGCGAGGCTGCGACTACACGGGCAGAGTGGAGCTCGTCACGAACAACAACCACAACGGCGGTGGGACCGGCCCGCTTCGCGACCTCTGCGCGATCCTCGAACGAGGCAATTTCATCGACGGAGTCGTCGTGACGGCGGGGAACAGGTATTTCGATTTCCCTTTTTCAGGATTTGTCGAGTTCTGCGGCGTACACGACGGTGACGCTGTCGTCATCATGGATGTAAAAAACGGCGGCAAGGCTGTCCGCTGCGGGATGGCTGCTGTTACTGCTAACGACCGTGTCATCAGCTTCGAAGTCGATCCGACCGGGAAAAAGGGCACCCCTCTCGTCGCTCTCCCGCTTCTCCACCTCAGCGCCGAGACTATACCCTACCTTGGCAGGTACCTCGCCGAGGATAACGACGCCGGCTGCATAGGCTCGTTCCTCGAGTGGTCATACAGGTTCAGGCCCCTGTTCGCCTACAAGGCGGAGGGGAAGCACTTTCGCGTGACCAACGCCGCCTCGGCGAAGAAGATCGCCTCTTACTTTGAAAAATCCGGCCGCATCTGATACTATCTTCCCGGACATTCATGATCATGATCATCTCATATCGAGGGAGCCCGAGATGGAAGAGCACGTACGCGAGATAATCAAGGCGCTTGGCGAGGACCCTGACCGCGAAGGGTTGGCAGACACACCTCGGAGGATGAAGGAATCGCTCGAGTTCCTCACGAGCGGTTACAAGGAAGATATCGACAAGGTGATGAAGGGTTTCATCCTCGATGAAGAGTACGACGAGATGGTGATCTGCAGGGACATCTCCCTCTACAGCCTTTGCGAGCACCACATGCTCCCCTTTTACGGCAAGTGCCACGTCGCCTATATCCCCAACGGAAAGATCATCGGGCTTTCGAAGATCCCCCGTGTCGTCGATATGTTCGCACGCAGGCTGCAGGTCCAGGAGCGCCTCACAAACCAGATCGCAGTCACACTGATGGAGCATCTCGAACCGCTCGGCGTCGCTGTGATAATAGAGGCGGTACACCTCTGCATGGCGATGCGCGGGGTCCAGAAACGCGACTCGCTGATCATCACCAGCTCGATGCAGGGCGCCTTCCGCAAGGATCCCGAAGACGAGGATGGAGTTCCTCGACCTGATCCGCGGCGGCGACCGCCACAAGTGGTAAACACCGGATGAATGAAAAAGAACTTGTCCTGGCCGCAAAAAGCGGGGACCGGGACGCCTTCAATGAACTGATATCAAACTACACCGACCGGATATACCGGCTCGCATGGAAGCTCTCCGGCAACGAGGAAGACGCGTCGGATATCTTCCAGGAGACCTTCCTCAAGGCCGTCGACAATATCGACAGCTTCCGTCTCGAGTCGTCGTTCGGCACGTGGCTCTATACGATCGCGATGAACGTGATGCGTACCTGTTTTGCGAAGCGCAGGAAGATGCAGCTCAAGCCGATCGATGAATACATGCCGGATCATACCAACGGAACGAACTCGAATCTGCTAGACTGGGGCGATCCGCATGATCTCTTCGAGAACGCTCAGCTGCGGGAGATGATCGACGCGTTTCTCCTGGAGATGCCGGCCGAGAACAGCACCCCTTTTATCCTCAGGTATCTCGAGGAGATGCCGGTTAAGGAGATCGCCGAGGTGATGGACCTCTCCGTGCCCGCGGTCAAATCGAGGATACTCAGGGCGAGGCTCGCGCTGCGCGAACACCTCACCGAAAAATTCAGGGAGAAGAAAGATGGATAACTGCAGGGAATATCTCGAGAACCTCTGTGCCTACGTAGACGGCGAGGCGGAAGACTCGGTCTGTGAGGAGATAGAGAAGCACCTCAAGGAGTGCCCCGACTGCGTGATCATGGTCGATACCCTTCGAAAGACGGTAAAACTCTGCCGCGAGGGGCAGGAGGAGCCTCTGCCCGGGGAACTGAAGGCCAGGATGCAGGTCATAATCGACAAGAAATGGAAGGAGAAGTTCGGCAAGGACAAGGGATAAGACAGACCAACCCGCTGATATCATTCGTTTTACCGACTTTTTTCGATAAATCTCAAAAAATGTGAATCGTTTCCGCTCCTTTCCTATCAAAAGGGTTACATATGTTTCACTTCTGAAAAGGAAAGGTGCGATGAGACGTTTTATAGAGGATTTTTCGATCAATCACCCGTGGGTGGTAATCATTGCTGTAGTAGTGATCACCGCCTTCTTCGCTGTTCAGCTCCCCAATATCAAGATCGATACAGATCCGGAGAACATGCTCCAGGCGGACGAGCCGGCGAGGCTCTTCGACCACGAGGTCAAGGAGGAGTTCGCGATCTCCGACTTTATAGCGGTCGGTGTGGTCGTTGAGGAGGGGGCTTTCAGCAGCGCTCTCCTGACCAATATCCACGCTATCGTCGAGGAGGTCTCGGAGATAGAAGGGGTAGTCGCCGATGACATACTCTCTCCCTCGACAGTCGATGACATCAGCCAGGACAGCGACGGCGTCCTTACCGTCTCGACCCTGATGGAGGACCCTCCGGCGGATGACGCCGAGGCGCAGAAGATCCTCGAGAGGATAAGGAGCAACCCTGTCTTCAGGGGAAAGCTCGCTTCAGACGACGGCAAGGCGATAGCCCTCTTTATTCCCATAGAATCCAAGAACATGTCTCACCGGATCGCCGGCGAGATAGAGGAGATCATCTCGAAGCACTCGTCGGGCGAGCAGTATTTCATCGCCGGGCTCCCTGTGGCCGAGGACAGCTTCGGAGCGGAGATGTTCAGGCAGATGGCGATCAGTGCCCCGATGGCCGGGCTGATAATCTTCCTTCTCCTTCTTCTCTTCTTCAGGAACTGGAAGATCGTCATCGCGCCGATGATCGTCGCGATCGCCTCCGTGATCTGGACGATGGGGCTTCTCATATTGACCGGGAACACCGTCCACATCATGAGCTCGATGATCCCGATATTCCTCATTCCGATAGCGGTCCTGAGCTCGATACATATCATCTCGGAGTTCCACGACGAGTTCCAGAGGTACAAGCACAAGAAGACTACGATAAGAAATACGATCCTCAAGCTCTTCACGCCGATCCTGTTCACCACGCTGACGACAGTAGTCGGGTTCGCGTCGCTAGCGATGACGCCGATCCCGCCCGTAAGGGTCTTCGGGATATTCGTCGCCTTCGGGATCATGGTGGCGTGGCTTCTGTCGATAACATTCAATCCCGCCTTCGCCGTACTCATCCCGAGCAAGTCGCTGAGGAACTTCGGGAAGAGCGATGACGCACACGGCCCCTTTCAAAGGCTCTTCACGCCATCAGGGGATTCAACAGGAAGCACTACAAGGCCGTCCTGGCCGGTTCGCTCGTCGTCATGATCGTCGCGGGCATCGGGCTGAAGATGATCATCGTCAACGACAACCCGGTAAAGTGGTTCAAGAGCAACCATCCTCTCAGGGTAGCAGACGTCACGCTCAACCGGCACCTCGCCGGCACATATATGAATTATCTCGTCCTCGACGGTGGTGAAGAGGACGCTATGAAGGATCCCGAGACGCTCAAGTATATCGAACGCCTCCAGAGACATCTCGAAGAGAGCCCGTTTGTAGGAGCCGCCACCGGGCTGCCTGACATCGTGAAGAAGGTTCGCTTCGAGCTCTTCGACAGCGATCCGGCGAAGTTCGCCATACCGGATAACCAGAGAGAGGTCGCGGAGGGTCTCTTCCTCTTCGAGATCTCAGGCGGCGACCCGGGCGATCTTTTCAAGTTCGTCTCGGAGGACTACTCGAAGGTAAACCTCTGGGTGCAGCTCAACGAGGGAGATAACCGCTCGGTGATGTCGGTCGTTCAGTCGGCCGAGGATTTCATCAGCGAGAACCCGCCCCCGACAAAGATGAAGGCTCAGTGGGCGGGGCTTTCCTACATCAATATCGTATGGCAGGAGAAGATGGTCTCCGGGCTGCGGGCGGCGCTTCTCAGCTCGTTCGCCGTAGTCTTCGTGATGATGGTCTTCCTCTTCCGCTCACCGCTGCTCGGCCTGATCTCGATGCTGCCCCTGAGCATCACGATTATGGCGATCTACGGGGCGATCGGCTACATAGGAAAGCCTTACGACATGCCGATAGCCGTTCTTTCGTCATTGACGCTCGGCCTGTCGATCGATTTCGCGATCCACTTTATCAAGAGGACGCGGAGCATCCACAAGGAGACGGGGGATTTCGAGAAGACATACAACGAGATGTTCGAGGGGCTAGGCAGGGCGATCAGCAGGAACGTACTCGTCATCGCCATCGGGTTCGTCCCGATGTTCTTCTCCTCGCTCGTTCCATACATCACGGTAGGTTCGTTCTTCTTCGCGATAATGCTGGTCTCTGGAGCCGTGACGATGCTGCTCCTGCCGTCGATCTTCATCGTTCTTAGAAAGAAACTGTTCCCTCAGGCCGCCGTGGAGACAGAAGAGACAACAGTCAGGAAAGCAAGTTAGTCAACCGTTAACCGCAGGAGGAAATGTCATGAAGACAATGACTATCATAACAGCCGCAGCGATCATGCTCATGTCGATGCCGGCGCTCGCAGGGAACAGCGTTCCCGACCCGGAGTCCCTTATGAAAGAGGCCCACATGGCGATGTTCTACGCCTCTGACGATGGTATCTCCGAAGTGGAGATGAAGATCGTCAACTCGAAGGGCAAGGAGAGGGTCAGGCAGTTCGCGATGCTCAGGCTCGACGTCGAGGAGGGCGGCAAGCAGATGTACTACACATACTTCCGTCAGCCTCACGATGTCTCCAGGCTTACATTCATGGTCCACAAGCTGCCCGACGCTAACGACAGCAGATGGCTCTACGTTCCGTCGATCGATCTGGTCAAGCGGATCTCGTCCGACGACAAGGCATCGAGCTTCGTCGGGTCCGATTTCACATACGAGGATGTCTCGGGAAGGCACTGGAGCGAGGACAACCACACATTCGTCCGCGAGGATGAGTTGGACGGGCGCGGCGTATATGTCATCGAGTCGACTCCGAAGGAGAAGTACAAGGGGTTCACCCGCAAGATCACGATGATCGATCGCGAGAATCATCTTGTCCTGCGCGAGGAGTACTACACGAAGGGCGATACGCCGGAGCGTGTATTCACCGCCGAGAAGGTCGAGATGATAGACGGCATAGCCACTTCGACCTTCCGCAAGATGGAAAACCTCAAGAAGAACCAGTACACGACAGTCGAGTTTTCTGACATCAGGTACGGGGTCGGTATGGACGAATCGCTGTTCACCGAGCGCTACCTGAAGAACCCGCCGCGTGAGTACATCCAGTAGACGGGGAGGAAGAGGATCATGATGCGATACAGAGGATTACTTGCCGGGATGCTGCTCGCTGCAGTGATTTCGATACCCGCCTCGGCGGACACTGATATCGGCGGATTCGTACAGGGCCTTTACGGATACGGGACCGACAGCAGGAATCCGGTGCCGTCAGAGCTGACCGCGTCGGAAGTGAGGCTCCAGCTGAGGCTCGAGTCGTTCTCGGACAACGCCGAGTATTTCGGCCGGCTCGATTTCGTATACGACGATTATCTCGATCCCTCGATCAGCGCAGAGCTGAGGGAAGGGTACATGAAGTTCGGAGTAGGCGGATGGCTCGACATGAAGATCGGACGGCAGATCATCACCTGGGGAACCGGTGACCTGATCTTCATCAACGACCTCTTCCCCAAGGACTGGGTCTCTTTCTTTGCCGGCCGCGATGACCAGTACCTAAAAGCGCCGCAGAACTCGCTGCGTTTTACGATGTACGGCGGAGCGACCACGTTCGATCTGGTATATACGCCTAGGTTCACGGCGGACGTCATCCCCTCGGGGATGAGGCTGAGTTACTACAACCCGATGGCAGGCGGGATCGTCGGGGGCGAGGAAAACCTTTTCGAGGGCAGGATGCCCGAGGCGAAGATAGAGAACGGCGAGATCTCGGCCAAACTGTCGCGTTACTTCGGCAACCTCGACGGGGCGCTCTATTCATATAGAGGCTTTTACAAGACCCCGGTCGGGATGGACATGGCCGCAATGGAGGCGTACTACCCCGAGCTGATGGTCTATGGAGCCTCGGTCAGGTCACCACTTCTCGGCGGCATATTCTGGCTCGAGACCGGTTATTACGATTCGCGGGAAGACTCAGATGGAAACGATCCGCTCGTACCGAACAGCTCGCTCGAGAGCATGGCGGGTTTCGAGAGGCAGATCTCTTCGTCGGTGACGGCGAATCTTCAGTACTACAACAGTTACATGATAGATCACGACAGCTTTGCGGCAACACTTCCCGAAGGTTCGCATGTCACCGACGAGTTTTACCATCTTCTTACATCGAGGGTCACGATGCGGTTCATGATGGAGAACCTCAACGTGTCCCTGTTCGCCTTCTATTCGCCATCCGAGGATGACGCCTATGGAAGAGCCGCGGTGACGTACAGGTATACCGATGCCGTATCGATGGTGCTCGGGACAAACCTCTTCTACGGCGAGAATGAATACACGACATTCGGCGGATTTCAGCACGACGACAACGTCTACCTGAAGTTCACCTACGGGATATAGGAGGAAACAGAGATGAAACTCGAATACATGATCAGGATACTGGCCGGCACGATGGTGCTCGCGTCACTCGTCCTGAGCCAGCTCGTATCGAACTGGTGGCTGCTGCTCGGCGCCTTCGTCGGCATCAACCTGATACAGTCTTCTTTCACCCGGTTCTGCCCGGCCGAGAAGATCCTCTCAAGGATAACGGGCAGATAGTCCTGAAAGGGGCGGCCCTTCACGGGGACGCCCCTTTTGTCATGATCTTTATGGCGGCGCGGGCCAGAGTCTGTGCCGTTTCCCTTAATGGCTCGCCTCGACCGTTACCATCAGCGTCGCATCTTTGTTCGATACCTCCGATGTCTCAGAGAAGGTCCAGGTGAACGGCTCGAAGGTCCCTGACGGCCCTATCTCGTAGTAATCGGGTACGCCCGGGTATCCCGGCCATTCGACCCGGCTTCTGAGGTCTGTCCAGAAGTCGACGCAGTCCTCCCCGTCCATACAGTATTGTATATCCACGTCGTCGGTTATCGGTGTGGTCATAAGGTTCAGGCCCAGAAGGACCGGGATGCGCACGCCGTCTCCGCGGTCGACATGGTCGAGTGTGGGCCTGATAAGGCAGCCTGATACCTCGGAGCCGCCTATGATAGTCGATGTTCCGCATTCGCCGTTGGTGCATCCCGCTGAATTGTAGGTGCGCGTTATGACCCCGGTGCAGGTAGTTTCGCAGTTACCGAATCGTGTTCGCGTAGTTCGTCCCGGCCCCTGTTATCGTGCACGTAGTGGTTCCGAAGTTCTCCGCGTCTACATCCTTGACAGCTGTGTATGTATAATTGACCGTTGTCGTAACAGTGAAGTTGCGGAATGTCACGACGACCGGTTCCGCATCGATAGTCTCGCCCGCTTCAGAGTTGTAGACGGACGAATTGATCGTCTTCTGGATCATCTCGGCACAGTAGAACCGCTCCCCGTACCCGAGGTCGAGAGAGGTGAAGGAGACCTTGTGTTCGCCGTTCTCGTCGCTGTCCCCGCCCTCGAGGTTTATCCCGTTGGCGTCCCAGCCGCAGTCGAGGAAGGCCCCCTCGACCGGCTGTCCCGAACTTGTCGTGAGCCTCAGGGTCACGGTTGCGACGCACATATCCTCGTCGCCCTCGTTGATGACGGCGCGCAGTATCTCGGTCCTGTCGACCGATATCGTCAGCCGCCACGAGGCGCAGCAGTCATCGATCCATGTATTGACGCTGGCGAGGAAGCCAGCGTCCGTGATATACCCTGTCTGGCCCAGTCCCTTGATGAAATAGAGGAGATACTGGCCTTCTGAGCATTCCCCCGACGAGCAGAGCGACCGTGCCTCGGCTGCGAGCGTCTGCGCCATCGCGAGTATCCTGCCGAGGATGTCGTCCCTGAACGACTGGACATCGTAGGAGAGCTCATCCATGCCGGAGAAATATTGCACCCTGTCGAGCTCTTCGGTGAGATCCTCGATCTCGCCCGGCGAAGTGGGAGAGGACGGGTAAAGAGCCAGAAGTGCCGAGCGATGAATATTGAGCGCATTCGACGCTGCCGGCATGACGAGGGTATTCAGCCCCTCGCAGAGCTCATGGCACCCGGCGATCCCGGCCGGGTCGCAGGCCTTGTTGAACGAGATCACGTTGACGAGGTTGTAGAGGTTGTAGAAGAACCCTGCCGTGCCGGCCGTTCCTTCGGCGTTCGCTTTCATGGCAAGATAAAGATCGATAAGTCGCCCGCAGTCGGCGGCGGCCGTCCCGTACCCGGTGAAGTGCCAGAGTTTCGCAGTCAGGGTCTTTGTGGCGAAATCGATCTCCGATTCACACGTCCCGATCTCGCTGTGCGGTGAATCGAACATGAATACGGCTGCCGTGCTGTCGAAGGGAAACTCTTCGCCGAGAGGAAATGAGATTTCGAGTGTCACAAGTGTATCGAACTCGATCCCTTCGGGCTCGAATATGGCGCCCCTTACGCAGCAGTCGATCTCGGGGCAGGATGACGCGCAGGTGAATGTCCCCGGCCCCGTCACGGTCAGGTCAGAGACGGGGGTTATGGTGACCAGCGTGTCAGACTCGAGCGCACCGGCAGGTATCCTCAGCGTGTACACCACTCCGTCAGGACCGACGGCGACGACATTTCCGCCGGGCTCGCCGACTACCGCGCTGACGGCCATGTCGTTCTCGGCCGTGTAGCTGACCTCGAACTGTTCAGGTTCATTACCACCGTCTCCATCATCGACCGGGCCCGAGGAATCGCCCGAGCACGAGGCCATCACCATCATGCAGATGAGGACGCTGAATATTCTTTTCAATCCGACACCCCTTTCAGATCTCGATGACGTCACTCCCGGCGCCGGGAGTGATATTATGTTAACCGGTCCCGTTGCCGGGAGCGGGCTATACCCCCTTTTAGCGAGGTATCAACGGATCAGCACCATCTTTCTGGTCTCTGTGAACCCTTCGGTCCTGAGCATGTAGAAGTAGATGCCGCTCGCGGCGGGAGTTCCGTTTATTGACTTTCCGTTCCATTCGGCGGCGTATTGACCTGCCGGCCGCGACTCGTTTATCAATACCGCGACCTGCCGTCCCGCGGCGTCATATACGCTGAGGTTCACAGATCCGCCCGACTCAAGCCCGAAGGCGATCGTCGTCGAAGGATTGAACGGGTTCGGCCAGTTCTGCGCGAGGAATGTCGCTTCGGGGATCGGCATCGGATCTTCGCCCGTGACCATGCCGCCGGGCCCGATGACTGCCAGGACGCTCATGTTCCCGTGGCGGTCGATCGCCGCGATCTTGTACCAGCTCTCGTACCAGCCGTCATATTCATCCATGAACAGAGGATCTGCAGTATCCCCAAGGTGGTTGAATCTCGCCGGCACGAAAAATTCATCCGATCCGCGATAGACGGCGTAGTGAGACAGGTCCGCTTCGGAGTTCGGGTCCCATGACAGTTCGACGCCGGGCGGGCCCTCGAGCGGCTCACCGGCAAGCCCGAGCGGCTGAGCCGGCGCGAGGTTGTCGACCGAGTAGGCGCTGTCGGGGCCGACTATGAAGTAGTATGCCGGGTCGGTTGTGTGGATCGTGACTACATAGTGCTCCCAGGGGATACCGCCTGAGGTCGAATCGCTTCTCGTCGGGACGGCGAAGAAGTAGGAGGGAAGCTGGCGGGCCGCCGCGTACCCTATCGATTCCCAGTCGCCCGGCGGGAAGTCGTAGTCGATCGCAGCGGGGGCCTTCAGTATATCCCCAGGTTCTGATGCTTCTTCGAAGAGGACCCCGGGCGGCGAGCCGTAGATATCCATCGCGGCGCCAGAGGTGCCGAGAGGCCCCGCCGCCATCTCGACCCGCCTCCAGATGTTGTACCCGGTTACCTGCAGGTAATCGACACCCGCCTTGTCATGTGTAGGCGCCGTCACGGATAGTCTGGCCCAGCCCCCTTCGTCGGCGGGAAGGTCGGCCGACGAGTCGAGCGAGGGCTCCCAGCCCATGGTGCCGTCGGAGTAGATCCGAGCGGCGTATATATCGGTGTTGCCGTCCCGTTGGTCGGTCCATGCCGTCATGACCCCGCCTGCGCCGTCAGGTACAAGATGACCGGCACCGCTGAGGTCTTCGGAACTGCAGGCGATCACGCCTTCGGATGTCCAGAGGCTGGTTCCCGAGGAATTTATCTTCTGAACGCGGATGTCCCTGTTGTTTCCACTTACATCGTGCAAGGAGGTCCAGGAGATGAAGAAGTAGTGTGAGTCCGACGTGACGATCTGCGGGTTATATTCGGACGCCGGGCTGCCGGCCAGGATGTCCCCGTTATCTGTCCAGAGGTAATCGCCGTATGAGTCGAACCTCTGCATATAGATGTCGGATTCATTATAGGGGTCGTTCAGGCGCAGGTCTGTCCATGCAATGATCCCGCCCCCTTTTCCGTCGCCTGCGATGACCGGAGCACTCTGGGAATAGGGGGCAAGACAGACGGGTGTGCCGTTGTCCTTCCAGGCTGGTACGCCCATGTCATCGATATGTTGAACGAAAATATCAAGATATCCGTTACGTGAGTCCGCCCAGACGATGAGAGCTCCACCATTGCCGTTGGAAGCGATGTCGATCTGATTCTGCGATGATGGATCGCTGCAGACGCTGACCCCTCCGGGCGTCCAGAGGACCGTACCGGATGAGTCGAGCCTTTGAGCGTATATATCGATTCCGCCGTTACGCCAGTCCTCCCATACGATGATAGCTCCACCGGAACCGTCCGGGATGATATGAAGGGATTCCTGGTCGCCTGTTTCGGTGCAGACGGCTATTCCTGAAGATGTCCATAACCTCGAGAGGTCGGTCCCCGAAAGCCGCTGCGCGTAAATATCCTTGTACAGCCAGCCATTGCGGTCATCCACCCATGCGATTATGGCACCATCATCCCCGTCACTCGTCGATACCGGTTCGGATTGTACTGTGGGCGTATCGGAGACCCATTCCAGGATCCCGCCAAGTTTTGCTACAACCAGCGTAGTATCCGGGTCAAGCGGCTGCGAATGGTCCCAATAGTCGTCCTGCCACACGGCGATCACATATCCGTTGCTGCGCGGCACGATCGACGGATACGACTGCCCGGTACCGTATGCACCCGGCAGGATACCGTTCTCGTTCCAGGCGACCGCGCCGGTAGAGTCGATCTTCTGATAGGCAGTGGTAAGGCCCGATAAGCGCTGGTCTAACCACATCGCGATCAGCCCTCCCGATCCGTCGGGAACGCACTGGAACAGGGTCTGCCCGGCCGGATCGGTGCAGAGCTCGTTTCCGTCCATCAGCCAGTAGGCCGAAGCCGGTGAGGAAATTATCAGGATCATCACAGCCGCGATAAACGCAGCCGATGTGATTGGATTGCTGGTACGCATCTGACGGCACCTTCCTTTCGTTGATCGTAATTCTTTCCAAGGGCTGCTCTGCTGCCGGCGTCTGCATTTCATGAGCCGGATGAAACATCAAAAATAGCGAAACAGAACAGGACTATAATTATAACATATATTGGCTCTAATGTTAATACCGGTAATGAGTTATACGGTATATATCCTATATAAATTGTAAGGATTAGATGATAGGATCGCCTGCTCTTGAGAGGCAATGTACATATAATATTTATACATCAAAGGAGGCGTGAAATGATCAGGACGCAGATATATCTAACGGAAAAACAGAGGGATGATCTGGCATCGATGGCAATGGTCGTCGCGGAGCTTTATGCCGGAGTGAAAGGTGAAGCGGAAGAGGGCGTCTTGGGGGAATTCGTATCGCTCTTTCGTATCGTCTCGGCCACTGCCGAGATAGCCCGGTCCGCGGGCCTGTACAAAAGGGATTACGGCAGCTCGCACGGTGTAGGACTAGCGGATGCGGTCCTCGCCGCGACCGCTATGGTCGAGGAAGCGATTCTGAAGACGCTCAACACAAGACTTTATCCCATGATCAAAGGTCTCGAGCCGGCGTACAGGAAGCAGGAAGACGCCTTGCTGTAAATAGAATTATTTCACTTTACATAATCTCTCGCCAACAATATCATTTGTTCAGCGGTAAATCTAATGATGATACAGCATGATTGATGCCTGTCGGCGGAGCTTCGTGGAAAGAATGCCCTGTCGGCGGGTGTGATGCAATGGACCTTCGAGAAAGGCGGTGTCTCTGTGCTTTCAACATTGTTATGGCCGAAAGGCAGGATGCTGGTTCTTCTGCTCATCCCGCTCGTCGCTTTCGTTTCCTGTAGCGAGGACGATCCGGCAGCTCCGTCGAATGATCCGGCTTGCCGGCTTTCCGACGATGCCCTCGATTTCGGGGCGGTTGCCATCGGGGGTAGCAGAGAGCTTTCCTGCACCATTAAAAACACTGGCGGGGGACACTCGCTGGAGATGTCAGCGAGACTTGTGCTTACTACGTTATCGTATCAGGCGGCGGCGCCTTCTCGCTCGGCGCAGGCGATTCGGTCGTCGTGACCGTGCGGTTCGAGCCGTCGGAAGAGGGTACCCACACGTGCTCGGTCGCCACGGGCGTGGCTTCGTGCGGCGGCATCTCATGTACTGGCGATGCTCAGTACGCCTGGGAGACGATTTACACGAGCGGTTATCACTTCTGGAACGATATCTGGGGCAGCTCGGCAGCCGATATCTGGGTTGTAGGAGGGGAGATGAGGCATTACAACGGCTCCGTCTGGTCCGAGGTAACGAATCCCTCCGACAAATCCCTCTACGGCGTCTGGGGGAACGGGCCAATAATGTCTATGCCGTCGGGCACGATTACTTCACCAGCAAGGGGGTCATCCTCCATTACAACGGATCCTCCTGGAGCATTATCCTGGACGAACTTTCAGTAGGATTTCTGGGTATCTGGGGGAGCGGCCCGAACAGATATCTACGCTGTCGGAATCGGCGCCAGCGCGTACCATTACAACGGTTCGACCTGGGAGACTGTAATGCTCGGTGGTGTTATCTATCAGGCCGTCTGGGGCACGGCGTCGAACGATGTCTTCGTCGTAGGCGATACCGGAAGGATCCAGCACTACAACGGCTCGACATGGGAGACGCAGACCAGCGGAACGTCCTATGCGCTGATCGGGATCTGGGGTATATCGGGCAGCGACGTGTACGTCAGCGCAATGGAAGGTATACTTTCCTATGCAAGCCCGTCGTGGGCATGGATGCAGGTCACAGGTTCAAGCCCGCGCATGGAGGACATCTGGGGGACTTCACCGACCGACATCTACAGCGCAGGGTACGGTGGCAGGATCATGCATTTCGACGGCTCGAGCTGGAATGACATGCTAAGCCCCACGACTGAGAAACTACTCGGGATCTGGGGGACTTCCTCCTCGAATATCTACGTTGTCGGAGATGGCGGATCGATCCTGCGTTATACCGGGAACTGAGGCTGGCGCGCAAGTAACGTCAGAATGAGCGGGAATACTGCACTCGGAGCTCGCGGCCCCGTTCTATATACATGCTGAGGCTGCCCCCCAGTTCGACCTGCTTCCAGGTCTGGCCCGGAGCGACCGCTCCGATCAGTGCCCCTACCGCCATGCACGGGATCCCGACGGCGCCGATGATTCCGATCACTCTCGCGCTTGAGGCGGTGTTGCTGCACGCGTTCCACGGGTCGCCGCAGTCCGCGTCGACATCGTCCCAGGTCGCGAGGCCGTATATCATCCCTATCGTCGCGCCGATTGCGCCTCCGATCCCCGCGCCGATCAGCGCCCCTGTGCCCTTCGATCTGGGAGCCCTTATCTCCAGCTTCTCGATCTCGCCGAACGCGATCGAACTGGATTGCTTATCCTTTTCGCCCTGCACGTACAGGGTATCGGGGCTGAAGCGCTCAAGCACATAGCTTTCGCGGTTGCCGGCCGTACTGATGCGCAGCCTGTCTCCCTCTTTGAATCCGTGCCCGGTCTGGGCGATCCCATTGGCCGGCAGGAGGACCACACGCCCGCGATAACTGTCAGTACTCGCATATCAAAACCTTCGAAAAAGCCTCGATCAGAATCGATAACGGATGCCGGCTGTCAGCGGCATGCCCATTATGGTGTAGGACAGACCGTCCGCGATCTTATCCCCCCGGGAATGACGGTCACCGAGGCGGATATAGTAAAGGCTGTGTTCGGGCTGATATCCCGGTCGAACTCGACGCCGAACAGGTATCCAAGTTTGTTTTTCATGAAGTCGTAATCATATGTAGTTCCCTGAAAGGTCTCGCGGCCTGAGCACAGGCAATAGTTCAGGCCCAGTATCAGCGCTAAGGTGTGCAGCCGGTCGTCCCAGAGGTGGGGCTTGAACTGGGCTCCGACGTAAAAGATATAGGCGGACGCATCGATGATGTCTCCGTTTGAGGCGGCATAGTCCTCCCACGCGCCAGTGCTGAGATCGATATAACCCGCGGTCAGCGCCATGCCCAGATGCTGTGTGAACCTGATCTCCGTGTCTCCCTGAAATGCCGATCCCTCCGCCGAACTGGTCGAAACCTCCGTACCGGTGGGTATTCCAGTCCCCGAATGGAAAGAAATAGCCCGCGCCCAGACTGATGGAAGTCTTTGCTGCTTCGGCAGGGGAGGGAACCGCTGCAGACAGCATTACCAACAGAGACAGGACACAGAACCATAGTGCCGCATTTCTTTTCATTTTGATACCGCTTCCGTTTTCCAGCACAGCCGCGAGCGTATCGGCCGTCACTTCCCAGGATCGGGCGCCCCCCGAGGAAGGTGTAGTCGTACATTCCAGGGTCGACCATTCACAGCCGCTCGATGCCGGTTCGTACGGGGCGATCGAGAATGTCCGTTCGGCGCTTCCCGATACGCTCTGCCCCGGTGGAGTAGAAGACCTTCGCGGTTACGATGGAGTAGCCTTCTTTCTCGAATATCGCGCCCCCGCCAGGAGAGATGTAGAGGAACGGATCGCCATCGACGATCACATTTACGTAATGGGACGTCTTGTTGACTACGGTAAGGCGGCCTACATCCCCGCCGACCGTGACGTCCACGGAAAGGGCAAGGAGCAGGAGAGCCGCCGCGGCACGCAGTATGATCCTGAATGGCGCGGTGCTGTGGCGCGTCGAGTATGTGCTGCGGGAATCATCGGGTTCGCGTTTTCTGGACATGACCCTCCCCCTTTGAGTCAATCACCAGATGTTGTCCCGGGATGCGTGGCTATTATACCATGGAAAATCCAGAAAAATCTGCATATTTTTCAACTTCAATGAGCTGTTTCTTTATGCGCTGTCCGGATCAACGATCTCGAAGTCTTTTCCGACAACAGTATATGATGGAACGCCAGCCAGGTCAGTAGGAATGCCGACTGCTGGCGCGGCCTGGTCATGTATTACTGCAAAGATTGGTATCCTGATTCCTGTGTGAGCGGCGGAAGCTGACAAAATCAGGCGATTTAGTCTCGCCAGTGCTCCGAGGCACGCAGATTGGCAAAGAATTCCTCTTCTTCGAACTGCTGACGCTCCGCCAGGCCGCGTTTCAGGCAGAAGTCCATCCACTCCGCAGCCTCTCTCGTGCGCCCCGCCATGCTGTAGCACGACGCAGCTGACAAGGCCGCGCCGGTGTACTCCGGCGACACTTCGCAGACTGCGGCGAAGGCGTCGCCGGCCTCGCCGTAGCGCTCGAGGCTGGCCAGTGCCATGGCCACATTATTGCGGTTGACTGGTGAGTCGGGTACGATGGCGAGCGCTCTCTCGAAGCTTGCCAGCGCCTCCTCGAAACGTCCCGCCATTGCCAGTTGTCGCCCCTCAAGGCTGTACCCTCGGTCGTCGTCGGGAAAGCGCGCAAGGAAGTCGTCGATTCCAGCTTCAAGGTCATCGCCGCGCTTCAGTGCCCGCAGGGTGAGCAGGCGGTTGTAGTGCAGGTTCGCGTCGTCGGGCCGCTCGCGCAGGGCCTCATCGAAAATCGCCAGCGCTTCGGCCGGGCGGCCCTGGTCATAGCGCTGCAGGCCCAGTTTCACCCTGGCCCGCACGTCGGTCATGCGGCCCGAGGCTGCTCCGGCCTCCAGCAGTTTGTCCTTTTCGTCGAGCTGGTCCAGTACCGCGGTCAGCCGCGGATCGCCGGGATTGATCTCCAGGCCCTCCGCGAAGCGGGGCCTGGCATTGTTCAATTGCCCGCTGCCGCCGCCCATAGCGAAGCCAGCCAACAGTCTCTCCGATGCGCCCTGGTGTCGCTCAAGCTTGTCTTCATCGACCGCCCCGGCCAGACGCAGCTCCGATGGATCGAACAGTCGCTGCAGCCAGAGCAGGTCATCGTCCTCGTGGACCGTAAGCCTCTTGGAACGGTAGGCCTGTACTACGCTGAACTCCAGTCGCGGCCGTTCCCAGGTATTGATCGGGGAGGAGCCAAGGTCGGCGGCCAGCCGCTCCTTCCCCGCCACGTACAGACCGGCGATGCTGTAGGGATCGTCGAGTTGCAGCGAGGTCAGGTCGGCGGCAAGCGCCGGCTGCTTTACGTGGCGCGCAGCGGCGTCCATGTCGAGGACCAGGGGCGACGGGCTGCCCGCCAACACGTAGTTGTAGGGATCGTACCAGAATACGGCGACGTGGGGGAAAGCGGCCAGGAAGCTGCGGGTGATCATCTGCAGTTCGATGAGCGGTAGATGCGTGGCCAGCCACTGCACCATGACGCCGTCCGTGGTAAGCCGGTCGCGGCAGAGCTCATAGTAGTCACGTGACAGCAGCGGCGCGTTGCCTGAGTATTGGGGATTCAGCTTGGAGTCGCTGCTGATGATGTCGTAGCGTTCCTTCGCGGTGAGCAGGAACTGCACACCGTCGCCGACGATGATCCGCGTACGCGGATCATCCAGGACATAACCATTGAACGGTCCGAAGTGGCGGGCTCCATCGACGACGCTCGGCACGATCTCCACGCAGTCGAGTCGTTCCAGCTGGGAATAGAGAGCCAGAGCACCCAGCGTTATCCCACTGCCAAGTCCGACCGAAAGCGTGCTGCGCGCTTCGGGCGCGAGCAACATCGGCAGATGGGCGAGGATCTTCTCCTTGCGCAGGATTGTTTTCTCTGTGCCACCGATGTGGTACCCGTCGATGCTCATGTGCAGGCCGCCATCGGGCTTTCGATAGACACGAGTCTCCGCGGCGTGGTCCTCGCGCTCGAAGAGGACGCGGTCGTACGGACCCTGTGTGTCGCTAAGCAGCGTTCGGCCGCTGCGCGCCAGTTTCGGCGCGGAGGCAGCCAGGGCCAGCAGGACAAGCGCTGCCACCACAGGCTCAACGGCCCTGCGGCGGCGTGTACCGAGGTGGGCGGCCAGTCCGACTGCCGCACTCAGGCAGCCGGTCAGGATCAGCGCGCCCTTTGCGCCGAACAATGGCAGCAGCAGGAAGCCTGCGGCCAGGGAGCCGGCGATAGCGCCCAGCGTATTGAAAAAGTAGAGATTACCCACGCCGCCGCCCAGCCGACGCAGCTCGTGCACTCCGATGCGAGTGACGACAGGGAAGGTCATGCCCGTCAGGAATGTGGTAGGCGCCATGACCGTGAAAGCCACCAGGAAGCGGCGGGCTATGTAGCTGGTCCATCCGATTTCTCTGCTGTTGAGCCAGTCACCGTCCGCCACGCGCGGCAGCCACTCCCAGATGAGCAGTACGGTGGAGAGCGCAGCGACTCCGATGGCGAGCTGCGTCCAGCCCAGCAGCGCGACCTGTCGGCGTACGCGGTCCACCAGGTGCCCGCCCAGCCAGCCGCCGAAGGCAAGGCCGAGCAGGAATGTGGTCAGCATCGCGCTGAAGGCGTAGGTCGAGTTGCCCAGGAAATGTTGCAGCGCACGGCTCCAGTAGAGTTCGTAGCCCAGGGAAGCGAATCCGCTGAGCGCGAAGATCAGGCATAGCAGGCGCGGGTCGATCGCCATATCGGCATCAGGGGCCGGTGCTGCCGCCTCCGGCGCGTCCACTGCCTCCGCGGCGGGGTGCGTGCCCCGTTCCACGAGCAGGATCAGCAACCCGATCAGCAGGTTGATGGCGATGGCCAGGAAGGTGGATATACGCAGGCCGAATGCGCCTATCAGTACGAACCCCGCGAGGAAGCAGCCCAGCACCGCGCCGAAGGTGTTCACGCCGTAGAGCAAGCCCAGTCCGCGTCCCATGCGCTCGCGGCTGGTGACTACGAAGCGGGCGAGCACTGGAAGCGTACCTCCCATCAGGAAAGTCGGGGGCAGCAACAGGACCAGCGCCACGATCACGCGGAGCACCGCCAGAGCCGGGCCGGGTAATACCCGGGCGACGGCGACGTAGGCCGCCGGTGCGAGGAGGATGAGCAGGTAGGCGGCCAGGCCCGTGATTGCGATACCGAATTCAAGACGAGCGTAAAGCGCCAGCGGCCGGGGATTTCGGTCGGCTATTTTCCCGAAGTGACGGCTCCCAAGGGCGAGGCCGCCCATGAAGGCGGCCAGCACTGTGCTGATGGCGAAACTCGTTCCTCCCAGCAGGTGGCTGAGCAGGCGGATCCAGGTGATCTCGTAGATCAGCCCGCTAACACCGGAGAGTGTGAACAGCAGCAGGACGAATAGCGTGGAGCGTCGCATTTTTGCCTTTCAATCGGGGATCGATGTGATTTCCAGACGGCGATTATATTGGAAATTGGATTTCGTGTCAATTCTGCCCGGACGTCTGAATTTGTCGAGGGGATGCGATGCGGGGGAGATAATCCGAGTTATATATTTACAGTCTGAGTTCATGTGATAGAATTCCCGTACGATGTTAGGGGAAACTATCTCTCATTATAAGATCCTCTCAGAACTCGGCCGCGGCGGGATGGGTGTGGTCTATCGGGCCCGCGACACGAAGCTGGGGCGGACTGTGGCCATTAAACTGCTTCCGCAACACCTCCGGGCAGATGAGGAGGCGACCAGGCGATTCATCCAGGAGGCCAGGGCCGCCTCGGCTCTCGATCACACCAATATCTGCACGATCCACGAGATAGACGAGACGGAAGACGGTTCGACTTTTATCGCGATGGCCTGCTACGAGGGCAGGACCCTGAGGCAGATGATCGATGAGGGACCTGTAGATATAGCTGAAGCGATCGATATCGCAACCCAGATATCAGCCGGCCTGGCCAAGGCGCATGAGAACGGGATCGTCCACCGAGACATAAAGCCGTCGAACATCATTATCACATCAGACGGTCACGTGAAGATCCTCGACTTCGGGATAGCAAAGCTCGAAGGCGCGACAAGGATGACTCGTGAGGGCAGCACGCTGGGCACAGCTGCGTACATGTCACCTGAACAGGCAACCGGTGAGGAGGCAGGCCCCGGGACCGACGTCTGGGCAACGGGAGTGATCCTCTACGAGATGCTCACAGGAAGGCCACCCTTCGCCGGTGAGCATGAGGCCGCAATGCTCTACGGGATCGTTCACGAGGAACCGGACAGGCTGCCAGAAGAATTGACAGCTGTAAAGCCTGATATTCAACCACTCATAGACAAGGTCCTCGACAAGGATCCGGCGGCGAGGTTCAAGGACTCAGGTGAGATGCGGAGGGCGCTGGAGGGATCAATCGGCGGAATCCGGCCGCCCAAAAAGTATCAGAAAAAGTCCATGGGAGAATTCTTCTCGAAGCCAGCCTTCAGATGGGGCCTTGTCATACTTCTTGTCATCGTGTCCGTATTCATCGTGTTGAAGTGGCAGCAGGGTGGACAGCCGGGCGGTCCCCTGAAGATCGCCGTTCTTCCGTTCGCCAACCTTGGATCGTCTGAAGATGAGTATTTTGCAGACGGATTTATGGAGGCTATAAATGCCAGGCTGGGTTCGGTACAGAGTATCAGGGTGATCGCCCGTCAGTCCGTCATCAGATTCAAGGGGAGCGAGAAGTCGGTCAGAGGAGATATCCGAGGTCCTCGGCGGGATCGACTACATCATAAACGGTACCGTGCAGCGTGAACGCCCATCGGATCCATCCAGCAGAGTACGAATCATTCCCGAATTGATACGTGTGAAGGATGGTACTTCAGCCTGGTCAGATACGTACGATCAGGAGATGGGCGATATATTCGTGATACAATCCGACATCGCAGATAAGATCGCCGCTGCTCTCGACGTCACTCTTCCTGGCTCAGGCGAAAAGGGTAAGGGACCGGTCCGTACCACGGACCTGAGGGCGTATGAATTTTACCTCAAAGGGCAGGATATCCGTGACCTGTACTATTACGATATTGACAGGACGCTGGCAGCCAGGGAGATGTTTGAAAAGGCCCTCGAAATCGATCCAGACTATGTTGATGGCCTGGTAGCGCTGGCCACTACCAGCTGCTGGCTTGCCTTTCAAAGCTATAAGTCTGACAGCATGATGATCAGTGCAAAAGCAGCGATCGACAGAGCTCTGGAACTGGATCCCGGGAATCCGGGAGTGTATCTGGCCCGCGGCACTTACCATTATGTTTTTTATAAGGATTTTGAAACAGCTCTATCCGATTTCAAGATCGCGCACGAATATGAATCCTTCGTCTGTTGCGGTGCTGAATTATCTGGGATGGGCCCAGAGAAGGCTCGGTTTGTGGGATGATGCGAGGGAATCATTGCTGAAAGCCAAGGAACTTGACCCCGGCGAGGTGTCACTGAATTTTGTCATAGCAGAACACCTCATTTTCATGAGGCGGTATGGTGAGGCGGAAGAAGTACCTCAAACTGGCCAGGATGCTCTGAACCCGATAACCTGGAAAATATTCACGAGACAGATGATGCTGTACCTCAGGGCAGACGGGGCGGTGGACAGGGCGAAGGAACTGCTCTATGAGACGATAAACGGGATGGATTCGGATGATATCCTCTATGTCTTTGTCGACAACCCGATGGTGCAGAGGATACTTGTTTTGGGTGTGGTCTATCGAGCCCGGGATACGAAGCTGGGCCGCGAGGTGGCGATCAAGCTCCTGCCGCCGCACCTCAGCTCCGATCCCGAGGCGGTAAAGAGGTTCGTGCACGAGGCGAAGACCGCCTCTGCGCTGAACCACTCCGCTATCGGCGTCATCTATGAGATAGACGAGACAGACGACGGCCAGACCTTCATCGCGATGGCCCTCTACGAGGGCGGGACGCTGAGGGAGAAGATCGACAGCGGCAGCCTGACCACCGGCGAAGCTGCCACGATCGCCTCGCAGATCGCCTCGGGGCTCGCCAGGGCCCACGAGAAGGGGATCGTCCACCGGGACATCAAGCCGCAGAACATCCTTCTGTCAAGGGACGGCGAGGCGAAGATCATCGACTTCGGCCTGGCGAAGCTCGCCGGCAGGACGAAGCTGACCAGAGAGGGGAGCACGCTCGGCACCGCTGCCTACATGTCACCCGAGCAGGCGAGGGGTGAGGAGGTCGACCATCGCTCGGACATCTTCTCACTCGGAACGATACTATACGAGATGCTCGCCGGTGAGCCGCCGTTCAAGGGTGATCACGAGGCGGCGCTGCTCTATGGGATCGTACACGAGGAGCCGGAGGAGGTCTCCGAAAAGTGCGGGGATATCGATCCGGATCTGTGTGCTGTCACCGAGAAATCATTGAAGAAGGACAGGGACGAGAGATACCAGTCGGCCGCTGATATGAAGGATGATTTGAATAATATCTGCGCGACAGGCAATGAACGCGTTAACCGGAGCGGAGCTTCTACCAGTGTGAAAAAGGGTAGAGGAAAAGGCAAGTGGATCGGTATAGCTGCAGCTGTAGTGATAGTTGTTGCTGTAATATTATTAATAGTGACCGGGCGCGAGCCCGCACCACTTACAGCTGCGGAGATGTCAGTAGCCGTAGTCGATTTCCGGGGGATATCTTCCTCTGTTGATACTGTCACCCAGGTGATGCTTAACGAGTTTCTCAATACTGCTCTGATAGATAACTGTCCGATTCGTGTGCAGAGCCCCGAGTGGGTACGAGAATGTCGAAGGCAGCTGTTCGGATCGACAATTTCACGGATAGAAGAAGGACAAGTGCTCGATATCGCGAGAAGGAGCAAGGCAACATATGTCCTGGCGGGCAGTATAGGCATAATTGACGGTGAGAGGATCATCAACTGGAGATTGATCGATGTCAGCAGCGGGGATGGGATAGCAGCTGGTAACATCAGGACGGGAAAACTGGATGCAATGGTCGATGAACTGGTCGGGAATGTGGTATTGGAACTCGTCGGCCTGTCGGGACATGAAGAGCCAGTCGAACAGGTGCCGGTAAATGAGATCACTACCGCCTCGACCGCTGCTTACGAGCATTACGTTACCGGTATGCAGCTGAGAATCGAAGGCCGCTATCAAGAGGCGGTTGATGAATTAACTCTCGCCGTATCGAAGGACCCGACATTCGCTCTCGCATACCTCAATCTGGCCAAATGTTATTTTGGATCCGGAGTTGTAATCCCCGACATAGTTCTCGCGAGACGATACGCCGAAGCGGCCTGGAAGAACGTAGATCGACTCGGTGTCAAGGATGGGCTTTTTCTCAAGGCATTTCAGCACGGACTCGATTACGAGTTGAAGAGTGAGCTCGACACCCTTCGAGAAATCATCAAACGTTGGCCCGACGACCGTCAGGCACTTGGTACCCTGGAGGAGAAAGCGTTCTGGTGGTGGGATTCGAGGACGGTTATTGAAACGGCACAACAAGGCATACGCCTTTATCCCGACGATCCATCGATCGGGGGCATTACCTATTGTCAGACACTGATGGATCTCGGCCGTTATGAAGATGGATATCATGCGAGCAAATCGTTCACCGGACGATTCCCGGACAATCCCAACGGATGGGATGTGCTGGCGATGAGCTACCTTTCACTGGGATATCCCGATAGCGCGAATATCACTATGCAAAAAGTCTTAGAGATCGACCCGGAGTGGGGTGGCTGGGGTACATTCGGAATAGATATCCGGTCCGTATGCTCGTATCACTCGGGGAATCTGGACGATGCGATTTCTGGCGCTGAGAATGCCAGCTTCGCTGCCGATATTTCTGATGAAGAGCGATTAAATCTTATGACTAACTTCACACATAACAGAATGCTTCCTGCGCTCTATTATGAGGCTGGTCGCTACGCCGAGGCGGTCAAGAGTATTGAAGATGCACAGCGGTACGTCGGGGAAGATCCCTCGTACTGGAAGTATCAGATGGGATCGGTATTGACAGCAGTGGGTTTCGGGGAACAGGCCCTCGAAATAGCACACGAACTGGAAAAGAGCGACGAAGTCCGCTCACGTATCTTCGCCATCCGGTTCAAAGGGCACGCACAGGTGGCGACGGGAGACCTTGACGGAGCGCGGGCTACGGTTGAAAGAGTACGCGAGCTGACCGGGACGATGGGGCCATGGATGTGGTTTCACGTCTACAGAATCGAGGCGGACATTGCGCTTGCGAGTGACAATGCGGATGCCGCACTTGAAGCACTCCACTCTATGTGTAGGCTCAACTATGGTCCGTTCTCGGGAATGCTCCACGTTGATTCCTATGACATGCTCGCCAGAGCAAACCACATGGCCGGTAATCTCGAGGAGTCCGTTTCGATAAATGAGAAGATACTCCATGTGTTTGGCGGGCATGCACTGTCGCATTACGAACTGGGCAAGCTGTACGAGGAATTGGGCAGGCCTGACGAAGCGAGGCTGCATTACGAGAGATTCCTCGAGATGTGGAAGAATGCCGACGATGGGCTGCGGCAGCCGGAGCACGCGAGGGCGAGGCTGGCGGCGCTGAAGGGGCAGATCTAGAAGCTCGGCGAGGGCGGGGTGATCGAGAGCAGAGGCGGTTTTCGCTTCGTGAATGAACCGCGTTTTGGCTGTCTCGTCGGACACACGTTCACGCTTGAGAAACTTGATGGCCACCGGCCGGTCCAGGCGAAGGTCCCTTTCCTTGTAGACAACACCCATCCCACCTTCGCCCATGCGTTCAGTGATCTCGTAATGGGAAATCGTCTGTCCAAGCATACCAGGGACTTTATCAGCTTATTCCTGAGGTGAATAGAAGAAAAAAACAGGAGAGGATCATCATCGCGCGATGAGTTTTATCTCTGTCGTTCTGTGCTCTCCGGCGCGGATATATTCCAGCGGCACCACATCTTCGGGCTTGAATGATCTCAACGCGGCTGCGTAGGTCTTCAGGTCGGTGATCTCATGATCCCCCAGCTTTACTATGATATCGCCTTTTTTCAGGCCTGCTTCTGCAGCCGGTGAATCAGGTGAGGGTTCTCCTATCTTTACGCCTTTACCCGAGTATGAGAAATCAGGCATGGTCCCGGCGGTGGCTTTTCTCTCGCCACCGGTGCCCTGCTTTTCCGTTTCTCCCTTTTTGCCGGCGAAGGAGAGGGGCTCTTCTCTCTCGGCAAGATAGGCGATACCCTCGCGGACAAAACTGGCGACCTTCACCAGGCCGTGCCCGTCGACCTTGTCGGCTGTATCCGAGGGTCGATGATAGTCCCTGTTTGCTCCCGAGAAGATCTGGACCCCGGGGACTCCAGCGGCGATAAAGCTTCGCTGGTCGCTCGCGTCGAGGTCCTGGGTTACCATCTCCGATTCCACGCCGCTTACGTACCCGGCCCCCATGAAGATGAATTTCCACTCCCGCGCGCTCGAACTGTCGAGGACGAGCAGCTTGTCGTCGCCGAGGCGGCCGACCGTATCTAGATTTATCACGCCCATCACCTTGCCGGCCGGGTACTCTTTCATCTGTTTTACGTAATATTCCGAGCCGTGCTTGCCGGTCTCCTCGGCGCTGAAGGCAGCGAAGATGATACTGCGTTCGGGTTTCATGGTCCTGTTCAGTACGGTCGCCAGCTCCAGCATGACAGCGACTCCGCTCGCGTTGTCGTCGGCGCCGGGGTGGATCCTGCCGATATTTTCCGACGCGGCGCCGGGCCATCCAAGGCCGAGGTGATCGTAGTGGGCACATACCACGACTGATTCGCCGGCGTAGTCGGGGTTGGATCCCGGCATCACCGCTACGATATTTTTCGTGAGGCTTTTATTACCATCGGCATCGATGACAGTCTCGAACTGTTGGAACCAGCTGCCGCTGTCTCCCGCAGGTGTCAGTCCTGCTTCCTTGAATTTATCCGCGATGTATTCGGCGGCTTTCTCCAGACCTTCAGAGCCCAGGCCACGGCCCTGCAGCTCATCGCTCGCCAGGTACTCTACGTGCTTCATCATGCGCTGAGAGGAGAAGGGTGGAGGCAGCTGCGCGAGCGCCGGGCGAGGTGACAGGGCTGTAGATATATTTTCATGCCTGTCACCGCTGGGCGTCTTGACCTCGATGGTCAGGGGGGAGCCGACTGCGGGCCACTGGCCTTTTACGATATTGGACGGTTCCGTTCCGGTGAAAGCGAGATAGCTGTATTTCCCGTAATGCAGCAGTTTCCGGGAAAGACCGCCGACAGCTTCGGCGTTATCCATCGTCAGCCACGCGATCACTGAGCCCGGATCGGCCGGATGCCGTCACTGCGGCGATGACGCAGTTATCATCGAGTTCGAGGGTCGTTCTGCCGAAGCGGACAGATTTCCCGCTTATAGAGACATCGTAATTCTTCAGGCCCGCTTCTATCAGGCCGCGGAATGTATTATCATCGCCAAAGACCCAGACCTGCCTGTCTGCAGGCAGCTCGGAGAAGTCGCTGTCCAGGGCGACCTCGATCTCCTTCGTCCCGTCCCCGGCCCATATCTCCGCCAGCTGTCTGTACCTGTCCATCTCCGGTCCTTGAGCCGCTGAAGGCAGGAGGATAAGGATCCTTTCGGAGCCGTAGATCCTCGAAAGCGCAGGCGGGATCTCATTATGATGCAGCCTTCGGAAGAGGTTGAACTGGGGGTCGACACGGACCAGCAGCGGATATTCCGGGAATTTCATCTCGAAATCCTGCTTTCTGCCGTTCAGCCTGACGTTACTCATCTCGACCTTGTCGATGAACGAGATGGCCACAGGGACATTTAGCTCGAAGAGATCCTCGTCCTGGACCTGCTCCAGTGTGAAGCCCAGGCTGTATCCATCATTCGTCTCTTTGAACTTTACATTGGAGACGTTCAGCTCCGGCGCGCCGGCGCGGCCGATCCACTGGCTGAAGAAGGGGCCGAGGTCCTTTCCGCTGACCTCTTCGAAGGCAGAGCGGATGTCGCCGAACGACGCGGACCGGAATTTGTTGTCAGAATAGAATCTCTGAAATCCCTCGACGAACTTCCTGTCGCCGACTTCCTCGCGGAGCATGTTCCAGACCATCGAGCATTTCCCGTAACCGACGGCCTCCGAGGCGGCGTCATGGCGCGACACGAATTCATTGAGCGGAAAATCGCTCTCGGGCGTCACGTAATCGGTATACTTCTGGAGGGTGGAGCGGCGATAGTCGTCAGCCTGGCCGCGCTGTTCCTTGATCAGATGATCAGCCATGTATGCCGTGATGCCTTCGCACCAGTTGCCCGTCTCGAAATCGACATAAACGCTGTTGCCCCACCAGTTGTGCAGCAGCTCGTGCGGATACGACGAATGCAGGATGAACGGAAAACGAATGACCTGTTCTCCGAGCAGGGTGAAGGAAGGCATCCCGTACCCTGTCTCCCAGAAATTCTCGACCAGGGCGAATTTCGAGAAGGGGTACGGCCCCACCAGTTTTTCGTACATGGCAAGGTACTGGGAGGTAGTCTCGATATACTTGCTGGCCAGGTTCTCGTCGGGCGTGCGCAGGAACGCCATAACGTCCACCGCTCCGGCCTTGTCGGCGTACACCGTGAACGGGGCCGCGATGAGGAAGATCTCCTCCATCTGCTCGGGGGATTCCCAGCTGACGACACGCTTGCCTTCCTGTGTTTCGTGCTGCGTCCGCCTTCCCTGGCTGACCACGTCCCATGATGGAGGTACTACGGCGGTCAGATCGAAGGTGATCAGCCGGTCGTCGAACCGGGGGATCCAGAAGGTCGAGCCTGCCAGGTAAACGCCCCTTTCCTCGATCAGTCCCGGTGTCTGGCTGAAGCTTCTCGCGTATTCCTCGCCCAGCTGTTCGATCGGGTAGAATATCGTGCCGTGGAACCTCAGCGTGAAGGTGACATCGCCTTCTGTATCTCCGAAGTCGATCGAGTACATGTTCTGGAGGATCGTCGAGGATCCCTCGAGATCCTCCTTGTCCATACCGACATCTTTGCCCATGATCCCGGCAGTGTCGAGCCTGACCGTTACACCGGGTGTTTCCGAGATTACCGTCAGATCTCCGGCCAGCGTGAAATGAGTGATGGAGCCGGCAATATCCGCCGGGATCGTGATGACGTCCGTCGCCTCGAGGGTGTTAGCGGCGGGATCGATCTTCGCGGTCACTTTGTGATGGATGGCCGGACCGGCGGCAAGAGCGGAACCTGTCATCACCAGGACAAGTATCGATGCTATTGAATGTCTCATCATGCTTTCTTCAGCTTCTCCCTGATACTTTCGACCAGCTCTTTCGACCCGACGTAAAGCGCCGTACGCTGGTGCGGCTCCTCTGGGGTGATCTCGAGGATGTCGTTTCCTTCTTCGTCTATGGCCATTCCGCCAGCTTCCCTCGCTATGAACGCTGCTACATTCGCCTCGTAGAGAAGGCGCAGTTTTCCTTTCGGGCGGTTCTTCGAGGCGTCGGGGTGATTGACGATGGCGGGATACATGAACATCCCGCCGTTTGAGAGAAGGCGGTGGAAATCGGCGGCGAGGGCGCCCATGTACCGGAAGGCGTACTTCGGTTCATTCTCGGCGATCCATTCCCGGACCTGCGGGATGAACGTCCCGCGATTCGAGGAGTTGAACGAGAGTTCCCAGCTCCTGGTTTCCTCCGGCATCATGAGCCGCTCGGCATTCTCCGGGATAACGTACGTCATCGTCTCGTCCATATGGAACCGGAATACGCCCGTGTCGGCCAGCGCGATGGTGAAGACGCCGTTGGGGATCAGATAGATCCCGGCCGCGCGCAGCTCGGAGCCCTTGCGCAGGTGGTTGTCCTCGGGGCCGTCGAGGTTGCGTTTGCCGATGGCGAACATGAAGCCGACGGGGAGGTTGTGCTTTATGTTGCTCGAGCCGTCGAGCGGGTCGTAGTAGACGAAGTAGCGGCCGCCCTCCTCATTGAGGATGACCGGGTCGGCCTCTTCCTCGGTGATCGCGCAGATCACCTGCTCGGAGCGTTCGAGATAGTGCAGGACGATCGAGTCGGCGATGTCGTCCATCTTCATCACGCTCTCGCCCTGGACATTGACGACTCCCGCCTCGCACATGAGGTTCTTCATCGATCCGGTCTGGTAGAAGTACTGGATATACTTCGCCGCCGCCTGGAGCGCTTCCATGAGAACGAGGAACCTGTAGCTGCGATTGTGGCGCTGCTGGTGGTGGAGCATGAAATCCATGAAGCTCTGTTCAAGTTTCATCGGCTGATCCTCTCCGCCTGATATGTTTTGTTCCGTTCATCTCTTTGAAATCAGAGTCCTGTGTCCAGAGTATAGCATCATTGGGAGTGGGACCATCAAATTAATTATGTGATTACATTAACTGAAATATATAGTTAGCGGTTTTTTTATGAGGGCTTCACTTTTCGGGTTGACTTTCGGTTTTTGTTCGGGTACGCTTCGGGAGAAGATGAAGCAGCCATGCGGCCGGGGGTTTTCATCACCACCCCCCTCCCCATTTTTGCCCCAGACTCCCGGCCCGTTGCTTCACTCAGACAGGAGAGAGATGACTTACCTGACAAAACGCCAGAGAGAGATACTAGAATTCATAAAGGGCTTCCAGGAGAGCGAAGGCTACTCGCCGTCGCTCGAGGAGATCGCCGCCCACTTCGGGCTCTCGGCAGTAAGCACGGTACACGAGCACCTGAGCAATCTCGAGAACAAGGGGCTGCTCAGGCGCGGGTGGAACAGGTCGAGATCGATAGAGCCCCTCTCTGAGGGGGGCGGGTTTGAGGTGCCGCTCGCCGGGATGGTGGCGGCAGGTTCACCGATAGAGGCGATCGAGATTCCGGAGAGCGTGGCGCTTCCCCCCGGTTTTACCGGCAGGGGGGAGACGTTCGCCCTCAGGGTCCGCGGCATGTCGATGACAGGCGACGGGATCCTCGATGGCGATATCATCGTCGTCGAGAAACGCGAGCGGGCCGAGAACGGGGCGCTTGCGGTCGTGCTGGTCGACGGTGCGGAAGCTACGGTCAAACGCTTCTATCGCAGCGGCGGGAGAGTCACGCTCCGGCCATCCAACCCGGAGATGGAAGATATCGTGCTTTCGGCAGACAGGGTCGAGATAAGCGGTGTGGTGGTGGGATTGCTGAGAAGCTACCGGACGTTCTGACCGGGCGTTACGGGCGGAAGACTCATTAAAACAGGAGAACAGGGATGTCCCTTGTCTATCGCAGGGTCGATAAGGTCCTTTCCGGCAATGCCGCCGGCGAGGTATGTGAGGGCGACTGTCTTCTGCTTGAAACGGCGGGGGAGCCGGGAAAGGGTGAGCTCGCTCTGGTAAGGCACGACGGGATCGAGTCGCTATGCCGGTGGGACGGGGAGTGGTCCGAGGAGATACTGGGGATCGTCGTGGGAATAAGGAGAAAACCGTAAGCGGCTCATGTCTTGGACAGGAGGTAAGAGATCATGACGAGGGAAGAGATAATCGCGGCAGTCTCGCCGTGCGGTATTGACTGCTCGCGGTGCATCGCGCTGGTCGGCGGTGATGCGAGGAAGCACGCCATCGCGCTCCAGGAGGTACTCGGCCCGTCGTTTGAAAAGTGGGCCGACAGGTTCACCGCATACGTGCCCGCCTTTGCGAAGTACAGGGATTTCAGGGAGGTCCTCGACCTTCTGGCCGGCGTCGACTGTATCGGATGCCGCAATCCGGCAGAGAAAGAGAAACCCTGCGGCATCATCAAGTGCTACAGGGAGAAGGGGGTCGACTTCTGCTTCGAGTGTGACGAGTTCCCCTGCGACGTGGAAGGGCTCGACGATGACCTCAAGGAGAGATGGAAAGCGACAGGCATGAAGATACGCGAGATCGGGCTCGAAGCCTGGTACGACGATATGATGAAGAGGCACCGCTACGAGTAGGGACGTATGAACCGGGAGATACTTCACATAAACACAGATGATTTCTACGCCTCCGCGCTGAGGCTGAGGGATCCCGCGCTTCGTTCGAAGGCGGTCGTCGTCGCCGGGCCTGCCCCCCGGGGGATGGTGATATCCGCCTCATACGAAGCGCGGGCCGATGGGGTGCGCCGCGGTATGACCGTCTCGTCCGCGATGCGCCTCTGCCCGGGCGGCGTCTTCATGTCTCCCGACTGGGAGCTTTTCCGCTCCGTCTCAAGCTCGATCTTCTCGGTGATAGGAAAATACAGCCCCCTCGTCGAGTCGGTATCCCTCGACGAGGGGTATGCCGACTACACCGGATGCGACCGGCTCTTCGGGCACGCGCTCGACGCGGGCAAGGCGATAAAACGAGAGGTGCGTACCGAGACGGGCCTCGACGTATCGCTCGGGATCGCATCGAGCAAGCTCGTCAGCCATGTCGCCTCTCGCGAGGCGAAGCGGGCGCACATGGTCGATGTCTATCCCGGGTGCGAGCGGTACTTTCTGTCGCCGGTGCCTATCGAGCGTTTTCCGATAGTAAGCGAGCGGCACGTCCCCATACTGCGTGAACTTGGTATAGCAAACGTCGGGGACGTGCTGCGTTTCGACGAAAAGCTGCTCGTCTTCTGCTTCGGGTCGTGGGGGAGAAAGCTCCATCTCGGCGCGAAGGGGATGGACGCCGCGAGGGTGCGGGCCGGGGCTGTGGGCGACGGGGAGTTTACAGTAAAGAAGGTGCTCGAGCCCGACGCCGTCGACCGCCGTCTTCTCGAATCGTATATCTACGTACTCGCCGAGGAACTCGGGGGGAAACTGCGGACCGAGCGCTCGCTCGCGAGGTCGCTGCGCCTCGAGCTGCGTTACGCCGACGAGGTTGTCGCGCACGGGCAGATGAGGCCGGCGGCGCCTACATCGGACGACGCGATCCTCTTCGACTCCGCCGGCATGCTCTTCGACCGTCTCTTCGGGCGAAGGGTCAGGCTGCGGGGTGTGAGCCTCACGGCCCTGTCGGTGGAACCGGAGCCTCTGCAGCTCGATCTCTTTCCCGGACCGCGGGAGCGGACCGCGATGAAGGCGCGCCGGGTGCAGACGGCTCTCGACAGTCTCAGGGCCGCGATGCCTTCGGGCGTGGCGCCGTCGTTCGGCAGGGCGCTTGCCGCGAGACGCGCCGCTTCATAGGGATTCACGTAAATAGAGGAAAGGAACGCCGTGATGACCGCGTGCGGGTACGGTTACCACTTCACCTTGATGATGACTACGGATACGGCCATGGTCGCCAGCGCCACACCGCCGATGGCCGCGTGTGTGGAGTTGACGTCATCGTCGTCTTCGCCTTCGTCGTCATCTTCGCCGCCCGTTCCGGCAAGGACGCAGGCGGTGATAAACCCCACTGCCGCGAGCCCGCCGAGGATCGCGTGCCCGTCGAGGCGCGAGATGCCGTCGCTCAGATCGACGGTCCGGCGGTACTTGATCACCCCGGTCGTGAGGGCCGCCGTACCGAGTATGGCGGCGCCCCAGGAGGACGCGCAGTGCAGGTCCTCGCTCGAGCTCGATAAGGCGGCGACAGTTCCGAGGGCGATGGCGCCGTATCCGAGCCACTTGTGGGCCGAGCGCATGTTCACGCTCGATGAGCTGCCCGCGGCCGGGGATACAGGCGTAGTGAGCGGCGAGTCGTCAGCTGCCGCCGCGGCCGGACACAGGATGAATATGGCGTATGAGCAGAGGATGATCAGAGATAACGGTCTTATGCGGCCTGTCAAGGCGGCGCCTCCTGTCGGGTTGATTCCCTTCGCTCGAATATACCACGGAATCGCGGCGAGGCGCACCATCTATCGGCGCGGGAAGGAGTCTCCGTGATCAGGCCCGCCCGGGATACCGGCAGCTTTGCTCACCTGCATGTCCATTCGAACTTCTCGATGCTCGCCGGGACGAGAAGGGTGGAGGATCTAGCCGCGGCTGCTGTCGCCTGCGGGATGGACTCACTCGCTCTTACCGATACCGATGCGATGCATGCCGTCGTCCCTTTCGCCGAGGCGTGCTCGAAGCTCGGGATCCGGCCGATCTACGGGGCGCAGCTTACAGGTGAGGACGGGCCGACATTCCTGCGCGCGGTCCTGCTCGCCCGCAATCGCGCGGGGTACTCGGAGATCTCAAAACTGGTCACCAGGCGCAGGCTCGAGGAGGATTTCGATTTCGGGGAGGCGCTGGCAGGCGTATCGGATAACATCTACGTGCTCGTATCGCACAAGCTGCTGCTCACAAGGTTTCGGCACCTGCCCAACCTTCGCGCCGCCCTTCCGGTCGCGTCGGGGATGGAGCGTGACCGCGAACGCTGGAAGATCGCCGACGCGGCGCAAAAACTCGGGGTCGAGACGGTAGCCGCCGGGGGGATCTGGTTTCTCGAAGAGAAGGAGCACCTGATCCACCGGGTCCTTACAGCCATCCGGACACGCACTACTGTCGGGACCCTGCCCCGCGGGGAGGCGGCGCCGCGCGACGCGTTCTTTCGTACGCCGGAGAGTGTGATGAGGGTCTTCGAGGGGAACAGGGGGCCGGTCGCGGAGGCGGCACGTATCGCGGCCGACTGCCGCGTCGATCTCGACCTCGGCCGCCGCAGGCTCCCCCGATTTCTGCTTCCGCCGGGAGAGGAGGCCCCGGCGGCGCTTCGGCGCATAGCTCTTCGAGGTCTGCGCGAGAGGATGGGTGACGGTTGCCCGCAGGGCGAGAAGCGGGCGGCGATGGAGAAGATCGATCATGAGCTCTCCGTCATCGAGGACAAGGGACTGGCGGGGTACTTTCTCATATGCTGGGACATCGTACGGTTTGCCCGCTCACGCGGGATCCGCACCCTCGGGCGCGGGTCCGCGGGCAATTCGCTCGTCTCGTACGCCCTCGGCATCACCCATTTCAATCCGCTCCGCCACAACATGTTCTTCGAGCGGTTTCTCAATCCGGAGCGGGAGCACCTTCCCGATTTCGACCTCGATTTCGGGACCGACGACCGCGAGATCATCCTCAAGTACATATTTCGTCGTTACGGGAAGGACCATGTCGCGATGATCGGCACCTTCAGCACCCTTCGCGCGCGCTCGGCGCTTCGAGAGACGGCGAAGGCGCTTGGGGTACCGGAGGGAGAGATACGGCAGTTCATAAGGGCGATCCCCTTCTACGCCTCGATAGACAGGCTCGATCATCTCGCCAGGGTATCGCCGCGGGCGGAGGGACTGCCTGTCGACAAGGAACCTTTCCGGACACTTATCGCGATAGCCCGCAGGATCGGCGGTTTTCCGCGCCACATGGCGACTCATCCATGCGGGCTCGTCGTATCGCCAGAGCCGATCACAGGGATGATTCCGATGCAGCGCGGCGACAAGGGGTACGAGATAACGCAGTGGTCGATGTACGAGGTCGAGGAGGCGGGGCTCGTGAAGATCGACATCATCGGGCAGAAGGGTCTCGCCGTGATCGGCGAGGCGTGCGCGATGGCCGGGGAGAACGAGGGGAGGCCGCTTCATCCCGAGCGGATCGACTATCTCGGCGACGAGAAGACGAAGAAGCTGCTGCGGACGGGGAGGACAGAGGGGTGCTTCTACATCGAGTCGCCGATCATGATGCAGCTTATGAGCCAGGCGAGGTGCGACGACTTCGAGGTGCTAACCGCGCTCTCTTCGATAATCCGGCCCGGTGTCTCGAGCCATGGCGGGAAACGCAGCTACCTGCACCGCGCCCTCGGGCTCGAGGAGGTACCTGCCATGCACCCGGCCGTCGCCGACGTGCTGCGCGAGACATACGGCTGCCTCATATACCAGGAACAGGTGATACGGCTCGCCGTCGCGATCGCCGGGATGAGCTACGGCGAGGCCGACGGGCTGCGGCGCTGCATGTCGTTTAAGAATATCGACGGGGAGACGATGGAGAGCTACCGCGAGGCATTCCTGCAAGGGGCGAGGGGGCGCGGGATCCCCGATGAGACCGCTGAGGATGTATTCCGGAAGATCGCGGCCTTTGCCGGCTACGCCTTCTGCAAGGCGCACTCGGCATCATTCGCCCTCGAATCGTTCGAGAGCGCCTGGTGGAAGACGCATTACCCCGCCGAGTTCATGGCGGCGGTCCTCTCCAACGGCGGGGGATATTACGGGTACGAGGAATACCTCGAGGAGGCGCGGCGGATGGGACTCGAGCTCCTGCCGCCCTGCGTCAATGAAAGCGGGGTGCGCCATCACGGCCGCGGGCGGCAGCTGCGCGTCGGGCTGATGCAGGTCAAGGGGTTGGCCTCGGCGACGATAGAGATGATCGTCGAGGAGCGGCCCTTTTCCTCACTGTCTGATTTTATCGAGAGGGTGCCCTCCTCGCAGAGGGAGATAGAGTCGCTCGTAAGGTGCGGGGCGTTCGCCTGCTTCGGGCGTACGAGGCCCGAGCTGATGTGGGAGCTTCGCGTGATGAAAGCAGCGGACGAGGAGACTGAGAGCGATGTCCCGTTGATTCTCGGCCTTGTCCCCGAGATCCCCGACTTCGATCTTCGCCGCAAACTCGAGGCGGAGCGTGAGACGCTCGACATGTGCGTCGCGGCCCATCCACTCACGATGTTCGAGAAAGCGCTCGGCGATCTTGCCGCCCGGGTGGACCTGACCAGTTCGGTGGACCTGCACGACTACGACGGGAGCGAGGTCGACCTGGTCGGATGGAGGGTGACGGCTAAGGCGACGCGCACGAGCGATCGTGGGGAGGAGATGATCTTCGTGACCTTCTCCGACCGTTCAGGACGATTCGAGGCTATTTTCTTCCCGAAGGTCTATCGGCGCGTCGCCCGCGAGCTTTTCCGGGCCCGCGGCCCCTACCATATCCGCGGGCGGGTCGACAGCGACCTCGGAGCGGTGAGTGTCATCGCGGAAGAAGCGGAGTTGCTCGCGCATGAGGATGGATGAAAGCGCTTTACATCAGGGGTTATACTGATTACACTTCCCCGGATCTCAGTTTGTGAAGTTTGTCGCATTTCGCCGATAACTGGCTGATTGCCTTATATTTAGGCGTGAATCTTGCATCATAATCTCCTTAATTCTGCACTTAAATCATTGAGATAGCTGGAATTGACGCGCAATGAAGAGAATCTGGATAGACTTGGACAACTCTCCCCACGTTCCCCTGTTCCGTCCGGTGATCGAGGAACTGGGCAGACGGGGCGTCGAGTGTGTGATAACGGCGAGGGATTTTGCCCAGACGGCGCGCCTTCTTGAATTCTGGGGAATTCCACACACGGTGATCGGAAAACATGGGGGAAAAAACAAGGTCGGGAAGGTCGTCAACCTCTTTGAGCGGTCCGGGCAGCTAAGAAAGTATATCAGGGGCAGGTCGGTAGATCTCGCCCTGAGTCACGGGTCAAGGACACAGCTTGTCGCCGCGAAGCTCATGGGAATAGAGTCGATCCTGATGATGGATTACGAGTATACCGAAGCGACGATATTCAAGCTCTTCTCGAACCACATCCTCATCCCTGAATATATCCCCGATTCGAGGCTCAGATCGGTGAAGATCGACCTGAAGAAGGTGGTCAGGTATCCGGGGTTCAAGGAACAGCTGTATCTGAACGATTTTATCCCGGAACCCGGGTTCAAGAGCCAGCTGGGAATCGGAGACGAGAAGCTCCTCGTTACCATAAGGCCCCCCGCGATGGAAGGGAACTACCACGATTCGATGAGCGAGAAGATCCTGATCGAGATACTCGAGAGGCTGACAGCCGTCGATAACGCATATCCCCTGATAGTCGGCAGGACGCAAAAGGACAAGGATTTTCTCGAGGAGAATTTTGACGGGAAGATCCATTTTCTCGAAAGAGCTGTCGACGGTCTCCAGTTGATATGGAGCTCCGATATCTTCATCAGCGGCGGTGGCAGCATGAATCGCGAGGCCGCTCTTCTCGGCGTACCCACCTACAGCATTTTCACGGGCAGGAAACCTTACCTCGACGAGTATCTCTCCGGGAAGGGGAAATTGACTTTTATCGACACCATGGAAAAGGTCGACCTTCTTGAAATCAGGAAAAGGGTCATTCTCGGAGGTTTCACGGGCGGGAACGCCGGGCTGGTGGACAAGGTAGTCGATATAATCCTATCCATCTGATCCATAGCCGCGGGAATATGATATGGACCTGAAGCAAGTAACCGATGATCACTACGGGGCCTTGAAGCGTGCCGGTTTCAGGGGATTCGACGTTTATGACGGCCTCAGCAGCCGTATTTTCAGGAAGACCCCGTGTTTCAGGTCGAAAAAGATGCGCCTGGTGTGGATCCAGCTCTTCAAGAGGTCCCCGGTCAATTTTCGCCCATTGGCGATGGTGCCTCGCGGCATGAATCCCAAAGGGCTCGCGCTTATCATCCGCGGGCTCGTGAATCAGTACAGACATGAAAACGACAAGAAATACCTCGACGACGCGTATCCTACTGGCCGAATCGATAATCTCCCAGCGAGCGATGGACAGGGAATACTTCTGCATCGGCTATGATTTTTTCTGGGAGGCGCGGGCCTTCTCGGTCCCGGAGTTTACGCCGAACATGATCGTCTCGTCTTTTGCAGGGCAGGCTTTTCTCGATCTGTACGAGATAGACGGCGACAGCAGAGTGGCTCGGCTATGCTCTCGGCATCGCCGAATTCATCGAGAAGGAACTGCTGCTCCGCGAGTCGGAAGGCGAGGCCGTCTTCGGGTACATCCCCGGCGAGAAGGCGGTCGTACATAACGTCAACCTTCTGGCCGCCGCATACTTCGCGAGGCTGTCCATTCATTCCGGTGAAGAAAAGCATAAAAGTTACGCTTCACGTGCCGCTGCGTTTACGGTCAAAGCACAGAGGGCCGACGGAGCCTGGCCCTACGGCGAGGAGCAGTATCACCGCTGGATCGACAACTTCCATACAGGGTTCAACCTGACGGCTCTCGACACTGTGAGAAAAAGTCTCTCAACCGACACATATGACGCGAGCATCGAGCGTGGGCTTGGATATCACTTGAGGAACCATTTCCTCGAAGACATGACACCGAAGTACTACGACACCGGGCTGTACCCGGTCGATATACATAACTTCGCCCAGGGGATCGATACCTTTGTCACTTTCGTTTTCACGAGAGGGCCAGGAAGCTTCTCGAACGGGCCATGGAAATGATGTGGGACGACAGGAAACATTATTTTTACTATCAGAAGAAGAGATGGTACAAGAACAGGATAAACTATCTGCGCTGGAGCCAGGCCTGGATGTTCTACGCCCTGACGAGGATTCAGGATAAGTGATGGAAGCACTGAGCAGAATATACGAGCGTTCGCCGAGATTCTTGAGGAAGCCTGTACGTCAACGTGTTCGGGATGAGGAACGTCCCGAGGTTCAGGCGATGGGAGAAGCTGCTCGACAGTATCGAATATACCGAGACGATGGACAGACAGGCCCAGATAGAGTTTGTAGAGAAACAACTGAAAGAGACGATAAGGCACGCAGTAGAAAAGGTGCCGTTCTATAGGAAATTCGCCTCACTGGCCCCAGAACTCGAAAGTAGAAGTGCCTTCGATGTCCTGAAGGAATTCCCCGTTATTGACAAGGATGGCGATTATTGGCGATCCGTCAGCCTTCTACGCTGATGATCACGGCGAATATGTCATCTCGAAAACATCAGGCACGACAGGCACGCCGCTATCGGTCCGCATGGATCCGTACACATTCATTCTCGGCGACGCACTGTGGTGGAGGCGCACCAGGTGGAACGGTTACGAGGATGGCGACTGGATAGCGAGGCTCGTCGGCGATCCGATAATACCGCTGCGGATCAGCGCGCCGAAGAAACCATGGATGATCTCGAACTTCGACAGGAGGATCTACCTGTCGACGTTCCATCTCAGTGCTGATACAGCGGTCAGGATCGGGGAACTGCTGAACAGAAAGAAGCCGGCATATATCATGGGATACCCGTCCTCTCTCGAGATACTGTGTAATTATCTTGATGAAAGCGGGTATAGGGCCGCGTGGAAACCTAAGAATGTCATCTTTTCCAGTGAACCTATGTACGATCATCAGGACAGGATAATACGGAAGGTATTCGGCACGGAGATAAGGGGACTGTACGGGTCGGGCGAGAGGATGGTCTCTGCCGCGCAGTGTCCCCACGGGACCTATCATCTTTCCCTCGTGGACGGCTTCGTGGAAGGGCAGTTCGGGATCATGGAGAATATAAGGCCGGCCTCGGTGACGGCCCTGACAAACAGGATCATGCCACTGATACGCTATCAGCTCGGTGATGTCATCGAGATCGAGCAGGACGCAGCCTGCCCCTGCGGCAGGACGCTTCCCGTGATGTCGCCTGTGATCACGAAGGATGAGGACTGGATAATAACGCCGACAGGGAGGATGATATCCCCGAGCGCCGTCGTCTGGGCCTTCATTCACCAGGAGATCGACGGGATAACCAGCGGCCAGGTCGTTCAGCAGGACGCGGAGAATGTGACTGTATACCTCAATACGAGAGAAGAAAATTATTTGAAGTATAAAGATGTACTGCATGAGTCGATGGACAAGGTATTCTTCAACGAGATGAAAGTCGAGGTCGTCAGGACAGACAGTGTCGACCTTATGGAATCAGGAAAATCGCGATTCATCGTAAACAAACTGAAAAAAAGGAATTGAGGATGCTTCAGCTGACACAGAACCTGAAAACCGGAAAGATGGAACTCTCCGAGGTCCCCGTACCTGCGATCGCGAAAGGAAAGGTGCTGGTAAGGAACCACTACTCCGTTATCAGCGCCGGCACCGAGGGTGGAAAGGTATCCACCGCGAGGAAGGGTTATGTCGGGATGGCGAAGGAGAAGCCGGCACAGGTCAAACAGGTCATCGATACATTGAAGAGCGAAGGATTCGCCTCTACCTATCGAAGAGTCATGAACAAGCTCGACGCGCTTTCCCCGCTCGGATATTCGGCGGCCGGCGTCGTTATGGAAGTCGGCGAGGGCGTGACAAGATTGAGGGTGGGCGACAGGGTTGCCATGGGAGGCGAAGGGGCGGCGCACGCGGAAGTCGGTTCTGTGACCGAAAACCTCACCGTCAAGGTACCGGACGATGTCGACCTCAGGTACGCCGCGTACAGCACCGTCGCCTCGATCGCGATGCAGGGTGTCAGGCAGGCAGGCCTTTCACTAGGCGAAAGCTGTGTCGTCATCGGCCTGGGCCTGCTCGGTCAGCTGACCGTCCAGATGTTGAAAGCCGCCGGCGTGAAGGTGGCCGGAATAGACATAGATCCCGCCGTGGTCGAGCTATCCCTGAGATCGGGAGCCGATCTCGCCTTCACCAGGGGCTCGGGCGAGGAAGAGAAAGCGATTATCGATTTCGCCGGAGGGTACGGCGTAGACGCGGTGATCATCACCGCCGGTACGTCGAGTCTCGACCCCGTCGAACTCGCTGGTAAACTCTGCCGCCGGAAGGGAAAGGTCGTCATAGTCGGCGCCGTCCCGACCGGGTTCAGCAGGGAGAACTATTACAAGAAGGAGCTCGAGCTGAGGATGGCCACTTCATACGGCCCGGGCCGGTACGATCCCGAGTACGAGGAGAAGGGGCTCGACTACCCGATCGCTTATGTCCGATGGACAGAGAACCGGAACATGGGGGCATTTCTCCAGCTGCTTTCAGACGGCAGCCTCGACCTCTCTTTCCTGACTACGCACGAGTTTAAATTCGCGAACGCTTCCGAAGCGTACGAGATGATCCTGCAGCATTCCGAACAACATGTCGGGATAGTCCTCAAATACGATACGGAAAGCGCAGTGGCGGCTTCAATAGATGCCACTACCACGGTGGCGCCCGCGGGCAGCAGGCTGAAGGTGTCATTCATCGGTGCAGGATCATTCGCCCAGAATCTGCTTCTGCCGAATATCGGCAAGGCCGAGATGATCACCGTAGCGACGAGCCAGGGACATACGGCGAAGAATGTAGCGCAGAAGTGGGATTTCAGGAAAGCGACATGCGACGTATCCGAAGTCTTCGGAGACGATTCCAATGTCGTCTTTATCGCGACGAGACACGATTCACACGCCGGGTATGTGATGGAATCTCTTAGAGCAGGCAAGAATGTCTTCGTCGAGAAACCACTCTGCCTCACTGAAGACGAGCTTGAGGAGATAGCCGGGATATACAGGGATGCGGGTGGTCCCAGGTTGATGGTCGGATTTAACCGGCGTTTCGCTCCGCAGATCCGGACCGTGAAGAAAGAGTTCAGCGACAAGCTTCCCAAGTCGATCAACTACCGGGTCAACGCGGGAGCCATCCCGGCGGACCACTGGATCCAGGACAAGGATGTGGGAGGCGGCAGGATAATTGGCGAGGTATGCCACTTTGTGGACCTGGCGATGTTCCTCGCAGGTTCGCTTCCGAAGTCCTTATCCGCCAGCGCGATGGAAGACCCATCCGGTCTTCTCGATACGCTGAATGTGAATATTCTGTTCAGGGACGGCTCGATCGCAAACGTATCATACTTTGCCAACGGTTCGAAGGCGATGAAGAAGGAAAGGATCGAGATATTCTCGTCGGGCAAGGCCGCGGTCGTCGATGACTTCTCGAAGCTCGATCTATTCAGGAGCAGGAAATCGTCGAAATCGGGGATGAGCCAGGACAAGGGTCACGCGCGGGAAGTAAAGGAATTCCTCGACTCGAGTCAGGGACGGACAGCCCGCTCCCATCTCGTTCGAGGAGATATATTTTTCGACAAAGATGAGTTTTGACATCATCAGGTCGATCACCAGCGGCGAGACGATACACTATTGATCGGCTGAAAAGATGAAGAAGAAAAAGATACTATTCATCGGCGGGACGACTGGCGGCGGCGTCGCGACGATCAACAACGAAGTCATCAGGATATTCCGGAAGGCCGGCCACGAGTACGCTCTTGTCGACACCGAGAAGATGAAATCGAAGGTTCCCACTCCGATCGCCTACATCCTCTGCTACATCATCGCTTTTTTCGAGATACTCGTCGGAAAGCCCGACCTCGTCTACCTGCAGCTCGCACAGACGGGGTACATGCACCAGAGCTTCTTTCTCGCGATCGCCAACTTTCTGGGAAAAGAAACGGTCGCTCACCTGCACGCCAAATCGGATCTTAAGGGCACGGCCACGGAGAAGCAGTTTGCCGGCATCATCTCTTCACAGAACTATATCGACAAGATCATCCTCCTTACGAAGCCATGCATGGACGACCTCGTCGAGAACGGATGGGACAAGCCCGCGTATGTGATCCCTAATTTCATCTCGACGGATTCCCTGCCGGAGCGATTTGCGCCGGTAACACAAAGGGACAAAATGCTTTATCTCGGAAGGATGAACTGGGAAAAAGGGATATATGAGGTGTTGGAGATCGCAAGGCGCCTCGGAGATGAGCAGATCCTCTTTGTCGGCAATATCGACAACGAACAGGACAGGAAGAAGTTTGCCGAAGAGCTCGAGTCTGTCGACAACGCATGCTGGCTCGGACCGATGTATGGGAATGAGAAGTATAATATCATAGCCGATTCGAAGTTCCTGATCTTCCCGACAAGGCGGGACGAGTTTCCCATGACCCTGATAGAATCGACGATCCTCGGTTGCGTGCCGCTGGTCAGTCCGGTCGGATCGGTGGGAGAGATAGTAAGGGACGGATACAACGGGTTCTATATATCTCCGGATGACGTCGACGGCATCGTCGAGAAGATAACGCGGTGGAAGGATGATCCGGAACTGCAGAAGATATCGGATAACGGGATCGAGTTCGCCCGCGAAAATTTCACGAGTGAAGCGGTGGAAGACAAACTGCTCGAGATAGTGGGATGAGATGGTGAAGATCAATTTCATGGGCGACGTGATGTTCGCCGAGCTCCTCGAGAACTACCGCAGGGGACTGAGAACCATCCTGCGGAAGAAGGGGCTCGATCCATTCGAGCATGTCCGTCCCGTGCTGGAAGAGGCGGACCTGAACGTAATCAACCTCGAGTGTATCTTCAGCGATACGTCTATCCTTAGAAAACCGTTCTCAGAGATATTGATAGCGCCCACGGAATCCCTTAAATATCTGACTAGCAACGGAATAAACGTGGCCAACACGGCCAACAATCATGCCCTGGACCACGGGAAGAAGGAGTTCGAGCGCTCAGTCGGCCTGCTCAAAGAGAGCGGGATACACGTGATCGGATACGATGCGGGCTGCTATTTCCAGGAAGAGCCAGTTATCGTCGAAACGGGAGGGAAGAGGCTGGGATTTCTCGGGTACAACATCTCGAACTTCCCCGACGCGGACAAGAGAAAGGCCGTCGACAGGATTAAGGATATCGCGGCATCGGCCGTGCAGTCGATGGACAAGCTGACGGTCTCGATGCACTGGGGAGAGGAGTATACGTACATCCCTCCGAGGTATGTCGTAGAATTCGGGAAGGAACTGCTCGGCGCCGGGGTCGATATACTGCACGGCCACCATTCGCATCAGATACAGGGAGTGCTGCAAGAGGAGAACAGGATATTCGCGCCGAGCCTCGGGAACTTCATCTTTGACCAGAAGGTCGCGAGAAACAGGATAACAGCTGTTCTCCAGGTCTCGGTTTCCGATGACGGCAGCCTGGATCACAGGTATATGCCGTATTACATGAACGATATCTTTCAGCCCGAGCCGGCCCCTCAGTACGAGGCCTACATCGAGGAGATAAACGGATATCTGTCGGAATGCTATACTGACGGCGGTTCAGGAAAATACGAGCGGACCGTCGCTGATAATGTCACTAGCGGGCACAGCGCCAACAGGATACGTATGAGAGCGGGGATGCTCACCCACTTCTGGGACTTCCTTCCGTATCTCGGGCGGATGATCGCGTTCAGGCGCAGCGATGAGAGCACCTACTCGGTTATAAAGTGTGAGGAAAGCCTGAAAAGGAAAGCTGAAGGCGATTAATCCCGGACCAGTGTCCGGTACAGATTCATATGCTCGCTGGTCATCTTGTCGATGTTGAACTCGTTCTCGATCCTTTCCCTGCCCCTTTTTCCCATACTCGACCTCAAATCATCATCGTTCAACAGGCAGTTGATTTTTTCAGCCAGAATGGCCGGGGATCTCTGCGGGATGAGGAAGCCCGTTTCACCATCGGTCACGAGTTCCCTTGTGCCGCCGCCATCGGTCGCGATAACAGGTTTGCTCAGGGCCATGTATTCCATTATCGAGTTCGAGATGCCCTCGCCATGCCTCTCGAGATTGGTCAGAAGGAGCCCGATGTCGAAAATATCTATTATCGATTCAACGTCATTTCTATTACCCATGAATATTATTCTGCTGTTCCCTCCAGCCATCTTCTTGATTCTCGGAAGCTCCAGCCCGTCCCCGACGTAGACGAAGGTGACATCGTCTCTCTGCTTGAGGATTCCCAGGGCCGCTTCTGTCAGCGAATCATAGTCTTTATGGTATTTCAATCCCGCGACCATCCCCACAACATACCGGGTACTTATATTCAATTCTTCCATTATCGATGACCTGCCGCTCAGGTTTTCGATACGTTCGAAATCAAAGCCGTTATGGATGAAGTTGCCTTTTTTAGAGGGCACGCCGTAAGCTTTCAGTCCTGCCTGAGAATTTGCCTGGATGACCTCCGAGAATGGAAACGAGAAAAGTGCCCTTATCTTCTGTTTCGCATTCAGGCGTGTCGGGGCATCGGCTATCATGGCGTTGATCATCTTGATCCGAAGGGCTTTAGCGACAGGCCCGGCGTAGATAGCGGGCATCGAACCCCAGGCATGTATTATGTCTGGACGCCATTCCCGGCATATCTTGCACAGTTTGAAAAAAATGCCGGGATCGAGCCTGATTTTTCTTTTCAGTATTATGACTTCGACATTCAGATCATATACTTCTTTATAATGCACTATGTCTGTCAGCAGTATGAGCTTGGCGGAGAATTCCTTTTCCGTGAGCCGTTTGAGTAACTGGACGAGCCGGCGCTCGGTACCTCCCGGCCCGAGAGCATCGATCATATAAAGTATCCTTGTTCTTTCCCTTTCCATTCTTGAAAGGTTAAAAGAATGAAGCGAAGAATACCACCCAAGAATACGATCCGGCTTAAGCGGGTCAAAAAAAGTGTTAACCCGGCATAATATGTGATAGCTTTGAATTACGGGAAATAATAGGCTCATGGGCCGTTGAATTTCACCAATCTCAGGCAGGGATGATCCGTCGTGAACAAGTATCTTTCCAGGTATCTGCTCCAGCATACACGCCGTGCAAGGATGAAGAAATTCAATGAGCTGAAAGAAAACGCCTATAAGCCCAGAGAGACTCTCGCAGACCAGCAGGAAGCTGGATTCTCAAGACTTATCAACCACGCTGTAACCAACGTTCCCTATTACCGGGAGATACTCAGCGACCTCTCTATACAGTCCCTGAGTGATATTGTCTCGATCCCCTTCCTGACAAAGAAGGTGATACGCGAAAACATCGAGGCCCTGAAAGCTGAGAATATCCCCAGGGAGAGGTTCATTCCGAATTCTACGGGAGGCTCTACGGGAGAAAAGCTGGAATTCTTCGGTGATACGGATCAGATCCTTGCCTCTCTGCTTCTCAGGAGCAACAGCTGGACCGGATGGGATGTTGGAGAGAAACAGATGCAGTTGTGGGGGGCTCACTACGATCTCTCGAGAGTCAGTGATTTCGTCAACAGGCTTAAAAGCTCCGTAATACAGCGAAATATACTTCTATCATCGTACGATATGACTGAAGAGGATATGCGTGACTACCACGGCAAGATCAACCGGTACAGGCCCGCGCTTATCACCGGGTATCCATCGGCGATGGCCCTCTTTTCAGAGTTCATCAGAGGGAACGGCCTCACCGCACACAGCCCGAAGGGTATCGTTACATCCGCGGAAACACTCTACGAGCACCAGAGGAAGACGATCGAATCGGTCTTCGGCTGCAAGGTCCTGAACCGGTACGGATGCAGGGAAGTCGGGAATATCGCGCAGGAGTGCCTGGAACAGAACGGGCTGCATATTTTTACGGAGCATCTGATCATCGAGATCGTCGACGAGAAAGGGAATCCCTGTAAAACGGGTGAGACCGGAGAGATAGTCGTCACCAACCTCGATAACTTTACTTTTCCCTTCATCCGCTACAGGATCGGTGATATAGGGTCCCTGTCCGGGAGGACATGTCCCTGCGGGCGGAACCTGCCGATGCTGGAAGAGGTGAAAGGAAGAGTGTTCGATATCATAGTCGGAGCAAACGGCAACCATCTTTCGGGGACTTATTGGACCATCCTGCTGAGGGAGTACGCTGAAGGGATATCCAGCTACCAGGTGATTCAGGAGGAATATGGCAGGCTGCTTTTGAAATTGATAACGGACAGCAGGTTTGATGAAGGCGAAAAAGCCAGGCTTATCGAAGGAATAAAAGAAAAATGCGGCAAGGATATGATCGTTGATATCGAGGTCGTCGATAATATCCCTCTGACCGAATCGGGGAAGCACAGGTTTGTCATCTCGAAGGTTTCCCCTTACCTGGGCGGAAGTGTCTAACAGAAGCTGGCAATGAAAATATTATTTGTCTCACAACAGATCTACCCGTGTTTTACAGGGGGGACCGAGATATTCAACTATTATCTCGCGCGCGAGCTGGCGCGGGATAATGATGTCACGCTCTTTACTTACTGTGACTCGGAAAATGAGGGAATCGACCTGGTCAGAGTGAAGTACACCCGGCCCACCAGGTATATGACCCCGATAAGATTAGCTCGATATATAATCAAGCACCGCGACAAGATTGATGTCGTATTCCTTTCGTACAGCCGGTCACACTGGTTTGGGTGGTCGCTTTTTCCCGTTCTCAGGAAGCTGTTCGGGATAAGGTATGTTATCACGATACACGGAGGAGGGTTGACTCCGTGGAAGCCTTTCTTCCTCTATAAGTGGTCTTTCACGAATGCCTTCAGGTTGATAGGGATCTCGGAACGGATATGTGTCGAATACAGAAAGAGGACAGGGAAGGAAGTCAGGTACCTGCCGCCATTGTTCCCCTTCCGGAGAAGTGAAAGGAACGGGAGCGCGATCAGGGAAAGGTTTGATATCCCGCAGGACGCTAGGGTGATCCTCTATGTCGGCTCGCTAAAAGGGCTAAAATCTCCCGTTACACTGGTCGATGCGTTCAACACGCTCGATAAGGGGTTTGTCACCGATGAGAACCTCTATCTCGTTCTGGCGGGGGATGGTCCGTTACGGGAAGAGCTCGAGAGGAAGGCTGAATACAGAGACAGGACGCTGTTTCTGGGGAACGTTCCGAGAGAAGATATGCCGGACCTTTACAGGATCGCAGATCTGTATGTAATGACATCACAGTTCGAGGGCACGCCCCTCTCGCTTCTCGAGGCCGTCTATAACCGGGTGCCGGTCATCGGCTCTGATGTCGGCGGGATAAACGCGATCATCGAGAACGGACGGAATGGGATACTCTTTGAATACAAGGACTATTCGGAGCTGGCAGCCGGCATACAGAGATTGTTGGCCGATGGGGAGATGCGCGATTCCTTCGTCGGGGAGGCTGAAAAGAAGTACATGAAGAATTATTCATTCGAGAAGGTGCTGAGCTCCTACCAGGAAATATTCAGCGAGGCGACTGATGAAGCGTGAAACCCCTGTCCCGGTATTGATGTACCATACTATTGGAATCCCGGATCCCGACTGGCAGTGGCGGCATCTCACCTGTCCACACGACGTATTTGATGACCAGATGAAATGGCTGAAGAGATCCGGCTTTGTTTCTGTGACCCTGGCCGATCTTTACGATTCAATATTCAATGACAAGATACTGCCGCGGAAATCGTTTATCCTGACCTTCGACGACGGATACGCTGACAACTGGGTCTTCGCATATCCTGTCCTGAAGAAATATGGATTCAAAGGCACTGTCTTTGTAAATCCCGAATTCGTCGACAAGAGGGATATCGTCCGGAAACGTCTCGATCAGGCTGGTTCAGCCGAATCACTCGACCCGGAAGATATCAGGGGGTTTCTCAGTTGGCAGGAGATGGTGAGGGCCGGTGAGGACGGCGTTCTCGACATTCAGGGTCACGCGATGACGCATACCTGGTACCCGGTCTCCGAAAAGATTGTCGATTTCCGGCACCCCGGAGATCCATACATATGGATGACCTGGAATAATAATGTCGAACGGAAACCTTACCTGCAGAACGACGACGAATCCCTGATAAACTGGGGGGACCCTGTTTATGAGCATGGCAAGAGCCTCTCTTCCCCGAGATTCTTCCCCAACGAAGAGGTAGCGGTCAGAATCAGAGAATACGTCAAGGCCGGGGGGGGAAAAGAGTTTTTCAAGAAGACGGGCTGGAAAGAGATCCTTTTCGAGCGGGCCGAGAAAATAAGACGGGACCTGGAGCCGGGACGCTATGAAACGGAGAGTGAATTCAAGGAGCGTCTTCGCGATGAATTGAGCGAATCAAAGAGAATAATCGAACAGAGACTCGACAAGACGATCGATTTTCTCTGCTGGCCCGGAGGGAGCGGCTCTGAAACAGGAACAGGTTTCGCGAAGCAGTTAGGATACAAGATGTCGACGGCCGCGAAGGATATGCCTCTGTCGGTGCGAAACGAACTTTTGAACCTGCCTTCCCAGAAATCAGACAGGATCGCGAGGACTTCGCCGATATTGTTCTGGGATGGAAAGGAGACCGCTGAATCGAGGATGATATACGATTCCGGATTCACGATCGTCCTGAATTTGCTCGTATACAAGAAGAGCGGCTTCGCTCATATCTGGGGCAGGTTTATCAGGAAGGTCCTGAAGGAATATCACAGGCTCACGGGTTGATCCCTGGCAGCGATCAACCTGTCGATACTCTCCCTGTCATAATCGAGAAGTTCGAGATGCCTTGCCAGGTCCTCGTCCGAAAACCGTTTCTTTACCGGTTTTGCCGGGCTGCCGACAGCGATCGTGTATGGCGGTATATCCTTTGTGACGATACTGCCGGCTCCGATGACCGAGCCCTCCCCGATCGTGACACCCTTGAGGATCGTCACCCTGGAGCCTATCCAGACATCCTTCTCTATCGTGACGGGAAGATTGTTTCCCTCCTTGAGCTGATGGAAACGCTTTCCCACGTGCTCGAACTCATGGTCGCCCCCCATGATTATCAGGCGAGGGCCGGCTACGACTCCGTCACCGATCTTCAACGATACGAGAACGGAGATATGGAATCCCTCTCCAAGGAAGACATTGTCGCCTATCTCGGCCCGGTCAGGCCTGGCGAAGAAGCTCGATAGGGGGTCCCATCTGAAGTTTGTCCCGCACGAGCCGAACTTTCTTTTGTACCAGGTCCTCGCAATCAGCTTTCTCACTCTTCTGAGGCTGCTTTCCATGAGTCTTTTTTCTCCCCGATTGTATTTCCGTTCAGGAAAATGATAAAATATTTCTTAGCCACACCTCGAGAGAGATTATAGAGAAAATATCCGACCATGCGAAATCTGATTCTTCCTTAAGAAATTCCTCCCAGAGCGCTATGAGTTCCTCCGTTTTGAATATTCCGCGTTCTGAGATATCGGATGCATCGAATGAAAGTCTCGCCTCGCCGGGAGTATCTGAACGCAGCCATTGTTCAAAGGGTGCGATGAAAGCTGATTTTTCCCTTTCGAAGATATGATACCTGCCGGCGAGACTGATCTCGAGGTGGCGATACTGTCCGCTGCGATGTTTGAGATGGGTTGGGACACTGAATCCAAATTCGACCATTCTCCTGTCCATGAAGGGATGGAACAGTTCGACTCCGTTGCGGCGGGCCAGCTCGTCACATTTGCCCAATATCTTGTTGCCTTCAAAGTTTATCATCCGGGAATATAAAAGCATATCGGTAAGATCGCTCGTCCCCGATTCGGCATAATCATCGAGGTATTTTTCATGCACCTTCCGGAAGTTACTCGTTTCAACGGCGAGGAACTCATCGATCACCTTCCCGTCCAGTTTTGAGCCGAGCCACCGCTGTCTGCCTTGGCGGAACTCTGAATATTGGCTGATGATCCCCGCCCGCGGGAACAGGCGGCTGAGCGCGCCCGCGCCCCGGCTTATCATTTCGAGCAGATAGCTGTCGAAAGGCCTGCCTGAATCCAGAAATCTGAGGAACCGGTGGATCTTATCCATTTTTATATAGGTATCCGGGATGCCGAAGACCACTTCTCCTCCGAATCCGCTCATGACTGAAGTAACACCATCCTTGCCGGCGGCGAGGGTTCCGAGATAGATATGCCAGGCTCCGACGGCAGGGGTAGGATAAGACTTCACGAGGGGGATGAGGCTTTTCCGGAAGGTGTCTTCATTAAGGACTATCTCGTGGTGGATTGTGCCAAAATGGGCTGAAACCTTCTGTATGAACCTTTCATCCGTTCCCTCCGGGTCGAGAAATATCGAGTATGTATGGACAGGTCTGTCAGTGATCGAACGCACCATGCAGAGGATCAGCGTCGAATCGACTCCACCGCTCAGAAGCATCCCGATTTCATCGCTCTGTCCAATGTTTTCCTCGAGTACCTCCAGGAGGATTGATTCAGCAGTGTCGATCGCTTCCTTCTCATCCATCTTTTTCTTTTGTATCGGCAACTTGTAGTATTGCTCTATATCAATAGTGGAGCTACTCAAAGTAATGCAATGTCCTGGACGTACGCCTCTTACATCGATGAAAGGAGTCTCTGACGCCGGGAACGCCTTGTCGTAAAGGAAGTAGGAGATCGCCTCGAAGTCGAGTAAGGAGGAAGCGATCCCCGAACCCGTAAGCGCCTCTATCCGGGAGGCTGCCGCCACGATGCCGTTTTTGCCTGTCGAGTAAAAAAGCGGCAGGAAGCCGGAATGATCCCTGAAAACCAGTATCCGATCATTTTTGCCGTCAAAGATCGCGATATTGAAGCTGCCGTAAAGCCTGTTTACGAACTGAGAGCCTGATTGGAGGAACAAGCGGGATATGAGTTCAGCGGATCCAGAACATGGCGCAAGCCCATCCTCAAGTTTGCGGGCATTGATCAGGCTTCCGGAAAAGGCGACAGCAATCCTGTTTGCCGCGTCGTGATAGAAAGAGCTGCCATAAGCATTTCCCGAGGACGCTATCCCGAAACGTCCGGAATCATCGACGTGCAACATTGTCTCGTCGGGTATCTCACCCGATTGGATGTGGATCATTTTCTTGAGAAGGTACCCGGGTTCTCCCGCCGAATCGAGGGAGACCGCACATATTGTGTTAATCAAATCGTTCGTGTCCTTTCAGTTATCAGCAATGGCAAAGATGTTATTTTACGAGTTTCTCTTTCAGTCTGGACTTCGTGGTCCGGTACAGGCTCCTGCAGTATCCGGTCAGGAAACTCGAAACAACCGTCTTTGTCTTCTGATATACACTGAACGGTCTCGCAGCGAGGAGTTCCTCGTAAAGCAGTTCCAGTTTCTCCGCCCCGGCTCTGTACCCGTAGTTTTCGATTACGTATCCCCTGGAGAATGCAGCGAGACTCTTGTATGTATCCCTGTCGCTGATGATCTCTGCGATCATATCGGCCAGTTCTGACGGCTCCCGCGGGGAGTCGATGTTCCTTCCAGCGAAGTTGTAGTACTGCAGTTCCTCGACCGTGTCGCTCCTGACGACTCCGGCCAGGCCGTTCTCGCCGACGATACATGTCGGTTTGCTTGTTGCCATCCCCTCGAAAGCGGACCTGCCGATCCCGATGACGATATTGGACCAGGACAGGAATTCAGGAGTACGGTCAATACTCCCGAGAAGTATTATCACCTTACGCCCGTATCTGGCATTTATACCGTCCGCGTACTTTTCGAAACGCTCTCTCAGCGGGCCGTCCCCCGCTATGGCAAGCGTTACTTCCATGCCTTTTTCCGCCATTAACCCGGCCGCGTCCATCGCGTTGTAAACTGACCCGGCCTTCGGGACATCAAGCCTGCTCATGAAAGCGAGCTTTGTTCCGCTGCCGGGCAGACCCTTCTCTTCGACGAAGCCGGACCAGTCGATATCGACGCTGAACCTGTCGAGATCGACACGGTTAGGCATTACGATCATCTCTCCGGCATGCTTGCCGATATACGGCCTGGCGTGATCGAGGAATTCCTCGGCAACGAAGATCACCTTTCCCGGGTAATCAGGATAGGTGAACGTGCCCTGGAACCACACAGCGGTAAAGACGACGGGAATGTCCTTTCGCGGGGCGATCATAAGGGAGAGAAAATAGTGATTAGGGTGAAAGACATGAACGATGTCTATCGAATAATCCTCTATAGTCTTTTTAAGGATGCGTCCGGCTTTACAATTGAGGTGAAACATCAGAGGAAGGGAGGCATGGTACGGTGCGGAGATCAGAGGTATCCCGGTCTTCTCGAGGAGTTCCTCGTACATTCCGCCCTCTTTCGAGAAGAAATATACCTGGTGGCCCCGTTCCTTCAGCCCTTTAGCCAGGGTGATGGAGGTCTTGGGCGCTCCCCCTAGATCAAGCCATGGATAGCAGAAAAGGATACGCATGAAATATCAACGCTTTCGATAAGATCAATCGTTACAGAGAATTCCGGAGGCTTTAATCCAGCCTTTCCTTCATCGGGCATATATTATACAATATCAGGATGGTACAAGTCTTGCGAAAAGTATGTCACAACGCAAGTTATGCTAAAAATCCTGTTAGATGACAGGAAAACTGGCATTACTATGGTCTGCATAGCGTATCATGTGTATATCGGCAGTACCGGTAAGTGTCGAACGGCAGACAGTTCGCAACGAGGTCAGGATGAGAAGGCTGCATTTATGGAAGGATGATCTGGTCAGATCTGGCGACAGCGTGACCGTGGGTGTCACCATCGAGGATGACAGCGGGGTCAGGCGGAAGCTCTGGCATAGGATACCATCCCGTTTCGCGAAAAATCTTACGGAATCATACAACCCTTTCGTCGTGGGGACGATATTTGCCGCTATGAGGGAATCGAGTGATATCGTCGTTCATGGTGAGGTGTCAAGAAAGCTGCTCGAAAACCTCGAGGAATTCCAGGCAGTATGGGCTCGCTGGCGCCCAGAAACATATACCAGGATCGAGATCACCGCGGATTCTGAATCCGACGATTTCGCTGGAAGGAAATCGGACAGCGCTATGGCGGCATTTTCTGCAGGAGTGGACAGTTCCTTCACGGTCTACAGCCATAATAAGGGGCTCTGCGGAAGGCTGAACAGGGACATAAGGACCGGGATGTTCATCCATGGATTCAACATAGTGCTGGACAGGGAGGATATCTTCAAGAAGGCAGCCTACCATGCGGAGATGATGATGAACAGCCTGGGTATCGATCTGATGCTTGTCGCTACTAACTTCAGGGACCTGGGTGCCCATTTCGGGGACTCGCATGCCGCCGAGATAGCATCCTGCGTACTGATGTTCGAGAATTCCTACTCCACATGCCTTATAGCGAGCTCGAAACCGTATGAAGATCTTACTCTGCCATGGGGTTCCAATCCCATAACGGACAGGCTCCTTTCTACCGACAGGCTCGAGTTTGTTCACGATGGAGCGACACATTCGAGATGCGAGAAGGTGGAGGTCCTCTCTGACTGGCAGGAAGCCAGGAAATATCTCAGGGTATGCTGGAAGCTCGATAACCTGGAAAAGAACTGTTGCGTATGTGAAAAATGCATCCGCACGATATTGAATTTTCGTGTCCTTGACAAGGGCCTGCCGGAATGTTTTGAGCATGACGTTTCAGACAGCAGGATAGCCGCGATGAAGGGACTCAATCCGTCATCCATCGATCTTTTTGAGGAGATACTCCAGGAGGCAGAGGAACGTTCAGTGACCGGATCGTGGGTGTCAGAGCTGCGCAAGAGCGTCAAAAGGAACAGAAGAGCCAGCACTGGATGGCAACAGAAGGTCCACGACATGAGAAACAGGTATGCCGTCGGAACCCGCCTGAGAAGGAAGTTGTCCGGGAATTAGCACAGAAACGAAAGAGCCTGTACCTTATCGGCTCCACCCTCACTTCGCTGTAACAGTTATGAATGACAGGCAAAAAATCAGTGTATCAAGCAGATATAGAGACACTGTCCTTGCCGGGACACTGTTAGTGCTGCAAATGATCCTGATAAAATTCGCCGCTTCAGTTCCCTCGCATCATTTATTGTTCATTTTCTTCTTCATCAACATGATTCTCGTGCCGGGATATTTCCTCTCCAGATTCTTCTTTGCACGGATAGATCTTCCGGGGCGCTTATTGCTGGCATTCATCTTCGGGACCTCGATCATATTTTCCATTCTTATGATATTGGCGCTGTTTCGACTCGATCTTTTCTATCTCGGAATTGCCGTTCCGGCCATGTCGGTGATCCTATCCCTCGGCATGATTCGACGCGAGAATGACACTTCCGATGTGAATGTCGAGCGGCGATGGCCCTCTGCCGTTTCCAGGCGCGATCAGATCCTCCTCCTCCTTATTCTCCTGTCAGCAGGCATTCTGATAATAGCTAAAGGTGACCCGATGCTATACACGAGCGATTCGGCCGGACAGATCTCGTATATCCGGACCGTTTCCAGAACTCACGAGGCCTTCCCGGAACAGAACCTGTACAGAGACGGAGGGATTCTGACAAGGGACATACGGAAGGGGCTCATGCATTCAGCGTGGGGAGCGATCGATCTCCTTACCGGCAGGATAGACGTATATGAGATCTGGCCGCTGATCTCCCTGATAAGTTCGGTATTTACGATCCTCGCCTTTTTCTGCATTGGATGGTTCATATTCAGGAGCCCGCCTGTAGGATTGATAGCAGCTTTGATCTTCGTTTTCATCTATGGTAACGGGCTAGCTTCTAACAAGCTCATTACAACGGCCTACTCTTTTCCGATAGGCAAGACTTTCTCGATGACTTTCCTGATCTCGATTCTGTGCTATCTGCGAAGTGACAGGAAAGAGTGGCTGGCCCTGATGGCCGCCGCCTCGTTCGCAGGCGCAGGAACACATATCGGGCATTTTTTTGTGTGTGCCTTTATCATCTTTTACGTGGTGGCGGGAAAGTATATCGAGGGCCCCTCTACAGAGAGAAAGAAGCTGATCACTCAGACGCTGCCGTTAGTGGCTGCGATAACAGCTGGTGTGAATTTTCCATATCTTCTGATGCGATATTTCCGCGACTACGCGCCGAACAATGACATCCACACTCATCTGCAGGGGATATTCAGGATCTCGGAAGATCTTTATACTCTCAATCCCGTTGTATATTTCAAGCAGACCGGGATCATAATATTTCTCGGGCTGCTGTCGATATTCATTCTATGGAAACCGTCTCGAAAGGACGGGGACCTCAGGATCCTGTTGTGGGGGAACATCGCCCTGTGGCTTCTGTTATTCAACCCGGTCTTGTTCCCGCCAATGCTCGAAGTAATTTCCTATCTCGTGATGAGACTAAGGGTTGCAGTGCCAGTATCCCTGCTGGTAGGGATGCTGGTCAAGGTTCTCTGGGACAGGATGAGAGGCAGGCGGGACTTGATTTCCGCGAAGGTCGCTGTTGTGGGCTGGGCGGTTCTGATCATCCTGACAGGGTATCAACTGTCAGTTGCCCGCCGATCTTTCGCCTATTCTCGAGATCCCGTCCGGGCGTCCAGTTTCAGCTGCCTCAACATCTCTGAGCTCTATGAACGGATAAACTCTGTGGTGCCGGCACAGAGTGTCGTAGTATCAGATCCGATAACGAGCTACTGCATACCCGCGTTCACTGATCAATATATCGTATGCACTAACAGCCAGCATTCGATCCCGAATGATTCGACCGCTCTTGAACGCATAGATGAGTGCCGGAAGATAATCTCTCCACTTTCATCTCTGAGCGATATAGCCGGTGTTATTAAAAAATATGACGTTGGCTATATTGCTATAAACGGCAGGATCCCGTTGGCGACTGGAACGCTTTACTGGAAACCGGACCGCTGGATGGCTGGTGAAGCGATAACGAGGTTTGAGGCGAATCCTATGTTCTTCGAGCTCTTATACAGGGAAGATGACATCGCTCTTTTCAGGATAACGGAGAGTTTTCTTGTTGAGGGTGTTAATGTTGAGGACGGGGATTCCGCCGAGAGATATGTGGGTGGATCGGTCCCGCCCGTCGAGCTGCCCGGGCTTTCGCCGTCAGGCTTTTCCGGTATATATATAAGATCGCTTAAAGCCGACAGGCAGTCAGTCTCTCGAGGGGAAAAGCTAGAACTGGAAATAGAGTGGGTGCTTGAGAGACAGTGCGAATACAGGAGTTATATCGTCCATATACGCTTCGATACGGATTATAACAAGGGTGCTCTGTACAATGATCATTACGGAAAGATCTACAGGAAGATCGTTGAAAAAAGAAATAACGGCAGGTTTCGTTTTCGCATCGACCATCTGCCCTTCAACGGGATATTCACCCCCGACATGTGGCCCCTGTTCAGAGTGATAAAAGACAAGGTCGTTGTGAATATTCCCTATGATATAGTTCCGGGAGAGTACATGATATCGGTCAGGATGTCTGAGAGCACTCAGTACCCGAATTACAGTCTCAAGGACCTTCTGTCAGACGACGACTCCTTTGACGGGCCAAATATGGCAAGGATTATTGTTGAATAAAAGGTGAATCATGCGAAAGCCCACATCCTTTATCGATTGTTTTACTATCGACCTGGGTCAGTGGAGGGGCGATCTCAGGGCCAGGGATTATATACGTAATTATTTCTTCAACTCAGGGTACTACGCCGTTTTGTGTTACAGGCTGGCACGCTACTTCATGTTCAAGAAATTCACTCCGTTCGGCAAAGGGATTCCTTTCCTGTCTTCTCTGCTGGTTCGTCACGGTATATCAAGGTCTGGCTGCGAGATAAATTGCGGCGCGGAGATAGATGAAGGCCTGATAGTGGACCATAGCCCGGGGATCGTGATAGGAGCAGGAGTCAGGATCGGTAGAAAGGTCAAGATATTCAGCGGAGTGACGATCGGTGGAAAGAACCTGAAAAGAAACGAGCCCGATAAGAATGAAAGATATCCGATTATTGGCGATGAAGTCGTTATTTTCACAGGAGCCAAGGTCTTGGGAGGCGTACAGGTCGGCGACCGGGCCATAATAGGCGCTAACGCAGTTGTGCTTGAGTCTGTTCCGGAAGGCGCGATTGCTGCTGGAATACCAGCGAAAGTCATTTCGCGGGGAGGCTCGTCATCTCATTCATAAAGAAAGCTGCAGGGATATTATTTTCAAATATCACTTCGATGATTATGAGTGTCGGCGCGGGAGTGATCATAGCCAGGGTGCTTGGCCCCGAGAAGAGAGGCTATTTCGGGCTTATCATAATGGCATGTACCCTGCTTTTCACTTTGGGACACCTGGGAATCGGCTCTGCTATAGCGTATTACACAGGAAAACGGATATACGACCGAAAAAAGATCTTAAAATTCCTCGTAGTTTCCTCTTTCGTGCTGGGATCGACAGTCTCGATCATATTCTACTTCACGTACGAGCACATCGGTAATATCTGGATCGATATTCCGCAGTCGCTGATGTTGATCGGGCTGGTTTCTGTCCCGTTCTACTTCCTGTACAGTTTTCTCGACAGATTCCTGCTGGCGGCACTCCGGATCAGGAAGTCGAATATCGTGAGAGTCCTCAACAGTTTTTTCTATCTCATCATGCTTGTTGTCTTCGTCCTTATCCTTAAAGGCGGTTTAAAGGAAGCCGTGGCAGTCTACGCCGTTTCCTTCTTCTTATCGAGCACTCTCGCTTTTCTTTTGTTTACGAAAGAATTCAGGCCGATGGGAAAGCTTGATCTCTCCATGACAGGGCCTTTCCTCAACTACGGGATCAGGGCCTATCTGATAATGATATTCAATTTCCTCAACTACAAGATCGGTGTGATCCAGGTCAAACATTATCTTACCGTAAGTGATGTAAGCTATTTTCAGATCGCGGCCGGGATTGCGCAACGATTCTGGTATTTCCCGAACGCTATGAGTGTTCTGTTGTTCCCGACGCTTATGGCGATGGGAACGGGTTCAGCCCAGTTTTCGGCAAAGGTATGCAGGAATAACCTTTACATAATGCTGGCACTCGCCGTAGTCGCGATATTCATAACTCGTCCGGTAGTCATACTTCTATACGGAATAGAATATGAACCGGTCAGTTATGCCTTGTACGCTCTTCTCTGGGGGATAGTCATATTCCCATTCTATAAATTTATTATGGCATATTTCTTTTCTGAACGAAAACTGGGAGTCTGCATATTTGCTACTGTCATAGGTATTGGCGTAAACATTACTGCCAATATTATCCTGATTCCCAGGTACGGCGTAGTTGGAGCGGGCATGGCCTCAAGTATCTCGTATTCAGTGCTTGCGATAATACTTCTCCTGTTCTTCCGTTCTTCCACAGGCATAAAATTCAGGGATATACTCGTGCCTAACAGGGAAGATTTCAGGATGTATGCGAGGGTGATGAAAAACTCACATCTTAAACTGAAAAGCCTTTTTAGGAAGGATTCTTCACCAGAACCTAAATGAGCGGGTCGAGTATCTCGTTCTCAAGCTCCAGGTAAACCCCGGACTTTTCAAAGACTCTTCTGCGCATCATCGCTATCAGCTCTACTATATCCGAGGATGTAGCGCCGCCGATGTTGATGATGAAGTTAGCGTGTCGAGTACTTACGGACGCTCCCCCCACGGTCAGGCCCTTGCATCCTGCTTCTTCGATGAGGCGGCCGGCGTAGTCACCGGGTGGTCTTTTAAAAACACTTCCGGCATTAGGTTCATCGAGCGGATACTTTTCCTGTCTTTCGGCGAATATTTTCTCGATGCCCTCCCGGATCGACGCCGGGCTGCCTTCCTGCAGCTTGAATATTGCCCTGAGTATGAGCCAGTCAGTCTTCTGAAATGCGCTGGTCCTGTAGCCGAACGAGAGCTCCTCGGCGGAAAAGGACCTCTTTGTGCCGTTTCCCGTTACGACTTCAACCTCTTCGAGCAGTGAACCGGTGTCGCCGTCTTTTGTGCCGGCATTCATGAATATCGCGCCGCCAACTGTGCCCGGGATTCCGGCAATAGGTTCGAACCCGCGAAGGCCCTTCTCCGCTGCCGCCCTCGCGAGTTCGATCAGGGTGACGCCCGCGTCTGCGACGATCATATTATTGCCGGGAAAATCCAGCCTGGCCGACTGGTTCTGCAGTTTCAGTACTATTCCAGCGATACCGGCGTCAGGCGCGATCACGTTCGAGCCTGCACCGAGGACCGTCAGGGGGATCGATTCTTTCTTCGCGTAACCGAATATCCATGCGGCTCCCTCGGAGGAATCAGGGCAGACCAGGCATTCGGCTTTCCCGCCGACCTTGTAGGTAGTGTGACAGGACAGAGGTTCCCCCGCGAGTACTGCACCATCCATATTGTCGCTGATTATCCTGAGAGCTTCGTCTTTCATCCCTTATCCTGGGTTCTTTCGATGTCCGCTCCGAGCGCACAGAGCTTATTCTCCAGATGCTCGTAGCCTCGGTCTATCTGGTATATGTTATCGATCGTCGTCTCGCCATCGCTTATCAGCCCGATGAGGACTTCGGCAGCTCCTCCTCTGAGGTCAGTCGCACGGACCGCTGCTCCAGTCAGCTCCTTGCCGCCTTTGACGACCGCGCAGTTGCCGTAATGGTGAATGTCGGCACCGAACGATTTCAGTTCCTTGACGTAGGCGAAACGGTCGGTGAACCGCTGGTCGGTGATGGTAGACTCACCTGAAGCCTTAAGGGCCAGGGCCGCGAAAAGTGGTTGCATGTCGGAATTTACACCGGGGTATGGTGCGGTGAACATGTCGAATGGCTGGACGCCTTTCCTGCCGGAGATATAGACCGAACCGCCCCATTCGAAGATCTCTATCCCGCTTTCGCGAAGGTAGTTCGCGTCGACGCGTACGTGATCGAGGTTATAGTCCTTTATAACGACATCGCCCCCGGTCATCCCGGCGGCGATCATGTAGGTCATCGCCTCGTCCCCGCCCTTCATTATCCTGTGCTTTGTCCCGGTCAGGCTCTTGACGCCTTCGATCTCTATCAGTCGGCTCGATATCTTTATATCAGCCCCCATGCTGTTGAGAAAATTCGCGAAATCTTCTATCTCGGGACGTGTGTTGGCGTTTCTTATGACCGTCTTTCCTTCGGCAAGGCATGCGCCGATCATGATATTTTCCGTTCCTGATGTAGTCGGAAGGTAGAACTCTATATCGGCGCCCTTGAGTTTATCAACGCTTCCGAATATTCCCTTGTCGGTCACCTCCATCTCGGCTCCGAGGTCCTGGAGGCCCTTTATATGAAGGTCGAATTTTCTTGATCCGATATCGCAGCCTCCCGGGAAGGGAAGCTCCACCTTGCCGAACCTGTTGAGGAAGGCACCTAGAAGTAGGAGTGAATACCGGATCCGTGTAACCAGGTCAAGTGGCAGGGCCGGGTCGTTGATACCGGAAGGATCGATGGTGACCGAATTACCTTTGACTTCGACTTTCGCTCCGATACTCCTGATGATTTCGATAGCAACCTTGATGTCCTCCATCAGCACGGGAACGTTTTCGAGTTCAACGATGCCGCCACTGATGATGGAGCCAAAAAGGATCGGCAGGGAGGCGTTCTTGGCCCCACTGAGGTCGATTTCACCATTCAACCTGTTTCCGCCTGCTATCCTGAATAAAGCCATATTATCTCTCCTGAAAATCAGATGATTTCGATGCGTTTTCAGCCATAAGTGCAAAAATCGTTCAAAAACGCCTGAAAAAAGTCATTTTAGTATAATGATCCTGATCCAGAGCCGTTTCAATGAGGTTAAAGTAATGGAACTTAAAATGCTACAACAGATTTTAATTGTAAGGATGGTTGCATTGATTTAGGTTTTTCGAAACCGACGGAGCCATAGATGATCAGAAAAATACCTGTCCTGATAATTCTGCTTAGCGCTGTCTCGCTGATATTCAGTGTTCCTCAGCCGTTCAGGTTTATCTGTGGCTTTCTGCAGGTATTCGTGCTGCCGGGGCTGATATTTTCATATCTGTTCCTCGGGACAGGTTTTTCAAGGACAGACAGGTCCTTCTTCTCGATCCTGATCTCACCTATCCTGATATCCCTGATGATCATCGCAGTGACTGTCCTGACCGGAGATATTTATAGCAGTGTCAAGGTCACACTTGCCATGCTTTACTTCTTCCTGGTCGCGATTATTGTTCTGAGGCGAAAGAGCAGGGCTGCTGACGATGACGCCGGCATGCCGTGGCAGGTTCTGGCTGTCGCGTTCATCTTTGCCGGTATTATCCTGTTCTCATATCTCTATAATTCATTCCTTCTGTTACGTTCCGATTCCTGGTATCACGCTTCTGTCATCAATGAGGTCGCCAAACGCGGGATACCCCCGATGGAGCCATGGCTCGCCGACTTTCCGATCAAATACATGTGGCTCTACCATCTTTTTAACGCGGTTTGGATGAAACTCTCCGGCCTTCCACTTTTCTGGGCGATGGGTATCTTCAATGTGGTCACTGCTTTCGTGTTCCCGTACCTGATCGCGAGGTACATCTCATGCTTTACGGATAAAAAGTACCTCATAATCTCCGCATCGATCCTTGCTCTCGCCGGGCTGGAATCTGTGTCGTGGATCATGGTTCCGGTCGGTCTGTTAAGAACTATGTTCGGAGAGGTAAGAGGCATGGTGGAGATCCAGAGGATGCTCTCCGCTATGGTAATCAACGGGTCCCATGTCATTCACACGCTCACCCCTTATGGATCCTGGATGGTCAACCTGTACGACAAGTTTATTACGGTCACTGCCTTCAGCTACTCGTTGAACCTCTTCCTGGGCGCGCTGATTCTCGTTCTGAACAGGAGATTTCTGCTGGAATCTCGAGTGAGGGCCTCGATAGCGATCTTCACGCTTGTACTGGGAGCTATCCTTTTCCACGCGGTGACCGGAACAGCCCTGGTCATGACGATAATAGGAGCATGCATCCTTCTGGTCATTTTCGGCAGGTATCTGTTGAAGGATACCCCGGGATTTGAAGTCAAATACATCCCGATGGCGGCAGCCTTTCTGGCAGCTGTCCTGAGCCTTCCTTATGTATTATCACTTGGAGGGGGAGCAGGAGGAGAGGGTAGCAATGTATTCTCGGAGCATCTGCACCTGGGTATAATGAGCATCATCACAATAGCGCTGCCTATGCTCGTTCTGTTCTTCCCGGCAAGGACCGCCTTGAGAAAACTGATCGGGAGGCGGGATTACCGAGCGGCAGTGCTGATCTGCTGGTCGGTGGCTCTTCTTATGATCGCGATAGTGATCAACCTTCCTACGGTCAATGACTCCAAACTGATCTTCCCCCTGTTTTTGATAATCGGGCCTCCGATCTATATAGAGATCATTGAAAAGATCAGGGGGAGCTCAGGACTGAAGAAGGTGTTGATCGTCTTCTCCGTGATTATGTTGTTTTTTGTTCCTCCGGTGTTGACTTTCAGGGGATTCATCATACAAAGAGCCGATACGGATATCATGTTGAGGAGGGATGACATTACAGCGGACGACAAGCGTTTCTTCGAGTGGATAAGAAAGAACACTCCTGATGATGCGATCATCATCGAGAACAACAGCTATCATCTCGTGCCTGTATTCGCGGACAGAAGAAATCTCTATTCGACACAGGGTGTGATAAGGGTGCTCGGATATGGCGGAGAGAAGATGGAGATGTACGGGAAGATCCAGGCCTCGCTGTTCGGAGAGGATGGATTCTCCGAAGAGACTATCCTCGAAATGGGGAGGATCGATTCGAAGCTCTATATCGCGCTGTGGCGGGTGGATCTCGAGGCCTGTCCCTGGCTTTCGGCCAGATTCTCGGAGGACTCGAAGTATTTCAAGCAGGTATTCGCCAGCGACAGGGTCTCGCTTTATACCCTGAGAGACGATCTGGACTGAGGGACGGCATAAATTGCTATTGCCGGGTCGAAAAAGTATTATTCCCGTATAAGATTGTAATGTGAACCCAAGGAGGAAAACGGAGTGATAAGGGAGAAGATCGAGCAGGCGCAGAATATCATCGGTGAAGTAGATGCGGACCTCTGGCTCACCTTCGTCAGGGAGAGCGAGGCGGCTGGAGATCCCGTCCTCGATTTGATCCTCGGTGCAGGCTGTACCTGGCACTCGGCCTTTATTATACCAGCGGCAGGAAATCCTGTCGCGATAGTTGGAAGCCTCGATGAAGCGAGGATCGGGGAGACCGGAGCATATGAGGTTATTGGGTACAAGGAGGGTATCGGCAGCGTTCTCATCGAGCAGCTCGACAAGTTCTCTCCGACGAAGATAGCGGTCAACTTCTCTGAAAACGACGTTATGGCCGACGGGCTCAGCCACGGGATGTACCTGACCCTCGTGAAATACCTCAAGGGCACAAAGTACGCAGACTCGCTGGTAAGTTCGGAGGGTATAATATCAAAGCTCAGGGGCAGGAAGACTCCCGAAGAGATAAGAAGGATCAAGGTCAATATAGATCTCACACTCGATATCTTCTCGAGGGTAACGGAGTTCATAAGGCCCCGGATGACCGAAAAAGAAGTGGCGGCATTCATTCTCGGCGAGGTCGAGAAGGAAGGGGTCGAGACATCGTGGGAGAGCTCCCAGTGCCCCGCTGTATTCACCGGGCCGGAGTCGGCAGGCGCCCACGCTAAGCCTACCGACAGGGTGATAGAAAAGGGGCACGTGCTGAATATCGACTTCGGGACCAGGATGCTCGATTACTGCTCTGACCTTCAGAGAACCTGGTACTTCCTCAGGGAGGGGGAGGAGGACGCGCCCGAAGAGGTCAAGAATGCTTTCTACGTCATCAGGGATTCGATAGCCCTGGCCGCTGAGAAGATCCGTCCGGGTATGGAGGGAAGAGAGATCGACTCCTTGTCGAGGGACTATATAACGGGGAAGGGTTACGAGGAGTATCCTCATGCACTGGGACACCAGGTCGGACGGAGCACCCATGATGGAGCGGGGCTTTTATGTCCGGAATGGGAGAGATACGGTAACCTGCCATACCTCAAGATAGAGGAAAACCAGGTATATACGCTCGAACCAAGGATAATCATGCCGAACTACGGCGTAGCGACTATCGAAGAGATAATCGTTGTCAGAAAAGACGGCGGCGAGTTTCTTTCTGACCCGCAGCAGGAGCTCATACTCGTCAAATAGATGGGCCATGGGCGCAGCGGGTATCGTTCTTGCTGATATTGTGTGTTTATGAAGGATTTTAACAGAGAATACGCGCCCAGGCGGAGGGATCCAGGATTTGTCCAGAAGCATATCTCCAAGGTCTGGGCCTTCGCTGTAACCGCGGGTGTCGGACTTATAGCGGGTACGCAGATCTATAACCCGAACAAGAGGGTCATCGAGGCGATGGCGGGAGGATTCCTGATCCTGCTGCTCTGGAAATTCTCGACCATTTCCGCACTGTGGCTGCTTCTCGTTATGTATCCCTTCCCCTTCGCTATGTCATGGGGAACCTCCAATGAGATATTTGTAGTGATAATCGGTATGGTCGTGTTGATCAGGGTGGCTACGGGAGTGTACAAGATCACCCTCGATCCAATGATCAGGTTGCCACTGATACTGTTTATCGTCTCATACATACTTTCTTTCAAGAACGTTCCACCTGGTCTGACCAAGATGGCAATAGTGAACACAGTCAATTTATTCACAGCCGCGACATTCATGGTCCTGATTATCAATTTCGTGGATGACGAGGAAAAGCTGAGAAAGACACTGAATTTTCTGATGGTATCCGTAGCTCTTTTCATCGTTTTCACGATATTCGAGCTGCTATTTCCGGGAAAGGTCCTTATTCCCAACTGGCTGTATACCGCGCACAAGACGAAACTGGTAATGAAAGGTATGAGGATGGGAGGGCCCTTTCACGACTATGAGTTGACGGCAGAGTTCTTTACGCTCAATGCTTTTATCATCTTCCTGATGTTTGTCAGGTCCAGACGGATGCTTTCCCGTGCGCTTTTTGGAGCTCTGCTGCTGATCGATCTCTTCATGATGTTCACTACGATCACAAGGGGCGCGATCTTCTCCCTTTTTGTCGGCACGGTTTACCTGATGTTCCTCTCTAGAAAAGAACTGAACATCGTTCGGATCACATATATAGTAGGTGCATTGGCTCTCATTCTCGTAGTGATGGAGGGGGTCGTCGCAAGGTACACGACATCCGGTTCACTCTTTGAAAGGGTTATCGCCACAACATTTGAAAAAGGGGTCGTCCCTGCCAACCGCGTGGGGACCTGGTTTCCCGCGATCGAGAGGGGGATGGAGAATCCCATATTCGGACATGGAGCCGGGTGGGATTTTCAAGAGGGATTGACCAAGGGCTTCTGGCCGCACAGCCTCTACCTCTTTTTCTTCAATGTCGTCGGCCTGTTCGGACTCGGGGCATTCATCTTTTTTATAGCCAGGATAATCAAATCGACTCTTGTCGGGGTGAAGGCCTCTCTTGCTACGTCTCCACTTCCCGAGGCCCTGATGAAGATGCTCCATGTGATCATCATCATATTCCTCTTCGACCAGATAAAGATCGAGTATGTCAGAAACAGCAACTACTCGTATTACGTCTGGTTTCTTTTCGGTCTGGTAATAGCTACGTACAATATCATCATCAAGCAGAGGACCGAGCGGGAAAAGACCGTTCCTTCGCGTTTACCTGAATAGCTGATTAGACCGGATATTTACTTATAGGGAATATTGATGTAGCCGATATGATTTTGAACAACAATCGCCGTGTTGAACCCCACACTTTTTATTTGCAAATCGTGAAGAAGGGAATCTGCTCGAACTCCACTTAGCGCTTCTGGCTGAAAAAGTTCCGGCCCACGTCCTGAAACGGGATGAATAAGAACACCACGAATACGTTTCTGGTCGATGACGATTTCAGCTAGATAGTTATCAGACCAATGGTTGGTGCTGAACCCGAAAATAAGATTACCAAGCGAATATAGAACAGGTCTTCCCTTGTAGATCTCAATGCCATGAGGAATGTGAGGGTGATGTCCGATTATGGCATCAGCACCAGCATCAATCAATAAATGAGCAATCTCTATCTGTCTGGGGTGGATATTTGGTTGATCCTCAAATCCCCAGTGTAAAGAAACGAAAACAAAATCCGACTTTTCTTTGGCCACTTTTATATCTTCTACGATCAGTTGAGGATCCAAGGGAAGAATTCCCGGATACTCGGCTGCCACTGAAATAAATTTTTTATTACAAAAATTTGTATAGCCCAAAAACCCGATTTTCAAGCCCTTGATTTCAATGTGCTCGCCCGATCTAGCGTCCTTGAAATTCTTTCCGCCCCCTGTATACGGGATGCCGACAGCTTCGAGATGATTCAGTGTGTCTGAAAATCCAATATCTCCAGCATCAAAGACATGATTATTGGCCAAAGTTACAATTGAAATCCCCGCATCCTTTAAAGCCTGGGCATAACGAGGGTCGCAGATGAAATGTCCCTGAACTCGAGAATGGTTGCTGAGTGGAGTTTCCAGATTTATCAGTACCAGGTCTTTTTCCTTAAACAAGGGGGCAATCTTTTCGAAAGGGTAAGCGAATTTCGTTGAGTCAGAAGAATAATCAATGTTGAAAGGGATAAGTGGGTGATTCGCGCCTAGTAACCTTTGTCTTTTGCTTTCAGGCCTTCTTACGCTTAGATCTGTATAAGAGTTATAAGACCTGGATGATAAATATTTGGGCGAAAAAAAATACTTACACAAGGTCTTTAACATTTTTCGTTTAATGCCCTGGAGCAACAGATTAGCTCTGGCAGTTGAACGATATACACCACCAATCGGGACGCGGAGCTCATGGTCAAAGGTGACATCACCCCCGACGAGGATTCTGAGAGCGGAGCCTGAAGTGGAGAATATCTGTCCTTTTGGTTCTATGCGCTTCCAGGCCAATCTTTGAATAGTCTTGAACCTGGAGTATGTACCCCATTTCAGGAAGCGAGTTGAAAACTTCTCTGATTTCATTGGTTTCTCTTGAGGATCATGCTGGAGCAGGTCACACCAAGCCCCAGAAAATGAATAAAGAATGCATCTATCGCGTCAGGTGCCGTATTAACGGAAATCAACCCACCATTTAGAAGATATCCATTGATCTTGACTGAGATAATTTACTGTAAATTCATCATATTGTCAATCATGCAGAAGTTCTTTGCCGAAGTCTTCACCGGCATGAGCCGATGTGTTGCGAGAGACTTTGCACTGAATTTGCCTATTCCGGTGATTTCAGCCACCCGTTCCGATCTGAAGCCGGACACTTCTGATCGGAGCGTGACGATCATGTCCACTGGAGCGAGGATATACGGGGTTGGAGAATCATATTACTACCTTCATCCTTATCCCGCTGGGCATGGTGCTCGGGATTGCTTATAACCTGCTCATCGGGCTGGTTCTTCTGCAGTATACGACGGAGGAGGTCAGCTACGTCTGATAGCCGGGACGCATATTGTCGTTAACATGATTATTTATATATAGATAGAGCGCTCTTGCTATGCCGGCAGGAGCGCTTTTTCTGTCCGCTTTTCAGATATACCGAATTTATTTGACAAGAGCGGCCGAGGCGTATATTGTTCAACGGGATGTGGGGTTGCGGGGCCCGGGAAAAGCGCGGTATTTTCACCGCATTTAATGAAAAATCTTCGATTTTGGAGGAGGGACTCGTGAAGGGACGCGTACTTATCATCGACGACGAGGCTGAAATCCGGCGTAATCTCACTGTCGGACTTACCCAGGAAGGCTATAGCGCTGTTGCGTGCCCGGACGGGATCTCCGCCATACATGAGCTCAATGCCGCCAAGGATGAGGGCATAGAATACGATTACCTGGTCACCGATATCTTCATGCCCGACATCGACGGCCTGAAGATCCTCAAGGTGATCAAGATCCAGCATCCCGATCTTCCCGTACTGGTCATAACCGGATTCGGCGACGAGCATCTCAAGCTCACCGCTCTTTCCGAGCACAACACCGGCTACCTCGACAAGCCTTTCGAGATCCCCGACCTGGTCAAGTCGCTCGAGGAGCTCGCACCCGGTACGACCGGAGAGGTCGCCTCCGCTGATGATTCCGGCGATGTAAGCATCAGGGAATCGGTAAGTGCCTATATCACGATCAGGATCACCGACATGGACAGGTCGATGGAGATATATAACGAGCTGTACCAGATGCCCGGAGTTCAGAGGTGCGAGGCAGTACGCGGCGACTTCGACATCATCGTCCTGGCGCAGGCCGGATCGCAGGCCGAGATCAAGGAGATCTTCGAGAAGATAGCGGCGATGGACGGGGTCGAGATCGCTTCCGAGTCTGAGATCGAGCGTCCGAAACTCGACCGCGACGTCGACGAGTTCATCAAGATCTACTCGAGCGCCGTAAAGGCCCAGGGGCAGACAACGGCGGCGAAACGTCCTGGGACGACGAGCTATATCATAGTCGATATCGACAAGAACGCGATGCAGCAGATCTTCACCACCGTCTTCTTCATCGACGAGGTGATCTTCTGCGATGTCATCGAGGACGGGACGAAGCTAGTCGGTATGGTCACCGGCCAGGGCGCCGTAGGCCGTACACCGAGGATCATCGAGAAGCTCAACGAGATCGACGGGGTGCTCAGGGTCCGCGAAGCTACCGTCATAAAGCTGGTCGAGGAGTGATCCCGCTTAACGCGGAGTAATCGACCCGGTCAGAGTCAATATAGATCATTAATCGGAGGCTGTCTCCTTCCTGTAAGGGGCAGCCGTCGCCTTCACTGTCCCAGTCCGCCGGCGCGGAGTGCGCCGGGAGAAGGGAGAGAGGTGATCACGACCGCATGGAAGACAACTTCAGTTATCGTCTCTGGCGGTACGACGGCGCGCCGGGAGAATTGATTCCGCTTCTCCAATCGGCACAGGATCATTTCGGATACATTCCGCGCAGAGCGATCAGCTACATCTCAGGCGTGACAGGTATTCCCGAATCAGAAATCTACGGAGTAATCACTTTCTACAGCCAGTTCCGGCTGCAGCCCATGGGCAAGTATGTCATCAGGGCCTGCGCGGGGACTGCGTGTCATGTCTCGGGAGCGAAGACGATCATCGAGACGATTGAGGACGAGCTCGGTATCGAGGTCGGCGACACGTCGGAGGATGGACTCTTCACCTTCCAGACCGTAGCCTGCATCGGATGCTGTTCGCTGGCACCCGTGATCATGATCAACGATGATACGCACGGCAGGCTTACGCCTGCATCACTGCGAAAACTTCTGAGAAAGACCAAGAGAGATGAGCAGAGGGCGGCCACAGTCGAGGCCGAGATCGGTTGCGTCGACACGGCCCAGGGGGATGCGTAATGACGAAAGTAATCGTGGGAATGGGCACATGCGGCCTCTCTGCCGGCGCCAGGCAGGTGTACGAGAAGCTCGAGGCCATTCTCGAGGAGAACCCGGGAACCTTCGAGCTTTCGGGCACAGGCTGCATCGGGATGTGCTATCGGGAGCCGCTCGTCGAGATCCGTTCAGGCGGAGAGAGGACTATATACGGCGACGTCACCGAAAAACTCGTCGAGGAGATATTCGAGGGCCACATCAAGGGCGGCAAGGTGCTTGACCGATCATGTCGCGCTCGGCGTCGAGGACGGGAAGATCGGCTCGGGGGGCGAGATCGAGTTCCAGGGCCAGCAGGAGAAGATCGTGCTGCGCAACTGCGGAACGATAGATCCCGAATCGATCGACGAGTACGAAAAGGCCGGCGGTTACGCGGGGCTGAAGAAGGCGCTGCTCGAGATGACTCCCGGCGGGATCATCGACGAGATCAAGGAATCGGGCCTGAGGGGCCGCGGAGGCGCGGGTTTCCCGACGGGGCTGAAGTGGTCGTTCGCGGCCGGCTACGAGGCCGACCGGAAATACGTCGTCTGCAACGCCGATGAAGGCGATCCGGGCGCGTTCATGGACCGCTCGGTGCTCGAGGGCGATCCGCACGCCATCCTCGAGGGCATGGTCATCTGCGGCAGGGCGATCGGCGCCTCATTCGGCTACATCTACTGCCGTGCCGAGTATCCCCTGGCGATCCACCGTCTCACGATCGCGATCGACGAGGCGAAGGAGAAGGGTTATCTCGGCGAAGACATTCTCGGCTCCGGCTTCGACATTCGATATCAAGATAAAGCAGGGCGCCGGCGCGTTCGTCTGCGGCGAGGAGACAGCGCTCTTCGCGTCGATCGAGGGACAGCGCGGGATGCCGCGGATCAGGCCTCCCTTCCCGGCCGAGAAGGGGCTGTGGGGCAAGCCGACGAACAACAATAACGTTGAGACCTACGCCAACGTTCCCTGGATCATCGTAAACGGCGCCGGCGCCTACGCGGCGTTCGGCAGCGAGAAGAGCAAGGGTACGAAGGTATTCGCACTGGCCGGCAAGGTCGGCCCGGGCGGACTGGCCGAGGTGCCGATGGGAACCTCGATCAACGATCTCGTCTTCAAGATCGGCGGCGGGATCAAGGATGGCCGCAAGTTCAAGGCCGTTCAGATGGGCGGCCCTTCGGGCGGATGCATTCCCGCCGACCTGGGCGATACCCCGGTCGACTTCGAGTCGATTCCCACGACCGGCGCGATCATGGGCTCGGGCGGAATGGTCGTTCTCGACGATACGACATGCATGGTCGAGATGGCGCGGTTCTTCCTCGAGTTTACGCAGAACGAGTCGTGCGGCAAGTGCACCTTCTGCCGTGTCGGGACGCTGCGGATGCTCGAGATCCTCACCCGCATCACCAAGGGCGAGGGAGAGCCGGAAGATATCGAGAATCTCATCGAGCTGGGCGAGAGATCAAGGAGGCGAGTCTCTGCGGGCTCGGCCAGACGGCGCCCAACCCCGTCCTTACCACGATCCGGTACTACCGTGATGAGTACGAGGCCCACATAAACGACAAACGTTGCCCGGCAGCCTCATGCGAGGCGCTGGTCGATTTTAATATCGATCCGGAGAAGTGCACCGGCTGTACGCTCTGCGCGAAGAACTGCCCGGTCGACGCCATCTCCGGCGAAGTCAAAAAAGTACATGTGATCGACAACTCAATCTGCGTCAGGTGCGGCAAATGCATCACGAGCTGCAGCTTTGACGCGGTCTACAAGAGTTGAGGAGCGAGTACATGGACAAGATCAAACTGACGATCAATGGAAAGCAGATTGAAGCAACGGAGGGGCAGACGATCCTCGAGGTCGTGAGGGAACAGGATCTCGACAAGATTCCGACCCTGTGCCACTCTCCCGAACTTCCGCCGTACGGATCGTGCTTCGTCTGCGTAGTCGAGGTAAAGGGAAGATGGAACCTCGTTCCCTCGTGCGCGACCAGGGTCACCGAGGGGATGGAAGTCGCGACCCGTAACGAGAGGATCGAGAAGTCCCGAAAGACCGCTCTCGAGCTTCTCTTGTCGAACCACTACGCCGACTGCGTATCGCCCTGCATGGAAGGGTGCCCCGCGGGGGTCGATGCCCAGGGATACATCGCCCTCTCGGCGATGGGACAGTACCGCAAGGCGATCGACCTGATCCGTGAGACGAATCCTCTTCCCGCCATCTGCGGCAGGGTCTGCGTCCGCAAGTGCGAGATGGTCTGCCGGCGCGAGGATGTCGACGAACCTGTCGGCATCAACGCGATCAAGAGATTCCTCAGCGATGTGCCGGACGCCTACGACGGAGATGTCGAGTGTGCGCCTTCGACTGGCAAGACTGTCGGACTGATCGGCGCGGGGCCCGCAGGCCTTACGGCGGCCTGGTTCCTCGGCAGGGCGGGCCATAAGCCCGTCATGTACGAGGCGATGGAACGCTCCGGCGGGATGCTGAGGTACGGGATACCGACCTACAGGCTCCCCGATGATGTGATCGACCAGGAAGTCGACCACATCTGCAAGACCGGAGCGGAGATACAGTACAACGTACGTGTCGGCAAGGATATCACGCTCGACGAGCTGCGGAAGAAGCACGACGCCGTATTCCTCGGCGCGGGCGCCTGGACGGGCAAGCCGATGAGGGTCGAGGGTGAGTTCGATACGGAGGGCGTGCTGACCGGGGCCGATTTCCTTCCCGTGATGAACGTGACGCCCGAGCCGCTGACCGGCACGGTCGTCGTGGTCGGCGGAGGGAACACGGCGATGGATGTCGCAAGGACCGCGTGGAGACTCGGCGCCGACAAGGTCATCGTCCTGTACCGCCGGACGAAGGACGAGATGCCCGCCGACAAGATGGAGATAGAGGAGTGCCTCGAAGAGGGCATAGAGATAATGGAGCTTGCCGCTCCCGTCGGTATCGTGGCGGAGAACGGGAAGCTCAAGGCGATCACGCTGCCAGCGGATGAAGCTCGGCGAGCCTGACGATTCGGGCCGGCGCCGTCCCGTTCCGCTGGAAGGATCGGAGTACGATCTGCCCTGCCAGATGGCGATCTCGGCGATCGGCCAGGACACCGTTCTCGACGGGCTTACCGGAGTGGACGGAGATGAGGTCGAGCTCACGCGCTGGAAGACATATGTGGTCGACCTGGCGACGATGAAGACAAACATACCGGGCGTCTTCGCCGGCGGCGACGCCGCCGACGACGGCCCGACAGTAGTGATAGACGCTATCCGGGACGGCCAGAGGGCGGGCAAGGCGATAGACCGCTTCCTCAGGGGCGAAGAGAAGCCCGATGAGCCGTTTGTCGTGCGCAAGGAATTCTGGGCGAAGCCGGGAAAGACCGAGCTCGGCGAGATCAAGGAGAGCCCGAGACACGAAGTGCACTTTATCGATGTCGAGGAGCGGCGCGGCAGCTTCGAGGAAGTGGCGACCGGTTTCGAGTTCGAGGACAATATCCACGAATGCGACCGCTGCCTATCGTGCGGATGCGTGCGGTTCTACGACTGCGACCTCAGGCTGCAGGCCGAGGAATACGGCGTCGACATGGAAAAATACAAGGGGTACGCCCGTAAGCACAAGGTCGACGAGCGCCATCCCTACATAATCTACGATCCGAACAAGTGCATCCTCTGTGCGAGATGCGTGAGGACATGCGAACGTGTCCTGCCGATCTCGGCTCTCGGACTTGTCGGACGGGGGTTCAGGACCGAGATGCGTCCCGCGATGAACGATCCGCTCGTAGAGACGAGTTGCGTGAGCTGCGGGAACTGCGTCGATGCATGTCCGACCGGCGCGCTGACGGTCAAGTACCCGTTCCCCGGAAGGGCCGCTCTCTACGACGAGGTCGTCGAGACCAGTTGCGCCTTCTGCTCGCTCGCGTGTGCTATGAACGTGAGGAAGTTCGGAGAGGACAGGTACTTCACTACGACTCCGGACGGAAAAGGGGAGTACCTCTGCCGCTACGGACGGTTCGGCCAGGAGCTCTTTATCAGGCACAAGCGGATAGCCACTCCCATGATACGCAGTGGAAACAAACGTTCAGCGACCGACATGTGCGGCGCGCAGCAGGAGGCAGTCTCGGGACTCCTCTCGATAGCGGGCAAGTACGGCGCTGACAAGGTCGGCGTATTCGTATCCCCCGAGCTTACGAACGAAGAGATGTTCCTCGCCGCGAGGATAGCGCGCGAAGCACTGGGAACGAACAACATCGCTTCTCTCTCGATGCTCGGCACGGGGAGCGAGGCTTCCGTACTCGACGGAATCCTCGGATTTACCGCATCGACGGACGACAGGTCCTGTCTCGCCTATGCCGACCTGATCATATGCAACAATACATCTCTCGAGTCGGATCACCTGATCCTTGCGGTCGACGTGATCGAGGCGGTCAAGAACGGGGCGAAGTTCATCGTCTCGAACTCGACGCTCGATATGACCGACCAGCACCTCGCCAGCATGGCGATGGATCCGATGAGGGGTCAGGCCGCTATCCTGTGGAGCGGGATATCGAAGGCCCTGGTCGACAGCGGTGCCGTCAAGGCGGACAAGGAATTCTCCGCTTCGATCGCTGCGACCGCCGGAGCGGCCGCAGCGGTGAGCGGTGTGGAAGATGAGAAGATAAAGGAAGCGGCAGAGATGATCGCCGCCGCGAAGAAGATAGTGATAATCCACAGCCCCGATCGCAGGCAGGACCAGTCGGCGGGAGATATCGAGACACTTGCCAACCTCGTCGTTCTTCTGAGGACCTCGGGGGCTTCGGCTGAACTCCTCCTTCCGAGGACGTTCTCCAATACGGCAGGTCTCGCCCTGGCCGGCGCCGATCCTGCGTTCGCACCTGGAAGGACCGCGCCTCCGGCAGAGGCTGCCGGTGTCCGCACGAGGAAGGAGCTGCTCGAGCTCCTCGAGAAGGGTGAGATAAGGGGCGCTCTCGTCATCGGCGAGGACCCGATGGCCTGGGGAGCTACGGGGACGTGGCTGCAGAACATCGAATTTCTCGCGGCAGTGGACTGGACGGAGACGGAGACGACAAGGTTCGCCGATGTGGTCCTTCCGGGATCGACATTCCTCGAGACAGCTGGAACGCGCTGCAACTTCGAGGGCAAGGTAGTCGAGTACAGCCGCGCGGTAGAACCACCCGCCGGAGTCTCGGGCAGGGAAGTGCTCGAAGGTCTGGCCGGCGAGTTCGGGCTCAAGGATGTCTCCGGTTCGGCCGGACAGCTGAGTTCGCTGGTCGAGAAAAATCTCGGCAAGCAGCTGCCGTGGTACTGGAACACGGGCCAGGAGCGCAAGGGCGGCGTCGATATGAAGCTGGCCGCGGCCGGTCTGGGTGCGGGCAAGATCGCGCTCATGCCGCCACTGACGCATACTGGCAGATACAGGAAAGAGATCCGCGAGGTGGGAACGGGACGTTTCAGAGTAAGGTGACAGCATGCTGAAGCTGCAGAATTTCTTCGATTTCATGGAGGAAAGCTTCGATTATCTCCTCGTCCTTGACGAGAACGGTAAGGTGATGCACGCGAGCGAAGAGATCGTCTTGGATGTCTTCCCCGACGCGGGGCCGCTTGAAGGGAAATCGATAGAGGACCTGCTTACGAGTTCTTCAATAGACACTATCAGGTCGGCAATGATCCAGGCAAAAGCCGGAACGCGCGGAGTAGTGGTCCTCTCTACTGAGGATGATGGCTCCTCGACCATTCCGCTCAAGGCGGGGTATTTTATCGCCGAGAAAGGTGACGTCTATCCGCTCTTCGGCAACAGGCTCGAGGGACTCGTCAAGGGTGACGGATGGGAGAAGGACGAGAGGATCAAGGAGCTCGGCTGCCTTTATTCGGTCGCCGAGTTGATCGAGGTATCCTCATCGATCCCCGATTTCTTCATAAGGCTTCCAAAGACACTCGAACAGGGGATGCTCTACTCCGATGAGGTGGTCATCTACTCGAACTACCTGGGGCAGGAGTACGGGCAGAAACCATCATCGAAAAATCAGATCAGGGTGCCTCTCATAGTGGCCAAGGAAGAGAAGGGTGAGATCCTCGTCGGCTATCACGATGATACCCGCGACCTCCTTCCCGAGGAGCAGAAACTGCTCGACGAGATCGGCAGGATGCTTACGGTGGCCCTCGAGAGGAAGGAATTCGGGGAGAAGCTCCATCTGATGGAGGAAGAGGAAGAGGACTACAACACGCGCCTCGACCAGTTGCGCACCGAGATAGAAGCCAAGACCAGGGACCTCGAGGAGCAGAAGAGCAAGCTGAGCATCGTCGATTCGTATCTCGACCGCATGAAGGACGGTTGGGAGGAATCGAAATCGAGGCTCGAGACGATGTTCAAGGCGATACCAGACGACGTCGTCCTGATCGACAAGAAGCGCAAGGTCGTTATGACCAACCGTGAGGACATCGAACCTGGAAACTACTGCTACACGAGTTATTTCAACCGCGAAAAACCGTGCGAGGATTGCCGTCTCGCGAGGATCCTGCGCGACAAGATCCCCGTATCGCTGACGATGAAGGTCGGCGAGAGATATATCCAGGTCCAGGCACAGCCTGTTTTCAACCAGGACCACGAGGTCGACGGGATACTCGAGTTCTACCGCGACATCACCCTCGAGAAGACATACGACCAGCAGCTCCAGCAGGCCGACAAGCTCGCCTCGATCGGACAGCTCGTCAGCGGCATCGGCCACGAGATAAACAACCCGAACCAGTTCATCCGCGGAAATATCAAGATAATCCAGCAGTCGCTCGAAGACATGCTTCCCATCGTCGATGATTACGTGAAAGAGCACCCCGACCTGAAGATCGCCAGGCTGAACTATGACTTCTTCCGTGAGCATATCATGACACTCGTCGATGACATGGCGCACGGATCGGAGAGGATCAAGGCGATCGTCGAGGGCCTCAGGACATTTACGCGCAAGGACGAGGGCCTTCTTGTCGACAAGGTAGATATCAACACGCTGATCGAGACGTCAGCGAGGCTCGTACACAACGAGGTCCACAAGCGTGCCGACATCGAGCTCGATCTATCGCCCGATGTCAAGACGTTCACCGGGAACTCGCAGAAGATAGAGCAGGTGCTGATCAACCTGATAGTCAATGCCAGCCAGGCTATTCCCGACGACCGGCGTGGGCTCATCAAGGTCGCGACCAATTACGATAACGAGAGAATCACCGTTCTCGTCGAGGACAACGGCAAGGGCATGAACGAGAGCACGGTGAACCAGATATTCAATCCGTTTTTTACCACGAAGAGGGCCAAGGGGGGCACAGGGCTCGGGCTGGCTATAGCCTACCGGATCATCGAGGAACACAACGGGAAGATCCAGGTCAAGAGCAAGCCGGGTGTAGGGACCACTTTCATCATCAGGATCCCGACCCTTCAGTTCGAACTGCCTTCCGGGGAGCAGAAATGAAGAAGATCCTCATTGTTGACGACGATACCGCCGTGACCAACTACCTGCTGGTCTTCCTCGTGCAGTCGGGGATATTTGAGCCCACCGTGATCAATGATTCGAGAGAGGTCGAGGGCCGTCTCGACTCGGAATCGTTCGACGTCGTCCTGCTCGATATGGACATGCCGAACGTAAGCGGTATGGATATCCTGCACAAGATGAGGGGAAAGGGTGACGAGACCCCGGTCGTCGTGCTCACCGGTGTGAGCGACGTGACGCTGGCGGTCAAATCGATGAAGCTTGGAGCGTTCGACTACCTGACAAAGCCTGTCGACGAGGACAAGCTGCTCGAGGTGCTCGACAACGCGATGGCGCACGGAGTGCTCAACAGGGAGATAGGTGATCTTCCCGTCGAATTGAGCAGGAAGGACCTGACTCACCAGGCTGTATTCGAGCAGTTCGATACCCAGGACCCCGGCATGATAAGGCTCTTTCACCAGATAGAGAAACTGGCGCCGAGCGATCTCGGCATCTTCATATGGGGTGAGAGTGGAACGGGCAAGGAGGCGCTGGCCAGGGCGATCCACAACGCCAGTTCGAGAAGCGACAAGCCTTTTATCGCCGTCGAGGCTGATTCCCAGGACCCCGACAGGTTCTCGGGATTTTTCTTCGGCCAGGACAGGGACTGGAGCGGTTCGCGCGAGGAGGCTGCCGGCTTACTCGAGCAGGCCAACGGGGGCACCCTCTTTCTCAACAATATAGATGCACTGCCTCTTCCGATGCAGGTCAGGCTCAAGAGGGTCATCCAGAAGGACGAATTTTACAGGGAGAACTCGACGAAGATCAGGGAGATCGATGTACGCCTGATCGTCTCGTCGACTCACGACCTGACGCAGCCCGAATACAAGGCTACATTCTCGAGAGACCTTCTCTATCACCTGATGGTCAACTCGATCCAGATCCCCCCTCTTCGCGAGAGGCCGGGGGATATTCCCCTGCTGGCTAAACGTTTTCTGCGTGAGGAAATCGAAAAGACGGGGAGCAGGATCATAGGTTTTTCAGATGAGTTCCTCGCGTTGCTGAAGGACTACTCATTCCCGACAAATGTGCAGGAACTGCGAACTATCGTAGCCCTGGCCGTTGCGAATGAGGAGTCGGACAGGATAACTGTAGATTCACTTTCATCTACGATACGGGAGAGGATCTCTCCCGAGGCAGCCGTCGAAGGACTGCCGTTCATGCCGAGGAAGCTCGAGGAAGTGATCAGGGAGCACGTCGCCAAGACGCTCGAATATTTCGGAGGGGACCGCGAGGCGGCAGCCAGGGAGCTCGGGTTATCGCTGGACGAACTGGAGGGTCACGTCTGACCGAGCGGATAAATACTTGATTGGGGCATAATACGTCTGGTAGAAATGTACTTTGCTTTTTGTACAATATTTTAAATTCGAAGGGGACGGGCCTCCTGTAACCCTTGAGTTTTCAATCGATCAACGATAGAAACGGTCTACAATGAACAAGATTGTCGAGAAGGAATTCATATCACCGCAGGTCTTCCGTATGGCTGTGGACGCGCCCGATATCGCGAAAAAGAGGAAGGCAGGACAGTTCATCATGCTTCGAACGTGTGAAGCGGGCGAACGCATACCTCTCACGATCGCCGATGCTGACGCGGAGAAGGGTACGATCGAACTGATCGTCCAGATCGTAGGGAAGTCCACCCTGGAGCTGTCAAAGCTCGAGGCGGGAGACGATCTCTGTGATTTCGTGGGACCGCTGGGAAGGGCCACTCACATCGAGTTGTTCGGTACTGTGATCATAGTAGGAGGCGGGGTGGGGATAGCCCCCTCCCATCCGATTGCGCAGGCGATGAAAGCCGCGGGCAACAACGTGATATCGATCCTCGGCGGGCGGTCGAAGGATCTCGTGATAATGGAAGACAAGATGACTGCCTGCAGCGACCGTGTCATGATCACGACGGATGACGGCTCGTACGGTGAGAAGGGGCTCGTCACCGACGCCCTGCAGAAGCTTATCGATGAGGGGCTCAAAATCGACATGGTAGTCGCTGTAGGCCCTCCGATCATGATGAAGTTCGTGGCCCTGCTCACGAAGAAATACGATATACCGACGCTGGTCAGCCTCAACACGATCATGGTAGACGGTACCGGGATGTGCGGTGCGTGCAGGGTGACCGTAGGCGACGGCACCAAGTTCGTATGTGTCGACGGCCCCGAATTTGACGGGCACAAGGTCGATTTCGACGAGATGATGAAGCGCCAGCGCATGTACGAGGTGCAGGAAAAAGAATCGATGGACCGGTACGAGTCCTCGCAGTGATATCCGTTACGCCAAGAAGGAGGTAGCGGCCGCGAGCGGCCGCGGGTGATATGGAAGAAGAAAAGAAGCTGACAGCAAAGGAGAGATTGGCGATACCGGTCCAGGCGATGCCCGAGCAGGACGCGAAGGAACGGGTTCACAACGTTGAGGAAGTACCTCGAGGATATTCCGACGAGCAGGCGATGACCGAGGCAACCAGGTGCCTCCAATGCAAGAAGGCGCCGTGCGTCCAGGGCTGCCCAGTCGAGATCAACATACCGGGATTTCTCAACGCGATAGTCGAGGGCGATTTCCGTGCCGGAATCGATATCATAAAAGAAACGAACATCCTGCCCGCCGTCTGTGGACGTGTCTGTCCGCAGGAAGAGCAGTGCCAGGCCTACTGCATCGTCGGCAAGAGCCTCAAATCGACAGATCTGGCCGTTCAGATCGGCAAGCTCGAGCGTTTCCTCGCCGACTGGGAGATGGACAAGAGCGAGACGAAGATGCCCGAGATAAAGCCTTCAACGGGCAAGAAGGTCGCAATCGTCGGCTCCGGCCCTGCCGGCCTGACCGTAGCGGCCGACGTTCGGCGCGAGGGGCACGATGTCACGATCTTCGAGGCTCTTCACAAGCCCGGCGGAGTGCTTATCTACGGCATCCCCGAGTTCCGCCTTCCGAAGAAGATCGTCATGAAAGAGGTCGACAACCTCGAACGGATGGGCGTCGAGGTAAAATACAACTACGTCATAGGCAAGATCTTCACCGTCGACGAGCTTCTCGAGGAGGAGGGATTCGACGCGATATTCATCGCTACAGGCGCGGGGCTCCCGATGTTCATGCGCATTGCCGGCGAGAACCTCAACGGTGTCTATTCGGCGAACGAGTTCCTCACCAGGGCCAACCTGATGCAGGCTTATTCGTTCCCCGAGACCGACACTCCGATCGCCAGGTCGAAGAATGTGGCCGTATTCGGTGGCGGAAACGTCGCTATGGATTCTGCCCGTACGGCCCTCAGGCTCGGCGCGGATAACGTCTACCTGGTCTATCGCCGCTCGAAAGCGGAGATGCCGGCGAGGGTCGAGGAGGTCCATCACGCCGGTGAGGAGGGGGTCCAGTTCATGCTTCTCCAGAACCCGCTCCGCCTGATCGGCGATGAGGACGGATGGGTAAAGCAGGTCGAATGCATCAAGATGGAGCTCGGCGAGCCAGACGACTCGGGCAGGCGCCGCCCCGTTCCCATACCGAACAGCGAGTTCACTATCGATGTCGATACGGTCATAGTCTCAATCGGTAATTCGTCGAACCCGCTTATTCCCGACACCACGCCCGATATCTCGACAAACAAGTGGGGTAACATCACTGTCGATGGAGCGACGATGAAGACGAGCAAGAAGGGCGTATTCGCGGGCGGCGATATCGTCCTCGGAGCTGCCACCGTGATCCTCGCCATGGGCCAGGGGCGCAACGCAGCCGCGTCGATCAACGAGTATCTCGAGTCGGGTAACTGGTAGACCTGTTTTTACATGAGAAGTCAGTCAGGGGAGGCGCCTTAAGGCGTCTCCCTTTTTTCGGCCAGGAGCTGCATCAGCAGGCCCGAAGAGTCGAGGTATCTGGCGATCTCGTCAGCTACGATCCCGACACCGTATGGGTTCCAGTGGTAGTTGTCGGCAAACTCGAAACGGCGGCCGTTCGCGCGGTACTCGCTCGCAAACCGCTCAGACATGTCGATAAAATGGACGCCTGTCCTGGCGCATACTTCCCTATATATAGGGACATCTTCGAGCGGGGCCGGCTCACCACCGCTCTCGTAAGTCATGCGCCGGTCCGAGTCCAGCAGTACGAGGACGGGGACGCCGGGATTCTCAGCCTGGAGCCTGGTAAGTGTCAGTTCCAGTATTTCCCTCTTCATCTCTTCCTCACGGGCTCGTTTATCAGGGTCGACAACTACGGCCGCGTCCTGGCCAGCTTCCTGGACTATCCCCCCGCCCAGGGTGATGTTGGCGTTGAAGAAGAGGTACCGGATAGTGGCGCTCCAGCGCAGCAGGCGGTTCTTGCGCGATACCTGGAAAGGAGAAGGTTTCCCAAGAACGTAGCCTGTGTCGGCGAGGGCGAACTGGGCCGAGTAGGGTACGAATTTCAGGTCGTGTATGCTGTTGTGCAAGCTCGAGTGATTGGCCTGTACGAGGAGCATCTGCGGAGAGAAATGATATCGGGCAAAATCGGCTACTTTCAGGCACTGCGAGAAAGACATCCCCGAGGTCCCCAGGTTGTAGACGGCTACCTCGTCCGAGAGATTCCTCTGCAGGCAGGCGCTCAAATGAGCGTCGACATCACTGTAGAGACCCTGAAGGTACGAATTGCCTATTGCGGCAATGCAGGGCCGCCGCCTCGTTCCGGCAGCATGGAAGTTCTCCGCCGCATTGGCGCCATAGTTGTTGATGTGCCACCTGAAGGCCGGGTGGCCGAAACGCCCGAGGGTATGGAGGCCCGATCGCGCGGAGGTCGTGTCGTGAAGCATGATCATGAACTCCGGATCCTGGTATCCTCTCGGCACGTCTGACGCCGGCACGATCGTACGGAAGAATACCTCCAGGACGAGAAGGGCCAGGATCGAGAAGCCGAGTAGTCTGCCGAGAAAAGCACGCATGATCTCCACCTAGAATTGGAAGTATATGAACTGCTGGGAGCCGAATCTCCCGCACAGGATTATAGCTATTATGACGACGAGATACAGGATCCAGCGCAGAACCGCCGGCAGATGTCCGATGTCGAGCCCATACTGCCTGGTCCGGAGCGGCCATTCCACGATAAGCGGGATCAGGGCATAGAGCAGGGGTGTTCCATAGGCCATATAATCGAGCCCCAGGTAAGGCGCCTGGACGATCCGTGCCAGAAACGCTCCCGCGGCGGGGATAGATTGCGTACGGAATATGGCCAGGCCCAGGAGAACCAGCCCGAATGTCATCAACATGTTTATTGCCTCACGCGGAGAAGGCAGGAGGCGGCCCTCCGCGACAGTGTCCATGTGCTGTCTCTGTTTGTTTCTGAGCATCAACGGGATGTAGTAGAGCCCGTTCAATGTGCCCCACAGGACGAAGTTCCAGTTCGCGCCGTGCCAGAAGCCGCTGATAGTGAATGTGATGACGATGTTGAAGATCTGCCTGGCGCGGGAGACGCGGCTGCCGCCCAGTGGTATGTAGAGGTAGTCCCGGAACCATGTCGAGAGTGAGATATGCCATCGCCGCCAGAATTCGGCGATGTCACGGGAATAGAACGGATAGGCGAAGTTACGCATGAGGTCGAACCCGAAGAGACGGGAGACACCGATGGCGATATCAGAGTAGCCGGAGAAATCACAGTAGACCTGGAGAGTGAAGAGAAAGACCCCGATCGTCAGTACGATGCCGTCCTGTTGGCCAGCACTATTGAATATTTCCTCGACGTAGGGAGCCATGTTGTCTGCCACGACCATTTTCTTGAAGAATCCCCACAGCATCTGGCGCATTCCATCACTGGCAAGAACGGGGTCAAAGACCCTTTTCTTGTGGAATTGCGGCAGAAGGGATTTAGCGCGTTCGATAGGCCCGGCGACGAGTTGAGGGAAGAAGCTTACGAAAGCGAAGAATGCGATCGGATCGGATGAACTTTTTATCTTCCGCCGGTAGATATCGATGGTGTAGCTCATCGTCTGGAAGGTATAGAAGCTGATTCCGACAGGGAGGATGATCTTCAGGACGGGCAGGTTCGGCTCGAGCCCCAGCCATTTTAACAGGGCAGCCAGAGACGCGATAAAAAAGTTGAAGTACTTGAAAAAACCCAGGATACCGAGGTTTACCACCATGCTCGTAACGAGAAGGGCCTTGCGCCGTGATTCTGCTTCGGTTCGGTCCAGAGCCTGGCCGATCGTGAAATCGACCAGCGAACTGATGAAGATCAGGGACAGGAATCGCCAGTCCCACCATCCGTAGAACACATAGCTGGCGACGATAAGGAAAGCGTTCTGCAGGCGTATCCGCTTGTTGCCGATAAGCCAGTAGAGGACAAAGACCAAGGGCAGGAAGATTGCAAAAGCGAATGAGTTGAACAGCATGCGAACTATTTCCTCTGGAGGATCATTAAGATGTGACCTGCCACCAGTTACTGTGCCCTGCGAGAGTTCTATCGCCTCTCATGTTAGATTACTGATTATATCCATTTCTGGCCTGCAATGCCACACTTTCAGCATTCCTGCGGGGGGATCTCGATACGGCAGCGGCTGCCGGGACCTTCCGCCTCAACGAACTTTATAGTGCCTCCGTTGATCTCGACGGCCCATTTCGCGATCGAGAGGCCGAGACCGGATCCCCCTTCCGAGCTTGAACGTGAGGGGTCGAGCCTGTAGAAACGGTCGAAGACTTTTGAGCGCTCACCGGCCGGGATGCCGGGGCCGGAATCCGAGATCTCGACGTATGCCGATTCACTGTCGCTGCCGGTCTCAATAGAGATCTTTCCTCCGTCAGGAGTATACCTGATCGCGTTGTGCAGGACATTGGAGATCGCCAGGGTAAGTGTCGATATGTCCACGGTGGTCATGATGCCTTCGGTGGTCCGCGTCGATATCTTCTGGCCCCTCTCCTCAGCGAGGATCCTGAGTTCTCCCGTGATGCCGATGACCGTTTCGGACAGGTCGACCGGAAGAGGATGCAGGCCGGCCGAACCGGCGTCACCCCTGGCGAGGACGAGCAGGTCCTCGACCATACGCGTGAGCCTGTCCGTTTCCTCGAGCATGCTTTCTATCGAATCACGGTATGATTTCGTATCCTCCGGACCCCGAAGCGCCACCTCGCCCACACTCCGTATGGAAGTCAGGGGAGTGCGCAGTTCATGCGAGGCGTCCGCGGTAAAGCTCCGCAATTTCTCGAACGACTGCTCGAGTCTTGACAACGTATCGTTGAACACGATGGCGAGGCTGCCAATCTCATCCTTGTCATGAGGGACAGGCAGCCGCTCGGAGAGATTGTCCGCTGATATCTCTCTCGCCTTTTCCGTGATATCGCGGACGGGGGAGAGGGCCCTGCCGGCGAGGAAGTATCCTCCGAGCAGGGAGAGCAGGACCGCGGCGATGCCGGCGATTATAAGGATCGTCGCGAGTTCTCCCGGTATCGCGGCGGCTTCCGTTATTTCGCGTGCGTAGTAAAGAGTGTAGCGGTACTCGGGAATCGTGCCCCTGCGGAGAGCGTAGGACCTTCCATCGGAATTGATCCATGTAGCGTACTCCTCAAAATCGAATTCTACGGGAAGACCGGCCCTGTCCCAGCCGAGCGTCTGGTACTCTGGTTCGTTGTTCATCAGGATGAGGAAGAGCTCGGCGTCTCCGAGGTGCATCAGGTCGAAGATGTCTCCGCCCGAGTTGATGATTATCGTCTCTATCGTCGCGTATCCGGCATCAAGGCTGGAACGGATCATCATCTCTACGCGATCGCGCATCAGGTACCAGATGCCGAGGGAGAGGAGCAGGGTTATGATCAGCAGGACCGCCATGTAGGAGAGGGTCAGCCGCAGGCGGATACCGGGGCCGGAGCGGCTCATGGCTCATCCTCCGAGAGGACGAATCCGACGCCGCGGATCGTATGGAGGAGACGCTTCCCGTAATCCGCGTCCATCTTACTCCGGAGCCTCGTTATGTGCACGTCGATGACGTTGTCTAGCGGTGTCGCTCTCTGTTCGGCCTGCCAGACATCACGTGCGAGCATCTCGCGGGTAACCGTCTGGCCGTGATTGAGGGCGAGGTACTCTAGGAGCTCGAATTCCTTCGTAGTAAGCTGTATCTCATCGCCCGTCCTGGTCACATGTCTTGTCACGCGGTCTATCTCGAGGTCGTCGATCCTTATCCGAAGCACCTCGTCGGAGCGTCCGCGCCTCGTGAGCGCCCTGACCCGGGCCAGCAGCTCGGGGAAGGCGAAAGGCTTTACGAGGTAGTCGTCGGCGCCCGCGTCGAGGCCCACGACCCGGTCGCCTACGGTGTCTTTGGCTGTGAGGATCAGGACCGGGGTCTGGCAGCGTTTCTCGCGGAGCGACTGCAGTATCTCGATACCGCTTCTTCCGGGGAGCATCAGGTCGAGAAGGATAAGGTCGAAGGTACGTGTAGTCGCAAGGAAGAAGCCTTCTTCACCAGTGTACGCCACGGTGACCTTGTATTTCTCGCGTTCGAGGCCCTGCCGCAGCGCCTTTGCGACCTTCTCCTCGTCCTCGACAACAAGTATATCCATCGCTTTCCCTCCGGCGGGATAATAGCAGAAATCCCCGCCTGGCCCCTACTTCTTTACGATACTGAGCGATATCCCTTCTCCACTTACCTCGATATATGTCGTATCGAGACCGGGATCGTTCTCTATCGCCTCGAGGAAATCCCTCATCGAGCGTTCCTGCGCGATCACGTTGTGGGCAACTATCGCGCCTCCGGCTACCACGCGGTCACGGACAAGTTCGAGGAATCTTATATAGTCCGGTTTCCACGCATCGAGGAATATGAAGTCGAATTCGCCCTCGATCAACGGTATCTCCTCGAAGGCGTCGTTTATCCTCAAGTCGATGATATTTTCGAGCCCGCCCTTCTCGAAGTTTTCCTTTGCCTCGAGTCCCCTGATCTTTTCGTATTCGATCGTTATTATACTGCCGCCCGTCTGGCGGAACGCAAGTCCCATCCAGAGTGTGGAATACCCGTTCGAAGTGCCGATCTCAAGACCGCGTCTGTATCCCTTCTCGATGATCAGATCGTAGAGGAACCGTCCGTCCGCGGCGGGTACGTTCATCCCCCCGTGGACCGAAGGGAGATCCTTGAGCATGGGGAGTACCTTTTCGTCCGTGATGCCGGAGAATACACCGGGGAACTGCTCCGCCGGATCGGGGATGTCGAACATGCCTTCCTCCAGGACAGCGTCGTGCGTGACCTCTTCAATGCGAAACCTCGTTCTCGCGTTTTGGCTGTCGAAGTATACCAGGTGCGGTATCAATATCCCGTCGACCTTCCTGTAATCGGTGAAATATAGACGCCCGGCCTTCTTGAGCAGCCCGGAGCCTGAATCGAAGACGAAACGGATCTCTTTTCCACCGGGCAGTCTGCCGCTTATGACATAGACGCCGTCTCCTTCATCCTTTTCGGGATCGACTACCTCCAGATCCTTGAAGTATCTGTCCAGACGAAGCCCCCCATGCGGATCTATCCACCAGGCGGTCACACCCCAGCCGGAGAGGTCCTCGCTCCGGATGCCGTTTGCGTCCTGGACCCATCCTTTGTCGCCGTCAAAGCCCCTTTTGACGGGAGGATCGGAAGACAGGTCGCTATAGAGCCATCTGCCTTCGGCATCGACCGTCACTTCGAATATTCTTTCCTCCCCGGAACGGATGTCATCGCTGCCTATCCTCGCATGTTTGACTGGTTCGGTAGTGGTCCTGCAGAGGCAATGTCTTGATCTCAGCCTCTCGATGATTTCCCTGCCGCCGAGGGCTCCGGCATACCTGTCGAGAATGTAATTGATCGTCATTATATCAGCGAAGGCGGCGATCTCTTTCCCCGATACCGTAACAAGCATCGGGGAACAGCTCCCGTGCTTCGTCATCTCTTCGGAGAGGACAAGGGCGCCCGTTCTGCCCCCCGTTTCGCCCAATCTCCCCGTGAAAGTCTTCCTTTCCGTCGTTATCTCATAAGGAGAACCGATCTCTTCGGCGGCGCCGGTGATCATCACGGCGCAGCCTTTCATGACCGATCTCCGAGAGGCGTGCAGGGTAACGGGTGGGGATGCCGATTCGGCGAGTCTTACTGAATACATCAGATCCTGATCCTCGTGCGCGCCGATAGCGGGGTACCACGCGGCGCGGAAGGTGGGGCCCGGTTCCATGTCGGCGTCGTTGGCGATCAGCTGGAATCCGAGCTCCCGGCCCTCTGCCGGGTCGACCCCGATGCTGTCACACGGGAAAAAGACCTCGATGACGTAGCCGGCGTCAGTGACTCTGGCCGCCTGTACTGTCCTCACCGTTCTTTCCGATTCTCCGGCGCCGAAATCGTACAGTTTCCACCTGAGAGAATCGTATTTCTCGTCCGCGCCCGCGGCAAGGACGAGCTGGACCATATTCCTGCTGCCGCGCAGCTCGGAGATGAATATCTCGACACAGTCTTCCCGCCAGAGCCGCTTCAGTTCCTCGTGCTCGTGCGCGATATCATCAGTGATTTCCACGAGGACGAACAGGCCGCCCCTGTTCCAGCCGAGCCTGAACCGGACATCGAAATCGTCAGCGGGGAGGAACCTTCCATCGGGGTCGGGGAGAAGCTCGACGCGAAATCCCCTGTCGCCCCAGTCTTCCGTGTTCCCGTCGATCTGTATCCTGTCGACAGGGGGGATGTCGAATATCTGCGTCTCTGCCGGTCCGGGGACCGACAGAAGGACAAACAATATAAACAGCACAGGATCGATCCTTTTCATCACGGACCTCCTTCACCGGTGATCCTGACAGTGCCAAGTATCCTGCTCATCAGTTCGCTGCACCCGTCATGCTCATCCACGGGACACGATATCTGAACGATGTACAGCGCGTTCTCTTCCCGGTGCCCGCGCGAACTGCCGTTATGTATGACTGCGAGGATGGTACCAGGAATATCATAGAGGACGACATCGTGGTATTCAGTACTTAAGCTGTCCGGTCCGGATCCTTCGGGGATCTCCAGGCCCTTCATGCCGGCCATTTTAATCAGGTATCCGCGGGCGTCCTGTTCCGTGGAAGTGTACCAGACCATTACGTGCGCTTTTCCGCTGGGACTGGCCATCTCGAAGGTCCCCTCGTCCCCTGGACGCGGCACCCTGTGCCATCCCTCGAATGTCTTGAACTGTACAGGCAGGTCTGGATGCCTGTGAGTCTCAGCCTTAGCCTCGACTCTTACTGCCGCCGCTGGCGCGATTAACACAGATGTCAGCAGGGCGAGAATCATCTGTCTCATCGTTTCACCTCCGTATCTGTCGCATATCTATTTATACGCCCCTTAACCTGTTGTGCCACTTAATGATTCCTTAATTGTAGTTAAGAATACAGAAGGCATGTCCTGCCGGTTGACATGTCGCCGGGTCTTGCTTATCATCCTCCTTACGCTCGGCCCTTTTCCGGGACCGGGTGATTCTCATCGGTCAAGCCTTGATAATTGAATGATGAGAGTCGTTTAATGAGGAGGACTGGATGGCGAATAGACGATTTGACGAAGAAAAGATCCGCAACATCCTTCGGCAGGTAGAAATCGGCGTTCCAGTCGAAGAAATATGTGGAAAACTCGGCATAACTGAAAAGACATTTTCCAGCTGGAAGAGCAAATATGCCGGGACAAGTGTCGTTGATTTTCAGCGGCTGAAGCAGCTGGAGGAAGAGAACAGGAAGCTCAAACAGCTGATAGTAGAACTGAGCCTTGATAAGCAGATGCTTCAGGATGTGCTTAAAACAACCCTGAAAGAGGTCAACAAAGAGGTCAAAAAGTAAGTTTACAGGGCAGGGTCTCCTCAAGTTGACACATCACCGTGTCTTGCGTATTATTCCCCGTACACTTTATTCAGGCCATGAAAGGCAGGAATGAGAGTCAAAACGCGGATCTCGATCGTCGGGATCATGGTATCGATCATCGCAGCGCTTCTGTCCGCCATGCTCTCCGCTGGAAGTGACGTCAGGCTGGTCTTTGTCCTGACCGTCTTCTTCAGCGGATTCGCCGGCGGGGCTGCTCTGGTCGCGCTGATCAGCGGTATCAAGCAAGGAAAAAGTGAGGAGAAGGACTGACAGTTCACGAACCGGTCCTTTTTCGTCAAATTCCTCTGAAGGAGGTATGAAGGGATGAAGAGAAAGTTTTTCGCGCCTCTACTGGTCGTCCTGCTGCTGTTCGCCTGCTCTCCGCAGGAGCAGAATCCTTTTTACACGGAATGGGACACTCCCTTCGGGATCCCGCCCTTTTCCGAGATAAAGGAAGAGCACTACAGGCCCGCCATTGAGAAGGGCATCGCCGAGCACCAGTTGGAGATCGACGCGATCGCGAACAGCACGGAGCACCCGACTTTCGAGAACACGATCCTCGCCCTGGAATACAGCGGCGACCTTCTCGGCAAGGTGACCGACGTGTTCTTCAGCCTTAACTCTGCGGTGACCAACGACTCGATGCAGGCTATCGCGATGTGGGCCGGTCCTACACTCTCAGGCCATAACGACAATATCATCCTGAACGAAAAGCTGTTCAAGCGTATCAAGGTAGTCCACGATGCAAGATTGTCCCTCGCGCTTACGCCCGAGCAGGACAAGCTTCTCGATGACTACTACAAGCGTTTCGCACGTAACGGCGCTAACCTCAGCGAGGCCGACAAGGCGAAGATGCGTGAGATCAACAAGGAACTCTCGATGCTCACCATCAAGTTTGGAGAGAACATCCTCAAGGAGACAAACTCGTTCGAGATGGTCCTCGAGGACAAAAAGGATCTTGCCGGGCTGCCCGATTTCGTCGTCAGCGCCGCTTCCGAGGCCGCAGAGGCTGCGGGATATACCGGCAAGTGGATGTTCACGCTGCATAAGACGAGTTGGATCCCCTTCCTCCAGTATTCCGAGAGAAGGGACCTGCGCGAGAAGATCTACACCGCCTGGTTCATGCTGGGCGATGGTGACAACGAATTCGACAACAAGGATACTCTCAGAAAGATCGCGAACCTGAGACTCGACAGGTCGAACCTTCTCGGCTACGAGACCTACGCGGACTTCGCTCTCGAGGAATCGATGGCCAAGATCCCGTCGAACGTCTACGAACTTTTCGAGCAGATCTGGCCACCGGCACTTAACAAGGCGAAAGAGGATCGTGCGCTCTTCCAGGAGATGGCCGACCGCGAAGGCGGCAATTTCAAGATCGACAGCTGGGACTGGTGGTACTATGCCGAGAAGCTGAAGAAAGAGAAGTACGACCTCGACGACGAGGTCCTCAAGCCGTACTTCCAGCTTGAAAACGTCATGGACGGCTGCTTCATGGTATGCAACAAGCTCTGGGGTATCACCTTCGACGAGATCAAGGATGCACCCGTATATCACGAAGATGTGAAGGTATTCGAGGTCAAGGAGGAGGACGGCTCCCTTATCGGGATCTGGTTCTGTGACTACTTCCCGAGAGCGAGCAAGAGGGGCGGTGCCTGGATGGGTACCTTCCGCAAGCAGTCAAGGACGATCGACGGCGAGATGGTCTATCCCCTCGTCTACAATGTCGGCAACTTCTCAAAGCCGACAGGCGATATGCCCTCGCTGCTGACCTTCGATGAGGTCAACACGATGTTCCACGAGATGGGACACGGCCTTCACGGCCTTCTCTCCAATGGCTCTTATCCGAGCCTGACCGGCACGGCAGTAGCTACCGATTTTGTCGAGCTTCCGTCGCAGATCATGGAGAACTGGGCGACCGATCCCGCTGTACTCAAGATGTACGCCAAGCATTACAAGACGGGAGAGCCGATCCCCGACGAGCTTGTCGAGAAGATCAAGAAGGCCAAGCAGTTCAACCAGGGCTTCTTCGCTTCCGAGTACATCGCCGCTTCGATCCTCGACATGGACTATCACACCATCGACAAGCAGATAGGTGGAGATATAGACAGGTTCGAGAACAAGTCGATGGGCGCCATCGGCCTTATCCCCGAGATCAAGCCCAGGTACAGGTCGACATACTTCAGGCATATCTTCTCGAGCGGCTATGCCGCCGGTTATTACAGCTATATGTGGGCCGAGGTGCTGGACGCCGACGCTTACCAGGCGTTCAAGGAGAACGGCATCTTCGATCGCCAGACGGCCGACCTGTTCAGAGAGAACGTCCTGGCCAAGGGCGGCTCGGAGGACCCGATGAAGCTGTACGTGCAGTTCAGGGGAGCGATCCCGAGCATCCAGCCGCTTCTCGAGAGAAGGGGCCTGAACTAGGATCGAATAAAAAGACGGGAAAACGGTTATATACGGGCAGAGGGTCCGCCGTCAGGCGGGCCCGCTACCCGTGACAGGAGGTAAGGATCATGTTCAAGGCATGGACAGTTCTGAACACCGTTTTTCTTCTCTTGATACTCTTCAACCTCTTTTCCTGGTTCATCCTTCCCGACAATGTAGCTATCCATTTCGGCAGGGGCGGAGCGCCCGACAACTGGATGTCGAAAGGGGCGCATATCCTGATATTCACAGTTCTGACAGGAGTGATCTACGGCAGCTTCGCTCTCGCGCCGAGACTTCTCGACGGGGTGCCGAAGAAATATATCAGCCTTCCAAACAGGGATTACTGGCTTCTCGACGAGAACCTGCCCGAGGCTGTAAGGAGGATGTCTGGACTGATGTATTCATTCGGCATCGCCACGGGGCTGCTGATGCTCGGCGCCCTGATACTTACAGTCACAGCGAATCTCTCCGAAACGGTAAGGCTTAACGAGGGTATCTTCTTCGTCATGTTCATAGCGTATATTGCCTACACGGCATGGTGGCTCGTGAGGATATTCACCGCATTCAGGGTGCCGAAAGGATGAGCAGCGGCAGGTTCGATCGCAAGGTGCTGAACAGGTCGCTCGTAGTATTCTTTCTCAATGCCGTACGCGTAGCGATGCGAAGTCCCGCCCAGGCTCTCTCATTCATGAGGACCGTCTGGTGGATGGGGCGGTCGGCATCGATCAGGAGATCATGGAAGAAGCGCGGCGCCCATATCCCTCCGATAATCATCTACAGCGTCACGAGACGATGCAATCTCAGCTGTGAGGGATGCTATTCGGCCGCTCTCGGCAGGGACGAGGGCGAAGAGCTCGGCAAGGAAGAGCTCGCGAGGATAGTTCGTGAATCGAAGCAGCTCGGCGTCTCGTTTTTCGTGATCGCCGGCGGCGAGCCGTTCATGCGCCCCGAGATCGTCGAAGCGGCCGCGGGCCAGCCGGGGATGGTCTTTCTCGTTTTCACTAACGGGCTCCTGATCGACGAGGCAATGGTCGAGACACTGCGAAAAACGAGAAACCTCGTGCCGATGGTAAGTATCGAAGGGGACATCGCCGAGACTGACGGGCGCAGGGGAGAGGGAATATTCGACAAGGTCACTTCAACGATGCGCCTGCTCGAGAGCAGGGGGATATTCTTCGGGGCGTCGATCACTCTTACCGGGCGGAATTTCGAGAAGGTCACCGGAGAGGATTTCATCGGAGGGCTGTTCGAAGCGGGGTGCAGGTTCTTTCTCTTCCTCGAATACACTCCGGTGGAGGAAGGTACCGGCCATCTCGTCGTGAGCGACAGGCTCAGGGCCGATATCCCGGTCATCCTCGAGAAGTACAGGAAAAGGTTTCCCGCCCTCTTCATCGGAGTCCCGTGGGATGAGGACGATGTCGGAGGATGCCTCTCTGCCGGGCGGGGTTTCGTTCACATAGATCCCTGCGGCGATATCGAACCATGCCCCTTTGCCCCGTTTTCCGACTCGAGCGTGCGTGGAAGGCCCCTCGTCGAGGCACTGCAGTCGCCTTTTCTCGAGAAACTGCGTGCGGACCCTGAGTTCGCCCGCGAAACGGGCGGAGGGTGCGTTCTGTGGAAGAAGAGAGAAGAGGTGGCGGCCCTGCTCGAAGAGTCAGGTTCCCGTTAGAACTCGTGTCCAAGCTCTGTCACCGAACTGACCCCTTCCATGCCTGACAGCTCCTTAATTATTACCAGGTGCGTCTTTTTCGATGTGTTGTATTCGATGATAACGTGCCATGTCCCCGCTGAAAGCTTGACGTCGTGGACCTCTGTAGCGATTTTCAGCTTCGAGAACTCTTTCAGCACTGCCGGGATCATCCCATCACGGGGCTCAAGCACGAGCTGGATGATGTGGTTCGCGTGGAAGTGATGGATGCCTGACTCGAAGAACCTCACCGCGATCAGTGTAAGTGTGATGATAGCGGCTCCCGCGACGGCCAGAAGGGTATATCCCGCTCCTATGGCGACCCCAAGGGCGGCGAGGACCCAGATCGTAGCTGCAGTGGTCAGGCCGGAAACAGTGAATCGAGATCGCATGATCGTGCCGGCGCAGAGGAATCCGACGCCCGTTACGACCTGGGCGGCTATCCTTCCCGGATCGGCTATCCCGGCGGCCGTCCTGGCCACTTCGATAGAGATGATCATGAAGAGGCACGAACCGACGCATATCAGGATATTCGTCCTGATGCCGGCCGGCTTTCCCTTGAACTCACGTTCGAGCCCGACGACTCCTCCTACGAGAAGCGCTATGAAGAGTCTGAAGATATAGACTGTGATCGGCTCTGTCATCGGATCCCCCTTCCGCTGTTTCAGGATGATTCTATTTCTACTGACAGCCATGCGGCAAGCGTTTTCGCTGGAAAAGGAACCCTTTCGCCGGTATCTTAATACAGCTTTTTACTCATCGAAAGAGCCTGATGGATATAAGGAAGATACTCGATCCGCATCTCAAAGAGAACGCAGGCAGGCTGTCTCTCACAGTCAGGGGACGGGTCCAGGGTGTTGGGTTCCGGCCCGCGGTCTACAGAATGGCAGTAGCTGCCGGCCTGGCGGGCTCGGTGAGGAACACGAGACGAGGCGTCGTCATCGAGATAGAAGGAGGACGGGAGGCTGTCCTTTCGTTCGCCTCGTCGCTCGAGAACGATCTGCCTCCCCTGGCAAGGATCGATTCGCTCGAGGCGGTGAGGATCGATACCGCCGGCGAAGAGGTGTTCGTCATCGCCCCGAGCGATGAAACGGGCGGGACGGACGCGCTCTATCCCGTCGACACCGCCGTCTGCGCCGACTGCCTTCGCGAGATGAAAGACAAAAGCGATCCGAGGTACAGGTATCCATTTATCAACTGCACGAACTGCGGGCCGAGATTCACGATAATCGAGGGGCTGCCTTACGACAGGCCCCTTACAACTATGAGCGAGTTCGAGATGGACGGATTGTGCGGCGGGCAGTATACCGATCCTGCCGACAGGAGGTTCCACGCCGAGCCGATATCATGTCCCGGGTGCGGGCCTTCGCTGTCGCTGATCGACGCGGACCGCCTTGTGATACCGGGAGATCCGGTCGATGAGGCGAAACGTCTCATCGCCGCCGGAAAGATACTGGCTGTAAAGGGCCTCGGGGGATACCACCTCGCCTGTCTTGCATCCAGCGTCGATGCTGTCTCGACACTTCGCGAGCGAAAGAAACGCCCGGCGAAGCCGTTCGCCGTGATGTTCCGCAATATCGATACACTGAAGATGTTCTGCAGGGTGGGGGATGTCGAGCGCGGGCTCCTTCTTTCGCCGGAGGCACCGATCGTTCTTCTGAGAAACAGGGGAGCCGGCCTGCTCTCCGAAGGGATAGCTCCGGGAAACAGGTTCACCGGGGCGTTCCTGCCATACACTCCGGTGCAGCACCTGATAATGGAGGATTTCGAGGCGCTCGTTATGACCTCGGCCAACTTCACCGACGAGCCGCTGATATCGACCGAGGAAGAGCTTGGCGGGATACTCGGAGCGATCGCCGACGCGGCTCTGGTCAATGACAGGCGGATATCTCACAAGTGCGATGATTCGATATTCTTCGTCCCGGGCGGGACCCCTGTGCCGGTGCGCCGCGCCAGGGGATTCGTGCCCGAGCCCGTGCCGATAAGTCCCGGCGCCGGGGTCAGCATCCTCGGGCTTGGCGGCCAGGCGAAGGGGACCTTCACGATGACGAAGGGCGACGCCGCCTTCGTCTCACCCCATCTCGGGGACCTCGGAGACTTCAGGAGCCAGAAGAACTACCGTAGCGAGCTCGTTTCCTTCGAGAAGATGCTCGGGGTATCTCCCTCTGTCATCGTCAGGGATATGCACCCCGACTACTTTACATCGAGGCTGGCCGGCGTGCTCGGAGCCGAGACGATAATCGAGGTGCAGCATCATCACGCGCACGCGGTCAGTGTCATGGCCGAATACGGACTCAGCGAACCGGTCATCGGGATCTCGTTCGATGGCACGGGGTACGGGGGCGACGGGACGTTGTGGGGCGGCGAGTTCCTGCTGGCGCGTCCGCACGATTTCCGCAGGCTCGCGCATCTGAAGTATGTGCCGCTCCCTGGTGGGGAGAGGGCCGTTATGGAGCCGTGGAGGATGGCCCTGATGTACCTTCGTGAGCTCTTCGGAGAGGAAGCGATCAGCAAGGCGCCAGCCGGGCTGAAGCTCGCCGAACTCCCGGCGGAGATAATCATGGATATGGCCGGCCGCAACATCAACTCTATCCCGACCTCCAGCGCCGGAAGGCTCTTCGACGCGGTAGCCAGCCTTCTCGGGCTCGGCCTGAAGGTGAGCTATGAGGCTCAGGCCGCTATCGCTCTCGAAAGCCTCGCTCTCGAGGCGGGGCCGGGTGAGACGAAGTACAGGTTCGGTCACGGAGAGAACCATCCGATGGAGATAGATGCATCTCCGGTGATAGCGGGGATACTCGATGATATCAGCGGCGGGATCGAGCCCGCAGTCATCGCGGCGGCTTTCCACGAGAGCACTGCGGCTATGATAGTCGATACGGCAGTAAGGCTTGCCGGCCTCAACGGATGCTCGACAGCCGTCATATCGGGAGGCGTCTTCCAGAACAGGCTCCTGTGCGAGAGGGTCATCGAACACTCTTCCGGCACGGGGATCGAATTTCTCATGCACAGGACCGTCCCTCCGAACGATGGAGGGGTCTCGCTCGGGCAGGTGCAGATTGCCGCTGCCAGGATCGCGCGAGGTGCGCTATAATGCGCCAGGCAGTGAAAGGGGAATCGCGGGAATGAGAAAGCTCGAGGATGACAAGATACTCCTCGCCCACGGCGGCGGCGGAATAATGATGAAGGAGCTCGTCTCTTTTCTCATAGATGCTGTAGGGGGCCAGAAGGGCGCACTGCAGGACAGCGCCGTATTCGACGCTCCCGCAGGCCGGATAGCGTTTACTACCGACTCGTTCGTGGTCCACCCGCTTTTTTTCCCCGGGGGTGACATCGGCCACCTCGCCGTCTGCGGAACGGTCAATGATCTCGCCGTATGCGGAGCGGTCCCGAAGTTTATCTCGCTCGCGATGATCATAGAAGAGGGTTTTCCAACAGTCGACCTCGAGAGGATCGCCGTATCGATAAGGGCTGCCGCCGAAGAGGCGGGAGTAACCGTAGTCACGGGCGATACGAAGGTCGTCGACCGGGGGAAGGCAGACGGCATCTTCATAAATACGGCGGGGATAGGTATCGTGCCCGAGGGCATCTCCCTCTCGTCCGATTCGGCGGTCGCAGGGGACAGGGTCATTGTAAGCGGCAATATAGGCGATCACGGCCTTGCCATACTGAGTATGCGCGAGGGGATCGATTTCGGGAGCGATCTCGAAAGTGACGCGGCGCCTCTTTCAAAACTCACCGTGCCTCTTCTCGGGAAGTTCGCCGGTATCCGGGCGATGCGTGACGCTACACGGGGAGGCCTTGCGGCCGTACTCAACGAGATCGCCGTAGATTCGAACGTATGTGTCCATATCGAAGAAGAACTGGTGCCGGTCTCCGGATCGGTGAGAAACGGCTGCGAACTGATGGGGTACGATCCGCTTAACATCGCGAACGAGGGGAAGCTCGTTGCTGTCGTCGACCCCGCCGAGGCGGACGCGGTGCTCTCCGCGATGCGCTCCACCGAACTGGGGGAGAACGCCGCTATAATCGGAAGTGTGACCGCCGGTCCCGAGGGGCGTGTGATCATGAAGACGTCGTTCGGCGGAGAGAGGGTCGTCGACCTGCCTTACGGGGACCTCCTGCCCCGTATTTGCTGATCTGGCCGTACATTGTTGCTGAAATCCCGCAAAAGGTATATCTTGTCAGTACAATGATCGATTATCACATGCACGGCAATTTCTGCGGTCACGCCGAGGGCGAGCTGGAAGAGTATGTCCTCGAGGCTCTCGGGAAAGGGTTTGTCGAGATAGGCTTCTCCGCCCATCTCCCGAAGGTCGTAGATCCCGATCCATATCACGCCATGCTCGAGAACCGGCTGCCCGATTATGTGGGCCTGATCGAGCATCTCCAGATGAAATACCGCGGGAGCATCAATATCAAGGTCGGGATAGAGGCCGATTACTTTCCCGGCCTCGAGGACAAGACGAGGGAGCTGCTTTCTAAATACCCCTTTGACTACGTCCTCGGATCGCTGCACTTCCTCGGGGACTGGCACTTCAGCAGCAAGGCGGGACGGCACCGGTACGATTCCGAGGACCCGGATGAAGCATTCCCGAGATACTTCGAGCTGCTCGCCGACATGATCCGCAGCGGGCTCTTCGACGTCCTGGCCCATGCCGATGCGCTTCGAAAGACGACCTTTGAGCCGGGGCCGGGTTCAAGCGAGGATTACAGGCGGCTCGCCGGCCTGCTTGCCAGGCACGGCATGGCGATCGAGGTGAATACCGCCGGCCTGCGCAGGGGAGCCGGTTCGATATATCCCGACAGGCTCTTTCTCGAGGCATGTGGAGCGGTAAACGTTCCCGTCACTCTCGGTTCCGACGCCCACACTCCGGCCGACGTGGGCCGGGACTTCAGGCATGCCTTCAGGCTCCTCGAGGAGGCGGGCATCGAGGATCTGGCGATGTTCGAGGGGCGGAAGATGGAGCGCAGACCCCTTTCCGAGTTCCAGTCCAGGCCGGCGAGCAGCCGGTTGTACGAGCTGCTGTCGGGCGAAGGCGGGCCCGGAAGGAGCGGGGCGTCTGGAACCTGAAGAATCTTGACACTCCATCTGCCAGAGGGTATGTTCCTGTCAATACAGGACCTTCATATATAAATATACGGGCTGACAGGCGATACAAGGTTCGAGAGGAGGAAGAGGGAGCGGCATCGCTCCTTCGGCGTAATTGAAGGAAATCAAGGTTGTCAAGGAAGGCCTCACGTTCGACGATGTGCTCCTGATCCCCGCCAGGTCGCTCGTCCACCCTCAGAAAGCAAATCTCAGAACACGCCTTACAAAGAAGATCACCCTTAATATTCCGATCGTATCCGCTGCCATGGACACGGTGACCGAGGCCGAGCTCGCTATAGCTCTGGCGCGTGAGGGCGGTATCGGTATCGTGCACAAGAACTTCTCTATCGAGGAGCAGGCCGAGCAGGTCGATCGCGTAAAGAGGAGCGAGAGCGGACTGATATCGAATCCTGTGACATTCTCTCCCGACCAGCTGGTAAGCGAGGCCATGGAGGTAATGAGAACATACAGGATCTCGGGTCTTCCCATAACGAAAAAGAACGGTGTTCTCGTCGGGATACTCACGAACAGGGACCTGAGGTTCATCGATCGCTACGACCAGAAGGTAAGCGATGTGATGACTAAGGATCCGATCACCGCCTCCCTTGGAATAAGCATGGAGAAGGCCAAGAGGATCCTCCACGAGAACAGGATAGAGAAGCTGCCGGTAGTCGACAGAAACGGAAAACTCAAGGGCCTTATCACGGTCAAGGATATCCAGAAGAAGCTGGATTATCCCAACGCGTGCAAGGACACGGACGGCAGGCTGCGTGTGGGGGCCGCGGTGGGAGTGATGGGCGAGACGATGGGGCGCGTAAAGGCGCTCGTCGAGGCTGGAGTCGATGTCATCGTGGTCGATACGGCCCACGGGCATTCGGTAGCTGTCCTCGAGACTGTCGCGAAGATCCGCAAGAAATACCGCGGACTCCAGATAATCGCAGGAAACGTAGCCACGGCCGCGGGGACGAGAGATCTGATAAAAGCCGGCGCGAGCGCGGTCAAGATCGGAATAGGCCCCGGCGCGATATGCACGACGAGGGTCATAGCGGGAATCGGGGTGCCGCAGATCACCGCGATACTCGATTGCGCGGAGGCGGCGGCGAAGGCGGGCATACCGATAATCGCAGATGGAGGGATCAAGTTCTCCGGCGACATCACAAAGGCGATAGCGGCCGGGGCGGACTGCGTGATGGTCGGGAGCCTGTTTGCGGGCACCGAGGAGAGTCCCGGAGAGATCATCTACCATCAGGGCAAGAGCTTCAAGATATACCGCGGAATGGGTTCGATCGGAGCGATGAAGAGCGGGAGCAGCGACAGGTACTTCCAGGCCGGAATTATCGAAGAGCGCAAGTTCGTCGCCGAAGGGATCGAAGGGCGTGTCTCGTACAAGGGCAGCCTTGCCAGCAATGTGTATCAGCTTATGGGAGGCCTCAGGTCTGGTATGGGCTACTGCGGCGTAGGCAATATAGAGCAGCTCAAGAAGAAGGCCCGGTTCATCAGGATCACCCCGGCGGGGTTGAGAGAGAGCCATCCGCATGATGTGACCATCACGAAGGAAGCCCCTAACTACAAGACCACCTGATATCGATAAAAGTGCACCGGGGGCACCATTGAACGCGCCACTTCAGTCAGACAGATATTTCGAGATGCTCGAGACAGCGGCGAGGCACAGAGGGATCGACCTTTTCGGCACCGCTCTGATAGACAAAGAGCAGAGACTCCGGTTCCATGAATCGATCGTCGAGATCGCGAAATCTCTTCCATACGCGGTCTCGATGGGGATGAGGCTCTCATACCCGGTGCTGCAGACTGTTCTGACCGCTCCCACATGGACATACAATTACCATTACAGACAGATCAACATCGCCCTGGACCAGACGGCGCTGTTTATCGCCGGGGAGATCCAGAGGGCGGGATTCTCGGCCCTTCCGATTCCCGCCTCGCAGATACTGGACTGGGAAAAACTGAGGGCCCATCTCTCGCACCGGGAGATCGCCGGGCTGGCGGGCCTGGGCTGGATGGGGCGCAACAACCTGCTTGTCACCCCGCGTTTCGGCTCTCAGGTGAGGCTTGTAACGATCCTTACCGACATGGAACTTCCGGCCCGGAGCGGGGATGATGCAGGTGGGGATTGCGGAACATGCCGGGCATGCGTTAAGATGTGTCCGGTCGAGGCGATCGATGACGATCCGGAAAATTTCAACCTCGACAGCTGCGCCGCCCAGTTGAGGCGCTTCTCGAAATCAGAGAAGATCAATACGATGATATGCGGCCTGTGCATCAAAGTCTGCCGCGGACGGAAAGACGGATAATGGCAAAGACGCTCGAGAGGATAAACCAGGCGGTGTGGGAGCTCAAAGAGCAGGTACGCCTCAATCCTGAGATATACGATTACAGGAAGGACATGCTCGACTTCTGGACCGACAGCAGGATCTTCACCGAGAGGCGCGAAGGGGTGCCGGAGCCGCAGAGAAGTTTCCTGATGATGCAGAAAAAGGAGTCGGTGGGCGTCCTTCTCATCCATGGCGCGGGAGGTTCTCCAGAGGAGATGCGCCCGATGGCCGAGTATCTTTTCAGGCAGGGATTCACCGTGCTGGGCATAAGGCTTCCCCTCGACCCGAACTACTCTGACACAGGATTCGTGGAGTATACCAGGGCCATCTTCAGCAAGAGCGGAGGGAAGCGGGGCAACGGCCGCGGAGTCAACGGAAACGGATCCTGGAGCGCATGCCTGGCGCAGGCGGAAGTCGCTCTCGATACTCTTCTTGCCTACTCTCCCGATTCGTACGTGGCGGGATTCAGCTTCGGCGGGACGTTAGCGCTGAATCTCATGCAGAAGTTTCCCGTCAAGGGGACGATCCTCTTGTCTCCGGGTCTCTTTCCGATGAGCGGGACTCGTTTCGCCATGTTCTGGACCGCCCGGCGGTTCATGCCGGGGCTGACGAAGAAGGCCATGCCGGTCCGCTGCATGATGCTCGATATGATCGAGAGGACCCGTTCGAACATCGGGTCGGGGCCTATCGATAACCCGATCCTCGTGATACAGGCTGCCGACGATCCGGTCATCTCCGCCAGGGGATACCAGTTCCTTCAGAAGAGGTCGTCGAGTCCGAGGTCGAAGTTCATCCTTCTTTCAGGTGGAGGCCACGTCATAATCGGAGGCGAAGGCGCCGCTAAGGTCTTCGGCTATTGCGGAGATTTTATCAAGGGCATCTAGCGGATATCGGCGGCGATCGGATCGAAAGAGAAAGATGGATCGGATTTTTTCAACTCCATGGCAGCTGACCTGAGCTTTTTCCTCTCCTCATGCCCTCCCGATCTGCGGTATGCGTTCCATGCGTCGAGAAAGCCGTCGTAAAGGGCCGCGACCTCATTTTTCCTGTCCTCATCCATAACGTTTCGCTCGAGATGGAACATCTCGCCATCACTGATACGCGGGATCATGTTGAGGCAGGATGACCTCATCGATGAGATGATACCTACATATTGCTCGAATCCGCGGGAGAGCTTTTCCATCACATCGCCGATCGCTGTCGGCCGTCTGAATGTCTCTGCCGCCGAGGCCCAGGCGAGCCTGTAGTATGCAGCCCCCCGGCCGATCCACACCTCCCTTGTCCGGGCCATGTGTGAGGCTGACCCCGGCCTGCGTCCCTCCGGATTATCGAAGACTCCAAGCCTGAGAAGCAGATCGTCGGCGTTGGCCCGGTAGATAGTGAACCGCTTGCGCGGGTCCATCTCCCGGCTCATGGTCTCGAATAGGGGGATGTCGTATCTGACTATCGCCGCGGATGTCGAGTCTGCACGGCGGCCGTAGATATTTGATGTGAGAAGCCCGGCGAGGTAGACATTGACGTCCTCATCGAAGAATTCATCGTTTGAGGGGAAATCGCTCTCTTTCCTGCACTCAAGCAGGTTGTCGATCATGTAGAAATAGGCGGGAGAAGGACTTGTTCCTCCGCTTCCTACCGGCCTCCAGGCTGTTGAAGACTCCATGATGCCTCTCCGTTGCTTTTTTGACGTTGTCATCCGGCGCAGGAGGGCGAAATTGCAAGGTCTATGCCATGGAAAATTCAGATAAATCTTATAAGAGGAAAAACTGTTTATTTTTCAGGGGAGACTCTGATATACTGCCTCGAAAGTGTGATTTCGGCTCTTTCCATCGTACCCATCCTTCCAGGGGGAGCAAATGAGAGTAGGATTCCTTCAGCTCCGCGTCAAGTTTGGGGAAGTCAAAAAGAACGTAAAGAAAGCAGTTACCCTGCTTGGAAAGGTTGAGGACGCGACCATCGTCCTGCCCGAGCTGTTCAACACGGGTTACCTTTTCAAGAATCAGAGGGAACTGAACTCGCTGGCCGAACCTGTCCTGAAGGGTTATACGGTCTCCGAGATGAAGAAGGTCGCGAAAAAGCGCAATCTGCACCTGATATTCGGGATGGCCGAGAAAAAGGCCAGGTCCATCTACAATTCCGCCGTTTTCATCTCGCCTAAGGGCAAGGTCGAGGTCTATCAGAAGGTGCACCTGTTCGACCGTGAGAAGCTCTTCTTCACGCCGGGGAAGGCTCTCAAGACGGTCAGCACACCTGAGGCAAAGATCGGCGTAATGGTCTGTTTTGACTGGATCATGCCCGAGGTCGCCCGCTCGCTCGCTCTCAAGGGAGCCGGGATCATCGCTCACCCGGCGAACCTCGTGCTGCCGTGGGGGCAGGAGGCGATGAAGCTCAGGTGTATCGAGAACAGGGTCTTCGGAATAACAGCCAACAGGATAGGCACCGAAAGGCGCGGCACGCTCAACCTTACATTCACGGGCGGGAGCCAGATAATCAGCCCCGCGGGTGAAGTGCTCGTCTTCGCTGGTGACCGAAGTGAATCGCTCAAGGTGATCGATATAGATGTCGCCGAGGCCGAAGATAAGCACGTTACTCCAGCGAACGATATATTCGCTGACAGGTTCCCCGGCCTTTATTCGCAGATCACGTCGAAAGCGAAGAGAAAATAGCCTGAGCGCTCTTCCGCGCTTTCTTGCAAATCGCACTCTAAACGGGCAAATCGGTCCTCTCCGTCCTTTGCACGCCCTTTCTATTCCCAGTTATTTCCAGTAAATACGCCGGATTTCCGTAATCCAAGCATTGGCATAATCTTTGCGGATTCGGCGAGGGAACGGAAACGACTTTGAGAACGACTGCGCTCAATGCGGGAGTCGGACAGCCAGTTTTTTATCTGTGCGAAGGAGATAGAAGTGGGAAAGCGAAAGCGAAACAGGAAACCCGTGCTTACCTCTCCGTGGAAGATCGGTACCCTGGTGGCGCTCATGCTCACCGTGACCAGTTTCGGTGTCGGTTATTACATGGTCAAAATGTACAACATCGAACTCTACTGGCTCAGCTCGGATGTCAGCAAATGGGTCGTCGACTCTTATGAGTTCTTCAGGGAGATCTATCCGGCAGCGGCCGGAGTAGTGCTTCTCGCACTCTTTACCTACTTCGTCATCGCTTCCGCTGTGCGCAGATACAAGTACTACCTCAATTCCGGACAGGACTACCGGAAGATGATCTCTCTGGCTGACAGCGTAGACGATCTGACCAATCCGGCACAGATAGCGAGGCTTTCCGAGTACCCGGAGCTTCAGGATGTCCTCAGAAACTACGGGGACCAGATCCGCGAGATCTCGGAGAGTATGGAGGTCCGTGAGGAAGAGATAAGGTCGGTCGATCTCGAGGTCGAGATCGATTCGATACTGGGCGGCAGAGGGATCAACGAGACGCTTGTCGAAGGCAAGTGGTGGGCCCCGGTCGCGAAAAAGGTCGAAGCGTATGTCGAAGAGAACTCGGGCGGTACGGAAGAGCTGAAAAGACAGTCGGAGGCTGCCAGGCACGCCGCCGGCAGAGCTTCCCTTTCCTGCGGCAAGGTGATCGAGACCGCATCGGGCGCGAGCGAAGACATACTCGATATAGTCAGTTCAGTCGAGCTGCTCAATGCAGCCTCTGATGCGCTCGGTTCGGGCGGATCCGGCGATGGAGCCGATGCCGGTTCAGCCTCGGATGCGATCACGGCGATAGAGAATGCAGCCGCCACACTGGAAGAGAGGGGCGCGGCGATACACGAGCTCACCGAGGAAAGCAACGGCCTCGCTCTGAATATGGCGCTGATGGCTGCCAGGGGCGATGCAAACGAGAAGGATCTGGCGCAGCTGGCTGAGAAGGTCAGGTCATCGGCAGAGAGATTCGGCAAGCTCGGCAGAGAACTCGAGAGTCTGGCGAGGACCATTGCCGACAACAGCAGAAACGCAAAATCAACGGCAGGTGACACGTCTGTCGCCGCTGTTTCCCCCGATGCCTGTCGTGGTATCCAGGAGATATCTGAAAAGATCGAAACACGAAGCAGGGCCCTTCAGCAGAAGATGGCGGACCTTGGCAACGACATAGATGAGATAAACAGGGCACTTAATTCGGGACCGGAAGAGGCCCCGGAAGACCGTATTCGCGCTTCGGACGGTTCGATCGTGAATTTCGGCTCCGATGCAGAAGATTCGGACGAGAAGCAGGTCGAGATCGATGAATCCGAACTCGTTATCGATCATGGAAAGATCTGGGATGACTCAGAAGAGGTTTCCGCGGAGGCTGAAGAAGAGAGCGATGACAGCGGGGACCTGCTCATATCGGGATTCCAGGAGGCGATGGGCGCCATGCAGACCGATTCCGGGCAGCCGGAGGAGGCCGACGTTACAGAGGATGAGCCTGAAGTAGAAGAGGTCCTGCAGTCAGAAGAAGAGATTTTCATGCAGGCGGAAGAGGCTCCTGAAGAGGCCCCTGAAGAGATCCACGAAGAGATACATGAAGAGATAGTCGAAGAAACTGCCGAAGAGATCATCGAAGAAACTGCCGAAGAGATCGTCGATGAAGTGATAGAAGAAATCGTGGAGGAAGCACAGGCTGAAGAGCCGGTCGATGTGGTGGATGAGTTGTTTGAGAGTGCCCCGGCAGTTGAAGAAAACTGGGATGACATGCAGGCGGAGGCGGCACCTGAAGCGGAGATCGCTCCGGTCGATGAAAAGCCTGTAGTCGAGCCCGAGATAGTCATGGAGCCACAGGCTCATGAACCGGCGGCCGTCGCGAAGGATGAGGTCGTGCCTGAGGTCGATGAAGAGCCTGTATACGACCTGTTTGAACTCGGAGCAGTCGAGTACGTGAATGAGACAGAAGTAAATCTGTGAGGTGAATGTCCGTGGTGATGCTGAGCAGTGAAAACAGACAGCTATTTGGCGAACAGGTCAACGACCACATCGCCAAGCTAAACGATCTGATGGGACTGGCCTGCGGACAGCCGCTGGACAGGACCCCCGTCGAGAAGGCCTGCTTTGCGGGAAGGCTTCTCGAGGGCAGCACGCGGATGCTAGGTCTCGATGAATGGTGCCGGGCACTGGAGTTGTTCAGGACCCTTCTGGAGAGATCTCTTGCCTCCGGAAGGCACTGGGACGAGCAGGTGTCACAGATCGTATCAGAAATACTGGAGACCGAAGAAGTCACGGTCTCCGAGTTAGCCGCCATGGAAGAGGGAGAGATCGACCTCACGCATTTCGGAGGGCTTCAGCAGGAAATAGAGCTGATCCTTTCGGAACCGTTCGAGGGTGTCGATGAGCCATCTTCAGAACCGGGCGTCCGGCTCGAGAAAGATCCCGGCGATGAGGAAGAGATCCTTTTCGAGATGCCCGCGCGGGAAAACAGCGCCGATGAACCAGCGCCGCGCAGGAATGAATTCGAATCCAGAGAATCGATGCCCGGCGAGAGAGACGGATTCGCGACGATAACGAGACTGCAGAATTCTCTGAAAAAGATCGACGTCAGGCTTGAGGAATGTCTCAGTGACGGGAACAGGGGGGACGCAGCGGTAAGGGACCTCGAGCTCGCTATAGGTGAGAGCGAGTTCTTCATGGCCATGCTCGGGAGTATGCTGAGCAGGCTTGGAGATAATCGCAAGACATTCAGGTCAAAGGTATCCAGTTCGACCGTGATGGACGGCCTCAGGGATTTTATAGGTGTCCAGAGCAGGATGAGGAACTGGAAAACAGAGCTGAGGACAAGGACCGATGACTTTTCACTCGAGAGGGAGGCCGCGACCGATCTCGCAGTGATCCTCGAAAACTGCGTGTTCGATATCTGCAGGATGAGTGAACGTGACAGCAGAAGAGATGTAAGTGTGAAGATCGATGTGTCGAGCGAAGGCTCGTATCTGACCGCAAAGGTGTTCGATGACGCGAGTAACTATCTCAGTGATTCAGAGATAGACAGGGACGACGCCATGGCGTTCTACCATGGCCTGCTTCAGGCCAGGGGGCTTCTCAGGAAATGGGGAGCGCTGCTGTGGGTAGAGCCGTGTGAAGGAAGCGAGGACCGCTTCAGGTTCACCTTCCCCCGCACATCTGTGATCACCGACTATCATCTGATAGATTCGGCCGGCATAACAGTTGCTGTTCCGAAACACGGAGTAGATGGCGTCATAGATCTGTCACACGCACGTATTGACAGCGACCAGGGAGGCAGGTCCGTCATGTACGGCGGCTCGCGTATCCCTGTCTGCAGGATAGACGAACTTGCGGCCGATGAGCTTGATGTCGGTTCCGAGGGCGACCACGTAGTGGTACTCGGACTGGCGGAAAAGAGGATCGGCATCCTGTCCGACGGACCCGGCCGGAAGGTCGAGGGCCTTATCGAACAGGTAACGGAGAACGGCTGGGCGTCACTGTCCAGGCGTCTTCTCCACATCGGGGAACGGGAATTCCCTGTACTGGATTTCCAGCTTGTGCTCGATCGATATGGCTGGATCCTGGGTCTTGATGATGAGGCTGGGGAGCCCGGATCATGGGTGGATGAGGTTGCGGAAGTAAATCAGTAGACGGTTTCGCGTGCCCGGACGCGTGCAAGTATAGAATGAAACGGTTCCGGCGTTCTCTGCCGCTGGTTCCAGTTCACCAAGCGTAGAGAGGTTGTCATGGTTAAACAGCACCACAGGGACTACGGCAGCATCATAATCGGCGGCAACGACGACGCCACCGAAGTCATGACATCCGTCGAGGCGGCGGAGTATCTCAAGATGCACGTCAAGACAGTATGCCGTCTCGCGAAGGAAAAAAAGATTCCCGCGAAGAAGGTTGGAAGCGAATGGCGCTTCCTGAGGAGCGTTCTGGACAGATGGCTCGCTCAGGAAGAAGAGGTGGTATTAACCGCGGATTAACATCAGGGCGGGAGCGGCTAGATGACAAGGACCAGATTCGAAAGACTCGAGATCGGAGGAGCCGACACGGCTGGATTCCAGATCTCGGGTAAGCTCGGATTCCACGAAAACGAGAAGATCGGACAACTGACCGAGGAATGCCTCAAGAGGGAGTTCAAGCAGGTCGTATTCGACTTTTCCGAGCTCACATCTCTTGGAGGCGGCGTGGCCAGGATTCTCCGGGGATTCGTCAAGGATCTCGCGGAGACCGGCGGCAAGGTCACGTTTGTCGTGACCAGCAGTGTTGTGCTCGATTTTCTGCAGGATGCCGATACGAAGATCCACATCTGTTCCACGATGGAGGAAGCCATTCCGGGAGGCAAGGTATCTGTAGCGAAGGAAGAGATAAAAGAGGAGACCGAGGTCACAGCCGATCCTGCTGAAGACGTAAAAGCTGAAGAGGAAGCCGTCGGGGACAAGGAGGATGCCGGCAAGCAGGAGGAGGTTTCTCCCGAGAGCGAGCCGGCCGGGCAGGACGGTGTCATTCTGATGGCTTATGATGACGGCGGCCAGCCGGAGGCGGACAATGCCAAAGATCGACCGGCCGTCGATGAACCGGCCGCGGCGGAGGCAGAGGAAAACTCTCAGCAGGAAGTCGCCCAGGAGGATACGGGGCAAGAGGAAGAGATCATCTCCGAAATATTCGATTCAGGGGGACGGAGCGTCGATCCGCCCGAGTGGATCGATGATCCGGTATCTCCATTCAGTCTCGCCGATGAGATAGAGACAGAGGACGCCAAGGATCTCAACAAGAAACTCAAGAGGCGCATTCTCGAGCTCAAGACCCTGTTCTCCATCAGCGCCGATTTCAACTCGATCAGGGAGCGGAAGAAACTTCTGGATATATTCCTGCTGACCTCGATAGCCCAGGGCGGAGTCGAATCCGCTGTTTTCTACGAAAAGAAAGACGGCGTATTCCAGCCCAGGATAGCCAAGGGTATAGATGAGGAGAAACTTTCCCCTATCGAACTGAGCGATAACGAAAGAGAGCGGATCAACTGGGGACGGGACGTGTTCGAAATCGCCAGCATGGAATTCAACGACAAGACGAAGAAGAACTTGAGCGATGCGGGGCTGGAGTATGTATGTCCCTTCAACCAGGGCGAGGATATGGCCGGACTGATATTCCTCGGCAAGAGGCTGGCCGGCAGGGGGATGCAGAAGGAAGATTTCGAGTTCATGAAGATCCTCGTGAACCTCGCGAAGGGGGCTTACAGCAATGCCCTTATGTTCGAAAGGGAGAATGAGAGGACACTCGGGATAGTCAAGACACTGATATCACTCATAGAAGAAAACACGATGCTCAAAGGTACATCCGAGATCGTGTCCCGCTACGTGGGTATGCTCGCGAAGAATATGGATTACCCGGAAGAGAACTTCAAGGATCTGATATATGGCACCGTTCTCAGGGACATGGGCATGGTAAAGGTCAGCGAACTTATTGTACGAAGCCCGAGAGAACTGTCCAAGGATGAATGGCAGATCATAAAGAGGCATCCCGAGGATGGGGCGGAGATGCTCAGACGCATGAAATTCAACAGTCATGTTGTGGATGTCGTGTTGAGCCATCACGAACGGTTCAACGGTGAAGGCTATCCGCGCGGCTTGAGGGGAAAGGATATTCCCCTCGGAGCGAGGATAATCTCCGTTGTCGAGAGTTACGCGGCTATGATCAACGAAAGGCCCAACCGTCCACCCCTGTCAGCCAGGGAAGCGCTTGATACGCTTAAGGAAAATTACGGTCTTCGATACGATCGTGAGGTCGTCAACCAGTTCGCCGCCATCATGGAGAAGGAAATAGCAAAATCGGTCCAGCCCGTAGGCGCCGTTTCCTGAGAGAGGCATTACGTTGAGCGGTAATATTCTCGTAGTCGACGACGATCCCAACGTGGTCGAAATAATCACCGAATCGCTGAGGAGCAGAGGGTACAATACCGAGTATGCTATGGACGGCGAGTCGGCTCTGCGAAAATACGACGAATTCCTTCCAGATCTTGTAGTGCTCGATGTGGTCCTTCCGAGAAAAGACGGGTTCGCCGTCTGTGATGAGATAAGGACACGTGACGTAAACCGCGACGTGCCCGTTATAATGATCTCCGGGAACGCCATCCCTGACGACATGCTCGAAGGATTCAAGTCAGGGGCGCAGGACTATATAAAGAAACCTTTCTCCGTCAAGGAGATGATAGCGAAGGTCGATAACTTTCTTTCGCAGGCGAACAATCGAAGGGATCTGCGCGAGCAGAACGAGCATCTCGAGGATGAGATACAGAAGAACGTGGATGATCTTCAGCGTGTCAACAAGGAGCTGAAGAAAAAGGTCCTCGACCTGCGTTCTATCTTCGATCTGAGCCAGGACCTCAACAGGCTGCGTGATCCCGAAGAGTTGACGAATGTCTTCTTTCTCACGATCGCCGGGCAGCTCGGAATCGGTTCGGTCTGTCTCTTCTTTGCGCCGAATGACGCTCAGAGCCATCTCTCTTACGCGGGGGGCAGGGGTATAAGGGATTCCGTCCTCAGAGCCGTGAGGCTTTCCAGGGAGACGGGGATGAGCCATCTGCTCTTCACCGGCCAGGGGAAACTCGACCTGGGAAACGATGATGTGCCGGAAGAGGCGAAACGCGAGATCAAGTTCATGCGGGACCTGGGTTTTCTCTACTGTTATCCACTGATCGTAAAGTCTTCCCTGATAGGAATAGTGTTTCTGGGCAGCAAGGTCAGCGGGCTGGAATATTCAGCCAACGACTGGGATGTCTTCAAATCGATATGCAGTTCTTTCGCGACGGGTCTCGAGAACGCGAGACTCTACTCCGAACTTCAGTCCACCTATCTCTCGACGATCAAGGTCCTCGTCTCGACGATCGAGGCAAAGGACTCGTATACGAGGGGTCACACGGAGAGAGTGGCGATGTTCGCCAGGCTCATAGCCGAGGAGATGGGACTGGACAAGAAGGAGCTGGAGACGGTCAGCTTCGGCGCGGCCCTCCACGATATCGGAAAACTCGGTGTATACGAGGATATTCTGAATAAGCCGGGAGAGCTTACAGATGGTGAATGGGAAATCGTAAGGAGCCATCCGGAGGTCGGGGCAAACATCATCAAGAATATGAAATTTCTCGAAGCTGCCTGTGATCTCGTAAGGCATCACCACGAACGTCTCGATGGCCGGGGATACCCCGACGGCCTGAAGGGCGAGCAGATATCGCTCGGGGCGAGGATCGTGGCTGTTGCCGACAGTTTCGACGCGATGACGAGCGACAGGCCTTACCGTATCGCTTTCGGATACAGGGACGCGCTCGAGCAGCTCAAGCTTCAGACCGACAAGTTCGACGTGGACGTCATCGAGCACCTTATCAGGCTGGTCGAAAGAGGCATGATCAGGGAACCGCGAAGAGACTAGACACCGTCAAATCAGTTTCCATCACAGCAAATACACTCAGGCAGCGCGGTTACCCGTATGCCCCGTAAACAGCGGCTGCGCCTTTTACCTGTCCGGCAGGATCACGGTCATGCTGAAGTACGGCGTAACTGACATGTATGTCTGTGATTAGGTGGTGCAGTGCCGTCGGGCACCATCCTTGCCATCATACCCTGCCGGAACGGTCCTGAAGGAGAAGGGAGCGGAGGTCAGGGCGTGAAGACGTGTGTGGTGAGGCTTCCGCTCCCGTTCCGTCACGCGGCGGGAACGGTCTCCGCGGATTTTATTCCCAGTATGGCGACGAGCTCATTTCGCAGTGCGTTGAGGTCGAGTTTTCGCTTGAGCTTGCCCTCGCGTGCCAGCGAGATCGAGCCCGTCTCCTCGCTGACGATGATCACGATAGCATCGGTCTCCTCGGAGAGTCCCAGGCCGGCCCTGTGCCTAGTTCCCAGCGCGCGGCCGATGCGGGGATTCTGGGAAAGGGGCAGTATGCAGCCAGCCGCGATGATCCTGTCCTTTTCGACGATCACCGCGCCGTCGTGCAGGGGGCTGGGGGGTGTGAATATCGTCACGAGCAGTTCGCTCGAGACCTTGGCGTCGAGTCTTGTGCCTGTCTCGATGTAGTTCTTCAGGCCTACATCTCTCTCAACGACGATTATAGCTCCGAGGCCTTTCTGCACGAGAAGCTGACAGGCTTTCACCGTCTCCGATACGGTTCCGGTAGATTCCACCTTCAGGAACATGCCTATGATCCTGTTCTGTCCGAGCTGCGTCAGAGCTTTTCTGAGTTCGGGCTGGAACAGGATCACGAACGCTATCACCCATACGGTCTTCAGGCTGCTGAGAATCCAGTTGAGAGCGTTGAGATTGACCCACTGGGCGATGAACGATACGATGATCAGCAGAAAGAGGCCGATGAACATCTGGATGGCCCTTGTGCCCTTGATGAGCATGAACAGCCTGTAGAAGAGAAAGGCGACGATCAGTATGTCGAGCATATCGATCGTGAGATTGAAATGAAAAGAGCTCAAAAGGAGCCGCCTTTCCCGTTGATAGCCTGCCAGACCTTAATATAATCAGCCGTTTCACTGACATCATGGACGCGCAGTATCTGGATACCCGCATCGAGGCAGATGCCCGCCGCGGCGAGTCCGCCCGGCAATCTTTCCCCTGGTCTGTCCCGTCCCGTGATCGCCCCGATGAACGATTTGCGCGAATGCCCGACAAGAACAGGGTACCCGAGCGTATGGAGATCTCCGACGCGGCCGATGATCTCCAGGTTATCCTCCAATCTTTTGCCGAATCCTATTCCCGGGTCAACGATTATTTTATCGCGGGCGACGCCTCCTTCGATGAGCCGGACAGCGGCTGACTCGAGCCAGGTGGATATTTCGTCCGGGGCATCATCATAATACGGGTCGTCCTGCATCTTCTCCGGGCTCCCTTTCATATGCATTATGACGGCTGCGGCGCCTGTGTCCGCGGCCAGTCCGGTCATCCCGGGATCATGCGTGAAGCCGCTGATATCGTTGATGATCGATGCTCCGAGGCGGATAGCTTCCCGCGCTACCATGGAGTGGCGGGTATCGATCGATATTACCGCGCCGGCGATGCCTGATATCTTCTCGAGAACCGGGGCGACGCGGTCGAGTTCCTCGGCAGGGTCGAGTTCCCCGGCCCCCGGCCTGCTCGATTCTCCGCCGATGTCGATTATCGACGCGCCCTCCTCGACCATCCGCGCACCCCTGTCCGCCGCCGCCGATGGGTCGGTAAAGAGGCCTCCATCGCTGAAGCTGTCAGGCGTCACATTCAGGATCCCCATTATCAGTGGAGCGCCTGTCAGGTCGAGCCGGCCCTGCGGAAGGCTGACGGCCTGCGGGGGAGAGGCTCTCAATCCCAGAAGCCTGACGATCTCAAGTCCTGCTTCGCCGAGGCCGAACGGCTGGCACGCCAGGTTACCCGCGAGTATCTCGAGCCTTTTAGCGTCAGAGATAAGGTAGGCGCATGATTCGCCGGGGCCGCCGCGGATGACTTCCCTGTGAACGGCAGCGTCTCCGCCCAACGACAGCAACTGCTGTTTTACGATATTAGCCGCCGCCGCGGAGAGGCCGCAGATCCGTATCACAACGGTCTCAGCTTTACGGGTCATGATATCAACACCGGCCGGATCTACACCTGCCCTGTGGAGGTGCCCGGCGAGCGTTGCCCTGCGGGTGGAAGAGATGAGGTGGAGCTTGTAACGCATCTGCCGCTGCCGCGCGCCCCTCCTTCCTGAGCGATCAGGCTTTCGTGTCCGGATCCTCGTCCTTCGGATCGATATCCGAGAAAAGATCGGCCGGACCCGGTTCGTCCTTTATCGTATCTTCGGGTTCATCGATAGAGGGCGGTTCTTGGTCTGCCTCGGGCTCAGCGGGCTTAACGGGCGGCTCTGGCTTTTTCTGCTCCGGTTTCCTTTTCACGGGAGGGAGTGTGCCGCCGCTGAGGAGTATCTTTACATCCTCGCCGTCAAGGGTCTCGCGCTCGAGAAGAGCCTCGGCAACCGAGTGAAGCTCTTTTTCGTGCTCGGTCAGGATGCTGCGGGCCTTCTCGTAGCATTCCGATATGATCCTCTTTACCTCGAAGTCGATCTCCTGGGCCGTCTGCTCACTGTAGTCCCTGTGCGTGGATATCTCACGTCCGAGGAAGATCTGTTCTTCCCTCTTGCCGAACGCTATCGGGCCCAGCTTCTCGCTCATACCCCACTGCGTGACCATCTTCCGAGCGATGCCCGAGGAGGTCTTGATGTCTCCATAGGCGCCGCTGCCGATCCTGCCGATGACGAGTTCCTCGGCGACCCTGCCGCCGAGAGCCATGGTGATCATGTCGAGGAGGTATTCCTTCGACTGGTAGAAATAATTGTCGTCGTCGGTGAGGAACGAGGTAAGGCCGCCCGCCCTTCCCCTTGATATGATCGTCACCTTGTGAAGAGGATCGGCGTCCTTGAGGTACGAACCGACTACGGCGTGTCCGGCCTCGTGGTAGGCGGTCATCCGCCTTGTGTCTTCCTTGAATACGCGGCTTTTTCTCTCCGGTCCGAGGAATACCTTGTCTTTCGATTCCTCGAACTCGTCCATGTAGACCTTGTCCTTGTCCCGCCTCGCCGCCAGCAGCGCCGCCTCGTTGACGAGGTTGGCGAGGTCGGCTCCCGACATCCCCGGTGTGCCCCTGGCGAGTATCTCGAGATCGACATCTTCCGCCATCGGTATATTTCTCGTATGGACCTTCAGGATGCCGAGCCTTCCCCTGACGTCCGGCATATCGACTATCACGCGACGGTCGAATCGCCCGGGCCTCAGCAGCGCCGGGTCGAGGACGTCGGGCCTGTTCGTCGCGGCAAGCAGGATGACTCCCTCGTTTGTCACGAATCCATCCATTTCGACCAGCAGCTGGTTGAGAGTCTGCTCGCGCTCGTCATGTCCTCCGCCCAGTCCCGCGCCCCTGTGGCGCCCGACCGCGTCGAGCTCATCTATAAAGAGGATGCACGGTGCGTGCTTCTTGCCCTTGTCGAAGAGATCGCGTACACGGCTTGCGCCTACACCGACGAACATCTCGACGAAGTCCGATCCGCTCATGCTGAAGAACGGGACCCCCGCCTCGCCCGCGACGGCCCTGGCGAGCAGTGTCTTGCCCGTTCCGGGAGGGCCGAGCAGGATGACGCCCTTCGGTATCCTGCCGCCGAGCTTCTGGAACTTCTTGGGATCCTTGAGGAACTCGATCACTTCCTGGAGTTCCTCCTTGGCTTCATCAGCGCCTGCGACGTCGTCAAAGGTGACGCGCGGCATATTGTTGTCCATCATCTTCGCCTTGCTCTTGCCGAACGAGAAGGCCTTGTTGCCGCCGCCCTGCATGTTGCGCATCAGTATCACCCAGAGGACAAGAAGCGCGATAAGGGGGAGAGCTGTGGCAAGCGCCTTCACCCATACGCTGCTTCCCGGATACTCCGCCTCGATCTGGGTATCAGGATTGCCTGCCCAGATGCGTTCCGCCAGCTGGGGGTCCTCGGCGGGCAGAATCGTCTTGAAATTCGTTATCGTTGTGCCATCACCGCCGGTCGGGATCGTTATAGGGGTTACGAGGATTCCGCGTACCTCGATCCCCTTGATCTTTACGCTGGCGATGTTGCCGTTATCCACTTCAGCGATGAACTGGCTGTAATCTATGGGCCATTCCCTCTCCTTGCTCGAGTTGAAGAGGAGGAAGGCGAGGAAGAACAGGATGATGACCATGACCCAGAGAGCCATCGATCTCGACGGTTTCTGCTGTCCTGGTGACCCGCCCGGCGGGATCCATTTCTTCCTGGGATTCTGGTCACGGTTCTTGTCGTCACCGTTCATATTTTTGTTACTCCGTAGATTAATGGCTGTAACGGCCGGAAAGGGCAGAGCGTAATCTCTCCCTTCATGCGGCCGGTAAATCAGTCGCATCCAAGTTTCTGAAATCAAGATAAGCGAAAACCGGTTCTTTGTCCAACCTAATAACCCGTTACGAGTTAATGGTTTTTTTGATACCGGTGGTAAGCTCGGCTATGTAGGGGAGGTTACGGTACCGTTCCAGATAATCGAGTCCGTAACCCACTACGAAAACGTCAGGTATGGTGAATCCGATGTAGTCCACCTCTATGTTCACCTCACGTGCGTCGGGCTTGTCGAGCAGGGTGCAGATCCTGTGGCTGCGGGCGTTGTGGTCCTTCAGGGTCCTTATCAGACGGGAGAGGGTATGGCCGGTATCGACGATCTCGTCGATTATTATGATATCGCGGTCCTCGATGAGGCTGCGGATATGGTTGATCACTCCGACGTCGGCGCTGCGCTTCATTCCGTTCTGGTAGCTGAAAAGAGTGATGAAATCGATCTCGTGCGGTATGGAGAGATTGCGGGTCAGGTCGGCGGCGAAGATGAAAGCGCCCTTCAGGAGAACGATGAACAGCGGGCTTGAATCAGCGTAGTCGGCGGAGATGCGTTCTGCCATCTCACATACGCGGCGCTTGATATCTTCGGCTTCGATGAGCGTTTTGAATCCATGCTGTTCCATCGCATCCCGTCTTCCGTAAAGGTCATCCAGACAATACTAGCACAACCGGCGGGATTTGACATTTAAATTCAGAGGAAAGAGACGGATCATTCCGTTTCAGTGATGCGGATCGCCGTGATCTTCCTGCTCGCGCCCGTGATCCGTGTTCTCTCTGCGGTTACAAGGTCGGGGACCCAGATGATCCCGCCTCTGTCCTCGAAGACGGGGATGGCACCGCGGCTGCGAAGGGGGATCTTCGCGTCGATCATGATGTCGCTGAGCTTTTTTGTCCCTTTCATGCCGAACGGGATGAGCCTGTCGCCATCCTGTCTCGGCCTGACCCGTACGGGAAATGAAACGCCGGCCAGCGCCGCGCTCTTTCCTGACGACTGGTACGGAGGCCTGTCCTGCCTCGCGGCCGTATTCACCGAGACCGTCATCTGCCAGCCCGGCAGTTCGAAATCTCCGTCGCCGGGAAGAAGGATGCCGTCCGGCGGGAGTATGGGGCCGCGGCCCTCGATGGATCGTTCGAAACGGACCGTGCCGTGCTCGATGGTCACCTCGATCCCATGGGGGAGGGAAGTCCTCTTGCCCGACCGTCCCGACCTGATCAGACTGGCTACAGCTTCGTAGTGCGTCCTGCCGATGTCACGATATACTCCGAGCCTTTCCCTGAGGATCGCGTCGACTAGAAGATATAGCCTGTAGTCGGAGAGATCGCCGGCCATGCGTGTATCGAGTGTGACGCTTCCATCATCGGCCGTGACCGGCAGTATCCTGCCGATCCCCTCGCTGAGGGCGGCGAGTCCATCGCGCGCGCTGCCCGCGAGCCTGATGACAGCATCGTCCACGGCAGGATTGAAGTCTCTTCTCAGCGCCGGCAGCAGACTGTGCCTGATCCTGTTACGGAGAAAGGTGATGTCTCTGTTTGAAGGGTCGACGGCGTAGCCGATGCCGCGAGCCCTGCAGTGCTCCTTCAGCTCCCTGCCCGTGCAGCACATCACCGGCCTGATAAACGTTCCCCGCCGCACCGGCATCCCGGCGAGACCGCGGATCCCGGTCCCCCTGATGAGATGGTGCAGCACCGTTTCGACCTGGTCGTCGCTGTTGTGTCCCAGCGCGACGATGCCGAACTTCTCGAGAAATCCGTATCTTGCTTCCCTGGCCGCTTCTTCCAGCCCGATCCTGCCCTTTTTCGCCAGGGCCGGGACGTTCGCCTCTCCGGTAAACAGGGGTATTCCAAGGCGCCCGCACCATCTTTCGACGATACGCCGCTCCCGCTGCGTCCCTTTCCTGATCTGATGGTCGAGGTATGCGGCAGACAGGGTATATCCCATACCGGAGGAGAGACCGTGAAGGATCGAGAGCATCGCCATCGAATCAGGCCCGCCCGAGACCGCGGCCGTGACCCTGTCGCCGCGGTTTATGAGCCCGTTTTCGATGATCCAGTCTCTGACACTGTCTGTGCAGTCCATGGGATTTCCGCTGATGATAGATTCCGGATAGAACTGGTGGCGGTGCAGGGACTTGAACCCCGGACACGCGGATTATGATTCCGCTGCTCTAACCAACTGAGCTACACCGCCACGCACCAGTGAATAGTATAAAAAAGTACCGCCATGTCAAGCGAAAAGCAGAGAGATGACGGCGAAACATGCTGAAATACTGGCAGTTCCGGGATTGCGGAACCTGCTGCTCAACCCTTATATTACTTGCCCGGCCGATGCCCGTTTGCTATAGATACTTCGTGCAACCGGAAGGAAAACGGAAGTGAAGGTGCTGACCGAAAAGGATGTTCCCCAGGGGACTCTCGATAACCGCAGGATCATCATTCTCGGCTATGGTAACCAGGGCAGGCCGCAGGCGCTCAACCTGCGCGACAGCGGGGCGGATGTCGCCGTCGCGGCGAGGCCCGGCGGTACGGCCTGGAAAACGGCCGTGGAGGACGGATTCGAGGTAATGGAGGTCAGCAAGGGTGTGGCACAGGCGGATATCCTGATGTGCCTTCTCCCCGACGAGGTGCAGGGAGATGTATATATAGAGGATATAGCGCCCGCACTGTCCGAAGGTTCGGCCATCTGTTTCGCGCACGGCTTTGCCGTCACGTTCGGGCAGATAGCCCCGGGCAGTTTCGATCTTGTACTTGTAGCGCCCAAGGGGCAGGGGAAAGCCCTGCGTTCGGCATATCTCGAAGGGTCCGGGCTGCCGTGTCTTTTTGCTGTCGAGCATGATCATTCGGGCAGCGCCCGTGAAATCGCCCTCGGCCTCGCAAAGGGGCTCGGCTGCCTGAGAGTAGGCGCCTTCGAGACGACTTTCCGCGAGGAAGCGCTCAGCGATCTGTTCGGCGAGCAGGCGATCCTTGTAGGCGGGGTGCCGGCGCTGATCAAGGAGGCCTTCGACATCCTTGTCGAAAAGGGTTTCAGCCCTGAGGTCGCCTACTTCGAGTGCATGCACGAATTGAAGATCATAGTAGACCTCTTTACAGTGCACGGCATAGCGGGGATGAGAGAAGTAATCAGCGGGACAGCCGCTTACGGGGGCCTGAAGTACGGCGAGAAACTGGTCACGAAAGAGACCGCCGCCGAGATGCGAAGGATGTTCGACAGGATAGAGAGTGGAGAGTTTGCCCGTGTGTGGCTGGAGGAGACAGCCGGAGGGAAAAAGGAACTTTCCGATATGATCGAAAAGGAAAAGGACCTTGATATAGAGAAGGCCGGCAGCGAAGTAAGGAAGCTCTTCGCCCGGCGGTTGAACGACAAGAAAGACGGAGGCTCGAGATGAGACTCGTATGGAGAACGACAGCTGTCATATCTCTCGTAGCGGCAATGGCCCTGGCGGCAGGCTGCGGAGGTGAGAAGAAGCAGGATTCAGCGATGGATGACGAGAGTTTCAGGGTGCCTGATTCCCTTCTCTCGCCGATCGAGGCGTACAACCTCGTCATCGATGAATATCACCCGGTCGATGGCGGCCGGATGGCCAACGCCGATCTGGAGGTGCAGTACCCTTCGCAGGAGGTAGCCCGGTTCATAGCTGTCAGGACTTTCGGAGAGATCCTGGACGGGTACAGGGAGGTAGCAACGAGCATAGGCCGGCCAGCCGTCGGCAGGGTCGTCATAATCGGTGCGAAGGACCTCCCCGAATATGCTGTCATAACCCGCAAGGAATGGTGGTACTACGCCTGGATCAAGGGAGATACGATTTACAGCGAGCCGTTCAACATAATGCTCAAGCGCTTCGATCCGGTCACTGAGAAGTCGATCGCGCGGATAGGATTGACACAGAGGATGGCGCAGATGGCGCTCGAAGGGATCTCCGGGGGGAAGGTCCCAGTATGGATGAAGGAGGCCGCCGCTTCCTACGTGGCGGACGAGCGTCCCATACTGCGTATGCAGGTGCATCAGTTCGCATCCGCACTGGAGGTCTTTGCTCCTACCATCGATGAGCTGGAGATGTACATCCAGTCGGGAGATGACATGGAGATGTCGAGGCTCTCTTACTTCTATGCTTACAGGATGCTCGAGATCCTGCTGGAGAAGTACGAATTCTCGAATGTGACAGGGTTTGCCCGCCGTCTCGGCGAAGGTGCCTCTCTCGACGAGGCCGCCAGGCAGGAATTCGGGATGAGTTACGGAGAACTTTTATCAGCCGTGATGCCGTCCAATATGATGGATGGAGCCGGCCCGCTGCCTGAGCCGGTTAGGAAGGACGGTACGCACGACCATGACCACTGACAGCAGTGAAAACACCATCAGGGTGAGGTTCGCTCCGAGCCCGACCGGCCATCTTCATGTCGGCGGGGCGAGGACGGCTCTTTACAACTGGCTGTACGCGAGAAAGACGGGCGGTGTCTTCGTACTCAGGATAGAGGATACGGACGCCCAGCGTTCGACACGCGAGTCGTATGAAGGGATACTCAGGGGGATGCGATGGCTCGGCCTCGACTGGGACGAAGGGCCCGACGTCGGCGGCGATTACGGGCCGTACGTGCAGTCGGCCAGGGGCGTGCTGTACCACACCGACGCGGCCAGGCTGATAGACGGGGGCAAGGCATATCACTGCTTCTGCACTCCGGAGAGGCTCGAGGATCTCAAGCTCGAGCAGAAGGAGAAGAAGCTCCCCATAAAGTATGACGGGTTCTGCCGTTCGCTGTCTGTCGAGGATGCGGATGAGAAGATCAAGGCTGGTGAACCGCACGTTCTGCGCTTCAGGATGCCCGTAGAGGGCGAGGCGAGGTTCAGGGATATAGTAAGGGGCGATTTCAGTACCCCCAATACCGAGCTCGATGATTTCGTGCTTATCAAGTCCGACGGGCTTCCAACCTACAATTTCGCCGTCGTCGTCGATGACGCGAGGATGAAGATAAGCCATGTGATCAGGGGAGACGATCACATCTCCAATACGCCCCGGCAGGTCCATATCTACCTCGCGCTGGGTTACAAGGTGCCGAAGTTCGCCCACCTGCCCATGATACTTGGGGGAGACAGGACGAGGCTGAGCAAGAGGCACGGAGCGGTATCTGTCGACTGGTACGCCGACCAGCAGTATCTGCCGGATGCGATGGTAAACTATCTGGCCCTGCTCGGATGGTCATTCGATGACCGCCAGGAGCTCTTCTCCCGAAAGGCCCTGACGGAGAAGTTTTCGCTCAAGAAGGTGTCGAAGAATCCGGCGATGTTCGACAACGACAAGATGGAATATATCAACGCTGAGCATTTCAAGAAGATGTCGCCGGCGCAGAAGGTCATGCATGTCTATCATGTCCTGAAGGACGAGGGATATATCCCGGGTGATTTTCATGTCGACCTGGAGAAACCGGTCGACCTGAAGCTCGTTCCCGGCACCGAGCCGCTGACCGGTAACGGCGAAAAGACGGAGAGGGACGAACTGGGACGTCTCTTTCTCATAGTCTCCGCGCTGGGGAACAGGCTGAAACTCCTCAAGGACGCCCCGGGCCACATAGGGTATTTCTACAAGGACGACTACGAGGTTGATGGGAACGCCGTCGAGACGCATCTCGCGCGCAAGGAGGTGCCCGAGCGCCTTGAGAGACTTGCCGACGCTCTCGGCAAGCTGAATTATTTTGACAAGGAGAGAGTGGAGGAGGCTGTCAGGACCCTGGCCGACGAGATGGGGATCGAGGCGGGAGAGCTGATCCATCCGAGCAGGGTCGCCCTTACCGGCGGCACCGTTTCTCCCGATATTTTCCAGGTCATAGTCCTTCTCGGTAAGGGAAAGACGGTCGAGCGACTCAGAAAAGGCGCCGGAATTGCGAAACGTTGATTTTTTTTGACAAAGGATATTGCGCAGGCGCAACAAATATTGTAACTTGTCTTGTACTTTCTGGAGAGTCGTCCAACGGTAGGACAGCTGACTCTGGATCAGCCGATGGGGGTTCGAGTCCTCCCTCTCCAGCCATTTTTTATCAAGGCCCCTTAGTCTAGTGGTCAGGACGCATGGTTCTCAGCCATGAATCAGGGGTTCGACTCCCCTAGGGGCTACCAGATAGAAGAACCGGCCGCCGTAATGGCAGCCGGTTCTTTTTCTGTCAGCAAGTCCCTCAAGCGGCGGACCGCCGCTCTATCTGAAGGGGTTTCAGCCGAAACCACCCGACGGGGCGCATCCCGAAGCGGAGCTGGCGAAGATAGAGAATTCCCTCTCTACGTCGTCGCTTTCGCAGTCGGGGCAGGAGACTCTCTCCGTGGAGTTCATCACGAGCTCCTCGAAGCGCTTCCCGCACGTCTCGCATCTGTATTCGTACAGCGGCATCTATTCTCCTTCGGTTTTCTTTTCTTCCTTCTTTTCTTTATCTTCATACCGGTCCCCGGTATCGCACGTTCCGCTCATTCAGGTGGGAACGCCCATGCGGGGCAGCACTATCCTCATTATCACGATCCATATCGCAAGAAACAATAAAAGCTGCAGGATCTCACCCATTCACTACACTCCCTCTATTACATCGGCCAGCTTGTCGCGGACAATCGCTCCGACCCCCGCGAGGGCCTCGTTTCCTACCACGCTCATCGCGGACATCGGATCTATAGCGGATACCTCGACGCTTCCATCGTCGGTCTCGCGGACGATGACGTTGCATGGAAGCATAAGGCCCACTCTGTCCTCGGCCTTGAGCGTCTCGTACGCGAGCGGAGGATTACAGGCTCCGAGTATCCTGTACTGCGTAAACTCGACATCGAGCTTTTTCTTGAGCACCGCTTTGACATCTATGTCGGTCAGTACGCCGAATCCCTGCTTCCCGAGCTCCTCGATAGTCTTCGAGACCGCTTCGTCAAAACCCAGTCCGACTCTCTTCGATATATGATAACTCATTCCGTGTCGCCTCCGGCCAGCGGCTGATCGGCAGGGGATATACCGGGATCCCCCGCCGGTCGCCGTGGATAAAAACTGCGCAGCGCGTCCAGTCGATCTGTTGCTGTGTCTTCGATCGATCTGCAGACCATTCGGCAGATATCCTCAGGAAGGGTGCTGGTAAGGCTGTAGAAGATCTTCCTGTGGTCCCGCCGGGTACTGACCAGCTCGTGCCGTCGCAGTATACTCAGATGTTTCGAAACGCAGGCCTGGCCGTATCCTGTCTCATCGACGATGCAGGAGACGTTTTTTTCTCCGCCGCACAGGCAATGGATTATGGCGAGCCTCGCCGGGTCCGACATAGCCCTGAGCCTGCCTGCAATCGCGTCGAAAGTGCCGTTATCGTTTTTCGCGGCCAAGTCTGCTCCTTTCATATTCTCATATATTAATATAACAATATGAAAGGTATGTCAAGGAGTTATTTCAGGGTCAGATCCGGATCTTTTTCCAGCCGCCCTCGCGGAACTTCCATGCCATCATCAGCGAGAAGACTATCATGTAGAGGTAGAGGCCGATCCAGGCAATCGTCATGTTCCCGCCGTAGTGCTCGACCGCCAGCCAGGAGAAGGGGATCATCACCATCCATATGCAGACCATCTCGCAGATCATCACGTACATGGTGCTGCCGGCCCCCTGGAGGGTGCGCGAGAGGACGATCCCGACTCCGTCGATGAGCTGGAAGGCTCCGAGCAGCCTGAACGATGTGACTCCGAGTTCTATCGTACCCGGGGAATCCGAGAAGATACCCATGATCTGACGCGGGAAGAACATGAAGAGGGTGCCTGTTATTCCCATCAGCACCGAGCCGATAAGGGCCGATCTCCATCCGTAACGTGACGCGAGTCTCTCGTTTCCCTCGCCGAGACTCCTGCCGACCAGTGTCGCGGAGGCGACCCCGACCGCCATCCCTATCATGAACGAGAGGTTAAAGGCCTTGAATATGATATTGCTGATCGCCAGCTCCTTTACTCCGATCCTTCCGATGAAACTCAGGAAGACGAGGAACCCGACGATCGATACGCTCTGCGCCGCCCTCGGCGCCGATATGCGGACTATCGTGCGTACGATCTCAGAAGAGAGCAGGCCTGCCGCGCGGCGGACTGTTCCGCGGAGGATCAGCCGGTGGACGAGGATGAGGTAGAGGGCCAGGCCGATCACGGTAGAGATCACTGATGCAAGCGCCGCTCCCCGGACTTCCAGCCGGGGGAACCCGAGCTTGCCGAATATCAGGACCCAGTTAAGCAGTATGTTGAGCAGGTTGATGACTATCGATACGGTCATATCGATCCTCACCCGCGCGACTCCGAATACGAATCCCCTCAATGTGAATATCATGACCATCGTAAAGAGGCCGAGGAGCCTGATCTCGAGGTAAGGGATCCCCGCGGCGACGACTTCCGCGTCGCGGGACAAAGCCGAGAATATGCGCGGCGCGAGGAAAAATCCCGCCGCTGACGCGGCGAGTCCCACGACAAGGGCGAGCAGGAGAGAATTCGCCACGATCCGGGGAAACTCCCCGGGACGGTTTTCACCGAGGCGCCTGGAGGTCAGCGCCTGCGTACCGATGTTGAGGGCCCCGAATACAAGCACCGCGACGAGTATGAAGAAAGAGCCGAGCCCCACCGATGCCAGCGCGACGTCACCCAGTCTTCCGACCATGGCCGTGTCGACGATGTTCAGAGTAGTGTGGGAGATCATGCCCGCTACGATGGGCAGGGCCAGCCGCACTATTTCCCTGTTCATATCGGATCCGGTCTTCATGCATGCCTTTACGGTTCGGGACTGCTGCGGACATCAGGAACGACGAATATAGTCTAATAGTCGAAAGTGTTCAATGGAGAAGGGGGAGCAGCGTCATCTGTGGATAGTCTTGATCCCGCCCCAGGTGCTCTGTTCGGTCGAGGTAAGTACGGGAAGCGTGATGGAGTAGACCCACAACTCTCCCGCGGTACTGGTAGTAAGCCTTGCCTTGTACACGGGGCCGTACAGCCCGAGGATGTCTCCGCCGAGTGAGAGGATGTTGCAGCTGCAGCTTCCGAATCCGGCGCCGGTGAAATCGAAGGGGATCACCTGCTGCTCGCTGGTCAGTATGTTCGTCACGGTCAACTCGAGATGGTACTGCACGCTGTCTTCGCCCCTGGTGGCCATCCGGATCTCGTAGGTGCCGTAAGATTGTGGAGAGATATCGTACTCGACCCATTCGCCGGGGAAATCGAGGCCTGTCATCCATCCGATAAGGTTGGAGCCTACCGGATCGCCAGCTATGTCGAGGCTGTCGGTGTATTCGCTGGCGTATAGGAGGATATCCTGCGACGATGCCGCCTGCGGAAATACCAGCGACAACGTGCTAAGGGTGATGATTGCAGCGACCCTGAACTTCATCTGATGGTCTCCATATAAGAAAAACTTACTTGAATTGTAAGTATATATCAGTGGGATGTTTCTGTCAATGCCGCAAGGCGATGCGTCAGTCTGTATCGACCGGTCTGCCCACGAACCTGACGAATGCCAGCAGGAATCCGGCGCCCGTCGCGAGCGAGAGGACGGCGGGTACTCCTGCCGCCAGGAGGAGGTAACCGAACACGATCGATGCCGCTCCGACCGTAAGGGCATAGGGGAGCTGAGTGCGGACATGATCGACGTGGTCTGCGCCGGATGCCATCGAGGACATGATCGTCGTGTCGGAGATAGGTGAGCAGTGATCGCCGAACACCGCTCCCGCGAGGATAGCGGCTATCGATGAGTAGAGTACGCGGTCCAGCTCCGCGCCGCTTCCCGCCTCGCCCGCGAATGTTCCATAGACGAGCGGAATGACGATGGGAGTGAGTATCGACATCGTGCCCCAGGATGTACCCGTTGAGAAAGAGATGCCGACTGCCAGAAGGAAGACGAGCATCGGGAGGAACCGGGGCGAGATGAGACCCGACAAGTGATGAACCAGGTAATCGGCAGTCCTTATCTCGGAGCAGACCCTGCCGATGCACCATGCCAGAACGAGGATGATCATTGCCGGCACCATCGATTTGATTCCGTTGACCAGCGCCATCACGGTATGCGTGAGGTCGAGCAGTCTCTGTCCCAGGGCCAGCGCGGCGGCGACGAAGCACCCTGAGAAGGATGCCCAGAGCAGCGCCTTGAAAGAATTCGATTCCTTTATAATGTCAAGAAGGCCGGCGCCGGTGACCCCCTCCGCTGCGAGGGATGACTTTCCCGTCACGATCAGCCCGATGATAGTTACGATTATCACCGTCGATATCGGAATGATGCCGTTGAGGAAACGTGGGGCCGCCCCCGGGGCGGGAGCGATGCTCTCCGCGTCCATGTCGGACATCGGGAGGGCCGAGTCGCTCGCGAGCCTGCCGGTCGTACGCGCGCGGCGTTCAGCCTTGTACATCAGGGAATAGTCTCTCCCCGACAGTACGATTATAAGGACGAAGAGGATCGCGAGGATCGGGTAAAAGTTGTACGGGATAGCGGAGACGAACGTGCCGAGCGGATTGCGGTCGACGCCCAGCGCAGTGAAAGACTGTGCGATCAGCGAGATCTGAAATCCTATCCAGCTAGTGATCACGGCCAGCACCGTGACGGGCGCGGCGGTGGAGTCGACTATATAGGATAGTTTCTCACGGGAGATCTTCAGCCTGTCGGTGAGGGGCCGCATCGAGTTTCCTACTATAAGCGTGTTGGTGTAATCATCGAAGAAGATCAGGACCCCGAGCAGCCATGTGGTCAGCTGTCCCCTTTTCGGAGTCGTCGCAAGTCGGGACACCTTGTCGACGATGCCCTGCATCCCGCCCATCCTCGATGTGATACCGACCATTCCGCCGAGTAGAAGAGTAAACACTACGATCGAGACATGATCCGCTCCTTCATCCGGGCTCGAGAGTGTGCCGACTATATAGTAGTCGACTACGTGCAGGAGCGAACCGAGCGGATGGTACCCCCAGAGTATGAACGATCCGAGCCAGACTCCGGCGAGCAGCGCGACTATGACCTGCCTGAATGCCAGGGCGAAGACGATCGCGATCAGGGGCGGGAGGATCGAAAGAAGACCGTTTACCGCTCTCGTCTCTACATCCCATGTCTTTCCGCCGGCGGTCGTGCTGATACTGTGCGCGCCCGGGCCATCGATCTCGAGCATGGGGGGAGAGGCCTTCAAACCCTCTGAAGAGCCTGAATAGACTATCTTCCCGTCCAGGGCTATGGTGACGGGGATATCGATCCCGATGTATTCTTCTGAGTATCCGGCAGGGGGCGAGTACCTGAAAGGCACCCCCTTCAGGACCGTCGTTTCAGGTGACGCTATCAGGGCAGACGGCACAATATGCAGAAGGATCATGGTGACGAGGACCGCGAGAAAAATTCGTCGCGGGAAATGGCTCATCAGCCGATCTCCTTTATCGTCACTTCCATGTCCCTGCCTAGCAGGCGGGCAGCTTCCTCTACATGCGGATAAGAAGATTTTTTATTGTACTCGGCGAACCTGTCATTCGATCCGGTCTCTTTTTTAAGGATGTCAAGTGACGCGATGTCGACCGACACCATGTCGGCTCCGCACACGAATCCTGTATCATCGGCGACGACCGGACCGGAGTCAGCGATGCAGTCGCAGAGCTGCGTCATGTTCTGCATCACATTGATCGCGTAACTGCTGCCGAACTTTTCAAAGGCGATCGTTGCCGCTTCGGCGAGAAGAAAATCGAAATTCGCCGTTTTCGGCGTAATGCATTTTTCAGGGCACGAAATGATACAGTTGCTGCACCCGGGACACCACGACACATCGAAGAAAGGACGTCCCTTGTCGAGCCGGATGTTATCGGTCGGACAGTTTTCAACGCACGCTCCGCATTCGGTGCACCCGTTTCCATACACAGGTTCGCCGCCAGTGTGTATCGCGCCCTTTGTCGACTTGGACATGCATCCCATCCCCACGTTTTTGATCGCGCCTCCCATGCCGGAGCAGATGTGACCCTTGAAATGTGAAAGCAGGAGCACTCCGTCCGCTTCGAGTGGTTCGGAGCAGAGTTCATAGTCCATCAGCTCGCCCTTGAACGTTTCCGAGCGGTTCGAAATGAGTATAGGGACACCCATAAAATTCTTTGTAAACCCATTTCTTGCAGCACTTTCCAGGTATCCTGCCTCGTTGTTCCTCGGGCTGGAATAGACCACGGGAGAGTCGAATATGAAGGGCCTGCACCCACGCGCCACGAGAGTGTCGATCACCTTTTTCGCGAGTTGCGGTGTGAGGTGTGTCCTGTTTCCTGGTTCTCCCATGTGCAACTTTACGAGGATCGAATCGCCATCAGAAAACACGTCGTCGAATTCTTTCTCAAGAAATTCAACGAGGGTGTTTTCATTTTTTATGTGTGTCACATCACTTGTCATTGAGTTGATCTTTTCCTTTGTAAGGTAGAGAAAAAAATTTTGTTTGTTCGGCGTCCATGATAGCAACGTGAAAATATCATGTCAATGTGTGCTTCTGTCTATGAAGTATGCCGCAAAAAATAATATGATTTTATTTCAAAAAAAGAATTAAAAGTCTTGACACTTTTTTTCACAGGTTTATAACATGGATTCAATTAAAGCAGGGTTGCTTTCACTCTTACATCTGCGCTTGACTTGAAACGTGAAGGTGATGGTGTTCGCTGGTAGGCTTTCAACCTTTTCAAAGGGGTGGGCAGATGGCCGCGAAGGCAAAGACCAAGAAGAAAGCCAAGGCTAAGACCAAGAGAAAGGTCAAAGTCAAGGCTAAGAAGAAGCCGAAGGCCAAGACCAAGAAGAAGGTCAAGGCCAAGGCCAAGAAGAAGCCGAAGGCTAAAGCCAAAAAGAAGGCTAAAGCCAAGAAGAAGGTAAAGGCCAAAGCCAAGAAGAAGCCGAAGGCTAAAGCCAAGAAGAAGGTCAAGGCCAAAGCTAAGAAGAAGCCGAAGGCTAAGGCCAAGAAGAAGGTCAAGGCAAAGAAGAAGCCGAAGGCTAAAGCCAAGAAGAAGGTCAAAGCCAAAGCTAAGAAGAAGCCGAAGGCTAAGGCCAAGAAGAAGGCTAAAGCTAAGCCCAAGACCAAGGCTAAAGCTAAGCCCAAGACCAAGGCCAAAGCCAAGAAGAAGACCAAAGCTAAGAAGAAAAAATAGCGGGTCTTCGCAAATCTGAGTAATATCGGATAAGAGCGGGAAGCCACAGCGGCTTCCCGCTTTCTTTATTGTATTGACATCGCTACATACTGGATAAATAATTCCCCCCACTGATACTTTTACCAAAGAGGTGCTGAATTGGCTGGAATCGTGCCGACGAGGGTCTTTCTTACGAAAGGCGCGGGGAGTCACAGGGAGAAGCTGACAAGTTTCGAGCTCGCTCTGAGAAGTGCGGGGATCGCACACCTGAACATAGTCCAGGTCTCCAGTATCTTCCCGCCGGACTGCGTCCTGGTGACCAGAGTAAAAGGTATCGAGTACCTTGCACCCGGACAGATAGTCCATTGCGTTCTGAGCAGAAATAGTTCCAATGAACCGAACAGGCATATCGGCGTAGCGGTCGGGCTTGCCATACCTAAAGACAGGGAACGGTACGGATACATATCCGAGCACCATGATTTCGGAATCAAGCAGAAGCAGCTCGGCGACTATGCGGAGGACCTGGCGGCATCGATGCTCGCGTCTACGTTCGGCATCGACATAGATCTCGAACAGGCTTGGGACGCAAAAAAGCAGCAGTTCAAGATCGCGGGTGAGATAGTCCGCACAACGAATATCACGCAGACGGCAGTCTGCAGGGCGGGAGTATGGACGACTGTAGTCTCGGCGGCTGTCTTCTGCAGCTACGAGTAGAGGGATATGGAGACGACGCACGATTTTCTCGGTGAAGAGGCGGCAGCGGAAGAGGACGGCATTTTCGTGATAGCCGCGCCTGTGGAGGAGAGCACATCCTATATTACCGGCACGGCCAGAGCGCCCCGCGCCATACTCGAGGCCTCACTGCAGATCGAGCTGTACAACTTCAGGAAAGGTGTAGACCTCGATGGCGCTGGTATAGCGACTGTCGATACAGGGGCGCGCACTCTCGACGAACTTGTCAGTTTTATCAGGCGCGAAAAGGAGATGTTAGCCAACGGATTCAACTGTTTTATCGGCGGGGAGCATTCGATCACCCCGGTCATACTCGAGGAGATGAAGTACGGGGAGATCGGTATCGTCTGGCTCGACGCTCATTCCGACCTGAGGGAGGAGTATCTCGGCAACCCGCGCAGCCACGCCAGCGCGGCCTGGAATTCCCTGCAGTTCGGGAATATCGTCGAGATCGGCATACGCAGCGTTTCGAGCGGGGAAGCTGAATTCCTCGCCGGTACCGACAGGGTGAAGGTCTTTGAGAACTGGAACGAAGAGGCTGCCCGGGCGATCGACGATCTTCCCGGCAGGATATACATCTCGCTCGATTTCGACGCAATAGACCCTTCCCTGATAAGGGCGGTCGGGACGCCGGAGCCTGGGGGGCTGACCTGGGCCGGTCTGCTCGGCATCTACGATCACATATTCGCCTCAAAGACGGTGATCGGCATGGACGCCGTCGAACTCTGTCCCGACGAATCGGACACGGCTTCGAGCTTTACAGCGGCGAAGGCTGTATACGAGGCGCTGACACGTGTAGTCGCCGCGAAAGGAAGATGATGAAAAAGAAATTCCTCAAGAATCCTACCAGGCCAATAAAGATCGAGCCGGGAATGTCGTGTGACGGGCTGCTCGAGGGCCTGGAAGGGTGCAGTTTCCAGGGGAGACAACTGGCGACAGCTGCGAAGATATGGGCCGAGGGTCTGGACGACGACATAATCGTCTGGCTGGGCCTTGCCGGCGCGATGGTCCCAGCCGGGATGAGAAGGCTGATATCGACCCTGATAGACGAGAGTCTCATCGATGTCATCGTCTCGACCGGCGCCAACCTCTACCACGACTATTTCGAGACGGTCGGAAATTATCATCACATCGGTTCGACAAGGGTCGATGACGAGGAACTAAAGGACGCGAGTATCGACAGGATCTACGATACATATGCAGACGAGGATGTCTTCTTCGACATCGACAAGGAGATCGGGAACTGGGCAATGAACGAGCTGGAGGACAGGCCTTATACGACGCGAGAGTTTCTCAAGCTCCTCGGAGACGAGGCGGGGAAGAACTCGAAGGGCGAACATGGTGTGCTCTCATCCGCCGCGCGCAAGGGAGTGCCTGTCTACTGCCCCGCTATAGGCGATTCCTCGATAGGGATAGGGCTGGCCGAGAAGGAGAGAAAGGTGATCTTCGACGTCATCGGCGATGTTGAGGAGACCGCTGCGCTAGCGGCGAAGAAGCCTTCGATGGTCATCTATGTCGGTGGCGGCACGCCGAAGAACTTCATCCAGCAGACCGAAGTGACCAATATCGTCAACGGACGCATGCTCTCGGGGCACAAGTACGCGATACAGTTCGTAGTCGATGCCCCGAACTGGGGCGGGCTGAGCGGATGCACCTTCGAGGAGGCGATCTCCTGGGGGAAGATCGCGGTCGACGCGAGGATGGTCAGCGTCCTCTGCGACGCGACTATCGCTCTTCCGATGGCGGCAGCCGCTGTGTTGTCGAGAAGAAAGGGAAAGAAGAGGCCGGGTAAACACATCTCAGAGATCGTCGACTGGTAGGGTCCGGTCGAGGCGGTCGTGGTGGGGGAGATGGGAGGATGTGATGATCGCCGAGATACGCTCGGGTGCGGTTGTGGGGATCGACGGGTACGGCGTAAGTGTCGAGATCGATATAGCGAGGGGACTTCCTACATTCACTATAGTGGGCATGCCCGACGCGGCAGTGAGAGAGAGCCGTGAAAGGGTCGGCGCCGCTTTGCGCAACAACGGCTTCCGGATTCCGGGAAGCAGGATCACTGTAAATCTCGCGCCGGCGGATATCAGGAAGGAGGGATCATCGTTCGACCTTCCGATAGCCATCGGGATACTCCACGCCAGCGAACAGGCAAAGTTCTCCCTTCCTGACGATGTGCTTCTCACCGGGGAGCTCGCTCTCGATGGCAGGCTTAAGCCTGTCCGCGGTGTCCTGCCCGTCATATGTCACGCGAAGGAGATGGGGTACAGGGCGGTGGTGATCCCGGAAGGGAACGGCGCCGAAGCCTCCGTTGCGGGCGGGATAGAGATCATTCCATGCGCTGATATTATGGAGGCGATCGGGTCATCTCTCGGGCCGCGTCTCCCCGAGGCCGCTCGATCAGCCGCCCGAGGTCACGTTCGAAGGAGAGGGGCTCGACTTCTCGCAGGTGATCGGGCACCAGTCGGCGATAAGGGCGCTGCAGATTGCGGCCGCGGGCGGGCACCACACGATGATGGTAGGTCCGCCCGGCTCCGGCAAGACGATGCTGGCCAGAAGGTTCGCGACGATACTGCCGCCCCTTGAAGGAGACGAGACGCTCGAGGTCGCCAAGATCCTCAGCGTAACCGGCAGGCTGACTGCAAAGGCTCCGTACTCGAGACGGCCGTTCAGGGCTCCGCACCATTCGGCAAGTGACGCCGGACTGGTGGGAGGGGGGAGGCACGCAAGGCCCGGAGAGATCACGCTGGCCCACAGTGGTGTCCTCTTCCTCGACGAGCTGACCGAGTTTCGGCGCAATGTCCTCGAGACACTGAGGCAGCCGCTCGAAGAGGGAAGCATCGTTATCGCAAGGGCTGGTGCGGTGTGCCGGTATCCGGCGAGGTTCCAGCTTCTCGCAGCGATGAATCCGTGCTCCTGCGGTTTCCGCGGTTCCCCGTCGCGAAGCTGTAGCTGTACCCCGGCGGCGGTAAAACGATACCTGTCGAAGATCTCCGGGCCCCTTCTCGACCGCGTCTCCATTCATATACCGGTGATGGTGGTCGAGCCGGAGAGATTTGAGTCGAACGAGGAACCCCGCTGCTCGACGGGTGAGATCCTGGAGAAAGTCCAGCTTGCTGTAGAGATGCAGAAGGATAGATACAACGGACACGGGGAGTACAGGCGCAACGCCGACCTTCCTCTTTACGCCCTGGACAGTTACTGTCCGATGGAAGAAGACGCCCGCAATCTCCTCGACCGCGCTCAGCGTACGCTGAAGTTCAGCAGCAGGTCGAGAAGGAACATCATCCAGGTATCAAGGACGATAGCTGACCTCGGTACGGCGGGAAAGATCCGCTCATCGCACATCGCTGAAGCGATCCAGTACAGGGTTCCGCCGGATCTGCTGTGAAAAAAAGCCCCGGAACCGCGAGGTCCCGGGGCTGGGCGATCGATTTGACTTTAATCCTAGAGATCCCTGGCGTGAAGGACGTCCCTGGCGATGATCATTCTCTGGATCTCGCTCGTGCCCTCGAAGATCCTGTTGATCCTCGAGTCGCGGTACATCCTCTCGATCGGGAACTCGCAGGTGTATCCATACCCGCCGAATATCTGCATCGCCTTGTCGACGATGCGGTCGAGCGCCTCGGAGCAGTAGAGCTTGACGATCGAGGCCTCTCTCGTCACGTTCTGGCCCTGCTCGTACATCCATGCTGTGCGGTAGAGGATCGACTCCATGTTGAAGATCTCCATCGCCATGTCGGCAAGCATCCACTGGATAGCCTGGTTCGCCGAGATCTTCTTGCCGAACTGGACTCGCTCCTTCGAGTAGGCTGCGCTCAGGGCGAGGCATTCCTTCGCCGCGCCGAGAGCGGCGGCGCCGAGACCGAGACGGCCGGTGTTGAGGACCTTCATTCCCACGACAACACCGCGGCCCTCGCGGCCGAGGAGGTTCTCCTTCGGGACCTTGACGTCCTCGAAGACGAGCTCGGCCGTTTCCGAGCCCCTGATCCCCATCTTCTCCTCGATCTTGCCTACGCTGAATCCCTCGAACTCTTTTTCCAGGATGAAGGCACTGAGTTTTCCGTTGGCCGGGCCGCCTTTCATCTTTGCGAAAGTCGTGAAGACATCGGCGAAGCTGCCGTTGGTGATGAATATCTTTCGTCCGTTGATAAGGTAATAGTCGCCCTTGTCCTCTGCAGTCGTTTCCGAATCATATGCGTCTGAACCGGCGTTTGCCTCGGTGAGGGCGTATGCGGCGATCTTCTTGCCCTCGGCCAGGGGCACAAGATATTTCTGCTTCTGCTCCTCAGTACCGAACATGTAGATGCCGGAGCTGCCGATGCTCTGGTGCGCTCCGATGAATGTCGCCGTCGACGCGCATCCTCGGCCCATCTCTTCCTGCATGATGCAGTAACCCATCTCACCCATCCCCGCGCCGCCGTACTCGGGCGGGAAGGAAATGCCGAGGAATCCGAGATCAGCGCACTGCTGTATGATCTCGGCTGGAATCTTGTGTTCTTCGTCTATCTTTGCCGCGATCGGCTTGAGTTCGTTATTTACGAACTTGCGGACCATGTCCTTGAGCATCTTCTGTTCATCGGTGAATGTCCATTCCATCGGCAGCTCCTCCTTAATGTGAATTCTATATTTTTTAGAATCTTTAGATTCTTGTGTGAATCGTCAGGATATTAATCGGATTATCAGGGGTCAAGCGAAATGAGTTGTCCCACATCCGTTCTGCGTGATAACTTACCAGTCCAATGATGGTTACTGCAAGAGATGATTGGTTCCCCATCGGCCGTGAAGGCGCGACTGACCTTTTCAGGAAGGTAGTTCCGCCGATTCGGAAGGCCGTTCAGCATGAGAAGGACCCCTCCGTCACCCAGATAGCGAAACGCTCCAGGTCCCCCTTCAGGGTGCTCGTATCTACTGTTATAAGCGCCAGGACAAAGGACGAGGTGACCGGGGCGGCGAGCGAAAGGCTCTTCGCGCTCGCCGGAACGCCGGAGAAGATGTCCCGGCTGAGGGTCCCCTCCATAGAGAAGGCGATATACCCTGCGGGTTTCTATAAGACTAAGGCGAAGGCGATAAAGAACCTCTGCCGGATGCTCCTCGACGAGTACGGCGGCCAGGTGCCCGACGAGATCGAGGAACTTGTCCGGCTCCCAGGTGTGGGAAGGAAGACGGCTAACCTCGTTCTGACTCTCGGGTTCGAGAAGCCGGGGATCTGCGTCGACACTCATGTCCACCGCGTATGCAACAGGCTCGGAGCGGTCAGGACGAAGAATCCGACCGAGACCGAGTTCGCTCTCCGGGAGGTCCTCCCGAAGAGGAACTGGATCGAGATAAACGACCTGCTCGTGATGTACGGGCAGACGGTCTGCAACCCGGTATCACCGTGGTGCTCGAGATGTGGTATAATTAAGCGTTGCGGCCGCGTAGGAGTCGTTCGGTCGCGTTGAAAGAGAATATCAAAGGAGAGGAAATGCGCCTGTTTTCGATGATTATGATAGCGCTCATCCTGGCAGTCCCCGCAGCGGCCGGGGATATCGAATTCAAGGACTACTTCACCGACGGCTGTCTCAGGGTGGACCTCTATCACACCGGCACGGCCGAGACCGAGACATACTCTCTCGACGAGCTGATCCGAGAGCCGCACTGGGGCGGAAATCCGAAGCGGCTGCTCGATACGATGAATCTCGGGGGCCATATAGTGCGCGTATACGACCTCGAGACGAACAGGGAGATCTTCTCGCGCGGATACTGCTCCCTTTTCGGTGAGTGGGCGACTACCGACGAGGCGATAGAGGGCTTTCCCCGGACATTCCATGAGACTCTCCTGATACCGATGCCGAAGAGCCCCGTGCAGATACGGATAGACAGGCGCGATCGCAGGAACATCTTCAGAAACGTATACGACCTCGTCGTCGATCCTGACGACTACCATATTACAACCGAGACGAGGTTCTCGGCATTCAGGACCCGGCCGATAGAAAACAACGGTTCGCCGGCAAACAAGGTCGACCTGGCGATACTGGCCGACGGGTACGACAAGGACGAGATCCACAAGCTGCGCGATGACGTGAAGCGTTTTATGAAGGTCTTCTTCGAGACCGAACCGATGGCGAGCAGGCGCAAGGATTTCAACGTGACGCTCATCGAGAGCGTGTCGGCCGAGTCGGGGGTAGACAATCCGAGGAAGGAAGTCTATCGCGACAACCTGCTCGGACTCTCGTTCAATACTTTCGATCTCGACAGGTACATGCTTTCGTTCGCTAACAAGACGATCAGGGATGTCGCCGCGAAGGTCCCATATGACCTCGTTATCCTCCTGGCCAACGAGGAGAAGTACGGGGGAGGGGGCATCTTCAATCTCTACGCGACCTGCATCTCGGACAACGAGCATGACGGTTACATCTTCACGCACGAGTTCGGACACGCCTTCGCGGGGCTCGGCGACGAGTACTACTCATCCGCGGTCGCCTACAACGAGATGTATCCGCAGGGGAATCGAGCCGTGGGAACCGAACATCACAGCGCTGCTCGACGAAGAGAACGTCAAGTGGGGCGATATGATCAGGAAAGGTACCCCGGTGCCCACGCCCTGACGACTCGCTTCACACCGATGTCGTCGGATGCTTCGAGGGAGCGGGATACTCGGCCGAGGGACTGTACAGGCCGTATCATACATGCAGGATGTTCGAGAAGGGCCTCATCGATTTCTGCCCCGTCTGTGAAAAGGCGCTCGATGACATGATAGACTTCCATACCAGGCTAACCCGCTCTGTGTTCAAAAGCAAAGGGGCTGGAGTTATCTCCAGCCCCTTCTAATATATCACTTCATTATTCTTCCCGATGATCACGGCCCGAAGTGCATCAACCTGTCACCCCTGAGGAAATCGTCGAGGTCCTGGTCGGTCGAGAGCTCGAACTGGTGATACTCGGCCTTCAGGATCGAGAGATGGCTGAGCTCCATGCTTGCGATATACTCGAGAAGCTTCCTGCTGTTCGGGTCGCGTGTCTTCGACGCGAGATCGGAATAGAAGACGCTGGCCTGCTGCTCCGCCTCCATGGCGACCTCGAAGAGCTCCTTCATCCCGGCGTCATCGCCGAGATCTCCCGGCATCGGGACGATAGTGTTCTTGGGGACCTTGGCCTCTACATCGGGAAACTGGTCAGCGAAGGCCTTCCTCATGAAATCTTCGTGGCGCTTCTCCTGGCCTATCAGGTAGTCCATCGTCTCCTGCATCTCCTTTGCGCCGGCCATCTCCTTCATCTTCGTATAGAGGGTCTGCGCGGCCATCTCGGCCTTAATCCCTATCGTGAGAACCTCGAGAGTCGTAAGATCTTGTCTTTCTTCCATTACTGTCCTTTCGGGTATTGTCTTCGTAATCGTTACAAATCAAGATATCGCTGTTTCATGTAAATGTCAAATTCAGAGGGTCATGCCCCCGTCAACGACTATCGTCTGTCCCTGTATCCACCGCGCCTCTTCAGAGAGGAGGAAGGCTACGACCGGAGCGATCTCCTCCGGCTCGGCGATCCTTCCCTGTGGCGCTTTCGCCGTCCATTCCTCGAGTAGCTCTTCCTTGTCGGGGAAGAAGTCGAGGGCCTCGGTGTGTATCGGGCCGCCCGATACGGCGTTGACGCCGATACCGCGCGCCGCGAGTTCCTTCCCGAAGTACCGTACCAGGGCCTCCAGCGCCGCCTTGCTCGCGCCGACGGCCGTGTACCCCGACAGGCAGGTATGGCTGCCTATCGATGAGATCGCCACTGCCCGGCCGCCCGACTCGGGAAATATCTTCACTGCCTGCTGCATCAGCAGCATGAAGGAGCGGGCGTTCGTGTTGATCGCCTTGTCCCAGCCGAGCCTGCCGATCCTGTCAGCCGGTCCCAGCACTCCCGACACTGCGTTGGAGACAAGAAGATCGATATGACCGAACTGCTCCTTGATCGACTTGAACAGTTCCTTGATCGAATTGTGATCGGAAACATCGGCCTGGAGCACGATGCACTCGACGCCTAGCGCCCTGACCTCTTCGGCGGTCTTTTCAGCCGTCTCTGAGTTCTTCACGTAATTGATCACGATATCAGTGCCGTGCCGGGCCAGCTCGAACGATATAGCCCTGCCGAGTCCCCGTGAACCGCCCGTTATGAGCGCCTTCTTTCCTTTAAAATGAGACATTGTCTACCATCCCGCGCTGGCGCCTTCACCTTCCAGGTATTTCAGGGCATCGATTGCGGCTCTGCATCCGCTGCCTGCCGCCGATATCCCCTGCTTGTATCTCGTATCACCGACATCGCCGGCTACGAATATTCCCGGTACCGACGTAGTCGAGTTCTCTCCGCCCTTTATATACCCGTGGTCGTCGAGCTCGACCTTGCCGGCAAATACGCCGGTCGCGGGGTCGTGTCCGATAGCCACGAAGACCCCATCGACGGGGAGCTCGGTCGTTTCGTCTGTCTTCACGTTCCTCAGGACGACCGCGGTGACCTTTCCCTCAGCCTTGTCGAGTATGTCGACCGGGACCGAGTCCCAGATGATCTCGACCTTCTCGTTCTCCATCGTCTTTTTGACCATCGCTGCCCCGGCCCTGAGCTCATCGCGTCTGTGCACGAGATAGACCTTCTTGGCGAAGCGGGTAAGGAAGGTGGCTTCCTCCGTCGCCGCGTCTCCGCCGCCGATGACGGCGACTACCCGGTCCTGGAAGAAGAAACCGTCGCATGTCGCGCATGCCGACACGCCCTTGCCGCGAAGCTCCTGCTCCGACTCGAGGCCGAGCCATCTCGACGATGAGCCTGTCGCGATGATCACGCTCTTCGCCTCGAAGATGTCGCTGCCCACGGTAAGCTTGAAGGGGCTGCTGCCTGTCTCTATAGCGGAGAGTTCTCCCGACTTGAACTCGGCTCCGAACTTCTCAGCCTGCTTGCGCATCCGGCCCATAAGCTCGGGGCCCTGTATCCCCTCGGGGAAACCGGGGAAGTTCTCGACCTCTGATGTGATCATCAGCTGTCCGCCCGGGGCCATCCCGTCGACAACGGCTGTCTTGAGGTCGGAGCGCCCTGTGTATATAGCCGCGGTGAGCCCGGCAGGCCCTGATCCGATTATCGCTACGTCATACATTTTAGAATCCTCCCGAAGGTTTGATTATCGTGTTTGCGGAAATGGAAGTATAGGAGGGGAAAGGCGCTGACTCAAGCGAAATCATTTCTTTCCGGCGCGCAGGCTCCTCAGCAGTGCTAGATTCCTCACGTCATCCTGGAGGTCGGCCTCCTTGGGCGTCTCGAGCACCATTGCCCTGTCCATAAAACGTTTGTCCTTCATCAGATAGGAAAACGCGTCGATGCCGATCTCTCCCTGCCCTATATGGGTATGCCTGTCCTTGTGGCTTCCGAACTCCTTCATCGAGTCGTTTAGATGGAAGGCCTTGAGATAATCGAAGCCTACCGTCTCATCCAGGGCCTTGAATGTGGCGTTGTATTTACTTTTTGTCCTTATGTCGTACCCGGCGGTGAAGGCGTGGCAGGTGTCATAACATATCCCAGCCCTCGACTTGTCCTCGATAAGGTCTATGATTGCGGCGAGTTCCTCGAATGTCGAACCGATCGTGTTCCCGGCGCCGGCGGTTATCTCGAGAAGGATCGATGTGTCGTCGCCTGCTGTCTCTTCGTAGATCCGGTTGATGGTGGCTGCGATCGTCTCAATACCCTGGTCGACACCTGATCCCCTGTGCGAGCCCGGATGGAGTACGAGATAGGGGATGCCGAGCACAGCGCATCGCTGCAGCTCGACAAGGAGGGCATCGGTCGATTTCTTGAGAAGCTCGGAATCGGGCGAGGCGATATTTATCAGGTAGCTCGTATGAGCGATGATAAATCCCGGCGTGAACGACTCGCTCTCCTCGTGGAAGAGATCGATCTCCTCGGTGGTCAACGTCTTTGCCCGCCACTGGTTCGAGCTCTTCACGAAAAGCTGCACCGCGTTGCAGTCGATCGACTTTCCGCGCTGCAGCGCGAGGTGGACGCCCCCCGATATCGACATGTGCGCTCCGAGATTCATCATGCCTCCTTGCCAGAACCCCCGGTCCGGTAGTAATATCACATACAGGCTCATAGATGCGAGGTGGAAAATGACTGAAGAGCAAAGACACGAAGAAGAGGATGATGAAGGGCTGGTCCAACTGATCTCCGTCCAGGGGGAGATGAACGCCCAGGTGATCATCGGCCTCCTCGAATCAGAGGGTATCGAGGGGATGATGAAATCTAACCAGACGTTCAGCGCACTCCCGTTCACGGTCGACGGCATGGGGGCCGTCAGGATCATGGTCAGGAAGGAAGACCTCGAAAAGGCTAAGAAGGTCCTGGAGGCATACAGCAGTGAAGAGGACGAGGATAATCCTTCGCTGAAAAAGGAATTGACCGAATGGACCCCGCCCGAGGGGACGGCTCACTAGGATCTGCCGATTCGCACTTGCCCGCCGGAGCGAGAGTCGTTATCATAGATTCTGCCACAGGGTGGGAGCTTAACTCAGTGGTTAGAGTGCTACCTTCACACGGTAGAAGTCACAGGTTCAAATCCTGTAGTTCCCACCATCATTCTTAACGTTGACAGATAAGAATGATTCCCCATAGAATCCACACATTACGAAATAAATCAGTTTTGCTCCGGGTCGGACATCCGGCATCCGGCACAGGAGGACCATTATCGGGCAATGATGTGTTTGGAAGTTTTTCCGGCGTATTACTTACAATCAGGAGGAATCGGTTATGGGAATGATGAAGGAATTCAAGGAATTCGCTATGAGAGGGAATGTCGTCGATATGGCCGTTGGTATAATCATCGGCGCGGCATTCGGAAAGATCGTCTCCTCATTCGTTGGTGATGTTCTTATGCCTCCGATCGGTGTGCTTCTCGGTGGAGTCGATTTCAGCTCCCTCGCGATCACGATCAAGGCGGCCGTGGGGGAGACTCCCGCTGTCATGGTCAGCTATGGCAAGTTCATCCAGACCATCATCGATTTCATAATCATCGCGTTCGCGGTATTCATGGCGATAAAAGGGATGAATTCGATGAAGAAGAAAGAGGAAGAAGCACCGGCAGCTCCGCCGAAGCCCTCTGCCGAAGAAGTATTGCTCGGTGAGATCCGTGATCTGATGAAAGAGCGTAACTAGGATATTTGCCACATGCGGATTCCGCAGTCCAAGGAAGGATCTTTGATGTCGGACAGGATGATCAATCAGTTCATGGAGATGGTACAGATAGACAGCGAGTCGGGTGAGGAAGCGGCGATGATCGAGTATCTCCACAAGGAGTTCACATCGATGGGCGCCGACTCGACGATAGACAGCTACGGCAACCTCGTCGCGAAGTTCCCCGAGAAGGGATGCTCGGGCAAGCCTCCGATCCTCCTGTCATGCCATGCCGATACGGTGCAGCCCGGCAAGGGCATCAAGCCTGTCCTGAAGGACGGAGTGATCCGCTCTGAGGGCGACACGATACTCGGCGCCGACGACAAGGCCGGGATCGCCGAGATGCTCGAGGCTCTCAGGACCGCCGAGGTCCATCCGCCGGTCGAGGTGGCGATCAGCCGCCAGGAAGAGGTCGGGCTGCTCGGCGTCAAGAACATGGACTTCAGCCTGATCACAGCGAAGATCGGATTCCTGCTCGACAACGACACCCTCGATACGATCGTGATCGGCGGGCCTTCGTACTTTGCCATCGACGTCGAGATAAAGGGCAAGGCGGCTCATGCCGGGATGGAGCCGGAGAAGGGTATCAACGCGATCCAGGCAGCCGCGAAGGCGATCGCCGCCCTGGAGCTCGGCCGACTCGACACCGACACGACAGCAAACGTCGGCGTCATAAAGGGCGGGCTCATCCGTAACGGTGTTCCCGACAACGCCAGTTTCCTCGCCGAGGCGAGAAGCCTCAACCACGAGAAGGGGCAGGCGCTCGCCGACAGGATGGTGGCCACGATAAAGGCGGAGGTCGAGGGCTTCGGAGCCGAGGTCGAGATCAAGGTCGACAACCTCTGCAAGGCCGTCGATATCCCCGAGGATTCGAATACGGTCGAGATATCGAAGAAGGCGCTGAAGACTGTCGGGATCGATGCCGAGACGACATTCATCACCGGATTCACCGACGCATCGATCTACAACAACGAGGGGATCGAGGTCGCGGTCGTCGGTATCGGCGCGCATGACGAGCATTCGACCGACGAGCACATCGCCGTCGCAGACATGGAGAAGGCGCTGAAGATGATCATCGAGATCATGCGTCTCTGCGCGGAGTAGTTATTTAGGAGATATGGCCCTTGAAGATGACAGAGGTTCCTTCCCCCGGGGAGGAACCTACTGTCAGGGTACCCTTTATACGCTCGGCCCGTTCCTTCATGTTCCTCAGGCCGTTTCCGTCGCGCGCTTCATCGATCACGAATCCATTTCCATCATCGACAAGCTGCATGACGAGATTTTTCCCCGACAGCTCTACCTTCAGGGATATCTCTTTCGCGCCGCTGTACTTCAGGCTGTTGTTCAGCGCTTCCTTGAAGATGAGGAAGAGGTTCTGCCGGTATTCCATGCTGAGCCTGACATTCTTCAGTGATTCGAGATTCTGCGTATTAAAATGAATGTCGGTGGCGTGAATCGTCTCCTTGAACGAATCGCCGAGCCTCGAGATCAGGTCGTACAGTGAATCCCGCCGGGGATTCACCAGCCATACGATATCGCTCATGCTGTCGATAAGATGCCTCGAGGTTGTTCCGATCCGCTCTATCTCCGGGGTGACAAGGCCTTTTGATTCCGGTGGCAGTTTGCGCGTGATTACCTCTCCCATGATCGAGATCTCGGTCAGCCCCGCGCCGATATCATCGTGGAGGTCGGCTGCGATCTTGCTTCGCAGGCGCTCGATCGCCAGAAGCTGTCTTACGCGGTAGGTGATCAGGATCACGATGCCGCCTGTCAGCACCAGGGCGGCGAGAGTGATGAACCACCATCTCTTCCAGAAGGGGGGAGTGATGATGATCCTGATAGATGCGACCTCGTCGCTCCAGACCCCGTCCCCGTTTGTGCCCCTTACCTTGAATACGTACTTGCCGGCGCCGACATTCGTGTAACCGGCAAACCTTCTCGTGCCGGCGTTGGTCCATTCCCTGTCGAGACCCTCGAGAATGTACGAGTACCGGTTTCTGTCCGGTTTTGAGAAATCGAGAGAAGCGAACTCGAATGAGAAGTAATTGTCCCTGTAGGACAGGGTGATCTCTTCGGTGCTGGAGATCGATCGCTCGAGTTCTGCCGGTTCGTCGAATATATTGAACCCGGTCAGTACGACAGGAGCATTGAAGGTGCTTTCATCGAGACTGTCGGGATGGAACTCGGTGGCGCCGTCGACTCCTCCGAATATGAAGGTGCCATCGTCAGTCGTCGCAGAATGTCCCGGTGTTGAACTCGTTGCCGTGCAGGCCGTCACGGGTGTCGAAATTCCTGAATGTCTCAGTTTCGGGGTCGAGGCGGGAGATACCGTAATTGGTGCTGAGCCACAGGGTGCCGCCCGTGTCTTCGAGAATTCCGTAGATAACGTCATTGGGAAGCCCGTCCTTCACCAGGTACCGCGTGAATACCGGCCGTTCCCGGTCCTCTTTCCGCAGGCGGGACAGGCCCTGCATCGTCCCGAACCAGAGGTCCCCGTTTTTCGCCTCATGGATAGTCAGGATGTAGCTGTTGCTCAGCGAACGGGGATCGGAAGGTTCATGGAAATACCGGGATATGTCAGCTATCGAGACGGGCGGCAATGACGGGTCCATCTTATTCTTCGTGAAGGTGATCCTGTTCAGGCCGTCCGCGGTGCCCAGCCAGAAGATTCCTCTGCTGTCCTGAAGGATAGTTATTGTCTTGTAACTGCTGATACTTCCGGAATCGCCGGGGCGGGAGTTGAAATTCGTAAAGGTACCGGTCTCCGGAACGTAGTGGTCGAGTCCTCTGGATTCTGTGCAGAACCATATATCGCCGTCACTGTCCAGGTAGATATCGCGGACTACGTTGCTGCTGAGAGAATTCGGATCTTCAGAATCATGTTTTAAAAAAAAGCTGTTGTTATCTGACGGATCAAAACGATATACACCATTCCTGTAACTGCTCAACCAGAGCCTGCCTTCATCATCCCAGTGCTGGGATCGAATATTCCCCTTTCTGCCATCAGGCCGCTTCTCCGGGATCTGGCTGTAATGTCTGTATTTACCCGTTTTCCGGCCGTAGCGGTCCAGATCCCCCGTATTGGTGCCGAACCAGATATCGCCGCGGGGACCACAGGAGACCGACCAGAGGATCCTGTCACTCAGGCTGTTCGGATCCGCGGGATCATGGATGTAATGGCGGAACCTTGCTGTGCCCGGATCGGATGCGCTCAAACCGCCTCCGGAGTGGCCGGTCCACAGCATTCCACTCCTGTCCTCGCAGATCGATCTGATACTGCTGCTCCCCAGGCTGCTCGGATCCGCAGGATCATGCCTGAAAGAACTGAATACATCTTTCTCACGATCGAGAAGGCACAATCCTCCCGCGACAGTCGCGAAATACAACCGGCCCCGCCTGTCCTCGTAGGCTTTCCTCAAATCATTGGTGCTGATACTGCCCGGATCGTCATCATCGTGAAGGTAATTGACGAACTGTCCCGATCCCGGATCGAAGCGGGAAAGGCCTCCTATCGTCGATATCCAGAGTATTCCCGAGCGGTCCCTGAGGATATGCCTGACATTATCATGAACAAGTGAACCGGATCCGGGGTCACCCGACCGATAGTGTGTGAATATTTCACTGTGGATGTCAAAACGGTCGAAGCCCGCACTTGTTGCGATCCACAGGATGCCGCTTGAATCCGGACATACGAATCTGACATTGTCGCTGGCCAGGCTGTTTTCTGAATCCCCGTCGTGAATGAATCTCCTGAATCCTCCGTTGCCCGGCGCGAGCATATTCAGTCCGCCATCCCGCGTCCCGATCCACATATTCCCGGACCGGTCCTGGTTTATCGAACGTATGCGGTTGCTGCTGATGCTGTTCGGATTCCCTGAATCGTGGAGGTAGCGGGTGAAGGTCCCGCTCTCATGATCGTATCGATTGAGCCCTGTCGAATAGGTGCCGGCCCATAGAAATCCATCACTGTCCACGAAGAGGCACCAGACATTGTTGTCGGAGAGTGATGCCGGATCATCCGGATCGTTCCTGAAAATGGTGAAATCATAGCCGTCGTACCGGTTAAGGCCGTCCTCCGTGCCGAACCACATGTAACCGGCATGGTCCTGGACAATCGTCTCTACCGTCGACTGGGAAAGGCCCTGCTCTATAGAGAAACGTTTGAACTGCATGCTCTGCCGAGAGAGAGCAGGCATGGACCAGTACAGGACGAGGAGCACTGTGCAGATCGTCAGTATCGTGCTTTTTCGGGATGGGAAATCCATAAATCTCCGGAATTGGTGGCTGTTTCCCCTGACATTACACCTATGGCTCCGATTCTAGACATTTTTCGTCTGTTAAACAAGCATCTTCGCTTTCCGGGACAATGTCTGAATACTACATATTCATGCGATTGATATAGATTCCCTCTTTGTATACAATCCGTTTGTAAGTGCGAGGAACCGGAGGAGGAGTCATTCATGACGAGGATTGTAATAGTCGAGGACAAGAAGCCTATCCGCGAGGGACTGGTCGTCCTGCTCGGTACTACCGAGGGAATCGAATGCGTCGCCGATTACGGCAACTGCGAGGATATGCTCGCGAAGCTCGAGGCGGACAGGCCCGACGTGATCCTCATGGACATCGGGCTCCCGGGGATGTCGGGCATAGAGGGTACGAGGGAAGTGAAGAAGATACTGCCCGAAGTGGTGATCATCGTCCTGTCCGTTTACGAGGATGATGAGAATATCTTCCAGGCGCTCTGCATGGGCGCGTCCGGTTATCTCGTCAAGAACACTCCGCCGGCCCGCCTGATCGAGGCGGTCAAGGAGGCTCACGAGGGCGGCTCGCCGATGTCATCGAATATCGCCCGCCGGGTCGTCAATCTCTTCCAGAAGAACTTCGTTAATCCGGGAGACTCGGATGTGCAGCTGACCGAACGTGAGACCGAGGTTCTTTCGGGGCTCTCCGACGGCCAGAGCTACGTGTCAGTGGCCGACTCGCTCTTTATCAGCGTCGACACGGTCCGCTATCATATAAGGCACATCTACCAGAAACTCGAGGTCCACTCCCAGTCTGCAGCAGTGTCGAAAGCGATCCGAAAGGGACTGATCTAGCCGGAGACAGCCGGTCGATCGACCCTGAAAAAAGCCGCTTCCGGTTTCCCGGAAGCGGCTTTCCTGTGTACACTCAGCCTTTCGGCCGAGCATGCGGGGATCTTTTTAATCTGCCTTTCTCACAAGACGCATCCCATGATAAGGCCCTCCGCTCCAGGGGCGGATAGCGGAGCGATGGTTTCTGGCATAGCCGCTCGCGTAAGCGCGAAAGACATAGTAGGTGCCTGTAGCGGGCCCTGTGGGATCGATATCGGGGCTCTCGAAGGTCCCCGTTCCATACGGGCCGTAACGGTCCCAGACATGTTCACCGGCATTACCATGCATGTCGTACAGCCCCCAGTCGTTGGGGATCTTCGTACGGGTCTCGTAATTCGGGTGCGGATCGTTCCCGCAGTAACGGGCGATCAGATCGAGTACCGGATCGTCGCACAGTTCGTTCGTGATCTCACCGTTGGCGAATGCGGTCGTGCTGCCCGCCCTGCAGGCGTACTCCCACTCCGCTTCCGTAGGCATGCGGTATCCATTGGCGTTCCAGTCGCATGTCACCTCGTCACCGTCGGGATCTGTTCCGATGATCGTATAGCAGGGGGTACAATCCTTCCGCTGTGGACAGCGCATTGCAGAACTCGAACCAGTCCATGCGGCCTTTATTGTATACCGCACGGTTTTCATACCCTTCACTATATGCGTGCTCCGGAACGACTGACTGATACTGGGAGTGGGTGATCTCGTTCACGCACATATGGAAGGAACTGACCTGCACCCAGTGCTGGGTCTCGTCGTCCCTGCGGCCCAACTCGCGCCACCGGGCTTCCCATCTCGAACTTGCCGCCAGCGATAAGGACCATCTCGGGGGTCCATTCCTGGGTGTAGTTCCCTGTAAAGGTCTGATTGGGGGTCCCGTCCAGGGTCATCGTCTCCGTTGCAGGATCAGGAAGGTTCCATCCGGAAACCGCGCCCCAGGTGATCGTATACTCTCCCCATGGCCTGTCGACATAAGTACGGTCACCGGAACGATCGGCGGTCCATCCATCCGGGCCGTCGATGTGCCACGGCGCGTCGATCGCGTCGGGATTGGCATCGATATACAGGTCCGAAACCTGGGCCGCGTAAGATCCCATAGAAGGTTATGATTCCGCCTTCGGTTAATGTCTTGCTATCCGGCGAGGGCGTGTTATATCCAGATACCTCACCCCAGGTCACCGTGTACTCGCCGACGGCCATGTCGAGCAGTTCCTCGTATCCCGTCCCGTCGTGGCTGTAGCCGGCCGGGCCGTCGAGGTGCCATGGAGCATCGGTGGCGTTCTGCGGCTGGACGCGGACAGTCCCGGTGCTCGCAGTCTGTTCGGTGTAAGTCCCGTTGAAGGTCACCGTGCCCCCGTCGGTTAGGGCGAGCATCTCGGTGGCCGGATCGGGAAGATCCCATCCCGTAACGGCCTCCCAGGTTATCGTGTACGAACCCGGAGTAAGGCCGGGAATCGTCTCGTCGCCTGTGCCGCTGTGGCTGTAGCTGCTCGGGCCGGTCAATGTCCATGGAGCGTCGATCGTATTCGGCTCGGGATTGACCGTGATCGAGCCTTCCTGCAGTACGTAGGTGCCGGTAAAGGTGGTCGTATCGGCCGGCCGTCACAGTTTTCATCTCTGACAATGGACTCGGGCTGTTCCACCCGGACATCGCTGTCCAGGTGAGCGTGTAGTCGCCGGGCTCGAGGTCCTCAAGTGTCTCGTCGCCCGTTCCGTTATGAAGGTAACTGTCAGGTCCCGTCAGCTGCCATGTGCAGCTCAGGGTGTTCGGGCTCCTGTCGACGACGACCGTTCCCGTGGTTTCAGGTTCGGGATCGGGCGCCGCCGGATCGTCTTCTCCACAGCCGATGGCTGAAACACAGATCAGCGCAAGGACCATGAAGATGGAAGTAAATCTGGTCATTTACTACCCCCCCGCAATAAATGAAATGAGTGTTTGAAAGGAAAGCGTTGCTTCCTTTCGCCGCTTGTCCTGATTTTAGTTGAGACCGGCCGGTACGTAAGCCGCATGACTATGCGGTTTCAGAGTGAAAAAGAGAGTATAGGGGGGATACCCCCGCATATTTATGCGGGGTCAGATAGCGCCGGCTTTCTTCATAGTACGTGCCAGCCACTTCGTGTATCTGGTCGCGCCTTCACCGGTCATGTGACCGTAATCCATGAAGAAACCGTTTTCCCCTTCACCGATATTGCCTGGAGTCTCGGCTATGAAAGAGTGGACGCCGTTTCCGTTCAGCGATCTGGCGAAAGAGAGGAAGCGTCCATACCCGTCCGGGTAGTTCTTCCTGAGAATTCTGACGAATTCCCGTGAGGCGGGGGGTATGATTACAACCACGGTAATGTCATTTGCCTTGCAGAGATCTATAAGGCGGTGGACGGCTGTTTCCATGAATACCGAGTACTCGAAGTCGTTCATGTGTCTTTTAGCGACGGTAGCCGGCTTGAAATAATCGCGCTTATACCTTTCCTTCATTCTTCTGCTGATCTTGAACGCGGCCCATCTGGCGTCCATCGGTTTGAACGTGGCTTTTTCTGATTCTACGGTCATGCGCAGGGTCACCGCAGACTCGAAGTCCATGCGTTCGCGGTGCACGGGCCACAGGTCCTTAGCCATCTCGAAAGCGAAGAAGTTACCGTTCAGAGCCGTTCTTTCACTCCAGGAAGAGAAGATATTGAGGTTGTTTCCGCGCCTGAACCTCGTCGGACAGTTGTCGTTGAACTGGTAGACCTGCATGTCGAAGATCAACAGATCGATATCGTCGAGAAGATCTTCCCTGATGTTGAAAAGCTTCAGGATCTCCCATGGGGTCGTCCCTGAGAGAGCCGCTTTCCCGACATCGCAGCCCGAAAGCTTCGAAAGTGTCTTCTGGTCAAGACAGAGCCCGAGGCGCGATGACCCGCTGGCAAAGTATACAGGCCTGTCTCCGGCAAATGATTTTCCCGCCACCTCGAAAAAGTTGCCAAACTCATTCTTGATCCAGCCGTCGGTAGCCCTGACCATCGCAGGCCCTGTAAAGAGCAGGACGATCCTGAAGGCCGCCATGACTGCCAGTGCTATCCAGAAAGACGGCACCGGCCTGGGAAAGCCGGTCAGCGTCTTAAAACTGAAAATAGATGAAGGGCTGCGCATCAGTCGCTCCTATAAAAGACAACAGAAGTATCATTATTCCATATATCAGTCCCGAGACGGCCGCAGGCCATTTCGATGAGAACGGGACCTCGTCGTTTCTCCACCATGAGCCGAGATCGAGAAGGAAGACGATCGATCCGTAAAAAAGGACCGCCAGGATGAATATCCCGCTTTCCTTCAGTGTGAGTGATATCAGAGAGATGTAATCAAGCGCTGCTCCGAAGCTGTCGGCGCGGAAGAATATCCAGGCGAAGCAGACAAGCATAAAGGTCACGCCTGATGTCACTGCCCAGAACATGAAATCCTTCAGACTCGCCGGCCTCGGACTCAGCCCGGCCTTTCTGCCTCGAAGGATCATCTTGTGTATCGACAGGTAAAGCCCATGCAGGCCTCCCCACGCGACGAAGTGCCAGGCGGCGCCGTGCCAGAGGCCGCCGAGGAGCATCGTGATCATGATGTTGATATATGTCCGCGTGCCGCTTTTCCTGTTCCCCCCGAGGGGGATGTAGAGGTAGTCGCGAAGCCATGACGAAAGGGACATGTGCCATCTTCGCCAGAATTCGGTGATGTTTCTCGATAAGTACGGCTGCTTGAAATTGAGCCGCAGTTCGAAGCCGAGCATCCTTGAGATTCCCCTGGCGATGTCGGTATATCCCGAGAAGTCGCCGTAGATCTGCAGGGCGAAGAGGATTGCTCCGGCGATCAGGGAGATACCTGCGAAGCTTGCCGGATCATCGAAGCAGCGGTCGACGAGGGGGGCGACTCCGTCCGCCACGAATATCTTCTTGAAATATCCGAGGAGGACGAGACGAAGTCCCGAGTAGATCTTGTCAGGTGTTACCTCGCGTTCTCCGGTTATCTGAGGGAGAAGGTTCTGCGAGCGTTCTATCGGTCCCGCCACGAGCTGCGGGAAGAATGAGACATAGAGGGCGAATTCCGGCAGGTCGTGCGCCGCTTTCTGTTTCCCGCGATAGACATCTATCGTGTATGCGAGGGTCTGGAACGTATAGAAGCTGATGCCGACAGGGAGGATCAGGTTCAGTGTCGGCATGTCGGCTTTCATGCCGAATTCCCCCAGCAGCCTCGCTGCCGAGTTGGCGAAGAAACCGAAATACTTGAAGACTCCGAGTATTCCGAGATTGACGATGAGGCTTATCAGCAGGTATTTCTTCCTTCCCTTTCCCGATCCGCCGTCGTGGATCTTCAGGGCGCAGAAGTAGTCGACGATAGTAGATGTGAGCAGGAGCGAAAGGAAACGCCAGTCCCACCAGCCGTAGAAGACGTAGCTTGCGACGAGCAGGAGAAGGTTCTGATACCTGTGCTTCAGGCAGATGTACAGGAGGAAGACTGTCAGAAAAAAAACAGGGAATATATAAGAGTTAAAAAGCATCCGGGTGCAGTTCCAATCACATAATTGCTTTTAGTACAATTGATTGCTTGAGCACATAATGATATCATACGGCTGTGTCATGTTCAACCTGAGAAACCGCCGCACGGTAGAAGTTGATACTGCCCAGGCGTGGCGTTTCTGATATAATGGCCTGACTATGAAGATCGTCGTAACAGTACCGTACACTCCCTGGCCCGTGACCCGGGGAACGGACCGGCTCATCATCAATCTGATCGAGGGGTTGTCAAAACGCCATGAGGTGACCCTTGTAACTATGACCCTTTCGAAAAACGGCCTGGAAAGGCTTGCGGAGATCGAGAAAAAGGGGATCAAGGTCAGCGCGATGGTCGCGCCTCACCGGCAGGGAGCGTCGGGGAAACTGATCCGTAAGGTGCGCAACATCATATCCGCATACTTTCGCGGTATCCCGCAGGATGTCAGCTACAGCGCGCCGCCCGAGTTCCTCCGTCTTATCGCCGATACCGCCGAGGAGGAGTCGGCTGATATCGTCCTTGCCTCTTACTGGCACATGTACAGGCTCTCCGATTATGTCAGCGATTCGAAGCTCGCCCTAGTCACCCATGACATGGAATACATCGTCAACCGCGACAGGCTGAAGCTTGCGAGCACGGGGGACAGCCGGATAAAGAGCGAGAAGGAGGCAGCGAGGCTCGAGCGGATAGAGACCGAGGCCTACCGGAGATTCGACACGATACTGACGGTGACCGCCTCGGATGCCGGAGTGCTGAAAGGTATCGCGGCATATGAAGACAAGAAGATACTGCCCCTTCCTCTCGCGCTCGATCTTTCCGTTTTTTCACCTGGAGCCTTTGAAAGAGAATCGGACAGGATCCTCTTCCTCGGATCGTTCCACTCCGATTTCAACAGGGACGCCTTTCGATATTTTACCTCGGATGTCTTCCCCCTGATCCGACGGGAGGTGCCGGGGGCGGTGCTCGAAGTAGTCGGGCACGGCGTGGACGACAGACTGAGGAACGAAGCGGGGGAGGGTGTCGAGTTTACCGGAGGAGTGGAGGATATCGTTCCATACCTCGGACGATCTTCCCTGATGGTGCTGCCTCTGAGGTTCAGCGGCGGGGTACGCATCAGGATGATGGAAGCGGCAGCGATGGGAACCGCCGTGGTGAGCACGCCGGCAGGAGTAGCTGGAATGGGACTTGAAGCGGGCAGTGATTACCTCGAAGCTCCCGACGCGAAATCGATGGCCGATTCGGTCGTCTCCCTGCTTCGAAACAGGGATGAAGCGGCAAGGATAGGCGGGAACGCACGCCGGTGGGCCGAGCGCAGCATCTCCATGGAAAACTACCCCGACCGTCTCGATGCGATGTTCGCAATGCTGCGTGACTGATCCGGCCCTCCGCACAACCCCTCTTAATTTCATGTATCCCAACAAGAAACAGTGTTAATTCCTGAGCATAACTCTCTGTAAAATATAGTTTACACTCATCTTCCGCTGTGATACAATTAGCGGGTATCCATATATAAGCGGGGAACATAAATAAACCTTCATCGGTAAGGCGTACTACTATTCGGTCATCCGGGGGGAGGGCTTTTTCGGCTATGTGCTGCAGGGTCCGTGCATCTCTGTCCTTATCCTATCCTGTCCATATTCTATACGTACGTCCGAAACCGCTTCGTTGAGGGATCAGAGCGGGCAGCGCCGCCGTCCGGCCGCGTGCCCCTGTTAATAGAAGACAGCCGTCGTTGCGGCGGCTGAACGAACCACCCGGGGAGGGAAGGTTATGAAGAGAGCGGCTTCAATCCTCCGGGTTTCGATACCTGTTCTGATGCTCCTGACAACCTTGGCTCAGGCGACCCAGATCATCTACCGAAGCCCGCAGCAGATGGGCGAGGAATCAGCCCTTGTCGTTTCAGGAAGGGTGACCGGCGTCCGGTCATACTGGAACGACAGCAACACCAAGATATTTACGGAGACGAGTGTCGCGATCGACCAGTCGTACAAGGGGGGCGCTGGCGGGACCGTCAACGTCGTCCAGCTCGGCGGGATCGTCGGCCACGTGCAGATGAAGGTCGAAGGAGCTCTTGCCTGGAACACGGGCGAGGAGGTCCTCCTCTTCCTCGAGCCCTTCAACGGCGACAGGTACATGGTCTACGGGCTTTCCCAGGGCAGGTACGAGATCGAGCGCGACGACAGGGGCCGTCCCTTCGTCAGCCGCGGCGCCTTCGAGGGTGTCGAGATGCTCGAAGCCCCTGAAGACAGGTCTCCCGAAACGGAAAAAGTCCCTCTGGGAACATTCATCGACAAGGCCCTCGGTGGCCGGTAGGAAAGGAGGATCGTCATGAGTTACCGTAAGTATTCTTTTCTGTTTCTCGCAGTGATCCTTCTCGCCGCCGGTCTCGGCGTGCAGGGCGGGATGAGAGACTTCGTCGGCATAGCCGGCGACGCCGACGGGGACGGGGTCCCCGATACGGCTGACGCGTGTCCCGCTGAGGACGCGTCCTTTTTCGACCGCGATGGCGACGGGTGCATCGACGACCCGGTCAGTGCGCGGCACACCGAATTCTGGGTAGCGTCGGACCTTCCGTTCGTCTACTACATACAGGAAGACGGAGCAGCGGGTATCGGGGACGGCAGTGATTTTACCGCGATACAGAACGGCATGGACGCCTGGGGCGCCATTCCCGATGTCGACTTCTCCGTGTCATACGGCGGGACGACCGCCCAGGAGGATGCCGACGCGATCGATCTTGTAAACATGATCACCTTCAGGGACGACGAGTACCCGTTCCCTTCGGGCGTCCTGGCGGTCGGCATCTCTACTTCGTTTACAGTCGACTCGACGCATAACGCTGTCTATTACAGGCCGGGACAGATCATCGACGCGGACATGATCTTCAATCCGTTGATGAGCCTCAGTACCCCATCGGCGGGTTCGGGCCTCGATATCCAGAGCATCGCCACGCACGAGGCGGGGCACCTCTTCGGTATCGCCCACTCGGCAGTCAGGACATCGACGATGTTCTATGTGCTGCCTTACGGTACGACAGCCACTACACTCGAGGCCGAGGATATTCATGCCTTCTTCAAGGCGTACGGCGATCCGACCGCTCTCGCGAACGCCAACCGTATTGAGGGAAAGGTGACCCACGGCCAGTCAGGCGAAGGCGTTCCCGGCGCGGCAGTCTTCGCTATTGACGCGGCCGGTGGAGACACCGTCGCCTGCGAGTATACTTTCCCCGACGGCAGTTACTCTTTCGTCGGCCTGGCCGATGGAAGCTATTATGTCGGGATCCATCCCCTCGATGGAACGTCGTCGATCGGATATCTCCTCCCCGCTTACATAAACGCGCTCGTCGATTCAACCGCCGAGCAGCTTTTCCTGCCCGAGTACTGGGATATTGCCGAATCGAACGGTGATAACGTGACCGACCAGGATCCGGTGGCCGTGTCGGGCGGATCGTCAGCGATCAACATCGACCTCGTCACCAACATCGATTCGACGCCTCCGACGGTCGTGTCGATCACCCCGCTTACGAGTTCGAACGGCGTTCTCATAAACGCGGCGGTGAAGATCACCTTCGATGAGGCGATCGATTACACGACGATCTCGGGGAATTTCGTCCTGATGGACGAGGACAGCAACTTCGTCCCCGGCTCGGTCGCCGTTCTCAACGACGACTCCGTGCTGGCGTTCACACCGAGCTCGCCGTTCCAGTTCGACAAGAGGTACGACCTTACACTGGAGACCGGCCTTCAGGACAAGTTCGGCAACGGCCTGCCGGCCGATTACGAATCGGATTTTACTACCGAACCGGTGCCGCCGCTGGCGATCACAAATCTCACACCGAACAAGGGTGTAGCGGGATCGGTAGTTGTTATCAGTGGTGTTGGATTTGACTCGTGGCCCGCTGGAAACACAGTGATGTTCGGCGCCGAGCTGGCAACGATAACGGACGCTTCGCCATACCGACTGGTCGTGACAGTGCCTTCCGGCGCTATCACAAGCGAGGTCTCGGTAAATAACGGAGTAGAGACCGTAGGTGGGCCGACGTTCACGATCCTCTCCCAGGATGAGATAGCCCGCGGATTCCAGACCGGCGTCACGGAGCTGGAAGCATCGCCGCGTTCTATAGAGGTCACCTCGAACGGTGGCTAGGTCTATGTCGCGACCGATGTCGGAGCGGCAGCAGTCGCTGCGGATCCCGGGCCTCGATGATTATCTCGACGTCATCCCTATTGGAATACCGGGAGGACTGGATGATATCGATCTCAGCTCCCGATGGTTCCTCGGCCTACGGCGTCAGCACTGCGAACGAGAAGATCTACGTGATCGATACCGATCCGGCTCATGTCGGACTCTTCAATACAGTGGTCTATGAGCTCGACATGGATGCCGGGCCGCTGGGGATAGCTATAGATCCCGGTGGAGAGAAGGCGTATATCCCGACCGACGAGGATGAGATCCAGGTCTGGGATATCCATCCGTGACAGCGAGACGCTCAACGAGCAGATAGGCGTGATCATCCCCGATGAGACCTCGCTGAGAGGAAAGATGTGATCGATCCTTCCGGGAGACAGACTGGTCGCGCTGACCGGCACCGGCAGGCTCCTTGCCATACGATCTCGGTCCCGATACGCTGCTCGCTTCATTCGCCGTCAATGTCGATCCGAGGGACCTCGCGATCGATCCGGCGGGTCAGAGGGCTTATGTGAGCGGCGGTGACGGGAATATGACGGTCGTATCACTGGCCGGACTCTTCAAGGTGCAGGACATCAATACGGGCGGATCGCTCAGGGGAGCGGCCATCACGCCCGCGGGATCGTATATCTACGCGGCAAACCGCGAGCTGAACATTCTCGACGTGATCGATCTCAACGAGGACGCGAAGTACTTTCCGCAGCGTTGTGGCCACTGTCACGCAGGATCCCCGTCCGGTCGATATCGCACTTTCACCGGATGGCTTCTACGCATTCTCGATGATCGAGAGCTCAGAGCAGCTCGTCGTCACAACGATCGGCCTCGGGCCGACACTGAGGAGTATGTCGCAGCGTGCCGCGATCCCCGGAACGAAAGTGGTTCTTGCAGGTGACGGGTACGGAACGGATCCTGCGGACCTGAGGGTGAGATTCTCCGGATTTGCCGGAAACTTTGTCTCCGTGCAGCCGGAACGAACGACAGGTACGGCTATTACAGTGACCGTTCCCGACTCGGCCCTGACCGGGCCGGTCGATATCGTGTACAATCCTCCTGTCGTCGTGCTTCCCGGTGAGAGATCCTCCGGCGGCACAGATATCCAACTCTCTATATATGAAGATACTCGATGCATACAGCGGTACGCAGCGGCAGAGGCTGGCCGGCAGGTTCCAGCATTCAGCTGCCTGGGAACTCGAGGATGCCTTCGCAATCTCGCCCACGGGTGACTTTGCCGTGGTGGGAGGATCGACAGGAGAGATAGGTATCATCGATATCGATCCGGACAGCCCCTACTTCAATACCCTGATCAACAGCTTTCCGACTGGCTGCTGACGAAGTCGCTGACGTTACGATTACTCCTGACGGCGAACGGGCCTTCGCCGCGGTTCCGAGTGATTCGGTATACATCAGGGCCTACAACGTGAACCGATCACTCGGGATACGTACGGGAAGCCTGTCGGTGAGATCCACTTCAACGAGCAGGGATACTATATCGGACGGATCAACCGGATAGAGGTCAGTCCCGACGGGGAACTTCTTCTGGCGACCGACTTCGAGGTCGGCGTGGTATTTGTCATAGATATCAGGTCAGGCTCGACGACGGAGTACGATATTCTGACAGTCTCTCGATCTGAGACAGGTGTACGGGTATAGCGTTCCATCCATCCGGCACGCACGCCTATCTCACTGATTCCGGCTCGAACTCTGTCCAGGTCCTCGATATCGATCCGCTAAGCCTGCACTACCTGACCCTGGTCGGATACGTGACCTTCCCCGGAGCACCGGCATCCGGTCGGACAGGACCTCGATTTCCTGCCTGACGGGTCCGAATGCAAGGTCCTGACGGTAAATATTGACTGGGTATACGAGAAGAGGGAGCTCTTCACGATCGATACGAGCGATCCTGCTTTTCCCATTCTCGACCCTGACCCGATCGAGATACCTGTGGGTTCACGCTATAACAACCTTGAGAAGATCGATGTCTCACCGAAGAGGTGACAGGGCGATGGTCCAGATAACCCAGGGTGGATATTACAACATCGACCTTACAGCCTATCCCGATACGATACTGGGGGGACTGCTTGATATGTCGGTCATGCTGGTCACCGATTTCGCCTATACGCCTGACGGATCGAGGCTGTATGTATCAGGCGTCTTCCCCGACAGCATCTATATATATGATTACACCGATGCGGCATACATCTATCATCAATTCAGGTAACCTGCAGACCGGAGTGGTCGACCAGATCCTGCCTGCCCCGCTGCAGGTACTGGTGACAGGTGACGATCAGAAATCCCTGTTGAAGGTGTTCCGGTCACGTTCAATGCTGAAAACGGTTACTTCCCGGCTGCAGCGGGTGGGGTGATATCTAGAGTCGTTGCGACGGACGTGACGGGATATGCCTCGGTCGAATGGACTCTCGGTGCAACCGAGGGCCTGCAGCATGCCAATGTCCAGGCAGAGGGACTTGATCGGGCTCCGCTGACATTCGAGGCGAACGGTATAGCCGATCCGGGGACACTGCCCCTTTCGGTCGCGCAGGTGCTGCCGTTCCCGTTCCAGAACGGCGTAAGCGTAACGACCGGGGTACAGGTGACTTTCAACAGGCCGGTCGATCCGGCGACGATAACAAGCAGCACGTTCTATCTGCACGTCGATGGAGCGGCGACACCCGTGACGGCCCTGAACGGTTACGCCGACAGCAACAGGAAGGTGGCGCTTCTGCCTTCAGCTCCCCTCGACTACAACGCCTTTTACCTCGTAGAGTATACGAGCGGGGTGCAGGATGCAGAGGGCGGGCCGTTGACCACGCCGGGTGTCTCCGAGTTCTTCACACAGGCAAAGCCGGTGATGCAGATAACCTCGATAAGTCCGCCGAGCGCTGCCGCCGGAGTGAACCTGCTGATCTCGGGCGTGGGATTCGAGCCTCTTGCGAGCGACCATACCGTGCTGTTCAACGATGAGGAAGCGGTGCCCTATGAAGCGGGCGCCGGCTATCTGAAGGTGAGAGTGCCTCTCGATGCCATACCCGGAGACGTCAGGGTAGCGGCGGCAGGGGATACTTCAAACGCTCTGCCTTTCACCGTGCTCGTTCCGAGTACATCTCCCGTCGATGAGGTGCTTGCTACGATCGGGACCGGAACGACGACAAAGAGCGTGACAGTGACGCCGGACGGCGCCATGGCATACTCGGTCAGTCCTGATGGCGATGTCGTCATACCTATCGACATCAATGGTCAGAACACCTATCCGAGTATATCTGTCGGTGACAACCCGATAGCGATCGCGATACATCCGGACGGCAACTACGCATACGTAGCGAACTTCGGTTCCGCTTCGGTGAGCGTCATCTGCGTCGATCCCGATTCAGCCGGTATATTCAACACGGTCGTCACTACGATCAATGTCGGGACGAATCCTCTGGATGTCGCCCTGCATCCCAACGGCGACAGGGTATATGTCGCTAATGCCGGTTCGAGCAACCTGAGCGTCATCGACGGCGACACGGGGAGCGCGACACATCACTCGGTACTGGCCACGGTCGGTACGGGAACGTCGGCGAAGAGTGTGACGGTCACGCCAGACGGGACGAGGATCTTTGTCGGGACAGATACCGGTTACGTCATCATCGATTCCCTCACAAACGGCGTGACTGCCACGGTGGGCACCGGAACCTCGACGAGAAGCGTTACTATCACACCGGATGGAGCGCTGCTCGTCCTTCTGACGACAGAGGGTGATATCCTGCTGATCGACGTCCAGCCGGGGAGCTCGACGGAGAACCAGGTGCTGGCGACGGTAGGGACCGGGACGACGACAAGGGCGGTAACGGTCAGCCCTGACGGAGCCCTTCTGTATATCATTCTGGAGGATTCCGACTACGTGATCGTCTACTCGATCGAGACGCTCGGTTCGGTCGGCGTGCTTGAGCCCGGCATCAGCTATCCGCCGCCGGAGATACAGGTTACCCTGATAGATTCGATCCTGGCCGGATCGAGCCCGGCAGATATCGCCTTCGATCCTTCCGGATCGGGAACGGCGATAATAACGAACGCCGGTGATATGACGGTAACGATAGTCAACGCCTCTTCGGTTCCGACCGGACCGATCGAGGTCGAGCTTTATATCACGCCGAGAACACTCAACCTCGATTCGAAGGGCCGCTGGATAACGGCTCACATCGAATTCCCGGAGGCGTACTTCGCTCAGGAGGTCGACATCTCCTCGATCCTGCTCCAGGACGAGATTCCAGCCGAACCCGACAAGTGGGCGATCGAGGATTGCGACAATGACGGGATCGGCGAATTGATGGTCAAGTTCTGCCGCGCCGCTTTCCAGGAGGTCATGCCGCAGGGTGAGCGCGTGCCCGTGACTCTTACCGGTATTATCCGCGGGAGGGAGTTCGCCGGAGAGGACACGATCCGTACGATCCGGCCCACGGTAAACCATCCTTCGGGCTGTGCCATCACTCCTGGCGTACCGGTGACCGTGAGATGGACGTCGCCGGCAGGATACAGTGTCGATCACGTGGATGTCCACTGGACGCACGATGACGGCGAGACATGGATGCCGGTTGCCGAGGGCATAGCCGACATCGGATATACGCTGTGGATCACTCCCATCGAGCAGTATGACGACTGCCGCGTGATGGTCACCCTCTACAAGGAGAACGGTGAGGATATCGGCATAGGTATGAGTCCCGATCAGTTCATCATCGCCTTCCCGGTCGCCGTGGCGATATCGAGGTTCCATGGTGAAGCGGGCGAGGGCGGCGTCGTGTTGAAGTGGGAGACTTCGTCCGAGGTCAACACGACAGGATTCAACCTCCTTCGCTCGGAGGAAGAGGACGGCGACTACGATCTGGTCACGAAGGAGTATGTGCCGGCCAAGGGGCTTGCTTCGGGAGCTGACTATGAGTACAGCGATGAAGAGGTCTCCATCAACACGACATACTGGTATGTGCTCAAGGAGGTCTCGGGCGAGGATTCCAAGCTCGTCTTCGGGCCGTACAAGGTGATCGTGAAGGCGCCGTTCGCTCTTTCGCAGAACATGCCCAACCCGTTCAACCCGTCCACGATGATCAGGTTCACCGTACCCGAAGACAGCGACGTCAACCTGACCGTGTACGATGTCTCCGGCCGCAGGGTGAAGACACTCGTCAACGGCCATCGCAAGGCCGACTTCTACCGGGTGATATGGGACGGCACGAACAATAACGGAAGCAGGGTCGCAAGCGGCGTCTACTTCTACCGTCTGACGGCCGGAAAGAATGTGATGGCCAAAAAGATGGTGCTTCTTAGATAGAAAGGTCAGCATACGGGCTGCGGACAGGGGCCGGGACATATGTTCCGGCCTTTGTCTATAGAGCGTCGATGCTCTCGAGGAGCCTTCGGACCTCTTCGTTGTCGGGGATTATCTCCAGGGATCTGCGCCACCAGGTCTCAGCGCTCGCGTCGCCCATCTCGGCGGCGGCTATACCCCTGTTCTTGAAGAGGTAAGCCTTGAGCTCATCGGGATACGGGGTCGAATCGAATATCGACAGAGCTTCGTCGAGCAGGCCGGCGGCTTCGGCGGGACGTTTCGTGTCGATAAGAAGTCTCCCGAGGTTGTTGTAGGCCGGCATGAAGGCGGGGTCGGTGTCGATCGCCGAGCGCAGGCTGGTCTCGGCGCCCTCGAGATCGTTCTCTTCCCACCTTACCGTTCCCATGTTGTAGAGGGCCTCGGTGTAACCGGGATCTCTGCGCAGCGCTTCACCGAGCAGGGAGTCAGCCTCATCGTAGTCTCCCTCGTTCAATTCGATGATAGCGAGGTTGTTCCAGGGGATCTCCCACATAGGATCGGATATTATCGCGTTCCTGTATTCGAGCTGGGCGCCGGGGATATTTCCCGCGTCCTGGTGTTCCTGGCCGAGGCTGTTGTGGTGCTGCGCGGTCGTACGGTCGCCTTTCGCCGGGGTCCGTGAGAATGCCCACGCGAGGACTGCCGCTATGATGATCAGCGCGGCCGCAGGTATGGCGATCCTGCGCCACAGAGGCGCCGGCGTGTAACCGCCCGCGTTTTCACCCTCTCCCGCAAGGACGGCAAGTTCCGAGGCGAACTCTCCGGCGCTGGCGTATCTCGCGTCGGGATCCTTGGCCAGCGCTCTGTCGACGATGGCCGCCAGTTCTTCGGGGATCTCCGGGCCCCGGCCCGACAGGGATTCATGCTCCTCGTTCGCGATACTGTACATCACGGCCATCGGATGCGGAGCGTTGAACGGGATCTCTCCCGATAGCGCTTCGTAAAGGATCGTCCCGACCGAGAATATGTCGCTTCTCGCGTCGGTCGGCATCCCCGTGGCCTGCTCCGGCGACATGTACTGCGCCGTGCCGAGCATCGATACATCGATAGTGATACGGCTTTCAGAGGCGACATGGGCTATACCGAAGTCCATCAGCTTTACCCCTCCATCGGGGCCGACCATGATGTTATCCGGTTTGAGGTCGCGGTGGATTATCCCTTCGTCATGAAGCCGCTGGAGTGCGGAGAGGATAGCGATCATCCAGCCGGCGGTCTTGGGCCAATCGACCTGTCCATCTTCCTCTAGTGTTTCGCGGAGCGTCTTTCCCTCGAGGAGCTCCATCGCCATGTAGAAGTCGCCCTCGTGCTCGCCGGCCGCGTATACTGTCACTATGTTGGGATGATTGATCCTCGAGCAGGCCCGCGCCTCCCTTATGAAGCGTTCCCGGCCCTCATCCCCGATGATCTCCTTGCGCAGTACCTTTACCGCCAGGTCGCGCTGAAGTGTCTCATCGCGGGCGAGGTACACTATCCCCATACCGCCCTCGCCGAGGGTCTTGACGATCTCAAACTGGGCGATCCTGTCCACGCGGTCCTTTCGCTCTCTACTTCTCGAATATACGGTCGTATTCGGACATCGCCTCGCAGGGGCGCCCCGCCTCGGCGTACAGCCTTGCGAGGATCGAATGCATCTCCTTCGTCCCGTCGCCATCGACCATCGCCTTCTGCATCTCGGTGATGGCGTCCTCGAGGAGGCCGTGCTCGAAATAGACACTCGCTCTGAGGAAGTGGTATGTGGAGCCGTTAGGGATCTCTTCCGGATCGATCATGGCTAGTGATTCATCGAGTTTCGCGATCTCTTCTTTCGAGATCACCTCGAAAAAGGCGGCCGGGCTCCGAAGGGGAGGGACCCGGAGAGGATCGGTAGTCTCAATGGTCCACGAATAGGAGATGCCGGTCTCGAGGGCCGGAGCGCTGGAAGGGTATTCGTAGATCGACAGGTCCTTTATTCTAGTTTCGTGACAGATCCCCTTTTCATCGTAGATCGTAAGGAGAAGTTCCTCCTTGAGGTCGTTCGATACCCATTCGAAAGCCGGGTTGGCGGTAAGTACCTTTGTCTGGCAGGGGGATACGAGGACGATCTCCGATTTGTCAGGAGCCGACCTGAGCGCCGCCAGAGAGCTTGCTCCCTTGGGGTCCTTCAGGCGCATCATATTCTGAACGACCTTGAAGCTTTCATCGCCGACCTTTATGCCGGACGGCTGCGTTTTGGTCGATGCGCTCTTTATCTTCATGCTGCTGCTTGCGCCCACCTGGAGCCACATCCCGTTCTCGAAATGGATCTCGGCGCCGGATTCCACTGAAGTATTCACCTCGTCGCCGGCGTAGAGCGCCAGCCCGAAGCTTCCCGGTACCTCACCGCCGCTGTTTCTCTCGACAGTGACCTCTCCGGTGCAGGAGAGCAGGATAGCCGCCGGGATATCCTCACTTGCCGGCGCCTGCCCGGCGAAGATAGACGCAATGGACATAAATATAATGAATAATATGAACTTCCTCACTTTATCTCTCCCTTTTAAGGCAGGTTTCCCATGACCGCTTACGGCCCGCCGATGACGGACCCGGATATTATACAGGAAGAAGAGATCGATGAAAATGTAAAATGATACGATCGGGGGAGCGGTTTTCTAATGGAGCCGGGAGTGCATCGACCGCTTTCCCTCTACCGGCCACAGGTTGTGGTGCCATTCGATACAATACGAGATCTGGTCGATATCAATCCTGAGGATTCCCCAGTCAAGGGCGGGATGGATGCTCTTCGGATCGGCAAGTCTGGACGGGTCATCAAGTTCGGACACTTTCTGCCTCAACAGGTCGAGATTTCCTTCATCGAGGCGTCTTGTGTCCCATATCCTGACCGATAGCGAGACCGAATCCTCTGCCGCCTCCTCAACGGAGTGCACGTAATAGTACATCCCGTCGACGAGCACCAGCTCGAGGGCAAACGGAGGGATGATGCCCCGGTTGGCGCCGAGGTTCCTGAGGAACGCGTGAAGTGGATCGTGATTCTTCTTTATCATCGGGAACAGAATATCCCCTGCTCCGTATATATATCAAATCCTTTTTCGACACCTTGCCGCCGGAAAGGGTTTCTGCTATCGTGGCGGGGCGGTTTTCAGGGACCGCGTATCCGTTTCATCATCTTTCAACAGAGGGAGAGCTCGATGCTTTCACGTTCCCGTTTCATCATCATGACGGCTCTTGTGCTTGCTGCCGTCATTACCTGGCCCTCCGCGGATACAGCCGCGGGAACCCTTTCGGCCAGCCCGGGCGAGGCGCTTCTGCGCTTCCCCGACATCCATGAGGACAAGGTCGTCTTCGTCAGCGGAGAGGATATCTGGACCGCGCCCGCTTCAGGCGGGACAGCGGTAAGGCTCACGATCCATGACGGGGCAGAGCATTTCCCCAAGTTTTCCCCTGACGGCAGCATGATAGCGTTTACCGGCAATTATGACGGAAATGCCGATGTTTACGTTATGAACGCCGATGGAGGCGGTATATCGAGGGTCACGTGGCACCCTTCATACGACGAGATCGTCGGCTGGCATCCGGTAAACGGCAAGATCATATTCAATTCAGCAAGAGACGCTTTCAACAGGTTCAGCAATCTGTACATGATAAATCCTGACGGCACCGGCCTGGAGAAACTCATCATGCACGAGGCAGTGCAGGGTTCCTTCTCTCCCGATGGAAAGAAGATCGCCTACAACCGTATCTCCCGCGAGAACAGGACATGGAAACGTTACAAGGGCGGCACCGCGCAGGAGATCTTCATATTCGATTTTGAGAAGATGGCCGATTCAAAGGTCACCGATTTCATCGGTACCGACCGGATCCCGATGTGGATCGGCGACTATATCTACTTCAGCTCCGATCGGGACAGGGTGCTCAATATCTGGCGCCTCGATCCGGCGACCGGGGAGGCTGAGCAGCTGACGAAGCACACTGAGTACGATATCAGGCGGCCGAGTGATGGCTCCGGAAAGATCGTCTATGAGCTCGGCGGCGATATCTGGATGCTCGACATCGCTTCCGGCAAGACCGGGAAGATCGAGATCTCGGTAAACAGCGACGCTCCCGAGCTGAGGCCCTACATCAGGGAAGTGGCACGGTATATCACCGACATCGATATATCGCCGTCCGGCAAGAGGGCGCTCGTTTCGGCGAGGGGCGAGGTCTTCACCGTGCCGCTCGAGCACGGTCCTACCCGCAACCTCACCGGCAGCAGCGGCTCGAGGGAGAAAGACGCCGTATGGTCTCCCGACGGTTCGAAGATCGCGTATTTCTCCGATGCGAGCGGAGAGTATGAGATATGGGTCCGTGGAACGGATTCAGGCGGCGAAGCTAAGAAGCTTACCAGCCACAAGGATGGGTACAGGCACACACTGCGCTGGTCACCCGACAGTAAAAAACTGGCATACGCGGATCAGACCCTGCGGTGCTGGTGGATAGATGTAGACTCCGGAAAGAAGACCGAGGTAGACAAGGCCGAGTTCGAGAACATCGACGTTGCTCTCGAGCTCAAGCCGATTTACGATTTTTCGTGGTCGTCTGACAGCAGGTGGATAACCTACTCGAAGATGAACGCCGACCAGGTAACACAGGTCTACATTTACTCGCTCGAGACGGGTAAGAGCACGACTGTCAGTAATGGCCTGTTCAACGATTTCAATCCCGTCTTCTCGAAGGACGGGAAGCATCTCTTCTTCATCTCCAACAGACGGTTCAATCCGACACTGTGCGATTTCGAGTGGGAGATGGTCTACAAGAAGGTCGCCGGAATCTACGCGGTGACCCTTACTGCAGACGGCGAGGCCCTGCTGCCCCCGCTAAGCGACGAGGAAAATGCCGCGGCGGAGAAAAACGGGGATGACAAGAAGGACAAGAAGGATGAAAAAAGCGGTGAAGAGCTCGTGAAGATCGACTTCGACGGCATCGAGTCGCGTATCGAGGCTCTTCCGGTCGACAGGGCAAACTACAGGGATCTTACCGCGGCTGACGGTGAGCTCTTCTATCTCAACAAGGACGAGGGCGATTTCAACAGGTTCGAGTTCCGGGCGATCGGCGCGATGGACCTCTGCTCATTCTCCTTCGATGACAGGGAGGAGAAGAAGGTGATCTCCGGGATAGGGAGCTACGCGCTCTCGGCCGACGGAAAGAGCATCGTCTACACGAAGAGCCGCGGCATCGGGATCATCAAGTCATCCGAGAAAGATTCAAAAGGGAACAAGCTCAGCACCTCGGGGCTAAAGATGAAACTCGACCCGCTCGCCGAGTGGAAGCAGATCTTCGCGGAAGCGTGGAGGATGGAGCGCGATTTCTACTACGAGCCCGAGATGCACGGACTGGACTGGGACGAGATGGGCAGGAAGTACGGGAAGCTGATCGATCGCGCGACATGCCGGCAGGATGTACGGTTTATAATCGGCGAGTTGATCGGTGAGCTCAACACCTCTCACACCTACGTATTCGGCGGCGATAACCGCCGCAGCGCAAGCCGTGTCAGCGTAGGGCTGCTCGGAGTCGACTGGACAATCGATGAAAAGGCCGGGATGTATCGTTTCGAGTAAGATCTACGATGTGTCCGACTGGTCGCGGGGGGTCGTGCCGCCGCTTTCGAGGCCCGGAGTAAGGGTGGCCGAGGGAGATTACCTGCTCGAGGTCAATGGCGTCGACGTCACTGCCGACAGGAACATATACAGCTGCTTCGAAGATCTTGCCGGCAAACAGGTGACGATCCTCGTAAACAGCAAGCCGACGAAGAAGGGGGCGAAGAAGTATACGGTCGAGCCTGCCAGGAGCGAATACTGGATGAGGTATCACGCCTGGGTCGAACATAACAGGCAGCTTGCCGACAAGATGTCGGGAGGACAGATCGGCTACCTGCACATGCCCGACACATATCTCGGCTCAGCTACTGAGTTTCCCAAGCTCTTCTACGCCCAGACCCGCAAGAAGGGGATAATACGTAGACGGCCGATTCAACGGCGGCGGACTTGATCCGGCTGTCTTCCTGAACCGCCTCAACAAGGAGGTCCTTGCCTACTGGACCCGGAGGTACTCTCACGACCAGACCGATCCGGCAGTCGTCACGAACGCTCACCTCGTCTGCCTGACGAACAAGCAGGCAGGTTCGGGAGGAGACATGCTCCCGATGGAGTTCCAGATGATGAAGATGGGGCCGGTCATCGGCACGAGAACATGGGGAGGGCTGGTAGGAGTCTCGATGTGGATAGGCCTTGTCGATGGCGGCGGGATGTCGGCACCCGACTACAGGATCTACAATCCCGAAGGACGCTGGATAGTCGAGAACGAAGGCGTCACCCCCGATATCGAGATCGATCTCGATCCGGTAGAGATGTCGAATGGTAATGATGCCCAGCTGCTCAAGGGGATAGAGGTCCTGATGAAAAAGATCGAGGAGGACCCGAAACCCTGGCCGAAGCATGACAAGTTCAAGCGTCAGTAACAGTGTTAAACATCTGATGCGAAAAGGGGAAGGGCACTCACCCTTCCCCTTTTTAATATCTTTCCTATAAATTCTTTTACAGCCCCGTCGGCAGGTCTATGAAGAACGTCTTCAGCCCCAGCTTCTTTTCCATGAGTTTTCCGAGCGCTTTGACGCCGAAAGTCTCCGAGGCGTAGTGCCCGGCGAATATCAGGCTGATCCCGTTCTCCCTCGCGACGTGATAGGACGAGTGCGACGTTTCGCCCGTCAGCAGCGCGTCGCATCCGGCGTCGGCCGCCGCCTGCGTGAGGGAGGCTCCTCCGCCCGAGACGATCCCGATCTTTCTTACCACTGCCGGCCCGAAGGTAAAGGTCTGCACGGGCGAATCGAGGATGCCGGCGAGCTTGCGGCGCAGCCCCTCGATCTTCATCGGGCGCGGCAGCATCCCGCTGGTGCCTATATCGACACCGGCATACTTGCCGAAGCGTTCCGTTTCTCCGATTCCCAGAGCCACGGCGAGCCGGGCGTTGTTTCCTATCTCCCTGTGGCAGTCGAGGGGCAGGTGTGCGGCATAGAGGGAGACCTTTCCATCGAGGAGCGCCTTTACACGGGTGGACATGATCCCGGTGATCGGGGGCATGCCGCCCCAGAAAAGTCCGTGATGGACGATGAGCAGATCGGCCTTGCGGCGTGCAGCCCGGCTTATCGACTCGCGGCAGGCATCGACCGCCAGAGCGACTTTTCTGATCTCTCCCGACGCCTCTACCTGCAGCCCGTTCATCGACTGGTCCCCTGAGAACGAATCGAGATCCAGGGTCTCCTGGAGAAATCCGGTTACCTTTTCCAGTCTCATTGAATTCTGCCTTTCATCGTTCCGCGTGCACGCAGTTCTCAACTGCCCTCGCGGGCATCCTTTATCCCCCTGCTTCTCAGCTCGAGTTCATACTTTTTTTCGAGTTCGAGGAGATCCGCCCTTCCCTTCATCTTTTTTGCCTTCGACCCCGAATCCCTCACCCGGAATCTCGGGTCGCCGGCGGTCCATTCGACTAACACCTCTGTAAGCGATATTCTCCTGATCCCCGTGTCGACGACCATCGTTTTTCCGGCCATTTCTCCCACAGGCTTGTGATGCTCGCGCTTTCCGTTGATCACGATGTCGATCCCATCGACGCTTTCTGCCAGCGTAAGGCTGCCGGCCCAGCCCTGGTAGCTCAAGGCCACGATGAGGTCACAGCCTTTCTCCCTGAGGGCGGAAACAGCCGCTAACGCCGCTATTCTGGGATCGAGCACGTCATAGTACGTAGGGATCTCCGGATCAATCTCCTGTATGAGTGAGGGGAGGGTCACGGAAAAGACCCCGATCTTTAATCCGCCCTTCACTCCCGTCAGGGTCCTTCTTGCGCCGGCCCTTACAATGGTGTATTCAGCTCCGAGCATCTCACCGGCGCGCTTGTCGTAGATATTGGATGTGAGCAGCCTGAATCCCGCCTGATCGACTCTATCGAGGAGACGGTCGCGCCCGAACCGGATATCATCGTCACCGATACCGGCTGCCTCGTAACCGATCATCCGCATTCCCTCGAAGAAATAATCGGTGTCGAACGCGGTGTCTTTTCCCTGCCGGGGATCGCAGAATCCGCCTGCGTCGAGGAGTATCGCCGGATGCTCTGTTCTTCTCTTGTCGATGAAGGAAGCCCACCTGGCCATCCCGGAATAGAGTTCCTTCTTTCAGCCGCAAGGCTCGCGGTACCCGTTCAGGCCGGCGGTGACGAAGATGCTCACCTTTGTGCCGTCGACCGGCGGCTCGGAAGGCTCAGTGCGGGCGATATAGATCTTCAACACGATCCAGACCGCGAGCAGAACAAGAAAGATCGCGATCATGATCCGTATGAAAGGGGACAACTGATTAGCGGCGTTTCCGCTCATTGCTCCTGAGGTGGCTGTAGAGTGTAGGTTTCGAGATGCCCAGTATCTGGGCTGCCTTTGTCTTGTCTCCGGTCTTTTCGACGACCTTGTTTATCAGTGTCTGCTTCACCCTCGGCAGGATCGGGTCGCTGTCCGAGAACTCGACTGTATCGAGGAGTGATTCGATCATATCCTCGAGGGTGTTCAGCGACCTCGTCTCGACGCTCTCCCTGTGCTTGACGATATTGACCGGAAGGTCCTCGGGAAGGATGGTGTCCTTCTTCGAGATGATCATGAGCCGGTTGATCGTATTCTCCAGTTCCCTGACGTTGCCGGGCCAGTCGTACTCGGTCAGGCAGGCCATCGCCTCGGGTGAGATCCGTTTTGTGGGAGTATTGTACAGGCGGCAGTACATGGTCAAGAAATGGTTGCAGAGGAGTTTGATGTCATCCCTGCGCTCGACCAGTCCCGGCACCCTGATCGGGAATATGTTGATCCTGTAGTACAGGTCCTCGCGGAACTTTCCTTCCTTGACGAGTTTCATGAGGTCCTTGTTCGTCGCGCAGATGACCCTCGCGCTCGTCTTGATCTCACGCGTTCCGCCGACACGGAAGAACCTCATGTCTTCGAGCACGCGCAGAAGCTTCGGCTGCAGTCTCAGCGGGAGGTCTCCGATTTCGTTCAGAAAGATCGTGCCATCGCTGGCCGATTCGAAATGGCCGACGTTCTGCTTGTACGCGCCGGTGAAGGAACCCTTCTCGTGGCCGAACAGTTCGCTCTCGATAAGCTGGTCGGGCAGGGCTGGGCAGTTCAGCGTGTGGAACGGCTTGTCCTTTCTCGGGCCCGTATAGTGGAGCGTCTTCGCGATAAGGTCCTTTCCCGATCCGTTCGGACCGGTCAGCAGGACGGTCGTATCCAGATCCTTTATGCCGTCAATAAGGTCGTAGATCTTCCTTATCGCCGCCGATTTCCCGATGATGTCCTGAAAAGTCACGCGATCGCCGGAGGAGGCCATTATCGAGACATTCTCTCCCAGATGCTCTTTCTGCCTGAGCCTGTCGGAAAGGAGCATCCTCTCCAGGCCGAGGGCGACCTGCTGGCTGAACGCGACAAGGAAGGTGTGGTCTTCGTCTGTCGTTCCGGCCACTTCACGGCTCGCGTCGAGGTAGAGATAACCGGTCACTTCTTCGTGTATCCAGAGCGGTGTGCAGATTATACCGGGATGATCGGCAAGGAAGTCTTCCTGTACCTTGCCGGCGGGGATCCTCGTTCGCGAAATATCGAGTGGATAGCCCAGCTGCCTCGAGATGTTAAGTATCGCGATGATATTCTTGTCGGTCAATATCGCGTCCGAATCGAAATCACCGATCGAGGCGAGGATCCTGTACGTATCCTGTCCGTCGCTCTGAAGGATAAGCGCCGCACGTTCCATGCTCGTCATCTTCATCGCCGTCTCGGTGATCGTCTCGTTCAGCCTGTCAGGATCGTGGATCGTACGTATCAGCGATATCACACGGCAGAGGGCCCTGAACCTCGCCGAATCGGAGTGGATCTTCTCGAGATCGAGGGCGGTCCTCTCCTCGAGATGTTTCTGAAGATGGGAAACACTGCTCGGGAGCTTCTCCGATTCACCGAACAGAGAGATCGCCCTGAGAAGGTATTCACGGGCCAGTGATTCGTTTCCTTCCTCGAGATACAGTTCGCCGATCTCGGACGCTACCGAGGCAGCAGTTCCCTTTCTGCCGAGGATCGACAGTTCGAAACTGGTCTCCTCGAGGATGCGCCGTCCATGTTCGCGCTTTCCTTCAGCGAGCTGAAGCCTTCCGTCCAGCAGGTCGAGAAGAGCTGTCTCGAGCCTCGACCCGATCTGATTGTTCAGCTCTCTCGCCTCTGCGAGCAGATCCTTCGTCTCGGTGATCTTTCCTTCGATGAGTCCGAGCTCGCCGAGCCTTCTGAGCACGACCGCCTTCTCACGAAGCGAGCGCGTCTTCTGGCATATGTGAAGAGCCCTGAAATAGTGGTTTCGCGCCTCAGCATGTTCACCCTTCCTTAAGCGGATCTCGCCGAGGGTCCCGTAGATCTCCGCGAGCAACTGCTGGTTTCCCAGATCCTCGGCCAGCTTGACAGCTGTCCTGCAGTTCGCGTCGGCTTTCTCGAGTTCCTCGGTATCGAGGCAGGCAAGGGCTATGTTGAGATGGACCGCTGCGAGTCCCGGGAGGTTGTTATTGCGCTGCTTTATGCGCATGCTCTTGATGAAACTCTCCAGCGCCTCCTTGACTCTTCCCATAGAGCGATAAACGAGTCCGAGGTTGTTCAGGCTCGCCGCTACGCCGAGTTCGTCGTTGCAGTCCTCTCGGAGGGCGAGGCATTTCTTGTGACAGAGAAGGGCCTCGTCGTACTTGCTCCTGTTCCAGTTGATCGCGCCCATCAGGTTGTATGACTGGGCCAGTTCCATCGGGTGCTGCTTCTTGTCGAGCAGCTTGTGTACGAGGAGGCAGTTTTCCCATGACATATCGAACTTGCCGAGGCGGTAGTGGACCCAGGCGAGATCATTGTAGAGCTTGGCCCGCTCCCTTGCCAGCACATGCTCGCCATGCATCTGGATGGCTTTATTAAGAAGTTCCTCCGCGACGATGAACTCGCCTCGTCTCTCGAGTATCTCGCATTCCTTCCTGATCGCTTCGACGGCGAGCTCCCTGTGGTTCTGCCACCGTTCGCTCGTGCTCGTCTCTTCACGGCAGTTCCTGAAGAATTCCTCGGCTTTGTCGATCATGCCGATATTCGCGTAGTAATTCCCCAGCTCGAGAAGAAGGTTAAGTCTCATCTCCACGGGAAGGTGCTGGTCGAGACCGAGGCTCATGAACCCGTCGTTGAAGGAGTTGATCGCGTTGAGGCGCTTGCGGGTCAGGAGGAGCTGGAAGACCCTCAGCCCCTTGAACGCCGCTTCCTGCATGTCGCCGGCCCGCACGAGATGGTAAAAGATATATGCAGCCGGCGCGTTCTGCGCCTCCTTGAGGATCTGGGCGATATTCCTGTGCAGCTGCACGCGCCGCTGAGGGTCGATCGATTCCTCTATCATCGAGGCGATACTCTTGCCGCTGATGCTGAAGAGAGTGCAGAGGTCCCCGTCGGCAAAACACGAAATGCGCGCCTTTTTGCGGATGACGCCCAGTGTGACGAGCCTATGAAGGATCCTGTAGAATCGTCCTTCTTCGGTCGAGAAGATCGCCTTGAGGATAGAGAGAGGTACATCGAATCGAAATACCGCTATGAAAGAAAGGACCGACTTTTCCTCTTCACTGAGGGAATCTACCACGGTGCCGGCCTTTATGTCGCTGTACGAGGTTTCGGAGGCAAGCCTGACCTTCAACTCCATGACGGCGAAACTGTCTCTTTCGTCCAGCATCTTTTTCGCGGCCGTCCGGCGGGATTTCGGGAGCAGCTTGAGGACCGATCCGCTTTTACGCGCGTAATCAAGATCAGGTATCTCGATGTCCGATATCCTGAATCCTTTCTCGGTCCCCTCCGAACGGATCGCGTCGGAGAACCAGGCAGGCGCGTCGTCGCTCAGGCCTATTACGGCGAGCCTGCTTTTTTCCAGGTCATGAGAGAGCCTGTCGACGATGATTCCGCTGAGGACCTGGTCCTGGTGGTGATCGTCATGTATCACGAATCCTGTCCCCGCGATCTCATCGCTTTCAGGGAAATCCATGAAGATGCCCTGGTCGCCTGTCACCCCGTCGCCGTCGAATCCCCATTCCCCGGTAAGTTTTTCCGCTGTTTCCTCGAGCAGGGATGTTTTGCCCTCGCCTGCCCGTCCGGAAACGATGACCATCTGTTTCCCGTCATCTCTCGATCTGAACGCGGCCTGCCTTATCAGGCTCATCGCCGCGGAATGGTTTTTCAGCGGCGGTCGGCGGCCGGCCATCACTGAAGGAGCGCCTGACTCTCTTCCTGAAAGCTTGCTGAGCCTTTCGATCAGTGGGAAGAGGGTTTCGCCCGCCCCGGGGCCGATGTCTCTTAGCTGCTCGGCTGTTTCCGAGCATGCCGCGGAGTCCCCTGCGGGAAGGTACCTGCAGAGGAGGGCAAGCAGCCGCCCGAAAGCGTTGAGATCGTCGAAGAGATTTTCATCCCCTCCCTGACTTGAAGAAGGATCAAGCCTGTCAAGCACCGCCTCCGGAACGAGGTAAGCAGTCGGGAGGATGCCGGCTGAATTTCCCCGCATCACGATCGATTCGATGGCCAGATTGTGGAAGAACCGCCCCGCAGATATGCAGTCGAGAAATGTCGCGGTCAGGGAGCGGGTCAGTTCGAGACTCTCTTCCGGTTTCAGTGATGGAAGCATCTTGGTCACCGGAACGAGATCCTGCCAGGGAAGAAGAAAGAATACCCCGCTGCCGCTCTCCTGGATAGACAGGGGGCGGAGGTTGTCACCGGCCGCATCGGAAAAGAGGTAATCCCTCATCTGCAGATCGTCTATTGATATGGATGTCTCGGTGGTGATAACCAGTGAAAAGAGAAGGTAGTCCTTGCCGCTGAGGGAATCAGTGACACCGAATCCCTGCCAGGGAGGATAGGCGCCGAGCGCCTTCTTGATAGCGTAGCGAGAGGTGAATCCCAGCTCGTTTTCCATTATGACCGACCGCTGCAGAACGATTCAGTTAAGGAATTTGACCAGTAAAGATACTTTACTGCAATCCTGTGTATATTACAAGGGTTGAATTACGTTATAAAGAGGAGCCGGCCGCAGTTCTCGCAGGTGAGAAGTTCGCTGCTGTATGCGGATGAGAAGAAGGAAGTGGGCAGTTTTGTGAAGCAGCCGAGGCATTTGTCGCCGGTAACAGGGAGAATCGCTACCTTGTAACGCACGGCAAGCCTCTCGTAACGATTTTTGAGCGCGACGGGGATCTTCCCGGCAAGCTTGTCACGCCCCTTCTGGAGTTCCTCGAGCCCGTCGAGCTGAAATCCCATATCCTTGAGCTTTTCGGAGGTCTTCTTTTCCTCGACTTCCTTGATCATGATATCGAGATCCTGCAGAGCGACCAGGAGCTTGAATTCCTCTCTCATTTCCCTTCACCCCCGAGCACAGCCTGAAGGGACTCGAAATTCTTTACCTCGTAAAGCTTTTCGAGAGTCTCCGGCTGCTGAACGAGAGCCGTCAGTTTGCTGAGAAGGGTGAGATAGGGCTCTGCGCCTTTTTCAGAGGGAGCCAGGATAAGAAAGAATATCCTTGTGGGTTTCCCGTCCAGCGCTTCAAAATCGACCCCTGATGGTGAGCGCGCGAAGAGAACAGTAAGTTCCGGTATGGCTATAGATCTGCCGTGCGGGAAGGCGACGCCCAGGCCGAGTCCTGTTGATCCCAGGCTCTCCCGGTTTTTCAGCATCTCTAGGAGAAAACGTTCGTCCGCGATCTTTCCTGACGCCTTAAGGTATCTGACCATCTCCTGAAGGACAGAGGCCTTCTTTTTTGATCGCAGACTGAAGATGCAGAGGTCTTCCTTGAAGCGTTCAGCGAGCTTGTTTGATCCCATATCCTCTCTTGCTTTCACAGTCAACTCATTCTCTGTATAGCAATTTCAACTTTTTTAAACAACAGGTTTTTGCTATCATAGCGAAAATTATTTATTGGCAGAGAGTTACTTTATCGGATACGGCGGCGTAACAATGAGTGGAAATGAGAACCCCAATGGTCTGCTGATCAGGATAAAGGGTTCGGATCACTATGTTTATAATTCCGGTGAAGAGGTCGTATGCAGCGTGAGGGGGCGTTTCCGGATCGACCGGGGAGATGACGAGGTGCTGCCGGTAGTCGGAGATATAGTCGAGTACCGCAGGGAGCCTCAGCTCGATTCAAGCGGCCCCTCCGGGATGATCACCTCGGTCAGGCCGCGCAGGTCGCTTTTTGTCAGGTCCGAAACACGTGGCAGAAAAGGTTTCCGCATACTCGGGGCGAACCTCGATTTCGTATTTCTCGTCCATTCGGTCAGGGATCCCGTACTCAACTTGAGGCTTGTCGACCGCATGCTGACCTCTGCCGAGCGCGACGGCATTGAACCCGTCATCGTCGTCAACAAGAGCGATCTCATAGAGGATGAGGAGGGGCTTGCCGCTGCGCTGGTCCCTTATCGGGACATGGGATACACTATCATACGGGCGTGCGCTGTCACCGGCGAAGGGATAGAAGAGATGTCCGGGATGATGGAGGGGCATTGCACGATGCTCTCAGGCCCTTCGGGGGCAGGCAAGACATCGCTCCTTTCGAAGGTGGAGCCGGGGATAGAGGCGAGGATATCGAAAGTCAGCTTGAGTACCGGCAAGGGGCGGCATACGACGACGCATTTCGAACTTCACAGGCTCTCGTCGGGCGGATGGCTGGGGGATTCTCCAGGTATCAGGGAGTTCGGGGTCTGGGGGGTCGAGAAAGAGACCCTCGGCGAGTATTTCCGTGACTTCGAGCCTTATCTGGGGGGATGCCGCTTCAATACCTGCACTCACAGCCATGAACCGAAATGCGCCGTAAAAGAAGCGGTGGAGAATGGGGCTATCTCGGAGGCGCGTTACGACAGCTACCTTCGAATACTGGAGAGTCTCGAGTGAATATGAGAAGAGCGGCCCGTTGCGGGCCGCTCCAAGGTAAGGAGAGATTGAAGGTGGTGGGATAATTGATCCGCTCTCTGCTTATTGTTACGAATCACCGTCTTTAATGTTCCATTTTTTTCCGGCAGAAAACATTTTTTTTGATGGAGACTACGTGCCTTGAAAAAGAGATTCGAGAGAAGAGGCAAGGTCGTTCTCGCCGAAGCCCTGGCGCCCCTTATCGGCACGCGTGGAAGCGGTGCGCCGCTGCCTGAACCGGGTAATGTCAGAAGCCTGCTTATCATAAGGCAGCACAACCAGATGGGCGACATGCTCCTTGCCGTCCCCGCGTTCAGGGGTATCAGGAACAGGTTCCCGAACGCGAGGATCACACTTCTCGCCGCGTCCATCAACTCCGGCGTGATGCAGAATAATCCCTTTGTCGACGAAGTGATCACCTGGTCGAAGGAGCAGAGCAGGAGAGATCCCCTGGCCCTGCTGCGCTTCATCCGCGGATTGAGAAGACAGAGGTTCGACGTGTTGATTGTCCTCAATACGGTCTCCTTCTCAGTTACGAGCATGCTTCTCGGCGCGGTGAGCGGAGCTGCCTGGCGGGCAGGTTCGTCGAGCCTGCCTTTCGGCACCGACCTTACGTCAAGGTACTACCACCTCGAACTGTCTCTTCCAGACGATGATGAGCTGGCGCTCATGCACGAGAGTGAGCACAACCTTTATCCACTCCGCGCGCTCGGGATAGACGAATCTGACCTCTCATCCGAGCTCGTGCCATTTGAATGGGAGGAGAGGGGAAGCAGGGAATTCACGGCAGCGGCTTTCGGTGACGGGCCTTACGCGGTGATCCATCCCGGAGCGGGAAAGGTGCAGAATATCTGGCCGCCTGAGAGATTCGCGGAGGTATCAGGCGCCCTCCTGGAAAGGTACGGTATCCATTCGGTCGCGGTGCGCGGGCCTGTAGACGACATCTTCTTCGCGAGGTTTCTCGATGCCTGCGCGGCTTCTCCCCAGGTCATATCCTGCCCGACGGTAGGTTTTCTCGGTGCGCTCATGAGGGACGCGGCAGTCTCTGTATGCAACGATACGGGAGTGGCGCATATAGCCGGTGCCGTGGGGGCGAGATGCGCCGAGATCTTCGGGCCCACAGATCCGCTCAGGTGGAAGCCGGTCTCCGACAACGTGATCGCCGTAAAGCCGCATGACGGTAAGGTCGATTCGGTGACTACTGCTGAGGTGCTGGAAGTCGTAGACGGATTGCTGGCAGGGATCGGTGTTACTGGCGCTGGATCAGGTTGATCTTAAGAGAAAGGGTCTCGCTGGCCGGGATATCCACCTCGCCGGTCCACGTGAGATACCCGTGTTTCTTCAACTCGACCAGATATTTTCCCGCGGCAAGCTGGATCGGGGCCTTCATCGGCGTCGTACCGTGATACGTTCCATTTACAAAGACGCTCGCTCCGGCGATCGTCGTGAAATCAAGGCTGCCCGTTACCCTCTGCAGCTCGATCCTTCTGCGCGAGAGCTCGCCCTTCCTGATCACGATCCTTTCGGAGTACTCGATGAATTCGTGCTGTTTCAGTGTAATATCGTGAGGACCGACGGTGAGTTCCACCGGGCCGAACCTGTCGGTAGAGGCGCGCCAGCGTCCATCGATGTGGATCTCGGCCTCGGGCTCGACGTAGATGTCGATCAGCCCGATCGCTGGAACCGGCTCCTCTTGTGCCACGATTTCTTCAGGCACGACGGGCGGTTCCTCTTCTATGACGGCAGCGAGAGTATCGGGTTCGGGTGCGATACCTTCCGGGGGGCCGGCGGCATGGACGGGATCAACCGCTTCCGCGGTCAATGTCGATGAATCAGGCTCGACGGCGCCTGTATCCGCAGCCGAAGTGAACATGCTCTCCATGGTCCCGTTCGGAAGGCCTGAAGCCGGAAGCAGTCCAGCCGGCTTTTCCGATCTGAATCCCTCGATGACATTTTCCGCCTTCGTTCGCAGTCCCTGTACTATATCGGGGCGCTCCCAGGCGGTGTATCCCGCCGATATGATGACAGCGGCAGCGGCAATGCCCGTTATCCATTTCCTGGCGCTGCCCCGCCTGCGGCGGCGCTGCGGCGTGGACTCGGCCACCGTGACCGCGGGATCTGATCCTCCGGCAAGCCTGCGCAGCCTGTTTCTCATGGACCAGACCTTTTCCTGGCCGACGCAGGCCTCGATCGTCCTTGCCATCTCCAGGGCGGTCCCGAACCTCTTCGAAGGTTCCCTGCTCAGGGCTTTCATGATGATGCAGTCGGTTTCGTTGCATACATTCTCGTTGACCCGGCCGGGTTGCGGTATATGTCCGCCGATGATCCTCTGGATCACCGCGGCATAAGTGTTTCCGCTGAAAGGCTGCTGCCCTGTCACCATCTCGTAACAGATCGTTCCCAGGGAGAAGATGTCGCTCCGTCCATCGATGCCGTCGCCGATCGCCTGTTCCGGCGACATGTAAAGCGGTGTTCCCAGCAGTGTGTCCGCGACCGTATGCTGGATCTGGCTGCCGATCAGCTTGGCCAGCCCGAAATCGGTGATCTTCACCTGGCCGGTCGCAGTGATCATAATATTTGCCGGCTTGATGTCTCTGTGGATTATCCCGTGCTGGTGGGCGTGATCGAGGCCGATGCATATCTCGCGCGCTATCAGCAGGGCGAGCTCTTCGTCGATCGGTCCATGCTTCTCGATGATATCGCTGAGCGCGAAACCGTCGATATATTCCATCACTATGAAGTAGTTGCCGTCTGACATCCCGGAATCGATGATACGTACAATGTTCTCGTGGTCGAGGCTGGCTGCTGCCTTGGCTTCCACCTCGAACCGTCCCGTGAAATTCGTGTCGGATGTCAGATGAGAGTGCAGTCTCTTGATCACTACCTCGCGGTCGAGAGATTTCTGGATGGCTTTGTACAGCACTGCGGTGCCGCCGGTCGCGAGGGTGCTCAGTATCTGGTAGTTTCTTCCTTCCATATCCGTCATCTCGCGATCGCCAGTCTGGAGGCGAGCGATTCGGGCAGCCCTTCCGCCCTTATCCTTTCCTGTGCTTCGACTACGTCGTAAGGGATCCTCCGCATGCTTATCCTTCCGCGCTGAACGTCGATGACGGAGAAACTCGACGCGCTGACACCGTCTCTCGGCTGGCCGATGCTGCCTGTATTGATCAGGTAGCGGCGGGCCGGGTCGATCTCGAGCTTCGAGCTCGTCTCGACCCTGCATCCCGAAAGATGGTCGTGGCTTATGATCCCCGGCACATGAGTGTGTCCTATGAAGATAAACTGCGCATCCGTTTCTCTGAATATCCTGTCCGCCTGTGCCATGGTGTAGATGTATTCCCAGTCGATAGGAGAGACGGGGGAGGAGTGAGCGAAGAGGCATTCTCCGTGGCGTCTGACCGTATCATAGGCTGTGAGGAGTTCCTTCTGTCTCGCTGACAGCGAGTTCTTCGTCCATTCGATCGATATCCTGGCGGTGACGTTGAAGTTTTCGCTGTCGGCCAGGCCCGCCGCCACAAAATCGTGATTGCCGCAGATGCGTATGTCGCAGTGCTCGTCGACGAGGTCGACACAGTCCGAAGGACTCGCTCCGTAGCCTACAACATCACCGAGTGAGACTACGAAATCGGGCCTGATCTCGCCGATCTCTTCCACGAGCGTCTCGAGCGCCTGTGCGTTGCCGTGAATATCTGAGAATATGAGGTACTTCATTATATCAGTGCTTGAAGACGAATTCTTCCGAGCCGATGGCTATCAGGTCCTCTTCCTGCAGGACCTTCTCCTCCATCTTCTCGCCATTAACCCTGACGGACTTCTTCCCGTCCGCTTCCATGACCCAGTCCGGTCCGCACTTGTGGATGTTCACCTTCACGCGCGGAGCGAAGAGCCCCTTCAACCTTATGTCCGATTCTCTGCCTCTGCCGATCACGAGACTGTTGCCCTCTATCGGGTATTCCTCCTGCTCGCTGCGGCGGTAAAGCCTGGGGAAAGTCTCTTCGTCGATAACGGCACTTTCCTGCTTCGGACAGTTTTCGCTGTGGAATCTCGGTATGATAACGGTCTGATCGAGAGTGTCAGAGGTGCCTTCCTCGCCGGTCGTGACCTGGAAAGCGATCTCGTACTTGCCTATGGAAATGGCGTCTCCGCCATGCAGTTCGCCCTGTTCGACCTTTTCGCCGTTGAGAAGCGTTCCGTTCTTGCTGCCCAGGTCGCGTATGACATAACCGGACCTGACGGAATGGATGACCGCGTGCTTTCTCGAGACGCTGAGGTTGTCTATCACGATGTCGTTTTCGGGCAGTCTTCCGATCGTGATCTGTTTTCCTGTGAAGTTGTATGTCTTCAGCGGCCTGTTCTTCAGCTTGACTATCAGCTTCGGGGGCTGGCTGAGGAAGAACGACGTGACCGGGCCCTCGTAGTCCCCGGGGATCTGACGTGAATCCTCGGAATGTTTTACGACGAGTTCGGTAAATATCCTTATCTCGAAGGGAGCCCTGGTGGCCATCGTGTAGACCTTGACCAGAAAATCCTCCCGCCTGCTCGTCTCACCCGACATCCCGGTGTTGAGGCCGTGATAGCATGCCGCCGGAATACCTTCCTTGTATCTGAGCATTACGAGGTTGCCTGGCTGCAGTGCGGATACCAGCGCGTTGCGTTTCTCGGATTCTATCCTGTCGAGGAGCTCGTCGAGGTCAACGAGGGTCGAGCTGACCTTGAGCTCGGGTTTCGTCTGGAGGTAGACGATCAGGGAATGGAAGAGCAGAAGGTTGACCGAGTAGACGATCACCTTGGGGAACTGGGTCCTGCGCAGCGAGGAGAAACACTCCCTCACTGAGAGGCCGGCAAAGCCGCCCGGGTCACTCGAGCAGCACCAGTAGACCTGGCCATCCCTGATGAATGTGAGATACTGGACATGATCGTTAAAGACCTCGATGACGACAGGGTCCACGCCCTTGTCTGCGAGATGCTTCTTCAGGACCGAATCGAAACGATCGGGATCGTAATCGGTCGGGTCCATAAGTACGCTGGTATATGGTATCTGAAGCCTCGACATGACCTTATTATCCTTTCCGAGAAATCCTCCGAAATCTTACACGCAAGAAAAATGCCAAAGACAGCAAGGGGTGATGGCGGGTAAATCTATGAAAAATAAGGATATCAGGGGTTGAACGAAGGCCCGGTCAGTGTTATAATCGCCATTCGCCCGTATTGATGCGGAAACGGCCCGATAAGGCGGAGGTAAGGTTTGCCCGAACGAGGCATGGTCAAGTGGTTCAACGAGAACAGAGGCTACGGATTCATCCGCCGTGAGACCGGGGGGAACGAGGTCTATGTTCACTACTCGGGCATCGCGGGGGAAGGGTTCAGAACACTCAGTGAAGGAGAGCTCGTCGAGTTCGACCTGAGCGAGGGTGAACGGGGCCTCGAGGCGAGGAACGTGAGAAAGATAGAATAGAAAAGGGGCCCGGAGGATTCCAGGCCCCTCTTGAAATTATAAGCCACGACCTGAAGGTCGCGGCAGATGTTACTTCGCTTCGGCGTGAAAACGCTTGAGATTGCGCTTCGCCTTCTCATTGGACGGATCGATGTCGAGCGCCTTCTGCCAGGCGTCGATAGCGTCCTCCAGACGATCGAGCTTGTAATACGCGTTTCCGAGGTTGGTGTATGCCGAGCCGCTGTCCTTCGACCGGCCGATCGCCTCGTTGTACATCTCGATCGCTTCGGTATACGATCCCATCCTGTAGAAGACATACCCGAGATTGTTGTAGGTAGCGGAGAGATCGGGATTGAGTTCGATCGCCTTCTTGAATGCCTCCGTCGCTTTTTCTTCATCGTTCATCTCGGTGTAGGTCAGCCCGAGGTTGTTGTACCCTTCGGTGAATTCGTCGTCTGACTCTATTGCTTTTTTGAACAGGTCGAGGGCCTTCTCATACTGGCCGTTGTGATACGACATGACGCCCGCGTTGTTGAGCTTCTTCGCTTCGGCTGTCTTGCGCCTGAGTTCCTCTTCCTCGAGTGTCTTCTTCTGGTTCTCGACGACCTCCATGATCTCGTTGTTGTTCTGTGAGACCTCCTGGGCAAGCCGCCTGTTCTCCTCGAGATCGCGCTCTATCCTGTTGATGCTTTCGTCGAGGGATCCCTTCCAGTTAGAGACCTCGTTGCGGAAATTCTCGATACTGCCGCTGCTTTCGCTCAACCTCGTGTCGAGGTCCTCGCTTCTCTCGGCAAGTGTGTCGGAAAGCGACTCGACGATCAGCTTGTTGTCCTCGTTGACCGAAGTGATCAGCTCTTTTATCTCGGCGAGGTCTTTGATGAAGATCTCTTTGAGCATGCCGGCGGACTCCGACGTCTTTTCCTCGAGCTCCTTGAAAAGTCCGAGGAAATCGCCGGTACTTCTCTGCTGGAAGTCCCATGATTTTTCCAGATCGCCGCGGATCGCTCCGAGTTTCTCATCGAATCTTTCCTCGGCATCGCGGGCTTCCTTCGACTGGCTTTCGGCTGTTCCGGAATTGCTTCTGAGCAGTATATCTATACCGCATTCGCCTTTTTCATCATCATGGAAACGGCACTGTCCGCCGAGACACCGGACCTCGCCGCTTGTCGATCTCGCCGTATACCTGACAGGCCTGCCGGAAACTTTATCTCCGCGTTCCTTCTGGTGAGTATCTTCGGAGGATTCCTTTTCACCGGCCTCTTCATCGCTGGAGTCCTCGGTGCCGGGATTCATGAAGATTTCGTCGTCATCCTCTTCTTCGGTCTCTTCATCCCCTTCATATTCATCCATATCCTCATCGTGGAGATCGGTGTCGTCAGATTCACCGAGGAGGATGACGTCGCGGGGTTCTTCGAGGATCGATACCTGTGTGATCAACGGACAGATCTTCATGGTCTTTCCTTTCACTTTTCCGGGTCGAGGTCACCGGTCACTGTCAGCAGGCCGGCATTTTCTTCAAACTGCGAGGTGATATACCTTGTATAGGCGCTCTGCGCCCTTTCCGCTGTGTCGAGGTATTCGCTTCGGATCCCGAGGATCCTGGAGAAAGCGGCGGCGGCCATCCCGTGATCGCCGAGCATTCCTCTCGCAGTGCCTTCTATATATAGGAGTTCGATCACAGAATCTTCGTCGAGGTCTTCTCTCGGTACTGAAGCGGCTACAGCAAGGGCGCTCAGCACCCTGCCCGAGGCCATGTGAAGCCTCGAGAGAAGCGCCTTTCTCCTGAGCGGCTCAATTGCGCCGGCGTCGATCATCATGCCGGCCGACCTGAGGTCTCCCGTCTCGATCGCTGTGAGTACGAGTTTCTCTGTTTCCGCAGAGTCAGTTTCTCCCGCTGATATCTTCGCGAGCCCCGCGCGTATCTCTCTTGCCTTCCAGGATGTCCATGCCTTCTCTACCCTGAGGAGTATTCCATGCCTGTCGCCGGAGCTTTCGAGGACCTCACGGAAACAACCGGCAGCCCTCTCTTCCATCCCCGCTCCCTCCAGTATTCCGCCCATCGTTATCAGCAGGTCGATCGCGGCATCGCCGCCGAGAGAATCGATTCCTTCCCTGAGGATCGATTCGGCCCCTTTCGTGTCTCCGCCGCCGACAAGCAGTTGGGAAGCGAATTCGTAGTACTCTTTCTTCGGCTCTGAATCCATGAGATGTTTGAGCCGGTCCATCAACCTCGCCCGCGCGGGCTTCGTTCCCGTTTCGATGTCTTCCAGTATCGAAAAAGCGGAGTCAGTTTCGTTCGAGGCGATGCAGCAGTCGGCTTCGAGAAGCCGTCCGCGAGAGACATATTTCTTCGACCATACGATGTTGAGCGTCTCATCGAGGATAGCCCGGGCGAATGAATCGTCTGCGGCCAGTGCCTTTTCGAGGTCATCGAGGCTCTTTTTCTGGCTGCCAGATCTGCCTCTCAGGCCTCCGAGTGGTACGAGCAGTCTCGGTTCTTCCCCGTATTTTTCAAGGAAGGGCTCGATCGTTTCGATCAGTTTTTCTTCCGCGGCATGATCCGCAGCCGCGATGCGCAACAGAGCGTCGACGGCCCTGACATCGTCTCCGGCAGCGGAAAGAATCGATGCGAGGAGCCTGTTGGCGGCGAGATGCCCCGGCTGTTTTTCCACGATCTCCTGCAGCACCGCGGAGGCTCCGGCCGAGATATTCCTGTCATCTGCCGTGAGTTTCTCCAGGATGGCGGCAGACTCATCGTAATGCCCGGTGAGGGCGAGGTTTTTCGCGTAGATGAATGCCAGTTCCGCGTTGTCGGGCGTTCCGGCGGTCATCCTCTTCAGCGTTCTATTGAGAAGAGGAAGGGAATCCCGCGGACCTTTCAGCGCCGACTCGAGATATCTTTTTGCCTCGACGCGCCTGCTTCCCGCCCAGAGGATCTCTCCGAGGATCCTCGATATAAGCCATGGTTTTATACTTACCGGCAGCAGCTTCTCGAGCCGCTGTCCTACTCTTTCGAGATACGCGGGGGAGAGGGCGATGCATCTTTCGAGCTCAGCGATCGCGCTTTCCTCCGATCCGAGCCTCAGCATCGTCTCGCCGAGCAGGTATCTCGCTTCCGCGTTCGAAGGCTCCAGCCTGATGATCTCCGCGAGCTCAGTCTTTACCGCGCCGAGATCTGTGCCGGAGGAAGTAAGTGTCATGGAAAGACACCTTAGAGCGTCCTCTGTATTTCCCTCAGTCGTGGAGATCCTCGCTCCGAAGATATGAAGGGCCGCCGACTCACTTTCGGGAAGAGCGACGACTGCCTTTTTAAGCAGCTCCCGGGCGAGGTCGAAATGACGTATCTTCATCGCCGACGCGAGCATCTCGTCCCATACCGTCCTGTTCGCCGGATCACGCTCGACAATCTTTTCAAAGCGCGGCACGATGTCCCGTATCTGTCCGGGATCGGTCTCCATCGCCCTGCCCAGGTGCCTGGCCGCGGAGGCATTCCTTTCATCCTCGAAACAGATCTGATAGAGAGCAAGATGCAGCATCGTGTTGTCCGGATTCTCTTCAGCCGCTTCTTCATATAGGTCCGTAACGGATGAACGAAGCGAATCGTCGAACATCATCAGCTGGTCAAACTCGAATACAGCTCTCTCTATCTGGCCGCTCTTCATGTGAGCTTTCGCCCTCAGGAACCTCATCGAGCGGTCAAGATCCTCCTGCGCCGCGAAAAGTTCGCAGAATTCGGCCAGCGCGGGCCATGTGCCCGGACCTCTTTCGGCGACTTCGGCTATCTTCTCGGCCAGCAGGCCGTGCGAGTCGGGATTTTCACGATAGAATTCAAGAGTGTATGGAAGCGCCTCGGCGACGCTCGAGTTCCTGATCCCGAGCTCGATCGCCGAGATCACTCCGTCGAGACTTACGCCGCAGTGCCGGAAAACCTCGCCGGAAAGCCGCAGCAGTTCATCCTTCTCGAGCGTATCCTGGGATTCCATCTCCCTGATCAGCTCGGATGCTCTCTCCTCGTTACCTCCGCGGGCGTATAGTTCCGCGAGGATCGACTGCAGCGGTGTCTTGTCCTCAAATCCGGCATCGAGAGCGATCTTTATCAGGTCGATGATCGATGGAATGCGCGACGGGTCCATCTCTGCCGCTATGCCGAACGCGGCCGCTGCCGGTTCGCCATTACCAAGATGCAGGTTTATTCTCGCGAGCAGTTCCTGCCCCGGCGAGCTGCCTGATACAGCTTCGTTTCCGGCGATCCAGCCGGCAAGGCTGGCGGCCGAATCGTGATGGTCCGCGAAATATTTCTTGAGACGCTCCACCGCCTCCTTGACCTTTCCCGTCACCGCGGAGATCTCGCAGTAGAGCATGGTTACATCAATATCGTCGAAACGGGCGGGTGGGATCTTTTCCAGCCTCTCGAGAGCGAACTTCTGCCTGTCTACCTGCTCGGGAAAGAGCTGGTTGATGTCACCAGGTGTATCCTTCCGGTCCCATCCTCCGTCATCCGCGTCGAGATAGTTTCTTATCTTGGCCGTTCCCTCCGGTCCCATGCCGGCCGCGATGAGGGCCTCACCCTGCATCATCAACCAGTTCCGGGACCTGGTCTCTTCGACCTCGAGGATCTTCAGTATCTCTGTAGCCGGAGGATCATCGAGCTCGAGCGCCCTGAAGAACCTCGATTCGGCCTTCTCGGGATGTGACAGCAGTATCGATGCTATCCCGAGGTAGTATTGGATCCGTGAGCTGTCGGAACATTCCCTCTCCGCTTCGAGCAGCGCGGCACCGATGATCTGTGCTTCGTCGGGCAGGCTTTTCATCGCCCTGCCGAGAGGTTCGGCGGCATCGGACCATCGTTTTGCCTCGAGATAGAGGAGGCCGAGAAGGATCTCGTTCTCCGTATAGACGGCTGACTTCTTGTTTCCGCTTTCCTCGAATCCCTTTGACCTTGTCCTGGAACGCTTGATCATCCCCTCGACATACGACTTGGGCCCCATCCTCATCGTGTAACGGGCCGAATCGAAATCTCTGCTCCTGATGAGGAATTCGATGACGAAGCTCGCGAGAAATGGATTGAACGATTCATGAAGTGCTCTCGCGGGCTATCGATATGAGTTGCTGACGGGATTTCGGGTGGCGCCTGATCGTGTTCTTCATCAGGGAGACGGCTTCCTTGAGGTCGGAGATGTCGAGACAGAGCTGTATCGCCTCCATCGCGATCTCGAAATCATTCGGCCACTTCTCCAGTGCGCTCAGTGCTTTCTCCAGGGCCCTTTTCCGATCGCCGCGCAGCCTTTCCTGTACGACCCTCTTGAGCGCTTTCTCCTGTGTAAGAAACACGGCGTGCTTCCGCCTTTCATCGTCCATGTATCGTTTTCTCGAAAATCGACCAGCTTTCAAGTGCTTCATGCGAAATGTGTACCATCCGGGATATTTTTTCCGGGCGTTCTGGCCGCTGGTTTTAACCGTTGATATAGCGGGGAGTTAGGTGTACATTTACGGGCGCCTGCCAGCCGCGGGAGGCGGTTTCATTCGCATTATGCATAAGCGGCTTGCAGATAAAGGGTTACATATCTTGATCCTGCAGGGAGCGTCCGGGGACTATGACTGGAAAATGGACCATTTCGACAGAGATAGAGTTCTCGTCTTCTCACTGTCTCGACAGGTACGACGGGATGTGCTCGAGAGTGCATGGGCACAACTGGGTGCTCCGGGTCTACTATGAATTCGAGGTGATCGACGACCGGGGGCTGACCGTCGATTATTTCGATCTCAAGGCGGGTCTCGAGAGAGTCATCCTGCCCAGATTCGATCATATTCATCTAAACGACATCCCGCCGTTCGACAGTGTCAGCCCGACTTCGGAGAACCTCGCTGTAGAGATATTCAGGATATGCTCGGGCGAGCTGGAATTCGATGGAGGAAAACTGAAAAAAGTAGAACTCTGGGAAACGCCGAAGGACATGGTGAGTTATGCCGAATAAGATACCGGGAGAAAAGGAATCAGCGGTAGCTCTGTTGTCGGGTGGACTGGATTCAGCAGTATCGCTGGCGATCGCCGCCGGCGAGTACGATGTGGGCCTCTCGCTCTTTTTCGATTACGGGCAGATACCGGCGAAGAAGGAGGAGGAATCCTCCAGGGCTTTCGCCGGGCGTTACGGAACGGAGTTCGAGAAGGTCGAATTTCAGTGGCTGGGACATATATCGACATCCACGATGACGCCGGGAGGGGAAGACACTCCGGACTATCCCGTCGAGGGGCATCCCGATGATCAGGCCCGCGTTTCGAGAGCGGTATGGGTCGAGAACCGGAACGGGATCTTCATCAACGTCGCGGCGGCCTATGCCGTTGCCCGCGGCGCGACTGTCATCATAACGGGATTCAACAGCGAGGAGGCAGGCGCGTTTCCGGACAACAGCGGCCAGTTCGTCGACGCGGTAAACGCGGCGCTGGCGATAAGCGCGGGGGCGCCGGTCAGGGTGGAGAGCCCGACGCTGGATATGCGGAAAAAGGAAGTCGTCGAGAGGGGGCTGGAGCTCGACCTGCCGTGGGAACACATCTGGTCATGCTACCGCGGCGGTGAGAGGATGTGCGGGAGATGTGAATCCTGCGCCAGGCTCAAGAAAGCGGTAGGAGGGACGCACGCACGCGCGTCGATCTTTTTCGAGGATGACCGGTGATCCGGCGATGCCGGTGACCATGCAGCATGCCGTGACAGAAGGTGGATGATCTCATGCTTGATACGAAATTGCTCGAGGAACGGATCGACTATACCGGCGATCAGCTGCGCAGCCATTTTGTGAGAGAAAAAGCGGGCATCACCGCCGATGGCGTCGTGGCGTTCAAGGGAGCGTGCGCCGTGACGGGTCCGCGCCTGGTAGACCTCGAGGATGCCGAACAGCACAGCAGCATCATCGCCGAGGAGATGCTTCATTTTATCGGGGAGCATTTCGAGTGCACCCTCCGGGAGGCCAACTACAGGCTTCGGCTCTTTGTGAGCATCGTCGGTGAGTTCATCAGGGAACTCGCTCCAGGCCTGGTCCTCACGAGGGACGGCGACGATCTCTACATCGCCGAAAGAAAACTCACCGTCGCGATCGCGACGGTCACCCCGGTATCGACTGTCTTTCACTGCGGAGTCAATATCGATCCGCAGGGCGCTCCGGTCCCGGCCGTCGGGCTCGGAGAGATCGGCGTGGACGAGGAGAAGTTCACCCTGGCTGTCCTGGAGCGGTACAGGAATGAGTGCCTCTCGATCGACAAGGCGATCCGCAAGGTCAGGGGTGTTGAATGATGGAGGGCTGGCTGCATGAGATATTCCGGTCGGTCCAGGGCGAGGGGATCTATACCGGTGTGATGCAGGTCTTCGTGCGGTTTTCAGGCTGCGGCCTCGCTTGTTCTTACTGCGATTCCGGAGCATCGAAAGAAAGATCCGAAAGTTGCGCGTTCAGGATGCCCGGTGGTGATATCGAGCTGGAAAATCCTCTCAGTCCGGAGGCCGCCGCCACCCTGACACTTTCTCTCGCCGCGATGCCCGGCACTCATTCGATAAGTATAACGGGCGGTGAACCTCTCGAGCAGCCCGGGTTCCTCAGGGAGTTTCTGGAGCTGGCTCGAAGGGGCGGGCTGCCTCTTTATCTCGAGACAAACGGCCTGGATACCGCCGGGCTCGAGTCGGTCCTGGATCTTGTCGATATTATCTCACTCGACATCAAGCTGCCTTCACTCTGCGGAGGGGACGACATATTTCCCGCATACAGGGAGACGCTGAGCGCCGCGTCCGATAAGGACCTCTTCTGCAAGATAGTAGTCCCGGGCGAGACTGACATCGATGAGTTCGCTGAGGCGGTACGTCTGATAGCGGAGATCGATTCGGGGATACCGCTCGTCATCCAGCCGGCGACTCCTGTCGGCGCCAGCATTCCGCCCGCTCCTCAGGAGCTTCTCGACATGGCTGCCCTGGCGGCGCCGCTGCTCTCGGACGTCAGGATCATCCCGCAGTGCCACCTCATGCTCGGGCTTCCCTGACGGTCGCGACAGGGGACCGCATCCGCTTATGATCTGCCTGAAATAAAAATAACGCCGGGAAGGCGTAAATAAAAGGTGCTGCGAGATGATACGATGCAGGGTCGGGTTCGTGAAGGCGGCGACCACCTCGCAGCGTTGAGAACAGACAGCAAGCCGCATACCAGAGCATTGCCAAAAAAGACCCGATGAGGCGTACGTCCTTTACCGGCAAGGGATTTCCTCAGAATACCGGCAAAAAACAGGTGTTTCTCCTCAGTCCCTGTGATTCCCCATCGTTTCCCCGGCCGGCAGGGGCATCGCGCTCCTCTCCTTGCCACTTGCACGCACCCGATGCAAAAGAGCAGGGAATACAGAGCCGTATCACCGCGGCACATCGTCGCCGTCAGGGTCCGGCAGAGCAAAATTAATCCATGTGTTCCATCTCTCTTTTCCCTTGACACGATATAACTTATAGGGTATCTGATTACTCATATAGAGCTCATGAGCAAACCATGTGGAGGGGCATGACTCCTGCTGCCCGGAAGGAGGAAGGGTAAATGACTAAAGCGGAGATAGTGGAGAACATTGCCAGCAGGACGGGGCTTACAAAGAAAGAGGTCGCCGAGGCGGTGGACCAGTTTCTCGCGAGCATCTCGAAGGGACTGGCTGAAGGCAGACACTACGAAATCCGCGGGTTCGGTACCTTCAAGGTAAAGGACCGCAAGGCGAGGATGGCCCGGAATCCCAGGACAGGCGAACCTGTACCGGTTCCCGACCGTAAGGTCCCGGTATTCAAGGTATCGAGAGAGCTCAAGGAGCTCGTCGCGCAGGCCTGATCCTGACCGCCATGCCGCATCACGACCCGGCTCCGCCTCTCGGCGGAACGGCGGGATATTGTATCAAGTCATAGCTTAATCGATTCCCGGGAGAGGAATATGAGCGATCGTATCGTCGATCTGAGAAGTGACACTGTGACCAGGCCGTCCGACGGAATGCGCCGTGCGATGGCGGGGGCCGAGGTCGGAGACGATGTTCTCGGCGATGATCCTACCGTGCAGATCCTCGAGGAGAGGATGGCTGCCCTTCTCGGAAAGGAAGCGGCCCTTTACGTACCTAGCGGTACGATGGCGAATCTCCTCGGGATCCTCACACAGACCTCTCCGGGCGACGAGATCATACTCGACCGCAACTGTCATATAATCAACTACGAGGCGGGAGGCGCGGCCGTTATAGGTGGAGTCCAGCTATATCCGCTCGACAGCCCCGATGGATTCCTGCCCGAGGAGATGCTCGAAGGGGCCGTCAGGCCCGATAACATCCACCATACGAACACTACTCTCGTGACGGTCGAGAATACACAGAACAGGGGCGGCGGCAGGATATACCCGGTCGAACGCCTCGAGGCTGTAGCTGGATTCGCGGCGGACTATGGGCTGAGGCTGCACATGGACGGGGCCCGGCTTGCCAACGCGGTGGTCGCGACGGGCATCTCGTTCGAGAAGTACGGCACCCTGGCTGATTCGATAAATATCTGTTTTTCCAAGGGACTAGGCGCGCCGATCGGTTCGGTCCTGATATCAGACGCGGAAACAGTCAAGAAGGCAAGGGACTGGAGAAAGAGGCTGGGAGGCGCGATGCGGCAGGTGGGTATCCTCGCTGAGGCCTGCCTCTATGCCCTCGACAATAATGTCGAACGTCTCGCTGAAGATCATGTCCGTGCCGCACGGATCGGGCGGATAGTCGAGGATACACCGGGCATGGATCTCGTATTTCCGGTCGACACGAACATAGTGATATTCACCACGGGCGGCGCTGACTCGGTCGAGCTCGTTTCGAAGCTGGAGGACATGGGCATCCTTGCCCTGGCCATCGGCCCCGGCAGGGTCAGGATGGTCACCCATCTCGACATTTCCGACGAGGATATCGACTATTTTGAGGAGGCGTTTCCCGGGATAGCCGCTGGATGATGAGAGAGTTTTCCTTCTATCTCGTAAGTACCCCCATCGGAAATCTTTCCGACCTGTCATATCGCGCCGCGGAGATCCTCTCTTCGGTCGATTTTATACTGGCCGAGGATACGCGTAAGGCCCGGACCCTTCTCACTCGATACGGTATCGATACACGGACCTTCCCGTATCATGATCACAACAAAGAGAGGGTCACACCCGGCATACTCGATCGCGTCGAGGGAGGAGAAACGGGAGCCCTGGTGACCGACGCGGGAACGCCTGGAGTATCGGACCCCGGGTATTATCTCGTAAGGGCGATGATCGACAGGGGGATAGAGTTTACGGCTCTGCCCGGGCCGAGCGCCGTCATGCACGGACTGGTCCTCTCGGGGCTTCCCACCGACAGGTTCACATTCTACGGGTATGTTCCGAGGAAGAAGGGGGCAAGGGACAGGCTGTTCGAGGAGGCGGGCGCTGCCACGGGAACGGCGGTATTTTTCGAGAGCCCGCACAGGATAGTCTCGACGCTCGAGGCACTTTCAAGGGTCCTGCCCGACCGGGAGGCCGCGGTAGCGAGAGAACTGACCAAGCTGCACGAGGAGGTATCGAGAGGCAGCGCGGCAGAGCTGGCCGAACGATTCGCCGACCGCCGGGTAAAGGGCGAGATCACGCTGCTTGTCCGCGGAGCGGGGAAAAGGAGGAAGGGCGGAACCGCTTGACAGTATGGCGGTTCACGATTCATAATCGTCTGATACACGAATATTCGCATATCTGCGAAAGGACCGCGGGAGCGGTATGATCGACAAATCCATTATAAAGGAGCGCTTCAGGGGGATCATGTCTCCCGTAGTGGACATCCTCGATTCGCTTGGGGTGACTCCTATGGGAGTGTCATATGCCGGGCTCGCTCTCAGCGTCCTCGGAGCTCTCTTTGCCGGGGCCGGCATGCTGGTCACGAGCGGTATCGTCCTCATAGTAGCAAGCCTGTGCGACAGTCTAGATGGTTCGCTGGCCCGTAAGACGGGAAAGGCCTCGATATTCGGGGCTTTCTTTGATTCTAACGCGGACAGGATCTCCGAATTCGCCTATTTCGCCGCCCTGGCCTTCTATTTCGCGGGCAGGGGAAGCGGAGTCATGATCTTCTTCACGCTCGCCGCCCTTGCAGGTTCGTTCCTGACGAGCTACTCGAGGGCGAGAGCAGAGGGCCTTGGACTCGAGTGCTCAGTCGGTATACTCGAGCGGCCCGAACGCATCGTGCTTCTGGCCGTGGGCCTGCTGTTCGGAGGCAGGACCCTTGCCGCCGTCATGATCCTGCTGGCGATACTCAGCATATATACTTTTATCCAGCGGGTCCTGCATGTCCGAAATATCACCGCCGGCGATCAGCCGCCGGAGGAACTCTGATCCCGGCCCGCACGCATTGACACAATGAAACCGAGCTTCCGCTCTATCCTGAAAACCTCTGTGCCGATCCTGATCGATCTCGGTGCGCAGATCCTCATGTGGACGATCGAGACGACCCTCGTCGGCCACATCGCGATCAGTACGCTCGCGAGGTGCTATCCCGGGACGGGCGCAACGGGCGTTGACGCACTTACCGCGGTCGGGAACGTCGTACAGGTCATCCTCTATACATGCACGATCCTCCTGATCTTCGTCTTCGGGGCTTCGATAATCATCGTGAGACTGCTCGGTGCCGGCAGGAAAGAAGACGCCAACCACTTCCTCGGACAGACTATATTCACCGCGATCTTCCCGGCGATCGGCATCGCGGTCATCTGGTATTTCGCGGCGCCCCTGATATTCAGGACAGTGCTCGGTACATCCGAAGCAGTGACCGTGATCGGCGTCGATTATCTCCGGACCGTATCGTGGTTCGCACCCTTCATCATAATGAATTTTGTCGCAATCGGGCTCGTAAGAGGAGCCGGAGATACGCACCTTGCGATGGTGACTGGACTGCTCGTAAACGGCATACACCTTGTGCTGGCCGTGCTTCTTGTATTCGGCATCTGGAAGTTCCCCGAACTCGGCGTGAGGGGAGCGGCGCTGGCGGCCGGGACGGCGCATACGGTCGGATGCATCTTCACTTTCAGCGTCATACTGCGCGGCCGTTCGATGATCATATTCAACTGGAGCGATTTCAGGGATATCAACAGGCGAAGCATCATCCGTATCATACAGACCGGTACGCCGATAACGCTCGAACAGCTCGCGTGGATGACCGGGATGACGATCGTCATCGGATTCAGCAACAGGCTGGCGCCCGCGGCGGCGGCCGGCCACATCATCATCCTCACATATCAGCGGATATTCTCGATGATATACCAGGCTTTCGGGATGGGCGCGTTGACCCTGGTCGGGAAACGATACGGCGCCAGGGAGTTTATCAAGGCGAGACAGACGACCCGGATGTTCGCGTGGCTGGTCAGCGGAGTGGTCGTGGTCATCGCGGGGGTCCTGTACATCAGCGCGAGGTACTGGGTGCTGCTGTTCACATCCGATCCCGAGGTGATCAGGGTGGGCGTCTACGCTCTGAGGATCGCCGCTCTGATCCAGATACCGAAGGCCCTGTCGTACGTATATTCATTCAGTCTCCGCGGTATCGGTGAGAACCGGTATCCGATGTACCTCGCCTTCTTCGGGGTCATATTCTTCCAGGTGATACTCGGTTACAACCTCGCATTTACAGCGGGACTATCGCTGGCCGGGCTGTGGATAGCGGCAGGGGTCGACGAAATGTTCAAGATGTCGATGTTCTTCAGGCGGTTCAGAAAGAGGATCCGGAAACTCACGGCTTAGATCTGGCAGGTGCGCCTGATAGATGCGCTATGAAACAGTAACGCCCCGCGGGCGTATTGCAATAAGGGTGTGAATCACAGATGGCAGAAAAGAAACGTGGATATTTCATAACCTTCGAAGGCGTTGAGGGATCGGGAAAATCCACCGTGGCCGGTGCTGTTATGGAGAGATTCCTGCAGGCCGGTCTCGAATGCATCATCACCCGGGAGCCGGGAGGAAACGAGATCTCGGAGAAGATAAGGGAGATGCTGCTTGATCCGGGAAACACATCTATCTCTCCGAGGACCGAACTGCTGCTGTACGTAGCCAGCAGAGCACAGCTTGTCGGCGAAGTGATCGGCCCCGCGCTGAAGGAGGGGACGAGCGTGATGTGCGACAGGTTCATGGACGCCTCGGTCGCCTACCAGGGGTGGGCCAGGAAGCTCGGCGAGGATGTCGTCGAGGGCCTCAACTCGTTCGCGGTGGCGGATAACGTGCCTGACAGGACTTATCTGCTCGATCTCGAAGTCGGCGACGGTTTCGAGCGTGGACCCGACCGGAGAGAGGCCGAGGGGCAGCGGAACAGGGACAGGCTCGAGCTGGAGAAGAGGGATTTTCACGAGAGAGTGCGGGAGGGATACCTGCGGATCGCCGCGCGGGAGCCGGAAAGGGTCGTCGTAATAGACGCTTCCAGGACGCTCGAAGAGGTGATTGAGGCTGTTACAGGGAACCTGAGGACCCTTCCCGGGTTAAAAGGTCTGTGATCATTAAGCGTTTGATTCCGATTCCCGGTGGAAACATATTAAGGGGTGCCGGATATCCGGCCGGCCGGGAAAGAAGATAAACAATTCCATGGGAGGTCTCCATTGAGACTCGACAAGAGATTCGCGATATCAGCATTGGCCCTGATCCTGCTCGTGGCGGCGGCCTTCTACGTGTTTGCCGGGGAGCAGCGAAGGGACAGGGAGACCTCGCTCGAAGAGATCGACAGGCTCAATGAGGTCCTCACAAGGGTCCTGGACTATTACGTCGACGAGAAGGAGCTAAGCGACGTCATAGACGATGCCATACGGGGCATCCTCGAGGATCTCGATCCGCATTCGGTATATCTCGACAAGCGTCAGTACGAGAACCTCATGATCGACACGAAAGGCGAGTTCGGGGGTCTCGGCATCACGATAACGGTGAGGGAAGGTTTTCCCACCGTCATATCCCCTATCGAGGATACGCCGGCTTTCAGGATGGGGATCCAGGCCGGTGACCGCATAATAGCGATCGAGGGCGAGCCCACGGAGGGCTGGAGCAGCGACGAGGCGGTCGGAAAGCTCAGGGGAGCTCCGGGTACCCAGGTCAACATCACCGTCGGCCGTGATGCCGGCCATGAAGAGGTCGACTCGCTTGACGTTACGATCACACGAGAGATCATCACAGTGCCGAGCATCACTTATTACGATATTATCGACGGAGTCGGTTATATCAGGATCTCGAGGTTCGCCGAAAACACCGCGCGCGACCTCGACTCGATACTCGACGGTATGGAGAAGGAAGGGATCAAGGGGGTCATGATCGATCTCAGGTCGAATCCCGGCGGCCTTCTCACAGCGGCGTTCCACGTATCGGATCTTTTCCTCGACAAGGGAAAGATGATCGTCTATACCGAGAGCCGCCTGCCCGACCACAGCCAGAAGTTCTACTCCAATGGAAAGAACGTACACGGCGATTACCCCGTCGTGGTACTGGTCAACGGGGCGAGCGCGTCAGCGTCCGAGATCGTCGCGGGCGCCGTTCAGGACTGGGACCGCGGTCTCGTGGTCGGCCAGACGACATTCGGCAAGGGCTCGGTGCAGACAGTATTCAAGATCGGCCAGGATTCGGCGCTCAAACTCACCACCCAGAAGTACTTCACTCCGAGCGGCAGGAGCATCCACAAGGATGTGGACCGTGAGGGTAACGATATCATCGATGAAGAGGATGCTGAGAAGGAATACTACACCGCGGGCGGACGTGTGGTCTACGGCGGCGGAGGCATCACCCCAGACTGGACGATGGAGCTTCCCGAATGGACCGACTTCCAGCGCGACCTGGAGATAAAGAGCATATTCTTCTCGTTCGCAGTCCACTATACCGCCGAGCACCAGGATGTCGGCGAAGATTTCATCGTCACGGACGACGTGATGAAGGAGTTCCGTGATTTCCTCGTCACCAAGGAGTTCGAGTACGAGGAGGACAGCTGGACCGAGGAGAATGTCAAATACGTCGATCTGGGCATCAAGCGCGAGGTCTTCCGTAAGCTCTTCGGTACAAAGGGTGCCTACATGGCCACCCTTCCCGAGGACGATGAGGTCAACGCGGTTCTCGAGATGTTCAACGGGGCAGCGACCCTGGACGACATGTTCGCCTACGCGGCCAGGAAACAGGAGCTTGTAAAGGCCAAGCAGGAAAGGGCAGAAGCGGAGCAGGCCGAAGCCGTGAAGACGGAGGTCGATTGAAGAACCAACGAATCGCCATAGTAAGCGATTTTGACGGTACGATCACGCTTCGGGATGTAGGGCATCATTTCTTCGAGAAGTTCATTCCCGACAGGAAGGCCCATGAGGAGCTTCTCGAGAAGTGGAAGATCGGCCTGATCAGTTCCCGCGAGTGTCTCGACAAGGAGATAGCGTGGGTTCGGGCTGGCCTTGCGGACCTCGACGATTTCATCGAAAACGAGCCTCTCGATCCGTTCTTCAAGGATTTTGTCGATTTCTGCAACAGGCGGAAGTTCGAACTGATGATACTCAGTGACGGGCTCGACTACTATATCGACGCTATCCTCATGAGGTACGGCTACGGATTCATCGATTTCAAGGCGAATCATCTGGTCACAGAGGGGGACAGTATCACCGGCGTCGAATTCCCCTGGTATCTGCCCGAGCTCTGCGACATGTGTGCGAACTGCAAGAAAGCGCATGTCGACAAGATGCGCGGTGAAGGATACTTCACAGTCTACATAGGCAACGGTTACAGCGACAGATGTCCGTCGGAGCACGCTGACATGGTCTTTGCCAAGGGGGAACTGCTCGACCACTGCGAGCAGAAGAAGATAGACTTCGTCCGCTTCAGGAATTTCCGCGATGTCGAACGGGAGATGATGACAAGGCTCTATCTGTCTGAATGACCGGTCCGCGGGGAGGACGGTACAGCTTTCAAATCAGAAGAAACGCGGAAAAAATCGCACGGGGTCACTCATCCTGCTCACGCTCTTCTTCCATCCTTCTTATCTCTTCCCTGTGATGACGGTCCAGCCGTTCTGTGTAGAGGCGGGTGATAAACCCGTTGAACTCGAATATATCGCTGTCTGTGATCTCGCTGCTTCCATTAAGAAGCTTCATCCGGTCCATCACATCTGTCATATCGTTGCGGGAACATATCTCTTTCTCGTAGCATTGCCAGAACTTGTCGATGGCCTCCTGCAGTTCATTGCCGTACTTCGCCTGCAGATCGGCGGGCATCGATGAGTACAGCCTGTCGGCGGATCTGAAGTACGATCTGGCCGATATCCAGTCTTTTCCGGCAACGAGCGCCACGATGATCAATATGGCCGCCGCTCCGGCGATCAACGCCTTTTTTGTTTTACCGGACATCTTTCCTCCATCGATTTATCGCGCCTGAAAATCCACTATCGTATCTTACACCCCGCCAAGGGTGGAAGTAAACCATTCGACGGTCAGCGACACTGCTTTGTCGAGGGCGTGTGCAGGTTCCGACATCGGGTGAGTCACACCGAAAGTATGACCGCATCCACCGATCGTCTCCAGTCTCCTCTCGCCCTTTCGAGGAAGATCGAAGAACGCTTTCGCCTCGCTGATCGAAACGGCCGCGTCACGTTCCCCGTGGATGATCAGATGCGGGATCTCCAGTGCGGCCGCCGATGACAGGAGGTCGTACTTCTCCCTGTTCGAATCTATATCCTCGTAGTACGAGTAGTCGAGATGCAGTGGGGCCGGTGAACGGCTGTCGGAGAATTCGAGGGTGCCCGTTTCCTTCCAGTCCTTTTTCCGGCGGTCGGTGTACCTGTCGAGCTTCGACGGCGTTGCCCATGTGACGATCGATCTTACTTCGGGGAATGATTTCGCGGTCAATATCGAGACCGATCCGCCCCTGCTGTGCCCGAGCAGTCCCCGGGAGGGTGATGCGGGGAAGGGGAAGGTGTCCGGACCTGTCCAGCGCAGGACCCGTTCGAGGTCGGCGAGCTCGGTCGACACATTGTTCGAGGCGAATTCGACAGGCCTCGTGATCATCCCCGTCTCATCGTCCGTGCCGCTGTGGGAGAAGCTTATCGTCACAACATGGAATCCGGCCAGTGCGAGGCTCTCGGAGACATGAGGAAAGAATCCCCATCGCCTGTACCCGAGGAATCCGGGGCAGATGACGATAACCGGCCTTGCGGAGTCCCTGAAGGCCGTCCTGACATCCGCAAAGACAGGCAGGCCGTCCCCGCCGATGACGGTATCCGCTGTGAAAACCTTTGAACCTTTCATATTCGATAAGGTATTATCTTTTACGTGGAAATGCAATGGAGGTCGGCGATGAGAAAACGTGTGCTGTTTGGAATACTTATAACACTGATCATATTCGTTGTAGCCAGAAGACTATCGATGAACAGGCCCGCAGAGGCCACGTGGACATTCGATGATGTGAAGATCACCCATATGACCGTCTTTGAGCAGGTCGGGCCGGGGCAGCCGGAGATACTCCTGCATGTCGATCCTCCCACGGAGATCGACGCGGCCGTTCTTTATCGTGTCCCCGGTACAGAGGCGTTCGACACGGTCGGGATGTCCGAGATATCGACTGGGGTATGGTCGGCGAGACTCCCCGCCGGGCAGAAGGGGGACAGGCTCGAGTACGGCTTCAGGATTTTATGGGCCACCGTCTACGATGGGGGGGGCAGTTCGACGGCAACCGATATTTCCGGCTATTATCTGATCAAGTACAAGGGAGAGGTGTCGGTGACCGTCCTCGTCCTGCACATACTCTGTATGTTCGCCGCCTTCTTTTTCATCGTCGAGGCGATACTCGGCGCTTTCGCCATGATCATCATGGGAGAGGAGAAGGAGTTCACCGTCGCGCAGACGAGATGGGTGCTGCTCTTCACTTTTCTCGGGGGTATGCCGCTTGGATTCGTCCTGAACAGGCAGAGATTCGGGCCGCTATGGGAGGCCTTCCCCTTCGGGACCGATATTACCGATAACAAGACACAGCTCATAATTATCTTCTGGATAATAATCGCGGCCCTGTCATGGAAGAGTTTCGCGTGCAGGAGAACAGGACGCGACGCTATCGGGCCAGGCGCCTATGCCACCGCCGTAATAATAGCTTCGGTCCTCAGCCTGTTCCTGTATCTCGTGCCTCACAGCCTCTGATGGTATCTGTCTGTGGGCGCCTTTGACGGGAGACTCTGAAATCAGACTCAGATCGGGGTCTCTCAAATCCGGCTCAGACGGGAGCCTCTGACGGGAGCTGCTTCATGACATTCGATCCTCCCGGACATATGCGATCCCCCTTTTCAGGGACAGCTGCCGGCCTTGCCCCGCTGGCCGGCTGGTCTGACGCGCCATTCAGGCTGCTCTGCTTCGAGTACGGCGCTGATTTTGCCGTGACGGAGATGGTCAGCGCGGAAGGGCTGATCAGGGCGGGCGAAAAGACGGCACGCCTGATCGAACGGATGCCCGGCGAGGGCCCGGTGGGCGTCCAGCTCTTCGGATCCGATCCGGCGGCTTTTGCCGAAGCGGCGGCGATAGTCTCGAAAACCGCCCCGGCCTTTATCGACCTCAATTTCGGATGTCCCGTCAAGAAGGTGATCAGGAAAAATGGCGGCTCGGCGATCATGCGCGATCTCGACCTGATGGGACGGATCTGCGAGGCTGTCGTGTCGGCATCAACTATTCCAGTGACAGCGAAGATCCGGAGCGGCTGGAGCCCGGCCGAGGAGAATTTCATCGAGGCGGGGAAGACCGCCGAGGAGGCCGGAGTTACGGCCGTGACCCTTCATCCGAGGTACCGGACGCAGCTCTTTTCGGGAGATGCCGACTGGAGCCACCTCGCGAGGCTGCGAGAGGCGCTTACAATAGATGTCGTAGCGAGTGGTGATGTGCGGGGAGCGGAGGATTACCGGAAAATTGTCGAGATAACAGGGTGTGAAACTGTTATGATAGGCAGGGGCGCGTTCGGGCGCCCCTGGGTATTCAGCGAGATAAAGGCTGCTCTCGAGGGACGGCCCTGGATCCCGCCCAGGCCGGAGGAAAAGACCGGTGTTATGATCAGGCTGGCCCGTATGGAGGAGGAGTGGAAGGGTGAGAAACGGGCAGTAGTCGAGATGCGCAAGCAGTACAGGTGGTTCATCCGGGGATTGCCGGATGTGAAGGACTACCGTATGAGGCTTTCAACCGCTGAATCCCTGGCAGATGCGGCGGAGATAATATCAGAACTTAAAAAAGACATGGAGAAGAGATGGACAGGGACAGCCTGAAGAAACTGCTGGATGAAGTCGCCGGCGGCAGGACCGGTGTGGATGAGGCGGTCGAACGCCTCCGGACACTGCCGTTCGAGGATACCGGGTATGCCCGGATAGATCATCACAGGGAACTGCGGCGCGGATTTCCAGAGGTGATATTCTGTCAGGGCAAGACTCCGGAGCAGATCCAGGGTATCGCGACGAGGATAATCAGGCACGGATCGGACCTGCTTGCTACGAGGTGCTCCCCCGAGCAGTTCGCGGCCGTTTCCGGCGCGATCGAGGGAGCCGTCTACCATGAGGATGGAAGGCTCTTCGCTGTAAAACAGTCGAAGCAGGAAGAAAAAGGTTTTATCGCCGTTGTCGCCGGCGGGACCTCCGACAGGCCCGTGTCTGAAGAGGCCGCACTGACGGCGCATTATCTAGGGTGCAGGGTGGAGAGGTTTTACGATGTCGGCGTCGCCGGTATCCACCGGCTTTTCTCCTCGTGGGAGGAGATCAAGGAGGCCGATGTGATCGTCGTCGTGGCGGGTATGGAGGGAGCTCTGGCGAGTGTAGTAGCGGGGATGGCCTCCGCGCCGGTCATAGCGGTTCCCACGAGTATAGGATATGGAGCGAGTTTCGGCGGGCTTGCGGCGCTGCTGGCGATGCTGAACAGCTGCGCCGGTGGAGTCACAGTCGTCAACATCGATAACGGGTTCGGCGCCGCTTATGCCGCGGCGGTCATCTGCAGAAAGATATATCCGGACGAACAGGGGAAATAGATGCCGAAAGCGGATAGAAGAACGAAGAAGGCGAAAAGTGCCGGGCCGATGAGCAGACCGCGGAAAAATAAATCGATCGATTCGATCGTTCTCGACCCCGTCCTGGGCTTGAGCGGCGACATGTTTCTAGGGTGCCTTTTCGCACTCGGCGCCGACAGGCGTGAGGTCGAGAGACAGGTCGCTACGATGCCGGGGCTCGAGAAGTTCAGTATCGTATCGGGCAGGGTAAAGCGCAGGGGAGTGACCGCTGTAAGGGCGAGAGTGATCTGTCCCGACAAGGCAAGGCCGAGGGACCTCGGGACGATCCTGTCCATGATAAAACGTTCGAAGCTCGGCAGGGGCGTGAAGGAAGCGGCCTCGAACGCGTTTATGGTGCTCGGCATGGCCGAAGGGAAGATACATGGTGTCCCCACCGACCATGTGCATTTCCACGAGGTCGGAGCAGTCGACTCAATTGTAGACATCGTCGGTACGGCTGTAGCACTTTCACTGCTGGGCTTTCCGAAGCTGTACCACAGGCCGTTTGTACTCGGGAGCGGAACTATCACATTCTCTCACGGTACGCTCCCCCTTCCCGCGCCCGCGACTCTTGAGGTGTTGAAGAACAGGACAGTTTCGTTAGGTACCGTAGAGGGTGAGGTCGTCACACCCACCGGCGCGGCGCTTGCCGTGGCGTTCGCGAGGGAACTCCCGGCCGACATGCCGCTGCATATAGAAAAAGTGGTCTATGCCGCCGGGACCCGTGAGAAGGGAGGCGAGCCGGGGATGCTCCGTGCCGCCGCCTGCTCCGGTGCCGCCTCGGGGTATGGAGCGGGGGGAAAAGAAGAGCATCGGGGACTCGTCACTGTAATCAGGACGACTATCGATGATATGACGCCGGAGTTGTTCGGGTACGTACAGGAGAAGCTCCTCGAGGATGGAGCGCTCGATGTCTTCATGTCTTCTGTCGCGATGAAGAAGAACAGGCCCGGTATTCTTCTTACCGTACTCTGTCAACCCGGCTCTGAGGAGAGGCTAGCAGGGGCGCTTTTCAGGGAGACCACCACGATAGGTGTAAGGATCGGGTACGAAGAGCGCATCGAACTCAAACGTACCGCCGATCATGTCGACACGCCGTTCGGCCGCATAGCGGTGAAGCGGGCCCTGCTTCCGGAGGGCGCGGTCAAGACCGCGCCTGAATATGAATCGTGCAGAAAAGCCGCAAAGAAACATGGCGTTAGTGTAAGGGAAGTGTTCGAGGCGGCTATCGCCGCGTCGATAACCGGAGTCCGCAGTGGTGGAGCAGACCGGAATAAACCATCGAAAAAGAAAAGGTCGTAGAGAAAAAGTGAGACGCATTTATACAGCGATACTCTTTGCGGCTCTGGCTGCCTCGATAGCTTCGTGCGGCGGAGGGGGAAAGAGCGTCAGTACGGGGGAGCCGGCCAGTACGGTTACCCACAAGGTCCTTCCCGGCGAGAGCTGGGAGTCGATCTCCGAGGATTTCTACGGTTCCACGGCCAGGGCGGAAGCGCTCGCGAATTTCAACGGAGCTGACCTGTCCGGGCAGCCGGCAGCGGGAAAGGGCATCAGTATTCCCCTGTCCCCCGATGACCTTGACATGCTGGATTCGAGACTGGATGCAGCCTCGATCTATAACGAGGGACTCGATCTGGTCGTAAATGGCAACTATGCAGGTGCCGTCGATAAATTCAGGGAAGCCCTGAAGCTGGACCCCGATCTTCACGAAGCGTCGTTCAATCTGGCCGTCACGTATCAGAAGCTCGGCCTTCAAAGCAATGCCGAGACCGTGCTCGAGGACCTCGTGACGAAAGAGCCGGGTAATGCCGAGTATTATTTCGCGCTGGGTAACGCGAGGTTTTACCAGGGTCACTACAGTAATGCCGCAAAGGCTTTTCGCCGGGCCCTCGACGTCGATCCGGGCTACCTGCGGGCGCTCTATTCTCTGGCGGTCTGCCAGGAGAAGATGGGCGATGAATCGAAGGCAATGGGGACATGGAGGAAATACCTCGAGCTTGATCCTGACAGCGAATGGGCTGACGAGGCAAGAGCGCGGCTCGGAACACTGGAAAAGAAGCGATGATCCTGTTCGCCGAGGACGTGCGGACAGTAAAATATAACAGAATGCGGATAACAAAAAGCAATGCGCTGTGGACAGTGATTCGGTAAGCAGGGAAGCGCGTATGACAAGGGAGCAGATCACTGAGAAGGTCTCCTGGACCAAGACATCTCTGGAAGTCGAAGGCAGGATGATCACTCTTACATCGGAGGAACGGGGATGAAAGTCCGACTCCTGGAAGTGGCAATGATCATGGGCGCCGCCGCCACGGCTTTCAGTTCATGCGGTAAGGATGTGGAAATGGAATTCGGAATGTTCGTGGAAAAACATGTCAGGGAGGTATCGCCTCTTGAGAAAGAGGGGTCGATCGCCCATTGGAATGCTGCATTGAGCGGAACGGAAGAGGACTTCAGGAAGTACTCCGATATCAGGCTGAAGATGGAGAAGATTTACTCCGATAAAAGTTCGTTCGAACTGGTCCGTGACGCGCGAGATTCAGGCAAGCTCAAGGACCCTCTGGTGATAAGAATGGCGGAGGTCCTGTATCTCAGGTACCTGGGCAATCAGACCGATCCGCAGCTTCTCGAGAGCATCGTCAACCTCTCGGGGAAGGTGGAGAACAGGTTCAACGTCTTCAGGGCCGAGGTCGACGGCGAAAAACTTACATCCAATGATGTCAACGCGGTCCTGCGGGAGAGTACGGACAGTGAATATCGAAGAGTCGTCTGGGAAGCGAGCAAGGCTGTTGGAAAAGAGGTCGTAGGCGATCTGCTGGAGCTTGTACGGTGGCGTAATGAAATGGCACGTGAAGCCGGATTCGACAACTATCATTCGATGTCGCTCGCTCTGAGCGAGCAGGACGAAGAGTCACTCGCAGTGCTTTTCGACGAACTCGACGAACTGACAGCGGAACCATTCAGAATGTTGAAGGACGAGATCGATGGAAAACTGGCCGAACAGTTCGGGATATCCGTGGACGATATCCGCCCGTGGCATTACAGCGATCCTTTCTTTCAGGAAACTCCCTCGGGAGGGATGGTCGGGCTCGACCGATATTTCAGTGAACGTGACATAGTCGCCATCGCGGCTGATTTTTATGAAAGCATAGGAATGCCGGTCGGCGATGTGATCGCCGCGTCCGACCTCTATGAAAAGGAAGGCAAGAACCCGCACGCGTTCTGCACCGATATCGACAGGGATGGCGACATCAGGATACTCTGCAATGTGAAGGATAACATCTACTGGATGGAGACGATGCTTCACGAACTCGGGCATGCTGTCTACGACAAGTATATTCATCGTGACCTGACATGGCTGCTCAGGTCGTATCCTCATCTCGCGACAACCGAGGCTTCGGCGATGTATTTCGGCAGACTCGCCCAGGATCCGAACTGGATCGGGGCCGCGCTTGGGCTCGACCGTGAGGAGCAGGACAGGCTGGCGCCCATGGTCGAGAGTTCCCTTAGAGCGAGGCAGCTGATATTCACACGCTGGACTCAGGTGATGTTCCGTTTCGAGAAGGAGCTTTACAGAGATCCCGACGGTGACCTGAATACGATCTGGTGGGACCTGGTCGAGAAATACCAGCTTGTGCGTCGGCCCGATGGACGAGATGAGCCGGATTGGGCGGCGAAGATCCACATAGTATCGAGCCCCGTCTACTATCACAACTATATGCTTGGCGAAATGATCGCCTCACAGTTTCACCACCATGTTCTGACAAAAATCGATGAAGGTGTGGCCGAACGGGGCATCTACGGCAACCTGGCTGTCGGAGAGTTCTTCCGCGAAAAGGTCTTCAGGCCGGGGAACATAGATCCCTGGACGGAGCACATCGAGAAGATCACGGGTGAACCCCTTCAGGCGAAGTATTTCGTGGAACAGTTCGTATGGCGGAACGCGGGGCAGGACGGGGAGCGAAACGTGGGGGGCGGAGATTGATCTGGCTTCTTCCCGCCGCGCTCTGTTCCATCTCGATAGCGGCGATTCTCAAGATAAACGAACGACGCGGGGGAGACCGGCTGCTGCTGGCGGGTGCCAACTATTTGTTTGCCTCTGTACTTGCCTTCATTATCCTTCGCGGCGGTGTGAGTCTGCCTTCCACCGGGACGCTTGTGCTCGGCGCCGTGACGGGTATCATCTACGTGCTGGGTTTTCTCCTTCTTATGGCCGGGATCGCCAAGGGGCCGCTCGCCGTTTCTGTAACGGTCATGCGTCTGTCTGTAGCTGTTCCTGTGGTAGTCGCGATATTTCTCTGGAATGAGACTCCCGGGCCGCTCCAGTGGGTAGGCCTTGCAGCAGGTTCTGTAGCGATCGTCCTCTTCGGGTTCGGCATTAAAGCCCAGGACGGGGACCGGCATACAGGAGCGGGATTCTGGATCCTGATGGTAACGATGTTTGCCGTCATGGGAACAGGTGATATCCTGCTCAAGGCATTCCGGGAGATGTCTCCCGATTCGGAAAGACTCGTGTTCACCTTCCTGTTGTTCACATCAGCCGCTGTTTTTACCTGGCTTGTGATCTTCATCCGCCGTGTTCCGTTCAACCGTTCAACATTCTTTCTGGGATTCCTTCTCGGAGTACCCAACCTGTTCAGCACAGTTTTCACTCTGCTGGCGCTTCGTGGAGTGCAGGCTTCGATAGCGTTTCCCTTTATAAATCTCACCGTTATATTCGGATCGACTATTCTCGCTCTCGTAGCATGGAAAGAAAAACTCGGGCCCGTAGCTACGGCAGGGCTCGTAGTGGCGGCGCTGGCCCTGATCCTCCTGCCGATGTGATCTTGCCTGATAGGCGGCGTCAAAGATCTCCCGGTAATTTACATAAATACAATAAGTTCCAGCGCAGCGTCGATATGCGGCCGAAGGTTCTGCGTGAAGTCCGATATTTTACGCATGAATCGACCAGTCGGTGCGTTTATATAGAGAGGAGGCCGGGATCGACCGGCTGTGAATCTCAGAGAACAAGGCCGTCCGGATGAATCCGCCGGAATGTAAAATGGCGGGACGGGGAAAGGACACTGACTGATGAAGAAGATCTTGATACTTGCAATAGCTATTGCGGTCATACTGCCCTCAGCGGCTTCCGCAAAGGATCCAAGCCTTTTCAGCATATACCTCAAGGATCGCACCACGGAGAATTTCCTGAAGGCGTTCGAACATTATGAGAGCCTGAGAGCGGATACTGCCAATTACAGCGCCGCTGTAATACTGGCCTACATGAGTCTTATCGAGCTTGAGAAGAATCTCGGGATGCTTGAAGAGAATATGGATGATCTGACAAACAAGAATATGTTCAGCTATGCGAACATCCTTCTCGAGCTTGACAGGTACGATGAATCTATCGCCATCTACGAGGTCCTCAATGAGAAGACCCCCAAGTGGTCATGCCCCTGGCGCCACAAGGGAGAGGCACTCTGGAAGAAGGGCGACCTTGACGGCGCAGTCATAGCGCTTAACAAGGCGATCGAGACTCGTGAGACTCACTACGATGCTTATGTGATGCTTGCTGAGGTCTACAATGATCTGGACGAGTGTGAAACAGCTCTCGAGACTCTTGAAAAGGGGCTTACATATTACGGCAAGGATATCGAGGATCCCGAAAAGGAAGTCTCGAATATTGATGTCGCTTTTCTGCACCTCGAGCTCCTCGAGAAGTGCGGCGATAAGGCTGACTACGACGAGCTTCTTGAGAAGATCAAGAGCATCGCTCCGGATGACGAGCGATTGAAATAGATTTTCACCTCAGCGGACCGTTGGTGAAATTGGGCGTGCCGGTCGGCGGCGCGCCCCTTTTTTATATCTCATGGTATTCTGAATGGCTATATTGGGGGAGTGTGAACCTGGATCTTGATACGAGGTGTCGGGGCGCTTCTCGCGCCCTGATTTTCATGATTCTTGCATGAATCCATATAAATGTGCCGGCAACGCCTGCAAGGGGGATATGAGATGAGTAAAACGACTAAATACAAAGCACTTATGATTGTTGTGGCCGTGGCGGGCCTGATGTTCATGTCGTGCAGTTCCGACGATGCATCGCCGACTTCTGTCAAAGATGACGATGATAACGGTGGAACCGGAGGAGGAGATATCAGCATGATTATGGATCATACATGCTGCGATATATCGGCTGTTCCGCGCTCGGCCATCCAGGGCGCAATCGACAATCTCCACATCGCCTATGGGCATACGTCTCACGGGAGTCAGCTCACTACGGGTATGGACCGGCTGGCGAATTTCCTGGGCGACGACCTGTATAATTACAGCAACGGAGGCGTGGACGGGACACTCGATCTGCATGACTATGCTTTCAATTCGTACGGTGCGACTGATCTGGGCGCTCCCGACCGGACGACATGGGCTACGGCGACGAGAGGCTATCTCGACGATAATCCTGATGTAAACGTGGTGATATGGTCGTGGTGCGGCCAGGTGAGTTCTGCTACTGCGCAGGATATTCAGACATACCTCGATCTGATGAACCAGCTGGAGATAGACTACCCCGCCGTTGCTTTCGTCTACATGACAGGGCATCTGGACGGATCAGGTGAGACCGGTAATCTTCACCTGAGGAACGAACAGATCCGGGCGTACTGTGAAGCTAACGACAAAATACTTTATGACTTCGCTGACATTGAATCGTACGATCCGGACGGTGCCTACTATCTCGATATGGCTGCCAACGACGCCTGCGAGTACGACAGTGACAGCAACGGGTCTCGTGAATCGAACTGGGCGATCGACTGGCAGAACGCCCACACGGTCGATGTCGATTGGTACAGCTGTAATTCCGCGCACAGTCAGCCTCTCAACGCGAATCGCAAGGCGTATGCTGCCTGGCACCTGTGGGCGAGGCTCGGAGGTTGGGACGGCGAATAAACATTCGACTATATGCAGTGAACGGTGACCGAAATGTTCACTGAAATACCGTGAGCGGGCACTGACAGGTTCACTGAAATACAGTGTAAAAGTAAACAAAGCCCCCTATAATCGGTTTCGTATCAGATGATATGAAACTGTAAGGGGGCTTTTCATGAGGCATCGTTCCGTTTTCGCGATACTCCTGCTTCTTCTTGTCGTTTTCTTTGCTTCGACTGCTGTTGTCACCACAAATTCAAATGAAGTGTCCGGAAAGAACCGCATATCAATTCTCTGGACCAGCGGTGATCCGGCGGTAGCAGAGCATGTCGTGATGCCGTATTCATTCTATTCAAAGAAGGCCGGCTGGTTCGACGACGTTCGGCTGATAGTCTGGGGACCGTCTTCGAAGCTATTGTCCGAAAATGAAGACTTGCAGAAAAAGATCGTCGAATTGCAGGAGGCCGGCGTGAAAGTAGAAGCATGTGTAATGTGCGCTGACTCTTATGGTGTTAGCGATAAGTTCAGAGAGATGGGTATCGAAGTGATACCTATGGGCCAGCCCCTTTCCGATCGCCTGAAGTCGGACGGTGAGTGGAAGGTAATAACGTTCTGATAACAGGAAAGGATTTCGCATGTACTGGTCCGGTTACACTCGCAGGATCATTTTGATCCTGGCCCTGTTCACAGTCTTATCCGTTGTAACCACCTCTCCTTCAGGAGCTTTTCACCTTGTGAAAAAGTGGGCCACGGATCCGGTCTTTGACGTGCCTGAATCAGTGTGCTGGGATTTCGACAGGGAGATCCTCTACGTTTCGAATATAGCCGGCAATCCGGGTGAGAAGGACGGCGAGGGATTCATCTCCAGGGTCTCGATAGATGGGGAAGTGAAAAAGCTCAGATGGGTCACAGGACTGAACGCCCCAAAGGGAATGGCTGTTTACGGCGGAAAGATATATGTAAGCGATATCGATGAACTCGCCGTGATCGATATCAGAACGGACAAGGTGGTAGAGCGTTATCCGGCAGAGGGAGCTGTCTTTCTCAATGACGTCGCGGCAGACAGGAAAGGAAACATCTACGTATCCGATTCATCCAGAGGGAACAGCGTCATCTACAGGTTCGCGGATGGAGAACTCGAAGTCTGGTTGCGGCACAAGGATATACAGAGTCCCAACGGGTTGTTCGTCGACGGCAATCGGCTCGTGGTGGGGAACTCGGGAGATGCCACGACTCAAGGCCGTGGATCTCAAGAGCAAAAAGGTTACAACAGCTGTAAATGTAGGGTCGTCGGTCGACGGCGTGAAGGTCGATTCAAAGGGGAATTATATCGTTACAGACTGGAAAGGCAGAACTGCCCTGATAGAGCCCGAAGGCGGGATATATATACTCATCGATACAAGGTCGGAGGGGGTAAATGCCGCTGATATAGAACTCGTGGACGAATATGACATGGTAGTGATCCCGACCTTTTCGGATAATCGGGTCGTAGCGACAAAACTTATCTATTGAAAGGAAATCGCGATGAAGAGTTACCGCAAGGAATTGTGGTTCAGTATACCGACAAGAAGGGCGATGATAAACATCACTCCGCATGTTGACGAATGCCTGGCAGAGAGCGGGATATCGGAAGGACTCTGCCTTGTCAACGCGATGCATATTACTGCATCTGTATTCATAAACGATGACGAGAGTGGATTACATTCAGATTACGAGCAATGGCTGGAGAAGCTTGCTCCACACGAGCCGGTCAGTGCGTACCGTCACAATCGTACGGGTGAGGATAATGGTGACGCGCACCTGAAACGGCAGGTGATGGGACGTGAGGTAGTGGTTGCCGTTACTGAGGGAGCGCTTGATTTCGGGCCCTGGGAGCAGATCTTCTACGGAGAATTCGACGGTCGCCGTAAAAAACGAGTATTGGTAAAGATTATCGGGGAATAAGGACATTCAAGCGCCAGCTGCCTGCGTAAGGTCTTGTGTGCTGAATCAAGTGCTGGCACCGGGCAGGTTCGTTCCAGCGTCCAATCGATCTCTTGGCTTGTTTGATGGAACTTTGCCATATGCTTTCCGGCATAATCTTCACCGGATTCCTTGACATACTGCTCCATGTGCTTCTTTCCGTAGGCCCTCTCGGCCTCGAGCCGGTTGTGCTTCCCGCACAGCAGCCTGAGATTCTCCGGTGAGTCGTCCCCGCCCCTGGCAAAGGGGACCTTGTGGTCTATCTGCAGGTCCCAGGTAGACCCGCATCTCCTGCCGCCGGGGGAGACAAAGGAACATCGTCCCCTGTCCCTGGCGTATACCTCGTCACGGACCTTCCGGGGGATATACCGCGATTGATCAGGGGCCCTGTCTGACCTGGGATCCTGTATGTTCGATTTTACGGCAGCAGGCAACGACGATCCCTTCTCGGTCCTCTTCTCCCTCTTCTCTTTTCTCCTGATCCTCCCCTCAGGGCTTTGTCTTTCGATGTACTCGTCCATCAGAAGAGAGAAGAGCTCGCCCAGCTCAAGATGCCTGTGATACTTCGAGGAGAGAAGAGAACGGACCCTCTCGACCTTTCGCATGAAGTCGGGGTCCGCTCCGAACGTGACCTTCAGCCTCTCCTCGAAAACCACTGTCTGCGCGGCGAAGGGCCTGCTGCCAGTATCAGGGCTGGCTGCCGGCCCTTCGCCGCTGCCAGCTCTGCTCCCCTTCGAAGTGGCAGGATTTTTACCGCCACCGGTGGCGGTGGAGAATTTACCACCCCCGTCTAACGTGTTGTCTCCGAGGCTGTTGCGATCGTATCGTCTTGTCTCCGTCACTCTTACGGCACAGTCTTGTCTCCGCTGCTCTTGCGATCGTCGTCTTTTACAGCTAGCAGCGTTTTTACATATACAGGGGTGACCCTGTCTCGGATAGCGCTCTTAGGCCTGCGGCTGCTGACAAGAAGCTCGACCTCTCTCTTCGAGGCTCCCTCTATCCGGCAAAGAAGATCAGAGACATTCTCCGGGGTCATGATCCTGGTGACCATCGCGAGGTTGGTCATGCTGACCTTCCCGCAGGAGAGCGAGCGGTAGACAGCCGGGTAGTCCCTGATGCACCTGGCGATACTTATCCTCCTGCTGGCCGTGGACTCGGAGTATCCGAGACGCTCCGTGCAGAACTCATAGAGAGAGCTGAAGCCGAGAGGAAGATAGAGCTTTCTTCTGTCTATCTCGATCAGGTGGACGAGGATAGAAAGCACGGTCTTTCTCTCAGTCTCAGAGAGCTTACGTATACCGGATAGAAGGGCCCTGTTTGAGACAGACTTCAGGGCTTTTACTTCCGGGATGGTCTTTGTGGATCTACTGCTGGAACGGATCGAGCTCTTCGTCGTCCTCATCATCGTCACCTCCGGGTGAGATCAGGTATTTATCTCTGCCCCCCATTTGCCCTCTCCATCTGAGGACATTATAACACGGACTTCTGGCGGCAAAACAGATGGCCCGTGGCGCCTCGACAGGGGCCGGGATAAGCCGGATGCTCGGAATCTTCGAGAGAGGCGAAGAGAGGGGCGCTGAGGTCCGCCTGGCGGCGTAATCTACGGCGGGCACGCAGGTTGGAGAATCGGGCCCGAAAAAGCCGTCAAGGATTATTTTTGGTTTTTGGGGAATATTATTGATTGTTTTGAGGATTACTTTTGGGTTTTCCGACGACTATTCTGGAGTTATCTGGAGTGCTTTTGGGGTTTCGGGATTGCTTTGGGATCTTCGCGGGATATTTCGAGGAGGAGCGGGTTTGAATCCGGGGGAAGCCAGTGCTGGCTCGGGATAAAGACGAGGAAAAGGTATTTAAAAGCGCTTCGCTGCCCTTTTTCTCCCTCTTTTCGCGAACGGGAAGAGAAAGTGGTTGCAACCGGACCGGCCACTGTATACTATCCCTGTGATTCACCTTTTAATCTGGTCCGGGAGGCCAGGAAAGGGACGCTTTAAGGACCCGCGTATCCATTCTGCCCTCCGGCCGAATGGTTTTTTTTAGCCATCCATACGCAGGGAGGACTTCTTGAAAAAACTCAGAAAAGCCGTAGTGATGGATACCAGCCAGCTCAGGCGCACTGTCATGCGAATTGCGCATGAGATAGTGGAGCGTAATGGCGGTACCGGAGATATAATTCTGGTAGGTATCCGCAACCGTGGTGTGCCGCTGGCAGAGCGTATTGCTCAAGCTATCGAAAGCTTCGAAGGTTCGAGTGTACCGGTAGGAGCCCTTGACATCACCCTCTATCGTGATGACATCCAGATGATATCACCAAATCCACTCGTTGGGAAAACTGAGATCAACGATGATATCAGCGATCGTGTGGTCGTCCTTGTCGATGATGTGCTGTTCACGGGGCGTACTGTCCGGGCAGCACTCGACGAACTCACGGATTTCGGCAGACCTAAATCGATTCAGCTTGCCGTTCTGGTAGATCGCGGACACAGGGAATATCCTATCAGGGCGGATTTCGTAGGGAAAAATGTTCCGACCGCCAGCACAGAGACAGTCGTTGTCCTTCTCAATGAGACCGATGGCGAGGAGCAGGTAGTGCTCTGTGACGTGGTCGAGGGTGAAGAGGAAAAGCCCGGGAAGAAAACCGGGGAAAAGACAGCCAGGAAGACTTCCCCGGCAAAAAAGAAACCCAAAGCCAAACCAAAACCAAAAGCCAAAGCCAGAAAAAAGGCAAAGACCACGACAAAGTCCGGAACCACAAAAAAGAAGAAATCCGGAAAGTGACCGTGTCATGAACGAAGAGAAGTCACAAGGAGGCATGATAAAGGTGCAGCTCAACAGGAAGGATCTTCTCGGCCTGGAATTCCTTTCCGCCCAGGAGATCAAGTTGATCCTCGACACGGCGGATAATTTCAAGGAAGTCCTTCAGAGGAAGATCAAGAAGGTTCCGGCGTTGCGGGGAGTCACGATCGCCAACGTATTCTACGAGCCTAGTACGAGAACCAAGATGAGTTTCGAACTCGCTGAAAAGAGACTCAGCGCTGATATAATCAATTTCGCGAAGGCGACATCGTCGGTGAAAAAAGGCGAGACTCTGAGGGATACACTCGAAAACATACAGGCAATGAAAGTCGATATAGTTGTAATGCGTCACGGATCCTCTGGCGCCCATAAATTCGCCTCGGAATTCCTTGATGCGTCGATAGTCAACGCAGGTGATGGAAGACATGCCCATCCGACACAGGCTCTTCTCGATATGCTCACGCTGCGGGAGAAGTGGGGAACGTTCACCGGCAAACGAGTGACGATAATCGGTGATATCATGCACAGCAGGGTCGCACGCTCGAATATATGGGGACTGACGAAGATGGGTGCGAAGGTAACACTCTGCGGCCCACCCACGATGATGCCGATGGATATAGATAAGCTCGGTGAGGGTGGAGTGAAGGTGGAGTTTGACCTGACAAGAGCGATCGAGAACGCCGATGCGATCAATATTCTGAGGATCCAGCTCGAGAGACAGAAGGCAAAACTGTTCCCCAGCTCGAGAGAATATTTCGAGGTGTTCGGGATCAGCCCGGAGGCTCTCACTCGAGCGCCGAAAGGATGCATCGTCATGCATCCTGGTCCGATGAACAGGGGTGTAGAGATAGCACAGGAAGTCGCCGATGGACCGCAGGCAGTAATCCTGCCGCAGGTCGAGAACGGTGTCGCCGTCAGAATGGCGGTCCTCTTCCTCCTGGCTGGGGGGAAGTCCGAAGAAGAGATCCCGAGCTGAAAGGGCCGTATTTTGAATCGAGCAAGGAGCTGAGATGATAGATTGGAAAGACAAGAAAGAATTCTGGATCGCGGGGGCGAGGATCGCGGATCCAGTCGCAGGAAGGATAAGGACCGGTTCAGTCCTGATTCGTAAAGGCTTGATAGAGGAAATCACCTGGCAGAAGAAGGTGAAGACCGACCTGCCGGTATTGGAGGCAGACGGGCTTCTGCTGGCCCCCGGGTTTATCGACATTCATACACATCTGAGGGAACCCGGCTTTGAGGACAAGGAGACTATCGAGACAGGGACAGCTGCCGCTGCCGCTGGTGGATATACCGCTGTTGTGTGCATGGCCAATACAGATCCGGTTATCGACGACCCGAGTGTCGTCGAGTCTATTCTCAAACGGGCCGCTGATGTGGGCAATTGCCGTGTATACGTGAACGCCGCCGCCACAAAAGGACTCGAGGGTGTCGATATCTGCGAGTATCATCACCTCAAGGAAGCCGGTGCGGTCTCACTGAGCGACGATGGGAAATACATCACAAACAGCCAGGTCATGCGGTCGGCTCTCGAATATGCGGGGATGCTCGGGCTGGTGGTCATTTCACACGCTGAGGATCCTTATCTGACAAACGAGTCACAGATGAACGAGTCGTTCTGGTCGACCAAGCTGGGACTTAAAGGGGCTCATGCAGCGTCTGAGGAGATAGCAGTTGCCAGGGATATCAGACTGGCCGAGCTGACCGGTTCGATGCTTCATATAGCCCACGTCTCAACCGCCGGAGCAGTCGATCTGATCAGAAAAGCGAAGAAGAAAGGTGTAGTGGTTACTGCTGAGGCGACTCCGCACCACCTCACTCTCGACGAGACGCTCCTCGAGAATTATGACAGGAACCTCAAGGTCAATCCGCCACTGAGGGGAAAGAAAGACATCGCAGCGCTGCGAGTCGCTCTTCGTGACGGGACGATCGACTGTATCGCCACAGATCATGCGCCGCATACGGCCATCGACAAACAGGTCGAATTCAATTTTGCTCCGCCGGGGATGATCGGACTTGAAACATGCTTCGCCCAGCTCAACACAGAACTGGTGGCCAAGGGGGAACTGGAACTCATAGATCTGATACGGCTGCTCACGAGAGGTCCGGCAGATGTGCTCAGTTTGCCAGGCGGGAAGATGGCGCAGGGAGAGCCAGCAGATCTCGTCCTGATCGATCTGAACGAGCGGTGGACGCCTGAAAGGGAGAATCTGAAGTCAAAATCGTTCAATACACCACTTCTCGGCAAAGAGTTGACAGGCAGGGTGCAGGGAGTTTTCATTGAGGGAAAATGGCTTCCGTCTGTTATATAATAGGAGTGAAAGGCGAAGCGGGAACCGGATGGAAAATCCATCCTGCTGGACCGTTTATACAGAAACGAATGGCATGCCCCTGAGTCAGGGAATCCGGAAGTGAAAAACAGACTGTTCGTCAAGACGATCACGATGTTCGCCGTGGTACTGGTTGCCGCGGTGATGTTGGGGTCCTGTGCCTATTTCAACACCCTGTATAATGCACGAAAGATCTATGCTGAAGCCGAGGACATGAGAATAGAAAAGGGCACTGAGGTAGACAGAAATCTGAAGTCGAAGTATGACGAGGTTATCACCAAGTGCGGCAAGATCATCAGGGACTACCCGGACAGCAAGTGGGTCGATGACGCGATTTTCCTGATGGGACAATCTCTCGTCAGACAAGGTGAATTCGACAAGGGAATCCGTAAGTTCCTCGAGCTTACGACCAACTATCCGGAGAGCGAGTATGTGCCCAATTCGCTTTACTGGCTCGCCAAGGCCAATTATGAAAAGGGCGATTTAAATCAGGCCCTTCTCTATACACAGCGCTTCCTGGAAGCATATCCTGACAATGATATGAAGTTCGATGTAGCATTTCTCGCGGGTGACATATACCTGGCGCTTGAGAATTATCAGGATGCTCTGATTTTTTACTCAAGGGTGGCAAATGAGTCTGGAAAGAGGGAGTACAAGGAAGAGGCCTCATTGCGCAGCGCCAATCTTTATTACCAGATGGAAGACTGGACCAACGCGGCCACCGGCTACGAGAGCGTGCTCGGAAAAGGGATGGATTGGAAAACGAGGTACAATGTCTCTCTTTCTCTGGCAGACTGCTACACGAATATCGGCGAATGCGTCAAGGCATTCGAATTGTATGACGGTCTTCTTAAAGAATTGACGACGACGAAAGAAACCCCGCCAGTCAAGCTGGGAGTGGCGGCAAGTTATGTCTGCATGGATTCTCTGCCGGCAGCGATCAAGGAATACAACGGTATTGCGACTTCATTTCCAAGATCGAACTATTCGGCAGAGGCCTATTTCCATCTCGGTGTGATCTATCACGAGAAGCTCGATTCTCTTCGGCTGGCACAGGAGGCGTATTCAAAGGTCAGTAACGAATCCGCAAGCTCTGAATATGCTGCTGTAGCGCTTCAGAGATCGAGCAGCCTGAACAGACTTCTTGAACTTCAGAACAGTTCTGGAGAAAACGAGGGTGAGGAAGCTATAGCTGAGAAGCGTTTCCTTGCCGCTGAGATCCAGCTGACGAGATTGAATGAGACTGATCTCGCACTTGGCAATTATCATGCGGTAGTCGACAGCTTCCCGGAGACGAGCTACGCTCCTCTTGCGGCATATGCGATAGGATGGATATACAGGGTGGACAAGGGGGATACTTCGCAGGCTGTCGAAGCATTTTCCCATCTCATCCGAAAGTATCCCGTATCACCGCAGGCCAGGGGAGCGCTATACGAGGTCCACCTGCTCGGAGAGGAAGAGTTGAGGAATCAGCTCGAGGCGTATCTCGATTCCGCCGTGGCCGACACAGCGAGGATTTCGGCGCGGAAAGATCAGTTAAGGGCGGAAGCCGCTGCTATGGCTGCTGCTTCACTGGATTCGAGTATTACATTGCCTGGTGACAGTGTTGGCGCCATGGCGGACAGTCTCGGAGTGCCAGGTGACAGTATTGGCGCTATGGCGGACAGTCTCGGTGCAGCAGCAGACAGCCTTGTCTCTGTACCGTCAGCTAATGATTCTACAAAGGCGGATTCCACAGGAGTCGGAAGGTCATCTGCTGTTGATACTGCCCGTGCCCCATCGAGAGAAGAGATCAAGAAGGATACTACATACCCGCTGGATGGAGCAGCGGACACAACCGGGACGAGGAATCCGCCGCGACCATCCGGAGAGACTCGCGGGCAACCGGCGGACAATTCACCTTCTGGAAGATCCGGAAGAAGGGAGAATCGGTGAAAGGCCTGTTTACAAGCAGGACGATCAGAACGGAAAGACTTTCCCCATCGAGCTATCTCGTTGTATTCGAAAGACCGCGCGGTTTTCCCGATGCGGAGCCGGGGCAGTTCGTATCATTGAGGGTCACACCAACGATAACGCCTCTTCTTAGACGGCCATTCAGCATCATGGATCTGACAGCGACAGAGCTGCATCTCCTCGTGAAGGTCGTCGGAAAGGGATCCGAGATACTGGCGCACGCACCGTGCGGCACCGAGATGGATATCGCGGGCCCTCTGGGAGGCGCTGGTTTTCCATCACCGGAGAACAAGGACGCCGTCTTTGTTGCGGGCGGGACCGGACTTGCTCCCATGATATTCGCAGCCAGGACGTGGAAGCGGGAGGGGGTGCTGGGCCGGGCGGACCTGGTCTACGGAGCTGGTTGTGAGGAAGAGCTGCTCGTCTCTGTCTGCGAGGAGGATTTCACTGCCGTGCACGCCGCGACCATCGACGGGTCATGCGGATTCGAGGGTGACGCTGTCGCTCTGCTCGAAAGACTTGTAGATGACGGCGAAGCTGGCGGCGGGTTCCTTTACTCCTGCGGTCCTGAGGGAATGGTGCGGGCCATGGAAAGAAAAGCTTCATCTGGTTTTGAAAGACATTATACATCGCTGGAATCGGTTATGGCCTGCGGAGTGGGAGCGTGCCGTGGATGCACGGTTCCCGTCAAAACGGAAGATGGCTCGGTGCTTCGGGCCATATGCAGTGACGGAACTGTTTTCGATGCATCGGAGATAGACTGGGAAAGGTGGGAAGAATGAACCGGCATCCGCTTGAGACGAAGATAGGCGCGGTGACCCTGCGTAATCCGGTTCTTCTCGCTTCAGGCCCGGCAGGATATGGACTTGAATATGAAGGAATGATCGACCTTGTGCGCATCGGTGGTGTAGTCACCAAGACGATCTCATTTGAGCCGAGAGAGGGCAATCCCGGTACACGGCTCCACGAGACAGGCGGCGGTCTGCTGAACAGTATCGGGTTGGAAAATGTCGGGGCCGAGGTCTTTTTCTCGGTAAAGATGCCCTCACTGGCCAAGGCCGGGATAAAACCTGTTGTGAGCCTCGCGGCGGAGGACTGGGACGGGTACAGGAAACTTCTGGACGCGACTGCCGATGCCGATGGTGTCGATATAGTAGAACTGAACCTGTCCTGCCCAAACGTGGAACGTGGCGGGATGGCGGTGGGAACGAATCCTGAACTTCTGGCAAAATACGTAAGGCACGCCAAGGATATACTCCCTCGAATGACCGTATTGGCAAAATTGTCTCCCAATGTCAGCGACATTACCGCCCTGGCCCTCGTTGCGGAGGAGGCGGGCGCTGACGGGATAACCGCGATAAATACCCTGGTCGGGATGGATCTGGACATGGCAGCCGGCCGCCCGGTTTTCAAGCGTGTAAGGGCCGGGCTCTCCGGACCGGCGGTCATGCCGATCGCCCTGGATGCGGTATGGAGGATATCGAGGACAGTCGATATTCCTGTTGTCGGGGTCGGTGGAATAACGAGCGTCGAGGACGCGATGAAATTCTTCATGGCCGGCGCCGTCGCGATCCAGCTCGGTACGGCGGTATTTTATGATCCCGCACTGCCGGAAAAGATAGTCGAAGCGCTGGAGGAGACAGGGATACCCGCTGCGCTTGACGATTGACAGAAAACTGATAATCTCATCTATTGATATATGCGGCTCGGATAACAGTATGAAATAGTGAAGCTATGAAAGGAACCTGATGACACCTTCAAAGAGAACACCCCGGATCATCGCCGCTCTGGACGTTGAAAAGAGGATCGACGCGATCTCCCTCGTTGCCGACCTGAGAGGCAAGATCAATCTCTTCAAGGTCGGGAGCCGTCTGTTTACAGCTGAGGGCCCGGGAATGATCGCCGAGATCAACGATGCCGGTGGATCGGTCTTTCTCGATCTGAAGTTCCATGATATCCCGGCCACTGTGGCCGGGGCGGTCCGCGCAGCCTGCGGCCTCCATGTCTTCCTGATGACGATACATACGGCAGGCGGCTATGACATGATGAAGGCAGCCGCGGATGAGGCTGCCGCTGTTGCCGCTAAAAGCGGTATTACACGGCCCAAGCTTGTAGGAGTCACGGTGCTGACGAGTATGTCTTCCGAGGATCTCGCCGAAGCATCGGGATACGGAGGGAGTGTCGAGGATCTCGTCCTGAAGAGGGCCGAACTGGCGAAGAAGTCAGGTCTCGACGGTATAGTCGCTTCGGTTAAAGAAGCGGGTAGGATACGTGAGGCCATGGGAGATGGTTTCGTCATCGTGACACCGGGCATCAGGCCGGCAGGCGCCGCAGCAGGTGATCAGAAACGCGTTGCGACTCCTCGTGACGCGATCGATGCCGGATCTGACTACCTCGTGATAGGACGTCCGATATACCATGCTGAGTCGCCGGCAGCTGCCGCAGACGCTATACTCGAAGAGATGGGAGAGAGCGGCAAGTGAATCCCATGTGGAAGGCCGTCGCGATCTTTGCCGCGGTCTACATCGGGCTGATTGTCTTCAAGCGCGACCGCTGGCTGACGGCATGGATCGGGGTCGTTGCCGCCATGATCTTCGGATTGGTGGGGCCGGTCGAACTCCTGCGGCAGGCCATCAGGTGGAATTTCATCGGGATATTTTTCGGATCGGTGATCCTCGCTGAGCTCTTCGTCTATTCCCGGATGCCGGAGACGATCGCCGACAGACTGATAAACAGGTCAAAGAATCTCTCCGTAGCGCTGATGCTCGTGATCTGTTTTGCCTCGTTTATCTCAATATTCATCGATAACGTCGTTACCGTCCTGATCGTAGCCCCGATCGCGCTTCAGTTGACGCGTAAGGCGGGTGTTTCGCCTATTCCGGTAATCATCGGCCTTGCAGTCGCGTCTAACCTTCAGGGGATGGCCATTCTTATTGGCGATATCCCGAGCATGCTCCTCGCTGCGCAGGAAACGATGACCTTCCTCGATTTCTTCTGGGATGATGGAAGACTCGGAATATTCTGGTTCGTTCAGCTGGGCGCTGTGGTCGGATCAACCGTGCTATGGTTGTATATCAAAGAATACAGGCAGAAACCTGAGAAGATCGCGGTCGCGGCCATTCATTCGTGGGTTCCTTTCTGGCTGATAATCCTGATGGTAGTCCTTCTCTCGCTCTCGCCGATGATCGATCCCGACATGGAATGGCTGGCCGGAGTCATCTGCCTGACGACGGCGCTGGCTGGAGTCATATGGTATTGGATCAGATTCAGCAAGGGCGGCAAGCGGCATAAGTGGAATTTTCACTGGCGCACGACTCTGTTCCTGATGGCGATATTTGCCCTGGTCTACATGCTGACAAAGATCTATACGGATCCTGACGGCCGGGAAGTCAGTGTGATCAACGAGATCGTAGCCCATCTCGACGGTCTCAGGGGCGAAAATCCGTTTATCGTTCTTTCGATCGTGGTCTGGATATCGGTCATGGTATCGGCGTTTATAGACAATGTACCTTATATAGCCGCCATGCTGCCCCTCGTTGCCGCCTTCGGGGACTCCTTCTGTCCCGGAGGCAGGGCGCTTCTTGTCCTAGGCCTTCTGATAGGCTCATGTATGGGCGGCAACGTCACGCCCATCGGGGCGGCGGCCAATGTGACAGCGATGGGTATCCTCGAGAAAGAGGGGAAGCCGGTATCGTTCTGGGGCTTTATGAGGATCGGCCTGCCATTTACGATAGCGGCTACAGCATCAGCTTATCTAGCCCTTTACCTCGTATATAGATACATTCATCACGTCATTTTCTAGATTCCGGCCCCGCGATTACGTGTCAGACAGTTCCAGAAGCTGTTTGTCGAGTGCCCTTTCGGTTTGCGATGAGGGCCGACGTCTGATATAATTGAACTTCTATATGGTAATTACGTTCTCCTCATGCGTCCACGCGGAGGCGCAGGAAAGGGCAGCCAGATGCGAGTACTTATAACGGGGATAACGGGTTTCGCGGGAAGTCATCTCGCTGACCTGTGTCTTACGATGAAGGATGTCGAAGTCTACGGGATCATCCGCTGGAGGAGCCGGACGGAAAACATCGAACATATCTGGGACAGGCTCAACCTGCTCGAGTGTGATCTGAGGGACGCTTCGTCCACTCGTGATGTGATCGAGGAGATACGTCCTGACAGGATATTCCACCTGGCGGCGCAGAGCTTCGTGCCGACCTCGTGGAAGGCGCCGACAGAATCACTCACTACGAATGTCATCGGCCAGGTCAACGTCTTCGAAGCTGTCCGCAAACTCGACATCGACTGCTCGCTCCAGATAGCCTGCTCAAGCGAGGAATACGGGATGGTATATCCAGACGAAACGCCTATCAAGGAATCGAATCCGCTCAGGCCCCTGAGCCCGTATGGCGTCAGCAAGGTGGGGCAGGACATGCTCGGCTACCAGTACTTCATGAGTTACGGGATGAAGATCGTCCGCACTCGTGGATTCAACCATACGGGGCCGAGGCGCGGACCGGTATTTGTCTGCAGTGATTTTGCCAAGCAGATAGTCGATATCGAGAAGGGTCTCCGCGAACCTTACATGGAAGTGGGGAACCTCGACGCGCGAAGGGACTTCACGGATGTCAGGGACATGGTCCGTGCCTACTGGCTCGCCCTGGAAAAAGGGAAGCCGGGCACAGCATACAATATCTGCACCGGCACGCGGTTCAGCATAAAGGAGATCCTGGACATGCTGATAGATATCAGCGGGGTCAAGGTAGAGGTGAGGACGGACAAGGGAAGGCTGAGACCGAGTGACGTGCCACTGCTTCAGGGCGACAACAGCCTGTTCACTGGTGATACAGGCTGGAAGCCCGAGATCCCGATGGAAAAGACAATGGCCGATCTTCTCGAATTCTGGAGGACCTGCCCGAGCCGGCGCTGATAGCCGGACGAAACGACGGATTATGAAAGCGCTAGTTACAGGTGCATCTGGATTTGTAGGAGGCTATCTGGTCTCACGGCTCGTCGCGGGCGGGGCAGAGGTCCTCGGCCTGGATGCGGCCGCTGCGAAACCTGGGAAAACGCCGGATTCCGGCGGCGGGACAGGTTCGGGCTCATTCGAGATCGATGGGAGGATGCTGCCGCCTGAATTTCCCGGGAAAGGGGCCGAGATAAGGAGGTGCGACCTGCTCGACGCTGAATCTGTCGAACAGGCTGTTTCCGACTGGTCCCCTGATGTGATCTTTCATCTCGCGGCGCAGAGTTCAGCCGCCAGGTCCTTCCAGGACCCGGCGGGAACTATGCGTACGAATGTCATGGGAACGCTCAATCTGCTCGAAGCGGTCCGCAGGAACCAGAAAGCGAGAATCGTTTTAACGGGCTCTGCCGAGGAGTACGGAAAGCGTGACTCCTGCGAGATGCCGCTTCTGGAGAATTCTCTGCTGGAGCCGGTCAGTCCGTACGCCGCAAGCAAGGCTGCTCAGAATATACTCGCCATGCAGTATCATCGCGCCTTCGGTATCGAGGTTGTCGCGACGAGAAGTTTCAGCCATACGGGACCGGGCCAGACCACGGTCTTTGTGCTTCCGTCATTCGCCAGGCAGTGCGCTGAAATTAAGACCGGCCTGAGGGAACCTGTACTTCGCACCGGCAATCTCGAGGTGGCGCGTGACTTTCTTGATGTAAGGGATGTTGTGGAAGCATACCTGCTGCTGGCCGAGAAGGGGACGCCTGGCGCGACGTATAATGTCTGTTCAGGGAGCGCTCTGGCGTTGACTGACGCGGTGGAGCAGTTGACCGCGATGACCGGAGTCAAAGTCTCGGTGGAGCCGGATCCGGAGCGTTTCAGGCCGGCTGATGTCCCTGTCCTGACAGGAGACAATGGAAGACTTATAGAAGATTGCGGCTGGTCCGCCGCCATCGGAAGGGGTAAGATGCTCAGCGACCTCTTCGCGTGGTGGGAGGCCTCCGTAAGGGTTGCGAATAACCAGATAACACATCGTCCGCAAAGTACGGACTGCTGAAACAAGGAGTGATCGATGCCTAAGATCTGTATGGTCGGGACCGGATATGTAGGACTGGTAAGCGGCGCCTGCCTGGCTGATTTTGGAAATGAAGTAATCTGTGTCGATATTGACAGTGACAGGATAGAGAAGATACAGAACGGAATCATGCCGATATATGAGCCCGGGCTCAAGGAACTTGTCGCGAGGAACTTCGAGGCGGGCAGGCTCAATTTTACGACCGATCTCGCAGATTCGGTCAGGAAATCAGAAGTTATATTCTGTGCTGTAGGCACACCTATGGGCGATGACGGAGCGGCAGATCTGAGCGCTGTGTGGGCCGTTTCGAAAGACGTGGCGCTGGCTATGGACGAATACAAGGTGTTTGTCCAGAAAAGCACGGTCCCGGTCGGCACTTCCGAGGAGGTCGGCCGGATCATCAAGGAGAATCTGAAGGGCGACACTCCTTTCGACCGTGTATCCAACCCCGAATTTCTTCGCGAAGGGTCTGCGATAGAGGATTTCATGAGGCCGAACAGGGTAGTCATCGGCGCCGAGACCGAGAAGTCGAAGGAGATTATGAGAGAGATCTACCGTCCTCTCTACCTGCTCGAGACGCCGCTCGTCTTCACATCTATACGTACGGCGGAACTTATCAAGTACGCGAGCAACGCATTCCTCGCGGTGAAGATATCGTTCATAAACGAAATGTCGGATCTTTGCGAGAAGACCGGCGCGAATGTGAGCGAGGTAGCCAAAGGACTGGGGCTGGACAAGAGGATCGGACCGAAATTCCTTCACGCCGGTGTCGGTTACGGCGGCTCCTGTCTTCCCAAGGATGTTTCCGCGATCCTTCGGACGGCGGACGATGTCGAGGCGGATCTTCGGGTCATCGGCGCTGCAAGCGACGTCAACAGATCGCGTATAGACAGGCTGCTCGAAAAGCTCGAATCAGAACTGCCCGATGTGTCAGGGAGAAAGATCGCGGTGCTGGGCCTTTCATTCAAGCCGAACACAGACGACATCAGACATGCCCCATCGTTGAGGCTGATCGATCTTCTTCTCGCGAAGGGAGCTCAGATCTCGGCCTACGATCCGATAGCCATGGATAACGTCAAGGGATCGTACAGTGGAAAAATCGAGTTTCACGATGACGCCTATTCGGCCATGAACGGCGCAGAGGCATTGGTAATAATGACAGAGTGGAATGAATTCAGGCAGCTCGACCTCGACAAGATCAAGGATGTGCTGACTGAACCCATTGTGATAGATTGCCGCAACATCTACAAACCATCCATAATGAATGGACTTGGATTCAGGTATCATTCATTCGGCCGGCCCGGGGATGCGGATATCTGAGGCGATGGCTGATCTGAACTAGCGGGAGACCTGATACTTCCGCGTACGAGATCGTGGGATCACACGGCTCGGAGATCCGAACGGAGGACAGATGAAGAAGATCGTTGTTACCGGAGGAGCTGGATTCATCGGCTCTAATTTTGTTCGGATGCTTCTGGGGCGGAAGAGCGCGATGAAGGTAGTCGTTCTCGACAAGCTTACCTATGCGGGGAATCTCAACAACCTTGCAGGCCTTGAGAAAGACAGGCGCCTGAAGTTTATCAAGGGAGATATCTGCAACGCGAAGCTCCTCGAGAAGATACTCCCGGGGACTGATATTATATACAACTTCGCCGCTGAGACTCACGTTGACAGGTCGATACTGGAGGCAGGCAGTTTCGTCAGGACCGATGTCGTCGGCACGTACACGCTTCTCCAAAAGACGCTCGAGTACAAGGTGCCCCGGTTCATTCAGGTATCGACAGACGAGGTCTACGGCAGTGTACTCAAGGGCTCGTTCCGTGAGACGGATCCGATCAAGCCGAACAGCCCGTATTCGGCAAGCAAGGCCGGGGCCGATATGCTTGTCAGGGCGTTTCACAAGACGTACGGACTGCCGGCGCTGATCACGAGGAGCTCAAACAACTACGGGCCTTACCAGCATCCTGAAAAGTTCGTCCCTCTTTTCACGACTAACGCGATAGAAGGAATGCCCCTGCCTCTTTACGGCGATGGAAAGAATGTCCGGGACTGGATATACGTCGATGATAACTGCAGGGCGATCGATCTGGTGGGAAGGAAAGGAAAGGTCGGTGAGGTCTATAATATCGGCGCGGGAGACGAGAAGACCAATATCTATATTGCCCGGAAGATCGTCGAGCTCACCGGGGCAGATCCTTCGCTCCTTACTCTCGTCTCAGACAGGCCGGGCCATGACAGGCGCTATTCCGTGGCGACCAGGAAGATCAAGGCGCTGGGATGGACCAAGAAAACAAAGTTCGATGAAGGAATGAAAAAGACCGTGCGGTGGTACAGCCAGAACGAGGACTGGTGGCGCCCGGTGCGCAAAGGAAGCTTCAGAAAATATTACAGCAAGATGTATTCTGGCAAGATCAAGGAAGGCAGGAAGGTTTGAAAGCAATATTAGTCGTGGGTGCGAGGCCCAACTTCATGAAAGCTGCGCCGTTGATGCGCGAATTCGCCAGCCGCGACAATATCGAAGCCCGCCTGGTGCATACGGGGCAGCACTATGATGAGAATATGTCGAAGATATTCTTCGAGGATCTCGAGCTTCCCGAACCCGACATATATCTCGGTATAGGATCAGGCAGCCACGCGGAACAGACAGCCCGCGTTATGGTCGAATTCGAGAAGGTCGTCCTTGAAGACCGCCCCGACGTGATAATCGTTGTGGGCGACGTCAACTCGACCATTGCATGCTCTATCGTCGGCTCGAAGCTGTGGATACCTGTCGCCCATGTCGAGTCCGGCCTGCGGAGCTTCGATCTCGCGATGCCGGAAGAGATAAACAGGATGGTCACCGATATCCTCTCACGCTTCTGTTTCACGACTTCTCCGGAGGCGGAGACCAACCTTAAGAAAGAGGGAGTCGGTGAAGAGAGGATCTTCTTCGTCGGCAATATAATGATCGATTCGCTTATGAATTTCGTAGACAAGGCAGACGGTTCTCATATCCTCGAGCGGCTGGGACTTGTCGAAAAAGGCTATATGCTCGTTACGCTTCACAGGCCGTCGAACGTCGATGATCCTGATGAACTGCGCGAGCTTTTCTCGATGCTCTCCAGGCTGGCGGAACGGATGCCGGTCGTGCTGCCCATACATCCGCGGACCAGGAAGATGCTTGAATCGGCTGATCCTCCCATCGCCCTCTCCGAGCATATCAATCTGATCGATCCGGTAGGATACCTCGAATTCGTCGGCATGATGAAATCGGCAGGTATCGTTGTGACTGATTCAGGCGGGATCCAGGAGGAGACTACTGTCCTCGGGGTACCGTGCGTCACCGTTCGCGAAAACACAGAACGTCCGATCACGATCGAGGTAGGAACGAACATCCTCGCCGGAACCGACCCCGCCAGGGTCGAGGCCGCTGTCAACGGTATCCTCGACAACGGCATAGGGGATCATTCCCTTCCTCCGTTGTGGGACGGGAAGACCGCCGGCAGGATAGCCGATATACTCGTGAGGCATTTCTCCTGATCCCGTTATCAGATGAACGAGAAACAGACGGATAACTCCGATCTCCGGGACAATCGCGAAAGTGGCGGGGAATCTCTTGCTTCGGGTTATTTCTGGACCTTCGGTTCGACGGCTCTTCCTCTTGCAAGCGCCTTTATCGTATCGCTGATAGTCGCGAGGACGATGGGGCCGCGCGCAGTCGGCCTGATAAACCTGACGATGGCCGTAGCTACGATCTTCCTGATCATCGCGAAATTCGGTGTCGATGGAGCAGGATCGAGGCTTGCCTCTGAATATGCCGTTTCCTCACCTGTATTGATCCGTCCGCTCGTGAAGTCAGCGTTCCTGCTGCGACTGGCATTTACACTTCCGGTATCCATCGGTGCTTTTCTGCTGGCGCCGGCGATCGCTTCGATCTACAGCGATCCCGAGCTGGAGCCGCTCTTCCGGCTCGGGGGACTGGTAATACTCTCGGTAAGCTTTAACGAGCTGGCTGCGCTTATAGTACTGGGCCTCAAGAAGTTCAAGATCCTTTTCGCAATGCGAGCGGTAATGTTCGCTGTCAGGGTCGGCCTGGTTATAGCGGCCGCAGCCCTTGCGCTCGGAGCGTCCGGCGTTATCTGGGCCTACATCACAGCGGCCGCGGTGACTGCCGCCCTTGTGTTTATCTATCTGTCGGCGGGAGAAAAGGCCGATGCCTCTCCGGAGCGCCTCAGCCATATGAGGTCCAGGCTCTGGCGCCTGAGCCTGACGCTCGCTGTCAGCGGAGCGTCGGTAACGATATATTCGATGCTCGACAAGATCATGCTCGGCTATTTCAGGGACGCTGTCGATGTCGGCATCTACTCCATGGCGAGAAATCTCCTGGAGACCTCGCTCTTTCCGATGTTCGCGCTCGTGATGACGCTCAGACCCGCTCTTGCCGGTGCATGGGCAACGGGCGACAGGCAGCGCTGCAGCGACATGGTAAACAGATCGCTCACCGCCGCGTTCGCATATTCCGCATGTGTCGCTACCGTATTCGCCTGCCTGGCAGGGCCCCTGGTGACTGGACTGTTTTCCGACAAGTTCGAGGCATCGGCAGGAATACTGGTGTTGTTCATACCGCTGCTCGTGATGCGCAGCATTGGGTCTGTGATACTTCCAGGGCTGATCGCCGCGAATAAAGCAGGTACCTACGCAAAGCTGACAGTGTTGGGAGCGATCCTCAATTTCATCCTGAATGCTTTGCTGATACCGCGCTGGGGAGCGCAGGGCGCCGTGATATCGACACTGCTTTCCTATATGCCGATCGAGATCCTCGGCCTAACGGCAGTCTCCCGCGAGATCGGCGGCCTCCGCAGAAAAGGCGATATTTCCCGTGCGGTCAGGATCGCCTCGGCAGCGGTGCTTATCTGGGTGATATATACGAGATATGTCCCCGCGCCGTCGAGCCTGCCGGTCACTATGGTTCACGCGGCGGTACTCTCCGCTGTATTCCTGTCCATCCTTATCGCCTTGAAAGCTGTTAAGAAGAGCGATCTGCTCGAACTCCTCGGACCGATGCTTCGTATATTCAAAACCCGTTGATAATAAGGCAATAACAAGACCGGCAATGTCGGGCCGAGTAGCCGAGAGATGCCAACTCGTCCTTGACAAGGGGTACGGCATAAACGATTCTTAACCGTAACATCCGTGGAAGGCGGCGTCTTGACGGCTATAGATTATTTAGTAACATTCGCCATATCGCTCATCCTGGGCCTGATCCTCACGCCGATGGCTATCGGGATGGCAGTGCGATGGCGGATCGCCGAGAAACCGAACGGGCGCACCGGGAGGGGGGAGATCGCTCACATCGGCGGTGTCGCGATCATCGGGGCGATCATCTTTTCCTTGATTCCCGTCTTTCTCTTTTTCCTGCCGCATCACCCGGTCAACAGAGCGTTTCTGCCTGTGATCATTGCGAGCGGTTTCCTGATCTTCCTGCTCGGGATTATCGATGATCTGAGATCCCTGCATTATCTGTACAAACTTTTCTTTCAGATAACCGTTTCGATCTTCGTGGCGGCCGGCGGGCTGGGGCTTCTTGAACACTTCGGTCTTGTTGACCTGTCTATATCCACGGCGGTGATCGCGTCGATACTGACCGCCTTCTGGATGCTTACTATAACGACATCGTTCAATCTGATCGACGGGCTAGACGGGCTTGCCTCGGGCGTTGCCGTCATATGCGCCTCTGCTTTCGCGGCCGCCGGTCTGTTGACGGGCCTGCCGATGGTAGCCGCGCTCTCTCTTGCTGTGCTCGGAGCGGCTCTGGCCTTTCTCAGGTACAATTTTCCGCCCGCGAGAATATTCATGGGTGATTCGGGCAGTCTCTTCTTCGGTCTGATGTTCGGCCTGATATCCCTTCTTCTGGTAGTGCCGGGTGAGAAGGTCCTCATGCGTGCCCTGGGAGGTGTGATCATCCTGAGCCTTCCCCTGCTCGATACCGGGCTGGCCTTTATAAGGAGGATTATCAGCGGAAGGCCTCCTTTCGAGGCTGATCACATGCATATTCATCACATCCTCCTTTTCGGCTGCGGCTCTGCGAGGAAGGTCGACCTTATGCTCTGGTCTCTCTCAGTTGTCTTCGGGTTGCTGGGCGTTCTGACGATCCTTGGCCATACCGCTGCCCTCGCGGCCGCAGGAGTCCTCGAACTCGTGATCTTTGTCCTCGCCCTGCGAAGGATGGTCACGTTCGACATGTCCAGGGAGAAGGCCGAACGGATACTCTCAGAGTGCGGCGTCTCCACCTCCAGTATGGCCGTACACAACGACTGATCTTATCCCCGTTGAGTTTTCCCGCTCTTTACACGATAATCTCCTTGTGATAGATTCTTTCGCGACACAGGGAGCGTTATTCCATACACTTCGATGGAACAGGTCAGAATGCCGAAGCCGGCGATAATCAAGGTAGCAGGAAAAGCGGATCCCGCCTCGAAGGTGAGTACGGCGTCGGCGCTGGAGTCACTCAGGGAGGCCTCGGGGAACGTCGAGTTCTCCGATTACTCGGAAGAGGGTTCCAGAAGCCGGCAGGTTACTGATACACCGGCTCTCCTCGGGCTTGTGTCGAGGGGACGTGCTGATATAGCCGTGATCGAAGCTGGCGAGCTGCCGTTGAAGTTCAGCGGCAAACTCGAGATAGGCGCGGTGCTGCAGAGAGGGAATCCGTTCAATGTTATCATATCGAACGAGGATATGATCCTTGACGATCTTCCAGCCGGTATCTCGATAGCCGTAGGGGACCCGGCGCTGAAAGGTCAGCTTCTCGGCTACCGTGACGATATCGATCTCGTCGACCGCGACGAGGATTTCGCCGGGCTCAGGGAGTTACTCGACAGGGGAGTGATCGGGGGGTTCGTCGCACGGGCCTGGGAAGTCGAGCTTCTCGGCAGGCAGGATGAAGTGGTGGAAGTGTTCACGTCTTCTATCTGTATGCCGCCGGCCGGCCAGGGCGCGGTAGTGCTGATCATCCGCAGCGGGGATAAGAATGCGGCCGCGGCAGTCCGGAAGATCAACCATCCCGCCAGTCTTGCCGAGATCGTCCTGGAGAGGACGCTTCTGGGTGCTATGTCAAAGGATGGGAAGGGTGGTCTAGGAGTCCTCGCGGAGTTCGATGAGGACGAATTCAGACTGAGCGCGGTGATCGTATCTCCCGACGGCTCGAGAAAGATAGTCTCGGAGATGCAGGGTTGGCCGGGAGATGAGCTGAAGGTAGTCAGATCGCTCGTCGAAGACCTTTTCGAGAAGGGCGGCGGAGAGATCATGGAGATGTACAGAAATATTCCGGAGGAATGACGGGTCGATGCTCGACAGAAAACTGATCAGAAAAGATCCTGAAAAGGTAAAGAAGGGCGTGGTCGCGAAAGGCGTCGATTACGACATCGATGGATTGCTCGAACTCGATGGCAGAATGCGTGACCTGATCCAGGAGACCGAGAAACTCAAGCACAGGAGAAACACGGTATCGAAGGAGATCTCCTCCCTCAAGAAGGAAGGTGCCGATGCATCGTCCCTGATGGCTGAGATGAAGGAAAACTCCAACCGGATCAGGGAGATCGACCACGAACTGAAAGAAATAGAAGAAAAGATCGTTGAACTCGAGAATGGTATCCCCAACCTTCCTCATGAATCGGTTCCGTTCGGAACATGCGATGCCGATAATCCAGAGGTAAGGCGATGGGGCGAGATACCCGAGCAGCCCGGGGAGATCCTTGTCCACGAAGAGATTGGGGAGAAACTCGGGATCCTCGACATGTCGGCGGGTGCGCTGATTTCCGGCAGGGGTTTTGTCGTCCTCAGGGGCGATGGCGCCAGGCTCTCGAGGGCGCTGGTTTCTTTGATGCTCGACATACACCGGGAGCAGGGATACGAGGAACTGGCAGTTCCCTATCTCGTCAACAGAGAATCGATGACGGGTACGGGCCAGCTGCCGAAGATGGCGGAGGACATGTATCATTGCGAGAAGGACGATCTTTATCTCATCCCGACCGCCGAGGTCCCGGTGACGAATATATACCGCGATGCAATGCTCGACGGCGGTTCACTTCCACTCAAGGCTACGGCGTTCAGCCCGTGCTTCCGCAGGGAAGCGGGGAGCTACGGGCAGGAGACGAAGGGGCTTATCAGGGTGCACCAGTTCGACAAGGTCGAGATGGTCAGGTGGACACTGCCGGAGAAGTCGTACGAGGAGCTCGAGATCCTTCTAGGCGACGCGTGTGCCGTCCTCGAGGTGCTCGAGCTTCCATACAGGGTGATCGAGCTGTGCAGCGGCGACCTCAGTTTCTCCGCGGCAAAATGTTACGATATCGAGACATGGGCGCCCGGTTCCGACAGGTGGCTCGAGGTCTCGTCGTGCAGCAATTTTGAGGATTTCCAGGCGAGAAGAGCCAGGATAAGGTTTAAAAGGGAGAAGGGAGCGAAGCCGGAGTTTGTGCACACGCTCAACGGTTCCGGACTCGCTCTGCCGAGGATCATAGTCACGATCCTCGAGCTGAACCAGACCCCGACAGGTAAGGTAAGGATACCGAAAGCACTGGTCCCCTACATGGGAGGACAGGAGTACATTGAAGCGTAGGCCCGCGCTGAGGATTCCGGGAAATCTGCCATTTCTCCTCAGGATCTACTTCATCGCCGGTACGGTCATACTCGTTACCGGCGCTCTCTGGTACAACAACAGCCTCATAACGAGGATGAAGGCACAGTCCGAGGATACGACCAGGCTCTTTTCCGAGTTCATCGCCATCGCGCTGAAAGATGTCAGCGAGGAATCGAGCCAGGACTTCATCAGGGAGGTCCGCGGCGCGATAACGCTTCCCTTTGTCCTGAGCGATCGCTCCGGCCGGCCGGTCGTGTGGAGCGGCATCGGGATCGATATGCTTGCCGATGACGAGTACAGAAGGGTGATCGACTTCGATCCGCAGCGACCTGACGATCCGCTGCTCGAGAAGGTACAGAGCACAGCGAAGGAATTCGATCGTATCAACGACCCGATCAGTGTCGAATCGGAACTTCTCTCCCTCGTGATCCATTACGGTCCGTCTAAATTGAGCAGGGAGCTGCGTATCGCGCCGTTCGTACAGTTCGGGGTGTTTATAATCTTCATCGTCATCGGCCTGTTCGGCCTGCGCGCCGTCAAGATAGGGGAAAAGAGATCGATATGGGTCGGGATGGCTAAAGAGACCGCGCACCAGCTGGGTACGCCATTATCGTCGATTATGGGCTGGCTCGCGATCATCCGCCAGAAGGCCTCCGAGGAGGGATGCTCCACGGCTCTCGACGGCCCGGTGGACGAGGCATCGGCTGACGTGGAAAGACTGAGCAGGATCTCCGCGCGGTTCAGCAAGATCGGATCGGCGACTCCACTCGAGTACCAGAGGATCGCTCCGATAATCGAGGAGACGGTCGATTACTTCGAGCGCCGCAGGCCCGCGCTGAAGATCAATTCGACGATTGAGATCGATGTCGAGGAACTGCCGCTGATCCGGTGCAGCACCGATCTTCTCGGATGGGTATTCGAGAATCTTATAAAAAACTCGCTAGATGCGATTGCGGGAGACAGCGGAAAGATAAATATTGCCGGCAGGGTCGACCGCGGCGACCGGGCCGTCGTGATCCTTTTCAGCGACAACGGGAAGGGTATGACCTCGGGGATGAAGAAGAAGGTATTTGATCCCGGCTTTACGACGAAGAGCAGAGGCTGGGGCCTGGGACTGGCTCTTGTAAAGAGGATAGTAGAGGATATTCATGGAGGATCGATAAAGGTCGCGGCTACGCATCCGGGAGAGGGAACGACATTCCAGATCGTGTTCCCGGTAGATTGACAGGATCCCTGGAAAGGCACTAAAAATTGAAAGCCAAGAAGATAATCTGGGTAGATGACGAGATAGACCTTCTGCGCTCGCACATGATCTTCCTCGAGGGGAAGGGTTACGAGATGAAGGGCGTATCGAGCGGCGAAGAGGCGGTCAGGGTCCTGTCCGCCGAGCCATTCGACCTCGTGCTGCTCGATGAGACTATGCCAGGCAAGACCGGTCTTGAGACGTTGCAGGAGATCAAGGAGATATCCGCGAACATCCCCGTCATCATGATCACGAAGAACGAGGCTGAGGGCCTGATGAACCAGGCCATCGGCATGAAGATAGACGATTACCTGCTCAAGCCGATCAATCCTCTGCAGATATTCTCGGCGGTCAAAAGGGTGCTTGAGGCGCACAGCATCCAGGAGGGAGCGGCCTCGAAGGACTACCTCCAGGTCTTCAGAAGGATAGACGACCAGGTCTCGCAGCGCCCGGACTGGAAGCAGTGGGCCCAGATACAACAGGAGTTGTGTCAGTGGGACCTCGAATTCGACCGTTTCGGCGGAACCGGCATGGACCAGATACACAACGACATGAAGAAGAAATGCAATGTCGAATTCGCCCACTTTATCGAGGATAACTATTCCTCATGGCTTCACGGCGGCGATGGGCCGACGCTGAGTGTCGATGTGTTCAAGAAATATGTCTTTCCGCATCTCAACGCGAAAAAGAAGGTCTACTTCTTTGTGATAGACTGCATGAGATACGATCAGTGGCTCACTATTGAGGATATCATAGCTCCCTTCTTCAACATCACAAGGGATGTGTACTACTCGATACTTCCTACGGCGACCCCTTACTCGCGCAACTCGATCTTCTCGGGGCTTTATCCCGCTGATATCCAGAAGCGCCATCCCGAACTCTGGCTGGAACGCTCGAAGGACGAGTTCAGCAAGAACAGGTATGAGGACAGGCTGATGGAAGAGCAGGTGAAGCGCGCGAGAATGAGCCACCTGAAGACTAAGTACGCGAAGATCTACAACGCTGAAGAAGCAAACGATATACACAGACAGGTCGACTCGTACGGTGATCTCGACCTCGTCGCCATGGTCTTCAATTTCCTCGATATTCTCGCTCACGGCAGGAGCCAGAGTGACATCCTCCAGGAGATAGCCCCAGACGAGGGCGCGTTCAGGTCGCTGATGAGATCGTGGTTCAGCCATTCGGCCCTGCTGGAGATCCTCCGGAAGATATCGAGGCTCGGCGCCACCGTCGTCATAACAACCGATCACGGTGCGGTCCTGGGACAGAAAGCGAGCCTCGTGCACGGAAACAGGGAGACATCGACAAACCTGAGGTACAAGTTCGGCGAGAACATAAACGGGGATCCGAAGCAGACCCTTCTCATAAGGAATCCGTCGGACTTCAGGCTGCCCTCCGAGAGCCCGTCGAAGAACTATATACTCGCGCGCGAGAACTATTACTTCGTCTATCCGACCCGGTTTCACGAGTATGAGAAGCAGTATCAGGACACCTTCCAGCACGGCGGCATCTCGCTCGAGGAGATGATAATCCCGTGCATGACGCTGACCCCGCGATAACACGTGATGTTATTGCTGGCGGCGTTTCCGCCAGTCGGGTAAAATCCATAACGATATGAACAGCAGGATAACAAGGCTTGGAAAAGCTGCCGGGCCGGTGCGTGTCGCAACGGCCGGGACCGGATCGCCGGATGAGACACTGGCGCTGGGCCGGCGTATCGGTGAGATACTTCCCTTCGGTACGACCATGTCCCTCGAGGGCGGCCTCGGAGCGGGAAAGACCGCACTGGTCAAGGGGATAGCTATCGGACTCGGCATCGAGGCTGAGGTCCTCAGCCCGACCTTCATCCTTGTGGAGGAGTATCGGGGAGGCGAAGCCCCGCTCCTTCACTACGACCTCTACCGGCTCGAGGAACTAGGCGAAGTAGAGAGGATAGGGATGTTCGACGCCGTTGACGGCAGGAACATCGTAGTGGTCGAATGGGGAGACAGGCTCCCGGAAGGAACGATGGAATTCGACGTGACTGTTTCGATCAGGATAACGGGGGATGACAGGAGGGATATCGAGATCACGGCGCCATCGGCTGTCATCGATGCCCTCAAGGGATGGGAGGAAGGAGCATGAAGCCTCTGGTGCTCGCTCTCGACGCCTCGCATATGACGGGGAGCGTCGCTGTCACGAGAGGAAGCGATCCGCTCCACGAGATAATATTCGATGCCAGCGACACTCATTCGGCCACCCTGATGCCCGCGGTAGACAGATGTCTAGCCGCGGCGGGGGCGGCGATAAGGGATATCGACCTCTTCGTTACCGTGATAGGTCCCGGATCGTTCACGGGGCTGAGGATCGGCCTCGCCACTGTGAAGGGATTTGCCGCGGTTGCCGGGCGTCCGGTGGCAGCGGTCGGATCGCTCGAACTTATCGCGGCTGCCGCCGGGGCCGGCAGCGCGTTCGCCGTACCGCTGATAGACGCTCGCAGGGGAGAGGTGTACGCGGCGATGTACGATATATCAGGCGATCTGCCGGTCGAGGTCCATCCTCCTTTCGCGTCGGTTCCAGGTTCTCTCGCCTCGCGTGTCACCGGGGCCGGGTCCACCGGCAGCCTCCTTGTATGCGGTTCGGGATTGAACAGCTATCGTGATGAGCTCGAGGCTTCATTTCCGGCGGGAACCCTTTTCGGCGCTCCGGACTGGTCTTCGCCGTCGGCAGGTCAGGCGGCCACGCTGGCCCTTGAGCGTGAAGCGGTTCCTTACGAACGGCTTTCAGCACTCGAGCCTCTCTACGTCCGGCCACCGGACGCGAAACTGCCTTCCTCAGCCAGGCTCCGGCCCGGGGGCGGCCGATGAAGAGCGCGGACCTGACGATCAGGGAAATGACCGCGGCCGACATCCCTCCACTCCTCGAGATCGAACGCGTATCATTCCCCGTGCCGTGGAGTGCGGGGATGTTCATGATACAGCTCGGCCTGGCCGAAGAGACGGAGAACCTCGTCATACTCAGAGGTGAAAGGATAATCGGGTATATTTCCTCATGGTACGGCTACGAGGAGGTGCATATCCTCAGCATCGCGGTAGCAAGCGACCAGAGGGGGAGCCCCGCGGCGCAGATGCTTCTCGCCGCGGCCGAGGATATGGGGATAAAGAATGGATGCCGCAAGGCGGTCCTTGAGGTGAGGGTAAGCAATGGCCGCGCTATCAGGTTCTATGAGAAACACGGATTCATTCAGGTCGGCAGGAGGAAGGGCTACTACTCAGACTCGGGCGAGGATGCCCTGATCTTCGACAAGGATATCGGCGAAGGGATCGATCGGGGGAGCGATTGACACAGGGGAAAGCCAGCGACGTCATCCAGGTTCCCGCGGAGATGAAAGGGGCCGCCGAAACCGCCGTTGTGATCGGCTCGGGCCTGTCACCGGAAAGATGGCCGGGGAAGGTCCTCGCGGAAGCGGAATACTCAGGGATAGAGGGTATGGCTGTTCCGGAAGTCGAGGGACATCCCGGTGACCTGATCCTTCTCGAAACCGGGAGGGGCAAATCGGCGGGAGGCAGGCTGATCGTCTTTGCCGGCAGGGTGCATCTCTACGAGGGAAAGGGCTGGGACGGCGCCGGCGCCGCCGCGGTCGCCGCCTCGGCGCTGGGATGCCGGAGGATGATCCTGACCCAGGCGGCGGGGAGCCTCAAACGCTCGCTGCATCCCGGATCCTGGATGCTGCCGTCGGAAGTCATCGCTCTTCCGTGGAATACCCGCACTCAGCGATCACAGGCAGAACCCGTCATATCGCCCAGCCTGCGCGCGAAAGTAGCCTCGGTGGCCGCCGAAGCAGGCCTGGTACTTGCTGAAGGTATCCTTTACTGGACAGCCGGACCTGCCTACGAGACGCCGGCGGAAGCGCAGGCGGCCGTACTGATGGGAGCGGACGCGGCTACGATGTCACCACTTCCAGAACTCGCCGCGGCGGCCGGAAAGGGGCTGGAGGCGGTGTGCCTGTCATATCTGACGAATTTCGCGCCCAATGTATCGAATGGACCTGCTGGTCATATGGAGGTTCTGGAGGCCGGCAAGAAAGGGGCCGAATGCCTCTCCCGCCTCCTTCCGTATCTGGCAAAACTATGAAAAAAAGGCTTTTTAACGCTCCCTGCAGGGTGTTAAATTAGGTGAACAAAGGATTTTCCCGCTTGTAGGACTTTTCCACAACGGGGAGGAACAGATATGAACTGGTTGAAAAAGGCAAAACAGGGGATCAAGACCTGGCGGAAGACGGACGTTCCTGACGGGCTCTGGGAGAAATGTCCCTCGTGCGGCGAGATCCTGTACAGGAAAGAACTGCTCAAGCAGCGTTCGGTCTGTCCGAAGTGCGAGTATCACTTCCGTATAAATGCCTCGGCGTATATAGATATACTGGTCGATGAGGGTTCATTCGTGGAGACCGAGGCCGCTCTGTCATCGAGAGATCCTCTTCACTTCAAGGACAGCAGGAAGTACAGCGATCGCCTGAAGAGCGCTACGAAGAAGACGGGACGCAATTCAGCGATCATCACCGGCACGGCCGTCATCGAGGGCCAGCCGTCAGCGCTGGCAGTACTGGACTTCAGCTTCCTGGGCGGAAGCATGGGGTCGGTCGTCGGCGAGAAGATAAAGAGGATAGCGGATGTCGCCATCGAGAACCGGTTCCCGCTGGTAATACTCTCCGCATCGGGCGGGGCGCGCATGCAGGAGTCTATCCTGTCGCTGATGCAGATGGCCAAGACATCGGCAGCCGTCGCTGCTGTTTCGAGGGCGAGGCTCCCTTATATCTCGATACTTACCAATCCGACCACGGGCGGCGTGGCGGCTTCGTTCGCATTTCAGGGCGATGTGATCATTGCGGAGCCGAAGGCTCTTGTCGGTTTCGCCGGTCCGAGAGTGATCCGCGAAACAGTCGGCGAGGAGCTTCCCGAGGGATTCCAGCGCTCCGAGTTTCTGCTCGAGCACGGAATGATCGACATGATCAAAAACCGCCGCGAGCTCAAGAAAGCCCTCGGTTTCGTTCTCGACTCGCTCACGGGCTCCGGGCTGGCAGGCGCGGAGGCGGAGCAGAGGGAGAATGGCCAGAACAAGATCACGCTCATCAGGTAGAGGGATATCCTTTCCCTCGATAGATTTTCTCTTCTCATTGAGACCGACGAAGATGCGGCTCGGCCTGGAGAACATCACGGCCCTGCTCCGTTCGCGTGGAGACCCTCAGGCGGGTGTCCCTTCGATACTTATCGCAGGGACGAACGGGAAGGGGTCGGTGACCACGTTCGTGTCATCGATACTGCGTGCGGCGGGCCTGAAGACAGGCACCTTCTATTCGCCGCATCTGTTCAGGATAAACGAGAGGATCAGGGTCGATGGCGATGAGATCCCCAGTCCCGAGCTTGACAGGATAATCGGAGAACTCAGGGAAGGGTACGGCGACACGCCGTTCACATTCTTTGAGGGGATCACGGCAGCAGCTGCGATATGGTTCCGCGAGCGCGGAGTCGACGCGGCGGTCTACGAGGTCGGCCTCGGGGGGAGGCTTGACGCTACCCGGCTCGTCGACGCGAGAGTCACTGTGGTGACCGGGATCGCGATCGATCACAGTGAACACCTCGGAGGAACGAGGGCCAGGATACTCGATGAGAAGCTCGGGATCACAAGGCCGGGAGCCCCTCTGGTCGCCAGCCTTTCGACGAAAGCGCTGGCGAGCCGGGCGGCCCGTCACTGTGAGGTAATGGGGATCCCGTTCTGTCCAGTATCGAGTGAAGTGGAGCGGTCGGCGGTGAAAATATCCTCCGGCGGGATGACTTTCTCGCTCGCTACCCCGGTGCGCGATTACGGAACAGTGCGCACCGGGATGATCGGCAGGCACCAGGCCGGCAATGCGGCAACGGCTGTCAGGGCTGTGGAGGCCTTCCTTCCAGGGCGCCGGCCGGGCAGGGAGGTCGTAAGGAAAGGACTGGCCAGCGCGTCGTTCCCTGGAAGATTTCAGGTATTAAAGGGGGAACCCCGCGTGATCCTCGACGTATCACATAATGAAGAGGCGCTCTGCGCCTCGATCGATACGCTCCTCCAGCTCTCTCCCCCTGAAAGGAACGTCATAGTGTTTGGCGTTATGGCCAGGAAACAGCTCGGCAGGTTTCCAGCGAAGGCCATGCGCGGCGCGCGTGAGATCATACTCGTGCCGCTGAAGGATAAAGGCGCGGCCGGCAGAGATGAGCTCTTCTCGAGATTTTCCGGCGCGGCCGCGGGTTCTGTTCACGCCGCGATAAGGTCGACGGGCGGTATGGCCGGGGCTATAAAACTCGCGGGCAGGCTGACCGGGCCGGATGATACATTGCTGATACTCGGATCGCATATCGCGGTCGAAGAAGCCATCGCGCGCATGTAGGCGATGCGTCTGTGAAAGGAAAAAGGATGAAGAAGATACTCGGTGTCGATATCGGCGGTACGGACATCAAGCTCGGCATAGTGACGGAAGAGGGCGAGATAGTCGAGAGAGGGAAGATCTCCACGATGGCCGGTGAGGGTGCGCAGCAGGCGGCGGCAAGGGTCGGGGGCTGGCTGCTGGAAAATGGCCGGGAGCACCGGGTGACGGCTGCGGGCATTGACTGTGCGGGACTTATAGACGGCAGGAAGGGATACCTGTACTATTCCCCGAACCTGCCCGGCTGGACCGATATAGATCTGAGCGGGCTTTACGCGGATCAGCTCGCCCTGCCTGTGACGGTAGACAACGATGTCAACTGCGCCGCGTGGGGTGAATTCATCCTGGGAGCGGGCAGGGGAACGCGGCATTTCGTCTGCCTGACCCTGGGAACGGGGATCGGCGGCGGGGTGATCGCGGATGGGCGTCTCTATCGCGGATGGCAGGGTATGGCCGGTGAGGTCGGCCATCAGGTGATCGATCCGTCGGGGCCGGAGTGTGTCTGTGGCTCGAGGGGGTGCCTCGAGGCGATGGCAAACGCTTCGTCCATAGTGTCGAGGGTCCGGCTGGCGATAAGAGCCGGAGCGGGGTCGGCGCTGGAGGACAGAGATGATCTTACATCTGAAGATGTCGCCGCAGCCGCTGCTGGTGGAGACAAGGTGGCGATAACCGCCCTCGCCGATACTGGTCGCGCACTGGGAACAGGGCTGGCGAATATAGTGCACCTCTTCAACCCCGAGGTGATAGCCGTCGGAGGCGGAGTGGCAGGCGCCGGTGAGATGATCCTCGGGCCGGCAAGGGAATCGATGCTCGGGCAGCTGATGGATGACATCCTTGCCTCGGTGAGGATCGTTCCGGCCGAACTCGGGAATATGGCTTCGCTGGTCGGGGCCTCGATGATGGCGCTCGAGACAGTGGACTGAGAAACGCCTGCAGGAAAGGATCGATTGAAAAGGGTCCTCGCAATAACGGCGGCGGCAGCCGCGATATTCACCCTTGCCCTGGCCGGAGGCACACCGCCCCCGGCCCTCGCGCAGCAGACCATCACCTCTCCCGGGGATACATCTCTCTACCGGATCAGGTTCAACACATTCAGGTCGAGGATAGAGGACGGGCTTCAGGTCTGGCATATGGAAGGCGATGTCCGGATCGACCACCAGAACGCTACGGTGACGAGCGAACGGGGGCGCCACTATCCCGAATTGAAGCATACGATTCTCGAGGGCGACGTGCGCGGGGTCGATGGATCGATGCGGATGTTCAGCGATCTCGGCGAGTATTTCGGCGAGACGAATATCCTGATAATGATAGACAATGTGCGGCTGATCGACGAGGGGCTCGAGGTGACATGCCGAAGGGCCGAATACGACAGGGAAGAGGGAACATTGATTCTCACCGGCAATGTGCGGCTCTCCGACAGCACGAGAGTCATGTATGCCGACTCGATCTTCTACGATCGTCAGATAGAGACAGCCGATGCGTGGCGGGACGTAGTCATAATAGATACGTCGGAGGATTTCTCAGTATCCGGAGCACACGGCCGGTTTTATCGCACCACGGGTGAAGCGATCATGTACGAGCACCCCGTCCTCGTCTTCGACGACCATGCCGAAGAGGAAGGACGCGTTACGAGCGAGTGGATGAGCTATGACATGGAGAAGGATGCCGGTGTCGCCGTCGGAGATGTCAACATGCTCAAGGGGCGCACCAGAGCGACGTGCGATTCGGCCTCGATCTTCAACGATGAAGGATTCATGGAACTGTTCGGTAACCCGGTCGCGAGAAGCGGCCCGTCGGGGATGACCGGTGAACGGGTGATGCTGTATTACAACGATCAGGGCGTGGAGAAGATCATTCTCCCCGAGAAGGGCCGCCTGACGGAAGCGCCGAAACCGGAATCCCCGTGGACCGGGGATTCGTGGATCGAGGGTGACTCGATCGTGATCCACATGTCGAACGATGCCGTGGATTCGGTCCAGATATTCGGTAACGCCAGGGCGATGTATTATCCATATGAGGGTGACGAGAACAAGGTCTCTAACAACTTCTCGCGTGGCGACACGATGTTCTTCAGGTTCGATGGTCCGGACCTGAGATATGTGAAGATATCCGGTGCCGCCTCGGGTACGTACAACTATCTCAACCTGGGACCTGGAGAGTCGATCGATTCACTCGCGGCGCTCGTCGACAGCTCGATAGTGTTCAGGGAATTCGGACGGGACGCCGAGAAGATCATATATGAGGCGAGCGAGATCGAGTATTTCGCTACGACCGAGGATATCGTCATGCACGACGGCGCGAAGGTGAATTACCAGAACAAGTCCCTTACCGCCGGATATCATAAACTTCAGCTCAAGGCTGAATATCCTCGACGCGCACGGTGAGCCGGCGCTCGATGAGAGCGGGCAGATGATGTACGGGTACGGGATGGGATACGATATGGAGACCGAGGGCGGTCTCGTGATGGACGGATCGACAAAATACGACGACGGGTATTATCTCGGCAAGAGGATCTTCAAGCAGGGCGAAGATGTGCTCAAGGTCTACAGTTCGACATACACAACATGCGACTACAGGAAGTCACACTACTCGATGCGGGCCGGCAGGATGAAGGTCTATCTCGACGACAAGATCGTATCGGGCCCGATAACGCTCTACATAGGCGAGATCCCCTGCTTCTGGCTGCCGTACATGGTCAACTCGATACGACGGGGCCGCCAGTCGGGATTCCTCCGCCCGAATTTCGATATCGGGATCAACAGCCGCGACGGGCGTTTCATCAGGGGGCTGGGATATTACTGGGCGACGAACGACTATACGGATTTTACGCTTACGACCGATTTCAACGAGAACAGCAACTTTCGCATACATCTTACCAACAGGTACAAGCTGAGGTACGTGCTTGGAGGGAACGTCAATCTCGATTTCTTCAGGGACTTCAACAAGAAATCGTATGAGTGGACCTTCAAGTCGAGTCACAACCAGACCTTCGGCAAGACCGCTTCCCTTCGAAGCAACCTGAGCTTTGTCAGCAGCGACGAGGCGCCTTCCTCGGTATACCGCGCCGACGACGTCGCGCGCGTCGTGGACAGGCGGATATATTCGACGATCAGCTTCAACAAGAGCTGGGGCGGAACGAGGCTCGGGCTCTCGGCGAGCCGGAACCAGACACTGAACGTGAGCTCGGACAATCCGAACGTAGTGTATATATCGAGTACGCTCCCGTCTCTTTCCTTCAATCTGCCGAGGATGTCGCTGTGGTTCGGCGAGAAACATTCGGGATCGGAGAGGGGGCTCTGGGAGGGGATCCTTCGCGAGGTGACCTGGGCGCCCAACCTGAAGGCGACACGTACGACGTCGCAGAGCGACGCGAGAAGGACTGATGATCTGACGGCGAGCTCCAGTGCTTCTATCAGCAAGCAGAACAGGTTCCTCGGGCTCAATATCGCCCCGGCGATGGGAGTAAACTGGAGCTACGCCAATACCTTGAAAGACGAGATCAACCTGAAGTACGTCATACCTCCCCAGGCGGCGGAGATGACCGGTGATACAGTCTCCGTTCCGATAACCATCGATCCCTCGAACAACTTTCTCAGGATAATCCTCAATGGAACGGAGAGCGATGACATCCTCATCACCGAGGGTGTATATAACACCGGCGCTTCTCTCGCGATCGAGCTGGAGAACTCGATCAATTCCTGGGCGGGCTGGGGGTCCGACCAGGTGACCGTCGCATGGCTCGACGATGGCGGAAGTACGGGAAGTTTCAGGTTCACCTCGAACGTGACAGGCACGGGATCATCGATCGAATTCGTCGATATCCCGAACGCGGTCTACGCGGCGATCGGGATCACGGCTGGGGTGCCGGCGTACGGATCGGACCAGTCCGGGCCGACCCCGAACGAGAGGTACAAGAACGAGGTGTCGATGCGTTTTTCTCTCAGCGTGGGAACGACGCTTTACGGAGTCTTTTATCCGAATATCGGCTCGCTGGTCGGGATCCGGCATACATTCAATCCGTCTGTCTCGTGGTCGTACGTCCCCGCGCTGACATCGAACCAGAGAGCGACCCAGGGATACAGCTGGTCATTGAGGAATGTCATAGACCTGAAATATCTCAAGGACGGCCAGGAGGCGAAGAAGAACAATGCCTTCACATGGAACATGAGCGGAACGTACAGCCCCGAGCTGCAGGAAAGGCAGTTCTCCAATATCAGGTCGAGCATCAGGACGTCGGTGGGCAGGCTGGCCTCAATATCACTGAACAACACGATCGATCCATACGAGTGGGAGTTACTCTCATCGAGCTTCTCGGCGAACATGAGTTTCGGCAGCGGTTTTACATGGCCGGGAAAGTGGGACCTGCCGGAGCGTGAAAAGATCAGGGTCGCGAAGGAGTTGGGCTCGGCGCCGAAGGAAAGCGATGAAGACGAGGAAGAAGACGAGATAGACAGCTACGACGGTTTCGTTTCCGATTTCGACGACGAGGATAGCTGGTCCGACGAACCAGGAGGAGGCGGACGCCCGGGAGCTTCGGGCAGAGGAACAAGCTGGTCGCTCAATATCGGCTACAGCTACTCCGGTTTCGGAGGCAACAGCATGTCGAGCCCGACGAGCAAGGTCGACATGCGCGGCAGCTTCAATTTCACGCCGAACTGGAAACTGACTTTCAGCAATTACTTCGATATCCAGCGGCGAGAGTTTACGTCTCAGCAGTACAGCCTCATGCGTGATCTTCACTGCTGGCAGGCGGGATTCGTGCACCGCAGGTTCGGCGACGATTACTCCTATTACTTCCAGATACAGATCAAGGCGCACGGCGATCTCAAGTACGAGCAGGGAAAGAGGGGGCTCGGCGGGACCGTGCCCGGGTTCCTTGACTGATGTTCGGGCCCCGCTGGCGACCTGCCGGAATCACGTCTGACCTGAATGCGTTCTCCCTTTACTGTTGCGGGCTGCGGGCGGCACACCCTCGAAAAAAGTGATAAGAACAGTAAAAAACAGGTATAAAAGTCTTGACACCCCTGTCGGGCCGCGATAATCTGGCGCCAGTTGAATCACGAAAGCGAAGGAGGTGATACGAAATGAACAAGACTGATCTCATCGAAAAGGTCGCGAAAAAGACCGGCATGACCAAGAAGGATTCGGCCATGGTTGTCGACGCGATCTTCAGCACAGCTCCGAAGGAAGGCATTATTGCGACAGAGCTCGCGGCCAACAGAAGAGTGCAGATAACTGGATTCGGCACCTTCCAGACCCGTAAGCGCAAGAAACGCAAGGGCCGCAATCCCCAGACGGGCGAGACCATCACGATTCCGGCGACCAAGTTCCCCGCCTTTTCGGCTGGTAAGGCTCTCAAGGGCCGCGTAGCCAAGTAACAGGGGTTTGCATGATACAGGGGCAAGGAGAATGTTTTCACTTTGCCCCTTTTTCCATTCACGTTAGAATCCATATATGACAAAGACGTCAATGATATTGAAGCTGGCCCTGCCGGCTCTTCTCTTCTTCGCTCTCGCGGCGGGATGCACCCGGGATGAACCGGTGACGATCATATTCACCGGTGACACGCAGGGGCGCCTAGTCCCCGCCGGGTGAGGCGAGTCCGCCTCAGGCGGCGTGGCCCGGCGGGCCGCGGCACTAAGCAGGATGAGAGAGGAGACACCCGGCCTGCTGCTCATCTCAGCCGGTGATTTCTACGCGGATAAAGGCATCCTCGAGCTTTACAGGAGCCGGTTCCTGGCGAACATGATGGTGCTGGCCAGGTACGACGCCGTCGCCGTCGGCGAGAACGAACTGTCGTATGATTTGAAGGCGATACAGGAGGAGGCTCAGACCGGCCTTCCCGTGATCTGCGCTAATCTTTACTATGAGAACGAAAGACTGTTCCCGCCATATGTCATCAAGGAGGCAGGCGGTTCGAAGATAGGGATATTCGCGCTGCTGGGGGAGGATTCGCCCGCGATAGAGGGGATCGAGCTCAGAGACGCGGCAGTCGAGGGTAGCGATGTCGCCGCGGAGCTGCGCGGTCTCGGATGCGACCTGGTGATTCTGCTGGCTCATTTCAGGCGCGAGGAACTCGAGTCGCTTCTCTACGGGATCGAAGGAATAGACCTCGTCATAAGAGGACATACCGAGCGTGGCGAGAAGGCTTCGAGTGACTGCGCCGATACGATCGGAGGGTCATTTCAGGATTTCGGGGTCCCTGTGCTCTATTCGGGCGACAAGGGACGTGCTCTCGGCAGGGCCGTGATGACTCCTGCGGACGGTGGATGGGAACTGACAGATACTACGCTCGTCACACTTCCCAAGTCAGCTCCGAGCGACACGATGGTCGCCTCGATGCTAAACGGTTTCTTCGTCGAGGAGGGTGTGAGGCGCAAGAAGATGCAGGTCACTCAGTTCGTCGCGCGCGATCCCATTACTGGCAAGCTCAGGGAGAAGTATATCGGAATGGCCGTCTGCGCCCGCTGCCATGACCGTACAGCGGCTGATTTCATCGTCAGTCCTCACTTTCGTACATTCGCGCGGATGACCGAGTCGGGAAACGAAAGAAACGCCAAGTGTCTCCCCTGTCATACGACCGGATACGGCAGATTCAGCGGGTATGACCCCGAATCCGACGAGAAGGGCGGCATCGATCTCAGGGGAGTCCAGTGCGAGGCGTGTCACGGCCCAGGAACTAAACACACGCGGGACGGTAAATACAAGGAGGAGGCGAGGAAGAACTGCCGGGTCTGTCACGACGCGAAGAACAGCCCGCATTTCAATTTCCAGACCTTCTGGGCGAAAGTGGGACATCGGGCCCTCGCGGACAGCGCCGGAGCGTCAGAGGCGCACAGATAGATCTTCGGATGATACTATGAGAACTCTATTGATATTTCTCTGCGTGACAGCGGTGCTGCTTTCGGCAGGTACTGTCTCGGCGGATGTCGACTTTCTCGTGCCCGGGGTCTCCCTGCATTCTATCGATTTTACCGCGGGAACGGCGGTGTCTTACCTGATCATATCGGAGGCTCACGGCATAAGGGACAGCTCGCTTGTCACGCTGAAGGTAACGGGCAATGATTCAGGGGCCGCCGTCCTGGAGATAAGTTCCACGACCTGGCCCCCGGTAGACGCGGAGAGGATAACCGTACGCCTGACCTTGTGCGCAAACGCCGGCGAGATGAAGACCCCCGAGGAGTTTTACTCCTGCATAAGCGATATCCTCGTCAGGGACGGCGCGGAAGATTTCAGGGAGCCGTCACTGGAGGAACTCGAGGATTTCGATATCGGCAGGCTCTTTCTCAAGAGAAACGAGGGATTCCAGCGGCAGGAGCTCGAACCTGAGAAGGTGGAGGTCCCTGCCGGGACCTTCCCATGCGAGGTCTTCGAGTATTTCAGGAGCGACCGGCGTGACGTGGCGATGGGGGGGATCACGGCTGAACGTTTCGAGAAGGAGAGGAGCATCCTGAGGATATCCTCCGAGGTCCCCTTCTGGGGACTCGTGAGAAGCCGTGTCGAACGGAGCTCGAAAACGCTCTATCCGGGCGGCCGCAGCCAGCGAGAGACCATGCCCAAGGTCACTGTCACCGAATCGGTCCTTCTGGACTACTCCACTCCAGGCAGGGTAGAGGGAGACTGATTCCGGGCCCGGAAGCCTTGCCGTCCATACCATCTCACCACGACAGATCATTCTTTGATTCATGTCTTTTCGTTTGATTGTGCATGCAAGACCACTTATTTTTATCTGGTAAAAATGATTACTTTCAAACGAGGTGGAAAGTGAAGAGGATCGCCGCAACTGTCATCTGTATTCTCACCATCATTAACATATTTCCTGTCATGTCATCAGCGGATACCTTCGGGACTGAGTCCGGGCTCCGCAAAGCAGTCGTGATAATCAGCGGCGGCGACGCCGGTTCCTACGCGAAGGCTATGGATCTGGCCGGGAAGGCCGGAGCGAGGGGCGTGGTCGGCCTGCCGCCGACGATGTTGTTTGGAAGGTTCCCCGCCGGCGCAGGGGCGAGTGATTTCGAAGGGCTCGACGTCCGGTTCTTCACTGAAGCGGCGGATATCGATCCGATGGAGGTGGACCTCATCACGCTGAAGGTCGCCAGAGGGCTTCTCGACCAGGAGAAGATCCTCAGAATGTCGAAGCCGATACCGGCCGAGCCGTTCAAAGACTTCGTATTCGATTTTCCTGAAGAGCTCGCAAGGCGAAATCCCCCGAAGGCAGGCGGTCCGAAAGGAAGCGCTCCGTCGGAGATAATGGAGAGGGGCATCAGGCAGAACTCCGAGTTTCTTCTCGGCAAGGTGCTCGTCAACGTTATCCTTCCAGAAAGTTCCGGGACCGGTCATAGCGAGGACTGGACGGATGACGAGATAGGCAATGCGCTGCGCGATATCGCTATCGGACTCTCACAGTACGAGAACGCGACTAACTGGATGCCGGAGGGGACGCAGCCGGTGTTTTCCGTGAACTGTCCCGTGCTGCACCAGAGAGTGCCCGTATCGATAGAGCCTACCGAGGGTAACTGGGACTCCGATCCGTTCTGGATCTCCGAGGTGATGGACTACTTGGGGGAGAGCTACAATATCGATATGCCTGCCGATGCGTGGACGGCGGAGAAGGCGCATATCTTCAACAACGCGATGAGGGAGGGGATCCTCGATGACGGCAGCCCCGCCCACGACTGGGTATTTACCGCTTTTGTCGCCGATGCCAGTGTCAACGGGTGCTGGCTGGGCGATTCTTATGTTGCCTATACGGTCTTTCTCGGAGGTCCGTATATTGTAGTTCCCTACCCTGCCTGCAGGTTCGGCGACGGTATCGGTTTCGCCCACGTTTTCATCCACGAGATGAGCCATGTCTTCTGGGCGCTCGATGAGTATGCCAGCGCGGAAGCGTCATGCAACGCCAGGTCGGGCTATCTCGACTACATCAACGCCAACTCGTATTTCCGGGATTGCGGGGCGCGCCGGGCCTGCATCATGAACAACGCCCCGTTGAACGAACCGCTCGCGATATGCCCGTGGACGATGGGGCAGGTCGGGCTAGCCGATGACTACGATATTTTCCAGGATGAAAATGTGCCTAACTCGATCCCGGATATCTACGAGGTCTTTCCTGAAATGGAAATCAGCATCCCTGTGACAGATACGATCTTCACGAGCGATCTGGCCGTCGGGATAAGGATCGAGACGACGCCGGTGCCGAACCAGAATTCCGCGTTCGGGGGCGAGGGTATCGACTATGCGCCAGTACTGACAAAGCTGGAGATGAGCATAGGCGATGACGGGATCTTCGTGCCGGTCGAGGGGATGAGGACCGGCAGCCCGAACTTCAGCGGTGGGATGCTTCTGCAGGAGGGACTCGATCCCGGCGAGAACCTTATCAAGTTCCGTGTGGAGAACGAGGTGGGGCTGAGTGCGACGGACAGTGTCAGGGTCTATTTTGTCGGTATCCGCTACTACGCGACCTCGTCTGCCGCCAGTGAGGAGAGTATCGAAGTACGATGGCAGACGGCATGGGAGCTTTTCGGAGCGGATTTCGAAATATACAGGGAAGATCTTACGGCGAGGACTCCAGATGCGCTTTACGCCACGGTCCCTGGAGGATCTTCTTCCGGGGAGATCGATGAAAGGCGCCGCTTTGTTTATATTGACGACGATATCATGCCGGGGCATACGTACAGATACAGGATCATCGGGACGATAGACGAGGGTGTTCCGCGGCCGCTGACCTACGCGGCGCGCGAGCTGGTCGAGACGGCGGTCGTGCCGCTCGCCGGAAACTTCGTCTCGCCTGCTATCCCCAATCCTACAGATGACAGGGGGAGCACCTTCAGCATCGCTGTGCCGAGAAGCTACTTCGATCCTTCGGGCACGACCTCGAGGGATATCATGCGCGCGCCGATGGCCGAGACGAAGACCACCGTTCAGGTCAACGTATACGACGTCACGGGCAGAAAGGTCCGGGAGGTCTATAACCTGGGCGTCTTCGGCGGGCAGATCCTGACGATGACCTGGGACGGCCTCGACAACAACGGCGGTCAGGTGGCGGCGGGCGTATACTTCATGAAGGTCACGGCCGGCTCCAATGAGCAGGTCCAGAAGGTCGTCATCATCCGCTGATTCCCGCGGTGGCAGGACCGGATCAGGTGAAAATCATTCTCATGACATAGAGCCTGTTCTCATTGTATGCCGTAACATCAAATATCACTTTTGATTGCGGCGACCCACTTGCAAATACATGCTGGCCGTGATATATTGCTTCCGGCAGCCGTGCGAAATGAGGAATCTGACGGATAAGTGTTGACGGCTGCGCTGGATAGTGATATAAGGGCACCATATATTGTGCAAATATGACTCAAGTACCACAGCATGGAGTGGTGCGGGTCTTTCATGTCCAGGGACGGGAGGAGAAGCAATGAAGCCGGAAGGACACGAAGGGTCGATACTTCAGAAAAGCAAGAACTACGTGAAGTTCCACAGGTTACTCGCCAAAGCCGAAGCGGACGGGAGGCTGGACGGCAAGCACAGATGCCCGGTCTGCGGGATGAGATATCTTGCCGCGAGTGAGGCGGATGATTGCTGCAGAATCGAGGATTGATCCTCGGCATCTCTTCAGGTGGAGGTAAACAGCTTTGGCTACTGGCAAGACCGCAAAGAAGCGGACGATCAGACAACATTGTACCCCTTGTGATAAAGACTTCGATATGGAAGTCGTCGAGGGTGGCGAGAGCAAAGAGGACGTGATCTGGCTCAAGTGCCCGGGTTGCCAGGGATTCCTTCCATACATGATAGAAGAGGAAGGTGCAGCGTCAGGCAACGGCAGCGTGGAACCGGCGGAACTCGCTCCGGAAGATATCGATGAAGAGGAGAGGGAGCAGGCCAGGGAATATGTCGAGTCGGGAGAGTTTGAGATCGGCGATATCATCTATCACAGGTCATGGCACGATTACGGCAAAATCGTCTCAAAGGAAGAACTCCCCGGCAACAGAAAGACGATAATCGTGAACTTCGTCAACCAGGGCACTATCCGTCTTCTCGAGGGAGTGACCTGAAAGGCCTGACCTTGAAGACCGGGTTTCCAAGTATCTGTCTTATCGTTGCCGCGATGATATTTTCGGCCCCGGAGCCAGCGATGGCCACGGGGCCGTTTCTGAATCTGCCGACATATTACGGCCGGGTCGATACAGTCAGGGCCATCATCGATGTCGGGCAGTCGTTCGTCGAGGGTGAGTTTGAGAACTCGACGGCCCTGTCATTCGAAACCGGTTTCAGGAGCGGCGAACGGACCCGCGTCAGGATGCAGATCCTATATCCGATAATCCGCAGGGACGGATATTATAATCACGGTTTCGGCGATCTCATGCTCAGCGCCGAGTTGAAAATAGTCGGTGATACCCTCAGGATCAACGGCCTCTTCTTTCGCGGAGACATGCGCATACCGACTGGATCGGCGAGCCGCTGGCCCTATGCCGGCGAGAGCCTGGACGGAGGAGGAGGACTCGAATACAGGCGGTTTTCTGATACATTCGATTTTCGCTGCTCGGCGACTTACACGCTTGTCGGCCGCAAGGCCGAAGAGGAATTCTTCAGAAACGAGAATTACGCACTGGCCGGGATCCTTTTCGGCCTCAAACCTTTCAGCGCCGTTTCGGTCGAGCTGTCCGCGTTCGCGCAGTACTTCAGGAACGGCGATTTCAGGGAAGTCTACCTGATCGGCTGCGGGACCCGTCTCAAAGGGGGCCTCGATGTCCGTCTCTCGGGCGGAATAGACAACGGAGGGAGCCTCGAGCGTGTCTGGAACTCGATGATCCAGATCGGGATCACATGGCGTTTCCCCGGCGGCTGGAATAGAAAGCCCGATCCTGACGATGACCTCCCGGAGGGGATTCCGCAGGACGGCCTCCAGCCTGAAAAGACAACACCCTGAATGCAATCTGCGAAATCACGATGTTCCAATTGTTCCTCGTTGTGGAGTAGAGTCCGCAACCTTTCCGCAATGTTGCCCCCTGTATAAGGCACATACCTTGCGTTGCCTGATGTTCGTCAAGACTGACTCTGGCTGCGAGGAATACATCGATGGCAACGCATCCTGTCGAAACGATACCTGAGATGGAGGCAAGCGAAGCCGCTTCGCGCGATATGGCGAAGAGCGGGAACAGCGACGCCTCATCCCTGCTGGACAGCCTGCTCGAACCGGTCGAGCAGGGAGTGGTCATCCTCGATCATTCCCGGACACCGGTCTTCGCGAACAGGTGCGCAAAGGGGATACTGTCCGTCGCTGCGAACGAGGAGATCGCCGGAATAATCGAGAGAAGCTGTCCCGACAGTCTCTTTGATAAATGCACGTCGAACGGATCTGCCGTGACATACGTGGACGTCACTCTGCCCGACAAGGAGACGCGAAAGCTCCTCGGGCTGGAGGTCCGGGCGATAGGCATTCCCGGTGAGTCGGCGGCATACTACGTGTTGATCCATGATTTTTCACGCTGGAAAAAACTCGACGAGCTGAGGTCGCGCTTCGCCACCTCGCTTTCACACAGGATGAGGACACCGCTTACCGCGATCAGAAATGCCGTCAAGATACTCAGCGAACAGCCGCTCGAGGGAGAGGACAGGGAGAAACTCCTCGATATAGGCTGGAGAAATGTCGAGAAGCTGATCACGAACCTCGATGAACTGCAGAAGATATTCATGATCGAGTCGGAGGAGACAAAGGTATGCCGTGTCCTGACGAGAGCTCGTCACGACCTGAAACCTGTCTTCGACAAACTCCAGAGCGAAGGCAAGCTCCGCGGCTACAAGATAGGTATGCCGGATATGACGGTGTTCACCGGCCGGGGAAGCCTCAGGGATTTCATCGTCACTTCGATCGAGGCATACAATACCTGGCTCGGAGAAGCGCCGTTCATCGAGTGCAGTTCTTCGATCAAGGAGGAGCTCTGCTACCACGGCGGCGTGGAGAAGAGCCTGAAGATATACCTCAGGCCGAGGACGAGCGGGTGGCTGAGGTCAGTCAGGGAAGGCCTCAGGGATTATCTTTCTTTCCACGAGGCTCACAGGGGCCTGGTCCTTGACAGGCTGGCCGACGCGCTTGACGCCGAGCTCGAGATCAGCTCCGGGAACACGATCAGCATCAGGCTTCCGCTCAAGCCATCCTTTGATCGCGAGAAGGACCTCGTCAGCCCGCTTCACATGATGATGGAACGCGCCGATTTTTCAGGCAGCGAGTTCTGCCTGATCGATATGCACATGGTCGGGACTTCCGACAGCGCTTCCGAACTGGTCGGCACTCTCGAGAAGGTCATGTGCTCGGTCCTCACCGGAGAGCATATGATCTCAAAGGGAGAGGACGGTTCGTCGTGGGTCCATTTCATCGTCGGCAAGTGCCCCGATGATATCGAGGGTGTAATGAAGAGCGTGCACGACAAGTTCCTCGAGGCCTGCCGCAGGAGCGGGGAGCAGATGATACCTTCGTTGAGATGGGAGACCCGGTACAGCCGTGTAGCTGGGGAATGCATACCTGAGTCAGAGATACTCGACATCTGACACTGTTCGTTCTGAATGATATTCCGGAATCAGTTGAAGATCTCTTCCTTATGCCTGGCGGTTTTATTCGCGGGCGGATCTTTCCGTTTATCCTCGTTCGACCTCATGGAGAGCAGCAGGAGGCTGAGAGGTTCGCTGATTGTATGGCGGACGCTCGGCAGGTGGTTGTTGAATGTGTAGCGGCCGCTTCTAAGAGCCATGATCTTGTGAAACGCAGTCTTGCCGTCCCAGCTCTTCAGCCTGGCATGGATGATCTCGCCCTTCTCGAAGAAGACCTCTCCACGCCCTGTCTGGGAGACGATCATCAGCCTCCCCGACTTCAGATTGCTGTTGAGCAATGAGACTATATCGAGTACAGGGATGAGCGAAAGGCTTCCCTGCAGCGGATAGCTGCGTGATTTCTTCCTGCGCTTGAGATTAAGCACGAGAAGACCGGTGATCACGACGAGAAGGACGATCAGGACATTAGACCTGAGAACTGACAGTACGCGCGAGGTCGGTTCCTCGAGTGTCTTTATCGCTTCAACACCCTTTGCGACTCCCTTCGCCATCGTTTCCCCTGCCGGGGCGGAATTCTGCTCATCTTCCTCAAGCAGCGCTATCTCCCTTAGCTTTTCTCTCGCCCAGCTGTTCTCGGGATCGAGTGCCAGGACGTCGCTAAGCGCCTTCTCGGCCTGGCCCTTCGTTTCGGCGGTATATGAGGCAAGCACCGTACGTGCCCGGCCCAGCGCATTTTCGACCTCGGCCCTGTCAAAACGCCTCTCTATCTCATCTAGCATCGATATCACATCTGTGTTCGAAGGATCGCGCTCGGCGGCCTGAACGAGGTATTCCTTCGCTGAATCGAGGTTGTCCATGGCAAGGTGGCACCTTGCGATCTGGACCAGGGGGGCGGGGTCGTACGGCCTGATCCCGAGATAGAGCGAGAGCTTGGGTATCGCGAGATCGTATTTTCCGTTGCTCATCAGTCGTTCAGCCTCGGCGAGGAGCTTGGTCGTAAGACTCTTCTCCATCCGGGCCAGCTTGTCGCGGGCCCATGTAGCGTCGGGTTCCTGCTGGAGGCCCCTGAGCAGGAGCTCACGGGCATATTCGAGCTGGCCGCGTTTCTCGTAGATCTGAGAGAGCTGCCATATCGGCGATGTGAACGATTCGTCGTACTTAAGGGCCTTCATCAGGTAGTCTTCGGCCTTTACATCGTCACCCCGGGCGAGGGATTTCTGCGCCTCAACGAACAGGCGCTCAGCCTCTACCCTGGATGAGGACTGGGCATGAAGACAGGGGGCGAGCAGGCCCGCCGCCAGAAAAACGGCCGAAATCAATACAATTACCTTCATTTGTCACACTCCGGGATGGATTTCCGCAAAAACTGTTCCATACCTTCGAGGGGCTTCTAACTATCTGTTGATTTTACGTGTCAGCATCTGTTAAACTTCCGGAACTTGTAGCAATTTCACGGGTTAAGATACCCTATCGGGTTATTTTTCAAGCCGCTGCGAGCGGCCATCGGGAGGATGAGATGGATTTCGAGCTGACCACCGAACAGAAGGACATCCAGGAAGCGGCAAGCCAGCTTTGCAAAAGGTGAATTTAGCAAGGGAGTTAGCCCTGAAGCACGAGGAGGAGCATTCTTTCCCCAGAGAACTCTGGAAGAAGGCGAGCGAACTCGGGTTCATCGGGCTGCATTTTCCCACTGAAGCGGGCGGCTCGGGCCTTGGAGTGATAGAGAACGTGCTCGTCGTGGAAGCGTTCTGCAGGCGCGATTCGGGCCTCGGAACGGCCCTGGCTCTCTCCGATTTCGCTGCTGAGATCATCATGCGCCACGGTTCGGATGAACAGAAACAGAAGTATCTGGCCGCAGTAGCCAGGGGAGAGATGATCTCGGCCGGAGCCTTCACCGAGGCGAACCACGGCAGCGATATCACGAGGATGGATACGAGGGCCGTCAAGGACGGCGACTCGTGGGTGATAAACGGAAACAAGATGTTCATCACGAACGGCCAGATAGCGGACTTCTACATCGTGCTCTGCCAGACCGACGACAAGGCCGATCCTTCATACAGGGGGATGGCGACGATTCTCGTAGACAAGGATACCGAAGGGCTCTCGACCGAGGATGTCGGCTCGAAGATGGGCATCAAGATGACCTCGACTGCAGAAGTGATTTTCGACAACGTCCGCGTACCTGAAGGCAATATCATAGGAAAGGACGGCAAAGGCTTTTACCAGGTCCTCGAATTCTTCGATGAGAGCCGGGTCGAGATCGCTGCTACCGCGCTCGGTATCGCACAGGGAGCGTTCGACAGGGCGATCGATTATTCGATCGAGCGTGAGCAGTTCGGCAGGCCGCTGGCGAAGTTCCAGGTCACCCAGCACAAGCTGGCCGACATGGCTACCGCTATAGAGTACGCGAGACTGCTTACATACAAGGCGGCGTGGAACTTCGACAAGGGACGGATCGATCCCAAGCTGACATCGATGGCGAAGTATGTCGCGGCCAGGACCGCCGTCCAGGTGGCTGATGAGGCGATACAGATCCTCGGCGGGTATGGTTACATGACCGAGTATGAGGTGGAGCGTTACTACCGCGACGCGAAGATCGCCGAGATCTACGAGGGGACCAAGGAAATACAGAAGAACACGATCGCCAGCCACCTGATCAAGGAGCGCTGATGATACTGCGTGATGGATCCGGCAGAAAGATCGGCACGGCGGCCTGTGCCCTGGCGGTGGCTCTTTTTGTAATCTCCTGTTCAGGAGAGGGCGACGGGGGAGATACCGCCGTCGAGACAGGTTCGAGCGGGCAGCAGCCCGCTGCGGCGGAGAATACATACAAGGGAAATGTTTCAGACGTCACTTTCAGGACCCTCGACGGGGACGAGAAAAAGTTGTCCGATTACGGCCCGAAACTGATGGTGGTCAATTACCTTGCCACCTGGAACGAGGACTCCAAAAAGCTCGTGCCGATAATGAACGAGATGTGGCGAAAGTTTGGCGGTAACGTGATAGTTCTCGGAGTAGTCGTTGATGTGAAAAGCGCCGCTCAGGCGAAGGCTTTCGGAAAATCGACCGACATGAAGTTCGAACTTCTGATGCCCGGCGGTCACTCAGGCAGGTTCGGTACTCCGGGCAAGCTGCCGACATCGTATTTCGTGACGAAGGACGACCATTTCCTGTCGAGTTTCGAGGGGCTCGTCAGGGAAAAGCAGTACGAGGACATGATACGGATGATGCGTGTCCGGCGCATGTAACACTGATCTGGAGGCATTGATGCCGCTGGCTTTCACACAGGACCAGCTCGCGCTTATCAACCTGCTGCTCAGGCTTGCCGTCATGGCCGGATTAACAAGCCTCATCCTCGGCTTCCGTTTCACCGACGACATTCTCGTAAAGGTATCCGTTCCCTCGCGAGAGAAGATCAAGCTGACGATCCTGCTTTCAGTGATCTTCTCGGTGGGCGTCCTGATAAGGAAGATGTCGGCTCAGGCGGCGATGGACCTCTCGCTGGAGGGAGCGATCTTTGCCGGGCTCCTCGGCGGAACATGGGTCGGAGCCGGGACAGGATTCGTCATCGGCATGACATGTTTTCTGATCGGGGAGACAGTCTCTCTCCCCCTTTACACTGCGGCGGGACTCTTCTCCGGATTCGTCTACTCGAGGCTGGGCAGGGGAGGAGAGGTCTGGAGTTATTCACTAAACCCTTTCCTCGCCATCTACAATTTCCTCGAAAGGCTCTTCCACGGATCTCTCGACAGGAACTTCATACCGCTGGTGCTCTGCATCGGATTCGCGCTGCTGCGGTACGCGCTTCTCGACCGGTACATGACGGCCGGTCTGATATACGGATATCCGATGAGAGACTGGCTCTTTATCACGATAGACCTCGCAGTGCTCGTCTACACCGTAGGGCTGGCGCTGAAGCTCGCCGCCAATACCCGGGACGGGCTGATCCATCGCGAAGAGGAGAAACAGCTCGTGCACGCGAGGCTGACCACGCTCAGAAGCCAGATAAATCCGCATTTTCTCTTCAATACGCTTAATTCGATAACATCGCTGATCAGGACAGACGCTGAACGGGCAAGGGAGATGACCAGGCGTCTCTCGTCAATATTCAGAAAATCTCTCGACGACACCGGGGACCTCCATTCCCTGGCCAGTGAGATCGATTTTCTGGACGATTATCTCTCGATAGAAAAGGTACGCTTCGGGGACGAGAGGTTCGAGGTCGTAAAAGAGCTCGATGAAACGACACTCAGCATACTGGTGCCGTCCCTTTTACTTCAGCCGCTTGTCGAGAACGCCGTCAAGCACGGTATCGCCTGCAGGACCGAAGGCGGCAGGGTGCGGATCAGTTCCGCCGCGGTAGATGGAGGCACGGAGATAACGATAGAAAACGACGGCCCCGAGACGGGACCGCTGGATAAGGACGCGCTCTTTGTAAAAGGAGTGGGCCTGCGGAACGTCGCGGAGAGGCTCGAAATATACTCATGCGGGGAGGGGAGGATGAAGATCGATTCGCGGCCCGGTGGGGGAGCGATAGTCCGGCTGTTCATCCCCGAGTCCGCCGGAAGGGGGAAGGAAGTTGCCGGTACGTGCGCTGATCGTAGATGATGAGAAGCTGGCCCGTGACGAGATGAGATACCTGCTCGAGCAGTTCGGCGACATCGAGGTCGCTGGAGAGGCCGCCGGCGGGGAAGAAGCTGTCGCGATGTCAGCCGACCTGGATCCTGACATCATATTCCTCGATATACAGATGCCTGTCCTCGACGGATTCGGTGTCGTCAGGAAACTGGTCGACTCGGGGAACGTCCCGCTCATCATCTTCACTACCGCGTACGACCAGTACGCGATCAAGGCTTTCGAGATCAACGCCGTCGACTACCTGCTCAAGCCGGTCGAGAAGGACCGTCTTGCGGGGGCTGTCGAAAGGGCCATGGCGATCATGCCTTCACGCGGCGAGTATGTCAAAAGACTCAAAAAACTCACCGAAAGTATTCATGTAGGACGGAAATTTCTGCCCAGGATCGTCGTGAAGAACGAAGGCGGGATGGACCTCGTCGATACGAGCCGTGTGGCGATGCTGGAGAAGCGGGGTGCCGAGGTGATCGCTCATACCGACGACGGTGATTTCATCACGAACTATACCGACCTCGACGAGCTCGAGGTCCAGCTCGATCCTGCCGTATTCCTGCGGCTGGGCTCTGATGGTATCGTCAACGTCGGCAAGATCGACAAGATAGTGCCGTGGTCGGGCGGCAACTATGTTATGACTCTCGGTGACAGCTCCTCGACAGAGATAAAGCTGACGAGGACGCAGGCACAGATTCTCAAGAATAAGGCAGAACCCGGCTAGAGGGAGGTCCGATCTTGTCATCCGGTTACGATGTCGTCGTGCTCGGTGGAGGCCCGGCCGGCTATCCGGCCGCGATAAGAGCATCGCAGCTCGGCGCGAAGGTCTGTCTGATCGAAGAGGACAGGCTAGGCGGCGTATGCCTCAACAGGGGCTGTATCCCGACCAAGACTCTTCACGGGGCGGCGCACCTGATCGAACTTGCCGCGACGGGACAGGAGTCGGGCGTTTCAGGGACGCTGACGGCGGATCCCGCGGCTCTTCTCGATCACAAGAACGATGTCGTCGACAGTCTCGTCGGCGGTGTCGGTAAGATCCTCAAGGGGCACAAAGTCGATGTCGTAAAGGGACGGGGCCGTCTCATCTCACCTGAAAAGATCGATGTCGAAGGTCACGGCACCATAGAGGGGAACTCCCTGATCATCGCGACCGGATCGTCGGAGATCGAACTTCCCGGGATGGAGTTCGACGGCACGACCGTGCTGAGTTCTACCGACCTGCTCGATATAGGGAGGGTGCCCGAGAGCATGATAGTCGTCGGCGGCGGGGTGATCGGGTGCGAGTTCGCGTCGATCTTCAGCGCGTTCGGCACAAAGGTCACGATAGTAGAGATGCTCCCCTCGCTGATAGCGACAGAGGATATTCATGTGATCAGGTTCCTGCAGACCTATCTGAAAAAAAAGGGGATCACACTTCACCTGGGAACTAAAGTCTCATCTCTGAAAAAAGGCGACGGGCAGGTGACCGCCCTTCTCGAAGGCGGTACGGAGATCACTGCCGAGATCGCGCTCGTCTCGGTGGGAAGAAGGCCAAATACGTCGGGTATCGGCCTTGAGGAGGCTGGAGTCGAGTCGTCAGCATCCGGCATCACTGTCGATGCCTCGATGAGGACGAATGTCGATGGTATCTTTGCCGCCGGAGACGTCATCGGAGGATGGCTCCTCGCCCACGTGGCGACGCGCGAGGGTGTCGTCGCCTCTGCAAATGCGCTCGGCCGGGGCGGTGAGGTCGACTACGGCGCCGTGCCGACCACGATATATACCCTTCCGGAGGTCTCTCGCGTCGGGCTTACTGAGCAGGAGGTAAAGGAGAAGGGGATCGAGTTTGTCACCGGAAGGTTCCCGTTCGCGGCGAACGGAAAGGCAAAAGGGCTTCGCGAGGAGGAGGGATTCGTCAAATGGATCGCCTCGAAGGAGGACGGAAAGCTGCTCGGGCTCCATATTCTAGGGCCGCAGGCGACCGAGCTTCTCGCGGCAGGGATCGTGGCCCTCGGCAGGAAACTCACCGCGCATGAATTCGCCGATTCGATATTTCCACATCCGACGCTCTCCGAGGCGCTCGCCGAGGCGGCCGAGGCGATCGATGGAAAAGCGATACATATACTCTGATATCATCCTGTTAGAAGTTTGCGGAAAAGACTCACAGATTTCCCGGAGGTATGGCCGAATGATCCGATCGATGAATGTGGCGCGGTGTCGCCGCAACACTGGAATCATACTTCTTCTGATCGTCATGGCGGCGGTGGGCTGCGCCGGCGCGGCGAAGAGTTCACGGGCCCTTCCTGAGACGGTGAAGGGACCGGGCGGTGCTGGGATAGTGCTCGATCGCTATCCCGGGTCCGGGTCTGTGCTCGTCGCGGTTGCTGTAAGGGCGGGCTCCGCCTGGGAAACCCCCGATACACGCGGCGTGACGCACCTGCTCGAGCATCTTCTCTTTGACGGATCGGAGAGATTCACGCGCGAGGAGATAAGTGGATGGGTCGATGACAACGGCGCCTTCCTTAACGCTTTTACGAGAAAGGAAGTGACCGTTTATTTCCTTCTCGTCCGGGCCGACCTGCTCGAGGAAGCGATAGAGATACTCTCCCAGATGCTCCTTCACCCCGTATTCTCGCCGGCCGAGCTGGAGAAGGAGCGCAAGGTCGTACTCGAGGAGATGAGCCAGGGGCTGGACGATCCGCGAGAGAAAGCCTCGAGGGCCGCGGATAGGTTTCTCTACCGCGGCTCATCACTCACAGAACCGGTCATCGGGTATCCGTCGACGATCGAGAGCGTCTCAAGAGACAGGATAATAGAATACTACAGGTCCCGGTACACACCGGGGAATATGAGGATATTCGTGACGGGTGATTTCGACCGGGGAAGGACTCTCGGCTGGATCGAGGACTATTTTACTGTTTCAGGGGGAGTTCCCGCAGAGGGAGCCCCGGCTGATAAACCACTGCTGATGCCTCGATGGAGCGGAGAGATGACCACTCGCGTGATAGCTGATTCAGGGAACAGGACAGACCTGCTCGTACGGATGCCTTCGGCCGGGGAAAAACTTTTCCCCGCGGCGCTGCTTCTCGCGGAGATCCTCTCCTCGCCTTCGTCCCCGCTTGCGGAGGCAGCGAGGATATCGGGCCTCGAGGAACCTTCGGTCGGCATCGAGGTACACGAGGAGTTTTCGGCGCTGAGGATAAGCCTGGAAGGAAAGTCCGTCGGCCTGGACGATTCCGGTAAGCTTCTCGATGCGGTCACTTCGCTTGCGGGATGGAGCCCCGATGAGGAGCAGCTCGAGAGAGCGAAGATTTCGTTTGTTTCCTCTGATATGTTCGACCGTGAGAGGTACCATTTCTACGTGATGCTCAACGGCGAGGCGATGGCCGTTGCCGGGGCCGGTTGGGCGGAGGCAGTAGCAGCGGTAGAGAAGGTCAAGCCGGGACAGATCTCGAAGCTGGCAGATCAGTATATGGGAAACCCTGAGTTCAACGGTTTCTTCGCGACGCCGCACGCGCCCGAAGTCAGGATGGAGAGGGGGGAAGCGGTCTTCGAGCTTCTTCCGATGAAGATGACCGCTGGGGTCAGGCGGCGGGTAGATACGCCGGTGGAAGCCCTCTGTCTTCTCTTTCCCGGCAGGTCATGCGCGGGGCAGATGGCGAGCGACGCGGTCTCGGCCCTCTTCATCCTGATGGAAAACTCAACGGGAGGACGAAGGCTGAAAGAGGATCTCGCGTCGATAGGGGCGAGGGTCCAGATGAGCGATAATCCTTACATCCCCATGGACGATTACCTGATCAATCCGGCCTGGGCTTTCATCAGGCTGGAGGCGCCGGCGGGCAGGATGCCTGAGGCGGCCCGCCTGCTCAGGAGCTTCCTTTCTGAAAACGAGGTCTCCCAGGCCGAACTTGACGCGGCAGCGCCTTTCGTCGCGCGAGAAGCCGGGATCAGGTCGGGGCAATCTTCGGCTGCGCTGAAAAAGGCCGTTTACAAGAGACTTTTCCCCGGCCACAGTTTCGGCGAAGGGCTCTACCGTTCGCCGGGAAGGTGGGCTGCGCCCGATTCTGCCGACATACTTCGTACTCGCCTCGAAATCTTCCAGTTCAGAGGGTCCGCGGTGACGCTTGTGACGGGGATGGAAGAGAACGCCGGGATGGACCTCCTTCGGGACACCTTCGGGGATGCCTATATATCGGACAGGATCCCCTGCCGGAGAAAGGCGGATGATTACATCCCCGGGACAGCCGACGGACTGTCTCCCGGAAGCGGCGCCCAGCTCGCGGCCGCCTGGCGTATAGACGGCCTTCATGGCGGGGAGATAGCAGCGCTTGCCGTAGCTTCCGAGGTGCTGAGCATGCGTATGCAGCTCGATATCAGGGAGACGAGAGGGCTGGCTTACTCGACAGGGTGCTCGATGACCCAGGTGGCCGGTCACGCGGTCGTCATCGCCGGGCTGGGAACGAGGGGAGAAAACGCCGGGAAGGCTGAAACTGCCCTTAAAGAAGCTATTGAGGCGTTTGCGGTCGATCCTCCGACGCGCGCAGAGGCCGTCGCGGCAAAAAGCCGCCTCGTGTCACGGCTGTCGCGCAGGGAACTGTCCTGTGCAGGCGAAGCTCTCGGAATCGCCCTGGATCACCTTTACAGGGGCGGTATAGACGGCCTGGAGCTCATCGCCGCCGCGTCGCCGGAGGAAGTAGTCGAAATGGCTGGCCGGCTGATATGGGACTCGGCCCTCTTTGTGCGCCTTCTGCCAGGTGAAAACGCACCAGAAAAAAAATCGATGCCGCCGGGTATGATGCGACGATAATCATTGACCCGATTCGAGGATTTATATATTTAATAGAAACAGTTTTTTTAGAGATCGAACCACCTCAACGGAGGAAAAAATGGCTCACAAGATCAGTGACGAGTGCATCAGCTGCGGCGCCTGTCTGCCGGAGTGCCCGGTAGAGGCTATCAGCGAGGGCGATGAATTCTACATCATCGATCCTGATGCCTGCACGGACTGCGGCGCATGTGTCGATGTATGCCCGACCGGGGCTATTAGTGGTGATTAGTTGACAAGGCCTGTCACCTCAAAAAGGTGAAGATGTCAAAGAAGTACCGTTTAACGGCCATGGCTTCCTGTTCGGGCTGAGCTTCCAAGCTCAGCCCGACGGAGTTGTGGCCAGTTCTTCATAAGCTCCCTCCCCAGAACCATCCCGACCTGATCGTCGGAACGAGCCAGGCGGATGACAGCGGGGTAGTGCGCGTCAGCGACGATAAGGCGATCATACTCACGGTAGATTTCTTCCCGGCTATAGTCGACGATCCGTACTTTTTCGGGCAGGTCGCCGCGGCGAACGCGATGAGCGATGTCTACGCGATGGGAGGCGAGGTGCTCTCAGCGCTGAACATCATCGGATTCCCCGAGGGTATGCTAGAGATAGAGGCACTTGAGCTTCTCATGAAGGGTGGCGCCGACAAGGTAAACGAAGCGGGCGGGGTAATAGTCGGCGGCCACACGTTGAAAGATACCGAGCTGAAGTACGGCCTGTCAGTGGTGGGGACGATCCATCCCGATGATATCGTGCTGACAGCAGGTGCCAGGCCAGGTGACGCTCTTGTCCTTACCAAGCCGCTCGGCACAGGGATCTACTCAACGGCTCTGAAAAAAGGTGCCCTGGGACAAGAGCAGGAGGCCCTCTTTATCGGCCAGATGACAGCCCTCAACGGACCGGCGGCAAAGGCGATGGTAGCGGCGAAAGCGCACGCCTGTACCGATGTCACCGGGTTCGGTCTGATCGGCCACGCCCTCGAGATGGCTGTCGGCTCCGACGTCACCCTGGCGATAGATATGGGTGCCGTTCCACTTCTGCCCGAATCCCTTCATCTAGCCTCGCACGGCGTCCTCACGGGGGGTGGTGCGTCGAATATCGAGTTCGCGAGCATATCTGTCGAGTTCGAGGGCAAGGTGTCGAGGGAGGAGAAGATGGTCCTTCACGATCCGCAGACTTCCGGCGGCCTGCTCATCGCCATACAGGCGGATAAGGCTGATGACCTGGCCGGTGTCGTGAGGGATTCAGGCGCCGGTTACGCCGCCGTCATCGGAGAGGTTCTTCCCCAGGCTCCCGGCAGAAAGCCGATGATCGTCAGGGCCTGAGCCTCGATCTACCCTTTCCGCCTCTGCTTCGCTTCTTCCAGGCTGAAAAGGCATCCACAGTAGTCCTGTCTGGTGAGCCCGTACTCACGGCTCTTTACGCAGCTTTCCTGGAAGCCGCCTTTTTTCTTGAAGTCTTCCCCGAGAAAGGTCACGCCGTGCTTTTCCCCGCATGCTGTGCCTTCCTCGACGATCCAGCGATGGATCTTGTGCGGACTGACCGACAGGGTGGAAGTGAAAAGGCCGAATCCCTTCTCCGCTCCTTTCCTCGCCGTTTCCTCGAGCCTGAACCGGTAACAGGCCCGGCAGCGCTCGCTCTTCTCGGGAAGGTGGGCATATGGCGCCGTCGCTGAGGCCCATCCATCGAAGCCGCCCCTCCCTTCGATGAGATCTATCCCGAGTCGTTCGCAGACGGTCCTCATCTCACCCAGCCTCAGTGTGTGCTCGGCCTCAGGCTGGATGTTGGGATTGTAGTAGTATGCGGTCACATCGTACCTCTCGCGGAGGTACTCGAGGACGTAGCTCGAGCAGGATGCGCAGCATGCGTGTACGAGGATGCGTTCAGATGATTTCATCGCTCAGTGAGGAAGAGGGGAACCGCCGCTGCCGCCAGGCCTGCCGGGCGCCTCCGCGGCGAGCCCGGTGCCCTCGGCGAAGTAGTCGCCCCTGGGATCGCGGACAGGCACAGCCCTCATCGTGGCTACGAGTGAATCGCGTCTGGCCGTGAAGGCAGCCATCTTCTCGCTGCTGACCGGCTTCGCCGGAGGAAGCTTCAGGTTTCGCGGATTGACGAACCTGCCGTTCTTCTTGACGCGGTAGTCGAGGTGCGGGCCGGTCGCGTAACCGGTAGCGCCTACGTATCCGATCGTCTGGCCCTGCTTGACCTTTACTCCCGACTTGATCCCCTTGCCGAACTTGCTCAGGTGGAGATAGTAGCTGATATAGCTGTTGTTGTGCCTGATTTTTACGTAGTTTCCGTTCGCCCTGGTCCTTGAAGCCGTCATCACGGTGCCGTCGCCTGTAGACTGGACCGGAGTCCCGGTCGGCGCGGCGTAATCTATGCCGAGATGAGGCGCGTATGAATGAAGTACGGGGTGGAAACGCCTCTTGTTGAATCCCGAGCTGATCCGGCTGTACTTGAGCGGCGCCCTGAGGAGCTGCTTGCGGAGCGACTTTCCATCGTAGTCGAAATAATCATCGTATTCATCGTTGTTATTGAATAAGAAACAGTAACGGCTCTCACCGCTCGTGTTGAACTCGGCGGCGATGATATCGCCTATGCCGGTCCTCTCCTCGTGGTCCGGTCCATCGAGCATCCTGCGTTCCTCGTAGATCACCCTGAAGTAGTCGTTCTTCCTTATCTCGGTGAAAAAATCGATGTCCCACGCATAGATCTCTACGAGCATCGCCCCGAGAGCCTGAGGCAACTCCTGCTCTATGATCGAAGCGAAGAGGGACTGGGTGATCAGGCCCGAGGCCTCCCTGACCGTGATCTCGTAGGGGTACTCTATCCGTTCGACATTTATCCCCTCGTGGGAGCAGGCGATCTCGACATAAGCGGTCTCATCGGTCGTCGAGAGGCGGATCTTCTCGATCGAGCCGTCATCGCCGTTGAATATCTCATATTTCTGTCCGGGCTGGATCCTGCCGAGGTCGTATACTTCCTTTGCCTCCCGGACGATGTCGTGCACCTGCTGATGTGTGGCGCCGCAGGCGGTCATTACGTCGGAGAAACTTGAATTCTTTCTGATCTCTCCGGAGTGGTCAGGTTCGGCAACGGGGGGAGGCGCGGGGAGGCTCAGGCCGGCAGGGGCCTCAGCTACCATGGATGCGGGGGCTGTCTCAGGATCCGCCATGGGCGCTTCCCTGTAGGAAGCTGTTATGAGGACAGCCGATACGACCGCGGTTATTATCACGAATATCGTTATTTTCTTATCTCTACTCATCTACCTGCCCGTCTGTTTCGCAGTAAAATATCGCCATACCTGCCGATGCGTCAAGTAAAAGTGCGTTTTTTTTAATCGATTGCAAGATACGGACCGCTTGAACGCCGGAGCCGCAGCCTTTATCATACCGGTGGATAACAGGAGACGCAGAGAGGACCACCGCATCATGGAGCAGGACGATCGACCCGACCTTGGCAGTGAGCTCAAAAGGCTCAAGGAACGAGCCAGAGGGGTTTTCGGCGGGCAAAAGGCGCCTGAATCCGGGGCGCCGCCAGTGCCCGAGGCTCCGAAGGCCGATGAAGGATCGCCCGCCGGCCGGCCTGCAAAGCCCCAGGTGCCCGTTCTCGCTGATATTCCTGTGACCGATGACCAGATCTTTATCGAGCCGCCCGGGGGGCTGATCGAGGATATCGTCCCTGGAGAAGCCATCGAGACCGGGGCGGGGATCCTCTGGAGGGTGAGGGAGAGAGCGGGAAACATCTGGGAAAGGGGAGCGGCGGCGCACGCTGAGTACATCGCTGCGATCGCTTCGTCTCCGGTGAAGATGCCCCCAACGTGCCGGTCCTTCGAGGCGCTTGTCAAGGCGCCGGCGGGATCGGTCGCATACCTTGACCTCGAGACGACCGGCCTGCGGAATACACCTCTCTTCCTGATCGGGCTGATGTACAGCGAGGGCGAAGAATTGATCCTCGACCAGCTCTTCGCGAGGGACTATACCGAGGAACGGGCCGTTCTCTCTTTCGTATCACAGCTGCTCGATTCGCGCGAGGTCCTCGTTACCTTCAACGGGAATACATTCGACGTCCCCTTTCTCGCTGACAGGATGACCTTTCACGACCTGCCGATGGTCATGCCCCGGTCGCATGTCGACCTGCTTCCGGTCTCGCGGTCGCTGATGAAGGGGCGAACGCCTGACAACAGGCTCCAGACCCTGGAGAGGTTCGTACTCGGAAGGAAGAGGACCGGGGACATCCCCGGGAGCGAGATCCCTGGAGCATACCACGAATTCGTCCGCACAAAGAACGCGAGGCAGATGGCCGCCGTTATCCACCACAACAGGCTCGATCTTCTTTCGATGATGGAGCTGATCACAGTTTATCTGACGCATATTTAAAAGTCCCCGTGAGACTCCACGCATGCAACAGCCTCACTGGCCGGGAACATTGTTACTAATGATTGCAACAACCTCCATACAGAAGTAATATAAAGATTCCGGTCCCTGAACTGACTGAGCGGCAATCTTCACCGCAGCGGCTGGGACCGGTGATGCCGGGGCAAAGGAAAGGATCGTCTTGGACGTAAAGAGATTTCTCGGCAAGGTCACTGTCGACGACCTTTACGACGGCCAGATAGTCCACAGTCACAAGATTCCACTGCGCAGCGCCCGCTTCGGCGAGCTCGGTGAAGCACTGCCGCCTGGCCTCGCTTCGATCCTTGCCGGTTCGGGTATCGAGAGCCTCTACACACACCAGGTCGAGGCGGTCGAGTCTCTGCGCGGCGGGATCGACACGGTCATAGTCACATCGACGGCGAGCGGGAAGACGCTCTGCTATAACATTCCCGTTCTCGAGGCCCTCATAGAGGACCCCGGGAGCAGGGCGCTCTACCTCTATCCGACGAAGGCCCTCGCTCAGGACCAGCTGAGGGTGCTCAAGAGGTACAAGGATGGCGGCTCGATCAGCATTCGAGGCAGGGACGTACGATGGGGATACTCCGGGGCCGCTGCGAAGAAAGCTGCGCGACGGCGCCAGCATACTTCTGACCAATCCCGATATGCTTCACTCGGGGATCCTGCCTAATCACGCGAAGTGGGCCCCCTTCCTGACGAAGCTGCGCTACGTCGTCGTCGACGAGATACACAGTTATCGAGGCGTCTTCGGCTCGCATGTATCGAACGTGATGAGGCGGCTCTCACGGATATGCGACCATTACGGGTCTAAGCCGGTATTCGCGGCTAGCTCGGCGACGATCGCCAATCCGGGCGAGCACGCGGGGCGGCTGCTCGGCCGCGAGATGAAGGTCGTCACGAAGGACGGTTCGCCGAGGGGGCGCAAGACCTTCCTCATGTGGAACCCGCCTAACCTGGACCCCGCGGGGATGGAGCGAAGGAGCTCGAACGCCGAAGCGGCCGAGCTCGTCACCCGGCTCATCCTCGACGGTGTCCAGACGATCGCCTTCGTCAGGGCGCGCGTGGTGAGCGAGGTGATAACGAGATATGTCCGGGACATGCTCTCAAAGCACCGGGCCTCGATGGCCGATTCGGTCCATCCATACAGGGGCGGGCTACCTCCCCGAGGAGCGCAGGGAGATAGAGCGCCGGTTATTCGAGGGCGAACTCAAGGCGGTCATCAGCACCAACGCCCTCGAGCTCGGCATCGACGTCGGAGCGTTGCATGCCTCGGTGATCGTCGGTTATCCGGGCAGCATAGCCTCGACGTGGCAGCAGGCGGGAAGGGCCGGGCGCGGCATGGAAGACTCACTGATCATATTCATCCCGCAGAATACACCGCTCGACCAGTATCTTGCCCGCAATCCCGACTACTTCTTCGGGCGCTCGCCAGAGAACGCGATAATCGATCCGGAAAACCCGCACGTCCTTCTCGGCCAGATGCGCTCCGCCGCCTTCGAGCTTCCGCTGGCCGCGAAGGAGGTAGAGGGGATGGGCGAGTACGCTCCGGCGATCGCGCAGCTCCTCGAGGAGGAGAGGGATCTCAACTTCGTCAAGGGGAGCTGGTTCTGGCGGGGGCACGGCTATCCAAGCGCCGACGTCAACCTGCGCAATATCTCGCCGAACATCTACACGATAATCGACGAGTCTGACGGCAACAGGGTGATCGGCACGATCGACGAGGCGAGCGCATTCCAGCAGGTCCATACACAGGCGATATATCTGCACGAGGCGGAGACGTATTTCGTCCGTGACCTCGATATAGAGAAGAAGATAGCTTTCATAGAAAAGACGAATGTCGACTACTACACGCAGTCTATCACCGAGACCCAGGTCAAGGTCGACCGCGAGGAGAAGAACGGGATGTGGAGGATCAGCCCGATCGCCTTCGGCGACGTCTCGGTGACCGATCTGACGTTCATGTTCAGAAAGATAAAGTTCGGCAGCCGCGACTCGATCGGCTACGGCAAATGCGATCTGCCGCCGCAGATCCTCGAGACGGCCGGTATGTGGATAGAGCCCCCGGGCGACGCGCTCGCCGCGGTGCGCGAATGGGGAAGGGTCCCTTCCGAGGGGCTGCTCGGCCTGTCCAATATACTCAGGGAGGTCGTGCCTCTGTTCGTGATGTCCGATCCGCTCGATATCGGAACGACGGTAAACTCGCGTTCGACCGGCGGCCCGGCTCTCTACATATATGACAAGTACCCTGGCGGCCTCGGTTTCGCGCGCAAGACTTACGACATAGTCGAGGAGGTCATGCAGGCCTCGCTCGAGTTGATACAGACATGCGGATGCAGGAAGGGATGCCCCTCATGCGTCGGTTCCCCCATACCGCCCTTCACACAGCTCGACCCCGATACGGGCGGGCGCGGGATGATCCCCGACAAGGAGGCGGCCCTTGTGATCCTGCACCTTCTTCTTGAGCTCGAGGCCTACGAACCTGCTCCTCTCGAGGATTACGGAGGAGGGCCGGTGGAGAGGCCCGAGGGCAAGCCGCTCCCTGTCGAGCTGGAGAACAAGTTGCGCAGGACTCTGCTGCGCAACGGGGAGCGCGGTCGCAGGTCATGATCGGGTAGCCAGTTAGAGTAAAATCGGACCTTTTACCGCCGGAGCGTTGACGCTCGACTGCCCCTGTGCTATATTGCACTAGTTCTGCTGATCAAGTCTCTTTCAGAGCAAGGTCATCCGGGTTCCATGGCGATCGCCGCGGGACCCTCGACTTTCTTTAAACCGGGAGGCCCCCGATGAGGGTTATCAAGCGTTACCGCATCCACGCGGGCACGTTTGCCTGGATTCTTCATCGCCTGTCAGGGCTCGGGCTGATCTTTTATCTGCTCCTGCACATATGGGTAATCAGCCATCTGTCCGGCGGTGAGAAATCCTTCGACGGGATAATGCACGCATTCGGCACTCCTCTCTTCAAGTTCATGGAGATAGGGCTGGTAGGCGTGATCTTCTACCACATGTTCAACGGATTGAGGATCACTCTGATAGACATGGGCGTGATGGTCGAGAAGCAGAAGACGCTTTTTGCCATCTCCGTAGTGGTATGGCTCGCCTGCTGGGGCGGGGCCGCGGCGGTAATGATCTCGCGGATGATCTCCGCGGGCGCGTAGAAGGGAGGCCGCAATGAGTTACAAGTACAATGAGACCGCAAGGTCGGGCGGCGCTCTCTGGTGGTTCTTCCACCGCCTGAGCGGGCTCTATCTCGCCGCTGTTCTCTTTGTCCACGTCCTCGTCCTGCATGTGCTGATGAAGGACGAGATCGCGTACGGCTCGATAGCCGAACGCGTATCGACGCCACTCTGGAAGACAATAAATATTTCGTTCCTCATCGTCGCGCTGCTCCACGGCCTCTACGGCCTGTGGATCGTGCTCGGCGATTACATCCACAAGCCGTGGATGAGAATACTAATCTGGAGCGGCATTGCCGTCATCGGGCTCGTATTTGCGATATACGGCGCCCTGACGATGATCTCGTTCCAGTACGGAGGTTGACCTGTCATGACGAATTTCGATCCCGAAACCATCCACGACGTCGAGGGGGTGCCGATTCACAGCGTGCACCGTCACGACGTGGTCATCGTGGGAGCCGGTCTTGCCGGGATGAGAGCCGCCTACGAGGCGTCGTCTGAATTCGACGTGGCGGTCCTCAGCAAGGTATTCCCGACACGGTCCCACAGCGGCGCCGCACAGGGCGGCGTGGCTGCCTCGCTCGCGAACGAGGAAGAGGACCACTGGGAATGGCACATGTTCGACACTGTAAAGGGCAGCGATTATCTCGGCGACCAGGACGCGATCGAGACCCTCGTAAAAGAGGCTCCCGTGGTCGTCCGCGAGTTCGAGCATATGGGATGCCCTTTCTCGAGGACTCCCGACGGGCGTATAGCCCAGCGGAAGTTCGGCGGTCACACGAAGGATTTCGGCAAGGGCGGCCCTGTGCAGCGCTCATGCTACGCTGTCGACCGTACGGGCCACGTGCTGCTTCACACTCTCTATGAGCAGTGCCTGAAGAACGAGGTCCGGTTCTACCCCGAGTTTCACGCCCTGTCGCTGATAGTCCGTGACAACGTCTGCCGGGGAGTCGTCGCCTGGGACATCATAAACGGCGGCGCGCATGTATTTCACGCCAAGACGGTCCTCTTCGGCACGGGCGGTTACGGCAAGGTCTTCTCGATCACGTCGAACGCCCTGGCCAACACAGGCGACGGACTGAGCCTCGTGCTCAATGCCGGCCTGCCGCTTGAGGACATGGAGTTCGTGCAGTTCCATCCGACAGGCCTCTACAAGCAGGGTATCCTCGTGAGCGAGGCGGTCCGCGGTGAGGGCGGATACCTCCTCAACAAGGACGGCGAACGCTTCATGGAGAGGTATGCCCCGGAGAAGATGGAGCTTGCTCCCCGCGATCTCGTATCCCGTTCGATACAGACCGAGATCAACGAGGGCCGGGGCTGCGGAGAGAACGGCGACTATGTCCACGCCGACCTGAGGCATCTCGGCGAAGAGAAGATCATGAAGCTGCTTCCGCAGATCCACGAGCTGGCCTGGAAGTTCATGGGCATCGACTGCATCAAGGAGCCGATCCCTATCCAGCCGACCGCGCATTACTCGATGGGCGGAATCCCGACAGATATCGACTGCCAGGTGCTGGCCGACGGCAAGAGCAAACCGGTCACCGGTTTCTACGCCGCTGGAGAGTGCGCATGCGTCAGTATCCACGGAGGGAACAGGCTCGGCACGAACTCGCTGCTCGAGGCTGCCCTCTTCGGGCGCAGGGCGGGCAAGTCGATCGTGAGGTTCCTGCGCGAGACACGTGAGTTCCCCGAGCTTCCGTCCGACGCGGCGAAGGAGGCTCTCGACCAGGTGAAGAGGATCCTCTCATCCGAAGGTTCCGAGAAACCGGGACTTCTAAGAGAAGAGCTGCAGGAGAAGATGATGACTGAGTGCGGAATCTACCGCGACGCCGATAAACTCGGCAGGCTCCAGAGCTGGCTTGTGGAGCTCGAGGCGAGGTTCGCGAATATCGGCATCGATGACCGCAGCGATAAATTCAATTACGACCTTCTTGAGGCTATCGAACTCGGGCACATGATCGGGTTCGCCGAGCTTATCGTGGCGGGCGCCCTGAAACGCGAGGAAAGCCGGGGCGCGCACAGCCGCACCGATTTCCCCGACCGCGACGACAAGAAGTGGCTCAAGCATACGCTGGCCTGGAAGCATGGCGGAAAGATCGACTTCGACTACAAGCCGGTCACCATCACACGTTTCCAGCCGCAAGAGCGTAAATACTAAAGGAGGCCCCGGAATGGCAATGATCACGTTCAGGATCAATCGTTTCAATCCGGACGATGAGCGTCGGGGTCACTACATGCAGGAGTATCAGCTCGACGTGGAGAAGGGCACGACACTCCTCGACGCTCTCAACGAGATAAAGTGGAAACAGGACGGGACACTGACCTTCAGGCGCTCGTGCCGGAGCGGTATCTGCGGCTCATGCGCGATGACGATCAACGGGGTCAACAACCTCGCGTGCGAGACACAGGTGCTCGAGCTCGGAGGATCGACGATCACCGTCGAGCCGATGCGCGGTTATCCCGTCATCAAGGACCTCGTGGTCTCTCTCGACCCGCTGGTGCGGGGCCTGCTCGCGGTGAAGCCATGGCTGATCACCCACTCGCCCCCTTCGAGCGATCAGGAGAGGCTCCAGTCCCCTGAGGAGAGGGAGAAGATCGACGGCCTTTACGAGTGCATACTATGCGGTTCGTGCACATCGTCTTGTCCCTCGTTCTGGGCCGACAAGGAGTATGTCGGACCTCACGCCTTCCTCAAGGCTTACAGGTTCGTAGCGGATACCAGGGATGAGGGCAGCGCCGAGCACCTCAAGGCTCTCGATGACAGGCACGGGCTGTGGCGGTGCCACACGATCTTCAACTGTGTCGAGGCATGCCCGAAGGACCTCAACCCAACGAAGGCGATTTCCGAGCTGAAAAAGGAGCTTGTCAGGCGCAGGCTCGGGTAAGGGACCCGGAAATCGGTCAGATCGTATCAATGGACGGCGGCCTCGCGCCGCCGTCCTTCTTTTGAGTGGAACCTTCCCGCGTGTTGAAATATAATCCTTCAAACGAATTCAGAGACTCGCCGGAGCGATTTGCGGGATCGTCCGGGCGATCTTCCGGAGGATAAAAGGAGGAACCGATGTCAGGCTTCACACGTAGAACCTTTCTGAAGATGTCCGCGGCTCTCGGAGCGGCAGGCGGCCTTATCCCGGCAGGCCGGCTCTTCGCGGCGGCTCAGGGCAGCGGTGCTCAGGGCGGCCCCGTTGTGATATCGACATGGCCCCACGGGGTGCCGGCCAATGACGCGGCCTGGAAGGTCCTGTCTGCTGGAGGGACATCACTCGACGCGGTCGAGATGGGAGTACGTGTTCCCGAGGCTGATCCCGGTGTGCGGAGTGTCGGATACGGCGGACTTCCCGACGAGGATTGCAGGGTGACACTGGATGCCTGCATAATGGGGCCGGACGGCAACTGCGGTTCAACGGCATTCGTAGAGGGGTACATGCATCCTATATCGATTGCCCGCAGGGTGATGGAGGATACCGATCACGTGATGATCGTCGGCGGCGGCGCGGAGGAATTCGCCCGGAAGGTCGGGTTTGCCCGCGAAGACCTCCTGACTGAAGAGGCCAGGAAGGCCTGGGTCAAGTGGAAGTCGGGGATGGGCGACGGGGACGACTGGTTCCCCGGCGGCGAAGAGAACCATGACACGATCGGAATGGTCGCGCTCGATGCGGCAGGGAACCTCTCAGGCGCGTGCACTACTTCCGGCCTTGCCTGGAAGATCCACGGACGGGTGGGCGATTCGCCGATAATCGGCGCCGGGATGTATGTCGATAACGAGGTCGGCGCGGCCGCGGCGACAGGCAGGGGCGAGGCCGTTATCAAGACCTGCGGCAGTTTTCTCGTCGTGGAGAACATGCGCAGCGGGATGTCGCCCGGGGATGCATGCAGGGCGGCCGTAGAGAGGATATCAGAGAAGCACGGCGGCAAGGCCGATTTCCAGGTCGGCTATATCGCGCTCAGTAAAAAGGGAGAGACAGGAGCATTCTCTCTCTCCGACGGGTTCTCGTATGCTCTGGCGAGAGACGGAAAGAACGAGTTACTTACAGCGGAACATATCTAGTCGAATGATGGATGATGAATATAGAAAGGGGAGAATGTGGCTTCCATGACAGGATCGGGCGGATTATTCAGGACGGCACTGGCGGTGGCTGCCCTCGCGGCGCTGATCGCATCGTGCTCCGGGAGTGTTAAGAACCCGGAGGCAGCCGTCGACAGGATGCTCAAGGCATACGGCGGAGTGAAGAACCTTCCCCTGATTACTACCTTCGAGGGCAGGGGTTTCAGGAAACAGATTCCTGAAGGGCAGGTCGCGACAAACTACCCTTTCGATATCTTCCAGAGAAAGCTTGAGTACAAGACCAGGACGTACAGGATCCTCGACGGCAGGATCGTCGAACTTCAGATCCTTATAGTAAATAATAACGAGAATTTCATCTGGACGCTGGGGTCAGGCGCTTCAGAGGTCCCCGAATGGGAAGTCGAATTGATCGCATACAGGTTTCCCATGATCCTCGACAAGCTCAGCGCCGGGGGACTCGAACTCAAGCGCGTAGAGAGTGAGTACTGGGACGGCATGTATCACATCGGGTTCGAAGAGGGAGATAACATCGTCGATGTCGGCCTCGATGAGAAGTCATTCCATGTCAGGCAGATCTCTGTCAGGAGCCTGGCGAATCCGGACTTCTCCTTCAAAGAGGAGTACGGAGACTATGTCAAGACAGACGGCATCTGGTTTCCCAACAGGTTTATCGGATACTTCAAGGATGACGAATATTTCGAATTTCTCATCCCGGTCGTTCGATTCGGCAATGAATTCCCGGACGATTTCTTCACGGTGATGGAGAGTGATACTGCGACCGCGATGCCTTAGCACGCAAACTGCACTTATCGCGGCAGTTACAATCCTCAAAACCCGGTCCGCGAACCCCGCTGACCGGGTTTCCTTTGGCATATAAAATGCAAAGCTTCCTCACAACGGGGCAGCTCCGGAAGCGAGCGTCCCGACTGGGGGAAATTGCAGGGATTCGGGCTTTTCCGGATAGACATCTTACGGAAGGACACCGGTGGAAAAGCGGATTCGGTCGTCTCATATCGTAATACTTACAGCTGTATCATGCCTGCTGCTCGCGTGTGTCATCACGTCACCCGTCCTGTTTGTCAGCGCGGAGTCGAGAAACGGGGATCCCGCCGCTGAGGCGTCGATACTTGCCGAGAGGCATCTCGACAGGGCTATGGAAGAGATGAAGCGGACAGGAGTCTGCTCCGCCGAGGGACGCACCGTGACATGCGACGATGACGGCGGCGCCGTCTACCAGCTCGACACCAGGATCGTACGCGGGGATTCCGGTGAAGTCAGCAGGGTATCGGTCCGGGTGAGGTGGAAGGGACCTCTGGGCGGAGGAGCAGTCGTGGCGACAGGCGTCTGCGCAGAGTCATCCGGATATGACCGGGCCTCGATGAGCGGCGCTCCTTCCGGCGATGAGTTGTCGCGCAACGACCGTTAAGTTATCAGAGAAGCTCGCTGACCTTGAACAGGGACCTGAACTCGTACCCCGCGCCGGCGATCCTGTCAACGGCGCCCTCTTCCCTGTCGACGAGCACATGTACCGCGGCGATCTCGCCGCCCCCGGCTTCCACGGCTTCGGCGGCCCTCAGAAGTGAGCCACCCGTGGTGACGACATCCTCGACTATTATGATCTTCATTCCCTCTTCGAGTTTTCCCTCGACGAGTTTCTGCGTTCCGTGGCCCTTTGCTTCCTTCCTTATGAGAAAGCCTTCCTTCTCTTCGCCCCGCTCGGCGGATAGAGCGAGAAGCGCCCCGATGATCGGGTCGGCGCCTATGACGGGGCCCGCGAAGCCGTCGTATTCAAGATCGCTGAGGCTCTCGAGCAGGAGCTTCGCCGAGAGGTTCAACCCCATCGAGTGCAGGGTCGTCATCTTCCCGTTGATGTAGTAGGTGCTTTTCTTGCCCGAGACGAGCGTGAAATCACCTTTGAGTATCGAACGCTCGATCAGGATCCTCTTGAGTTCTTCCCTGTCGCTCAATGTCGCCTCCGTCCTTATTGACTCAGTCGTCAGTGTAAAAGGATATTCCCAGAGTGATCTGGAAAAAGTGCGCGTAGTCTTTGCCGGTATATATCCAGACCGGCTGCCTGTAGTCTGTGCCGGTCCACATGTAGTGCCATTTTCCCCCGAGGCCGAGATGGATCCCGCCCTTTGAGAGCCTCCACCATATCTCGCCTCCCGCGTAGACTCCGGGCTGGTTGTACGTGATCCGCCCCTCTCCCGAGAATCCCATCTGGATCGAAGATGTGCTGGTATAGAGCCCGCCGCCCAGTTCGCCGCTGACCCTTAACTTCTTCGACAGGTCGGCCTTCGTCATAAGGCAGCCGGTGACGGAATAGACCATGAAATCGACCGTCTGCTGGATGCCGAGATACTCGAGATCCTTGTCGGGCAGCAGCGAATTTCCAAAATCCGATCCCGACAGGGCAATACCGAGGGCGGATGATGTCGAGAGTCCGTGGTAGAAATAGATCTCGAGCTCGCTTCCCGATCCGAAGGCCTCGTCGAGCCCCGATGTGCTGTGGATCCCGCCTATCCTGAGTCCCAGGATCTCCCTGCCCTTGATACTCTCGCCGCCTTCCGCCGGAAGGCTCGATGAGAGCACTGATGCCAGGATCGATGCTGTCAATGCAACACGTTTCATGTGTTTAAGATAGCATTCATGTAGTGGGCGGGCGAGAAAAAAAGTCTGATGGAGAGGCTATCGGAGGAGGACCAGCTTCGTCATGCCGACCATTTTCCCGCTGTCGAAGACTGCGGCGGCATAGATGCCCGATGCGACAGGCCGGCCACTGTCGGCCCTGCCGTTCCATACGACCGAACCGGTCCCGTCGGCTGACGACATCACGGTCCTCGTATGGATGCGTTTTCCGGCTATGGAGAAAACGACTACTTCTATAAGGCTGCCGGGGCTGGCCGTAAAGGAGATCGTCGTAGCGGGATTGAACGGGTTGGGCGAGCATGAGACCTCTGCCGGCGGCAGAGGCGCCGCGTCGCTTTCCTGACGGGAAGCAGCCGCATCCGCCGTCTCTTCCTGCAGGGTCAGGTCGCTGGAAACGGGAGGAGTGGAACCGTAGGGTGGAGGGAAGGGAAGTTCCTTTATAGCATCGACATTGATGTGCCCCATCGGCGCCGAGCAGTGGTCGACGATCTCGAGGTAGAACTCATGGCCCATATAGGGTTCGAGATTCCAGATCCGCTTATCCATCAGTTCGATGCCGCGCCCCGTTTCGCTGTATATCGTTTCTCCCGAGACGGCGTCGATCATCGCTATGTAGCATGAATCGGGGTAAGCTCCTCCGCCTACGAGAAGACTCATCGAGCGTCCCGTCACGGTGAATACGGTCGAACGGATAGAGCCCCTCGGACCGTCTCCCTGGCGGGATCCAGGTCTGTATCCGAAGATCGGCCCGTCGAATCTCTCGGCCGTTCCGATCCACCAGTTTCCCTCGAATCCGACCTTTGTGGTGTCGTCGCCGCGGAAAGCGTACGCGTCTCCGAATACGGGCTGGTGATCGAACGCGTCTCCATCGAGGATCGTCCAGTCTCCGAGTGGAGCTTCAAGTTTGACAACGGCATGGTCGCCGCTCCATGTCAGGGTGTCGAATCTGATCGAGTAGACATTGTCATTCGTGTAGTCGAGGTACGAGGTATGCCTCGATATTATTTCCGCTCCCGTAGGTGTTCGTGTGATCTCCGCCGCGTGGCCGAAATCGATGACCGACCTGTAGATGACGTTCCACCCGCTTGTCAGGGAATCGGAAAACATGTGGGAGACGCCTCCGACGCCTTCTTCGGTAAAGAAGAGGTGGTATTTACCCTCGCGCTTGAGGACAAAAGTACTCTCCAGCAGGTGCCAGTTGTCGTGAACGTACATCGGTCCCGTGTCGTTCCACGAGAATCTGCCGTCTCCGCTCGTGAGAGCCACGGCGCCGTAATCATACTTTGTCCTGGTAGTCTGCGTGAGATAGCAGCCGGTCTCATCCTCGAAGAAGTTAGGGTCCCGGAAATGGCAGTACTCGTCAACGGCCCAGTTGCACCAGGAAGAATCGCACGCAAACGGTTCGATAAGCTCTTCCTGCGCCTTGGTCCATTGAAAAAGGTCGCCGTTGGAGTAGGCTATCCCTGTCTGCTGGGCCGACGCGGAGTTTACACCTGTATAGAACATGAGGTAGTAGCCGTCCGTTCCCTCGAGCGGGATCACACACGGCGCCCATATATCACGTGAGTCCCATGCGCCCGGTTCTCCTCTCGAGAGCACAGGTTCATGGAACGTCCAGCGGACCAGGTCGGTAGAGGTGGCATGCCCGAAGGTTCGTTCGTTGGCGACGATATAGAAGATATGATATACGCCGTCGGCCATCACTATTGTGTGATCCTTGACGTCCTGGTCGGGGTTGTACAATACGGGGCCCTCGAAATCAAAGAAGACCATCGCTTCCGGATCGCCGGGGACAAAGGTGTCTCCCATCGAGCGGTCAGACCGGTGCTTCTTGTCGAAGTCGACGGCGTTTTCGGTCGCTCCGGCGGGGACAGCCGAAAGAAGGACCGATGCCGCGACAAGGGTGAGGGTCGTCTGGAATCGTGATCTGATAATGTGTGTCATAATATAAAAAGTGACCCGGGTCAGGGCATGGCAGACCCGGGTCTGTGGGACTATCATGTCCCGGATTATTTTCCTATAGTCAGATCCGTTCAATCCTGAGCTCCCTCTCCGGAGGCGCAGGCAGGTATCACCTCAGCAGGATCATCTTGCGGGTGAGGACCTCTTTGCCTATCTGCAGCCTGCAGTAGTACACGCCTGAAGGTATCGACCTTCCAGAGGAGAGAGCCGGATTCCATACATAGGTGTGGTCACCGGCGGATCTATTTCCGAGATCGTGCCTGGCGACCGTCTTGCCCGACACGTCGTAGAACACCATCGTCACCCGGGTGCCTGATTCGGCCGATCCGACCGTGAACGGGATCGTGGTCGCCGGGTTGAAGGGATTCGGGTAGTTCTGGCCCATGGAACTCGGCACTCCGGGCACCCCGGAAGCCAGCATCGGCCCGACGATCGCCGGGTCATCGGTACCCAGCTCGACGAGCCAGTAGTACCTGTCGACCAGCGGATCATCGCATTCATCGAACCAGCTGAAACTCGTTATGCCGTAGACCGGTTCAGTGTTTCTCCTCATTGCGGAAGCAAGGTCGGGGCTGTCGCCGCGGTAGATATCAAATCCGGTAGTCTCGCCGCAGCAGTACGCGACCCAGGAGAGGACCACGCCGCCATTGACCCTTTCGCATACTGCCGTCGTGACCTGAACGGCAGTAACAGGGATCAACTCGAGTGATACCTGTTCGGAAGTGCCGGAGGCGGTCATGATGCCGCTGACTTCCGCGCTCCTGTATCCGGGGGCGCTGGCCTGAACGGTAAATTCGCCTTCGGGCAGGTTCGAGAAATCGAAATTCTTGTCGTTGAAACATGAGCAGGACATGACGTGGCCGTCGGCCGTGCTGATCAGGTTTACGACGGCCCCGGCCGGAACACCGGGCTGATCCGACTCGAGGATGCCCTCGATGACCGCGTCGGGCCTGTCGAGCCAGTACTCATATGTGGAATCGTTGAATGAGAAATACCAGTACCCGCTGTCGGGCAGGACCGCGACTATCGACGGGGGGCTCCAGTCGTATGCGGCTGTTCCCCAGCCCTCTGTGAACGACCAGCCCCAGTGCATGGGCAGGTACGATCCATCCGCGGTGAATTTGAAGTATATCGTGTCGGGGTCGCCCGGCTCATTAATCAGCTTGAGCTTTCGCCAGACGTTATCGCCGATCGGATCCATGTTGTTTTCTGCGTCATCCGGCTCACATGTGATTCCGGCGAAATTGCCGACCAACTGTATCGAACTGAATTCCTGGGCTTGCGCCCCGGCTGCAGATAGAAAAAGGCTGCCGACGAGCAGCATGCCTGTAAGAAGATTCATTCTCAATTCCACACTTCCCTCAAGATGTAAAGCGCGCATTCCCGGACGAGAAGGAATGCGTCGATGTAGGTAAATTATAGCGCAGTATGCCGTTTTTGTCAATATAGACAATCAGGGACAGACTGCCATCGGGCATTTCCATCCATCCGGACCTCTCTGACGGAACGGTTATTGCAAAATTCGATTCAGAATGGCCCCAGGGCCTGCAGATATTCTGTAACATCAGATTATACAACGGGTTCGGATTTGGATGCCCCGCCGGCCCGGTTGGATTTTGCAACCGGAGGACACGAATTGAGCGAAAAATTGATGCTTGAACCGAGGGATACCTTCGAATCGAGGGAATTTTACATCAAGGCAGAGGCAAACATTAAAAGAAGCAATTATGCCGACGCCGTGAAATTTCTCGAGCAGGCGCTGAAGATATCGCCCGAGAATCCCGTCTATCTCTCTACCATGGGACTGTGCGAATCGATGATGGGTGATCCGGTCAAAGGAGAGGAAAAGTGTATGCTGGCCCTGCAGCTGGCCGGCCGCGAGCGCGATCCGATGCTCTACGTCAATCTCGGACGAGTCGTGCTCGAAAGAGGCGACCGGATGAAGGCGCGGGATTACTTCACCAAGGCGTACAGGATGGACAATACCAACGCCCCCGCGGCGCTCGAGCTCTCCCGCATGGGAGTGCGCAAGAAGCCCGTGGTGCCTTTCCTTGGTCGCAACCACCCGTTGAACAAGTACCTTGGAAGACTCAGGCACCAGCTCAAGGAAAAACGCGCCGGAGAGCTGAAGAAGTAGTAACGTCCGTTGCTTCTTCCGGCATTATCCCGAGAATTCTCTGGCAACACCGGGCCGTACGACCTTATCATCCCCATGTATGGATACTAACGGCAGATGTATACCCGTGACATTCCGGACGGTCTGGATCGCATCGTCGATCCTGATCCCGATCCTCTGCGGCGCATGCGGCGGAAGCGGCAGTGTGCAGGACGTGATGGACTCGGGCTGGGACGAGACGAGGCGCGATGCCGATACGCGGATACTGCTTTCTCTGGAGCGCGGCCGTTATGATGAGGTGATCAGGATCGCCGACAGCCTCGAGGCTGCCGAAGGTACCGATCCGCGGCTGCAGGGGCAGAAGGCCGAGGCCCTCTGGAGGACGGGCAGTGTGGATGAAGCGGTATCTCTCTTCGAGGAGTCGCTTCTTGCCGACTACGCTGTCTGCGAGACGCACCTGAATTTCGCAGTCTGTCTTCTCGAGAATGGAAAGACCGGACGGGCGCTTACCGAACTGAACGAGGCGAAGATGTTCTGCGGCCTCGAAAACACCCCGGTGATAAACAGGAACCTTGCCGTTGTGAGGATAAAGATGGGTGAGGAGGAATCGGCGCTCGCTGTCGTCGACGAGGGGCTCGAATACGCTCCGAACGATTCGTACCTGCTCGGGTTGAAGGGGATGCTCATCGCCGATGCCAACCCGGTCCTCGCCGAGACTCTCTTCGTCAAGTCTGAGCGTGAGGGGGGGATGACTCCCGATTTCCTTTACCAGCTCGGGCTCCTGATGCTGAGGAGCAGCCAGCCGTCGCGCGCGGTCAAACCTCTGGAGGAAGCGCTGGCGGCGGATCCGACCGACCTTGAGGTCAAGTTCAACTACGCGGAGGCGCTGGCAAGATCGGGAAAGACAGAACAGGCCGAAGCGGTCCTCAGGGAGATGCTCGGCGGGGCGTATGAGGAGAAGGCCTTGAAAAGCCTTGCCCGCCTGATCTATCGAAAGGGTGAATACGCTGAGGCTCTGGGCCTCTTTCGCGACTCTCCCGGAGACTCCCGAGAACCTCGACCGGGTCGCGATGTGCCTTCACAGACTGTCGCGCACCGAAGAAGCGATCGTGATCCAGAGGACGGTCGTCGATGAGAGACCCGACTGGCCGACCGGCCTTATCAATCTCGCGGTAATGCTCGCTTCGACGGGTGAACTGGACGAGTCGGAGAGGCTGCTGATGAGAGCTCTCGAACTCGATCCCGAGAACGTGACAGCCCTGGTCAATCTCGAAAGCCTCAGGGAGGCGCGAGACAAAAGCGGCCGCTGAAGCCCTTTTATCCCCATGAGTAGATGCACTCATTCCTGGCATCGGGCCCGCGCCCGGGCCGAAGCGGCAATATCGGCCCCTCGGGGTGCCTGGTGCCTGATAGGGGGCGTAAATAATAAAAAACCATTGTTATTCACCTCCCCTGTCTTATAGTATGCTTTGTCGAACAGGAAACAATCCTCCTCCGGCTGACGTAAGATGAAGTGAGGATTCCAAAAGCGGAGGTAGACATCATGTACTGCCAGCATTGCGGTAAAGAAGCGAGTGAAGAGAAGCGCGTACTGCGAAAACTGCGGCAGGCCCCTTGCGAAGGAGCAGCCAGCGGGCCGGAAGCTGTACGCATATGAACTGACCCGTCTCACCGTCCCCGAGGAGACGAAAAATCCCGGGGTCGCTGCGTCGCTCGGTTTCTTTCTCGGCTGGATACTGCTCGGGCCGGTCGGCTACATCTACCTCGGTCAATGGAACTGGTTCTGGCTTACCTTCGTGATCCAGATCTTCGCCATCCCGCTCACCGCGGGTGTGGCGTACATCCTCCTTCCCGTGATCTTCGCTATCCATCAGTACCAGATGGCGAAGGAGCTGAACGAGATGGTCGCTGACGCCAGAGAAGGCAGGCAGGACGGTCTCGATGACGACATGCCGGCTATCATGGAGGAATGAGGAGAGGATGAGCTCTTGGATCGCAATCTGGCCCTTGAGCTGGTCCGGGCGACCGAGGCGGCGGCGCTGGCTTCCGCCCGTCTGCTCGGTAAAGGGCGATCCCATAGCCGCCGACAGGGCGGCCGCCGCGGCGATGGCCCTCGCGATCAGGGGAATAAAGATCACCGGACATGTGATCATCGGCGAGAGGGACGAGATCCCCGACGCCGTTCTGCGCCGTGGAGACGTTGTCGGCTCCGGCGAGGAGCCCGAGGTCGATATAGCGCTCGATCCGCTCGAAGGGATGGGCTCTCTCGCGGACGGACAGGGAAACGCGATCTCCGCCGATTGCCATCGCCCCGAGGGGATCCTTCAGGCATTTCAACTCGAGATATATGAGAAAGATAGCGGTAGGCAGAGACGCGGCGGATGCATCGACCTGGGCATCTCCGTCTTCGATCAGCTCGTAAGGATAGCCGAGGCGAAGCGGGTATATGTAGAGGATCTCACCGTGGCGATCCTCAAGAGGGAAAGACACGACGATACTTATAGATGAAGTGAGGCGCACCGGCGCCAGGATAGAGCTCGTACGGGACGGGGACCTCGCCGCGGCCTTCGCCGCAGTGCTGCCCGGCACGGGCATAGATGTAGCGCTCGGGACGGGGGATACCCGCCAGGGTATCATAACCGCGGCGGCGATGGCCTGCCTCGGAGGAGGCTTCCAGGGTGAGCTGGTCAGGGAGGAAGGCGGGCCGGCAGATGACGACGGCGACTACGAAAGGATCTTCGGGATCGACGACCTCGCCGGCGGAAGCAATATCATGTTCGCGGTGACCGGCGTTTCGAGATGCCCTTTCCTCGAGGGAGTGAACTTTCGTCCAGGGGGCGCGGTGACCAACAGCCTCGTGCTGCGAAGCAAGAGCGGCACGCTGAGGTTTCTGCGTACCGAGCATTTCTTCGACAAGGAACCTGACTACACCTGATCGAGTGACCGGGCGGACCATGACCGGCCGCGGACAATCCGATGGACGATCTTTTTTCAGCGGAAACCCCTTCTCCGCTCGCCGAGCGCATGAGGCCGAGGACCCTCGACGAGTTCTTCGGACAGAGCGATGTCGTAGGCGAGGGCAAGATCCTCAGGCGGATGCTCGAGCAGGGCTCTCTCGAATCTTCGCTGATATTCTGGGGGCCTCCGGGATGCGGCAAGACGACTCTCGCGCATATCATCGCCGAAAAGGTCGACGCGAATTTCGTCTTCTTCTCGGCCGTCACCTCCGGGATAGCCGACGTCCGCAGGATAATGGGAGAAGCAGGGCAGAGGCTCTCCTATAACGGTCGACGCACGATCCTCTTCGTCGACGAGATCCACAGGTTCAACAAGGCTCAGCAGGACGCTTTTCTTCCCCATATAGAGAGCGGGACGATAATCCTGATAGGCGCGACGACGGAGAATCCCAGCTTCGAGGTGATATCGCCCATTGCTGTCACGCTGCAGGGTGTTCGTCCTCAAGCTGCTCGGCGAGGACGACATCGCGGGGATAGTTCGCGCGGCGCTCGATGATGTCGAGCGAGGATACGGGAAGAGAAAGATCGATGCCGACAGCGAAGTCCTCGGATACCTCGCACATCTGGCAAACGGCGATGCGAGGACGGCGCTCAACGCGCTCGAGATGTCGATAGCCTCGTTCCCCGGCTCCGGGCCGGTGACGCTGACGCGCGATTCTGTCGAGGAGGCCGTCCAGAAGAGGAGCATCCTCTACGACAAGAAGGGCGAGGAACATTTCAACATCATATCGGCCCTTCACAAGAGCCTGCGCGGGGGGGATCCCGACGCGGGACTCTACTGGCTCGCCAGGATGATCGAGGCGGGAGAGGACCCGATGTATGTCGTGCGCCGCCTCGTAAGGTTCGCGTCGGAGGATGTCGGGAACGCCGATCCACAGGCCCTACAGGTCACGCTCGGCGCGATGGAGGCCGTACGGTTCATCGGCCTGCCCGAGGGGAAGCTCGCTCTCGCCCAGGCTGTCACATACCTCGCGCTCGCACCGAAGAGCAACGCGCTCGAGAAGGCATACATCGCGGCGGCAAAGGATGTGGAGGAACACGGTCCCATGCCCGTCCCCCTCTGGATCAGGAACGCGCCGACCAGGCTGATGAAGGACCTCGGGTACGGGGAAGGGTATGACTATCCCCACGAGGATCCCGACGCAGTCGTCTCCCAGGAATATTTCCCCGAAGGGATGGAGGGAAGGAGATATTACGAGCCTGTCGAGCGTGGATTCGAGAGAGAGATGATAAAAAGGCTCGAGTACTGGAGGCGCCTGCGCGATAAGAAGAAAGAGGAGTGAAATCGGAAAAATAGTGTAAACACCCTACGTATATAGAAGTTGACACCTGGTCTCAACTATCCTCACGAGCTGTAAAGAAACCTTACGAACGCAAAACTAATGTCCTTATAAATGTACAATCTTGACTTTTATAGCGATATATGTAATAATTTGACTTGTTAGAGTGCGTTTCTAAATATCGGTTCGTGAATGGGGCATACTTCTTCGGAGGAGCGACATCGTTATGTTCAGGAAGCCCCTTCTTATCCTGTCTATATTTATACTGACGGTTGTAATGATTATTCCTTCCGGGGAGGCGAACGCCCAGTGCTTCGGCTCGCTCATGCTGTCCCCCGGATTCTTCGAGTTCGACTACCTTGTCAGGCTGGCCGTCCATTTCGGCAGCGCCGAAGATATTCCCACAGACATCATATGCAGCAGGGGCAGGATACCCGGCGAAGATATAATCGAGGTCCCGATCTGGTTCTATAATGTCCACGAGGGAGTGACCTATCTCGAGTTCGCGGTGGAGTCGAACGACAGCATCGTCGGATTCACTCCTGAAAGCTGCATTTCGATCGTTCACGAGACGATCGTGAAGCTCAAGGGCGGCATATTCAATCACAGTATCAAGCTGGATGCCTGCATGCCGCTGTGCGGCCCCGGGCTTGCGGGGTACGCGCTTATCAAGCCGGCCGAGGGATTCGGAGCTTACCTGGATAAATCTCGTAGAGAACAGGCATTCGGACAGGATGTACGCCAGTGACAGGCTGTATAACAGGCATGACATGTTTTCGCCTCACCACGGCGGGTATGTCGGTACGAGTTTTCTCTATACCTGCCAGAGGCCGATATGCGAAGAGCCGAACCTGCCCGTCGTCGATCTCGACGCGACAGCGGGATACGGACATTGCAGTCAAGCTCACCTGGATCGCAGGCGAAGGTAATACGACCGTGATCAGGGCGGGGGAAGACGGGTTCCCGACCGGTTATGGCGATGGACGCCTCGTAGTCGAGATGCCGAGCACGTACGGCCAGCGGCTGTACTATTACGACACCGCCGCTCCGCAGGGCGCGATCCTTTATTACAAGGCATTCTCACTTACAATGGATACTTCCGGCGAGGTGCTCGATGATTCGTTCGTCGAGTGCGCCGCGACGGATACGACATTCACGCACGGATTCATCGCGACGGAAGAATCGAGCTGGGGCGCGATCAAGAAGATCAAGAAGTAGATGACAGGCTGCTGACGGGAATCCGCACTCCACATATGAGAAAAACGGCCGAAGCCCTCCGAGGCCGTTTTTTTATGTCCTCGCCGTTCAGCTCATACCCGACTCGATCATCACCTCGAGAAGGGTGCCCAGCCCAGGCAGGTGCAGGTCGGCCCCGGCGATCGGGACGCCGGCGGTGACCGCCGTCTCGACTACGATGACCTTCATCTCAGCGGCGTGAGCGCTGATGACGCCCTTCTCGGCATCCTCGATGGCAAAGCATCTGGCCGGCTCGAGGCCGAGTCTCCCGGCGGCAAGAAGGTAAGGTTCGGGGAAAGGCTTTATCTTCCCGGAGTCATCTTTTCCCACGACTGTCTCGAAGAGATGACCGATCTTGTGAGCATCGAGCAGAGCATTTACATCATGGCTGTACGATCCTGACGCGATGGCGGTCCTGAGGCCCGAACTTCCGAACAGCTCGACGATCCGTACCGCCTCGGGGAAGAGAGGTATCTCGCCTCTCCTGCAATAGGAGGAATAGACGGGGTCCTTCTCCGCCCGTATATCGGCGGGATCGAGGTCGAGCCCGTATCTGCGTATCTCACCCTCCGCGCCTCCGCCCTTCGAGGTCCATTCCACCCAGTACTCCTCGCGGTCTATCGTATGGCCCTTTCCCGAGAAGACCTCAGAATATGCCCTGTAGTGAAAAGGCTCGGAGTCGACGATCACGTTGTCGAAATCAAAGATGACCGCATCGGCGCCGTCGACTATCTGTCGGAAGACCTCAATATTGCCGCTCAAATCGCTCTCCTTCCGGCGCCCCGATATCAGGGCTTGACCTTGATATCATCAGATATTAATCTCTCGCGGTAATGTAGCATCAGGCGGCCACCGATACAAGCGACCACTGCGGTGGCCATGCCTTCGCACAATGGAATCCTCGGGAGAAGATGAGCGGTCAGGTCTTCAGGATAACAGAGTTGAATCCGACACTCGAGATGGAGATAGCCGGACTGCTCGAATCGGAACGCCTGGAAAACAGGTACGCCCCGGGATGCGACCTGTTCGGAATATTTGACTCCGACGGGTCACTGGCCGGCATCACGGGTTCAAGAGAGTTCAAAACGGAATGCCTCTTGCAGTTTGTGGCGGTGAATGAAGATGAGAGGGGAGAGGGCAAAGGGACCGGGCTGGTAAGCAGGGTCCTCGCATACGCTTCGGGAAGGTGCAGCAGGGTATGGTTGCTCGCGCTGCCGGGATCAGAGGGGTATTTTGAGAGGTTCGGGTTCGAACCCGCCACGACAGACAGGCTGCCTGAGCGGATAAGGGACTCGAAGGAAGTAGCCGGGATCGAGATCGCCTCGACAAAGGTGATGACACTGAGGCTGCCGGACAGCTGGCAGGCTATCTGATATACGATGGGAAAACCGATGATAGACGAATACAGCGGCTGGCCATTCACGATCTCCGCGGCGAGCGACCGCGGCTCGGTGAGGGAGAGGAACGAGGATTACTACGGCATCTTCGATCCCGAGACCGAGAAGGTGCGCGAGTCGAGAGGGGTCCTTGTCGTGGTAACGGACGGGATGGGCGGACATTTCTCCGGTGAGGAAGCGAGCAGGATGGTCGTCGAGGTGATGGGCGACATCTATTACGCTGATTCTGAAAAGAAAAAGGACGCGGTCGAGACACTGGACCTCGCGTTCAGGGAGGCGAACAGGCGAGTCTTCAATCATGTGGGCAACGGCAGGAATGGGACTGCCGGAACGACATGTACCGCGGTCGCGCTTTTCCCCGACAGCTACAATATTGCCCATGCCGGTGACTCGCGGGCCTACCTGGTCCGTGATGGAAAGATCGAGCAGCTCACCAGGGACCACAGCCTCGTAGGGGAGATGGTCGAGAAGGGGCTGATCGACAGGGAAGAAGCGGTCAAGCACCCTCGCCGCAACGTGCTCACCCGGGCAGTCGGGCTGAGGCACGAAGTGGCCCCGGATATCGAAAAGGGGATCTCGTTCAGGGAGGGCGACAAGATACTGCTCTGCTCCGACGGATTGTTCTCGATGGTCCCGGAAGATGAGATCGGATCGATAGTCGAGCGGAACGCCCCGAAGGAAGCATGCGGAAAACTCGTTGAAGCCGCCATCTCATACGGCGGTGATGACAACATCACTGTCGTTGTCATCCACAAGGGCAAGTGACTCCCGAAAATCAGAAGACAACGTTAAAGGCAGCGCCGAGCGCCGCCTGGCCATCGTAATCGAGCTCGACGAAGATATGGTAGTCGTCGGTCAGCCAGATCTTCGTCCCGCCCCGCAGCAGCAGATTCATATCGGCCGAATCGCCCTCATCTCCGCACGGCCAGGAGTCCGGTCTGATTTCATCGCAGCTTCCCTTCGCGAAAAAATACTGGCCGATGAATCCGACCGATCCGTAAGGCTCGAACCTGACCTTCATCCCGGGATCTATCATGCCGCTGACCATGAAAGCAGCAGTGACGATCCCCCTGCTGTACCCGGAGCCGCCGAGCCACCCCAGAGAAATGTCGGCTGAGAGGTCGAGCATGTTGGAGGGGGAGTCGCTGATTATGTAGAACTTGTAGTCCGCGCCCAGCCCGTAGTTGTCGATCTCCTCTGCGCGGGCGTACCCGAACTGCAGTCCGAGATCGCTTCCTCCCGTGATGAGAAAACGCGTCGCGATACCGGTGCTGAACCTCCAGCCCCCGCCCGAGACGAAGACGGCTCCCTCGCCGAGAGGGGAGATTGCCGCTGTAGTGTACTGTCCGAATACCTGTGCAATGAGCAGGGGAAGGGATAAGCGCCGCCGCGATCAGAACGGCAATCACTACGCAGGCTGCCGTATGTACAGCTGCCCCGGATCCGCTCCTGCTGACCTGTCCCGACCTATCGTTCATCAAATCAATCTTTCCAGGAAACATCTCTCCCACCTCGTCTCTGTGCTTCAGCCCGGGGCATAGTACCATATATTTCGCCTGCCCGCGACCGCTTTTATGCATCAACTACATTTTTAAATACTGCGTAAGCACCTGTATAATATTGTTTTAACGACTGTTATCCACAAAAGGAACATAATCAGCGTGACGGGTAAAAAGCAGTTGACGCCCAAAATGTAGTATGCGATATTTGCACTTGCCCCAAGATATGGCGTCAGGGGGGCAAACAGGGTGAAGATGCTTCGACATAGGTAAATTATTACATATACAGGGGGTTAACATGTCTTCGGCTCGTCTCGAACCACGGATTTCCAACAACGCTCTCAGAGTGCTCGAGAGAAGGTATCTGCGCAAGGACGTTAACGGAAATCTGACAGAGACGCCGGAAGAACTCTTCCAGCGGGTCGCGGCGAATATCGCCTCGGCCGAGAGGCGTTACGGTGACAACAAGAACCGCCTGGGCTGGGAAGATACGTTCTATAACATGATGGCCACCCTCGATTTTCTGCCCAATTCGCCGACCCTGATGAACGCCGGCGCCGAGCTCCAGCAGCTCTCCGCCTGCTTCGTCCTTCCGATCGAGGACTCGATGGAGAGCATCTTCGAGACGATCAAGAACACGGCGCTGATCCACAAGAGCGGAGGAGGCACGGGATTCTCCTTCTCGCGCATCCGCCCGAGGAACGACCGGGTCAAGACGACCAAGGGCATCTCGAGCGGGCCGATCTCGTTCATGACGGTCTTCGACGCCGCCACCGAAACGGTAAAGCAGGGCGGCACGCGCAGGGGCGCCAACATGGCGATCCTTCGCGTCGACCATCCCGACATCCTCGATTTCATCACGGCGAAGAAGGACAACAGAAAACTCAACAACTTCAACATCTCGGTCGCCATCACCGAGGAATTCATGGAGGCGGTCAAGGCTGACCGCGACTATGAGCTGATCAATCCGCACGGCGGCGATGTCGTCGACAAGATATCAGCGAAGAAGGTCTACCAGATGATCGTCGAGCTCGCGTGGAAGAACGGCGAGCCGGGGATCGTTTTCATAGACAGGCTCAACGAGGATAATCCGACGCCCAACGCGGGGATGATAGAGAGCACGAATCCCTGCGGGGAGCAGCCGCTTCTTCCATACGAGTCGTGCAATCTCGGTTCGATAAACCTGTCGCACATGGTCACGGAAGACGGGCGACAAGTCGAAGATCGATTTCAACAAGCTCGGCGAGACGGTGCGCAGGGCGACGCGGTTTCTCGACAACGTGATCGACGTGAACCGCTACCCGCTCAGCCAGATCAAGGATCAGACACTTGCCAACCGCAAGATCGGCCTCGGCGTCATGGGATTCGCCGACGCTCTCGTCAGGATGGAGATCCCCTACGACTCGGAGGAGGCCCTCGAGGTCGCCGAAGAGATCATGGGATTCATCCAGCGCGAGTCGACCGCGACGAGCCTGGAGCTGGCCGAAGAAAGGGGAGCCTTCCCCAACTTCAAGGGCAGCAGGTTCGATACTGAGGATGCGCCGAAGCGCCGCAACGCGACGACGACGACGATCGCTCCGACCGGCACGCTGAGCATCATCGCCGGGTGCTCGAGCGGTGTCGAGCCTCTCTTCGCTGTAGCCTTCATCAGGCATGTCATGGACAACGATGAGCTCGTCGAGGTAAACCCGGTCTTCGAGGAGATCGCCCGCCGCGAGGGATTCTTCAGCGAAGAGCTGATGAAGAAGATCGCCGAGGAGGGGACCGTTCAGGGGATAGAGGAGATACCCGAGCATTGGCGGCGTATCTTCGTTACCGCGCATGATATCACGCCCGAGTGGCACATCCGGATCCAGGCAGCCTTCCAGAAATACACCGATAATGCCGTATCCAAGACGGTGAACTTTCCGAAGTCCGCCACTAAGGAAGACGTCGAATCAGTGTACATCAAGGCGTACGAGATGGGCTGCAAGGGCGTGACAATATACCGTGACGGAAGCCGTCAGGAGCAGGTCCTCAACATAGGCTCTGTCAACCGCGAGACCGAAGACGGCGAACTCGAGCTGGGCGATGATCTGGGCGGACTGCTCAAGCCGAGGCCGCGTCCCGAGGTGACGACCGGCAAGACCCACAAGATGACGACGGGCTGCGGAAACCTCTACGTGACGATCAACGAGGACGAGCACGGCCCGTTCGAGGTCTTCACGCAGATGGGCAAGGCGGGCGGATGCTCCGCCTCGCAGTCGGAGGCGATCAGCCGGCTGATATCTCTTTCGCTGCGCGCCGGAATCGATCCGAAGCAGATCGTCAAGCAGCTCCGCGGGATCAGGTGCCCCAACCCGGGATGGGAGAAGGGCGGCATGATCCTCTCGTGCAGCGACGCGATCGCCAGGGCGATCGAGCGGTACTTCCTCGAGGAGAAGACCCCGGTCGGCCACAAGGTCACCAAGATGTCGGCGGGATACCTCGACAAGGTCGCCGGCTTCTGCCCCGACTGCGGCGGCGTGATGGAGCACGAGGGAGGCTGCGCGGTCTGCCGCGAATGCGGCTTCTCCAAGTGCGGCTAAAGGAATTCCATGCATGAAAAACAGGAATTGTAGGGGTCATTCATAATGGCCCCCGTCCCCGTCGTCCTTGTCGCCTGCGCTCACGAGGAGCTCGGCCGAAACCTCCTGACGATAGCATGGACGCGGAATCGACTGCTCCGATCCCGCGACCGTCCATGTCTCGATAAGGCCCGAAAGACACTCCTACAGGATGATCTCCGAATCAGGATGTTTCACCGTGAACATTCCGACACTCGATATGACTGAGACAGTCGACCTGTGCGGAGTGATATCGGGCAGGGATGTCGCTGATACTGAGGGAGACAAATTCGACAGGGCAGGCCTGACAGCCCTTCCCGCAAAGATCATAAAGGCCCCCCTCGTCGCCGAGTGCCCGGTAAACCTCGAGTGCGAGGTAAAGAATGTAATCCCCGTCGGCGTCCACCACATGTTCATAGGCGAGGTAGTCGCAAAGCACGCCGACAGCGAGGTCCTCACCGACGGCAAACTCGATTTCTCGAAGATCCCCCTTGTAACGTACGTTAACGGCGAGTACTGGTCCCTCGGAAAGCCAGTCGGAACTTACGGTTTCTCGAAAAAGTAATGACAGGAGGAAGGACAGGCGATAAAATATAGAAAATAATGCTCCGGTTGCCATGGGTGGGGAAAGGAAGTGACGACGTGGGCAATCTAAGGGAAGCTATGCGCCGGGAGCTGCGGCTCCGCAACTACAGTCCGGGCACGATCAGGACATATCTTCAGCACATGACAGAATTCACCAGGCACTTCGGCCGAAGTCCGTCCGAACTCGGCAGGGAAGAGATAAACTCCTACCTGCTCCACATGACGGAAGTAAGAAAGGTCTCCGCCACATACAGGGACCAGGCCATAAGCGCGCTGAAATTCTTCTACGGAAGGGTGCTGAAGAAACAGCTCATCATCGAAGAACTCCCACGTCCGAAGAAAGAATTCAAACTGCCGTCAGTGCTGAGCACAAAAGAAGTAGCTCGGCTCTTCCAGGCAGTCAGAAACCGGAAGCATCTCACCATCCTGATGCTCCTCTATTCCGGTGGTATGAGAGTAAGCGAAGTAGTCAGGCTCAAACCTGAGGACATCGATCCAGAAAGACACCTTATCAGGGTGCGAGGGGGAAAGGGACGGAAGGACAGGTACACAGTCCTCTCGGATACGGCTCTCGATGTCCTCCGTGATTATTACCTGTCATGGAAGCCGGAATATTTTCTTTTTGAGGGAAACAGGAAAGGTTCTCATCTGTCGACAAGATCGGTCCAGAACGTCGTTTCAGCGGCCAGAAAGCGTGCCGGGCTGAAGAAGAAGTTCAGCACCCATGTTCTCAGGCACAGCTTCGCGACGCACCTCCTTGAAAGCGGCACCGATTTAAGGTATATTCAAGAACTACTGGGGCACAAAAGTGCCAGGACGACACAGATCTACACACATGTAACACGGAGGGATATCGCACGGATCGTTAGCCCGCTGGACAGGATGATGGAGGGGGAAGCAGCGGCGACAGGACCGATCGGAACATCCGAACGGAAGAAATCTCCCACCCACCCCACCCATTTTACTGAACGTCCTCGTCGCAAACGAACCAAAAACCGTCAAAACAACGAACCGGACACACACAAATAAACTGTTATATGATAGCCGAGAGAGGCTATGAGAAAGAAATACCGTAAACTTTTCACGATACTATTAGTATCAGCGTTATTGGCTTCTTGTGAAGCCAACGATATTGGAAAGTGCACACATATCCCTGTCGAAGGAGTCGCAACAATTGTCACAGTCTGAAGAGCGTTCTGAATACCAGGATTGTGGTATGGGGGTTTTATTATACATCGACCTGGCTCCCGATTGTCCAATTTACGCTGAAAGATTTCAATACAAAATACTCGACTTCTGACTTTGTACCCCAAAAGATGGGTCGAAGCCGTTGGCTTGATAGAAGGATCTCAGCATAGGTGTATTTACTTTGCTAAGGGTGGTCCTTGTCCTAACTATATCGTTTGGGAAGATATAGACGTACAAAGCATTGAAGATTCATGTACTGTGTGGGCTGCGGAATCACCATGATTGGGTTATGGGAGCTCGGCCATCATATAACAGCAGTGTTCGCGGCTGCAGGCCTTCGGCCTTTCGCTCAGATGGCCTTTGTCACGGCGGCCGCAGGGCGACTGCCGCGCCAACCGGGCCTGGCGGCCCGGACGGCCACCTCGCGAACACGACCAATGTTATGTGACATGACATTGAGATAGGAGGGGTAATGAAAAGGCTATCTGCGGTCATATTCTTACTATTGCTGATGACGTCCGCTAGCGTACTTGCTGACTCGGTACAATTTACCATACGAGTTCATCGAGACGTTGAGGATATCTCTGCGCTAGAGGTGAAAACCTTTGAGATCATTTCGGGGGGACTATTCCCAGAAACTGAACTAGAAACAGAGATGAAGGAGAAGATTCGAGCACGGATCGAGTCTACTGGATTAGTCTATGATCCTTCAAAGAAGGACCTCTTTGTTGGTGTTATCTTTGTTGGCTTCTCCGAGCATGGGAACAAGCTACCTGGATTGGAAGATTGGCCAAGTCAAACCCATGGATCTGTTGATTCAGCTTATGCGCTTCTAACTGCAGAATCTGAGAATACAGAAGGGCAAGGTGCATGGAGGTCCATCCAAATCCACATTCTTGCACCACCTATCAGGAAGTTCCGGTTCGGATCTGGACGGGCTCGGTTACATACGATGGATTAGAGACCGATACTGATAAACTGGCAAATGTGATGTTGGAACAATTACTTCTTGAATATCCCGTGCCATCTGGAAAGCCAGAGTTGCGAGAAGTGATATTAAGTGAATAGTGGAGGGGTGTCACGTCACATAACAGAGTGTTCGCGGCTGCAGGCCTTCGGCCTTTCGCATAGATGGCCTTTGTCACGGCGGCCGCAGAAGCGCCCGCCGCGCCAACCGGGCCTGAGGGCCCGGACGGCCACCTCGCGAACACGACCAATGTTATTCGCCACCTAACCTTGCAAAGGAGATAATGTGGATGTATTGAAAATGTTGCTTCCTTTCGGGATTGCCTTTTTAGTGTTCTTAGCTATAAGGGAAGTAATGTGCTGGTACTTCAGAATTAACAATATGCTCAATATGCTCAATAGTATTGATACCAGTTTAAAAAGAATGTCGGGAAGGACAGACAGTTCTTCTTAAGACAATACAATTGATTTTACGGTTAGGCGGCGTATAACAGTGTGTTCGCGGCTGCAGGCCTTCGGCCTTTCGCTAAGATGGCCTTTGTCACGGCGGCCGCTAGAGCGCCCGCCGCGCCAACCGGGCCTGGCGGCCCGGACGGCCACCTCGCGAACACGACCAATGTTATCTGAAACCACACCTTATCGTGGTATAATTCAGCGTTGCGTGGATTCTGGCCACAAGACACTGTGCCCCAAGGATGATGAGATGAAGAGCAAGAACCTCACAAGAGTACTGATCGCCTGCCTATTTATCATGATCTCTAACGAAATATCTGCTCAATGGTATGACTTGGGGAATCCTGTGTTCATTGACCCGGGGATGTTTCAGGACACACACATTTCTTACGATGGCAATGGAGGCCTGTTCTTTACGTGGTGCGATTGGAGAAACGGGGGAGCCCCTTATCAGGCGGATGTCTATGCACAATATGTGAATGCTGACGGAATAGCACAATTCGGACTGTCGGGGATGCCAATCGATACGATCAGCGGCAATCAGTACAAGGCTAATGTTTCATATGTGGGAGGGGATTGCGCGGTGATTGTATGGTCGGACCTGATGGATGGATATAAATTGCGAGCTCAGCGCATTAATTCCGAAGGAATGGTATTCTGGGGAGACAGAGGTGTGGATGTATCAGAACAGTCAGGAATGGGAGAAGTCGCATCAGTGATTCCAGATATTAATGGAGGAGCCATAATATCCTGGAGAAATTTTTATGTTTGGATTCAACGGCTGGATTCACTGGGCAATCGGATGTGGGGGGAGGACGGAATAAGAATTAACAATATTGGGGACACTGTTGGCAGTGCTCCTGCAATTGTGAGTGATGGGGCGGGAGGCGCAATAATCGTATGGTCAGACTATCGCTCTGGGAGCATGACGCATGACATATATGCTCAACGTGTTAACTCAAACGGGGATGAGTTATGGACAGACGGGGGATTGCCGATTAACAACAATGAAGGAGCTCAAACTCAACCCTCAATAGTGTTTGACGGAAATAACTCCTTTATCAGTTGGTTTAACAATACATGGGACATCGGTGTTCAGAAAATAGATCACGATGGTAATCTCTTATGGAATGTTAATGGAGTATATATTAGTCCAATAGAGCCCAGACCTAAGTATCGAGCCATGGCTGCCGATAATCATGGAGGTGTGATTGCCGCTTGGGAAGATTTTAGGAATACGAGTTCAACTGAATCTGATATTTACGCTCAGCGGATTCGCTCAGATGGGGAGATTGCATGGGATATAGATGGTATTGCGATTTACATTGGTGGAGGGGATCATCAACAGCCAGCAATTTCTACCACATCATCAGGCGATGCTATCATTGTTTGGACTAATTATTATGGAATTTACGCACAACGAGTGGATACCAGCGGAGCAATATATTGGCCAGAATACGGTGAAAACATTTCAAGAGGGCCAGGGTGCCAACACTGGCCACTTATCCAGAACATCGATGACAAAGAATTATTCGTTGTGTGGAATAAGAATGAGAATGATGCATGTTATGGAAACGACGATTTATATGTTCAAAAGATTGATCTTGAAGGACACATTGTAGGCACATTTCTAGATCAGGCCGAATGGTATTGTGTCTCTGATGAAATATGTTTGAAATGGTCGATTGTCTTATCCGCAAATAATCTTGAATTCATTATACTGCGCACATTAAGCGGAGAGCATAAGTACAGAGAAGTTGGCCGGATTATTGGATTCGAACGTCAATCCGAATTTTGCTATATTGATAGCACATGTAAACTTGGGGAAAAGTACATATATCGTGTTATCGCTTCCATGGAAGATGATGAGATGTTGCTTTTTGAAACTACAACAATCCTGATGCCAAATCTAAAGTATGTTCTTCATCAGAATTATCCGAATCCGTTCAATCCAATAACCAAAATCTCATACAGTCTGCCAAAACAGTGCATCGTCAGCTTAAAGATATACGATATTATGGGAAAAGAGATTGTATGCCTTGTTAACAATCAATTGCAGCAAGGTGAACAGGTAATACATTGGGATGGTAAAAACCACTTCGGAGATCTTGTTTCTTCCGGAACATATTTTTGCAAGCTTTTTGCTGGAAAACAGACAAAAGTAATTAAATTGATATGTCTGAGATGATTATATACTCAATTTGAGCACTATACTTATAAGTCAGGTGTGGCTTCAGATAACAGAGTGTTCGCGGCTACAGGCCTTCGGCCCTTCGCTCAGATGGCCTTTGTCACGGCGGCCGCTAGAGCGCCCGCCGCGCCAACCGGGCCTGGCGGCCCGGACGGCCACCTCGCGAACACGACCAATGTTATCCGACATCTTATTGAAGCTTAAAGAGGTGAAATTGCTATGAAAATGATGAAGCCAATTGTTGTTCTGATAGTACTGATACTCCTGTTCTCGGTCGCAAAGTATGTCAGAGTTCAAGCATTTCATATTAGAAAGTGAGAGCAAGGTTGAGCTTCCTAATTATTTTTATGATGACCTAGAGCCATACGTTACAACAATAGATCGCCAGCATTCTGACAAAGAGGATGATTCGCCTTGCTGAATCTGTTTATCCACCAAGAAGGAAGATGCTTGAGAAGCATCCAGGTTTGCCAGAAGAAATGGTAGCAGATTCACTGTGGGTGGCTGAAGAGCACGGCGATTTAAAAATACCCTACACACTAACTGCGAGTGCAGTTCGGTACTATATTGATCTGATGAAGAGGTACGAAAAGAAGGACGAAACGCTCGATAGTATCCCGAAAAATGCAAAGTTAACATATAAAGCAGACATGCACGGTCCATCAACTTTCATTATTAATGGTGAATTGTATGAAAATGTTAAGGTTGTAACCCTTGAGTTAAGCTGGTCCACCTATACTAATGCTTTGAATGCTGGAGGATTCAGTATTGTCAAGTTTGTGATTTTCGACAGGGAGAAGAATATTCTGGGTGTGTTTGGGGATGGATTCCCTGGAGAATGGGCGTCATGAACATTGGGAATATCCAATAGAAGACGTCGGATAACAGAGTGTTCGCGGCTGCAGGCCTTCGGCCTTCGCTCAGATGGCCTTTGTCACGGCGGCCGCTGGAGCGCCCGCCGCGCCAACCGGGCCTGGCGGCCCGGACGGCCACCTCGCGAACACGACCAATGTTATTCGCCATGTGGCAGATGAATAAATTTAACTTCGATTTCTTCTTATTTTTTAGGACTCTTCTTTCCCCGCAGTACAGCCCCATCCAGCCTCAGGGTGACTTCCGGAGTCTCTAAAGCCTGATCGATCCAGTACCTCATATTTTCTCCGATGTTAAGGCCTAGACTCGTGCCGTAACGGGCCTGAGGGTGGCTTGCGGCTGAGACTGAGATCCTCGATCCTGAGGTTTTAAGGGGCCGAGATTGGTAGGGGAGAGCTCGTAAGGAACTTGCTTTCAACGATCGGGGCAATTCAGCGTACGACTTCGGGTCGCGCTGTCGCATCTTTATCAGCCAAGGGTTGGCTGAAAGACTATTGAACCGGAGAGATTAAAGGATTAGATTTATAGGTGAGGGGTGATCTAGTATGAATTCCACACGGCGTATAACAGAGGTGTTCGCGGCTGCGCATGTCACCCGGCCTGCAGAGCACGCCGGGCGCCAATGCTTCGCGTACACCGCCTGCGGCGGCGTCGCGAACACTCACAATGTTATACGATAAATGCCCTTATTCCTTTGACATATTCAATTCTACATAGATAGAATCTCCATACATGTTAGGGGAAACAATCTCACATTATGAAATTCTCGAGAAGCTCGGCGAGGGCGGGATGGGCGTAGTCTACCGCGCCCGTGACACGAAGCTCGACCGCGAGGTGGCTATCAAGCTCCTGCCCCCGCACCTGAGCTCCGATCCCGAGGCGGTAAAGAGGTTCGTCCATGAGGCGAAGACCGCCTCGGCCCTGAACCACTCCGCTATAGGCGTCATCCACGAGATAGACGAGACGGATGACGGCCAGACGTTCATCGCAATGGCCCTCTACGAGGGGGGACTCTCAGGGAGAAGCATCGACAGCGGCAGCATGACATCTAGGCGAAGCAGTAACCATAGCCTCCCAGATAGCCTCGGGTCTCGACCAGGGCCCACGAGAAGGGGATAGTCCACAGGGACATCAAGCCGCAGAACATACTTCTGACCAGAGACGGCGAGGCGAAGATAATCGACTTCGGCCTAGCGAAGCTCGCCGGAAGGACGAAGCTGACGAGGGACGGGAGTACGCTCGGCACTGCCGCCTACATGTCCCCCGAGCAGGCGAGGGGAGAAGAGGTCGATCACCGTTCGGACATCTTCTCTCTCGGGACGATCCTGTACGAGATGCTCGCCGGTGAGCCACCATTCAAGGGGGAGCACGAGGCGGCGTTGCTCTACGGGATAGTGCACGAGGAGCATGAAGAGATATCGGAGAAGTGCGGGGGCATAGCACCGGAATTGTGCAATGTGGTCGGAAAGACGCTGAAGAAGGAAAAGGAAGCAAGGTATCAGAACGCGGCGGACCTGAAAGCTGAATTGAAGAGGTCGAGCACCGGCAGTGTCGATGAGGGCGGACCGAGGGATACGAAGGACGCTGGAAGAGGTAAAGGGTTCTGGATAGGCATTGCGGCGGTCACCGTGACACTCACAACTGCCGTACTTCTCGTAATGACCGGACGTGAGCCGGCGCCGCTTACCGCTTCGGAGATGACTCTCGCTGTGGTTGATTTTAATGACCTAGCAACAGAACCGGATCCTATAAAATCCAAGACGATTACAGAGCTGCTAAATACCTCCCTGGGAGATTTCTGTCCGATACGCGTTCAGAGCCCGGAACGAGTAAGGGAATGTCGAAGACAGCTTTTCGGTTCAACTGAAGCGCAGATAGAGGAAGGGCAGGAACTGGAGATCGCGCGCAGGAGCGAAGCGACCTATTTGCTTACTGGCAGCATCAGTGTCGTTGGCAACGACGGTTTTATCTCTTGGAGGCTCATAGATGTACTAAGTGGGACTATCATCAAGGCCGGAACAGTCGAACCAGGTGAGATGATGGCAGTAGTTGATAAGATCGTGGAGGTCGTATTGCCGGAGATCGCAGAAGCTTCGGGAGTTGAGCAGACTGCAGAGCAGGTTTCCGTGGCACAATCTCGACATCTTCACAGCAGGCGTTTGAGCATTACGTTAGGGGTAAGATAAATCATGACAGCGATCGTCCAGTCGAAGCACTCGATGAATACACGAAAGCTGTCGGATTAGATTCCAGTTTTGCTCTTGCCTGGTTTGCTATGTCTAGACTCTACTATGGTGCCATGATGATTAGGTATGATCCGGCACTTTATAATAAATACAATGAGCTTGCCTTAAGGTATGAATCCAGGATGGGCACCAAGGAGAGGATGCAGCTTCGTGCTATTAATCTTGGAGGAGTCAAAACGATAGAAAAACTCAAGGAAATCCTCGAGCTCTGGCCTGATGACCGCGAGACGCTGCAGATGCTCGTCCTCAGAACCCACTATAATTGGATGCAAAAAGAATGTATCGAGTACTCTCGAATCGGATTGACGCTATACCCGGAAGACCAGGTTTTCGGAGGAAGTATCTATATCACATCTCTTAATAATTTGGGTCTAAGCCAAGAAGCGATGAAGGCGTCCAGAGAATTTATCAGAAAATATCCTGACGATTCGGCAGCTTGGCGTTCTCTTGCCGAGACATTTGTGGTCATGGGGCAACCGGACAGTGCCGAGGCGATCTGCAGAATAATTTTGGAGAAATATCCTGAAGGCAGCCAGAATGCAGAGGCAAGGCGGATGATAGCACGATGTGCATATCTTGCAGGCGATCTAGATGAATCGATTTCAAGGTATGATAGATTATTGTCAGACGCGAACCTGGATGAATCTACTCGTCAGGAGATTCTTTCTAACTATACTCACATTATAGATCTTACTTATGTATATCGAGAAGCTGGCCGCTACTACGACGCCTTGCGGACCTTGAATGAGGCAAGACCGTACTTCGGCAACCGACCTGATCGCTGGGAATTACAAATGGGCTATCTGCTAGTAGATATTGGCAGGAACAAGAATGCGTTGAAACTCGCTGAAGAGATGCTTGCATCAGATAATATGCCAATGCAGAGGTATGCCAGACGATTCATGGGCAAGGCGCAAGTTAATAATGGTGATATCCAAGGTGCTCAGGAAACTGTATCGATACTGGATGGACTTGGCATAGTCAGGGGACCTATCTACAAGTACCATTCATTTTTCACTCAGGCATATATTGCATTGGCAAGGAATGATGCTTCAGTGTCTCTAAAGCATCTTGATGATGCGGCCCAGATAGTGGGCTTCTCATACTGCATGTTCGGAATCGAGCTGAAGACATTGCAGGCGGAGGCGAACAGACTGGCAGGGGACCTGGAGGCGGCAGCCTCGATCCATGAAGAACTGCTGAGGATTCATGGCGGACATGCATTGTCACACTTCGAACTCGGTAAACTGTATGAGGCAATGAGAAGAACGGACGAGGCAAAACTGCACTATAATAGATTCCTAGAGATGTGGAATAACGCTGATGATGGATTACCTCAACCTGCACTCGCGAGGGAGAGACTGACAGCGCTTAAAGGTGTTTAAATAGAGCAGGGCTTTCATCGCATAACAGTGTGTTCGCGGCTACAGGCCTTCGGCCCTTCGCTCAGATGGCCTTTGTCACGGCAGCCGCAGGGCGACTGCCGCGCCAACCGGGCCTTGAGGCCCGGACGGCCACCTCGCGAACACGACCAATGTTATCCGCTATGTGGCAGCTGATTGAATTTATCTTCGATCTTTTCTTTTTATTGGGACCCTTCTTCCCGCCCATCCCAACCATTACCAGCCGGAGGTCGACTTCCGAGAGTCTCTAGAGCTAGTTCTGCAAGGTGACGAGTCCAACCCCTGTAAGAATAATGCCTCTATAGATGATCCGGCCTGAGGGTGGCTTGCGAGGCGCGACTGAGATCCTCGGGTCAAGAGGCTTTAAGGGCCGAAATAGGGGTAGGGGAGCGATCGTCAGGGACTTGCTATCATCGGTCTGAGGCAGGTTCATCTCTCGACTTCGGGAGGCGCAGTCGCAGTTCTATCAACGGGTCAACGCCGAAAGACTATTGAAAGTTCGAGATTAACGGTATAGATTTAGAGGTGAGGGGTGCCTATATATGAATTCCACACAGCGGATAACAGCAGTGTTCGCGGCTACGGGCCTTGAGGCCCTCGCTCAGATGGCCTTTACCGGCCTTTGGCGCGCCGGCCAACCGGGCCTGAGGCCCGACGACCAACTCGTTAACATGACCACTGTTATGGAGGGACGTTTTAGAAAATGTAACATACGAATCATTCTGGTTGTTCTCGTCTTAACTTCAGCTCTTATATCCTGTGGAGAGGATAGCTGTGAGTGCCCTACACCTAATCCTATTGAATACACCAGCGTTGTGTTCTACTACAAAGATCATCCATATTGCTATTCAAGTACTGCTGGATTAGAGGTAGAGCTTTATGTCGGTGATGAACTCATAGGGTATTGGCATTATGGCTCTAATCCAGCAGATCCAAATCTAGATTATCCTAATTCGCAACCTTTTCCGGTTGAGCTCGGAAGTGCCTTGAACCTTGAATTCAGGTATTGGGATAAATCAGGTCATGAGATGAGAGACACAGCAAATCTCATCATGGATGATGAAGATTGCACTTACGTCAGTTTCTTTGCCGACATAGAAAATCCCTGCCTGGGTGCTGAGTTATGTGATAGTTGTATTGTTTTTGAGATCGATGAAAACATGAAGTGTGAGGGTGCTGATTCAATCTATGTCGCTGTAGTGACTAATTGATGGAGACAGCGGCATATAACAGTGTGTTCGCGGCTACGGGCCTTGCGGCCCTTCGCTCAGATGGCCTTTGTCACGGCGGCCGCAGAAGCGCCCGCCGCGCCAACCGGGCCTGGCGGCCCGGACGGCCACCTCGCGAACACGACCAATGTTATCCGCAAGCGTATTATGATATGAACAAGTTCCCAGCAATATTTTTTTTGTCACTCCTTCTGGCTTCCTGCCGAGATCCTTTCGCGCATGAATGGGAAAACTTATATCAGCTCAGCGCAGATCAGATTATTCTACCCGATACTGCTCAAATATTTCAACCGATGCAGGTCAAAGTGCAGGTTACTTTAGATACATCTAATCATAATTACAAAGACCAATATATCGAAACAACACCAGATGGCTATCTGATAGTGCTGATTGGTGTAATAGAAGATACGAGATTTCCAGATAATGACCCGGATCCCAGAACAGAATGGCATTCTTTTAACCTTATCCCATTTAAGAAAGGAGAAGTAATCATTGAGGGGAAACGAGTCAATTCAGAGAATCTTATTGATTCAGTGTATGTTCAGTAGTGGGCACGCCTGCGCATAACAGAGTGTTCGCGGCTACGGCCTTCGGCCTTTCGCTCAGATGGCCTTTGTCACGGCGGCCGCTGGAGCGCCCGCCGCGCCAACCGGACTTGGCGGCCCCGGACGGCCACCTCGAAAACACGACCAACGTTATACGAAAGGCCGGGAAGCGATAAAAAAGAACCTTGACAGATATGCATATATGATGCATACTGATGCATATGAGAACTACACTGAATATTGACGATGATCTGATTCGCAAGGCAGCGAAGATGACAGGGATCAGCGAGAAGACTTCCCTGGTACGCCTCGGGCTTGAAGCATTGATCGCTCTTGAGAGCGCGAGAAGGCTAGCAGCTCTTGGCGGCACAGAGAAAGATCTTGGCCCTGATTCCTCGCAAACGAACGAGTTCGTGAGTATGATCCTGGCTGATACATCTGTATGGATCGATCATCTTCGCAATGGAAACAAGCGGATGGCTCTTTTTCTGAACGAAGGTGTCGTTTTGTGTCATCCTTTCATACTCGGGGAATTGGCCTGTGGGAACCTCAAAAACAGAGCTAAAATACTCGATATGCTTGCTTCCCTTCCGACAATGCCAGTTGCAGAGCACAGTGAAGTGCTTGATTTCATTTCCCGATACAAATTCCAAGGGAAGGGTATAGGGTGGATCGATGCCCATCTGTTGGCATCAACATTTCTGGCGAAAAGCCGAATCTGGACTCTCGACAAATCTTTACTAAAGATAGCAAAAGACCTGAAGGTCTCAATATAGGGCAATCAAAAGGTTTAGTAGCCGGCCACTTCGTATAACAGAGTGTTCGCGGCTGCGGGCCTTGCGGCCCTTCGCTCAGATGGCCTTTGTCACGGCGGCCGCAGGAGCACCCGCCGCGCCAACCGGGCCTGGCGGCCCGGACGGCCACCTCGCGAACACGACCAATGTTATCCGAAAGCGCGGGATATGTATGAATAAAAAAATCGCATTATCGATCCCATTACTTCTTGTAGTTGCATGTAATCTATTCAAGCCACCTGAAAAGATACAAACATGGGCTGATGTCGAACAGATTGTTGTTCCTGATACTGTTGACTATTTCGAAGCTTTCGAGATCAGCGCTGAAATTTCAATGGACCATACATGTAAGTATGTAGGTCCTGTGCTGGAAGAAACTTCTGAGGGCTGCTCCATTACCATTATCGTTGAATCTGTGGAAGTGAGCTTTCATGAAAAGGATATTTCTGAGTGGCATACCTTTACTCTGAGACCTCTCGAATTGGGATCTTACATCATCAGGGTGAAAAGTAAGAATGTGGAAGATTCTTGTTGATTCAACTTACGTTCGTTAGATGCGCCATCGGATAACAGTGTGTTCGCGGCTACAGGCCTTGCGGCCTTTCGCTCAGATGGCCTTTGTCACGGCGGCCGCAGGAGCGCCCGCCGCGCCAACCGGGCCTGGGGGCCCGGACGGCCACCTCGCGAACACGACCAATGTTATGCGAAGGCGAGGGGAACAATGAAATTAGCGGTTGGAATAATTGCAATTATCGTTATTTGCTCTTCCTGCGAAGATCCACCAGTAAAAGTATGTGACCGACCAGTAATGTTGGAAGTAGAACAGTTGATGGCTCCGGATTCTTGCAGGTTAGGTGAGCAGGCACAATTACAAGTCGAAGTAATTCTTAACGGTTCAAGTTATAGTTATTTCGGCCCCGACATTAACGACACAGATTCGGGTTGTAGAATAAGGATTATGGGAGAAAAAGATGAATGTGCACTTAACACTCCTTGCATTTGCTACGAGTGGCATTCGTTTGTTATTTCCCCCTCACAAACGGGAATATACATAATAGAGATAATTAATTCTCAAGCTGATGATTTAGCGGATACAATAACAGTGTATTAGCTGTGCCATCGGATAACAGAGTGTTCGCGGCTGCAGGCCTTCGGCCTTTCGCTCAGATGGCCTTTGTCACGACAGCCGCAGGGCGACTGCCGCGCTAACCGGGCCTGGCGGCCCGGACGGCCACCTCGCGAACACGACCAATGTTATGTGCAATGCTGTGCATTAATTTAAAGGGGATGAAGTTGAAGAAACTATCTCTGATCATCGGAATTCTCGCATTAGCCGTTGCAATAATCATCTTCATATATGCTTCTGGTGCTAGGCGAATTTATAGCGGCCTCTTATTTATATTGATAGCTATCATCCAATTCACTTTTGCTCTTCGAAAAGGTGATAAATGATCAATAAGGGCACTGCACATAACAGAGTGTTCGCGGCTGCGGGCCTTGCGGCCCGGACGGCCATCTCGCGAACACGACCAACGTTATGCGAAAAGCCGCAGACGTTAAAACCTACCCCTGGGAGGAGATGATGTGATGTTGAAATCAGGAATGTTCATCATTGCCGCTGTTTTTTTTATTCTCGCTCCTTATTTCTTGTGAGGATGAAGAAGGCATCATTTGTGGGGGAGAGTGCCTTTATCATGAGATACCAGGCACAGCATCTATTATTTCTGTTACTGATATTGATGGATCTACCTATTGTGGAGATCCTGTCGAGGTGATTTACAACTTTACTCCAGATGATCCAAGCGATATTGATCCAGACTATTTGACGATTTGGCCACTCGATAATATTTACTACAAGATAGGTCAAAACAATCCGCCACGAAGATGGGTTGAAACGCATGGACTTCTGGCAGGAACAGACCATCCATGTACAAGATTTAGGATTTACAAGGGATCTTGTGTGCCTGTTGGATACAATTTTGATGGCATAGATGATTACAGTGTCTCTGATTCATGTGATGTATGGGAGCAAGAGATACCATAAGTAAACTTGATTACTGCGACCACCGCATAACAGAGGCATTTGCGTACTCGCCTGGCTTCGCCAGAACTAGGCTGTCACGGCCGTTGCAATTTGAGTGCATGATGATAGATAAATAGGGGATTGCGGCTGCGCCGCGAATGCTCACAATGTTATACGGCATGCAGTTCATGGCAGGGGAATAAATTGATCCATATAGTATTTGATCTCGAAGCTACCTGCTGGGAACAGGGCACAACGCCGAGTCGAATGGAAATTATTGAAATTGGGGCCACAAGGCTGCACCCTGATACATACGAAATCGATAGTGTGTTCTCTACCTTTGTGCGACCTGTCGAGGAACCTGAGCTAAGCGACTTCTGCAAGAACCTAACATCCATCCAACAAACTGACGTCGATCTTGCGCCTGTTTTTCCCGAGGCGATGGATATGTTCTTTGCCTGGATTGATGCTAGTGAAGTTACCTTTTATTCCTGGGGCTACTATGATATCAAGCAGATCCGAATGGATTACCAGCGTCATGGAAATTCTGAGCCGGCGGCATTCAGTAGCCACGTTAATTTGAAGAAGCTATTTTCTGAGATCTATGGCAGGAAGCCTTGTGGAATGCGGAAGGCTCTAAATATACTTGGGTTGGGGCATGAAGGGACGCATCATAGGGGTGTGGATGATGCAAAGAACATTTCCAGGATCGCTAAAGTAATTCTTCCGGAATATTATGGCTCCTGAAGACCTGAGTATTGGGGAACTGGACTTTGAATAGGTGGCTGCACGCCGGATAACAGTGTGTTCGCGGCTGCAGGCTCAGGCGGCCACCTCGCGAGCATAAGCAATTGAAGCCTTGTATTTCAATTGCTGTACGATATACTTTGCCGGGCGAAGTACTCTATTACAGGTATCCAGTCAGATATGCATATCAATGGCAGCGCTATACAGGAGTTGAAATATAGAAGGGGGAAATCTCTATGAAAAAAGAAAGTAAATGTCCGGTAACGGGTAAAACTGGTAGTCCGACTGCTGGCAGTGGGACATCGAACCGGGACTGGTGGCCTAACCAGATCAATCTCAATATTCTTCATCAGCACTCTTCCAAGAGTGATCCGATGGGCGAGGATTTCAACTACGCTGAGGAATTCAAGAAACTCGACCTGAAGGCTCTAAAAGAGGACCTGTATGCACTGATGACCGATTCACAGGATTGGTGGCCTGCTGATTACGGTCACTATGGGGGGCTCTTCATCCGGATGGCGTGGCACAGTGCAGGGACGTACAGAATGGGCGACGGTCGTGGGGGGGCAGGGTCTGGCAGCCAACGCCTGGCGCCCCTCAACAGCTGGCCTGACAATGTGAACCTCGATAAGGCACGCCGGCTGCTGTGGCCGATCAAGCAGAAATACGGCAAGAATATCTCCTGGGCCGACCTGATGATACTGGCCGGTAACTGCGCGCTGGAATCGATGGGATTCAAGACATTCGGTTTTGCCGGCGGACGTGAGGACGTATGGGAACCCGAGGAGGACATCTACTGGGGCAGCGAGGACACCTGGCTCGGTGATAAGCGTTACAGCGGTGACAGGGATCTCGAAAACCCGCTCGCCGCAGTACAGATGGGCCTGATCTACGTGAATCCCGAAGGCCCCAACGGCGAGCCGGATCCGGTCGCCTCGGGCATCGATGTCCGCGAGACATTCGCGCGTATGGCCATGAACGACGAGGAGACCGTCGCACTCGTTGCCGGTGGGCATACATTCGGAAAGTGTCACGGCGCCAGCGATCCGTCCCATGTGGGCCCCGAGCCCGAAGGCGCCAGTATCGAGGACCAGGGACTTGGCTGGAAGAGCAGCTTTGGCAGCGGCAAGGGGGATGACACAATCTCCAGCGGCATCGAGGGTGCCTGGAAACCGAACCCGACGAAATGGGACATGGGATATCTGAAGGTTCTGTTCAAATACGAGTGGGAGCTGGTCAAGAGCCCAGCCGGAGCGCATCAGTGGCTGGCCAAAGACGTGGACGAAGAGGATATGGTGGCAGGCGCGCACGATTCTTCAAAGAAGTACCGGCCGATGATGACAACCGCGGATCTCTCGCTGCGATTCGACCCGATCTATGAGCCGATCGCGCGGCGTTTCCTGGAGAATCCCGAGGAATTCGCGGACGCCTTTGCCCGTGCATGGTTCAAGCTGACCCACAGGGACATGGGGCCCCGCTCCCGCTATCTCGGTCCGGAGGTCCCGGCAGAGGAACTGATCTGGCAGGACCCGGTACCCGCAGTCGACCATGAGCTGATCGATGAGCAGGATATCGCCGGACTCAAGGACAAGATACTGGCCTCGGGCCTGTCTGTCTCCCAACTTGTCTCAACCGCCTGGGCGTCGGCATCCACGTTCCGTGGTTCCGACAAGCGCGGAGGGGCGAACGGGGCTCGTATTCGTCTCGCGCCGCAGAAGGACTGGGAGGTCAACGAGCCGGCCAAACTGAAGACTGTGCTGCAGACCCTTGAGGGAATCCAAAAGGAGTTCAATAGCGCGCAGTCAGGTGAAAAACATGTTTCGCTAGCTGACCTGATCGTCCTGGGTGGATGCGCAGGTGTAGAGCAGGCAGCGAAGAAGGCCGGTCATGATGTGACTGTTCCCTTCACGCCGGGTCGCACTGATGCGTCGCAGGAGCAGACCGACGAGAAATCATTTGCCGTACTGGAGCCGTGTGCGGACGGTTTTCGCAACTATCTTAAAACTAAATACGCCGTATCTGGGGAGGAACTTCTGGTCGATAGAGCGCAACTGCTGACGTTGACCGCTCCTGAGATGACGGTTCTCATAGGCGGTATGCGGGTCTTGAATACCAACTTCGGCCAGTCACGGCACGGCGTCTTCACCGAGCGGCCGGAGACGCTGACCAATGACTTCTTCGTCAATCTGCTCGACATGAGAACGATATGGAAAGCGACCTCGGAAGATGAAGACGTATTCGAGGGGCGTGATCGCGCAACGGATGAACTAAGGTGGACCGGTACACGTGTCGACCTCATTTTTGGTGCGAATTCTCAGCTCAGGGCGATTGCAGAAGTCTATGCATGCGAAGACTCTCAGAATAAGTTCGTTACTGACTTCGTGAAAGCGTGGAACAAGGTAATGAACGCGGATCGCTTTGATCTGATATGCAACGAATGAAAGGAAAGATTAAGGTATCGATTAGTTTAATAGATGCTCATGAGGTCAGGAAAATCCTAAATCTCTTTCAGGAGAGGGGTATGAAAGAATTCTATGTAATTGTCTTTTGTGGCTTAATCCTGCCATTTATACCTTCCTGTGGTTGTGATTCCATGCAGGTCGAAGGAACAGCCAAGATTCTTTCTGTTACAGTGATAGATACCCTGACAGAATGTGGTGGTCTGGCTGAAGTGCGTTTTGATTTTATTCCAGATGATCCGTCGATGACTCAGGAAACCAGATTGAGCATGTACCAGACGACAGATGTAAAGTGGAGAGTGCTGTATTACGAGTATCCCCCGAAGAAATGGTTGGATTTAGTCGGTGTAACTGAGGGATCTGAGCAAAGATGCAGTTTTGAGTGCTATTGGGGTGGAGGTTGTGGAGGATGGAACTGGGATTTCCTCGATGTCTCTGAGGAGTCAGCGATCGATTCATGTGAGGTATGGGAGGGAGAGGAGTAGGGCTTGTTTAAAATCGTAGTAGTTTTCATCTTATTCGTTACTCTTTTTCCCGGATGTTCTGAGGAGAGTGTAGCTCCTGAACCAGGGGGCGCTATTGACGATCCTTGCAGAGGGAACAATCCTCCTGCAATTGAAGCTCTGCCTGACACATTCGTAGCACTCGGTGATACGATCTGGCTGTACGCCGTCGGGCACGATCCTGATCATGACGAGATTCATTTCCTCAGCAGCTGCAACAATATAACATGGGCACAATTGCAGTCTGGAGATCTGCCGATATTTGGAGTAAACGCTAAAACAGGAGTGTTCAGATTTGTGCCGCGATCTTACGATGATCCCTACAGGGTATTCGAGGTCTGGGCCGCGGATTCCTGTGACGCTATTAATTCCTCGGAATTCACTATTCAAGTTACGCAATAGAATATATAGACTCACAAAATCTGTAGGACAATGCGGAAATACCACTTGTCAGAATCTGTGATGACGGTATTTTCAAGGTATGAAGAGAAACATTGCTATATTGCTTTTTCTCCTCGCGATCACATCCCCACTCAGAATCAATGCTGAAGTCCTGGGCACGGCGCAATACACCATGTCCTTTGCTAATTTTGGATATATTGATTCGATGCCGTTGCTGCTCGAACTTCATATAAAGATGTTTAATTTGACTCCTCTTGATGGAGAATCAACTGGTGAGATATGTACGATACCTTTCGAGGCACATCTGGATTCGACCGATGTCGATACGGTTCTTGTGGCGAATGAGGGAGTCTGGTGGACGGAACGTGCTAAAGAACTTTTAACCAATGATCATTCGGAGGGTATTGGAATAGGGTGCTACCTGGTATGGCCAAGCGGTGGAATCGGCGGCTTCTGGTTCTATGATCCTGAGCAAGAAGCCTTTCTGCTCAATAGTGCGGACTTTCACGGAGCGACGATCACTGGTATTTCCCTCAGAGTCGATGAAATATCATTTGATATCATCGATGGGCATATTGGAGAACTGGTTGATGTGTACTGCCGTGCGACATTGATCGTTGAGGGCAGTTGGAACAATAATGTCGCGACCGAAGAATCCTCATGGGGATATATCAAAACGATCCCTTCTCAATAGACACCAGTCATATTCAATGCTTATAATGCTGTCCGTTATACTAGCGGAGGTTATATGAAGCGAATCCTGGTTATTCTTGCGGTCGTAGTAGTTGTTGTTGTTTCGTGTTCCGATGATGATTCCATTACTGCGCCGGAACCATGCACTCCATTCTTTTCTGCAGAGTCTCTTCAAGTCGTGGTGGAGTATATATATTTACCGCTTCTTGACGTATGGGTGTGGGGCGCTAAAGCAACATACAAATATGAACTTTATGGATGCAGCGGGAAGATTCACACGCATGAGTTTGTCTTTAGTGAGCCGGGCGAGACACTTACTGTTCATGACAATACTATCGCCGATTGTTTTGAGCCGATAGATATACAACTCGACAAGACTGCAAGAGTGTCGACTACGGACGATCTGTTTGCTGGATTTGACAGTGTGACGGTATTTTTCACCCTGAGAGGACTTCACCAGCAATGTTATAGCGGCGCTGTGGACAGCATCGCACCTATAATATGGAGCAATACAGTTCGCGCGGAAGTATTAGATTAGAGTCGAACCGGACGATTATCCATGACCAGGAGTAGAGAGAAGAGAGTGATGTACAGGATCTTAATCGCTATAGTAGTTTTAGTCTCGATTGCTTCATGTACGGGAACTGCCGGGGACAGCTCGAAGGAGAAGCTGACTCAGCGTGAGAGGGACAGTATCCTCGCTGAGACCGATCTTCCGGGAGCGGGCGTCGTCGGAAAAGCTATCGAAGCGTCAGATTCCTCAGCCGCGAGAGCCAGGAGGCTTGATGAGCAGTCTGACTAGTCATGGCCGGGCTCAGGGGCATACCCAACTATGAAAAATGCCGCTATTTCTTTCATCCTGATGGTCAGCCTCGTTTTCGGCTGTTCCAGGCCCTATTCGGAACTGGACCTTCCGTATGAAGACGAGACGGAAAAGGAAGATTACGCTGTATATTCGGAAAGTATCGAGTATGTCTACCTGCGCAATCTGGTATCGCACAATAAACGAGATGTCAAATCTATCGTAGTCATCTCGCAGACTGATGAACTCAACGAGTACTGGAAGAACAAGTTTATCAGCGAGCTCGAGGACGAAGGCATACAGGAAGAAGTGATCGAAGCCTGGAGGACGGAAAACAATTCTGTAATTCTTCTCCAGAGGAAATTTGATTTTGATTACGAATACTTCATCGTTAACAGAGATGAGCTCGATGAATACGGATCCGAACATTTCTTCAGTGAGTTTTACAAGCGATATCCTGATTCGAACGGGCTGATCTCGGTCTCCAGGATCGGATATGACGAAACGAGGACTACAGCGCTGATCCACGTGATACACAGCTTCGGTACGCTCGGAGCGAGATACTACTTTCTTGTGCTGCAAAAGAGTGCTGGTGGATGGGATGTGGTTCGGAGGATCTCTACCGGGTAATCAGGTATCAGTCTCGATACTGCCACACAGTCTGCGTGAACAGAAAGTTCATATCAAAAAAAAGTGAGGGAATATAAGGGTTGCGGGCTCATATCCCCTCAGTGCCGATTCGGATTGCAATCAAGGTTGACAGCAGAGCAACCATGCTTATCAAGGATACGTTTCCTGCCATATTTAATGACTTATTTACCGTATCCTGAAGTCCCGTTAAGGGCTCTTCTCATTAATAATAAATATGTGTAGCTGCTGCCTCCTCGGTTGAGAGCCTGTCGACATTCAAAGTATAACCGGATATCTGAATCTGTCCAGACCGGTACTGGATATCGGCTGGATTGACAAACGTTCCGGCAGTGATATACTGATAGCGTCTGGTTGACCGGGGGAACTGCCTGTCAGGCTCTGATGGCATCGCTTCCATTTATCATACCGAACGAACGAGTAACGTATTATGCATATACTTTCCATCTTCATGTTTTTCATGTTCCTGTACTGGTTGAGCAACAGGCTCAGCCGGCCTGCTCCAAAGCCGTTCATGGAGCCATGGCACAGAGGTGTTTCCACGGAGGAACTGGTAAGGCTGTACGATTCCTGTGACATCCTGGTCTTCGGGCGAATCGAAAATCTCGAGAACATGGACGTCGAAAGGTATGTCATGGGAGCAAGACATAGATTCGTCGAGGTCCATCTCGAAGTCAGGGTGGCGCTGCCACAGGATTTGAAGGATTCTGACGCAGTGATCAATTCGTGTTATTTCACACGGCAGGGAGACTTGAGCGGAGGGAGTAAAGGAGTCGGAGTCTATCCAGGGCTGAATGATAAGATCTGCCTCGGGTTGTTTATGAATTCGGTTAAAAACGGTGTTCATTATCTCGGGTCGAACAATCCCTTTTACCTGATCAGCGATGATAAATGGATGCCGTACGCAAGAAGGCAATGGATAGACCTTATCCCCGCGGACAGACCTCTCACGTGCGATTTTACTGATTCAGGCTCCAGCATCAACTAGAGATAACCATTCATTTTTCAACCAGGCACAACTTTCAGTAGTAATTCCAGCCGGAATATCGTACAAATTCCCAAGATATTGAAACTAATGAATATCCGTTCTGATTGCGTTACGGAATCATCGACGAAAGGAGCCTTGATGGCCTGCCCGGAATGTTACAGCAACGACCCGCGAGTGACACCTATTCTCGACCCGGAAAGTTGCCTGATGACTCACGCACAGTATGTCTGCTCGACTTGTGGGAGATGTATCTGCGCGGAAGCTGATGCCCAGAACAAGTACAGGATCAAATATCCGTTCAATTCGCTGGAGATCGCCAAATTGTACCTCAGAGCCGCTGAAGCGATCTATGGCGGACCGTGCGAGATCTACGAGATCGAATACTCGAATGGCAGGCTCCTGTACAAGATATTCCACACAAAAGAGGATTTGGAATCATACCTGAAGAAAAATACGATGCAGAGCTGTCCGACAGGTAAACCTCTTTTTACTACTCCCTCGTATAAACCACATGACAAGAGCCAGGTAAGAAACCTCCGTACCGGTGAGATAGCAAAATATCTCGAGGAAAAGAAAGGATAGCGCGGAAAGGTCCAGAAGAATCACGAGATCAATCTCAATGATTTCAGAAATACAGCTTCAAGATAAGTTAAAAACTGTTTTACGACAGCCGTAATTCATTTAGATTATAGATATGAAGCGGCTTATTCCGATAATCCCGATTATTCTGATCCATATAGGCCTGTATGGCGGGTCCCTGTCTCGCCGAACAGGATTCGAATAATATCTTCGGGAGCATTGTAATCACTGTAGCGAATATAAACAGCGCTGAAGGCGGCAATATCGTCGTCTCTCTCTATGACGGAAAAGAGAGCTGGCTGAAAACAGAAAAAGCGCGGAAAACGAAGACCCTTTCCGTCAAAGGTGATTCACTGGTGGTAGAGTTCGCCACTCTGCCCTATGATTCGATATACGCAGTTGCCGTGATCCATGACAAGAATATGAACGGCAAGCTGGATATGCGCAAATTTCCATGGCCCAAGCCGAAAGAAGGCGCCGGTGTGTCTAACAACAGGTTCGGATTCGGACCTCCCGAATACAGAGACGCGATACTTCGTCTCACTGAGCCGGTTCTGGACATACTGATAGAGATGAGATACTGAGGCAGGTATGATATATGGGTGCGGATAAGACGGTTCTAACTCATGAGGGGGAGTTAACAGTTATGACCGAAAGAACCAGGTCGGTCGCAGGTTCGACGATCATTCTTGTGACGACGCTAATAATGAGTCTTTTAGTTGCGGTACTGCGCAGGGGCCCGAGTGTGATCGCCACTCTCAGCCTTCCCTATATGTTCGTTATCTTCTGTTTTGCCGGAGCTGTACTCTATTCTATCCTTAAATATCGTGGACCCCGGAATATGGTCTTTTCGGTTTTCATTGTGACACTTGTCCATCTTTTACTTTTCAAGATCACCGAGCCAAGGTATTTCATCGAGCTCTTCCTGTATTACGCTGCACTCGGCGCTTCAGTGCTGATCTATCATGAAGCGGTCATGCCGCGTATGGCCAGGATCAGGATAGGCAAATTCATCGTACTGGCTGCGCTCATCGTGGTCATATATTCTGTTGTGACATTGATCGTGTCATTGTTCTCCAGTGGCCGCAGCCTGTTGCCGAGCCTTGCCGTTATCGCCTCGGTCCATACGTTCACCGGTATCGCGCTCGGTCTCGGGATCGAGATCGGGGAACTGTTGATCGACAGATTCCTGCCTCCTCCCCTGGAAAGGTGACTGGATATGTACGGAGTGCATTTTTCTGTATTTTCCAGACTTGTATCTCTGCTGATCCTGCTCGCAGTCGTCTTGACTAGCTGCCTCGCCGCAGTGCGAAGCCGCCAATCTGTTCAGCCTCGGAGCCGGATATGCCAGATTCAAGGAATCGCAGGCACTGGTCTGGGATCCATCATGGTCCCTGACAGGAGCATACTTTTTTGACCTCAGGCCGAACCTGCAACTGGGCCTGTCCGCCACTTACAGCTTTTTGCAGGCCAGGTCGGCCATCGATATGTTCGGTGTGGGAGTGTACTGGGAAGAAGCGGATGGTGACGGGTGGATGTTTTCCCTTCTGCCGGCAGTCAGGGTCCTTTTCCCGCTTGGAGAAGATGGATCCACACTGGTATATCTTCAGGGTGGCGCTGGATGGTATCATCTCGATATGGACGTGATCTACTCGGGGAGGGTGCCGGGACCTGACGGTTGGGATGTTGAAAAGAGGGTTACAGCCAAATGGGACAAGCCGGGGATAGACGGCAGGTTCGGCGTCATAACGAGGCTCGACAAGGCACTTTTCCTGGAGATATCACCTGGTATCAGCGTAATATTCACGGACGAAGAATCTACGTGGTGCATGAGCGGATCTATGGCATTGGCCTTGATGCATTGACCTTGATGAGATTCGATATTTCTACGGAGGAACTCGCATGTTCGAAATAAGGCCCGAACGTCCAGGTGACGAGGAAGCGATCGCAGATGTGAACAGGCGCGCGTTCGGTGGTGAAGATGAAGTGGGGATAATAGCCGGGATCAGAGGCTCAGAGTATTTTATCCCCGAGCTCTCACTGGTCGCGGAGGAGGAAGGGCGTATCGTCGGACATATCATGTTAAGTGTCATCACCCTGGTCCGGTTTGACAGGCCGGCTGACAAGATACTGAGCCTCGCGCCTATGGCTGTCGAGCCGGAAGCACAGAACAGGGGCATCGGATCAGCCCTGGTCGAGGCCGGTATGGAAAAAGCAAGGGAGCTCGGTCATACGTTTATAATCGTTGTGGGCCATCCCGGGTATTATCCGCGGTTCGGATTCAGGCAGGCGAGGTCACTCGGATTCGACGTCGGTATGGAGGTCCCCGACGATGCTTTCATGGTGGCCGTGCTGCAACCAGATGCTTTGCATGGACTTGGCGGCATGGTACAATTCTCTCCGCCTTTCGGTATATCATGAGGATGTTTTCGTCACTCGAGCACCGGGACCTGAAATGAAAAGATCGTGAGGCATTATGAAAAGTATTGCGGCTATAGCCGTTCTGGTTCTGCTCATTTCAGGGTGCAGCGCCGAGTATGCTGAGGATGAAGCGCAGCCACTCAATACGATCAGCGACGCTGACAGCCCTGAGCTTGCTATGGGAAGGGACATGCTGGCCGCCGCGCTGAGGTACGATATAGACAGGTTTGTCGAGAGAAACCGGCCCATTGTCAAGGTATGCTTTCTGAGTATTCTTGACGCCGATCCGGCTGATGAACTTATCACCCGCCTGGAAGGGACAAAGCTGGAGGTGCACAAGTTTTCCGAATGGAGCACGTATTTCAAGAATGAAGACGGGCAGCCTGTCCTGCCCGATCGCTTCTTCAGGATATCGGTCAGGGATATACGCCTTATAGATCCGACACATGCCGAAGTAGATACGAGCTGGAGCGCTTCCGGTATAGCTATTCCGGGGGAGACCTTCACGCTGGAGAATATCGAAGGGACGTGGCGGGTAATAGATGTGAAGTTGACCTCTTGAGCCGACAGATTCTCTAAACGACCGGGTGACTTGTGGAACAACCTGTACTCGAGACAGAAAGACTGATCCTCCGGCCATTCGTCGATCTTGACGCTCCCCGTGTAGCGGAACTTGCCGGTGACAAGGCGATTTCCGACACGACGCTGAGGATTCCCCATCCATACACCGAGGCGATGGTCCTGGCGTGGATCGGTAGGCACCAATCGATTCGCGACAATGGACTGGCCATATTCTACGCGATCGATCTGAAGGAGAGCTCTGAACTGATAGGAAGCATCGGGATCGACGCCGATCATATTCACAGCAGGGCGACCCTGGGATACTGGATCGGCAGGGAATACTGGAACCGGGGCTACGCTACAGAAGCTTCATCAATAATGCTCGAGTATGTCTTCAATGTCATGAAATTTCACAAGGTCGATTCTCATCTTTTCTCGCGAAACGAGGCATCGGGGCGCGTGCTGGAGAAGCTGGGCATGAAGCGAGAGGGGCTTCTGAGGGAACATATATTGAAGTCCGGCTCATGGGAGGATATCATCGAATACGGAATTCTGAATAGTGAGTATGAACAGATCACGACAGGTATAGAAGGAGAGGACGATGTACTGTAGGAAATGCGGCGCATTGAATCCTGACGACAGCAGATTCTGTGGAGGCTGCGGAAGCTCGCTGAGTGATTCTGCCGGAAGAACCCTGCCGACGGCATAGTGATATCGACAAAGAGCCCCGGAGAGTCAAGCCGCCACCACGCCCTGCCGTACCGCCAGGCCATACCAGATTGACTCCACCGCAGGCGGTCAGGCCCTATTACGCCGGATTCTGGAAGAGATTCGCCGCCTATTTCATCGACGAGATCATACTATCATTTATCGGAATAATGATGATGCTGGTCGTTGCCGGAATCGTGGGGGTACCGTTGGGACTTTCAGGCGCCGACGAGGATTTCATCGTTCCGCTTGTCGTGATATATTTCGGAATAATCGACTTCCTTCTCAACTGGCTCTACCACACGGTGCTCGAAAGTTCAGGCCGGCAGGCCACCCTCGGCAAGATGGCCATGGGTATAGTTGTAACGGACATGGACGGTAAGCGTATTTCGTTCGCAAGAGCCAACGCCAGATTCTGGTCGAAGATAATTTCCGGTCTTTTCTTCTCGATCGGATACATCATCGCCGGATTTACCGAGAGGAAGCAGGCGCTTCACGACCTGATCGCAGCTACCCTCGTAAGCAACAGATAAGTCTTAAACGAGTGGGTGACAATGAATCGTTCAATGCCTCGTCCAGGTACCGGAGGCGCGGTATCCGTGTTCTATATCCCGCTGATGGCGCTGTTTCTCATGCTGGCGGGGTGCGTTCCTCCTCAGTCATATGATACTGATGAATACGATGAGATCTCTGTCTTTGACGAAATAGCCGAGGCAGAGCAGATCGCACTATATCTGGACTCCGACGTTCTTCTGGACAGGTTTCTGCTGAAGAGGGTCTTCTATGACATGACCCTGATAAGGGGCGCGTTCGCCAGAGAGATCGCGGCTGTGGAGAGTATCAGGTTCAAAGCTCCATGCAAGGACGGCAGGGTCATGATAGTCTTCGACAAGGAGATATACGATACCGTAACAGCCGGAAAATACCAGGATTGGACCGAGCTCAACGACCGATACCTCCCGTACGACGTCAGGACTGTCGACAAGTTGAGGAAGGTCTATCTTTATTTCGACGGACTGCTTGATTATCGTTCCCTGGCCGGAAAATACGCTGGCCTGCCGCACGTGATCTCCGCCGAATGTGTCGGGCACGTGGGCGATTCAGCAAACATATACCCGCGCAGGACAGATACAGGAATAGATTATCTCTTCAGGGACGCCTGGGGGACATGCTCGACAGGGTGCTCGAGCAACGAGTTCTACTACTTCGTATGCGAGAAGGACGATGCCGTCTATGTGGGCCACTGGAATCCGGAGGAACGCTCCAAGCCGCCTGAGTGGTGGCCCGTGGCGAGGAAATGTCTCCCCGAAGAGCTGAGGGAGCGATTCTGAAGACCGGATATTTAATACTGGCTTCGTTGATCTTCCTTCAGGCCTGCGCCGGGGACGGGGACGGCGGTACGGCGAGCGAGGGATCTCCCGGCCGTGCCGTATCGACCGTAGATACGATAGCAGCAGAGGGCAAGAGAGGGACATACCTGGCACGTGGTTCTTTTACCGGCGGTGAGGTGACCGACGGCAGGGACGTTCATGATATCGAGTGGTCAGCACATGAAGGGTTTGAGCGTATCGAGATACGGATCCATGAGGCGAAATGGGGCGACAGTCAAAACGCTAGCCCTGTCGCAGTGCCGTGCCGCTTCAGCGTCACCAGGGAGGATTTTCCCGCGCGGCTGCTGGTCGTGGTAAGCGGCACAAGGATGTTCAGCGCTCAACCGCCTCATCTGCCTGCCGCGGCCCTGGTTGCGGGATTCTACAGGATCGTCTATCTCGACGATTCCGGAGCGATGTTCGCGTTCGACGTCAAACCCGACACGGAATTCGAAGTCTTCGAGAAGCACGACCCGGCAGTCATCGTCATCGATATCCGGGAGGCCCCCGGGGGGAAGCCGGGGTGGACCCGAGAAGGTATTCTCACTCCGGTCCTCATCCTGGCCACATGGAGAACGTCTGGGCCATTTCCAGGAAGAATTGATCAGAGCCGGGGCATCAGGCTCCCGGATAATCCGGGACGCCGAAGGAGAGTACTTCGTCGAAGAGGGATTGTATCCCGCCAAGAAAGAGGCGGCGGAGCGGCAGAGATTCCTGGCCGAGAAGGGTTGGGTCCTGTACATCGAACAGCGGGGAGAAGGCGATAAACCGCGATATATCGAGCCTGAACAGAAATAGCTGCAGGCAATTTCCATATGAAAGGCAGTCATGATAAAGAGATCGATTTTGTTTGTCGTACTGACCGGGATCGTTCTAGCGTGCTGCGGTACAGGCTGCAGGGAACAGCTCCAGGCAGAGCCGCCCGCTTTGGCCGGTAATGATCTCATCATAGCCGTCGCGCTCCGAAAGTTTATGGCCATTGATAACGATAAGTACGGATACGACTACACATATATCTTTCTGACCGTGCTCGGAGAGGATCCCAGCAGGGATTTCATGGACTATTTCAATGATCTGTTTGCGCAGGTTCTGCCTGGATCGAAGATGGAGGAATCGAGGTATGGTTACGAGGGACTCCCTCAGACAAAGGGCATATGGGTACGCTTCGAGGCGGTCGATTTCAAAACTGTCTCGGAAGAGGAGGCAAATGTGACCTGCCAGAGATTCGGGTACAACATGGAGAGTCCAATGGTGAGCCTCAGGGTACAGCTTGTCGATGGACGGTGGACAGTCACCAGCGTCACCGGCGTCGGCAGCGAGAAGCTCCTTCAGTGACGGCGAGCGAAGGAGGATCGTTATGAGTAAGGACAGATACGAGAGAGGACTCGATAAATTCAGGGAAGTCGACGGAAAGGGCGGCCAGAAGGCTGTCGATGACCTGGAAGAGCTTGTCCCCGAGATCGGCCGTTACCTGATAGAATATCCTTTCGGCGACATATATTCCCGTCCGGGACTCGATCTGAAAACAAGGGAACTGGCTGCTATCGCGGCGCTTGCGGCCATGGGGGATTGTGAGCCGCAGCTGCGCGTGCATATACACGCGGCACTCAATCTTGGATGTTCCAGGCAGGAAGTCGTGGAGGTGATCCTGCAGATGAGCGTGTACGCGGGATTTCCCAGGTCGATCAACGCGATGTACGCGGCTAAGGATGTTTTCGCGAAAAGAAAGTCCAGCGGCAAAGATAGAGCATCTACTCCTGAAGATCCCACCTCTTGAATAAACCTGAAACCTGTAAGCCAGTAGAACGTAGAAATAGAAGAGCGTACGGGTGTCATTCGAGAGGTGAGAGATGAAAAATGTCTTACGATATGTCCGAAGCAGGGATTTTGTCTTCTACGTGGCTTTCCTGCTCGTTCTCGTCTGTGTCAGGTCCTCGGTTTTCGCGAGCTATCACGTGCCGACCGGATCGATGAATCCTACGATCCTCGAGGGTGACTTCTTCTTTACCAACAAACTGGCCTACAGGCTGAAGGTCCCGTTTACGAAGACCAGCGTGATCGAATGGGGCATCTCCGTCAAGGGGCGAGATGGTCATCTTCAAGTTCCCCGAGAACGAAAGGGAGCTTTATACGAAGAGAGTCATCGGGATCCCGGGCGACATCATCGAGATGCGCGGCGGCAGGCTGTTCGTGAACGGCCAGGCAGCGACCGGGGAACAGACCGGAACGAAAAACGGTATAGAATTCTACAGGGAGACTCTCGGCGGCAGGGAATATACCGTTCAGCACATACCGGGCAGGAGTTACATGGCCGATGTTCCGCCGGTCGTGGTGCCGAAGGGACATATCTTCGTGATGGGCGACAACAGGGACAACAGCTACGACAGCAGGGCATGGGGATGCCTGCCTCTCGTCAACGTGGAGGGTGAACTTTTCGCCAGATGGTTCTCGTTCGATATCAAAGGTCTGCGTCCAAGGTTCGAAAGGATCGGGCCTGTCTGACGGGTTCATAGATATATTCTGTTCAGCCCGCGGTACAGCCGGGAGCCGAAAGGCCCCGGCTGTTGCGTATTCGGGCGAATCGCATTGATGAAGTGCGGTCGCGGGTGTAATATCCGCGGGAAGGCATCAACAAAAGAGAGGACCCGATATGAAGATAGATCTGACCGGAGTAAAGGCGCTTGTAACGGGAGGGAGCAGCGGAATAGGCGAGGCGATATCGGTAACACTGGCCGAATGCGGAGCCGTGGTGGGAGTGCATTACAACACCGGAGGCGAGAAGGCCCGGCAGATGGCCGAACGGTTCGCAAACGGATCCGCGGCATTCGAAGCCGACCTCTTCGATCCTGAGGCCGCCGGAAGATTGTTCGTGACCGCGTCGGAGAGCCTTGGAGGAATCGATCTGCTCGTCAACAACGCCGGTATTTTCATCCCGGCGCATCCAGCCGGCGGGTACGAAGACTGGATGAAGGTCTGGGAGAGCACGATCGCGGTCAACCTGACCTCGACCGGCGTTCTCTGCAGGGCGGCGATAGAACATTTCAGCGGACGCGGGGGAAGGATAGTCAATATCGCTTCGAGGGCTGCGTTCAGGGGTGAGACGGCCGACTATCTCGCGTACGCCGCGTCAAAAGGCGGCATGATATCCCTGAGCCGATCGATCGCCAGGTCGTTCGGCAAGGAAGGGATCAAGTCGTTTACGATCGCTCCCGGATATGTCCGTACACCGATGACCGAAAAGTACCTCGAGAAACATGGCGACGAGATGGTGGCGAACGAACTTGCGCTCGACGAGATGACAGGATCCTGATGATATCGCTCCGCTCGTGGCCTTTATCGCGGCGGGAAGACTCGATCACGCGACAGGATGTTCGATAGATATCAACGGGGGAAGTTATATCCACTGATGCTTCCGCGCGGGGTCCTAGATATCCCTGAGAAGGACATTCTCCGGAGAATTCTCCATCGCTTCGCCGAACGAATCCATTATGGCGGTCAGCCTGGCGAACTGCGGCGAGTCGTTCGCGGGAGCAGTATCGCTGCCGAGTTTCTCCAGCGTGTCGACTACGCATTTCACGGTGAAGTGATTGATGTCGCATGCCGGTTGAAAAGCCGGATCCTGTCCCTTGGACCCTCTCAGTCTTTGACAGCATCCCTTCATCGGCAAGTTCCGAGAGGATCTGTCTGACAAGGCGGACGGGCATTCCCAGTTCTTCCCCGATCTCCACAGCGGTCATAGGTGCGAGGCCGTCGGCGAAGTTTCTGATCACCTTCCAGGCAACGAGAAGGCCGAGACGTTTCTTGCTCCGCCAGCTGATGTGAAGTGAGTCGATCTCGGACTGGTACATGCCGACGTTCTGTATGGCGAACGATATCTCCGCCCCGACGAGCACCAGCAGCCAGCTCATCTGGATCCATATCAGGAAAAGAGGGAGGGCGGCGAGGCTTCCATATATAGCGTTGTTTTTCGATACCCCGATCTGGAAGGCGATATAGATCCACTGGACGAGACGGTAGAGGTTCCCGCCACGACCGCCGCGTAGAAGGCTGACTTGAAGCTGACCTTCGTGTTGGGAAGAACGATATAGATGAATGTCAGCAGCCCCCATATCAGGAAGAACGGGAGGATATTGAAGATCAGCCATGAGACAGGGCCCCGGGCATCGCGCAGTACCGTCGAATCGAGAAGCGAGATAAGCCGGGTCGAGATGAACCCCGAGAGACTCGTGTAGATGATCAGGCCGACGACAGTCACTATCAGAATGGCCGTGTAGTCGCTGAACTTGCGAACGATGCTGCGGTCCTTGTGGATGTTCCAGATATCGTTGAAGGCGGCCTCGAAGTTCCCCAGGACCTTTATCAGTGTATAAAGCAGGACGACGATACCGACTCCCGCTACGATCCCGCCCTGAGTAGTTTCCAGCAGCGAATTTGCGTACTCGACTATCTTCGCTATCACTGTCTCGTACCCGGGATAGTTCTTGTAGAGAGTGTCCTCGATCATCTTGTCGAATCCGAATCCCTTCGCTATCCCGAAAACGATAGCTACGACGGGCACGATGGACAGCAGCGAGTAGTAGGTCAGGGCCGACGCCCTGACGTTCAGCTTGTCTTCCTGGAATCCCTTCAGCGAGAGGACGAGGATCCTGAGCTGGCTTACCAGCAGCGCCCGGACTTTCGAAAGGTCCTCGAGACGAAGCTTCCAGATATCGACGGTGAGGAAGGTTATCACTCTCCTGATACCGTTTATCGGATTCATAGTTCTCCCCTGACAGAACCGCGACAGCCGTTACGGCCCGAATCATAGGATGGTAAAAGCCCCCGTGACAAGTCGAATGTGCCGCGCCCAATATTGATATTAATTCTGGAAGAGCGGCGCCGGCCGCCTGTATAATCCAGATACTGACAACAGAAAGGAGCCGGGACATGTTTGAATCACAGCGAGCCTTCGCCATCTTCTCGATCATCGCCGGAATTATCGTATGCTTCTGGGGCTACCGTCTTTTCAAGGTCGTTCTGGGCATTGCGGGCTTTATCGCCGGCGCCGTGCTTTTCTACCATTTCGGAGCGCAATATACGGCTAACATGATAGTCCTCGTGATTCTGGCTGTATTCGGCGGGCTCATCGGCGCTTCTCTCTCTCTGGCGTTCTATTATATCGGGCTCTTCCTGCTCGGCGCCCTCGCGGGCTGGCAGCTCGGATTTCTTATAGCGACCGCTATCAACATCGAATTTGTCATCATCATCCCGATCATCGCGGCGATCTTCGTAGGATTCCTGGCCTGTTTCTTCCAGAAACCGGTGATCATAATCGCAACAGCGCTGATCGGCGCGTGGAGCGTGGTGACTGGCGGCTTCTACTTCTTCGGCACAGGGATAATCCCGACCGACCTCTTCCGCGATCCGTTCATGCTGGTCGAAAGCCTCCGCGAGACGAATCCGGTAGTCATCCTCGCATGGATCGTACTGAGCATCGCCGGGATGATATTCCAGTTCAGCTGCCGTGTGCCGGGAACGGCCGGAGAGAAGGGGAAATAAGGGATGGAGCACCAGGGACAGATCCTGGCGGTAATGATCGCCTATCTCTCTCTTGTCATCCTGTGGGGACTGTATCAGGGTAGAAAGGTCAAGTCAGAGGCCGACTACTCGATCGCTGGAAGGAACCTTCCCGGCTGGGCGGCCGCTCTTTCCGAAAGGGCGACGGGTGAATCTTCCTGGGCCCTGCTCGGCCTGCCCGGAGCTGCGTATGCGACAGGCCTTCTCGAGACATGGACGGCGATCGGTTGCGTCGCCGGCATAATCACCGCCTGGGCAGGGATCGCCTGGCGGCTGCGCGACGAGGCCGAGAAGTACGAGATCAACACGTTCACGCAATATATAGCCCGGCGGCACGGCGAGTTCGAGAAGTGGATAAGGATCGCAGGCAGTTTCACGATAGTCTTCTTTTTCTTCTTCTATGTCGGGGCGCAGTTCCTCGGCGGCGGGAAGACCCTCTTTACAATATTCGGGCTCGATCCGAGGCTCGGGATGCTGATCACCGCCGTGATCATAGTCCCTTACACGATATACGGTGGATTCAGGAGCGTCGTATATACAGATGTCGTTCAGGCGATCGTGATGATCGTCGCGCTGGTAGTCGGCCCGATAGCAGGGTTCATATACCTGATGAAGGCGCCCGACGTGTTCGCACGCTCGGTCCCCGAGGCTCTCAGGCTCTCCGGGCCGGCGAGATGTTCGATGACCGGCGCCTTTTCAGGATTCGCGGCGGGGGCGGGGATAATGGGAGGCCTATCGTGGTTCTTCGGGTACCTCGGAGGCCAGCCCCAGCTCAGCACGAGGTTCATGGCGATCAGGGATACGCGGAACGCGCGGCTCGGCAGAAACATCGGGATAGCCTGGACAGTTCTCGCGTATGCGGCGCGCTCGCGATCGGCTGGATCGGCCTCGCGATATTCGGCCCCGACGGTCTGAAGGACTGCGAGTTCGTGATGCCGATGGTGATGTTCAGGATCTTCCCCGATATCATCGCGGCGATCCTCGTGACAGGCGCTATAGCGGCGATGATATCGACTGCCGATTCCCTGCTGATCCTCTCTTCGACCGAACTTTCAGAGAATCTCATCGGCGCGATCGGGGAGAAAAAGGCGCACAGGCTGAGCGATCTTTCACGATCGAGGGTCACGACTGCGATCCTGGCCGCTATCGCCCTCTGCGTCGCCTACATATTCCCGTCGAGGCTGATATATACGCTTGTGGGATTCGTATGGGCCGGGATCGGATCGACATTCTCGGTCGTGATCCTGCTGACGCTCTTCTGGAAGAGGTATCACGGAAAGGCGGTAGTCATCACGATCATCGCGGGAATGCTGTTTACAATCGTCTGGAACGTCACGGGGATGGAGAAGGTGCTTACAGCACGCTTTACGACATTCGTCTTTGCCGCCGCTGTAGCGGTTATCTCGACATACGTGATTCCATCGGGGAGGGCAGATCGATGATCGAACTGAGGCCGGCGACGAAAGGCGACATACCGGCGATCACCGAGATATACAACGACGCGATCCTCAATACGGTTGCGACATTCGACCTGGAGATAAAGAGCGTCGAGGAGATGCTGCGCTGGTTCGAAAAGCACGGCGAGGACTATCCCGTGGTCGTATGCCTGTCAGAGGGACGGATCGTGGGGTACGCTTCGCTCAACGAGTATTCGCCCAAGAAGGCATACGCCGCGACGGCGGAGGTATCGGTCTATATCGACAGCGAAAAGAGGGGAGAGGGATTCGGGCGCACTTTGCTCGGTGCTGTTATCGAGGCCGGGATGAGGAAGGGTATCCACGCCATGATCGCCAGGATCACGGAAGGAAACGATATCAGCGTGCACCTCTTCGAGGAATTCGATTTTTCACATGTCGGAAAGCTCAGGGAAGTCGGCACGAAATTCGGGCGCCTGCTTGACGTCGACATCTACCAGAGGACACTGGATGATTCCGGGAGGGAAAGATGAAGAAGAGATCAGCCGCGTGGATATGCCTGACTTTGATCGTGGTCGTATTGTCGGGGGGCTGCGCCCGGCATGAGGAAGAAGGGCCGGTACTCTGGCCGGAGCTGGAACCTTACGAGACGGGATATCTCAAGGTGTCGGATACGCACGAGATATATTACGAGTTCTGCGGCAATCCCGGGGGCAAACCGGTCTTTGTCCTGCACGGGGGGCCCGGGGCGGCATCGGTCTCGTACTACAGGCGATTCTTCGATCCGGAGAAGTTCCACATCGTTCTGCACGATCAGCGCGGCTGCGGGAACTCAAAGCCGTTTCTCGAGCTCGAGGGCAACACAACATGGGACCTCGTAGAGGATATCGAGAAGCTCAGGGAGCATGCCGGGGCCGGGAAGATCATCCTCTTCGGCGGATCGTGGGGGTCGACCCTGGGGCTCGCGTACGGGGTGACTTATCCGGATAAAGTCGAGGGTATGATCCTCAGGGGGATATTCACCGCGACCGCCGAGGAATTCGAGCATTATTACTGCGGTGGTGCAGAGTACTTTTTCCCCGACGTGTACAGGTCCCTTCAGGCGGTCATGCCTGAGAAATCCCCGTGCATATCGCCCGAGTACATCTACAAAAGTATCCTCGAGGGAAGCGATGAGGAAAAGAAGAGGTTGAGCATCGCGTGGGTCGAGTACGAGGGGGGGATAGCGACGCTAGAGCCCCGGTTCATCGATGGTGAGAAATGGTGGAGCACCGAAAGTGGCAGGAAGATACTTCTCGGACTGGCCGTGATCGAGAACTACTACATGGCAAACAGTTGCTTTCTCGAAGAGGGCGAGCTTCTTGACAGGGCGCCGGTGCTCGCCGGAGTGCCCATCACACTGATAAACGGCCGCTACGATGTCATCTGCCCCCCTCTTTTCGCTCTCAGGGTCCATGAGAGGCTCCCCGGATCGAAGCTCATCATCACGGAGAGGTCGGGGCACTCGATGGGAGAGCCGGAGACCGAGAAGGCCATGCTCGAAGCTGTACGTGATTTCGAATAAAGGAGGTTGATCGATGAATGGAAAATCAGTTCTCGCGATAGTCCTCGCCACACTGGCGATCTTCGTCTGGGGAGCGGCATTCTGGATGAATCCTCTGCCGAACAGGATGTTGAAGGATACGGGAGCCGACGAAGCCTTACAGGACCTGATGAAAGAGAATATGACTGAAAGCGGCCTGTACATGCTCCCCTCGTCTCACCTCGAGAAGGCCGAGATGCAACGGCTATACTCGCGCGGCCCGATAGCGATGATATTCTATCACCGCGAGGGTATGGTGGAGATGAACAAGACCTCGCTGTTTTACAGCCTGATACACAACCTGTTCTCAGTCGTGCTGCTCGCGCTTCTGATGCATATGGTACGAGGCAGTCTCGTCACGTACGGGTCGAGGATCATTTTCGCCGGGCTGGCCGGACTTGGTATGGCCTTCTTCTCGAATCTGACGAACGCGATCTGGTTCTTCTATCCATGGGACTACGCCCTTACCGGGCTGATCTATGACGTTACGATCTGGATCGTCGCCGGACTCGTGCTTGGAAGGTTCATCAGGCCCTCTGCGGCATAGGGCATGAGAGCGAAAAAAGGCGATCATCGCTGCCCGGAGAGCTGAATAACGACCAGGCAGGGACCACGCCCCAATGTATAACCACCTCTTATTAAATAAGATGTGAAAAATCTGCGTTTTTTCAAGGTGTATTACTTGACATATACACTGTTCGTGGATATATTGTCGATATGAGTGTATTACTATACTAATTCACTATTGCGCCATGGAGGCGAACCCGAAAGGACAGCGAGATGCTCATAGTAGTGGATCCGCACAGCGGGGTACCCGTCTACAGGCAGCTGATGGACCAGATCAGGTTCCATATATCGAGCGGTATGCTCAAACCGGGTGATGAGCTTCCTTCGACCAGGGTGCTTTCCCAGCAGCTGGGGGTCAACCCTATGACGATCAGCAAGGCCTACAGCTTTCTCGAAAGAGACGGTGAGATCGAAAGACGCCCTGGCCGGCCGCTGATCGTCAGTGAGATGGGTCAGCAGGGGAGCATGGAACGCAGAACCGAGCAACTCCGGGAAAGTCTCGCGTCATCAGTGACAGTAGCGAGACAGCTCGGAATCGGTCCCACCGAGGCGGTAGGGATATTCATCGATATGTTCGGGAGGTCCATCGACGGCCAGCCGGAAAAGAAAGAATCGGATAAAGAGGAGGAGCAGTCATGACAGTCATAGAATTCAGCGGGATCCACAGATCCTTCGTCAGTGGAAAAGACGTTCTCGACGGGGTGACGATGTCGGTGAAAAAAGGTGATGTCGTCGGTCTGCTCGGGCGCAACGGTGCCGGCAAGACCACACTGCTCAGGATTGCGATGGGGATGCTCGAAGCGCAGAAAGGGAGCGTCAGTGTTTTCGGTATGGATCCGCGAAAGAGGCCAGAGGATGTAAAGAGAAGGATCGGGTACGTCTCAGAGGACCAGGTCCTGCCCGAGTATCTGAGGGTGAGGGAGATCATCGGGCTGTACAAGAGCCTCTATCCGGGCTGGGATGAGGACCTCGAGACCGGGCTCGTCAGGCAGGTTCGACCTGCCCCTTGACTCGAAGATCCGTTCGCTCAGCAAGGGGCAGGCGAGGCAGGTAGCCCTGGTCTGCGCTATCAGTCACCGTCCCGAGCTGCTCATCCTCGATGAGCCTGCCGGCGGGCTCGATCCGATGGCGAGGAGAGAGTTCCTCGAGACATCGATACAGATGCTCAACGAGACAGGCTCCACGATCCTTTTCTCGTCTCACTATATGACCGACGTCGAGAGGCTCGCGAGGCGCGTCGTCCTCATCCATGAGGGGAGGATCATGATCGACAGCGATCTCGATTCGATGAGGGAGAACTATTCGCTCTGCCTGCTTCCGCTTACCGAAGGGATCGATTCTGACAGAGTCAGGCAGCTGGCCGGCTGCATGGCGGTGAGGGAACGGGCCGAAATCATGCACGCCGTATTCAGTTCGAGGCCGGAGGAATCAGGTTCGATCATCGAGAGGGAGCTCGGAGTAAAGGATGTGAATTGCCGAAGGGCGGACCTCGAGGAGATGTTCATAGAACTCGTGGGAGGTCAGCTGTGAATACTTACGCGGACGGAAACGTTTCGATTTTCAGGCTGATCAGGTACGACAGGGCTGTAGACCAGTGGTACATCGCCCAACTGGTAGCCTTCGTCCTGGCGCTGTTTCTCCACGTCTTTCAGGTACCCGGCTCGCTGATGACATGGGGGGAGTTTGGAGGCAGGCCGATTACGTTCGACCTGCTCTACCTTACGGCCCTCGCCTATTTCGTGTTCATCGTCATCATGACCGGGGTCAGGACGAAGAGCTCTATGATGTGCATGACGTTGCCGCTCTCTACCAGGAGGGTCTGGCTCTCCCGGATCCTGTCGATGCTGTTCGTATCCCAGCTGCCGATAATCCTTGTCACGATCGTCACCGCCTTCAGGGCGCCCGGCGGGGGAGAGCCGTTCTACCTCGACAGTTTCACTCTAAGACTGGGATTTCACACATGCTCGGCGATGGCGATGCTTACGATGCTTCTCCAGCTGCCGATGCTGGAACTGGGGCGTATCACCAGGCTCGGCTCTTACGCAGCCTACACAGGTTTCATCGCTGCTGTCGTGGTCTTCGCCGCGATGGTCACAGTCGGGGTCACATGGGCCTCGTGGCTGTTCCTCCTGGCGCGGCCTGGTCATCGTGATGTGGATACAGATGAACCTGCCTCCTTCCTTTTCCACCATGCCGGCTGAACCGGAGAGGGACGGCGCTGTCGAGACGGGTACGCTGCCGGCCGCCGAGGCTTCGGAAAAAGGCAGCCCCGCTTCTGTTGTCACAGTCTCCCCGGCGCTGACAAAGACGCGGCTCTATCTGACACTTGCCCGCGTGGTGGTGAACAGGTGGAACTACTGGATAGACTGCCTGCTTCTTGTCTTCTACGCGATGATGGCGGTGATGTCGTATCTACAACGGCGCGAGGGAAAATCCATGGTGGCTCTTCGGGTTCATCTGGATATACGCGGCGCTGATGCAGAGTATCCAGGTGCTGAAAAAGGTCGATTTCCTTCCTGTCTCGAGGAACCTGCTCTTCGGGATGACGATGACCCCGATCATCTTCGCGATCATCCTCGGGATGGGATTCGGTTATCTGAGCATAGCTGTGCAGCCGCAGGAGCAGAGGCTTATCAGCTTTTCCGGCGGCAGGCTGCGATATCCCGAAGGAGTTCTACGAGATGACGGAGGACGGTCCGCCGCCGGTTCTCACGTCGTTATGGGGTGAGTTTCACATGCCGGAGGCTCATCCTCTCTTCGCTGGATCGCGAAGATATGTATACAAGCCTTTTGACACGGGACCTGAAAGTTCCCCGAGATTCATCGCCCTTCAGATAGACAGGGCCGTTGAAGCGATACATGGCATAGAGCGGGACCCGCTCGAGAAATACGAGGATCTCGATGAGGAATTCATCGCCGGTGCCGGGGAAGGCTGTTGCAGTGTGAAGGAGTCGGTCGGCAGGGCTTCAGATACGAGGAGCAGGGTGTTCGCTCTCGCGGGGATCATCTCCGCCGCATTCTACTCTGTGATAATTGCGTTTCAGATCGGATACGGCGGAAAACATGGAGGAAAGCATCCAGGTAATCTCATCTTGCCCGGAGCCGTGATCATGATATTTCTCGTGATCATGTCGGTCGTTCTTGCCGGTAAGGCGGGATTGTGCGAACCGTCGTTCGTGGAGGCGGTCCCGTCTATCTATATGCGAAGGCTTGCAGACGTGATCCCGCTCTCGACTCGCGACGCTCTGGATCGTTTTCTCCGCCGTCTGCGTGGCAGGGTACTTCATGCTGCAGTCGGCCTACAGACATTTCGAGGCTCCGATGGCACAAGGTGCCCGGAAGAAGGCCCTGTAAACGCATCGCTGGATCAGGCGCCCGGCAGTCACTTATGATTGGCCGGGCGCCTTTTTTTATGATATACGGAAAAGGACAGACGGTTTTATCAAAGCGAGGACCTTATTGATGAGCGGTGAATATACAGTCGGAGTGCCGGGATGGTTCACCTGCGCCTGGCATATCCTGAAGACGCGTCCGAACATCGTCATGAGAGGGCTCGTCATCATGCTTCTCTTCTCACTTGTCGGCGTCTTCCTCGGGATGCTGCCGGGGGGGTACTACATCGCTCTCGCGGTCCAGCTTACGATCGGTCTCGTGCTGCAGGGAGGGTGGAACCTCTTCTGCCTGAAGCTCGTTCGCGAGGAGGATGTCTCGCCGGCTATAATTTTCGAGCCCTTCAACCGATTCGGCCAGACCTGGATGGTATCGATACTCCTGTCTCTGATGACTGCAGCGGGGCTGTTTTTCTTCATAATCCCCGGGCTGTACGTACTGGCGAGGTTCGGGATGGGGGTATTCGCTCTTGTGGACAGGAAGCTCGATGTGTCCGAAGCGCTCGACTTCAGCTCGATGATAACCGAGGGCAGCAGGCTGCAGGTACTGCTGCTCCATCTCATAATCGGGGGACTGGGCATGATCTTCCTGTTGCCGGGCCTGCTCGAGCCTGAGGGAAACATCGGCATGGTCATGCTCCTGATCTACCAGTTTATCATGATACCGCTTGCCGGAACGGCCTATGCCGCCGCTTACGACAGCCTCGTAGAGACTAGGGCGGGAGAGCAGGAATGAACGACGGTGTCGTATTCGCCCTTATCCTTACCGCTCTTGCCGGCCTGTCCACCGGCGTCGGGAGCGCGATAGCTTTTCTAGCCAGGCATACGAATAAGAAGCTTCTCTGCCTCTCACTCGGGTTTTCCGCCGGGGTCATGATCTACGTATCGATGATAGAACTCCTCGGAGCGGCGCGGGATTCCCTGACCGCCGAGCTTGGGAACCCGACGGGGGGATGGATAGTGCTTCTCTCGTTTTTCGGCGGGATGCTTGTCGTCGCGATGATCGACAGGCTCGTTCCCTCGTTCGAGAATCCTCACGAGCTGCACATGCTCGAAGAGATGTCGGATGAGGCGAGGGAGAGGGATCCGAGGCTCCTGAGGATGGGGGTGCTGTCCGCGATCGCGATCGCGGTGCATAACTTCCCCGAGGGGATGGCGACATTCGCGGCGGCGCTGAAGGACCCGGCGCTCGGCGTCTCGATCGCCGTGGCGATCGCGATACACAACATACCTGAAGGAATCGCCGTATCGGTGCCTATCTTCTACGCGACAGGAAACAGGAAGAAGGCCTTCTCGTGGTCGTTCCTGTCCGGGCTCGCAGAACCGGTCGGGGCGGTCATCGGCTACCTGATCCTGATGCCTTATCTCGATGATACTGTCTTCGGCGTGCTTTTCGCTTCAGTCGCGGGGATAATGGTCTTCATCTCGTTCGACGAGCTTCTCCCCGCCGCGGAGGAGTACGGCGAGCACCACATCGCGCTATACGGCCTTCTTGCCGGCATGGCGATAATGGCTGTAAGTCTCGTCATCCTGCAGTGAGATCCGTTCCGTCAGCGCTCCACACCCGTCAGCTCGTTGTAGACCGCCTCGACACCGGCGTCGAGCATGTAGGCCCACGGCAGCCCGGAATACTTCTCCATCTTCACCGATTCCTTCGCCTGATCGAGCGACTGTCCCGACTTTACTGCTTCACCTACTTCGGCTCGCAGATCGCTCAGGTACTCCACCTTCCAGGCGAGCCCGCTCTTGTCGGTCAATTCGCCGTGCCCTGGGATGACTACCTCGACATCCCAGCCTGATACTCTCTCGAGAGAGGCGATCCAGTTCTCCGTGTCGCTGCCGGCCTTCCAGTCGATATAAGGATGACGCATGTAGAAGAGCATGTCGCCCATATGAACGGCCTTGAGATCGACGAAATGGACGAGGGTGTTTCCGCTCGTGTGAGAGGCGCCCGGGTAGATAAGCCTTATTTCATGGCTTCCCAGGGTTATCGACATCGCGTCGGAGTAAGTCTTGTCGGGGTAGACGAGCACGATCTCACTTACCTCGGCGAGGTCGCTCTTCGCCTTCTCTACGGCCTTCGCGGCCTCGGCGAGTTCCTCCTCGCCGGCGCCATCGAGAGATGCGAGCTTTTCCTCAGCCTCTTCGATGCGCGCGGGATACGCTTCTTCGACCATCTTTTTGAGGTTCGGCTCGTTGAATGTCTTCTGGTTAACAGGGAGGTTCTCGTGAGATATTACAGTCACATCCTCGGGGAAACTCTGGGCCCCAAGCACATGATCCATGTGATAGTGGGTCAATATGAGATACTTGACCGGACTGTCGGTCAGTTTCGCGATCTCAGCGAGTATCGCGTCACCGTGCGCCGGTTTTGTCCCCGAATCGACTACGAGGACCCCTTCATCCGTGACAAGAAAGGCTACGTTTCCGACGACACCTGTGAGGAAGTAGAGGCCGTCAGCCGCCTCCGTTACAACGATCTCCGTCTGGCTCCTTGACGGGGAGATCGGAGCGGCGAGGATCATGAAAACGCAGGCCAGTACAATCGCGGAACGGACCGGGTATCTCATCTGAATCTCCTTCGTTATGGTGTAAACGATTGAAATACGGACGAGGCGATTGTAACATCGACCGGTATCGAAATCCAGGGTTCTCGAAAGAGGAGCAATCTCATGGACGGTGAAAAGAAAGGCCTCGATCCCGGTATAGCCCGTCAGGCGGCGGCGCTGGCCGAGTACCAGGAAGGCTCGGTAGTCAGCAGGACAGTCATCGACAAGAAGATCGGGACCGTCTCCGTATTCGCCTTCGACGCGGGTGAGGGTCTCAGCGAGCACACCGCGCCGTTCGATGCCCTCGTGCACGTCATCGATGGAAAGGCCGAGATAACAATATCCGGAGAGGCGATAGACGTCTGTGCCGGGGAGATGATCATCATGCCCGCCGGCAGGCCGCACTCGCTGAGGGCCGCCGAGAGGTTCAAGATGGTGCTGATAATGATAAGGCAGAAGGTCGAATAGAGCAGCCAGGCAGAGAATTGAACGTCGAAAGGAGCACCGATGACTCATGACCCCTCTGAATTTCTCAGGATAGCCGGGATAGAGCTACCGTCTGATCGGGATGTACGATGCTCCCGACAGATCCCCCTTCGAGCCTATCGTCGAGCCGAAGCCGGGAAAGCAGACCTGCGTCTTCGCCTTCTATCGCGAGCTGGCTCAAGGGGAAGACCGCCGCTTTTTCGAAGGAATCGATCGGCTGCGGCGGATTCGGGAGTCATATATTCGGCGTAAGGACGATGCCGAAGGAGGCGTTCATTGATTTTCTCTATGGACAGGAGGGTCTTAAGGCCTCGCGCGAGCTGATGGAGGAGTGGATCGACGCGATGAACTGCTACGAGCCGGAGAACGAGTTCATACTCGTCGGTCCTCTCAATGAGAGCCAGTACGACTGTCTGAAGACTGTGACGTTCCTCGTCAATCCCGACCAGCTGTCCCTGATGGTCTACGCGGTGCACTACCATGCGGCTCCGGGCGATCCTCTTCCGATGAAGGCGCCTTTCGACTCGGGGTGCGGCCAGCTTCTCCCGGGATTCGACGACCTTACAGTCGCGCAGGCGATGCTCGGCGCCACGGATATCGCGATGAGGAAGTTCATGCCGCCCGATATACTCGCGCTGACCGTGACAAAGCCGATGTTCGAGAGGATATGCTCGCTCGGTGAGGACAGTTTCCTGCACAAGCCTTTCTGGAAGGACCTCATCAAGGCGAGGGGAAGGCAGGCCGTGGACTGATCATTCCTTCAGGCGGCGGCCTGCGATCACATATTTGCTGAACTTGTCGGCGATGAAATGTTTCCGGACGCCGTCGACCGCCTCGACCCACTGGGCCTCGATCTCTCCCGAAGGCCCTTTATCTGGACAAGAAGGATTATTGTTGAGATACTCAAAGCCGGCCGCGGGAGCGGGAGGGATACGAAGATGGTCTCGATATTTAAAGGGAGGTAACACCGTGGAAGAGATAAGGGACAAGATCATGAGCATCATCGGGAAGCCGTTTCTCGCCGGCTTCGCGACGCTGACCGGGGATGGAAAGCCCTGGGTGCGCTACGTATTCGCGGTCGGTTCCGATGATATGACGATCCGTTTTTCCACTTTCGTCAACGCGAGGAAGGCCGCGCATATCGCGGAGAATCCAGAGATCCACATGACGGGCGGGGTGCTCGATCCGATGAACTGGACCAACTACCTCCAGATACAGGGAAAGGCCGAGCTGTCGACCGATCAGGCTGAGAAGGACGCATTCTGGAACGATGAGATCGCGCAGATATTCAAGGGCCCTGACGATCCTGATTACGCCGTCGTCATAGTCAGGCCGTACAGGATAGAGGTCAACTCTCACGGCAGTTTCATCCCCGAGATATGGGAGCCCTGAACGTGCCGTTGCCGGAGGAGAGATGAACAGGTTCGCTGCAGCTGTCTGCGCCGTTATCATGATGGGCGCTTCGGCGGCATCGGCCGGTGAAGTCCCGGTCGACTGCCTCGAAGAGTTCACCCTGACCGAAGAGACCGCGTCAGGATTCGCCCGAATCGCGCTCCACTGTGTCCACAGGGAATTCCCGAACAAGCCGGGCCACGTGATGAACGACAGCAGTGAGGTCGCGCCGCCCGCTGTGCTTCACCCGGCATTTTACGGATGCTTTGACTGGCACTCGTCGGTGCACGGTCACTGGATGCTCGTACGGCTCCTGTCTCTTTTTCCGGGGATTCCGGAAGCACAGGAGATAAGGAAGGCTCTCGATGAGAACCTCTCTGCGGAGAACATACTCGTCGAGGCCGATTATTTCAGGCAGAAGAGCAGGTCCTCGTTCGAACGGACCTACGGATGGGCCTGGCTGCTCAAGCTCGCCGAGGAGACGGGCCGCTGCCCCGACCCGGCTGCGAAGCAGTGGAAGAGGAATCTCCAGCCCCTCGTAGATGTGATCGTCGAGAACTACTTCGAGTTCCTGCCGAAGCAGACCTACCCGATAAAGAGAGGGGTCCACCCCAATACCGCCTTCGGGCTCTCGTTCGCCCTGGACTATGCCTGGTCGACCGGGAACGCGGATCTGGCGCGGCTGATAAACGATACGGGAAGGGAATATTTTTACGGAAGTATCCCGGAGTGCCCGGCCGCGTGGGAACCTGACGGGGATGATTTCTTTTCCCCATGCCTGATGATCGCCGACCTGATGAGACGGATCCTGCCGCAGGAAGACTATATTAAATGGCTCACGGGGTTTCTGCCGGAGCTTCGTTACGGCCAGCCCGGATCACTTCTCGAACCGGCTGTGGTATCTGACAGGAGCGATCCGAAGATCGTGCACCTCGACGGTCTCAACCTGAGCAGGGCGTGGTGCATGAAAGGTATCGCGATGGCTCTTCCCGGTGACGATCCGCGCCGGGAGATCCTCGAAAGGTCGGCATGTCTTCACGCCGGTGCGACACTGCCCCATATCTCGAGCGGCAATTACGAGGGTGAGCACTGGCTCGCCTCATTCGCAGTATTCCTTCTGGCGGGAGGTGAGGGAAAGTGAGCTGGAAACAGCCCGTGGATCATTTCGTATGCACCAAGGATGAAGCGAAGGAGATCGCCGGCGCTCTTGAAAGATTCTGGGTGTCGATCTGCTGGTGCAGGGAAGAGAAGGGCAAGTGCCTGCGCTCCCCTATGGAGGTCTGCCTCAGCTTTCGTGAGGATGCGCCCGTAAATCCGGCGGGAAAAAAGGAGATCTCGAAGGATGAAGCGCTGGACCTGATAGAGAATGCCCGCAGATGGGGGCTCGTTTCCCGGGCATATGCGAAAAGGGGTAGTGCCGGTCAACTCGACGGGATCTGTCTCTGCTGCGACGACTGCTGCTCATTCTTTACGGAACGCACGGAGGATAAACCGGCGCGTGGCCAGTTTATCGAGAGGACGATCGAAGGATGCTGCTCGTCGTGCGGTATGTGCGAGAGAGCGTGCAGGTTCGAGGCGCGCCAGATGGACGAGGGAGTGCTCGTCGTAATGAGGCACCGCTGCTACGGCTGCGGCGTCTGCGCCGATACCTGCCCTACAAACTGCATCGAGATGGTGCCGAGGATGCCCGGGCCCTCGATCGTGCCTCAGGACGAGTAGATAACCGGCTTTTCCGTGTATATTACGCCGCGTTCCCTCAATCCGGCGAACAGGTATTCCACGCATTCCGCTTTTTCACCGATGAACTCCGGAGCGATGATCCCTTTCCTGTCATAAATTCCTCCGGCGAGCATCCTCAGCGCCACAGTCGCCGTGTACCCGGTTGTCCGGGCCATGGAATGCACGCCGGAGGTTTCGTCATGCCTGTCAAAGAGATCGTATTCGTATCCGGCAGCTGCCCCTTCCTTAGTTCCCTCCACGATCACCTTCATCACGGTCAGGTCCCGGTCGTCCTCCGCGAGTTCCCAGAGAGGGAAGAGGAGCCTGGCAGTAAAGTCGAGGGGCCTTATCTTCGTTCCGTTTATCTCTATCTCGCCGGTCGAGAAGAATCCCGATTCTCTCAGCACGGCGATCTTCTCGATGTGGCCGGGATACCGGAGGGTCTTTTCCTTCATGTCAGGGATCTTCATCGTGTCGGCCAGCGATCTCAGCCCGTCGCTGTTAAACGATTCGAGAGTCCCGATACCGGGGAAATCGAGGTACTCAGGATCGGAAAGGGCCGGGCGAGTGACGAGCCGGCCGTTCTCTACATACCTCGCCGGTCTCGTGTATTCCTCAACGACATCGATGGGGGAGAAGCCGGCCTTGTATTCCCAGGGCCAGGTCCTTCTTATGGGAAGCCCTCCTACATATATCAGCGCGCTTGAAGCCTCATCGAGCATGCCGGCGGCGTACGATACGAGAACGTTGCTCATCCCCGGCGCTACCCCGCAGTCTACGATCGCGGTAACGCCGCGCTCGAGGGCGAGCTCGTCGAGGTCGAAGGGGTCCTCGGGGAAGAAGGCGATATCGACTGACGTCGATGCCGGCCTCTATGACCGATCTGAGGACCGAATGGCCCATGAACCCGGGAGTTGCGTTTATCACGTAGTCCGCCCCGGCGACGATGCTTTTCACCTTTTCGCAGTCGGAGAGGTCGGCCCGTACCTTGATTATCTCCGGGGCATCGTCGAGCTTCGCCAGATTTCTGCTGCTGATGTCGGCGACCGCGACCTCGAATTCTCCGTCCCTGGCCAGGTCCCTCGCCATCGGGCCTCCGACGAGCCCCGCTCCGAGTATGATCACCTTCATAATGCTCTCCCGTATGATGCATTGCCGGCCGGCAAGAGCCGACAGGTATAAGTAAATGCAATGATGTCAGTTAAGAATATTCGGGCAGATACGGATCAAAGGCCGCTGAAGCGGTTCAGATAGCCGAGCAGGAAGCGCCAGGTATCCGATATCGAACCGTGAGGTATGCGTGAGTCATATTCCATACATTGATATTAGCACTGAAACTCTCCGTGTCAACCTGATTTGGTAAGTGGTATTCACGCAGGGCGTTAAAAAAATATATTGAACCGAATCAGGATTGTAATTATTATTGCGCTTCGTCTTTATCAAGAGTACAGAAGATTTTGACACCCTGAACCTCCATGGAGGAGTGAAATGGAGAACTGGACCGAGTTTCTGATGGATTTCGGCAGGAATTACGGCATCAAGGTCATCGCCGCGATAGCGATACTGATCATCGGCCGTATCGTCGCCGGTATACTCAAACGCGTAGTGATGAATATGCTGAAGAAGGGTAAGACCGACGCGGCTATCATCTCTTTCGTAGGCAGTCTCGTCTACGCAGGCATCATGATCTTCACGATCCTGGCCGCCCTGTCGAAGTTCGGGATCCAGACGGCCTCGTTCGTCGCGATACTCGGCGCCGCCGGATTCGCGATCGGCTTCGCGATGCAGGGCTCGCTTTCGAGCTTCGCCGCGGGCGTACTGCTTCTCGTATTCCGTCCGATCAAGGTCGGGGATTTCGTAGAGGTAGCGGGAGTCGCGGGCTCCATCAAGGAGATCAAGCTCTTCAATACGATCGTCGCCACACCCGACAATGTGAAGATCTACGTTCCCAACAGCAAGATCAACGGCGACATCATCAAGAACTACGCCGGATTCGATGAGAGAAGGATAGACATGGTCGTCGGGATCGGCTACGGCGCGCCTATCGACAAGGCTTACGAGATCATGAAGCAGATCGTCGCGGCCGACAGCCGGATCCTCGCCGAGCCCGCCGTCCAGATCGCGGTCGCGGAGCTGGCCGATTCGAGCGTCAATTTCGTGCTTCGTCCCTGGGTAAAGAAAGAGGATTACTGGGGCGTCAAATTCGACGTGACCGAGAAGATCAAGAAGGAGTTCGACGCGGCGGGTATAGAGATACCGTTCCCGCAGACGGACGTCCATCTTTACAGGGAAGAGACGGCCTGAGCCCCGTCTGAAAGGAAAGAAATGAGATTGAGGACTCTGGCGGTCCTGACCGCCCTTTTGATCGGCCTGCCCGCGATAATTAACGCGGCCGAGCCCTGGAAATATCATCTCGACTCCGACCTTACCCTGACCCAGTCGTACTACACCAGATAACTGGGCAGGCGGAGAGGTCGGGAACATAACCTGGGTGGGGAACATCAATTTCCTCGCGTCGAAACAGTTCGCCGAGCACTGGAACAACAGGAACACTGTTGAGGCTCAAGTACGGGATGACGCACAGCCAGGACTCGGAGACAGGCGACTGGCGCCATCCCGAGAAGTCGGATGACCAGATCGATCTCGAGACGATATTCCGATACACGAAATGGAATTCGGTCGATCCTTACGGCTCGGTCACGTTTCGAGAGCCAGTTCCAGGACAAGAGCGATCCGGTACAGTACACTGTACGTCAATCCGATGAGGTTCACAGAATCGCTCGGTATCTCGAAGGAACTGTTCAAGACCGAGGAGAGTCACTGGCTCATCCGGTTCGGCCTCGCCGCCAGGCAGGTCGTCGACAGGAACGTACTCGATATCGATACAGGGGAGCGGGGCACGGAGACCCAGCATGACGAGGGCCTGATGCTCGATACGGACTACCGGGTCCCCTTCGCGGGAGGCAAACTCGTTTACACCGGCAAGCTCAACGTCTACCAGGCCCTGGCCAACTCCGAATCGGAGAACCTCGCGGGCACGGCGAACGCCGACTACTGGAAGACCCCCGATATCAGGTGGGAGCAGAATCTGGCGGTCGGTATAACCGGCTACCTCGCGATGAACCTCTACCTCGACTGGCGTTACGACAAGGATGTCGACCTCGCCGGGCGCCTCAAGCAGACGCTCGGACTGGCCCTTGTCTACAAGTTCGGGAATATCAAGGAAGAAGAAGGCTAGTAGAGGCGGCAGCTTATTGTGATCATGGGCGCGGATCTCAGTTCCGCGCCCTTTTTTTATGCCTGCCCCTTGACAGAAAAGAACGGCATGGTTATTATATAGATGTTCGATATATAGAGCTGCGATACATCGAGGGACACCCGATGAAGAAGCGGAAAAGGATAGAGACACAGAACCTGGCGAAGCACTGCAACGAGGACCTGATACTGGCGATCCTCAGCGGCGGCACGAAGCACGGGTATCAGCTCGCTCTCGAACTCGAGGAAAGAAGCGGCAGCTATTTCCGCCTCAATCACGGGACCCTCTACCCGATACTGCACAAGCTGGAAAAAGATGGGATGATCAAGGGGTCGTGGAGCGACGAGGGGCCGAAGAGGAGACGGAGGCAGTACGCCCTGACTTCGAAGGGAAAGAAATACGCTTCCGGGCAGGTAGAGGCCTGGAAGGAGTTTTACGATAATCTCACCGCGATCATGAAGGACGTGGAAAGATGAACGGATTCAGGGAGATCCTGCAGAAGACAAGCGACAGGCTCGATCTGCCCCAGCCGGTAAAGGCCCGGATACTCCTCGAGATATCGGCCGATCTCGGCGATGTCTACGATGAATGCGTCGAGCGGGGGATGAGCCCGGAGGAAGCGAGGCTCCGCGCGATCGAGATGTGCGATCTTTCGGACGAGGCCCTCGAGGATCTCGTGCGCGTACATGAAACGCCGCTGAGGCGGTTCCTCGGATCCCTGTCCGACCAGGCGAGGACGAGATGGGAGAAGGCTCTGCTCGTCACCCTGGTACTCTTTATCGCCGCATATTCGGGCAGGGAGGCCGTAACGGCGAAACTGTTCAGCACGGCCTCGATATTCGTTTGGCCCATCGCGGCGGTATCATTCTACGCCCTGATCATGACACTGATAAATATCTACAGGCTCTATATAAAGAAGCAGCACGATCCCCGGAGGATCCGCAGCGGACCGGCCGCGATCCTGGCGGCGGGTGTCGTCTGCCTGCTGACCGGTTTTGCCGGACTGGCCTTCGAGATGTACAGTGCGGCAAGGTCGATCATGGCGGACTCCACGGGCGCTCTCGGTCATATCGTCGAATGGGGACTCTCCTCATCGGCGATGATGATGGCCGCCCTGCTCGCCGCTATCGCAGCGGGTATCGCCTGGTTCATCCTCGACAACAGGGCGAGGAAGCTCGAGGCGGCAGAGATGTCATGGCTTTTTGAGAATTAGAGACTGACTTAAAGAAGGAGAAAATAAAATGGGTTACTTTTTCGCAAGCATGGGACCGTTCGCGATACCGATGATCATCATCACCCTGGCGATCGCAATACTGACAGTTATAAAGGTTATCGATCTCTGGGGGAAGAAGGGTCTCTCCCCGCAGAAGCTCGAGAGAGGCCTGCACGCGATACTCTTCTGGGGAGTGGTCAGTGCGGTGTTCGGCTTCCTCGGTCAGATCAGCGGGATATACCGTGCTCTTAACGTGATCATCAGTGCGACTGAGATCTCGCCAAATGTCGTAGCGCAGGGATTCGCCGAGTCATTCACCACGACGATCTTCGGCCTGGAGATACTTCTTGTCTCGGCCATAATCTGGTTCGTCCTCTTCGGCAGGTACAGGAAACTGACCGCCTCCTGAGCCGAAGGGACCGTTAAAACGTTACAATATGCCCGCCGCTTCGATGCGGCGGGTTTTTTATATGCCTGCAAAAGAATGAGATAGCCGAAATGTGCACGGCTGCCATGCGGTAACACAAATTTTATATTGATAACATCATGCGTCCAGTATATTATTCCGTGGTACTGAGCAGGAGCGTTTGGCTGAACCAGGGAAGGAACCGGATGTCAGAAGAGATCAGGATACTCGCGATAACTGCAGCATCGATAGGCTTCTTCCATACCCTTCTCGGTCCGGACCATTACCTGCCGTTCATCATGATGGCGCGGGCGGGGAAATGGTCATACTCAAAGACTGCCGTCGTGACCGTTCTCTGCGGCATAGGGCATGTGGCAAGTTCCATAGCTCTCGGTTTTGCCGGAATCTTCCTCGGTACACAGCTGTCAAAGCTCGAGGCGTTCGAATCGTTCCGCGGCGAGATCGCGGCCTGGCTCCTGATCGTATTCGGGCTGATATACTTCGTCTGGGGAGTTCGCCGAGCGGTCCTCAACAGGCCGCACAGGCACGTGCACGACCATAACGGAGGAGTCAGCCACGAGCATACTCACGACCATCACGACGAGCACGCGCACGCACATCTCGAGAAGAGCAGCCCGAACTACACACCCTGGGTCCTCTTCGTGATATTCGTCCTCGGCCCATGCGAGCCTCTCATCCCTATACTGATGTATCCCGCCGCCAGGCATGACATGGGGAGCGTTATCCTGATCGGCTCGATCTTCTCCGTCGTCACCGTGGCCACGATGCTTTCCGTTGTGATGCTTTCTCTGGCGGGAGTGAAGATGGTCAGGCTGGGATGGATGGAGAGGTATTCACACGCACTGGCAGGCGCGATCATCATGCTGAGCGGCCTGGGAATCCGCTTTCTCGGGCTCTGAGCGTGCCGACCTGTGAGACGATGATCCCCAGCAGCATCAGCGCGCAGCCGGCCAGTCCCCTGGCCGGGATCACTTCACCAAGAAAGATCCATCCTCCGAGAGCGGCGAAGACCGTCTCGAGGCTCAGGATGATCGCCGCGTGAGCGGGAGGGGTCCTGCGCTGGGCAATGACCTGAAGCGTGTACGCTATTCCGACCGACATCAGTCCGCCGTAGAGGATCGGGACGGCCGCGCTGATGATCCCGGCGATCTCGATAGTCTCGAATACCAGGGCTGCCGCGAAGCTGAGAAGTGAACAGGCGGCGAACTGGATCATCGAGAGGAGGACCCCGTCGGTCCTGTGGATCAGTACGCTTATCAGAAGCACGTGTATCGCCCAGAAAAGAGTTCCCCCGAGAACGATCAGGTCGCCCTTCGATATAGAGAATACTCCGGTGAAGCTCAGAAGATAGAGCCCGATGGCGGCGAGAAGCACCCCGATCCAGGTCCCTGCCGAGGTCTTTCTGCCTATCGCCAGGCCGAGGATCGGAACAAGGACGACATACAGGCCTGTGATGAATCCTGACTTGCCGGCCGTTGTAAACTGGATGCCGATCTGCTGGAAAGAGACGCCGATGAAGATCACTGCTCCAGCGATGAGGCCGCCGAGAAGAGCTGTACTTTCTGGAGGTTCCATCATCCGTTTTCATAGACGCCCGCCGCCGCATGGCGGCTACGGCGAAAGGTATCAGGACAATGCTGCCGAGCGCGAATCTCACCGCATTGAAGGTGAACGGCCCCACATAACGCATTCCGACGCGCTGAGCGACAAACGAGAATCCCCAGATCACCGCCGAGAGGAGCAGGAGGCCTTCTGATCCAAGCTGGACCTTTTTCATCGATCCTCCCGGCTGGCGTGGACAACTAGTGGTTGAAGGTGTATTTGTAATTACTGAACAGTGACCTCGTCTTGTGAAGATAGAAGTCGTGCGTTCCCGGCTGATAGTCGAGGTATTCGAATCCTTCTGTCGACATCGGCTCGGCAGACTCTATCTGCGTTCCCTCGTGCCACTCGTTGAACGATGTGATGCCGATGAACGGGGGCTGGATCTTGATGGTCTCGACGAACATCGCGTAATAGTACTCTCCACGGTCGCGGTCGCGCCGGTTAACGGAATTCCACGGCCTGATGCGGGTGTCGTCATAGCCGGGGCCGATGCAGGGGATGAACAGGATCTCGTTATCGAGCGCCCATTCGGAAATCTTTTTCCAGTTCAAAGTAGTCGAGCCCCATGTAAATCCATCGATCGCGAAATAGTTGTAGCAGCCGTCGAAGCCTCCATCGAGGATAAAGTCGAGGTGCTGTTCTTCGACCAGCAGACCTATCACTATGGCATCGTGCGCCGTTCCCCTTATCGTGTTGTCGCCGCCGGGCGTCAGTACACTCTTCCACTCATCCTCATCGATCAGGTACGAATCGTAGATGAAGAACATCGGCTTTTTGCCGAACCGGTCGGTCCTGTAGAAGGCGGGGTGATCGCCGTATTCGTCGACTATATAAGCGATCGCGTCTCTGGTCGTTGCCGCCGTGCGGCCCTCGAAAGGCTCGATGTGGAAGTCGACCCTGAGCCCGTACTGCCATGCCGCGTCGAGGATGCCTGGGACCGCTTTATCAGAGAAACTGCCGGCTCCCCACCACGAGACGCAGATCACGCCGGCTCCCGCCAGCCGGATCTCGAAGCAGTGCCTCGCGACCGTCTCCGGATCGTTGGAACTGTAGCATCCGTTTCTCGGGAAGAAGTTCGAGCCGATATCGTTCCCGCCGGGGAACGATGAGTCCGTCTCGCTTCCGTCCCGCGCGAGGACGGCGTGGTTCCAGTGCCTGTACTCGCCGTCGAATTCGGGGGTTCCGTACCAGGCATAATAGAAGATATGGAAATCCATGCTTCTGGGCAGATATTCGGGGAGGCCCGAGATAGGCTCATCCAGTTTCTTGTCATTTCCGCCGCCGCAGCCGGCGGACAGGATTAGGAGCAGCGAAAGAAGTATGATTATCGAACCGCGCATGTCATCTTCTCCATGGAAACGGGTACTTGCCGCCTCAACCGGCCGGCCAATTATACGTTACTGCACAATAATCAAGAAGTTCCCGCCCGTCAAGTGGATGAAAAGAGTCTTGATGGCTGGCGTGTATGGCATTTAGAATGGGGCCGGAGATATAGTCCTCATACTGACTGTAACCATTCAGGAGAGATCGTGAAAGGATCGTTCAGAAGGACATTCGTCGAGTACTTCTTCATCACTGTCGGGGCGGTCATCATGTCCCTTGGTGTCGGAGTATTTCTCATCGACGCGAAGGTCGTGCCCGGGGGGGTCACCGGCCTGTCTATGGCCGTTCACTACATGACGGGGAACACGATCCCCGTCGGGATCCTCATGTGGGTGCTGAATATTCCCCTTTTCATATGGGGTATCATCGAACTGGGCAAGTCGTTCGGCTTCAGGACATTCTGGGGATTTACCGTGAACGCCTTTTTTGTCGATTTCTTCCGCGGCGACATAGTCAAGTCGATCCGCCTGCAGGACAGCGAGGCTGTCCGTTACCTTCTGGAGAACGATTTCTTCTTTCTTGTCCTCATCGGGGCAGTATTCCTCGGCGTCGGCCTCGGGATAATCTTCAAGTTCAAGGGCACGACGGCGGGGAGCGATATCATCGCGGCGATCGCGAGGAAGCGCTGGAAATTCAAGCCGGGGATCACGATCATCGTCACCGATTTCTTCGTCATATGCTTCGCCGGACTGGCGATACATATAAAGGACCTTTCTCCCGACACGCCAGTCATCGTCCTGATGCTATACTCGTTCCTGCTGCTGCTCATCTCCTCGCAGCTGATCGATGTGATCATTTTCGGATTCGACTACGCGAAGTCGGCCTACATCATCTCCGACAAGCACGAAGAGATAGCGAGAGAGATCACGCTCGGGCTCGGAAGAGGGGCGACCGCCTTCCACGGGAAGGGGCTTTACAGGGGGGTAGAGAGAGACATCATATTCACGGTGGTCAGCCGCCGCGAGATATTCAGGCTCGTAGAAAGGGTCAGGAAGATCGATCCGGACGCCTTCATGATAATCAGCCGCGTACATGAAGTCCTCGGCGAAGGATTCATGCCGAGAGGCGAGGTCGACCTCGACAAACTGACGATGCTGAAAAAAGAAAAGCTGCAGCTGGAAGGGAAGAAAGACGCATGAAAAGCTATCACCTCAGGCGCAGGGAGAAGGAGATCACGGATATCGATGAAATGCGGGCGATCGTATCGTCGGCACGATTCGCCGCCGTGGCCCTCTGCCGTGAAGGGGAACCGTATATCGTGACGATGAATCACGGCTGGGATGCCGGCAGCGATACGCTTTACTTTCATTGCGCCCATGAAGGCAAGAAGATAGATTTCATCAATGCCAACCAGCGTGCCTGCGCGACAGTGGTCGAGGATCACGGCTACAAGCACGGTGAATGCGATCATGCCTATCGCTCGGTCGTGATGAACGGCAGGATCGAAGTCGTTGAGCGACCTCGAAGAGAAAAAACACGGGCTCAAGGTGCTGCTCGAGCACCAGGAAAAGGAGCCAGATCCGATAAGAAAACGAACACTTCCCGATGACGCGGCCTATGACAGGGTCGGTGTCCTGAAGATGCGCATCGATGGGATGACGGGAAAACAGGGACTTTGACGCGACAGGAGTAACCCGTGAATATGAAGAGGATCATTTTGGTGACAGTCGTCCTTTCGATAGTCTCCGGACTTTCGTGTCAGCCGACCGAAGACGCGGGAAAAGTGCCCAGGGCACTCTCCGATGAGGAGTTCGCCCGGCCCGAAGACGGGATCGATCCGTAACATCTATGACTGCGAAAGGCTTCCGGGCACCCCGGTCATCGACGGCAGGATCAGCGAGGAGGAGTGGAAAGGGTCGGACTGGACCGAGGATTTCGTCGATATCACGGGAAGCGGAGAGTACCCCTCGCTGCGAACGCAGGCAAGGATGGCGTGGGATGACGATTATCTCTACGTCGCGGCCAGGATGGAGGAGCCGCATGTGCAGGCGACGCTTACAGAGCACGATGCTGTTATATGGCACGACAACGATTTCGAGATCTTTATCGATCCTGACGGCGACACGCATGAATACTACGAGATAGAGATCAACGCGGCGGGGACCGTCTTCGACCTGTTCCTCGTAAAACCGTACCGCGACGGCGGGCCGGCTCTCCATCACTGGGATGTAGCCGGGCTGAAGAAGGCCGTGGGCATCGAGGGTACCCTCAATGACCCGTCGGACAGCGACACGGGGTGGGAGGTCGAGATGGCGATACCGTGGGAGGTCCTGGCCGAGTGCGCCAACCGCGCCGCTCCTCCTTCTGAAGGCGATATCTGGAAGATCAATTTCTCCCGGGTCGAGTGGAAGACGGTCGTAGAGGGAGGGCGCTACGTCAAGGCTACCGATTCGGATACTGGAAAACCGTACGCGGAGAGAAACTGGGTCTGGTCGCCACAGGGTATCGTGAACATGCACTATCCCGAGATGTGGGGATATGTCCGCTTCACAAATGCCGTCAGGGCATATGGAGGAGGGGTCTACGTGCCCGGTCCGGACGAGGAAGCGTGGGACGCTCTTCGTGAACTCTACTACGCGGAGAAGACGTGGCAGCTCCGGTACGGGGAATATACAGCAGACATCGGGGCACTGGGACTGGGCAACAGGGAGATATTCGATCACCGGTGGCCCCCGGTGCTCGAGGCTACCAGGAACAGGTTCGAGGCAAGACTGTATTCGGATGACGGCTCGGTCGCCAAGCAGATCGTAGAGGACGGCAGGACGAGAGTCCTGGAGGACTGATATCAATGAATGAAGCGGTAGAGGCATTTACCGTAGTGATCATAGTCGCGAACGGGATATTCTCCTTCCGGGGCTTCAAGAACAGGATCTTTCTCGAGAAGTACCTCTTTTACGTACGGGGCATCCTCGAGCGGAACGAATACTACAGGCTATTTACATCGGGCTTTCTTCACGCAAATATTCCTCACCTCGCCTTCAACATGCTCGCTCTTTATTCGTTCAGCCAGGGGATAGGCAGGGTAATAGGAATACTCGACTTCGTGATGGTTTATTTCGGGAGTCTCCTCGCCGGCAATATCCTCGCTCTACAGATCAACAGGAACAATCCCGAATACAGGGCGCTCGGGGCATCGGGCGCCGTAAGCGGCGTGATATTCTCGAGTATCCTGATGTATCCCCACGGTTCGATCTCGTTTCTCTTCTTCCCGATAGCGATCCCGTCGTGGCTCTTCGGGATAGGATTTATTCTCGTGTCGATCTACGGGATAAGGACCGGGCTGGGGAACCTCGGTCACGAGGCGCATCTCGGCGGCGCGATAGCGGGCGTACTCATCTCAACGATGATCGAGCCGCGTCTTCTCTCGACGAGACTGTGGCTCGTAGCGGCGCTGGTCCTCCCGGCAGCCGCTTACCTCTATCTGCTGATAAAGAGGCCTGACATCGCGGGCAGAAGGAGGCGTTGAGCATCATGAAAAAAGTAGGGCTGGCGCTCGGGTCGGGAGCGGCAAGGGGACTGAGCCAGATCGGCATACTGCTCTGGCTCAAGGAGAACGGGATCGAGGTGAGCTGCATATCCGGCACATCGATAGGATCGGTAATAGGAGCGGCCATATCTTACGGTTACACACCGGAGTACCTGAGAGACCTCGTCCTCGGTATCAAGTGGATAGATATGCTGAAATACCTCAGGCCCTCGCTCAAGGGGGCGAGTTTTCTCGAGTGGAAGAAGATAGATGAATTCATGCAGGAAATCTTCGAGGAGAAAAAGATCGAGGAACTTAAGCTCCCGTTCGGGTGCATCGCGACCGATATCGATACGGGCAACGAGTATGCCTTCAGGACAGGGCTGGTCACTGAGGCGCTGAGGGCGTCGGCCTGCATCCCGGCGGTCTTTCCCCCCGTCGAGATGAACGGTATCCACCTCGTCGACGGCGCGGTGGTAAATCCCGTTCCGATCAACCTCGCCTTCGAGCTCGGCGCCGATGTAGTCATCGGCGTCAATGTCAACCCCTCCATATTCACAGAGAGGATGACGTTTGGGGAGGAGTTGCCCGCTTCGAGAATGGACAGGGTCGACAACAGGCTGAAGGATATGCTGGACAGGAACCCGCTCGTCAAGAGGGGGCTCATCGATACGAGGCGTCTCGAGGAGAAATACGAGCAGCACCGCAGAAAGCGGAGGATCATGGATGTAGTCACCGATACGGCTGCCATCACCGCGTCGAAGATGCTTTCGCTCGAACTGCTCGATACGGCCGGGCCGGTCTACCTGCTCAAGCCGGAAGTCGGCGGATACCAGGATTTCGATTTCGACATGGCCGAAGATATTGTCAGACATGGCTACAGGGAAGCGGCGGAATCGGGCGATGAACTGCTCGAGTTCTGCGGATAACGGCCCGGGGGATCGATGAAGCTTAAAAAGGAACTCGGACTTCTCGAAGTCTTCTGCCTCGCGAGCGGAGCGATGATAAGCTCGGGACTGTTCATCCTTCCCGGCATGGCCCACGCACGCGCGGGCCCGGCTGTCATTGCGAGCTATTTCCTCGCCGCCCTTTTCGCCCTGACCGGCCTGCTCAGCCTGGCTGAGCTCGTATCGGCGATGCCCAAGGCGGGAGGGGACTATTTCTACGTCAAGCGCACGATGGGGCCAGCGATGGGGACGGTCGGCGGGCTGGTAACCTGGTTCTCACTGACCCTTAAGAGCGCATTCGCCCTCGTTGGGATGGCCGCGTTTACAGCTTATATCGTCGACCTCGACGTGAGGATCATCGCGTTGTCACTGTGTGCCATATTCGTCATCCTGAACCTCGTCGGGATCAAGGAAGCGGCCAGGGTGCAGGTCTTTCTCGTGGTCGGCCTGCTCGCCGCGCTCGTGGTATATGTCGTCAGGGGAGTACCCTCGGTCACAGTAGAGAACCTCGCACCGTTCAGTCCTTACGGGCTTGGAGCGGTCCTCTCTACGGCCGGATTCGTATTCGTCTCATACGGCGGACTTCTCAAGGTCGCCAGCATCGCCGAAGAGGTAAGGGACCCTGGGCGCGTCGTGCCTCTCGGCATGATACTGTCGCTTCTGGTCGTCGGACTTCTCTACGTCGCGGTCGTTTTCGTCACCGCCGGTGTGATGGACGACGCGAAGCTGGATATCTCGATCACACCGATATCGGACGGCGCGGCCGTATTCCTCGGAAACAAGGGGCGGATCCTTCTGGGAATAGCGGCGATTTTCGCTTTCATCTCTACGGCCAACGCGGGGATCATGGCAGCATCGAGGTACCCGCTGGCGCTGAGCCGGGACGGGCTCATGCCGCGGTTGCTGAGCAGGGTCAACGCCCGGTTCAAGACCCCGCATTTCTCGATCCTCGTGACAGGGATCATGATGTCTGTATTCCTTTTCATGAAGCTCGATATGCTGGTAAAGGCCGCATCTGCCGTGATGATCCTTACGTATTCCTTTTCCTGTGTGTCGATTATCATACTGAGGGAGAGCAGAATACAGAACTATCAGCCGGTATTCAGATCTCCGCTCTATCCGTGGGTTCAGATCGCGGGCCTCGCCGGATCGGCGTTTCTTCTTATAGGAATGGGGAGGGCGGTATTGTTAACTGCCGCTGCTGCAATCATCTTCGGGTTCGTCGTCTACTGGGTATACGGGAGGATAAGGTCGGTAAGGGAGTTCGCTCTGCTCCATATCATCGAGAGGATTACGGCCAAGGAACTGACGACACGCTCCCTCGAATCGGAGCTCAAGGAGATAATCCGCGAGCGCGACGATATCGTTAAGGACCGTTTCGATAATCTCATCGAGAATGCGATCGTCATGGATGTGCCCGGCCCGCTGAAGGCGGCTGAGTTCTTCGCCATGGTCGCAGACGAGATGGCCGACAGGCTCGGCATCGAAAAGGCGATAATGATGAAGCTTCTCCACGACAGGGAGAAAGACAGCAGCACGGTCCTTACTCCATGCCTTGCCATACCGCATATAGTGGTCGGTGGAGAGAAGAGGTTCGAGATACTTCTCGCCAGATGTGCAGATGGCGTCGAGTTCTCGGAAGCGGCGCCGAACATCAGGGCGATCTTCGTGCTCGCCGGCTCGCGAGACGAAAGGAACTTCCACCTGCGTGCCTTGGCGGGGCTCGCGCAGATCGTACAGGACGTGCATTTCGAGGAAAAATGGCTGAAGGCGAAGGGCAGGGAGGACCTCAGGGACCTGATACTGCTCGGAAAGAGAAGAAGGCAATGATCGGAAAAGAGGCCCTGGAAAGACTTCTGGAAGGGAACAGGAGATACCTCGCAGGCGAGTGCGCCGGAGAGGAACGTCACCGGGAGAGAAGGGCTGAGACGGTCTGCGGCCAGGACCCATACGCGATAATCCTCGGCTGTTCGGATTCGCGGGTACCTCCCGAGATCATCTTCGACAGCGGTATCGGCGATCTATTTGTCGTGCGTGTTGCCGGTGAGGTAGCGGGGGACCAGGTCCTCGGTTCGATCGAGTACGCAGCTTCCCATCTTCACACCCCACTGCTGCTCGTGCTCGGGCATACGAACTGCGGCGCCGTGACGGCAGCCGTCGCCGGCGCCGAGGAGGAGGGGCACATCGGCTCCGTCCTCTGCGAGCTGTGCGAGGCAGTCGAGGCATCGGAGAACGCCTGCACTGAGGACACGGACGAAGACGGGCGCGTACTGGCGGCGGTTATCGAGAACGCGCTGATGATAGCGCGCAGGCTGCGCGCATCCGAACCTGTCCTGAAGAAACTCGTAGATGACGGCTCGCTGCTCGTGGAAGCGGCACTCTATGACATAAAGACGGGGGTCGTCTCGATAATCACCTGAGAAGCACGAGACGCGAAGTGGCGGTGTATATCCCTGTTTTCAGCCTGCAGAAGTAGACGCCGCTCGATACCTGCCTGCCCGAGCCGTCCCTGCCGTCCCAGGCTGTTGAATGAGCGCCCGCGTCGAATCTCATCGAGCACACCGTCCTGACAAGCCTGCCTGAAACATCGTATATGCTCAGCTCTACATGTCCGCCGGCGGAGAGCTCGAAGGGGATGCTGGTAGAGGGATTGAACGGATTGGGCCAGGCAGGCAGAAGCCTTGTCGCCTCCGGGATGCCTGATACGGGATCCTCCGTACCGGTCACCCGGTCGGTGGTCACCGAGATGTCGTCGATATACCAGCCTTCGAATCCGTACTGCTCGTCGCTGGCGAAGTGAAACCGGATCATGGCCGGCCCCGACCAGGCGGAAAGATCGAATATCTCCTGTTTCCAGACTATCGTCCCGGAGAAACAGCGTTCGTACGCCGCGAGGAATATAGTGTTGGTGGAAGCGGCCCGGCACGGGTAGTTACCCGAGGGCGTGATCGTCTGCCATGTCTCCCCGAAGTCGGAAGAGATCTCGACGATGGCTCCATCGCGGGCCCAGTACGGGTAGACCGAAGTAGCCTCCGCTTCCATCCTGTGCCAGAAGCTCAGTGTCGTGTTCGAGCCGAGACAGAGGGGAGGAGTGACGAGAAACGATTCGGTCATGTTGGCGTAGACATCACCGTCCTTACCACCGCATTTCCAGCTGTGGGGAGGCGTGTTGAAGTCCTCGCCGCTGAGCCGCCATCCGTCATACCCGGTGACCGGTACGTGAGAGCATACGGATAGTTCGCCGTCCGGATCAGCCAGTTCGTAACCGCAGGTCATGACGACCAGCGTATCGGTCCTCGGCGCGATGTTTTCCCCGGAAAAGGTCAGCATGACCTCGACCGGGGAGAAGGGTGGGGTGGACTCCCTGATGAATATCTCGAGTTCGGGGGACAGGACAATCGATGAACCGATAGGGATGTCGTCGAGAGAGACGAGCTTTTTTATCGCTCTGGCCCAGCCGTTCGCCGGGCAGGATATGGTGACCCTGGGAGATACGATATCCACGCTTCCGTTGTTCGTCCAGCCGGCCTCTACGATTAGGAACTCCCACGCATCGATGCAGCCGTTCCCGTTTCCGTCTTCAGCATCGCTCAACTCGAACAGGTCAAGGATGAGCCCGGGAGCGTTCAACGCGATAGTATGACGGGATACACTCTTGTCGAGATCCGATTCTATCTCTATGTCGAAACTCGCTATGTGCCCGTCGGGGGCCGATTCAGAGACATCGACCGTGAATGCGGCCGGCATGATGGTCGTCGTATTCGGAGGCATATCGCCGAGCGAGCGGATATCGACGACCGGAGAGAGGCATTCGTCTTCAACATCGAGCTTTATGACAGTATTTTTCGATATCTGTCCACTGTTGTTCGATACTATAAGATCGATCTTCACAGTCTCGCCGCTCTCTATCAGTCCGTCCCCGTCTCCCGTGCCGTATTCTCCGCTGTCATCGATGGCGAGCCATCCGATATCCATGAAAGCTACGGCAGGTCCGGCAACGGGCAGAAGCGCGTTGTATGTGAAGTGTCCCGGTGCGTTTGCGATGAGCTCGAGTTCAGACGCGCCGGTCGTTTCCACGAAGAGCCGCGCCACCCCGTCAGGTCCGGTCAGCTCTGTGTAGTAGAATTCAGGCTCGGAGGACATCAGGGAAACGCGAGCTCCTTCGACGGGACCATCGACGCAGGATACAGCGACCTCGATAAAGTTCTCGCCTGATTCGAGTGAATCGCGGTGGTCCACGAGAAGAGCGCACGGTTCGCCTGTCCAGATGTCCATCGCCGGATCGCCTAGAAGGCACATCTCGTACATCACGTACCTGACGGCGGCATACGAGAGGAAGGGTATGTTGTCGGTCCTCGAGTCGTCCAGCGCACGGCCTGCCGAGGTGATGCCCTCACCGAAAAGGGCGTCGAAGAACTGGCGGTCGAAGAACTGTGAAACGCCGCAGGTCGATCCGGGCGCGCTCCAGCCGAGGCGGGTGTTTCCGATAAAGGCCACGGCACCTTCGGGCCCGGTCACGAGCTGCTCACCGACGCAATCCTCCGAGTAGTAGGCGCCAGCGTCGTCCCTGTTGTCGAACGAAGCGGGATAGCAGCCCTGCGAGTAGCAGACGAAAGGCATCCCGCCTGCGGTGACGTTGTCGAGCCGCCAGAGATCGTAGATCGGGAGCCTCATCACCGAGTGCAGGTTGGTGTGCCCGAGATGATTGACAAGGTTAACGCCTCCGTTAAGGAGCGGCATGAGCTCTCCGAGCCCCCATGTGCCGGTATCACGGTCGTAGACCGTCGTAACAGAGAACTCCGCGGGGATACCGGCCGAGGTGAATCCATAGTCGACGGAACCGGATATTATCTCATCCTTGCAGTCGCCTCCCCAGGTGTCGGTGCCGTCTATCGACCAGAGAAGCTCGCCGGCCATCAGGGCCGTCGTGCTTTTGCCTGCCGGCGGAGTCTCGGTATAGAGTATCAGCTTGTTGACGAATGCCTCGATCTGGGCCGCGCTGTCTACGGGGAGCCTGCCGACACTTACCTCGGGCAGGAGGTCCTCTTCGCCAGGTTCGCCGAAGTAGGAATCGCCGTCGGAGTTCCAGTTGCCGTCGAGGCACGAGTAGTAGAGATCGCTCGGGATGTCGGTCTCGATCTCCGTTCCCGCCTTGACGTACATGCCCCTGTGAGGGATGACGTCTATATCTCCGCCGAGGAGGACATACTCGGTCTGCCACTCCTCCCACGCGTACCGGATGAACTGGCGGATTCGTTCCTGGATGTCCGCTCCCGGATAACCGGCGTCGATCGATGCTGTCGTGACTATCTCGACTCTCAGCCCGTGATGTTCCCTGAAGGCGGCGAGCTGCTCGAAGGGCCCGGCCAGCTCCTCTGATGTGATAATGACGTACGGGACCGGGCTGGCGGACAGATAGCTGCCCGGCAGCGCGTCGCCGACTGTGCCGTAGATCGACAGGCCGTCCGGATTCTCGACATCGGCCGACAGGGAAGCGGCGGCCCTGGCGGTACTGCGCGCGTGGATGCCGCTGTCCGCCGCCGGACCTTTGCGTGTTTCGATGGTCACGGTGACCTCAGGAGTGAAAAGGGCCCTGTTTTCGGACCCGGATGGTCTGAGGGGATAGATGTTGATGAAAGCGAGACGCACACCGGCTCGGCGCTGCACCGAAGTCAGTTCACCCGGCGATGGCGGCCAGAACTCCGCGCTGCCGTATATCGAGGGATCGCGGCCCTCGATCCCGGTCCACCGCTGCCCGAGAGCGACCTGGTCCGGCATCGGCGCGGCAGGCGCCGGCATCGATACCGTCTCGGTCCGGGAGGGGATGACGTTGACCGAGACGATCTCATCGCCTGGCGGCAGAGCGAACACTGCCGGATAGACCGGTACCATCGGCGCGCCGGGGCGCGCTATCGTCCTGCAGCCCTCGATAGTGATGAGTACCTCGCCGCTGGATACGGCGAATCCCGGGTGCTCGAAAGTGAGGACCTTCGTTATCGTTGCCGGCCTTGCGTCTGTGGCGAGAATCAGCAAAGCAAGGAGCGAAGCTGCGATGTGTGCTTTCATCCCGTTGCCGGTAGTGTCCTGGCTATAGGTGTCTATTCAGTATAACCGGTGGATTATAACACGTTTCCAGACCGTTTATAAAGGGATTTTGCTGGAAACGGCGGCTGAGGTTCGGCTAGTATCGATCTGTGAAAGGGAGGCACTGAGCGAGATGCCCGAAAAGGATGAGTCGAAGTCGGTCCGTGTCAGGGTCAGCGGTGTCGTTCAGGGAGTGGGATTTCGATATTATACCCACCGCGTCGCAGTAAGCCTCGGCCTTGACGGTTATGTGAGGAATATGAGCGACGGGTCGGTAGAGGCGGCGGTCCAGGGGGAAGCGGAGATGGTCGACCTCTTTCTCGAGAAGGTGGCGAAAGGCCCTCCAGGGTCGAGAGTCAGAGGGATAAGGGTCAGCGAATCGCCGGGCACTATTTACGAAGGATTCGAAATAAGGCTCTGATCATGAAGAAAAAGAAGATACACCTGATAGACGTGACCGACTTCCGCCTCTCGGACGGGAGCGGGAGCGCGGAGTGGTTCACCGATGCTTTCGCCGCGCTCGGCCTCGGCGGGGAAGCGGATCTCGTCATACATGACGGGGTCGCAGGTCAGTTCCCGCCTGTCGAAGAGTGCCTCCGGGAGGGCGCCGGAACAATGATCTCGGGGAGCCACGGCCCTGTATGGGAGAAGAAGAAGTGGATCCCCCCCTGATGGAGTTTGCGAGGGAACTGCACGAGCGCGGATGCTGGCTGCTCGGAATCTGCTTCGGGCACCAGGTCCTCGGCCATGCCCTCGGAGGCGAGGTCGTGATGAATCCCCGCGGGAGAGAGATGGGGACGGTCCCCGTCTATCTCACCGAAGATGGAAAGAAGAGCCCGCTGCTTGCCGGGTTCGATTCGGGCGATATGGCCAGCCTTATGCACAGGACCCATGTCTCGAAGCTTCCCGAAGGAGCTGTGAGGCTCGCATACAACAGGATGACACCTAACCAGGCCTTCGTGACCGGCCGGTCGTACGGCTACCAGCCCCATCCGGAACTTACGCCTTATCATCTTCGGCAGATGGCGGACCGCTACGCACCTGTCCTGATCAGGAAAGAAAAGTTCGTGGACGACGAGGAGCATCTCGATAATTTCATGGACTCTTTCGTGGAGACGCCCGCTTCGATGGCTGTTCTGGGAAATTTCGTCTCGATGATAGATTCGGAATGATTCCATTCTGGAACTTTTCACGGCCCACGATATATAACGTTAAAGCATTACGGTTCACACGCATCACGGAGGTAGAGAGGTGAAGCAACGGATGAGGTTTTCAGGGTCGATCGTCCTTCTCGCACTGGCGGCCGCTCTTTTCGCGGCCGGATTTCACGGGGGAAGAACGTATGCGATAAATGGTCCCGCTGCTCTGATATCGGCGCCGGTATCGGCCGCCGCGCAGGAAGAGAGCCTGCCCGATGTGATCGACAGGGTGAGCTGCTCAGTTGTATCGATAGAGTCAAAGAAGATGGTGACGGCGGGCCGTGAGCATCCGATGATGAACGATCCTTTCTGGCGCAGGTTCTTTGAGCAGCCGCAGGAGCGCGAGCAGCAGAACTTCGGCTCCGGAGTGGTCGTCAGCGACGAAGGATACATACTTACTAACAATCACCTCGTCGGCGGAGCGACCGAGGTCCTGGTCAAGTGCACCGACGGTCGGGAGTTCGAGGCAGAAGTGGTGGGCGCCGACGCCCAGTCGGACGTAGCGGTGATAAAGGTCGAGGCCGGTCAGCTGCCCGCCATCACGCTGGGAAGTTCGAAGAGCCTCCGCCTCGGTGAGACGGTCCTTGCGATCGGGTACCCGTTTGGTATCGGCCAGACGGTCACGAAAGGGATCATCAGCGCGCAGGGCAAGTCCCTCGGCCTGGTCGACTACGAGGACTTCATCCAGACGGATGCCGCGATCAATCCGGGCAATTCGGGAGGCGCCCTGATCAATGAGAAAGGCGAGCTGATCGGGATCAATACGGCGATCGCCTCAAGGAGCGGGGGAAGTCAGGGTATCGGCTTCGCAATCCCTGTAGATTTCGCGAACTCGATCATGGAGAAGCTGATTACGGACGGCCGGGTCGTCAGAGGTTACGTCGGAGTCCGGCCCGATGATATAACGAGCGACATGGTCGAGTTCTTCGACCTCGAGAGCAAGGATGGAGTCCTGATAACGACTGTAGCTCCTGATAAGCCGGCCGACAGGGCCGGGATCAAGAGGGGTGACGTGATCGTCGAGTTCGACGGTGAGAAGATAAAAGACACCAACCAGTTCCGGATGCTCGCCGCCGAGGCGCAGCCCGGTGACAGGGTCGATGTCGTGATCGTGCGTGATGGAAAGAAAAAGACCGTAGAACTCAAGATAGGCGAAAGAGACGACGAGACCGCTGAGGCCTCGAAGGACGAGAACGCCGAGGACATCTCGCCACTTTTCCTCGGTGTGGGCCTTCAGTCGCTGAAGGACGAGTACAGGGAGGCGCTAGAGCTTCCGAACGATATCGACGGTATCATAGTCACTGATGTCCAGAGGGGGACCCCGGCGGCCGAGGCCGGCTTGAGGCAGGGAGACGTGATAGTAGAGGTAGACAAGAAGCAGATAGAAAATCTGGATGACTTTCGGAACGTAATGGACGATTATGACGAGGACAAGGTCATGGTAGTGATCTTCCGCGGAGGCGGCTATTTCTACACCATGATCAGGCAGTAGCCTGCCGGGTATTTAATATACGCGGGCCGGGCCTGTGCCCGGCCCTTTTTATGAAAGGGACCGAATATGTCTGTTGTCATCCTGGTTGTTGTAATACTTATATCGGCGTTGATAATCAAAGTCGGAGCGATAGCCCTGAGAATGACCGGGATCGACAGAGAGACCGCGGGATTCCAGGCCCTGTCGGCCTTCACAGGGACAGGCTTTACTACATCCGAGGCTGAGAACATCGTCAATCACCCGCGCAGGCGAAGGGTGGTCAAGGGGCTGATGATCCTCGGAAACGCAGGTATAGTGACGGCCCTCGCGATGCTGTTCCTGTCACTGCAGGGAGCGACTGTGACAAACGCGCTCGCGAAATTCGGCGTCATAGGCCTTATAGTCATGATTCTCCTGGCATTTCCTCTTTCGAAAGGACTCGATTCCCTGCTGGAGAACTTCATCATGAAAAGGCTTTCGAAGAGCACGCACTTCTCGATGGGGGCCTTCTCCCAGATCATGAGATTCGCTAAAGGGTACGGGATAGCCGAGCTCGTGGTCAGCGACTCGGACCGGCTCTCGGGGAAGACGCTTGCCGAGTCGGGGCTTACGAGCAGCGATGTGCTCGTGCTGGCGATACGCAGGGGACACGGGATGATCCCCACCCCGAAGGCGGGAGAGACGATCCGGCCCGATGACAGGCTCGTATGCTTCGGCCCGTTGAACAATATCGCATCGGCCGTCGAACAGAAAAAGGAAGAGGCATAAAAAAAGGCCCGCCGGTTCAGGCGGGCCCCGTTAATACCACATTTCAGGTCCTGATCAGTCGTAGTACTCCTGGCCGAGGTGCGTGATCATTTCCTCACCCTGGATATACCGCAGCGTGTTCTTCAGCTTCATCAGCTGGATGAAGAGGTCGTGCTCGGGATAGAGCTCCGGAGCGTGCTGCGGCGACTTGAAATAGAAGGACAGCCATTCCTGGATGCCGCTGAATCCGATCCTCTTTCCGAGGTCCATGAAGAGAGCGAGATCGAGTACGATAGGAGCGGCGAGGATCGAGTCGCGGCAGAGGAAGTCGATCTTGATCTGCATCGGGTAGCCGAGCCAGCCGAAGATATCGATATTGTCCCAGCCTTCCTTATTGTCGCCGCGCGGCGGATAGTAGTTGATCCTTACCTTGTGATAGAAATTCTCGTACAGGTCAGGGTAGAGCTCGGGCTGAAGGATGTGCTCGAGAACGGAGAGCTTGCTCTCCTCTTTCGTCTTGAACGATTCGGGATCGTCGAGAACCTCGCCGTCGCGGTTACCGAGGATGTTCGTCGAGAACCAGCCGCCCAGGCCGATCATACGAGCCTTGAGCCCCGGAGCGAGGATCGTCTTCATCAGAGTCTGGCCGGTCTTGAAGTCCTTCCCGCAGATGGGGGCGCCGTTTTCCTTCGCCAGGGCCATGAGGGCGGGAACGTCGGTAGTGAGGTTCGGGGCGCCGTTGGCGAAGGGGATGCCCATCTTCAGCGCGGCGTAAGCGTAGACCATGCTCGGCGCTATCTCGGGGCTGTTCTCCTTCATGGCCTTCTCGAACGATTCGATCGTCGCGTGAGCGGCGGTCGCCTGCAGGAAGATCTCGGTGCTGGCGCACCAGACTACGACGAGGCGGTCGCACCCGTTCTCTTTCTTGAAGTTCTCCATGTCATCCATCAGCTGCTGGGCGAGATCATACCAGTTGTCGCCCTTCTTGACCCAGTCACCTGAGAGCTTCTTGACGTACTTCTGGTCGAAGACGGCCTTCATCGGCTTGATACCTTCGAGAAAATCCTTCACTCCATCGAGGAGTTCCTTTTCGAGCACGCCTGCGTTCATCGCGGCATCGTAGCAATTGTCCTCAAAGATATCCCAGCCGCCGAAGACGAGGTCGTCGAGATCGGCCAGGGGGATGAAATCCTTGATCAGGGGCGTCCTGCCGTCGGTCCTCTTGCCGAGGCGGATCGTGCCCATCTGGGTCAGCGAACCGATCGGTTTGGCGTGGCCGCGGCGTATCGACTCGACTCCTGCTATGAATGTGGTCGAGACCGCTCCCATGCCGGGGGTAAGTATTCCTAGTTTTCCCTTGGGCTTTTCAGGTTTGTTCTTGATCTCCATGCTCGTTTTTTTCCTTTCGGACAAATTGTGGTCTGGAATCCTTTCGACTAATCTCTCACTCTTGACAGGATTAACCAAATTTATTATACTAATAAAAAGGATAAGTAAAACTTATGGATATGAGAGCCCTGAAATATATGCTCAGCGTAGAGGAGACTGGAAGCATCACAGCCGCCGCGAAGGCACATTTTGTGACACAGCCGGCTGTAAGCATCCAGCTCAAGAAACTTCAGGAGGATCTCGGAACAGACCTGTTCGAGGTCGTCGGCAGGGAGATAAGGTTTACATCGGCGGGGAGGATGGTTCTCGACTATGCGAGGCGGATGTACGCGCTCGAGAAGGAGATGGAGGGGGAGATATCGGGAATCACCGGGCTGGTGCGCGGAGAGGTGTCGATAGGGACGATCGACGCGGCCAGCATCTATATCCTGCCGGCCGTCTATTCCTCGTTCAGCCGGAAATATCCAGGCATAGACCTGCAGGTGGATGTATCACCGACATTGCCCCTCGTTGAAAGGATGCTCGACGGGAAGCTCGATTTCGTCGTCGGGACACTTACGGGAGAGAAGAGGCCGGGAGTCGAAGAGATGGAGATCTTCAGGGAGAAGCTGATCCCGATAGCCCCGCCCGGCCATCCGGCCGCGGCGAAGCGCGGCGTCGACGTCGGAACCTTCGCGGGGTATCCGTTCATCTCCTTTCACCGCGAATCATTGACGAGGCGGATGATCGAAGCGGCTCTCCTCGATATGGGAGTGACCCTCGAGGTAGCGATGGAGATAGACAGCCAGGAGGCGATAAAGAATCTTGTCGCCTCTGGCCTCGGCCTCTCGATCCTTCCGCACGAGACGGTGAGGGGGGAGATAGAGAGGGGCACACTTGCCAGTTCGAAGGTAAAGGGCCTGAAGATAGAGCGCTCGATCGGGCTTATCATGCCTGGGCAGAGACATGTGACGGCGGCAGCGAGGGCCTTTCTCGATGTGATGAAAAACGAACTGAAGATAGATCTGCCCGCGGCAGAGGGAAGGGAAAGTGATGGATAAAAGGACGGCAGCTGCGAAAGAGGCGGTGCTGGCCGCCGGAGAACTAGTAAGGGAGAGGTTCGGCGAGAGGGCCTGCCTCGGTGTCGAGGAAAAGGACAGGAACGACTTTGTGACGGCGACCGACAAGGCGAGCGAGAAACTGATAGTCTCGATGCTGACCCGGGCTTATCCCGATATCCCTGTCATGGCCGAAGAGGGCGGGGGAAAGGTCGGTGAGAAGCTCTTCTGGGTGATCGATCCCCTCGACGGGACGACAAACTTCATCCACGGGTATCCCCAGGTCGGAGTGAGTGTCGCGCTTATAGAGGAGAGAAGGCCCATTGTCGGGGTTACATACGACCCGATCAGAGATGAGATCTTTACCGCTTCCAGAGGCGAGGGAGCATTCATCAACGGACGGCGTCTGTCCATCTCACCGGAGCAGAGTCTCGAGAAGTCCCTTCTCGGTACCGGGTTCCCTTTCCGCACATATGAATATCTCGATCCCTATCTCGACACATTCAGGGACCTTTTTCTCAGGTGCCGCGGAGTGAGGCGGGCCGGCGCCGCGGTACTCGATCTCGCCCACCTGGCCGCTGGAAGGCTCGAAGGATTCTGGGAGCTCTACCTCAAGCCGTGGGATATGGCGGCGGGGGCGCTGATGATCGAGGAGGCGGGAGGTATCGTGACCGATTTCTTCGGAGGCGGAGAATATCTTTCAGCTGGAAACATTGTCGCCGGTAACAGCGTCATACATGGGGAGATCGTCAAGGTGACGGAAGGATCGTTTACGAGGGAGTCGACCGCCGCTCTCGCTAACGGTCTCATATAGAATTAAAGGCGGGTGCGGCCCAGGCTGGGTCCAGGCGTGAACCCGGCCGGGTCGGTGCCCGCCTGAATAAAAAAAAGGGGGAGCGCCCCGCCAGGCTCTCCCCCCGCGCAAGAGGTGGATGTCACATCCTGTCGTTGCAGAGCATTCCCCAGATACCTTTGAAGTATCCCAGGCCTGCGGACGTGACCCACTCTCCTTTCAGGCGTCCTTTTACACCGTGGTTGCGGCCGTACCACAGACCTTCGAACCAGCCCATATCGTTGAGCGGATCGTCGGCGAATGTCGGGTTGAGGCCGTAATCCCCGGTGATGATTCCCATGAACTCGCCCTTCGGATTGATGTACTTACCGAAGAACTTGTGTTCGCCGTTACTGTTGGCTCCGTAGATTCCCCTGACATGGCCTACGGCCCATCCTCTCTCACTTACCCATATGCCCTTGAAATGTCCGAGGATGATGCCGCGCATCTTGCCGGTCTCTTCGTTGTACAGGGTGTCGGGCTCTTCGACATTGTTCCACTTGCCGAGCAGGTATCCGCTCGGGCAGCCCGGCAGCAGCCTGTGGCTTCCGATCGCCATGTAGTTATTGCACCTGTCGACGGGCTCCATCAGTTCAAGCGACTCGAGCTCGTCGAGCGTGAATGTCCGTTCGTACGGGCCGGCGACTATTGTCAGCGTCGGCACCGGGATCTCCTCGTCGGGAGTATCGGGCTGAGCTGTCGTTGAATCCGGATCGGGTACGGGAGGAACTATCAGGCGGACCTGGATCCCGTCCACGTGCGGGCAGGTGTGAGATTTCCACCTGATCGTGCCCGGGCCGGTCCTGGCGATCTCGTCGCGGGCGTCGAACTTGATGACGCGCTCGATGACGATGATGCCGCCCTCGAGCTTCATTCCACCCGACCAGTCGACGGGGCAGCATTCATCGGCTACCATGCTGTCATCTACCGCGGCGATCATCCTGCCCCACAGGGCGCGCAGCCGGTATATCCTGACACCGTGCCTTTCCTCCATATTGCGGACATGCTCCTCGTTACGGAGCGGGTCATCGTAGCCGCAATCCTCGCCCTCTCCCTCTTCGATAGCCATGAATGTCTCCGGCTCATCGAAAAGAGGCTCCTCGTCCGTTTCCGTGAATCCGCCTGTCGGTGAATCGAGATCGACGATCTGAAGCGCGGGATCGCTCAAGGTCGGCGATGTCGGATCATCGCTTACTGATTCGCATCCGGCCGCGATCAAAGCGAAGACGAGGATCATTGATAATGAGAGAAATCTTTTCATCCTCTGCTCCTTCCCATAGGTGAACAAGAACTTAACTGCCTGCCTGGATTTACTTCTGGATGCCTGATTTATAGATTTTCAACACCTTCACATCAACTGGATATTGCAGGAGAAGTGCCGAATTGCACGATTCCGGGAATCATTTTGTAAAATACATATTATAAAGGGGTTAGTCGGTTATCAGGAAATGTTTCTGTCGTAAAATTATCCCGAAGTTGTACCTGTGAGTACACAAACGGGGTTCAAGATGTCCACGCAGGTACACTGACGGCTCTTCCGGATTAGGATGCAACAAGATCAGTCGGGATGCGTATCATAATACAGGCAGAGCGTTTCGATAACTGACGGAGGATGACCGATGAAGAAGAAAATGTCCCTGATTGCCCTCGCTCTTGTCCTTTGTGTTGCCTTTACTGCCGGCGCACAGGCTCACAGGAACTGCAGGTACGATAAAGACGGGACCTTCAGGAACAAGAGCATCGATTTTGAGGACGGGACGCTTACGATCGAGCACGAGGACGAGGACTGGATAGTCGAGATAACAGATGAATACGATCTGTACGTGAACGGCGAGAGGGTAAGGGTCGACAGGGAGCAGAAGAAACTTCTGCGCAGATATTACCGCGACTACGAGGATATCGAGGAGATGGCCGGGGAGATCGGTGCGGACGCGGCAAAGATAGGCGTGGCCGGCGCGAAAATGGGAGTGGCCGCCGTGGCCTGCGTAGCGAAAATATTCCTCGAGGATTATGACTGCGACGTCGACATCGATATCGAAATTGACGAAGATGAGATCGAGAAGATGGCTGAAAAGCTCCAGAAAAAGGCCGAAAAGATCGAGGACAAGGCCGACGACCTGGAGAAGACACATAGAAAACTGAGAAAATCGATCCCCGAGCTGGGAGACCTCGAGGACTTCTAGCTGAGTATGGCGAAAGCCGAAAGGAGTGGGGGAAGAGATGGAGCAGCATATTACGATTCTTGGAGTACTGCATGTCGCCTACGGAGCGATCGGTATTCTCGTCGCGATGATCGTCTTCATGGCCATAGTGGGCGGAGGGATGCTTTCGGGCGATGCTGAGGCCCTGGCGATCACTGGGCTCGTGGGCACATTGATTGCGACAATTCTCTTTATTCCGAGCCTGCCGGGGCTCATCGGCGGCCTTGGAATATTCAAGTACAGGCAGTGGGCGAGGATAACACTCCTCGTCGTAGGATTTGTCAACCTGCTGATCGTCCCCTTCGGGACGATCCTCGGTATATATACGATCTGGGTACTTATGAATATCGAAGTGAAAGACATGTTCGATAGAGGGGCTGCTGGCGGGGTTGCACAGGGGGAATCATGATCATGTTAAAGGATATCATCATCGAGATATTCTATCTGATCTGGTACGGGGTCTGAGAGCCCGTCGATCAGAAACGGTGTCCGAATCCGAACCAGAGCTTCATGCCGTTTCGTTCACTGCCCGAGAGGGTCAGTTCGGCCGGTCCCACAGGCGTGTCGTACGCGATGGTGCCGGCCCCACCGGTATAGGTATTCTCCTTTTTAAAGACATCGGCCCTGTCTTCTACAGCTGCGCCCATATTGAAATGGCCGGCGATAAGCCATCTGTGCGTTATTTCCAGGTGCATCTCGGCTCCGGCAAGGTAGGCGTTCGAGCCTGAGAACTCGAATGGCTCGTATCCGTAGAACGAGACGTTACGCTCACCATAATAATCAAACCATGAAGTGATCCCGCCGAGATAGTACCTGTGGTGGGGGAGGGGCCTGCCGCCCCCGGTGTGCCCGTAAAGGAATCTGCCTCTCAGCGAGACGCGGCTGTGAATGGGGATGGCAGCCAGGAAACCGGCGTTTGCCCTGTTGTACGAGACATCGTTTACAGACATCTCGGGGAAGTACTGGCCGGACGCCTTCAACTCGATCCCCCTGCGCGGCATCCAGGAGCGGTCCAGTGTATCGAGCCAGAAATCCCCGCCGGCGAAGAAGAGGCCCCCGGCCTCGGTCTCCGTCCCGGAAGGCGCTATATCCGGCCTTATGCTGTACCATTCCCCGCCGGCCGCAACCATGCACCGGAACATATAGCCCGGTTCGACTTCCGCAATCAGTGCCGCCCTGCCGGCCCTTACTCCCCATCTGCTCGTCCTTGTTCCGTCGTCGTATGACTCGATATAGTCGTCGACGTATTTTCCTCCCATCCCCGGCATCAGCCAGTGCCCCAGCCCGGCATCGATCGTATAGATCCCGAGCAGGTCTACCCGCTGGCTGAATACCATGTCGAGATTGAGTGTCGAACCATGGCCTATCAGATTCTTCATCTGGGCTCCGAGGAGTACCGAGAATGACCAGCGCGTATCGTACCTCAGTCCGAGGCCGATATAGCCCGGCAGCTCTTCCTCTATATCGAGGACGAGGGTCGTGTCGTCGCCGTCCTCTTCGAAGCGGTACGATATCTTCGAGAAGTTGCCGGTGCTGTACATCCTCTGCAGCGCCCAGTCCATGTCGTCCGCCGTTATGGAAGCGGGGGCCTTGAATCCGATAAGCCTCGATACGATCTTCGATGAAACCATGGAAAGGCCGTCGAACCTTATCTTCGTTATATCGATCGATGTCACTGGGGTCCTGTCCATCTGTTCCGGGGGCTCGCGGAACCCTCCGGTTCTCTCGACCAGGGCGCGGATCTCGTCGATATGAGCGCGCGCAGCTTTCTCGCCCTGCTCGATTATAAAGGGGATGTTATCGAAGTCGAGGGTGCCAGTAGTTCCAAGGTCAGGTTTTATGTAGAGATCGCAAAACTCCTTCTGCTCGTCCAGCGTCGATCTCATCAGGATGTTGATTGTCTGATCGGTTATTTCAAGCAGGTTCTGGAGGCTGTCCGCCCCGACGAGTTCGCTGGATACATCGATACATATAACGATGTCGGCGCCGAGATTGAAAGCGTCGACAGTCGGGAGGTTCCTCACGAGCCCTCCGTCGACGAGAAGCACCCCGTCCCATTCGACAGGGGTGAAGGCTGTCGGTATAGCCATGCTTGCTCTCATGGCGTCCGCGAGGCTGCCGTTGTCGATCAAGTACGGAGTACCTCGGGCTATGTCGGTTGCGACGCAGGCAAAATCACGAGGCAGCTCGCTGAAATCGTCTATCTCTATGACGGGCCATGTCAGTTCATAAAAGAGCCTGTGGATCTTCTGCCCCTTGATTATGCCGGAGGGGAGACCGACTCTTCCGTCGACGAAAGGGAACGAGAGAAGGTACCTGTCCCTGAAGTTCTTCTGGCGCATCGTCAGGTACCGGCGGTCGACAGTCTCCAGGAAGACATCGAACCAGTCGACGCCGTTGGCCATATCCTCGAGAAAGGCGGGGGAGTATCCTGCTGCGTAGAGCCCTCCGATGATCGAGCCCATGCTCGTCCCGGTGACGATATCGGCCTGGATCCCCTCCTCCTCGAAGACCTTCAGCACGCCTATATGGGCGAGGCCCTTGGCGCCGCCCCCGCTGAAGGCGATGCCGATCTTCGGCCTGTCCTGCCGCGAATCGGCGGCATGGAGGAGGCCTGTGAATGAGAAAAGGACTATGACTGCGAGCAGCGACGTTCTGATATTGATTTTCATGGCGGCAATGCTAGCAGTAATCGGGATTCCGTGCAAGAGTTGCGGAGACAGAGGGGAGGGTCAGATGAACTTTTCCCTCTTCTGAAGATTGTACAGTCCCCAGAGGATAGCGATAATGCTTCCAACAGCGAGTATGATCCGGTTCTGGTATACGATCCCGGACCAGACGGCTTCAGTCATCTGGTCCGGCACCCTGAAAGGATTGAGGAAGAGGTTCCACTTGCTCTTCGAGAGGGACTCGGTGGCTATCCAGAACGCCATGCCGATGACGACCATTACAACCGCCGTCCCGTTACCGTTCCTTACGATCGTCGAGAACATGAATGAAAGGGCTCCGAGGAAGAAGATCGGGAACATCAGCTGGTAGACCATCTCGAGGATCGGCACCGATGCGAATACGACCGAGCTCAGGGCGGCGAGGACCACGAGAAGCACGAACTCGATCAGCCAGATAAGGGCCATCCTGGAGAGCCAGACCTTGTACCTGTAGTCGGGGATCCCGAAGAGTATCTCTATCATCCGTGAATCGACATCGTTCTGTATCCCGAAGGCTGTGGGGTAGAAGATCAGCAGGATTCCGGGGAAGAGGAGGATGTCAAAGACGTCATGAATGCCCGGATTGTTGTCGGAAGAGAAGAACGAGATCGCTCCCGCTGCGAGGAAGAAGATGAACGCGGCGAGCAGGAAGTATACGAACCTGTTGGCGAAGACGATCTTCAGGTTATACGAGGCTATCTTCCTCGCCGAAAAGAAAAGATTGCGTGCACGGTCAAACCTGCGCATCAGCTTCACCTCCCGCAGCTTCCTCTATCGCTGTCCTTGCTCCGAGTATGTCGCTTCCGGATGACCTGAGCAGCCAGAGGTAGGCATCCTCGAGTGTCGGCCTCGCCTCATGCGCGTCAGGAACGGGGCTCGCGTCTGCGAGGCACCTGACCTTGATCATCTCTCCGTCTCGCATGTGATGGACTACGACATGCTCTTTTCTGATCCTCTCGAAATCTCCCGGCGGCACGCTGAAGGTCCATACCTTCCCGGCCGCCGTGGCGGTCATCTTCGTCGGTTCATCGAGATAGAGGAGCTGGCCTCTGTTGAGCACGGCCACGCGATTGCATGAGCTGTAGATATCCTCGATGATATGCGTCGAGAAGATGACGACCCTTTCCCTGCTCAGTTCGACGAGAAGGTTGCGGAACCTGATCCTCTCACGCGGGTCGAGGCCCGCTGTCGGCTCGTCGACCACGAGGATCCTCGGGAGGTGGAGAAGGATCTGCGCGATTCCGACCCGCTGTTTCATCCCGCCCGAGAATGCGCCGATCTTTCTTTCGGCATGTTCCTCTATATGCACAGCTTCGAGGACGTAGTCGACCATCTCACGGCGTTTCTTCTCGTCGCCGAGCCCCTTGAGTATTGCCTGGTAGTCGAGAAACTCCCTTGCTGTCATGTTCTCGTACGTCCCGAATTCCTGCGGCAGGTAACCGATCAGCCCCTGCAGCTCCTCGCGTTTCTTAGACGTGTCGATCCCGTTTATGTAGACCTTTCCATACGACTGGTCGAGGATCCCGCAGATAACCCGCATCAGTGTCGTCTTGCCCGCTCCGTTCGGGCCGAGGAGGCCGAACATCCCGCTCCCGATCTCGAGTGAGACGCGATCGAGGGCCTTGAACTGCTGCTTGCGCTTTCCAATCAGGGGGATCATCAGCACGAGTCGGTAAAGGGCCCGGCGTATCCCGGCGAACCTGCCCTCGACCCTCGCGATGTTTATCTTCTTCCTGTGCAGCCTGCGGGAGGTCGAGAAGATCGCCGCTGCGGGAAACCAGAGGATGGCGATAAATATCACAGCAGCGAGGTTGCCCCACTTCATGTAGAAGATGACGAGGTTCACGAGGGGGAAGAGCCAGATGAAACTCTTTGAAATAGTTCTCGCGATCCGGAAACGTGACAGCTGAGCGCTCCAGCATTTCCATGCGTATATGAGGAAGAAGAAGAGGGCGTGTGAGAGGACGAAGGCCCAGAAGAATGAAGAGAGATAGAAATAGATGAAGTAGACCATGAATCCGAGAACGGGGAGCTGCCAGAGCAGATCGCCGGCATCGCTGGTTCGTATGTCTCCGCGGCGTTCCCTGATCCTGTTCCCCTTGTTCCATTCGCGCATGAACTTCGACGGCTGGTCATATATCTTGACGAGGTTGCGCACCGTGATCGTAATAGCGCTTTTGCGGTCGATGACCTTCTCAGACGCCTTTCTCAGGCTCGCCAGGATAAACCAGGTGACAGCCGGGACGAGAAGTACGACCGTGGCGAAGAGGGCCGATCTCCAGATCAGTGATTCGATCTTTACCTGGACAAGCCAGATGCCGAGGACTCCCGCGACCAGCTGGCCGAGCTTGATCCTGATGTCCAGGCCCCGTATCCAGGCCATGGCCGAATCGAGGCCGGAGTAGACGACAGGTATGAAAACGAGGGTGAATATGGTGCTGACGGTCAGTCCGCCTATGACAGTGATCGCAAACGGCGCCCCGATCACCGAGATCTCTTCCTCCTTGCCCATCGCCAGTGGTATCATCGCAACGATCGTCGTGATCGCTGTTATGAGGATCGGTCTGACCCTCGCGTCGCCTGCCGTTATCAGGGCCCTCGTCGTGCGGTAGCCGCGGCGCTTCAGGATCAGGGAGTAATCGATCAGTATGATCCCGTTGTTTACGACAACACCGAGGAGTATGAGGAACCCGGTCATCGTATAAGGATCGACGATAGATGTGCGTGTAAAGATCAGGAGCCAGAGGGATCCTATCGCGGCAAGAGGGATAGTGAACATCATCACAACGGGAGTCGTCAGCGACTCGAATACCGAAGCGAGTATCATGTAGATCAGGATGAAGGCAGCGAGGATGAGGAACTTGAACTCATCGATACCGGTGTCTTCCTCCACTATCTCCACGGCCATACCCTGCGGGACGACCAGTCCGGCGATCAGTTCCTCTATCTCGAGCTCGGCAGCTTCCTGCAGGTTTCTCGAGCCGTTTATCTCATCGATGAATGAATAGGTTATCTTGACCTGCTTTTCCTGGTTGACCCTGTTGATCGATGTCATCCCCCTTGTGTATACGACATCGGTTATGTCCTCAAGGTCGACGATGGCTCCAGAAGGGGATTCAAGTGACATCTCGCGAAGTTCATCAGCGCTGCGTTCCTCGACACCGTCACTTCTTATGATGATCTCGTATTCATCCGTCCCGTCCTTGAAGACCTGTCCGGTGGAATACTCCGGCTGGAAGGAGTTGAGCTCCATGCCTATCGAATTGAGGGTCAGGCCGTGCCAGCTAAGCATCGGCATATCGAACATCAGCTGTATCTCCGGGCTGCCGGGTGTCACGTCAAAATTCGCCGATGCCGTCGAGGCGAGATTATCGACATACTCGACGAGGTTGGAGGCGAACATCGACATCGCTTCGAAATCGTTTCCCTTTACTACGATACTCTTCTGCTGTCCTCCCAGCCCGAAGAATCCTCCCATCGCTCCGCCCATTCCGCCACCGCGTCTGCCCCTGTATCTTGTGCTGTTTGACGGTTCCTCGAACGACACATCGCCGGTCCTGAAATCATGGAGCCGCTGCCTGGCGTCGCTTTTTACCTCGTGGATACTGCGGCCGTCGATTTCAGTGTAGTCTTCCTTCATAACGAGTGTGAGACGGGCATCCTCTTCATGAACCTCGACGAAAAGGTCCTCGGTCTCAGCGATCCCGGTAAGCCTTTCCTCCATATCGCCGACTGCGGCATCGGTCGATTCGAGTGTCGATCCGCGCTGCATGACGAGGAAGATATCGAACGATCCCGTTTCCTCGATCGTCGAGGAGCCGATACTGAGGCTGATACATAGTATGATGCTGATGAAAAAGATGATTATCGCGCCGACTGTCGTCCGGGCAGGGTATCTCATCCCCGTCTTGAGAAGGACGTGGTAGATCTCCATCAGTCTTCCGCCCGATGACGAAGCGGGGGTGTAGTCGTGCCTCTTTCCCCTGGAAAGGAAGTAGTGGCTGACCATCGGCACGAGCAGGAGGGCTGCCACGAGCGATACGAGAAGGGTCGATACTATCGATACACCCACATGCTTCCCGAGACTCTGCACGATGATGTTCGACGAGAATACGAAGGGGAGGAATACCGTGATCGTAGTCGCCGTCGCAGCTACGATCGAGCGCCATACCTCGCTCACCCCCTGGACCACCGCTGTGTCGGCGTTGAGGCCCTTCGAGACGAGCCTGTATATGTTCTCCAGGACGACGACGCCGTTGTCGAGAAGCATCCCGATGGCAAGCGCTATACCGATCAGGGTCAGGCTGTTTATCGATATACCAGCAGCGTAGAAGAAGTTCATCGCGATATAGACCGAGATAGGGATCGACAGGGCGATGACGAATACGAGCCGCAGGTTCCTCAGGAAGAACCAGAGGATCACTATGGCGAGCAGTCCGCCGATCACTGCGAGCCTTACTATCAGGCTGATATTGTCCCGGATCGATTCGGCTCCGTCGTACTGGACGACGAGCTCCATCTCCTGGCTCTTTATCTCTCTGTTGATCCTTTCGACTGCCTCCAGGGCCCGGTTGGAGACATCGATCATGTTGACCATCTGGTCCTTCTTGAGGGTCAGCGAGACGGACTCCATCCCGTTTACCCTTGTGATGCTTTCCTGCTTCTTGACTCCGAAGTAGATCTCCGCTATGTCGCCGAGCAGTACGGGACCCTCGGGATGGACGACGATATTCTCGAGGTCGGTCAGGTCGAGATACTCGGTCACAACGTTGACGAAATATTTCCGATCCTTCTCGACAGCGTGGCCGACGAATCTGTTCGAGGCTCCGTTGCTCGATATGAGTCTCGAGATCCTCGAAGGGGTAAGTCCGTACGCTTCGATAGCGGCGTCATCGAGGACGATGTCGACCGACTTTTCGCGCCCTCCGGAGACCTCGACGTCGGAGATACCCTCGATACTTTCAAACTTCTGCACGATCTCCCGGTCGACAACCTCACGGACGCGTTCAAGTCCGCCGGTTCCTCTGACTTCGAGCCTCATCAGCTCGTTCGATATCGACTGGACATCGAACTGGAAGACCTGGACGATATACTCTTCGGGTATCGTCGACCTTATCTCGGTGATCTTCTCCTCGAGCTTGAGGTAGGCGTACTTGACGTCGATCCCTTGTTCATACTCGATTGTTATGCTGGCGCGTCCGCGGCTGACCCAGGATTCGATCTTCTCGATTCCCTCGAGAGTGCCCGCGGCCTCCTCGATCGGGATGACCGCTTCCTTCTCGAGTTGGACAGGATCGACGGGCCGGGAGCGGACCATCACGACGAGGTAGGGAAATTCGATGTCTGGGATAAGCTCGACGGGGAGCCGTCTCTGCGAGATGACACCCAGCATCACAAGCCCGATGAAGAGCATGCTGATAAGGGTCTTGCGGCGGATTATGAAATTGCCAGCGCTCATCGGCTCCGATCCAGGACGGAATAGACACAGGGTATTACTATGAGTGTAAGTAAGGTCGATGTCACCAGGCCGCCGATAACCGCCAGCGCCATCGGTGAGCGGAGTGAAGCTCCTTCGCCGAATCCCAGGGTTAGGGGGAGGAGGGCGAGGATCGTCGTGGCGCTCGTCATGATGATCGGCCGTATCCTGATCCTTCCTGCGGCTACTATCGCGTCAGCTTTCGCCATACCCTCGCGCCTGAACCTGTTGATCGCGTCGATAAGGATGATCGAATCGTTTACCGCGATGCCGACGAGCATGATGATGCCGATGTAGGCCATGATGCTCAGCGGACGGCCGAGGATGAAGAAGATCAGCACCGCGCCGACACCGGCGAGCGGGATCGTCAGCAGGATCGCGAACGGATGGATCAGCGACTCGAACTGCGAGGCGAGGACCATGTAGACGAGTATTATCGACAGCAGAAGGGCGAACCGGAGATCGCGGAACTCCTCCTGCCTGCGGGCCTCCTCGCCTGTGATCGCGAGTCTGTAACCTTGAGGGACATCAAGTGACGCGAAGTTGCTGTTGATCTCCCCGATGGCGTGGTCGAAGGGCCTGCCCTCGTTCTTGTGCGCCGAGACGATAGCTGCTCTCATCTGTCCGCGTCTGTTAATCTCGCGCGGGGCGGTGCCTCTTTCGAGGCGGGCAAGTTCATCGACCCGGAACTTTCTCCCCGATGAATCGATATATATCCTGTCGAGTTCCCCGATGCTCACATCGGGAAGCATCACCGTGATGTCTGTTTTTTCTCCGCCACGGTCCCATTCTCCGGCGCTTCGTCCGGTGAGCCGGGACTCGAGCGTCCCGGTGACCTCGCCGAGGCTGACCTGGAGCATCCCCGCCCTGAGGCGGTCGACTACGACATTTATCTCTGGCCGTCCGTGCTCAAGCGACGTCTCGACATTATAGAGGTCGTCTATGCCGGCGAGCCGTCCCTTTACATCTTCAGCCATGCTCGTGAGAGTCTCGAGGTCGTCCCCCTTGATCTCGACGACGATCGGGGCGGATTCGGCCCCGAGGATCGAGCGAAGGGCTGTCTGGTCCTGTACGAGTCTTGACTCGACTCCCGGTATCGATGACAGCGTTGCTCCGAGGCCCGCCATGACCTGGCCCGAACTACGGCCGTGTCCTTCCGCAAAGCGGATCTTGACGACAGCTGTGTTCTCGTCCTGGAAGACAGAGGTCACGTCGCTGCCGATACCTGTTACCGGCCCGGCAGTGCTGAAAAGGGTCTCGATGTCGTCGCCGAAGGTGCCCCTGATCATCTCTTCGAGTCCCCTTACCGTGCCGTCTGTCCTCGTGAGGTCGGAACCTTCAGGCAGGGTGAGGTATATCGAGTACTCGTCGGCGTCGGAATCGGGAATGAACTCGCTGCCGACTATCGGCAGGAGGAGGGCCGCAATGACTACGAGCGCGACGGCTGCGATGATGACCGTCCAGCGTTTCTCGAGGGCCTTTGCCAGGAGAGCGCCGTACCGTTCGAATTTCATTGGTTCGGCCGCAGCTGCCTTATCCTTCCCCTTCAGGAACCTTGCGGCGAGCATCGGGATGATCAGTATCGCGACGGCGAGGGAGGAGAGAAGGGCGAATGCGACTGTCCATGCCTGATCCTTGAAGAGTTCTCCCGCGGCGCCGTGGAGGTATACTATCGGGAGGAATACGACGATCGTCGTTATCGTCGATGCCGTGATCGCGCCGCCGACCTGCGCCGTACCGGAGGCCGCTGCCTCCCTGACGCTCATCCCCGATTCGATATTTCTTACGATATTCTCGACGACGACGATGGCATTGTCGACGAGCATCCCCGCTCCGAGGGCGAGCCCCCCGAGTGTCATTATATTGAGCGACAGCCCCTTGAAGTACATCAGGTTGAAGGTCGCTACTATCGAGACAGGTATCGAGATGCTGATGATCGCCGTGGTACCTATCCTTCTGAGGAATACGAAGAGTATCAGTATCGCGAGAAAGATCCCGATGAGCGCGGTCTGCCTGACCTCGCCTATCGAGGCGTTGATGAACTGCCCCTGATCCTGGATGACGACGATCTCGTATCCGGGGAGGGCTTTCTCGATACGGTCGAGGGCGACGGCCAGATTCTCGCTCGCCTCAACCGTGTTGAATCTCATCTCCTTGTATATCGAAAGTCCGAGGGCCCTCGTGCCGTTGAGCCTGACGATGTTCTCCGGCTCCCTGTTGCGCAGCGAGACGTCGGCAACGTCATGGAGGTATACAGGCGCCTTCTCGGTCGAGCTTTCAGCCTGTTGCCCAGTGCCGGATGAGAGCTGCTGGCCCTCGGCCGGTTCTTTCCAGGCGAGGATGATCTGCCTGATATCCTCGATCGTCTCCATCTCCGAGACGCCCTTGATCAGGTACGATATCCCCATCTCGGTGACGGTGCCGCCGGAAGCCTCGACATTGTAATTCTGTATCTCGGCCGCGATGGCATCGACGGTCAGGCCGTACGCTTCGAGCATGTACGAATCTGTGAGTACGATCACTTCCTTCGTCTCGCCGCCCGATATCTCGACACCTGCGATACCCTCGATACGCACCAGCTCGTTACGGATGTAGTTCTCCGCAATCCTGCGAGGGCCGTCCATGTCGGTCACTTCCGGATTGACCAGGGCTACCGTCATCACGGGATCGGAGTTTGCGTCGTGCTGGGTTATCGTCATCTCGAGGTCGGAGTCACCCTGCCCGAAGTCGGCCGCGGCCTTCTGCAGATTGAGGAAGGCCTCGTCCATGTCCATGTCCCAGCCGTACTCGACCGTGATCCTCGCAGCACCGACTCTTATCACGGAGGATACCTCCGTAACGCCCTTCTGCGTGAAGATCATGTTCTCCATCTGATCGACGTACTGCTTCTCCATCTCCTCGGGAGGGCGCTCGCCCGCCTCGACTTCGATGAAGAGGCGCGGGTTGTTCAGGTCGGGGAAGAGGTCGATACCGAGTCGCTGGAACGATATCCAGCCGAGCAGGAACACCCCGAGGACGATCATCGTCACCGTGACCGGATGGTTGACGGAAAAGTCCGAAATCTTCCTCATTACCTCACGACCTTTACCTTTGACCTGTTCCTCAGTGTCTCGAATCCTCTCACTACGAGCCGGTCATTGACATCGAGCCCGTCGATCACCTCGACCCAGCCGGGGTTCTCGAGGCCCGTCGTTATGATCCGCTCCTGCGCGGCGCCCTTCTGCACGATAAATACGGTCTTGCCGCGCTGCTTGATCTGTATGACATCCTTCGGGATTACGATCGCTGAGTCGCTCCTGGCGACGATGATCTCCGCCTTGACGAACATGCCCGGCCTGATCATCAGTTCCGGATTGTCGACCTCGATCATCGCCTTGAACGATCTCGAGGCGGGGTCGAGGGCGGGGGAGACCTGTGTGACCCTGCCCGACAGGGTGTCGTCGGGAAGTGTGTAGTTCATTATGCGGACGTACTGGTCGGCGCCTGCACGGCCGAGTTCTTTGCCCGGGAGGCTGACCTCGAGCTGAAGCTTCGTGTACTCCTTCAGGCCGAGCAGCTCGACTCCGACTCCAACCTCGATACCCTTCGAGTAGTAAGGTAGGCTCGTGATGATGCCGTCGAAGGGGGCGGTGATGTTGAGCTTGGCGATACTGATCAGGGCATTGTCGTAGTTGTACTTCGCGTCTATGTAGTAACGCTCGGCAGCGGTGAGATCGGTACGGGTTATCCCGCCCTTGTCATACAGCGACTTCTGCTGCTCGAAATCAAGTTTCGCCGATTCAAGTGTGAGCTTGTGGGCGTCGACCCTGATATTGTTTACCTGTTCCTGGTCGACGAGGCGGATGATCCTCGTCCCTTTCCTGACGATATCGCCCAGGGCGAATGGCCTGCCCGTCTCAGGGTTGTCCTGGAGGTTGTACTCGCCGCCCGTCTCCGCGGTTATCGTCACTTCCATCGAGGCGTTGACCGTTCCGGTCGCAGTGACGAACTCTTCGATAGGCCCGAGGACCATCTCTTCGACCGAGACGGGGACCGCGACCTCGACGTCCACCCCATCTTCTCCGCTGTCGCAGGAGGCGAACACGGAAAGGACGATCAATAACAGTGTTATTCTCTTCACTTCTTACTCCTCTGTCAATTCAGCGGTAGAGACAGTGACCACCGGCTGGTCGTTCTCGAAATCCCACAATGATTTTATCTTCAGGTCCAGCAGCTGTAGTTTGTAATCGATAAGCGACTGTACCTCGCTGAGCCTTGCGTTCGACAGTGACTGCCTGTACTGGCCGAGGTCCTTGCTCGTCAGGTCGCCGTTCTGGTATTTCTCGAGGTTGATCTCGTACGTCTTCTCTGCGCTCTCGACCTGTCTCCGGGCCAGATCGATCTCGAGGACGAGGTTGTCGAGCCGCCTGCACGATTCGCGGACCTCCATCTTTATCCGGTATTTCTGCTCATCAAGACTAAGCTTGGTGCTCTCCAGGTCGAGCTCACTCGCGAGGATCGTGTTCTTCTTCTGTCCCCAGTCCCATATCGGGATGTCGAAGGCAACGCTGACGAACTGCTCGTCGACGCGGGTCTCGTAGATATTCTCGAAATTTGAATTTGTCCCGGATGATCCCCACGAGAGGGCGAGGTTCCCCTTGAACTCGTTCGTCGCCCCGGCTCGGATAACGTTGTCGTAGGCACTGGCGATAGAGATCTCATGTTCCCGGATCTGCATCCTGTACTGGAGGCCGTGCTTCTCGGCGAACTCCATGTCGATGCCGACCGGAGTGAAGCCGATATCTGTATCTATGTCGATATCATCCTCGATAGGGAGGCCGATGAGGTACTTGAACCGATCGACGGCGTTGGCGAGCGCAACGACGGTGCTGTTATAGCTCGATTCGCTCGAGAGCATCGTAGTCTCAGCCTGTGTGAGATCGTCGAGCTTTCCGATCCCCGCGTCGTACTTGTTCTTCATGACCCGGTAGTTCTCTCGGTCCGTCTCCATCGCGTCGCGGTTGATCTCGAGACGCATCTTCGTGGCGTAGAGACTGTAGAAGCTGTCCATCACCGTCTGTTCGAGGTCGAGCTGTGCGATCGCTAGCCGGAGCAGGTTCGACTCGAAATTCAGCTCGAGCGACCTGAGGTCCATTCTGATCTGGTTGTACGTAAAGAGGGGCTGGTCGAACTGGAGATAAAGGGCGTTTCGGTAAGTCTCCTCGGACTGGTCGTTGATCTCGCTGTATGAATCCTTCCAGGAGAGGCGGTCATTGAGCGAGAGTGTGCCGCCTGTCCACTTGATCGGCTGTTCAATTACCAGGAGTCCGGCGATATCGTACGATTCATAACGGTACCAGGTGGAGAAGAACTCGTCGAACTGGTTCGTGTTCCTGTACGAGATATCACCCAGCCTGAACCTGAACTGGGTCTTAAGGCTCGCTTCCCGTGCCTTCAGCCTCGCATGGCTCGACTCGACCCCTAGCCGCGTGTGCCTGATGTTCGGGCTGTTCTCCATCGCTATTGAGAGGGCCTCGTCGAGTGACAGGATGTGCTGGGCCCGCGCTCCGGGCGGCGCGGCAGCCAGGAGCAGCACGGCGAGCATTAATATGCCCGCTCCCCTGGTAAACGGTCTCGATCTCATCTGGATTTCCTTTCTAGCGTAATACCCATTTGACCGCGTCGGCGATGACCTTCTCGGCATCCGATTCGTTGGTCAGCTCTATTTTAGCCTCTCCCTGGGAGATGTAGTATGAGCCGAGATAGTTCCAGCCGTCGTCGGCGCCGTTGAGGTCGAGTTCGGTCTCCTCGATCCCGTCATCGTGATATATGAGGAAGTGGAGTTTTCCGTAATTCTCCTCGTGATCCCCGCCCCTGTGTCTCCTCCAGGGGGCTGTGATTTTGGCTGCATGATAGTAGATGTCGTAATGCCCGCTCTTTTTCATGTCAGTGGTGAACGCGGCTTTGAGATCCCCTTTCCCGGCCGATATGAAATGGGCCGAACGGATCTGGTTCCCGTAGAACTTCGAGTCGATCGTCGGCTGCCATTTATTTGTCTCGCCACCCCAGAAACGCATCCCGACATATTTCACATCTTCCTCGCGCTCGCCGCGGGGGATAAGTCTCTTCAGGAGGCTCCTCGAGGTGCCCGATGAGAAGGTGAATCCGGGGTCCTCGTTGTCGACCACTGTCTCTCCCTGCTCGACGAGGCTTACCGGCCTGTCGCTGATCCTCTCACCGTCGAACGGAACGGCCTTCTTCTTCTCATCGAGTTTCTTGGGCAGGTCGATGTCGAGGAGCACAGGCAGGTTGCGCGAGACGAGGGTGTTGATACTCAGCTTCGAGGGCTGGAAAGTCAGTACGAATCCCAGTTCTTTCGTCTCTCCGGCCTTTATCGGTACGTATTTGCTGTAATCCTCTCCCATCGTCATATTCGCGGTCATCATCCTCCGCATCCTGCCGCCCCTGCCTTCTCTGACGTTCAGGTCCATCTGCTGGAAAGTGAACTGGATAAGGCCGTCCGTATCCTCGCTGTTGGTCACGCTAAACCGGACCTGGAACTTCTCGCGCTCCCCGTCCAGAAAGCTGTAAATCTCGACCGACGACATCAGGAAGCCTGGAATGGCGATGTCGTCGTACCATCCCGCCGCTATCGACGGAAGGTCTATTCCGAGTCTTTCACTGAGGGCGGAGACAAGTTCATCTCCGGGCACGTTGCCGTGCTTGTGTTTGTCGAAGAGCTCGGCGAGCAGTGCATCGATATCTTCGCGGTCTGCGGCGCTTTCCATCATCCGGAAGAGGAAGCTTCCCTTCGATTTCAGGGCGTAGTGGGACATCTTCCTGTATTCCGGATCGAGAACGATGTCGCGCAGGCTCATCTTGGAAAGCTTGTCGTTTACCCTCTCCTCGATGGTCATCCCGTATCTCATCCTTGTCCAGGTCGAGGTGTTGTCCTCGAGTCTCGACGCGTACCATGATTCGAGCGCCATGCCGAGCCACGGCATCTCCTTCGAATCTATCCCGTTGCGGAAGGTAAGCATATTGGGGAAGACGTTGAACGAAGGGGTCCTGCCGAACGGATCGTCCGAGCCCCAGTCCATCTGTCCGAAACTGCCAGTGAGGGTGCCGTTGACGAAGGCGGCCAGCCAGCCCGCCTGCGTCTCCACCTCGGAGACATCCTCGTTGCTTCTGTCGTTCATCCTCTCCGTCCGGCGTTTCATGCGCCTGAAGTCGGTGGTCCTCCCCGTGATGCCTCTTTCCTGTATGAATACCATCTCGGGCTGGACGTTCTCCTGGCTTACCGACCAGGCGTGGTGGAAGATGAAGAAATGAACCGGCACCTCGACCAGTGAGAATCTCGGGAAGGGGTACTCGAGATTGAGGTTGTTCTCGTAGGTCTGTCTGAGGTCCCTGATCATCGACTCCAGGGTATCCCCGACCTCGGTGAAAGACTCCGACCAGTAGTCATTTCCCCGGCGGCAGTAGATGTTGTACTCGGTCGAGTCGACCACTGTCGTCTGCCGCTCGAAGTCGGCGATGACAAGTGAGATCGCGGGGAGGGGGAATTCAGGCCTGAAGCTGAAGTTGCCCGGTGAGCCGGATGTCGATGCACCCTGGGAGACTGCCGTCAGCTGCGATGAAGTAGTGACGTCGAGTGAGAAATCGATGAAATCGTGTCTCCGGTCGAGCGGCCTCGAGGCGACGAAGCCCGGCCCGGCTGCCGGGTACCATATCGTTTCCGGGGTGAGCAGGACGCAGGACGGATGTATGTACGAGAATCTCCTGCCCAGGTTGAAGAGCAGGGTCCAGTTGGGGGAATTGAGAGTCTCGATGTCTATGTCTGTGTATAGAGCGTCCTCGTTTATGACGCCTCTCCACCTGATCTCGAATGAATCCTCCGCGCCCGGTGCGAGGGGAGCCTGCGGCAGGACGGTCAGTACCTGTTCATCACGCTCATACTTAAGGGCCCCCGACGATCCGGTAAGTTCCGTAACGGCCAGCCCCGGATTGAGGCTGAATATATAGGCGGAAAGGGGCGCTTCCGTATCGTTGCGCACAGTGATCTTCGCTGCCGCGTCGATCAGTCCGCCTTCATGCATGAGGTCGATCGCGCATGAGAGAGGTGTAGCCACCGGTCTCTCCGCGGCAGTCTCGGCCGCCGCCAGAACCCGCTCGCGCTGGTGCTCGGCGGTTCCATCTTTTCCCGTATAGACGACGATCAGCACGATGGCAAGCGCCGCGCAGGCAAGACCGAAGATACGGGCGAAGCCTGTCATGACCCTCGACTGGGGGAGCCTGCGGATCATGACGATAGTCAGGGCGATGAACGACAGCCCGAAGAGGAGGTAGATCGACCGCTGCACGAGCATGTGCGTGATATCGGCAAAGCCGGTGAACTGCGAGTAGGTCATGGGTACATTGAAGCCGATGTAATCGTAGACGTTGTGGATCTTCGGCCCGAGGTAGAAGAGTGTCATCCCTATATATCCGAGAAGCACTATGAATGTCACAGCCTGGTTGCGGATCGTGACCATCAGCAGGAAGGCGAATCCGAGGATGAAGATCAGTGTCGGGAAGCTTATAATGACGGGATATATGAGGTAGGCGATCCCGGCGAATGTCGTATCGGCAAAGAATACGTTGAATACGAAGCCGATGAGCAGGATCACGACATTGAGAAGAAGGAACATCGCCAAGATCCCGACCGTCTTGCCGATGACGTAATCTGTGTTCGTCATCGAGCGCATGTAGACGACCTCGGTCGTGTCGAGCTTCTTGTCACGCTTGAGGAAGTCGGAGGCGAGGAAGACCGCGATGATCGCCTGCGCCATGTTGAGCACCAGGATGTTCATGTAGGGTATCGTCGTCGGTAACCCCTGGAAGCCCCAGGGAGCGTGGGTGACGTTTGAGAGGGTACCGAAGTCGTAGAAACCTATGCCCGCAACGGAGAGGATCGAAAAGATCCGAAAGAACCAGCTCCTCCACAGTGTCTTCGCCTCGAATTTCGCCACTGTGAGGATGTTGTAGACAGATATCATCTCGTCAGCCTTTCATCGGCGGGTGGGGTTAGACGGCCCGGCCGCTTGTATCTCAGTTTTCCGACTGGTTCTCCATGAAATATACGTAGGCATGCTCAAGGTTCGGCTCGACCTCTTCGCCCGGCCACCTGCCCGTGTTGTCGGCTACGACATGGACCTCCCAGCCGTCGTCGGCAGGAACAGTCGATATCACGGGGAATGTAGTCTTGATCTCTTCGAGTTCGGTGTCGAGCGCGCGGATCTTCCATGCCTTGCCGCGGGCCATGTCGACCAGCCCGTCCGGCGAGCCGCGGAAGACGACGCTGCCCCGGTCGAGCAGGGCCATGTTGTGGCATGAGCTCGATATGTCGCCCACTATATGTGTAGAGAGGATTATCGCGATGTCCTTCTGGCCCATGTCGGCCAGCAGGTTCCTGAACCTGATACGCTCCTCGGGATCGAGGCCGGTTGTCGGCTCGTCGACGACTATGATCTTCGGATCGCCGATAAGCGCCTGGGCGATCCCTAGCCTGCGCTTCATCCCGCCGGAGAGCTTGTTGGCCAGCCTGTCACGCACGTCGTAGAGGCCGACCTGCTCGAGCATCTCGCCTACTTCCTTCGTCCTTTTCTTTTTGTCCTTGAGACCGGCAAGGCGCGCAACGTAGTCGAGGAACTCCCACGTCGTGAGCTTTGAGAAGAACCTGAATTCCTGGGGGAGGTATCCGAGCATCGATCTTATCTCGCGCCGGTTCCTCTGCAGGTCGAAATCGTTTACTCTTACGGTGCCGCCTGTCGGCTTCATCAGTGTGACCAGGATACGCATCAGGGTCGTCTTGCCCGCGCCATTCGGCCCGAGCAGGCCGAACATCCCGCTCCCTATATCGAGGTCCACACCAGACAGGGCAGTCGTACCGCCCTTGTAGGTCTTGCTCAGTCCTTCGACCGATATTTTCATGCTCGCCCTCCCGGCATACTGGATATATCTCGTACGCCTATGGCCCGTATATAGTTTCAGTCAATCATAAATATGAAACGGTTACAGGAATAATGCGCAAAGTGCTAAAAAATCGGCAAAATCTGCCGGATGTGCAGTTTAATGCATCGGTGCTGTGGCCTCAACATAAAAGGGGGCTTCAGGGGACCTTTATGAGTCGTTCGACGCTTTTATTCTGAGGAACAGGTCCATCGCGCGTGTCGCCCGGTCTATCTTCCTGAAGACGGGCACCCCTGCTCGTTCCATCATCTCCGCCGCCGGATCGTAGATAGGGCCCTCGTTGAGGCAGACGACCATCGGCTTTCCCGTCGCCCTGAAGATCCGGATAATCGTGTTCGGGTGGGACGTCTCACGGTTTATGTCCTCCCTGTGCCCCGGGCCGGGAGGGAGGTTCTCCTGGAAGGGGGTAGAGGCGACGTTCGAGGCGATAAGGCAGTCGACTCCATCATCGGCGAGGACCGCTTCGAGGCACTGGCCGTACTTCTCCGTCGTGATCGCCGGGGTGGCGTCGATCGGGTTGTGGACATCGATGAACCCGGTGGGGAGGAGCTCGCCGAGCCGCTCGACAGTCTTATCGGAGAATCGCGCCAGTTCCATCGAGCTGAGCCTGTCGGCCGCCACTGAGCACTCGTACCCTGCATCGCTCGCTATCGCGACCCTGTGGCCCGGAGCTGCACGTCCTTCGAGGAGGGTGAGGACCTTCATCGCGTCCTCCATCTCCTCGAGCGAGTCGGCCACATGGACCCCGGCGTCGCGTATCAGCCTCTCGAGAACATCGTAGTCGCCCGCCATCGCTGCGGTGTGTGAGGCGACCGCTGCAGCACCCTCCGCCGTGCGCCCGGCCTTGTAGAGGATGATGCTCCTGCCGGAGGCTGTGATACTGGAAGCGAGCTCGAGGAAGCGTTCACCCTCCCATGCGCGAAAACCCTCTATGTATATACAGAACAACTTGATATCGGGGTCATTTGATACGTTTTCGAGGTGGTCCGTGATCGTCAGGTCTATCTGGTTGCCTACTGTGATCATGTAACGGGGAAGCAGGAATACGCTCTGCGTGTTGAGCAGGGTGACGAGCCAGGCGCCGCTCTGGCTGATGACCGCGCCGTTGCCGCCGAACTCTCCCGTAAGGGGGAACTTGTATTCGGGGAGGAAGAATGTGTTGTATCCGCCGGGGCCCGAGATGATCCCCATGCAGTTCGGGCCGTTGACTATCGTCCCACCGCCGGGAAGGTCGCGCCCGCAGAGAATCGCCTTCTTCAATTTCACCGAGAGTCCGCGGCCACCCTCGGTCTCGCCGAAGCCGCCCGAGATGAGGATCACCGACTCAGTCATCTCGCTGAAGATCAGGTCCTCGAGGAGCGCCTCAGATGCCTCACTCGCCGGGATCGTAAAGACGGTCGCGTCGACCTTGCCCGGCAGGTCGGCCGGCGACCTGAAGGCCCGGCACCCTTCGATCTCTTCGGCCTCTGGATGTATCAGGTAGATCTTCTCCCGGGGTATCTTCTCCGAGGCGGCGAGATTCTTCAGTATGACCCGGCCCATGTTTACTTTGTTCGCCGAGGCTCCGATCACGAGCATGCTCGCAGGACGCAGCAGCCTGTCGATCTTCTCTTGTGGCGCATCGTCCCTGCTTCCCTTGATCTTCGAGAGCTTCATCATCGCGTCGAGAGGGACGAGCCCTCCGCTGCCTGTTATCTGCAGCGGATTGACCTCGAGCTCTTCTATGGTGACGGGGGTCCAGCCTGACAGGGGCGAGAAATTCGCCGCGAGGGTGGCGAACCTGCGAACCGCATCGATGAAGGTCCCCGGCTCGAGCATCGGCTTCGAGGATACCCTCGTCTGCCCCGAGATCATCGGGAAGAATGTCGTCCCGGCGAGCGCACCTTCGACGAACTCCCTGTCGGAGCACATCGAAGCGGCTATGACACGCAGCCCGCGGTCCTTTTTCAGCCCCGCGTTCCAGACCTCGGTCCCCGTTCCTCCCAGGCCGGCGGCGACGATGGGGCCGAAGGCCCTGTCCTGTCTGAGCGAGAGGAGGAGCTGCCTCGGGACCGAATCATCGATATCGAGGCAGCGGGCCACGAGCATGCCGGAGAGCTCCACCCCGAGCTTTGCGGCGATTGCTTCGAAATCCGAGAAGACCGTCCGGAGCGTCCCGGCTGATTTTTCCGTGAACTTGATTCCGTCGTGCTCGGTGCGGTGCACGACCTGGGGTGAGATGAACTTGCAGACGACCTTCTCACCGGGAAGGGAGGAGAGCGCCTGTTCGTCGATCTGGTCCGGCGATGTCAGGAAAACGGTCTCCGGCGTCTCGAATCCGAGCAGGTTGAGAACGGCGTAGACCTCGTCCTCACGGGGGATCTCCCTGCCGTCGTCGAGGATGCCGAGGAGAATCTCTTCGATCGCGGAAAGGACCAGCTGCCAGATCGAATTATCCATCTTTCTCCTCCGATGTCATATCGAGACAGAGCGCGCTTTTCTGCACGAGCCTTCTATACTTCTCGCACCACAGGGCTATGAATGTATGGCAGGCTCCATCGAGGGAATCCTTCTTAGGAAAAGATGCGTGCCGGCAGTCGAGGTCGCACCAGCGAGGCTGTCGCGTCATCCTGTGCCTTTCGATTAATTAAACGTGGAACATTATATGCGAAGGCAATATTCTTGTCGAACATTATCACCGGACGGCCATGGCCGGGGGAGCTGCGATGACGGACAGACTGTCTATCGAAAAAGAGATCAGGGCCCAGAGGTCGGTTACGAGGACTCTGAAGAAGGAGATCTTCGGCCTCGACAAGACCTCGAAGTCTTCGTATATCCGCGAGTTCCATTCAGGACTTTCCACTTACAGGAAGATCTGCTCGAAAGAAGAGGTCCTCGAAAGGGCCGCTGGCAGCGATATCGTATATTTCGGCGACTACCATCCTCTCGATGCGAGCCAGGAACTGGCGCTCGATCTGCTCGGCGAGCTGAAAGCGAGAGGTACGAAGGTCGTACTTGCGCTCGAGATGCTTTACGAGTACCAGCAGGAGACACTCGACAGGTGGATGAAGGGCAGTCTCGATGAGAAGAAATTTCTCGAGGCGATAGATTACGGGTCGGAGTGGGGGTTCAGCTGGGAGAGTTACAGGCGTTTCTTCGATTCGGCGAAAAAACCGTTCGTGCCTGTCTTCGGAATCGACTACGAGCCCCGCGACCAGCTTCGCTTCATCCGCCGCAGGGACAGGATGATAGCGCGCAAGATCGCATCCCTGAGGAACTTCTTCCCCGGACATACGATCCTCGTCGTGATAGGCGAATCACATATCGCTCCTGGCCACCTGCCCGAGGATGTCAGAAAGCTTGTCGGGGGGCGCCTGAAGGAGACGACGATCGTCCAGAATGCCGACGAGATCTACTGGAAACTCCTGCGCAAAGGGAGGCAGGATGCCGAGGCGGTGCAGGTAGGCGCGGGGAGGTATTGCGTCTTCACGGCATCGCCGATGATAAAGTACCAGTCTTACCGCCGCGTGATCGACCTCTGGACCGAGGGCGCCGACTGCGACATCCATACTCCGACGATGGGGGAGATGTTCGACAACATCCTCAATTTCATAGCGGGAGGGAGGGGATGTCTCGAAGTGACCGCCGGCGAGGACTGGTGCGAGCCTGTCGAGTCGGTCGTCCCCGAGATCCATTGCGGATCGACGTATAAGTCGATCTCGGCACGCCTTCGCGCCCTCGGCATGTCGCAGAAGGGCGTCCTGGCGGCGGCGGAGAACCTCCGCCGCTCCGGCATGTGCTACATCCCCGCGGTCAATTCGCTTCAGGTCCAGCGGTTCGACCTCGTATGCGCCGCGCGAGAGGCGGCGAGGTTCATCCTTTACGCCATGCGCGACGAGATAGGGCCGGAGCGAAGGATCAGGCGGACGATGGAGGACCGGTTCTATGCCTTCGTATTCGAGGAGGCGCTCTGCACCTTTGGCGCGAGACTGGTGAATCCAGTGATAAAATGCGGCGGGCCTGGAGAGCTCTTCGGCCTGATGCGGGAGAACGGCTCGGTCACCGGGCCGCTCCCCGGTATGACCCTTGCCGAGACGAGAGAAACGGCAGGGATGCTGAGGTATCATGCCGCCCGTGAGAAGACAGGAGCCAGCATGTCGACCGGGAAGATGAAACGCATCCACAGGCTCGGCATCAGGAAGAGGCTGTGGATAATAAAAGCTCTCGGCTGGACACTCGGAGACTCTCTGTACACCGGTTTCCACGACGGGAAGGTCTCTCTCGAGGAGCTCAAGGGGCTCTTCCGCGAGAGGTTCGAAGAGGATGGCGTGGCAGTGCCCCTCTACCTCGAATGGGTAGGCAGGCTGGGCCCCTGGCGCGGCTGATACTCCGTGAATCTCCTTTTTTCCTTTGAATTCCAACCGGTTTAGCGGCAGAATCACCGGGATGCGGTTTTGCAGACGCAATCACCGGGCTTCACAGGCGCACGGCGCCGATACAGGACAGGAGCGCCCGAAATGAACGACGCTAGGGATATCGTAGATCAGACAGTGCTGATCAAGCTGACGAGCTGCGAAGGGATCGAGTTCACGGGGATCGAGGGCGAAGGCCCCTTCTTCTGCAAGGTCAAGGCGGTCGACGAGGCGGGGATCTGGGTGGAGAACAGGAAGTTCACGACCGTCGAGCTGCGGGACTCGAGCGGGAGATCGGTGCCTGAGAAGAAGAGGAAGCCGCAGAAGCACACGGTCAATATCCTTTTGCCCTGGAGGACGATACAGACGGTAATAATGTTCGAGGACGAGGATATCGAGAATCTCGATATCGACGACGAGGCGCTCGGCTCGGACGAGCAGGCGGGAAGGATAGGTTTCATAAAGTAGTCATGTACGACGTTAAAAGGAACAGTCTAAGGAGAAGGATCAAGAGGAAGATCCAGCGGATGCCTCCCGGCCTCGTCGTGGCTTTGAGTTTCATCCTTACTGCGGTCATCGGAGCGGTCCTTCTTATGCTCCCCGTCGCTTCTTCCAGTGAGCCTGTGAACGGCCTCGATGCATTCTTTACCGCTGTTTCAGCCGTCTGTGTCACAGGGCTTGCCGTGATCGATATAGGAACGAAACTGACACTCTTCGGGAAGATAGTCGTTCTGACGCTTATTCAGGTAGGCGGGCTCGGTATCATGACCTTCTCCGTCTTCCTCTTCCTCTTCATAGGCAAGAGCCTTGGAACGAAGGAGAGATGGATCATCAACGAGTCGTTTCTGCCGACCCCTATCGTCGATATAAAACAGCTGATAAAAATGATATTCGCCTTCACCTTCACGGTGGAGGCTGTTGGAGCGATTTTGCTATTCTTCGTCTGGAGAAGAGAGATGCCGCTGCGAGCCGGCTATCTTTTCGAGTGTTTTTCACGCCGTCTCATCTTTCTGCAACGCCGGATTCTCTTTCTTTTCCACGAGTTTCATGCAGTATCAGGGAAACATCCTTCTCAATGTCACGGTGATGAGCTTGATAATACTCGGCGGGCTGGGATTTCCCGTTGTCCACGAGTTCCTGTGGAGGTTCAATCACAGGAAGGACCACAGGCGCTACCATTTCTCTCTCCACACGAAACTGGTGCTGTGGACTACCGCCGTTCTCATAATAGGCGGTGCGCTTCTGATATTCTTTATAGAGAGAGGGCCCGAATGGGAGGTCCTTTCATTTAAGAACAGAGCGCTCGTCTCTCTCTTCCAGTCGGTGACAGCCAGGACCGCCGGTTTCAACACGGTCGAGATCTCCAAGCTCGAGCCCGCTACGCTCTTTATAATCATCATGCTGATGTTCATCGGAGCGAGCCCCGGTTCTACAGGGGGAGGGATAAAGACGACGACTCTGGCGATATTCGCTTCGATTATCAGGAGCCGGGTCTCTGGCCGCCAGTCGGTGGGTGTGTTCAGGTTCACGATTCCGGAAGACAAGATCGGGAAGGCGCTCTCCGTCCTCGCGATGGCGGTCGTCACCGTATCCGTGGGATTGATCCTGCTTCTTGTCTTCCACATGGATATCGCGCACGTGACGGCCAACTTTTTCCTGTCGGCGCTGTTTGAGACTGTATCGGCTTTCGCTACGGTCGGTCTCTCTATGGGAGTGACGGCGTCGCTTAATCCGGCTGGAAAGATAGTTGTGATCATATTGATGTTCCTCGGAAGGGTCGGCCTGTTGACAATGGCCTATGTCGTCACCAGCAGGCTGCGGCCGATAACTTACAGGTACGCTGATGGAAGAATCATGATAGGATGATGACGCGTCCGCGGAGTGAAAGGACACATGAATGGCAAAGAGATTCACAGTGCTGGGACTTGGGAGCTTCGGATTCAGCGTGGCGCAGACGCTGTTCGAGGAGGGACATGATGTCATCGCCCTCGACATGGACAACGACCTTGCCCAGAAGATAAGGCCGTTCTGCTCTCAGGCAATAATAGGCGACGCTACACAGAAGGAGATGCTCGCGACACTTGGTCTCGATGAGATGGATGCCGTAGTGGTCAGCATGGGAGATAATGCGAGCGCCGCGACTCTCGTCACTCTGTATGTCAAGGAACTGGAGGCCAAGCGGATAGTTGTGAAGGCGTCAGATGCAGATCACGGCAAGATATTGAGAAAAGTGGGCGCCACGCAGGTCATCTTTCCCGAGATGGATATGGCGGTAAAGGTGGCGAAGAATCTCTCGACTCCCGATGTGCTTGACTTCTTTCCGATGACCGGCAAATACATAATAGCGGAGATAGCGCCTGTACAGGAATTTGTTGGGAAGACGCTTGCCGAGCTGAAGCTGAGGTCACAGTATAATGTGAACGTCATAGGCATCAAGGAACTGGTACCGGAAAACTTCATCGTAGTTCCACCGGCGGATTTCATTATAAAGGACAGCGATGTCCTGCTCGTTATCGGAACACGCGACGATATTAAGAAAATTAAAGCGCTCAACAAGGAATGATCGCGAGGAGGTCGGTTACGAAGAAGAATGCATGAAATGTCATTTTGCTGGCTTCAACGTCCGTTAATGGAGGAGATATGAGAAGGATAATCGCGATGGCGATAGCACTGATGTTCATAGCGGCGGCGGTCCCGGCTGAAGCGGGATTCGGCATCAAGGTCAAGGGCGGATACACATACATCAGCTACAGTGATTTCAACGACTGGGTGGACGTGAGCAACAGTGAGATACCGAGCGGGAGCCCCACGCTTGATAACATCAACTGGCTCCCCGAGTTCTCGGCGGAGTTCACGTTTCCCATCGTTCCGACATTCTCCGGCGCGGTCGGGATCGGCTACCTCTCCGGCAAATCCGATTACAGCGTGAGCTACGGCACCGAAAGCTTCAGCTATCTGCATGAGGTCAAAGCGATGCCTGTGCTCCTCAATGTCTACTGGGAGCCTCCGCTCGTATCGATCAATCCTTTCGTATACGGCGGGGTGGGATTCTACAGGACCACCCTCAATTTCGATTACCGGCTGACCTCCGGAGGGAACACTGAAGGCTTCGAATCGGAGCTGGACAAGTGGGGATTCGGGTTCCAGGCCGGCGGCGGCATCAGGATAGCTCTGATCCCGACCATCAGCCTCGACATCGGCGCCCAGGGACGCTGGGCCGATATGAGCGGATTCGAGGGTACGACAACGACCAGTGACGGTGAGACGATGGATACCTACCTTGCGAAGTATGATGATTATTTCGGTCCCGAGCCCAAGGGCACAGGAGAACCGGAAGGATCTGTCAGCCTCAGCGGATTCACGATGTTTATCGGACTTACGTTCGGTTTCTAGTGCGGACATGAAAACGGGCCGGGGGAGAAGTCTCTCTCCAGGTCGCGGAAAAGGCGGGGATAATGCTTTCATCTTTCAAGAAGTTCCCCAGGACATTCTGGGCGGCCAATACGATCGAGCTCTTCGAGAGGCTGGCCTACTACGGGATGAACATCATCCTCGTCCTCTACCTGACAAGGAGGGTGGGGTACAGCGTAGAGGCTTCGGCCACGATAACGGGGCTGTTCATATCGGCGCTCTATCTCCTGCCGATACCGACGGGAGCGGTATCGGACAAGATCGGATTCAAGAACGGGCTCTTCATAGCCTTCTCCGTCCTTGCCATGGGTTACGGCCTGCTCGGCTTCTTCCCTTCAAAATCGATGGTCCTGTTCTCTCTCGTCCTGATCGCCATCGGGGGCTCATTCGTCAAGCCGGTGATCTCCGGCACGGTGAAGAAAGCCTCACCTCCGGATCTTTCCAAGCTCGGCTTCTCGATCTTCTACATGATCGTCAACGTCGGAGGATTCACCGGCAAGATCGTCGCCAAGCTGCTCAGGCAGAATCTCGGGACGTGGCTCTCGAAGTCGGATTTCGAGGCGCTGAAGAACTGGGTCGCCGCCAACGTTCCTCCCTTTGAGATGACCGAGGCTCTCGCCTCGAGGGCGGCTGAACAGACGCCGCCTATGACTCCCGAGGCTTTCATCGATATGCTGAAGTGGCAGGGATTCGGGATGCAGGCGATCTGTGTATTCTCGATGCTGATGGCGCTCGTGGCCCTCGCTCTGGTCGCGCTGACGTTCAGGGAGCCGGACAGGACGGACGAGCCGCAGCGGTCGATGGGAAAGACATTCTCCGACATGTTCAGGCTCTTCGGGGACGTGAAGTTCGTCACATTCATCCTGATATTCGCCGGGTTCGACCTGATGTTCTGGCAGCTCTACATATCGATACCGAAGTACATAGTGACACACATATCGGAATCGGCTCCGATGGAACTGATCGTGGCGATCAACCCGCTGATGATAATCCTCTTCCAGCTCCCCGTCGCGAAGGTCGTGCTGAAGATGAAATCGACGACCACGATGGCTCTGGGAATGGGGATCTCGGCGATGGCTATGGTGATGATGGGCCTGCTCCCGACGTTGTGGGGGGCTTGCCTGTCGATAATGCTCTTCGCCCTCGGCGAGATGACATTCGCGCCGCGCTTCCTCGATTACGTCTCGAACCTCGCGCCGAAGGGCAAGGTCGGGCTCTACCTCGGATTCGCCTACGTCCGGGCGTTTCTCGCCAACATGATCGGCGGCCCGCTCGGCGGATTCCTGCTGGCGAGGTACGTTCCCGAAGAGGGGGCACGGGAACCTTGGAAGATGTTCTTCGTCTTCGCCGCTATAGGCGGAGTGGCTCTTGTAGCACTGTTCCTCTATAACAGGCATTACGGCGAGCAGGAGAAAGACGGGGTGCTGACAGAGGGATGATACTCTCGGCGCCCGACATATTCGTACTCTCATCCTATCTCATCATCGTGTTCGGTATCGGTATCGCCATGTCCAGGCGGGCGTCGCGCAGCACCGAGGAGTTCTTCGTCTCGGGCCGGTCGCTGCCCTGGTGGATAGTCGGCACGTCGATGGTGGCGACTACCTTCGCCGCCGACACACCTCTTGTCGTCTCGGGCCTGGTGGCCCAGCGGCGGGATCTTCAGTAACTGGATGTGGTGGAACTGGGCCTTCGGGGCCGTACTGACCGTCTTTCTCATCGCGCCGCTGTGGAACAAGGCGAGGATCACAACCGACGCCGAGTTGATCGAGCTGCGCTACGATGGAAAGCCGGCCCGGGGACTGAGGTTCTACCGCGCCGCGTGGTTCGGGATATTCCAGAACGTGCTGGTGCTCGCCTGGGTGATGCGTGCGATGGCCAAGATAATACTCGTGGTGATGGGCTGGGACTCGGGGACGACGGTGCTCGGTATTCAGGCGGACGTGTTCACGGTGCTGGCACTCTTTGTCATCGCGGTCACATATACTGCCCTGTCGGGGCTATGGGGCGTAGTCATCACCGACGTCGTCCAGTTCGTCATGGCGATGGCCGGCTCGATCTATCTCGCTGTCGCGACTTGGTCGAGGCTGGGCGGGCTCGACGGTATCCTCGAGCGCCTGCCCGGTTCCGGGTTTGACGCGAGGGAAGTGCTGAGAATCCTGCCCGCCCCGGACAATCTGCTCGCGGCCAACCCGTTCACCGAGTTCCTGCTGCTTATAGTCGTTGTCTGGTGGGCGTCATACCAGGTCGACGGCGGGGGATATCTCTCGCAGAGACTCTTCGCCGCTAAGGATGAGCGGCACTCCGTATTCGCCTATCTCTGGTTTTGCGTCGCGCACATATGCCTGCGGCCATGGCCTTGGATCATCGTAGGCATCGGGGGGATGGCCCTCTTCGGGCAGGTCGGCGATCCCGAGACCTACTACCCGATGATGATGCGTGAGATTCTGCCGCCCGGGATCTTCGGCCTCGTCCTGGCCTCTTTTTTCGCCGCGTTCATGTCTACGATAGACACCCAGCTCAACTGGGGATCTTCACTCGTGGTAAACGATCTTCTGCGCCGATTCCTGTGGAAAGGGAAGAGCGACCGTAGCTACATGACCGCCGCGCGCCTGTCGGTCCTCGCTCTGGCGGTACTCGGCGCGCTCGCGTCATTCGCTCTCAATGATATCTCGTTCGCATGGAAGCTGATCATCTCGATAACAGCCGGGATCGGATCGGTCTACATCGCGCGCTGGTACTGGTGGCGGGTCAACGCCTGGTCGGAGATATCGGCGATGGCCACCGCCGGAGTCTGTACCCTCGTATTCGCGATCATGGCATCGACCGAGAGGTTCGCCGGATCGCCGGTGACGCAGTTTCCCTACTCGACGGTCATCACCTTCCTGATAGTCGTGCCTGTCTGGCTCACGGTGACGATGTTGACCAGGCCAGTCAGCGACGAGCGCCTCATCGAGTTCTACAGGCGGGTCGGGCCGGGCGGCAGGGGCTGGGACCGGATCAGGGCGATGGCGGGGGTGGAGGCGCTGCCTGGGACGGCCCGTCGGACCGCCCTGAAGATCGTCTCCGGAATCATCCTCGTCTTCTCGACTCTTATCGGGACGGGGAGCCTTATACTCGGAGCGCCGGGGAGAGGGCTCCTGCTCCTCGGGCTGGCAGCAGCGGCCGGGATCGCACTTTTTCTCCTGATGCGCGGAGAATTGAAACATTCCGGCGGTAATCGTGTATTAGATAAATAAATCGGACCGGACCATTCACCTGAAGGAGGGCAGATGAGATCTGCTATATCGCGTGCGGCGGCCCTTGTCGCCGTAGCGGCCGTTATTGCCGCTGCGGCGTTGCCGGCATCCGCGCAGGAGGCCAGGCTGCTTCGTCATCCCCATATAATGGGTGACAAGGTGGCCTTTGTTTATGCTGGAGACATCTGGACGGTCTCCGCCGGCGGCGGAAGCGCCAACCGGGTCACTTCGATGCTCGAGGGCCTCGAGGTATTTCCGAAGATATCCCCCGACGGCAAGTGGATCGCGTTCTCGGGCGAATATGCCGGGACTCGCCAGGTCTACGTCGTGCCGTTCGATGGAGGCGTTCCAAAGAGGCTGACATACTATCCCGATGTCGGCCCGATGCCACCGAGAGGCGGCTACGATTACATGGTGCTCGACTGGACGCCGGACGGGAAAAATATCCTCGTGCGTGCCAACAGGACGCCGTTCGGCCGCAGGGTCGGAAGGTATATCCTTATCGATCCGGCAAATCCCGGTATCGAGAAGGAGCTCCAGATCCCCGAGGGCGGCCCCGCGTCCTTCTCTCCCGACGGGAAGAAACTCGCTTACAATATCAAGTCGCGCGAGTTCAGGACCTGGAAACGTTACGTGGCGGGAAGGGCCCAGGACGTCTTCACGTACGATCTCGAGGCCGACAAGGTCGAGACAGATCACAGACTGGGAGGGAACCGACAACTTCCCGATGTGGGTCGGCGATGCGATCTATTTCGCCTCCGACCGCGACGAGAACTGGAAGCTCAATCTCTGGCGCTATGACATCCCGACAAAGAAATTCGACAGGGTGACGGCGTTCGAGGAGTTCGATGTACTATATCCGAGCCGCGGCGGCGATCGTATAATCTTTGAAAACGGCGGCTACCTCTACTGGCTCGATACCGCCGGCGGCGAGCCGAAGAAGATCGATGTAACACTGGGCAGCGACAAGCCGTTCACGCGCACCGTATATACCGGGGTAGGCGGAAGCGTCGAGAGCTTTACGATCTCCCCGTCAGGGAAGCGCGCGGCCTTCGGCGCCCGCGGCGACATCTTCACCGTTCCCGCCGAGCACGGCATTCCGAGAAACATCACGATGACGCCTTCGATCCGGGAGCGCGACGTAGAGTGGTCGCCCGACGGGAAATGGATCGCCTCTCTCTCCGAGGAAAGCGGAGAGTACGAGCTCTGGATCTATCCGCAGGATGGAAAGGGCGAAGCGAAACAGATAACGAAGGGCGCCGATTCCTGGATGATGGGGCCGAAGTGGTCGCCCGACAGCAAGAAGATAGCGATCACGGACAAGAAGAACATCCTATGGATCGTCGACGTGGAGAGCGGAAAGAAAAAGAAGGCCGATAAGAGCGAGATGCGGGGCTTCGGCGGCTATTCGTTCTCCCCTGAGAGCGACTGGATCTGCTACACGAAGCTCGATGACAACTGGGTCAGCTCCGTATGGGTATACTCCGTCAAATCGGGCAAGAGCATGCAGCTCACCGGCGGGTTCACCAACGACCGCGACCCCGTGTTCTCCAAGGACGGGAAGTATATCTACTTCGTCTCGAGCCGGGACTTCGTCTACAACGAACGTGAATGGCAGGACAGGCTCTACATGGGTACACTGTCGGCCGATACGCCCAATCCGCTCTCTCCTCTGAGCGACGAGGAAACGCCCGCCGCGGACGACGAGTCCGGGGAGGACAAGGGCGACAAGAAGAAAGACAAGGATGAAGGCGATAAAAAAGATGCCGATGAGAAGAAGGGCATCGAGAAGATCGACGCTGAAGGGTTCGACTCGAGGGTAGTGGCACTGCCCGAGGAGCCGAAGACATACTACGCGCTCACCGCCATCGACGGCGGGCTCGCGTTCATCGTCCGCGAGGAAACGGGAGACACGGAACTGAAGAAGTTCGATCTCGAATCGCGCGAATCGAAATCGATCATGAAGGATCTGCGCGGCTACCAGCTCACTCCCGACGGGAAGAAGTTCCTCTTCTCCCCGAGACAGGGCGGAGGCTACGGTATAGCGAGCTTCGCACCGGGACAGAATACGAGCGAAGGGAAGCTCGACCTTTCCGATATGAAGATGAGGATCGATCCCGCCGTCGAGTGGAAACAGGTCTATCACGATGCGTGGCGGATCATGCGCGACTGGTTCTACGATCCCGGCATGCACGGCGTCGACTGGAAGGCGATGCACGACCGTTACGCGGTCCTGCTCCCTTACGTCGCGCACCGCACCGATCTCGATTATATCCTCGGCGAGCTGATCGGCGAGCTGAATGCGGGCCATACATACGTCTTCCCGGGCAACTTCCCGCAGGTCGACCGCATCAGCGTCGGCCTTCTCGGATGCCGTTTCGAGGCGGACAATGGCAGGTGGAAGATCGCGAAGATCTACGGCGGGGCGAACTGGCACGACAACGAACGCTCGCCCCTGACCGAGCCGGGCCTCAACGTCAAGGAAGGTTCCTATCTGCTCGCTATTGACGGGCACGAGCTGACCGCCGACGAGAGCCCTTATATATATCTCGAGAACAAGGTCGGTATACCGGTCGCTCTGAAGATCGGCGAGAAGCCCGACATGAAATCAGCGAGGGAGATCAGTGTAAGGCCGATCGCCTCCGAGCTGAACCTCTTCTACATGGACTGGGTAGAGGAGAACCGCAGGTATGTCGACAAACTCTCGGGCGGGAAGATCGGCTATATGCACATCCCCAACACGTGGTACCACGGGTACAGGTCCTTCTTCGCGAACTTCCAGCCGCTGATGGACAAGGAAGCCCTGATCATCGACGAGAGGTACAACGGGGGCGGACATTCGCCATACGAGATGGTCGAGATCATGAGCAGGCGTCCGTTCAGCTACTGGGCGGCGCGCAACTCGCGCGTCAACTCGACGCCGTTCATCCAGAACGACGGCCCGAAGGCGATGCTGATCAACGGGCTCTCCTCTTCGGGGGGCGACGCCTTCCCGTTCTACTTCCGTGAGGCGGGCCTCGGGCCCCTGATCGGAGAGAAGACATGGGGCGGGCTTATCGGTTACGGATTCTCGCCGAGCTTCGTCGATGGCGGCGGATTTGCCGTGCCGGGGTTCGCCTTCATAAACAAGGAAGGCGAATGGGATGTCGAGGCAGTCGGAGTCGATCCCGACATCTACTGCTGGGACGATCCGGGCACTGATCCAGGCTGGCAAGGAGCCGATGATCGAGAAGGCAGTCGAGTATCTTCTCGAGGAGATGAAGAAGAATCCCAAGACGAAGATCAAGAAGCCGAAGGGGCCGGACAGGAGCAACTGAGGCATCTGACAGATGACAGTACGGGCCGGTTCCCTTCGGGGAGCCGGCCTTTTTAATATTCCACGCAATTTTTCAGCCCGATATGTTAGTCTCCTGTGAAATCGATATCAGGTGCACCGGAGATGGAGGTACGGAGATGAGAAAGGTATTTGCGATCATCCTGGCGGCAGTCGTTCTGGCAGCGATGCTGACCGGCCCCACGTCTGCCGAGAAACGTGACAGGGTCCGGTACGACAAGTATAAACGCGACGCGGTCCTCAAGGGGATCATCGATGAGATGGACAGCCTCAAGGCGGTCGCCGACAGCATCACGGGTGAGATAAACGCGAAGCTCGACGCGGAGGAGAAGAAGACGAAGAAGAAGCGGGAGATCATCCGTTTCGATTTCTCATCGATCGACAAACCCGAGTCCCCCGAAAGCTTCGACGCGCCCTTCCACTTCCCGCCGATCCCGCAGCACCTGACAGGGATGTGCTGGTGTTTTGCCACCACGTCGTTTCTCGAATCGGAGGTCGCGAGGCTCCATGGCCGGGAAGTCAAGGTCTCCGAGCTGCATACGGTCTACTGGGAGTACGTCGAGAAGGCTCGCGGTTATGTCCGCAAGCGCGGCAGGCAGCCGTTCGCGCAGGGGGGCGAAGGGGACGGTGTCCTGATCATCTGGGAGAAGTACGGCGCCGTTCCTGCTGAAAGCTACACCGGCCTGCTCGAACGGTTCGACTATGCACAACCATTCCCCGATGATGGGGGAGATGAAGGCATTTCTCGAGCTCTGCAAGGAGCGAGGGTACTGGGACGAGGAAGCTATCGTCGGCCATATCCGTTTGATCCTAGACGAGTTCATCGGCGCTCCGCCCGAGACGGTGGAGCACGAAGGGATGACGATGACGCCGAAGGAATTCTTCCGCGACGTACTGGAGATCAACACCTCGGATTATGTCATGATGATGTCGACCCTCTCGGTCCCGTTCAATACGGCCGGCAAGTTCAACGTCCCCGACAACTGGCGCCCGACGTACGACTATTACAACGTGCCTCTCGATGAATATTACGGGTACATAAAGAAGGCGGCTCAGAAGGGGTATACGGTATGCATCGGGGGCGATGTCTCAGAGCCCGGCTATTTCGGCGAGGAAGACGCTGCCGTGGTGCCGAGCTTCGACATACCGAGAGACTATATCGATCAGGACTCGCGCGAGCTGAGATTCTACAACAAGACCACGCAGGACGACCACCTGATCCACGTGCTGGCTTATAAAAAGGTAAAGGGGAGGGACTGGTTCCTGATCAAGGACTCATCGCGTGCGTCGAGGCGCGGAAAGTTCCACGGCTACCTTTTCTACAGGTCGGACTACATCAAGCTCAAGATGCTGATGTACATGGTCCACAAGGATGTCGTCTCCGACATCTGGCCCGATATCGAGAAGGCGAGGGGGGAGCCTGGACGATGATTGGAACGGTCAGTCGTCTACCATTCAGATAAAGCATCCTCCGCAGAAATCGGCTCGACGTCTAGCTTGAATCCGTTCTCGGCCTCCGCATCGGGAACTATACGAAGGTTGGTCCGGGACCGAAGGTGCTTGAGGAATTCCTCCCGGGGAAGAGTGAGCAGGGGAGGACCTTCCGGTATCGGCCAGAGGCGCAGCATCGATTCGTCTTTTGCGCACGATGCGGCGATAAAACGACCCAGCGGATCGAAATCTATTCCATAGATACTGGTTGCCTTGTTGCTGATAAGGATATGAGGATCGCCTCCTTTAGTCGAATAAACAGATATACTGCCATCGAACATACCAAAAGCCACCAGGCTTTCATCGATGTTAAAAGATGTTCCTACGATACCAAGACGATTTTCACTCAGCTGTACCATCTCACCGGTTGCAATATTTCCGAGCTCTTGAGGATAACCGCGACTGTGGACCGTCCTCATCCCATTCCTGTTGAACCCCTGTATATAAAGACCGAGCCCGCTGTCCTGCAGGATTTTCGAGCTCCCGTCATCTGGGTCGAGGGATTTCACTACCCACGATCCGATTGAATCGACGTAGTTCCATGTCGTTATCTTCCCTTCATCCGAGAAAAAAGCGTTATATGCGATTTCTTCGAGAACCTGGTTTCGCCCGTATCCAGGTCCCATACCCTGATTATCTGGCCTTTACCTGTGAGGTTCTGTGTATTGTCAAGAACGGCCAGAAACGATCGGCCGTCACGGCTGAAGCTTATTGAACCAGATAGCATTCCATCGGGAATAGCCATGCGGCGGATGCTGTGATCCTCGATAGAGATGATCACCGGCGGCTCGCCGATGAGCCTGGATGAATAGGCGACATATCTTCCTTCAGGATCGATCTCGAAGAGCGAGACCCACAGGTCGGCATGCAGCCCTGAGCTGTACAGTCTTCGTGTCGGTTCCCCGTCATCCAGAGGGATATACCAGAACTCGTTGCCATCCTCTCCTGTCGTAAGCGATATCACCGCGTTGCCATCCGGAGTAACTTTCAACTTCTCGTTGATGTTGAAATCTTCGTCGATAGTTGTCGGATAATCTCCTGCCAATGGCCAGATCGCCGGATGGACGCCATTCCAGGCCGAGAGTATCGATCTCCCATCTTCACTGAAAGCAACGTCGTGCACCCAGTGGCTGGCACCTTTGAGTTCGAGAGGTTGAGTTCCCTTACGTGCGGTAAGGTCCAAATCCGTAGAATATCACCATCCCAGAAGGTCGCGATCTTCTTCCCGGAAGGATCGAACTTGGCAAGGTACAGCTCCGCGTCAGGTGGACACGCTAACTCTTTTATGAGTGGATAGGACGGGTCAGTCATATCCCAGATTCTAAGGTTGCCTTTACCGTCAAATGAAGCAAGCTGCCTGTCCTCGGAATCCAAGGCAAGGCTTCTGACCAGGTCGTTATGAGCTCCAACGAGGAGTGGTTTCTTTTCAAGATCAGCCAGTGAATACAGATAGATCTCATTGCCGATGTAATCAACGGCCCATCGCCCGTCTGATGAGGCTACCGGAGGACCACGATGTTCATCCCTGTATATCATTCCGGTGCTTCCCAGAACCTCAGACTGGCCGTCGGAAAGTGTCCATGATTTCCACAAAGGAAGGGTTCCGGGCTTGAGCGTTACTGTCAGGAAACGATCCGGGTCAGGGGGCCAGTATCCGAACGACATCCCTTCAGACTCAAGGGTGTGCAGCAGAGCACCATCCGGTATGGACCATATCCGGACCGTATTGTCATGGCTGTGAACTGTCATCAGCCTGCTGCTGTCCCGATCGAACTTCACCCTCAGGATGAATCCGGGCCCATGTCCTTTAAGTTCCAGCGTGCTGTCGCTGTCGGCATGGTACAGCCAGACGCTTCCCTGGCGAGTATAACCGACGGCGTAGTATCTGCTGTCTGGGCTGATATCGACTGATATGGGACTTCTCGGTCCTTTAAAGGGTAATGAGAAGAATGTCGGAGCCTCGGACAGGTTCTTCATCGCGAGAAGCCTTGTATCCGGTATATCATTCAGCTCGAGGCTTGCCAAAGCAAAAGCCACTGCTCTGGTCGGACTGTCTTCCGCGATTTCTCTTCCAAGGCTGGCAAGGAGGTTTGCCTCCGCCACCCGCGCCGCTTCAGCTCTCTCTGCCTCCGCCGTCCTGCTCTTCCGCAACAGACCAGTAATGATGATAAGGACACCGACCAGTATTATGAAGCCACCTGCAGTAGCCGTGATAATCCGACGCTGTTTCTGGCGCGCCCTGGCCTGGATGGCTTTGTAGAATGCTTCCTCCTTTGAAGTCAACGAGCCTGGGTATCGATCCTTCCACAAGTTGATCTCGTGGTACAGGGCCCCTGTCCAGAGCAGATGCATTCGGACGGCCCTTGGCGTCCCATGTCTCTGCAGCCTGCCGGACCTCATCACGGAGCTGGGCGGAATCCTCGTCCTGGGTCTGCCAGCGAACGAGACGGGGCCAGCTCCTGACCAGTGACTCGTGGACTATCTCGACGCGCCTGACTCCTTCGCCTTCCTCGTCGGGATCCTCGAAGCTGTTCAGCAGACGCGCCCGGGTCAGCTCTCCAAGGACCGCGTCGGCGTCGTCTTTCTCTACCTCCTCGAACAGTGAGAGCAGTTCGTTACGTCTTCGGGCGATCAGGGTCGTCTTGGATGTGACAAGGTTGCGGAACAGCTCGCGGACGATCCCCTGCCGCGCTGAGCCTATCCTGTCCAGGGTCGATTCCGCATGCTGGGCAAGCGCTCCGCTCACTCCACCGATCTCCTCGTAGGCCTTTCGTGTCAGCAGGTGCCGTCCCCGGTCGCGCTTCTCCCACAGCCTCGACATCGCGAAGGCAAGCAGGGGAAGGGCACCTCTTTCTCCCTCGACCTCAGAGATTATCTCACTGACCAGATCATCGTCCTCGAACGGGTACCCGCACTGTTCGGCCGGCTCCGTAAGAGCCCGCCTGAGATCGTCTCCCGTCAATGGACCGAGAGGGATGAGCGATTTGAAGATGTTCCTGAGTGATGGAAATTCATGGCAGGAGAAGAGAAAATCGTCTCTCATAGAGAGGAGGATGCGTACGTCCGCATCCCGCGACAGGCGGTCCAGCAGTTCGGTGAACTGCGACTGGACCTCGCGAGAATTAATGGTAAACAGCTCCTCGAACTGGTCGAGTATGAGCAGTGCCTCGTCATGGAGTCTTCGCCAGCGTGTGAATGCGGACAGTGTCGCATCAATCTGGTCATCACCAAGGAGATCCCTTATCGCGTCTGTGTCACCGGCCAGCTCGGGGACCAGTGCCTGGCGAAGCGCAAGGAAGGGAGAACTGCCGGGTGTGCAGATCATGACGCCCCACCCCTCAGGGCGGACAGGTATCACCCCAGCCCTGAGAAAGGAGGTCTTTCCTGTCCCGGACGGACCGATGACAGCCTGAAGCTTGTACTGCGGAATACTCCGCCATATAGATTCTATCTCTGCCTCACGTCCGTAGAAGAACCCTGCTTCAGCCTCAGTGAAGCTAGCCAGTCCGGGGTAGGGGCGGCCCGCCGCGCGAGCCGTCACGTCGACAAGCGCCGCCGTGCTGCGGCCCATAGCCGGCATCAATATCGAACTGACCGTCTGGAGATCGTTGAGCAGGTCCTGGGCGCTCTGGTACCTTTCCTCCGGCGCCTTGGCCAGGCAGGTCAATATTATCCTCTGCAGTTCCTCTGGTACATCTACGCCAAGTTCGGCCATAGAGGGTGGATCGTTGTTGATTATCGAGTAGACGACTGCCTGCTGGTAATCCCCGGTGAACGGGACTCTTCCTGTCACCATCTCGTACAGCACCACGCCCATCGACCAGAGGTCGGTGCGCTGATCGACCTCGTTCCCCTGTATCTGTTCGGGGGACATATAGGTGACAGTTCCGAGGATATCGCCTGCTTGGGTAATCCTTGTCTGGCCGGTAAGCATCGCCAGGCCGAAATCGACGATCTTGACGAGGCCGTCTGAGGTGATAAGCACATTTCCCGGCTTGATGTCACGGTGGACGATCCCTCGCTGATGAGCCTTGGTAAGGCCCTGGACTATCTGTTGCGCGATGGAGAGGGCGCCCTCCGTTTCGATCGGGCCAGAGACGACGAGGTCCCCGACCGAATCCCCCTCGTAGTAAGCCATAGCGAGGAAGAGCCTTTCGTCGTCCGTCTCGTCGATCTCGAAGATCGTGCAGATGTTGGGGTGATCGAGGGCCGAGGCTGTCTGAGCCTCCTTGACAAACCGCTGCTTCGCTTCAGTGCTTTTGACCAGATCGGCGGGCAGGAACTTCAGTGCCACCTCGCGCTCGAGCTTCGTGTCCTGAGCGCGGTATACGACACCCATACCTCCCTCGCCGAGCTTCTCGAGGATCCGGTAATGCGATACGATCTCACCGATCATCTTAATATTCCCCTCTTGATAGTAAGAACGTGATCAGACGATTTTCAGGTTGTTGATAATTCAGCCACTTGTCCCTAGGCTGAGCAGATTGTATGGGAATCCCGGTCTTTTGTCAACGATGGCCTTGTGGGGGGAAGAATGACTTCCAGGTGATATTCGTTGATTCTCCCTTGATTCTGTGATACTATTTCATCAGTTAAGCGGCTGAATCTTGCACATTAACATTTTTTTATCTTCTGCCAGTAAGGGGAAACTGTCATGAGATCACTCCAGTGCGTATTCGCGATCGCGATAGTATTCATCTGTTCGGGATCCACCGTATTTTCAAAGGATATCCATAAAGATATCCGCAGTTACAGACTGATAGAAACACACCAGACAGAATACTTTCTCGCGGATCCTGGACAACAGCCCCTTAAAGCTTCCGCGGCTGTCGATACCTTCTGCATCGTATGGTACGATTTTGAGATAAGGGACTGGCAGGGGTGGACGAAATATGAAGGAACAGCTCAAGTAGACACCTTTTTCCATGTAGACGATTTCACCGGCCTGGATGGTGGGGACTTCGGTCGCCTTGTTCCCCTCGAAGGTACAGGTCGTTGTGGTGCGGCACCGGGCCAGGCATGGATGACTATCTCTGCTCATGGCGCAAATGCGCCGGGTTATGGCTACGCCTGGAAACAGATATGCTGCTCGGATCCAATATATTTTTCAGGAATGCTGAGCTGGTCGTTCAAGTGCGTCTTTGATTCAGAACCGGATTACGATTGTACATACATCGAATATGATGCAGGTGACGGTAACTGGGTCGAACTGGATCGTTTCTCAAGTGTGGACACTCTCGTAGCTGAGTATAACCTTCAGTTGACCCAGGCTGCAACGAAGCTTCGGTACCGGTTCGTTTCTGATTATGCCTATGACGATGAGGACGGAAAGATTGATACTGATGGTGCCATCATTGTCGACAGTATTACAGTTAGAGATGACTATGGCGTGATCGATTACGAGGATTTCGAGGCCTACCCGTCCGGATCGAAACGCGATCTCGGTATCTGGAATCCTTCTGTGCCCGAACCCTTCGGAAACTTCTCCGCCCTGGCGAATAACCTCATCGACAAGGACCCATGTGCGGATAATTACAGCACCCAGGTGATCTTCTTCAGCGGTTCGCCGTACCCGAGCTCCGATTATCCCGGCCTGTATGATACGCCTTTCTGTACCGGGCCGGGTGGAATAGCCGGGCCGTGTCAGGAAGATTACATAGTATCTCCAGTAATCGACATGAAGAGATATTCCACGAACTGTGATGAGAACCAGGATGCGGTTATTCCTCCTGCCGAAGCGGAGCAGCTCGGAGGAGCCCTGCTGGGTTTCGATGTCTACCGTGATCTGCCCTCTGAGAACCTCGTATACTACTACTGGGGTTTTCGCAACTATGACGAGTCTGGCTGCCCCGGCAGATGGATGACTCGCGCATTCTACTATGGCTCCGATCAGGCATATGTCTCCCACGAACTTGAGGTTACTGACCTGGTCAGCCCAAATCCGATCCAGTTCTTAATTGGAGCAGTCGATATGTGCTCCTATTGGTATCAAGGTTCTGGCGATTGCGCGGCTCACACGCCCTCACCATATCTTGACAATATCCGCATCCGTCGCTACAAGACCAGCGGTCCGATCTGGCTGTCATGGGACGTAGATCTCTTTAATGACACGTTTCCCGAGGAGAACGCCGCCAGCATGGATCCGATGGAAGAATTCTGCCGTGCCGACCCGTCGTGGTACGACTCCTGTTTCGTGACCTGCACGGCACCACTTGCGAGTGGCCTGGACACTCTGACTACCGGTGAAGCGCGTGTCTACTGTCATGTGAAAGTCCACTTTTTAGGCCCTGATGGAAAGCCCGACATAACGGGCGCCCCTCTCGAGGGATCACGTGGTACGTATGTCAGTGAAGACGGTGACTGGACGATCCTGCTTTGTGAGGCCGTTTATGATGTTGGAGGCCAGCCTGTACCCAACGGTTATTGCATAGATCTGAACGATTCACTCTTTACGCGCGGGTACATGGTCGAATACTACTTCAAGGCATGGGACCTCGATGGAATATCCTCGACATATCCCGGAAATGCCGAAGCATCTGACGGTGACCGTTTCGAGTTTACCTGCCTTCCGACTCTCAGGCAGGTTCCCGGCGTCCTTCATTACGACAGTGGTTTCGGGGATATAGGCGAGGTATATTTTGATACGGCGTTCGAGGCGGTAATTCCTGCCGGCGAGCCTGTGCCCGACAGATACGACCGCTCTCAAAGTATCAGCACCAAGACCTCAATAATTGACGGAACATCGATCTTCTGTCAGGCCTATAATACTGTCATCCTCGAGTCCAGTTACGGAGGGATCACAGATGGCATTCCATATGAAGATAGTAATGACGCCGAGTTTCTTGTGGACTGGATGAATGCTTCAGATCACAAGGTCGGGCTGCTGATAATGGGCGACTATGTGGCACAACAGCTTTCCAGCTCTACTTCTGCCTCCGCCCTCGAGTTGATGGGCGCTGTCTGCGGTGTCTCGTTTGAAAACGGCAGTTATTATGATGCTACCGGCGGAGTTTTAAATGGAGGGGTAGTGACTCCCCTTGTCACAGGTTTTGCCGGCGGTCCATACAGCTGGCCTCAGCTATTACTGCACACGGCGGTTGTCCGGGAATCGCTGACTTCGATGTCCTTGATAAGACAGTTAACAGTGAATATGCGCTGCAGTATCAGGACCACAACAGCCAACATTATTACGCCGGAATCTACACGGACCAGTCGAACAACGTCGGTCATCCTCTCCGCACCGTATGGGCAGGGCACAGCTTCACCACTATCCGCGATGTCGAGAACGGGACGCCCGCCCGGAACGAGTTCTGAAGAAGACCTTCGAGTTCTTCCAGAACGGTGTAAGCGGCGATTATACCGGCACAAAGATTCCAAAGGCTTACAGCCTGGATCAGAACTTCCCCAACCCGTTCAACCCGTCCACGCGCATCCAGTTCGCGCTGCCGGGAAAAGGGCATGTGAGCCTGAAGATCTACAATGTGGCCGGACAGCTGGTGAGGACATTGCAGGATGGTGTCATGGATGCCGGTCATCATGAACTCACCTGGGATGGATCGAACAGTATGGGCAATAGCGTCGCATCCGGTGTCTACTTCTACAGGATCAATGCCGGCGATGACTTTGAGAGTGTCAGGAAGATGGTGTTGTTGAGGTGATTTCCGGCTCCAGCCCAAGGTGACAAAAATGCCCTGATCGTCTCCGACATCTGGCCCGATATCGAGAAGGCGAGGGGGAGCTGAAATAATGCGGCACCCGGCTGATTAACTGTCTTGGCAGTTGACCGGGGCAGCCGCTGTTTCTATATTGAAGGCGAGATGGAGGCTCGCCTCGGAGCCGGATGTTATCCGGACCGGACGGGAGTGTATAAGATACGCCACCCGTTGATGACCCCGCCGGGAAGAGAGATCAATGGTAAGGAGCAGATACCTGTATATAGCGGCTGCTGCCGTCATCGGCCTGATATCTATGGTCGCCGGCTGTTCGAATACAGTCTACACGGGAGAGTACGAGAAGAACAAGGCGCCGGAGGTCTGGCTCTCGAGCGGTCCCGTCGAAGGGGACACGACCAGTTACCAGGTGCATTTCTACTGGGGCGGGTGGGACCCGGACGGGGAGATAGACCATTTTGAATTCATCGTGGCCGACGGAGATCCGATCGGATTCAATCCCGCGGACACTGTCGGGATCGAAAACTGGTTCATTACGACCTCCTACGACAGTGTGATCATGGTCTCGGCAAACGAGAACCCGAGACCGTTCGAACCGAATGAGCTATATACGAAATATGACAGGACTCATACTTTCTTCATCCGCGGTGTTGATAAGCAGGGGAAGAAGTCCGAGGTCATAACGAGGTCGTTTACCGCGTGGACACTCGCGCCGTTCGCCCAGATAACACATCCCGAAGGCTCGGTCAGGACATACAGCAATGTCATAACCTTCCGCTGGGAGGGAAGGGACCCCATCGACAGCCCTTCAAACTACCAGCATCCGGACTCGATCAGGACGTTATGGTCTCAGGTGGTCACCCATGAAGGCATTTACGATCCATCTTTCAATATAATCTATGACCTCAACCAGAATCCGGAGTGGTACGAATCCCTCTGGAGCCCCTGGATCTGGTACAGAGCCGAAGGTGATTCGGGAACCATGACGATTCTGGGTGACGACGAGATCCTCGAGATGAATCACTCGCACATCTTCGCGGTACAGGCCAAGGATGAGGCCGGGGCCGTGACGGCGGTCTTCAGAAGTAACCAGAATGTCAGGCAGTTTCTTGTCTCCAAGAAACAGGGGCCGTTGCTGACGATCACAGAGCCGTTTCTCGGGGGATACAAGTTCCTCGGCCTTATTCTCAATGCAGTACAGGTCGAGCTTCCCCCTGGTGTCGAACTTAACTTCTGCTGGACGGCTGATGCGAGCAGTTACGGTGGAGAGATCAAAAGCTTCAGGTATGGATGGGACATCCAGCAACTGGACGATCCTACCCAGTGGGCAGTCGATCCGAGTCCCTTCCACAGATGTGCCGCTCCCAGGACCTGGTACAGCGGCATTCACACATTATACGTAGAGGCAGTCGACACGGGCAACAAGGTGACTCTGGGAAGGATCGAGGTAGAGGTCATACCGTTTTCGATGGAGAGGACTCTCCTCTGGGTCGATGACTGGGCGCTGGGAGATTATCCTCTGCCCAACATGATGCTTCCCGACGAGGATACTCACGATGAATTCTGGACCGATATCTGCTCCAAGGACCCGGCGTTCATACCAGCCAGAGATATCTATGACTGCAGTTCGTATAACAACCTCCCTCCGGAGATGCGTATAGTCGGCAGATACCAGAACATAATCTGGACGTACGGCAACTCCCAGGAAGGTGCGCTGCAGAATGTGATCAGGTTTGTCCCCGAATCCATGATCGGGGAGGGCACGACCGTTCTAGTAAATTATCTGGCTTTATTTCTCCTGAGGGGCGGTCATCTCTGGACCAGCGGAAGATCGGATCTCGCGTCGGGCGGCCTCGCGGTCACGTTCACCCGGGCTCCCCAGTATCCGGCATCCTTCAAGTTCGACCAGGCGGCTGTTGAGTCCGACACGAGCGGCGTGGACTGCATGGCGTACAGGGATTTCTGCCTGTCGGTGATCGATAAGGTGGTAGGCACTTTCCGTACGGGCTTTGAGATGCCTGTGCGAAGGCTTGATCAGGACGCGCTGAGCTATTGTGTGATCGATCCTGACAGTGCGACTAACGCAAATTATCCGGGACTTCCTTCCAAACTTACCCTGAGTGAAGAAGTGACGCAGCCGGGGATGTTCTTCGATCCGATGCTGAGAGGATTCCATTACGTCGAGATATACGATCCGTCCTACTGGATCGAGACAAGAGGGATAAATCAGCAGGGATGCTTCCATCCGATGTACAGGATGAGGACGCGCAACACGAGATCGCCTCTCGATGAGGAGACAGTCGCGATCTGGATAGACAAGTACTCATATGTGATTCCCGAGGGGGCCGGGCCGCCGGCCAAGGCGGCCAGCAGTGTTCACTTCGGCCTGCCTTTATGGTTCTTCAGGCATGCGGCAGTCGATTCTATCGCCAATGTCGTATTCGAGGAGTGGGGCCTGACCGGAGAGTAGGGGATGGACTTCCGGATGCATCCATTTTTCAGGATGACTCGTAAAAGATCTGAAGACCGGGAGCGCTCCTCCCGGTCTTGTTTCTCCATGTATCTTCCATTGCTGCTCATCTGTCTCGCTGTTGTGGCGGGACCCGCATACGGGGATGCTGTCCTGACTGTCAACATCACAGACGCTGACAGCGGAGACCCGGTCGCCGCCAGATGCAGCGTTTTCGACAGTCTCGGTCAGAGCTGGTATCCCTATATCTACAGGTCGCTCTACCACACGTATGAAGAGGGGTACTTCTACGGAGACGGGGATTTCGCCCTGTCGGTCCCGGGGGGGAGGACGATCATCAGGATCGCCAGGGGGCCCGAATACTATCCTCTCATCGATACGCTCATGATCTATGGAGACACGACTGTGACCCGCAGCATAGAGAGGTTTGTCGATATGAGAGGGGCGGGATGGTACAGCGGTGACGTGGAGGTCCATATAGACCATATCGGAGGGCTCTTCAACCTCGACCCGGCGGACGCGCACTGGATCGGACGGGCGGAGGACCTGCATTTTGTGAACTGCCTCGACAACGGATTTTACTTCACGGGCGAAAAGGACACGGTCAGTACGGAGGATTGTGTCGTCTACATGTCCGAGGAACTGCGAAGCTTTGTCTACGGGCATTGCGCGCTGCCGGGACTTAAAAGACTGATCGAGCCCTTCTCTCCAGGCTGGGCAACTCTCCTTATGGATGTCGCGGATTCGGTTCACGTTCAGGTTGGCCCGCTGATGATATGTTCCCACCCCGTCACGACGGACGACTTCTATCAGATCGAGGACTGGCCGGGATCCGGACTCGGCAGGGAACTGCCTGTCGACGTGATCAGCGGGAGGGTAGACGCGCTGGAGGTGATGAGCTACTCGAACCTCAACGGCGGTATCGAGCTTGATATGTGGTACAAGCTTCTCAATTGCGGATTCAGGATGCCTCCCTGCGCCGGCAGTGACGCCGCGGTGAACAGGTCCGGTGACGCGCCGATGGGCGGATTCAGGGTCTATGTCGAACATGAAGGGGGCGCGCCCGATATCTACCAGTGGCTCGACGGGATGGCGGCCGGGAGGGCCTTTGTCACGAATGGCCCCCTGTTTACCGAGTTCGACATGCTCGGATCATGGGGGATGGGAGACAGCCTCGATGTCTACAGGAATACCTACAAGATCGTCCTCGATGTCACGGCGGAATGCGCATTTCCAATGGACCGGGTCGATATAGTAATGAACGGAAGGGTCGTAGATACGATCCTTCCGGATGGGGACTCCCGGGTCATATCTGGAAGGAGCAAATTCTTTATATACGAGAGCTGCTGGATAGCAGCCATGGCCTCCGGTCCGGCAGGGGACTGGGTGACTATAGGTGATGAATTGTTTGCCCATACGGGTCCGTTCTATTTCGACTATGACGGCGAGCATGTCTGCCGGACCGAATCGGTCATCTTTTTCGCGGAGTGGGTCGATTCGCTTATCGCGCTTACCCTCGAGAAGGGGGAGTGGGTGGATCCAGGCGATTCGATCAGTGCTCTGGAAAGACTGATCGCGGCGAGGGAGTGGTACCTGAACCTCCTCGGCATCACTACAGGTACGGAAGAGATTTCAGCGGGTGCGGTTCCAGCAGCCCCTGTGATGATTGTCCATCCAAATCCTTTTTCTGATTCTGCCGAGATCAGTTTTGAGGCGGTTCCCGATCTGGAAGCTGGAGGAGGCGCGTCGATGTCGCCTTCAGCCGATGCTGCCGGAAAGGAATTGACCATATACGATCTCTCCGGCAGGACGGTCAGGAGATTGAGCATCGGCGCGGCAGCTTCAGGACGATATTCGGTGACCTGGGACGGGCGAAACGATGCCGGCAAGGAGGCTGCGAGCGGGATCTATTTCTGCCGTTTCAGAAACGGTTCGGCCGGGTCTTCGGCCAAAATGCTGCTCATCCGGTAATACCGTCCCTGAATTCTTCAGTTAAAGCTGTAAACGAAAAAAACGGCCCCGGCTTTCGCCGGAACCGTTTCTATTGGTAGCGGGGACAGGATTTGAACCTGTGACCTTTGGGTTATGAGCCCAACGAGCTACCGGACTGCTCCACCCCGCATCATTTCCTGCTGAATATTATGGATTTACGTCTCCGTTGTCAAGCACGGTCGGTACTTTGTCTCCGTTTTTATTTGCGGGGGACACCGTGACTATTCTGTAAACTCTATCGCCCGGCCTCATATAACCGAATTTTTCCCTGGCTACCTTCTCGATTGCGAACGGGTCGTTCTCGAGTTCCGTGATGTTATTGCGCAGGTATGAAATATCACCCATGAGGATATTGTTCTCGGCTTCGAGGTCCTGGAGAGTCTTCTGTGCCTTCCAGAGGTTCCAGAGCCCCACGTCTCCTGCGATGAAGATCGCAGCGACAAGTACGATCAGACCAATGACCAGTATCCTTGCCACACCCGGGCTTACATCGATCGTCGACCGGTGGATCCTCAGATACTTTTCACCCTGTCCCCATAGACTTTTCATGACATCCCTCTAAACATTCGTCTTACCTGCGTGCGGCCTCCAGGGCTCCCCTTCCAGGCCATTCACCGATCTCTCCGAGTTCTTCCTCGATCCTTATCAATTCATTGTACTTTGCCACCCTGTCGGTGCGCGACATCGATCCGGTCTTGATCTGTCCAGCGCCGACAGCGACAGCGACGTGCGCGATCGTGACATCCTCGCTCTCACCGGACCTGTGCGAGATGACAGATGTGTATCCTGCTCTCTTCGCCATCTCGATCGCGTTAAGCGTCTCGGTAAGGGTACCTATCTGGTTGAGCTTAATCAATATCGAATTCGCTATCCCTTCCCTGATCCCCCTTGCGAGTCTTGCTGTATTCGTTACGAAGAGGTCGTCTCCCACGATCTGGATCCGGCCACCGAGTCTGTCGGTCATCAGTTTCCATCCGTCCCAGTCGTCTTCCCCGAGTCCGTCCTCGATAGACAGAATCGGAAAATCATCGACGAGTCTCTCGTAGAAATCCACCATTCCAGCTGAGTCGAGTGTCTTTCCCTCCGCCTCGAGTTTGTAATCGTCACCTGACATGAATTCACTGGCTGCCGGATCGAGCGCCAGGGCGATATCCTCGCCCGGCACGTAGCCGGCCTTCTCGATAGCGGCGACGATTACCTCGAGCGCCTCCCTGTTGGAGCTGAGATCGGGCGCGAAACCGCCTTCGTCTCCTACGGAGGTGGCGTATCCTTTTTCAGACAGTATCTTCTTGAGTGCGTGAAAGACCTCGGCGCCGTAGCGGACAGCCTCGGTGAGGCATGGCGCTCCAACGGGGACGATCATGAATTCCTGGATATCGACGTTGTTGTCGGCATGCTTGCCACCGTTGAGTACGTTCATCATAGGTACAGGCAGGACACGAGCCCCTATTCCGCCGATATGCTGGTAGAGGGGGATGCCGATCGCTTCGGCCGCGGCTTTCGCTACAGCGAGCGATACACCCAGGATCGCGTTCGCGCCGAGCTTTCCCTTGTTTGGTGTCCCGTCGAGTTCACAGAGCAGTCTGTCGATATAGACCTGGTCGAGCGCGTCGAGGTCGATCACTTCGGGCGCGATTATCTCGTTTACATTCTCGACGGCCTTGAGGACTCCCTTGCCGTTGTACCTTTCCGCGTCTCCATCGCGCAGCTCTACAGCCTCATGCTCTCCTGTCGAGGCTCCCGAGGGTACGATGACCCTGCCGAACGCTCCGCTCTCGAGCAGAGCTTCAACTTCTACGGTGGGATTACCCCTGGAATCGAGGACTTCCCTCGCGGATATGAATTCTATGCCGGTCATCTGATTCCCCTCCCCAGGGATAAGTGACGCAATGACAACAGCTAAGGCAAACGCCCGGACAAGCCGGATTCTATTCCCGGCAGCGGGAGGGTGTCAAGATAAATTCTTTTCCAGCAGGAATACCTCGGAACCCGGAACCTTTTCAAATGAGATACTTTACAAGAATTGACTTTTACCGAAACTCGAGATGCTGTTATCCTTCGCGCGACCCGGCCTGAGAAGTCAGGAATAATTATTAAAATGATTTAACACCGGGTGAAACATTTTTTTACCTGTTTCCGTAGTCAGGGTGTAGACAGTGAGTCGGGAAGACGCACAACTGGTCAAGAGATGCCTGAGAGGAGATGAGAAGGGTTTTGAAGAACTTCTCGCGAAATACAGGAGACCGGTCTATAGCATCTGCATGCGGATGGTCAGGAACGAGACGGATGCCGAGGACCTTGCTCAGGAAGTCTTTATCCGGACGTTCAATGTGCTCGACAGGTACAACCCTTCGTATCCTTTTTCGAGCTGGCTATACAGGATCACTTCGAACCTGTGCATCGATTTTATCCGCAAGCGCAGAAAAGGCATCGTATCTCTGGATGAGCCTGTATCTGGCGAAGAGGGCGACATGCCCCGTCAGATCGCTTCCGATACCGGCGACCCGGAGAGAGAGCTTCAGACTAGGGAGATGATGGCAGTGCTGGAAGAAGCTGTGAGTGCCCTGCCCGAACATTACCGGATCATCGTGATCCTCCGGCACCAGGAGCAGCTCTCGTACGAGGAGATCTCAGACAATCTCGGGATCCCTCTCGGCACGGTCAAGGCTCGGATACACAGGGCGAGGAATCTTATCAAAGGATTCTTTGCCGACAAAGGGATACTCGGCGAGGCCGGTAGTACAGGAGTTGATCTGCCATGAAGAATAAAACGGCAGGAAAAGCAGCGATGAATAAAGCGAAGACGGCCAGAGTGGCGATTACCATGGGAGCGGCCCTGATGGCAGCGATCCTCGTTGGATCGGCCGCGGTCGAGGGAGCCAGCTACAAACATGAAGAGGCAGTCTCCAAATCGATCTCCCTGGAGGGGGCGAAACGGCTCATCATCGAGAGCCTCAGCGGTGACATCATCATCACTGGTGAAGAAGGCCGCGAGTCTATCGAGTTGAAGATAGTCAAGGTCGTCAGGGCCGAGGACGAGGAGACGGCGAGGAAGATCGCTGAGAGCATGGGTGTCGTGGTCACCAGGCCCGAAGAGACTATAATGATCGAGACGCGTTACCCCAAGAAGGGTAAGGTAAAAAAGAGCATATTCTCCATATGGTTCGAACGGGGCCAGTCGATGAGCATATCGATGACGCTTACCGTTCCTGCCGGATTGATGATAGAAACAGCTTCGGCCAGCGGAGACGTTGAGGTCGGCCGTATCCAGGCGGATGTGGCTGCTTCCACTGCCAGCGGGGATCTTGTGATCAGGGATATTGACGGTGATGTGGAGGCGAATGTAGCCAGTGGAGACATCGAGGTCGATGATGTGACGGGCTCTGTGGTGCTGAGCAGTGCGGCCGGCAGTATTGTCGTCAGGAACGTAGGAGGCGACGCAGAGATAAGAGTCGCCACCGGCGATACGGAGATCACGGCGGTCGGAGGCTCGCTCGAGCTGAGCACCTATACGGGGGATTCGGTCATCGATGGTGTAGGCGCCGTCATCTACGAGGGAATAAGTGGATCCGCCAGATTCGTCGATGTAAGGGGCGCTGTGGAAGCCTCCGCGGCGAGCGGTGATCTCAACTTCAGGGTGGCCCCTGAAGGATTGTTCGATTACAGCATCACGACATCGAGTGGAAATGTCGCACTCCGTTTCCTCACGGTTATGGAGGGCGGATATATATTGAAGGCCGCGACGACCTCCGGAGAGATCACCGCGCGCCTGCCGATTACCGTTACAAAGGTTGATAGAAACCGGATCGCCGGAATAGTCAGGGACGGTCGAGCGAAGGTCTTCCTGGAGACGTCCGGTGGCAATATCACTATAGAAGAGCCAGAGGAATAGAGGAGCTCGAGGAGTTATGGTGAGTGAGGAGTTGAGGGGCATGAGGAGTAGAAGAGCTCAAGGAGAAGGATCATGAACTGCCGGCATTTCGAGATGCTGATTCAGAAATACCACGATGGTGAGCTTGGCGCCGCCGAAAGGGCGGAGTACGAGAACCACCTCGCGACCTGTCCATCCTGCATGGAACTGCACGTGCAGTTCGTCACGGTGTTCGGGGCTCTCGACGAGATACCACTTGTCGAGCCGTCTCTCGGATTCGACTCCAGTGTGATGGCAAGGGTCGACGTGGCGAGATACAGGAAAAGCGCGGCCAGCCGGGCCGGTGCTGCGGTCAGAAGCGGATGGGACAGGATCCCGTTCCCCGCCAGGGTCGCAGCCGGGATCGCGGCTGTATTCGGGCTGTTCGTCGCCGTATATACGCCCATGATAGGAATGATCATTACCGGGGCAGGCAAAGCCGCCACCGTGGTCGGCTCAGGATTGTACCTGGCCAGGCGTGTCATAGAGGACCCTTCCGCGATAGGAAACTATCTCGCGACAACAACGAATTACAGGCTGGCGGGCAGGATCCTGCTCGAGACCTTTGAAAAACAGGTATCCGGCATCCAGCTGTCCCATCTGGTGATAGCAGGACTTTCAGCAGCAGTATTGGTCATACTGGTAGTAAGGGCGACTCGTGTCGTCTGGAGCAAGGGAGAAACCAATGTCAGCATTATTTAGCGCGATAGTGGTGAAGGCCGCTGTATTTGTCATCTCGCTTCTCCTGGCCGTGCCCGGACCGACCAGCGTCAGCACCAAAAAAGCGCGCGTACCCTTCAAGGTCGTGAGCACAAAGTCCGTTAGTGAAGCCCAGGAAAAGGAGTCGACCGATACGACGAAGGCGGACAAAACTGCGAAGCCCGCGAAAGCAGAGCCCGCGGCTCAGACTGCGCCGAAGCCGCCTAAAGAGAAGAAACAGACGGTCAAGATATCGATTTCCGACGAGGGTATTAAAGTCGGAAGCAAGGAAGGCGAGGAAAGGGTCATCCTGGAACTTGAAGCCCAGGAGTTGGGCCGGGCACTGGATGATCTTGAGTACGATCTTGAGATGATGAAGGACCTGCCAGAATCTATATCGGTCATGCTGTTCGAGGATGACGACAGGGCGTATGTGAAGGTCAGGGGCCGGGATGTCGTACGGTTCGGTGAAGACATCCATATCGGTGAGCATGAACTGGTGCAGGGCGATGTAGTCGCCATAGGCGGGGATATAGTCATCGAGGGAAAGGTCCGCGGCAACGTGGTCAATGTCTTCGGAGATACTGAACTCCACGGAACAGCCGTCATCAATGGTGACGTCGTCACCGTGATGGGTGAACTGAACGAGTACCACAATCCACGTGTCAGAGGAGAGACGGTCAGTGTGGCCGGAGGAGCTCCCAATATTCAGCTTCCGTTCCTGAACTATGATACGGGGAACCTGTGGGGCGTAGTTACCAGGGTTGTCAAGTTCGTCATATTTACACTTCTGCTTCTGATGATCATCTACTTCCTGCCCGACCGTACGAGGATCTCTTCCGACCATGTGTTCGGATCGTTCTTCAAATCGCTCGGCGTAGGTGTTCTGGTGCTTCTGGTCGGATCGGTGGTAGTGCTCATCCTCGGGGTGGTCCTGAGCATCACTATCATCGGAATACCGGTGGCTCTGCTGCTGGTCCTTTCCTACGGAGCGCTTCTGCTGCTGGGATACTTTGTCAGTGCTCTCGCACTGGGCAGGATCCTCTGCAAGAAATTCGGGCCGGAAGGTGCGTCGTCGTTCCTGTGCGGCTTCATGGGACTGTTCCTCATCACTCTGCCGGGCTTCATCGCGGCCATGATGTGGGTCGTACCGTTCCTGGCGCCGATACAGCTCCTGCTGAAGACGATCGCCGTGTTTGTCACCTTCCTCACGGTGACTCTCGGCTCCGGGGCCCTGATCATCTCCAAGGCCGGCACGTTGTCGCTCGAGCGCCCCGAAGTGCCTGAGCTTCCCGATGCGGCGGCGGTACATGTCGGTCCGGCCGTGACCGACGATCCTGTTGTTCCGGGCGCGACCGATGAACCAGATGCGCCTGAATGGCCGGGGCCGGACGAAGAGTAATCCCGGGTTAGCGCTTTACTATTTTCCCGAGAATTGTTATTATACGGGGAGACCTCAATCCGTAATTCCCCGTATATACGGGAGTCTGGAGCGCCCCCACATTGCCTGGCATATTCCGTAAGCTATATCTACTGTCGGCATTGATCATCCTGGCTGCGGCATTATATGGTGAACAAGCCGTAGCTGGTGGTGCGTTTGCTTCGAGGATGTCGGCTGTCGACGCTTCCCGTGAGGCGCTGGAGGTCGAGGTCAGTCCTTTCCGGGGCAGCATCGTCGATGAGATCATCGTCACGGGTAACACCCATACGAAACGCTGGACTATCATCCGCGAGATGGCTACGAAAGAAGGCGAGCATCTCGACGAGCATATCCTATACAGGGACCACTCCTACCTGCGCGGGCTGGGATTTTTCTCAGAAGTCAATATCACGATCGACGAGACATCCGCCGGACACTGCAATATTATTGTAGAGGTATCGGAACGTCCCGACCTTTTCATGAAGTATCCTTTGCCATTAATCAATTACGACATGACCAAAGGCGTGAGCTACGGAATCCGCTGGAAGGTCAGGAACTTCAAGGGAACAGGACAGGAACTGTTCGCCGCGGTCGAAAAGAGGAGAGGGCACGAGCAGGGGGGAAGCGTCTCCTGGAGCATGCCGTGGGTCGGTAGCTACAGGATGAGGCTGAGCTTCCAGGGATTCACCCATCAGAAGCTCACCGTCCCCGAGAAAGCCGATTTTGTGAAGGAAAGACACGGCGGCGGGGTGATGATGGGATTCCCGCTGACACGCAGCCTTCTGCGCCAGGTATGGATCATGCCCGACATCGTTGTCGAGAACAGGCATTCAAGGTTCAGTATCGATGGTCCGCCGAACCAGAACGGCGACTTATTCAATCAGCTCTTTCTGATAACTGGACTGTCGCTTACCTATGACAGCAGGGACAACCGCACTACTCCTTTCAGCGGTATGTACGCGGGGGCCAGGGTACGCAGATATTCGAGCGTCAACGGTCTCAAACAGCAGTACTCGTCGATGTCGCTCCTCAGTTCACTTTATATGCCTGTTCCCAGAGTTGGAACACTGATCCTCGCCTTTGCGGGAGATAACTGGGACGGGGATGTGCCCTGGTACAACAAGATGGGAATGGGAGGCATGAACGACCTCAGGGGATTCCCTGAGAGCGACGCCCGTGGCACCACAAGGCTGCTCTCGACTATCCAGTGGAGAAGGAATGTCTTCGGTCCGAATGTCTGGGATATCCCGTTGATAGGGAAATTCGATCTGGCGCTTAATACGATAGCTTTTGTCGACAACGGCGCGCTGATGAGCTCACTCGACATGGCGCCCAGTTCAAGTTTCCGTACGACAGCAGGTTTTGGTCTCGAGGTCATATCGCCTATTCAGAACCTGCTGAGATTCGAAGTCGCTTTTTCTGAGCAGGGAGCGCCTTCCTACTATATAGCCACGCGCAACAGGTTCTGATCCCCGTTCAGATACTGTAATCCCTTCTCTTATTCTGAGCTCGTCACAGGTCCCGGTCCCGGGACAGATCTTCCATCATATGAAATCACTTACAGTTGCGGATATTTTACCAGATTCTGGATTAACCCCCCTTGTATACCCTTAACCGAAAGTAATATAAGTAAATAGCCCGGTATTCGTGGTGTCAGGCATCAAAATTTCTAGGGAAAAATCCCCATTTTTACCGCTTTTCGAGCCGGCATTTGATCGATTGAATGCATCCGGTCCATATTTCTTCCGGTTTATTCCGGCAGGGCGGTGGATCTTTGCATGTTCCGTAACATATTGTAAAACAAATAGTAACGCAGTGACATCCCAGTGGCGGCGCCAGGATCTCTTCTCATTTTTTGGCTATGGGAGGGGGGATGGAAGGGCCAGTCCTGATGCGGGGAACATCCGTTGCAATTCCTATATGTACGGATGATTACAGCCCTTGTGCGCAGGACTGTTTTGTGACGAGGAGAAACTGCTGAAAGATAAAGTAGTTATATACATTCTGCTGGCTCTTGCCGCCCCCTTGTTCGCCGCACCGGCGGTGCTGTGTGCGGAGGATTTTACCCACCTCTATACCCTGGATAACGGCACATCAGTAACTGTCTATACGCCGGAAGTCATCCTTTCGAGCATGACAGAGCGTGACCCGAGTGGAAATCTCGTCTTTTTCCCTGAAGGCGGGGGCAGCTATTTCCTGATAGAGGATGTTTTCAGCCCGCTTATCATGAACCATGGTGCCGGTGAGTTCTTCCCGATGAGTGAAGAGACAGTCATGCAGGCCCTTCGTGAGATCGATATCGATGGGCGCATGATCGATATGCACGTCGATATCTATATTCTCCCGATGCCGAGACTGTATTACATGAACAGTACTTCGATTGGATGCAGGATATTTCTTTCACCGGGAGTATGGGAAGTGTCCGCATCGACGACCGCAAGTATCATCACTCACGAGTTTGGCCACTGTTTTCAGAAGGCTTACCTGCCCGATGTGGATGTTGAGGGATGGGAGACATATCTCGGGTTAAGGGGCATACTGGATGATCCTGTCTACACCGAGAGTGCTATACATATGAACAGGCCCAGTGAGATATTCGCCGAGGATTTCAGAGTGCTTTTCGGCGGAGAACTTGCCGTCTATCCAGGCAGCATCGAGAATCCCTTTCTCGCTCAGCCTTCTGATGTGGTCGGGCTTGAGGAATTCATGGCTTCTCTTGCCGGCGAAGCTGTCGAGGCCGAGCTTCCGGCAGGCAGCGAGGTCATAGCGTCGGTCGGCAACTATCCCAACCCATTCAATCCCGTGACAACGATCAGGGCCGCCTTCAATGGACCGGTCATCGGCAAAGATGTAAGTGTCAGGATCTATGCCGCCGACGGTTCACTCGTCAGGGATCTCTGGTCGGGCAGGGTCTCTCAGGAAACATTTGAGAAGACGTGGGATGGGATGAATGACTACGGAGCCAGGGCTGCGAGCGGGATCTACTTCTACCGAGTCACCGCAGGTCATGAATTTCGCACGGGGAAAATGCTTCTTGTACGGTAGTACGTCTCTCTTTTGAGAAAAAGTAATTATGGGTGACCCGGCCATGGAGTTACGAGACTCAGTAGCCGGGTCTTCCCTTTTGACCGACGTTTCCAATCTGTCGGTAGTTTTGCCTTATTAATTGGTTCCCCTCGGTACTGCCCGGAACATCGGCGTTGCACCTCATAACGATACTGTCCTCTTTGTTCTTTGACGCGATCCTCAGGTTTCTTTTTATCAGTATTCTTCTTGTTCATACGATCCAGATAAAACTGTTCCATTGGGTCCGTGAGATATTGTTCCGCAGCTTCCTTGACATACTGCTCCATGTGCTTCTTTCCGTAGGCCCTCTCGGCCTCGAGCCGGTTGTGCTTCCCGCACAGCAGCCTGAGATTCTCCGGTGAGTCGTCCCCGCCCCTGGCAAAGGGGACCTTGTGGTCTATCTGCAGGTCCCAGGTAGACCCGCATCTCCTGCCACCGGGGGAGACAAAGGAACATCGCCCCTTGTCCCTGGCATAGACCTCGTCGCGGACCTTCCGGGGGATATGACGGGAGATACCTTTCTCGCGCGAGCCGCCTGCGGCAGTACCAGGGTCTATCTTCTGCTGCTATTCGATCTCCCGCTGCATTGCCGCTCCTGCCGTACTCTTCGATTTCCTTCTCGGCCCTCTTCTCCCTCTTCTCTTTTCTCCTGATCCTCCCCTCAGGGCTTTGTCTTTCGATGTACTCGTCCATCAGAAGAGAGAAGAGCTCGCCGAGCTCAAGATGCCTGTGATACTTCGAGGAGAGAAGAGAACGGACCCTCTCGACCTTTCGCATGAAGTCCGGATCCGCTCCGAACGTGACCTTCAACCTCTCCTCGAAAACCACTGTCTGCGCGGCGAAGGGCCTGCTGCCAGTATCAGGGCTGGCTGCCGGCCCTTCGCCGCTGCCAGTCTCGCTCCCCTTCGAAGTGGCAGGATTTTTACCGCCACCGGTGGCGGTGGAGAATTTACCACCCCCGTCTAATGTGTTGTCTCCGTACCTGTTGCCATCGTTCGTCTTGTCTCCGTCACTCTTGCAATCGCCATCTCTGACCTCGAGCAGAGTTTTTACATATACCGGGGTGACCCTGTCTCGGATAGCGCTCTTCGGCCTGCGGCTGCTGACAAGAAGCTCGACCTCTCTCTTCGAGGCTCCCTCTATCCGGCAAAGAAGATCAGAGACATTCTCCGGTGTCATGATCCTGGTGATCATCGCGAGGTTGGTCATGCTGACCTTCCCGCAGGAGAGCGAGCGGTAGACAGCCGGGTAGTCCCTGATGCACCTGGCGATACTTATCCTCCTGGCCGCGGTGGACTCGGAGTACCCGAGACGCTCTGTGCAGAACTCATAGAGAGAGCTGAAGCCGAGAGGAAGATAGAGCTTTCTTCTGTCTATCTCGATCAGGTGCACGAGGATAGAAAGCACTGTCTTTCTCTCAGTCTCAGAGAGCTTGCGTATCCCGGATAGAAGGGCCCTGTTTGAGACAGACTTCAGGGCTTTTGCTCCAGGGATGGTCTTTGTGGATCTACTGCTGGAACAAATCGAGCTCTTCGTCGTCCTCATCATCGTCACCTCCGGGTGAGATCAGGTTATTTATCTCTGCCCCGCTCATTTAACCCTCCTCCATCGGGGACATTATAACACGGACTTCTGGCGGCAAAACAGATGGCCCGTGGAGCCACGCCGGGGGCCGGGATAAGCCGGATGCCGGAATCTTCGAGAGAGGCGAAGAGAGGGGCCCTGAGGGCCGCCTGGCGGCGTAATCTACGGCGGGCACGCAGGTTGGAGAATCGGGCCCGAAAAAGCCGTCAAGGATTATTTTTGGGTTTTGGGGGATATTATTGATTGTTTTGAGGATTACTTTGGGGTTTTCCGACGACTATTCTGGAGTTATCTGGAGTGCTTTTGGGGTTTCGGGATTGCTTTGGGATCTTCGCGGGATATTTCGAGGAGGAGCAGGTTTGAATCCGGGAAGATAAGGATGGATTCAGTGAACCGGTGTTATTTTCCGTATTCTTCACGTGAAGCTCTGAGCTGGCCGCATGCCGCGCCGATATCTCCACCCTGGCTTCTTCTGACTGTCACAGCAGGTGCTGTCGGCAGAAGTATTTCGATAAACTTGTCGATTCTCTCCTCGCTCGGTCGTTTCAGTCCGCAGCCCTTCCATTCATTGAACGGGATTATATTGATCTTGAAAGGCCTGCCTGAGGTCATCGAGGCGAGTCGGCGCGCATCTTCAGGGGAGTCGTTCTCATCTGCGATAAGGACGTATTCCAGGGTAGTCCTCATCTTTCTTCCGACTGCGTAATCCTCAGATGCGGCAAGCGTTTCTTCGATATCCGCGGCCGCGGGCATCAGACGCTTTCTTGTTTCATTATCGACAGCGTTGAGTGAGACAGCAAGCCCCGCTCTGAGTCCACTTGCCTCCAGCTCCCTGATCCGCTCAGGGAATCCGATCGTACTTACGGTGATCCTCTTCTCACGCAGGGCGAATCCATCCTCATGGTTCAGGATCTCCAGCGCGGGAAATACATTTGCCGTGTTCAGAAGCGGATCGCCCATTCCCATAAATACTATATTGAACCTTCTCCGGGGAGGGATGTGGTTCAGCCTGAAGTAGAGTATCTGGTCAAGTATCTCTCCGGTATTGAGGTCTCTTTCCAGTCCTCCGACACCAGTCCTGCAGAAAGAGCATGCAAGGGGACAGCCGACCTGGCTGGAGACACATAATGTGAAGATCCCGCGAGCTTCCATCAGTACAACCTCGACGACGGCGCCGTCCTCACATTCGAGCAGAAATTTCTGGCTTCCATCTGAATCGGAGGATACACTTCCCGCCACACGCAGTTCCGGAATACGGAAGTGTCCGTTGAGCCTGGTGCGCAGGTCGAGGGAAAGGCTGGTCATCTCGTCAAACGAGGCGGCGCCCTTCTGCCAGATCCATTGCATGATCTGCCTTGTCCTGTGTCTCTGCTCGCCCATCTCCGTAATTGCTTCCGCAAGCTGTGAGGGCGACAGATTCTTTATGTTGATCCTGTCGGTCATTTTTCCTCCCGGATGTGATGATAGTGAATCCGACCGTGAAGCCGAAAGGGAAAAAGGAGATGAGGTGCTGCATCGATCTAGGAAGCAGCTACTTCAGGAAGCTCGCTGTTGATGTCGAGAATGGCCCCGATGGGCCGAGTTTCAGGAATCCTGTTCAGGAGAGAGTATATATCGGCTGGGGTGAGGAGGTCGAACACAACGGGACTATCTCTAAGGAGACCGCAGAGAGTGCCGCTGAGATTCTCAGGAGACTCACAGGGGATATGACAGGGCGCGCAGGCGTTCATCTGACGGTTGTAGCGACGAATGCGCTTCGTGTCGCGTCAAACCGCGATGAGGTCAGGGAGTATCTCGAGGATATCGCTGGAGTGGAAATTAATATCCTTTCGGAAAGAGGAGAAGCCCTTCTCGGATTTGCTGGAGCGACATCAGAACTGACTAATGGTACTCCAGTCATCCTGGTCGATCTGGGAGGAACAAGCACCGAACTCTCATGGGGTTCAGCGCCCGCCGGTTCTGCATTTGTATCTTTGCCGCTGGGAACGCATTCATATCTTGATCCCGGGGCAGTATCCGAACTGATCGCTGATATCTTCCCGGCATCGGGGATCCCTGTCGGGGATTCACGCTTGCCGGGCTCGAGAGAAAGTCATACAATCATGGTCACCGGCGGGACCGCTGTCAGCCTTGCGGTCGCCTGGAAACAGATGATCGGCGAAAAATATGATGATGCCGTGTCGATCGGGATCTCCGCCGACGAGTTCGAGAGGCTCTATGAATGGATCGACGCCTTTTATCTTTCAGGGGCTGAGCAGGAGCTTGCTCTGCCGCTCGAAAGGATAAAGCTGTTCCTGCCGGGTATGAAGATGCTCAAAGAGTTTTTCAGGGCTCTTCAGGCGGATGGAATGACGATAACCGCCCGCGACCTCAGATGGGGCGTCGTGTTGGGCGATGGAATAACAGAATGGGGGTACCTTGCCGATGAGCAAGAGAGTCCTGATAGTCGATGACGAAGCAAGCATACGGAGCTCACTTGAGAAGCTTCTTTCCTACGAGAAATATACAACTCTATCCGCGCCCGACGGTCCATCCGCATTGGAGGTAGTGGCCGACAAGAGGATCGACATCGTCCTGCTGGATATCAAGATGCCGGGTATGGATGGGCTCGAAGTCCTTCAGAAGCTCAAAGAGATGAAAGAAGAATTGCCGGTAATAATCATATCCGGGCACGGAAACATATCCACGGCTGTCGAGGCTACCAAGCTCGGCGCATTCGATTTTATAGAAAAACCGATAGATCTGGACAGACTCCTGCTTACCGTAAGGAACGGCCTGAAGCAGGGAACGTTGAGTCAGCAGAACATCGAACTCCGCGAGAGGATACCGGGCGGCACGGAGATCGTCGGCGAGCATCCATCTATAAAGGAGATACTCGAGACGATAAACCGTGTGGCACCGACCAGTGCGAGGGTCCTCGTTATGGGAGAGAACGGAACGGGCAAGGAGCTCGTCGCGAGAAAGCTTCACGAACTCAGCACCAGGAATACCGAACCGTTCATCGAAGTGAATTGCGCTGCTATTCCGGAAGAGCTGATAGAAAGCGAACTCTTCGGCCATGAAAAGGGATCGTTCACCGGCGCTGTCTCGAAGAGGATCGGAAAGTTCGAACTTGCCGATGGCGGATCGCTTTTCCTCGATGAGGTCGGGGACATGAGCCTGTCCGCCCAGGCGAAGGTCCTTCGCGTCCTGCAGGAATCCGTGTTCGAGAGGGTAGGAGGGACCGAGACGAAGAAGGTGGATGTCCGTGTAATCGCAGCATCGAACAAGAATCTGCTGGAGGAAGCGGGCAAGGGGAACTTCAGGGAGGACCTGTTCTATCGGCTCAATGTCGTACCGGTTGAGATGCCCCCTCTGCGGGACCGAAGGTCCGACATCCCGATGCTGGTATCGCATTTCCTCGATCAGGTCGCAGTCGAACTCGGTGCCGCCGCGAAGAAGGTCGACAAGAAGGCGCTCGAGATGATGGTCGAATACTCCTGGCCGGGAAATGTCAGGGAGTTGAGGAACCTGATCGAGAGACTCTGCATCCTGACTCTCTCCGATACTATTACCAGGGAAGACATGCCTTCGCTCGTCCTCACCAGGGAAGAAGATATGATGAAGGATCCGTTCGGCCTGCAGACTTACCAGGAGTTCAGGGACTTTACGGAGAGAGAATTTCTCGTTAAGAAGCTGCGCGAAAATAACGGGAATGTTTCGAAGACAGCGCGTCAACTCGGGATGCAGCGCAGTAATCTGTATAAGAAGCTTGAGAAGTACAGCATCGATCTTAGAAGTGATAAAGACGAAGAAAATTGACAACCCGTAATATTTAAAATATATCTTACGTGCTGTGCTGCATATGTTGTAAAAAATCTGACAAAGCGGCTAACCTCTGTTTTTTCATAGATTTTTATCACGAAAAATTTGACAGCGGCCCTTGCGGAACATATTTTTATTCTGTGGGTGTTTAGGGTGTGACGGGTCTTTTTGGGACAGGTCAGTTCCAGGAGGAGATAAGGTCATGAAGAGAACGGCTCTTCTTATTGCCATTCTGATCGCGTTCTCTCTCACTGCAGTATCGCAGGTCTACGCCTCACCGATAGCTGGTGAAAAGGCGGTGACCGTTTCCAGCTGGCTCTCATACTATATTGCCAACTTCCTGAGAGCGCATCGCGTTACCGTCGGATATGAAGACGGGCTCATCAGCGATGCAGGAGAAAATGAGATACTGCGTGGAGACGCGGATGATTACGCGAATGGTAAAGGGGATATAAAGGATCTCGATCCCATTATTCCCAACGACGACAAGAAGATTACGGAACAGGATTAATTACTAGCGGTCTACTTACGGGCTCTACCGGTAATTCGCCAATTGCCACTTAAGGAGAAACCGATGCCTGACGGCCCGCAAGGTAAAGAGAATTTCGAGTACGAAAAACACCAGCCGAGGCATAAGTTCAAGTCTACCGGCACCGAGGAAGAACTCGGCGACATGCATCTGTCGACCGAGAATTACTCGGTTGCGCTGGAATACTATGACAAGGCCCTCCAGAAGGTCCAGACCGCCGGCGGCGGTCCGAGCGACCTCGTAAGAGTCTACAGGAAAATCAGCGACTGCTATCGAAAGAAGGGATTGCTGCGCGAGGCCATGTCGTTCCTCGACAGCGCCGCGACTCATTGTGATGAAGAGGACCTGATCGGCAAGGGTGCTATCGCGTGCCGCCGCGGGATCATCCTCTACGAGCGAGGCGACATCAAGCACGGGCTCAGAGAGGCCTGCTCGGCTTACAGGATCCTGCGCACGAGCGATGAGCACAGGGAAGTCGCTCACACGCAGCTTCTTGTCGCGAACTGCTATGCCAGGCTGGGGCGCAGCGACGAGGCTGAACAGTATTTCCTCGATGCTCTTTCCTCTTACAGGCGTATCGGCGACACGGTCGGTGAGTCATATGTATTGAACAACCTGGGACTGTTTCACAAGAATGCATGTCGCTGGGGCAGAGCTCTCCAGTTCCTCGGCAGAGCCCTCGAGATCTGCGACGAAGTCGGTCTGACCCAGCACAGGGTCAGGGTCACGCTTAACATGGGCATCGTTCACCTTAAGAAACGTGACTTCGCGGGAGCGGAGAGCGCTTTTGTCGCGGCCAGGGATATGGCCAGGCGGATCGGCGATGACCTCAAGTATACCAAGTCCACCTTGATGCTCGGTGTAAAGGAGACAAGAGCGGGGAATCTGCTGGCCGCCGAGAAACACCTGCTCGAGGCACGGGTCACTGCGGAGCGGAGAAATTACCAGCGGGAGACCGCTCTCGCCGACGAGTTCATCGGAGACCTGATGCTGGCGAAGGGCGATCTCGAGGATGCCCTCGAAAACTACACCATCGCGCTCAAGTCCGCCTCGAGACTCAACCCGCAGGGTGACATTGTCGCTGAGGTTCAGCGCCGGATGATGAATGTCTACCTCGTTCAGAGAAAAGCCGAGGAGGCGCTCTCCATCGGCCGCCGTGCCATCGAATCGTGCCGCCGCAGCGGAGAGATGCACGAAATAGGATACGTTGAGAGAATGATCGGTCAGGCTCTTGCCATACAGAAGAAAGAGACCGAGGCCGAAAAACAGATAAACATGAGTATCAGGACCTTCCTGTCGGTCAACAATCCGTACGAAGCTCATAAGTCGGGAGTGATCCTGGGCGAGCAGCTGTTCCGCAGGGGAGACAGAAGGTCGGCGGTGATGGCGAGGAAACTCGTCAGCGAGACTGTCACGTTCTTTGAAAGGAACGAGGAGTACGCTGATCTGGCGGGAAGCCATTTCCTCCTCGCGAGGATCGAGGATATCCTCGGCAACAGGGATGAATGCCTGCTGCATCTCTTTGACGCGCAGCGGCTCGCGGAAGAGCTTCACGACCGCAACCTGAACAGGCGCCTGCGCAGGATGCGCAGGAAGATAGAGGACGCTGCCGCCGGACCTCACGGGGCGCCGGGCAGGGACTCCTGCCAGTCCGGTGTGCTGAACGGTACGTTCATGCATGATCCGCAGCTGAAGTCCTATCTGGACTATATTCTCAGCGACCTGATGAGAAATCTCTCGGCAGGTCACGGGTTCGTCGCGCTGACCGATGGCAAGGGCAGTGAGCCGGTAGTGCTAGCCCGCCGCGGGATCGGGGACCAGGAGACGAAAGCTATCACCGAGTGGTTCCTCACTGGTGACGACGCCGACACTACCGAGAAATTCCTCGTTACTGATACGATGAACGATCGGCGTGTCAGGGAGATATTCGGACAGCTCCCGGGTGGCGATTCTCCCGCCTATTTCCATCCTCTCAGCAAGGGAGGCAGGAACTTCGGGCTTCTGTTCTTCCAGTCCGAAGGGAATGAGGGAGCTCCGACCGTCGGATCGATATTCGAGATAGTGTCGACATACGCCGGATTCATCGATTTCCTCATCAGCGGATCGATCATGGGCGCGCCGCCAGTGCCGGGTGCTGCTGCCGCGAAGAAAGGTATCGATGGATTCATAACGAACGACGAGAAGATGCTCAGGATCCTCGATCTGGCGGGCAAGGTCGCGGTGAGCGATTCCACTGTGCTGTTGATGGGTGAGACCGGAACCGGCAAGGGCCTTGTAGCCCAGGCGATCCACGATATGAGCAGAAGGCGTAATAAGAAGTATATACATGTGAACTGCGCCGCGCTCCCCGAGATGATCCTGGAGAGCGAGCTTTTCGGTCACGTCAAGGGCTCCTTCACCGGAGCGGTGTCTGACAAGAAAGGTCTTCTCGAGGAGGCCGACGGCGGCACGATATTCCTCGACGAGATCGGGAAGGCTCCTCTTCCGATACAGGGTAAGCTCCTTCAGTTCCTCGACACGAGAAAGGTGAGACCGGTCGGCAGTAACGAGATGCTTGCAGTCGACGTCAGGTTGATCTTCGCTTCCAAGGTGGATCTGCTTCAGCTCTGTAGCGAGGGAAAGATGCTCGAGGATTTCTATTACAGGATCAATGATTTCCCGTTGACTATCCCGCCGCTGCGTGAACGCAGAGGGGACATTCCTCTCCTGGCGGATTATTATCTGCGCAGCAGTTGCTCCGCAATGGACCGTAAGATCATCGGGTTCAGTGATGACGCTGTGGAATTTCTGATGAACTGCGAATGGCCGGGAAACGTCAGGGAACTCAGCAAGATAATCAAGCGTGCTGTCATCCTGGCCGAGGATAATGGCGTGATAACGCCTCAGCAGCTTGCGTTCGATTTTGCCGGGAAGCCGGAAGAGACGATCAACGACTCAGTGACCTTGCCCGACATGGTCAGGGAACTCGAGAGAAAGATAGTCTCGGAAGCACTCGGCGGGAATGAATGGAACAGGAAGGCCGCTGCCGCAGAACTGGGCATCAGCTATCCCACTCTTCTCAAGAAGATCCGCGATTACGGGATCATCCAGTAGACCTGTATATTCCGCACATCCGATCGATTCCAGTCATCGTCGCGTATTAATGGTCCAGGCCGGTCTTTTTGATTTATTTTTATAATAATCGGAGACCGTCCGGCGCCACGATGCGGTCATTTCGACATCCGTCGGCCAGAATGGTTTCCATGAACAATTTCATTGTCATTTCAAGATGTTGCCCGGCAACGTATTATGGGTGGCCCACGGGATGTGTAAAGAGTCTTTATCCCGAGTGTATTCCCGCTGCGGGACGTAAGATTTAGCGCAAAAGTACTGCTTTGTAACAGATTGAATATGAATGCGTTGCGGTGCATTCGCGCAGACCGGCCGATGCTCCGTTTTGGAACGGTGCTTGCCTTTACATATAACCGGTATCGGTTGGCGAATGGGAAGTGGCAAAACCGGAGAGATGCAGAGATTTCGATCCCATAAGCTCTCTTATGAAGCTTGAAATAGGGTACAGGTGGGGTCTCTAGGGAATGAAATCTCAAACATCTCTCCGGTAATTTTATATCCGTAAATACCCCTATTATATAATTTAAACTTGACTCTGAGTACCCCAGAACATTTATACTTAATATTGTCAGGGGTGTAAGATACCTAAGGAATGGCGAGATCCATAGGAATGCGAGTATGGACATCCCCTCCGGTGCTCGCGTCTTGTGCCCCTGACTTTTTCTATCCACGACATTTTCTGAGATAAAGGCGAAGCTGGACCGGCAACCGGTCTGTGCGCAATCGAAGTGCGTGCGGTCCATAGTAAAGTCTATCCATCTGACCGGACCACGTGATCGACCCTCACAGTCGTCATCAAACCTGTTCCCTTCTGTCCGGTTTCGCCGAGGCGGACGCAATTACTAAAGTCGTGATCTTGTCCCTTTTCGGGGACGTTTGTGTGGAATAGATACGACAATTCCCGGTGGTGCGTGGGCAGGCGTTGTGCTTTCGGGGAGCAGGCACACCGCCCGCCGGCGATTTTTAAAGACCTGCATCTAAATACCTTCCACGATCAATCAAGCATATATCACTACGCATCCGAGGCATCGTACGGAGGTGGCACGCCAGTTGCGTTTATATATCGACATGATGAGAGCAGGAAGCGCACATAAAGCATCACAGGTTTTGACAGCGATTCTGATTGCCGGATTTTTGTTCATTTCCTCCTGTTCAACGGAGGAACAGATCGTGTACGTGCCGATGGAGGTCCCAGCGGATTGTCCTCCATCGGCACCTCGCGGTGTCTACGCGATCAACCTGGATGGCTATGTGCAGATACGCTGGATTCCGAACCCCGAGGACGACATCGCGGGTTACGACATATGGAAGAATGACGAGCTCTATGGGACGTATGAGTGGGTCGATTATGTGCTGGTAGAGGATCCTGAACCTTTCGAATACTACTTTGAGCACGACACTCCGAACGGCCAGAAGTCCTATTACGCGGTATCCGCTTACGACGTGAATGATAACATGAGCGAGCTGAGCTACGAGGACGTCAGCGCGACGCCGAGGCCGGAAGGATTTCTCACACTTTATGACGAGTCGGTCGAAGCCGATTCCTGCGGTTACGATTTCTCTTCGCAGAGTAACATCGCGCAGGACTGCTCGCTTCCGACGACAGACATCATGTTTGATACGACCGGCGGGGTCAACCGGTTCGTGGTCAACATGCCGATCGTCATGATCCAGGATTACGGTTATACATCCAGTTTCGATGATATCAATATCGCTCCCGAGTCCGGCTGGTCCGATGCAGGGCTGGCCGAAGTCATCGATAACCATTGCTACATAATCAGGATCGGCGAGTCCGACGGCCTGCACTATGTGAAGCTCTGGGTACACACGATTGGGGGCGGTTATGTAGATTTCTGGTGGGCATATCAGACGGATCCCGGCAATACGGATCTGATGGAGTCCGCTGGAACCGATGAGTTAACATCCGGTCCGGCAGAGACCGGTGGAATAAAGGTCATGAACGGTTTTCCAAAAGGTCGACAAGTCCCCCCGACGCTTACAAGCTCGGGTAAACAGGACGATGACAGAATCCTGCAGCGGCAGAACACCTTACCTTAAGCTGGCACTTAAATAAGGTTTCCGTTACCCGGAAGGTCGACCGAAGGGGAGAGTGAAGAAAGCGATTGCTGAACAGGGGCGGCAAGAGATCTTCACTCTCCCCGACTTTTTTATCAGCCCGCATTTGACTTGATGAGTCCCGGACATCAACTTATTATTCGTCAGACATGCGTATACCTGTTTCGTTCATAAGGATCACCACCGCCGCTATAGCGGCGGCAGCTTTTTACGGAGCCTTGGCCCCGGTACAGGGAGCCTTTGCCTATGGACCTGAGATGAACAGCATTCCGCGCATGCCGAAGGGCCGGCCGGCCGGTGTTTACCAGCAGCAGGCGATATCCGGCCTCCTTGCCGGCAGTTTCGACGCGCCGGATACCCTTGAGCTTCTTGTAATACGTGTAGCCTTCTCCGATATGGATTTTACATCTCCTCCTCACGATTCGCTCTATTTCGCCAACGAGATGAGGCACACCTGGGAGTATTTCAGGGGAGCATCCATCGGGGCGTTCGGCCTTGGCTGGAAGATAGCGGCAGGCGTCACAACGCTCAGTTTCGAAGCGGCATACTACGGTGATGATGACCTGTGGGAGGAGAGGGTATCGGAGATCCTCATGGAGGTGGTTGCGGAGAATGACGACGAGATAGATTTCTCGCGATTCGACGCTTTTGCCATTATCCATCCGGGAGCCGGCCAGGAGACCGACTTCTCGGGCGATTCTCCCTGGCAGCTCTGGTCGGGCTTTATCGATCCGGTCGAGATGGATGCTGTGCTGGCCGATACACTTGGGACCCCGGGGGTGCCCACGAACGATCTCATCGCCGGAGATACATTTTACGTCGACAACGTGATGGTCCTGCCGGAGAACGCCTCGCAGGACGGATTAACATTCGGCTCTCTCGGGATCTACGCCTATCAGGTCGGAATGCGTCTCGGATTGATCCCGATGTACGACACGACACCGTCGGGTTATCCCGATTCACAGGGGATAGGAGCGTTCGGCCTGATGGGGTACGGCCTGTACAATGCTTCAGGCTTTATACCGGCTTTTCCCTGCGCGTTCCATCGATACCTGATGGGATGGACGGAGCCGGTGACTATAGATGCTGACGGCAGTGTCGATGTGGTTGATATAAACTCGTCGATGCCGGCGGATACATCGCTGGTAAGGATAGAGATCAGCCCTACCGAATATTTTCTCATCTCGAACAGGGTGCACGATAAAAACATGAACGGCCGTTTCGATTTCGGCGATGTGAACGGCGACGGCATCCCCGCTAACGAGGACACTCTTCTAGGTGCCGAATTTGATTTCTTTCTCACCGCGACGACAAACCCTTTCCACTACGAGGATATCAGCGGCGAGCAGGTCAAGGTAGTCGATACCGGAAGCGGTATCATGATCTGGCATATCGATGAGACTATTATCAGGAACCAGCTCGGCATAGGGCGCTACCCCAACGACAATCCGGGAATCAGCGGCGTCGACCTCGAGGAAGCGGACGGCGTACAGGACCTCGACCGTCCGGGCGGGAGCTATGCCTTCGGCGGCTGGGGGGATTCATACAGGGACGGCTGGTACACCGAGTTCGGGCCGGAGACGATACCGGCGAGCCTCAGCAACACTGGAACTCCGACAGGCCTGACCCTGTCGACCGATTCGCTTCCGGGCCCGGTGATGAACATCTCTATCGAGTCGGGAGAGGAACTTCCCCGTGTTACGGGCGAGATCGACGGGACAGTGATGAACCTTTCCCCGGTCGTTGCCCAGCTGGATGGCGACGTAGAATATGAGCTCATACAGGCTGCCGATACAGGCAGGATATATATCGCGTGGGATGCCGGTGCCCAGGCGTGGGACGGCTCTTTTGATCTGGTCGTGGATATACCGGGAGCCGCGTGGTCGGGTACGCCTGTCGCGGCGGAGCTCGATGGAACTCCTCCGATGGAGATCCTTGCGGGATCGCGCGACGGCAGGATACATGCTTACCGGACTGACGGCTCTCCGTATCCGATCGATACCGGACCTTCACCCGGCTCGCTTGAGGTAAAGGGCGAGATCGTCAGTATGCCGATAGCTTTCGAGGCAGATGGAGATCCCGGTCTGGAGGTAGCGTTTCTCGTCTCTGATGGTGATACATCATGGATGTATCTCGTCGGCCATGCTGATGCGAATGATCTGGACGGTTTCATCGCTGGCGATGGGGTGTTTGGCGCGCTCATCAGCCCCAGCAGGGTGATCGCTCATCCGGTCCTCTGCGTCGATGATGCCGGCGCCGGCTCAGGCGGATTCTGTACCGCGGTGACTGATCCTGATGGTCATCTGAGCTTTATGCATATCGAGATGATGTACGGTCCCCCGGGAATGAGCCTCACTTCATGGAGCATGACAGGGACTTACGGACTGGAAGATCTGCTGCAGCCCGCTTCGGGAGATATCGACGGAAACGGGACGGATGATGTCATCCTCGCGATTCCGGATGGGGATATCTTCTATATCGATATATCGAGAGGTATTGAGACTTCATCGATCACTCTGGAAAGGCCATCTTCGCCATCTCTCGCCGACATCAACGGCGACGGCACGCTTGAGACACTCATACGCGATCGCGGCCGCCTCTTTCTTCTGACTGGATTCGGCACCCTGGTATCCGGATGGCCCCTGCAGCTCGAAGAGTATCTCGTGAATGTAGAACCCGATACTACCCCTGCCCAGCCGGTGGCGGCCGATGTGGACGGGGACGGGGAACTGGAGGCAGTCTTCAATGTCGCCGGCGAACTGAGGGCGTATCGATATGACACCAGGCTCGAGCAGGGATGGCCCATAAGGGGAGAAGGGGACCATTCGATCTCTCCTGCCTTTTCACCGGGGGCGGGCTCGAAGATGTTCATATACACCTCTGGCGGTTCAGGCGGGATAGCCGGGGCCGATCAGACAGGAATGGTTTTCTTTCCCGGAGTCTCGACGGTCTCAAGGATCGATCCGGGAATCGTGTGGGAAGCCGCGGGAGCCTGGCCGGCATACCGTCTGAATGCGTTCGGCACAGCCAGGCAGGCAATGTCCGGGGGCGATGTCCAGGGCGGGCCTCTGGTCGACGGGAACTCGATGATCTGCTATCCGAATCCCGCGACAGGTTATTCTTTCAATCTCCGCCTTAATGTCTCGGAAAAGGCCGATGTGACTGTCAGGCTGTTCAATCTCGAAGGGACGGAGGTCTATTCCTCCACAGCGACGCATGAGTGGAGCGGCGACGTGCCGTTCGAGACTGCGGTCCCGGTCGGCGGACTGGCAAGCGGTATATATCTCTGCCATGTGAGGGTACAGGGCGGGGGCGAGGACTGGAGCGGTTCGAGAAAGGTCGCGATAATAAGGTAGGATACTGATACAGGAGAATAGATGCCCCGGCCGGCTCCCGAAGCAGACGCCGGCATTAAAGCCCACGGGTGTTGATGTTGACCCGGGAGGCTTTATTTACTACAATATATGGAGATGGCTATGAATGGAGGAAAGATGTCCCGCAAAATGGTTCTGCTGGCCGCAGCAGTATTGATGACTATGACGACTTATGCCTCGGCTGGCGAACCGGGCTCATCCGGCTTCACGTTTCTCAGGCTTGGAAACGGAGCGAGGGCCGGTGGTATGGGTGAGGCCTTTACCGCCGTAGCGGACGACGCGACCAGCATCTACTGGAACCCCGCAGGTATGGTGGGCGTCGAGGAAGTCGAGCTGAACCTTACGCACAACGAGTGGCTGATGGATATAAGGTTCGAGCAGATCACCGTAGTGAACGAGATGTGGGGCGGTGCCGCGGGACTCAGTTTTACAGGCCTCTATTACGGCAGCATCGACAGGTACGGCGAGTACCCGTCGCTGACACCTGACGGCACTTTCTCGCCATACGACATGGCGCTCTCGCTCGGATATGCCAGGGATATCATTCCAAATCTCGCATTAGGAGCGGCCTTCAAGATAATATACTCAAAAATCGATTTCGAATCGGCGACCGGATACGCGTTCGATCTGGGAGTGACGCACAGGTCGAAGATCGAGGGCCTGATCCTCGCGGCATCAATGCTCAACCTCGGCCCCCAGACCAGCTTTGTCGAAGAGAAATTCTATCCTCCATTCCAGCTGAGGCTGGGCGGCGCCTACGAGATCAGGAAGGAAGCCCTTCACGGCGGCCTGATCCTTGCCGCGGACGTAGTCTTCCCCAACGATAACGACGCGAAGGCTCATTTCGGCGTCGAGTACGCATACCAGAAACTGCTGATGGTGAGGTTCGGCTACAAGAGCGGGTATGATGTCCAGGGGGCTACAATGGGCGCCGGCATCGCGTGGAAGAGCCTGAGGTTTGATTACGCCTATATGCCGATCGATTTCGAGCTTGGCGATGCTCACCGGTTCTCGCTGACCGTATCACCTTCGCTCTGATATTTCTCCAGGGTGAAATGTCCACCTTCAAGACGGGCGTAGGAGAAGTGCGTTTCCCAGTCGCCCAGGATGATAAAAGTCTTCCCGGAGAATTCCTTTATGCGCGGCATATGGACGTGCCCCATGACAAAGGCATCGTTCCCATCGTTGAAGAAATTCTCCTCGGCCATTTCAGTCAGCCTGTCGGCGCAGGCCGCAGTCTTTTTATGAGTGAGCCCCTTGCTTGTCCTCGAGAAGGAGGAGGCGAAGGCATAGAGGAGGTCCGGATGGAAGAGTTTCGCGATGGCCACCACGGGACCGCTCCGTATCAGTGCCTTCAGCGCCTTGTACCCGTAATCACCGGGCAGAATGTTGTCGCCGTGGGTGATCATCACGCGGCGTCCCTGGATCTCGTGGATCGTCGTCGCGGGGAGGACCTTCACGCCGAGGGTATCGGGGAGGTACGATCCGAACCAGTGGTCATGGTTGCCGCCCGTGATAAAGATCTCGGTCCCGCTGTCGGCGAGTCCGCCGATAGCCTCGAGGACATCGCCGTAATATCTCGGGATGACGCTTCGGTACTCGAACCAGAAGTCGAATATATCGCCTGCGAGATAGAGGCGCGACGCGCCCTCTATCGACCTGAGGAACCCGCCAAACAGGTCCCGCTTCCTGGTCTCGCCAGGGGTGTGCTGCCGTGAACCATGTTTATCATACTTGAAATGTGTGTCTGACAGAAAGTATACTGAATCGCTCAAGCGCAGCTCCCCTGTGAATCGAACGGTTTCGAGGGATATATGTCAGAGTAAGTGTAATATTTCAAGAAATTTTACCCCCGGCAGGGGCATGACAGGGAGGATGGATCATGGACGACCTCTGGAGCAAGGTTAAGAAGAATCTCGTGGAATGGTACGAAACGGCAGCTGACAAGACGGATGAGTATGCCCGTATCGGAAAGAAAAAAGTAGAGATCACAGGCCTTAACAGGTCGATAGAGAAGCATTTTTCAGAGATGGGCGGAAGGGTCTACGACCTGATCGTTGAGCAGGGCCATCGTGGGAACAAGACAGTCGACGACGTGGTCGTCAAGCGTATCGTGGCCGAGGTGAGGGAACTCGAGAGCCAGCTGAAACTGAAGGAAGAAGAGATCGAAACGATAAAGGATGAGAAAAAGCAGGGCAAAAAAGAAGAATAAAGGCACTGAAACGCCTTTTTGGGCGGGATAGCGTAAAATATCAAATATAGGTGGAATCAACTATTGACAGGGTCCTGATATTCGTGTAAACTGTGTTTCGTATATGGTTTCAGGTGCCTTAGCGAGCCTGGTCGGGCAGCGCGGCACCCATACCTTTTACAGCCCCACCAAAAAAAATAGAACAATTCGCCAACTTGTGTGTATACAGAATCAGGAGTAATTAAGAATAGCTCTTGATTACGCAAGGGGGAAAGGAAAAGGGGCAAGGGAAACGGTAAAGGAGACGGCTGGACAGGGGAGTTTATTCAGGCAGCCGCCTTTACATAACGACTGAATGTGAATACATTTAGTATGGGGAGTGAATAGGATGTACCCGGAAGGAAGAGATAGCGAGTACCTGGGCGAGAAGAGTCTCGATCTCTACCTGAAAGAAATCAACAACACTTCTCTTCTCACTCGAGAAGAGGAAAGAGATCTTGCTGAAAGAATCAGGGAGGGACAAGAGGAAGCGCTTCACGCTCTGGTAAAGGCGAACCTGAGATTCGTAGTATCCATAGCGAAGCAGTATGTCAACCAGGGCCTGTCCCTTGCGGACCTCATTAACGAGGGAAACATGGGGCTTATCAAGGCAGCCCACAGGTTTGACGAGAAGAGAGGCTTCAAGTTCATCTCCTATGCAGTATGGTGGATCAGGCAGGCAATGCTCCAGGCTCTGGCCGAGCAGTCCCGTATAGTACGTCTGCCGCTGAACCGTGCCGGCACCCTTTACAGGATCGGCAAGGTTTCCAGGCAGCTCGACCAGGAACTCGGGAGGACGCCCGAGGTCGAGGAGATCGCGGAGAAGCTCAACCTGTCCAAGGAAGAGGTCAGGGATACGATGCAGATAGCGAACAGCCATCTGTCCCTCGACGCGTCCTTCAATAATGACCAGGAAGAGAATTCTCTCGTCGATTATCTTGCCGACGATACGCAGGCGCCGCCTGATGAGATGACGTATTCCAATGCCCTGAGCGATGATATGCAGAAAGCCCTGAGCACCCTTACCGACAGGGAACAGATCATTCTGGGCCTGTACTTCGGGCTTGAGGGCGAAGAGCCTCTCACACTCGAGGAAATAGGGCAGAAAATGAGCCTGACGAGGGAAAGGATCCGTCAGATCAAGGAAAAGGCGATTCTGAGGCTGAGGCACAGCACCAGGAGTAAATATCTCCAGGGATACGTAGAAAGCTAGACGTATCAACAAGATAGATGAGTACCCGAGGTGGGGAGGAGTCGTGAGACCCCTCCCCGCCCTTTTTTTATGTGTGCCTGGTGGTACGTGATTTGCAGAAAAAAGGGCGGTAAATACTCCTTGACAGGGAGTAGGCTCGAACGTAGGTTCTGGTATCAACGGGAATCATTTAACGCTTCGACCGGAAAAATGGACAGATACTTTACTTTCATGTACGTCCGCAAGGGCAATGCGGGCGTGCGGACGATCCGTATTCGCAGGGTCGCCGCTATGGCGGCAGGCCTCTGCCTCATCGCGCTTCTGGCGGCAAGCGTCATTACAGGCGTGCGTTATGCCGGGATCAGGATAGATTCGGACCGTATGGCCGGTCTGGAGCGCGAGAACGAGCAACTGCGCACGCAGCTCGTTTCCTTCGAGGCCGAGCTCGACGGCCTGAAGGGCAGGATGGACAGTAATTTCGAGCTCCAGAACCGGGCGAGGCTGATGGCCAGCCTCGATCCGCTGTCGGAGGATATATGGCAGGTCGGTGTTGGTGGTCCCGAACCGCAGCTTCTCGAGAGGGAGCTCGAATGTGTCCGACCAGGTGTTTGCCGGGCTGGAGAACGACCTCGACATGCTCGTCAGGCAGACGGAACTTCAGAAACAGAGTTACAACGAGATCATCGGCATCCTCGAAGAAGAGGCCGCGAGGCGCGACTGCACCCCCTCGATCCGGCCGCTCAGGGGCGGATTCCTTTCGAGCAGGTTCGGCAGGAGGATGGATCCGTTTACCGGCAGGATCACGCGTCACAAGGGTGTCGACTATTTCGCCAGGACCGGAACGCCGGTCATGTCCTCCGCGGACGGGGTCATTACGATGGCGAAGAAGAACGGCAGTATGGGACTGACCATAGAGGTGAACCATGGAAACGGCTTCAAGACCCGCTACGCTCACCTCGCCAAGATGCATGTCAGGCGGGGCCAGAGGATAAAGCGTGGGGAGATCCTCGGAGCCGTCGGCAATACAGGAAGATCGACGGGGCCTCATCTCCATTACGAGGTGATCTTCAGGAAACAGCACAGGGATCCCCTGAACTATATCATCCCCGAAGGGGTCTATTTCGACTGACCCGCTCCCCTGCAGGCAATACCTATCGTGCCCGCTTCAAGCGGCCGGACAGACCATGTCCGGGGAGCGGTCTTTCTGCATACGGAGCGGTGCGGTATGAAGCAGTGCTGCTTGAAGCGGCACGGGGAGGAGAGAAGATATGAAACGTATCATTCCTGTCATCATGTGTATCATGGCGGTTTCAGCCCTCTTTCCCGTCTCCACTGCCGGGGGGGAACCTTCTCCTCCGCGAAGAGAGGTCGTAAGCCTGCGCTACTGGACGGCCCCCGAGCATACGAGGATCGTCCTCGACATGAGCAGTGAATGCGTCTACCAGGTATCCGAACGCGGCGGACCCGACAGGATAGTCATCGACATCCCGAAGGGGAGGCTCGCCGCCGGGCTGCGCAAGCTGCAGGTCGGCGACGGAGTCGTCGAAAGGGTAAGGGTCAACAGCCTCTCGAACGGCGCCCAGATCGTGATCGATCTGCCGGCCAGGTCGGACTACAGCCATTTCGCGCTCAAGCCGAACAATATACATCCGCGGCACAGGATCGTCATCGATGTGAACAGGACGATGACTGTCACGGAGAAACGGAAAAAGACTGAGAAGGCGAGAAAGGTCGCCCAGAGCGGCGACTATGTCGTGATTATAGATCCGGGGCACGGAGGAAGCGCGCCCGGCGCCGGTTCGAGGTACGGCCCGCCGGAGAAGACGTACACGCTGCCGCTTTCGAAGATGATCGCCAGGGAGATCGAGAAGCACGAGGGGTTCAAGGCGGTGCTGACCCGTACCGGTGACTACGACGTCGAGTGGCACAGAAGGATCGAGATAGCCCGTCAGCATGGAGGGCACTGCTTCTTGAGCATCCATATGAACGGCAACAAGAATCGCAGGATCAGGGGATCGGAGATATATTTTCTCTCTCCGGAGGGGGCGACGGATATGCATGCCACCGCGGTGGCGGAACGCGAGAACATGCAGGTGAGGATGGAGGATGCCGGTGAGATGGTCGAAGGTGACGCCGGACAGATCCTCTTCGAGATGATGCGGAACCAGGCGCTCAACCAGAGCTCTATCCTGGCGGAATATCTTGCCGGCGAGTTCAAGCAGATCGGATCGATACCCTTTCATGATGTCCGGCAAGCCAACTTCATCGTTCTGAGGGGGACGACCATGCCGTCGGCCCTCGTCGAGGTGGCGTATCTCTCGAACAAGAGCGACGTGACACAGATAAAGAAGCAGTCGGTTCAGCAGAAGGTTGCAAAGGCGGTGGCCTCCGGCGTAGTATCATACCTGCTGGAGAATCCGCCGGAGAACATGGAGCGCAGGCCGATGAGACTGGCGGTCCATACCGTCTCGAAGGGCGAGACGCTTTCCGGCATAGCGAAGAGATACAGCTGTTCGATAAAGGATATCAAGACATTGAACAATATCGGTAACACGTCGATGATAAGGCCGGGGCAGAAACTGACGATCTACGCAAAGGCTGAATAGCGGAACACGGATCAGGGATGGAGGAAACTTGAGCTTCGACCGGATAATCAAGGTTATGACGCGCAATCTCGGAGCGAAGATCGTGTCGCTCATCTTTGCCTTTTTCCTCTGGCTGCATGTAACGGCCCAGCAGGGTGAGAACCAGTCGTTCAGGGTTCCCCTCACGATGACAGGGATCGCCGACAGCCTTACGATAACGCATGACGTTCCCGAATCTATCGAGGTCACTATCCGCGGCTCGAGGAGCAACCTGATGAAGCTCAGGCTGTTCGGCAGGCTCGAGGCGACGGTCGACCTGTCCAAGGCGGTCAAAGGCCGGAATACGGTCTCACTTTCCGCGGCTATGATTAACTTGCCAGAACAGATCGACCCGAGAGAGGTCACAGTCGACAATCCCAAGACGCTCGTCCTTAATTTCGAGGAAGTCGTCACGAAATCAGTGCCTGTCAGGATCGCATACAGGGGTGAGATACCGGATGACGTGATCATCGATGGTTCCCCGGTGATAATCCCGGCAAGGGTCAAGATGACCGGCGCCGCAAGTATCCTCGAAGGGATCGAGGTCCTTTCCACGCGCGAGATCGACATCAGGGGCCGCAGGGGAGATTACTCGGAAGAGTTCGAACTGATGCTCGGTGGCATGGATATACGCGTCGTGCCGGACAAGGTGCTGATCGAGATGTCGATCCACAAGAGGGCCATCCGTACTCTGGCAAATATCCCTCCGACGATGCTCCGGGAAGACGAGAGCCTTACAGTCGAGTATTCCCCGAGGATAGTCTCTCTCACGATAGAGGGCCCCAAGGAGATCATCGACCGAGATAACGACCGAGGATGTCTCGGTAATACTCGACCTGACAGGAAAGCCGCCGGGGACATACCTGATCGAGCCCGAAGTGATCGTCCCGAACGGAATTGAAAGATACTTCCTCGACACGGACAATTTCGAGATAACTATACTGCCCGTCCGGAAGCGGCAGCCGATAAGGAAAAGCAGGACGGCAATAATGGCTGACACCCCGAAGAACGGCGGCGGCAACATGCTTTCTTCCTATATCGGAAGATGGATGTCGCTCGTCATGCTTCTGCTCCTTGTGACGCTGGCCGCGGCCGCGCTCTTTTTCGAGCCGGACTATCCGGCCCATGTGCCTCTGCGCATAGGTGTCTGCGCTTTCGATTCAGTCACTGCCGGCCCTGCTCTGCGTTCCTTCGCATCGACAGTGAGGGAGCAGGAAGGTGGTGACATCAGCTGGGTATGGCTCGGTCCGGGGAGGGAACCGGCAGGATGTGACTTCTACCTGATGACATCGCTGCAGATGCTTGCCGCCCGCGAGAAGAGTATGATGGATTGTCTTCTGCTTTCCACCCCGCGCATCGACGGTTCATTGTCGATGGGTGTCGTGGTCGTCCGGGCGGAAGCCGAGCCCGACTGGTCGCGCACGGCTTTTACCTCTTCTGTCTCGGCTACCGGATTCATCTCGCCTCTCGCCGCTATCGCGGAAGGCGGAGTGTGTGTCGAGGACCTTTCCTACGAAACTGCTTTCCGAGGGATGCCCGGTCTGCGGGGAGGCTGTAGCGTTCGGAGTGCTTCAAGGCAGGTATGGCGCTGGCGGCATTCCTCTCGAGGAACTCAGGAGGACTCGAAGGGAGAGGGGTCGATCGGACAGGGAGAACTCCGTGTCCTCTTTACCGGGCCCGAGCTTCCGGAGATAGTGCTTGTCATCAGATCCTGTCGACCGAAGAATGGAAGTCGAGTGGATTCGCCCGGAGACTGCCCGGGATCACTGAGAAGGCTTTCCGATCCCCTGTCCCGGGAGATGGCCCGTCTGGGGATGGTCCTGTTCAGGCCGCCGGCCGCAGGTGAACTCGAGATGCTCGGCAGTGTCCCGCTGCCGGTCCGGGAAGAGGCCGGTTATCACTTCCCTTGAACGAGGACACTATAAACCGCTATATTCCCCGGGACAGGCGATGACCGGGCCGTACTTTCCACCGGAGGATCCTGAGTCTTGAGATGGAATCTCAGAAGATGGCTGCCGCTGATAGTATGGATAGTAATGATCTTCGGTCTTTCGTCGATCCCGGGATTCTCGTCAGATGATGTGAATCTTCCCACTGGATTCGACAAGGTCGTACATTTCATGGAATACGCCATCTTCGCGCTGCTCTACTACAGGGGATTAAGCTATGGCGGGGTGAGGGTCAGATGGAGCATCGTGATCATCGTCATAATGACCGGGATCGCCATGGCTGCCCTTGACGAGATGTATCAGAGTTATATACCGCGCCGCGACTCGAGCTTTTTCGACCTTGTCATGGATTCGACAGGGGTAGTATTCGGAACACTCGCGGCGGTGACGAGGCATATCATCCAGATAAGGAAGGCCTCAGAGAGAAAGGCCGTGGGCGAATGAGATTCAAGAGACCGAGAGGAACGCAGGATCTTTTCGGGGACAGGATGCGGTCATGGGCAGGGGTCGAGGAGATGCTTGCCGCGCTCGCCGATCGCTACGGGTACAGCGAGATACGCACCCCCGTATTCGAGGTCTCCGAGCTTTTTGTACGCGCCGTCGGTGAGGCGACCGATATCGTCTCGAAAGAGATGTATGCATTTGCCGACAAGAAAGGGCGCAGCCTGACCCTGAGGCCGGAGAATACGGCGCCTGTGATGCGGGCCTTCATCGAGAACGGGCTCCACAGGACCGGGGGAATAACAAAATTCTGGTACCAGGGTCCGATGTTCAGGTATGACAGGCCGCAGGCGGGCAGATACCGCCAGTTCCACCAGTTCGGCGCCGAGGCGATCGGGCATCCCGGGCCGGCTGTCGACGCCGAAATAATCGACCTGAGCCTCGCGATCTACAGGATGTTCGGTTTCGAAGGGCTGGAAGTCAGACTCAACAGTGTCGGATGCCCTGTCTGCCGGCCAGGTTTCCGCGACGTTCTGCGCGGAGCGCTCGAGCAGCGCCGGGACGAGCTGTGCGATACCTGCGGCGAACGGGCAGAGGTAAACCCGATGCGGATATTCGACTGCAAGGAATGCGAAGATATCAAGGCGAAGCTTCCGGTAATAACCGATCATCTCTGCGGTGAATGCTCGGAGCACTTCGCCGGGCTCCAGGCGATCCTTCGCGGTATGGATGTTGATTTTATACTCGATCCGCTTCTCGTGAGGGGACTCGACTACTATACGAAGACGGCTTACGAGGTCCTTCATCCAGGGCTCGGCGGGCAGAACGCACTCTGCGGCGGCGGACGTTATGACGGGCTTGCCGAGGAATGCGGCGGGGGAAATATCCCCGCGGTAGGATTCTCGGCCGGGATGGAACGGTTGATGGAGAACCTTCCGGAGGAGTTCGCGGGGAAGATCGGGCTCGAACCGGTCGACGCCTTCTTTGTACTGCCCGATGAGGCGACCTCCGCCAAGGTCCTCTCGCTAGCCGGGACACTGCGCTCATCGGGGTTGCGGGTCTCGGTCGACCTGTCCGGCCGCTCGATGAAAAAACAGATGAAAGCGGCTTCGGAATCAGGGGCCCCGCTTGCCGTGATAATCGGCCCGGAAGAGATAGAGAAAAACGAAGCCGCCGTCAAGATCCTCGCGAGCGGCGAGCAGGAGAACGTACCGTTTCCGGAACTGCCGGCGAGGATACTCCAGGAGAGGAAGAACGAAGTTGACTGACACACCAGTATATCATTTCGGCGATGAGTGGAAGAGGACCGCGCAGTGCGGAAAGCTCAGTTCCGCCGACGAAGGAAATGAAGTGACACTCGCCGGCTGGGTAAGAAAGGTGCGCGAGTTCGGAGACCTGACTTTTCTCGACATGTGGGACCGCAGCGGACTTGTGCAGCTCGTAGTCGAGGCGGGTGGCGAGGAACTTCATCTCCTTTTCAGATCGCTGCGCAACGAGGACGTCCTTGCCGTCAGGGGGAAGGTGAGGCGGCGGCCGGCCGATATGGTCAATGCCGGCATGGGAACTGGCGAGGTCGAGGTGGAGGTCTCGGCGGCGGAGGTCTTCAACCGGAGCAAGGTGCCCCCTTTCAACGTTACCGACAAGTCTCAGGCCAGCGACGAGTTGAGGCTCAAGTACAGGTATCTAGACCTGCGCCGCGACTCGATGCAGTCGAAGCTGCGGCTGCGTCACGATATCGCGCTTAAGACGAGGGAATTTCTTTCCGGTGAGGATTTCATCGAGGTCGAGACGCCTATGCTTGTCCGCCGTACTCCGGAGGGGGCGAGGGATTACATCGTTCCGAGCAGGCTCCAGCCGGGAAAGTTCTACGCCCTGCCGCAGTCGCCGCAGCTGTACAAGCAGATACTGATGGTCTCTGGAGTCGACCGGTATTTCCAGCTGGCCAGGTGCCTTCGCGACGAGGACCTGCGGGCCGACCGTCAGCCCGAGCACACACAGATCGACATCGAGATGAGTTTTATCTCGGAGAGCGATATATTTCCGCTTGCCGAGAGCGCTGATGAAAAAGATATTCGGCGAGGTCGCAGGTATTGATCTCGAGACCCCTTTCCCCGTTCTCGACTATGACGAGGCGATGCTGAGGTACGGCACGGACAAGCCCGACCTGAGGTTCGGCCTCGAGATCGCCGAGTGCTCCGATATCTTCCGCGGCAGCGGATTCTCCGCCTTCGCCTCGGCTGTCGAGGATGGAGGAGCGGTCAGGGGGATATCCTGGCCTGACGGCATCGGGCCAGTCAAAAAGCCAGATTAAGAAGCTCGAGAAGATCGTAAGGGGAGCAGGGGCGGGAGGGCTCGCTGCCCTGAGCGTCGATGAAAACGGGAGTCGAGTCCCCTGTTGCGAAATTCCTCGGAGAAGACGAGATGAAGGCACTTCTCGAGAGATTCGGCGCCTCGGCTTCGTCACCCTCGCTGATACTTCTTGTAGCCGGGGATGTCCCGGTGGTGGAGAAGTCGCTCGGAACGCTCAGGACCCACCTGGGAGCTGAACTGGTCGGCGACAATCGGGAGATGCGGTTCCTGTGGGTGAACCGTTTTCCCCTCTTCATGCCCTCCGGCGATGGGGGCTGGGATCCGGCTCATCACATATTCTCGATGCCGCTCGAGGAGGATATACCCTCGATCGATTCAGATCCGGGAGCGGTCCGCGGGCACCTTTACGATCTCGTATGCAACGGGACAGAACTGGGCTCGGGATCTATCAGGATCCACAGGCGCGAACTGCAGGAGAAACTCTTCGGCGTGATCGGGCTCGGGAAAGAAGAGGCCGAGCGCAAGTTCGGCTTCCTGCTCGAGGCATTCGAGTTCGGCGCTCCGCCCCATGGGGGGATCGCCATCGGTCTCGACCGGCTGGCGATGATAATATCTGGAGAGAATTCGATAAGGGATTTCATAGCGTTTCCAAAGACGCAGAGCGCCACTTCACTGATGGAAGGGGCCCCTTCGGTTGTGGAGGAGGCTATCCTCGATGAACTGCATATTGAGGTAACGGAAAGGAACGAAAGGGAATAACGGGGCATTATCAGGCACAGCTCTTGCACGAAAGCTGGAAAAGGCTTTTTGCTTGACATGCAGCCTGTACGGCATTAATGTTCCTGTAAGTTGTTATGGTATATAACGACAGGGAGGAAAAAAGGTTATGAAATCAGCACGTGGATGGCTGATGCTGACGATCATATTCAGCCTGGTTGCAGGAATTTCTGCCGGTTGCGGACCCGCGCCTCCGTGCGAGACGAGCCTCGTGACACTTGACGAGACGCGACTCGACGCGGAGAGCTATGAGAAAGAAGCGGCCGAGACGGGCGAAAAGGTTGATGACCTTGAGACGAGGCTCGCTGCCAAGCGTGGCGAGATCGATGCGATCAAGGAGAAGCCCGAAGAGCTCGAGAAAAAAGTATATGAACTGAAAAAAGGCAGCGGCAGGGAATAGGCGGCTGGCAGAACGGAGATGGGAATAATGAACAGAAGATTTTTGATCGCGCTGGTGTTCATTCCTCTGATCATCGTACTGGCCGCTGGCTGCAGCAGCCACAAGCCCCGGGATATCGATATCAGCGAGGGCGAATACTACGAGGACGAGGAATACCAGAAGCTGTCAAAGGATCAGAGGGAGCAGTACTGCACGGATCTGGCTATGGAGCTCGATACGCTCGAGACCCGGTCGGAGACAGCCCAGGCACAGCTCGAACAGAACAAGGAAGACATCCAGACCCTTACGAGGGAACTGCGTGACTCGGAGAGGGAATACTCGAAGCTGCGCAACCACGTCGATGAACTGACGCTGCAGCTGCAGGAACTAGCCTCTCTGCCGAAGGAGCATAAGCTCATCTACGGCGAGTGTCTCTGGACGGTAGCTGGGTACGAGCAGATCTACGGAGACCCCCTCAAGTGGACGAGGCTCTGGAGAGGCAATACAAACATGATCGAGGATCCTGACTGGGTCCTGGCCGGATGGACACTACAGGTTCCCAGGCACTGGCCCCGCAAGCACATGGTCGTGCAGGACGAGTGGCTTGCCAAGATCGCCGGATACTGGGAAGTATACGACAACTACCGCCAGTGGCCCGTTCTTTTCGAGGCCAACAGGGACAGGATCAACGATCCCGACCTGATCTTCCCCGAGCAGGAACTGATAGTTCCCAGGGAATTTCCTGCTTCGGATTAAGCGAGGCGGTCATACAGACTTAGCATACATGACTCTTGGTCTGCGAGTGCGGACCAGGAGTTTTGTATTAAAAGGGAACGGTATTTGAAACAGAAATCGAGAAAAAGGGTGCTTTCACTTGCCGGCGTCGACGGGCTCAAACTCCTGGGCGCAGGCGACAGGAATCTCGGGATGATCGAGGAGCACTTCGAGCAGAATATCGTGGTCCGCGGCGATGAGATCATCATTACCGGCGCTAACAGGCGGATAGACGAGCTGACGGCTGTGCTGCAGACGTTGATAAGTATCGCCGCCGGCGGAAGGGCCGTGACCGAGGGCGATGTGATGACCGTTCTGCGAGGAGACGGGAGTGACTCGAAGAAGATCGGTTCACTTGATGAGACCGTCGTCTACTATTCCACCGCCAGAAGGAAGAGCATCGTTCCGAGGAGCGTAAAACAGAAAGAATATGTCAGCGCGGTGGCCGGGCATGATATCGTATTCGCGATAGGGCCTGCGGGAACCGGTAAGACATACCTGGCTGTCGCCATGGCGCTCGCCGCGCTTAAGAGCGGCGAGATCGAGAAGATATACCTCTCAAGGCCGGTCGTGGAGGCGGGAGAAAACCTCGGATTCCTGCCGGGTGACCTGCAGGAGAAGATCGATCCTTATATCAGGCCTGTATTCGACGCGCTGCATGACATGATAGGCAGGGAAAAGACACAGAGGATGATAGATACGGGTGTGCTGGAGATCGCGCCCCTCGCTTATATGCGCGGAAGGACGTTGAACAACGCATTCGCCGTCCTCGACGAGGCGCAGAACAGCACGATCAACCAGATGAAGATGTTTCTGACAAGGCTAGGAGTGGACTCGAAGGCTATCGTGACGGGCGACATCACGCAGATCGACCTTGCCGATCCGTCGAAGTCGGGGCTCGTGGCGGTTTCCGGGATCCTCGACGGTGTCGAGGGCATAGAGTTCGTCTGGTTCGGGGAAGAAGATGTGGTGAGGCACAGGCTCGTCAAGATGATCATAAAGGCTTTCAGCCGGATCAGGCCGAACGGCGAACCGGAGGCTTCCGATGAATGACCAGCCATCAAACGGAGATAAGGGCAATTCCCTCGACGGGCTGCGCAAGGGCCTGACTGTCCTTCGTCCCAGCGCTTTGAAGAAAGACAGCCGGGTGCTTCCGGCGATCTACATCACTGTCTTTGTCATTCTCTCGATACTTCTCTTTCCACCGACCAGGAAGACAAGAGAGATAGCCTTCAACGAAGGTGACATAGCCGATGTCGATGTCATCGCTCCCCTCGATTTCGATGTGCCGCTGAGCGGCCAGGAGGTAGAGATCAACAGGGCGAGGGCCGCGGTCAGCGTACCCCCTGTGTACAGGATCAGGACAGAGGCGCTGGAGCATCTGCCCGGAGACCTTACCCTTCTGATGGAGAGGATAAAAGAGGTCGCCCTGGCCGATTCCATCCCCCCGGAACAGCAGACTCAGATGATCAGGGAGATGGTTCCCGCCCTGGAGAGAGAGGCAGTAGAGCTGCTTCTCGTGAAAGATACCCGGCGGACGATCCTCGATGAGGGACTCGATATACAGAAGCGTCTCCTGGAGCGGGGGATCATAAATGACGCTTCTCCGCTGAGGCGAAGGGACTATCCGCACATTGCGCTCATCGACGGGGAATCGGAGAGCCTGAAGCCGGCAAACGGCCTGCTCGAACAGGGTCAACTCGAATCTGTCATACTCGGCCGGGCGGAGAGAGCATTCCCCGGAAGTGATGACGCGCAGCAGCTCTTCTACGCGATCGTCCGGTCACATCTCGTTCCGAATATGATATACGATGCCCAGGAGACGAGGCAGCGGCAGGAATCCGCGATGAACGAAGTCAAGGAGTTCTACGGGGTCTCCAAGAATCAGAGGATCATCGCGAAGCACGACAAGGTGACAAAGAAACAGGTCGAGGAACTCGAGGCTCTCGAGGAATCGCGCACGGCTGAGGAACTGAAGACTTCTCCGGCAACGAGGATAATGCTGTTTTTCGGGAAGATCGTGAGGATGCTTCTTCTCGCCGCGATGTTCGGCGCGGCACTTTACAGGTTCGACAGAGCGCTTGTCATGGATGTGGAGAAGCTGACGCTGACATTCATGATAATAATCTTCTACCTCCTGATGACTGCGCTTGTAGTAAGACTGCCTTTCCTGAGCATGTACCTCATACCTGCAGCCTTCGTAGCCCTGGTAGCGACGGCCTTTTTCGGTTCGCTCACCGCGCTGATATTCACGCTGTTCGCTTCGCTGATGCTGATCACACACGCCGAACTTCCGGGAAGCATCGTGTTCATAACGATACTGGCAGGCTCGGCTGCTATATTCAGCATAGCTCATCTCCGCGAAAGGCGTAATTTCTACACGATATTTCTTTATACTTCTCTCGCGTATATAGTCGGGATCTCGAGTTTCGGCATCTCCGAGGCGTTCAGCCTCGGCGAGTTTCTTTTCGGGTCCCTGTGGGGAATCGCGAACGCGTTCGCGTGTACGATACTTGTCATGTTCCTGATGCCGATATTCGAGTCGCTCTTCAGCGTGACAACGGACTTCACACTGATGGAGCTAAGTGACCTGAACAGGCCGCTGCTCAAACGTCTGATAATCGAAGCCCCCGGGACTTACCATCACTCCCTGATGGTCGGCAATATGGTCGAGTCCGTCGCCCAGGAGGTCGGAGCCAACGGCCTTCTCGCGAGGGTGTCAGCATACTACCATGATATCGGTAAACTCGCCAAACCGGAGTACTTCTTCGAGAACAAGGGAGAGAACTTCAACAAGCACGAGAAACTCGCTCCTACGATGTCGGCGCTGATACTTGCATCGCACGTCAAGGAAGGCCTGGACCTCGCGAAGAACGAGAAGATGCCCAAGGTCGTGATGGACGGTATCCGCGAGCATCATGGAACGACTGTCATGGCGTTCTTTTACAACAAGGCACTCGAGTACGACTCTCACGACAGCGTCAATGTCGACGATTTCAGGTATCCGGGTCCGAGGCCGCAGTCTAAAGAGACAGCTCTGATAATGCTCGCCGATTCATGTGAAGCGGCGGTCAGGTCCCTGAAGGAACCGTCCGCGCCAAGGATCAGGGCTACCGTATCGAAGATATTCGCGACAAGGATGAACGACGGGGAACTGGACAACAGCGGACTGACCCTTAATGACATCGCGGCGATAAGGGAGAAATACATTCAATTCCTCACCGGCATCTTCCACCCGCGGGTGCAGTATCCTTCGCAGGGAGAGCGGGAGAGGGAAGGTGATCACGAAGTTGAGGATAACGGCAGGCAGCAGCAGTCCGTCGGTGACAGGAAAAAGAGAGTTTGACCGCGCGGCAGGCCTGATCGAGGAGATGGGCCGTGGATGCGCCGGGGACAGGCAGGTCGAAGTCACTCTTATAGGTGCTCGCCGCATGGCTCTCCTCAACCGGGAATACAAGCGTCGCAGGGGTGCCGCGGAGATCCTCACATTCAATTACGACGACGATCCCTCACCGGAAGAAGAGGGGCCGTCAGGTGAGATACTGATCTGCTGGAAGAGACTCGCCGCCTCAGCAGCGAGGCTGGGTGTTTCAAGACAGGTTTATCTCCTGAGGCTGGTCGCTCACGGACTGTCCCATCTCGAGGGATTTACGCACCGCGATGACGCGGAGGCGATGGAAATGGAAAAGCGCGAACGGGAGATCCTCTGTGGGACCGTAACGGAGAGGGATATAGCGAGGTTGTTCCGCTCTTAGAGAACAGTGAAATCATGCAACCACTTATATTGAATACTATCGCGCTGCTTCTGCTGACGGTAGCCCAGTTTCTCGCCGCCGGGGGCTTTACTGCCTTCACGAAGATATCCCGCATGAGCGAGGAAAGGGTCTTCCCGAAGGGTTCCGGAGCTGACAGCTGCCCCAGGATGATCCACAGGGGAAGGCTCCACGCGGCGATGATACTCGTCGCTGTCCAGGTCGTCCTTATCGCGGCCGTCTCGTATGTGCTTCCAGCGACCGAGGACGCGATAATCGAATGGTCGTCAGGCAGGCATATCTTCACCGTCGCCGTGGTACCTGTCGCTGTCGTCTTTCTCATGCTGATCGCGGCGCTGGCGGGGACAGGCATCGCTGTCAGGCATCCCGCCGGGATGGCCAGGTTCGTGTCTTACCCCTTCTGCCCCGTGTATATTCTGCTCAGGCCCTTCTCCGGTCTGCTTCTGAGGATAATGGGCCTTATTTTCCCGGAACTCCCCGGGGAGCTTGCCTCGCCCTTCATGCTTATCCATCATTCCGTCGAGCCTGGTGAGGGATTCATCGAGGAAAACGGAAGCAGACTCGTCAACAGCATCGTCGAGTTCGGAGAGAAGAAGGTGCGTGAAGTAATGGTGCCCAGGATCGATGTATTCGCTATCGAGAAAGGGCTGACGATGACCGAGGTCCGCGAGTGTGCTCTCCGGCGCCGGGCATTCACGCGTGCCTGTTTATGACGGTAACATCGACCGGATCGTCGGCATGCTCTACGTGAAGGACCTGGTGGCGGTCGAGGATGGTGAAGAGGACAGGGGTATCGAGCATCCTGACGCGGGAGCCCTATTTTGTTCCTGAGGGCAAGAAGATCGACGACCTTCTCAATGAGTTTCAGGTCAAGAAGATGCATATGGCGATAGTCGTCGACGAGTATGGGGGGACCTCGGGCATCGTGACTCTCGAGGATATACTCGAGGAGATCGTAGGTGAGATACGTGACGAGTTCGACCATGAAGCCCCTCTCGTCAGGAAGGCGGGAGAGGGCAGGTACGTGGTCGAGGGCAGGACATCTCTCGATGATCTCGGCGAGATGCTCGGGAGGGAGCTCTCCTCCGAGGATGTCGACACGCTTGGAGGATTCCTCTACAACCTCCTGGGCAGGGTTCCCGAGGAGGGAGAGGAGTTCGAGTACGAAGGAATGACCTTCAGGATAGAACGTCTCGAAGGGCAGAGGATAGCCGAGGTCGTCCTGACGATTGCCGACCGGGAGGAATAGACTGATGTTCATATGGCTGAGAAGAAAGTTGCTCACGGGCCTGCTGATCCTGATGCCGACCCTGCTGACCGGCTGGATACTAATCCGGCTTTTCAGGTTCGGCGGATAACATCCTTGAACCGGTCATCGTGAGGTATCCCTTTCTCGACATACCGGGACTGGGATTCTTCGCGGTAATCATCATCCTGCTGCTCACGGGGATATTCGCCGGGAATTTTATAGGGCGCCGGACTATCCACTGGGTGGAGAAAGGGATCAACCAGATCCCGATGGTGAGCTGGATGTATACTGCCTTTAAGCAGATGAGCGAGGTGTTCCTGCACGAGAAGAGGACGGCTTTCCGCAGAGCTATCATCTTGGAATACCCGCGCAGAGGTGTATATGCGGTCGGATTCGTGACCTCGACCTGGAACTACCACGACTCGAGCGGGAGAGAAAGAGTCTTTATAAATGTCTTTCTTCCCACGACCCCCATCCCTACGTCGGGCCTCTTCCTCATGATCCCAGAGGAGGACACGATCCCGATGAACTGTTCAGTCGACGAGGCTCTTAAGATGGTGATATCGGGGGGTGCAATAACTACGTCGATCCCAGCCATCGATGCTGCGAGGGAAGCTGCTGAAAGCGGCGACAGCGCCGCCGGTGAATCCTCTCCACGGGAATAATTCCTTGACTGTAGACCAGTTCCGCTTCATCCTGTTGTCCTGCCAGCAGTGCCCGGCGCACGGCTGCGCGTGTAAAGGCAAGGATAGATATGGATGATAATCTCGATCTCAAGGTCGATTCGATAAGGGAACTCTTCGAATCTGGAGGGACGGCACGGTTCGCCAGTGCCCTCGAGGGTTTGCGTGCGCCTGACACCGCTGAGGTCCTTACCGCCCTTCCCGGGGAGATCCAGATCCCCCTCTTCAAGTCGATGGAGCAGGAGATGGCCAGCGAGGTCCTCACGCTCGTCGACGAGGGGATAGCACGCGATATCCTGGAGCATCTCACGATCGACGAGATCGTCCCTCTGATCGACTTCATGGCAAGCGATGACGCCACCGATATCATAAATCTCCTCGACTCCGACACGGCGGGAGCGGTCCTTCGCAGGATAAGCCGCGAGGATTACGAGGATGTCTCCGAGCTCCTGAAGTTCGACGAGGAATCGGCCGGCGGCCTGATGGCCAGAGAGCTCGTCACTGTCCGTTCAGGCAAGTCGATATCCGATGTGATCGCGACGCTGCGCAGTGAGCACGACAGCATTGAACATATCCAGTACATATATGTCGTGGACAGCGAAGGTGTCCTTCTCGGGACGATCCCCGTAATCAACCTGCTCGTCACCGACCCTGGCAAGAAGGTCGAAGAGGTGATGGAACGCGACTTCCTGAAGGTGACTGCCGATACCGACCAGGAAGAGGTCGCGGCGATGTTCTCCAAGTACGATCTCTACTCGATGCCCGTAGTCGACGATAGCGGAAGGCTCGCCGGCCGGATCACCGTTGACGATATAATCGACGTCATAGAGGAAGAGGCGACCGAGGACATCTCGATGATGGCCGGTACTGGAGAAGAGGAGTTCTACGAGAGGTCGCCGGTAAAGCTATCAAGGGCGAGGCTGCCCTGGCTGCTGACGGGCCTGCTCGGCGGGATAGCTTCGGCCGTGATAATGAACAGTTTCAAGGAATCGTTCGAGTCGGTGCTGACCCTGGCGTTTTTTGTTCCGGTGATCATGGCAATGGGAGGAAATGTCGGCATTCAGTCCTCGGCGATCGTCGTCAGGGAGATTGCTCTCGGAGGGTTGAGCGTCTCGCAGACGGGGGGGAAGTTGCTCCGCGAGCTGAAAGTCTCGATAATCAACGGCATCGTCATAGGCACGGTACTCCTGATAATGGTAACGATATGGCAGAAGGACTACAGGCTCGGGCCTTCTGCTCGGTATCTGCATGTTCATCATCATATGCTGGGCAACGATAATGGGGGCGTTCATCCCCCTGATGCTCAAAAAGGCCAACATCGACCCCGCGCTCGCGACCGGCCCCTTCATCACGACATTCAACGATATTCTAGGTATAGCCATCTATCTCGGTATCGCCACTGTCTTCCTCGAGTGGCTTGGGAAGGGTTGACGGACGGGACGGTGAGAGGTGAGCGTAATCCTCAAGGACAGGGCTGTCATTCTCAAGACATGGGAGTATGGCGAAACGAGTCTTGTCGTATCCGCGCTGACGAGAGCGGGAGGTAAGGCGAATTTCCTGGCCAAGGGGGCAAAGCGGGCAAAGAGTCTGATGCACGGAAGGTTCCGGACGGGGAATGTGGGGGATATCATATATTACGACAAACCGGGAAGAGGGCTGAAGCTGATCAAGGAATTCTCCGCCGGCCCCATGTTCGATTCGATGGATGCCGGGTTCGAGCGCCTCTGTATCTTTCAGGCCGGGCTGGAGCTCTGCCGGCCGGGCATCGGCGGGAGATGAGCAGGAAGGGACGGTCTTCGATCTCGTGGAGGCGTTCATCTCCGAGCTCGTTTCCGGCGCTGATCCCTGGGCGGCATTCTTCGCACTCGAGATTATGCTGCTTACCGCCTCAGGGCTGATGCCGGAGATCGAGCGCTGCGACCGTTGTAAAAAAGAACTTGCGGGATGCGGGTTTTCTGTAAATCCTACGAGTGGCGCCGTTGAATGCGGCGGCTGCACTGCGGGCGAGGGAACCCTCTCGCCGGGATCGTGCGATCTCCTCGCGAGGATGTCTGCCGGTTTCAAGGGAGTGCGCGGGGTGGAGATAGGCGCGGAGGCCCGCAGGGAGATCGGTACCCTCCTGCACCACATGTTGACGCATCACATGGATGGATACAGGCTTCCCGGTTCTCTCGGGATGCTGAAAGGAGTCAGCTGAGGATGACGTTTCAGGAACTGGTGGCTGCCCTCGACGGGTTCTGGTCCAAGAACGGGTGCCTCGTGACAACGCCTTACAACTCAGAGGTGGGGGCCGGCACGATGAATCCGTCCACCTTCCTGAGGGTCCTCGGGCCGGAGCCGTGGAAGGCCGCCTATATCGAACCGAGCAAAAGGCCGAACGACGGCAGGTACGGCGAGAATCCAAACAGGGTTCAGCAGTTCAACCAGTACCAGGTGATCCTGAAGCCTTCACCCGATGATGTGCTGCCGCTCTACATCGAGAGTATGAAGGCGATCGGAATCGATCCGGAGATGCACGACATCCGGCTCCTCGAGGATGACTGGGAGTCGCCTACCCTCGGCGCTTCCGGCCTTGGATGGGAGGTATGGCTGGACGGGATGGAGATCACGCAGTTCACCTACTTCCAGCAGGCGGGAGGGCTGGAGCTCGATCCGATCGCGGCCGAGATCACATACGGGCTCGAGAGGATCGCGATGTATATCCAGAAGGTTGACGACATCATGGAGATCGAATGGCACGACGGCGTCAAGTGGGGCGAGCTGAACATGCAGGCCGAGCGTGAATTCAGCGCGTTTCATTTCGAGCACGCCGATACAGAAATGTACTTCGGGATATTCGAGAAATTCCAGGGAGAGGCGCGGAGGATGCTCGAGAAGGGGTTGATACTGCCCGCATACGACTACGTCCTGAAATGCTCGCATATATTCAATATCCTCGACGCGAGAGGCGCTATCAGCGTTTCCGAGAGGACCAGTTACATCGGCAGGATAAGGGACCTCGCACGGAGGACCGCCGAGGCGTACGTAGCGGAGAGAGAAAGACTCGGGTTCCCTCTGCTCAGGGAAAAGAAGAAAACCGGAGGAAAGGTTTCGCGATGAAGAACGACTTCCTGCTCGAGATCGGCTGCGAGAACCTGCCCAGTGGATATATCGATGGAGCGCTGCGCCAGCTCGAGGAGAAATTCTCGAAGGAGCTTCGCTCCATGAATGTCGAATATGACTCCCTCTACGTGACAGGTACGCCCAACCGTCTTGTCGTGCACATCAAGGGGCTGCCCGTAAGGCAGGAAGGGTCAGTTACCACTGTCACAGGGCCCCCCGTTTCGGTGGCAGTCGCTGAAGACGGAAGCTGGACGAAAGCGGCCGAGGGATTCGCGAAGAAGCAGGGTGTAACGGTTGGTGACCTCACACGTCTGAAGACGGACAGGGGAGAGTACCTTGCTGTCGAGGTCACTGAAGAGGGAAGGCCCCTCGACGTGGTGCTGCGTGAGATGGTCCCGGCCTGGATATCGTCTCTCCGTTTTCCAAAGGTGATGAAGTGGGATGATACAGATCTCAGATTCGCCCGGCCGGTAAGGTGGGTCCTGTCGCTGCTAGGCGATGGGGTGCTGAAGTTCGATCTCGGAGGACTCTCGTCAGCCTCCGCTACCAGGCTCTCCCCATACTTCGAGGAGAATGTGGCGATCGAAGGGCAGAAGCACTATTTCGAGGTGCTGAAAAAGGACCGGATCATCCTCGATCGCGTGAAGAGGGAGGAAAAGGTTCGAAGCGAGGCGCGGAAAGCAGCTGAGGGAGCCGGATGGCTCCTCGTGGAAGATGACGAGCTGTGCTCGATGGTCGCCAACCTCGTCGAGACACCTGTTGCCATGGCGGGCTCATTCGATAAAAAGTTCCTCGAACTGCCGCGCGAGGTGATAGTGACAGCGCTCAAGAGCCACCAGCGGTATTTTTCCGTACAGGCGAAGAACGGGGACCTCAAGCCGGGATTTATCGCGTTCGCAGATGGCGCGAGGAAGAACAAGGCCGAAATATTGAAGGGATACGAGAGGGTACTGCAGGCGAGGCTCGAGGATGCGGGCTTCTATTACAGGGAGGATACCTCTATATCCCTTGAGAAGATGTCAGAACGTCTCGGCGGGATCGTATGGCTTGAAGGGCTGGGCACTCTTGCCGACAAGGCAGTCAGGACCGCATCGCTGGCCGCCCGGATTGGCGGCTCCTGGAAGCCCGGAGAGAGTGCGCTGGCCGGCAGGCTGGAGCGCGCGGCACGTCTGGCGAAAGCCGATCTGGCCAGCGAGATGGTCAAGGACGGCAAGGAATTCACGAAACTCCAGGGATATATTGGAAGGGAGTACGCCAGGGCGGCTGGAGAGGATGACGAGGTGGCCGAAGCTGTCTTCGAACATTATCTCCCCAGATTCTCGGGGGATTCGCTGCCGGCGACGGACACCGGTACCGTGCTGGCTCTCGCCGACAGGCTCGACACTATCGCGGGTTGTTTTATCCAGGGATTCGGACCGACAGGATCACAGGACCCATATGCCCTGCGCCGACAGGCTGTCGGAATCCTCCGCATCTGTTCGGAGAAAGGGATACCCCTGGAGATTCCAGAAACACTTGCCTTCTGCCTCGGACAATACGGGGAGGAGGCGGTCGACTCCTCGGGGAAGAAGAGCGGCGAGCTCCTCGAAGGCATGATCGACCTTTTCTCGCAGAGGTTAAACTCGATCCTTCGCGCGCGGGGATTCGACTATGATATCGTCGCGGCAGCCCTTACCGCCCCGTGGCAGTATCCATCGGCTGTAGAGGGGATGGTCGGGAGTCTGGGGGAGATGAGAGAAAAAGGCAGCCTTCAGGATTTTGCGCTGGCGATGAAGCGGATCGTCAATATCCTGCCGAAGAAGTACAGAAGGCCTGTATCGCGGGAAGAGGGCGATAGTGCGCTGCTTGAGATATCAGGCGCTGATGGAGCGGTCCACTCGTTCGACCCGGAACTCTTTGCCGAAGATCAGGAGAAGGTCCTCTTCGAGGCAGCCTCGACGGCGGCGGGCAGGATGCGGACCCTCGGACCAGCGGAATCGAGCGTCAGTCTCGATATCCTGGCCAGCCTGGTACCCTCGGTAAACTCGTATTTTGACGAGGTTCTGGTGAATTGTGAAGACGAATCAGTGAAAAAAAACAGAATTGCCTTCCTTCTGGCCCTCAGCAGGTTTTCAGGGCGATTCTGCAATTTTTTAGAGATCGTCTCCGATCAGGGGTAGTAAGATAATTTTCCTGGTGTCCTCTTTTGGGGCGGCATATGGCCCCGAAGCTCCACAATTCGCATAATTGCCTTATTCTAGGTATATATACTGGTTGACAGATCGCCTCTTCCTGTGATAAAATCCTCAAGATCTCAGAGTAGACGTTTGGTCGTGCCCCCTGTGGGCGAACCTTCGTGGTACGCAGGGTTTCCACTACGCCGACCGCCGTTGGAGAACCAGACTTACTCGACATAATTTTGGAGCTCAACGGGAAAGAGACCTTGCACGGACCAGCTGGATCATTCGAAAGGAGTAAGGGTAAATACGATCCGGTCAGATGGTTTTCAACGCCACTACTGAGATAATAATAGTTTAGGTTTATTCTCTTAACGCTGGGGGGAATAAATAATGAGGAAAGCCTTAGTAGTCCTACTGGGCGTTTGCCTCCTTGCCCTGTTCGTCGGATCCGTGTCGGCGCGCGATATCGACAGAAGCGGCCTTCAGGTAATGAAAGCCGTTACGGATGACGAAAACCCTGCTCTCATCGACCAGGGTGCTCAGACACTGATGGCTTCGGCCGCAGTTGATACCTTCTGTATAATCTGGTACGACTTCGAGCCGATGTCATGGCAGGGCTGGACGAGTCTGGACAAAACTGCTCAGGTAGATACGTTTTTCCACGTTGACGATTTCGCTGGGCTCGGCGGCGGTGCCTTCGGGCGTCTCGCTCCCATCGAAGGATCCAAGTCACTGTGGTGCGGTACCCGTGGGGGCACCGATTTCTACCTTTGCTCATGGATCAATGCACCTGGTTACGGCAACGGCTGGAACCAGTTGTGCTACACGGATGTCATTCCCTTTACTGGCATCCTTACGTGGTCATTCAAGGCTATCATCGATTCAGAGCCTGATTTTGACTTCACGCACGTAGAGTACGACGCTGGTGACGAGAACTGGGTCGAGATCGATGTATTCGATGGCGTTGACACACTCGACGCATCGTATCAGCTTCTCCTTACCCAGGCTGCCACCAAGCTTCGTTACCACTTTACCGCTGACGGTGCCTGGTCCGACCAGGACGGTCTCTGGGACACCGATGGTGCCTGCATCATCGATGAGATCTCGGTCACCGATGCCACCGGACTTCTCGATTACGAGGATTTCGAAAGCTATGCCGTTGGAAGCAAGGGCGAGCTTGGTATCTGGAACTGCTGACGTCGAAGACGCTTTCGGCGCCTACGCCGACCTCAGGAACAACCTTGTTGACAAAGATCCCTGTGCCGACAACTTCGGCGCTCAGTTGATCTTCTTCAACGGTTCATCCTATCCCAGTTCCGATTATCCCGGTATGTTCGACACTCCGTTCTGCACGGGCCCCGGCGGGATCTCCGCCCCCTGTCAGGACGAGTCGGTCATATCGCCTATCATCGACATGAGAAGGTATTCATCGGCTTGTGACGTAAATCAGGATATGCCCATCGACGCTGGCGACCTTGCCACGCTCGGCGGTGCCATCATGAGATTCGTCACCTACCGTGACCTTCCGTCGGAGAACCTCGTATACTACACCTGGTCGGTTAGAAGCATAGATGAAGCTACTAACTGCCCGGGGCAGTGGAGAGATCGTAACTACGTCTACTACGGTGGAGACAAGGATTACATCCAGAACGGACAGGACATCTCTGACCTCGTCGGTTCTGAGCCTGTACAGCTGACCGTTGGTGTCACTGACATGTGCGATGTCTGGTGGGAAGGCGGCAACGACTGTGCTGCCCATACACCTTCACCGTGGCTCGACAATGTACGTCTCTACCGCTACGCGACTGTAGGTCCGTCCTGGAGTTTCCGTGGCCTGGAGCTTTTCCAGGACACCTTCCCCCAGGAACTCGAGTTCAGCGTAGATCCTATGGAAGAGATCTGTCGCGCCGACGCGGCGAACGATATCGCCCCCGACGCGGAGCCCGATCGTATCGATCCGGGCTGACTCGGCTGTAGTCAAGTGCGCGGCCCCTCTTGCCGGTGGCCTGGATACCCTGGCGACCGGTGAAGAGAGAGTCTACTTCCACTGCAACGTTCATTTCCTCGGCCCCGACGGAAAGCCTGACATCGCAGGTATGATACTCGAGGGTTCGGATGGACGTTACATCAGTGATGACGGTGACTGGACCGTGTTGCTGTGTGAGCCTGCTCAGAACGCGAGCGGTGCCATCACACCCGAGACCTACGCGATCGACCTCAATGACTCGCTCTTCACGCGCGGGTACATGATCGAGTACTACTTCAAAGCGTATGACATCCTGGGCTATTCGTCGACTCTTCCGGCTTCGGCCGAGGAAGTCGATGGAAACAGGTATGAGTTTACCTGCCTGCCTACCCTGAGGACAGTTCCCGGCGTCCTGTACTGCGACGATTTCCATGGTCGCGGCACATTCGAGGGAACAGTGCAGACGTACTATGATCCGGCATTCGCGTCCGTTTCAGCTTCGGTTGACGCTATGCCCGACAGGTACGACACCAACGCACCGTCCTCCGGTGTCAGCAACGGTGTAGGCGCATACGTTTCGGCAGCTGGTCCTCAGTCGATCTTCTGCCAGGCCTATGAGAAGGTCATCTTTGATTCCGGAGATCTCAACTCGTATACGATCTCTGAGGGAACCCTGGAGAATTCCGACAAGTCGAACGACGCTCAGCTTCTCGTAGATTGGCTGAATCAGTCGGACCACAAGGTCGGACTCCTTGTAATGGGCGACCAGATCGCTTATGACCTTTCCCTTTCGGATCAGGCGATCGCTCTCGAGCTCGTTTCCACGACCTGTGGTGTCACGCTTGAGAACTCGAGTTATTACGAGCTTACCGGTGGCCGTACGGCCGGCGGTACGATAACTCCTCTGATCACCGGTGTTGCGGGTGGACCGTACGCAGGCATGACCTACTATGCCTTCGGCGGCTGCCCGATCATCAACGACTTCGACGTTCTTCAGACAACGGGCCCCGGCGCTTATGCACTGCAGTATCCTGACTATGCAGCCGCGCCGTACTTCGCCGGTATCCACACACCTTCACAGGTGAACAGTGCCGGTTACCCGCTCAGGACTGTCTGGGTCGGACACAGCTTCATGCAGATCAGAGACGCTGTAGCAGGCGCTCCCGCAAGGAACACGTTCCTCGGGAAAACCTATGAGTTCTTCGAGAACGCGACGTCGGGCGATTACACCGACACCGAGCTCCCGAAGGCCTACAGCCTCGCGCAGAACTTCCCCAACCCGTTCAACCCGTCGACGCGGATCCAGTTTGCGCTGCCCTCCAAGGGTCACGTAAGCCTGAAGATCTACAACGTGGCTGGACAGCTGGTCAAGACTCTGCAGAATGGTGTCATGGATGCTGGTTCTCATGAACTTACCTGGGATGGCGCTAACAATCTCGGGGCCAATGTTGCTTCCGGTGTTTACTTCTACAAGATCAACGCCGGCGACAACTATGAGAACATGAAGAAGATGGTTCTTCTGAGGTAGTACCGGGAAACCGGGAATCCTTCGAGGATTCGATCTTTGAGGCCGGGGCTCATACCCCGGCCTCTTTTTTTGGTGACTTCGGCAATCGTCGGCTGAAACAGCCCGAAACGATCATGTGGATGCGCTGAACCTCCCGAAATATATTGACATGCGGAATTCCAGATACATATATTAAGTGTAGATTTGGAGAGATATATATCCTTTTGAAATAGTCCCAAAGAAGGGTGGAGATGAGACGTTTCAACTCAAGGAATATCATAGGATTACTGGTGTTTGCGGCATTGGTGATCCTCATCCTCCTGCCAGCATGCAGGCAGGAGCAGGACCCGCTGGACAGGAACAGGGCTCCGGAGACGATCCTCACGGTCGCGCCTCCAGAAACAATCAATGCCGAATACCGGGTCCATCTTTACTGGTACGGCGAGGACAAGGACGGAGTCGTTACCAGATACATGTGGTACCGTTCGGATACCTTGAGGACGCTCAGGCCCGATCTTGATCCTGAACAGGACCTGCTCGACTGGAATCCCGAGGCGAGGAAGGACGATTTCGAGGCAGGCACATATACTTCAGCGAACGATACGGTGATCGTCTTCACCGGATTCGATATTACGACTGGCGCGATGCTTAACAGGCAGGCGTTTCATATCGTAGCGGTGGATGATGGCGGGAGTATGGACAAGACGCCGGCGAGGATCCAGTTCTTCGCCCAGGTCAATTGTATTCCCGAGGTCAAATTCTGGTTCGAAAGCGAGACGATACCGAGAAAGCCTTACGTCCCGGGCGACCTTGACACGATCAGTATGTTCGAGCCGTTCTGCGTGGAGTTCCAGGGCAGCACCTGTAACAACGTCATCAACGGGTACCAGTGGATATACGAGGGTACCGTTTATCCAGACTTCAACAATGACGGTGTGCCTGACTGGTATATCCCCACTTATGATCCGCCTGAGGTAGTTCAGGTCTGCCTCGACAATCAGGGTGATACACGTGTTTCCGAAGGCGATTTCTACTTCAGGGTAACTGCCAGGGACGAGGCGGGAGCCAGGTCGAATGCGGATATTATCACTGGTGAGGGTGTTTTCCAGGTCGTGGTCAACCATGATCCTGATACAGAGATCACCTTTGGTGAGAGCTTTTATACAGAACAGTCGGGAATCATCCATGAGGCTGAGAGGATCGAATTCGACCCGGCTCATCCCGACACACTGCCCTATAACTCAAGGCTCAGGATGCACTATATCGGCTGGGATGACGCCAAGGACAGCCTTGAGTATACAAACCCGCCTGTTCCGATGAGGTTCCAGTTCAAGTTCGAGCGGTGGGGGTATGGTCTCAATGGTGGTATCAACAGCCACAAGCCTGCCTGGATGCCGGAAAAGAAGGCAGAGGATACAAACTGCAATTCAGATGAGGATTCGACGACGATGGTGATCGGCTCGTACGATTACCTGTTCCTCGCCAAGTCTTTCGACGAGCAGTACAGGTACGACCACACACCCGATACAGTCGCGTTCGTGGGCAATTTCCCACCTGGAATCGACAAGATCTCCATCGCGTTCGATTCGATACCTTATACACCCGGGCTGGAGCTGGCTGATATCAAGGGAGATACGGTCTTCATCGCGATCGGTGAGCCGCTGAGTATAAGGGATGAAGAAGATTACGTGTCCGCGTACATGGTCCAGTATGATCCGGAAACTGAGATATTCAACCAGTTCTTCAAGATCTACATCAATGGCAGTGGACACGACGATTACCGGGATCCACCGGGATCCGGGATTATGGGCTGGCTGTTTTCTCTTACAGCGGAAGAGGACAAGTACTACCGAAACGAGGGTGAGTGGCTGTACGATTTCGATCCGGACACGCTCCTTCAGGAGATAACATTCAGACTCGTCATTCCGAGGGATCCGGACTTTCTCGATTATCCCCGCCCCGATCCCGATTTCGTCAACGATCCTCCTCTATGGATGGGGAATCAGGATCTGGTCGTCAGGGGATCGGACCTTCACAAGACTGAGAGCTTCAGGGAATCGATCAGGGGTATCAGTCCTGTATATGTCGACAAAAATCCTTGTAACGAACTTGTGTCTCCGGGTGTATGGATCTCTCAGGACCGAGGCATCTCCAACTATGCCAGGACAGATCTATACAACGGCTGGTTCTACATAAAGCTGGTGTACTAGGGATAGTCACGTGACGACCGGGCCCGGGCAGGCTGTTTCCGGGACTCAGGAGGTTGAAGGTCAAATGCGAAAATTTATGCTCTATCTGATGATGCTCTCACTCCTGGCTGCGGCAGCTATGCTGGCAGGCTGTTCCGAAGGTGTCTATACAGGTGTACGGGACGAAAACGATCCGCCGGAGATATGGCTCTCGAGTGGCCCTGTAGAGGGCGACACAACCGGCTACCAGGTACATTTTTACTGGAGCGGTTGGGATCCCGACGGGGAGATCGATTATTTCGAGTTCGTAGTGGCAGAGGGAGATCCTATCGGGTATAACCCCGCTGATCTCGCTGACGGCAACTGGATATCGACTTCGGTGCATGACAGTGTGTTCCGTGTGCCCGCCGACGACAATGCCAGGCCCTGGGAGCCGAACGATCTCTATACGATCTATGACAAGACTCATACCTTCTTCATCAGAGCGGTCGATAAGGAAGGGAAGAAATCGGATGCTGCGACCAGGTCGTTTACAGCATGGACCCTTGCCCCGACGATCGAGATAGAGCGGCCGATCGGTACTACGCGCACTTACAGTACAGTGATCACTTTCGGCTGGACGGGAGTGGACCCGATCGACAGCCCGCAGAACACCCAGGATCCCGATTCGATGCGGTACCTGTGGTCTCAGGTCGTTGATAAAAGCGGCGTGTACGATGCTACCTTTAATATTATCGCGGATCTCAACCAGAACCCGGAGGATTACGAAGATCTGTGGAGTCCCTGGATATGGTACCGTGCCGATGGGGATTCAGGCAGGGAGACGATTCTCGGTGACGATGAGATCCTCGAACTTAACAGGAGCCATATATTCGCTCTAATGGCCAAGGACGATGCGGGAGCCGTGACTTCCGTGTTCCAGACGAACAGGAACGTCAGGCAGTTCCTGGTGTCGTTCAAACAGGGACCGCTTCTCACGGTCTCGGAGACGTTTCTAGGCAGTAACAGGTTCCTCGGCACGGAAATGAATTACGTGCAGAGTGACCTGCCGCCAGGTGTCCCCCTGAACTTCAGGTGGACCGCGACGGCGGAAGATTACGGCGGAGAGATAAAGAGCTACAGGTACGGCTGGGATATTCAGCAGCTTGATGATCCATCCCAGTGGTCCGTTACTGCGAGTCCGTTCATCAAGACTGCCGAACCGAAGACATTTTTCTCGGGAGTGCACAGGTTTCTCGTAGAGGTAGTCGATAACGGACAGAAGATAACGTATGGAAAAATAGAGGTCACGATCATACCGTTCTCGATGGAGAGAAGTGTTCTCTGGGTGGACGACTATCCTCTCGGCGGGGAGGATCCGGTAATGACAAATCCATCCGAGACCGTACACGATACATTCTGGGTGGATATATGCAGCAACGCTATCGATTTCAGGCCTGACAGAGATGTATATGATGTGGCGTCGCAAAATAACAAACCGCCCGAGATGAGACAGATCGGATTATACGCTAATATCATATGGACCTACAGTTCGGCGATAACCACAGCTTGGCAGCAGGTGATCCCGTTTGTTCCCGAATCGATGATCGGGACAGGGACACAGCTGACGGTCAACTACCTGTCTCTATTCCTGGCCAAGGGCGGACATCTGCTGTCATCGGGCAGAGCTGACAGGTCCGGTGGCGGCCTGGTCGAAGCGTTCCCTTCGATGCCCCTGCTTCCCGCATCGTTCAAGTACGATATGGCGGGAGTAAACTCTGAAGATACTAGCGGTGTCAACTCGATGCCGTACAAGGATTACTGTGTCAGTGTCGTGGACAAGGTCTCGGGAATGTTCCATAGCGGCGAGGATATGGCTCCTAATATCAACAGATCCATCGCCAGGGATGGGCTTGCTGACATTTACAAAGAGGCCGATGATGGAGGCGATGACGGGATCGGGGATTATCCCGGATTCCCTGAACATCTGACTCTCGATGACCTGGTGACTTGTTCGTCCTGTTTCTTCAATCCCCAGTATAGAGGATTTACATACGTCGAGGTATATGATCCGGCGTACTGGCTGGAATTCAAGCTCATTCCATCCTCATTGGGCTGTTACAACGCGATGTACAGGATGCATGCGGTCTCGACGAACTCCCCGATCGATGAGCAGGCCGTTGCTGTCATCATCACAAAGTACAGGAAGAACTTTGAGGCGGATATCGCGAATGGCGTACCGGTGACTATCCTTCCGGCGGACAGTTTCCATTTCGGATTCCCGTTGTGGTTTTTCGAGCACGACAAGGTCTATCAGATAATGGACGAGATATTTGCTGAATGGCAGATTGCAGCTGAATAGTTGAAGGAGGAGTAGTGATTTCCATCCGTTGGATCAAAATTCTATTGGTATTTGCCGTCCTTGCAGTCGGTCTGAACGGACCGGCGAGGACGCAGAGCGAGATAGATACGATGGTACTCGTTCCACAGGCGCCCGACTCGTATTACGTGGAGAGGAGGGGGGCAAATATCGTCATAGGATGGTATCCTCCTGCTGACAGTGTCGGCAGGGTGATAGGTTCGAGAGACTATACGAACTGGTATGGCACTCATACTGCGGTCGACGGAGTCACAGTATCCTTTACCGGCTATTATACAAACGGCTGGATCGACAGGCAGGTCTTGATAGCAAAATACGACAGGAATTCGTACGAGGTGGGAGTCTCCCCCAGTATCCCCATGAAACTTGAAACGGTCGATATGTTTGACAGGACGTTCCAGAAGAACTTCGATATCGGCACGGAGTACTATACTCCCGGCGATCCGATAGAGATGACACTCAAAGAGATCGTCGGTGCCGGCGAGGATCCCCTTATACTCGAACTAGGGTTCAATGTCCACTTCAGTGAGGGTTTGATCGATACGAGCCTGTATGGTTCTGCCGCCCAGATCCTTCTCGATACTCAGGATTTCGAAGGATTCCATATCTGGCGGGGCCTCTCACCTTTTCCTTCCGATATGCAGGCTATAGGGGAGATCTCCAAGGAGGATTACTTCAAGGTCTCGATCTTCGACGCGATCGAGGATGTTCCCCAGAAATGGAAATGGCTCTGGGAGTATTTCAGGGACAATATCGAACCTGCCTGGCCGCGACAGGACAGTCAGGGTAAATGGTATTATGAGTGGGTTGACGAGAATTCCTACTCAGGGTTCACTTATTATTATAATGTCACTACTTTCGACAGAGGGTTTTTCAGGGGTTTCAATACATACAACAAGCTGGACAATTTCATCTGTGATGAGGATCTTGAGAATCCTGAGACTCCCGGATATCCCGTGGATTGCGATACGATGAGCCTGGCTTTCGAGATGACCGTCGATACAGGGACTGATATCGGTAAGGTATATGCGGTTCCCAATCCATACCGGACAGGTACTTCGGAACAGACAACGCCTTACTATCACAACTATCCCGACATGACCATCAAGTTCTTCAATATGCCGAGCGAGGCGCAGATCAAGATCTACACGGTTGCTGGAGATCTCGTATGGGAGGGATCCCACATGAGCGAGGACGGTTCGGACGGTATACTTGACTGGGATGTGAGGAATAACGGCGGACAGGATGTCGGATCGGGCGTTTACATCTACAGGGTGGAAGCCTCGAACGGTGAGGAAGTGTACGGCAGGCTCATAGTTATCCGCTGATCCCGTTCAGCCCAGATCTTTGATGACCGCTCCGCTGACGGGGGCGGTCATTTTTTTAGGCGCGGCAGGGGCGGAAGTATTCGGTGAGGGGGTTGACATGGGACATTCTTTCGTTCAGAATCCGGTCCGGACAGTCCAGGTGGCAGGAATGACCGACAGGTGGTGACGATGCTCAGAACGAACAAACAATATCTGGTGGAGAAGGCCGTTTCCGGAAAGATCTCGAGCCCGCGGATCCCGTTGAAGAATCCGTGGCTGATCGATACCGACGGTGCGCCGCATGTCATGCCGGGCACGGGAGGGATCACCTATAATGTTTCTGTAGGTGATTCAGCCCTGGACTTTGTCGGAGATCATATCGAGCCGGGAGTAAGCGTGACCCTGAAGAGCTCCGAGGCGGAACGAAGTGTTCTCGGCGGGCTCAGCATATTGACATGTGTCGGTAATGAGGCAAAGGTGATGTCGGGACAAGCGCTTGGCGCCAGAGGTGTAGTGACGGGCAAACATGGCGGAGTAGAGCACGTGATCATTGATTTCTCTAGCGCCACGCTTGATAAGCTCGCGATCGGGGACACGATTCAGATCAGGTCTCTCGGCCAGGGGCTGCAGCTGAAGGATTACCCCGATGTGCATGTCATGAACATCGATCCGGGACTGCTCGCGAAGCTCGGGATAGTATCCCGTACCAAGCAGATGATAGTCCCCGTGACTCATGTCATCCCCGCTTCTATCATGGGCTCGGGACTTGGATCGAGGCACAGTTACAGCGGAGACTACGATATTCAGATCGGTGAACAGGGATCGATACGGAAATTCGGGCTGCAGAACCTGAGGATCGGCGATGTGATCGCCATAAGCGATGCGGATTGCAGGTTCGGAAGAACTATAAGACCGGGCGCAATAACCATCGGTGTAGTCGTTCACGGGGCGTGTGTCACGAGTGGGCATGGTCCCGGCGTGACAGTCCTTATGACAACGGTGAAAAAGCTCATAGTACCCAGGATAGAAGAGAGCGCTAATCTGGCCAACTGTCTCGGGACGGGCGGCCCGAAGAAGGCCGGGCGCCCTCGAAACAGGAGAAGGCATTAAAAAAGGAGGAACCTGTCAATGCCGCAGTGGAAAAAACTATTGCCTGAACTGGACTGGATAGCCGATGGCGATCTAAGGGATCTTGTCGAAAAGGTATGGGAGGACGCTTTTCAACTTGGAGGATGGGAGGATGGCGATCTCGATTCGATTCCCTTTACACTTCTCGTTCAGGACACTGATATCAACCTGTTCGATCATACAAGGATCGTTACTCATCTGTGCAGGCAGATAGCGCAACCGTTGAAGGAGATGCAGGGGCTTGAGATAAATGACGATTATCTTATCGCCGGCGCTCTTCTGCACGATGTGGGCAAGTTGCTCGAATACGAGAAAGTAGATGGAAAGGTCGTCGTTGCCAGGAGCGGCAGGCTTCTGCGCCACCCGCTGTCAGGTATGGGCCTGACGGTCAAGTGGGGTCTCCCCGAGGAGATCAGCCACTCGATAGCGGTCCATTCGCGGGAGGGCGAGAGGTCGCCTCGCAGCGTGGAGGCTACCGTCATCCATCACGCCGACTTCATTATGTTTCATTCGTTCAAGAGCAAGAAAGAATTCCCCGACATCTGACAGGGGAGCGATGCGCTTAAACAACAGGCTCGCAACGGGATTGATCATACTTGCCGCCATGACGCTGCCGGCAGCGTCTCAGACTCCGGGATCTGAGGCAGGCCGGGCTGAGTGCGGCAGGTCCCTGGCCCGGATGATACCGGAGATGGAAGCTGACGATATCGTCGCAGTATGGATATATTTAGCCGCGCCGCCGGATGACGACGCGGCTTCTTCACGCAGGGCAGGCGAAAGGATCAGGCTTCGCGTGGCGAAAGAAAATGATCCTGCTGCACTGCGGCCTCCCTCGAGGGATGTCACAGACAGGATCAGGCCCTTTGTCGAATGCGTCAGGAACAGGTCTTCATACTTCAACGCCATCAGCGCGGATGTAAAGATAGAGGCCATACCAGTTCTTCTTTCAATGCCTGATGTCAGGAAGGTCGACGCCGTAAGGAAGTACAGGAGAGCCAGGGTCCCAGAGCCTTCGGCAGTGGAAAATGCTCCCCGGAAAACATCCTCCTCGCAGCAGATCGGAATATACGGGGAAAGTTTCAACCAGCTCTACATGATCGAGGCGATCGATCTCCTCGAGATGGGTTTCAACGGATCGGGAGATTCCAGCTCCGCCGGTCAGATAATGATCGGGATCCTCGACACGGGTTTCCTCCTCGACCATTATGCTTTCGACCGGCTCGAGGTCCATGCCCAGTACGATTTTATAAACGATGATCCCGTTACAGAGAATGAACCGGGGGACCACCCCGACCAGGACAGGCACGGTACCCTCGTGCTCGGGACGATCGCCGGATATGCCGAGGGTGGTCTGATCGGGCCCGCATGGGGAGCGTCCTATCTTCTGGCAAAGACTGAGATCTACGGCGAAGAGATAGAGATAGAGGAGGATAACTGGGTCGCAGGGCTCGAGTGGTGCGACAGCATAGGGGCCGACATCGTGACGAGCTCACTGGGATATATCAGCTGGTACGATCCGGATTACGATCTGGACGGGGAAACGGCCCTCTGCACGAGGGCTGCGAACAGGGCAGCTTCAAGGGGGATCGTAGTCTGCAACGCCGTCGGTAATTACGGATGGAACGGGCCGACTTCGCTTATAGCGCCGTCAGACGCTGACAGTGTGATCACAGTCGGCGGCGTCTATGATAACGGGAGCCTGTGGCCGTCGAGCTCAAGGGGCCCGACATCAGACGGGAGAATAAAGCCGGACTTGATGGCCCAGGCCGTAGCCGTTCAGACTGTAGCCTGGCCTTTCGATTACGGGTACGGGAAGTACAGCGGCACATCGTTCGCGACCCCCCTCATCGCGGGGCTCTGCGCGCAGCTTCTCGAGGTTCATCCCGGCTGGACGCCGATGCAGCTGAAGGATTCACTGCGCGTCCATGCTACAGGCAGCGATTCACCGGATAACAGCTTCGGGTGGGGTATAGTGCAGGGCCTAGCATCGGCAGGATTTTCATCAGGCGTTTCGACTGACGTATCATTCTCTAACGGTTATCCGAATCCGTTCGATGACGCGATCGTGTTTGACCTTTACTCAGGGAGATGGACTTACGTGACGGCGCGGGTCTACGATATCTCCGGCCGTCATGTCAGGACACTTCTCTTCGAGGAGCCCCTTCTTTTCGGAGCGAAGGCCGAATGGGACGGCAGCAACGATGGCGGAAGACAGGTAGCGAGCGGGATCTATTTCGTCGAGTTCATATCACCGCAGGTGAAAAGGGTGATCAAGATCGTCAGGATCAGGTAATGCCCGACTGCTTTTAATCTTGAAAATCCGGGTTCTATCGGATAAATTCCGAAAAGACAGCAAGGAATGATTGTTGATTCGTAATGTATTGATATCGTTATAGATATAGAAACGTTGCTGTATCGGCAACAGGAGGTCTCTCTTGACTGACAAGAATGTATATTTTTTCGGAGGCAAGGAAGCCGACGGCAATGCCGGATTGCGTGATCTGCTCGGTGGTAAAGGGGCCAATCTCGCCGAGATGGCCAGCACGGGAATTCCCGTGCCTGCCGGATTTACCATCTCCACGGAGGTCTGCACCTCGTTCTACAGGAACGGGGGAAAATATCCGGAAGGCCTCGAGGCTGCCGTAGAATCGGCGATCGAGAAGGTCGAAAAGACGATGGGAGCAAAATTCGGCGATCCGGCCGATCCGCTCCTTCTTTCCGTGCGTTCAGGCGCCCGCGTGAGTATGCCGGGGATGATGGATACCGTCCTCAACCTCGGACTGAACCTGGAGACGGTCGAAGGGCTGGCCCGCAAGAGCGGAGACGACCGGTTCGCCTGGGACTGCTTCAGACGATTTGTCCAGATGTACGGCGACGTGGTCCTCGATATGAAGCCGGTCGGAAAGGACGCGAGGGATCCATTCGAAGAGATCCTGCATTCGAAGAAAGCAGAGGTCGGGGCCAGTCTCGATATGGATCTCGGGGTGGATGACCTAAAGGACCTGGTCGATCTGTACAAGGCGAAGATAGCCGAGGATACCGGCCTGGAGTTCCCGGAGGACCCGCGCGAGCAGTTGTGGAACGCGATCGGAGCGGTCTTCAACTCGTGGAACAATGACCGGGCGAACACATACAGGCGGATCAACGGGATCCCTGACGACTGGGGGACAGCGGTCAACGTCCAGTCGATGGTATACGGCAATCTTGGCGACGATTCGGGAACCGGTGTCGCGTTCACGAGGAATCCCGCCACCGGAGAGAATCTCTTCTACGGCGAATATCTCATGAAGGCCCAGGGTGAGGATGTCGTCGCAGGGATCAGGACACCTCAACCTATCAACAATTCGCAGAAGGGCGAAGTCGAGGCCGAGTCTCTCGAAGAAGAGATGCCGGATATGTACGCAGAACTCGAAGCGATACGGCTGAAACTCGAGGAACATTACAGGGACATGCAGGATCTCGAGTTTACGATCCAGAACGGAAAGCTCTGGATACTCCAGACGAGGGCGGGCAAGCGGACAGGATTCGCCGCGATAAAGATAGCGATCGATATGGTCCGCGAGGGCCTCATATCGAAGGAAGAGGCTATCCGGCGGATAGATCCCGAGCAGCTCAACCAGTTTCTCCGGCCGGTTTTCGATCCGGAACAGAAGAGGAAGGCCTCGGAAGAGGGCAGGTTGATGGCGAAAGGTATCAATGCAGGCCCCGGCGCCGCTACGGGGAAGGTCGTATTCAACGCGGAAGATGCCGAGCAGTGGGCCGCTGACGGAGAAGAGGTCATCCTCGTAAGGATAGAGACGAGCCCCGAGGATATCAGGGGTATGGATGCCGCGTCCGGCATCCTAACCTCGGCGGGTGGAGCGACTTCTCACGCGGCGCTCGTAGCCAGGCAGATGGGAAAGGTCTGTGTCGTGGGGGCGAAGGAGATATCGATCGATTACAGTGAGAGGAAGCTCGTGTCAGGCGGCATGACCCTCTCTGAAGGTGACTTTATATCGATAGACGGCTCGACCGGAGAGGTCATCTCCGGAATGATAGAGACGAAACCATCCGAGATCATACAGGTCCTGATAGACAAGACGCTCGATGGGGATGATTCGGTTGTATACCGCGACTACGAGGAACTGATGGGCTGGGCCGACAGCCTTCGGACGATGCGGGTAAGGGCGAATGCCGATCGTCCCGATCAGGCCGCCGCTGCCGTCGCGTTCGGCGGCGAAGGGATCGGTCTATGCAGGACGGAGCACATGTTCTTCGAGGGGGAGAGGATCGACTGGGTAAGACGCATGATTCTTGCCGATGACGAGTCGGGGAGGAAAGAGGCGCTGGCGAAACTCCTTCCGATGCAGAGAGAGGATTTTTACGGAATATTCAAGGCTATGGGAGGGCGGCCGGTCACTGTGCGTACTCTCGATCCGCCGCTCCACGAGTTTCTTCCACACGAAGCTGATGAGATCGCTGAGCTCGCCGGCAAGATGGGCGTCGATGCGGGAGCTCTTGCCGACAAGGTCGTATCACTGAAAGAGGCCAATCCGATGCTGGGGCACAGGGGATGCAGGCTCGGTATAGTATATCCGGAGATAACGGAGATGCAGGTCAGGGCCATAATCGAGGCAGCCTGCGACCTGGCAGCAGAAGGCGGCGAAGTGAATCCGGAGATAATGATCCCCCTTGTGGGCAGCGCCAGGGAGTTCGAACTTCAGGAGGAAGTAGTCAGACTCGTGGCGGCGGAGGTCATGAAGGATCGCGGTGTAGAAGTCGACTATCTCGTCGGCACGATGATCGAGATCCCGAGGGCCGCCCTGACAGCTGACGCGATCGCCGCCAAGGCAGAGTTTTTCTCGTTCGGCACGAACGATCTGACCCAGACGACATTGGGGATCAGCAGGGACGATGCGGGCAAGTTTATAGCCGACTATGTAGAAAAGGGAGTATGGCCTGCCGATCCGTTCCAGAAGCTCGATCAGGAAGGTGTGGGGACACTGATCAAGATCGGCGTGGAACTGGGGAGGGGAGCAAGGGAAGGACTCAAGGTCGGTATCTGTGGTGAGCATGGTGGAGAACCATCGTCGATCGGGTTCTGTCAGAAGACAGGTTTCGATTACGTGAGCTGTTCGCCGTTCAGGATCCCGGTAGCGATCCTCGCTGCGGCGCAGTCTGCACTGGAATAACCCGAAGAAGGGTGGGGGCGTATCGAAAGCGGCGACAGGGGAAGCAGGACGCCTGACTGCGTCAGCAGTCTCAGAAGATCTATCCTCGGTTTTCTCGCAGTGGCTGTCGTGGTCCTGGCCGTGTGTTGCGGGACTCTGGCCGCGACTCGTTCGGTGTGGCTTGCCGTCGATCTTGTCCTGTGGACCATTCCGGTGATCGGCGCGTTCACGATATTCTCACTCAGGAACATGAAGTTATTTCGAAGGCCGGACGGGAGGGAGGTCTGCCGTTTTGAAGCGGCAAACGCTCTTACCGCTGTGAGGATCTTCCTTGTGCCTCCTGTCCTGGTCCTCCTGAATCACGGATATATGATGCAGGGAGCGATCCTGTGGCTGATCGCTGAACTGACCGATGTTGCTGACGGTTTCGTCGCGCGCAGGTTCAGGCAGGAGACTGATTTCGGCCTCATGCTCGATCCTGTCGGCGATATCATGGCCACGATATCGGTCTTTACATGGCTGTTTGTCAGTGGCATGGTCCCGTCCTGGCTCTTCGCCCTGCTCGTCGCGCGATACGTGCAGTTCTTTGCCGGCCTCGCGATACTTTCTCTCACACGAAGACTTCCCAAGCTTCATGCCACTACTGCCGGCAAGGCCGCGGGAGTGGTTCAGGGCGCGATAATAATGTTTATTCTGCTCCGGACCGCCCTCGGCGATCCGGAGAGGCTTACTTCGTACGATCATATACTTTTCCCGGTTCTGGGAGCCGCGTTCCTTTCCGTCATCGTTTCGCAGACAGCTATCGGTCTGAGGGCGGTAAGGAACCACGATGCTTCCTGACAGGAGGTAGGAGATGGACCTCGGCGGCGACCTTGCGGTTATGGATCCCTCGATGATATTTCAGGTGACCGGCATTTGCGGCCTGACCGGCAAGATGAAATTCATAACGATAGACAACGTGGCCAGTTTCTGGTTCAGGGAAGGCGGACTTCTATTTGCGACTATCGATACGGGAAAGAGAAAGATCGGCGAATTCCTCACGGACAGCGACTTCATAACGGAAGAGCAGCTCGATGAGGCTCTCGAGGAGATGCGTAAGAAGAAGGGGAAGAAGAGGATCGGCAATATCCTCATCGACCGCGGATATCTCGATTACGAGACTCTCGAGAAGGCTATACACGAGCAGATAAAGGAAGTCGTATACGAGGTCCTGCCCTGGAAGAAGGGGCAGTTCGTATTTTTCGCCGACGTCGAGCCTGAGCACGAGGACATACTGCTCGATATAAGGATGGATCACCTGATACTCGAGGGCCTGAAGCGCATAGACGAAGCAGCCAGGGATTGACAGTGTTTCCAACGATTCCGCAGAGGCAGAGAACACTCAAGCGGTTGATGATCGCCGCCGCCGTTATCCCCATCCTCTCTGGCGCAGCTTCCGGCGAAAAACCGGAGCAGTTCGACGGAACGGTATCATCTACGAGATCGATGGCCTTGGGCGGGGCATTCTCCCCTCTGGCCGACGATATTTCGGCGCTCATGATCAACCCTGCCGGACTGATCAACACGGGCGGTATCGCGTTATACGGCGATTATATGGAGACGGGTGGTGAGTCTGGGCCATGGGAGGGAAAGGTCTTCGGCGGTTTCGAGAAATGGGGGATCGTCTTCGCCGGTGCCGGTTCACAGAAGAGTTATGACGACGGGGTTAAGGAGGGCCAGCTCTCGGCAGGATTCGCGATCAACGTGATGTCCGGCTCGGTCGGTTCGTTCATATCGATAGGCGGGGCGTTGAGGGCGGGGCGAGTCTCGTTCGATCTCGATGACGGATGCGTGCCATGCGGCACTTCACCAGGCCGGTACTCGTACAACGCGCTGACAGCGGACCTCGGCATGATGATAAGGCCCCTGCCGTTCATATCGCTCTCTCTATCAACAGAAAACATATCTGAGACCGGGTTCGGTTCGGGGGAGTACTACATCCCGTGGGAAAGGACCGTGAGATACGGTGCGGCCTGGCTTCACGAGGACAGGTTCACTGTCTCGTGGGAAAGCAGGCACATCGGTGACCAGGTGACGAATCATTTCGGGTTCGGCCTGCGGACGGCCCTGCCCCTCGAGATCATGGCGGGCATCACCGATGAACGTATCTACGGCGGAGCGAGGTGGGACGGGGGTAGATGGAGGGCCTCAGTGGTCTTCGGCCAGGAGGCGGAGAACGTCATCACTGCCGGCGCATCGGTCGAGATATTCTTCAACAGGCCGGCGAGGATCTATCAGTGAAGCCGGATGAGCCGCATAATACTTTCTTCCAGTGATGATCCTTGCACTGTTGCTATGCGGCGGTGCCGGCGCTATGCGAGGTGAACGCTGAAGCATGCGAGCCGGATTCCTCAGACAGCTACAGGTGGGGAGGGGTCTACACGGAGCCTGATCGGGCTGAGGGAAGAGGATACTGATTTTCCCATGGAACGATCCAGCAGTCTATATCGTCCCTGACCGACCGGGTATCCCTGATGTTCGAGGCGGATTTCGCGGAATATTTCAATATCTTCGTGAAGGGGACTACGGGTTACTGGAAGCTAGGGACGGGATATCTACTCGAGCCGGTTTTTCATAGACCAGGGTCATATCTCCGCTACATGGCGCGAACGCGCTGACGGGGAAGCTCTTCCTCAGGGAGCGGGTGTTCCGCAACCGGAACAGGCTGATGTTTCTCGTCTCGAACGACTCGCAACTGATCTCGGGGAGAGGCGAGGGATTTGATGTCGCGGCTCTGACTGCCGGCCCCGTTCTTCTGACATATACCGGCGCAGTCTTCAGGAATCCATGGCGAACAGAAGGCAGAACTTCGGCCTGCCGCCGTGCCAGTCTGGAAGGTGATTATCTCAGCCTCTTCGAGGGAGGGATACAGCGGCCCTCATGGCACGCCGGGCTGACGCTCGCCGACATGTGGTCGGACCGGTCTACTTAGAGCGATGACTCGGTGCTGTACGGGATCGACGGCGGGATTCGATCTGGCCGGAGGCAGTGTCAACCTGGAGTTCGCGAGGTCGGCGTACAGCATGGGATGACTTCGAGAATGGCCTGCTCGGCCTCGACCTCGACGCGATGGAATGGGGCAGTTTCAGCGCGGGGCTTCCTTCCGACGGCGCGCTGGCCGCGGAATGGACCGGGATTCGCTTGGAACACGGAAGGGAAGGGAAGGTTCGGGCTCACTCCCGGATACCGCTATTCCGGAGATGAATTCATCGACCATATCGGAGAGGTATCATCCGGATATGTTGAGAGCTATCTCGAGACATGGTGGAAACACGCGAAACTCGCCACTGCTAGTTACCCTGAAGGCGGCTGACAGGTACGATTATGAGACGGGAAAGGGTGGCGGTGTCCTCGAGACTTCCCTCTGGACGAGATTCAGAGGGGGGCTCGAGACAACGGCGAGGGCTTTCTTCGCCGAGGGGAGCCGGCCCGTAGTGATACTCTCCACAGTCGATGATAACAGCCTTACGAGGCTGCTTACAACCGCGAGGATCGACGATACGGGAGGGGAGAGTGAGTTCTCGTTCCTGACCGAAGCCGGCATCAATCTCGGAAGAAGATGGACTCTGGGAGGCTCTGTTTATCTCGAGCGGTCTGTATCAGGATTCTATTCTGCCGATATCGAGATGCAGAGGCCGGGAAGAGGTTCGTGTTCAGGGCATCGGCTGGTACGTACATCCCCGGATATGACCTTTGCCGGGCTGAATTACGATCCTGCTCTACAGGAGACGATCAGGGACAGGACGATCTCATTCTATACGAGGATATCACTTGGAGGGATATAGAAGGTGAACCGTTTCGAATCAGCAATAATCTTCCTAATCTGCGCGGCGGCGATATCGCTCGTTGTGCCGGCAAAATCGTATGCCTCGATAGAGGTCGACGAGGAAGAGGTCGTCTTCAGGCTCGTGGATCCGGGCGCGGCAAAGGTGTTCCTGGCCGGCGATTTCAATAACTGGAACCCGACGATGGACAGCATGGTCAAGCGTGGAGGGGGCTGGGAGGTCAGGCTCTATCTCGTTCCTGGCAGATACAGGTACGTCTTCGTAGTCGACGGGAAGCAGATACCGGACCCGGACAATCCGAACAGGGACGCGGAGGGTAATACCTTCTTCATATTCGTCGAGGAAGACGGCGTCTACGATATCATATTCGAGGTCACCGAGACGGGTGAGAGGAAGATCGAAGAGATATACACACCGTACGGGGCCCTGACAGCGACCGCTGTGGAGGACTACGGCCTCTTTACGGCTTCTGCCGGGGTCGATGGCGAGATCGACGGTTCCCTCGAGGGAACATCCTCATCGGGGCGGAATACGAGACGACGGCAGAAGATCCGATGAATGCATATCTCGTCAGGGCGAAAGGGGAGTGGGTGACAGACAGGTTCAGTGTCGGCGCTTTCCACAGGTCAGGCAGGGTCGGATTCGACGATCCCCTGTCACTGTTTACCGATGTCGGGCCATATGCCTATCCCCTCGATCTATTCTGCAGGGGTGCCGAAGTAGCAGCAGGATGGAAGAACTCGGTCGAGGGCCGCGTCTTCTTCGCCAACAGGATCGACAGGCCCTGGGTTGGGACCGATTACCTGCCGGAATCAGGGCGTAGATTCGTGACCGACAAGGACATGATAGGAGGATCGCTTACAGGAAGATTCGGATCGTTCAGGCTGGAATATTTGTACAGGCATGACAGAGGCCCCGAAAACGAATGGTCGGCCGGGGACTCAGTCTGGACAATGATAAGTGGATACGAATCGAGGACCTCTCACGGCCTTCTGCTCGAGATAGAGAAGAAGGACTGGCCGGTCCTGACGGCCCAGTACCTTACCGGCCTGACCCAGCTCATTGCGAACTCGATATATTCCCCTCAGGTGGAGGCCTCGGGCACAGACCTTTCAGAGTATGATCTGGACTGGGAGGAAGGATACAGGGCCCTCGCCGGGATATCCTGGCCAAAGGGATCTTTCCTGACGCTCCTGAAGTGGCACCGGACGACGATCGAACGGAACGCCGAAGTGTACGATCGTATGATAGACTGGGAAGATGCCAGGATGGATTTATACGAAGCCGGAGTGAGTTACTGCACAGAGAGGATCACGCTAGACTTCAATATTGATTTCCTGGATTTCAGCGGATCCGGAGGGACGGGAGGGACCTTCTGGATGAATAACTCCAATTTCTGGCTCGATGGAGATATGCTGCGGACAGAACTTTTCCAGTTCATCGAGTCTGAGAGGATGTGGAGGGCGACACTGGATGTAGAAGAGGGCGGAGTGGAGGATATCCCCGGGCCTTACCGCCTGGAGGGATATCTTCTGGCGAAGGTAAACTGGGACGGGTATGAGGATAGAAGCATGTTCGAGATATCGGGAGGAAAGGGTATCCGCGCCGGCTCGTATCTGTCTCTCCACGCGGACCTCAGGTACGTATCATATAATAGACGATCGCTGGACCGGCGAGAGCAGTTTCTTCGATTTCTGGGCCGGGCTTCGAGGGAACCTCGGAGGTTCGGGATGGGCCGCACTCGGAGTCGGTATTGCACCGCACAGGTTCGACAGGTGGTACTTCGATTTCACTGGAGACGGGAGGGAGCGTTATCTTCTTGATCCGGCACTGGTCTACAGCAACTATAATAGGGGAGAGCACAGTCTGCTCGAAATGCTGAGAGAGCTGAGAAAGCCCTCTCCGAAGAGTGGAGATTGAGCTTTGAGGGTGGTTTTTCCTTCTGATAGAATCAATTTTTCGGAGGATCGATGAAAGTATCTGTTATATTGAGAGTGGCTGTCATGGGCGCCGCGCTGCTTCTTGCGGTCGGCTCGTGCAGATATATAGATAAGGCTGTCGAATCTCCCGTGCTGAAAGAGGGAGAGATCCTGTTCAGTTATCCGTCCCACTCGGCGAAGACGATACAGGTCGCCGGCGACTGGAACAACTGGGGTGAAGGGGATGCTGCGCAGGGCGAGGTCCTCGTCGGCCTGATGGAGAAGGACGAAAAAGGAGTCTGGAACCTGGCGCAGCAGCTGCCGCCGGGCAGGTACCGTTACTACTTTCTGGTGAACGAGACTCAGAGGATACTCGACCCCGCCAATCCGAGAGTCGCGGACGATCCATGGGGAGGGAAGGCAAATCTGCTGATTGTGCCGTAATCATGAGAAGATACAGAATGATCGTGATCCTGGTCCTCGCCGCGGCGGCGCTCTGGTCCGCCGGGTGCGGGGTGTCCGGAGGGAAGCCCGGAAGCGTGGAGCCATCGGCGGGCCCCCAGATCACTCCTGAAGGAGTGAGGTTCTCCCTGTATTCCACTAAGATCAAGAAGATCAACATAGCCGGATCCTTCAATAACTGGTCGATGACCGCCGACCCCCTGTACGATCGTGAAGGTTCGGGGATGTGGACGATAGTACTTCCGCTTCCTCCTGGAAAATACGAGTACAAGTTCATCATCGACGGCGATGAATGGATACCCGACCCGGCAAATCCGACGACGACCGATGACGGATTCGGTGGCTACAACTCCGTCATATCGGTGGAATAGCAGCCGGCCTGATTTCGCCTGAATTCTTAACATCATGTAAATCGGAGGCTTACAGAGTGACAGAATGTTGCAATTTGCCCCGGTTTATGCTAATTTATACTGAATCATCTGCTGTATTCTGCGCCGCGGAGCCCGGGCATGGAGAAGAGGCTTCCGTGGCGACGGTGGATAATCGGCCTGAAAAAAGCCGATGTATGGGCCGCTTGTGATGAAACATATTGCGGAAACAGCAGTTAGCGAGCCCCAAACATACCCCTGAGCCTGAAAAGGGCACTGGTCAGGTATGTCCTCATACGGACTGATAAGCTTCATCTGGGCCGGTTCAAACGGTTCCGAATGTGGCATATACCTTGCCCCTGTATTGGTGAATCATGTCCGGACCGATTAATAAGGCTTCCTCTGGAAGACCGGCGCATAAGCCGGGCAAAAGGGCCCTGAAGGGGCTTATGCTCGCAGTATGCCTCATTCCGGGAATCCTCTTTTCCACGGCGGCATACGCTCAGCCGGGCAGCGGCACAGCCGCGATATTACCGGCGACAGATGTCGCGGCCGGATCCTCGGGGACCTGGACCGTCACCTATCAGGCCGCCACGAATTTTTCGACAGGGGTCGTAAGGCTGACAATACCGGCAGGCTGGACGACACCGCAGATATCCTTGAGCTCCTCCGCGGGGTTTGTCACCGCGACAAGCCAGGGTGCACTTAACATCACTCCCATATCAATAGCGGGAAACAACATAACGGTCAATGTCGATACCTTGACAGCAGGCGAAACGGTCACGATCGTTTATGGAGCTCCTGCCGGGCCGGCAGATGCCCAGACACTAACTCAGTCCGGCGTCGAGTTCACAGTCGGGTCCAACCCTCTCGGTTCGTCGCCTTCTGATCTCACTGCCGGATCACCGACTCTGAACGTGGTGGCGGCGCCTGTCTCGAAACTTGTCTTCACTACTGCTGCCCAGACGGTAAAAGCTGGCGGAGAGAGCCAAGTCATGAGGGTCATGGCTTTCGACGAGTTCGACAATCCGTCACCGGTCGTTTCAGCCCAGGACGTTTCCCTGTCATCGACATCGGGATCCGGGACCTTTTCGCATCTTCCCGCTGGAAGCTGGAGTGCGACGACTTCGGTCACGATATCGGCGGGAGAGGATACGGTCTCTTTCTATTACAGGGATACATTCCCTGGAGCCTACAATATCACCGCATCCGCGGACGGCCAGAGCTGGACCGATGCCCAGCAGACTGTAACGGTCGATCCGGGGGATGCGGCAAGCCTGGTCATCTCACCTGCTGATACGACGATCACGGCCGGAGAATTCGGCCGGTATATCCTTCGCACGATCGATATTATAGGGAACCCCAGCGCCCCTGCCGCGGATCAGACGATAACGCTGATCGCGGGCGGCGGCAGCTTCTATGACAAGGACGATCATGGTACGACCTTGACGGAGCTCGTGATCCCGTCGGGATCGAGTGCGGCCGAGTTCGACTTCAGGCATACTATAAAGAATACCGGGGCCGGATACTTCCTCGTATTTCTCGACAATGACGGTGTCGCGCCTCTGCTCCAGTCGGACAACACTATAGTCTATATCGACAATGCGGCGGCTGATACGTCGGCCTCTTCAATCGAGACAGACGCGGCGACGGCCACCGCAGACGGTGTCGCTGAGATGGCTGTCACTGTGACGGTAAGGGATGAGTTCGGCAATCCCGTCCCAGGCGTCGCTGTAGTGCTTTCCATGACAGGTACGGGTAATGTGATCACACAGCCTGGGGCAGTCACAGACGCGAGCGGTGTAGCGTCCGGATCGGTAAGATCGACAGTAGCCGAAGCCAAGAATATCCGCGCAACTGCGGATGGAACATATCTCGAGGATATCATCCTGGTAACATTCACTGCCGGTCCTCTGGACCTTGCGGTATCGACGATAGGGGCTGTACCGCTGACGGTACCGGCGAACGGGACGGATATAACGACGGTGACTGTGACGGCCCGCGACGCCCAGGGGAACGCGGTGCCCGGGGCGGCTGTTGTGCTTGCGGCTACCGGCAGTGGCAACACGATAACGCAGCCTGCGGTAGTGACGGACGCACTTGGGACAGCGACCGGGACGATATCGTCGACGGTGGCGGGGCTCAAGACAGTAAGCGCTACGATAAACGGATCGGCGCTGACGCCGACGGTGGATGTAGATTTTATAACGGGCACGTTCAGTCTGACAGAGTCCGAGATATCAGGGGACAAGTCTCTGGTGACAGCGGACGGATCAGATGAGCTGACGGTGACGGTGACGGTAAGGGATGGAGAGGGGAACCCTGTAGCGGGTGCGGCGGTGACGCTGGAGGCGACCGGCACTGGCAATACGATAACGGATCCTGGTCCTGTGACCGGAGTCGACGGGATAGCGACCGGGACGATATCGTCGACGGTGGCGGAGCAGAAGGTAGTGCGTGCTCTGATAGAGGGCTCGCAGATGGTCGACACTCTTGTCGTCGACTGGGAACACGGTCCTCTGGACCTTGCGGTATCGACGATAGGGGCTGTACCGCTGACGGTACCGGCGAACGGGACGGATATAACGACGGTGACTGTGACGGCCCGCGACGCCCAGGGGAACGCGGTGCCCGGGGCGGCTGTTGTGCTTGCGGCTACCGGCAGTGGCAACACGATAACGCAGCCTGCGGTAGTGACGGACGCACTTGGGACAGCGACCGGGACGATATCGTCGACGGTGGCGGGGCTCAAGACAGTAAGCGCTACGATAAACGGATCGGCGCTGACGCCGACGGTGGATGTAGATTTTATAACGGGCACGTTCAGTCTGACAGAGTCCGAGATATCAGGGGACAAGTCTCTGGTGACAGCGGACGGATCAGATGAGCTGACGGTGACGGTGACGGTAAGGGATGGAGAGGGGAACCCTGTAGCGGGTGCGGCGGTGACGCTGGAGGCGACCGGCACTGGCAATACGATAACGGATCCTGGTCCTGTGACCGGAGTCGACGGGATAGCGACCGGGACGATATCGTCGACGGTGGCGGAGCAGAAGGTAGTGCGTGCTCTGATAGAGGGCTCGCAGATGGTCGACACTCTTGTCGTCGACTGGGAACACGGTCCTCTGGACCTTGCGGTATCGACGATAGGGGCTGTACCGCTGACGGTACCGGCGAACGGGACGGATATAACGACGGTGACTGTGACGGCCCGCGACGCCCAGGGGAACGCGGTGCCCGGGGCGGCTGTTGTGCTTGCGGCTACCGGCAGTGGCAACACGATAACGCAGCCTGCGGTAGTGACGGACGCACTTGGGACAGCGACCGGGACGATATCGTCGACGGTGGCGGGGCTCAAGACAGTAAGCGCTACGATAAACGGATCGGCGCTGACGCCGACGGTGGATGTAGATTTTATAACGGGCACGTTCAGTCTGACAGAGTCCGAGATATCAGGGGACAAGTCTCTGGTGACAGCGGACGGATCAGATGAGCTGACGGTGACGGTGACGGTAAGGGATGGAGAGGGGAACCCTGTAGCGGGTGCGGCGGTGACGCTGGAGGCGACCGGCACTGGCAATACGATAACGGATCCTGGTCCTGTGACCGGAGTCGACGGGATAGCGACCGGGACGATATCGTCGACGGTGGCGGAGCAGAAGGTAGTGCGTGCTCTGATAGAGGGCTCGCAGATGGTCGACACTCTTGTCGTCGACTGGGAACACGGTCCTCTGGACCTTGCGGTATCGACGATAGGGGCTGTACCGCTGACGGTACCGGCGAACGGGACGGATATAACGACGGTGACTGTGACGGCCCGCGACGCCCAGGGGAACGCGGTGCCCGGGGCGGCTGTTGTGCTTGCGGCTACCGGCAGTGGCAACACGATAACGCAGCCTGCGGTAGTGACGGACGCACTTGGGACAGCGACCGGGACGATATCGTCGACGGTGGCGGGGCTCAAGACAGTAAGCGCTACGATAAACGGATCGGCGCTGACGCCGACGGTGGATGTAGATTTTATAACGGGCACGTTCAGTCTGACAGAGTCCGAGATATCAGGGGACAAGTCTCTGGTGACAGCGGACGGATCAGATGAGCTGACGGTGACGGTGACGGTAAGGGATGGAGAGGGGAACCCTGTAGCGGGTGCGGCGGTGACGCTGGAGGCGACCGGCACTGGCAATACGATAACGGATCCTGGTCCTGTGACCGGAGTCGACGGGATAGCGACCGGGACGATATCGTCGACGGTGGCGGAGCAGAAGGTAGTGCGTGCTCTGATAGAGGGCTCGCAGATGGTCGACACTCTTGTCGTCGACTGGGAACACGGTCCTCTGGACCTTGCGGTATCGACGATAGGGGCTGTACCGCTGACGGTACCGGCGAACGGGACGGATATAACGACGGTGACTGTGACGGCCCGCGACGCCCAGGGGAACGCGGTGCCCGGGGCGGCTGTTGTGCTTGCGGCTACCGGCAGTGGCAACACGATAACGCAGCCTGCGGTAGTGACGGACGCACTTGGGACAGCGACCGGGACGATATCGTCGACGGTGGCGGGGCTCAAGACAGTAAGCGCTACGATAAACGGATCGGCGCTGACGCCGACGGTGGATGTAGATTTTATAACGGGCACGTTCAGTCTGACAGAGTCCGAGATATCAGGGGACAAGTCTCTGGTGACAGCGGACGGATCAGATGAGCTGACGGTGACGGTGACGGTAAGGGATGGAGAGGGGAACCCTGTAGCGGGTGCGGCGGTGACGCTGGAGGCGACCGGCACTGGCAATACGATAACGGATCCTGGTCCTGTGACCGGAGTCGACGGGATAGCGACCGGGACGATATCGTCGACGGTGGCGGAGCAGAAGGTAGTGCGTGCTCTGATAGAGGGCTCGCAGATGGTCGACACTCTTGTCGTCGACTGGGAACACGGTCCTCTGGACCTTGCGGTATCGACGATAGGGGCTGTACCGCTGACGGTACCGGCGAACGGGACGGATATAACGACGGTGACTGTGACGGCCCGCGACGCCCAGGGGAACGCGGTGCCCGGGGCGGCTGTTGTGCTTGCGGCTACCGGCAGTGGCAACACGATAACGCAGCCTGCGGTAGTGACGGACGCACTTGGGACAGCGACCGGGACGATATCGTCGACGGTGGCGGGGCTCAAGACAGTAAGCGCTACGATAAACGGATCGGCGCTGACGCCGACGGTGGATGTAGATTTTATAACGGGCACGTTCAGTCTGACAGAGTCCGAGATATCAGGGGACAAGTCTCTGGTGACAGCGGACGGATCAGATGAGCTGACGGTGACGGTGACGGTAAGGGATGGAGAGGGGAACCCTGTAGCGGGTGCGGCGGTGACGCTGGAGGCGACCGGCACTGGCAATACGATAACGGATCCTGGTCCTGTGACCGGAGTCGACGGGATAGCGACCGGGACGATATCGTCGACGGTGGCGGAGCAGAAGGTAGTGCGTGCTCTGATAGAGGGCTCGCAGATGGTCGACACTCTTGTCGTCGACTGGGAACACGGTCCTCTGGACCTTGCGGTATCGACGATAGGGGCTGTACCGCTGACGGTACCGGCGAACGGGACGGATATAACGACGGTGACTGTGACGGCCCGCGACGCCCAGGGGAACGCGGTGCCCGGGGCGGCTGTTGTGCTTGCGGCTACCGGCAGTGGCAACACGATAACGCAGCCTGCGGTAGTGACGGACGCACTTGGGACAGCGACCGGGACGATATCGTCGACGGTGGCGGGGCTCAAGACAGTAAGCGCTACGATAAACGGATCGGCGCTGACGCCGACGGTGGATGTAGATTTTCTGACAGGATCGTTTGACATCGCTCTCTCCTTTATGGATGGAGACAAGAACGAGGTCACGGCCGACGACGTGGACGCGCTGGGTGTTACTGTCATGGTGCGTGACCAGTATGACAATCCTGTGGTGGGAGCAGCCGTGACGCTGGAGGCGACCGGCACTGCCAATACAATAGTACAGCCTGTAGGTGGGACAGACATCGACGGGAAAGCGGATGGGACCATCAGTTCCACATTCGCCGAACGGAAGGTAATAAGGGCCCGTATCGGGACCGTGCAGATAACAGATACGCTGGTGGTCGACTGGGTGCCCGGGCCCGTGGACCTCGATCGCTCCCAGATATTCTCCGATGTGGACACTGTGACAGCCGATGGATCGGACAACTGCCGCATAACGGTAGTCGTCCGGGACGCGAATGACAATCCGATCGGCGGCGCCTCAGTAAATCTCCAGGCGGACGATACGGGCGGCAACAATACATACTTCCAGCCGGTCGACGACTCGAACGAATTTGGTATCGCGGTCGGATGGATCAGCTCGACCTACGCTGAGATAAAGACTGTAAGTGCTACAATAAATGGCTTTACGATGAGCGGCACGCGTGATGTCGCATTCGTGGCCGGAGAGCCGGACAGGTTTGTAATAACCCATGATGGATCGGGGACCGCGGGCGCTCCGGAAGAGATCTCGATCGAGATATTCGACGCGAATGACAATACCGTCGACTGGTTCGACGATATCATACGTGTCTATACGGACAGTCCCGAGATAACGGATATGATCGACTGGGCCCTCGGCCCTGGAGCTTCGGGCAGTATAAGTGAGTCCGGGGATACGGTCAGTTACGACTTCTCCGTGGCAGACAATGGAAGGGTAGTGCTGGGATTCCGTGATGAGAAGGCTGAGACTGTCTATTTCACTGCCAGGTACGGTTCCGTGATCGATCAGTCGGTGCTGTCGATGACGATCGCTCCCGCCCAAGCGGACAGCATCTTCATCATCGCGGGGAACGGTCAGCGTGCCGTTGTCGATCAGGCTGTGGCGCAGCCGCTGACAGTCGGCGTCGAGGACGCGTTCGGTAACCGGGTACCATCCCATGCCGTCAGGTTCCATGTCACAGCCGGCGCCGGTATGATCGATGTCGATACTTCCTCACCGCCCGACGATCAGGAATGGACAGTGACCGATGGCGCGGGAGTCGCCGTATGTGATTCGTGGATACTCGGAACGGTAAGCGGGGAAGGCTCGGATGAAGCAAGCGCCTCGATCCCGTTCGGTTCGACCGATGAAGTGTTTTTTACCGCGACGACCGATCATGATGAACTGGCATCGGTAGTACTGGCCCCGGCTGTCGCCGGTGTCACGGTCAACAGCAACCTGATCGTGACCGCTACGATGAGGGATCAGTTTAACAACCTCGTTGTCGGCGAAAACCTCACGATCTTCATAAAGGATGCCGCTGACGGTACCCTCTCGGAAGATACGGGAAACGCGAATGCGACAGTTCCTCTGGGACCCGGTATCCGTTCCGGATCGAGCGATTCCACCGGAACAGTCACAGTCCAGTACAATTCGCCGGCTGCCGCGGGACTTTCGGACATCGTCGACGCTTCTCATGCCGTGTTGACAGCGGACCAGATAGCCGATGCTGTATACACCTCCGTCGCCAGTGGAGCTACCAAGCTTATTGTGACCGATATCACCGGCCAGCCCTCACAGGCGGGGACCGTATTCTCTTTCAGAGTGAGAGCGGTCGACAGCAACGACAACCTCGATCCGACAAATACAAGCCATATAGTGCTTGTACCCGAGGCTGGAGGAGGACTGATATTCAGCTCCGATATCGGATTAGTCCCGGCGATCACAGAAATCGATCTCATCAATGGCGAGTACCTCCTCTACGCAATGGGCACGGCCACCGGTGACTGGAACATCGATGTGATAGATTCTCCTTCGAGCCTTACCGATGCGGCTTTCACGGCGTCAATTACGGCCAACGATAATGTCCATCACTATGCGATAACAGCGCCTGCTGTTGCGACGGCAGGTATCGATTTCCCTGTATCCCTCGAGGCGAGGGACGAATGGAACAACCTCGTTACAACGGCAAATTATGATATCGACCTTCGCGCAGTGCAGCCTGTTGACACTGCAGCAGCCGCGGGCGCGGCACTGAATATTACCGCCGGCGCTATCAGCAACGGCCGCTTCTCTGAAGATAATCTCAGGTATGACCTCGCCGAACCGATCAGGGTGGAGATCAGAGATGACAGCACCTCGGTCGTCGGCGTCAGCGGGGTCGTCGATATCGGTCACGCTCCCGCGTGGCAGATAGTGGAGGTCTCTGGAGATACGACAGGAGTGGCTGCCGGGAGCCTTGTACTGCTCAGCATGAGAGTTCTCGACAGTTTCGGCAACCCGGTGGGGGGTGAGACGGTCTCATTCAGCATACTGGAAGGCGGAGGCGGTCTCGGCGCGCTGCAGGGTGTGACCGGCGTGGACGGAATGACATCTGTCTCATACACGACTGGAGTGATCGCGGGAACGAACAGGGTAAGGGCAGCGATACTCGATGGAAATCCCGAAGGTCTCGAGACGCGTGAATTCGTCATAGAGACTGTTCCCCAGGGAGCCATCGCGTATGTACTCCTCGATATCACGGGAGACACTTTCGAGGCTGGTGAAGAGTTCACCGTCCACGTCACTGCTTACGATCTGAACAACAATCCCATAACCACGGATAACTCTACCAGGCTCATACCAGTCGCCCAGACTCTCTCTGTAGTTTTCAATCCCGATACGTTGCAGCTCTCGTCAGGCGAGGCTTCGTTCACGGCAACGGATACTGTGATGGGTACGAACAGGATATTCATCGAAGAGCTTTCGGGGGTGACGCGCGGAGGGAGCAGTGACCTGACTATTACGGCGGGACCCGCGTACGAGCTCGTCAAGGTAAGCGGGGATACGACTGGTGTTATCTCGGGAGACACGACAGAGGTGCTGGTCCGGGTGGCCGATATGTACGGCAACCCTGTGCAGAACGAGACGGTGAGATTCCTGATAACGAGTAATCTCGGCGGCAGCCCGTCACTGATCGATGAAACAGGTGCCCCCGGTGATGGCCTTGTGCTCAGCGCAGCGAACGGCACGGCCGCGTGCAGGCTTGTTACTGACACGAATTACGGCACGAACAATGTGCTGACCACGATACTTGATGGAACACCGGAAAGGGAGACTGCTACCTTCGATGTAGAGACTACCGCAGGCACCATCCAAAGATACACGTTGGTACCGGTCGGAACGATCCATACCGCCGGAGAGAGCTTCGACGTTGAGATAACCGGCTATGACCTCAATGACAATGTCGCTGAAGGCGATTTTACGACCGTTGTAGATCTCGGGAGCGATGGAACAGCCGTGTGGGCGGAGAATCCTGTGACCCTGAACAACGGAAGGTACACCGTCAGCGTCTCGGAAAACGCCGCGGGTCCGCTTGTCCTGCATGCTGAGACCCAGGGCGGAGGAGCGCTCAGTAACAGCGAGACGATCATGATCGTTCCGGAGCTTCCTTCAGGAGACATATGGATCGCCTCGATCAATCCCGATACGATCACTGCGGATGGAATGAGCCAGTCGGCGATCGAGACTGAGCCAGTATTCGATATCTACGGAAACGTCGTGCCCGAGAGGACTCTGGTAACTGTTTCGACTACCGGCGGCTCCGTAGCAAGCGAGGATCTCGATCTGACAGAGCCCGGTGTCCAGAGAGAGACGGCCCAGAACGGGGTAGTTTCAGTCTTCGTCAGGTCCGGGATCACGCCGGGAGATTACGATGTAGATTTTGCCAGCGTTGAGGGATCTGCGACGGGTGACACAGTACTGACTTTCGCGCCTCCCCCCGCTGTGGCCTACGCCGATTCGATATATCCGATCTACGCGGTGCCTGGATCGGACCTCCACTTCAGCGTCCGCATGACAAACACGAGCCCTACCAGGGTTCTCCTCGGCGCTGCGAGCAAGATCTCGTTCAGTGACGGAATCGGACATGAATTCGAAGCTGAACTGGGTTCCAGTCTCAGCCTCAACAGACTTGAGACGGCTGACCTGATATTTACCGAGACCACGATGCACCCGATGTTCGAACCGGGAACATATTCACCGAGGATCTCACTGATCGGTACCGATGAATACGGATCGGCCTACACGGCGGGATTCGATGCCGGTGCCAACTCAGTGAGTGTATCTAGTATCGAGATCAGCAGTATCCTGCCCCTCAAGACCGTTGTGAGCAGGGGGGATACCGCAATAGTCAACGTGAACATCACTAATACAGGCGGAGCGGTAGTAAGGATACAGGAGATAGATCTTCTGTTCGCGTCCGGAAGTTATCTCGCTTTGCCCGATTCTACTTTCCCGGAACTGCCCGATACTCTGCCCGCCGGACTCAGCAGGACATATGCTCTAAAGACGATTGTGCTGCCGAACTGCCCGCTCGGTGTGGATACGATCGATGCCCAGGTGACCGCACGGGTCAACGGCTATGAAGTCACAGACCTGACTGCTGATCATAACGTAGCGACCTGGACGGTCCAGTCCTCCGCTCTTATCTCTTATGAAGCTGGTACGCTCGCTCCGATGGTCGTCTCTTCGGGGCAGGCTCATTCGTTCACTCTCGATCTCCTGAACTCTGGAGAAGCCGCGGTGATCCTCGATGCCGGCCTGACCACGTTATCATTTAACGATGGAACGGAGACATACGCTGTTGCTCTCGCCTCAGAAGGAGCGCTGCCGGGCGGAGCGGTCTCCGACCTGATATTCCCAGAGACCTCGATACCCGCCGGGATGAGTGCGGGAGCCTGGGAGGTGACCGTGGTGCTGAGCGGGACCGAGAACGGCGGCGAGTTCGATACCTCGTTCGTGCTGAGCGATCCGGTGACGGTCGTAAGCCCGGCTGCTGTCAGTTATAACACCTCGTCACTCTCACCCTCGACCGTGAGCAAGAACAGCTCGGTGGCGTTCGAGGTCGGAATAAACAACACCGGGGGCGCGGATGTCTTTCTCGATCCGGCTGCCACGACTTTCGAACTGGATGATGGCGCTACGACTTACATTGCTTATCTGGACGGCGCACGGAATAATCTGCTGGCGCCAGGCGAAAATACGATATGGTTTGAAGCTGTCACGATCCCGCCAGGGTTTATTACAAACAGTTACACGCCGGTCATAGAACTGTCCGGTACGGAGAACGGCCTGCCATTCGCCGCGCAGCCTCCCGTTTCCGATGCGGTCTCTGTGCAGGATGCCTCGCAGCTTGCAATAAACAGCACCGAGATCTTACTGACTGACCTGTTCACTGCTGACCAGACCGGATTCAGGATTGCTCAGATAAGGGTCGCCAACAATGGAGAAGCTGAGGTCAGGCTGGACAGCCTCGATGTCAGGTTCTACATCGGCGGGAGCGAAGTCACTGGCGAGTATGTGTTGAGTCCCCTGCCGGATGTGGCGGGGATCCAGGTGCCCGGCGGAGCTGACACTCTCGTAAGGATGATGTTCGAAGATGGCGCCGGACCTGCGACGACAGGGACCGTGACTGTCGAGTCGTCCCTGTGGGGAACGGATCTCAACAGCATGGGTGAGCTGGAAGTGACGACTGAATACGGCGGCAAGGGGAGCTTCACAGTTCAGACACCCTCGGTCCTGGCAGTCGACCATGTCATCGCTTCGGTGACAGAGGCGACGGCCGGCCAGGACAGGGACTGGGTTGTCGATGTGATAGTACGAAATGACGGGGAGTCAGACCTTGATCTGAATCTGGCAGCGACTGCCCTTACATTCTCGACTTCCGGTGATTTCACCGTCATCCCGCCGGCGGAGCTGGCAGGGGGCGGGATCACGCTCGAGGGAGAATCGTCCGATACATTGAGTTTTATTGTGGATATTACAGGCTCAGTTTCCGGCAACTGCAGTGTGAACATGACTGCAAATGGAACTGAGATAAACTCAGCCAGGAATCTCGGTCCGGTCAGCGCCGACCCGGCTGACGCCGCTTCAGTGGATATCCAGGGTGAAGCGCTGCTGCAGGTCGTGTCCGTTACGGCTCTTCAGGATCCCGTGACTGTCGGCCAGTCTAACGAATGGTCGATCGATATGGTCGTCATCAATGGCGGCGGATCGAGCGTGACGCTCGACCTCGACAGTTTCGATTCGACGTTTGTCGCGGTAGATGGAGGGATTGGTTTTGCCTTCACGCGGCCGACCGAGATACTCGAGGGAGGCCTGTCTCTCGAGGCGGGGGAGACGGGGACTCTGAGGTTTATTGTAAATACGACTGGATCGGTGCCTGCCGGAGCTACGGCACTCTCAGGAAGCATCATCGGCACCGAGGACAACAGCGGCTCCAGGGTATACGACGGGATAACAGGTCCTGTGGGAATCAACTCGATGCTCTTTGAGGAGCGTCCCGTTCCTCAGTACACCCTCGACAGCCTCACTCCGACTGTAGCGAGCACGGGCTCGGATATCGGTATCCAGTTAGGGATATTCAGCGATGACCCTGATCACGCGACAATTATCCTCGACAGGGATAGGACAGTTGTGTGGTTCGGCGACGCGGACGGCGACACATTCCGGACCGACCTCTCGGCTGTTTCTCCCGTGACGTTGGCTGGTGGATCGGACACTACCCTGACATTCAACAGCGCACCGGTCTCCGTGGATCTCGAGAGGATCGCCTACATCGTCGGTATCCATCTCGAAGGAACGGAGAACGGGAATCCGTTCACTGCCGATATAACGACATCACCCGATACGATCGAAATCGAAGAAGCATCCCAGCTCGCCATAAGCAGCATAGTGGTGCCACAGAGTGTCACAGCGATCGAACAGCCTGACTGGGAAGTCCGCATGATCATCCGGAACACCGGCGAGGCTTCCGTGAGGCTGGTGCTTGATTCCGATTTAACCGATATCTCCTTCACGATGGCGGGAGTCGGAGACAGGACATACGAATACGAACCTATCGTCCGGCCGATGGAGCTTTCCGGCCTCGGCGGTGTTGTACTGCCCGGTGGGCAGACCGATACCCTCGTCTTCGGGATTACGACTACCGGGAGCACGACAGGGACAGCGTTAGTCAACGGAATTGTCACGGCAGTTGACATCAACAGCAGCGAGATACTCACGGACGATACGTATACCGGCGGCGGCAGCTACATGGCCATTCAGTCCCCTGCGGCCCCAGTAGTGCTCGAAACTATCGCGAGCCAGGATTCGGTCACATCCGGTCAGACGACGCCGTGGAACGTGACCGTGCTGGTAAGGAACGACGGAGAGGCTGCGATGACTCTTCAGCCCGGTATCACGTCAATATATGCCTCTCCATACACCCTGACCGTACCGGTGCCTCCTGCCTCATTTGTCGAGGGCGGGACCGTGCTGGCAGCGGGCGAGGAAGGGCACCTCGCGTTCGGGATAACGCCGACGCCGTCGGTACCGGCAGGAGACGACCTGACCATCAATACCATTGCCATCTTCTCTGAAGACAACAGCGGCATTTCCCGTATGTTCGATACCGGAGCGGAGGGAAGCGGTTATGGCAGCGTCAGGGTCCAGGCTCCAGCCGATATTCATATAGTCGCTCTGACCGGTAACGCGCCGAGACAGCCATTCGTGAATATGGATCAGAGCTTCCCGCTCGCCGTTGAGATCATCAACTCCGGTGAAGCGGCGGCAGAGCTCGTCAGCACAGATCTTACGGGTGACGGTACGTCGATCATCCTCAATTCCCCCGTGACTTTCGGAACGATCGCGGGGGGAGAGACCCTCATAGATACCTTCAGGGTCACCGCCGCTGACGTGGCGGGATCAGAGGACTTCACCTCTTCGATAATCTCCGCGACTGATGTTAACTCTGGACAGGACGATCTTGTTACAGTGTCGTCGGGAGACGATACGACAGAGACGATGACGATACAGGAACCCGCCGGTCTGGCTGTGACCTCTGTCCAGACATCCCAGGATGAGCTCAATGCCGGCCAGACAGCCGACTGGACGATACGTCTGAATTTGACCAACAACGGTGATGCGCCGACGACGATCGATGTCCCGTCTCCGGATGACATGGAGTTCCTTGATTCAGGCAGCGGGTTCCCGCTGAGCGGCTACCTTGTCGTGCCGCCTGTCGATTTCGGCTCGGGCACACCGGGATGGACCCTCGATGGTGGCGAGACAGATTCGCTGATCTATATCGTATCTACTACCGGCACCGATACAGGCATCGTGGATATCAACGCGGACGTCTCATGGGTAGACGAGAACGATCCGGGGGCAGGGGCGTCGATATCGAGCGGAAATGCAACTGTACATGTGCACGAACCATCCGGCCTGAGAATAATCTCAGTAACGAGCAACGCGCCGAACAACACCCTTATCCCCAACACGTCTATAGTCAACGAGGGCCAGATTTTCAACGTGACCGTTACGGTAGAGAACACGGGCGGTGACGACCTGAGAGACATAGTCATGTCCATCACGTCCAACGGCCCCGCTTCCATAACCGAGACGGTGTCGACGCCCGATCTGCCGAACGAAACCTCTGGAGATTTCGTCTACGAAGTCTATTCTCCGGCTGCGGGCGTGGAGATACTCACGGCGGAGATCACAGAAGCATACTCGGTCAATACAGGTGAGCCTGTTTCTCCGATCCAGGCCGTCGAGTCAGCCGAGAACCTTCAGGTACAGGTCCCTGCCGCGCTGGTGACTTCGACCTACGTGCTTTCACCGGCAGGCGCGGTTGACGATACCGTCTCGACCGATCAGCAGTTCGTGTTCGCGGCCATGGTGGAGAACACGGGGCAGGCGGAGATCGACGCCACCGGGCAGATCACGCTTTCTCTGCCCGCTGGATTCACACGGGTAAATCCGGGTACAGAATCGCTCACGATGTCGTTCGCCGCGGGACAACAGATCACGTGGACGCTCCAGGCACCTGCCGCCGCATCGGTTTCGCCGGAGCCGGTGACCGTTTCGATAACGAGTACACCAAATGATATAAATATAGCATCAGCCTCCTTCGTGCAGAAGGACGCCGATACCGTTTCAGTAATGACCGAGGATGCCGCTGTGATAGCCGGCTGCCTGGCAGTCGTCTCAGACCCCTCTGGAGCCAGAGACCTGGTTCTTTCCTCGAATCAGGATTTCATCGTGACGTTCACCGCCATTCCTTCCGGAAACTCGGGGTCGAATACAGCTACGATAACGCTGCCGGCGGGATTCACGACGGCCGGCAACCAGACGATCCAGCTCGGAACCGGTGATGGCACCGAGAAGACAGCTGAATGGGCAGTCACCGCCCCTGGGTTTATCTCGACGGCAAACGGGATATCTGTCTCGACGGCGGGTACGGATGATAACTCCGGGATCTCCTTCTCCGGGTGTACGCACGAAATATACGTGGATATCGTAAGCAGGGCCGTGCTCAACCTCACGGCGATGATTTCGGGTCCTCCCGAGGCCGTTGATGGAAACCTCTCGGTCGGGTTGCCTTTCACGATACAGGCCGATGTTACAAACGCTCCCAGTGCGGCCGGGATAGATACGACAGGCGCGAGGCTCGAGATAGTCCTGCCTGACGGCGGATCGTATACGCTGGCGGCCGGAGAGACTTACCGCAAGACGTTCTTCCCGGGAACGCCCGTGAACTGGAACATGACCGCGCCGGATGCTGCCGAACCTCCGAGGATAATTACTGTGCAGTTCGCGTCGCCGCCGGCGACAGACGAGAACACGAACGAGCCTGTCGCCTATCTGACCAGCGAGATTCCGATAGGCGTAACGACCGAAGCGGGTACGATAACGATGCAGAACGTATCGAACCTCGATACGATCCCTCCGGTCATCGTACCGAGGGGCGCTTCCGACGTGCCGGTCCTGCGTGTGGTCTTCAAGAACAATTCAGCGTATACGGCAGGGCTGGATACGCTGTTTGTCAGCGTGGAGGACGGCAATGGAAACCTCAGGAGCGATCCTTCGAGGTATGTGTCGGCAATATCACTGAGCGCCGGCCTGGATAACTGGAGCGAACCGGTGGGCTCGGTGAATCCCGTGCCGGTGATAGTCGATCACAATTTCACGCTTCTTGCCGGAGCTTCCGACACGGCCCTCGTCTCGATCGACGTATCAACAGCCGCTCCTGACGGAGAGTTGAGGATCAACCTTGCAGAGAGCAGGGATGTCGTCTTCTCGATCGGCGATGGGGGGAGCCCGATCGGTGTCGTACGTGATGCCAATGGCGAGGACATCGCGGGATTCTTCTACAATACATCGCTTTCGGTGATGAGCGCGAACTTCGAGGAGTATGTACATAACTACCCGAACCCGTTCATGGCGGGAAGCGAAGTCACAAAGATAGCCTATTTCCTCACGGAAGATACAGCCGTGAGCATAAAGATATATGACTACACCGGCGTGCTCGTCTGGACGAAGGACATTCCGGCCGGCGGGCCCGGTGGCTCGGGAGAGCCCGGGGGCACATGGTGGGAAGCTGACTGGGACGGCCGTAACGGCAGGGGCGAGGTAGTAAGGAATGGAGTTTACATCTGCAAGGTGATGGCCGGCGGCGATTCCGCGATGTTCAAGATCGCGGTGGCCAAGTAGGTGGAAGAGGATGAAGAGAGTACTTGAAATAACACTGATCATCGCTCTCGGACTCTGTCCTGTCGGCGCTGCCGCACAGGATGGAGGCGGGGGAACGAGATCGGTCTTTACTCTCGGCGCCGGGTCCCGGGCCATCGCCATGGGCGGAGCTTTCTCCGCAGTGGCCAACGACGCATCAGCGCTCTACTACAATCCCGCCGCGATGAAGATCAACGGCGCGCCAACTTTAATGGCGAACCATATATCGCTCTTCTCCGGATTCACCGATGCGAGCTACGATTATCTTGGACTCGTCTGGCCGACACTTGGAGCCGGGGCATTCGGTGCAGGCCTGCTCACGACTGGAACGGGTGGTATCCAGGGGTATGACGAGTTCAGCAGGCCTACCGGAGAACTCTCGTACAGGGAGAGCCAGGGGATCGTTTCGTACGCGTTCGATGTCCCATGGAGATTTGCGGGCACCTGGTCGTTGGGGACCTCGATAAAGGTCCTCCATCAGAAGGTGGGAGAATATTCCGATACGGGGGCGGGACTCGACCTGGGCCTTCTTTACCGCATCAAGTATATCGAAGGACTCGTTTTCGGCGTGAACCTCCAGGATATCGTCGGAGCGAGGACAAAGCTCGTTTCGGCGAGCGATGAGGTATATCGCACGATGATGTTCGGTCTCGGTTACATAAGACCGATCGGTGAGAGTTCCAGGCTGACCCTGGCGGTACAGATGGATATGCCGGAGAAGGCTGACAACGATCTCAGGGTCGGAGCCGAGTACACGATCCGCGACATGATCAGCATCAGGATTGGGTTACGATTCTGAGTCATTTACAGCGGGAATCGGATTCACATGGCACGGGTACGCGTTCGACTACGGGTACTTCAGCAGGGAAGAGGCGGGAAGTTCGCACCCGATCACGCTGTCGGCCAGGCTGGGCAAACCGCTCGAGCAGCAGATCGCCGAGCAGGATGAGGCAAGAAGGATCGAAGAGGAGAGAATGCTCAACGATCTCTTCGCGGCTCGTATAGCCTCGCACATCGACGCCGCCGACAGTCTCCGTGGAGCGGGCGAACTGGAGAGCGCCCTCGACGAGGTCAAGATAGCGCTCGAGTACGATCCGGGCAGTGAGAGGGCGTTGACTCTGCGCGATGAGATCGGAACGGCGATCCTGGCAGCACAGGCGGAGCGTGCGAAGGACAGCGAGAAAGAGCTTCTGATAAACCAGCATTTCGAACTTGGATTGAGACATTACAACGCCAACGAATATATCCTCGCGAGGGCCGAATGGAGGAACGTCCTTGAGATCGATCCTGAAAACGTGGAGGCACTCGGCTACCTGCGCCGGACCGAGGAGAAGCTCGACGAGCAACTCCAGTCACACGTTTCCACGGCGGCGGAATACGAGAGGACAGGAAGGCTCCCAGAGGCGATAGGTGAGTGGAATATCGTCAGTATGATCGAACCCGATAATGCCGAGGCTGCCGCCGCGATCGAGCGGATCAAGCTGCGTATTAACAGCATGAGCAGGGATTACAACGAGGCCAATCGCAAGCTCCAGACGATCGATCTCTACGAGAGAGCGCTAACAGCGTTCAGCGAGGGCAGGTACGAGGACGCGGTCACGCTCTCGCAGCAGGTGCTCCAGCTCGACCCGGCTCATGAAGGGGCGAAAGATCTGATCAATGGGGCGCAGCGCAGGATGAGACCTCTCAGCGACGAGGAAAATGAAGAGATAAGGACCCTGTATATCCAGGGCATGACATACTTCGGCCAGAAGGAATATGAGAAGGCGATCGAAATATATTCGAGGATACTTGAGATCAATCCATATAACGAGAGTGTCAGAAAGCAGGTCGAAGAGGCACGGCAGAGATTGAAGAAACTCGAATCACCTGAAGGCGGATAAGTGAAGCGGGAGCTCCTAAAGGGCAAAGAGACATTCCACCTCGAGATCCCGGCCGATGAGAATAATCTCAGCGATGTCCGGGATTTCATCGCCGAGGTCTGTTTTAAAGCCGGTTTCTCCAAGCGTGAGATGAACAATACGAAGCTCGCGATGGATGAGGCCTGCACGAATATCATCAAGCACGCCTATCGTGACAAAGCCGGAACCATACGCATCGACGTCGAGGCGGAACCCGGCAAAGTCGAGATGAACATCTTCGACAGGGGAAAACCTTTCGACTGGTCGAAGGTGAAGGATCCCGACCTGCAGAAATATGTCGAGATCGGCAAGAAGGGCGGCCTCGGCATCTACCTGATGAACAGGTTGATGGACGACCTGGATTATCAGACCTCGGAGGACGGAAACCGGCTCTACATGGCAAAGGTCGCGGGCAGCGAAATGTCAGAGCCCCTGTTTCTGTCCATCAAGCCGAAATGGACCGCGACTCTTCGATTCAAATTTGCGTTCAGGGCGACTCTCGGGCTTCTCGGTCTCGTATTCTTCCTCTGGGCAATACAGTATGTGAACCAGACAAGGGTCGTCAATTCCCGGACGGACGAGGCCTGGCAGTCGATGAAAAATTATGCCAGGGCGGTCGAGGGAAAGAGCGAGACGGCGATGATCAAGGACGACCTGTTCGATCCGGAGTACAGGGAACTCACCGATTTCGTGATCGAGAGGGTCGCGAAGCATCCAGCCGTTAGATACACGAAGATCGTCAACAACAGACGGGGTCATCGTCTCTTCAAGCGATGTGGAAGAGTTCATGATCGGATACCAGATCCCGCCGGGCGCCGTGACGATGGACCAGGGCGGGACGTGGGTGATAAAAAAGGATGAGGACGGCGAAGTCACAAGGGAACTGCATTTCCCCATTTTTATAACGCGGGATGAGGCCGAGAATGTAGCGTCACTCGGTCGTGTCGTAGTCGGGGTCTCCGAGGGCGTGATAATGAACAGTGTCGACGATCCGAGGCTGAAGACAGCCCTGATCCTTATCGGCATATTCATAGTCGGGCTATCCCTGATCTACCTGCTCATCTCGGTTTTCGTAAAGCCGATACAGGCCCTGACAGACGGAGTAAGGGCGATCGGAGAAGGTGCGCTTCACGACGAGATAAAGATCGACGGGCCGGAGGAGATCGGAGAGATCGCCAGGGCCTTCAACGAGATAACGATGAAATTCCGCGACGCACAGCAGAGCGTAGTCGAGCAGGAAAGGATGCAGAAGGAGATGCAGGTCGCCCAGGAGATCCAGCATTCGCTCCTTCCCGGGAAGGTCCCCGATGTCAGCGGGTATGACATCGCCAGCCTCTACCGCGCGGCCAAGGAAGTCGGAGGAGACTATTACGACTTCGTAAGTGTCGATGAGGATACGCTAGGTGTAGTCGTGGCGGATGTGTCAGGCAAGGGCGTACCCGGCTCCCTCGTAATGACGATGATCCGTACAGCTCTGAGAATGGAGGCGAGGGGAAGCCATTCTGCCGCAGACGTCATGGCGCGTATGAACGATTTTGTCACCGAGGACATGAAGAAGGGGATGTTTGTAACGATCTTCTACGTGATCCTCGATTCGAAGAACAGGGTCATCAGCTACGCGAGCGCGGGTCACAATCCCATGGTCCTGTTCCGGGCCGAGACAGACGAGACATTTTTCCTCAATCCGCAGAGGGTTCCCTGTCGGCATCAGCCTTCCGGATGAAAGTCTTTTCCGGCGTTCGATAGACGTAGAAAAGATCAAACTGAAAAAAGACGACATGCTCGTCATATACACAGATGGTGTGACCGAGGCGATGAACGACGCGAGGGAGCAGTATGGAGAGGATCGTCTGCTCGCCCTGATAAAGACTTGCGGCAAGAAGTCACCCGACGAATTCATAGATCTGCTCAACGAGGATATCAGGGAATTCACAGGTGGCTATCCGCAGAACGACGATATCACTGTCGTTGCCGTGAAAGAAAAGATGATGGCCGACGACGTGCTCTTCGGGATCAGGAAGAAACTGCTCGATCTCGTGGAGGTAGAGGGTCTCACTGTGGCCGAGGCTTGCCTGCGCATGAAGGTGTCGCCGTCTACATACTACCGGTACAAGAAGCGTATGACCGAGATGGGAGACCGCGGGCTGAAAAACAAGAGCCTGCGTGAGGAGCACGAGATAAAACGGGTCAGCCTGGAGCAGAGGAAAGGCCTTCTCGAGATAATCAGAAGGGATCCGAAGTTCGGAGCGAAGCGGATAGCGACCACATTCAATGAAGACAAGGATGAAGGTGATCTGCTGACACCGTCGTTGATCTATGATGAGCTGAAGAGGATGCGACTGAATACATACGACAAGAGACTCGAATATCTCAGGCGCAACAGGTTCATCACTGAGGAACAGTTCCAGGCGATGCTGTCCGGTGAGGAAGATCGAGGTCGTCACGGGGGACGGGGTGCCGACAGTTCCTGTCGATGAAATGCCTGTTCCCGGCGATGAACCCGGTGAGATCATTGAGCCCGCGGCCGTTGTTCCGGCGGAAACCGGACCCGTGGATACCGATGTGCCCGAGTACCAGCCTGTGACCGTCTCGAAGTTCGATGAGGATGCGGAGGAGGATGATGTAGACAAACTTCTCGCTTCGGTACTCGGAACGGATCAGGGAGAAGGCGGCCTCGTCGAGGTCCTGACGCAGGATGAAGAGACGGGAATCATCGTCGTAAGGGTAACGGGCCATCTCGATTCGAGTTCGGCTGGAGAACTCGAAGTGTTCCTCGAGAGTGTATACGAATACGGATTCTCCAAGATCGTAATGGATCTTGGAAGCGTACCTTATATCAGCAGCGGCGGATGGGGCATCTTCACCGGACGTGTGAAGATGCTGAGGGAGAAAGAGGGCGACGTCGTTCTTGCGGGCATGTCTCCCGAGGTGTTCGATATCTACGAGCTTCTCGGTTTTCAGGATATCATCATGCATTTCCGCAACGTCGACGAAGCAGTCGATTTCATATCTCTTCCGTTCGATGTCAGGCAGGAAAGGCTCGAGCTCGTTTCCGGCAATGTCTCGGAAGGCAAGCGTCTCGAGCAGAGGATAAGCGCTGTCTCCAGGGAAGAGGAAGAGGCGGAGGAGGAAGGGGCAGTTCCGTGGTCGCCGCTGAGGATCGAAGCGGGGACGGTCGGGCAGTCTGGCGAGATCACGATACTCAATCTGATCGGGGTCATAGATACGGTCAGCTGCATGAAGCTCCGGGACATCCTGGAGAACCTCATCGCAAAGGGTGTGAACGAAATTCGTGGTGGATATGTCCCTGGTCGAATATGTCAGCAGCGCGGGATGGGGAGTGTTCGCATCGAGGATAGATGATGTGAGACGTGCCGAGGGTGATATAAAGATATTCGGGATGGATCCCGAAGTAGACAGCATCTTCCATCTGCTCGGATTCGATGTGATCATGCGCTCGTTCAGCATCCTGTCGGAGGCGATCGACGATTTCGAACGGAAACCGGCTCTTGCCAGCGTCGACTGTGCCGGCCACATCGACTATTGCCGTCCCGGCTAGACAAGCCGGCATCAGCTGCCGTGGACCGATGAAGAGACCGTGCAGGAGGCCGTTGCGGAAGCACCGGAGGCTGATACCAGGCAGACAGGCCCGGATATGAGCAGGCTGGAGTTCGAGGTTGTCGCAAGGAGGTCGCCCGACGGGAGATCGATGGTGCTCGATATCTCCGGGGCGATAGACGCCGCTACATCGGCTGTCTTTCGAGGACAGGCTGGAGATCGCGATCGAGGACAGCCCAGGTTCCTTGTGCTCGATCTTTCCGGAGTGATATATATAAGCAGCAGCGGCTGGGGAGTCATCGTCAAGTACATGCAGAAGACAGGGGAGCTGGGGCGGTAAGATGGCGCTTTCAGGGATGAATCAGCCGATATTCAAGATATTCAGGGACCTTGGGTTCGAGCCGCTGATACCGCACTTCATGAGCAGTGGAGCGGCTCTGGCCGAACTCTCCGCACCGGCCGCCGAATCGATCGATAGAGGAACCGGCCGCCAGGAAGTCGAGAGTCCGCCTCCCGCTGAAGAGGTCGTGAAGGAAGAGCCGGCGCAGAGTGGACGCGTTCCGGTCCGACCCGCTTCCCGAGAAGTCAGCGGGTCCCGAGCTGGAGAAAACCGGCGTCGAGCCGATAGAGCCGGCGGAAAGGGAGCAGGTCGAGACCACTCGACGTCAAACTCGACCTTTCTGAGAAGGCCGGAGAGGCTGAAGGTAAGGACGGGAAGATTCGCAAGATGGGATGGGGCGAGTACGGCAGGAAGCTTTTCGAGCGGAACAGCAAGAGGGACGGGAGGAAGAAGAAATGAAGAGCTTCGCGATAATGACTATGAAGGGGGGCACGGGCAAGACGACGACGGCAATAAGTCTCGCGCACGGATTGACCCTCAGCGGAAGAAAGGTGCTTCTCGTCGACTGCGATCCGCAGCGAAATGTAGCCGTCACCTTCGGTGTCAAGGGAGAGAAGGGTCTCGACGGGCTCCTGATGACGGGCGACGTCGATATCATACAGGTAAGGGAGAACCTTTTCATCATAGACTCGGGCGGACGCCGGCTGGTCGAAGTAGAGCTGCAGCTGGGAAGACAGGAAAAACGCGAAGGAAGGATGCGGGACGCCCTGGCGCATCTGAAGGGGTGCGATTACGTTATCTGCGACTGCCCTCCCTCGATGAACCTGATAAATGTCAACGTGCTTGCTTACTGCGACGAAGTGATAGTCCCGGTAGGTATGGACTATCTTTCCGAAGTGGGGGCACGCCAGACGATGGAGATCATCGAGGAGATCAAGTGGATCACTGAAAAGAGCGCAATCGATTACAGGATACTGCCTACATTCTACGATTCCCGCACGAGGATATCGAAGACCGTACTGAAGGACCTGAAGGAACATTTCGGTGACAGGGTTTTCAATACCGTGATCAGGATCAATACGGCGATAAAGGAAGCCCCGGGCTCAAACAAGACAATATATGAGCACGCTCCCCTGTCGAGGGGAGCGTACGATTACTACAAGCTGACCGAAGAAGTGCTCGCTCTCGAAAAAGAGGATGAGCTCTGAAGGCAGGCTGTTTTACTGTATTCCGCGGAGGAGATATGATACTATTCCCTCCATGCGGGAGGAGATCCTATTGGACAGTTTTGAATTGAGGGAAGAGATACGTCACGGCGGGGCAAGTTATTTCCTGCAGACGAGCTATCAATCCTGAGAGCGGGCAGATAAAGAGCGCGTTCTTCAGGGACGGAAATGTCTTTGATTCGATCGTAAGGCAGGCAGGGGATGCTGACGCCGACGAGCTCAGGGAACTCACGAAGGAGATCCACCAGCGCAACAAGCGGAGCTTCCGGTTCATCCTCGACGCGAGAGACAACATCAGCAGATCGGACGATCCCAACCCGCATCTCAGGCTCGCCGAGACCCTGTTGAGGAGGAATCTCTTCCGGGAGGCTGATAGCCGAGGCCGAGATGGCAGTGGAGAAGGGCGCGAAAGACTCGAGGGCATGGATGGTCACAGGCGAGGCTCTGTACATGATCGACGAGCTGGACATGGCCCTGGACGCGATCCGAAAAGGTATTGAGATCAGTCCCGATTATCCCGACCTGCACAACATCATCGGAAAGATATTTCTCAGGCAGAACATGTGCGGCATGGCGGTCGAGAGTTTCAAGAAGGCGATCAGCCTGAACATCTATTACGGAGAACCGTATCTGAACCTGATCCGGGCATATCTGACCAACACGATAGTCAAGCAGGACTACGAGCTTTCCCGCGGGCTCGAGGAGAAATTCTCGACGAATCTCGAGAGGGCCGGTCAGCTCAATACAAACCTCAAAGACGGGATCCTCGATGAAGTAAGGGAACATTTCAAGCGGGAGCAGTATGAAGAGGCTCTGAAGCTGCTCGAAGGAATCGATACGGTCAATCCCCGAAGTCTCGTAGACGATATTATCCTCGAGCTCTATCTGATGCTCATCCAGAGCGGAGATGAGATCGAGGAGGCGGATATCGAAAAGTACCTGGAGAAGGTCGAGGAGATACTGGACCGGAATCCTACCTTCGCCGATGCCTGGAACTCGCTGGGAATCCTTTATACTGCAAAATGCAAGGTATTCATGGATAAAGCCAGTGTAGCATTCGGGAAGGCTCTCGAGATCAACCCGGAGTATGAAAAAGCGAGGAAAAACCTGAGGCTTACGGAGAACGACCGACAAGGAATTTTTATCCTTTTAAAGGCATTATTGGACTGAAAGTTGCAGTTCAAGGACGCGAGGCAATAAAAACAGGAATCTGACGCATGGACAAGCTGCTTATAAACGAAGAAAAGGTCGAGGACGTAGTCGTCCTGAAGCTACAGGGGCTGGTAGATTCCGGCACCTCTCAGCAGATGGAAGGACGGCTTAACGATCTGATCTCTGACGGTAACGTCAAGATCGTCGTGGATCTCGACCTGGTGGATTACATAAGTTCCGCCGGATGGGGGATATTCGTAGGTGAGATAAAGGGAGTAAGAGAGAGCGACGGCGATATCAAACTAGCCTCGATGCGTCCCGATGTTCGGGAGGTATTCGACCTGCTCGAGTTCAACACCCTGCTGACACCGTACGATTCCCGGGGGGATGCTCTGGCAGCGTTTGAAGCGGATAAAAGAAGCGAACTGGCTTGAGCAAGGAAGCAAAGGGGAACAATACCGATGAATGACATCAACATTTCTTTTTCTAAATCTGACGAGAATCCCGATGTATCGGTCATATCCGTGAAGGGATATGTCGACACCACGACCTCGACCGATCTCGAAGAGAGCCTCAAGCGACTGCTGGGCAAGGGAAGATACGACATAGTAATAGACCTGGGAGATGTGAACTATATCAGTTCCGCAGGATGGGGTATCTTCATCAGTGAGATCAAGGAGATCAGGGAAAACGGCGGGGACCTGAAGCTTGCCGCTATGATCGGCGACGTCTACGAGGTATTCGAACTGCTCGAGTTCCAGACTATCCTGGAGAGTTTTGATACTGTCGAGGAAGCTGTCACTAGCTTTGGCGAGTCTTCTCGCGGGAAAAACGGAAGCGAGGAGAACCAGATCAAGGCTTGATCGCTGACTCGATATAGCTGAAAATTACAGACCTCCGCCAACGGCGGAGGTTTTTTTATTATCCGGCTACGGCCATCCTCGGTTAAACTCTCCCTGTTGTATCGATGGAGGTATTTTGGAATCGTCGACTTGGACAATCGTAACGGATCCTGATCCCTGGAGGCTCGCTGCCGGGGCGGCTCTGGTATTGTATGCGCTCTGGGCCTATAGAAGGACCGTTCCGCCCGTTTCCCTTTCGAGACGTGCGGTCCTGGCAGCTCTCAGGGTGACCGGTTTCGCGATGCTCGTTTTCTTCGCGCTCGATCCATCGATCGTGACGAGGCGCGAATCATCACGAGAACCGGTAATTCCTGTTCTCGTCGATGTATCGAGGAGCATGAGCATCGAGGACGCCGGCGGGGAGATGAGGATATCGGAGGCACGCAGGGTGGCCGGCCGTATTTCCCGGTCGTTCGGCGGGGTGAGGGTAGAGATATTGCCGTTTGCCGCCGGCCTCCATGCGGCGGCGGTGACTCCTGACAGCATTCCACCGGCTGACGGCGAAGGGACAGATATCTACAGCGCAGTCGCCGGAGCTGAGAGAAGATATTCCGACGATAATCTGGCGGCTTTGATAGTCATCTCCGACGGCCGGATCACCAGGGGGATGGCGGGGAGGACCGCGCCTGGCCGTGTGCCTCTCTTTGCGGTCGCCACCGGGGATACAGTCGATGGGGCCGACCTGTCCGTCGACCGGGTAGAGTACGAGAGGACCGTCTATACGGGGACGCGGGAGAGTGTAAAAGCAATCATAAGGTATTCATCCGCCGGGGGAGAACGGCGGATGTCGAACTGATAGAGGAGGGAAGGGTCCTCGACAGATTCAGCACAGCTCCCCTGAAAGGGGACGGCCTCATAGAAGCGGAACTGCAATATGTCCCTTCCAGGGAGGGAATCCGCTCGATGGAGGTGCGTGTGGCGCCGGTTGACGGCGAGGTCACGGAAGGGAACAACAGGGAGATGTTCAGGGTAAGCGCGCTCAAGGACCGGGTCGAGATACTCTTCTTTGACGCCAGCCCGGACTGGAACATGACATTCCTGCGCAGGATGTGTGAAGGTTCGAAGAGGCTTCACCTCGAAACGGTGTTCCCCGCGCCCGATGGAGGTCTGAGGATGCAGGGGGGCGGAAGATGGGTATTTCCTCCAGCCGCGGATGGACTCGCGAAGTATGATCTCGTCATCGCCGGGGGTGGAGGGAGTTTCCCTTCGGCAAGGGATGCTGAGACGCTGACTGGATATATAGAGGCGGGCGGTGCGGTCCTGTTTATAGCTTCAGAGAGATCTCCCCTGCTTCATCCAGGTACGGCGATGATCCTTCGTAAAGTTCTACCGGTATCAGTCTCGGGTTCCCCGCGTATTGTTACCGGCGATTTCCTCGTGAGCCAGGGGCCCGAGGGGGATACTCCATGGCTTCCCGATATGAGCGCAGGAGGCAGCGGGTCACTTCCTCCTCTTTCGGCCGTGGTCGAGGGACTGGTTCCGACCTCGGGAGCAAGGGTGCCTCTTGTTCTGACCGGCAGCGATGAGGAGATGCCTTTTCTCGTTGTCGAGCAGAAAGAGAAGGGGATATCGGCGGTCATGCTGGGTTTCCCGGTCTGGAGATGGAGGCTCGCCGGAGAGGATGGGGCCGAAGCCTGGGACGGACTTTTCGGAGGATTGATACAGTATCTCGCTGAAGGACACGCGGCTCCAGATCTGGACGTGCAGACCGACAGAACAGCTTACAGGACCGGAGAACGGCTGAGGATCACTGTCTATCCCTCGACGGGACGGGCAGGAGAGAACATCCGGGGAGAGATATTCGCTTCGGGAACTGACGGTGTCCCGGTCGAGACTTTCATCCCTGAACCCGATCCGGACATACCCGGGGCATGGTTTGCCGAAACGGGGACGTTGCCCCCGGGCGACTACTCGATCAGGGTCAGGTCGGGCGAGGGCGCTGCTCCCATGGCGGAGGGAAGCACGTCGTTCGCCGTAGAACCTCTCTCCGTGGAGATGCTGAGGACCTCCGCCGATACGCACCTCCTCGGGAGGTTGGCTTCGGCTGCAGGAGGCCGCCTCGTCGACCCGGGGGAGGTGGAGAATATCGCCGGCATGATCGATCTCAAAGATGATACGGTGGTATCGACATCTGTCCGGAAGATCAGGGGCAAGGTATGGTTCTTCGTTCTGATCATCCTCGTTTTCGCCGCCGAATGGCTGCTGCGAAAGATCCTCGGCCTGGTCTAGGCCGGGATAATCCGAAAATCCTTGATATAGCCGCTGCCCGGGAGTAAACTTCCTGTCGGAAGACAGGGAGGTGTGGTGATGAAGGCGTGGAGCTTCCTTCCGCTTATATTTGCGGTCACAGTGGCGGATTCCGCTTTATCGCAGGTCGTACTCAACGAGATCTATTACGATCATCCCGGCAGTGACGCGGGTTTTGAATTCATCGAGCTGTATTGTGCGGGCAGCGTGGAGATCCCTCTCGCGGGATGGTCGATCGTCATGATCGACGGGAGGACGGGTACATCGCGCGAGCTGTGGGCGGCAGGTGCCGGGAGGGTCATCGATAGCGGCGGATTGATCCTCATAGGAGGCGACAGCGTCGCCGTCTCTACGGCTGACCTGCTGGCCGGCTCGATCGAAAACGGGCCCGACGCGGTGGCCCTTCTGCGGGCTGGCGAGAGCATGGACCTGGTGCGCTACGGTGGTGACGATCCGGGTTGCAGCGCCGGCAGATCCCTGTCCCGCAGGCCGGATGGATCGGGCCTTGTCTGCTCATCGCCGACTCCCGGACGGATAAATTTTCATAAAATCGATCTGGCGGTCGCGTTCGCCGGCCCCGTCCATGTTCATTGCGCTTCCGGATGGTCGGAAATATTCATCTGTCTCGAAAACAGGGGGCTGGAAGGATTCTCCGGAGACTGTTTTCTGACAGTAACGAGTGTGCGGGATGGTCTTAGGTCAGTAGCGGGCAGCAGGCGGGTCAGTCCTTCGCTCGATGCGGGGGAAGGGCGGGAAATAGGGGTAAGCTGCGGCGGGATGCCTTCCGGGATCTCGACTCTGGAGATATTGATAGAGGCTGACGGCGACACCTGTCCCGAAAACGACATCGAAACTGTCTCGACCAGTTCTTCGCCGGGAGAGGTCGTTGTGACCGAGATAATGTACAGGCCCGAAGGCGGCGGCGAATGGATCGAGATCTTTAACAGGTCATACGGAACAGTCGATCTTGCAGGATGGTCCGTGACTGACTTGTCGGGAGCCTCAGGGTCCATTCCCGGAGGTGTGGAGATAGAGACGGGAGGCTTCGTCGTCCTCGCTCAGGACCCTGCAGCCGTCCTGTCTGTGTTTCCGGGTATCACCGCTCCTGTTCTGCCGCTCGAGAACGGGTGGCCCCGTCTCAACGACGGGGATGGGGACGGCACTGCTGAAGAGATATTTATCAGGCGTTCCGACGGGACCATTATGGAAAGTGTCTCGTACCGCTCCATGATCGAAGATGAGAAAGGCCGCTCTATCGAGAGGCTCTCGCCCGAACTGTGCAGCACCGGCAGGGACGGTCTCTGGCTGCGGTGCGGAGCGGCCGCCGGCGGCACTCCCGGTGAGAGGAACTACTGCAATGCCTCCGTTATCCCATCGGAGGGGATGCATGTCTCTCCCGACCCTTTCTGCCCTCAGAAAGATGGCATGGTGCGATTCACCGTTGCCGCCGGCTCAGCGGATGTCTCGTATGGAGCGAGAGTGTTTGATATGTCGGGCAGGGAGGTTTCCAGGCTGGCATCGGGGCCGGTCGACGCTCCGGCTGTCGTCTGCGGCTGGGACGGGCGGGATTCAGGAGGGAAGCCGGCCGGTACAGGCCTTTACATATGTGTGGTGGAATTCATGGGAAGCGGAGGTGGGGTATGCAGAAGGGAAAAAGGTACCGTGGCGGTCTGGACCGGACAGCGATGATGGTGGTGCTTGCCTTTGCGCTGTCACGGGGAGAGTGCAGGGCAGCGGATTCGTGGCAGAGAGCAATGGGGGGTGTGATCTTTCCGAGGAGGAGGCATCCGGCGGTCTACGGCGCAACTGAAGGATACCTGCTCGCCGCGGCATCGGCAGCGAATCCGTTCGCCATACCGGGGCTCTGTGAATCGACGGCCTTCCTCTCCCTCGTACGGAACAGATGTTCGGCAGGGTTGGAGTGGGAACGTACAGGCATCGCCGGATATTCGCATGACCTTCTCGAGGTGTCAGGAGGCTTCGCCCTTCCCGGAGGATTCATACATGCGGCAGCCTCGATGCGCGCGGAAAGCTGGAATGTGACCGGGTACGGGAGGGATACGTCGGTCTCGGTTCTGTATTCCCTGTCGATGAAGCTGTCATCGATAGCCGTTATCGAGCTGGAAGGGGGAGGCAGGCAGATTGAGGCCCCCGCTCACATAACGGTCGCAGCCGGCCGCGGCACAGCAGTTATCATCCTGACATATGGCAGAGACGGATACGGAGGGAAAGTCGCGAGGGCTGGAGGGACGGTCAGTATCACTGGAAGGTTTTCGTTTCTTGCAGGATACGACATGGATACAGGTGAGGCCTCAGGGGGCCTCGCGTTCCGCACCCGGGTCCTGGCAGCGATTTCGTGGAGTATCCATCCTGCACTTGGTCCGACATTCTCAGTATCCGCGGGAGCGGTACGATGAGGCGGGCGGCTCTGGCGGCCGCAATCCCGCTGATGCTCTCATGTGCCCGGGCGAGCGGTCCCCGGGGACCGGGCAGCGCCCTGTCGGAAGGGATCGATCCGTCCAGGGACCGGTATTTCAGTGAGACCTTTCTCGACGAGGTCTCACCGGGACCCGCGGTCGAAGCAGGAGTCGGCAGTGAACTCGATCTCTCCTGCGGCAGAGAGAGAAGGGATGCCTGGGTGCGGATCGGTACCCGGGGCGCAAGTTGCGCTGGGAGAGTGAGGAGTGCGGACGGCTGTTTCCGGGAGGCCTTTCATCTGGCGATAGCGCATGCAGGGAGGTTGAGGGTCGATCTTGGAGACCTTGTTCCAGACCTGGGGATCGGGCTTGTCTCGAGTGGCAGGAGATTCGCCTATCCATTCTCCTCGAGGCATCCGCTCTACCGCCCCAGAGGGATAAGGGGCTGGACAGGTTTCTACGGCTCTTTCATCCGGGGTGGGGCGATCCGTACCACTGTCGGGCCGGTCAGGGTGACACTCCTTTCCGGAATACTGGCGAGTCACGGCAGCCAGGGTGTCGAATACTCAGGCAGCGGCGCTGTTTCCGGAATCAGATTCGAAGTGGAAAGGGGCGCGGTCACCGGGGGGCTGACCACGATAGATCCCGGTTCCCGAGGTGGTGAGAGGATAGCGGGACTCGACTTCACCGTTTCGTCGCCGGGCAGGATATACATGCTGGAGACGGCGGCATCCCGGCCGGGGAATATATCGGCGGCATGGGGCATGACTGTCGATGGAAAGGATCTTGACTGCGGGATGATCGGGTGGTCGGTTCCTGCCGGATCAGACGGTTTCCTTGCATCCTTCCCCGGGCTTTCCACCGCATCCAGACGTTCCCGCAGCGGTGCATCTCTGGTGCTGAAAGGAAAGCTGCCCCGGAGGATCCATATTTCGGCATGGGGAGAGGTGAGGCAAAGCAGCGATGGAAGAGACAGGGAACTCGACAGGGCGCTGCGGTTAGAGGCCCGGATCAGGTGGAAAAGAAGCGCGGCGAGGTGTGCCTGGTCCTCACGTAATAAAGAATCAGAAGACCTCGTTCCTTTCCCGCCTCTCCAGGAGCTCTGCCGGGACGAGACCAGTGGGCTGGTACTCTCCTTTTCATGCAGGCCGGCGGCCTCGCTTGCCCTGGTGATCGAATTCAAGAGGCCGGGGGGTACTGGCGGCGACGGTCTGATGTGTGCATCGAGGGCATCTCTCGCGCTTCGCAGTATCGATTCGCGGCTTTCGATATCGGCCGCGGCATACGGCTCTCAGAGTGGCAATCCCCGCTTCTCCCTGTATGAACCGTCAGGGGGCGGGAAATACCCCTGGAAGACGCTCTACGGAAGTGGAAAGCGCATTGCGCTCGGTCTGGATACCGGAATCAGCATCGTCAGGGCATCCGTATTTTTTCTGTGGACCCCTGAAGGGGCAGCGGAAGCGGCCTTCAGGCTGTCAGCTGCTATTTAACATATTTTCAGTGAATTGGAACCATTCATGCATAAAATTCATCGGAATGGAAACTCTAAAGACACTATCGTATGATTACGAGGCCGCGGGCCGCAGGATCGTCACGATCCCGACGGAACTGCCATTCTCTGAGTTTTACGAGGGGTTCAAAGCAATACGTGATTTTGAGCAGAGGCAGAAAGAGCTGACCGCGATAGCCGAGAACGGGAATATTTACGAGCTCTCAGCATCTCTTTCCTCTCATCTCCTCATCGCTGAATATCCTCATCTCGATCTCCTGACCATACTGGCCATGGCAGGTTCCGGTGATACGGCCGGGGTCAGGCTGCTCTACGCCTCGATGCTCGCCGTTCAGCCGGCGACAGTGATGATAGGCAAGATGGCCGATTTCCATAACATCAAGCGGGTGATGGACAGGATACACAACAGAAAGAAAGCGCACGCTCCACTCAGCGATGCGGAAGAATGGTTCAGTAAAAAAGTCATGCTGCTGTCCATGGCGCAGAAGCTGCCCGATACCTCTGAATACGATGCCGAGAAGCCATGGCACTCGTGGAGCGAAGGAGTACGCAGGGCGCTGTCCGAAGCCGACGACAGGTGGGACGAGGCAGTCACCGAGAGGGCCAAGGCCGAGGTAGAGGCTCTCGACATGAAGATAAGAAATATCGTTGCTTCTCTCGATCCGGACAGACGCGGCGCTGTCGCGATCTATCTCGGATCAATGTGTGAAGAGAACAAGTTCAAGATGCAGGCGCTCGGTGAATCGATAGGCGATGGACGGTCGGACCCGCTGATACTCAGGCGCGGGCTGGAAAATATCTGGGAGAATACGATCACATCACTGCGTCAGAGCAGAGCGGGGAACCTGCTCGCCGACATGTTCGACGCCCAGGCACAGAAGACACACACGCTGCCGCAGCTCAAGGCGGGCGCTTCGCTGCTGAGGTCCCTTAACATGCATCCTGAGATCAGAGGTGTCACCGGCAGTATCGACCTGCTCAGCTGTCTTTACCAGTTTATAACGAGCGCGGGGGACGGTATTCTCGAGGTGATGGTGCCGAAAGGTACAAGACTCGACGCTATCCGGGATTCTTCGGGATTTACGTTCGAGGACGAGGTCCTTACGATAGATCTCGTGAGGATCTCACGTGGAACATTCGTAGACGATGATGGAATGCCGATCAATGTCGACTGGACGCTCGCTACGCTCGACAAGCAACTGAGCTACAAGAGCCTGGTACTTTCCTATATGGACAACGACAGCTTCCTGGTCGAACTGCTGAACAACCCCAAGGCCAGTTCCAAGCCTGGTGTCGTGGACCTTATCTCGACGAGATGCCGGTCACTCAGGGTCCTCACTCTCATAGCGACCCGAAGGGATCTCTTTACAGGTTTTGCGAACAAGAACGTTCCTCTCAATCTTCTGATGAGTCCCTGCAAGATACCGCTGACTTCGCTTAGAAAGTTCGTCCATGTCAGGTATGTCGATAAGATGACCCTGGCGAAGCTCACCGGCCGCGGGGGCAATATCCGCGAGGAAGTCAGGCGGGAGATCACCCGATACCTCGAATCGTCCCATTGATCGACGCTATCTCCTGAATCTTTTCCGTATTTCTCCCCAGGAGCTTTTCCGCGTCCCTACCGTACCGCACTCGGCGCGGTAAGCCCCGATATGGCTGCAGAAGATCCCGTCAGAAGCATTCAACCACAGGCAGGGTGAATCTGCCTGAAGATACCAGTTCCCTGAGCCGGGGAGGCCGCAGAACTGAGGGTCGATGATATGATTGTTGCCCGAATCGGTTCCGCCTTCCGGTATGGAATCGCCGCCTGCGTTCTTCCAGAATACACAGGTTTCTACATCTATCGCGGAGCTTTCCAGCAAGCTGAGCGCGCTGCCCAGGTGACTGAACGAAATGATTGAGCACTCGAGCCTGATGCTGGATCCATCCTGCAGATGAATGCCTCCGCCGTCGGGCGCGTCGTTTTCGGACAAGGTGCATTGTCTGATAGTAGCGGGTTTATCCTCGCTGACGCTGATCCCACCTCCGCGGTTATCGGATCTGTTAGCGCATATGATCGATCTCTCGATCCTGAAGTCGTAGTTATGCGCCAGCAGTCCCCCTCCTCGATCTTCGGCAATGTTGTCCCGGATCACACAGTTTCTTAGTGTCCCAGTAGTGGAGCTGTTTACCAGGCAGATCCCACCGCCGTAGTAAGCGCTGTTATTGTGGAATACGCAGTCCTCTATCACAGGGGCGCTGACTCCGCCATACCACAGGCCGCCGCCCTGCTGGGCCGAGTTGGCGGTGAAGACACAGTTTTTTATGACGGGAGAGGACAGGTGCCCGATCAGACCGCCGCCGGCATCGTAATTGTCCGGCGCGACGCCATTCACGAAGGTGAAGCCGTCTATAACGATATCGTTGTAACCCTGGATGAACATGATCCTTCCCTGATATTGCGCGTCGAGTACAGTCACATCGGGGCCGTTGGAGCTTCGAAGTGTGAATCCGCTGACATCACGCCCGAAAAAGATCATTCCATAATCATCGGTATGGCCCTGGCTCGACCATGTATATGTCCCGGGGGCGACGAGGATCTCATCGCCGGCCCCTGACGAGTCTATGGCAGCCTGTATCGTCGGCGCATCGCCGGTCCCAGCCGCGTTGACGTTCCAGGTACGGGCCATGGATGCATACGAGAGTGAAAGAACGAGGAGGGACGTAAGGGAAATAAGGGAGAGCGCTCCTGCGGTGGTATTTATTCTCATCTGGCCTCCTTGCCTATAGCTTATTGATTGTAATGGTTATAATCAAGGGGTGTTCCTTGACGGGAAATGTATATTTATTGTCCTGCTGATGTTGACAAACGGAACCATGATACCTAATATCCGTATGTTATATCAGGAGCAATGGCGTATTCACGAAGATGGGGACCGATTCCATACAGGAGGAGTAATGCTTGCTGAAAGAATGAGCAGGTTGGGGACCGAGACAGCGTTCGAGGTTCTGGCCCGTGCGAAGGCGATGGAAGCACAGGGACGCGATGTCGTTCATCTCGAGATCGGCGAGCCCGATTTCGATACCCCCGCGAATATTCGGGAAGCTGCAAAGAAGGCGATAGATGAAGGGTTCACGCATTACGGTCCATCCGCGGGCATGCTGAATGTCAGAGAGGCTTTTGCCGAGTTCCTTACGAAGGATCGCGGAATCGAGGTCAAGCCCGAAAACATCGTCGTTACACCCGGCGCGAAGCCGATACTCTTCTTCACGATCCTCGCCCTGGTAGACAAGGGTGACGAGGTCGTCTATCCCAACCCGGGATTTCCGATCTACGAGTCAGTCATCAACTTCGTTGGTGCGAAGCCGGTTCCTGTTCCGCTGAGGGAGGAGAAAGCGTTCTCCTTCGATCTCGACGAGATGCGCTCCCTTGTCAATGACAAGACAAAGCTGATCATCATCAATTCTCCCCAGAATCCTACAGGCGGAGTCCTTACTTCAGAGGATATGAAGGGAATCGCCGAACTCGCGGAGAAGCATGACGCATACATCCTCAGCGATGAGGTCTACAGCAAGATGGTATACGAGGGCAAGCATGTCAGCATTTACGATTATCCCGAGGTGCGCGACAGAGTGATCCTCCTCGAGGGCCACTCGAAGACGTATGCCATGACAGGCTGGAGACTCGGTTATGCCTCGATGAATCCCGAACTGGCGGCGCAGATCTCGAAGATCCAGACGAACAGCAACTCGTGCACGGCTGCTTTTACACAGATCGCAGGTGTAGAGGCTCTCACTGGCCCGCAGGACGAGTCTCTCAAGATGATGGCCGAGTTCAAGGCGAGAAGGGACCTGATCGTCGACGGTCTTAACGACCTTCCCGGGTTCTCATGCCTGAGTCCTAAGGGTGCTTTCTACGTATTTCCGAACATCACGGGAACGGGCCGCAAATCGAAGGAACTCGAGGAGTTCCTGCTCGAGGAAGCCGGAGTGGCCGGCCTGAGCGGTACGAGTTTCGGCAAGTATGGCGAGGGATACCTGAGATTCTCGTACGCCAACTCGCAGGAAAACCTGAGGAAAGCCCTGGATATGATCAGGAAGGTCCTCTAAGATAAGCAGATGATAACATCGAGTACCCCTGGCGGAGATATCTTCGCCGGGGGTATCGTTTCCGGAGGTAATCCTTGGCTGGTGAAATAGATGTGGTGGCCCTCGGAGGGAACGCGATAATCCCTTCCGGCGGAACGGGGACGATAGAAGAACAGAGAGAAGTCACGATACGCTCGATGGAGCATGTGGCCGACCTTATCCAGTCGGGCAGAAAAGTGATAATCACTCATGGGAACGGACCGATAGTCGGGAACATACTCGAGAGGAACGAGGCGGCCAAGGACAGGATACCTCCGATGCCGCTCGACATCTGCGGGGCCGACTCCCAGGGCGGGATCGGATACATGATCCAGCAGATCCTCGGCAATGTCCTCAGGAGCCGCAAGATCGACAAGCCCGTCGTCTCGATCGTATCTCAGGTGGTCGTCTCGGAAGAAGACGATGCCTTTCAGGACCCGACCAAGCCCATAGGCCCATACTATTCCCAGGACGAATCGAAAGAGCTGGAGAAGTCGAAGGGCTGGATCATGAAGGAAGACGCGGGAGGCAGGGGATACCGTCGCGTTGTGCCGAGCCCGACGCCGAAGGACATCGTCGAAGCCGATGTCATCTCGCATCTGCTCTCCAGGGGCGCTGTTGTCATCGCGGTAGGCGGCGGCGGGATACCGGTCGTGTTCAGGGACGGAAGGCTCGAGGGTGTCGAGGCCGTCATAGACAAGGACAGGGCAGCGTCCGCGCTCGCGACAGGTATCGGTGCTGAGAATCTGATAATCCTCACAAATGTCGAACAGGTATATACCGATTTTGGCAAACCGGAACAGCTGGGGCTCGGCAGGATCGAGGTCTCCGAGATACGGAAGATGTACGAGGCCTACGAGTTCCCCGCGGGCAGCATGGGGCCGAAGATCAGGGCCGCCATCGATTTCGTGGAGGCAGGTGGACAGTCGGCGATCATCACCCATTCTGCCACCCTCAGGGAAGCTGTGGAGGGGAAAGTCGGCACCCATATAGTTCCGGACGGAACCTGATCCCGGCTTCAGGTGATAATGGACCCGATCATACTTCCTTATGGAGATTCGAAGATCCCGGTTCCCTTTACGGGAGAGATCTCCGCATGCGCGTTTCCCGAGCCCCTTCCTGATATATCAAGTTCGGTAGAACAGGCGCTCGATGAGCCCGCGGGGTGCGGGCCTCTCTCGGATCTGATACCCGGCTCGGAAAGGGTCGCCGTACTCGTTTCAGATCTTACCAGGGGAAGGACAGCAGCGGCAATACTTGTTCCCGCCTTGGAATATCTCGAGAGGAATGGAGCGGGGCCTGAACGCACCACCATATATATTGCAAGCGGTATGCACCGCGGCCAGTCCGCAGCCGAGATAGAAGACCAGCTTGGAGCTTCGGTCGCCGGCAGGTACAGGATCGTCCAGCATGATGCCCGCGACAGATCATCCCTTGTCGAGGCCGGCACGACATCGTCCGGAACCCGGTGCCTCTTTAACAGGGATGTCGCACGGTCAGGTCTTGTTGTAGGCGCCGGCGCTGTGTCGTTCCATTACTTCGCAGGTTACGGCGGCGGTAGAAAACTTATACTGCCTGGGATCTCGGGTGAAGAGACGATCATGGCCAATCACAGGCTGTCATTGAGGGCGGATCCCGCTGAAGGGCTGTCGCATGGCTGTAAGCCGGGTCTTCTCGACGGAAATCCCGTACATGAGGATATGATCGAAGGGGCATCGCTGATGGCCGCGCCGGTATTCATGGTATGCGCGGTAGTCGGGGCGGGAGGGGAGCCGGCCTTTGTCAGCGCCGGCGATATGGACCTTTCGCATCGCATCGCCGCGGCAAAGCTGCGGAAGGCATACGCCCTTTCTCCCGGCAGACGCAGGAGGGTAGTCGTCGCTTCGGCAGGAGGATCGCCCGGGGACATCAACCTGCTGCAGGCCCACAAAGCGATCAGACATGCCTCGCTCGCCGTGGCTGACGGAGGTCTTCTGCTTATGGCGGCCGCCTGCAGTGAGGGTGTCGGTTCGGATTCGCTCGAGGAGGATTTCTCGGGAGGAAGGGAAAGTGTTTTGTCGAGGGTATCAGAAAGATATACGTTGAACTCCCAGGCATCGATGTCGATTCACGAGATCACGGGGAGAATAGAAGTCAGGCTTCTCTCTGAATTTCCCGATGGCGCCCTCGAGAAGTTCGGTTTCGGTTCCTGGAATGCCGAGGATACGCTTTCTCTGCTCAAGGGGATCCCGGAAAGAGAGATACTTGCCGTTCCGCATGCCGCTTCATTTCTGCCTGTCGATTAAACGGAAATCTCTTCACAGTGACCGCTGCAGTGTGTAATATATCACTCGTACTGTAAGGTATTCAAAAGTGTCCGGGAGGTAGAGATGTCCGATAAGAAAAGCAGCCTTTCGCGAAGGGATTTCATGACGGCAACCGCAGCCGGTATCGTCGGAGCGGGACTGGCCTCGCTTCCGGGCGGGAAGGCAGCGGCTGGGGAGGAGAAGAAGGCTGGCGGAAAACTGATCACGAGAAAGCTCGGAAGGACCGGCCTCGAGCTCCCGATCGTAAGCATGGGAGCCCTCAATATCGACAGCCCAGGTATCCTCAAGGCCGCGTACGACAAGGGCGTGCGGCACATCGATACCGCTTCGGGTTATCATTCGGGCCGTAACGAGGAGATCGTCGGCGAGATAATCAAGAAAGAAGGAATCAGGAAAGATATAGTCCTCGGCACGAAGATCTTCGTACCGAACCAGAGGAAGGGACTCGATCCCGACAAGGTCCCCGCCAGGATGATGAAATACACCGACGACAGCCTCGAGCGGCTGCAGATGGATTATGTAGACATCATGTACATACATGTCGTCAAGAGCGCCGACGAGATCAACGACGAGGCGATGATCGAGGGTATGAGGCAGATCAAGAAGTCCGGCAAGGCGAGGTTCGTCGGGGTATCGACCCACGAGAACATGGCCGAGGTCCTCAATGCCGTAGTGGCAGGCGGTTTCTACGATGTCGTTCTTCATACGATAAACTTCACGCTCGCCGATGACGAGGAATTCATCAAGGCTGTTAAGAACGCCCACGCGAAGGGTGTAGGCCTGATCGCGATGAAGACCCAGGCAGGCGGCAAGCTGATAAAGGACGACGAGGAAGCGCTGAAGACTTACTCAGAGGGAACGATCGCCGCGGCAGCGCTGAAGTGGGCTCTTTCTCACGAAGAGATCACTACGGCGATACCGAGCTTCAAGACCTTCGAGATCATGGAGCAGGATGTCGCCATAGGGATGGACCTTGCTCTAAGCGCTGACGAAAAGAAGTTCCTTTCCGAGAAGCTCGATACGCTCAAGACCGGGATGGGGTTCTGTCGACAGTGCCATATATGCAGCAGCACCTGTCCCCGGGGAACGGACGTCGCCTCACTGATGAGGACACACATGTACGCTGCCCGGTATTCCGATTTCCGCATGGCCCGGACGACGATCGACCAGACCGCAGGTATCTCGGGCTGTGTCGAGTGTGGATCGTGCAGCGCGAGATGCGCGCACGGCGTGGATATCGCCAGGAATATCGAGGATCTGAAGCTGATCTACGCCTAGAGGAACCCGAAGAATGTGATCACAGACGGCCGGTGTCCAGCCCTGGCCGTCTGTTTCTATATATTCATCCTGAGGGAGAGGCAGGAGAGTCCGCCGTCCATCTTCTGGAACTCAGTCATGTCTACTTCTACGATCTCCAGCCCTTTTTTTTTGAGCTTCTCCCGGGTTACAGGGAATCCGGCGGGAAAGAGTATCCGGCCGTTGATCTCTATACTGTTCGCGCAATACTCTTCCCCTTCGGCGACAGTGATTGTATCGAGCCCGGTGAACTCATCTCTGCCCGCCATAGATCCGTCGGCAAGCAAGGTGCCGTTTCCCATGTAGCTGACGCCCGATTTCAGGTGGAGGCCGCAGGCGACAGGAACAGTCCCGCACTTGAATCCGTCCTTCTCAAAGATCTCACTGAGCTGTCTGGCGCCTGCTTCATCGGTCCTGTCCGAAAGACCGATGAGGATCCGGTCATCGATCTCGAGAACGTCACCTCCGTCTATCCTCCCCGGTGGTTCGATCCTGTCGACCTCGAAGTAACGGGAAAGGACCGGTTCGATAAGGGCGGCCTCGCCGAGGCGTGAAGGATGCCCGGGTCTCGTGATCACGGCGCGGCTGCCTGCGATCACGGCCGGGTCCTCGATAAATGTGGAGTCGGGGTAATCTTCGATGGCATCGAGAAGTATGACTTCTATTCCGCAAGAGCGCAGCGCCTCGCAGTAAGCCGCGTGCTGCTGTACGGCCAGATCCATATCGGGGCTGCCGAGGCCGGCTCCGGTGAGCCCCTGGCCGAGCGACATGGCCGGCCGCCTCGCTACAGCTTTCGTAAATACTCCACTTTTCAAGAGTTACCTCCGTCAGTATTTTGCGTAAACTTAGTTACGATTATGATGTATACTCAAATACAGGGTAGTTTCAAGTACTCATTAGGCCAGGGAGGCGATCATGGAAAGGAAGAAGGGCGGCCTGACCAGGCGGGGATTCATAACGGCAGCGGCGGGAGGACTCGTCGGAGCCGGAATCGCGGGGCTTACTCATGCCGGCCCGGCCAGCGACAATAAGGAAGAGAAGAAAGGGAAGATCATCACTCGCAAACTCGGCAGGACGGGGATCGAGATCCCCGTCGTGAGCATGGGCGTGATGAACGCGAATAATCCCGAGGTCGTCAGAGCGTCTTATGATCTGGGCGTCAGGCATTTCGACACCGCCGCCTATTACCAGGGCGGCAAGAATGAGCGTATGGTCGGCGAGGTCATCAAAGAGCTAGGCGTAAGGGACGATGTCATCATCGCGACAAAGATATACACGCCGAACATGAGGGTGGGAGATACCGCTGATGAGACGCGCAAGAAGATACGCGTGCAGGTAGACGAATGCCTCAACAGACTTCAGATGAATCATGTCGATATCCTGTATGTACATGTCGTCGATTCCGCGGATTTCGCCATGAACGAAGCGGTCCACGAAGCGATGGAAGAGGCGCGCAAGAGCGGCAGGACGAGGTTCACAGGTCTATCAACGCACAAGAATATGAGCGAAGTGATCAATGCGGTCACTGAATCGGGATGGTACGACGTTGTACTGACCGCGATAAACATGACGCTGGCCGATGACAGCAAGCTGCTCGACTCGATTGAGAAGGCGGCCGCGAAGGGAGTGGGGATCGTCGCGATGAAGACACAGGTCGGCGGCAGGCGTTTCCAGCTGCCGGAAGGGATCGCCGACTACGACAGCACGACGATAAACCAGGCCGCCCTCAAGTGGGTGATGAGAAACGAGAACATCACCACGTCGATTCCGGGGTATACGACATTCGAGCATATGAAGGAAGATTTTGATATTGCATATGATCTCGAGTACAGCGAGAAGGAAAAATGTCTCCTCGGAGATTGCAAGCTCAAGGTCGGGATGGGATACTGCAGGCAGTGCGATCTCTGCCTCGGCGACTGTCCGGCCGGGGTCGATGTCCCGACTCTTATGAGGACGCATATGTACGCGTCGCAGTACGCCAATTTCCATCATGCCAGGGCGACTCTTGATGAGATAGAGAATGGCAGGGGCCTCGACGGGTGCTCGGGCTGCGGCGCCTGCACCGTCCGGTGCCCGCATTCGGTCGATGTCGCGGCGAAGATAGAGGAACTCAAGCTCATCTACGCGTGACGCCCGGGCAGATTTATGATAACTTCCTTTTCCGGCGCACCTCGCCGCGCCGGATCCAGTAAGCAACTGTGTATCCGTATGAGATAAGGAGAATGCAGGGATGAAGGTTCTTGTTGTAGGCGGCGGTGGCAGAGAACATACGATAGCCTGGAAGCTGTCGAAATCCCCCCATGTGGATCAGATATACGCGGCTCCCGGAAACGCGGGAATCGCCGAGATCGGTGAATGTGTTTCCATAGACGCGGCTGACAAAAAGGCGCTGCTCGAATTCGCTCGGGAGAATAAAGTGGATCTCACCGTCGTGGGGCCCGAGGCTCCTCTGGTCTCGGGAATAGTCGATCTCTTTAACGGCGAGGGCCTGCGTATATTCGGATTCGACAGCAAGGGAGCACTTCTCGAGGGCAGCAAGGTCTGGGCGAAGCAGTTCATGGAGAGATACGATGTGCCAACGGGCGGCTTCGCGGTATTCGATAATCACTGCGCGGCGCAGAACGCCATTGAAGCGGGAAAACCTCCATTCGTGATCAAGGCTGACGGCCTCGCCGCCGGCAAGGGTGTGCTGATATGCCAGACCCTGGAGGAAGCCCGTGACGCGGTCGAGACGGTGATGAAGAAGAAGGAGTTCGGCACAGCCGGAGACAGGATAATATTCGAGGAGTTTCTCGAAGGAACGGAACTTTCGGTCATAGCCGTATTCGATGGAAAAGATTACAGGCTTCTCGTTCCATCGCAGGATCACAAGAGAGCCTTCGACGGAGATATGGGGCCTAACACAGGCGGTATGGGGGCATACGCGCCGGTCCCGGTCCTCGGTCACGCTCTTGAGGAGAAGATAAGGATAGAGATTATAGAGCGTACGCTCAGCGGGATACAGTCAGAGAGGATCAAGGGAGCTGGTGTGGTCTATTTCGGTCTGATGCTGACACCCACCGGTCCAAGGGTCCTGGAGTACAACTGCAGGTTCGGCGATCCGGAGACCCAGGTGATCCTTCCACTTCTGAAGACGGACCTGTTCGAGGTCCTCTTCGAGGCGACGGAAAGCAATCTGGAGAGTGTCGATTTCGAGAACAGCGATGAGGCATGCGCCTGTGTCGTGATCGCATCCGGAGGGTACCCCGGGAAATACGACAAGGGTAAAGAGATATCGGGTATCGCGGAGGCTGAGGAGGCGGGATGTGCCGTCTTCCATGCGGGGACGAAGCTCGATGATGGCAGGATCGTGACTTCGGGAGGACGCGTTCTCGGTGTGACCGCGATCGCGCCTACGCTCAAAGGGGCCATCGACAAGGCTTATGCAGGCGTTGACAAGATTTCTTTTGAGGGATGTTTCTCCAGGCGCGACATTGCCTGGAGGGCGCTGAAGGAATAGTCGGAACAATCGAAAGGAGAATGACGTGGGCGGAGAACTTCAGGTCGCCGTCATAATGGGGAGCGAATCGGACAGGGAGACGATGGAAGTATGTCTCGCTCAACTCGAGAAACTCGGCGTGAAGAGCGAGCTCAAGGTGTCTTCCGCGCACAGGATGCCCGAAGCGACGAAGGCTTACATCGAAGAATCGATCGAGAGGGGAGCGAAGGTCTTCATCGCCGGCGCCGGCATGTCGGCCGCACTGCCCGGTTTCGTGGCATCGGTAACGACCAGGCCCGTGATCGGAGTTCCGATACCTTCCGGTCTGCCTGACGGTATGGATGCGCTACTATCGATGGTACAGATGCCTCCCGGGATACCTGTCGCCACGGTCGCCGTGGGGAAGGCCGGCGCGAAGAACGCCGCCGTGCTCGCGACAGAGATCCTCTCACTCGTCGATGACAGGTTCTCAAAAGAACTCGACAAGATGCGTGACCAATGGAAAAGCCGGTAAAAGGGTATCTCGAGGGCCGAAACATCGACAAGGTCGCGGCGATACTGAGGTCGGGCGGCCTGGCGGTGCTTCCGACTGACACGATATACGGATTTCACTGCGTATATTCGAGCAGGCCTACCATCGAGAGGATAAGAAGGCTCAAGGGGCGTTCGAAGTCCGCGGGATTCATATTGCTCGCTTCATCACTTGAAATGGCCGACATGCTCGTCAGGAAGATGGCCGGCAGGGGCGAGGGATATCCTCGACACTCTCTGGCCCGCTCCCGTGACCGTGATACTTCCCGCTTCAGGGAAGATCCCGGCGGCGCTTAGGCCGGACGGGAGGGTGGCGGTCAGGATCCCGGCGATGGATCCCCTTATCTCACTGATCGAGAAGACAGGTGAACCGCTCGTCTCGACGAGCGTCAACAGGTCGGGGCAGAACCCCTTGAACAGGATCGGGGAGATCCTGCGAGTCTTCCCCGGTCTGGAAGCATATATATCGAGAAGAGGGCCCGGCAGCCGGATTCCTTCGACCCTGATAGATCTTTCCGGCAGAGAGCCGCGCATCCTCAGGACTGGAAAGTGCGCGCGCAAGGCGGCCTCGGCCTTCGGCATGGAATAACCGCGAGGTGGTACCTGATGAAGAGATCGATCACTTTAATAATCATCCTTGCCGCGATTCTGATCGGCTGTGAGGCCGGCGGCAGAATGAGCAGCGAATACGAGACTTCGACGATGGAGGAGATCGGCTCGGCGATGAAGGAACAGGTCGAAAGCTGGAATTCGGGCGAGTTGGCCGGATTCATGAAGTACTACTGGCACTCGGAGGAGATGACCTTTCACGGAGGCAAGCGAAGGCTGCAGGGCTGGGATACGCTGAACTCGATGTATATTGAGACTTACTCGGGAGAGCAGAGGGGGATCCTCGAATTCTCAGGCCTCGAGATCACAGTCCTTTCACCCGAATCGGCGTATGTACTCGGCGACTGGAAGGTCGAGCTTCCCGATACCGTCAAACAGGGAAAGTTTACACTTATCTGGAGAAAGATGGACGTGGGCTGGCGGATCGTGCACGACCACTCATCCTGAAAGGGATCACATCATGAGATCGCCTGTGAGAGCATTCCGGCTGTATTTTATCCTTCTGGCTGCTGTTGTATCGATGGCGGCGTCATGTACGTCGACAGCCCCGGACAGACCGAAGAACGTGATCCTTCTTATAGGCGACGGGATGGGAGTCGCCCATCTGACCTACGGCAACCTTGCGGGTGACAGCCTGAACGCAGAGCGGATGCCTGTAGGAGGCCTGGTCAAGACATTCCCGGTCGGTGCACTCATCACCGATTCCGCGGCGTCAGGAACCGCGATGGCGACCGGACACAAGACGCGGAACGGGATGATCTCAATATCGCCCGAAGGGGATACTCTGATGACAGTCTTCGAGTATGCCGAAGAAAATGGGATGTCGACCGGCCTTGTGGCGACCAGCTCAATAACGCACGCCACGCCGGCGGTTTTCACTTCGCATGTCACAGACCGCGGGATGGAGGCGGAGATAGCACGCCAAATGACCGCAAGCGGCCTGGATCTGATCATCGGCGGTGGGTGGGCCTATTTCGTGCACGCCGGCATAGAGGGGAGCAGGCGGACGGACGATCTCGACCTGATCGGTGCGCTGAGAGAGAGGATGCCTGTCGTAAGATCGGTTGAAGAGTTGAAGGCTCTCGACGGTGCGACAATGGCGGCGGCATTTCTCGCTCCGCACGAGTGTCCCGTGGCAACGGAGAGGCTGTACTCGCTGGCGGATCTGACTTCGAAAGCGATCGAGATACTGTCGGCTGGCGGCAACGGATTTATTCTCATGGTAGAGGGATCACAGATCGACTGGGCTGCCCATGACAATGATTTCAAAGGGATCTACAACGAGATGAAAGATTTCGACGGGGCTGTAGGCGCCGCCCTGGACTTTGCGGAGAAAGACGGCAATACGCTGGTGATCATGACCGCCGATCATGAGACCGGTGGGATGGCTCTTCACGATACGCCGGAGCACTCGAGCATGACGGTAAGTCCAAGGTTCACGACGGACGGTCATACGATGGAGATGGTGCCGATCTTCGCCTTCGGTCCGGGAGCGGGTCCGTTCGGCGGGATCTGTGACAATACCTTCATCGGTTCTACACTTATCGAATATGTAAAATAGAAGGCGATTGGAAGAGGATGTCCACCGGTCCCGATTTTTTATATAAAGAAGTATGAAATACTTGACATTGTGACTGAATATATATACAATATGTATGAAAACGATTACTGACCTGAAGGAGGATCAAATGATGACGCAGTCGACTTACAGGGCGAGAGGGAAGATAATCATATGGAGCATCGTGCTTGTCGTGTTCATGGCCCTTTTCTTCAGCGGGAGCGGGCCCGGGGGTTTCGCCCGGGACAAGGGGAGGATCGTCGCCATCGCGGTCCTGTTTGCCGCAGGTTACGGCGCCTTCTTCGCGATGATGGGTCTTTCCAGGAAAAAGAAGGGCGACACCCTTGTCAGGGACGAGAGAGATGAACGGATCGAGGGCAGGGCCGGAGGGATCACTCTGACAATAGTACTCGTATATGTCTATTTCCTCGGGATAGCGCTGTGGGCCGTCTTCCAGGATGACGGCAGCGTTCCGGCAGGATGGATGTGGTTTCTCGCGTATTCGACCGTTTTCATCGGTACGATCTCACACGGGATATTCACGCTTCTGATGGCGGCCGGGAGGCTGAACGATGGCGAAGGCTGAGATAAAGAACAGCGTAAGGCGGCTTCGGTTCGATAACGGCGAGATGACACAGCAGGAGCTCGCCGACAGGGCCGGATGCACAAGGCAGACGATCGTCGCCCTCGAGCAGGGAAAGTATGTGCCGTCGCTCTCCCTCGCCTTCAGGATCGCCGGGGTCTTCGGCCTGAAGATCGAGGATGTCTTCGAGTATAGAAAAGGGAAAAAAAGTGCTGAATGAAGCGGCAAAATGTAGTGTACTCGTAAAGACAGCAGTACTGATCAGGGAAAGGAAAGCTCTATGAAATCAAGATCTATGAAGATCGTACGGATAGCAGCAGCATCGATGTTCGTTGTAATCATCTTTTCTCTCGCTGCACCCGCGGCCGAGCCAGGTGATATTGTCGGCGACTGGGCCGGGGTCCTCAGGTTCTCGGGAATGGAGATGAGGATCGTCTTTCATTTTACACTGGGAGAGGCCGGGACGCTGGCCGCCACGATGGACAGTCCCGACCAGGGAGCGGCCGGGATCCCGACGAGCGGAGTCTCGTTCGATGGTGACAGTCTTGCCGTCGAGGTCGCCGTCTCCCAGGGCGGTTATTACGCGAAATATTATCCCGACAGCCTCTATTTATGACGGCGAATGGAGGCAGGCCGGACTTCGTGCTTCCGCTGAGGCTCGAGAAGAGCCGGAGAGATAACTCCTCCGGCGAGGCCGCAGGAGCCGGAGTCGTCCGCTCCCGTATGCCGAAGAGGAAGTCACTTTCGAGAATACAGGGGCCGGGATAAGGCTGGCCGGAACACTGACGATTCCCGAAGGGGAAGGGCCCTTCCCCGCGGTAGTGCTGGTCACTGGGTCAGGCCCGCAGGACAGGGATGAGACGGTAATGGGGCATAAGCCGTTCCTCGTGCTGTCGGATCATCTGACGAGGAACGGGATAGCTGTGTTGAGGTATGACGACCGGGGAGTGGGAAGTTCAGAGGGTGACCACGGCGCAGCCACTACGGCTGATTTCGCGACCGACGCGGGCGCGGCGTTTGAATATCTCGCCGCGAGAAAGGAGACAGATCCCGCTCTCACCGGAATAGCCGGCCACAGCGAGGGAGGGATAGTCGCCTCGATGGTAGCAGCCGACTCCGATGATATTGGTTTCATAGTCCTGCTTGCGGGACCCGGGGTGCCGGGATCGCAGATACTCCTTACCCAGAATGTCAAACTTCTTAAACTTCAGGGCGCATCCGACGAGGTGTGCGAAAAATTGACCGGGCAGCTCAGACGGGAGTACAGCATCCTCGAGAAGGACGGGGATGACGAGGAGATAAAGAAGGAGATCATTACCGTATCGACCGGATTGCTGGAGGAGTATACTCCCGAAGAGAGAGAGACGTACGGGTTCACTGAGGCTGTTGTGAGACAGAGGGCTGATATCATGGTTACTCCGTGGTTCAGGTTCTTTGTAAGGTACGATCCTTCAACGGCCATTCGCAGGGTCGAATGCCCCGTGCTCGCTGTAATAGGGGAGAAGGATATACAGGTCGATGCCGGGGAAAACCTTCCCGCCATCGAGAAGGCCCTGAAGGATGGGGAAAACAGTGATTACCTAGTCAGGGAGATGCCGGGATTGAATCATCTGTTCCAGACGGCCGATACAGGGAGCATATCTGAATATGCCAATATCGAGGAGACGATGTCACCGGCTGCGCTTGACATGATAAGCGGCTGGATACTGTCGCTGAAGCCAGGAGGAAAGTGATGAGTGAGATGTCCGGACAGAGAGATATGGCCCTTCCGGAGCCTACCGTAGGTGGGAGTTACGGTTACGGGCTGGAAACGTTGAAGAAGTATTTTCTCGAGGTCCTTCTGATCACACTTGTGGTATTTGTGCTTGTCTCGCCTTATTACATCGCGAGGGAAGCGGCTGATGAATGGGACTCGGGTTTCTCGCTGATCATTCAGCTCTTCGCGCTGGGCTTCTGGCTGCTGATCCTCGGACCGGTCGAATGGGGAGCGAATGTCGCTATGCTCAAAGCTGTGCGTGGAGAGAAGCTGGAATTCCTCGAGATATTCGCATTCCAGAAGAACTATCTCAATGTCGTACTAGCTCATCTGCTCGTTACGGTGATCATCGGGATAGGATTCCTCTTTCTGATCGTCCCGGGAGTCATATTTGCCTGCAGGCTAGCTTTCGTTTCCTACCTCGTGATCGACAGGAAGATGGAAGCGACCGAGGCGATAAGGGAGAGCTGGAGGATGACCGGCGGGCACAGTATGACGATATTCCTGATGGCCCTGCTCGCATTCCCGCTGGCGATTGCCGGATTGCTCCTTCTCGGTGTCGGGATCGTCATCGCTGTGATGTGGATAGATCTTGCCTTCGCGGTGATATATTCTTCCGTGGCGGCGAGGGACATGCCCGCAGAACAGGCCTAGGCCGGCATGTATAGTGCCAGGCAGAGGATCGGGCTCGCTCTCGGTCCGGCGATATTCATCCTTGTTCTCGTAATGCCTCTGCCGGAGGGGATGAGTCCCGCGGCGAGAAAAGTCGCCGCGGCAGCCGCCCTGATGGCGATCTGGTGGATCACCGAGGCCGCTCCGCTGGCAGCCACCGCTCTTCTGCCCCTTGCGCTTTTTCCCGCGATGGGAATCATGAAAGCCTCCGAGGCGGCCGCTCCTTATGCGAACCACCTGATATTCCTCTTTCTCGGCGGATTCTTCATCGCGGTGACGATGGAGAAGTGGAACCTGCACAAACGTATCGCTCTTTTCACGATCAGGCTCGTCGGTACGGGGACCGACCGGATAATCCTCGGCTTCATGGTGGCGACAGCCTTCCTCTCGATGTGGATCAGCAACACTGCTACCGCGATGATGATGGTACCGATAGGCATGGCCGTTATAAAGCAGGTCACCTCGAGTAATTCGTACGGCGCTGAGGATTGTATCGACGGGCCTCACCCCCCGCCCGGATTCGGTTCGGCCCTGATGCTTTCGGTCGCCTATTCCGCATCGATAGGGGGAGTGGCCACCCTGATAGGGACTCCGCCCAATGTTATCTTCGCGGGATTTATCGAGAGCACATTCGGCAGGCCGGTCAGCTTTCTCTCCTGGATGGCGGTGGGCCTGCCGCTTGCCGTCGTGATGCTCCTGTTTACATGGTTCTACCTGACAAGGTGCGCTTTCCATCTCGGCTCCGGGGAACTTCCGGGCGGGATGGCCTGCATCGAAGAAGAGTCGCGAGGACTCGGGCCGGTGTCATCGGCAGAGAAGAAGATACTGGCCGTATTCTTCCTCGTCGCCTCAGCGTGGATACTGCGCGGATTCTTTTCTACAGGCGATGATCGCTGATTCGACGATCGCGATAATCGGTGCGCTGCTGCTCTTCCTTATCCCCGCTGATATGAAAACGGGCGAATTTCTTCTCGACTGGAAAACGGCATCGAAGGTCCCATGGGACGTGATTATTCTCTTCGGTGGAGGATTGTCCCTTGCAGCGGGATTCAGGATGTCGGGTCTCGACGAATGGATAGGGGGGAGTATAACGGTCCTGCACGGAGTGAACTACACGGTGCTGATATCGGCTGTGGCCCTGCTGACGATCTTTCTCACCGAAGTGACGTCGAACACAGCGACATCGGCGATGCTTATACCTATTATATCAGGAGTGGCGATCTCGATGTCGATACATCCGTACGGTCCGGTAGTAGCTGTATGCATCGCCGCATCGTACGCATTCATGCTTCCTGTCGCGACACCTCCAAACGCCGTGGTCTTCGGGAGCAGGCAGGTGACGATCACGCAGATGGTCAGGGCGGGCCTTGTCCTGAACATATTCGGATGGCTGCTGATAACCCTTGTTGTGGCCCTGCTTCTTCCGCTGCTGTGGGGTATAGATCCGGGCGCGCTTCCTTCGTGGATCGATCCGCAGGGTTGAGAGCACTGAAAAAAAATACAAATATAATGTAAAGCGGGCTTGACAAAAGATGAAGGACGGCTATATTTAGTAATGTAAAGCAAGCTTGACAAATGCCGGGAGGAGAGAAAGGAGCTGGAACTATGACCAGAAAGGAAAAGATGCTTCTTCCCGCGGGGATGGGGTGCCTCTTCGCAGGATTTATGGTCAAGAGGTTCAGCGGAGAGAGTTACCCGATGATAGCCCTGCAGATCGCGATGTTCGGGTGTTCGATATTTCTGAACATCAGGCACATACTGAAGCTTCGGTCCGACAGGGCGCGGAATACCGGGGGCCGATAAAATGGAAGAGAAGGTAGCAAACAGGATAAGGGAGTTCAGGAAAAAAGCCGGTCTCACCCAGGAGGATCTGGCGAAAGAGATGAAGGTGTCGCGTCAGACTATAATTTCGATCGAAAAGGGAAAATACATACCGAGTCTTCAGCTGGCACTGAAGATCTCCGGGTATTTCGGATGCTCGACCGACGAGATGTTCGTTATCAAGGAGGAGTAGAGGATGGATGAGAGGTTTATGATACACCAGATGAAATCGATGAAGTTAGCCACGAGAGTGGGAGCGGGGCTCATCGGTGCGCTGCTGCTTTACAGGCTGTACGTGGATGGATATTTTGATTGGCAGCTCTTTTCATGCGTCGCGATAATGGCAGTCGTCAAGGTAACGTCGCTGATCTATCTTCGCAGAACGAACTGATGCGGTTTGTGCATGGAATCATCACAATATATATTGATATGGTAACGGTGAGACCCCGCGCCGATACCTCCGAAAGGGCCTGATGAGATATATACTGCCTGCTTTGCTCACAGCCGCTGTGGTCCTCTTCTCGGCGGGATGCTCTGATGAGGATCCTGTTTTACATCAATCTGATCCGCCTGTCATAGTCGACCAGGATCTGTGGTACGTCGACTCGGCAGCGTCGGGGGCGAGGACAGGATCATCCTGGGACAATGCATTTACCCACGTCAAGGAAGCGCTCGACAACGCTTCAGAAGGCGATGTGATTTGGGTCGCAGCCGGGACATACGGCTGTCCCGAGCCCGGAGATTCCTCGATCCCTGTTGTGATGATGAAGCAGTACGTCGATATCTACGGAGGATTCTCTACCGCTGATACCACCCTTTCCCAGAGGGACCCGGAAGTGAACCGGACGGTCCTCGATGGTGAGAACAGGGCGTGGCATGTCGTCATAGGGGCGGATCACGCGAAGCTCGATGGCTTCACCATCCAGTCGGGACATGCGCATGGTATTTACCCGGACAACTGCGGCGGAGGCATGTTCAACGAAGGCGTCTCACCTGAGGTCATGAACTGCATCTTCACATCGAACGAATCAGGATTCCTCGGTGCGGGGATGGCGAACTTTAATGCCTCTCCCTGTGTGGAGAACTGTATCTTCAGGATAAACAGCGCGTTTAATAACGGGGCCGGTGTCTATAACGACGGACGGGACGGTTTCGATAGCAGGCCGCAATTCGAATCATGCGTCTTCGGACCTGGCAACAGCTGCCGTTTCGGCGCCGGGATGTTCAACAGCTGGTGCGAGGTGGAATTAAACGATTGCCTTTTCTACGATAACCTGGCAAATCATAACGGCGGCGGTCTGTACAACACGAGCTCGAAGGTGCTTGTGAAGAACTGTGTGTTCCGTGAGAACCGCGCGGGTTACGGGGGCGGGATCTACATGAACGGCATCGCCGCAGAAGATTCCACAAAACTGATGAACTGCCTCATAGAGACGAACACGGCATATGCCAGCGGAGGGGGAGTCTATCTGCTGAAGTCATCCGCGGTCCTTATCAACTGCACGATCGTCGAAAATGTCGCTATATATGGGGGAGGGATAAGCTGCTGGGGAAGTGAGGCGGAGTTCACCAATTCCATAGTCTGGGGCAACGTGGCCCATTACAGCTGGCCGGCTATCGAGATCGGCACTGAAGAAATACCGGAGATAGGATACTGCGACATCGACCAGGCCGGGTACGGGCTGTCGGGCAGCGGACTGGCCGACGCCGAGGGGAACATCAGTCTCGCTCCGCTGTTTACGTCAGGGCCTCTGGGCGGCTGGTATCTCTCACACATCGTTGCCGGAGAGGCGGAGGACAGCCCGTGCATCGATGCCGGGAGGCATACTGCCATCAGCGCCTGGCTTATGGAGTACACGACGAGGACGGACGGCGCACCAGACTCAGGCCCCGTCGATATCGGTTTCCATCACGCACCCTGATATAGTAGAATAGCTCCAGGAAACACCCCTGAATTTAAATCCCCCTGGAACTGGAGGTTTCGATGAAGATCTCTGGAAGAAATTTCCTTATTCTTGCCGTGTTGTCGCTGCTGCTCGGGCTTGTTTCAAGCGGCTGCTCGGAAGACGAATCCGAGTGCCCCGTCTGCCCGGGGACACCCTCACCGACACTGGATAATCTATGGCCGGATGACGATGGCAATTCGTGGACGTATGACCAGATGAAGCGGCGATGGGAGACGACTCCGTGGACGCTCTACGAGGATCCGGGTGATGTTCCAGACGCTCCGACTCTCGATTATGTCGAGGTGCGCCTGGGCGATCTTGGTACCGGGACCAACGCCGATACGATGTCCTTTATATTCAGGCTCGAATTCGACGGGATCTGTGTCTCGGATTCAGGAGCGATTGGCCAGTGTCTCGACGAGACGCTCTTCGATGAATGGGACGATGACATCACGATGGTCTCGTTCGATCAGGCCCTGCTCAGCAGGCTTCTGGTCTCGAGGCCGGATCTTGAGCACGAGATAAGGAGCATCGGCGGAGTGAACCGGGTCCCCGCGGAAGTGGAAGCCGTTCAGATTGCCAGGGCATCACTGATCCTTCACGGCGGTATCTGGGAGAAGACGGATGATCATATCGGTACATACGGGGATATAGACACACTCCTTGCCTGGAAATACCTCGAATCTGACATCTCCGTGGGACACGAGTTCACATTTCAGCTTCTTCCATCCCTGTCCGGCGAAATCTACCTGCACTGCAGGGTCCTCAGCAGCGGAACTGTCGAGACTGAGTACGGGACATACAAGAACGCTGTCAAATGCCTGTATCTCATCGACCACGGGATAGGGGAGATGCAGCCACCCTCCGGGCCGAGGTTTTTCAGGGTCTACGACTACGGGACGATCACGTACGCTCCAGGTATCGGCCCGATATCAAGCTATGAGCGTATGTTGATAGATACGACGGTTCCGGACGGTCCGGGGTACGGGGATATCCATATGGAACTGATCGGCTCGGGTAGCGATTGAGTGTAAAGATGAGAAAAATTTAACATTTTTTCGTCACTGCGGGAACAAGCGTTCCCGCAGTGCGTACATATAGGCATAGAGAGACGGTCCGACCCCACCGGGCCAGAGATCATGACCCCGCTTAACAGAGGAGGGAGCGCTCCATGAGGAACGGGATATTTTCACGGACCATGTTCATCGTCCTGATGGCCATACTCTTTTCCGCGGCCGCTGCGGCAGGAGAGATCCACGAAAAGGCTCAGGAAGGCGATCTGGCAAGGGTAAAGGGACTTATAGACGCCGATCCGTCCATGCTCGAATCGAAGGACGCCGCCGGATCGACGCCTCTTATAGCGGCATGCGCCGGCGGGCAGCTCGAGGTCGCTAAGTTCCTCGTGGGGAAGGGAGCCGACATCAATGCCGGCGACAATGAGGACAGCAGGGCTATACATCTCGCCGGTGTAAGTGGCAGCGTGGAATTACTCGGGTATCTGCTCGGCCTCGGTATAGAGGTGGACACGAGGGATGAGAACGGGATGACAGCCCTGTTGTTCGCCGGATACAGGGGGCAGGCGGAGGCCGTTGATTATCTCATCTCAAAGGGAGCGGATGTCAACGTCACGACGAACGGCGGAGGTACCATGGTTCATGCCGCTTCGTACGCCGGTAACGTCGATATGCTCGAAAGGCTCTTCGCTGGAGGGGCAAAAGCCGATCTCCCGCCTGACCAGTACAATAATACACCGCTGGCGGGCGCCGCGATGAGATGCCGCGACGACGCGGTCAAGCTGCTGATCAAGAACGGCGCTTCTCTCGAGCCCGGATTCGAGGGAGCCAATCCTCCGCTGATCGCCGCAACATGGAGGGGCTGCAACAGCGTCATCGAGATACTGGTAAGCAGCGGCGCCGATGTCGATGTTCTGGATGACGGCGGGGGCACTGCGCTCCTGGTGGCCGCCTCGGCGGGCCAGGCCGAGACGGCCAGGCTGCTGGTCGGCCATGGAGCTGACGTGGATCACCCTGACAGCAGGGGATGGACCCCGCTTATCTGGGCGGCACGCTCCGACAGTTCCGAAATAACCAGGCTGCTCCTCTCGAAAGGGGCCTCGCCGGATGCGGCGAATAACAATGGAGTGACGCCTCTGATCATGGCTGCAAGGGAAGGGCAGGCCGAGTCGGCCGAGCTTCTGATAACTGCCGGAGCGGATATCGACGCACGCCAGGAAGAGCGTGGCTGGACAGCTCTGCATATGGCTTCAGCCTGCGGATATACCGATATAGCGGAAGAGCTGATCGAGGCGGGAGCGGATGTCGACGTGAAGGATAACGCCGGCCTGACGCCGGTATACTACGCCTCGATGTATGGAAACAAGTCGGCGGCCGGCTGTCTTAAGGCCCATGGATGTAAATCCGTAAAATGTGAAAATAATGAAGCTTGCTGCAAACAGTTGACAAAGAAGATGAAAGATGGAGAGGCGTACGTCTGGTACCTCGGGCACAGTGGATGGGCGATAAGGACGAAGGATAATCTCCTTCTCTTCGATTGCTGGGAGAACGGTAGAAAGCCGGACGAACCATGCATATCGAACGGGTATATAGTCCCCGAAGAGGTCGCAGGGCTGAATGTCACCGTATTCGTCAGCCACGTCCACGGAGATCACTATTCAAAGCACATACTCGAATGGCGAGGCAAGGTCGATGGGATCGACTACGTGATGGGATTCCCCTGTGAAGATTTCGATGATTACATATTCGCGGGGCCGAGGGAAAGCCTCGAGCATGAAGGGATGAAAATAGCCACGATCGAGTCGAACGACAGTGGAGTAGGATTCTTCGTCGAGGTTGACGGCGTGCGTATCTTCCACGCAGGCGACCACGCGAACAGGATGAGGGACTTCTCCGGCCCGTACAGCGCGGAGATCGATTATCTCTCCAGCAGCTTCGAGAAGGTAGACCTGGCCTTTCTTCCCGTATCGGGATGCGGCTTCGGCGATCAGGAGGCTGTGAAGAAGGGAGTCTTCTACGCGCTGAAGAAACTCGATCCCGCAGTCTTCTTTCCAATGCATAACGGCAAATGGCCTTCACGCTACGCCGAGTATAAAAAGGAAGCGGCCGAGATGGGATTCAAGGCTGAGACGGTCTGCGCCGAAGGGCCGGGAGACAGGTTTCATTTCAGCCGCATGGATGACGGAACGCCTGTAGTCTCGCTGCAGGACTGACGATTCGAAGACTCTACACAGACGAACTTGGAGGGGCGGAGCGATCCGCCCCTTTTCCAGTTATAGCGGGCAGGTTCCCAATCTGGTATAATGTGTAAGGGTAGTAATCTTACAAGGAGAGTCATATGAATTCCGTCAGAGTCACGGCCATTCTCACAGTCGTATTTTCCATTATGACGCTGATGCCGTCTGGAGCATCCGCACAGAGCGATCCGGCTATCGAATACCTGCAGAGAGAGATAGATTCGAAAGGATACAACTGGACCGCGAAGAGAACATGGCTGACTGACCTGCCGGAAGAGGACCGCCTGAAGATGATCGGCGTCAATCTGCCCGAAGAGATGATCAAGAAGTTCGCGACCCTTCAAAAGAGGTTCGACGATGGTACACTCAGCATGCCGATGATGCCTGCTGCTCCGTCGAACTGGGACTGGCGCGATCTCGGAGGCGTATCGGCTGTAACAAACCAGGGAGGGTGCGGGAGCTGCGCTATCTTTGCCGGTACGGCGGCCCTCGAATCGGTCGTCATGATCAACGAGGGGATCGAATACGACCTGGCCGAGCAGCAGATTCTCTCATGCAGGACCTGGGGATACGGATGCGAAGGAGCCTGGTACTCCTGGGGGTGGGACTACGTCCGCAGCAATGGCGCTGTGCTCGAGCCGTGCATGCCATACCAGGCGAACGACTCGATCCCCTGTGCCGACGATCCGTGCGATATCTACGTCACCAACGGAGGGTGGGTCGATATCCCCAACGATGTCGAATCCATAAAGCAGCAGGTGATGATATCCCCGGTAGCGACGACATTCACCGTATATGGCGATTTCTATTCGTATGGCGGCGGGTGCTACGAGCACGCGGATACCGATCAGATCAACCACGCCGTTCTCATAGTCGGATGGGATGATGATCTCTGTGGAGGCGAGGGGGCCTGGCTCTGCAAGAACAGCTGGGGCGAAGGCTGGGGACTCGACGGCTTCTTCTGGATAAAGTACGGGACATGCAGAATCGGATACGCCACTCAGCGGGTCCTCTACAACTCGGGGCTCGATGTATGGTACTCCGGCCATGAGATACTCGACGCTGGCGGTGACAGCGACGGCAGGGCAGATCCTGGCGAAAGTGTGGATATGCCTGTCACTCTCTGGTGCGATATTCTGTCGCCCGACAGGACAAGTGTCTCCGCGACTCTGTCGACTGCCGGCGGTCTTGTCGTGGTGACACAGTCGACTGTGATGTACGGCGCGGTTCCGGCCGGATCCTCTTCATCGGGGACCGGTTACTTTGAATTCGACGTCGACCAGTTCGCCGTTCCCGGCGCCAGGATCGAATTTGTACTCGAGATAACAGCCGACGGCGGGTACTCGCACAATGATACCTTCGAGGTCAGTGTGGGAGATTGCCCTGTCCTCCTTGTCGATGACGATGACGGCGCCCAGCTCGAACAGTTTTTCGAGACCTCGCTGCAGAATGACGGATATATTTACGAGGTCTGGGACGAGACAGCCAGCGGTTATATCGACGTGGCCGATTTATCGGGATACACAGCCGTCATCTGGCTTACAGGGGTCGGAGGCGATATCGAACCGCAGAATATAACGGCGATCGAGGGACTGCTGGACGGTGGCGGCGCCCTGCTCATGACGGGACAGGATGTCGGCTGGCAGCTGAATGCGTACGGGGTCCCTGAGGATATAGTTTTCTATCACGATTATCTTCATGCCGACTATATACATGACGACTCGGGGTTCCGGTCGCTCGCCGGAATACCCGGGGACGCTGTCGGCGATGGGCTGGCTTTCGATATAGGCGGAGGCGATGGAAGCGGCACCCAGGATTATCCCAGTGAGATTGAGCCGCGAAGCAGCGCTCTCCCGGTACTCGAATATTCTCCCGGAGCGGAAGGTGCGCTGAGGTACGACATCGGTCACAGGCTTGTATACCTTGCCTTCGGCTTCGAGGCTGTCAATACCCAGGCGGACAGGGATACCCTGATGTCGAGATGCCTCGAATGGCTAGCCGGCGGGACATGGCCCGACACCGCGCCGCCGATAGTCACGACCCTTTCCCCTGACGGGGGGGAAGAGTACTCGACTGGAGAGAATGTCACGATCTCGTGGACAGCGGACGATAATGCCGGCGTCACAAGTATAGATATACTGCTGTCGATCGACGGAGGCATGACCTGGGATGAGACGATAGTGGAAGGGACCGTGAACGCCGGCGCCTATACCTGGGTCGCGTCCGACGGGGCGTCGAGTGAATGCAGGATACGCGTTATCGCCCGCGACGCCGCGGGGCTTGCCGCGTACGACGATTCCGATGCCGATTTCTCAAAGGGCTCTGCGACCGGTGGTCCCGACTCGCCCGATATAAGGGACTACTACCTCGCCCAGAATGTTCCTAACCCGTTCAATCCGGTCACGACGGTCCGGTTCGGGCTGCCTGTATCCTCGTCAGTATCCCTTCGTATTTATGATGCAGCCGGGAGGCTTGTCAGGGTACTGATCGAAGATCACCTTGAAGCGGGACACCACGAGACGGTCTGGGACGGCCTTGACAGGGTGGGCAGGCCAGTTGCCAGCGGAGTGTATTTCTGCCGCCTCGCGACAAATGCTTTCGCCGAAGAGAAAAAGATGATACTTTTAAGATGACAGTCGTGGCCCCCTGCTGACTACCCCTGACAGATACGAGGAGGGGTTGTATCATGCGGGACCTATCAGGACCTTCGGTCGTGGTACGGACAGGGATCACTGCTGCGCTGCTTTTCACTGTGTTTTCATCGCAGGGCTGCCTGACCTATTCTTCCTATCAATCAGCGCGAATCGTCGAGCGCGGATACCCGCACGCCGTTGTCGGCATCACCAGAAGCGTTTCTCCCGGCACGGAAAAGTCTGACCGGGAAGTAAGCTGGTGGACCATCGACGGGGATATGCGCTTCGGAATCGCGAGACGGATCGATGGGGCGGTCCGTGTCTCGGTGTTTCAGAATTTTGTTGAAGGCTTGGGTGGAGGTCAGATCTCCGTGGACCTGCGCGGAGGAATAATCGAGGATCATATCGTGATAGTCATGCCGGCCACGGTGACCCTTGGTGATTTCTACTTTTACACGCTTCGGATCCAGCCGGGATTCGTCGGTACGATCCCCCTTGGCAAGCAGCTGGAACTCAACGGTTCTGTCAGGGCCCATGTCTATCTCAGGGTGATGGAACTGTACGGAATCGATTATACTCTGGGGCTGGGCATAACGACCCGGTCAGGTGAATGGACGATCCGACCCGAAGTCGGGTGGCTCCAGCTGGCAGGGCTTAACTCCGATTCAGCCTGTCTCCAGTACGGAGTAGGGATCGAGCACAACTTTATCACGGCGCCGACAGGATGTGAGGAGCTCCGTTAATTGATTGAAACTATCCCCTGACATCTGTAGAATGGCCCGTAACAGGTGAAACCGCTTTACGGCTGTTGACGTAGAAGAGAGGTGCGTCGGGGCCGGGGTACGTACTTTTGGAGGTCAGTCTATGCGCCGGGGATACTTCTGTATGACTCTTCTCGCAGTTTTCGTGATCACAGCCGGAGCCACCGCTCCGCTGCATGCCGGGGACGATGAGGCAGCGGTCAGGGAGACGATCATCAACGCTTACGTCAAGGGCATCCATATCGATCGGGATATCCCGGCGATAAGGAAGGGATTCCATCCCTCGTTTCTGATGTTCATCAGGAAAGGCGAGGAAGTAAATACTTTGTCATTAGACGACTGGGTGGAGGGGATCGAGCACAGCAAACAAAAGGACCCTGAAGGTCCGTCGTGGAAGGTGACCAGTGATATCCCGATGGTCAGCATATCGGGGGATGCCGCGGTCGCCAAGGTCATGATATACAGGGACGAGAAACTGATCTACAGCGACTATATGTCACTGTACAAGTTCGATGACGGGTGGAAGATCGTAGGCAAGATCTATTACAGCCACAAGGATTAAGAACATCAGACGATCATTCTGTTTTTTAATCGCCGCCATGATGCTGCTGCCGCTTTCGATCCCGGCTTCCGGGTCGGATAGTGCCGACGGCCTGGAGAGGGAACGCGAGGAGATAAAGCCGAAGGAGCTTACCGCCAGGGTCGATCTGCCCTCCAGGGAGGTCCACTATGGTGGACTGATGATCGCGGCGGGCGATACGGTCTCCGGGCCCGTCATCGTGATCAAGGGTTCGCTCGACATCCAGGACGGTGGGGTCCTGACGGGAGATGCCTGGGTGATAAACGGCGATATGATCCTTACAGGTACCGCCGCCATCGTGGGAAAAGTCAACCTGGTAAACGGCTCCGACTATCTGTCGCACAAAGCGGGCATAGCTGGAGGCATCGTTTACTATCACAGCGAGTGCCGGCTGGACGACAAGAAATACGAGGATTCCGGAGAGGTCTCGTTCGTAAAGAAGGAAGATCCCAGAGTGGTCAGGACGAAGTTCGCCCACAAGCCCGGCAGGCCTTCGAGGGTCGACTACGAGATCGCCCGTCCAGGATTCAAGCGCGAGAACGACAAGGCCAGGAAGCCGTACACGAAGGCATTCGGATATCTGCACGTACCGATCTGGAAGGATTCCGGTGGATTCCTCGGTTTCGACACGGGTATATCCTTTCCTCTCGCGGGCGACGATCTGAGGCTTGAAGTCAACGGGTTCAAGAGGACAGAGTCGAACGATACCTGGCAGACAGGGCGTCTCGAGAACGGTTTTATCGTCATGATGACGGCTGATGACTATCTTGACTACTGGGAACGAAGGGGAGGCGAGGCGGGGTTGAAATGGATCCTCTCAGAGCATACGACTCTGGCTGGATTCGTATCATACCAGGAGGATGTATCCCTTGAGGCGATGAAGATCCCTTCGCTGCTGCGGGGCACTGACCGCTACCGGGAAAATCCCGCTATAGATGACGGGGAGAGGCTCGCTGCGGCACTGCGATTCTGCTACGACGGCCGCGAGGACGAGGGGTGGCGCAGAAGCGCCTGGCGTTTCGACTTCTGGTTCGAGAAAGGATTCAGGACCGGCGCGGCTGATTTCTCTTACGAGGCTTTTGATATCGACCTGTCGAGGTACCAGTACATCGGCCGCCGTTCACAGGTGGGGCTGAGGGGCAAGGTCTTCTCGGCATTCAGCCCTGTACCGGGACAGTTGAGACGTACACTGACCGGATATGGTGGTGTCAGAGGGGCGAGAGACATACCGTTCCCAAATGAGAAGGGGGACCGGCTCGCGCTATTTTCGATCGAGGCCAGGACCAGGCTCCCCGATGTATGGGGGATAAGGTGGTTGTTTACATCCTGGGACCTGCTGGTGTTCTCGGATATAGGACTCCTCGCCGATGCTGAAAACAAGGAATCACCCTTCGGTTTCTTCGAAACACCTTTCGAGGAGTGGAGGAAGACGGCAGGGCTGGGATTTTCAGGCCAGTCTTTTCTGCCGTACGTAGGATTCTATATCGCCCAGGATCTCGACAGGGACAAGTTCGAGCCGAGGGCGATACTGAGATTCGAGCAATCGTTTTGACCGTATAAATAATAGCAAAAGGTATCAGGTGATGAGTGACAAGAAGATGGCGATGTTGAGGGTCGAGAAGCTCGAGAAGCGGTTCGGCCGGGTACACGCCCTCAAAGGTGTGGATATCGTTCTGGACAAGCCGGGCGTCTATGGATTCCTTGGCCCTAACGGAGCGGGAAAGACCACGACCTTCAAGGTGATCGGCGGACTACTCAGGCCCACAGGTGGAACAGTGCTGATCGATGGTATCGATGTCAGGACCGATACGGCGAAGGCCGTTTCGAAGCTCGGCATCCTCTTCGATCAGCCCGCCTACTATCCTTTCCTTTCAGGGCGGGAGAATCTTTCCGTTTTCAACAGGTGGATGGGCCTCGATGATACGGAGCATGCCGACCGGCTCCTCGAAATGGTAGGTCTCGGTGGCGCCGGCAGCAGGAAAGCCGGGGGATATTCATGGGGAATGAAGAGGAGGCTGGGAATCGCCGCGGCGCTGCTTGGTGATCCGGCGATACTGCTCCTCGATGAGCCGACTAACGGGCTCGACCCGGCGGGGATCGCGGACATGAGAAAACTGCTGCCCCGCCTCGCTTGGGAAGAGAAGAGGACTGTCCTGCTTTCATCTCACAGGATGGAGGAGGTAACACAGATCTGCGATCATGTCACCATCATCAACAGGGGGGAGATCGCGGCGGCCGGTACTCCGGCGGAACTATCCACCGGGATTCCATGGATAGAGATAGAACTGCCTGACGCTGACAGGGCCGTGAGATTACTCGAGGAATCGGGAATGGCCGATGAGATAAAGCGCAGGAGCGCGTCTGTCGTGGAAATCATGGCGTCTGGAAAGACCGCTTCGTCGATAAATACCTTCCTCGTCGAAAAGGGCTTCGAAATCACCGGTATCCGCGAAAAAAGAGAATCACTGGAGGATATATTCTTCCGGCTGACGGGAGGGGGCGATGATGACAGGTGAGATAAAAAAGGTGCTTCTCGCCGAAAAGGTCAAGCTTCGCAGGAAGAGGACGACATGGTTCGTACCCTCCGCAGTCGCTGTCATGGCACTGCTCGTTTTCATGGCGATCGCCTATGCCGCGTCGAGGGACTGGGCAGGTATTCCAAGCGGGTTCTATCTCGCTTCTTCGGCATCCGGATGGATGATAAATGTCACGGGGCTGCTCGCGATGATAATCACATGTTTCCAGATATCGGGGGAGTTCGCCCTGGGTACGGTAAAACCGGCGTGGGTCAGAGGGCTGTCGAGACATGGATGGCTCTCGGGAAAGGTTGTTTCGGCCGCGATGGCTGTTACAGTCCTCTTCCTTATCATAATCGCGGTTTCGCTGGTAAGCGCCGGCGCCAGGTATGGATATACCGACCTGAAAGAGAAAGATTTTATAGTTCATACAGCATCCGCCCTGTGGAAGGGATATTTGGTCAGCGCGGCGCTGACGCTCTTTTCCCTCTGGGCCGTGGTTACGGTCACGTCGATGCTGTCTGCCTGTTTCAACAGGCCCGGTTCGGCGATTGCAGTCGTTGTGCTGGTCGCCGTTGCTCTGACGGTAGTGGCTGTGTTCAAACCGGCGAGGCCGTTTCTTCTCACCTCTGCGATCAGCATGCCCTTTGAGCAGATGACGTCGATGTCGAAGGGGCTGCCGCTGCCGCTTGAATGGGGAGATCTCATATGGAGGACCATCGCCTGCGCGGGAAGCTGGCTTGTACTGTCCTGCGCCGCAGGACACGCGATCATTGCGAGAAAGGAGATTACCTTCTAGAAGGTCATCATGAAGCATACAACACGAATAGTGAGTTCGATGGTGATTGCGGTCCTTGTCACTGCGGCCATACCATGTGTCGTCTTCGCCGAAGAGGAAGTCTTCAAACGATCGACCCTGAGCGTTGCCGACAAGCTTTTGTATCTTGAGGCAGAGGACCTCAATCTCGACGGCCTGAAGGATATCCTCATAATACACCGTAAAGGACTGCAGCCGCTGGAGACGAAGTGGGTTTCGATATTCTGGCAGATGGAAGACGGCGGATTCTCTACTGCGGCTGATCAGTCGTGGGAGATCGATTCGCTGGCTATCTCGATAGATATCGGTGATGTGGTGGGGGACGGGCGCAAGGAACTATGCATCCTTACGCCCACCGGAGTGGGCTATTATCCCATTGATGGCAATGTCTACGAGATGACTCTCCGAGTGCTTCTCGAGACTGACGACCTGGCCGGACTGTTTCCATCTAAGAGGACCGTCCCGGTGATCGATTTTGTCAAGGACTGGAACGGCGACGGCCGCGATGAGGTCGCCGTATTCAAGTTCAACGGTCTGTCGATCTTTCATCCCGACTCTTCCGGGGCATATTCGATAGAGAACGCGCTGGAAATGGAACTGAGGACGGCCATAGGCAGGGTCGTGTCTGAAGGAGAAATGAATCAGACTCCCGGTCTTTATATGGCCTATTCATTCCCCTCGATGAAACTTCTCGATTTCGACGGGGACGGGTTTGACGATCTGTGTGCCACCAGGCAGGGGTGGGTAAGGGTCTACAGGCGAAATCCGGACGGCTTTTTCGAAGCAAAACCTGTGATAGATCATTACTTCGATGTGCTCACTCAGAAAGAGAAGATCGAGGGGATAGCGAATGTCCAGACTCTCGTATACGACCTGAACAATGACGGTATGGGCGACGCTATCGTGACAAAGCAGACGGCTAAAGGGCTCTCCAATTTCAGGGGAGTGATCAATATCTTCAACGGCAGTCCTGAGGGATTCTCTGAAACTCCGGAGCAGGTCATCATATCGGAAGGGACGGCTTCAGCGCTGTCATTGATCAGGGACGTGAACGGAGACGAGCGTCTTGATCTCATCCTTCCTTCGATAAAGATCAGCATAAGCGCTATCATTCGTTTTCTCGTCACAAGATCGATCCCGATCAACTTCAATATCTTCCTTCTTCAGGAGGACAGCAGGTTCTCCGAGCGTCCCGATTTTACCAAGGAAGTAAAATTCAAGATCGATTTCTCGGGCGACTCTGATACACAGGCGATGGATCTCGACGGTGACTACAACGGGGACAAGCGCAAGGATTTCGTCTTCGGGACAGGTGAGACCGAGCTGTCGATATATCTCGGTGAATCGGGCCACAAGGACAGGCTCTTTTCCAAGAAACCTGTAGCCAAGGTCGAGGCCGAGGCGTACGGCGAGATGGAGGCCCTGGACCTGAACAATGACGGATACTCGGACATCACCATCTACTACCCCAACAGCAAGGACAAGAAAGGGATGGTCCAGATCCTCATGAACCTCGGCAGAATCTGACAAGGGAGGTTCGAGAAATGATCGATGAGAATGAATCCCTGAGACCCTGCCCGGCGGAGGGGAGAGAGAGGCTGGCATCGATCGACACTCTCAGGGGGGTGGCGGTCCTTGGTATCCTCGGGATGAACATATACGCATACTCGCTTCCATACATGGCATACGATAATCCCACCGTCATGGGAGGATTCACGGGGCCTGACCGTCTCGCCTGGTGGATCACATACATGTTCTTCAGTTTCAAGATTATGCCGGTCTTCTCGATGCTTTTCGGCGCTGGACTCATGCTGATGTACGACAGGTACGCTTCGAAGGGGATCTCCTTCGGGAGGTTCTGGTACAGGCGCATCCTGCTGCTGATGATGTTCGGGGCGGTGCATGGCTATCTTCTCTGGACAGGAGACATCCTCTTTCTATACTCGATATGCGGCCTGTTTCTCTATCTCTTCAGAAGGAAGACCGTCAGGAAACTCTTCATAGCCGCATCCATCTTCTACATCATCGGATTTCTTCCAAACATGGCGGGCGGGTACTACTTCGGTATGATACGGGACGACGTGCTTCCGGAGGTTGAAAGGAAGACCGCGGCAGGCGAGAAATTGACTGCTGTCGAACAGGCCCAGAAGCAGACGTGGGATGAGACGATAAAGCATTTCAATCCGTCAGATGAAGATGTCGAAAAGGACGTCGAGGTCTTCAGGAACGGATATCCCGGGATGGTCACGTATCGCGCTCCTCTATATCTGGCTATGACTACTTATCTGCTCGTCTTCGGATCGTTCTGGCCGGCTATGGGACTGATGCTGTTCGGTATGGCCTTCGCGAAACTCGGTGTCTTCTCCGCGTCGCGATCGAAAAGGTTCTACCTTATACTTGCCGTCATCGGCTATGGCGCCGGCCTGCCCCTTGCCTACCTGTCAGCCAGTGGTGCTATCGCTGATGATTTCTCTTTTGTCGAGAGCATGTCTACTCGCGGGCCGCTGAACATGCTTGGAGGACCACTCGTAGCCCTCGGCCACGTCGGTATCGTCATGTTTGCCTGCAGGGCATGTCTGCTGTCCGGAATGAGAAGGATGTTGTCGGAGGCAGGGAGGATGGCCTTGAGCAACTACATAGGACAGACTTTGATCTGCACGACGATATTCTACGGATACGGCCTGGGGCTGTACGCCTCATACGGCAGAGCGACCCTGATGCTCCTCGTCCTGGCTGTCTGGATCGTCGAACTGATTGTGAGCCTGATCTGGTTGAGAAGGTTCAGATTCGGCCCCCTGGAATGGCTGTGGCGGACATTGACTTACGGGCGACCGCAGCCGATGCGGAAACATCCCTCTGAATGAACTGGCATATCAGCTGAAGTTTGATATATTTAACATATAACAGGGGGTTAGAAATGAAGGTCAGGTACATACTTGTCGCCCCTCTTGCCGCCGTCCTTGTCTTGAGTCTCGCCTGCAGTGATGAGAATGTCGACCCTCTAGGACAGGGTCCGCCGCGGGACGTTATCCTTCCCGATCTATCCGAGAACATAATCATCGCCTACGAGCAGACAGTCTTTATCGAGTCTGAAGGGATCTCCGTTACGTTCAGGGAATTCTCGGAAAGCCGCTGCCCGAAGGGTGCGGTATGTGTCTGGGAGGGGGAGGGTCTCGTCGAATTGATATTTGAGAACGCCCGGGGAGATATTGTGAGCGCTCTGCCCGTTATAAGACCAGGCAGGGATCCGGAGAGGTATACCTGGCTCAAGGCGTACGTCATGGATTACCGCGTCACGTTGCTCGAACTGGAGCCGTATCCGGAGGTGGACACTCAGTCCAGTCCGGAGGAATATACGGCCCTCCTGAAGATCGAGAGGATCCCCGACCCGAGCGGATGTGATCATGTGATGTTTACCCAGGGCGATCCGACAGCGATGTGCAGGGACGAGCTGGCAATACTGGGAGGTTCGATCGACGGGATCATACTCAAGGTCTATGTCAACTATGGAGGAGGCTGTGGAGATCACGATTTTATCCTCCTCGGCAGGCCGAATTTCATGGAATCTTACCCGGTGCAGATCGACCTCTATGTGCATCACAGCAATATCGACGATTATTGTGACGCGATCGTCAGCGATACTCTCTGTTTCGATGTGCGCAGAGTCGCCGAGTTGTACGAGGGTGTCTACCAGTCCTGCGACGATATACTGATCAATGTTCTGGACTGCAACCTGAACGATCCGGATGAGAAGTTCCAGGTGATGCTGAGGCCCTAGGGAGAAACGCTCAGTCCTCGAATCCCTCGAAGCTGCGGCCGGCGTAGGCGTCGCACTTCGAGCACAGTTCGATCTTCTCGCGCTCGCCCCTTGCCAGATATTCCGCGAATTCAAGTCTTTGAGCGCCGTTCCAGATATCGAGGACGCTGTCATCGTTGACGTTGCCGATCACGGCTCTTCCTGCGATGTCCCAGCAGCATAGTACGGCGCGGCCGTCGGTGTAGAAGAACATCTCTTCACGCATCTTGATGCATGGTTTGCGGACCATCTCTACGCCTTCTGTCCAGGGCCAGTTGTACAGCGGAACGATGAGGGCTCTGTCGACACGTTCACTCCAGTATTCGATGTAGTCACGCTGCTCATGGCGGTTGGATGCCATGTCGATCATCCTGACCTCGGTCTCGATCGTCTTTTCCGACTCCCCTGCCATGCGGGCGAACCTCTCGATGTTCGTGACGACGCGGTCATAGTCAAGCCCCACGCGGTCCTTCTCATATGACTCTGCGGAGAAGGCGTCGATACTGAACCTTACTATGTCGATTCCAGCATCGATCAGTGCGGCGGCATTCTTCTCGGTGAGAGCGTTTCCATTCGTGTTGATCTCAGCATGAGCTGTAATGTCCTGTTTGATGTATGCAACGATTTCGGGAAGCCTCGTGTCAATAAGGGCCTCGTTCTGCAGGAACGGCCTGTAGGTGATGCCGAGGCCGCGGGTGTCGTCGATGATCTTCTTCCACGTCGCGTCAGGCATTCTTCGCGGCGTCCTGTCTATGTCTCTCTGGGGGCAGAAGGGGCACTGCGCGTCGCAGCCGATCATCGATTCTATCTGTATGAATCTCGGTTTCTTCGGGAATCCTTGTTTATCGGTCACTTCATGCCTTTCCGCTGTCGATATGTTTCTCTATCAGTTCCAGGCAACGCGGTGCCGCGCCGCATCTTTTTCTTATGAATTCCGATGCCGTCCTGCCAAGTGACTCCAGAAGCGCCCGGTCTTTCAGCAGGGCTTCGGTTTCCCTCGCGAATTCCTCGTCCGAGTGGACGACTTTACCGGAGCCGAGCCGGACCAGCATACCAGCTTCCCATGAATTGTCAATCTTCGGCCCGAAAAATACGGGCAATTCCAGGACGGCGGGTTCCATCACATTGTGTACGCCTGTCGTCCAGCTTCCGCCTACATACGCGATGTCGCCGGCCCTGTAAAGTTCGGCGAGGTATCCGATCCCGTCGGCGATTATCACAGGAGTATCGGCGTCCCATTTCTCGATGCCGGAGAGGCGAGCCGAGCGCAATCCGTTTTTCCCGAGCGCTGTCTCGATAGCGCTGAGCCTCGATGCGGTCGGTTCGTGCGGCGCTACTATCATCGCCGTGTTCGGCTGTGTGCCGAGGACCCTGGCGAATCCGGGGATGACTATATCCTCGTCCTTCGGCCAGGTGCTGCCGGCGATTATCATCGGGCGTGAGTCTTCGAGGACCACCCTGGAGATCTTCACTGTCGAGTTGTCGATGCGCTGGCAGACCTGATCAAACCTCGTATCGCCGGCAGTGATGATCTCGGTTATTTTCCCGAGGTGATTCGAGAAGCGCTCCGCATCCTCGTCTGATATTGCCGCTATAGCATCAAGTGTCGAATAGATCGATCCATAGAATCTTTTAGCCGGGCCGGAAAGCCTCTTTGAGGAGGGAGAGAGGGTGCCGGAGATGAGTATCTGGGGGATCCCTCTCGATCCGGCCTCGAATATGAGGTTAGGCCATAGATCGAATTTCACGTATACGATCATATCGGGCTTCAGCGTGTCGAGGCAGAAGCGCATGTTTGAGACTGTATCGATAGGCAGGTAGTCGACGAATACAAGGGATGTGTTTTTTACCGACCTGTCATGCTTTCTGAAATAGTCTATCCCCGAAGGTGAGAAGAATGTAAGCACGATCTGAGTGGAACCACCGTGCTTTTCGGCGAGAAGATCCATGACTGGTCTGGCCTGAAGGAACTCTCCGACAGACGAGACATGGAACCAGATCGTTCTTTTGCCGGGATCGAGAGCATCAGCGCTCTTGCTCCATCTCTCCCTAAGGTCTTTTCGTCCCCCGATTCCATCGGCGATCTTGGCGTTGAACTTCGCCGAGACCTTTGCCCCGACCGCGGCGACAGGAAGGAGGAGGTTATATAATCCTCGTGCGAGACTCATCCTTCTCCTCCAGTCGATCCGAGGACCTGGTCGATGGCGGACACGACTTCGTCTGTATCGATCGTGTCGAGACAGTCCCGGTTTTCGATATGGCAGGGCCTGGCGCCATTACGTGAACATGGCCGGCATTCAAGATCCTTTTCCAATACGATACTTGCGTCGAGAAGAGGATAATAGCCGAATTGTCTGACTGTGGGACCGAAAAGCGCGACGACAGGAGTGCCTACCGCCTCAGCCATATGCAGGGGAGCTGAGTCATTGGAAACCAGTACCGATGCCTTTTTCAGCGCTGATGCGGTCTCCATAAGTGAGAGTCTGCCGCAGGCGTTGACGGAACCATCGGAGGATGCTGCGATCCGGCAGATATCCTTCTCGGACGCCGCGCCGATGATCAGGACACCGCACCCGAGTCTGTCAGCCAGGCTGGAGAATCTTTCGGCGGGCCATCTCTTAGTCTCCCATCTTGCGCCTGGAGCAAGTGCGACGACCTGGTGTCCGGTCAATCCGTTCTCCCTGAAAAGCCTGTCAACCGCGGCTTCCGCTTCGGGAGGAGGATCAAGCCTCGTGGAGACATCAGGGATCTCTTCTCCGAGCGCCCCGATCAGGCCCAGGTACCTGTCCTTCATCGATACGGTATCTCTGTACAGATCCTTCCCCGCCCTTATAAGGGACAGTTTTCGGACCTGGTCTTTACCCAGCTGGACTTTCCTGCCTGCCCTGAGTGTCCGGTAGAGGAAGTTGCTGCGGATCACGTTATGCGCATCGATGATGATATCGAATCTTTCAGCGGCAAGCCGCTTCCTCAAGCCAAGAAGTTCACCGATCCCCGCGCTGATGGGAAGAGAGTGTATCCTGGCGATATTACCGTTACTTTCGAATATCTCATCGTACTGTTCTTTAGTCGCCAGATGGAGCTCGTAACCGGGGTATGTGACGGCGATTGCCTCTACGAGAGCCGAGAGGAGGACGAGGTCTCCAAGTGAGCTGAACCTGATCAGGAGTATCCTGGGACGATTTTCATTCATAAGCATCTGGCCTGTATGGAGTTTGCTCATGGGAATATACAGCAAGGGGCCAGGCAAGTCCAGACGCAATGCACTCCGAATTCCGGTAATCCGAAAAATTTGTTAAATGAGCAAAATGGATGTTGAAAAAGCAGCACAATTATTACATTATTCATATTGAAAACGTAATTGCTCGTTTTTTATTTATTATAAAGTTTGTAATTTGCACTTTAATTGATTGCGCATTGGTCACAGTGATGCTGGATGATGATTGATGGATGGGCGATCGATTGTCGCAGGAAGTAATCCACAAAATAGAGGGAACGGGGGATTCACTATATGGAAACCAGGAACGAGATAGGTTCCCGCATCAAGCAGTTCCGGCTCGCAAAGGGCCTGACACTGAAGGACATAGAGCTCAAGGCCAAGGTCTCGGCCACCCATGTCTCTGAGATAGAGAGGGGAATGACCTCTCCGACTGTAGGCGCGCTGGCCAAGATCGCCAGGGCTATGGGAACCGATGTGGCCTATTTCGTCGAAAAGAAGAACCTCTCGAACATCTCGGTAGTCCGCAGGGACGAGCGCAGGACGATGCAGTTCAAGGATTGGGGGGCTACTTACCTTTCTCTGACACAGGATCTTCCGCATCCGAGGATCTCCTTCCTCGAGGTCATTCTCGAACCCGGTATCGCAAGGCCGGAAGAGACCAGCACGCACGATGGCGAGGAATTCGCTCTGGTGACCAAGGGAGTAATGGAAATCATCATCGGAGAAGAGAAATATATTCTCAAGGAAGGCGACAGCATCCATTACAAATCTAACAAACCACATGCCATGAGGAACATCGGCGATGCCAGATGTCGCGCCATCTGGGTGACCCTGCCGCCGTTCAGCCTGTAACCGGAAACAGCTGGAGAAATAATGGACATGATCACCAAGGAAGAAATCGGCAGACGGATCAAAAAGATCAGGGAGCAGCAGCACCTTACGCTCAAGAACGTAGAGGCGAAAGCCGGGATATCGGCGACTCATATATCAGAGATCGAGAGGGGCAAGACCTCTCCTACCATCGGCGCGCTGATCCGCATCGCCGATGCTCTGGGAAAAGATCCAGCTTACTTTATCGAGGACCAGGAACTCAGCGACGTCTCCTTCATCGCCCTCGAGGACCGGGTCAAGAAGAAGCTCGAGAAGGCAGCAGGAGAGATCGAGGTGCTGACCAACTCGATACCGAGCGGCAAGATCAACTCGCAGTTGATAACGCTCGCTCCGAGTCCCGCGGAAGAGATAACGATGCATGCCCATGACGCGGATGAGGCCGTACTGGTGCTTTCGGGCGGGGTCAGGTTCAGGGTGGAGGACAAGGAGTACGAGTTGAGTGAGGGAGACAGCATCTACTATGTCGCCAGCCAGGAGCACGGCTACGCCAACGCTTCGGACAGCGAGGAAGCGAAGATGATATGGTTTGCCTCCGAGCGAGGTGTCGACTAGGCGGTCAGGAATCAACCGAGGGAAGAGGTTTTCCAGCGCCTGAAAGCGTCTAACAGTAATTATCGCCGCCGGTTTCATGGAAATCGGCGGTTTTTTATTGCTCGATTTATATTGACACATCATTTTTAACGAAATTATAGTCTGAACCTGTAAGGAGGGAGTTGAATTGGATAACGACAACAATAACACCGACTATGCTCGCGATACCTTTCTGTTCCAACACCTTGTCGTGATGTTTCAGACCCTCGCACTTCAACAGATGGGAAAGCTCACCAGCCCCATAACGGGTAAAGTGGAAAGAGATTTGCATCAGGCGAAGATTACCGTCGATATGCTGGGCATGATCCAGAAAAGGACCGAGGGGAATCTCGAAGAAAACGAGAAGAAGATCCTCGATACGGTCATGATGGAACTCCAGATGAATTACATCGACGAGACCGCCAGGGCGGAGAAAGAAGAAGAGGGACCGGCGGTAGAGGAGAATGAAAACGAGATCGAAGAGGATCCTGACAAGGGTGGAACGGAGGAAGAGCCTGCTGGCGACGCCTGACCTGCCCCGGGATCCGTCGATGAGCCGAGGAGGTAAAGGATGAGAAGGTATGCGCGACTAGTCGTTGCATCCGTGCTTCTCACCACGCTCTTGTCAGTGGGCGCTGCCGCTCACGTTTCGTGGGATGGCACGGCCGGTATGCTCAGGGTCTATGACGCTGGCACAGTTGGAAAAGGAAAACTGGTCTTTTCGATGGGCACATCGTACATGCGGTGGCCCGACGAGGTCCTGCTGCAGTGTCCCGGCAGCTTCTACGACCAGGCCGGCGGAACTGACCCCAGGACGGTAACGTACAATTTCTTCACATCCAGGGCGGGACTGACTCTCGGACTCAGCGACCATGTTGAGATCGCGGCCAACCTCGATATCCGTAACTGGATAATGCAGGTTCCTGAAGAGTTCCAGACGGATGAATTCGAGACCTATTATCGCGGCGGGCTCGGTGACACGTGGCTGCTGCTCAAGCTCGCTCCTCCTATTCCGACCAAGTACTTCAAGTTCGGAATCCTCGGTACGGCGAGTTTTCCTACGGGAAACAAGGAGAGAAGGTTTACGACCGATTCGATCGATTTCCGGCTCGACGGTCTGTTTACCTTCGACCTTACACATACCGACGCCTTCGTTCCGACGAAACTTCACTTTAACGTGGGGTACGTGTTCAACAGGAACGAGGAGTTCGGTTACGGGATAACCAATACGAGCAATCCGAATCTGAGCGGATTCTACCCTCCGGCATATCCGGCTACCCCGGAGGGAGAGAGCGACAGCTACAACGACCTGTTCAAGTTCGGAAGTGGTATCGAGTTCATGCTCGAACACACGAAGCTGTTCGTCGAGTTCAGATGGGACCAGTTCACCAGCTACGAAGGACTGTCTGACAGCTGTGGAATACAGAACGTCAACAAGAGCATGTATACACTTACGCCGGGAATCTCGGTGGAATCGAAGAACGGCGTAGGCCTGCTGCTCGGATTCGATATCAATCTCAACTCGCAGGAAAATCAGTCGATCATGAATCCGCCTGACTGGATGGCGTATTTCGCGCTGACCTTCGGCGGCTACGTGATGCCTCAGGACGCGGACAAGGACGGTATCGAGGATAAGGTTGACAAGTGTCCAGACGATCCGGAAGATTTCGACGGGTACGAGGACGAGGACGGGTGCCCCGAGCTTGATAATGACGGGGACGGCATCAATGACGACATGGACGAATGCCCCGATCTGGCCGAGGATTTCGACGGATACCAGGATGATGACGGGTGCCCCGATCTTGATAACGACGGTGACGGCATACCCGACGTGGACGACAGGTGCCCCATGGAGCCCGAGGACTTCGACGGATTCGAGGACAGCGACGGCTGCCCCGATATACTCCAGGATACGGACGAGGACGGTGTCCCCGATGACACCGACAAATGTCCTCTCAAGCCTGAAGATATCGACGGGTTCCAGGATGAGGATGGCTGTCCAGATCTCGACAACGATCTCGACGGGATCCTCGATACAGAGGACCAGTGCCCGAACGAGCCCGAGACTTTCAACGGATACATGGATGAGGATGGATGTCCCGACGAGAGGCCGATCGAGCAGAAGTTCATTCTTCGCGGGATAAACTTCGAGAGCGGCTCAGCGTCCCTGACGCCTGACAGCTACTCGGTGCTCGACCAGGTGGTCAAATCCCTGATGGCGTATCCCGAGGTGAAAGTAGAGGTGCGCGGATACACCGACAGCGTGGGTGGATGGGAATCGAACCTCACTCTTTCCCAGCGCAGGGCCGATTCCGTCAAAAAGTACCTGACCAACTCGGGTATCGAGAGCGAGAGGCTCCTTTCGAAGGGTTACGGCGAAGCCGATCCCATAGCCTCGAACAAGACTGCCGGCGGCAGGGCGGAGAACAGGAGGATCGAGTTCCACCGCATGAACTAGCCGGATCTGACGCAGAAGTGACAAAGGTCCGCGGGGCTCAGGCTCCGCGGACCTTTTTTTCTCTGTTGCCGGAACAAGGTCATTGAGATTTCTTGCTCTCCTGCCAGAGCGCCTCCATCTCTTCGAGGGTCATCGCGCCGAGATTCCTGCCCATGGCAGCAGCCTTCGATTCCATGATGCCGAAGCGTTTAACGAACTTGTCCGTCGTCCTCTCGAGTGAGCTCTCGCAATCGACGTTGAGGGCTCTGGCCAGGTTGACTACGGTGAACAGGATATCGCCGACCTCTTCGCGGACGTGCTTGCGGTCGCCGCTCTCCACGGCCTCGCGCAGCTCGTCGATCTCTTCATGCATCTTGTCGATGACGCCTTCGTGTCCGGTCCAGTCGAATCCCTCTCCTGCCGCTTTCTTTTGCATAGCGAAGGCTCTGCGAAGCGGAGGCAGCCCAGGCGACACCGAAGAGAGCAGGCTTTCGCCGCCTTTGTCGGATCTCTCCGCCTTCTTGATCCTTTCCCACTCGGCGAGACTTTCCTTTTCGCAGCCTGCGCTCGTTTCCCCGAACACGTGAGGATGGCGCCTCACAATTTTCTCGTGTACGGCCGCTGTGATCCCGGACAGCGTTGACTTTCTTTTCTCGAGCATAAGCTCGTGGATGAACACGATAAGAAAGATGACGTCGCCGAGTTCCTCCTCGAGATGGTCAGCGTCGCCGGATCTCTCCGCCTGCAGCAGTTCATATGCCTCGTCTATCATATACGAGATCATCTCATCGAGGCTTCGCTCCCTGTCCCACGGGCAGCCGCCGGGGGACCTCAGGGTACGCAGGGTCTTCCTCAATGAGGCTATCTCGGCTGAAAACCGGTCATCATCGATAATTTTGTCTTTCATAGTATTAAAATGATATCCGATATTGAACGGCGGCGCAATTCCTGATAAAGTAAGAGATTACTTTAATGGCCCGTTTATGGAGGCGGACCCGATGCAGAAACTCGTTATCCGGGGCGCGCGTGAACACAACCTCAGGGACATAGATCTCGAGCTTCCGCACAGGAAGATAATCGCTGTTACCGGGGTTTCCGGGTCGGGTAAGTCATCCCTTGCATTCGACACGATATTCGCAGAGGGCCAGCGGAGGTATATCGAGTCGCTCTCCACATATGCCAGGCAGTTCATCGAGAAGCTGAGCCGGCCGGACCTTGACATCATCGAGGGGATCAGCCCCACCATCGCGATAAAGCAGAAGAATACCGTAACGACGGCGAGATCTACGGTCGGCACCGCTACTGAGATCTACGACTACCTTCGCCTGATGTACGCGAGGGCGGGAAGGACCCACTGTCCCGACTGCGGTGTCGAAGTGAGGTCGTGGACGCCAACAGATGTCGCAAACGAGACCCTGAGTCTTTTCGAGGGAAAGCGGGTATACCTGCTCATACCGGGAGACGGTAACGGCAGCGATGACTGGGAGACGAGAAAGAGCTATCTTCTGGCCCGCGGGTATACAAGGGTGGTTGCTGGAGAAGTGACGGCGAGGGTCGAGGAGTTCGATCCGAACGGTTCTGATACCTCGAGAATCGATATTCTCATAGACAGAGTAAAGGTCTCTGGATCGTCCCGTTCCAGGATAGCAGAGGGGGCTGAGACTGCTTACAGTGAGCACGAGGGAATAGTAGACATACTGGAACCAGAGAGCGGTGAGAGGGTTCGTTTCAGCCTCGCTCCTTCCTGCGGCAGTTGCGGCCGGGTATTCGCTCAGCCGACCCCTCATCTGTTTTCTTTCAACAGCCCGTACGGCGCATGTCCCGAATGCAAGGGATTCGGGGACCGCATGGAGTTTGCCGAGGAGATGATAATTCCGGACGGCAGGAAAACGCTCAAGGAGAGGGCTGTCGATCCATGGGCGAGGGAGAGGTTCGAGTATTTTCACACGAAGATGATCAAGTTCTGCAGAAAGAAGAAGATACCTCTCGATATTCCCTGGAAGGATCTGCCGGAAGAGACGAGACATCTCCTGCTCGATGGCGAAGGAGATTACAGGGGAGTGATTCCCTTCCTCGAGAAGATGAAGGAGAAGAGTTACAAGAAGGGGCACAGGTTCTTTACCCGTAGGTATATGGGATACACGACCTGCCGTTCATGCAGGGGGTCGCGGCTCAGGGAGGAAGCGCGTTTCGTCTTTGTCGGGGGACTAGCGATAAGCGATCTCGCGGCTATGCCGCCGCGGGAGATAATGAAAGTCCTTGGAAACGCGGAGTTCACGAAGAGGGAGAAGGCGATCGCCAGGGACATCCTCTCTGAGCTCGAATCGAGGCTGGGATTTCTTGTCGATGTCGGTCTCGGATACCTTACGCTCGACAGGCTGACCCGCACTCTTTCGGGAGGTGAAGCCCAGCGGATCAATCTCGCCAATTCACTCGGAGCTAATCTCGTCGATACCCTGTATGTGCTGGACGAACCTTCAGTGGGACTGCATGCCGCTGATAATAGCAGACTCATCGATGTGATGCGGCGGCTCAGGGACCTTGGGAACACCGTCATCGTTGTCGAACACGACCCCGAGATCATAAGGTCCGCGGATCACCTGCTCGACCTCGGCCCGGGGCCGGGTCGGGACGGGGGGCTGGTACTGTATAACGGACCTGTATCGGAGGCTGCCGCTGCTCCCTCGCTTACGCAGGAAGGTGAATCCGCGACACTAAAGTGGGTATTCGGCAATGACGGACGGGTCGAACTCAAGGACAGGGTACGCGAGCCTTCCGGTTCCATAGTCCTCGAGGGGGTATCGGAACACAACATGAAGGAGGCGAACGTCACTTTCCCGCTTGGAAATCTCGTGTGCGTAACGGGAGTCTCCGGGTCGGGGAAGAGCACATTGGTCGTAGATGTTCTCTACAGGCTTCTGGGCAGAAAACGGGCTCTCGGGGGGCATCCTGGGATCTCTGGATGGAAGCTCGACGGAAAACTCGACCGGGTTCTCCTTATAGACCAGTCGCCGATCGGCGCGACCCCCAGATCGAATCCGGTCACCTATATAAAGGGGTTCTCCTTTATCAGGGAGCTGTTTGCCATGCAGCGGAAATCCCTTGTCAGGGGGTACAAGGCGGGCAGGTTCAGCTTCAACAAGGCCGGGGGAAGATGCTCCAGGTGTGACGGGATGGGGTACAGGCGAGTCGAGATGCATTTCATGGCAGATGTCTTCGTGCCGTGCGATGAATGCGATGGAAAGAGATACAACCTCGACACCCTCGAGATACTGTACAGGGGGAAATCGATATCGGACGTACTCGAGATGACCGTCGATGAGGCGATACTCTTTTTCGACGAGGTCCCGCTGCTGGGCGAGAAACTCTGGGTGCTTTCGAAGACAGGTCTGGGCTACCTGCGCCTGGGGCAGCCGTCGAATACCCTTTCCGGCGGAGAGGCGCAGAGGATCAAGATAGCTCGTGAACTTGCCGAATCAGGGGGACAGAACAATCTCTACATCATGGACGAGCCTACTACCGGTCTTCATGTGAGCGATGTCGACAGGCTGCTTTCCATACTCGACGACCTGGTAGACGCGGGGCATTCGGTCATCACGATCGAGCACAATATGGATATGATAGCGAGATCCGACCACGTCATCGACCTCGGCCCGGGCGGCGGAGTCGACGGAGGGCGAGTTATAGCTTGTGGCGATCCTCATGCGATCGTAAAATCGAAAAAGTCCGTAACGGGCAGATATCTGGGTGATTACCTTTCGAAGTACGGGCGGGAGGCTTAGATGAAGATCCTCGTAACAGGCGGAGCGGGATATATCGGCAGTGTGGTGACTGAGTTCCTGATCGATTCGGGTCACGAGGTCGTCATCATCGACAACCTTTCGACCGGACACAGGGGGGCGCTTAATTCCGGAGCCGAATTTCATGAGGGCGATCTGCTCGACACAGGCTTCGTCGAAAAAGTGCTCACGGGGGGGGTGGAAGCCGTCTGTCATTTCGCCGCGTTTTCACAGGTAGGCGAATCTGTAGCTGATCCCCTGAAATATTATTCGAATAATGTCACAGGCGCCATATCTCTTCTCACCGCGATGAGGAATTCAGGTACGAGACATTTCCTCTTCTCGTCTACCGCCGCGGTCTACGGCGAACCGGAGGATGTGCCCATCACGGAGGATTCGGCGCTGATGCCCGTAAACGCCTATGGAAACACGAAGCTCGCTATCGAGAGGATGCTCGGCGACTGCGCGAAAGGGTGGGAACTGAGATCGCTCTCACTGAGGTATTTCAATGCCGCCGGCGCTTCGAAGGACCATGGAGAGGACCATCGCCCCGAGACCCATCTGATCCCCCTGCTGCTCGATGCCGCCATGGGAAGGCGGGGAGAACTTGTCGTATACGGTGATGATTATCCCACAAGAGACGGCACATGTATCAGGGATTATATACATGTCAAGGATCTGGCGACCGCTCATGTCCTGGGGCTCGAGAAACTTCTCGAAGGATATTTCAGGTGCGCTCAACCTCGGCAACGGGACGGGATTCTCAGTCCTCGAGGTTATGGAGGCCGCATCCAGGGTGACAGGTCTCGAGGTGCCGCACCGTATCGGCGGCCGGAGGCAGGGAGATCCGGCAACACTGGTCGCCTCTTCCTCGAGGGCCGAGGAAGTTCTCGGATGGAAGAGGGAGTATCCCGAAGTCGACCGGATAATCGACGATGCTTATCAATGGAGAAAGTCTTTCCCTGAGGGGTATCCGGCCTCTTCATAAACAGTTGAAAAGATTACGGCTTATGGCCGGAATTCTACCAGCCTCTCATGCCCGTGCATCGCAGGTCCGGGAGGCCGCGGACATATCTTCAGATCGCGACAGGGCCGGCGACACCATAACTCATTAAATAACAACCGTATAGGAGCCCCACCTCGAGGCCGGTGAAACTCTTGCTGTCCTGGTCATGTATCGGCATCCCATGGCATATCAATTGCCCTCTCAAGAAGTGAGACAGTGCGCTTTTTGAGAGGGAGATATGAGGACAGAGCAGATTACAGACCTTTTCAAAGCGGTCAGGGACAGGGGTCCGTCTACCGTTCGTTCTCTTGTTCAGGCGATCGACGGTCCACTGGGCAGGATGCTCGGAACGGCCGCGTGCGCCCTCGAGGTGTATCGCCCCGGGGCTCTGTATCTCTCGCGGAGGATCGCCGGAATAGACGATAACGGGCTTGCCGCCCTGTTCGGGATCCGGCCGGGAAAGGTAGAGGACTGGACGGTCATCGATCCTGACGGAGAGCGCCGCATAGGCCCCGCCTCTGGAATATCAGTCGCCAGCCTGCCCTTCTATTTTGAGGGTTCGGAAGCTGGAAGGCTCTACCTTCTCACTGGGCCGGGAGAACATGCTCCACTTGGAGAGGACTCGGCGGAGCTTCTCTCAGAAGCGATATCCACGATGATCCATCCGTGCATGATCAGGAGAAGCAGCGAGGGGAACTCGACCGGCGAGTCGCTCAGGGCCGAACTGTTGGAAGCGACAGGAGACGACGGACTGATGCGCGGACTGCTCGGCGGGATGACGGAGCATTCAGGCGCCGAATTCTGCGCTTACCTCTCAGGCAGAGGTGGAGGCACGCTTCACCTTATGGCACAGGGGAAAGAATATTCCGTGATGTTCTCCGAGATCAGGGAAAAGTTGAAGACCTCGCTTCGCATGTTCACCAACGGCGATGCTGGTGAATGGATAGAAAGAGAAAAAGTATATTACGCGGCCAACGGAAGCGGCGCTTCTCTTCCCGCGGGAGGAACCGGGATAGAGAGTTACTTCCTCGTACCGGTCACATCGGGAGCGAGAGTTGAGGGAGTCCTGTTCTTCGGCAGCGTGCGGAGGGACGCTTTTGTAAGGGAGACGATATCCCGTTTCCGCGTTCTGGCAGGGGACAGTTCTCCGGCCGGGACAAACGACTGCGATGACGATACTGCTGGAGGGATGCTTGAACAGCTTCTCCTCTCGATACCGTACGGCGCGGCGATCGTCGATTCGGAAGGTACGATCAGCAGGGCAAACGAAGCGCTGCATGCGCATCTTCGGCGGCGGTGCGTTCGATCGCATCGAGGAGATAGGCGAACGCTCGGCTTTCGACATCAGGACAGCCTGGGACGAGTTTTCCAGGTTCGGACGGAACATCAATGACAGGCAGATAGATTCATCCGCCGGTGACGGCAGGAGCATCTCCCTTTCGATGATCCGGATGGAAAGCATCGCCGGTGAGGCCAGATCGGTCATCGTCGTCAGGGATACGACAGAATTCACCGGGATGGAGCAGAAAAGGGAAGAGGCGATGGCTGTGGTCGCCCATGAGATCAGAACTCCGATGACAGCGTTGAAGAACTCACTGAGCATCCTCAGCGATGCGGGAGCCGCCGGACATAATGTCATGGAAGATATCGACGGGCCGGGAAGGCGCTTCTTCGAGACAGCTCTGCGTACTGTCGACAGGCTCTCCGTACTTGTAGACGGGTTGCTCGACGCCTCGATGGTCAGGCGCAGCGGCAGCGATCCGAAGATCGAGAGGGTCGATGTGCAGGTCATTCCTGGAGGACTCATCACTCCTTTTCTCGAACTCGATGACAAAGAAGGAAATCACTTTTGGAATAGATGTAAACGTGAAGGCGAGGGATGCCTTCATAGACCGGGGGATGATGGAGCAGGTGATACAGAATCTCCTGTCGAACTGCCTGAAGCATGTACCGGTGGGAGGGGAGGTCGGGATCAGCGTGAAGACGATGGACAAGGCGCCCGAATGGATCTCCGGCGTTCTTCCGCTCGAATATTCTGAGAAGCCGGGATACATGGTAATTACGATATCGGATTCCGGGCCGGGCATACCCGACGAGGTCGCCCGCTCGATAAATGTCCCGTTTACCGCGGCACCCGCTTCGATAAAGCCTGCAAGTGGGATCGGTCTATATATCGCGGCGCGGCTGGTAAAACTTCATGGAGGCAGGCTGATCATAGAGACCGGGGAGAACGGATCGACGATCGATATCTACCTGCCTTCCGACATACAGACGAGTGAGATGATGAGAGGGATCATATCGATCCAGTCATCTGTCGAGTCGCTCGTATCGATAGGAGCCTCTCCGATCCTGTACGTGCTGACGAGAGACAATGGGCCGTGCTGGCTCGATGTCGCCGGAACGATGCGCAACAGGCCGGTGGTCAACCCGACACCCTCCGAAACGGGAAGATCGGGGATCTGTTTCTGGCCCATGGGCGAGAGGCTGGCATTTGTCATGACCGCAGAGAGAAAGTACAGGGAAAGTCCCATGTCACTCTTCGAGAACGGCATGGGCGGACTGAGGATATTGGAATGGAATCCCGGGGAAACCCCGGATGCCGGCTGGGCTGTCTGCCCGGACGACGGGAGGGACTACGCGTCCCTGCTGGAAGCTGCTCTGGAAAGAATGGAAGTTGGAGCGGGAGAACCGCTCCGGAAAGGAGAGAAGGAATGGACCGCTACAGGATCCTTATCGTAGAGGATGATGAGGATATCGTCGAAACGGTCAAGTATGCCCTCGAGCTGAGAGGTTTCGAGGTCGACGTGGCATATGACGGGCTTCATGCACTTCGCAAGGCGAGGAAGAACGAGTACGACCTGATGCTTCTCGACATCATGCTCCCGGGCAAGAATGGATACGAAGTATCCAGGATGCTCAAGCAGGACATGGAAGAAGGAAAGCTATCCCCGTTCAAGATCCTTGTCCTGACGGCGAGGAAAGTCGACACTCCCGAGCGAGAAGATTTTCTCGCGACCTGGTCGAATGCCGATGAATACATGTACAAGCCGTTCGAGCTCGACGATCTTATCAACAGGATCAATATGCATCTGGCCGCGGAAACGGTCGAAGTTAACTGAGAGAACCCCGGAGGTGAGGCAGGCGGAGCGGCGGTATGCGCTGCCGGAACCGGAATGCCTGGAGACTCGATGGCCAGCGAAACGGCAATAAGTATTGGCGGCGGGTGCGAATATATGGCGAGCCTTATAGACAGCTCGCCAGTGCCCATGATAGCGCTCGATACGAGCCTGCGGATAATCATGTTCAACAGGGCGGCCCGTGATCTGACCGGGTTCGAAACTGAGGATGTGATGGGCTGCAGGATAAGTTCGCTCGTAGGATTCGCCGATACTCGCCGTATCATCAGGGATATGCGAGGCCGCAGCAAGTCATCAGTCGATCATATGGCGAGGTTCGGGAAGTGTGGTGGCGGGGAGGTGCCCGTGAGCCTGAAAGTGAGTCCGGTTACAGGCAAGGGAGGAGAGCTCGCCGGAGCTATAATACTTGCCACTGATATGACCGAACTGCGTGAACTCCAGTCAAAGATGCTGGAGGCGGAGAGGGTAACGGCGATAACCGAGACGGCGATAAGCGTAAATCACGAGATCAACAATCCGCTCTGCTCGATACTCGGCTACACCCAGTTGATACTGATGGACCGGGAATCGCTCGATCCGGACGTCGTCAGAAAGCTTGAGAGCATCGAGAAACAGATAGTGCGGATACAGGAGATCGCCGACAGGCTTGGGCGCATCAACAGGCCCGTTCTCAAGGAATATGTGGGGGGAAGCAGAATGCTCGACATGGAACATTCCTGCGTCGAGGAAGCGGACGACGAATAAATCGTTGACAAAAGCCCATAAATTAATAAGATTACCGTCCGTGGGAAGGTAGCTCAGTCGGTAGAGCAACGGATTGAAAATCCGTGTGTCGGGGGTTCAATTCCCTCCCTTCCCACCACCGATATACAGCCGGATCATCGATCCGGTTTTTTTGTGGAATACTTCGCCTGTATAAAGAAAGAGGCCGGACAGGGCGCCCGGCCTCTTTCTTTATAGCCGCTGGAGATATCAGCGGTCTCGGGAAGAATCGCTATCTGTTATACATTTCCTTGATAGCTCCCCAGCTAGTCTCCTCCGTCGCCGTACCGGCGCATTCGGGGCTGCCGGGAGGGTAGTTCACGAAAATGCTCGTGTAGGTATAGGCAGCCTCGACCGGATACCCGGGAAGGCAGTTTGCAACACCGATCCTGCCCGTTTCAGCATGGTCCATGAGCCATATGGCCGTCTGACCGGGACCGGTCGCCATGATGCTGTAAACATCGAGCAGGACCCAGTCGGTGCGGCAGAGATAGAGGCTGTAGGAAATGCCGTCGAAAATGTCCCCCATGCTCAGACTGACGTACGGTCCGGGGGCTCTTCCTGTAAGGAAATAGGTCGGGGCAAAGTCTGAGATACTGAATTCTGCACCCCTTAATCCGTTATCACTTGGCAGGCAGAAGACCCAGACGTTGAACTGGAACGGGATGTCGGTCGACTCGAGGCACCAGGAAGTCCGGGCTTCATCGGCGAAAAGACCGATGTAACCGTATTCGTATGCGGCTGCGGGTGTCGCCAGCATCGCTGCCAGGACGACGATCAGTAACAACGATCGCATAGTCCCCTCCTTCGAGGTTGTTGGTGAATATCCAAGCGGCGATATATTATCATATTATGGACACCTCTTCAACTTAATTCCAGAACGGTTCCAAATCCGGCCGGAGGATGAATTACTGTTGACAGTAAATAAATACTGGGCTTATCTTTGATAGTCACCAGGGACGGAAGGGCAAATGTGGACGCAAAGACTATGGCCGCGATTGTCGCGGCTGTTCAAGCCTATATAGAACAGGAAGATACGGTGCCGGTCAGGGAGAAAGGGCACGTCCTGAGCCCGTGGAAGATGGGCGCGCGCAAGGAACAGCTTGGAAGACGCTCTCTCGCGGCCAGGGCAAATCCGCTCAAGACCCGGTTGAACCGGTTCTCCCTGTGATGATGGCTGCCTGAAAGAAAGGCTCACACAAACGATATGCCTGCCAGCGAAAAGATACTCAAGGGAATCGGACCAGTAAAGATCACGGATACGACTTTCCGCGATGGTCATCAGTCCACTCTCGCTACGAGGTTCCGTACCGGAGACATGCTTCCCATAGCCGAGAAGATGGATGCTGTCGGCTTCCATTCGATGGAAGTCTGGGGAGGAGCGACATTCGATGTCGCCACACGTTTCCTCAATGAGGACCCATGGGATCGACTTGTCGAGCTTAAAAAGAGGATAAAAAACACACCACTGCAGATGCTGCTGCGAGGCCAGAATCTTGTCGGGTACAGAAACTACGCCGATGATGTCGTCGAGGCGTTTGTTTTCGAGGCGGCTGAAGCCGGAATAGACATATTCAGGGTGTTCGATGCGCTGAACGATGGACGTAATTTCGAAGCGTCGTTCGAAGCGATAAAGAAATCAGGCAAGGAGATTCAGGCAACACTCTCTTATTCCCTCACAGGGAACAGGCTCGGGGGCGAGGTGTTCGACCTGAAATACTATGTGGAGAAGGCGAAGATATTCAAGGATATGGGCGCCTCCTCGATCTGCATCAAGGATATGGCCGGGCTGATGAATCCCTATGACGCTTACGATCTCGTAGGTTCCCTCAAGGCCGATGTCGGTATTCCGGTCCAGCTGCACTGCCACTATACCAGCGGCATGGCATCGATGACATATCTCAAGGCTGTCGAAGCAGGTGTGGATGTGCTCGATTGCGCCCTGGCGCCGTTCGGCCTGAGGTCATCCGAGCCGGCGGTGGAACCGATCGTCGCCGCGCTCCAGGGAACAGGCAGGGACACCGGCCTCGATCTCGATCTGCTCTTCGAGCTGGGTGCGTATGTCGAGAAGGTCGCGCCAAAGTACAGGCGGTTCCTTAACCAGACGAGGATGGCTGTGATCGATACCGGTGTCCTGGAGCACCAGATCCCCGGTGGAATGCTCACAAACCTGGTCAGCCAGCTCAGGGAGGCGGAAGCGCTCGACAGGATAGACGAGGTATACAAGGAACTGCCCAGAACCCGCAAAGAACTGGGATTTCCTCCTCTGGTGACGCCGACAAGCCAGATCGTCGGTATACAGGCCGTACAGAACGTTCTCTTCGGGCGATACAAGATGATCAGCGGCCAGGTCAAGGATTACGCGTATGGTCTCTACGGGACTCCTCCGAGGCCGATGGATCCGAAGATACAGAAGCTCGCTCTCAAGGGATATCCCCGCGGCGAGAAACCGATAACGTGCCGTGCCGCTGACATGCTCGAACCTGAGATGGAGAAGGCGCGGGAAGGAGTGTAAAGGGCCTCGCGAAAAACGAGAGGGATGTCCTGATCTACGCGCTTTACCCGACTACGGGGACCAGGTTCCTGCGCTGGAAATACGGGCTCGAGGAGCCGCCCGCGGAAGTGAAGCCTGTTACGCTCGAGGATGTGGCAAGGGAAGAGGAGCTTGTCGAGAAACTGCGCAGCGGTAATGTTTCCGTGTCAACGGGCAGGGGAGGAATACCGGATAAGGGCGCAGCGCTCAGGGCTTTCAATGTTTTCGTCGGAGATGAATATTACAATGTCGAGGTGGAGGAGGTCGGTGGAAAGACGCGGGCACGCGCCGCGGGAAACACAGCCCCGATAGTGATGAAGGACGGCGGCCGAAGGAAGAAGAAGGAAAAAAGGAATAAAGATCAATGCCGAGAAGGCCAGCGCTTGCGCCGACACCGGGGATGGATCGGAGTTTACACTGACGGCTCCCATGCCAGGCATGGTCATAAGCTACGAAGTGAAGCGAAGGCGACAGTGTCGGAGAGGGAGATGTCCTCGTCGTTCTTGAGGCGATGAAGATGCAGAACAGCCTCACTGCAGGTGTCGCGGGAACTATCAAGTCGATAAAGGTCTCGCCCGGAATGTCGGTCGAAAAGAACCAGGTACTTCTGACGATCTCCAACTGAACGGAAAGTCGAAAAGGAGTCCAAGCCATAGCAGCTTCAGGATCAACGCACCGTCTCAAATCTCATCCCATACTGCCGATAAGTGAACGAAAAGAGATCTCCTTTTCGTTCAACGGGGAAGAGATGAAAGCCCTGGAGGGCGAGGCTATCACCTCCGCTCTCTACGCTAACGGTATAAAGGTCTTCGGACATCATCCGCGTGACGGGGCGCCCCAGGGAATATTCTGTGTAAACGGCCAGTGCAGCCAGTGCATGGTCCTCGTTGACGGCGTCCCTGTGAAGGGATGCATGGTCGAGGTCCGTGAAGGGATGAAAGTGGCGAGCTGCGAGGGAGTTCCCGAGCTCCCGTATAGAGACGGCCTGCCTGAGTTCTCCAGAATTGATACGATCTCGACCGAGGTCCTCGTGATCGGGGGCGGCCCGGCGGGAATAAACGCCGCCATCGAGCTGGGGATGCTCGGTATCGAGACCTTGCTCGTTGACGACAAGAACGAGCTGGGGGGAAAGCTCACTCTTCAGACGCACCCCTTCTTTGGTTCGAGGGCAGACTGCTACGCGGGGATCCGCGGCATAGATATCGCGCACATAATGACGACAGAGCTCGCAAAGTTCGATTCAGTGAAGGTGATAACCGGCACGACTGCGGTCGGGGCTTTCCTTGACGGCAAAGTCGGGATGTACGGTCCCGATGGATACTTCCTCGTCGAGCCAAAGGTCGTTCTCGTAGCGTGTGGCGCGCGCGAGAGGGGCCTCGCATTTCCCGGTTGCGACCTGCCCGGTGTATATGGCGCGGGAGCGTTCCAGACGCTGCTCAACCGCGACCTGATCATGCCGACAGAGCGTCTCTTCATCGTCGGCGGCGGCAATGTGGGCCTGATTGCCGGGTACCACGCCATCCAGGCGGGGATAAAGGTACTCGGTCTCGTCGAGGCTCTGTCATAGATGCGGAGGATACAAAGTGCACGCCGACAAGCTGACGCGCCTGGGTGTTCCGATCTACACCTCACATACTGTCATATCCGCCGAGGGAGACGGAAAACTCGAGCGGATCACGACGGCCGCGCTGGACGAATCTTACAAACCGGTCGAGGGGATCAGCCAGTACCTGGGAAGTCGATACGCTTCTTGTCGCGGTCGGTCTCTCCCCGATAGATGAACTTTACTACAAGATGATGGAATTCGGTATTGAGTGCTATACCTGCGGCGATTCAGCTGAGATAGCCGAGGCTTCGGCGGCGATATTCAGTGGAAAGATCACGGGAAGAGAGATCGCCCGTGCGCTCGGACGTGACGTCGAGATCCCCGATGACTGGGCGGCGAAGCAGGATGTGCTCCGGAGCAAACCGGGCGCTGTTGTTGACTGGGAACCTGTCGCGGGGGATGGCAGGGCTTATCCTGTGATCAGGTGCGTCGAGGAGATCCCGTGCAATCCGTGCGTTGACTCCTGTTCGCATTGCTCGATAAAGATCCCTGGCGATCCGATTATGGGACTGCCTGAATTTTCCGGCGAATGCACAGGTTGCCTTAAATGCGTTGCGGCGTGCCCGGCCCTTGCGATCACCCTGGTCCGCCCGGATGCGGGAGAGGAAGAAGGCACTTCCATCGTTGTCGTGCCCTATGAACTCGAATTATCCGGTATCGAGAAAGGGAGCGAGGTCCATACTGTCGATTTCGACGGGAACCCGGTAGGTACGGGGAAAGTCGTAAGGGTGAACAAGGCGCCCGGAGACGCAAAGAGGATGCTTGTCTCGATAGAAATCCCGGCGCAGCAGGCGGTCGATGTAGCGGCCCTGCTCGAACTGGAAGCCGAGAAGGGCGATATGGGCGGCGGCATCGCCGATTCGATATCTGACGATACGATAGTCTGCAGGTGCGAGAGGATAACTGCCGGAGAGATACGCGGTGAGATCAGGGCGGGTGTGCTTGATATGAACATCCTTAAAGCCACGGTGAGGACGGGAATGGGAGCATGCGGTGGAAAGACCTGCACAGAACTGATCCTCCGGCTCTACCGCGAAGAAGGGATCGACCTCGAGGACGTGACTCTTCCGACAGAGAGGCCGTTTGTAGCCGAAGTGCCGCTCTCGGCGTTCGCCGGTGTCAAGGGGGGTGACGGGAAGTGAGTCTTGAGAAGTACGATGCTATTGTGATCGGCGCTGGAAGCGTCGGCTGCCCGACAGCCTACTTTCTCACTCTGGAGGGACTCAAGGTCCTTGTCCTGGACAGCGAGCATTCCGCGGGCCAGGGACAGAACAAGGCAGCCATCGGAGGGGTAAGGGCTACCCATTCAGACCCTGCCAAAATAGCGATCTGCCTGGAGAGCCTCGAAGATCTTCTCCACCTGGAAGGAAAAGCACGGAACTGATATAGGATGGATAGAGGGCGGATACTGTTTCCCGGTCTACCGTGAGATCGACGAAGAAAAACTCAAGTCGCTTCTTCCCGTACAGAAGAGTTTCGGTCTGCATATAGACTGGGTCGGACCTGAGAAGATCATACAACTCGTTCCCGGCATCAATCCAGTCGGCCTTAGAGGCGGCACTTTCTCGCCGCACGACGGCCAGGTATCGCCGCTTAAGGCCGCAGCCGCTTTCTGGAAGGAGAGCAGGGACAGGGGGGCCGAATTCCGTTTCGGAGAACCGGTCACAGGCCTGTTGAGGAATGGAAGCAGGGTCGAAGGCGTTGAGACGAACAAGGGAAAGTACTATGCCGACGTAGTCGTTAACGCAGCCGGTGGTCAAGCCGCTGATATAGGAAGGATGTCGGGAATCGACATCCCCGTCGTTCCGGACAGTCATGAGGCCGGGATATCCGCGCCTATGGAGAGGTTCTTCGACCCGCTCATCGTCGACATCAGGCCCGGACCTGAAGGAAGGACGGCCAACTTTTACTTCGGGCAGAACGACCGCGGCCAGGTGATCTACTGCTATACGCCTATAACACCGATCGTCGGCACGGACAGAGCGGTCACATCGGAGTTCATGCCGGTAATTTCCCGCAGGCTGATCGATCTTATTCCCCGCCTGAAGAACATGCTCATAAGGCGTGTCTGGAGGGGGCTGTACCCGATGACTCCGGACGGGATCATCATCCTCGACAAGGTGCAGGATGCGGGAGGAGTCTACCTCGCAGTGGGAATGTGCGGGCAGGGATTCATGCTGGGGCCGGGGGTGGGACTGAACATGGCGAAGTTCATTGTCCGCGGCAAGCCTATCATCGATTCTGATATCTTCTCATCGATCGGTTTCTACCGTGACTTCCACGCGAAGAGAGCCGAAGCGCTCAAGTGATCCAAGCCTTGCGATAATCTGAAAAAGAAGGCCGGGGATCACTCCCCGGCCTTTTAATTACTGACTCTTCCAGGCAGCTGGCACTACCTCAGAAGAACCATCTTCTTCATGTTCTCATAGTTGTCGCCGGCGTTGATCTTGTAGAAGTAAACACCGGAAGCAACATTGGCCCCGAGATTGTTAGCGCCATCCCAGGTAAGTTCATGAGAACCAGCATCCATGACACCATTCTGCAGAGTCTTGACCAGCTGTCCAGCCACGTTGTAGATCTTCAGGCTTACGTGACCCTTGGAGGGCAGCGCAAACTGGATCCGCGTCGACGGGTTGAACGGGTTGGGGAAGTTCTGCGCGAGGCTGTAGGCCTTCGGGAGCTCGGTGTCGGTGTAATCGCCCGACGTCGCGTTCTCGAAGAACTCATAGGTTTTCCCGAGGAACGTGTTCCTTGCGGGAGCGCCTGCTACAGCGTCTCTGATCTGCATGAAGCTGTGTCCGACCCAGACAGTCCTGAGCGGGTAACCGGCACTGTTCACCTGTGAAGGTGTGTGGATACCGGCGTAGTACGGCGCGGCTGCATAGTCAGGATACTGCAGTGCATAAGCGCCGGGGCCCGTTGTCTGAAGAACGTCGAAGTCGTTGATGATCGGGCAGCCGCCGAAGGCATAGTAGGTCATGCCTGCGTACGGTCCACCCGCAACACCGGTGATCAGAGGAGTTATCGTACCGCCGGCCGTACGGCCACCGGTAAGCTCGTAATAACTCGAGTTCTCAAGCGCGACACCACAGGTCGTGGAAACGAGCTCGAGAGCGATCGCCTGATCCGAATGGGAAAGGTCATAAGCGATCTGGTCGCCCATTACAAGGAGTCCGACCTTGTGGTCCGACTGATTCAGCCAATCTACGAGAAGCTGAGCGTCGTTCGACTTGTCGGAATTCTCCAGGGTTCCCTCAGAGATCGTATACGAGTTGAGATCTCCGGAATCAAAGATGACCTTCTCATAGGCCTGGCAGAAGATCGACTGAGGACCAGCTGCCGAAACGTATGCGCCTACACCGTTGCTGACACCGGAGGCCGGTGCGTTGGTGTCGTACCTGTCGGGCATAGCGTCAACCGAAGCTGAAACGGACGCGAATGCCGGATCATAGTACGTCTGCACTGTTCCCACGAATGTGCCGCGACCATGGAAATCGTCGCAGTACAGGACGCCGGGAACTGTCCTCAGGGTAGGCAGGCAGGTAAACTCATACCTGTTTCCATCGACTTCCTCGGCCGAAGCCGGAAGAGTCGACGAATAGCCCAGGAGGTCATACGCTTTGAAGTAGTACTCGACCATGTAACCGCGCGTGAAGAGCGAGTCATTGAGGTCGATCGCGTAGGTCTCGGGTGTGATGGCACCGCTCGCGTTCTGAGCAGGCTCACACAGCAACACGGTCCAGTCACCGTCATCACTGATGTAACGTCCATCCGAACCCTCGAGTATCATACCTGCGATGTCAGGCTTTCCGTCGGGGCCGAGGAAATGAACGTTGCAGTGGAAGTAGACTCTCTCTTCACCGGTCGCCAGGGTATCCAGGCCACCGGCAAGAGGGGCCGCGCACTTGACTGCAGCCGAGTCGCCCGGATCGATACGATCGGGCTCCGCGTCGGGGGCGATATCGACCGCCGCGTCGGCGCGACAGATCTCTTCCATAGGATCTACGCTGAACTCGAGTTCCTGGGGGAAGGTGTCCTGGAAAAGCTCCAGGCCACGGAAACTCCAGGACGGACCTACAGTCGCGTAGCGGTAGAGACGTACATTGTCGAGCCACGGTGAAGGTGTATGGGCAGCACAGTCGTTGCCGCCTTCCCACCAGACATCGCACATGTCAGTGACACCAACGGTCAGCTGTACAGGCTCAGAACCGACGAGGTCAGAGATGTCGAATCCGTTCTGGATGTAATCCTTGTCGGCGCCGTAGTAGACGTAGTTACGATCTCTCCACTGCCCCGGGCAGTTAGTAGCTTCATCTATGCTTCTAACCGACCAGGTGTAGTATACGAGGTTCTCCGACGGAAGGTCACGGTAGGTGACGAATCTCATGACGGCACCGCCGAGCGTGGCAAGGTCGCCAGCGTCGATGGGCATATCCTGATTTACGTCACAAGCCGATGAATACCTTCTCATGTCGATGATAGGCGATATGACCGACTCGTCCTGACAGGGGGCGGAGATCCCGCCGGGGCCCGTGCAGAACGGAGTGTCGAACATACCGGGATAATCGGAACTGGGATAGGATGAACCGTTGAAGAAGATCAACTGAGCGCCGAAGTTGTCGGCACAGGGATCTTTGTCAACAAGGTTGTTCCTGAGGTCGGCGTAGGCGCCGAAAGCGTCTTCGACCGCACAGTTCCAGATACCAAGCTCGCCCTTGCTTCCAACGGCATAGCCTTCGAAATCCTCGTAATCGAGAAGTCCGGTGGCATCGGTGACCGAGATCTCATCGATGATGCAGGCACCATCGGTGTCCCAGAGACCGTCCTGGTCGGACCAGGCACCGTCAGCGGTAAAGTGGTAACGAAGCTTGGTGGCAGCCTGGGTAAGGAGAAGCTGATACGATGCGTCGAGTGTGTCAACGCCATCGAATACATCGATCTCGACCCAGTTCTCGTCACCAGCGTCGTACTCTACGTACGTGAAGTCAAAATCAGGCTCTGAATCGATGAGAGCCTTGAATGACCACGTAAGGATGCCAGTAAAGGGAATGACATCCGTGTAGCACAACTGGTTCCAGCCGTTGCCGTAACCAGGTGCATTGATCCATGAGCAAAGGTAGAAATCGGTGCCCCCACGGGTACCGCACCACAGTGACTTGGATCCTTCGATGGGAGCGAGACGCCCGAAGGCACCGCCGCCGAGCCCAGCGAAATCGTCAACGTGGAAAAACGTATCTACCTGAGCAGTTTTGTCCAGACTCGTCCAGCCCTGCCATGACATCGGCTCGAAGTCGTACCAGATTATACAGAAGGTATCAACTGCGGCCGAAGCCATCAGTGTCTGAGCACCCTGGTCGATGAGAGCAGGGTTTTCGTCATCCGTAACGGCTTTCATTACCTGAAGGCCGCTTCTGTCGATATCGCGCGCCGACACGGATCCGACGAACAGGGCAAGGAAACACAAGCCCAGTAAAATAACCACAGGGGTTTTCATAATCATTTTCTCCTAAATAGTGGTCGGCTATTCAGAGTTACAGGAAGACAATAACAGCGGATTTTTACCCTCCCTACAGCGGTCGGCTGGACAGAGTTACACTCAGGCCCGGTTCAGAGCATAAGCTTCCTCCAGATTCTGGTCGGCGGGTTAACACGCGATAGGGCACGTCAAATTCGGTGGGTACTTGTATACTAGCACAAAACGGCCATGATTCCAATCACTAAATCCATGGAAACGCGCGGAATGCCGCACGGAAATCATCATTAATATTACTTGCCGGCAAGGTCTCTCAAAGAAGGCACAAAAAAGACTTGAAAAGGGTAGGTGGTATAATATATTCACTTTACTCATGGGGAGCTGGTGTAGCTCAGCTGGTAGAGCAACGCACTCGTAATGCGTAGGTCATCGGTTCAACTCCGATCACCAGCTCCATTTTCTTTTCCTCACTCACATCTTCCCTGGAGGTCTCAGTATGAAAAGACTGATCCCCGTTCTTCTGGTTCTAGTTCTCCTGGTCCCGATGATCGTTTCCGCCGAGGAAAAGGTCGAGAGGCGGGAGGAAGGGAATCTAGTAATAGAGGGTATTCCTGATATCCCGCAGGGTCTGAAGGACCGGATGTTCCAGTACCAGAATACACGGGGTGCAGGTGTAAGGGGCTGGGCCGCGGATGGATCCGGTATATACATAGGAACGAGGTTCGGCGAGACATCGCAGATACATTTTGTCAAGAAGCCGGGCGGCGCGCGAAACCAGATAACATTCTTCAATGAGCCTGTAGGCGGAGCGTCAGTCTGCTCAGATCTCTCAAAGAACGGTTTTCTTTTCGGCAAGGATGTCGGAGGGGGAGAGTTCTACCAGATATTCTGGTTCGACGTTCCAACGGCCAAGTATACGATGCTCACAGATGGCAAGTCGCGTAATGGAGGTTTCAGCTGGTCGAATAGCGGTGACAGGTTCGTCTACTACACGACAAAGCGCAATGGCCGGGACTGGGACCTTTACTCATCGACGATCGAGAAGCCCGAAGAGGCAAAGCCGGTCCTGGAAGAAGGCGGCGTCTGGTTCCCGATGGACTGGTCTCCCGACGACTCGAAGCTACTGGTGGGGCGTTACGTGTCGGCGAATGAGTCGTACGGCTATGTCCTCGATATGAGCTCCGGCGCCCTGGAGCAGATGAACCCTTCAGAGAAGCAGATCGCTTACGGAGGCTCGATCTGGTCGGCCGATGGAAAGGGTGTATTCTTTTCGTCAGATGAGGACACGGAGTTCCAGCACCTCAGGTATTACGATCTCGATAAGAAAAAGCAGAAGATCCTCACGGAGAAGATCCAGTGGGATGTCGAGGGGATGTCGATCAGTCACGATCGCGGTACCCTTGCCTTTACAACAAATGAGGACGGGATAACGAAGCTCTACCTGATGGACACAAAGAAGATGAAGTTCAAGCCTGTAGAGGGTTTCCCCGTCGGCAGTATCGGCGGGCTCGCATTCAGTCCCGACGACTCGAAGATCGCGTTGTCGGTGAGCAGTCCAAGCTCGACGGGTGACGTCTACGTCCTCGACCTGGCGGACATGTCTATCGAGCGATGGACGTACAGTGAGATCGGCGGGCTCGACAGCGATTCGTTCGCCAAACCGAAGCTCTTCCACTACGAGACGTTCGACAAAGTCGACGGCAAGCAGCGTGAGATCCCCGCGTTTATATTCAAGCCGACGAAGGGTGAGGGACCTTATCCCGTTCTGATCAGCATCCACGGCGGCCCCGAGGGACAGTTCACTCCCTACTTCTCGGCTACCTATAATTATATGATCAACGATCTCGGCATTGCTGTTATCGCCCCCAACGTCCGCGGCTCTTCCGGCTACGGCAAGAGTTACCTCCAGCTCGATAACTGGGAGAAGAGGGAAGACTCCGTATTCGATATCGGCGCCCTTCTTGACTGGATCGAGAAGCAGCCCGATCTCGACAAGTCGCGCATCTGCGTCTACGGCGGATCGTATGGCGGCTACATGGTCTACGCCGCGATGACCCACTACAACGACAGGCTCAAGTGCGGGATCGACGTCGTCGGTATCAGCAACTTCGTCACCTTCCTCGAGAACACGAAGGAGTACCGCCGCGATCTCAGGAGAGTCGAGTACGGCGACGAACGTATCCCCGAGATGAGGGAACTTCTCGAGAAGATCTCTCCGACTACGAACGCGCACAAGATCACGAAGCCGATGTTCATCGTCCAGGGTTTCAACGACCCAAGGGTTCCCGCCAGCGAGGCGGAGCAGATGCTCGCCGCCATCCGTAGCAACGGGGGCGAAGCGTGGTACCTGCTCGCGATGGATGAGGGTCACGGGTTCAGGAAGAAGAGTAACCGGGACTACATGATGTATTCGATGATGATGTTCCTCGAGAAATACCTGCTCGACTAGGCGTTATGGGTAATATAGACAGCTTCCCTGAATGACGGGGCCGGTCCGGTTGGGCCGGCCCCGTAAATTATTCCAAAAAAAAGTGGTTATAGCCGAAAAAGGGCTTGATACTATTTTTACTATCTCTTATATTCTAATCCGCTTGCGGGAACGTGGCCGCAGCAATAATGTAAATCATTGTGTAACAATGTGATAGCCGGAACCGGAGAGGTTACAGATGGCCGGGGAACAGTCGGCTTCAAAGAAGCCGGCGGTCATCACGGTGAACACTAGATGGTGTAAGGGCTGCGAGATCTGTGTCGCGTTCTGCCCCAAGGATTGCCTTGAGATGGTAGGCGGCAAGTGTGTAGCGGCCCGGCCGGACGACTGCATCAGGTGCATGCTCTGTGAGCTGCGCTGCCCGGATTTCGCTATTACGGTGGAATGAGGACTCCTCTTCGGAGGGCCTCCTTTTTTTTTGCACCGGCGAACCGAGCGGAGAGGCCTATGGCTCCGCATATGCCAGGGGGAGAGACGTCTTGAGCAATGACCATCCCGGCAAGGTCAGGATGATGCAGGGTAACCAGGCCTGCGCCGAAGGGGCCGTAGCAGCAGGCTGCCGTTTCTTCGCCGGTTATCCGATCACGCCCTCGTCGGAGATAGCAGAGAACCTGTCCGTGATGCTTCCTCGACTCGGGGGAAAGTTCATCCAGATGGAGGACGAGATCGGCGCAATGGGCGCGACGATTGGAGCCGCGCTGACCGGCATGAAATCGATGACGGCTACCTCCGGACCAGGATTCAGCCTCAAGCAGGAAAACATAGGCTACGCCAGCATGGCCGAGGTGCCGTGCGTCATCGTCAACGTGATGCGCGGCGGGCCGAGCACAGGCATGCCGACTCTCCCTGCGCAGATGGATGTCCAGCAGGCCAGGTGGGGCTCCCACGGTGACCGCGAGGTCATCGCCCTGACGGCCAAATCGGCACAGGAGACATACGAACAGACGATCCGTGCATTCAACCTCGCGGAAAAATATATGACACCGGTCATCCTTCTTATCGATGAGATCACCGGTCACACGACCGAGAAGGTCGTCATCCCCGACGCCTCCGAGATAGAGATAGTCGACAGGGTGAAACCGGATGGTGACCAGAAGAACTACCTCCCGTACAAGATCACCGATGACTGCATACCCGTCCTGGCTCCGTTCGGAACAGGGTACAGGTACCACGTGACGGGCCTCTGCCATAACGAGACGGGATTCCCGACAAACAATTCAGAAGAGATCTCGTGCCTTATAGAGAGGCTGTCGAGAAAGATAACGAACAACGTGGATGATATAATCATAAACAACGAACAGATGCTCGATGACGCCGAGATCGGCATTTTCGCCTATGGCTCTGTCGCCAGGACGGCGCAGGCGGCAGTGCGCTTGTGCCGGGAAGAAGGGATAAAGGCAGGGCTCCTCGAGCCGACCGTCCTGTGGCCCTTCCCCGAGAAGGCAGTGATGAAGATGGCGCAGCAGGTCAAGTCGATCGTCGTCGCCGAGCTCAACATGGGGCAGATGGCGAGAGAGGTCATGCTCGCCTGCCGGTGCAGCGTTCCTGTACACAAGCTCGGAAGGGTGGACGGACAGCCAATTCCGCCTCAGCAGCTTGTAGAGAAGATCAGGGAGGTGGTCTAGATGTTCGATTACCTCCAATATATAAGAGAGTGGAACTTCCCCCATATCTGGTGCGCCGGATGCGGGCACGGAATAGTCCTCAAGTCGCTTCTGCGCACGATCGAAAAGCAGGGTATTTCCCAGGACGATACCGTCATGGTATCCGGTATCGGCTGCTCGAGCCGTACACCGGGATATGTCGATATCAATACACTTCACACGACGCACGGGCGGGCGCTCGCCTTTGCGACCGGTGTGAAGATGGCCAATCCGGACCTCAAGGTGATCGTCATCACCGGCGACGGCGATGCTACAGCCATCGGCGGGAACCACTTCATCCACGCGGCGAGGCGCAATATCGACCTTACCGTTCTTCTCTATAACAACTACATCTACGGGATGACAGGCGGGCAGTGCTCTCCGACGACTCCCAAGGGAGCGAAGGCGTCGACGGCGCAGTACGGAAACCTCGAGCCGACATTCAATATCAGCGGCCTGGCCAAAGCAGCGGGCGCTGCGTTCGTCGCCAGGGGCGACGTTTACAATGTCAGGAGGCTCGATGGCCTTATCGAGAAGGCGATGGACAAGAAGGGCTTTTCTCTTGTCGAGGTCGTCTCTCCCTGTCCGACCGCTTTCGGGCGCAGGAACAAGATGGCCAGCCCCGTCAAACTGATGGAGCAGCTCCGCGACAGTGTTGTCACTGTCGAGAAGTGGGAGAAGATGACCGACGAGGAGCGAGTGGGCCATTTCAGGACGGGCATCCTGCAGGATATCGAGAAGCCGGAGTACACCGAGGTATACGCAGAGTTCATTGCGAAGCTGAAGGCGGATAAATAATGGATAGATACGATGTGAGGCTCGGTGGTTCGGGTGGTCAGGGACTTATCCTCGCCGGCAAGATACTCGCCGAGGCCGCCGCCATATATGACGGACATAACGCAGTCCAGACGCAGAGCTACGGCCCCGAGGCGAGGGGAGGATCAAGCAAGGCGGAGGTAGTCATCAAGGACGGGGAGATAGATTATCCCAAGGCGATGGACCTCGACCTGCTTCTATCCCTGACTCAGGAGTCGTGTACCAAGTTCAGCAAGGACCTCAAGGACGACGGCATCCTGATCATCGACAGTGAGATGGTCACGGAGCCGCCGGAGGGAAGCTTCAGGATATTTGCCGCGCCTATCACCAGCATAGCGGCGAAAAAGGTCGGCAAGGTCGTAGTGACGAATATCGTAGCTCTCGGTATCCTCACCAGGCTCTCCGGTATAGTCACCGAGGAATCGATGAGAAAAGCGATACTTGCCCGCGTTCCGAAAGGAACGGAAGAGGTCAACATGAAGGCCTTCGATGAGGGCTGGAAGGCCGCCGAAGAACTGCTCGCTGAATAAGGACCCAGGCCGGCCGTTACACCGGCCGGTTTAATATAAAGGACAGGGTAAGGCGCACGCCGTGCGTCATCAAAACACGGGGAAACCCGGGGAGGTTCGGTTCGATGTCAGAGAAGATGACGAAGGAAGAACTGCTCGCCAAGTCCAAGCAGCCGGGAATCGACGCGATGAAGCTTCATCCGTTCTACAAGGGGAAGATCGCTTCCATGCCGAAATGCTGTATCAGGAACATCGATGATTTCGCGATATGGTACACGCCCGGCGTGGCCAAGCCGTGCCTCGATATCGCTGAGAATCCCGAGATGGTCTTCGAGCATACCAACAAGGCGAACTCGATCGCCGTCGTCTCTGACGGAACCCGCGTCCTCGGACTCGGCGACATCGGCCCCGAGGCGGCAATGCCTGTCATGGAGGGCAAGGCCCTGATCTTCAAGTACCTCGGTGGCGTCGATGCCACTCCCATCTGCCTTGACACTAAGGACCCCGACAAATTCATCGAGACAGTCAAGCTGCTGCAGCCCTCGTTCGGCGGCTTCAACCTCGAGGACATTTCACAGCCGAAATGCTTCCGTGTTCTCGATACGCTGCGGAAAGAGTGCCACGTACCGGTATGGCACGATGACCAGCAGGGCACGGCGGCTGTTACCGTTGCCGGTCTTATCAACGCGGTCAAGATCGTCGACAAGAAGCTCAGCGAGGTAAAGGTCGCGATGCTCGGTGCGGGCGCCGCGAATATCTGCATCGCCAAGATGATCATCCTCGCCGGTGTCGAGCCGAAGAACATCGTCATGATGGACAGCAAGGGCATCCTCCACGAGAGCCGCGAGGCCGATCTGAAGGAGGCCTATGAGGAGAAGTGGGAGATGGCCCAGATCACGAACGGCGAGGGTCTCTCTGGCGGGCCGGAAGTCGCCATCAAGGGCGCCGACGTTCTCATCGCCCTCTCGAAGATCGGGCCGGACACGGTAAAGAAGGAATGGATCGCCTCGATGGCCGACGACTCGATCGTGTTCGTCTGCGCCAACCCGATTCCCGAGATCTATCCCTGGGAGGCGAAAGAGGCCGGCGCGAGGATCGTCGCGACTGGCCGGAGCGATTTCCCCAACCAGGTCAACAACTCTCTCGGATTCCCCGGTATCTTCCGCGGCACCCTCGACGTGATGGCCAAGACGATCACCGACGAGATGTGCGTTGCCGCAGCGGTCGAGCTGGCGAAGACAGCCGAGGACAACGGGATGCACGAGAACTACCTCGTTCCGACGATGGACGAGTGGGAAGTCTTCCCGCGCGAGGCCGCTGCGGTAGGCCGCAAGGCTATCGAGCAGGGTGTGGCGAGGCTTGATTTCACCTACGATGAGCTGTACAAGATGGCGGAGATGAAGATCAAGGCTGCCCGCGAAGCCTTCGATTCGCTTCAGAACAATGGATTCATCAAGATGCCCGAGTAGTGAAACGGGTAAATGGAAAAGCCTTGAACGAACCAGGCGAATAAACGAAATGGAGGCTGTCCGGCTGTTTAGCCTGGCGGCCTCCATCACAAGAAGGAGGAGAGGATGTACAAGATCGCGTGGCTGCCCGGCGACGGCGTCGGAAACGAGGTCATGGAAGCAGCAAAGCTGGTGCTCGACGCACTGAAGCTCGACGCCGAGTATATCCCCGGCGATATCGGCTGGGAGTTCTGGAAGAGCGAGGGGAATCCCCTTCCTGACAGGACGATCGATCTCTGTAACAACACCGATTGCGCCCTATTCGGCGCGATCACTTCGAAGCCGCGCGACGAAGCGCTCGAGGAGCTCGCTCCCGAACTGCGCGACAAGGGCTTCGCATACTCGAGCCCGATCGTGGCCCTGAGACAGAAGTTCGATCTGGGCGTAAACCTCAGGCCGTGTAAGGCCTTCCCCGGTAACCCGCTGAACTTCAAGGAAGGCATCGACCTTGCCGTGTTCAGGGAGAACACTGAGGGCCTTTACGTAGGCGTCGAGTTCAATCCGGTCGAGGATGACATGAAGGCGTTCCTCGACAGCAAGCACAAGAAATTCCACCGCTTCGTCGATACTCCGGGCGAGGATATGGCGATAAGCATGAGAATCTTTACGCGCAAAGGCTGCGAGAGGATCGTTCGCGCCGCGTTCGAATACGCGAAGAAGACGAACAGGCCTACGGTCACGATCGTCGAGAAGCCCAACGTGATCAGGGAGACGAGCGGGATGATGATCCGCGTCGCCCGCGAAGTCGCCAAAGACTTCCCCGGCATCGAGCTGTGGGAGACCAACATCGACGCGATGTGCATGTGGCTCGTAAAGAATCCCGGCGACTACAGCGTTCTGGTAGCTTCGAACATGTTCGGTGATATCATCTCCGACCTCGCCGCGCAGCTCGTCGGCGGACTCGGTTTCGCCTCTTCGGCGAACATCGGCGAAAAGTACGCCGTATTCGAGCCGACTCACGGAAGCGCGCCTAAGTACTACGGACAGTACAAGGTCAACCCGATGGCGATGCTGCTTACCACGCGTCTGATGCTCGAGTGGCTCGGCGAGATGGACATGGCGGCAAAGCTCGAGAAGGGTGTTTCGAAGACGATCTCGGATGGGAAGATACGCACATACGATATGGGCGGCTCGAACACCACCCTAGAGATCGCAGAGGAAGTCGTAAGGAACATGTAACGGTTCAAACATGAGGGCTGGCCCGGCGGGCCGGCCCTCTTTCCGTTCAACGGGGGATCAGATGGCAGGCAAGACTATTATCGAGAAGATCCTTTCCGCTCATGCGGGTAAGGAAGTTTCGGCCGGCGACGTAGTCTGGATCGGGATCGACGTGCGCACGGCGAGGGACTTCGGCGGCGCAAGCGTCGTGAAGAACCTCAAGGAGAATTACGAGTCTCCCTGGATCGACGATCCGGCGAAGACCTGTTTCACCTTCGACTGTAACGTGCCGGCGAATACGACAGGGTACGCCGAGAACCAGCAGATATGCAGGGATTTCGCGAAGGAGACAGGCATCAGGGTTTACGACGTGAGAGCCGGTATCGGTTCGCATGTCGCGATGGAGCGCGGGTTGGCCAGGCCCGGCGAGATATTCGTCGGGACCGACAGCCACCTCAACATCATGGGAGCCGTCGGATGTTTCGGGCAGGGGATGGGCGACCGCGACATAGCTTACGTCTGGGGGTCCGGACGCAACTGGTTCGAAGTGCCCTCGTCTATGAGAGTAGTCCTGGAAGGCTCGGTCGAGTATCCCGTCACGGCGAAAGATATTGCACTTGCCGTTATCAGCGAACTCGGTTCCGCCGGGGCACTCGGCAAGGTCATAGAGTTCTCAGGATCGGGTGCCGATTCTCTGAGTCTGTCAGGGCGTATAACGATTGCCAGCATGGCTACCGAGATGGGTGCTATTGCCGCCTTCCTTCCAGTCAGTGACGGGGTGGCGTCGTATATCGAAAAACGGTCAGGGGGAGGAAAGGTCGAGACAGTCACCGCCGATGTTGACGCCTCGTACGATTCCTCGATCACTATCGACCTCAACGGCCTCGAGCCTCTCGCTGCCTGTCCTTCCAGCCCATCGAACGTAAAAAAGATAAGCGAGGTTGCCGGTACGAAGATCGACACCGCGATCATCGCCTCATGCACGAACGGCCGTTTCGAGGACATGGTACATGCCGCATCGATACTGAAGGGTAAGAGGATCAAGGACGGCACGAGCCTCAAGGTCGTCCCGGCGACAGAAGAGGTCTACGAAAGGATGCTCGAGGAAGGGATACTGAAGATATTCATTGCCGCCGGCGCACTGGTGACCAACCCGGGATGCGGCGGTTGCGCTTCGGGACAGCTCGGAATGGTCGGCAAGGGCGAGATCCAGCTGAGCACCTCGAACAGAAACTTCGCCGGCAAGCAAGGGAAGGGCGAGACATACCTTGTCAGTCCAGCAGTCGCCGCGGCGTCGATCATCGCCGGTGAGATCACCTCTCCGGTCGGAATGGATATCGAACTGATCGATTTCGTTCCCGACGAGGAGTTCGACGGAGAACCAGCCCTGGAGGCTATCTCCTGGCTTGGCGAGGGAAAGGCATCTGGCAGGCCTGTACCGAAGTCCCACGCGGGCGAGACCGTCGACTGTCCGAAGGTCCTGAAAGGCAGGGCGAGGATCATCACCGAACCTGACGGACGCCTGATGGACGACATCGACACCGACATGATCTTCCATAACAAGTACCTCGCGATCACCGAGATCGCGAAGATGGGCAAGCATACATTCGAGACGCTCGACGGGTACGAGGAATTCGCGGCGAGCGTTGAGCCGGGCGATATCATCATCGCAGGCGGCAACTTCGGCTGCGGTTCATCGCGCCAGGCTGCCGTTGACTGTTTTATCCCTCTCGGTGTAAAACTCGTTATCACCGCTTCGACCGGGGCGATATACAAGCGCAACATCATCAATTCGGGATTCCCCTTCCTCGAGGTTTCCGCTCTTCACGAGGCGGGAATAGAGGAGGGTATGGAGATCGAGATCGATTTCGAGAAGGGAACGATCACCCTGCCCGGCGGTAAGGTCATCGAAGCTGACAAACCTACCTCTGTTCAGCTCGATATCTGTCGTGCCGGCGGGCTTTTCGCCTATACGGGAGAGGAGGATTGATATGGGCGCTAACATGATCGAGAAGATCCTGGCGAGAGCTTCGGGGAACGTCGATGTCCATGTCGGGGATATCGTCTTCGCGAAACCTCACATGATACTCTCTCATGACAATTCGGCGGCGATCCTGAAGATCTTCGAGGGCCTCGGCGGGAAGAAGGTCTGGGACCCGGGCCGTGTCTTTATCGCCCTGGACCACGCCGTTCCACCCCCCGATCACAAGAAGGCGAACAATCACAAGATGATCCGTGAGTTCGTCGAGAAGAACGGCATCACAAACTTTTTTGACTGCGGCTGTGGTATCTGCCACCAAGTCCTTCCCGAGGAGGGACTCGTAGAACCCGGAACGGTCATCTTCGGATCAGATTCGCACACAACGACGCACGGCGCGCTCGGGGCGGCCGGTATCCCGATCGGCAGGACCGAGACGGCAAGCGTCTGGGCACTCGGTGAGACATGGCTAAAGGTGCCGCCGACGATAAAATTCGTGCTGAATGGTGAGCTGCGCGAGGGAGTCGTGGCGAAAGACATAGTGCTCTATCTCATAGGGCAGATAACAGCTGACGGTGCGACATACAAAGCGGTCGAGTTCCACGGCCCCGTCGTCGAAAAGATGAGTATGGGCGGGAGGCTTACTCTCTGCAACATGGCGGCCGAGATGGGCGCCAAGGCGGGAATGGTACCTTTCGACGATGTCACGGCCGAGTTTCTCAAGGGAAGGCTGAGCGGTGATTTCGAGACGGGTAATCCCGACGATGACGCCGAATACGAATCGATCCTCGCGATAGACTGCTCGATGATAGGCCCGCAGGTGGCGAGGCCCCACAAGGTCGACAATGTCGTCGCGGCGGCCGACCTCGAAGAGACGAAGATCGATGTCGCGCTCCTCGGGACATGCACCAACGGAAGGCTCGAGGACCTGCACCAGGCTGCGGAGATCCTGAAAGGCAGGAAGATCGCTCCCGGGGTGAGGCTTCTGGTCTATCCCGCCTCGCGAGGTATCCTCGACGAGGCTAACCGTGACGGGACATCATCGATCCTGCTTGAAGCGGGAGCCCAGGTAGCGGTGCCGGCATGTGGCCCCTGTCTTGGAGCATACGGCGGAGTCCTTGCCCCCGGCGAGAACTGCGTCTCCACGGCTAACAGGAACTTCAAGGGACGGATGGGATGCAAGGAAGACACGGGAATCTACCTCGCCAGCCCGGCGACAGTAGCACTTTCCGCAATAGAAGGCAGGATAGTATCCCCGTACGTCTGACGGGAGGGAGGATACCGAGATGGAGATAAAAGGAAGAGTCTGGATCCTCGATGATGACGACATAAACACCGACGTCATCTATCCCGGCAAGTACACCTACGAGCTCTTCTCCAACGAGGAGATGGCAAGTCACGCCATGGAGGATTTCGACCCCGAATTCGCCTCTAAAGTAGGTGAAGGTGACGTCATAATTGCCGGTAAAAACTTCGGTTGCGGCTCGTCACGCGAGCAGGCAGTGACCTGCCTGAAGTACTCCGGAGTAGGGGCGATAGTGGCAGCGTCGTACGCGAGGATCTACTACCGCAACGCGATCAACCAGGCCCTCTACGCGATCGAATGCCCTGAGGCCTCGGACTACGCGAGAGCTCACAAGGACGAGCTTTCGGGGAGCGAGATCACACTCGATCCCGCTGAAGGCACGATGACGCTCGGCGGACAGGAGTTCAGCTTCTCGCCGATGTCTGGGAAGGCAAGGGAGATCTTCGACGCGGGCGGACTGGCCGAGTATACGAAGAAGAAGCTCGGTTAGGACCTGGAAAGCTGAGAATCAACGGGGCCGGCGGGGGATTTACTCCTGCCGGCCTTTTACGTCGGAGGCGCACCTGAAGCCGACTGCGATATCGACCCAGGAGTACTTGACCGCGTTTCTCGTATAGACGTTGCAGCACATCCTGCCCGAGTGCCATCCGCCTCCTCTTATCACGGCGATATACCCCTTCTCCGGGCCTGTCGGATTCTTGTACGGGCTTGTTTTGTAGAAGTCGGGGTGGAAGTAATCGTTCACCCACTCGACTACATTCCCTGACATATCATACAGACCGTATCCGTTAGGCGGATAGCATCCGACCGGAACGGTGCCGATGAAGTTCGGGCCGACGCGGTAGTTCCCGTCGGTCGGCAGAAGCTCATCACCAGTGGGGAACTTGACGCCAATCAGGCCGCCTCTCGCGGCCAGCTCCCACTCTGCCTCTGTCGGGATGCGTTTACCTGCCCACTTGGCGTAAAGGCGCGCCTGGGAGAGGCTCACTCCTACGACAGGATAGTCGGGCCAGTCGGGGCCGCAGTGGTACTCGTCCATCCCCCAGAACTCGGGCCAGTTCTTTCCAGTCTCCTCACAGAACCGCTGGTACTGCGCATTGGTGACCTCGTACCTGTCGATATAGAATGAATCGACGAAGACCTTGTGAGCCGGATCGTACAGTCCGTTTTCCTCACCGCCCATGATGAATTCCGATGCGGGGACAAGCACCATATCCATCAGGGCCAGGGTTCCAGGGGGGATCGCCAGCGCTGTATCGAGCGGCGCGTCATACCCCGTAGTATGGTCTTTCCAGGTCTCCCGTATATGGATATCGAGAGGGAGCCAGGGCGAATCGGCAAGCCTGGCAACGGTGCGGTGAAAAGCTGTCGAGCAGTTGACCCTGACGCCCGAGTTCGGAAGCCTGAATGTCACTATGGATGAGCTGAGGTTTGGCGCCCCGCGCGGGAGCTCCCCGGCAAGTGTCACGCTGTCTTCCTCGCCGAGCCTCGCCGCTATCTCGACAGCGGCGCAGCATGTCTCGCGGTCCACGAGTACTACGATGTCCCTTACCGGCTGAGCGGATTTCCATTCGAGCGCACCTTCTACGAACGAATCGACGAGCGTCCCGCTTCTGCTTGTAGAACCGCGCAGGTCCAGGATCATCCTCGAAATACCTGCGTTCTCGAGTTCGGCAAGGCTCTCGGCGATGATCTCTTCTGTGTCCGGCGCGCCGTCATCGGGCCCGAAATATCTCAGTACAGCTGCAGGATTGTCGCCCTCGGCAATATCGATCACAACAGCCTGGGTAGTTCCGACCGGGCGCAGCATCGCCTTGCCCTGAAGTGAGGTCGTGGTCCAGCCAGTATTATTGAAGGAGCTTGGAGGGATGGTCGCGAGGCTGACCTCGATCTCGATGCCGTCGTCACCGGTGAAGCACCGCGTCGACAGTGAATCTGTCGACTGCGAATCCAAGTACGTCAAGCACTTCTCCGTACGATATCCATTCCGGGACCGAGACGAGCCATTCGGCATAGTTGTCGCGCGATATGAGGGGGCGGACGGCGGACACTGCTTTGGAGACAGGCTTTCCGCCGATCGAGGTGAGTGTCTTCCCTGCTGCATTCTCGTATCCCGGCGCGGCGGAGACGACCCTCAGTTCACTGCCGAAATATCTCAGCTCGACAGGCAGGCGCGTGAAATGAGTATCGAGCCATTCACGTTCGATCGCTGTCGATCCGTCGCCGATCATCGCGAGAACGCGGCTCAGTTCGACCAGTATCCTTCTCGTTCTCCCAGTGGCCCGAGGCTGTCGACGAGTGCTGCCCTGGCATCACTCAGTTTATCTTCGGTGGTATTGCGGTAGAGGCCGGGATGTTCCCGGTCAAGGCGGGTGAACAGGTCGTTGATGTCGGACTGCCAGAGTCCCGGCACCATGTGCTGTTTTCCCTCGCGGTCACCGCTGCTGCATCCGGCGGCTGCGAGAAAGAGAAAGAGGACGAACAGGGTCGTGCAAAACGATCTCATGATACCCCTCCAGGACGGTTCATTTCATCTCGCGCACAAGGCGGGGGATCTCTCCTTCTTCAGGAAACCTGTTGCAGACTTCGCGATCCTTTTCATAGATCACGGTATCGTCCGCGGTCACTTCGAAGATGCCGCCTTTTCCCCCGATGAGCTCGACGGTCGAACCGGGGAACTCGCTGAGCAGTTCAGCCTCCACACGGGAGGCTTCGGCGTTGTAGTCTCAAGGTACGCAGTATTCGATTCGGAATTTCATCTGGTCTCCTCTTCCGGTATACACCTGAAGTGCTTTTAGTATCCAGCCTTCTCCGGCGGACGCCTCTCGGGAACGTACTCGTGGGGGATCATTTCCTCGTTCCATTCCTTAGAGACATAGAGGCTGCAGTAGCAGCTCCCGAACTCGGCGACATCCGGCTCGCGGTAATCGCATGGACAGCATATGTCGTGGTCCTGCTCGCGATCGCCGCTGGCAAGGCGGCAAGGGCAGCAGAAGAAACCGTAGCGTTCCTTGTTCGTCAGCAGCCCTTCGAGCAGGCCCATCGTGAGATCAATGTCTTCGTTGAAGAAGTAGCCCTTCTTCTCCTGAAGTGGCTTGAGCCGTTCGTACAGTTTTTGAGCTTCCGTCATTCCAGACCCAGCGCTTCCCGGATCTCTCTCTCCTGGAATCCGACTATGACCGTCTCGCCGATCTGTATGGTGGGGTAGGAGACCCTCGAGTTGAGCTTTCTGACTTCCTCAACGATAGCGCGCCGCTCATCGCCTGTGAGGAGGTCGACATCTGTGGCCTCGAACTCGATCCCCTGACTGGTGAAGAACTCCTTTGTCCGCCTGCAGTGGCTGCAGGTACTGAGTGTATACATCCTGACGGTTATGTCGGTCAAACCGGTCCTCCTCGGGTTAGAAATGCGTTAATGTGCGGCCGGCTGAAATCCCTCCATGCGCCATATGGCGCATGTGCAGGGCGAAAACCGAACCGGGCAGAAGGATTCTTACACAGAGCAGGGGCTGATGTAAAGGAAATGCAAGTTTTTACTCGACTTTCACACGTAAATCGTTATTGTACTGTGTGCACATCGGTTTCCCCTGCGCCCGCCGGCGCATCACGGGGCCGATTCTTGCCAATTACAACTATAACTTTTTCGTATAAGAACCCCTTACGGGACAAAGACGGGAGTAGTTCGATGAGCAGAAAGATGGTGACGATCGACGGAAACGAAGCAACGACCTATTCGGCTCACAAGCTGAACGAGGTCTGCGCGATCTATCCGATCACTCCGTCGTCAGCCATGGGCGAATTCGCTGACCAGTGGTCCGCCGACGGCAGGACGAACATCTGGGGTACGATCCCCAACGTGACGGAGATGCAGAGTGAGGGAGGGGCAGCGGCGGCCGTACACGGCGCGCTTCAGCGCGGCGCTCTGACGACGACTTTTACCGCGTCCCAGGGACTGCTCCTGATGATCCCGAGCATGTACAAGATCGCCGGCGAGCTTACGCCGACTGTCTTCCATGTCTCGGCCAGGTCGCTCGCGACCCACGCCCTGTCGATCTTCGGTGATCACAGCGACGTGATGGCTGTACGCCAGACCGGTTTCGCCCTCCTTTCATCGAACTCGGTACAGGAAGCGATGGATATGGCTGCAATAGCCCAGATGGCCACCCTCGAGTCCCGCGTTCCCTTCCTTCATTTCTTCGACGGATTCAGGACCTCGCACGAGGTCGACAAGGTCGAACTGATCGAGGACGACCAGTACAGAGAACTGATCGACGAGGACCTCGTAAGGGCACATCGCGACAGGGCGATGAGTCCCGACAAGCCGGTCCTTCGCGGCACCGCTCAGAATCCCGACGCCTACTTCCAGGCGCGCGAGACGATCAACCCGTTCTACAACGCCTGCGCCGGCATCGTCATGGATGCGATGAAGAAGTTCGAGAAGGTCGTCGGCCGCAAGTACGAAATATTCCAGTATTACGGCGCACCAGATGCCGAGAAGGTCATCATCGTAATGGGCTCCGGCGCCGAGACGGTGCAGGAGACCGTCGACTACGTCAACTCGAACGGACAGAAGGTCGGCATGGTTAAGGTGAGGCTCTTCAGACCTTTCGATGTAGACAGTTTCATAAACGCGATCCCTGCCAGCGCGAAGATGCTCGGCGTCCTCGACAGGACGAAGGAGCCCGGCGCGATCGGCGAGCCGCTCTACCAGGACGTCCTGACCGCGCTGGCCGAGAAGCACGAGCTTACAATGTCGCGCTTCAAGGATGGAATCGCCGTCACAGGCGGAAGGTACGGGCTCTCCTCGAAAGAGTTTACGCCCGCCATGGTCATGGCCGTTCTGGACAACATGTCCGCCAAGGACCAGAAGAACCACTTCACCGTCGGTATCGATGACGATGTCACGCACATGAGCCTCGATTATGACAAGGATTTCCTCGTCAAGCATCCGAATCAGACGAGGGCGGTCTTCTTCGGGCTCGGTTCCGATGGAACGGTCGGCGCTAACAAGAACTCTATCAAGATCATTGGTGAGGGAACCGACATGTACGCGCAGGGCTACTTCGTATACGATTCGAAGAAGGCCGGCTCGGTCACAGAGTCGCACCTGCGCTTCGGCAAGGACGAGATCCACTCGCCCTACCTGATCGCAAAGGCCGACTTTGTAGCATGTCACCTGTTCCCCTTCATGGAGAGGATCGATATCCTCAAGTACGCGACAGAGGGAGGGACCTTCCTTCTCAACAGCCCCTTCCCCGCAGATGAGACCTGGGACCTGCTGACATACGAGGTCCAGAAGGCGATCATCGACAAGAAGCTCGAGTTCTACGTGATCGACGCCAACGAGATCGCCACCGAGCTGGGGCTAGGGGGCAGGATCAACACGATCATGCAGACCGGCTTCTTCATCCTCGGCGGAGTACTCCCCAAGGAAGAGGCGATCGAAGCGATCAAGAAGTCGATCAAGAAGACATACGGACGCCGCGGCGAGAAGGTCGTCAAGATGAACGAAGCGGCCGTCGACGCTACCGAGGCGAACCTGCACAAGATCGAGGTTCCTGCCGAGCCGACGAGCAAGCTGCACATGATCCCGCCGGTACCCGAGGATTCACCCGAGTACGTGCGTGAGGTCATCGGAAAGCAGATCGCCCGTGACGGAAACGATATTCCGGTCAGCGCGTTCGCTCCCGACGGTTCGTTCCCTACAGGGACGACGAAGTACGAGAAGCGCAACATCGCCCTCGAGATCCCCGTCTGGGATCCCGACGTCTGTATCCAGTGCGGCAAGTGCGTTCTTATATGCCCCCACGCAGTAATCAGGGCGAAAGTCTATGACGCCGACAAACTCGAAGGCGCACCCGAGACCTTCAAGTCGGCCGACGCGGTTGCGAAGGATTTCAAGGGCAAGAAGTTTACAATACAGGTGGCTCCCGAGGACTGCACAGGCTGTACCCTCTGCTTCCAGACCTGTCCTGCCAAGAACAAGGAAGAGGAAGGGAAGAAGGCGCTCAACATGGCGCTGCAGCCCCCTCTGAGGGCGACGGAGAAGCCGAACTGGGAGTTCTTCAAGGGCCTCCCGTACATCGACCGCGGAGAGATCAATGCGACCGCTACGAGGACCGTACAGTTCCTCGAGCCTCTCTTCGAGTTCTCCGGCGCCTGCGCAGGATGCGGCGAGACGCCGTACGTGAAGCTGCTTACCCAGCTCTACGGCGACCGCACCATGATCGGGAACGCCACGGGCTGCTCCTCGATCTACGGAGGCAACCTGCCGGCGACACCGTACACGATGGACAAGAACGGACGCGGCGTTACCTGGAGCAACTCGCTCTTCGAGGACGCTGCCGAGTTCGCGTTCGGTATGAGGCTCGGTCTGGACAAGCAGATCGAGTATGCAAGCGAGATGGTACAGAGAGTCTCCGGCCAGATCGGTGACGAACTGACGAAGGGGATCCTCGAAGCGGACATGAGCGACGAGAACGGTATCCGCGAGCAGAGGGCAAGAGTCGTCGCCCTTCGCGAGAAACTTGCCGCTATCGATACGCCTGACGCGAAGAACCTCGCCGGCCTCGCAGATGTCCTCGTCAGGAAGAGCGTATGGGCGCTTGGAGGCGACGGATGGGCATACGATATCGGGTACGGCGGCCTCGATCACTCGCTGGCGCTGGGGCGTAACCTCAACGTGCTGGTGATGGACACCGAGATCTACTCGAACACGGGCGGCCAGATGTCGAAGGCGACGCCGATGGGTGCGATCGCGAAGTTCGCTGCCGCCGGCAAGCAGATGCCGAAGAAGGACCTCGCAATGATGATGATGTCGTACGGATACATCTACGTCGCGAGGATCGCGTTCGGCGCCAACGAAGGCCAGGCGATCAAGGCATTCATCGAGGCGGAGGCCTACGATGGACCGTCGATCATCATCGCCTACTCGCACTGCATCGGGCAGGGCCTCGACATGAGGCGCGGGCTCGACCAGCAGGCGCTGGCCGTCAAGACGGGTTACTGGCCGCTGGTCAGGTACAACCCCGACCTGCGCAGCGAGGGCAAGAATCCTCTGCAGCTCGACTCGAAGGCCCCGAGCATCCCGCTCGAGGATTACATCTACAACGAGAACCGCTACCGCGCCGTCAAGGCGAGGGACCCGGAGATGGCTGCCGACCTTCTGAAGAGGGCGCAGGCAGACGTCGAACCGCCGCTGGAAACTCTACGAGTACTGGGCCGCGATGCCCGGGCCCGATGCAGAATCCAAGTAGCATCCGGAGCGGATAGATGATAGAGGAAGGGCCGCGGTTAACCGCGGCCCTTTTCATTTATAACAATGTTACTGTTTCTGCCTGTCAGCGCAGCAGGACCATCTTCTTCTTCATCGAGAACTCACCGGCGTCCAGCCTGTAGAAATATATCCCGCTTGCGACATAGGCGCCCGATGAGTTGGTGCCGTTCCATATCTCCGAGTAACTCCCGGCCGGCAGTGATGGAGTTCACCAGCTCACTGACCAGGCGTCCGGATGCATCGTAGATGCTCAGTCTCACATGGCTGCTTTCTTTCAGCCCGAACTGTATCGTCGTAGACGGGTTACGGGTTGGCCAGTTCTGTGAGAGGTAGTCGCTGTGTGAAGGTCGTCGGCGGATCGTCGCCTGTGACCTGGCCGGGAAGGAGAAAGCGCGATACCCGCTCTCGTTTCCGTGGATATCTATCGCGGAGACCTTGTATACGTAACCGTCTTCCCATGTCCAGCCGCCGTCGAAGTACATCGTGTCATAAGCGGATGTAAGGTAACTCGTGGCATCCGGCACGAATGTCGGATAGATGCCGCGGTAGATCACATAGTGAGAGAGATCCTCTTCGGTGTTCGAGTTCCAGACAAGGTCCATTCCTTCAGGTGAATACTCCTGCTCGCCGGTGAGGCCGACAGGTGCGGTGGGAGCGAGGTTGTCGAGTGAGTAACCACTGTCAGGTTGCGAGGTCCAGACTACGAGAGGATCGCCGGTGTGCGCGGCGACCTGGTAGTAGCTGTAAGTAAATGCTGTCTCTAGAGAGGTGAAATCTGTATCGAGGACTTTTGAATACCCTTCGTAGTACTGAGCAGTCTGCGTTTCGAGCAGTTCCCAGTAATATATCGAAGCTCCGACAGTTTCGTAGCGGATAACCATCCCGGCAGGGCATTCCCGGTTCACCATCATCATTGGGGCTGATTGATTCTAGATCCATAGGCTCTATTCCAGATTCCAACATCAACATCGCCGAGGCCGGACTGAGTGATTTCCATATCGAGTAATACGTGATTTCCTGGTACGGCAATGAGTCAAGATAACTCGCGTTCCATGTGAGCTCAACCTTGCCGCCCTGGTCCATCGGAACATCGGTCACCTCTTGATGAAGGCTCCGAGGACCGAATACCGTCCGTCGAGCGCTGCCGTACGTGGCGGGCATCGTCCAAGGCGCGACTGCCCGCGCTCTGCTTCCGAGAGCGATGAGTCAGTCTGGGAAGGGGGGATACTTGCTGATGTATGCTGTCTGGGTTCTAAATATTGTTCGTCTGAATCAGTCTGAGCCGTGAGATCGCTGGTCTGCAAGTGGCGCTCTACAGTGGAGTATAGAAGCGTCTGCTGCGTCCGAGTATATATAATTTTATCTTTCGGTATTCTGATGCATGCATGCGCCTTATTTGCGGCAGCGTCCAGTTCTGCTACGTTCATGACGGCACGGGAGGGAACAATGTCAAGAGCGCGCGCCGAGAGAAGTGAGATATCTTACAACTGGCTCGAGACTCCGTACTACCAGAACCTCGAGTTGATGGCCCGGTGCTGACGTGGGCGTCAGGGACTGGCGAGGGAAGACAGCGATGTTGTGGGTAACGTGCTCATTACGCAGCGCTATCCGAGGAACGTCGCATGGCGGGGACAGCCGCGAAGGAGCGAGCTATGGAAGGTACAGGTTTACAAACAATACCTTCATCCACCGCTGGGTGATCGAGTCTCGCATATTTCGGGCACTCGGTGAAGATAGTTGGAATGTCGTCCGCGGTTATTTTGGAACGGGTTTGAAGATCGTGTCGAGTATCGTCCCGTCTCTCCACTCGACGACCTCGACCGGCTCGTCGGTCAGTTCTGGAAGAGGGGGAGTCGAGCCGAACTCGGCCGCCGCTTTTATTGCAAGGTCGCGGAGCTCCTCTATCGTTACAACCTTGAGGCCGCTCGCCGCGGCATTATTTTTCAGGGCGCCCATGTACTTCGCTTCCGACTTCGGATTGAATGCGACGTACTCCTCGGTCACCGCGACATCGATACACTCGCCCGGTACCGATACGGTGTAGACGCTGTCGACTATCCTCGGGAATCCCTTGCCGCTCTCCTTCTTGCCCGTTGCCAGCGGGAGGAACATGATCGTCAGCTCGGAGCCCGCCGCGACGCCCTGCGCGCCGCCGATGCCGCCGATGATCCGGCCGCCCGCGCAGATCGAGTTGACGTTGAAGTCAGTATCCATCTCGAGTGTGGAGAGGACCGAGACATCGAGCATGTTCACAGCGTTTTCTCTATTGGCCATGTCGTCGTATTCACCGGTCGATATCTCGTGGTGGTTGTGGTCGAGGAGCATCGATTTGATGACCCGCTCCGACGGTTCGAAGCACTGCCCGTGAAGGAGGTTCTCGATCAGGCCCTCCTGGAGCATCTCGACGTGCAGCGATGTGCAGCCGCCGATCGAGAAACCGGACTGGATCTTCTTCTCGATGAGGATCTTCTTGATCTCGTCGAGGACGATCAGCCCCGCGCCCGAGCCTACCTGGAAATTAAACCCGTCGAAGATCACCTCGGCGGCATTCATCACATTCAGTACCTGTCCAGCGATCTGCGAGTTGAACGCGTTCGCCCTTATCCTCTCTATGTCCAGGGTGCCCGAGCCGACACCGGAGGCATCGCCCGGATTGTCGACCTTGACTACGTAGTCGACGTCGACCATCGAGAGGGAGCGGGGGAAGAGGTACTTATCGCTGATCTCGCCGGCGAGCAGGCAGACGTTCTCCGCCCAGAGGGTATCGGCGAGGAAGAGGCCGAGCGGGCCGACCCACGAGTCGGGATCGCCCATAAGTCCGTTGGCGTTTCCCCACTGGTCGGCGATCGGTACGGGGCCGAAGGCGACCTTGATCTTCGCCTCGCCTGTATGGAAGCGCCTTACCCTGTTGCCGTGCCCGTACCCGGTGACGATCCAGGGAAGGAAGTCGCCCGCCATCATATGAGCGCCCATCTTGCGGTAGCACGATCCGTTTATCCCCGTGATCGTCCCGTCGGCGATAGCTTCGGGGAGCCATGGGACGCAGTTGTCGAAGAAGGCGTTGCCGAGGAGCTTGATATCCTTCAGGCCCTTCTCCCTGAGCTTTGCCACGATGATCTCGAGACAGTGGTCGCCGAGGCGGTAGTAATGCGGGTACGATATCCAGTCACCGTCCTGGAGTATATCGATGACCTCATCGAGAGTCGTGACCTTGCTCTTTCCGCTTCTCATCTTCGCGCGGCCGGGGCGTCCGGCGTAGGGGTCGCTGTAAGCGGGATCGAAGGCCTGGCTGAAGGGCTTCTTTTCTACGCCGTTGACCACGGCAGGGACCCTGCGTCCGAGAGAGTTCTTGACGAAATCCATTAATCCGCCTCCGAAGGGGCTGAAGGGCTGTTTACGGAAAATTTCTACATCAATAGGTAAGACTTTGGAGGCTTTATGTCAAGCCGTCTTGAGGCCGCCGGGGAGTGAAAATGAAAAAAGTCCCCAAAACAGCCAGAAATGCCCTGAAACCGCTTGCACGAGCATTGATTTATCACTTTATTTGATGTTGACAAGGGAAGCAGGTGCGTCTATGATGCCCTTTCCAGTTTGTGATTATCCGATATTCTGGAAAAGTTAAACCCGTTTTCTTAAACGCTGAACCTACAGGAGGTTACAGATGGCAGACGAGAAGAAGTCGATAACTTCTATGCTCGATGAGAAGCGCCAGTTCATACCGGTGCCGGAATTTGTCGAGAAGGCTCACATCAAGAATCTCGAAGAGTATCAGGTCATGATGAAGAAGGCCGAAACTGATTTCGAGGGATTCTGGGGCGAGCAGGCCGATAAGTATCTCACCTGGTACAAGAAGTGGGACAACGTCCTCGAGGGTGAAATGCCCGCGGCAAAGTGGTTCACCGGCGGCAAGCTCAACATCGCCTACAATTGCCTCGACCGTCACATCGACGAGGGCAAGGGCGACAAGGCCGCTATCATCTGGGAAGGCGAGCCCGAAGGCGAGTCGAAGACCTTCACCTATTCAGAACTCAGGGACGAGGTAAGCAAGTTTGCCAACGTCCTGAAGAAGCACGGCATCAAGAAGGGCGACCGCGTCTGTCTGTATCTTCCGATGATCCCCGAGCTGGCCATCGCCATGCTCGCCTGCGTCCGTATCGGCGCGATCCACTCGATCGTCTTCGGCGGATTCAGCGCAGCATCGCTCATGGACAGGAACAACGACGCCGAAGCGAAACTGCTCGTCACCTCCGACGGCTCGTTCCGCGCAGGCAAGAAGATCCCTCTGAAGGGTAACGCCGACGAGGCTCTCAAGGGTTCCCCCACCGTCGAGAAATCTATCGTGGTCAAGAGGACCGGGATGGACATCGACTGGACCGAGGGACGCGACGTATGGTGGCACGATGAGATGGCCGACGCCTCGACAGACTGTCCCTGCGAAGAGATGGAGTCCGAGGACGTTTCGTTCATCCTCTACACGAGCGGCACGACCGGCAAGCCCAAGGGCGTCGTTCATTCGACAGGCGGTTACCTGCTCTACGCGACGATGACTACGAAGCTCGTGTTCGACGTCAAGGACGAGGACATCTACTGGTGCACAGCCGACATCGGCTGGATCACCGGTCATTCATACATCGTCTACGGCCCGCTCGCGCTAGGCGCGACGAGCCTGATGTTCGAGGGCGTTCCCAGCTATCCCGGCCCGGACCGGTTCTGGGATGTCGTCGAGAAGTACAAGGTCAACATCTTCTACACCGCGCCGACCGCTATCAGGGCGATCATGCGTAACGGTGACGAGTGGCCTGCCAAGCACGACCTCTCGAGCCTGCGCCTTCTCGGCACGGTCGGTGAGCCGATCAACCCCGAGGCATGGATGTGGTATCACAAGATCGTCGGCGGCGAGCGCTGCCCGATCGTCGATACCTGGTGGCAGACCGAGACCGGCGGGATCCTCATAACACCGCTGCCGGGCGCCTGGGCTACCAAGCCCGGTTCGGCGACACGTCCCTTCCCCGGCATCTTCCCGAAGGTCGTCCGCGAGGACGGTACGTTCTGTGATCCTAACGAAGGTGGCTATCTCACAATCCAGAAGCCATGGCCCTCGATGCTCCGCACTATCTGGGGCGACGACGCACGCTTCAGGGATACCTACTTCTCGAAGTACCCCGGCATCTACTTCACGGGTGACGGAGCCCGCGAGGACGAGGACGGCTACTTCTGGATCATGGGCCGCGTTGATGACGTGATCAACGTCTCCGGTCACAGGATCGGTACGATGGAAGTCGAAAGCGCCCTCGTAAGCCACGACACTGTCGCCGAGGCTGCTGTTGTGCCGATGCCGCACGAGATCAAGGGCCAGGGCCTCTATGCCTTCGTGACCTTGACCGCCGGCCTCGAGGGCACCGATGAATTGAAGAAGACGCTCACTGCCCATGTTGGCAAGGAGATCGGTCCGATCGCGAAGCCGGATGTCATCCAGTTCACCGAAGCGCTGCCCAAGACGAGAAGCGGCAAGATCATGCGCCGGATTCTCAAGAGCATCGCTGCCGGCAACGATGACGTAGGCGACACCACGACCCTGGCGGATCCTTCTGTCGTCGAGCATCTGCTCTCCGACAAGAAGAAGTAAGCCTGAGGTCGTCTGTTTCGACATCAGAGGGCGGGGGATTAGTTTCTCCCGCCCTTTTTTTCACAGATGTGCTGTAGTTGACACATCTGGCGATATCGGATAACGTCAGCCGTACAGGTATATTGAAGCGGCTGGATACCCGAGGGGGAAGATTTGCGGATACCCGATTCATTGATGGTAAGCGTATCAGGAGTCAGGGGACTGCTCGGTGATGATATGAATCCCGAGGTCGCCGCCCGATTCGCCGCGGCCTATGCCGGTTGGCTCGGAGGGAAGCGCGTCGTGATCGGAAGGGATTCGCGAGCATCCGGCCCGGCGCTCGCAGGTGCCGCTTCAGCGGCCCTTCGCTTCCTCGGAATCGATGTCGTCGATGTCGGAATAGCTGCGACTCCGACTGTAGAGCTGATGGTCCGGCACCTCGGATGCGACGGAGGGATCATCATCACCGCAAGCCACAACGGCGAGGCGTGGAACGCTCTGAAGCTTCTCGACGGTCAGGGTGAATTCATCGATTCGGCAGCGGTGCTTCGCATAAGGGAACTCGTCGAGAGCGACAGCGGGCTTTACACACCCTCGGAGCGGTACGGTTCTTTCGAGGTATATGACGGGGCCGACCGCGATCATGTGGACAGGATACTTTCTCTCGATATCATCGAGCCGGACACTATCAGAAAAGCCGGCCTCAGGGCCGTTATCGATTGCGTGAACGGGGCCGGGAGCAGGATAGTCCCGCTCCTTCTCGATGAACTTGGTGTTGAGGTGACGGCTCTTTTCACGGATGTCGATGCTCCATTTCCGCACGATCCAGAGCCTCGTCCGGCGAATCTCACAGAGCTCGCCAGGGCTGTAGCCGAGTCGGATGCCGACATCGGGTTTGCCTGCGATCCGGATGCCGACAGGCTCGTCCTCGTCGACGGTTCGGGAACGGTGCTCAGCGAGGAACTGACACTTTCTCTCGCCGCCGACTTCGTGCTCGGGACCGAGAAGGGACCTGTCGTCGTCAATCTCTCTACGACGAGGCGCATCGACGATGTCGCGGCGAAGCACGGGGTGCAGGCTTTCCGCTCGAAGGTCGGCGAGGCGAACGTGATAGAGGTGATGAAAGAGAAAGGCGCCGTGATAGGCGGAGAAGGTAACGGAGGGGTCATCTACCCGAGGGTCCATCGCGGAAGGGATGCGATGACGGGGATCGCGCTGGTGCTTCAGCACGTCGCATCATCGGGGAACAACGTCGGCGAGCTCGCTGCAGATCTTCCCGGCTACAGCGTAGTCAAGGAGAAGATCTCATTCGCGGGATCGTTCGAGGGACTTTCCTCGAGGCTCAGAGATATATTCAAAGGGAATTATAACGACCTCGATGGTATAAGAATTGATATGGACAATGGCTGGGTACATGTCAGAAGGTCCAACACAGAGCCCGTAGTGCGTATAATCGCAGAGGCTGAAACGCCGGAACTTGCCGAAGAGCTTGTCTCGAGGGCATCTGAGGCGGCAGCTTCGCTATGAGCGGATAAATGAAGTTAATAAGGAGCCGGTCGAAAACCGGTGTGAAAATACCCACGGTGGATAACAGGACGCCGTATTTTTACCCTGCGGGCATCGACCCGCTGGATCAGGGGAGCTTGAAATGTGCGGAATAGTCGGATATATCGGCAGAAGCAATAATGTGGGGGATATCCTGCTAGAGGGATTAAAGAGACTCGAATACAGGGGGTACGATTCGGCCGGGATCGCCATCGTCCGCGATGGAGCCCTGTTTACCGACAAGATGCCCGGTAAGATAAAGGAACTCGAGGAGGTACTGAAGGACAAGGATCTCTCGGGGAACCTTGGTATAGCACATACCAGGTGGGCGACTCATGGCGAACCTAACAGGATCAACGCACATCCTCATTACTCGGCCGACGGTAAGATCGCTCTCGTCCATAACGGGATCATCGAAAACTATCAGACACTGAAGAAGTCACTGCAGGCAGAGGGACGGGAGTTTGTCTCGGAAACCGATACAGAGGTGCTCGCTCACCTGATCGAGCGCTTCTACGATGGCGATGACCTCGAGTTCGCAGTCCAGAGAGCGCTTGAGGTAGTAGAGGGGACATACGGGATACTTGTCATATCAGCCTCCGAGCCGAATAAGATAGTTGCGGCAAGGAACGGTTCTCCCGTCGTGTTCGGGGTAGGTGACGACGAATACATAATCGCCAGTGATGTCGCAGCGCTTCTGAAGCATACACGCCAGGTGATCTATCTCGAGGACCAGCAGATGGTCGTTGCAACGCCGAAACATTTTACGACGATGACGGTCCAGAACGAGTATGTCGAGCATCAGATCCAGGAGGTAGACTGGGACCTCGAGCAGATAGAGAAGGGCGGGTTCGATCACTTCATGCTGAAGGAGATCTTCGAGCAGCCTGAGACTATCCGCAACGCGATGAGGGGAAGACTGATCGCCGAGACGGGACACGCCAAGCTCGGCGGCCTCAACATGTCGGAGGAAGAACTGCGCGAAGTGAAGCGCATGGTCATCCTCGGCTGCGGGACGAGCTGGCACGCCGGCCTTCTCGGTGAGTACATGATTGAGGAGAAGGTACGCATCCCCGTTGAGGTCGAGTACGCGAGTGAGTTCCGTTACCGCAATCCCGTTCTCGAGGATGGGACACTGGTTTTCGCGATAAGCCAGTCGGGTGAGACGGTCGATACGCTCGCCGCGCTTCGTGAGGCGAAGAACCGCGGTTCTCACTGCATGGGTATAGTCAATGTCGTCGGCAGCACGATCGCCCGTGAATCGAACGCCGGAGTTTACATCCACGCCGGTCCGGAGATCGGTGTCGCGTCGACGAAGGCTTTTACGTCGCAGATCTCGGTCCTGGCGCTGCTCGCCCTGATGTTCGGGCGGCAGAGGAACCTCTCCCAGTCCGAAGGGCTGGATATGATAGCGGCCATGCATGCTCTGCCGGACCAGGTGTCGCAGATCCTCGAGGCGAACGACAAGATAAAGGACATATCGGAGAAGTATCACATGCACGATAATTTCCTGTACCTCGGACGCGGGCCGAACTACCCCGTCGCGCTCGAGGGGGCCCTTAAACTCAAGGAGATATCGTACGTGCACGCTGAAGGCTACCCCGCCGCCGAAATGAAGCACGGCCCGATCGCGCTTATAGACGAGAACATGCCAGTAGTGATCATCTGTCCGCGTGATGCCGCCTATCAAAAGATCGTCGGCAACATCAACGAGGTAAAAGCAAGGCACGGCAAGGTGATCGCGATCACGACCGAGGGGAACGACGAGATCATCAAGATGGCCGACCATGTGATATTCATCCCGAAGACTCTCGATTTCCTCTATCCGATCCTCACTGTCATCCCGCTTCAGTTGATGGCATACCATATCGCGGTGCTGCGGGGCTGTCACGTCGATCAGCCGCGCAATCTCGCGAAGAGTGTTACAGTGGAATAGAAGGGAGCTGATCCGATGAAGCGGATCATCAGTACTGACAAAGCTCCTGCCGCCGTAGGCCCGTACAGCCAGGCGGTCAGGGCGGGCGACATACTCTTTATCTCGGGGCAGATCCCGATCGATCCAGCAACCGGCAAAATGGTCGAAGGACTCGAAGCGCAGGTCACGCAGGTCCTGGAGAACATCAAGGCGATAGTCGAGGAGGCCGGCGGGAGCATGGGCTCGATTGTAAAAGCGACAGTCCTTCTCAAGTCGATGGACGATTTCAAGGTTATGAACGGGATCTACGCTGGATATTTCGAGTCGGATCCTCCGGCCAGAGCGGCCTTCGAGGTCGGCGCTCTGCCGCTGGGAGCCATGGTCGAGATCGAGGCGATCGCCCTGCTCGATTGAGCTTCTTTACATTGCTCCGGTTTTTAACTATCGTTTGACGGGCGGGAATGGATGGGTTCTGGTGGGCCCCGAGGACTTCAAATCCTTATGCCGGGTGCTAAAACCATCCGGGGTGGGTTCGATTCCCACACGTTCCCGCCATATTTCTGGTGCAACGGGGAGAACCGGTTGAGTCTTCGAAAACTTATAGTCCCGCTCGCTGTCCTGGCCGTGCTGGCCTCCGGGCAGGTGTGTGTTGCCGGGGAACCCATTCAGACAGACACTACATCCGTAGTAAACCCGGCAGAGCAGGACTGGTCGTCCGACCATATCAAGGAACTCCTCGCGCAGGAGACGGGCGAGCCGGATATAGAGGGCTCGACATGGAAGAGGAAGAAGAATCCGAGAACTGCGATGTTGTGCGCTCTAGCCTTCCCGGGACTGGGTCAGATATATAACGAGAGGCCGTTCAAGGCAGTCATCGCCCTCGGGTTGGAGACGTACTATATAATGAATATCGTTCACAACTACAGGATGGCGGACGACTACCTCAAGGAGAGAGACAGTTACGACCAGTATGTTCCCTGCGGTGACACGCAGTGCCTCAATTATGACTGGAAAAACGCCAACGCCTGGTACGAGGAATACAAGGAGAAGACGATCGACTGGGTGTGGTGGACATCAGCTGTGATCCTCCTTGTAATGCTAGACGCATATGTCGACGCTCATCTGCATGATATGCGCTTCCGGGTCGAGACCGCCCGCACCGGAGGAGGGACAGGACTCGCCGTAGTAGTTGATTTCTAGATATGGATGATGCATTATGTCCCGTGGCCCGCGATGGGCCCGGATCGTATATAACCAGGGAATGACCTACCGGAGGACCGGATGTCAGAGAAGAACAATGGCAAAGCAAAGAAGAAGGAAGCTCAGCCTAAATCGAAGTTTCGTGAGTATGTCGAGATAGTCGTCACCGCGGTCGTTCTGGCGCTCATAGTCCGGGCGCTTATTGTACAGAGCTACCATATTCCGTCCGAGTCGATGGAAGATACGCTCCTGAAAGGTGATTTCCTGTTTGCCTCAAAGTTCATATACGGAGCCAAAGTCCCGATGACTGACTACAGGCTTCCCGCTTTCACCGATCCGAAACAGGGCGACATCATCATTTTCAAGTATCCCAGGGATGGAAAGACCGACTACATCAAGCGGTGCGTCGCTGTCGAGGGACAGACCGTTGAGGTCCGGGGCAAGGTCCTGAAGATCGATGGCGTGGTAATGGACGAAAGCTATATCAAGCACATCCGGGGCGGCAGGGTGCTGAGTAACTACGGGCCAAGGACCGTTCCTAAGGGGCATCTCTTTGTTATGGGGGATAACAGGGATAACAGCTCCGACTCGCGGGAATGGGGCATGCTTGACAGAAAATATGTCATGGGAAAGGCACTCTTCATATATTTCTCGGTCCAGAAGAAATGGCCATGGGTGCGGGTCACGAGGATCGGCGATATAATCAGGTGATCAACGGCCTCCACGGGCAATCCTGACAATAATCAAGAGTTATTACTGACCGGGGCATCATATTTGCAACTTTCACTGTCGAAGGTTGCGGAACGCCCGGACAATCCATTTCAGGGACGTACCTGGAGGGTAGCGAAATGCATGAATATCAAGTGTTTAGCATCCTTGACAATAAGGTGGCCAGGCCCTAGATTAGTGCAAATGGTTAGCAGTCCTGCATGGAGAGTGCCAGAAATGACGGCCGCAAATGACGTAAGTACAGTAGAATCAGGGATATTGCGCAGCGTTGTGGATCTCTACATCGAGACGGGGAAGCCGGTCAGCTCGAAGATGCTGAAGAAAAGATACCGACTTCAGTCCAGCTCGGCAAATATCCGTGCGATATTGCACCGCCTGGAGTCCCGCGGTCTTCTTTACAAGCCTCATGTTTCAGCGGGCCGCGTGCCGAGCGACTCGGGGTACCGCCTCTATGTCGATGAGATCGGAAGGATCGGCCGGCCGGAGAGGCGCGTGATCGATCAGCTCAAGTCGAGGATGGGGCGCGAACGCGGAGATATCCGGGAGGTGATGACGACCACGTCGAGGCTGATCAGCGAACTGACCAGCTGCGTTGGCCTGATGGTCGGGGTCTTCGGTCCCGGAGGCAGGGTCGGAAGGCTCGAGATGATACAGCGCGAAGGGAGCCGGGCGCTCGTCATACTGCGTACCGAGGATGGCAGGGAGAGGATGGCCGAGGTCGAGATGGACCGCAGGTACATGCCGCGGATCGTCGACCGGGGCATCCAGATAATAAACGAGAGAATAACAGGCTGCCCACTCGATGAGGCAGCAGCCCGCCTCGCCGGATGCGCGAGGGAACTCACAGGCGCTGACAGGGAGATAGCCGGAGTCGTGGCCGGAGAATCGGATTACCTCTTTGGGGGTACGTACGACCTGGAGTATTATCTGAGAAGGACACAAAGCACGGAAGAAATACCGGAGATGCAGGATCCGCGCATACTGCGCTCGCTCGTCACTCTCATGGGAGAGAAGAGCCTGATGCTGCGGGTGATGAAGAACCGCTTCGGACGCGGTGTGATAGTGACGATCGGGGAAGAGAATGAGATCGAGGAATTGAAAGACTTCTCGGTCGTGACGAGAGCCATTCCAGCCGGAAGATGCGAGGGGCTGCTCGGAGTGCTGGGGCCGACGAGGATGAGTTACAGATCAGTCATGGCTCTGCTCGACGGGATGGCCCGGGAACTGATAGAGCTTTGACCGATAAGAAGAGAAAGATTAAATCGCAAGAGGGGATAGAATTGAACAACGGAAGGAATATCCCTTGACCAGCGAAGGCGAAAAGACCGGAAATCCTGAATCCACCCGAGAGGTGGATCTGGAATCCACCCGAGAGGCGGATCTGAAATCCACCCACAAGGTTGAGATAAAGGACGCTGTGGACCCCGATGATATCGAGATCCTGCACGACGACGTCTATGATGTGGCGGAGGAGGAGGCAGGAGCGGCGGAGTCTGCGGGCAAGGTTGTTCCGGAATGGCTGAAGAAGCTGGATGCCGGACAGGGGGCAGATCCGGAGAAGAAACAGGAAAGTAATGCTGCTGGCAAGAAAACGCACAAAAAGACGACAAAGGCCGATATGCTCGAACATCTCTCCCGGAAGAACGAGATGCTTCAGAAGCTCCGTGAGAGGCTTGTTGAGACGGAAAAAGTTGTTGAAATAAAAGAAGATAGGTTGATGCGACTGGCGGCGGAGTTCGAAAACTACAAGAAGAGGACCAGTCGGGAATGGGATTTGCTTAAAAATCAGGCGAATGCCGGACTTCTGACGGAAGTCCTCAGCGTTCTTGACGACCTTGACAGGGCGTTTGAGCATTCAGGGGATTCGATAGAACATTTCAGGGATGGTATCGCGCTTATACATTCATCCCTTATCGATATGCTCAAGCGTAACGGGCTCAGGGAGATCGAGTCGGCAGGCAAGCCGTTCGATCCCCAGTTTCATGAGGCGGTAGCCGAAGTGAACAGCGAAAATATCGAGCCGGGGTTCGTCGCTGAAGTGATTACTAAAGGATACCTGTTGAATGACCAGGTGATCAGGCCGGCCAAAGTCGTTGTCTCGAAGGGCAGCGGTGAATAGGAACCTGACACCACCGGAAAGAGGACAAAAACATGGGTAAGGTAATTGGCATCGATCTCGGAACGACAAACTCGTGCGTCGCTGTAATCGAGGGAAACGAGCCGGTGATCATTCCTAACACAGAGGGTGGAAGGACCACGCCATCGGTCATCGCTCTGGCGAAGAACAACGAGAGACTCGTCGGACAGCTGGCGAAACGGCAGCAGGTGACCAATCCCGACAATACGATATACAGCATCAAGCGTTTCATCGGCCGAAGGTTCTCAGAGGCAGAGGAAGAGATAAATCAGGTGTCCTACTCGATAAAAAGCGGCAAAAGCGACGAGATACTCGTCGAGCTGAAGGACCGCAGTTATCGTACTCAGGAGATATCGGCGATGATGCTCAGGGCGATCAAGACATTCGCCGAGGAATATCTCGGTGAAGAGATCACGGAAGCTGTCATCACTGTTCCGGCCTATTTCAACGACGGCCAGCGTCAGGCGACGAAGGACGCGGGCAAGATCGCGGGGCTCGAAGTGAAGAGGATCGTAAATGAGCCTACGGCGGCCGCTCTGGCCTACGGGCTCGACAAGGAAAAGAAGGGCAAGATCGCCATATACGATCTCGGCGGGGGCACATTCGACATCTCGATCCTCGAGCTGAGCGAGGGCGTGTACCAGGTCAAGTCGACCAATGGCGATACGATGCTCGGCGGCGACGACCTGGACAGGGTCATCGTCGACTTCATCGTGGCCAACTTCAAGGAGACCGACGGAGTGGACCTGGCCGAAGACAAGATGGCGATGCAGAGGATCAGGGAAGCGGCGGAGAAGGCGAAGTGCGAGCTCAGCTCCGTCCACGAGACGAATATCAACCTTCCCTTTGTCTGTGCCGATGAGGCGGGCCCGAAACATCTCGATATGGTCCTTACGCGGGCAGAGATGGAGAAGCTGATACATCCCCTCGTGCAGAGGACCCTCGAACCCTGCAAGCAGGCCCTCGAGGATGCTCAGCTGAAGGTGGATGATATCGATGAAGTCATCCTGGTCGGAGGCTCGACGAGGATCCCCGCCGTGAAAAAGTTCGTGAAGGACTTCTTCCGCAAGGATCCCCACAAGGGCGTAAATCCCGACGAGGTAGTCTCGATGGGCGCCGCCATACAGGGCGGAGTCCTCTCAGGCGACGTAGATGAGATACTGCTGCTCGATGTCACTCCGCTCAGTCTCGGGATCGAGACTCTCGGCGGGATGATGACGACTCTGATATACCGTAATACGACGATACCGTGCAAACAGGGCCAGGTATTCTCCACCGCTACAGACAACCAGCCCGCCGTGAGCATTCACGTTCTCCAGGGAGAGCGCGAGATGGCCGCAGACAACAGGACTCTGGCGAGGTTCGACCTGGTCGGTCTTCCTCCCGCTCCGCGCGGGGTCGTCCAGATCGAGGTCACATTTGACATCGACGCTGACGGCATCATGCATGTTTCGGCCAAGGACCTCGGCACGGGTAAGGAGCAGAAGATCCAGATCAAGGTTGCGAGCGGCCTCTCTGAGGATGACGTCGAGATGATGGTAAAGGATGCCGAGGAGCACGCTATGGAGGACGAGCAGAAGAGAAGGGTCGCCAGGGTCCGCAACGAGGCGGAGATCCTTATCTACTCGACCGAGAAGACTCTGGAGGAGCATCTCGACATGATCCCCGAGGACGACAGGGTCGTCATCGAGGGATCGCTTCACGATCTCAAGGAGCTTGTCAGGAGCGAGGACAGCGAACCCGAGGATATCCGCAGATCGGCGGAGAATCTCTCAACAGCTGTATACAAGATCGCGGAGCTGATGTATCATCACGCGAGCACCGACGACGAGACGATCGGTAGCTGAAAAAATCTGATATCTCAATAACCGGCGTATAGATATTTCAAGCGACCGGATGGGGCATGACAAAAAGGGACTACTACGAGGTGCTCGGCGTTGAGCGGGGCGTCTCGGTCGATGATATAAAGAAGGCTTACCGCAAGCTCGCTCTCAAGTATCATCCCGACAAGAATCCAGGCGACCACGAGGCCGAGGAGAAGTTCAAGGAAGCCACAGAGGCCTACGAGGTTCTCCGCGACCAGGAGAAGAGGGCGCAGTACGACCAGTTCGGCCATGCCGGGATGACCGGCGCGGGCGGCGGAGGCGGCTTCGACTTCAGCGGCGGCTTCGATCTGAGCGATGCCCTCCGGGCGTTCATGCGCGATTTCGGGATGGGAGGCGGTGGAGGCGGATTTGATTTCTTCGGCGGCTCAGCGGGAGGCGGAAGACGGGGCGGCGCGAGGATGAGAGGCAGGGACCTTCAGATACATCTCAAGCTCACACTCAAGGAAGTATCCCGCGAGACGGTCAAGAAGATCAAGGTCACAAGGATGGTCCAGTGCCAGGAGTGCGGCGGCTCGGGCACGGCGAAGGGCTCCGACCGCAAGACCTGTCCGACCTGCCAGGGGCAGGGGGAAGTCCGCCAGGCCTCCAGATCGCTCTTCGGCACCTTCGTCAACGTCTCTGCCTGCTCGACCTGCGGCGGAGAAGGCACGATTGTTACCGATCCATGCGGCAAGTGCAGCGGAGACGGAAGGGTCAAGGGGACGAGCAGCGTAGAGGTCAAGATCCCAGCCGGCGTTTCGACGGGCAATTATATAACGCTGGCCGGCCAGGGGGACTCGGCCCCGAGGGGCGGGATCCCCGGCGACCTGATAATTGTAATCGAGGAGATAGAGAACGAGATATTCGAGAGGCATGGATTTGATATCCTGCTCGATCTTCCTGTCACATTCAGCCAGCTGACCCTCGGGGACAAGGTGGAGATCCCCACTATCGAAGGCAAAGCGGCGCTGAAGATCCCGGCAGGCACCCATTCTCACAAGATATTCCGGCTCAACGGCAAGGGGATACCGAGGCTGCACGGCCATGGCAGGGGAGACCAGCTCGTCAGGCTGATAGCGTGGACGCCGCAGAAGGTGTCGGCCGATGAGAAGAAAGTCTTCGAGGATCTCGACGTCAAGCTGAAAGACAGCCTTCCCCCCGCGGGCAGGAAGGTCTACACTTCCTGATATGTCATCAGAGAGATTTTTCATTATAGATGGATCCCCCAGGGAGGGAGAGACGGTCTCACTCGGCGAGGGAGAGTCGCGTCACCTCTTCAAGGTGGTCAGGGCGAAGCCGGGCGACGAAGTGACCCTCCTCGACGGGAAAGGCGGAAGCTACAGGGCCGTGATCATGACGGGCGGTTCGATCGGAGGCCTGAAAAAGGGCGCCGGCGTCACGGCGGAGATCATATCGGTGACGAAGACCGGGCCGGCTTTTGCCGTCGATATCGCCATGCCTTTGATCAAATCCCACAGGATGGATTTCGCGATCGAGAAATGCGCTGAACTCGGTGTGAGGAGCATCATCCCCTTCCGGTGCGAGAGGATCATCTGGAAGGGCGGCGAAAAGGAATCAGGGAAGAAACGGGAGCGCCTTGAAAGAAAAGTCGCATCGGCCTGCAAGCAGTCGGGCAATCCATGGTTTACGAAGATAGAGCCGGTAGCTCCTTTCCCGGGTCTGGTGGAAAGGCTGAAGGATTACGGCAGTATCTACCTGGCCGATGCCGGGGGCAGGCCTTTTTCCTCTACCTTCGGGATGCTCAGGGAATCCAGTGAGATGATCGCGGTGGTCGGTCCCGAGGGCGGATTCACCGGGATCGAGATGGAAGCCATCGAATCAGCCGGTGCTGTAAGGGTCTCCCTGGGCCTTAACAGGCTCCGGAGCGAGACGAGTGCCTTCCTTATGGCCTCTGGGATGATACTCTGCAAAAGGGACCTGCAGGAGTAGGGCCGCCCGCCTTTTGTTGACGCACACCGTCCAGCGTGTATATACTCACCGATTAGTCATATCCGGGATCTGACCTCGAAAGGATACCATGGCTGGAAATATAATCACCGAAAAACTGCAGGAAGACCTCAAGACGGCTATGAAGGAGAAGGACAAGCTGCGCATCAGCACGCTTCGGATGTTGATCAGCGAGATGAAGAACGCGCAGCTCGCGGAGAGGGGTGAGCTGAGTGAGGAGAAGGAGATGTCCATCCTGACCAGCTATGCGAAGAAGAGGCGTGAGTCGATAAAGGGTTTCGAGCAGGGCGGCCGCGATGACCTTGCCGACAACGAACGCATAGAGCTCGAAATAGTGATGGCCTATCTTCCCGAGCAGGCAGGCGAGGATGAGATAAGGGCCGAGGTAGAGAAGATAATCGCTGAGTCCGGGGCTGCCGGTCCGCAGGATATGGGCAAGGTGATGGGGCCGCTGATGGCGAGATTCAAGGGCCGGGCGGATGGAGGCGCCGTGAAAGCGATCGCGATGGAACAGTTGAGGGGCGGCAAAGGGTAGACTGATGCATATTTTCCGTATAGTGATCCTCGCGGTCCTGGCCTGGTTTTTCATCGTAGGGGTGAAAAGGGGCCTGATACGCCAGGTCCTCGAAGTGATTGGTATCATCGTGGCATTCCTCGCCGCATTCTATTTCGCTCATGCCCTTGCCGAATGGATAGAGGTGAGGACCGAGGCCGATTACAGGCTCTCGCTTGCGCTGGCCGCGCTGGCCATCTTTATCGGGATAATCATAGGTGTGCATTTTGTCGGTCTGGGGCTGAAAAAGCTCTTCGGCCTTACGATCATGGGAGTCTTCGACCGCGTGGCCGGCGGGCTCTTCGGGGCCCTCAAGGGAGTGCTGATCATCAGCCTCGTGCTCTCGGTGTTGATGATCCTGCCGGTACCTGACGATATAAAGGACGAACTGAGGGATGATCCCGTTACTGGCGCGATCTACCCCGTGCTGCCCGTGCTCTTTGACGCTGTAGTGAGCAATGTGCCGGGCGGGGCGAAGTTCGAGCAGATCGCCAGGATCAAGGACTCCGACGCTGTCAGGGACGCAAAGAAGAAGATCGATAATATCAAGGAAGATTTCGAGAAGAGCAAAGACAGGCTCGAAAAGGATCAGGAAGACTGATCCGGCATCCCCCGAAAAGGAAATTCGATGGATCAGGGCGCGAGACGTTCCGCATTGAAAGATGAATTGTCGCAGGCGGCGGAAAAGCTGGAGCTCAGCGCAGTCCTCGAAATGGTCGCCGGCGCCGCCGCTTCTGAACGCACGGCGCGCAGCATTCTCTCGGAGGATATCCTCGGAAAGATCGAAGAGATCGAGAAACGCCAGAACGAGACTCTCGAGTTGATGAGGATCAGGCAGAACGGAGAGGACCTGCCTGTGGCGGGCTGGAGAGACAGCACCGAAGAGCTGTCGATGATAAGCGTGAAGGGGATGACCTCCTCCGGAGAAAGCCTGGCCGCCATCGCGGCGGCCGAGAAAAAAGCGGCCGAGGTAAGCAGGTTCATCGAGAGGGCCAGGGAGGACCTGCCGCTTCTATCCGAGTATCTCACGGGATTCTCCATCCGCGACGATATCGTGAGAAAGATAGAGAAGACGATAGGCCCCGATTTCGAGGTGCTCGACAGGGCGAGCCCCGAACTCGCACGGCTCAGAAAGAAGGCCGGCAGCCTTCGGTCGAAATTGCGGAAGGATTGCGCGGACTTCGTATCCTCTCACACGAAAGGGAAGGGAGAGGAATTTGTCACAGTGCGCGGGGAGAGGTTCGTTGTCTCCCTGCCCCGTGACGAGGCATCTCATATAAAAGGTATCGTCCATCACCAGAGCGGCAGCGGGGCCTCACTCTTTATGGAGCCCCTTGATTTCGTAGAGGAAAACAACCGCCTCGAAGCGGCCATACGCAACGAACGCGACGAGGTCCTCAGGATACTCGGCCGCTCTGACCGGGGAGGTATACGGGGCCAGGGATGAACTGGCCGGTAACCAGGGGAACCTGCTTATACTGGACGCGGTAAGGGCAAGGGCGGTATTCGCGGGAAGATACAGGTGTATCAGGCCCGCTCACAGCGCTGATGGGACACTGACAGTCAGAGCAGCCAGGCACCCTCTGCTGGAGAAGGGATTCGCGGATGAAGGAGAGGGCAGGGAAGTAACCGGCCTCGACCTTTCGTGCCCGGCGGAATTAAAGATACTCGTGATCTCGGGCCCAAACGCGGGCGGGAAGACCGTGGCGCTCAAGACGGTCGGCCTTATGATCATGATGGACAGGCACGGCCTGCTGCTTCCCTGCCTTGACGGCACTGTGATTCCGGATCATCCCGAGATATTTGTCGATATCGGCGATGACCAGTCGATCGAGAAGTCATTGAGTACATTCTCCTCGAGAGTTGCCAAGATGAACAGTATCCTCGATCTCGCCGGCCCCGCCTCGCTCGTCCTTGTCGATGAGATAGGGGACGGGACAGATCCGGAGGAGGGAGCGGCGCTTGCGGGCGCTCTGCTCGAGGATCTTTCGCGGCGGTGCGGCCAGGACAGTAGTGACCACCCACATGAGTTATCTCAAGGGGTGGGCGCATGACACGGATCTTACGCGGAGAATGCCACTCTTGAGTTCGATCCCGACGCTCTTCAGCCTCTCTACAGGATGAAGATGGGGATCCCCGGCCGCAGCTGGGGGATCGAGACAGCCGGAAGGATGGGGCTGCCCGGAGAGATCATCGGCAGGGCGAGGGAGAAGATGGCCAGCCCGTCGCTGAGGCTCGAGGAGCTCCTCGCCGATCTCGAGAGGACAGAGCGGATGCTCGCAGCCGAGCGGGAAGATCTGATCGCCAGGGAGGAGGAACTCGAACGCCTCGTCAGCAGCTACCGCAGCCACCTCGACCACCTCGAGCAGAACCGCGAGGAGCTCGAGCAGGAGGCGCGCAGGGAGGCGCTCGACATAGTCAAGTCGACCCGCGTCGAGATGGAACGGCTCGTAAAGGATATCCGTACTGCCCAGGCGGAGCGCAAGGTCATTGCACGTTCGAAGAGGAGATCCAGAAAAAGGCCGAACAGTTCGAGAAAGAGATCAGGCCTGTCAGGCCGAAAGCTTCTCCGCGGCCCGTCGATCCAGGGGATCTCGTCCCGGGGCAGTGGGTCGAGGTCACGAGCCTCGGCAGGGATGGAAAGATCATCGAGGCCGAAGGGACGGCTAGGATACTGGTGGAACTGCCGGGAGGGATAAGGGTAGAAACAAAGGCCGGCGACCTCGCTGAAGGCGGAAAGCGCGGAGCGCAAAGCCAGAAGAAGCCGCAGGTAAGTTACAATGTGCCGTATGGCGGAGAGGTCGAGACCGAGTTGATGATCAGGGGGCTCGAGAGGGCGGAGGCGATGGAGAAGGTCGATGCTTTCATCGACAAGGCGGCCCTGAACGATCTGGGGACGGTACGGGTGATCCACGGGATAGGCCGGGGAATACTTGAAAAAGGCTGTCTATGACATGCTGAGAAACGATCCGAGCGTTGCCGAAGTCAGACCCGGCGAACCGGCAGTCGGCGGAGACGGGGTGCCGATAGTCAGGTTGAAATAAGAGGGAGGCGGAACGATGAATATCAGAAAACTGGGTGATACAGAGATAATGAAGAACGCTCACGGCGTAGATGCCCGTAACCTTTACAACACTGACGACGCGATGGTGACTGTCATCACTCTGACGCCAGGGCAGAAACTGAAGCGTCACATCACTCCGGTCGATGTGGCGTTCTACGTGCTGCGAAGGAACGGGTACTGTGGAGGTCGGCGAAGAGAAGGCGCGAGGTCACGGCGGATACATTGATCGAGAGCCCGAAGGACATCGTGCACTGCTGGTACAACGAGAGTGATGCCGACTTGAGGTTCATGGTGATAAAGGCTCCGAAGCCGAAGACAAAGACCGTATTCATATCGGATGAGTGAGACACCGGGAAAAGGCGACTGAACAGCGATGATACCCGAGAATGTAATAGACGACATCAGGGAGCGGACCGACATCGTCGAGGTGATCGGCGGATGTCCTCGACCTGAAGCGCGCCGGGCGCAATTTCAAGGCGAACTGTCCGTTTCACGGCGAGAAGACCCCGAGCTTCATGGTGAGCCCTGAAAAGCAGATATACCATTGCTTCGGCTGCGGCAAGGGCGGAAACGTCTACAGTTTCCTCATGGAGTACGAGGGGGTCGGTTTCGTCGAGGCCGTAAAGGAACTTGCCAGCCCGCTGAATGTCGATATCGAAAGGTACCTTACCGGCAGCGAGGACCGCAGCAGGTTCGATCCATTCTACCACGCGATGGAATTCGCGCAGATCACATTTCCGCAAGGGGCTGGAGGAGAGCAGCGGAAGCAGCCGGATACCTCGAGAGAAGGGGATTCGGAAAGGAACTGGTCGAGACTTACAGGATCGGTTTCGCGGGCCCCTCGTGGGAATCGCTCTACAAGGCAGCCACAGAGGCCGGGATCAAGAAGGATACCCTCCTCGAGATGGGTCTTATAATGAGGAGCAGGGGCTCGACAGGGTACAGGGACTATTTCAGGAACCGGATAATGTTCCCCATCCGTAACCTTCCGGGGCGGGTCGTGGGCTTCGCCGGACGAGTCATGGACAATTCAGAGCCTAAATACCTCAATTCGATGGAGAATCCGATCTATCACAAGGGAAAGATCCTCTATGGGCTCGACCAGACGAAGGACGATATCCGTAAGTCCAGAACTGCCTTGGTAGTAGAAGGTTATGTGGACCACTTGATGCTCTGGCAGAGCGGGGTCACCAATATATGTGCCGTCTGCGGCACTTCCCTGACGGAAGATCAGGCCAGACTCCTTGCACGATACGCTAAACGCATATATATTATCAATGACGGTGACAGGGCGGGAGTACGCGCGGCAGTAAGGGCAGCTGACCAGCTGGTCGATAGAAGGGCTGGATACCAGCATTGTCGTCTTGCCGGAAAACGAGGATCCCGACAGTTTCATAAGAAAAGAAGGAGTAGAGGCTCTCCAGAAGTTGATGAGTTCTGCTCCTGATTATTTTGACTACCTCCATGGCGAGGCCAGGAAGGGGACCAGGACCGCATCGCGGAACAGGCAGGTCGTAGAGCATCTGCTGGCAACGGTCTCCCGGGTCGAAGACGGGGTAAGGCAGGAGATACTTCTGCAGGAGGTCTCCGGTCTGTTCGAGATCCCTGTTGATACCCTGAGATCAAGCCTCAAGCCTGGAAAGAAACGCAAGCCCCATGTCGAACAACCCGTTCGGCACACCGTCACAAAAAGAGAAGAGAACCAGAAGGTGATGTTCAGGATAGCGCTTACCAGCGCCTCCCTGGCCGCTCTGGTCACCGAAAATATGATAGAGGAAGACCTCGAGGGGGAGATTTACAGGAAACTCTTCGGGGCCCTCAAGGAAGCTGTCGAGAAGGACATCGATCCGGCCGGGCCGAAGTTCGCCGGCTCGATCAGCGACCCGGAGCTCTCGGCTCTCGTCGCCGAGATCGTACTCGCTGAGCCGCCCCCGGGACCGGCGCGTGAGATACTGCACGATCTGGTGCTGTGGATCAAGAAGGCATCGCTCAAGGCCGAGATGGCCGAGATGAAGGAACGCCTGAGGCAGCTTGAAGAAGAAGGTTCGGACGAGACTTCATCCGAGAGGATAGGGATCGTCTCGTCCTACATACAGATCGAGAGAGAGCTCGGAAAACTGGAGATCAAGGAGGATTCTCAGTCTTGATGGATCGAAACAGGATTGAAGAAGTTCTTGTAGAAATCCGGAAACTCGCCGGTGAGAAGGGTTATGTCCTCCACGAGGAGATCGAAGGACTGGTAGGCACAGAGTTCGATCCCGAGGATATCATTCCCCTTTACGACAAGCTCAGTGAAGAGAACATCGAGTTCTTCGACTCCGACGAAAAGGCCCGGATGAAGATCGACGCCCAGGCCAAGCGTGAGCAGAAGGAAGCGAAGAAAGCGGATGAGGATCTCACGACCGGAGTCCGCTACGATGATCCGGTAAGGATGTATCTGCGTGAAATGGGCAAGGTCCCGCTGCTCGACCGTGCGGGCGAGATCGAGATCGCCAAGCGCATCGAAGTAGGCAACGGCAAGGTAGTCCACGCGATATACAACCTGCCCTCGACTACCGATCGCCTCATCGAATACGTCAGGCAGATCGAGGAAGAGGAGGTCCGTCTCGAGGAAGTCCTCCAGCTCGAATCGGGAGGCCTTCATCCGCACTACACAGGGAAGAAGGAACAGAAAAAATACACTTCGGTCATCAAGCAGATAGTCAAGCTGCGCGACGAGACCGATGAGATGAAATCGAAGCTTCGCAAGCGGATCAGCAAGAAGAAGGAAGCCGAGCTGACAAAACTGCTCGAGGACAAGAACAAGAAGCTCAAGGAAAAATACGCCAAGATAAAACTGCATCCGAATCAGATCGTGTTTATCGTCGACTGCAACAAGGAGATCCTCCAGGAACTCGAGAAGCACAACAAAGAGCTTCGCGAATACGAGAAGTTCATCGGCATGACGGCGGATGAAGTCCGCGATGCCCTGAAGATAATGAACGGCCGCTCGACCAAGGCCAAGTCGGAGCTGAAGAAGAAGGTCAAGTGGTCGAAGGACAACCTCACCGATTTCTCCAGCAGGATAAAGGTCATCGAGCGTGAGTGCCGGGCGATCGAAAAGAGGGAGAATGTCGAGTACATCTCTCTGAAGAAGATCGTACGCGACGTGAGATTCGGAGAGCGCAAGGCTGAAAGGGCAAAGCAGGAAATGATCGAGGCGAATGTCCGCCTCGTCATCTCAATCGCCAAACGGTACACGAACCGCGGCCTCGAGTTCCTCGATCTTATCCAGGAGGGGAATAGCGGGCTGATGCGTGCAGTGGACAAGTTCGACTACCGCAAGGGGTACAAGTTCAGCACCTACGCCACCTGGTGGATCAGGCAGGCGATCACCAGGGCGATCGCCGACCAGGCGAGGACCATCAGGGTCCCGGTGCACATGATAGAGGCGATCAACAAGGTCTCGCGCACACAGCGGAAGCTGATCCAGGAGTTCGGCCGCGAGCCGACCCCCGAGGAGGTCGCGAGCCGCCTCGATTATCCTGTCGGCAAGGTCAAGAGCGTGATGAAGGCCTCGATGGAGCCTATCTCGCTTGACAGGCCGATAGGCGAGGATGACGACAGCAATCTCAGTGACTTCATCGAAGACACGGGCGCCTCGTCACCCGACCAGACGGCGGCCCACTCGATGCTCAAGGACCAGGTCGCAAGGGTGCTCGCCACCCTGACCCCGAGGGAGGAAAAGGTCGTAAGGCTCAGGTTCGGCCTGGGCGACGGAACACCGAGGACGCTCGAGGAAGTCGGTACGATCTTCAAGGTGACAAGAGAGAGGGTTCGCCAGATAGAGGCGAAGGCGCTGAGAAAATTGATGCATCCGAGCCGCGCCAGAAAACTCAAGGGGTACATAGACATATAGGCGCTAAAAAAATAATTGCGGATTCGGATGGAGGATGATAGTTTCCCCATCTGCCGAACCTGAAAAGAAAAATCAGGGCCCATAGCTCAGCGGTAGAGCTCCCGGCTCATAACCGGTCGGTCACAGGTTCAAATCCTGTTGGGCCCACCAATCTCATCGCCGCCCCGTCCCCGGGGCGGCGATGCTGTGTAGACTACAACATGCACGGCGTGCTACAATTCCCTTTACCAAACTGACTTCAGGAGGCTTCAATGCGTTACATGACTTTCATACTGCTCGCCGTATCAATAGCACTTACCGCACCAGTGCGCTCTCAACAGAAGAGCATCGATTTTTCCGGAAAATGGAAGCTCAACAAAGAACTTAGTGATTTCGGTGTCGACCGCGACGGCAAGAAACGAAGACCCCGTGATTCGCAGATGAAGATCGAACAGGACGAGAAGAACCTCAAGGTCACTATCATCCGGGAGAACCGCGAAGGCAAGGAGCAGAAGACAAAGCTGAAGTATTCACTCGAAGGTAAAAAGTCGAAGAACAAGACAGATTTCGGCAAGCAGGAATCGACCTTGAAATGGCTCGAGAAAGGGCAGATCCTCAAGATCTCTTCGATAAGCCACATCAAGCGCGGCGACATTGAGTTCGAGATGGAATCGGTTCAACTCTTTTCAATCGTCGAGGGGCGGCTCGTCATTGAATCGGTCCGCTATACCCCGAGGGGTGATATGGAGACACTGGAAGTCTACCAGAAAGATGTCGATGAACAGGAAGAGTAAAGGGCAGGGAATCATTCTGGCTCTGATCATCGTCAACTTGCTTGCATCAGTAGCGGCGACAGTCTATGTAAGTGCCTTCGGTGTTCAGGGAGCTCTCCCGCAGCAGCTCATCCACCTCGTTCTTTCCGTCATATTCTTTTACTCTCTATACAGGGGTGTACCCTGGGTACGCATCGCAGCGATAGTCTTGTTTGTGATATCGGGCATGACGGGCATAGCCGGCGGATTCTGGATGCTCTTCATGCTTGTCGCAGAACCGTATGTATATATTCTGTTCGGAATGTCCCTGATACATCTCATCTCAGCGGCTGTTCTTCTCTTTTCCCCTCCGGTCAAAGCGTATTTTCAAACGGAAGTGTTGTCGGAATGATGGAGAGCATATGATATACAAGATCGAATTCGACGGCCTCGAATGGGAATCCCCGATCCCCGGGATGAGGCAGAAGGTCCTCTCGGATGGCGCGAGGCGGGTTCGGCTCGTAGAGTACAGTGCCGATATGGAACCTCACTGGTGCGACAAGGGCCATCACGGCTATCTCCTTGAGGGAAGGTTCGAGCTCGAGTTCGACTCCGGTACTTTCGTATACGAGGCCGGAGACGGGGTCTTTATCCCTGACGGCGCGGAACACAGGCATAAGGGGAGAGTGCTGACCGATGTCGTACGCGTGATATTCGTCGAGGACATCTGACCTCGGGGTTGTCAATCTCCGCGTTTCGTAATAATCTCTTCATGCAAAGACTTTCCATGTCAAAGGAGCCTTCATGCCTCAGGTCGTTCTCGAATACTCGTCCAATATCAGGGAGAAGATAGACAGCGAGGTGATCCTCGGTGAGATCGCCTCGGTCATATCGGCGGCGGGGGAGATACCCGTAGAGAATTTCAAGTGCAGGCTTGTCAGAAGAGAAGAGTACCTTGTCGGGAAGGGGCGAGAGAGGGACGCCTTCGTCCATCTCGAGGTGGGAATCCTCTCGGGGCGTACCCCGGAATCAAAGCGGAGGATCGGCGAGGACTGCATAGAGTACCTCGAGGGATATTATTCTCCCCTGGCAGGCGAACTTTCCCTGCAGATCACCGTAGAGATAAGAGAGATGGAGAAAAAGGTTTACTTCAAGACGGTCACTTGAAAGCAGGGACAGAGATGATGGATATCGAGCAGGATCCTGATGGGAGAAAATGGGCGGCGTTGTGTCACATCATGGCGCTGACCGGATTGATAGGTAACGGTATCGGGTTTGTGCTCGGCCCGCTGGTGGTCTGGCTGATCAAGAAAGATGAGCACCCTTTTGTAGAAGAGCAGGGAAAGGAAGCTATCAACTTCCAGATCACGATGTTTATCGCGGCGATGATCAGTATACTGCTTACTGTAGTCGTGATCGGACTCTTCCTGGTGATCGCGGTCGGGCTCATCATGGTGATATTCCCGATCATAGCGGCGGTGAAGGCGAGCAACGGTGAACATTACAGGTACCCGTTTACTATAAGGTTCATAAGTTAGGAAGATACAGCGAACGGAGAAGATATTGAAAGCATACCTCGTAAGGCACGCCCAGCCAGTCAACGCATCAGTAGATCCAGCCAGGCCGCTTTCCGAAGAAGGGATGCGGGAGATAACAAAGGTCGCCGATCATCTTGCGGGCAGGGGGGATGTCTCTCCCGAGATCATCGTACACAGTGGGAAGACAAGGGCCAGGCAGACCGCGGAAGTCCTCGCTTCTAGGCTCGATCCTCCGGGAGGAGTGAGGGAGGAGCCGGGACTCAAGCCCAATGACGATATCGAAGGCTGGGATGCCATTCTTGCCTCGTCACCTGGCGCGATGCTCGTCGGCCATATGCCCTTCATGGGACTTCTGTCATGCGAGCTGACCCGCGGCAATGTATGTGGATGGAACACAGAGTTCAGGACTGCCGAGGTCTCCTGTTTTGAGCGTAGCGACAGTAATGACTGGAAGCTCCTCTGGCATATCGCGCCCGAAGATATATAATTGATGTATATACCCTGTTAAAGGCTCCTTATCCGGCCTGAAGATTGCGTGGGATTTCTCATGTTTTCCCGCTCTGCGTGCGCTATGGCGGAGCGAAATGCGGCGCGGGAAGCTATGTCGCTGATATATAATATTTTATGCTGCCCGGCATTTTTGCGGCGGCCATAAGACGCTATTCCACATAGCTTTACTTTGCAACAGCGGGAGTCAATAATGCAACTCAGGCGCAGCGTCCTACTCGCCCTCCTGATCATCGTATTCATGATCTTCGAAACGCATTCATGCTCGGAGGACAGGTCGGTCGAGCCCGATCCGCCCCTGGAAATCAAGAACGAGCTGCTCGGAGCGAACGATCTGTATTTTTCTGACACGGATCACGGCTGGGTTGTCGGCAGGCAGGGTACGGCCATCCTCACGGATGACGGTGGTGATACCTGGACGCCTGTCAAGATAGATGAGCTCGACATGAGAGGGGTCTACTTCTCAGACACGCAGAACGGCTGGGTAGTGGGCAATGAGGGGAAACTTTACTCATCCGTTGACGGCGGGCATACATGGGAAAGAAAGATCTTCACCGGATATCCCCAGATGGACGACCTTTTCGAGGTCATGTTTGTCAATGATACAGAAGGTTTTATTCTAGGATATCACGGAGTATTCGTGACCGAGGACGGGGGGAGTGACTGGGTAAACAACTGGCTCCCAATCGTAGAGTACAGGGGTGCCTGGTCGATGACCGTTGTCGACGAAGACTGCTCCTTCCTTATGGGAAGCCAGTGGACCGAAGCCGATCCTGAGCTGATATACGTGACCGAAGACGGCGGGCTGAACTGGTCGGCCGTTCCCGGATCGAACGCCTCTGTCCTGAGGGGTATAGTCACGATCGAGTTTCATGACAGGCTGACCGGATGGGCCGGAGGCGCTGCCGTGATGAAGACGGGGGACGGCGGGCGTACCTGGAGTACACAGCTGGAGATGGCTACGGTACGCGAATTCTTCGTTCACGACGCGATGTCGGTCATCGGTGTGGGAAAGAACTCGATATTGCGAACGGTCGACGGGGGAGCGACATGGGACGATGTGGCGCCAGCGGACGAGAGGATAGTAGACCTGCGCACCGTGCATTTCGTAGACGCGACATACGGCTGGATAGCGGGCAAGGGACGCGAAGAGATCATCGATGGCCGTTCGGTCTCGTATACCGTAGTGCTTTCAACGAGGGATGGAGGGGCTTCCTGGTCGGTCAGGGAGTTCTCATATGAGACAACCAGCCTGGAAGCAGCCGCTCTCGAAGAGTCGCCCATTCCGATGTATCATTGATATACCCGGTTTTTCTGCAGTAAAAAATCCTTGACCACCCAAAGGTATTCCTATACGCTTCTCTCTTCATTGTCCGATCTTTGAAAACGAAACGACAGGCATGGAGAGAGTCTACAACAATCTTATCGCTCCGCGGCCCGGCAAGTCCGGGTACGATATCGGCATGCCTTATCTGATGCTTCCCGTCCGGGAAGCCTTTTTTTTATCGGCGAGAGGTGCAGATTGACTATGACGGTCGAAAGTGACATCCAGTTTCTGATCCAGCTGTCCCGGAAAGATCTCGAGATGCAGGAGAACAAAAGGCTTCTCGAGACGGCCCCGCTGACTATCAGCAGGCTCGACAAGGAAGTGCGTGAAATGGACGAGCACTATACCGCGGCTGAGGCTGAACTGGAGAAATTGAAGAAAGAAAAGGTCCAGCTGGAACTCGATGTGAAGCATGAGCGAGCGGCTATCGATAAGAAAAAGAACGAACAACTGACCGCGAAGGACAACAAGGAGTACGCGGCGAAGACCTCCGAGATCCAGTTCCTGGAGAAGAAGATAGACCAGCATGAGAGCCGGATACTGGAGCTTCTGGACATGATGGAAGCCGAGAAAAAGGAAGTCGAGGCGGCTACCGAGATAATAAACACCGAGAAGGATGCGAAGCTTGCCGCGAAGAAGGACTGGGAAGACAAGATCGAGGAAGCGAAAGCGGTCCTGGTAATACTCGAGGAAGAGAAGGCCAGGACACTGCCCCTTATGACCGATAAGATCAGAAATAGATACGAGCGTATCCTGAAGGTCAAAGGGGATTCGGGCGTTGCAAATCTCATCGGCGATGTCTGCCAGGGGTGCTTCAGCCGCGTTCCACCTCAGCACGCGCATGAGGTAAGGCGAAACGATACTATCCTGACATGCGAGGCCTGCGGACGGATCATGATATATTTCCCGGTAGACGAAGGACAGGACCCCTGATGAAGAAGAACAGCCTCAAGAGACTTCTCGAATTGCTGGCCGGGGGACTTCCTCTCGATAATGCATGGGAGCAGGCTGGCTATCTTGCCAGGGCAGAAGCGGTGGAAGCTCTGATGGAGATGGCCGCTATCCTGGGTGTGGAGATCAACGCGGACCGCCCCGTACAGGAGCCGGTATCGGCAGGTACTGCGGCAAAGACAGTGGATATTACCGGCATGACGATATCGGAGCTGATCGTCCACGCGGACGGTGCGTCCAGAGGTAATCCCGGCCCTGCCGCGGCGGCGGTGGTGGCTTATGATACGGAGGGGAACGAACTTACTTCCCGGGCAAAGAGACTTGGAAAGGCGACTAACAATGTAGCAGAATACAGCGCCTGCATCCTTGCTCTCGAACTGGCGGCTGATTTCGGTGTGTCGAACGTAACTGTCCGGATGGACAGCGAACTCGTCGTTAAACAGATGAGAGGCGAGTACAAGATCAAGAACGAGAACCTCGCCGTTCTCGCGGGACAGGCCCGGGAGCTCGCTGCAGGATTCAGTAGTTGCGTCTGGGAGCATGTTCCGAGGGTCGGAAACGCCGCGGCCGACAAGCTGGCCAACGAGATCCTGGACGAAGCTCCTGCTGGAAGTTAGATCCCCCCATCCTTTGACCTCGGGCCTTCACTGTGATATATTGAGCCGGACGACTGTCCGGACAGAATCTGTACGGCGGAGCGGACGGGATGATCGCGGCCCCTTCGGGGTGTTCGAGGAAAGTCCGAGCTCCACAGGGCAGGGTGCTGGGTAACTCCCAGTGGGGGTGACCCCAAGGAAAGTGCCACAGAAAATATACCGCCACCGGCTTGCCGGTGGTAAGGGTGAAATGGTGAGGTAAGAGCTCACCGGTGCCCCCGGTGACGGAGGCAGCCAGGTAAACCCCACCCGGAGAAAGACCAAATAGAAGAGGAGAAGCGGCCCGCTTCGCTTGACTCTCGGGTAGGTCGATCGTGGCCCGCGGAGACGCCGGCCCCAGATAAATGATCATCACCTGTCCGCTCGCGGACAGGGACAGAACTCGGCTTACGAGTCCGCTCCGCCGTACTTTATTGCACCATAGATACGAAAGGCTCATATGTCTTCCTGGCTCGTCAGGCCGATCGATCCCGGCATAATCAGAGACCTGAGCGAGGGACTCGGGATATCCGCCACGGCAGCGCGGATCATAGCCTCGAGGGGTGTCTCCACGGTAGAAGAAGCGAAGCAGTTTTTTACGCCCTCCGTGGACAAGCTGCATGATCCGTTCCTCTTCACTGAGATGGGTGAGGCGGTCAAGGCTATCCGTGAAGCAGTTTCAGAGAAAAAGCGGATACTGGTGCATGGAGACTATGACGCTGACGGGATATGCGGAGCATCTATTCTCTACGAAGGGCTGCGTTCGCTGGGTGCGGATGTGCACTTCTTCGTCCCGGACCGCAAGAAGGACGGATACGGCATGGCCAGGCGGGTCGCCGAGCGAAGCCTCGAGGTGGGAGTCGGCCTGGTCATCACTGTCGACTGCGGTTCGAGCGATGGAGATATCGTAAAGGAACTCTCCGCGGGCGGGATACCTGTTATCATCACGGATCATCACGAGATCGGGGAGAGGGTCCCTGATGCGAAGGCGTTTATCAACGCCAAGCTTCCAGGCGAGACATATCCGTTTACCGAGCTGTCCGGGGCGGGAGTAGCGTACAAGCTTCTCCAGGGCGTGGAGAAGGATATGGGCGTCGATATGAAGCTCGGCCGCCTTCTCGACCTTGTAGCCATCGGGACACTCGGCGACTATGTCCCTCTCGTGGACGAGAACCGATCCCTGGTTGCGCTGGGCATGGCGGAACTGGGGAAATGGGAAAGACCGGGATTCGATGCCCTGAGGAAAGAATGCGGACTGGCTGCCTCCGGCTTCTCGGCCAGGCAGATATGCTTCACAATAGTGCCCAGGCTCAACTCCCCCGGCAGGATAGGAAGCGCGCGCAGGGTGGTAGAGCTGCTCACCACGGATGACGCGGAGGAGGCTGGAGCCATCGCGAAGGAGATCGAGGAAACGAACAAGCAGCGGAGGGCCCACGACAGCCAGGTCACCGATGAGGCCTGTTACCTCGCCGACATAATGCTGAAACGGAGCGAGCCTAACGCACTCGTATTCTCGTCGTCCTCCTGGCACGAGGGTGTCGTCGGGATAGGGGCGGCAAGGCTGGCGGAGAACTACGGTGTGCCCTCGGTACTGATCGCCGTACGTGACGGTATCGGGAAGGGATCGGTAAGGTCATCGGGCGGAATAAATATCCGTGACTCTCTGGAGAAATGCTCGAAGTTTCTCTCCGCCTTCGGAGGGCACAGGGAAGCGGGTGGATTCTCGATAAAAGAGGAAGATATCCCCTCCTTCAACAAGTGTTTCAACAAGGTCGTAGGCGAAGCGATCGGCGACAGCGAGGGGCATTCACACATATACGCCGACGCCGAGATCGCGCTCAAAGATTGTGACCTGGGACTCATATCGTTCATAGAACAGTTCGCGCCTTTCGGCCCGGGGAACGCTGAACCACTTGTTATGATCCGCGACCTCGACGTACTGGAAAAGACGAGGATCGTCGGTAAGCATCACCTCAGGCTCGCGGTCTCGAATGCTGACGGGACTTCGCTCGAGATGATCGGCTTCTCACTGGGCAAGAGCTGGGAGCCACTCAATGTCATCGGAGGGAAGATAGACGTTATTGCCCACCTGAGGCGGAATGTGTGGAAGGACAGGGAAGAGGCCCAGATACAGGTGACACTGATACATCAGACGGAGAAGCCCGCGGCCCTTCAGGAAAAAATATAGCGGTAGGTCCAATGCGTACAGTAGTGCAGAGAGTGAGCGAGGCGAGCGTAGTCGTCGATGGTAAGACGATCGCGTCGATAGGCCGGGGTATACTTGTGCTGGCGGCTTTCCGGACAGGCGACGGCCCGGAGGACCTCGACTGGATGGCGCGCAAGTGCCTCGACCTGCGGATATTCGAGGACGATGCGGGGAAGATGAACCTCTCCGTCATGGAGACCGGTGGTGAAGTGCTCGTAGTCTCGCAGTTCACCCTTTACGGAAACTGCCGCAAGGGACGCAGGCCTGCATATACCGACAGCGCACCGGGCCCCGAGGCGCTCAGTCTCTACAGGGAGTTCGTGGACAATGTGACCTCGAAGTGGCCGAAGACGGCCGAGGGAGAGTTCGGCGCGATGATGGATGTCAAGCTCGTCAACGACGGCCCGGTGACACTTATCGTTGACAGGGAGATGGGATGAATCCGTTTCTTTCTTTTGAGATCCAGGAAAGGCTTCTGCTTGCCTCGGCCTCGCCGAGACGCAGGGAAATACTCCAGAACCTCGGGTTCGAGTTCGAGGTCCTTCCCGCGAATGTCGACGAGTCCGAGGTACCCTGGACAGATCCTGTAGAGAGTGCCAAGCTGCTCGCCGAGATCAAGGGTGTAGACGCGCAGATGACTCGGCCCCGAAAGACTATAATCGCGGCCGATACGATCGTGCTCTGTGAGGGAGAGGTGATGGGGAAACCATCAGGACCTGAAGAAGCGGCGGAGATGCTCTCGAAGCTCTCGGGAAGAGTGCACGAAGTCGTAACCGGAATAGCCCTTATCGCCCCTCCTGGCAGAAGGGTGATCGAGGCGGAGAGTACGAAGGTCTTCTTCCGCGAACTCAGCCCCAGGGAGATCTCACTCTATATCGAGACGAGGGAGCCGTTCGACAAGGCCGGCGCCTACGCGATCCAGGGATATGCCTCGGCATTCATCGACAGGATCGAGGGGTGCTACTTCAACGTCGTGGGGCTGCCTGTCGCCAGGCTCTTCAGCATGTTCCGTCAGCTCGAAGGGATGAAACAGTGATCACGCACGAGGCCGAATTCAGGTTTGATACGGATGGAGACGGGACGATAGTCGATATCACACACGAGGCTCGTGGATTTATCGTCGACAGCGGAGTCACTACCGGACAGATGACCGTCATCGTCCCCGGCTCGACGGCGGGGATCACGACAATAGAGTACGAACCGGGACTGCTGCGCGACCTGCCAGCCTTCTTCGAGCGGATCATCCCTTCCGGGGTGATGTACGGCCATGACGCGACATGGGGGGACGGGAACGGATTCTCGCACCTCAGGTCGGCGCTCATCGGGCCGTCGGTCACTGTGCCGGTATCGGGCGGTGAGCTGGTCCTCGGGACGTGGCAGCAGATAGTCTTTCTTGAATTCGATAACAGACCCCGCAGCCGCAGGGTCCATTTCAGCGTGGTAGGGGAGTAAATGGATACAGTCATACAGACAGTGGATTATATCAGGGGGATGGTCGTTATACTGGACCAGACGCTTCTGCCTGCCGAAGAGAAGTACGTCCCTCTCAGGGATCCCGGGGAACTCGCCGCGGCTATCCGGGTCCTGAAGGTCCGGGGCGCCCCTGCACTTGGAGTCGCGGCTGCGCACGGCGTCCTTCTCGAGCTTGAGAACCTGATAATCGAGAGTCTTGATGATCCGCCTGATTTCATATTCGATCACGGATCACCCCATGTTCCTTTCGATCCATCGGGCATCGATGGATCGGCTGTCGCGGCCAGTCTTATCGAGGCTGCCGATATGCTCGCCGCCACGAGGCCGACCGCCGTGAACCTTTTCTGGGGCCTCGAACGGATGAAGAAGGCGATAGCGAGAAGCGGGGACGATATCAAGCTTCTGGCGGAGAATGTATCAGCCGAGGCTTTCGCGATACATGACGGGGAACTGGAGACCGACCGCCGGATCGGGGAGAACGGAGCGGTACTGCTCACCGACGGGATGACCCTCCTGACCCATTGCAATGCGGGAGGGCTCGCGACGGCCGGTTACGGAACTGCACTGGCTGTCATCAAGACGGCGCATGAACAGGGCAAAAGGCTCTCCGTATTCGCCGACGAGACGAGGCCGCTGCTCCAGGGGGCAAGGCTCACCGCGTGGGAGATGGTCCGTGCCGGGATAGATGTGACCGTTCTCTGCGACAACGCCGCAGCGTCCCTGTTCGCCGCCGGCCGGATCGACGCCGTAGTGACAGGGGCGGACAGGATAGTCCTGAGCGGCGATTCAGCGAACAAGATAGGCACGCTCGCTCTGGCGGTCCTCTGCGAGAAATACGGCGTCCCGATGTATATCGCCGCCCCATGGTCGACCTTCGACCTGACCATCGAAGAGGGTTCCGGCATACCGATCGAGCAGCGCGATCCCGGGGAGGTCAAGTCTTTCGCCGGGGTCAAAACGGCCCCCGAAGAGGCGATGGCTTACAACCCGGCCTTTGACGTGACGCCTGCGGAACTTATAACTGCAATAATTACAGAGACATGTGTGATCAAGGCCCCCGATGCGGGAAAGATCCGTGTTGCTGCCCTTGAGGCGGGGATCCTGAAGCCGTGATGACCGGTCCATCGCGTCAAACGCGGCTTGACATCATCAGCTAACCCATATATATTTGAACTTCTTTACCGAAATATATCGGAAAAGTGTACGGAGGACTGAAAAATGCAGAAGACCACGATTCTCAAACCTGGAGAGTTTGAGAGAGACTGGTATGTAGTGGACGCGAGCGGGAAGACGCTCGGCAGGCTGGCGACCAGAGTCGCGACGATCCTCAGGGGCAAGAACAAGCCCGGATACGCCCCGCATATGGATGTGGGCGATTTTGTGATCGTTGTTAACGCCGACAAGATCCACGTTACCGGCAACAAGATGGAAGACAAGACCTACTGGAGCCACACCAAGTACCCCGGCGGCATCCGCCTTATCAGCTTGAAGGAGAAGATGGAGAAGGATCCTACCTTCGCCGTTACACACGCCATCAAGGGGATGCTCCCCCACAACAAGCTCGGCCGCAGGCTCCTTAAGAAACTCAAGGTCTACTCAGGCGCGAAGCATCCGCACGAGCCGCAGCAGCCGAAGGAGCTCGCGCTCTAGTGATGTTCGATGGTTCGTGCTGTCACCGGCACATTTTCGGCCGGAAGGAGGTGTAAAGACTTGGCAAAAGAGATCTACCATGCGGTGGGAAGAAGGAAATCGGCAGTAGCGCGTGTCTATCTCAGTGAGGGCAAGGGCACAGTCACCGTTAACGGTGAGGAGCTCGCCGCTTACATGAAGAGGGACAGTTTGACGCTTCTCGTACGTCAGCCCATGGCCGTGACCAACACAGATGCGACATACGACGTGAAGGCGACTGTCGCCGGCGGCGGTACGGCGGGCCAGGCGGGAGCGCTTCGTCTCGGAATTTCGAGAGCGATACTGCTGCATGACGATACCCACAAGAAGGTACTGAAGTCTGGCGGGTTCCTCACCAGAGACCCCAGGGAGAAGGAGAGGAAGAAGTACGGACAGCCCGGAGCACGGAAGAAGTTCCAGTTCTCCAAGAGATAGAATATCAAGGACACACATCTCTCCGCAAGGTCCACGGTGACGGACAGAAGCCCGTTTTGGACGCTCCCAGGGAGGGATGGAGGAATAACCAGGGAGGAAATAGTGGAAGTCCAGATCAAGGACCTGCTGGAAGCGGGCGTTCACTTCGGACACCAGACAAGACGCTGGAACCCGAAGATGAAGCCCTATATTTTTAAGGAGCAGAACGGGATATACATCATCGATCTGCGCCAGACTCTAGAGACACTCCAGAAAGCATATGACACCATCGTCCAGATGGCATCCGAAGGCAAGACGGTTCTTTTCGTCGGGACCAAGAGACAGGCGAAAGACTCCGTGCGCGAGGATGCGCAGCGATGCGATATGTACTATATCAACGAGCGCTGGCTCGGTGGCACACTGACGAACTACAAGACGATCAAGCTCAGTCTCGATCGTCTCGACGACATGGAAGCGATGGAGAAAGACGGGCGGATCGAGCAGCTTTCTAAGAAGGAGAGGCTCGTGCTCGAAAAGCACAAGCAGAAGCTCCTCAAGGTTCTCTCGGGAATCCGCGGGATGAAGGGCGCCCCATCCTGTCTCATCGTATTCGACACAAAGAAGGAAGAAATCGCGATCAAGGAAGCCAAGAAACTCGGCATCCCCCTGGTCGGTCTTATCGATACAAACAGTGATCCTGATGACCTCGACTTTGCCATTCCGGCGAACGATGACGCGATCCGGTCGATCAAGCTCTTTACGAAGACTTTTTCCGACGCGATCATCGAGGGCAGGTCCCGCTACCTGAAGAACAAGGACTTCCTCGATAAGAAGGATAAGGCAGAGGCGGCGAAGAAGGGCGGCCCCAGGCAGTCCGACCGCAGGGACAACAGGCCCGACAGGCCCGCTCCGGTCAAGAAAGAGGCAGCCGCGCCCGAGGTGAAGCCGGCCGAAAAAAAAGATGAGAATAAGACCGGAGAGAAGTCCGAATAGCGGATCAGCCCGGCTGGAACATTACGGAGGAATTCAAGATGGAGATCACATCGAAGATGGTCAAGGAACTGCGGGAGATGACAAACGCAGGAATGATGGACTGCAAGAAAGCCCTTATGGCGTCTAAAGGCGACGTGGAAGCAGCCGTGAAATTTCTCAGGGAAAAGGGCCTTTCATCTGCTGCCAAACGCGCGCATAAGGCGGCAAACGAGGGCCAGATATTCTCGTACATACACAGCAACAACAAACTCGGCGTAATCGTCGAGCTCAACTGCGAGACGGATTTCGTCGCCAAGACCGATGACTTCCAGGCTCTCGGCAGGAACCTTGCCATGCAGGTAGCGGCAGCGGCGCCCCTCGTAGTCAAGAGAGAGGATATCCCCGAGGACGTCCTCAAGAAGGAAATGGAGATCTTCCGCAACCAGGCCATCGAGTCCGGGAAACCTGAGAAGGTGCTCGATAAAATCGTTGAAGGTAAGGTCGAAAAATTCTACAGTGAGGTCGTGCTCCTCGAGCAGGCGTTCATCAAGGACGACAAGGTAAAGGTAGAGGAGCTTCTCAAGGAGACGATCGGCAAGCTTGGCGAGAATATGATCATCAAGAGGTTTGCCCGTTTCCAACTGGGGGAGGAAGCATCCTGAGCAACGGGGAAAGCGATAAAGCGCTGACCTTTGAATAGACAGAGCGCGGGGGCTGTATGCTCCTGCGCTTTTTTATGGAAGGAGACTCGATGAGCACACGACCGGAGATCAGAAGGCTGTTGCTGAAAGTCAGCGGCGAGGTCTTCGGCAGCGAAGGGCACAGTATCGACATGGAAAAGGTCGATGATTTCGCTCGGGAGCTGATCGAGGCGCATGAGACCGGGATCGAGCTGGCCGTCGTGTCAGGAGGCGGAAACATCCTTCGAGGCGCCGTTCTCTGCACCGAGGGCGAGGACCGGGTCTCGTGCGACTATATGGGGATGATGGCCACTGTGATCAACGCCCTCGCGCTCCAGGGAGCGCTCGAGAGGGCAGGGGTGGAAGCTGTAGTGATGACGCCCTTTTCTCTCGAGGTAGCCGCGGAGAGATTTGTCCGCCGCCAGGCGCTGCGTCATCTTCGCGAGGGACGCATCGTCCTGATGGCAGGGGGCACGGGCAATCCGTATTTCACCACTGATTCAGCAGCAGCCCTCAGGGCTGCGGAGATAGGGGCAGACGCCCTTGTCAAGGGTACAAAGGTCGATGGTGTCTACGACAGCGACCCCAAGGTCAATGCCAATGCAACCAAACTGGATACACTGACATACACGGATATCTTAAGGCAGGACCTTAAGGTGATGGATGCCACCGCGGTCGCTCTTTGCCGTGACAACGGCATACCGATCGTGGTATTCGATATTCTCACCAAGGGGAACCTGAAACGAGTCATCGCCGGAGAGGCACTGGGTACTATCATACAGTGAGGAGGTAGTAATGGATAATGTCGACGCGATCTTCGAGAATGCGGAAGCTCATATGAAGAAGTCGATCGCCATCGCCGAGGAGGAGCTGGCTGGTGTTCGTACGGGCAAGGCTTCAGCGAGCCTGCTCGACAGCATCAAGGTCGATTATTACGGATCACCTGTTCCTCTGAAGCAGATAGCGAATATAGGCGTCCCTGACGCCAAGCTTATTACGGTCCAGCCGTGGGAGAAGCCGATGGTCGGAGAAGTGGTCAAGGCGATCCAGCAATCGAACCTGGGGTTGAATCCTCAGAGCGACGGTAACCTGATCAGGATTCCGATCCCTCTGCTTACCGAAGAGCGAAGGCACGAGCTAGTCAAGTCGGTCAAGGGGATGATCGAAGAGGCCAAGGTCGCCGTCAGGAATGTCAGGCGGGACGCCAATGAGCACCTCAAAAAGCTCGAGAAGGACCACGTGATCTCCGAGGATGAACATCATCGCTACCACAAGGAGATACAGGTACTGACCGACGATTCGATCACGGTGCTCGACAAAGTGTCGGAAGCGAAGGAAAAGGAAATACTGGAATTCTAGAGACGCGGTCATCCGCATGGATATAGACAGGGAAATCGAACGTCTCAAGCTCGCTCCGGGCCTGCCGGTGCATATTGCTGTCATCATGGACGGCAACGGCAGGTGGGCGAAGAAACGGAATCTGCCGAGGATCGCCGGTCACAAGGCCGGACGGGAGTCGGTCCGTATCGCTGTGCGCACCTGCGCCCGCCTCGGGATCCCCGTCCTTTCCCTCTATACTTTCTCACTGGAGAACTGGCAGAGGCCCTCGAAGGAAGTAAAGGCGCTGATGCGATTTCTCGGAACGGTGCTGAAATCGGAGTACCTCGAGCTGAACGAGAACAACATACGCCTGCGTGCGATGGGACGTCTCGACATGCTTCCCGGGGATACGAGAAAGAGACTCGACGAGACGATAGATTCGCTCTCGTCGAATGACGGGATGATCCTTAATCTCTGCCTGAGTTACGGGGGACGGGCCGAGATAGTCGACGCGGCCAGGCGGATCGCGGGAGAAGTCGCAGGGGGCGGACTTGACCAGGAAGAGATCGACGAGGAGGAGTTCGCGAAATATCTCTATTCGCCCGAGATTCCCGATCCCGATCTTCTGATCCGCACATCGGGAGAGATGAGGATAAGCAATTTTCTCCTGTGGCAGCTTGCGTATACCGAGATAGTCGTTACCGATGTGCTCTGGCCTGACTTTCGCGAGGCGGATATCTTCGCGGCGATCGACGATTATCTCGGACGCGAGAGAAGGTATGGAGATATCGGCGGCAGGAGAGGTAAATGACGGACACACCAAAAAAGAAATCAAAAGGCAGCTCGCTGGGCGGGCGTCTGCTCGCCGCTGCCATTTTCCTGCCATGCTTCTTCATCATCGCTCACAGGGGAGGCATCTACTATCTGATACTGGTCGACCTGATCATCATCATAGGCCTTTTCGAGTTTTACAGGATGATGGAAGCGAAAGGTCTCAGGCCGTACAAATGGATAGGCGTTCTCAGCGGCGGGGCACTTCCTTGGTACCTTTTTCTCAAGCAGGGGATGTACGCGAACGTTCTGCTTACGCTGACCTTTATGGCGGTCATGATCGCAGAACTTGTCCGCAGGGACAAGGGGCACGCCATATACCACATATCCGTTACGATATTCGGGGTACTTTATGTCGGGTGGCTCGGCAGCCATCTCATGCTGCTGCGTGAGCTGCCGATAATCGCCGGTCTTGATTACTCGGCCGGCTACACCTTTGTCATAATCGCGTTCGCGTTGACGTGGTCCTACGATACAGGCGCCTATACATTTGGAAGGATGTTCGGAAGACGTAAGCTTCTCCCTTCGATCTCTCCCGGGAAAACAGTGGAGGGAGCTATCGGGGGTACATTTCTCTCGATAGCGGGAATACTCATCGTGCGCATGCTGATGGACACTCATCTCGGCTTTACCGAAGCGGTGGTACTGGCGATAGTTGCCTCGGTCATAGGACAGACAGGGGACCTCGTCGAGTCGATGATAAAGCGGGACGCGAAAATAAAGGATTCGGCCACTTCGATTCCGGGGCACGGCGGAATCCTCGACAGGTTCGATTCGCTTCTGTTTACCGCGCCGCTGATATACTACGCACTCAGATATTTTGTTCTGAAGGTCTGATATGGAACACAGGCAGAAGAAAAAGATCGTCATACTGGGCTCGACCGGATCTATCGGGAAGGCAGCGGTCGAGATAATCTCCAACGCACCGGATGACTTCGAGATCACCGGTCTTGCGGCTGGAAACAACATAGGCGAACTCGGCCTCCAGCTGAGGGAGTTTTCCGGATCGAGGTTCGCTCTCAGAGATGAGGATGCCTTTGCGAGATTCCTGGCGGAGGACGGGGACCTGGCCGAACGGAGCACAGGTACCGGGCTGGAAGGGCTGATCGGCCTCCTGTCGGATCCGAAGCCTGACCTTGTCATCAATGCCCTTGTCGGTGTGGCCGGTCTCGTTCCTACAGTAAGAGCCCTCGAGGCAGGATGCGATGTGGCTCTTGCGAACAAGGAATCGCTCGTCACGGGCGGGGAGATCGTGGACCGCCTGATCCAGACCGGAAAGGCGAGGGTGATACCGGTAGACAGCGAGCATTTCTCACTTGCGAGATGTCTGAAGGGACACGAGGACGAGACGATAGAGATCATCCTTACAGCGTCAGGAGGGCCCTTCTTCGGCAGGGAACTTGCTGGACTCAGGGAGGTAACGGTCTCGCAGGTGCTGGACCATCCGACATGGAAGATGGGCAGGAAAGTGACGGTCGATTCGGCGCACCTGCTCAACAAGGGACTCGAAGTGATCGAGGCGCACTGGCTGTTCGGATTTGATTACGGGTCGATAGGCGTGGTGATTCATCCTCAGTCCCGTGTGCACGGAATCACCAGGCTGAGGGATGGGTCGCTGATGGCGCATCTCGGACCGGCTGACATGAAGCTTCCGATCATCAGCTCCCTCTACCATCCGGGGATGGTGCAGTTTCCATGGGAGCAGTTGTCGCTGGAAGAACTCTCGAGGCTCGATTTTCATACATTCGAACCGCAGAAGTATCCGGCATTCGCGCTCGCGATGGAGGCGGCCGCCAGCGGCGGAACAGCGCCGGCCGTACTGAATGCTGCTGACGAAGCAGCGGTCGAGGCGTTCCTTTCGGGGAGAATAGGATTTCTTGATATTATCGACTGGATAGAACAGGCGCTCTCTGCGCATACTGTGTCTCCAGCTGCGACCGTCGAGGAAGTCCTCGCGGCGGACAGCTGGGCGCGCGAATACCTGAAGGAAAAACACGGCGGACCGGTCGCCTGATCATGGAGGATACATGCTTCTGACATTAGCAGCGTTCGTTTTCGTACTGAGTATCGTCGTATTCGTGCATGAGGCAGGTCATTTCGTGGCCGCCAAGCTCAACGGTATATACGTTGTCACTTTTTCGATCGGCTTCGGCCCGAAGATCCTCAAGAAACGGATCGGCGAGACGGAATACGCGATCTCCGTGCTTCCATTCGGCGGATATGTGAAAATGGCCGGTGAGACGGAGAATGTGGACGGCGGAGAGGCCGAAAAAGACGGCAGACTCGACGATATCCCGGAAGACAGGTTTTACCGGAGCAAGACGCCGTGGCAGAGGATGTCAGTTGTCCTCGCCGGACCGTTCATGAACGCGATACTGGCCCTGATCCTTTTTATTATGAGCGTCTGGATACAGGGTGTCTATGTCGCCAACCCGAGAGACATTATCGTCAATGTGACACCTGATTCACCCGCCGAGGCCGCGGGGTTCATGCCGGGCGACGTCGTCCTGTCGATCAACGGCGAGCTTGTAGAAGCGGGCAAGGAGATATCCGATCTCATCACTTACGATGAGGAAGCGATATCGAGATTCGTGGTCCTGAGGCTCACCGATACCCTCGAAATCGATGTGTCTCCGGCGTGGGACGAGGAAGAGGAAAGGCTGATCGTCGGGATATTCTCTTATTCGAGGCCTATGATCGGGGACGTTAAGCGTGACGGTCCGGCATACGATGCCGGGATGCGCGGCGGGGCTATGGTCATTTCGGTCAACGATACGACAGTCAACACATACATAGAGCTCGAGCAGCTCGTCCATGACCGTCTAGATGTTCCACTGGATTTTGTATGGGTACAGGGCGGGGATACGATGTCCGCCACTATCACACCCGAAGGGATGGACACGGCGAAAGAGGGGGAGAAGCTTGATATCATACAGGTCGGGGCCATCGGGATAAACGAGCACTACGAGAAGGAAAAGGTCAGCTTCGGGGAATCTGTCAAGCTGGGCGCCAGAGCATACAGAGAAATGTTTGTGGGGATAATGCAGTTCCTGAAGAAACTCGTAACGGGAAACGCGTCCATCAGGGCTGTCGGGGGACCATTGCGGGTAGGTGTCATGGCCGGCGAGATGGTCAGGTGGGGATTCAATTACCTGCTGTCATTCATCGCGTTCTTCTCGTTGAACCTCGCGATATTCAACCTGCTGCCGATTCTTCCATTCGACGGCGGGCATTTCGTTATTTTCCTGGTCGAGGGCATTACCGGCCGGAAACCATCCCCGAAGGTGGAAGAGGTGATGGGGCAGGTTGGATTCTTTATTCTGATTGCACTGATGGCGTTCATATTCGCCGTTGATATATTCAATCTTTTCGGGTGATTCGGGGGTCTCAGGGGCTCTTGTCGAACATAAGGTCATTAATGCGGGTATAGACCCCGAGCCATCTCTTCGGGTCCTTTTCCAGTACGGCGATCGTCCGCCGGACCCTGGCCGTGTCCACGGACGCTTTCAACTCGTCCCATTTTCTGGCGCTGTCGGCCGGATTATCTTGGAGATTTCCCTCTAAATCGTTTATTTTCAAATAAAGTTGGACGAGATACCTTTCGTCAGGCGTGAGGTCTCTGGCCTTTTCCGAGCTGATGGTGTCGGGTTTTTCGCACCCTGCGGCAAGAAGAGCCGCTGCCGCCAGTAAAGAGGCGGTAAGCGCAAAGGTCCGTTTCTTCGCGCGCAGATATGACATCCAGCCTTTCATCACCTGACGAAACTACACACAGCAGAAGGTGTTGTCAATCGCAATGCCCGGGTTTTGTACAAGAGTGTCGATTCGCGCGGCTGCGGCAATAGCCATAGTCGCCATTCTGGCGGGGTATGCCTCGGCCGATGAGACCGACTTCGGCCTCGATCTGCCCGTGGTCAAGAGTATAGTTATCCTCGGTAACCGCAGTTTCGACGATGGTACGCTGAAGAAGCGTATGCGTACCAAAGAAAAGAAATTCTGGCACATATTCAGCAAGCCGAAGTTCAGGCGCGATTTTCTCAGGAGGGACCTCGAGGCTATCAGGTCTTTCTATATCAAGAACGGGTATTTCTCGGCCACGGTGGAACTCGACTCTCTCGAGAAGAACGAGGAAAAAAACCAGGTCAAGATACGTATCCTCGTAAACGAGGGGCCGCAGACTACGATCAGAAAGCTGTCTTTTTCGGAGCAGTCGCTTGTCAGTGAGAATGATCTTCGAAAGGGGCTCCAGCTGACAGAGGGTATCGCCTTCAACGAAAACATCATGGGGATAGACCGCTTTACACTCTTCAGCAAGTTTTTTGAGTATGGAAACCTCGCGGCGACGGTGATCCCGGAAGTGACAGTCGATTCGATCGAAGTCGACATCGCGTGGCAGATCGATCCCAAGATACCGGTAAAGATCGACAGCATCCGCGTTACTGGTCACTCGAAGGTAAGGGAATCTCTCGTTCGCAGGGAACTCGTCGTAGAAAAAGGGCAGTTCTTCAAGCTTTCCAAGGCGGTGGAGAGCAAGCAGAACCTCTATAACACAGGGTACTTCAACTCGGTGGAGATAGACCCCTACGGACTCGACCTGGAAAGCGGCGATGTCAACCTCGACGTACAGGTCCGAGAGAGGAAGATGGGGTATATAGAGGCAGGATTCGGCGTCGGCAATGTCCACGCGAACAGGATATTCGGAGAGTGGGGACAGCGCAATCTCTTCCGCAGAGGATATGCTCTGAACCTCAAGGCGGAATTCGGTTACAGGCTATTCAGGGAAAACAGGTACACCAAGGATAACTGGGATCCGACCAAACAGTTCGAGCTTTACGAGGGGGCGCTGATATTCCCCCACGTCTTCAAGACATGGAACACATTCGCGACGAGCGCTAATTACACGTACGACGCTACTGTCGAGCCGGCGATCGTCCGGCAGACGAGTGTCAGCCTCACTCTGGCGAGGAAATTCACGAAGCTCTCAACGATGTATTTCTCATATTCATTCGAGAATATCAAACGTGAGAATGTCGAGGACGAGAGAGAAAACTCGAGAAGGCGGGCGCTCGACCTGAGTTTCAGGAAAGACACGAGAGATTTCTATTTCAACCCCACACGGGGGATGAATATGACGATCGCTACTAGGTTCGCGGGTGGTTTTCTGGGCGGGGACGATGATTATTATTCGATCGTTCCGACCATACAGGAGTATAGAAAAGTGACGAGGCGGTCGGTCTTCGCCTACCGGTTCAGATTCGGGTTTGTAGAGCCTTTCGGCGATACGAGTATCACCGGTGTCCCTATAGAGGCGAGGTTCTTCACGGGAGGCGCGAACTCGGTAAGGGGATACAGGGAAAACGATGTCGGTCCGTTGGGCAGCACTGGAGAGCCGATAGGAGGCAACGTTCAGCTGCTTGGAAACGCGGAGTGGAGATACCCCCTGCCTTGGCTCGGGCAGTACAACTTCGGAGGTGTCTTCTTTCTGGACGCGGGAAATGTCTGGAGCGATATCGATGATATCTCAGGGAGCCAGTTCAAGATGTTCGTCGATTCAGAGGACGTCGACGTACTCGATTTCAAGTATGCGGTCGGATTCGGTCTGAGGTATTACACACCGGTCGGGCCGATCAGGCTCGATGTAGGTTATCCGGTCAAGCTCTACGAGAACCAGGAAAGCTACCGGATACACATCAGCCTGGGACAGATATTTTAGGGACCGGAGGAAAGTCTTGGTGAAGAGGATCATAAGGCACAAGGTGACGCATGGGATATCGCTCGCTATCGGGCTGCTCCTGACGGCGTTTATCATGATGATAGTGATCTTCAAGACGGACTTCTTCGCCGACAGCGCGGGAGGGATGTTCTCACGCTATCTCTTCAGCGGCACGGATTTTTCTCTCGAGATCGGAAAACTGTCCGGGAATCCCCTGAAACATATCGAGGTCCGTGATTTCCGCATCCGCTACCACGGTGAGGAGTTTTCATACGACATCGTAAGGATCGACAGGATAGAGCTTGAATACAGCACGGGATCGATCGTGTCAGGCACACCTAGTTTCAGCCTCGTGGAGCTTGACAGCCCTCATGTATGGATCAAGCCTGATTCGACGGGGATAAATATCATTCCACACATGGAGGGGGACGGTGGGGGCGACCTGCCCGTTTTCAGCGTGGACAGGTTCGTGCTGAGGGACGGACAGGTGATCTTCCAGAAAACGGAGAGGGCCGATGCCCTGAAGGATGTAGGGTTCGAGGGATCGGTCGGTTCGGATGGAAAGATAGTACACATAGACCTGACCGGCGGCGGCGCGGAGGATATCAGGAGAGATATCTTCCTCAGGGATATTGCCGGATCGATAGAGTATGTCCACAAGAGAGACGATGCCCGTATCCCCGGCGGGGAGCCCGGCGAGATCTATCTGGACAGCCTGTTCATCGAACTCGATGAATCAGCTTTTGTCGCCGAGGGCAATGTCGATCCCGATTCGATGATCTTCGATCTGCATCTGGATGCTTTCCCTCTAGACGTAGAGGAGGTCACCAAGCTCGCTGATGTAGAGACTTCACATTTCGGGGAATTGCAGGGTCCTGTCTATGTGAAGGGTACCCCGGAGAGGTTCTCCGTGGATGCCGTGCTCAACGGCATATTTTCCGGTTACGCGCTGCAGGATTTCAAGCTCGAGGGAGAATGGTTCCCGCCTCTGTTCAGGATCGATATGGGAGAGGGCAAGTTCAATGGGGCGCAAGTCGCCGGCAACGGATTTTATACATTCGAGGAGCCTCAGATGCTCCTCCTCGACATCGAGGCGAACGGACTCGATCTCTCACGGGGATTCTCCATGGACGCTTCCCTCCCCGATACCGATATAAACGGCAAGGTCAGGCTGACCTATTACACCGATACATCACTGATGCTGTTTGACTGCGATCTCCGGGCGGGACATATCCGTGAATTTCCGTTCGAGACCGCGGTGGTCAACGGCTCCTACTGCCCCGACAGTCTAGGATTCGGCTACATAGCCGTAGATTCTCCGACGCACAGGATACGTTCACACGGTTCTCTCAATGCCAACGACTTGAGGATGTATATAGACGTGACATGTGCCAGGGAGGACACGCTCTTCCGATATCTGGATATAGAAGACTACAGCGGCGACATCAGTATGAACCTCGTGATCGGAGGATCATTCGAAGAGTGGGAGCTTCGCGGGAACGGCAGTTTCTCGGATTTCAGGTACAACAGGGCTGTCGTGCCCGATGGAGAGATCAAGCTTGTCGTCAAGAAGGAGGAGTCATATGGCGTCCAGGTCGAGCTCACCGGCGACAGCTGCTGGATAGATCCTATAGGCTTCTCCGGGCTGGAAGTATCACTCGAATATTTCGATGACCTGACGACATTCAAGAGACTGTTTCTGACAAGGCCCGGATTCGAAGCCGATATGAGAGGCGAGGTCCGCAGCCCGGATGGAAACACCGAGATAGAGTTTTCCGATGTCCTGATAACCGCACTGGAGGAGGAGTGGAGAAGCAACGGTGAATTCACGGTCGGTTTCAGCGAGAGGGGCGTCGAGTTTGATGACCTGCAGCTTCATTCCAGGTCGGGAGCGCTTTATCTGGACTGCAGTATAGACGAGGCCGAGGACCTGATATCGGGTGTCTTTTCGTTCGAGAGGGCGGGAGCGTCATTGCTCAATGCTGCGGGCCTGCTCGAAACTCCGCTAAATGGGACTGCGAAAGGGACAGTCGCTCTCTCCGGATGCCTCTCTGATCCGGGAGTAGATATCGATATGACTCTTGTGGACAGTCAGTACGATACGATGCGTGTCGATACGATGCGGCTGCGGGCCGAATATGCGGAAGGATTATATACGATCAGTGAATACAGGGTATCGTCTCCTCTCGGCGGGCTAGGATTGACCGGATGGCTCAAGGGATGCGCTATTCGCGAACTCCTCAGTGATGGTCGCGAGGCTTTGCGCGGATATACGATCGATCTGGAAGCTTCGTGCGAGGATCTATCTCTTGCTCCATTCCTCGGGTTCTCGAAGAATATCCCTTTTGAGACCGGATACTTTACCGGCAGGGTCTCCGTCAGCGATTCGCTGATACATCCGACTGCCGCGATGACCGGCTCGGTCAGACATCTCTCGAGGAAAAACCTCTCAATACCGTTAGTAGACATCGAGGCCGGCCTCGATGGTGAGCTTGTCGATCTTTCGGGCGTAGTGAAGATCACCGATGATCACGTAGGGAATTTCGCGGGGAAGATACCCATCGTCGAGGAGGACTGGTTCTATTCTATCGACATGGAAGGCGACATATATCTCGAGATGCACCTGCCTCCCGGGCCGCTCGGGGATATCGTCGGCGTATCCGATCTTGTGGCGGAGGCGAACGGGAAGTTTTCCGGCGGATTCAAGATCGAGGGCCCGATCACCGATCCTGTGATCCTCGGCGGGCTGAGACTCTCAAAGGCGGGATTCAGGCCGGCCGGTATGGAGGAGCGCTTCCGTGAAGTCGATGCCAACATACTTCTCGAAGATACTCTTATCACGATCCAGGAGCTCAAGGGAAAAGAAGGCCGGGACGGCTCGTTCTCGGGAAGCGGCAGGATTGGCCTTCTCGGCTGGCGCCCCGAGTCGTACAACATCGATCTGAAGGTAGACAAGTGTCTCTTTGCAAGCGTCGCGAATGTGATGGCTATCGCCACCGGTGATATCCATATAGGCACCGAACTGGTAGAGGGCCGCCCAGTACCGTCGCTGACTGGGGACCTGGAGGTCAACAGGGCAGAGGTATATCTTGTCATGGAGGAGATCGGTTCCAGCGCTCCTTCGGGAGCGGTCACCCCCTCGCTGCTGGCTCTTGTCGACCTCGAGATTCCCGGCAATGCGTGGATAAAGACACCTGATGCGAGCATAGAGATGCGCGGGGATATCACCTTGCATCACGATACGAGAGGGACATATCTCAGAGGCAAGCTCGACCTGGTCAGGGGTTATTACAATGTTTACGGCAACAAGTTCAAGGTCCAGTCAGGCCAGCTTGAGTTTGTCCATGCCGGGGGATTCAGGCCCCTGGTCGATATCGAGGCCGAGACCCTTGATCCGGAGGGACGCAAGATATTCCTCTCCCTGCTCTGGATGGAGGATGATGTCGAACCGAAGTTGACACTTGTCCACGAGGATCCCGGGTACAGTGAGACGGATATCTGGAAGATGCTCGGAGGCGGTGTCGTCGACTCTCCCGGTGGACAGGAGAGCTGGGACGCTATCGGCACGGCGCAGAACCTCGCCGCGAACTATATCGAGAGGGCGCTCAACTCCCAGATGCAGGGCATCACGATCGAACTGGAGACCGAAGCCTCCCAGGACCGTACAGCTAATGGAGCGGAACAGAAGCAGACGATGGTCGCTGTGGGGAAATATCTTTCCGAAGGTCTCTACGTGAAGTACAGACAGGGGCTTGCGATCTCCACTGTCAGGCAGATCGAGGTCGAGTACAGGATAAGCAGGCTTTTTCTGATAAGAACACAGCTGATAAAGCATTCCGATTCGACCATGCAGGGAGAGAGTTCGAGGAGCACAGACGAGTATAACGTCGATCTCAAGCTGCGCTGGGAGTTCTGACCTCACGGAATATTCGTTAAATCACTTGAAAATAAACAAATCAGGGGACATCTTTAGACAGGATTAAGCCCCGCGGGAGGATAGTAGATGAGGCGGTCCATAAACCGTCTGCTGGCGCTAGCGCTGATCTTGATAGCCATATCAGCCGCGACGGTGGAAAATGCCGGCGCGCAGGCGTGGTGGTTCGGTAAAAACAAGGTCCAGTACAACAAATTCAAATGGAGTGTCCTCAAGACACCCCATTTCGATGTGCATTTCCACGAGGGATACCGGGACCTTGCCGCCAGAACCGCCGTGATCCTCGAGTACGGGTACGGCAAGCTCTCTAACGATTTCGATCACAATATCGGGTGGAGGATCCCGGTCATCCTCTATGCGAGCCATTCACTTTTCCAGCAGACCAATATCACATGGGGCCTCCTGCCCGAAGGCGTCCAGGCTTTCGCCGAGCCGACGCGGAAGAGAATGGTGCTGCACTTCAGTGGCACGAACGAGGATTTCGCCCATACTGCGATCCATGAGCTCGTACACATGTTTGAATTCGATATCATATACGGGTCCCTGCTAAGGTCCGCCTTCGCTCAGGGAGCTCTCTTCAACATTCCCCTGTGGTTTGCCGAGGGTATCTCAGAGTACTACTCTGTCGGCGGCATGGACGCCACGGCGAGGATGTTCATGCGCGACGCCACTGTCTTCGATTATCTGCCCTATGATCTGAACTACGCGGGCGGATACATGAACTACAAGGCTGGGCAGTCCGCCATCAACTACATAAATGAGACTTACGGACCTGGCAAGGTCGTGGAGATCATGGACCAGTTGAGGTACCAGCGCTCCCTGGATGCTGCGCTCCAGTCTACGCTCGGTATAAATACCAGTGAGCTGTCGAAGGCGTGGAAGAAGGAACTGCGGCGCAAGTACTGGCCGAACTATGCCGACAAGATGGAGCCCGAGCATCACGGCCGGCGACTGACCGATCATCTCAAGGAGCACAGCTACCAGAACACGAAGCCCGAGTTCTCTCCTGACGGCGAGTATATCATCTTCTACTCGGACAAGAAGGGCCTCGACGGCATCTACCTGATGAACGCCATTACCGGCAAGATAGAGAAGAAGATGTTGACGGGATCGCTGTCCGAGAAGTTCGAGTCGATACGGTCGATGAAATCCAGCCTAGCCTGGGCGCCCGATGGGCAAAGCATCGCGTTCGTCGCCAAGTCGGACGGGCGCGACAGGTTGTTCGTCCTCTCCGTACCGAGGGGCAAGATCCTCAAAGAGGTCGATATGCCGGTCGACTTCTTCTTCAGCCCGACCATCTCTCCCGACGGGAAGATGGTAGCCTTTGTAGGGACTCATAAGGGCCGGACCGATCTGTATGTCTACGATTTTGATAAAGAGACGACGACTCAGGTGACCGACGATATGAATGACGAGGCGGATCCTTCCTGGTTCCCTTCCGGCAGGAAGCTTGCCTACAGCAGGCATCCTCTCGTCGCCGTCCAGCCGATATTCGCGCCGGACAGCGCGGGGGTCGAGAGGCTCGCCGGCGTCAACCTCCAGCTCAGCGACAACGTCCTGGAGGTAGAAACTGATATATGGACCGTTGATGTCGATACGAAAGAGAAAGAACTGCTTATCTCTACCCCTGGTAACGACAGCGCTCCGCTGATAATCAACGGGGGTGAGGAGCTCATATTCACCTCGGACGAGACGGACGTTACAAATCTTTACAGGGGTAACGTGGTCAATGGTGCGTATCACCGCTTTACCGATGTTCTCGGCGGTATTTTTACACCCTCTATCTCAGAGGACAGGGACAGGCTCGTATTCAGCGCCTTCAACCAGGGCGGATACGACCTCTTCGTAATGGAACAGTTCTCCCAGAAGTCATCGGTCTCGTATTCCACGGGGAGCCCGATGCTCTCGGAGGCCCGTGATACGGCCAGGCCATTCGGGCAGGTGCCTGATTACAGTATCAAGGCGCCGGAGCTCTCGTCAGGGGAAACCGCTTCGACTGATCCGGCCGATTCACTCCTTAACACGATCGACCTCGGTAAGAGGTGGCTCGGTGACGGCGATAATGTCGTGTCAGGGTCGGTCAGCGGCGAGATCTCGGGAACAGGGAGCAAACCTCCCTCTGACAAGGGAATTCCCGAGACCGGGTTTGAGCAGGATCCTCCGTTCATAGTGATAAATGAGGATTCGAAGGAAGATATCCATCCCGATTCGCTTGAGGCGAAAAGGGAGATCATGAAGCAGAAGATAGGCACGATCGAGCCGTACCACCTGAAATTCCAGCCCGATTACATCGGTAACGGAGTAGGGCTCTTCTTCTCGACAGGGCTCGGTTTCGGCCTGGCCAACCAGGTCGCGTTCAGCGATCTGCTCGGTGACCATCACATTTTCCTGCAGTTCGGCCTGTACGGGTCGCTCGAGGACAGCGACATCATGCTGAGCTACTATTACCTCAAGCGCAGGCTCGACTACTCGTTCGGTATATTCCAGTTCAAGAACTATCTCAACTCGAGGGTTTCTTCGGTCGGGGAGATATTCACCGACTACAGGTATTTTTCAGAACGGAATTACGGAGTATACGGCAATGTCAGCTTTCCGTTCTCGATGTTCACAAGGGCCGACCTTGATGTGCAGGCGTTCATCTCGGAGCGTGAGTTCTTCCTCACGCAGGATATGGTCGGTACACCCGAGGAGGAATATTTTCTCAGCAACGGGCTTTCTCAGAGAAGGCTCTTCCAGCCGACCATCTCAATGGTCCATGACTCGGCATATTACGGATCGTTCGGTCCGGCGATCGGGTCGAGGTGGATGATAAGTGCTTCGCGGGCTGTAGGATTCACGAGCAAGGACATCTCGAGGACGACCTTCCTGCTGGACTACAGGAAGTACATGCCTCTGTGGTACAGGAACTCGCTTGCCCTGCGAGCCGTGACGAGTATGAGCACCGGCCCTGACAGGCGATTCTTCTTCCTCGGCGGACCGCTTACGCTCAGGGGTTACGAGTACCTGCAGTTCCAGGGACCGAAGATGATACTGGTAAATCTCGAGTACAGGTATCCTCTGATCGACGCGTTGATATTCGGGTGGCCCGGAAGGTGGGGGATCGGGAATATCGGCGGGACTCTCTTCTTCGACACTGGTTCGGTATGGGGAAATCCTGTCTTCATCGAGCCGATGGACCCGAGGCTGAAGCCGAGGGAGGTCAATGGGCTCGACTTCTGGAGCGACTTCGGTGTAGGATTCTACATGAGGTTCGGGTACATGGTGCTCGACTTCCAGCTGGGCTGGCCGACCGACTTCAGGTATACAGGCAGTCCGGCATTCCATTTCTATATCGGGCCGCAATTCTAGGATGCCGTCCGGCATAAGTCTCTGATTGAAACGAAAGGGCTCCGCAGCTTGAAGACCGAACTGAATCCGCAACAGACGCAGGCCGTCGAGAAGACGAATGGTCATATCCTCGTTCTCGCCGGAGCAGGAAGCGGGAAGACGAGGGTCCTCACCGAAAGGATCGCCTATCTTGTCAGGGAGAAGAAGGTCTCCCCGGACCGTATTCTCGCTTTCACATTCACAAACAAGGCTGCAGGCGAGATGCGCGGCCGGGTCGCCAGGGCGGTCTCCGGTATGGGGGCGCCTTCGTGGATCGGCACCTTTCACGCGACCGGCCTTCGGATCCTCAGACGCGAGGCGAAACATATAGGGTTTAAAAACAATTTCGCGATATACGATGAAGTCGACGTTACGAGCCTTATCAAGGATATCATGAAGAAGAAGGGGTGGAAGCTCGATGAGTACCCGCCCTCGGCGATAAGGAGCAGGATATCACGCTGGAAAACCGGTCTTGTTCCTCCTGGAGAGGCCTTCGACAAAGCGGTGGACAGGCTCGAGGAACTGTACGCCACTGTCTACGGCGAATACGACCGGCAGTTGAAGAAATGCAACGCTTTCGACTTCGATGACCTTATCGTACGGGTTGTGGAGCTCTTTGCCGCCCATCCGAAGGTGCTTGACCGGTACGCCAGGCAGTTCAAGTATGTCCTTGTCGATGAGTTTCAGGACACGAACACGATCCAGATGGTAATGATAGACATGCTCGCATCAAAGCATCGCAATCTGTTCGTGGTAGGAGACGACGACCAGTCGATATACGGCTGGAGGGGAGCAACGATAGAGAACATCCTCCAGTTCGACCGCGTCTACGCGGACACCTTGACGATCAAGCTCGAGGAGAACTACCGGTCGACAGGGACGATCCTCGACGCTTCGAACGCCGTTATCGCCAACAACGCGGGCCGCAAAGGGAAAAGCCTCTGGTCGAAGAAAGAGCGCGGTGAGGCAGTAAAGATATACCATGCGTCAGACGATCGCGGCGAGGCGCTGGAGGTCAGGCAGGCAATAGTCAAACTTATCAGGTCGGGCTGCAAGCGTGACGAGATAGCCGTCCTCTACCGTACGCACGCGCAGTCACGGGCGCTCGAGTCGGCGTTGATGAAGGGTGGGCTTCCGTACCAGATAATCGGCGGTGTTCGCTTCTACGAGAGAAAAGAGATAAAGGACCTGCTCGCATACCTCAAGCTGATCAGCAATCCCGACGACGACGTAGCCTTCCGCCGGGTGCTGAATGTCCCGAAACGCGGCATAGGGGGAGTGACGCTTTCAAAGATAGAGGAGGAGGCGGCGGGCGAGAGCCTTCATCCGTTCATCCGAAGGCCCGGTGCCCTTGACAGCCTCGGCTCGGCACAGAGGACGAGGGCGATCGAGTTCTCGAAGATGATGGCATCGTTCGAGCTGATGGCTCCCGACCAGACGGCGCACGAACTTCTGTCGACCGTCATCGAGAGGACCGGATACAGGGATTATCTCAAGGAGGACCCGGCCACGGCGCAGACTAGGCTGGAGAATGTCGAGGAACTCCTCAACGAGACGATGAGATTCTCCTCCTCGTCCGAGAATCCCGTGCTGGCAGTCTTTCTCGAGGAGATAGCCCTGCTGAGCGACCTCGATGCAATGAAGAACGAGGAGAAGGTCAACCTGATGACCCTTCATAACTCGAAGGGGCTCGAGTTCAGAGCGGTTCTGATCACCGGGCTAGAGGAGGGACTGCTTCCGCACTACTCGGCTTTCGATGACGACACCGAGCTCGAGGAGGAGAGAAGGCTCTTCTACGTCGGTATGACGAGGGCGATGGAGCAGCTCTATCTATACTGCGCAGCGAGCAGGATGCAGTTCGGCAGCTGGACGGGCAACAGGCCGTCGAGGTTTTTAGCCGAAGTGCCGGAGGAGCATACTGAAGTCACGGGCCTTACTGCTCCGAAAAGGTCCTTCTCTGACGTCGCGGCATCGATCCCGTCGTTCGATTCGTTCTCGGACAGCTCGGACGTACACCGCGAGGACTCGAGGTACCGCGTCGGAGTCACTGTTTTCCATCCAAAATTCGGTGAGGGAAAGATCAAGAGCCTCGAGGGATCGGGTGCCGAGCTGAAGGTCTCAGTCCAGTTCCCCGGCTACGGAACGAAGAAGTTCCTCGCCAGCTACGCTCCGTTTACGTTCAGGCGATAAGCTCCTTTCAGAACACCTGTTTACATGCAGGGGGGCACTGGTTCAAGTCCAGTATTGCCCGCCATTTTACTTCAAACACATCAAAGGGATACAGCGTCATCATGTAGGAGCCGGAGGCGTGATATGTCCCGGGGGCACCAGGGGGGCACCAGTATGTTGGGAGGTAGATCCTGAAGGAGATAGGGTTGCATTTCAGATATTACCAATTCAAACTGGATCCGTTCTAGGGGGTCAGGTCACACTGATATAGACGGGGGAGCGATATATAATTACCATGCCAGCCCCGAGATCGACTTCTGTACCATAGCAGGCAATAAAGCAAGGGAAGGGGCCGGCATATACAGCATGTTTCCAACGTCACACCCGGTAGTGACGAACAGCATCCTGTGGAGCAACAATTCCCTGATCGGGCAGCCGCAGGTCCAGGACGTCGGAGGCGCGGTTACAAGTGTGACCTACACCGATTCGTAGACAAAAAGAGTAAGATTGTCGGTCAGGTCACAAAGGGATAGGGGATCAGAGCCCTGATGATATCTATACGATGAACTCCCTCGGCACGTCGTTCAGGCGCGCGATCTTCGTGATCTTGCCTTTCACATCGAAATTCATCGCACAGGAGACCGTACATGTGCCGCAGCTGCCGCACGGGTCGTTGTCCTTGACCGCATAGGACAGGGTGTCGTGGGCGTGAGCAAGATTGCGATAGCCGTATGCATACATGTGGCTGCGCATGAGAGTGGGGATGTCCAGTCCCTGGCTGCACTGAGGCAGACATATCCCGCACTGCTGGCAGAAGGGGCCATCGGGACTTTTCATGAAGACTCAGTTTCAGGTCAGACTTTTCCACGTCGCTGAGGGAAAGGTCAGCCATCACGGAGATGTCTTTCTGGAGCTGATCGAATGTCGTAACGCCGGGCACGGCTGTATGGACGTTTTCATTCTGCAGGGCCCATTTAAGGGCCGCAGTCGAGTTGATCGGCTCTTTGCGGTCCTTGTCCCAGTAAGCACCCGCCATAGTCTTCATGGCTATGATACCCATACCATTCTTTGAGGCGTGGGCCATAGCCTCGCTGATTTCCTTGCTGTTGTTCTTTCTGAAGTTGTAGGCGACAAGGCAGACATCGTATATTTTCGCTTCTACCGCTGCCCGGATCGCTTCATCTTCATGGCTGTGGGTGGCGATCCCGATGAACCTCGCCTTGCCGGAATTCTTTATATCTTCCATCGCTTTGAGATAGGGAGCATAGAAGACTGATTCTCTTTTTGCCATAAAGGGCAGCAGGAATATGTCTATATAGGCGACTCCCAGCCGGTCCAGGCTCTCATAGAACTTCTTGATGAAGGGCTCTACTTTGGCGCCTTCATTGAATATCCCTTCCTTGTGATTGAAGTTCTCCGGCATGGCGCTCGTCATGATGATCACAGATTTCCTGTCACGATCCTTGATGACCTCTCCGATCATACTTTCATTCTGTCCATTGCCGTAATACTGGGATGTGGCCAGGAGGGTCACACCTTCGTCCAGAGCGGCCCTGATCAATCCCGGATCATTGGTGTCTCCTGTACCGATGCTGACGGCAGGCAGCTTGATCCCTGTTTTGCCCAGTTTACGGTAGACGAACTTCTTTTTTTCGGCTGATTTGGTCTCAGCTTTTACAGGGGAGCCTGAGAATACAGTCATCCCCGCTACGCCCGCGAGGCCGGTCTTCAGAAAGTCTCTGCGATTCTTCATTGTTCAACCCCTTGTGCTCGTGGAGGAGATCCGATAATCGATAAACACCTGAAAGGTCATCATGTGCCAGAGCATTCCCCTGTTTATACTGTCAATCCCACTTCGCCGATGTGGCCAGGCTGTCGATAAAGGCTGCTTCCATCCACCAGACCGCCGGATTGCCGTAGCCCGGGGAGTTATGCATCTCCATCATGTGCTCTCGCGTAAGAGGCAGTTTATCAGACTCTTGCGCTTCTTTCTTTCTCGATGACATGAAGAAGAAATATTTACCGTCTGGAGAGACGTATGGAGAATACTCCAGGCCGCCCTCCGTATTGACGGGCTTGCCCATGTTGATAAGGGCGCTCCATCTGTCATCATCGTTGCGGAAGGTGATGTAGTAATCGGTGGAGCCGTGGGAATCCTTTCGCCCGAATACGCAGACGATAAGGAAACGTTCATCGGGATCTATGAAAGCGTTGAACTGTGCGTTGGTCGTGTTTACATGGTCGGGGAGCTGCTCCGGTTCGGCGAATCCATCACCGTCCGGCCTGGCGCGGAATATTCTGCTCACCCTCGTTCCCGGTTCTTCGCGCGTGAAGTATATCGTCCCGTTTCTCGTGACAGAGGGGAAGTACTCAGGCGCTTCCGAGTTTACCGGAGGCCCGAGGTTGTAAGCGTCAGTCCATCCATCTTCGGCACGGTCCGCTACCCAGATGTCCTGGTTGCCGCTTTTGTTCGAGATGAAGAAGAAGCGTGAGCCGTCTGGATGGATGAACGGCTCTATATTCATCCATGCCGGGTCGCAGGCGAATTCGAGCGCTTTCGGCTCGGTCCATCTGCCGTTCTCGAGTCGCGTTCCGAATATCGCCGTATAGGAGTAGTTGCCGACTATCGAGCAGAAATATATCTCCCTGCCGTCGGGTGTCATCGCGAGGTCACGGGTATATAGCCCCGTGCTGACGATGCCTTCAGCGAAGATGGCCGGTTCAGCCCCCGGAAGCTCCTGTCCGAGATAAGGCCCCCCTGAAGAGGGTGTGTTGCCGCTTCCTTCGGGAATCCCGGAACACCCGGTGAGAAGAAGAGTGGAGGCGGCGATGATGAAAAAGGCGGTCAGGAGTCGTGCTCTATCGGTCAATTTGAGGTCCTTTCATCGTTCAGTTTCGACAAGCCCGTAGTATATAACAGTCCCGAGTGAACCAACGGCAAAGATATCCGTACTTGATGTACCCCATACGCCGCGGAGGTGTTCCCCCGTGCCGCAGTCTTCGAACGTCCATGACTCTCCATCGTACCTCAATACGGTGCCGTATTCTCCGACGGCGATAAGATCGTCAGCGGCGAATCCCCAGATCCCGTAGAGCGGCCTTGTAGTGGGCGTCTCCATCAGTTCCCACGCTGTCCCGTTGAAATGGACTATCGTGCCGCTCATCCCCACGGCGAAGATGTCCTGATCGGAACTTCCCCAGATGTCCATGAGCTGCCTGTCTACACCGCTGTTCATCGGTGTCCAGGTGTCACCGGAGAGCCGGAATATCCTTCCGCCGCTCCCGACCGCGAAGACATCACCCGGCGCCGGGCCCCAGACGCCCCAGAGCTGGTCGAAATCGGGATTTCCCGCCAGGGTCCATTCGGAACCTTCGAAGTGATAGATCCTGCCGTATGCCCCGACGCCCCAGACATCTGATTCGTTGAACCCCCATATATCATAGAGAGGAGTGACCTGTAATTCAGAGGGATTGTTCCACTGTGCGCCGTCGTATATATATGACATGCCTCCCTCGCTTGCCGCCATCATCCAGTCACCGTAGCGGCCCCAGAGGGAGTGGATGTTGTCGGAGGTGACAGATGTCGTAACCTCCCAGACTTCCCGGTCGAAATGCAGTATCGTACCGGTCTGGCCGGCGGCGAACACGTGCTTTCCAGCCCCATGGACCGAATAGAGATGGGCATATGTCGTGCGGGATTCGATAAGCCAGTTCGCTCCATCGTATCTCAGTATCGCGCCGGGAGCGCCTACACACAAAGCCTCTCCGCCGCGGGCCCAGACAGATTCGAGGAAGAGATTGTGATCGGTGCCGGTCAGGTTCCACTGCTCTCCGTCATATTCAAGGATCGTTCCGTTGTCTCCGACCGCGAATATCTCACTGCTCGATACTCCGTGGATATCCCGGAGCGGCTGGGACGTTCCGCTGCGCATCGTCGTCCAGATCCCCTGTGAATAGTGCAGTATAAATCCGCCGTAACAGACTATATAGACATCACCCTCGGGATCGATCCATACCCCCATGCACCAGGCCATATAGGGTGTATGTAACCTTGTCCATTTTATTCCATCGAAATGCAGGACGATGTTGTATTCCCCCACTGCGTAGATATTGCTGCCGGAAGTGCCGTATATATCATGGAGATCGACTGTTGTCCCGCTTTCCATCTCTGTCCATTGTGACCCATTGTAATGGATGATCTTTCCGGACCTTCCCACAGCGAATACGTTGGAAGAAGAGGACCCCCAGACCGACAGGAGATCTGTCGAGACGGGAGTGGACTTGATCTTCCAGCTTCCGTCGTATTCAGCGGCAATTCCGGATTTGCCCACGGCGTAAAGCGTTCCGCTTGTGTCTCCCCATATGCCGGTGAGATCCTTGCTCGTTCCGACAGGCATGGGCAGCCAACCCTCACCAGTGGAATAGAAGGCCATTCCGGCATCGCCGACCGCGTACGCCGTCGATTCTCCGTCAACCCAGACCGCGCGGAGTGTCTTTCCGGAAGCGAGGGTCGTCCATCTTATACCTGTCTCTGGAGGCGGATCGTCTATATTGACATCAAGTGGAGGGTCTTCGCCCGAGCATGAGGACATTATGAGGATGAAGGCAGCGATGACCGTCTTGCGGCCGCAGAGGGAGGGGAGTTTTGATCTTGAGGCCATAACTTAAAATATGACCGCGGCAGGGGGGTGTCAACCGGGAAGCCCGAAGTATTCCATCTCGCCCGCGCCGGCGAATCTTGCAACGAGGTTGGCGGGGAAGGTGCTGATCGCCGTGTTGTGGATCATGACAGTGTCGTTGTAGAACTGCCTCGAGAAACGGATGTCGTCCTCGAGTTTCGTCAGGTCACGGTGAAGTTCGAGGAAGAGAGTGTCCGCCTTGAGAGATGGATACGCTTCTGCTACGGCGAAGAGTGTCTTTACAGCCGCGTCGAGTTTATCTTCCGCTCCGGCCTTTTCCCGGTTTGAGCCCGCTCCGACTGCGGCTGTCCTGGCCGCCGTGACCTTTTCGAGTGTCTCCTGTTCGTGAGAGGCATAACTTCCCACCGTGTCGACGAGTCTCGGGACGAGTTCATGCCGCTTCTGGATCTGGATATCGATCTGGGAAAGAGAGTTGACGCACCTGTTTCTCAGGGTGACGAACCTGTTGTACGTCAGGATGATCCAGATCCCGATTCCGCCGGCCAGGACGATGATCACTATGTTCAATGGACTCATGCAGAGACTCCCTTATTATATCAGCCAGCGCCGCTTCCGCCTCCACCACCGCCTCCGCCGCCTCCTCCGCTGAAACCACCGCCTGACGAGGTCGATGTCGTCATAGCCGAGGAGAGGCTCTCGAGGTTGCTAAGCGAGGCCGTCATCGCGTCGAGAGAAGAGATGCCTTCACCCACACCGCCGGGACCGAAAGAAGACGCATTCAAGGGGTGGAACCACACGGCCATCGGCACCGGAGTGTGATATTCCTTCGCTACGAGCTTGAGATTGTTTATCAGTTTGTCGGCGACGCCGAGCGCTACGGCGTAGACCAGGTAATGCTCCCAGAGTGGAAGGAGAGAGGGCCCCGCATCTTTCATCGCTGAGAAGTCGCTCATGAACCTCTTGAAGGCCATCCATTTCTCATACTCGAGGGCCGCTTCCCTGGTCCTCCTTGCAAGGGGTATCGAGAGCAGGACACCCAGTATTATGACAAGAGGGGCGAAGCCGAAGAGGATGGGGCTTCTCAACCCGCCGAGGAAGAGGAGGACAAATATCAACCCGAAACCGAACGAGATACCCATGAATGTCTTTCGCGCCTTCTCACTTGCCGGGTCATCGAGTTTGAAATACTCCTTCTCGAAATTTCTCCTTAACTGTTTCTTGCGCCTGTCCATGAAATCCTTGAAATTCGATTTCATCCCTGTCGTCTTCTTCGCCCATTCCTCGATCTCATGGCTCGTAACCTTGCTGCCGTCACCGGCTGCGATGAAGACGGTCCTGATGACGTCCTCCTCGAACGTGATAAGGGGTCGTTCATCCCCGGAAGGCTGGTAGCTGCCGGCAAGCAGCTCGTTTCCCTTAGGAGTGAGAGTGTATTCCAGACCTTTGCTTTTAAAGAGAAGCACCTTCTTTTCGGTCTCCGTTATCTCGATGTATCCGAGCCTCGCGGACTCGATGAGTGCGGCCGCGAAAGATTTTCCCATCTCGGTATCCTGCACCCCGCTCTGTGTGAGGATGGCGGGGAGGATGCACGGGGGGAGATCCCTCGGCGGCTCCCTCTCGTAATCGAACTGATAGCCGGTCTCCGGCTCCTTGCCGTATTTGAAGAAGAACCAGAGATACAGGGCGACCATCGCCAGGACGAGGATTATCCCTGCGACGACTCCGAACTTGAGCATGGCCTGACTGCGCGCGTAGCTGTCTATCCTCCCCTGCTCCCTTGCCCGCCACTCTTCGGTGACGCGTTTCTCGTCCTCAAGCAGGGAGCCGTGGGATTCGCCCGAGAGGAGGGGAGCGTCGGGGAATAGATCCGGGTCGAGAAGAACCCTCAGCTCTACGAAATCGTTGCGGCGGATCCCGGAGAGTTTCACGAACGAGCTGCTGAAATCATTCGCGAAATCGAGGGTGCCGGGCCGTGCATGAGAGTGAACGAAGACCTTGAAGAGACGGGGGCTGGGTCCTGGAGGGATGAGGTCGGCCCTGATGCTCTGTATACGAGCGTGGCTGTCGCCGACTATCTTCCAGTAGAACTGGGCGGCGTCCAGGTATCTCTGGACGGCTTCCGTTACGCGGTATTTGATGAGGAAATCTCTCGTAGTGTTCTGTGCCGAGTAGTACCACTTTACCCCTTCAAGCCTGCCATCTCTATAGGTCTCTGAGCGAAGCTCTTCGCCCGAGTCGGCATCCCATACGCCGTGGAACTTGACGCCGTACGTGCCGTATTCACCTCGTGTATCCTTTTCGATGAAGGCCCACGAGAAGGAGCCGTCGAACTTGAAAGCTCTAGTCTCCTCTATCTCGGCGCTGCCATCGGGCAGGAATGTGATCTTGAAATCGATGAGGGGATGGTTATAGCTCTTGTCCGCCATGACCGGCGTCGACGCAACGAGAATCACCGTCAACATCACGGCAGCGGCAGTATAAAGGGACGATCTCATTTGAACCTCCGGGTCAGCCGACTCAGCGGAGATGGTAAGACAGCCGCCGGCCGGGGTCAATTCAAAGATGATGTACAATATCGATACACCGGCGAAGGCTTACATATTCAAACCACGAATCGTTTTGACAGCGCGGCATCGGTACGGTTAGTCTAACCGGGGAATGAAAGAGAGGAAGGCTTGAAACTGACAGAGATGGAATTCAGCGACCTCGAGGCCCTCGCCAGGATCGATCTTGACGAAGAGGAGCGTGACAGGTTGAGGCTCCAGCTCGACAGGATCCTCGGATTCGTCAGGAAGTTGCAGGAGGTCGAGACCGGCGAGCCCGGCCCGGGCGCAGAGTGACTCTCAGCCCCCCATGCCTCCGGCTTCGGACGAGGTGCGTGAATGCCTCGACAGGGAAGAGGTCCTCAGACAGGCCCCCGACCGTGACGGCGGATTCTTCCGTGTCCCCCCTGTAATAGAGCGTGAGGACGGGGGGGGATCATGAGCACCATGGCGGGAAAGAGTGTCGGCGAGCTTCTTCGCATATACCGCGATAGCAGGGTAAAGCCTGCCGAGGTCGTGGCCGACTGTATAGACGCGATCGATACCCGCGACCGGGTTGCAGGCGCCTTTCTCGAGGTTTTCCGCGATGAGGCGATGAAACGTGCGGAAGAACTGGGAGGCGAGGATCCCGAAGGCTTGCCCCTCTACGGAATACCTGTCGCGGTCAAGGACAACATCTGCACGCGCGGGATGCCTACTACATGCGGTTCGAGGATACTGGCGGGATACCGTCCCCCGTACGATGCCACCGCCGTCGAAAGACTCACCGCAGCCGGAGCTGTGATCATCGGAAAAACGAACATGGATGAGTTCGCCATGGGCTCCTCGAACGAGCACTCCGCATTCGGACGTGTGAGAAATCCATGGAACGAGGAATGCGCGCCCGGGGGATCGAGCGGCGGCTCGGCAGCCGCAGTCGCGGCGGGGATGGTGCCTGCCGCTCTCGGTTCGGACACGGGAGGTTCTATACGTCAGCCGGCCTCGTTCTGCGGAGTGACCGGGCTCAAGGGTACATATGGAAGGATATCGAGGTACGGGCTCGTTGCATTCGCGAGCAGTTTCGATCAGATAGGACCGATTGCGAATGATGCTGAAGGGTGCGCTCTCCTTATGCAGGCGCTTGCCGGACCTGACGGAAGGGACTCTACCGCCATCGAGGCTGAATGCCCCGACCTGCTCTCCGATCTCGATGCCGGGTTTGCCGGCCTGTCGGTCGGTGTCCCCGAAGAGCTTGGAGGATGGGATCTCGATCCGGCCTCAGCCGCGGCACTCGATGAGGCCTCACGAGCTCTTTCCGCCGCGGGCTCGGATTCAGGGGCAGTCTCCCTGCCGGGGATGGAGACCTCGATAGCATGCTATTACGTGATCGCCAATGCAGAGGCTTCCTCGAACCTCGCCAGGTTCGACGGTGTGAGGTACGGGATGAGGGCCGGTGGAGATACGATCGACTCGCTCTATTCGTCGACGAGGACCGCGGGGTTCGGCGAGGAGGTAAAGCGCAGGATACTGCTCGGTACATACGTCCTTTCGGCGGGGTATTACGATGCTTATTACGGCAAGGCGCTGGCAGTCAGAGAGATGATCAGGGAGGCCTTCCGCGACATCTTCTCACGGATCGACCTGCTGATGCTGCCGACGACGCCCGGCCCGGCGTTCCGGCTCGGCGAGAGGATCGACGATCCCGTTTCGATGTACCTCTCCGATATATTTACCACCCCAGCCAACCTGGCGGGGCTTCCAGCCGTATCGATACCGGCCGGATTGTCGGCAGAGGGACTTCCGGTAGGGATCCAGCTCATCGCCGGCGCGGGCAGGGAGGACATTCTGCTCAGGGGAGCAAGGGGACTCGAAAAACTGTTCCGTTTCAGAGAGAGGTTCGTTCCCGGGGGAGGTGAGGTGTGATGGCGCCTCGTATCGAATATCTCCCCGTGATCGGGCTCGAGGTACATGCCCAGCTCCTTACCCGTACAAAGATGTTCTGCCGCTGCCCGGCATCGTACGGCGGAGAACCCAACACGATGATATGTCCCGTCTGTCTCGGCCTGCCCGGAGCGCTTCCTTCAATAAACCGGGAAGCAGTATCGATGGCGGTCAGGCTCGGCCTGGCCCTCGGTTGCTCGATCGAAAGGGAGAGTGTTTTCGCCCGCAAGAACTACTTTTATCCCGACGCGCCGCGGAACTACCAGATATCGATGTACGACAGGCCGATATGCACCGGAGGAAGTCTCGAATTCGAGGAAGGTGATGAAGAGGTCAGCATCGAGCTCGAGAGGATCCATCTGGAGGACGATGCCGGCAAACTTCTGCATGGTCGGGGGGAACACAGCCTGATCGATTTTAACAGGTGCGGCGTGCCGCTCGTCGAGATCGTGACCAGGCCGGTGATCCACGGTCCGCGCCAGGCGTCTCTCTTCCTTCAGAACCTCAGGCGGATGATTCGCTACCTCGATATCTGCGACGGCAACCTCGAAGAAGGATCGATGCGCGTAGACGTTAACATCTCGATGAGGGCGAAGGGCGACGAGGTTCTGGGGACGAGGACCGAGATAAAGAACCTCAATTCTTTCAAGGCTGTCGAAGCGGGCATCGAGACAGAGATGGAGAGGCAGCGAAGCGATCTCGAGTCAGGCAGGGCGATCGTCCAGGTGACGAACCTCTGGGACGCGAAAGAGAGAAGACTTGTGACAATGCGCCGCAAGGAGCGGGCGCACGATTACAGGTATTTCCCGGAGCCGGACCTTCCTCTTCTCAGGGTCGATGAAGCGTGGATCGAGGAAGAGAGGGCGAAGATCCCGGAGCTGCCTCTGAAAAGGGCGCGGAGGTTCATGAAGGAATACGGCCTCTCCCCGTACGATGCGGGGGTCCTTACCGCGGAGAGCGATATCGCCGACTATTTCGAGGAAACGGTGAATTTGTCAGGTGAGTCGAAGGCGGCGGCAAACTGGGTGATGAGGGACGTGATGCGCGAACTGAAATCGAGGGGCGTGGGCATCGCGGAATTCCCTGTAAAGGCCGACGGCCTTGCAGGACTGATAGGACTCGTCAGCGGCGGGGTCGTATCGATCTCTGCCGCAGCCGAGGTTTTCACCGGGATGCTCGAATCGGGTGAGAGTGCTGAAGATGTGGTAAGGCGGCTCGGGCTGGAGCTTATGTCCGGCGGATCCGAGCTCGAAGGCATAGTCGAACGAGTCCTTGCATCGAATCCCGTTGAACTGGAGAAGTATCGTGCGGGAAAGAAGCAGTTGATGAAGTTCTTCATCGGGCAGGTCATGAAGGAGAGCGGCGGGAGGGCCGACCCGGTGACAGCGGGAGAGATCCTGCGGAGAAAACTCGACGGGTGAGACGTGGATCAGCGAAGTGTCTTGAGAGCCGCTATCATCCCTGCGGTGAAGATAACCAGTCCAAATCCGGTCATACCCATAACGATGACCCAGGGATCCCCCGCAAAGATCGCTTCGACCTGGCTTGAAGATGCCGGCGATGATTCCGCTCATGGCCTCTGTCCAGTAATCCATCGACCTCGTAGTGGAATCGACAAACGATTCCTGTCCGGAGATCAGGGCGGAAACGTAGTCGAAACGGCTGATGAGCAGTATAAGTGCGGCCGTAGCCACGGAGAAAGTCCACACGAAGGACATGCGGCGGAAGATCCCCGCGATACTGTTCTTCTTTTCCAGTCCGAGACGGTCTGCGACCTCAGAAGCCACTGTACGCGGATCGGGAATGAATCCGGGAATCGTCGAAAGGGAGCTCTCCAGAGCGCGGTATGTCTCGAGAGACTGCTCGCATGATTCGCATACGGCAAGATGGGCGGTCACTCCGGCCGCTTCCTCAGCGGAGAGATCTCCGTCGATATAGAGGGGCAGCAGCTCCTCGATCCTTTCACATTCCATTGACCGCTTCATTTTCCCTCCTTCGGCCGAATCCCTCTCGTCCATCATCTTCTTCATCTTTATTCTGGCCCTGTGGATCAGTGTTTTTACCGTTCCCTCGGGTATCTCGAGTATCTCCGCTATCTCGTGGTACTTCTTTCCCGCGAGGTAGCGCAGCTCGATCGCCTGCCTGTAATCTCCCTCGAGCCTTGAAAGAAGATATTCGATATCCTCAGCGGCGGAGCGCCTTGCGAACTCGGCTTCCGGTCCGGGCCTGTTCGAAGCGATATCGGCCGTGCTTGTCGATCGAGATGATATCGTCCCGTTCCTTCGCCCTGATATTGATCGCGTTGTTGCGGGCGACTGACCATATCCATGTCGAAAGCGATGACCGTCCGCTGAACGAGGGGAGGCCGCGGTAGACCCTGATAAATGCCTCCTGGACGGCGTCATCGATATCGCCGCGGTTTCCGAGCACTGAACGCACCGCCGCGTATACGACTCCCGTGTATTTCTCGACGATCTTTCCGAACGCCTTCCCGTCACCGGATTTCGCTTTCTCGAGCAGATCATGGTCAGTTTCACCTCTCAATCCATGCTCCTCCATGACTATAGGACAGGGGAAGGGTCCGTTTTGTTTCAAAAATACGGGTAGAAAGATGAAAATTACAGGAAAAAGGGGAAATTTTCATTTTTTCTATGAAAAGGTGAAACGAAATCGAAGACGTCCTGTCATACCTGACGAGAACGAAAGATAACAAGGTAACTGGAACAGGTTGAAACGGAAAAGGAGGAGACAGATGTTCGAGATCAATCCCGAATGTAGTAGCCATCAGTATCCCGATAATTTTCGTGCTCGGCGCTATCGCCGTCACAATCACCGCCCTGATACTGGACTCGAGCCGGAAGGACCGCAAGCACAAGGAGAGGCTTCTGGCTATGGAGAAGGGTATTGAACTGCCCGAAGAGCCTATCAAGACAAGTCCGCCGAGGTACCTCGCCATGAGAGCCTGGGGGTTCGTCTTTACATTCATCGGTATCGCGACAGTCATAGGGATCACGGCGGAAGAAGGTTTACAGCACGGGCTCTGGGGCCTGATGCCGCTGAGCATCGGTGCCGCGCTTCTCGTCGCCGCTTTCCTGGAGAAAAAAGAGATTTCCTGAGAGCGTTCCGGATACGTTCGCCACACGGGGGCCGGGGTTTGACACTCCGGCCCTCTTTCTGTATCCTCGGCAGCAGGAGGGTTTCCCGATGAACAGTAGGAACTTGTTTATACTTGCCGCTGGCCGCGGTCATAGCTGCTGTCGGGCTGCCTCGTCAAACGCCTCGAAGAGCCGGTAGTCATCGATCCCTCTGCAGGCCGCGCATCTTTTCCCTGCTGCGTCCTCGACAATCATAACGGCAGGATCATTCATGTCGAATTCGAGCCGCGCAGCAATCGATCTCGTCTCCCTGAGCGAGGATGCCATCGACAAGTCGACGATGATCTTCTGGCACGGCGGCTCAGGCGCGATGATCGATTCATTTACAAATATCAACAATGCCGACGGGGACGTCGAATTCAGCGAACACGGAAAGACGATCGGCATCGGAAGCATGACGCTCTTTCTTCTCGACTCGGAGAATTTCCGGCTTCTCAGGACGTTCGAGGCGGAGTCGTACGAATTCCAGAAGGTCATAGACCTCGAGTTCGGCGGCTTCGAATGGCCGTTCGCGACAAAGAGATATACAGTCGAAACGAGGTTCCGAAGGGTGACCTCGCTGTCGTTCTCTCCTGACGTAAGGTATGTAGCTTCCGGGCACGAGAACGGACAGGTCAAGATCTGGGAGATAAAGAGCGGGGATCTGCTCAACGTCATCTGGGCGACGAAGGTCTTCGGAGGGATAATCGATGTCGAATTCAGCCCTGACGGCAGGTTCATCGTCGCCTGTCAGGATGACGAGCGCCTGAGAGTGTGGCGCTTTCCTGATTTCCGAGAGAGGTTCCTGGTCGGCCATGAGAGGGCCGTATATGCCATCGATTTCGATCCTGTAACGGGCCACCTCGTCTCGGCCGGGGTCGAGGGTTGTGTGAGGATCTGGGATATCGAGACGGGGGAGGCACTGGGGAAGATAGAGGCCCACGAAAAGGCGATCATGGCAGTCGTGGTCACACGAGGATGGAAAGACGCTGTTCACGGGGAGCAAGGATAATACGATAGGTATCTGGGAACTGGATACGGGGCGCCTGATCGACCAGATTTACGGTCACAAGAAACAGGTCAACTCGGTCGCAGTAAATGAAAACGCGACACTGCTGGCGAGCGGGAGCGACGATGGAACGGTGCGTATCTGGGATATCTCCAGCATGGGCCTGTGCGACAATATAACCCTTACCCCTGAGCCGGACTTCCCCGCGAAACTGGATGGAGAGGTATGGTTCGAGGATGATTCTGGTGACGGTGTGCTGTCGCCGGGCGAGAAAGGGAGATTCAAGCTGACTGTCTCGAATGTCGGGGAGGGGGCGGCATTTAACATCGTTACACTGGCGATACCTGACACCCTTCCAGCGGGCCTTGAGATAGAGACGCCCGAGGTCATCCGGATGCTTCTTCCCGGCAGGTCGACAGGGCAGCTGGTCAGCCTCGAGAACCTCGGAGATGAGGAGATAGTCGATATCGTATTTACATTCAGGATACTGGAATCAAACGGATTTCACATAAATCCGCCCCTCAAATCATCGATTACTCGCATTCAGATTCGGTAGCGATACGGCTTACGACTAACTGGTATAATAATAACAAGATATCTATTATGTTGAGGATGCGGCCTGATCGTCTGTAGGTTGTTCTGCCTATGAATAATCTGGAAATACCGTTGTTGGTATGCTATAATCCGGTCACATATCAGGGATCAAAATGATCCCGTCTCTGTCTGGAACCCGGGGAACGGCGTTCGCAGCCTTTCCTTGAGATATTCATCCGAGTCCGCGGGTCCATACCGGTCATCCGGCAGGTACCCAGGGAGGGAACAGCATGAGCTTGACTAGAGTACTGGTTGCGGCCGCAATCGCCCTTTCAATCCCAGCCCTCGCTTCGGGGGAGATAACAACGAGCCATATAGCATCTGACGCTGAACTGGTAGCGATGCTGTCCGACACGATGTTCGTCTCGGAAGGAAGGATAGGCGATCTAGGCGGCGCCGCTACGTTCGAGCTCGATCTCGGCCAGGATACCGGGGCGCCGTTTGTGTCGGCTCAGTACGCGTGGCAGAGTGGAGTAGTCGAACCCTTCATGATCACGTACGATGCAGGAACCAGTCTGGTTACATTTACACTCGGAGGGGTGACGCTCAACTACAATACCCCGTGGTTCGATTTCGACCAGGTCTTCGTCAGGACGAGGGCCGTAAACGAGGGTAGCTCGGTGATGGTAAGCGACATCGTCATCGACGGGGAGAGCGTGATGGATCAGTCGCAGGCGGTCGGAAACGGCCTCGATAACCTCTGGATACAGGGAGCGATGCTGAACGACGGTTTCACCCTCACGGGAAACGCCGTCCTGTCCTGGACCGGGGCTGCGCCGACGCAGTCGCGTCTCGCCTTCCAGGTCAAGGTAGGAAAGCTCGGAATCGTTTCCACGGAGGAAAGCAGCTGGAGCGAGATAAAGAAGAGCTCCAGCATCGATTGACATTTCCGATATCGCCTGGATCCATCAAAGGGGCCGCATCACGCGGTCCCTTTTTTTATTGAAGGCCGAAGCGGTGACACGGTATAGTATGGCAGTCGCGCGGGCGGTCGGTACCGTGCCGGGCGGGGTGGAACGTTTTCCGTGTGGATGATGAAGGGAGGAAGATGATGAGGAGGATGTTCCGTTTCTTTTATTGCCTCTGCGTGATCCTCGCCGCTACAGCGGCACTTACGGGGATTTCCGATGGACAGGTCCTTATCAACGAGTACATGCCTGACCCGGCCAGGGACTGGGACGGTGATGGCGAGTACGACTATCGCAGTGACGAATGGGTAGAGATCGTGAACACAGGCGACTCGGCAGTCGATCTGAGCGCTTTTCTGCTCAGGGACGGTGGAGACCAGGTCCTCTGGAGGTACGGATTTTCCGGTGAGCTTGCTCCCGGGGAGACCAGGATTGTCTACGGGAGCGACGCTCTCGCATGGGAGGAAGCCAACGAGTTCCCCTCATACGGGCTCAGTCTCAATAATGCCGGCGACGAGATATTTCTCTGCCATATCGTCGAGGCCGAGACGCTCGTGGTGGACAGTTCCGCTTATGGAAGGAGCGCCGTCGATGACAGGTCGATCGGCAGAACAGTCGCCGACAGCAGTGTCTGGGCGATATACGATGCATGGAATCCCTGCTCGGACAGCTGCTCTCCGGATGGGAACGGCTGCATACCCACGCCTGGCGGGGTGAACGACTGTACGACCGCGGGCGCTCAGCAGAGCTGGGGTTCGATCAAGATGATCAAGAGGAGGTAGGCCCGCGGGCCGGCCCCGCCGAATAAATATGAAGATGTTCCATCCCCCCGGCGGCCGGCCCTGCTTCCTTTTCCGTTTACCCTCGCTCCTCCGTGTGCTAGCGTTTGAGATATGAAGGATTCAGATAAACAGGAAACAGGTACCGTGCTTCCAGGCAGGTACGATGACGAGGTCATCAACCGCTGCTGGGAATATCTCGAGTGCAAGAACTCGGACTGTCCCGCGTACGGCCAGGATGAATCTCCCTGCTGGGAGGTCACCGGCCACCGGTGCGGGGACAGGGTATTCGCGCGTCTCGAGGAGAAGCTGATCCAGTGCTGTTTCAAGTGCCCGTTCTTCAAGCAGCTCAAGGAAAGGGTCAAGGGGCGCAGGTGGGCTGATATTACACTGCTCGAGACGCTCGAGGATGCCCTCATCAGATCTTCGAAGTATTCCACCAAGGTCGAGGACCTCTACATGGAGGTCATCAGGCGCAGCAAGCTGATGAACCTTCTCGGCGAGGTAAGCAAGATAATCGCGAGGCTCGACAAGGAGGAGGATATCATCCTCGCCATCCTGACCGTCACAACGGCACGGGAGGGACTGGGATTCAACAGGGCTTTCGCATTCCTTCGGGGCCAGGAATACAATCTCCTGCGCGGCAAGTACGCCCTGGGGCCTTCATCGCCCGAGGAGGCCGAGTCGATCTGGAAGATCCTCGACAAGGACAGCGACGCCTCTCTCGAGAAGCTGGTCAGCAAGGGCCAGAAGCTGCATTACCTGAGAAACAGTCCCCTCACGAAGATAACGCGGCGATATGCCATTTCACTCGATGACGAGGAAGGGATGATAGCTACCGGGATGAGCGAGGTCCGGTTCATCTCGGGCAGGGATCTCAAGTCGGCAGGAGACCGGGAGATCGCCAGCGCCCTGGGCCTCGAGGACTTCTGCATAATCCCGATAGCCACGGTCGAGGACAGGCTGGGCCTGCTTATCGTCGATAATATCTTCACTGGCAAGGAAGTGACGGCCGAGGATGCGCATCTTTTAGAGATGGTTGTAAGTCACGCTACAACATCACTTCGCGCGGCGCAGTTAAAGGAATCTCTAGGCAAGAATGTGGAGAGCCTCAAGGCCACTCACAGGAAACTCAAGGCGAACGAGGAGAGGATGCTCAGGGCCGAAAGGCTCGCTATCTCCGGAGAACTGACTTCCTCCGTCCTCCACGAGATCAAGAATCCGCTCGTCGCTATAGGCGGATTCGCCAGGAGTCTGTGGGAGAACGGGAAATTCGCCGAAAAGGACCGTGAAAAGGTCGAAATAATCATGAACGAGGCGCAGAGACTCGAGACTTATCTCGGCAGCCTGCAGTCGAACGTGAGCAGGCTGAAGATCGAGGACAGCGATATAAACCAGATAGTCGACGATGTCTGTCAGCTGATGCAGAATGAATTCTCGGAGCGCAACATCGAGCTTCGAAAGAGTTTGGCGCCCGGACTGCCCGGCTGCAGGATCGACCAGGTGAAGCTCCACGAGGCATTTCTGAACATCCTGACGAACGCCTCCGAGGCGATCGGAAAGGACGGCCGTGTCGTGGTAAGGACCTGGACTGACACCGCCGAGGGGCTCCTGCACATAGAGTTGACCGACAACGGAGGGGGGATCCCGAAGGAGAGGATCTCCAGGATCTTCATTCCGTTCTTTACTACGAAGGAATCCGGCTCCGGGCTGGGGCTCGCCTTCGTCCACAGGATCGTCCGTGATCACGGGGGGAATATCTCGGTCACGAGCAAGATGGGCAAGGGAACGACATTTATCATAACGCTTCCCGCCTATCCCCGCGAAGAGGCCGCTGCGCCCTCCTGAACCCGTATTGACAAATCATCCGTCATCGGATAATCTTCCCTTTCTACCGGCGAACTGCCGGAGGTCCGCCGGGCATTCAGATGAAAGGTCCTGATGAGCGAGGGAAAGGGAATCGTCATGCTCTTCACCGGGGACGGCAAGGGCAAGACTACGGCCGCCGTCGGAGCCGCGGTCAGGGCCGCCGGGCACGGGGCTGATGTTCTGATCATCCAGTTCATGAAGGGAAGGCTCTACGGGGAGCTTGCCGCCGTCGATAAGATCGACAACCTCAGGATAGAGCAGCACGGGAGGGACGAGTTCGTCGACCCGAAGGATCCCGAGAAGATAGATATCGAGCTGGCGGAGAAAGGCTGGGCGAGGGCGCTGGAGGCGGTCTCCTCAGGTCCGCCGTCGCTGCTCGTACTCGACGAGATAAATGTAGCGGTATCGTTCGGGCTCATTCCGCTCGAGGAAGTCGTACGATTCGTTCGGGAACGGCCCGATGGGATGGACATGATACTCACGGGAAGGTATGCGGCTCCCGAACTGATCGATATCGCCGATACGGTCACGGAGATGAAAGAGATCAAACATCACTACAACGCAGGCGTTCAGATGAGGAAGGGCATAGAGTACTGACGATGCGCGGACGTCCCGATATCGAGAGGCTGCTCGAACTCTTTGCCGAGGGAAAGGTAGCCGCTGCTGCGCGCCTGATCACTATCCTTGAGGATGGCGGGGAGGATGCCGAGCGCGTTCTCGACAGCGTCTTCCATAAGACGGGCAGCGCGTACAGGATAGGTTTTACCGGCCCTCCGGGAGCAGGCAAGAGTTCACTGCTCAACAGGATCACCGCAAAGTTCCGCGAGAAGGATCACAGGATAGGTATCATAGCTATCGACCCAACGAGCCCATTTACCGGCGGGGCCCTTCTCGGAGACAGGATAAGGATGCAGGCTCATTCGGAGGATCCCGAAGTCTTTGTCCGAAGCCTCGCGAGCAGGGGAGCCCTCGGAGGGATATCGAACTGTACCGATGAAGTCGTCGACCTGATGGACGCTTTCGGCAAGGACCTCGTAATGATAGAGACTGTGGGCGTCGGCCAGTCTGAACTCGAGATCTCGGAGAAGGCGCACACCGTGGTGGTAGTGCTCGTCCCCGAGTCGGGCGACGGGATCCAGGCGATGAAAGCCGGGCTGATGGAGATCGGCGACATCTTCGTGATGAACAAGGCCGATCACGATGACGCAGAAAGCGCAGCGAGAGAGATACAGGATACTCTTAGATTGAAGGATATCCCCGAAGGTGACTGGGAGCCGAGGGTCGTTCTTACTTCGGCCCGGGAGGAGACGGGGATAGGCGAACTTATAGATGTCATAGAGGAGCACCGCCGCCATCTGGAGGAGGGCGGACATTTTGCCAGCATGAGAAAGAAGATACTGCGCTCGAGGGTCCGCAATGCCCTGATGGACAGGATGGAAAGGCGGCTTCGCGCAAGCGTCAAGGTAAGAGCGCTGGTAGAGCAGCGGATGGAATCTGTGTACAAGGGTGAAATATCCCCTTACAAGGTCGTCAGGGAACTCGAGGAACTCGTCAACATACAGTGACCGGCGGGAGAAGAAGAGAAGATGGACAGGAAAAAATACGACGATGAAAAGAAGAAGTTCGAGGAGACACTTTCCGGGTGCGGGTGCCAGGATATCGAGTTCACTACGGTATCGGGTGAACCGGTAGGAGAGATCTATACACCCGATGAGATCGAGGGATTCGACTACAACGAAAAACTCGGATTTCCCGGCCAGTATCCCTACACGAGGGGCGTCTACCCGAACATGTACCGGGGACGCATGTGGACGCAGCGGCAGTTCGCCGGGTTCGGAACGGCGAAGGACACAAACGGCAGGTACCACTATCTGCTCGACCATGGCCAGACCGGGCTCTCGGTCGCCTTCGACATGCCGACGATCATGGGCTACGACTCGGATCACAAACGCTCGGAGGGAGAGGTCGGCAGGTGCGGCGTGGCGATAGATTCGCTCAGGGATATGGAGATCCTCTTCGACGGGATCGACCTCGGGGTGATCACGACATCTATGACGATAAACGCTCCCGCCTCGATACTGCTCGCCTTCTATCTATGCGCCGGCGAGAAGAAGGGGACATCGCTGGACAGGATGGGCGGCACTATCCAGAACGACATACTCAAGGAGTACATCGCACAGAAGTCGTGGATATTTCCTCCCGAGGAGTCGATGAGGATAATCACGAATATCCTCGCTTTCTGTTCCGACCATGTTCCGAGGTGGAACACGATATCGATCAGCGGTTACCACATCCGCGAAGCGGGCTCGACGGCGATACAGGAACTGGCATTCACGCTGGCCGACGGATTCGCTTACGTCGAGGCCGGGATAGCGACGGGGCTGGATGTCGACAAGTTCGCGCCGAGGCTCTCGTTCTTCTTCAACTCGCATCTCGATTTCTTCGAGGAGATCGTAAAATACCGGGCCGCCCGAAGGATCTGGGCGAAGAGGATGAAGGAGAAGTACGGAGCGAAGGATCCGAAATCGATGCTGCTGAGGTTCCATACGCAGACTGCCGGGTGCACGCTGACCGCGCAGCAGCCCGAGAACAATATAGTAAGGACAGCCTTCCAGGGCATGTCGGCCGTGCTGGGAGGGACGCAGTCTCTGCACACGAACTCGATGGATGAGACACTGGCTCTGCCGTCTGAGAAGGCTGTGATGATAGCGCTGCGCACGCAGCAGATCATCGCTCACGAGACCGGAGTTATCAATACGATCGATCCACTCGCCGGGAGTTATTTCATCGAGGCGCGCACCGACGAGATGGAGGAGGCGGCGGAGGCCTACTTCAGCAAGATCGACGAGCTCGGCGGTGTCGTCAAGGCTATCGACAAGGGATTCTTCCAGAGGGAGATCCAGAAATCGGCATACGAGTATCAGAAAGCAGTCGAGGCGGGCCGCAAGATCATCGTGGGGCTCAACCGCTTCGGTCTTGAGAACGAAGAGATAGATATCCCGCTCCTGAGGATAGACGAAGAGGTCGAGAGGCAGCAGAAGAAGGCGGTCCACGATACGCGCTCCAGCCGTGACAACGACAAGGTGGCCAGGGAGCTCGAGCGCCTCAAGGCCGCTGCCGAGGGTACGGATAACCTCATGCCGGTCATAATCGACTGCGCGCGCTGCTACGCGACAGAGGGAGAGATAATAGAGACGCTAAAGGGAGTATTCGGCGAATACAAGGAGCCGCTTTTCATATAACGGGCAGCGTGCCCGGAGGAGGATTCCGAGATGGCGAGAAAAGTCAGGGTGCTCGTGGCGAAACCCGGACTGGACGGACACGACAGGGGCGCGAAGGTCGTCGCCAACGCACTCAAGGATGCCGGTATGGAGATCATCTACACGGGGCTGCACCAGACGCCAGAGATGATAGCCGAATCGGCCGTCCAGGAGGATGTCGACGTAGTAGGCCTGAGCATACTGTCGGGAGCACACATGACGATGTTTCCGAGGGTGATGGAACTGATCAGGGAAAAGGGAGCGGAAGACATCGTCGTCTTCGGCGGCGGGATCATCCCGGCCGAGGATGTGGAGAAGCTCGAGGAGATCGGAGTCGCCCGGATATTCGGTCCGGGAACAGACACCGGTGATATCGTCAAGTTTATAAGAGAGAGATTTCCGGAAGAATAAACGCGACTGACATCGCAAGGAAGGAGCATTCGATGAGCGAAGTCGTAATCGCCGGGGCGGTACGTACAGCACTGGGAAGATTTCAGGGAGGACTGTCCGGTTTCAAGGCGACAGATCTCGGAGCAATGGTAGTTGCCGAGGCTGTAAAGAGAGCGGGGATCGAGCCATCGGCCGTGACCGAAGTCATCATGGGCAACGTTATAGGTGCGGGGCTCGGCCAGAATCCCGCCAGGCAGGCGGCGCTCGGCGCCAAGCTCGATTTTGCAGTTTCGGCCATGACTGTGAACAAGGTCTGCGGCTCGGGGCTCAAGGCCGTGGTGCTCGGCACCCAGGCTCTCAAGCTCGGTGACGAGGAGGTCGTGGTTGCGGGCGGCATGGAGAGCATGAGCAACGCTCCCTACATCCTCAGGAAGGCAAGGACCGGCTACAGGCTCGGAGACGGCAAGATCGTCGATACGATGATATACGACGGACTCTGGGATGCTTATAACGATATTCATATGGGGAACACGGGAGAGATCACTTCTGAGCGGTATAACGTTCCCCGCGAGGAGATGGACGAGTACGCCTACAACAGCCACCGCAAGGCTGCCGAAGCGGCGGCCAACGGGCTCTTCAAGGAAGAGATGATGACAGTGGAGATCCCGCAGCGCAAGGGTGACCCTGTAGTCATCGACACCGACGAGGGTGTCAGGGCCGATGCGAGCCCCGAGTCGATGGGTAAGCTCAAACCCGTTTTCAAGAAGGATGGCGTGATCACCGCCGGTAACGCTTCGCAGCTCAGCGATGGCGCCGCGGCGATGGTCCTGATGACAGATACGAAGGCCGCCGAGCTCGGCGTCAAGCCGATGGCGAAGGTCACCGGTTACGCGACAGGCGGTCTGGAGCCCGAGCTCGTCATGATGGCTCCCACGATCGCTGTTCCCAAGCTTCTCGCGAAGACGGGATTGAAGCTCGAGGATTTCGATCTTATCGAGCTCAACGAGGCGTTCGCCGTCCAGCCCTGCGCCGTGATGGCGAACCTCGGCATGGATCCGGCGAAGGTCAACATACACGGCGGCGCCGTGGCGCTGGGACATCCGATCGGATGCTCGGGTACGCGTATACTTGTGACCCTGCTCTACGCTCTCAAGCAGACGGGCGGGAAGAAGGGTCTGGCGACGCTGTGTCTCGGCGGAGGAAACGCCGTGGCGCTGAGCGTGGAGATGCTTTAAATATTTAACTCCAGGGAAGGGAGACAGGCTGATGGCAATCGAGAAGGTCGCCGTAATAGGCGCCGGAACGATGGGGAACGGGATCGCGCAGGTATTCGCGGCCAAAGGATTCTCCGTCATGATGATCGACATAAAGGACGAGTTCGTGCAGAAGGGCGTCGCGGCGATCGACAAGAGCCTTTCGCGCCTTGTTAAAAAGGAGAAGATCTCCGAGGACGCGAAGAACGAGATCCTCGGCCGAGTATCGACTTCCACAGAGCTGTCGGCAGCAAAGGATGCCGGCCTTGTCATCGAGGCGGTCTTCGAGGACTTCGACGTCAAGACGAAGATATTCGGTGAGCTCGATGGAGTATGCGGGCCCGATGTAATCTTCGCGAGCAATACCTCGTCGATCTCGATAACTGCGATAGGCGCGACGACGTCGCGGCCGGAGAAGTTCATCGGGATGCATTTCATGAATCCCGTTCCGATGATGAAGCTCGTCGAGATCATCCGCGGCCTGGCCACCGATGATGCCACGGCCAGGACGATCAACGAGTTGAGTGAGAAGCTCGGGAAGACCCCGATCGAGGTCAACGACTACCCCGGGTTCATCGCAAACAGGATACTGATGCCGATGATCAACGAGGCCTGTTTCTGCCTGATGGAAGGGGTCGCGACCGCCGAGGCTATCGACGGCGTGATGAAGCTCGGTATGGCGCATCCGATGGGCCCGCTGCAGCTCGCCGATCTTATCGGTCTCGACATCTGCCTCAATATCCTCAGGGTCCTTCACGACGGGCTCGGGGATCCGAAGTACAGGCCTTGCCCTCTGCTCGTTAAGAAGGTTGAGGCGGGATACCTCGGACGTAAGACAAAGAAGGGTTTCTACGACTACGAGTAGGTCCGTGCGGAGATCAGTGTGAATGATGAGGCGCGCTCCAAAAGGGCGCGCCTCATATTTATTGTTCCTGGAATAATGTCACTCTGTTATGCAGGTATCTTCTATTCGAATATCCCCGCCTCCACATAGAACCACTGACCATCGCGCTGTCCATAGAACCAGGCCATTCGATCGCTGCTGCCTGGATTCAGGGGCGTAAACCCACAGCATTTATATCTGACGATATCGTCATATGTGTTCGAGACAGTATTTCCATTGTATGAGAGTCCATATTGGTCATTTTCATCTCTGAAGAGGAACAGGACATGGCCATTCAGGATTCTGTAATGGAACACGGCGGGATAGCCTGATGCTTCGTTTTGATTGATGCAGTTCACATAGACCACATCGATGAACTCTATGACGTAACTGTCCTTCCAGGCGTAAGCAATCTGAAATGCTCCTGCGACTGGCGATCCTCTGGCAATGATATCACACCTTGTCTGATCATCCTCTGAGACCAGCACATGGATCTCCTCCTCCATCCCGACTGTTTCTCGCTCCAGGATCTCAAGAGTTACAATCTTCGATGGAAGTTCAAGAACACAAACCTCAGAATATAGCTGATGCTGATAGATCAGATTTGCCATTGCTTTCGTAGAGCGCCATTCAGCACGTCTGGATATGATTGACGAATCGCTCCAAACTTGCAGACGCTCTAAATCTTCCAGGGCTAACTCTTTCGTCGAGCCAAGCTCATATTCTTCTACGATCAATGTTTTTGATTCAGTGGTATTCGCGGATGTCAGGCAGACTGATAGCGCCAGACATCCCATAATTAGAATAAGGCTGATACGCTTCAAAGCCACTCCGCTCAAATAATTACGCGTTACATTACTGATTCCCGAATTCAGCTATTATCTCGAGATATGGCGGTAGTCCTTCGGGTATTACATTATTTCCGAAAGTTGATTGCGCAAAAACAGGGTGGTAATAAATTTACCGTCACCGGTGACGGTAAATAATCTTGCACTACTCTTCCTCGATCTCCAGCAGCACGCCGAGTGTCGACTTCGGATGCATGAAAGCGGTGAGGTGTCCCTCGGCGCCGGTCCGCGGTTCCTGGTCGATGAGCCGGACGCCGTCATCGGCGAGCTCCTTCATCACTTTCCTGATATCATCGACCTCGAAGCTGAGGTGGTGGATGCCGGTGCCGCGCTTTTCGATGAATTTCGTGATGTTGCTCTCCGGAGTGGTGCCTTCGAGGAGCTCTATCTTGGTGTTGCCCGTCTCGAAGAATGCGACCTTGAGGCCTCGCTCGGGCATCTCCATCTCTTTTGTGAGGGTGAAGCCGAGGACTTCGCCGTAGAGCTTCTTCGCTTCTTCGAGATCGGTCACTGCGATGCCTATGTGTCCGAGTTTTCCGAGCCTGTCAGGCATGTTGTTCTCCGTATTCTATGATCAGGTTTACTTATATTATCAGGAAGCTCCGGGCGAGTAGCGCCCGAATACCTTTTCCATCGATGCCGATATCTCGCCGAGTGTGCAGCCGCCCTTGACCGCCGCGATTATCGGCGGCATGAGATTGCCTGTGCCATGCGCAGTCTCTACGACATCGTTAAGCAGGCGGGCCGCTTCCGACGCGTCGCGCTGCTTTCTCATCCGGGCAAGGTTGTCGACATAGCTCTTCTCTATCTCGGGGTCGACCCTGAACTCGTTCTTTACCGTATAGTCACCGCCGGTGTACTTGTTCACTCCGACTACGGTGATGTCCTCATGCTCGACGCCTCTCTGGTACTCCCACGAGGATCTCTCGATCTCTCTCTGGGGGAACTGAGCCTCGATAGCGTTCGCCATCCCGCCCATACCCTCGATCCTGTCCATCAGTTCGAGGATCTTCTCCTCGAGTTCATCTGTCATCTTCTCGACGAAATAGCTTCCGCCGAGGGGATCGATAGTCTCACAGACGCCTGATTCCTCAGCGATTATCTGCTGAGTGCGAAGAGCGGTAAGAGCCGATTCCTGGGAGGGGAGGCTGAGGGCCTCGTCTTTCGAGTTGGTGTGCAGCGACTGTGTTCCGCCGAGGACCGCGGCGAGGGCCTGCAGGGTGACGCGCACGACATTGTTCTCGATCTGCTGCGCGGTAAGGGAGCATCCGGCGGTCTGCGTGTGGAAGCGAAGGAGGCATGAATTCTTCTTCTTCGCCCCGAAACGTTCCTTCATTATCCTGGCGTAGATCCTTCTGGCGGCCCTGAACTTCGCGACCTCTTCGAGGACATTGTTGTGGACGCAGAAGAAGAAGGACAGCCTCGGCGCGAACTCGTCGACGTCGAGCCCTGCCTTTACAGCGGCGCCTACATACTCGACCGCGTCGGAAAGGGTGAACGCTACTTCCTGGACGGCGGACGAGCCTGCTTCGCGGATGTGGTACCCGCTTATCGATATCGTGTTCCACTTAGGGGCGTTTTCCTTGCACCAGGCGAATATATCGGTGATGATCCGCATCGAAGGGCCGGGAGGGTAGATGTAGGTGCCCCTCGCGTAATATTCCTTCAGTATGTCGTTCTGAATCGTCCCCTTGATCGATTCGACAGGTACGCCTGTCTCTTCGGCGAGCGCTACGTACATAGCCAGCAGTATCGCGGCCGTCGCGTTGATCGTCATCGAAGTGCTGACCTTGTCGAGAGGGATGCCGCTGAGCAGGGTCCTGAAATCGTCGAGGGTAGTCTATCGCCACTCCGACCCTGCCTACTTCGCCGAAGGCCATGGGGGAGTCGGAATCGTATCCCATCTGTGTCGGCAGGTCGAAGGCGACAGAGAGCCCTGTCTGGCCCTTGTCGAGAAGGTACCTGAATCGCTTGTTCGTCTCTTTGGCGCTGCCGAACCCGGCGTACTGGCGCATCGTCCAGAGGCGGCCCCTGTACATCGTCGGGTAGACGCCCCTGGTGAAGGGGTAGGAGCCGGGCATCCCGAGCCTGTCGTCGTATGAATCCTCCCGAGCATCGAGAGGAGTAGCGATCGGGCCGATCTCGATATCCGAGGTCGTGACGAACTTCTCGCGGCGCTCGCCGCCCTTCTCTTTGAACGGGCCGTAGACGTTATTTTCCCAGTCCTTCAGCCGGTCGGCATCGCTTTTCTTGCCGGCCATAGGTCTACCTCCATCTTAAAGCGGGATGTTGCCGTGCTTCTTCGGCGGGAGGGTCTGCCTCTTGTTGAGCAGGTTCTCCAGCGCGTGAATGACCATCGGCCTCGTCGCTTCGGGCATGATCACATCGTCGAGGTATCCGAGCGCCGCGGCGACGTACGGGTTGTTGAAGCGGTCGGTATACTCGTCCATCTTTTTCTGTCTTTCCATCTTAGGGTCGTCCGCTTCGGCGATGGCCTTCCTGTAAAGGATATTGACCGCGCCCTCGGCGCCCATGACGGCGAGTTCCGCGGTCGGCCAGGCTACGTTATAGTCCGACCTGATATGCTTGCTCGACATCACGCAGTAGGCTCCGCCGTAGGCCTTTCGTCGTGACCACGGTGAGCTTCGGGACGGTCGCCTCGCAGTACGCGTATATCAGTTTCGCTCCATGCCTGATTATCCCGTTCCACTCCTGGTCGGTACCGGGCAGGAACCCCGGCACGTCCTCGAATGTGAGAAGCGGGATGTTGAAGGCATCGCAGAAACGGATAAAGCGGGCTCCCTTGATCGAGCTCTCGATATCGAGTACCCCGGCCATGTGCGCGGGCTGGTTGGCGACTATACCGACCGAGTGCCCGTTGAGGCGGCAGTACCCTACCACGATGTTCTGCGCGTGAAGGGGCATGACCTCGAAGAACTCGCCGTCATCCACGACGAGCTTGATAACGTCCTTTATATCGTAAGGGGCCCTTGGATCGTCGGGGACGAGTTCCCTGAGCTCCGGTGACTGCCTGTTAGGGTCATCGACCGGCGTAACGAATGGGGGATCCTCGAGATTGTTCTGCGGTATGTATGAGAGCAGGTCCTTGATCATCTCGATGCAGTCCTCATCGTCTTCGGCCATGAAGTGAGCCACGCCGCTTTTCGAGTTGTGCGCGTAGGCGCCGCCCAGGTCCTCGTGCGATACGTCCTCGTGCGTGACCTGTTTGATCACGTTGGGGCCTGTGATGTACATGTGACTCGTCTTGTCGACCATGAATATGAAATCGGTGAGGGCGGGGGAGTAGACCGCACCGCCGGCGCTGGGGCCCATGATCGCCGATATCTGGGGGACGACACCCGAGGCGAGAGTATTGCGCAGGAAGATCTCCGCGTACCCGGCAAGGGCCGCGACGCCTTCCTGGATCCTCGCGCCGCCGCTGTCGGAGATCCCGACCACGGGGGCGCCGTTCTCCATCGCCATATCCATCAGCCGGAGGATCTTTCCAGCGTGAGCTTCGCCTAACGAGCCTCCAAACACAGTGAAGTCCTGAGCGAAAGAAAATGTCAGTCTTCCATTTACAAGACCCTGTCCGCAGACGACGCCGTCTCCGACCATCTTCTTCTCAGCCAGCCCGGGCCATGTGCTGCGGTGGGTCACGAAGACACCCATCTCCTGAAATGTCCCCTCGTCGAAGAGGATATGGATCCTCTCTCGAGCCGTCAGCCGGCCCGATTCGTGGATCTTCTCTATTCTCGGCCTTCCTCCTCCGAGGAGGGCCTGTTCGCGTTTTTTCTCCAGGTCGTCGTACTTTTCCTGACGGTTCTTCAATTCATCCTCCTCCCGCGAGGTCGCCTGAGGCTCCTGCGGGGCGTGGGGGTCCCTGATATCAGACCCGAACATATTATTGAAAGGGGCGTTAAGGGTCAATCGGAATATCATCAGTCGAAATGGTTTGAATCCGGTGTGCCATAGGGTTTATCATTGATAATGATAGGACTTGAGAAGTTACGTTGTTTTTAACATCTTACAGAAAGGATGGATACGATGACCTGGAGTGAGAATATGAGAAAGATATCGCCTCTATTGATCCTCGTCCTGCTTCCTGTACTGGCCCTGTCGTGCGCCGGGGAAAAGGAGGCCGAGAAGGAAACGGAGAAACCGGCTGCGACGAAGGATGAGACTATCGAATATGTCGACGAAGAGGTCAGTTACGGGCTTTTCTTCGATGAAGAGGGGACGAAGAGGACGCTGAAGCTCAAAAGGGGCCAGGAGGAGTTCATCGGTTATTTCTTCCTCATGGTCCGGCGTACAAGGAGATCTCTTCCACGCAGTTCCGTCTCGTTATGCCGGAAGGCGTAGTCATCGAGAACGACAAGTACCGGAATGGCAGGGTATTGTCGATGGGCACCTTCGAGAGAGGTATCAGCGAGAATTTCGTGCCGTGCATCCCGGGACCGAAGATACTGCTTCACACATTCACATTCAGGGTGACGGCTCCTCTCGACAACGCGGTCTTTACGGTACTGCACTCGGTCGACAGTGATTTCCTGGCCGTGGCCGAATGTGAGGAAGGGTTCCCGATCATAAGGGCATCGGCTTTCAAGGCTGTAGTGAATCCCTCTGATTAGATGAAAGTATGATGAACAGCTCATTTATAAAGAAGATTCTACCGGCAGCTTTGCTGCCGGTTTTTTATTTGCTGCTTTTCAGCGCGGGCGCCGGGGCTATCGTATCGCCGCGCACAGGGGGAGAACTCCCCGAGGGATTCAGGGCAGCCAAGGATAAGGATCCGCGTTCCTTCCTGCCGGGGAGAGGTTGGATCGAAAGGGCCGCCTCGGTCCGCGCCGGATCGATGCCAGCCCTGTCTTCAGGCGCCAGGTCACAAGCGGCGCTCTCCGGTACGCTGCGGGTCCCCGTCATAGGCGGGCTATATACGAATTATGTCGGGCATCCACTGCAGAGCCTTCCCCTGCTGCAGGTAGAGCTTTTTGACGGGCCCTGGTCAACGGGGACTATGGAAGAGTATTTCACGGAAGCATCGAGTGGTCTTTTCAATGTCACAGGCGAGGTCTACGGATGGGTGGAGCTTGCCAATGACGAGGATTATTACGTCGTCTTTCCTACTGCGGGGACGACGGTCGGTGTATCGAGAACGGATGAATTCATCGAGGAGGCTGTAGCCGGCGTCGATGACCAGGTCGATTTCGGTCAATATGACAACGATGGTCCTGACGGGATCCCGAATTCGGGGGACGATGACGGGTACGTAGATGTACTGGTCCTGGTCCACCCCGCGTTCGGAGCAGAGTGCACAAGCACTCCTTCCCGCATGTGGTCGCATTCATACCAGTACAGTCTGTGGGACGGTCAGCCCGGTGGAGCGCTCGCGACGGGAGATCCCTCGGCAAACGGAGGGATGATACTCGTCGATGACTACATCATGGCTCCGACGGTCTCGTGCGATGAGGGCCTGATCGAGATAGGAGTCTTCTGCCACGAACTCGGGCACACGATCGGGCTGCCGGACCTGTATGACGATTACGGATCGTACGGTATCGGGTACTGGGGACTGATGGGAAGCGGTAACTGGAACACACCCGAGTCTCCGGCCCATCCCTGCGGGTGGTCAAAGGATCAGCTCGGGTGGGTCGACGTCGTCGAGATCGGGTGGGAACCTGTCCAGTACGATCTCCAGCCCGTTATCGAGTCGGGCGAAGTGATCCGGATGAGTACTCCGGCAAGGAGGTTCAGGAGGAATTATCCGCTATCCCCTGAACAAGGATGGGGAATGGTCTGCGGATACAGTCTGGCTGAAACGGAATTCAGGGAATGGCCGGGTGAAGGGTATGGAAATCTCTGGGAGGAGTCGATAAGCCGGGCCTTCAGCTTCGACGGCAGCGGCCCTGTCACCCTGGAGTACTATATCGAGACAGATATCGAAGCATATTACGACTTCGTATATACCGTTCTAAGCTACCAGGATGGATCGGAATCAGAGACGGTCGCTGTCTACACCGGAACGAATCCGCTCTCTCTTGAGTCGATCGACCTGAGCGGATATCTTTCCCATCCCCAGATCGATGAGGGGTACTCGATATCGTTTGTGCTTGTCACTGACTACAACTTCAGTGACGAGGACGGTTATTTCCAGTCGACTTCCGCTCCACCCCTTCTCATCGACGAGGTCAGGGTCTCGGGAGGCGGCGAGGATTATTTCACCGACTTCGAGCAGGATACGGGCGGATGGAGGGAGACATCTCCGCAGGCTGAATATTTCATCGTGGAGAACAGGACGAGGACAGGATTCGACGCTCATCTTCCCGGGCAGGGCCTGCTTGTCTGGCACGCGGAAAACAGTACAGCGTATTCTTTTCTCGGGAATTCAGGGGGGGCGAGCAACAGACAGACGAGGGGACTTGTCCTCGAGGAAGCTGACGGCAACTACGATCTTCTCAATGCGGTAAACACAGGTGACGCCGGTGACCCCTTTCCCGGAAGTTCAGCAAAAATCGCTTTTGACTCCTTCACTTTGCCTTCAAGCGATGATAACAACGGGGAGCCCACCCCTGTCACGGTCACTGGAATAAGCAATGGGGCGGGTCTTTTCAAGGCGGGGATGCCGGCTCCTTCAGTCGCCTCCGTCTATCCCACAGAGGTCGACAAGGGCGATGATGACACACTTTATTTCGACATCAGAGGCACAGGTATTCTCTACGGGGCGGATTGCTCGATAGCGAGGATGGGGCAGACGCTGCAAGCCGTTTCAGTTGAATGGCTCGGTGAAAACAGGATCATCGCCGGATTCAGGTCTGTCGGCCTGTTTTCCGGAAGATGGGATGTTACCGTTATCAGCGGAGACGGCCAGACGGGCACGCTCGAAGAAGCGCTGACTGTCAATTCAAACATAATCTCCGCGGGCGTTCGGGCAGGGCTTGAATATATAGCGCCGTACTGGTCCGTCAGCACTGTAGGGAACCTGATCGGCAGCCTTCTCTTCCGGTCCGAGGCGGGCGGGCCTTTCGTCCAGCAGGGGGACACGCTTCGAAACGCGTCGGGCGATTTCGAATATATCGACGAGGATGTCGTTGCAGGCACTGGATACAGGTACAGTATCAGGGTGATCTACGAGACGATGCACGAAGACTTCGATTTCTCCGGTGAGTACACGACGATCATCCATGACTTCCAGGTCATCGCTTCAGACGTAAAGGCAGGCCTCTTTTACCTGGAGCCGGTATGGCTCGTCAGCCCGGTCGACCGCCTCGTCGGCAGCCTTGTCTTCAGATCGGATGACGGGGGGGCATTCACGCAGCTCGGAGATACGTTGAGGAGCGAGACGGGCGGCTTTGAATATCTCGATGAGGCTGTGGTGCCGGGAGTGAGCTACCGGTACAGCGCCAGAGTGATCTATGAGTACACTGAAGATGAATTCAATTTTCCAGGGGAATACTCGATCGGCGAGTACGATTTCCATGTCATCGGTCAGTATCCCAATCCATTCAGCCAGTCGACGAAGATAGCTTTTTTTACGCCAGACCAGAGAACTGTGACGATCAGGTTCTACGACGTCTCCGGGAGGCTGGTCGATAGACTCGGCGCCGTAAAATACGATCGCGGTATCCACGAACCCGTCTGGAATCCGGACCCCGGAAAGATCGCGAGCGGCGTGTATTTCTGTACCGTCTCCGCTGGAAACAGCAGTACTGCGATCAAGGTCGTTCTTGTCAGATGATCGATCAGAAGGTATACGAAGCGCCTATGAAGAAAGCGAGATGAGTGAATCTCGCCTCGGTCACCTCGACGTACTGCCTGTAGAATTCGTAAATCCTGTAGCTGTATGGTGTGAAGAGGAGGTCGGCGCCTGCCTCGAGCTGGAATGACGCGCTTATCGCTCTCGTGATCCCTATCCCGGCAACGCAGTAGAAGACAGTCTGGGACGGGCGGAATTCCTCTACCGGATCCGAGATGACCGGATTCGCCGTCATCAGGGCCAGGGCGAACCGGGCCGAAGGGCGCCAGGGTATCCATACAGGAAGAAACGCGGTAACCCCGACCTGCCCATTGAATCCAGTGATACTGTTGCCGTCCTGATCAGCGGCGTATCCGCCGAGGCGGTTCTCGATGAAGATGCTCTGCCTGATCTCATACCTGAGGAGAAGGTCCGCGCCTACACCGTTTCCGATGCCGAAATAATCTTCGTCAAAGGCGTAGAAGACAGGTACAAGGCCGACATTGAGACGACGCATCTCCTGAGCTTCCGCGCCTGATATGGCCGCAAGGAGTATGATTCCGATAATGACCGCGGGAACGAACCGCCGTAGAAACAAGTTATCTCCTTTCGGGGGTCTCTGCCTGACACTTTATTATATAAAGTCAACGCCCCGGAGAAAAGCATTATCAGGATTGACATGGACATCTCCAATGACTTAGTTTCCGCCTGTAACCAGGAGGAACCGGATTTGAACAACGAGAGCGCGTGCTACCACGATCCACTTGACGAGATACTCGAAAGCGTCTGGATGCTGACTGAGGCCGGCGAGGACAGGTCTGCCGCGAAGATCATCGAGAACAGCCATACCGGCGCCGCGGATATGCGGCATATTGAGAAACTGGTCGAGCATGGATATCTTACCGGTTCTGGTAATGACAGTTACGAATTCACTGATAAAGGGAAAGACAGGGCGAGCAATATCATCAGGAGGCACAGGCTTGCAGAGCGTCTCCTCGTGGATGTGCTCAATGTCCGGGAGAATGTGGCGATAGAATCTGACGCATGCGCTTTCGAGCATTTTCTCTCGCCGGAAGTGACGGATCATATATGCACACTGCTGGGTCACCCGGCAAAATGTCCTCACGGACATGATATTCCCAGGGGCAAGTGCTGCGAGAGGGCGCAGACCCAGGTCGCGACGGCTGTCATGCCTCTTGGCGAGCTGGCCGCGGGAGAGAGCGGCAGAGTAGTATACATCGCTACTTCGGATCACCACAGGCTGGACAGACTCACGGCGCTGGGGCTTTTCCCGGGAAGGGTCGTGAAAGTCCATCAGAAGGAACCACTCCTGATACTCCTTCTTGGAGAGACCCAGCTTGCCCTGGAAAAGAGACTTGTAGACGACGTCCATGTTGTCCGCAGCTGAAGCGGCAAACGGGATCCATTCGACATGAAGAACAGAAAGCGACACCGAAAGTTCCGGCACCATCATATTGCCGATGGTGAGACGGGCAGGGTGCTGCTTGTCGGCAACCCCAATGTCGGCAAGAGTGTCGTCTTTTCATATCTGACAGGAAGATATTCGATCGCATCCAACTATCCCGGTACAACTGTGGAGATATCGACCGGAGTTATGGGCCCGAGGGAGGGCCGGGAGGTAGTCGACACTCCGGGGGTCAATTCCCTGCTTCCGCGAAGTGAGGATGAAAAGGTCACAAGGGATATCATCCTTGCCGCAGAAGACGCTACCGTCGTGCAGGTCGCGGACGCGAAGAATCTGTTCAGGGCCCTGCTTCTGACGAGTCAGCTCGCAGAGATAGGATGCAGGATGATACTCGTCCTGAACATGATGGACGAGGCGAGGCAGAGAGGCTTCGACATAGACACAGGTGAGCTCTCGTCGCGACTCGGAATAGAGGTTATTGAGACAGTCGCCGTAGAGAAGGTCGGTCTGAACAAGCTTGCCGCCGCTATCAACGGAGGACTCGCGAGAGTTCCCGAAATAAAGGTCACGTACTCCGGCAGGCTGATCGAGGCGATCCGTGAGACCGGTGAGGATCTGGGAGATATCAATCCTTACGGGATGTTCGGCGCACTGTCGATGTTGACGGGTGGGGATGATATATTCGGCAGTTCAGACCGGGGCTTCCTTCGTGAGGCGAGGGAGAAGCTCGAGGAGCGGAAAGAGAGATTCTTCGAGCCGTTCGGGTACGCGATCGCGGGCGCGCGCAAGGACTGGGCCGGCAATATCGTCGCCGGCTGCGTCATGGTGGAAGACAGCGGAAAAAGAGGAGGAGAAGGAGGCTGGCGTAAGTTCATGCCGGCCGCCGGGATCGCAGCCGTCACCACCGCGCTCCTCATCCTGTTCGGGAAGGACTCGTTGACCTCCGCCGGGCTTTTCCCGGCCTTGCTGGTCCTCCTGGCCGTTGTCCTCGGGATTACTCTCGCGGGGGCGAAACGTATGGGGATGCTGACCCTGCATCCTGTATACGGCGGTGTCATCCTGGTACTCGTTCTATATATGATCTACATGTTCGTGGGGGTATTCGCCGCGGGTACTCTCGTCGATTTCCTCGAGAACGGGGTATTCGGGCGTTACATCACTCCCGCAGCGGGGCGTCTGCTCTCGGACGGTTTCTTCAAGGATCTGCTCGTCGGCGAATATCGGACTCCTCAGCATGGGGATCACATACGCGATCTCGATCGTGCTGCCTATCGTAGTCGTCTTTTTCCTTATATTCGGAGTGCTGGAGGATACGGGTTATTTCCCGCGCCTTACCGTGCTTACGAACAACGCGTTGAAACTGGTTGGTGTCAACGGGAAGGCGACCCTTCCGTTCGTCCTCGGGTTCGGGTGCGTGACGATGGCGGTTCTCTCAAGCAGGATACTGGAGACGCGCAGGGAGAGGATCATAGTGATCGCGCTGCTCTCTCTGGCGATTCCATGCTCCGCACAGCTCGGGGTGATCATGGCCCTGCTATCCGCCGTATCACTGACAGGCGTCTTTGTCATCACCGCTGTGATCGTGATCGAGTTCGTACTTGCCGGAATGGCGCTCGGGCGTCTGATCCCGGGCAAGACGTCGGATTTCATGCTCGAGCTTCCGCCGCTGCGGACCCCCAGAGCGGGGAATGTACTCTTGAAGACGAAGATGAGGGCTGTCTGGTTCCTCAAGGAAGCGCTGCCCTTCTTTCTCGCCGCTACGGTCGTTCTCTTTACGCTCGACAAGACCGGTGCCATGAACGGCCTTCACAGGATAATCGCGCCGGTAGTAGTAAGGTTTCTCGGGCTTCCGGTGGAGAGCGCGGCAGCGTTTATACTGGGATTCTTCAGGAGGGACTACGGCGCTGCCGGTCTCTTCAGACTCTGGCAGGACGGACTGCTCGACGGGAACCAGGTCGTCGTCTCGCTGGTCGTGATGAGTCTGTTCATTCCCTGTCTTGCTACAGTCATCGTGACGATAAAGGAAGTCGGTATCCGGAGGGCTGCGGTGATCTTCTTCGCGGTACTCTCTGTCTCAGTCCTGACTGGAGGGCTGCTGCACTTTCTGTTGAATCTGACGGGCGTGAATCTCTGACGGCGTCCGGAATCCCTATTTGACCTTCTTGACCGAGTTCGTACCGCCGAAACCGTCCGGTTCCGTCCCTGTCGCAGCTGGATCCGGCAGTTTCTGCTTACGGTCGACAAGGAACTTATAGGAATAGGTTCCCGGCGGCAGCAGCACGGTGACGCTCCACATGCCGCTCCCTGAAAGCTTCATCGGCGCCGAATCGGGGGACCAGTTATTGAACTCACCGATAAGGGAGATCTCGGAGGCATCTGGATTATTGAGAGTGAAAGTGACCTCCCGTGCTTCACCGCTGCCGGAAGATGCTTTAGCGCCTGAGCCGCCCGTAGACTCGGAGACCCTGGCGAAATCTCTTACGACCGCGTCGACATCATTGCCTACCCCGGCCAGCGGCATTCCGTTCTCATCGCTGATCTCGAGCATGACCCTGTCAGGGAACTCACTCCACGCGGAGGAGAGTAGAATTGAATTTCGCCCCTCGCGGAGCATCGTTACGCCGCTCTTCGAAGATCCTGATGAAGAAGCGTCGAGAAGCGTGATCTCGTTCACCCAGAGATTCGATACGTTGTCAGACCTTATCTTCCAGCTGACCTTGCGCCGCTTGTCCGATGTTATGACAGTGTAGAGGAGCATGCATCTGTCACTGCCGCTCCCGTACAATCTGTCCGGGATCACGGCTCCGTATTCATCGAAAGCTCCCTGCGGGATCCTGCTCCATCTCAATTCTCTGCCGCTGGAAAGAGTGTGACTGCCGTACAGGTCGCTTTGCAGTGAAGTAGCATTGTCTATGACCCATTCGCGGTTCGGAAGGGGGCCGAGATGCAGCCAGCGGACAGGCCTGACAAGCTCATCCTCAAATGCCGCGACGGTGCTTCCATCGATCTTCACCGATATGGTGAAAGGATACCTTCCCGGGGGAAGAGTCTCCGGCGGATCTATCGTCAGGGGAAGAGTGGTGATGTCAGCGTTCTCCCTGATCACGAACTTCGCGGGCAGTTCAGGAGTGCAGCCGAGATCGCTGTAGAAGATACCTTCGACTGATCCCTGTATAGGATGTTCCGTCCCGTATCGGACCGTTATGTTCAGAGGGAGAGCGCTGTCGCCGAGCCGCCTTCCTGCCGGGTAGTTGAGAGATATGTCATAACCGCTTGTAAGAATGACGCAGGCCCTCGAGTGGATCTCGACCCTCTTGCCTCCGGTCATGAAATCGAAAAAGAGCGGAACCGGTTTCAGGCCAGGTTCGGTTCCGGGAGGGACGCCGAGTGAGCGCTGCCATGTGACTGGAGCGGCTCCCGGCTTCAGTTCTACAGATTCACCGGATTCCGTGAACTTCCACCTGTTTGAGCCGGTCTGCAGATAGATCCTCTCGATATCGAGCCGGATTCCTTCCGTCCACATGCGGGCCTCGAGATCGATCTTGCGCCCGGCCGGAATCGGCCTGTCAGGAAGCCGCACATCAGCGTGAAGGCTGTTTGTCCGGCTAAATTCATCCGAGCTGATCCTCTTCGCTTCCAGCAACTCTTCGGTTGAAGATGTGAATGCTTCCGCGATTCTTTTCTGCTCTCGCCTGGAAAGTCTGTCCCATCTGTATTCCTCGAAGATCTTCCATATGCGTTCGCCGTCCTCGATCGTCGAGTTGATCCCTGAAAAGGAGGCAAGCATCCTGTTGACTGTGGATACCGCTTCGATGTGGGTCTCAAGATCGATCGTATCCCTCGAGAGCATCAGCCTCAGCGTGTCGAGTTCCGAGGACTGGATCTCGATACCGTCTTCGAGCATCAGGCCGCTCTCTTCGAGGTATGCCGTGAGGTTTGTGAGGACGAAGAGTTCGTCGAGATCCGGGAAAGATCGTTCCTGAGACTTCATCACGATCGTTCCACAGCGACCGCCATTCTGCCGGGACCAGTGCGCCTCCGGAATGGTGAGGAAGTCTCTCGAGCCTTCCCTGAGGAAATCCTTCCGACCCTGTAAGAAGCGAGGTGAGCATCACCCGCGCGTCAGGATCATCCCACAGGGTCGGCGGCCCGCTGCCGCTTCTCGATGTCTCATGAAGGAGTCTCTCCGCTATCCGTGTACCTGTATCGACATCGATCCTTACGTCAAGGATGAGGGGAAGGAGCTGGCCTGGCAGATAGACTGGCGCGTATGATCCGTCGGATGAGACGGGCAGGAAGAGTCCGTTGGTATGGTCGAAGAAATAATCGGTGATCGCGGTGATATAGTCGCGTGAGAGTTTTCTCAGTTCGATCGCTTCTATGCGATGGCCGGCCGCGGACGCTATCAGGGAGAGTGAGTGAAGGTCCAGTGCGGCGAGAGTATTCAGGCCCGGGCAGACCGCCCCGGAGGTCCTGTCGTCGAGCCAGTATCCGGAGATAAAATTATTAGCTGTTGAGCGCTCATCAGAGAAGTATCCCATCACCGTTTCGTCGATGACCGGGAAGAGTTCCGTGAGGAGGTATGGATCGTCATTGAAGAGGAGCCAGGCTACGGTCGCTGTAACGGGCGCCTTCTTCAGGGTGGCCAGGGGATGGTTATCCGGAATGGCGGATGCATCACTGCCGCTCCGGAGATAACCAGCCATCTGCTGTTTAAGCGCTGCCGTTCCGTTTCCAAGAGATACCCCGGGAAGCAGAATCAATAATATCAGTGTCAATACAGCTTTACGCATGGCATAATCCGCCCTCGGTATCCGCCCGAATGGCGGCACCGGGCCGGCAATTTAATATTGACAGCAACCTATATGCCATCTTTAATAGCGGTTCGGAGAAAGGAGTAAATAATGTCTTTTGAATGCATTAAGGTAGAAAAGTCTGGCGGGATAGCTACAGTTTCCCTGAACAGGCCGGATAAGCTCAACGCGTTGAATATTAATACGATAAAGGAGCTTATCGAGGCGTTCACCGATCTGAGGGATGACGATGAGGTCAAGGTCGCCGTTCTGACAGGTGAGGGAGGGAAATCGTTCGCCGCCGGGGCCGATATACCTGAACTTTCGGGCCAGGGACTCGTCGGCGGCAAGGTGTTTTCAGAACGCGGACACCGTCTGTGCAATCTCATAGAGAACCTTGGCAAGCCCGTTATAGCAGCTGTGAACGGCTTCGCGCTAGGCGGGGGCTGTGAGATCGCCATGGCCTGCACGCTGAGGATAGCCGGCGACAGGGCGAGGATGGGGCAGCCGGAGATAACTCTCGGCACGATCCCGGGTTATGGTGGTACGGTCAGGCTTGCCAGGCTCGTTCCCAGGGGAATAGCGATGGAACTGATGCTGACCGGCAGGGTAATAAGGGCTGAAGAAGCCCTTGCGATCGGGCTGGTCAACAAGGTCGTACCTCAGGATGACCTGACCGATGAGGTCATGAAACTGGCCGGGGTCCTGATGAGCAAGCCGCCGTTTGCCGTCAAGGCGATCATGGAGGCTGTAAACCACGGTACCGAAATGGCTTTCGAGGAAGGGTGCAGGCTGGAGCAGGACCTCTTTGCGATCACATGCGGTACCGAGGATTTCAAGGAAGGGATGAGCGCCTTCCTGGAGAAGCGTGACGCGGAGTTCAAGGGGCGCTGACCCGGTCCGGGCCGTGGCAGAGGTTTTGCAGTAAAGGACATTGAAAAATAGACTGTCACCTATTAGATTAAGCGTTACGCAGTGAGGCGTCGATTTTCGCGTGATGCGCGTTTGCGTTGGAACCTCCTGTAATAAAATCGCTTATATGTATGGTTATCGCGAGAGTGGCGGAATTGGCAGACGCGCTGGATTTAGGATCCAGTGGGGAGACCCGTGGGGGTTCGAGTCCCCCCTCTCGCACCAGGGTGAAAAAATTACCGGCAGGTGGATGATTAACGACTGCCGGAGAGGAAAAAATGACTGAAGAGCAAGGCATGGAAGGGATAAGTGTAGAGGTCACTGAAGGCGGAGATTGCCGCAGGACGTTACTGATCGAGCTCGAACCCGGACTTCTCGCTGACGAGAAGGGAAAGATCCTCGCTGACTTCGCGAAGGATGTCACTATTCCGGGGTTCAGGAAGGGGAAAGCGCCGAAGGATGCCATCCGCCAGCGCTTCGCCGATGAGATCGAGACAGAGGCGATCAAGTCCATTCTGCCGGATGCTTATGCCCATGCAGTCTCATCGGAGAAGCTGCGTCCGATAGGCGATCCCGTATTCAGGGATATTTCCGTCGAGGACGATAAGCCGATGAAGTTCAAGGTCGAGCTCGAGGTCGAACCGGTCATCGAGCTCAAAGAGTACAAAGGCATCAAGGTTGATAAGGACGAGGTCAAGGTCGACGACGAGGAAGTCGACAGGGTCCTCGAGAGCCTCAAGGAGCGCTACGCCGATTACGAGCCTGTCGACAGGGAAGCCGCGACATCAGATGTCGTGGTGCTCGAGTACATTCCGTCCGGTGATGACGGAGAACTCGATGAGTCGAAGAAGGTAGCGGACTATCCGGTGCAGCTTGGCGCGGGACAGCTCTTTCCGGAGTTCGAGGAAGCGGTCATAGGCAAGAAATCCGGTGAGACAGGCGAAGCTGTAGATAGCGTATCCGGATGATTACAAGCCCGAGCGCCTTGCCGGACAGAAGGTAAGGTACAGCTTTACCGTCAAAGAGGTGAAGGAGAAGAAACTTCCCGAGCTCAACGATGAGTTCGCTTCTACGGTCGATGAGAAGTTCACGAGCCTCTCCGATCTGCGCGAGGATATAAGCAGCCGCATGAAGGAAGAGAAAGAAGAGGAGGCGCGGCGGAAGATGGAAGAATCCGCCATCGACAAGATCCTCGAGGACAATTCCTTCGATGTGCCGGCCACGATGATCGACCGGTACAGGAGCGAGCTCGCGAAAGAGGATGAGAAGCGCAGAAATATGGCTGGTGTGGAAGTGGAAGAGGATGAGGCGAAGAAAAAAGAGATAGAAGAGCTTTTCGACAGGATCGCACGCAGGAGCATAAAGAGATTTTTCCTCATCGACCATATCGCCGGTCTCGAGGGTATAAAGATCACCGATGCTGAAATGGAAGCGGAGATCGATCGTATCGCGGCCGGAAGCGGCAGGCCTTTAGAAGAGATACGCCCCTATTTCGAGAAGGGCGGAGAGCAGAGAAGGAACCTGATGGGCAGGATCAGGGAGCGAATGGTATTCGACCTGATCCTCGGGCGTGAATCCACCCCAAAGGAGAATGACTGATGTCAGAAGAGAAGCTGATCAAGAGCGCGGCGATTCCGTACGTGATCGAGACCAAAGGACGCGAGGAGAGGGTCTACGACATCTACTCGCGGCTGCTCAAGGACAGGATCATATTCATCGGTTATCCGATCGAGGATATGATGGCTAATTCCATCATCGCACAGCTGCTCTTCCTCGAAGCTGACGATCCTGAGAGGGATATCTTCATATACGTCAACAGCCCCGGTGGTGTAGTCTCTGCCGGACTGGCGATATACGACACCATGCAGTATATTTCATGTGACGTGGCGACGATCTGCATGGGCCAGGCGGCAAGCATGGGAGCGATTCTGCTTGCCGCGGGTACAAAGGGTAAGAGATCTGCCCTTCCTCACGCACGTGTTATGATCCACCAGCCTTCTGGCGGATCGCAGGGTCAGGCAAGCACGATAGAGATCTATACGAAAGAGATCCTGAAACTCAAGACGAGGCTCAATGAGCTGCTTGCCAGCCACACCGGACAGAGCCTGAAAAAAGTCGCAAAGGATACTGACAGGGATTATTTCATGTCGGCCGAGGAAGCGCTCGAGTACGGACTCATCGACAACGTGCTCCATTCGAAGAGCGATCTTAAGAAGTAACGGGCCGCAGGGAAGGTCAACTACCTGATGAAGAAGAAATCACAGTCTCCGAGAGCTATAAAGTGCTCCTTCTGCGGACGCGGCCAGGACGAGGTGGCCAAGCTCGTCTCCGGACCGAGCGTCTATATCTGCAACGAGTGCATCCGCCTCTGTAACGAGATCCTCGAGGAGGAGATGGCCGGCTCCGTCATGTTCGACGACGACCATTTTCCCAAGCCGAAAGAGATCAGGGAATATCTCGACAGTTATGTGATCGGGCAGGACAGGGCCAAGGTCACACTGTCAGTCGCTGTGTACAACCATTACAAGCGGATCAGGCACGAGAGAAGCACTGACGATATCGAGATAGATAAGAGCAACATCCTGATGGTCGGCCCGACCGGAGTCGGAAAGACGCTGCTCGCGCAGACTCTTGCCCGGTTCCTCAAAGTCCCGTTCGCCATAGCAGATGCGACAAGCCTTACCGAGGCGGGATATGTGGGTGAGGATGTCGAGAATATCCTCGTACGGCTGCTGCAGAGCGCCGACTATAATCTTGCCTGGGCGGAGCGCGGTATAATCTATATCGACGAGCTCGACAAGATCGCCCGAAAGAGCGAGAATCCTTCGATAACGAGGGATGTCTCGGGAGAGGGTGTTCAGCAGGCTCTTCTGAAGATCCTCGAGGGAACTGTAGCCAACGTTCCGCCGCAGGGTGGGCGAAAGCATCCCCAGCAGAAGTTCATCGAGGTGGACACGAAAAACATCCTCTTTATCTGCGGCGGTGCTTTCCAGGGTCTCGAGGAGATCGTGGAGAGGCGGATCGGCCGCAAGGTCGTCGGTTTCGGAGCCGATCGCGGGCCTGGTTACCGTAAGGAAATCAATGAGATAATGAAGCATACTCAGCCCGAGGATCTGATCAAGTTCGGGCTTATTCCCGAGCTGGTCGGCAGGCTTCCCATCGTCGCTCCGCTCCAGGATCTCGACGAGGTGGCACTGATCGACATCATGCTCAAGCCGAAGAGCGCGTTGGTCAAGCAGTACAAGAAGCTTTTCGACATGGAGGACGTGGAGCTCGAGTTCACTCCCGGTGCTCTGAAATCTATCGCCAAGCTCGCGATGGAACGAAAGACAGGAGCGAGAGGATTGAGAGCCATACTCGAGGATACTATGCTGACGATCATGTACGACATCCCCTCGAGACCGGAAGTCAGCAAGATACTGATCAAAGAGGAAACGATCCTGAACAGGGACGAGCCGGAGATCTTCCTCGAGAAGGAAAAACAGAAAAGGGCATAGAGCCTCGCCGGCACGTTTTATATAGTATTACCCCATTGACGGAGAATAGTGAACAGTATGGACGACAGCATCAAAGATACGCCCGATACCATCCTGCCCATGGTCCCACTGCGGGACGTCGTGGTCTTTCCGTCCACGACGACAGCCATACTTGTCGGCAGGCAGCCGTCGATCAACGCGGTGGAAAGGGCGATCGAGACAGACAAGGTCCTCCTTGTCGTCACGCAGAAGGATCCTTCTGATAACGAACCAGGACCGGAAGGGTTGTATCCCGGTCGGCACGATCGTGCGGATAGGTATTTTCCTGAGGCTGCCCGACGGGACCCTCAAGATCATGCTGGAGGGACTCACCAGGGTCAGGATCAACGAGTACGTCGAGATGGATAACTATCTCGGCGCGAGGGTCGAGCCTTTCGACGAGGCCGAAAGTATGACCAAAGAGGTCGAGGCGTTGTCGCGTAAGGTCGAGGCCCAGTTCGAAGAGTACGTGAAGCTGAATCAGAGGATCCCCAACGAGGTCATGCTCTCGCTTCAGGCTCTCGATGACAGGTCGACCCTGGCGGACACCGTCGCGGCGCATCTGCAGGTGAGAAACGAGCTCAAGCAGGAACTGCTGGAGACGACAGGCCTGGAAGATCAGCTCTTGTTTATAAGCCGTACTCTCCTCGAGGAACTGGAGATGCTCCGGCTCGAGAAGAACATAGATGACAAGGTCACAAGCCAGGTGACGAAGAACCAGAAGGAACTCTTCCTTCATGAGAAGATGAAGGCGATCCGCAGCGAGCTCGGGCACGGCGACGAGGCCGACATGTTCGAGGATCTCGAGAAGAAGATCAAAAGAGCGCGTATGTCCAAGGATGCCCAGAAAATCGCCTGGAAGGAGCTCGAAAGGCTCCGGATGATGTCGATGATGAGCCCCGAGGCGACAGTCGTGCGAAATTATATCGACACGCTCGTCGCACTCCCGTGGAAGAAACGGACTAAGGACAATCTCGACATAAATGACGTCAAAAAGAGACTCGATGACGATCACTACGGTCTCGACAAGGTGAAGGAAAGGATCCTCGAGTTCCTCTCGGTCGTAAAGCTCGCCGGTAAACTCAAGGGCCCTATTCTCTGTTTTGTCGGTCCTCCGGGAGTCGGCAAGACCTCTCTGGGGCGTTCGATAGCCGATGCGACGGGGCGCAAATTCGTGCGCGTTTCCCTCGGTGGTACGAGGGACGAAGCGGAGATCAGGGGGCACAGGCGGACCTATATCGGATCGATGCCCGGCCGCATCATCCAGGGGCTCAAGAAAGCCGGTTCGCGCAATCCCGTATTCCTGCTCGATGAGATCGACAAGCTCAGCAGCGATTTCAGAGGAGATCCGTCGTCGGCGCTTCTCGAGGTTCTCGATCCCGAACAGAACAGTCATTTCAGCGATAACTACCTCGAAGTGGATTTCGACGTAAGCGAGGTCATGTTCATCACGACGGCTAACGTGATCTACTCGATTCCGCCGGCATTGCAGGACAGGATGGAGATCATTCGCCTGCCCGGTTACCTTCTCCATGAGAAGATCAAGATCGCCCAGAAATTCCTTCTGCCGAAGCAGATGGAGCAGCACGGGATAAAGCCCGATCAGCTTACGATCTCCGAGGCTACTATGAAGGATGTCGTAAGGCAGTATACCCGTGAGTCGGGCGTGAGAAACCTCGAGAGAGAACTCGCATCTATCTGCCGAAAGGTCGCCAAGAAGCTCGCCTCGGAGGAGAAGACCGGGAAGATAAGGATCACAAGGACGAACATCGAATCGTACCTCGGGATACCCAAGTTCACTGAGAGTGAGATCGACTCGAAGCTGGCGGTCGGGGTCGCTACTGGACTCGCCTGGACCGAGGCGGGAGGGGAGATCCTCAATATCGAGGTGACCCTGATGCCCGGAAAGGGAGAGTTGATACTTACCGGGCAGCTCGGAGACGTGATGCAGGAGTCAGCCCGGATCGCGATGAGCTATGCGAGAAACAAGTCGCGGATGCTGAAGCTCGAGAACGACATCTTTTCGACGGTAGATGTGCATGTGCACGTTCCCGAGGGGGCTATACCGAAGGACGGCCCCAGTGCGGGTATCGCGATCGGTACGGCTCTCGTTTCGGCATTCTTCGACATCCCGATCAAGAGGGACGTCGCCATGACAGGTGAGCTTACTCTTCGAGGCAAGGTGCTTCCCATCGGCGGGATCAACGAGAAGTCGGTCGCCGCGCTGAGAGCTGGAGTGAAGACTATCCTCCTGCCTAAGGGAAACGAGAAGAACATCAAGGAGCTCCCCGAAGAGGTCAAAAAGAAGATGAAGATAATCGTCGTCGACAACATAGAGGATGTCCTGAAGAACGCATTATCCAAGCAGCTCGAGTGGGGCGTCAGGCATCGCGGCAAGATCGGCGGCTTCTTCAACGATTCCGAGCCGAAGCAGGCTAACTGACCGATGAAGATCAGATCACTCGAGCTTGAATCCACTGTTCTCGATCATTCGGAATTCCCCGGATCGGGGATGCCTGAAATCGCGGTCTCCGGCCGTTCCAATGTCGGCAAATCATCCGTGCTCAATCTCCTTTTCAACAGGAAGAACCTCGCCCGCACGAGCAGGGAGCCAGGCAAGACGAGGACCGTGAATTTCTTTCTGATAAATGAAAGCTTCTACCTCGTGGATCTGCCCGGGTACGGGTACGCGAAGGTGTCCAAAGTACAGAGAGATGCCTGGCAAAGGGTTATCGCTGGGTACATCAAGCACAGGGAGACCCTTTCAGGGGTCATCCAGCTGGTCGATTCACGCCATGATCCTACGAAAGACGACCTGATGCTCTTCCAGGGGCTGATCGATGCCGAGAAGGATTTTCTTGTAGTCCTTACAAAATCGGACAAGATCAAGAGATCCCATAGAGCGGCGAAGATCGCAACGCTCAGATCGTACTTTGCAGGCATAAGCGTGGGACCCGCTGGCGGCAGGGATGAGGACGGGGAGCCGTTCGAGGTGCCGTTCGTCTTCTCCTCGGCCGTTACAAGGGAAGGAAAGGACGAGATCTGGAAATGGATCGAAGAGAGGATCTGATACTTCTCACACCCGGCCCGGTACACATCGACTCGAGGCGCTTTGCCGCTTTGCCCCCGATGCATCACAGAACAGGACGTTTCCGCGAAATGGTGATCGAAACAGGCCGCATGATCGGAGATCTGTGCGGCACCCGGGGAACGGCATTCCTCTTTGCCGCGTCGGGCACGGGAGCAATGGAAGCGATCGTGGCGAATGTGGCGCATCCCGGAGCGAAGGTCCTCGTCATCGAAGGCGGGAAGTTTGGACGCCGATGGGGAGAGATAGCGCGAGCGTTCGAATGTGAAGTCGATCTTCTCCAGTTCAGCATGGGTGAAAGTGTGGATCCCACGCTGGTGGCAGAGCGGGTGGAGAAGTCTTCCCCTGACCTTATCGCCCTGACACATGTCGAATCATCGACCGGCCTGCGGCTGGATCTTGAAGGGATCCTTTCCGCGCTGCCCGACAGGCGGCCGCTGATAGCTCTCGATGCCATCGCTTCGGCGGGATCTGAGAAGATCATGATGGATCAGTGGGGGATAGATGTTCTTGCCGGAGCGGGGCAGAAGGCACTGGCGGCCCCGGCAGGTGTGAGTTTCGTAATTGCAGGGCCGAGGGCGATGGAGGCTGCATCAAGGAATCCGAGGCCCGGATTCTACTTTTCTTTTGACAGGTACGGCGAGGGGATGAATACAGGTGACACTCCATTTACGCCAGCCGTGCATTCGGTGCAGCTGCTGCACGGGTCTCTGGAAAGTATCCGGGATGCCGGTATGGACGTGGTGCTCGGCAGGCACGAGGCATCTTCAAACGCCCTGTCCAGCGCTTTTGAAATACTCGGGATGAGATCGTTCCCTGATCCTTCCCTCGAGATCGGTCCAGGCTTTTCTTCCGCCGGAAGGTATTTCATGTGAAGCAGTTATAGCCTTCCTCGGCGAAAAGCACGGAATCATTATAGCCGGGGGGCAGGATGAGATGGCCGGGCGGATAATCAGGACGGGATTCCCCGGGATATACAGCGGCCGGGTGCTCGAAAGGCTTGTCATCGGTCTAGCCGAATCTCTCGGTGCGGGGGATGCGGATGAGGCTCTTGTTCCCCTTGATCCGGTCAGGGACCTGCCGCCCCTTTTTAGCGCCCCTTGACATAAATGCTTGTCACTGCTATAATTTGTCTAGTAAGGAGGTGCGGTTGAGTCCAAAGCTAAAGCGCCGTGGTCTCATCACGCTTGTAGTGTGTATCGGGGCATTCACCTCGGGCGCACTGCTCAGCAGCGAGACCTTCATGTCAAAACTCCCCGTATACGAACGCTACAAGTGCGCTTTGTGCCATACTGTATCCGAGCCTGTTACAGGAAACGCACCTCTCAATACTTTCGGCACCGAATTCCACGCGAACGGAGACAAGTGGGACAATACCCTGGCCGCGAAGGATTCGGATCAGGACGGATTCTCAAACGGATTTGAGCTCGGTGACGAAGATGGCGATGGGACCTCGACGGTAACCTCAGAAAGAAGCAATCCCGGCGATCCTTATGACAGTCCCAGTTCTCTCGATGAGAGGTCCTGGGGTATCATCAAGAAGCTTTTTACCGATGAGCAGAAGCGCAGTATGATGTGATCGGTTCCTGGAGAATCCGCAGGACCGCCGGCAGGCGGTTTTTTTATGTCCCGAATGAGATATAAATCGGTTGCGGACAATCATTTCATTACATAAACTACAAGTCGATGCCCCTATACTGAATAGACAGGAGTAACAGAATGCCCGCTACAGTGATATTGGGTGGCCAGTGGGGAGACGAGGGCAAAGCCAAGGTCGTCGACTTTCTGATGTCCCGCCATGATGCCGTGATCCGCTTCCAGGGAGGAGCGAACGCAGGTCATACCGTGGTGAACGATGAGGGAACATTCAAGTTTCACCAGATACCCTCCGGAATACTTTATCCTGATGTGACGGCCGTGATGGGAAACGGAATGGTCATCGATCCGTTTTCCTTCAGAGATGAACTCGGTGAACTTCTCAAGAGGAGCATCGATGTGGCTGGGAGACTTTTCCTGAGCTCAGCCGCACAGGTCGTTATGCCGCACCACAAGTTCATAGACAGTCTCATGGAGGGGGAGCTCAAGAAGAATCATATCGGAAGTACGGGAAAGGGAATCGGTCCCGCTTACTCGTCCAAGCACAGCAGGCGCGGTATGAGGATGGGCGATTTTCTCCTCTCCAAGGAAGATCTGCACGAACTGGTCACAAGGGCAACGGAGTGGGGTAACAGGGATATCGAATTATTTGGAGCTCCTCCGCTTTCCACGAAGAAGGTAGCGGCCGATTTCGTGAATATACAGGAACTGCTCAGCCCGATGATCATCGACACTCAGGAACTCGTGACACGGTGGAAGCAGGAGGGAAAGAATATCATGCTCGAGGGCGCCCAGGGCACCCTTCTCGATATAGATCACGGGACATATCCATTCGTGACATCGAGCAATTGCTCTATCGGTGGAGCCATCACGGGAAGCGGGCTCTCACACAGGGACATCGGCAGGGCGATAGGGATATTCAAGGCTTATACGACAAGGGTCGGAAACGGACCCTTCCCGACAGAGCTCGAGGACGATACGGGCGACTGCCTTCGCGACAAGGGGAACGAATTCGGGACAACGACGGGAAGGCCGAGGCGCTGCGGATGGTTCGATCTCGTCGCGGCACGATACGCGGTAAACCTCAATGGCCTCGAGGAGATCGCGTTGACCAAGCTCGATGTGCTCTCGGGGCAGGAGACGATCAAATTCTGCGTGGCATACGAGCTTGATGGAGAGAGGATCGACTATTTCCCGCAGAACGTGAATCTTCTCAATCGCTGCAAGCCCGTCTACGAAGAGATGCCGGGCTGGCCCGACCAGAAACTCGGGGGAGACTTCGAGGATCTGCCTGAAAACGCGAAGGCTTACGTAAATATGCTCGAGGAGAGGCTCGGGATCCGCGCCTCGTTCATCTCGACAGGTCCCGAGCGAAGCAGCACGATCGTAAGGGAAGGCGCCTGAACAGTTGACATATCGCCTCGCTGCTATTAGATTGATTTCGCCGCCGCTGTACGAGCGGCGGCTATACATTTCAGACTGCCATTTATGGGCCGCTAGCTCATCCGGTTAGAGCACCTGCCTTTTAAGCAGGGGGTGCCAGGTTCAAGTCCTGGGCGGCTCATTTTTTCATGTATTCACTGTTAAAAGCTAGTCAGTGTTGATAATCACGTAAGTGATTACTCCATGATTTCTATATTCAGCGGTGTTTTGATAGAAGAGGTGTCGAAGCCGTTCTCTTCGAGATGATCGATTATCATCTGTCCTATTTTCTGGGGATCGGGAAGATCATCCTCTCTGCACGGCGCGGTATGGCCTTCCATATCGGAGATGGTCAGTATGCTTTCCCTGAGAAGCAATTTGTAATATTTCTGATGATAGAATATGCCAACCGATCCAATCGAGTAGAACGGTGGTGAGATTTTGCGGATGTCCAGCTGCTTTCCATACTTCTTTTGTGTGACAAGACCGCGTTCACGGGTGGCAGTGAAAATAAAGCGTCGGGAATCGACATCGGATGACAGAAGGGACATTCCTCCCATCCACTCGGGCTGCGCGATATCCATATAGTCCAGGATCGTTGGAGCGATGTCGAGATTCTGAACATTAGCTTTTATTCGTCTCTTGTGCTTTCCGTCGGGAAAAATAAACATCAAAGGTACTCGAACATCAACTGTCCATCGAGGACCATGATCGGTACAGATGACCACTATGGTGTTATGCGAGACATTGCTCTCCTTGAGTTTCTGCATAAGCTCCTCGATAAAACCATCAAAACCCAATATGGAATCATCATAGAAATCGGTCATCCATGGGTCTGTCTCTTTCTTATTTGCTGAAAAGACTCGATTGCTGAGACGGAACAAGGGACCGTGAGTTCCGAGCAGATGTACATGTACAAAGAATGGGGAATGAGAACTATCAATAATCGTAAACAGGTCCTTGATTCTCTCTTTGTCCCAGTTGTATCTTCTCCCGGTTGTGCCCAGTTCAGCCATCGGATCTCTCATGTGCTGCATATTGAATACATGCAGGAAACGAATCGTTATCCTTTCTCGCATCGCGTTGATAAAATAAACAGATTTGTCACCCAGCAACGCCTGGGATAAGACTTCCAGATTATCCCGCTCAATTTCTCTACGATTGGCCCAATGGAACGAGTTAAGCATATTCATGTCTATCGGGTCGGCATGATGGCGAGTGCTGATATCAGAGTTTCGAAAACCGTATTTTCTCAGTTCGCCGGGTAGATGTTGATAGGCATCATCACCTTCCAGTATCTGAGGAGGGAACATCAGCCTTGTTCTGGTAGGGAGCTTCCCTGTAAACATCGAGGCAATTGAAGCGCTGGAAGCATCGGCGTTGGTGAAACAGTTTTCACATAGAAGGAGATCTTGGGAAATCTTATCGAGGTATGGAGTCGTTTTCCGTTCATATCCGTAAACGGACATATGTCGTGCGTCAAGACCGTCGCTGGACAGAATAATGATATTCGGTGGATTTTCAAGCGAGAGGGACCTTTCGTTCCACTTGAGATTCTCAAGTTGGGACTTATCAACGCTTGTGGCGATGAACACGATAGAGACGAGTATCAGTCCCAAAACCAATGTGACTACAGCGCGGAATGAATACTTGCCTGAAAACATTTTCTTGAGATTAGGAAGTTCCACATAGAAGATGAACGCAAGAATAAGCATCAGTAACCAATAGGCCGCCAGACCTACACCACTTACGTTTCTTACACCGAAGTGCAGAACTGTATATGTGAAATTGTCTACGAGAAGGAGGGATATCGCGACAAGTACCAAGGTCGTAATTATAGAGGCTGTCGTCGAGCATATACGCAGGACGAACGCATTTTTCGTAATGATGAACGGGAGGAAGCAAAGGAACATGGCGAGTGTTCCGATAATAACCGGTGGTATTGGCGAAACGAGCAGAATCTGGATCTTCTCCAAAAGGCCCATCTTGTCCATGAATGACGGCTTTGTTATATAAAAAAGCCATTCCAGCAGAACGTGAAGATATACCAGGAGTACGATCAGAGTGATCTGAACCTTCCAGCCGCTTTTTCTCCCGGCCTGATCGTCGGACATCGCGCTAATCATCTTTCCTCATCATGTAGAGGGTTCTCAGGGAATCGACGACCTTTTCGGCGCGCTCGATCCTGAAATACCGCGAGAAGGCTTCTTCGAAATTCTCCTTCGTGTAATCATCGAAGACATCCTCACGGCACACGAGGAGGCGACGGACCTGCGAATCTTCCTTGGGAACGAATTCTACGATCAAGACGTCGCATACCCTGCTGAGGAACTCCGCTATCCTGTCCAGGGGAAGGTTGTTTGATATCGCCAGATGATGGATCAGTGCTAGAGCCAGAGCCACATCGGCGGGTCCACGCTCGATCAGAGACATCCGTTCGCGGCCGCTCCAGCCCATGCCGGATGTCGGATTAGTCAAATCGAGAACGAGAGGAAGAATGTTCTTTTTTGCCTTCTGGACGCACTCGAGATAATTCCTCTCGACTGCCGCGGGATCGACATCGAACGAAAGGACATATCCGCCCCCGGAGGCGGCAATCGCGCTGTACCGACCCGTATTCGCGCCGAGGTCCCACACGACACGGGTCCGGACGGCATCCAGGAACTCGCCGATGAGTCTGTCTTTGTATACGAGACCTTCTGCGGTGTAGTTAGTATCCTCGTAATATTCTGCCCACTCAGTGCCGCGCGGCGCCCATTTAAGTCGCTTGATCGCTGAATCCAGACTGTCGATGATTCCGAGCAAGGCAGTGCGGCTCACCTTTCCGCGTTTAACGGGCTTCTTTGTCTCATCCGCATATTTAGCCTGGTAACGGGAATGGAGATGAATATGTGTTATTAGAGGAAACGAGAGGTAAGAGCGAAAAGGCAGAAGGGCGCTTGCGAGATCGAGCGGTATGCCGTCTATATATATCTGGAAGAGCTGGCTGAGGCGCACATCCTTGTAGCTCATGAGGGCTAGCGGCGCGAGAAAGTGCTGGCAGAACTGGCGGTAGGCGACCCAGGGCTGGCCTTCCCGGTACCGCTCGAATGAGAGCGTGTCGATGAAGACCGCTCTTCCCCCTTCGAACTGCACGTTGAACGCGCTGCAATCCTTCAGCGACATATCGTGCTCGAGCGCTTTCTTCTGTACCGCGAGTGTCAGGAGGGCGGCATCTTTCAACTGACTGAAACACCACTCGTGGGGATACGAGATAAAAGGGATGATCCGGGGGTGCAGTATCTTATACGCGTCGTCTGAGACGGTGAGGGAGAGGTCTGCCTCTTCGTGCTCTACGATCAATCGATCAGAAACGAGCTGTTCGTAGAGTCCGGACTGGATAAAATGCTCGTATTCTTGCTGGTAGCGTTTATTGATCTGCCGGTACAGCTGTCCTTCTCTGAAAAACATGAATCCGTTTGGATCGCGGAAGGAACCGCCGTGCGTCTCTTTATCCATCTTTACCTGGAGGATCGTCTTTTCGCTGATCGTTTTTTCTGAGGATGTTGTTGCTTACGAAGAACTGGATCCTTTTCCAAAAAAGTTTGAGCATGAAGGCGGTGCCGACAAGGCCGGCCAGGACGATCTGCAGGATGTAACTTCCCGTCCCCGGGTCTACATACGCATGGGCGCTGCCGCAGAGAAGCATGACTGCGCAGGTTGACAATACGACCGTGCTTAACAGAAATCGTATATGCCGCATATAATTGTTCTCCCTGCTGGAAACGATATCTCGAGGATGTATCGACTCAGTTTCCTGAGGCCGTTAGTATCAAGAAATACAGGACTTATCGGAATTTTAACAGAATCAGGCCGGCATTGCCAGCAGAATGTCTTTTATCCCGTTACAGTATCTGCCCCTCGTCCTTCTCCCGGAGAAATACCATCGCGGCCGTGACGCACCAGACTGGCATCAATACGAGGGCGAGCGGAGAGAGCACGACAGTCAGTTCCAGGACTCCCATGACGAGGGTCACGTATGCGAAGACTTTCATCAGCTCGTTCTTCCTCTCTTTCATCTGCAGGAGCCGCAGGCCGATGAAGATCTCGATGATGCCGGCGGAGGTCATGGAGACGACCCAGAATATGATCAGTGCGATCAGTGACGTCATGTCCGGAGCGGGCCATGTCGTATCGGCGAATAAGATCATGCCGAAAGAAGCGATAGTGAATACTATGTACCAGATTATGGAGGCATTGATCGGCCCGTCAGCTTTCGAATAGCCGTATCGATCCCTGAGGAGCTTTCGAAGCATAAGAAGCACAAAGATCATGACAGCAGCGATGACAACAGTGGAAAGGTCCTCGATACTGAGGCCTGGATCATCCATTCCCATCATGTGTTTGCCGACGAACGTCTCGGCGAGACCGAAGGCGAACATAAGGGGGAGGAAGACCGCCAGGGCGATCGAAAGCCAGCCCGCAACTGTATAGCTCTTATCCGTCATCATCGGACCTCCAGGAATGGATTCTCATTTCGACGCGGGGCAGGAGAGTGCCGGATCAATCCGGAATATACTCGAGGATATCACCGGGCTGACAATCAAGCTCCCGGCATATCGAACTGAGAGAACCGAACCTGAGGCCCTTCATCTTACCCGTCTTGAAGAGGGAAAGAGCGGTAAGGGACAGTCCGACCCTGTTCGACAGCTCGGTCAGCGACATCTTTCTCCTGGCCAGCATCACATCCAGATTTATTTGAATAGCCATGACTGAATTATATTCCAGAAATTTAAGTTGTCAAGCTAATAATTTAAGCAAAACTTAAAATACTATAACTAATAGTAGTATATACCCCGGAAGAGATATCACATTCCCTGGTTCATATTGCATAGAATACCCGTTCCCGGTCTAAATGGCTTAGAAGCCAGTCATTCTAAGATTCCTCTCGATTAGTTCGTGTTTCTTGCTTATAGTCCGTTTCGGAATATTTCGTTTATCGGGAGAATATATTGAGATCGAAATCAGCTTCCTTGTTTATCCTGCTGGCTTTGGCCGTCCTGATAGTATCAGGCTGTAACGAAGATACAGCGGTTCCTGAGTGCTCTGATAAATCGGAAACGCTTCGGAACTACCTGATCGACAATGATATGGACCTGCCCGAACTGCTTGCCGATTGCCTAATAGAAGCCAATGCGGTTCATGGTAACGAGGCGGCTTACCACGTTATGGATATCCGGAGTGAGGGTGCCTATGATCAGGGTCACATTCCCGGAGCTGTCCTCTCATCACTGACCAGTATTCTGGCTGATGCGGTCGATAACAACGGTAAACCCATTGTCGTTGTGTGCTATACCGGCCAGACCGCCGGGTATGCCGTAATGGCTTTACGCCTCAGCGGCTATTCTGACGCCAGGGTCCTTAAGTTCGGTATGAGCTCCTGGCATAGTCATTTCGATTTCTGGACGACAAACTGTGCGGATATCGGTATCGGTCATCCCAACTGGATCGAACCTCCTGGAAATATTGAAGCAGACGAAGAACACAGCTATCCTTCGATATCCGTCTGCACATCCGACGGCGCGAGCATCCTTGCAGAGCGGGTGACCGAAATGCTCAAGGGAGGATTCAAGGGCATCAACGGTAGCGAAGTTCTCAATACACCGGCAGGATATTTCATCAATATCTACTGGCTGGCAGGTGATGTCGTCTCCTATGGAAATATATCCGGCTCCAGGAGAATATATCCAATGTCGCTGGTGAACGGCGAACTCAGCTTCTGCGAGCCCGGCGCCATGGTAGTCTCTTACAGCTGGACGGGGCATACATCCTCGATGATCACTGCATACCTGACTGTTCTGGGCTATAAAGCCGTCAGCCTCAGGTATGGTGTGAACGGCATGATCCACGCCAACCTCACCTCGAACAAGTGGAATGGCTCGTTCGATTACACCTACGAAGAAACGAATCCATAGTATTCGATTCCTCGTGGGGGGGCTGATAGAGTCAACTGGGTTTTATTATCGCAGAGTAAGACCTATTCAATTATATTCTGGTCAGGAGGCTTTCATGCATTCTGCCGGAATAATACTGACGCTCAGCGCTCTTTTACTTTCTTCGCCCGCATGCCTCGAAGAGACGGGCCTCGATCCCGATTCAGGAAGATCTGCCGTGGACGGACCACCCGTCACCCGGAGCCAGGCGGTCCTTACTGCGGACAGATATGCCAGGGCCCACTGGACCATGACGGTGGAGAGCCGTACAGGTGTGACCTGCAACGGTACTTTTGTGAGCAACTATCCTGTGGGCGACAGGATCGGTGTGGGATACAAGTGGGGAGGCTGGACAGAACTCGATGATTTTCTCGACAGGGTCTCCAGGGGCTGGGCGACAGGAACGGGAGGGTATATCACGTGGGAGACGATACCTTTCGATTGCGTCGTCGGCGTCTCCTGCACCGGGCTTGTATCAAGGGCCTGGCATCTCGATAACAAGTATACTCTGAATTACGATGATCCGGAGATACCCAGGCAATTCGGGGAGATCACTCATGTGATCGAAGGTGTAGACCTGTCGGCGCGCAAGGTGTCCGCTTTGAAAAAAGGGGACGCCCTTATCAACAAGTATCATGTGGTGCTGTTCGTATACGAGACGATCCACGGGATGGCGATGATCATAGATTCCTCCTATCCTGGGGTCAGGTTCAGGCCCGTTTCATGGTACGACCTGGCTGCCGACGGATATACAGCGATACGGTACAACAACATCGTTGATGACAGGGATCCTTCAGGAACGATCTCGAATCCGATAGAGCTGGAGGCCGGCGGGATGGATCTGTTGGTCGGCGGGAATACACGCGATTTTGTCAGTCTGGAATTTCACAATTATTCGATAGCCCCTTCGTCCCGTCAGCCGGGACCGGAGATGATATATGCACTGAGTATTCCGGAGGATGGCGTTCTCGATGCTTCCATCACACAGTTCAAGGAAGAGGGGATAGACAACGATATCCACCTTCTCGGATCGTTCGAGAAGGACGCGCAGGGTATGGCTCTCGACTGCCTGGCGCGAGGGGATTACAGTATCGAAGCGTCAGTCAGCGCCGGGACGTACTACATAGTCATAGATGGACGCAACAATACACCTGGAGAATACACACTCACGGTTAGATTCAGACCGGATTCCTTCCCCGGCCGATAACACTTGAAATTTCTGCTGTCTGGTGCAACACTTTCCGCGGAGGTACAAGCATGCAGATAAAGGGATTGATACTTCACGCCAGGGTAGAGTTCGTCAAGGATCACTTCGGTGAGGATGCCTGGAACAATGTCCTCAACTCGATGAGCGATGAGGACCGCCAGATCCTCGGGGATATGATAGTAACAGCGAAGTGGTACCCCTTCGAAGTCGGCGAGAGACTCGACAGGGCTATTGTCGATGTCCTAGGGGCAGGGGATGAGGGGATATTCGAGGATATAGGCGTCAGGTCCGCCCGTCGAAGTCTCTTGAAGGTCCACAAATCATTCCTTACGCCGGGCGATCCGCAGGCCTTCATGAAGAAGGCTGATATGATCTACAAGTTCTATTATGATACGGGTCACAGGGAATACAAGGAGACAGGTCCCAACTCGGGCGTGATCTCTACATACGAAGCGGAGACGTTCTCTGCCGCTGACTGTTTGACTGTCCTCGGGTGGTACAAAGAGGCGCTGAAGATGTGCGGCGCTAAAAATGTGCAGGGCGCGGAGGAGGAGTGCAGGGCTAAAAACGGCACATGCTGCAGGTACCGTTTCAGCTGGGAGATGTGATCCGCCTTGTCCCGGACAAGATATGTCGTATGCGCTCTCCTGACGATAATACTCCTTCTGGTCGTTCTCGAACTGATCACGATGACAGCGTTCCGGATCTTCAAGGACCGGTTCACATTCTATTCATCAGACAGATACGTGCTGTCGGAGAATGATGTAGAGCGGATCTCCACATGGTTCGACGCCGGGCTCGGATGGTCATATCACTACGATACTCCTTTCTCTGAAAGGCCGAGAGAGATGGAGTACGGGAGACCTCTTATATCCGCGTTCGGGGATTCATACACACATTGTACTGATGTAGAAGATGATGAGAGCTGGCAGCATTACATCTCTGTGATCCTGGAAGCCGACGCGTATAATTTCGGTACGGGCGGATACGGGACGGATCAGGCATGCCTGAAATTCCTCGAGATCGCGCCGCTGCTCAGAACCGATGTCGTCGTAATTGGCCTTACTCCTGAGAACATAAACAGGATCGTCAATGTCTACAGGCCGTTCTACTTCTCGAAAACCGGAATAAAGCTGCCCAAGCCCCGTTTCGTGATCGACGGTGGAGCTCTGAAGCTCCTGAAGAATCCGATCGGAGACAAGACAGAGATCAAACGTCTTGTCGACCGGGATTTTGTCATGAGTCTCGGTGAGAATGACTGGTGGTTTAACAGGGACCGGCACCCTGTGCTGGGATTCCCGCACCTCGGAATCCTGTTTAACAAGAGGATGTGGTTCGAAGCGACTCACGGAAAGAAGAAAGGCGGAGGACTGGACGACACGGTGCCGAGACCCTGGGAGAACCTCTGGGAGAATGATGAAGCCTGCAGGCTCATGGAGATGCTTTTGACTGAATTCATTGAAGAGATCAAAGAGAGGGGTTCAGCCCCGGTTGTTATGATCTCAGCGATGCAAGCAGATGTTTTCAGGAAATTCATGACCGGGGATGACCCGGTCCCCGTGCAGCGGATAAAGGAATTCTGCGCATCGAGGGATTGTCTGTGTTTTGACGCTGTCGAGGTCCTTGCTTCAAGTGTCTCCGATATGGAACAGATCCCGGAACTTTACAACGTTCATGTATCGCCGAAGGGGAACAGGATCATCGCGGAGAATTTTGCCGTTTTCCTCGAGGAACACAATCTGATCAGAGAGTAAAAGGTGGATATTATGAGACGCTTTTTGTCACTGTTCATTTTCTCGATATTATTGACCGTTCTATTCTCTTCCGGTGTCAGCGCGGAAACAGTCACCTCTCCTTCAGGAGAGATAAGCCTGACTGTGCGCCTGGAGAACGGCCGGCCGATGTACAGTATAGCTTTTAATAAAAAGCCGGTAGTAAACGATAGCCACCTGGGCCTGATAATGGCCGAAGGGACAGACCTCTCGGCCGGACTAAGGGTAATCGATACCGCCAGGGAAAGTGTTGATGGCAGATGGACCCAGCCATGGGGGGAGAGGCGCGAAGTGCTCGACAGGCACAACGAGCTCAGGCTGGTGCTCGCCAGGGAAGGCTCGGATGATCCGGAGCTAATACTTGTGTTCAGGGTCTTTGTCGATGGTGTGGGATTCAGATACGAACTGCCGAAGAACAACGGTCCGGATGAATTCATCATAGCTGATGAAAAGACCGAGTTCGCCCTGGCAGGGGATAACAGGGTATGGTGGATACCTGCTTTCGAAAACAACAGATACGAATATCTTTACACCGAGTCTGATGTCAGCGGCCTGAGATCGGTGCATACTCCGCTGACGATGGTTACGAAAGATGGTATTCATCTCTCGGTCGACGAGGCGGCGCTTACTGACTGGGCCAGCATGACATTGAAAAAGGCAGCCGGGAACATCCTCGAGTGTGAACTTGTCCCCTGGTCAAATGGGGACAAGGTCAGGGGGCGAAGGCCTGCCATGTCGCCGTGGAGGACGGTCATGATATCCAGAGACGCGGCAGGGCTGCTCACATCGACAATGATCCTCAATCTCAACGAACCCTCCAGGATAGAGGACACATCGTGGATCAAGCCGGGCAGGTACGTCGGTATCTGGTGGGGAATGCATATCGGGAAGTACACGTGGGGGTCCGGACAGAAACACGGGGCGACGACCGCGAACACGAAGTTGTACATCGATTTCGCCGCCGAGCACGGGTTCGACGGTGTCCTGGTAGAAGGGTGGAACCTCGGCTGGGACGATAACTGGTTCGCCGATGGCAGTTTCTTCCAGTTCACTATCCCGCATCCGGATTTTAACATGGAAGAGATCACCAGGTACTGCGCTGAAAAGGGCGTTTACCTGATAGGCCACCACGAGACGGGGGCCGATATCGATAACTACGAGAGGCAGCTCGACGCTGCATTCGAATATTACGAGAAGCACGGGGTCAAGGCCGTCAAGACCGGGTATGTCGGACACAGGACAAACGAGTTCGAGTGGCACCATGGACAGTACATGGTGAACCATTACAGGAAGGTCGTAGAGAAAGCTGCTGAGCATCATGTCATGGTGATAGTCCACGAGCCGATAAAGGCGACCGGCATACGCCGGACGTGGCCCAATATGATATCTCGAGAGGGTGCAAGGGGGCAGGAATACGACGCCTGGAGCGGGGATGGAGGTAATCCGCCTGACCATACGACGATCATCCCTTTCACAAGGCTGCTGGGAGGGCCGTTCGACTTTACTCCCGGGACATTCGACCTTTACTTCAGCGAGGCCGGAAGACCGAATAACCGGGTCAATACGACTCTTGCGAAGCAGCTCGCTCTATATGTCGTGATATACAGCCCGATGCAGATGGCCTCGGACCTGCCGGAAAATTACGAAGGACAGCCGGCATTCGAATTCATAAAAACGGTACCGTCGGACTGGGAAGAGACCCTCGCCCTGCATGCCGCTATAGGAGATTATGTGACTGTCGCAAGAAAGCGGCGCGGGGGAGATGACTGGTTCATAGGAAGCATCACAGATGAAGAAGGCAGAACCCTTGAGGCGCACCTTTCCTTTCTCGATGATGGAGTCGAGTACGAGGCGACGATATATGCCGACGCCCGGGGCGCGGACTGGGAAGACAGGCCGTACATGATCGACATCCGAAAAGAGAGGGTCGATTCCTCATCGATCCTGAAGCTCGAACTCGCTCCGGGAGGGGGCCAGGCCGTCAGGATCAGTCCAATTCCCCGCTCGGTAGAATAAACATCTTCCCGGAAAGAAAGTCTATTACCCGCAGATCTCCATCCTTGCCGACAGCCGCCCGGGTGAGATCGAAGATGGCGTCGCCGAATTGACCTCTTACATAGAATGAGACATTGTTCGTATCGTACGATGTGTCGCCGTAAGGATATTTGTGCTTCAGAATCGTGGTGAATCTTTCCACGTTCCGGATCATACGAGAGAAGACGGAACTCACCGGGAGAATGGGCAGAGACGATCGCCCTGCCGTTCCATTCAAATATGTTGTCCGGCCTGCCTTCGAAAGGGATCTTATTTCGTTTTCCCTTTTCGCCGAGTTCCTGGAGTGTGCCGTCGATATGATTGATAAGGAATGTCTCCCCGCCGGCGACACACATACGCAGCGGTCCATCTCCGGCCGGTATCTCATTGACTTCAAGGCTGACCTTGTTAATCGCTGAGACCATTCTGGAATCGAAGTTCGATACGTAGATCGTTTTGTCGTCAAAGACGAGGTCGGTAGCTGTAAGGCCGAGTTTGACCCTGCCGGTCACCTTTTTCCCGATCGGGTCGACTATCTGCAGGAGGCCGGGTTCAGTATCCTTCTCGCCGAGCTTGACTAGATAGAGAAAGCCAGTGTCTATGTCAAACTCTAGGATGCGCTGGGTGATCTCACGTTCGACCTCATCCTCGAGACGCAGCCGCTGTCCAGGTTCGAAGAGCCTGACCTGGTCGACCAGTGTCCCTATGAATTGCTCTTCCTTGCCCCAGTTGTTCTGGCTGAAGAAGAGCCCGCCGTCAGGCCCTGGTGTCATGGCAAGCGCCTGCCTCGGGATCCTCCTGTCATAGAAGGAGTAGTCCTCCGAATCGATCAGAAGTATTCCGTTTTTCGCGTCCCATATATATACGTTCGGCCAGTACGACTGATGAGGGCCGTAGGAGAGATATATGTCTCCTTCCGGCGAAGGAGAGGCGCATATGGGGTAGTCGAATGGAAGCGGGCTCACCTCGAAAGCACCGTCTTCGTTTGCGACAGCGAACTGGTCCTCATTGTTGAAGATGACGAAATCACCCGATGCCGCGTTCTCTACAAGGTCGACAGGGGCCCACCCAGTACGGATCTTGCTCGATTCGCCCTTGAACGGGTCGAATACGCTGATCGCCGCGCCGAACGTGCCGTTTACCGCCGATGCTCCTTTCGGAAAGTACAGCAGGCCTCTGTGCTGATCATATGCCATCGTGAACATATGGGGGATAATGCCGAGGCCAGGATAACGCTTGATGAGTCTGCGTGATCTGAGGTCGATGACATCGATCTCGCCGTGTGCCCAGCTGGCGATAAACAGCAGATCATCCTCGGTATCGAAGGCGCTGGCATCGTTGCCATAGGCGGGTATCAGTATCTCATGAAGTGCCCCCCCCTCGCTGAAATCCACGACATGGACCGAGGCGGCATTATCGTACGGTATGTAGACTTCATCCCGGGCTGGATTGTATATGATGCCTACACCTTCGCGGTATCCCGGAAGGGGGACGACAAGGTCGTCGGAGCCAGTCACATCGATCATAGCGGCCTCTATAACATCACGGGTGTCTGTCTCTATGACGATGTACAGCCGGTGATCGGTCTCGTTGTATCCGCCAAGGTGCCATCTGCCCCCGGAAGTGACAGGAAGTGGCCGCGGTCCGTCCGGTTCCCCGGTCGCGGAATCAAAGAGCCATAAAGTAGAGGTATACCCGTCGACAGCGACGATCTTGTCGAGAACGGAATCGCATATGACCTTTCGAAGGGGCGGTGGGGGAGTGGCGTTAAGGTTTATCAGCGGTTCGCTCGTCACGAGCCAGTCCAGCTCGCGCAGTTTCTTCTTTTTTACGTCATAGAAGTATAGATAGGGACTCTCACGGCCGGCGAGAAATACATTGCTGGTAGTCTCATCGACGGCGATCGATTCTAGCTGCACGTCCGTCTTTACTGTCAGAGCGGATCCATTGTCGGGATCTATGATATAGAAGCAGCCTGTACCGATAAGACAGACCTGACCGGTGGCCCTGTGGATTATCATCGATTCGGCCTTCAGGTGCTGGCAGGCCCGGCCGTCCAGTGGGATATTGCGGACCCCGCCGTCGGAGCAGTCGATGACCGTCAGGGAGGAGCTCAGCGTGTTTGCCGCGATGATCCTGCCGCGTTCCGCGTCTGCCATGACCAGTACGGGCCCGGCTGCGTTTATTGAAAGCCCGGTTCCTTCAAGGAAATCGACGATCGTCACTTCACCGGCGCCTGAGCAGGCCGGCAAAAGGAGAATGGCGAGCAGGACCGTGATTCTGCGGATCATGGCGTCGGGACTCCTTCCGTGCGGGTCTTCGTTCGGTGAATAGCCGACATTATACACACAGGGCGCCGTTCGATACATATTGAATATCCCTGGCAAAATGGCATATTCTTACTGTTCATGACGGCAATACGAAATAAACACACCCGTAAGGAAGGCAGCGAGCCTATGAAGAAGACAGAGGACGGCAGAGGAAAGGGATTCGAAGAGTTTATCGCGGAATGTCCCGGATACGAGGAAACGAGCAGGATCGATGAGCTCAGGTCGATCGAGTATTCACGGCTCGACAGCCAGGGGCACGTATACCTAGATTACACGGGGGGCGGCCTGTACAGCGACCTGCAGATACGTCAGCATATGGAACTCCTGCTGGGAAACGTCCTGGGAAATCCGCATTCCTTCAATCCCACTTCGAGCTTTACCACAGATATGGTAGATAGATGCCGGCGAAGGGTCCTCAAGTTCTTCAATGCTCCCACTGATGAGTATGTCGCGATATTTACCGCCAACGCGACCCATGCGCTGAAGCTCGTCGGTGAATCGTATCCATTCGACAGGGGGGATATGTTCCTCCTGAGCTTCGACAATCATAACTCGGTCAATGGTATAAGGGAATTCGACAGGGCATGTGGAGCGATAACACGCTATATACCGGTCGTACCACCGGACATGCGCCTCTACGACCAGGTACTGGAAAGAAACCTCTCGGAGGTGGCGGATTCGAAGAACAGGCTCTTTGCCTTTCCCGCACAGTCTAATTTCTCCGGTGTCCATCATCCGCTGGAGTGGATCGACAAGGCGCATGAGCATGGATGGGACGTTCTTCTGGACGCGGCGGCTTTCGTCCCCACGAACAGGCTCGACCTTTCGAAGTACAAAGCTGATTTCGTGGCGGTCTCCTTCTACAAGATATTCGGGTACCCGACGGGAGTGGGCGCGCTGGTGGCGAGACGGGAGGCCCTGGAGAAACTGCACCGGCCCTGGTTTGCAGGCGGAACGATAACCGTTGCCTCCGTCCAGGCAGACAAGTATTACCTCGCCGAGGGAGCGGAGGGTTTCGAGGATGGGACCCTGAACTACGCCTGTCTCCCTGCGGTTGAGACCGGAATAGATTTCATCGAATCCCTCGGCATGGATACGATCCACGACCGGGTCCAGTGCCTCACCGATTACCTGCTTCAAAAGCTCATGGATCTGAAGCATGGAAACGGCCGGCCGATCGTCCGGATATACGGACCTACCGATACGAAGGGAAGAGGGGGAACCGTAGCCCTGAACATATACACAGCGAACAGCACGGTGGTAGACCACCGTATCGTCGAAGACAGGGCGGCAAAAAGGCACATATCGCTGAGGACCGGTTGTTTCTGCAATCCAGGCGCCGGCGAACTCGCCCTGGGGCTTTCAAAGGACGAGATGATCCGCTGCCTCCACAATCCCGGATCCAGAATGAGCCTCGAGGAGTTCTGGCAGTGCATCGACGGAAAAAGCACCGGTGCGGTCAGGTTGTCGCTGGGGATCGTCTCGAACTATAATGACGTCCAGCGCGCCCTCGATTTCATCCTGGAGTTCAGGGAAGACTGACCCGGAAGCTCGAAGGAAAAACCTCACAAAAATGGGCAGAAAAATACTTGACCCAAAGTCTGGGTTATAATAATATAAGTATATTCATATGTTCTTATCTACTTAAGGAAGGTATATCATGGAAGACAACGAACTGAGGGAACTCCAGGCAGACAAGACTATCGACGCAAGGGGAATGGCATGCCCGGGGCCTCTGCTCGAGGCGAAGAAATCTATGGCCGATATAGCGGACAACGGCGTCCTTGAAGTGCTTTCCTCCGATGAAGGCACGAATAACGATATTCCCATGTGGTCGAAGAAGATGAATTACGAGGTCCTCGGGATCCTCGAGGAAGCCGGATTCTGGCGCCTCTTTGTCAAGAAGACCGTCTGAGGCCGGTGCGAATATGAGCAAGGACCTTCCAGATCTTGAGAACTGCAGCAGGGTAGCCACGATATTGAAATCTATGGCTCATCCGCAGCGTCTCTTTATCCTCTGCAGGCTTCACCAGAAGGAGTGCACCGTTACCGAGCTCGAGGAGCTGACGGACGCCTCGCAGCCGCAGATATCGCAGCATCTCCAGAGGATGAGACACGAGGGGCTCGTCGATTCAAGGCGGGAAGGCAACTTCGTCCAGTACAGCGTCAAAGATGATCACGTGAAAGTGCTGCTGGACGCTCTTGAAGAACTATACGGGCTGAGTAACAGGTAAATGAGCGAGAAGAATCCCAAGATACTCGTTTTTTCGACGGAGAATGTATCCGATCCCGGTATCGATCTGGCCGGCAGGAACAAGATGCATTACTCGCCGTCGGTCTATGTCATCACCCTTCCATGTTCGAGCGGGATAAGGCCGTCGTGGATAGTTCACGCTGTCGAGAATGGCTTCGATGGAGTGTTCATCGCGGCGGATGGAAGCGATTGCGCATATATCTCGGATTGTACGACGAGGACGGGAAAGATAATAGCGGACGCTCAGGATATGATGAGGGAGCGGGAAATCGATCCTTCCAGGCTCAAGATGGCCGCCATCTGCTCGGTATGCGCAGAGCCTTTCGAGAAATACATGGACAGTTTCAGCGCGCAGCTCAGGAAGATCGCTGCCGCTTCAACCCCGAGTACGGAGTAGAACGAATTGGATTATGACGCGCTGGTGATCGGTGGCGGAATAGCCGGTATGGAGTCGGGGATTCTTCTCGGCGATATGGGCTATGATGTCCTCATGGTAGAGAAGGAGCCGAGTATCGGCGGGAAGATGATCCTGCTGAGCAAGGTCTTCCCGACCCTCGACTGCGCCAGCTGCATCTCGACGCCCAAGATGGCAGGCACGGCAAATCATCCGAAGATAGATCTCAACATACACACCGAGGTGGACAGGATCGAGAAACTCGAGAATGGAAGGTTCCGGGTGACGGTCAGGAAAAAGCCGACCTACGTCGATCTCGACAAGTGCACCGGCTGCCAGGACTGCGAGAAGGTCTGCTCCGTCACCGTCCCGGACCAGTACAACTACGATATGGTCTCGAGAAAGGCGGCCCACATCGTCTATCCGCAGGCCGTCCCGAAAAAAGCCGTGATAACGAGGGAAGGGACCTCGCCCTGCACATTCGCCTGTCCGTCTGAGATCAAGGCGAACGGCTATATCTCGCTCGCCAGGCAGGGGGAATATGAAAAAGCTTTTAATCTTATACTGGAGGACGCTCCTCTCGTTGGGAGTCTGGGCAGAGCATGCTACGCACCGTGCCAGAGCGAGTGTACACGCAAGGATATCGGAGATGCGCCCTACATCAAGCTGCTCAAGAGATATATAGCTGACCACTATTACGAGAGAAATCCGGAACCGGGGTACGGACCCGTCGAGGAACGCACCGGCCGCAAGGCCGCTGTCATCGGTTCGGGGCCGGCAGGGCTCGCCGCGGCTTATTTCCTCGCGAGGAAGGGGCACGACGTAGTCATATTCGAGGCTGCCGATCAACCGGGAGGGCTTCTCCGGCTCGGTCTGCCCGCATACAGGCTTCCGAACGAGGTCGTTGACAGGGATATAAAGAATATAACGGCACTTGGAGTGGAGATAAGGACCGGCACGAAGATAGATTCGATAGACGATCTTCGCGATGCCGGATTCGAGGCGATCTTTATCTCGGTCGGGGCTCACAAGCCGAAAAGACTCGGCGTAGAAGGGGAGGACCTAAAAGGTGTGTCGACGGGGTTCGAGTTGCTCAGGACCATCAACGTCGGGCACAAGGTGGATCTCAGCGGCGAGAAGGTCCTTGTCGTCGGCGGCGGGAATGTGGCGATAGATGTGGCCAGGACGGCGGCGAGGCTGGGCCCTGCGGAAGTCCACCTGATGAGCCTGGAGAAACGTCACGAGATGCCCGCGACGGAGGAGGAGATCGAAGAGGCCCTGGCAGAGGGGATCGTGATCCATGACGGAGTCGGCCCGGTGAGGTTCCGCGAGAGCGAGGGCCGGGTAACAGGCGTGGAGACGGTCCGCTGTGTCAGCGTTTTCGATGAAGACGGCAGGTTCTCGCCGAAGTTCAACGATAAGGATAAAGGTTTCATCAAGGCTGACAGCGTATTTGTCTCTATCGGCCAGGTATCGGAGACATCCGTTTTCTCTGACTGCGGCATAGAGGTAAACAGAAACAATACGATAAAGGCGGAGGCCGGCAGCCTGATGACCTGCATGGAAGGTGTATTCGCCGGCGGCGAGGCAGTCAGCGGGCCCTCGATGATCGTCGACGCGAGCGCCTATGGCAAGAGGGCCGCATGGCACATGGACCTCTACCTCAGGGGCGAAGCCTACAGCAATGTGGAATATCCGGGCAGCCTGCCCGTAGTGGACAAGGAAAAGGTGATCGCACGCCAGGAAGAGTATCCCGGAGACTCGGTCAGGCCAGGGGAACTGCCTGCCGCTTCGAGGCTGGAAAGCTTTGACGAGGTCCAGCTTCCCCTGAGTGACGAAGAAGCATCCGCCTCGGCAGCGAACTGCCTCAACTGCGGTATCTGCAGCGAATGTCACGAGTGCGTCAATATATGCCCTGCAGACGCGGTCGACCTCTATATGAAGGAAGAGATAAAGGAATACGAGGTAGGCTCGGTCGTAGTCTCCACCGGCTTCAGGATGTTTCCCGGCGAGATACATGAGCGTTACGGGTACGGCATCGCTCCGAACGTGATAACGGCCACGCAGATGGACAGGCTCGTCGCACCGACGAGGCCATACGACAATGTGCTGAGGCCTTCCGACGGTAAGGTCCCCGACAATATAGCCTACATACTCTGCGTCGGATCGAGGGATCAGTCTCTCGGCAACCCGATCTGTTCGAGGGTGTGCTGCATGTATTCGATAAAGCAGGCACAGCTTATCCTCGGGGCGCTCCCGATCGCCGACGTGACGATCTACTTTATCGACATAAGGGCTTTCGGCAAGGGATACGACGAGTTCTTCGAGCAGACAAAAGCGATGGGAGTCAGGTTCGTGAAGGGCAAAGTCGCCCAGATAGACGAGAAGGAAAACGGCAATCTGATATTGAGGTACGAGGATATAGACTCGGGAGGGGCAATAAAAACAGCGGAGCACGATCTGGTCGTTCTGTCGACAGGGATCATTCCCAACCCCGATTTTACCAGTCTCTTCGAGGGAGCGGGACTGGGAACTGACGAGATGCGTTACATCGAGTGAACCTGAAGAATACAGGAACCCGGGAAAGACATCGATAGAGGGTGTCTTTGCGGCGGGCGCGGCGACTGGCCCGATGGATATACCGGATACGATCCTGCACTCAGGGGCAGCGGCTGCACAGGCCGCTTCATATATCGAAAAGATGAAAGGCCGGAGATGAGCGAGCGAAAAGTCGGCGTATACATCTGTCACTGCGGGGGAAACATCTCCGACTACGTCGATGTCGAGAAGGTGAAGGCCGCCGTTGAAGAGGAACTGGGCGTCACCGTATCGAGGACGACGATGTTCACCTGCTCGGATGCCTCGCAGACTGATATGGTCGCTGATATCAAGGAGCAGGGACTCGACGGCATGGTAGTCGCTTCCTGCTCGCCGAAGCTCCATCTGACCACCTTCAGGGCAGTTGCCGAGAGGGCAGGCCTCAACCAGTTCCAGTATGTCCAGGTGAACATACGCGAGCAGTGTTCCTGGGCACATTCCGATGACAAGGAAGGTGCGACGGAAAAGGCTATCGGCCTCGTAAAGGGAGGTCTCGAGAAGGTTAAGCTGACCGAGCCTCTTGAGCCGATTAGGGTCACTTCGATAAAAAGCGTGCTCGTCCTCGGCGCCGGAGTCGCAGGGATGCGCGCCGCTCTCGAGATGGCCGACCTGGGAGTCGATGTATTTCTCGTGGAGAGGGATCATTTCATCGGCGGGGAGGTGGCGAAACTCGGCAAGATGTACCCGTCTGGAAAGAATGGTGGAGAGGTCGCTGCCGAATTGTACGACGACCTGAAAAAGAAAACGAACATTCACCTCTTCACCGGCGCCGAGATGACGTCGAAAGAGGGATACATAGGCAACTTCAATGTACGTGTGCGCATAAGGCCCAGGTTCGTGACCGGGACCGAAGGCGACTTCGAGAAGGCGGAGAAGGAGTGCCCCGTAGAGGTCCCGAGCGAGATGGACAGGGGGCTGAAGACCAGAAAAGCTATTTATCGTCCTTCGGGAAACGCGAGACCGGAGAGATGGGCGATCGACGCTGAAGCCTGCACGATGTGCGGACTATGCGCGGAGATCTGCCCCGGATCGATAGATCTTCAGCAGAAGGAAGAATTCATGATGCTCGATGCCGGCGCGATAATCACGGCAACGGGTTTTGACAGCTATTCACCTTCTGAAGGTGAATTCGGGTTCGGCACCGGCGGCGTGGTTACCCTTCCTCAGTTCGAGAGTATTGTTAAAAATACTGGTAGCAGGCTCGAATATGGGGGGCGGGAAGTCCGCGATGTGGTTTTCATATACTGCGTCGGCAGCAGGCAAAGCAGAGATATAGACAACGCCAACAGATACTGCAGCCGCTTTTGTTGCAATGCCGCCGTCGGAGCCGCCTTGAATGTAACAGAGAAGATAGAGGGCCTGCGCACCTGGCACCTCTACAGGGACGTCAGGACATACGGGAAGTTCGAGCTCCTTTACGAACAGGCTTCGAAGGACGGGGCGGTCTTCTGCCGATTCGACCAGAAAAAGCCTCCCGTCGTCGAGGACGAGGGAGAGAGGCTTCTCGTAAGGGTAAACGATCTGCTCACCGGCGGGGACGAGATAGGCATCAGCGCCGACCTTGTGGTGCTCGTCACCGGAATGGTGCCGGCTCCGAACGGGGAGCTCACATCGATCCTTCGCCTGCCGATCGGTGAGGATGGATTCTTCAACGAGATCCATACAAAACTGCGGCCCGTAGAGACTGTGATCGATGGAGTATATATCGGAGGCTGCAGCCAGGGACCGAAGAACTCCTCTGAATCGATAGCGTCATCGCTTTCATGCGTCGCTAAGGCAGCCGCTCTCCTGGTCAAGGGTTACGTCGACCTTCAGCCTTTCATAGCGTACGTGGAAAACGATCTCTGCAAGTGGTGCGGCGAATGCGAAAAAGCGTGCCCCTATTCAGCCATAGAGAAAGCTGTCGTCGACGGGAAAGAAATAGCTGTAGTCAAGGATGTGTTATGCAAGGGCTGCGGAGCCTGCCTTCCGGTATGCCCTTATGACGCGACACAGCTCAAGGGATTCACCGACGACCAGATAAAATCGATGATTGAAGCTTTCGCCTCGGAGGCAGCTGGTGTCTGATACGATTGACGAAAGATTCCCGGAGTCGAGCCTTATCGCGGGGCAGCGCCGCGAGGTGGCCAGGCGTGAACCCGGCATGAGAAAGAAGATCCTTGAAACTCTCGAGTCAGGGCCGAAGACCGTTCCTGAGATCGCCGAAGAGCTTGGACTGCCTTCGAAGGATGTTCTGTGGTGGGTCATGGGATGCGTCAGGTACAACTTTGTCGAACCCACAGGAGAGACGACGGCGGATGATTACCATAAGTACCGGATCGCCGGGAGGGACGAGTAATGGACAGGGTCGATCCTCGCATAGCTGAGGAGATGAAAAAACTCGGCGCTTTCGATCTCGATGCATGCTATAGCTGCGGTCACTGCAGTGCGCTTTGCCCTTTGTGCGAGAGTGATATATCGTTTCCCAGGAGGATGATCAGATACTCGATGCTCGGCCTCGAGGACCGTATCCTTGCTTCTCCGGAACCCTGGATGTGCTACTACTGCGGTGAGTGCAGCGAGACCTGCCCGAGGCAGGCCGACCCCGGCAGCCTTATGATGGCCACACGCAGGTTCGTCACGAGGCGTTTCGTTCTCGGCAGGATCGCCGATCTGTTCTATTCAGCTTTCGCGTCAGTGATCACGTGGATCACCCTGAGCGCTCTTGCCGTCCTCTGGATACTCCTCTCTTACGACAGCGGGATGGACATGGAAAAGGTCGATTTTCTCTCCTTCATCCATCTCGAGCCGATCCATGACGCTGGTATCGGTGTTACTGCCTTTATCGGACTGGCTATGCTGCTAAACATATCGGTCATGCTGCGGGCAGTAAAAAGAGGGTTCAAAGCCGAGAAGACAGGTTTCAGGGATATGGCAAAAGCGGCCGGTTTCGCACTGGCCGAATCGGCTACCCAGCAGAGGTTCGATCTGTGTTCAAGGGACAGGACGAAACGCTGGGCTCACATTGCGATCTCCTGGGGTTTTGTCGGGATGTTCATCGCGACGGTCCTCGTCATGGGGATCGACTACAAGATAATCGACATCAGCAGGGCGATCCCGTTCGCTTTTGGTACGGTGTTCGGCGCGTTGACCGTAGCCGGAACGGGCTGGTTCCTCATCCAGAGGATCAGGAAAAGCAGCGAATCGATGAAGTATTCTCACCTGAGCGACTGGATGTTCCTGGTACTCATACTTGCTTCGGTCCTGACAGGATACGTGATGGTCATGTTCAAGTATCTCAACATGCCCATGGCGGCCTACATCTCGTTCGCCGTTCACCTCGTGGCGGTCTTCGACCTTCTCATATCGTTCCCGTTCACGAAATTCGCTCATATGGTATACAGGCCCATGGCGCTATGGCTCTCGGGCCTCAAGTAAGTCTTTCTCATTCAAGGAGGCGGAAGTGTCAGAAGGAAATACTGCGGAAAAGGTAAGTCTGGTCATCATGAGTGGTGATATGGACAAGGTCATGGGCGCTTTTATCATCGCTAACGGCGCGGCCGCGTTTGATATGGAAGTGACGATGTTCTTCACCTTCTGGGGCCTGAAGGCTATCCAGAAGGGGAACCTCACCGGCAATAGTTTCTTCGGGAAGATGCTCGGCATGATGAACCGCGGCGGGATCGACAACATCGGCCCTTCGAAATTCAACTTCGGCGGTATGGGCCGCTGGATGTTCAAGAAGATGATGGGTAATCATAATGTCACTCCTCTGCCGAAGATGCTTTCGCAGGCACAGGAACTCGGTGTCAAGCTCATCGCCTGTGAGATGAGCATGAACGTAATGGAGATCGGGAAATCCGACCTGATCGATGGAGTAGGGATCGGCGGCGTTGGCACTTTCATCGCCGAGGCTTCCGAGTCAAAGATACAGCTCTTTATCTGACGAGGCAGGGTCCTTGGCTGGTAGCAGGATGACAGGACTCGAGTTCCATCCCTTCACTGAGGACAGGTGGAGCGACTTCGCCGCGCTTTTCGGTAAAAGAGGCGCCTGTGGCGGGTGCTGGTGCATGTGGTGGAGGCAGACAGCGAAAGAGTATGAGGCCTCCAAGGGCGAGAAGAACCGCAGGAAAATGAAGAAGATAGTGATCTCGGGAGATATTCCCGGGGTCCTTGCTTATCATGACGGCGAACCGGTCGGATGGTGCGCCGTTGCTCCACGTTCGGAATATACCCGTCTTGCAAGGTCCAGGATACTCAAGCCTGTCGATGACAGACCTGTCTGGTCGATAGTGTGTCTCTTCGTGGCGAAAGAATCCCGCGGTATGGGCGTCTCGAGCGCGCTTATCTCAGCCGCTGTGGATTTTGTCCGCGAGAAAGGCGGGAAGACCGTAGAGGCGTACCCTGTGGAGCCGAAGAAAAAGATGCCGGACGCATTCGCCTTCCACGGACTGGCAGTGTCATACTCGAGAGCCGGCTTCAGGGAAGTGGCCCGTCGCTCGGAGACGAGGCCTGTGATGAGATTCGAGATCGAGGTTTGAAGGGCGGTCTGCCTGGGAAATGAATCGTGAGAGAGCCTGCTTGAGGCTCTTTTTTTTATCACGTGGTTCCTTCCCCGGGTGAAGCTGTGTATAATCGCCATGTTTGAGATGACGATAATCTCCAGCTGACGAAAGGAATATCGGTTGAATATAAGAACGGGCAGCATCGCGGCTCTTCTGGTCATAATAATGCTAACAGGAAAGGTCGCGGGAGAAGAGAACCCGGATAAAGCATATGATTCCATAGATCCCATGAAGGTCTACGGATACTGCAGCGAACTCGCGTCACCGAAGTACTCAGGCAGGCTCACCGGTCACGAAGGGTACACGGCGTCGGCGCAGTGGGCTGCCGGGAAATTCGAGGAATGGGGCTTGAAACCGGTAGCGGGGGCTGAGGGGTATCTGCTCCCCTTCGGATGCCCGTACACGATCGTGGATACAGCGTCGATGGTGCTCATAGGGTCGGATGGCGGGGTCAGAGAACTCTCTGTCCTTGAGGATTTCATGCCGATGCTCTATACGGACGGGGGAGAAGTCGAGGCCGGGCTGGTGTTTGCCGGATGGGGAATACACGCGCCAGACCTGGATTATGATGACTATTCCGGGATAGACATCAAGGGAAAGTTCGTCCTCTGTTTCCGGGGGACGCCGGACAGGTCGGAAGAGGGGTTCAAGAAATATGACCATCACAGGAAGCGGATGGAGACCGCGAAGGAAATGGGCGCGGCAGGCCTCTTCTACATCTATGACGAGCCGATGGCCAACCCTAACGGAGATTTACAGGACTCGTTCATTTGCGGGATGATAAGCGCCCATGCAGCAGACACTATCCTCGACTCGAAAGGCATGACATCCGCCGGGCTCAGGAAATCACTGACCGACAATAAGAGAACTGATTCCTTCGATACCCGTTGGAGGGTGAAGTTTTCCGCGGAAGTAAGGCATTTCCCTGAAGCTGTCGGATACAACGCGGCCGCGGTCCTCGAGGGAGCCGACCCGGAGTTGAAAGATCAATGTGTAATACTCGGTGCGCATCTCGACCACTGCGGGGAGCACATGGGGATCATATTTCCCGGGGCCCAGGACAACGCGAGCGGAAGCGCCGTGGTGATGGAGATAGCGGAGGCATTCTCGAAGCTCGATGAACGGCCAGCGCGTTCGGTCGTCTTCGTTCTCTTCGGGGCGGAAGAGATGGGGCTTCTCGGTTCCTACAGTTTCGCGGATCACGCGGCCCGTCATTACGATTCGATAGACGCGATGCTGAATTTTGATATGGTCGGCGAAGGCGACGGGATAAATTGCGGGATAACACCTGACCCGGATGGGATGAAAGCTACGATCCTCAAGGCGGATGAATGCGTCTTTGCGCTGAGGAGAACATGGGAGATTAAGAATGTGGGAGTGAGATCATCCGATTACGCCCCTTTCTTCCTGAAGGGTGCTGCATGCGCCGCTTTGTTCTCCAACGGGCCGCACCTGCATTATCACAAGCCTGGAGATACGATCTATCGCATCAATCCGGACATGATGGCGGATGCGGCAAGGTTGGGATTCCTGGCGGCGCGTTTGCGTGCGGAGAGGTAAGGTCTCCTGGATGAGAGAAGCTCGTCGAAGGATATTATGTCAACTGATGTTGACAAAATCGGGGTTGCCGTCTAGACTGCCTTTCAAGCGGTAGATTCGCAATCGTTCTGAATCAGGAATGACGGGCATCAGGATCATCGGCGCCAGGGCCGGAGGAAGACATATGGGGGAAAACAATACAGACAGCAGGACGGGGATCAGTGAACGAGAGGTCGAGGAACTTCGTGTCAGGATAGGTCTGCTCGAGGGAGAACTGGCTATAAGGGATGGGCTTGAGGTCCTGGCCGGAGGCATCGCCCATGACTTTAATAACCTGCTGACGGTAATCCTCAACAATGTATCGCTCATGAAGCTCGAGGCCCAGACTGGAAGCGGGACAATGGTAAGTCTCGAGGAAATGGAAAAGGCTACGCTGAAAGCTCGCGATCTTGCATGGAAACTGCTGAATATAGCCGGCAACGGGTCATCTTCGTCCTCCGAGGATGGTTTTGCCGCGACAGGCGAGGCCAGTTATGAAAACCTGACAGGATCGGGAAGGATACTGCTGGTCGATGACGAGGAGGATGTCAGGACGAGTACAAGCGCCGCGCTGAGCAAACTCGGTTATACAGTGGTAATGGCTGAAAGCGGATCAAAGGCGATCGAGATATTCTGCCAGTCTGCCGATGAAGGAAGGCCATTCGATGTTGTCATCCTCGACCTGACCGTTCACAGCGGTAAAGGGGGGAAAGAGACCGTTTCGAGCCTTAAACGGATCGACCCTGACGTCAAGGCGGTTGTATCCAGCGGATACGCCAATGATACCGTGATGACTGAATTCGGTGAATTCGGTTTCTCCGGCAAGCTTGCAAAACCGTATACGATGGAAGACCTGGGACGTGTGATCAAGGGCGTTCTGGATGATTCCGCAGGCAACTCCTGACCCGGCATTCAAGACTTTACAATATGGACACAGAACGCCTTATCTGATAAAATTCCATCCTGTCAGTAAGTGAATCCACGCGAATATTCTAGTACGGAGGTGCGGAGATCAATTTCGGACTGAGTGAAGAACAGAAGGTGCTGCGGCACAGTATACGGGAATTTGCCGAGAAAGAGATCGGGCCGAAGGCACAGGAGCTCGATGAAAAGGAAGAGTTCTCCGTAGAGCTTACCAGGAAGATGGCCGATCTTGGCCTGTTCGGGATATTTGTACCGGAGAAGTACGGTGGTTCCGGAATGGGCTACCTCTCCTACATAATCGCTATCGAAGAGCTTGCCAGGGTGGACGGTTCGCACGCGGCTACCGTAGCTGCGGGGAATTCGCTCGGGATAGGCCCTGTTAACTATTACGGCAGTGAAGAGCAGAAGAATGAATGGCTTCCCAGGCTTTGCTGCGGAGAGATCCTCGCCTCATTCGGGCTTACAGAAGCTGACGCGGGCTCAGACGCTGGGGCGAGCAAGACTTCTGCCGAACTCAAAGACGGTGAATGGATCATTAACGGAAGCAAGATATTCATCACCAATTCCACGAATGAACTCGCGGCGGTATGCACGGTGCAGTGCGTTTCAGGCAAGAGGCCTGATGGGAAGAAAGAGATGTCCTGCATCCTCGTTCCTAACGGAACCCCTGGATTCGAGGCCAGGAAGATGACAGGCAAGATGATGTGGAGGGCGTCCGACACCGGCGAACTCTATTTCGACAACTGTCGTGTGCCGGAGCAGAATCTTCTCGGCAAGAGGGGCGAGGGCTTCCACCAGATGCTCGAGACACTCGACAACGGCAGGCTCGCGATAGCGGCTATGGGGCTCGGCGGCGCGCAGGGCGCGTTCGAGCTGGCCCTGAAGTATGCCAGGGAACGTGAGCAGTTCGGATCGAAGATATGCATGTTTCAGGCGAACGCATTCAAACTCGCCGATATGGCTACTTCGATCGAGGCGTCGCGGAATCTTCTCTACAAAGCCTGTCGCCTCAAAGACGCGGGACTTCCATTCTCTAAGGAAGCGGCGATGTCGAAGCTCTATTGCTCTGAAACGATGGGCAGAGTGGTTGATGAGGCTGTCCAGATATTCGGAGGGTACGGCCTGATGCGTGAATACGATGTCGAGAGATTCTACCGTGACTATAAACTGCTCACGATAGGAGAGGGCACTTCGGAAGTGCAGCGCATTGTAATATCAAGACAGATAGGCTGTTGTGACGAATAGATAAGGTGTATTCGAGGTGATGTGCCGTCCCTGAACGGTGAGGGCCGCCGGTTGCGACCGGCGGCCTGATCTTATTATCAGTCTTCATCAAGCTCAGGGATCTTCTCGAAGAGCTTGAGCGCCTCGGGATTCTTCAGAGCATCCTGGTTTCTGACTTCAAGGCCGTGGACTGATTTTTTTAACTGCGAGTTCTACCTTCTTCATATTGATCGTGTACGGGATATCGTCTGACCGGGATGATCTTCTTCGGTACATGGCGGGGAGAGGCGTTTTTCCTGATAGTCTTGCGTATAGTATCCTGAAGTTCTTCCGTCAGCGATATGCCTTCGGCCATCTTGACGAAGAGGACCACCCTGACATCATCTTTCCATTCCTGGCCGATCACGAGGCTGTCGGCCACCTCATCGATCGACGCCATCTGCCTGTATATTTCCGCAGTTCCTATCCGCACGCCGCCAGGATTGAGCGTAGCGTCTGACCGGCCGTAGACGATCACTCCATCATGTTCCGTTATCTCGATGAAATCACCGTGACGCCATACGCCTGGGAACTCATCGAAATAGGCGCGGTGATATTTCTCGCCTTCCGGATCGTTCCAGAAGTATATCGGCATGGAAGGGAAGGGTGAGGTGCAGACAAGTTCACCCTGCTCCCCGATGACGGGCTCGCCATGGATATCGAAGGCGTGGACGTTCATGCCGAGGCACCTGCACTGCAGCTCTCCGGGCCATACCGCTCCCATGGGATTGCCGGCAGCGAAACAGCCATTCAGGTCAGTGCCGCCCGAAATCGACGAGAGGCAGAGGTCCTCTTTTATGTCCCGGTATACATACTCGAACTCACCGGCATGAAGGGGAGAGCCTGTGGACAGCATGGCCTTGAGAGCAGAAAGGTCGAAATCATCCCCTGGTTTCAGCTCGACCTTTTCAAGTGCGGTGATATATCTCGCGCTGGTTCCGAATATAGTCATGCCGACATCCTCCGCGAGCCTGAAGAGCGCGCCCGGATTCGGGAAGAACGGAGAGCCGTCGAACAGTATGACTGTGGCTCCCAGAGAGAGTGAGCTGGTCAGCCAGTTCCACATCATCCAGCCGCAGGTGCTGAAATAGAAGATCTTGTCTTCACTCTTGACATCGGTATGGAGCGCCAGTTCCTTCATATGGTGGATGAGGATTCCGCCGGCGCTCTGCACCATGCACTTGGGAAGGCCCGTTGTGCCGGACGAGTACATGATATACAGCGGATGCTCGAACGGAAGCTGTTCGAACTCGATCTCGAGGCCATCTTCTCCGGACGCGAAATCATCGAACATGACAGCGTTTGAGACAGACGAGATGTCGGGCTCCTGTCTCCGTGAACGGGACGACTATCACTTTCTCGATCGAGGGGAGGTCCTTGAGAATGTCCGATATCCTGTCGATGGAATTAAACGCTTTTCCGTTGTACCAGTATCCGTTGGCCGTGAAGAGCATCTTAGGCTCGATCTGCCCGAACCGGTCGAGGACACCCTTGATCCCGAAATCGGGAGAACAGGACGACCACAGGGCTCCGATACTCGCCGAGGCGAGCATCGCGATTATGGCCTCCGGCATGTTAGGCATGAACCCGGCGATGCGGTCACCGCGTGTTATCCCCATCTCTCTCATCGAGCGGGCGAGCCTCGCGACCCTGTCGTACAGTTCGGAGTATGTGAGTGTGACGACCCCGTTCTTTTCACTCTTGAATATGATAGCCTGCCGGTCGTCTCTGTACCTCAGAAGGTTTTCGGCGAAGTTGAGCTCCGCGCCGGGAAACCACTTCGAACCGGGCATCCTGTCGCCGTCTTCGAGGACGGTATCATATTTCCTCGAATGGATGATATCCATGAAATCCCAGAGTGTCGCCCAGAGCTCAGGTATGTTATCGACCGACCATTGCCAGAGTTCTTCGTATATACTGAATGACGTCCCGTACCGTTCGTTGACCTCGGTCATGAAACGGTACATGTTCGTATTCTTTATCCTGTCTTCGGAAGGTCTCCACAGAGGTCGGTTCATCCTCCAGTCCTTTCGGTTATGTATTTATTCAACGATGACTGATTATGACGATTATGGGTATTTACCGTCAATTTATTTCAGGCTTTCTGTTTTGGAGTGAACAAGGGTGCATTCTGTGATAGATTCTGCGAAACATTCACATCATCCTGCTCAGCTTATTCGTCACAGCCGGAAAGGGAGAATAAATTGAGAAGGACGACTTATATCACAACCATTACTCTCGGTGATCCTGTTAGCTCTCAGCGCGACAGCCATGGATTCAGCTGCGGAGATCATATCACCTGAAAAACATTTCGGCTTCAAGCCCGGAGCCGACGGCAGGCTGATCGATTACACGCAGCTGATCGAATATCTGCAGATGCTCGATGAGGCATCTCCTCGTATCCTGCTGAAAGAAGAGGGGATGTCGCCGCTCGGGCAGGAAGATGTATGTCCTCCTGGTCTCGACTGAAGAAAACATCGCCAGGGTGGAAGATCTCCGTGAAATAAACAAGAGGCTTGCCCTCGATCCAGCCATACCGGGGAGTGAAAGGGATGCCCTTATCGAAAAAGGAAGGGTATTCTTCCTCGCGACACTATCGATGCATTCGGGAGAAGTCGGACCCTCACAGGCCCTGCCCCTGATCGCGTATGATTTCGCTACGACCACCGATCCCGGAGGCGCTGCAGTGGCTCGACGATGTCGTCTACATGGCGACCCCATGCCATAACCCCGACGGCATGGATATGACGGTCGAGCATTACAGGAAATACCACGGGACGAAGTACGACGGCGCTTCGATGCCCGGTATCTATCACAAGTATGTAGGACATGATAACAACCGCGACTTCGTCATCCTCAGTCAGAGCGACACGAAGGTCGTCGCGGCGATATACAGCACGAGATGGTTCCCCCAGGTCATGGTCGAGAAACACCAGATGGGCTCGACGGGGGTGAGGTACTTCGTGCCTCCTAACCATGACCCGATCGCCGAGAACATAGATGCCGGGATATGGAACTGGATGGGCCTGTTCGGGATGAACATGATCAAGGATATGACCAGGGCAGGACAGTCCGGAGTGGCACAGCACTATCTCTTCGATGAGTACTGGCCCGGTTCCACCGGCACATGCAACTGGAAGAACGTGATCAGCTTCCTTACAGAGGCAGCGAGCGTACGGTACGCGACGCCGATCTACATCGAGCCGAATGAGCTGGGCGTATACGGAAAGGGTCTTTCAGAGTACAAGAAGAGCATCAACATGCCCCTGCCATGGCCGGGCGGCTGGTGGCGGCTCTCCGATATAATAGATTATGAGATCACCTCTACAAGATCGATAATCAAGACCTCTTCGAAACACAGGAAGGATATCCTGACCTTCCGTAACGATCTCTGCATGCGGGAAGTGGAGAGGGGCAGGAGCGTACCTCCGTATTATTTTGTCATGCCGCTCAAGCAGAACGACCGCTCTGAGCTCGCCGGGCTTGTCGACCTTCTTGTCGAGCACGGAGTGAGGGTCTCAAAACTTACCTCGGGCGTGAATGCGGGAGGAAAGGAATTCACCAAGGGCGATATCGTTGTCTCGATGTCGCAGCCTTACCGCGCGTTCGCCAAGGAGGTCATGGAGCGCCAGCAGTTCCCGCTGAGGCACTATACTCCAGATGGAGAGGTCATAAAGCCATACGATATCACGAGCTGGTCGCTGCCTCTGCACAGGGGTATAGATTCGTATGAGATGAAGGTCCGGTCAAAAGAACTCGAGGCGGCGCTGGCTCCGGTCGAGAGTGGAGACTTCTACAGGTCATCGCTCCCTGAGAAGACAGGCGGCGCCATCTTCGCGGCGGGTGACAACGAGAGCTTCAAGGCCGCTTTCGCTGCCCTCGGGGGGAAGCTTGCGGTATACAGGCTGACTTCAGCTGCCGAGATAGAGGGGAGAAGCTACGAGGCGGGGACATTCATCGTCCCTGGAAATATCAGGAAAGACAAGACCCTCGCTGGACAGGTCTCTTCGCTCATGGTAACTCCCTTTTTCACCGAAGGTGATCCACTCAGCCAGATCCCGGAAGGTGATCTTGTCAAGGTCGAGATCCCGAGGATCGCTCTGGTCGAGACATGGTTCCACGACATGGATGCCGGGTGGACGAGGTATATCTTCGATACGTACAGTATTCCATTCGAGGTCCTCAGGCCCGGAGATCTCGAGAACACCGATCTCGCTCAAAAATTCGACGTGATACTCTTCCCGAACAATAACAAGGACCTCTTGATGAGCGGGAAGTGGAAGCGCCAGGGTTCGTACTACTCGAGCAGCTATCCTCCGGATTATGTGAAGGGGATAGGAAAGAAGGGGATGGAGAAGCTGATGGATTATCTCGATCGCGGCGGACTGATAGTCGCGTGGGGAGGATCGTCACAACTCTTTTCCGGAACCCTGGAGATCAGTAAAGGCAAGGACGAGAAGGAAGAGTTCAACCTTCCGTTCGCGGATCTGACAGATCAGCTGCAGAAACAGGGGTTCTATTGCCCGGGAGCTATGCTTCGCGTGAAGCTCGTAGCGGATCATCCGCTCACATGGGGAATGCCCCCTGAGACAGGCGCGATGTTCAGAAGAGGAACAGCATTTTCGACATCGGTGCCGCGCTTCGATATGGACCGAAGGGTCATCGCCAGGTTCCCCGAGAAGGATATCCTGCTGAGCGGCTACGTGGAAAAGGAAAAGGCTGTCAGTAACCGGAACGCCATGATCTGGCTGCGTAAAGGAGACGGACAGCTCGTGCTGTTCGGCTTCAACCCGCAGTTCCGCGCTGGAACGGCCGGTACCTACAAGCTTCTCTTCAACGCCCTTCTACTTGGCGCCGCCGATACTATGCCGTCGCCTTAGTGCCGGGTCAGCGCGACCCGGTTATATTATACAGGAACGAACAGGGATCCGGATTGGGACATTCCGGATCCTTCCTGTAACTGGCGCCGTATGTACCGCTGAAGCTGTCCGCGTTTACGTAGGTGATCTCATAGACCACCGTGTAGTACGCATAACAGTCCGGAGGAACTACCGGGACCGTGTATTCAGGGGTATCGCCTGTTCCTGTGAGCGTGCCTTCATCCCATTCCCCAGGAAATCCGCCGAACCATATCGAATCGCCATCGATCACTACATTCGTCATGTCGAGAGGCGGGGCTGGAACGACGCAGTTATTCGTAACCGGGACACTTACTATCGCAAAGACGCCGCTGTAGGGCGATCCGGTATCGTCATCTCCATCTACTGGGTCCGCCGGATCATCGCTGCAGGCGGCCAGTATCGCGCAAGCGAACAGAACGATCAGCAGGGGCAGGTATTTTTTCAATGCGACTCCTCTCCTCAGGGCGACGATGATTCTCAGGTTCCCGGCGGGATCGGGGGGAAATCATCAAACCAGCCGTCGCCATCTTCTTCGTTGGCTTCCGGTCCGCCGGCATAATAACAGAATTCTCGGCGTACCTGAAGGGTATTGGATTTTTCGCCGTGATGAACGAATAGAGCGAAGCGCTCAGGATCTACATATTCGCTCGTCTCCTTGTCCCTGACGGCAATCCAGACACCTTCGTCGAGGTCGCCGAGTTTTGCTATAGCCTGAATGAGTATCCTGACCGGAACGACCCACCCTTTCAAGGCGGGCTCTTCTTCCGGTTTTTGGATGAATGGAAACAGGACCCTTTCCACTGCCATGTTCGAACCTCCTGATAAAGGTCACATTCTGTCTGGTACACCGTATCTATTCCTGAACTCGATCAACGGCACGAAATCACTGTCAGCTTCCGACAGGGTCTCGAGTACCCTGTCGTAGTACTCTTTCGATGAATCAATATCGCCTTTGATCGAATACGCGTCGGACAGGATCATCATCAGCTCGGGATCGTTCGAATTAAAACGCGACAGGTCAAGGCATCGCTCTATGGCCTCGTCCGTTCTGCCTGTCTGAAGAAGGACACGGGCGTATTCCCTCCCGAAGAAGAAAAAGTCACGGGGAGATCTTCTGGCCGACTCCTGCATGGCCTCCAGCGCGCCGGCCGTCCTTGCTTCTGAGAGGAGGATGAGTCCCCGGAGATGCTCATGACGCGATGTCTCTTCGAAGACGAATGGCTTTTCCATCAGGGCAGTGAGGCGTTCGAGCTCAAAGCGGGCACTCTCAGTGTCATTATTCAGAGTGATTAACCGGACACCCCTTAGCCAGCATGCCTGCGCGGCATCGGGATCGATCCTGTCGATCAAGGCCATTTCCCTGTCGAAAGAGACCTCGTCCTTCTGTAAAAGGTAGTTTTTGGCGATCTGAAGGTGGCCGTTGATTTTCTGTCCCTTGAAAGTCACGGAGCCGAGGTAACGATGATAATGCTCATTGGATTCACGAAGGCGTCCTGTTTCACTGCATGACCTGCCGAGCCCTTCATGAACCGTATATGCCGGGTCATCAAGCTGCAGCAGGGTAGAATAGAGTCTGTATGCCTCTTCATGATCACCGTAAAAGAGGTATGCTCCAGCAATACTTGAAACCGGACTTGGAGAATCGGGAAGGAGATCTTTGTATTTCGTGAAAGCCTCGATCGCTTTCGAGAATTCCCCTGAGTACAGCCAGGCTGTTCCAGTGTAGTTGTATACCTGAGCGTGCCTGCCGGTCGTGTTATCAGGGTCCTTCTCGAAAAAGAGAGCGTAATTTTCAAGCGCGCCCTCATTATCGCCTATATACCGCGAGAGGATATAACCTGTCTCGACGAACGTAGTGACAGCTTCAGGATGCGCATCGTAGTATTCCCTGAACAGTTTCAGGGCGAGGTCCCAGTTGTGAAGTACCTTTGCCTGGATTATCGTGCAGATAGCATAATCAGCTGTATTTCCCTTCCTGTCGGCGATATTCTTAGCTCGTTCGATATATCCTGCAGCTCTCTCATAATCTCCGCCCCAGTCGTAGAATACCGCCAGCGTCTTGAGAGCATCGAGATGTTCCGGGTCCAGCTCAAGCGCGTGTTCGATGAGCGGGATCCCTTTTGTCTGCTTACCCGAATGATATAAGTCCTCTCCGCTGGAATAGAAGACTTCAGCTTCGCTGAGTTCTCCATCTTCCACGGCCACTTCCGTCTTTGCCGGCTCCAGGCCTCGATCCTTTCCCCCTGTGATTACATAACGCAGGATAAAGAAGATCAGTATGGCTGATACTGAGAGGGCGAAGACAGAAGTCAGTTTCCAGCCGAAAATGTGAGTGGTCCCGGCGATGAATCCCCTGCCTGTCCTGCTGTCGTCCGGGTCTCCAAAAAGACTGCGCCTTGCTTCAATAAGGTCGTTACGCATATCCTCCATCGATCCATATCTGTCGCCCGGTGATTTGTTCAGCGCTCTTTCTATGATGCAGTCGATCTGAGGCGGTATATCCGTGCCTGCCTCGACAGCGGGAAGATGCTTGTCGTTTACAATGCTGTACAGCACTGATGCGTCGTAATCTCCTTCGAATGGTCTGCGGCCAGTCACCATCTGGTACATCAACACACCGAGGGACCAGATGTCTGAACGTGGATCGACGTGATCGTTCCGGACCTGCTCGGGTGACATGTAGGCCAGTGTTCCGGCCCCGGCCATAGTCATGCTCCTTGTTTCGGCGCCTGACTGCTTGGCCAGCCCGAAATCCATTATCTTGACCCTGCCTTTGTCGGAAACGACCACGTTTGCCGGCTTTATGTCCCGATGGACTATACCGGCCTCGTGCGCTGACGCCGAGCCCGTCCGCGATCTGTATCAGGATATCGAGTGACTGCCGCAGTCCCGGCTTTTCCTCGACAAGAAGTGTGCTGAGGGTCCTTCCCTGGCAGTATGCCATCACAATAAAGAGTTTGTCGTCGAACTCTTCGACTTCATGGATGGCACATATGTTCTGATGGTCAAGAGAGGCTGCGGCCCTGGCCTCTTTCATTATCCGCTCTCGCGTGGTGCCGCCTGAAACGGATGAGGAGGAGAGGAATTTCAGAGCGACGGTCCTGCGGAGATTGATATCCTCCGCACGGTAGACCACACCCATCCCACCCTCACCGATCTTGTCGAGGATCCTGTAATGATAGACGGTTTCGCCGATCATCTTCTCACGAATCCGGGTTGGGGTTCAGTTGTCAGGAGTCGCCTGATTATGCTTGCCGCTTGAAATATCATACCCGAAAACCCGGTTGTTTTCAAGTAAATGCGGAGTTACACTCCGACGCTTTTGATGACGACCATCGTCATATCGTCCCTCTGCGGGGCCTTCCCTGCGTGCTTGACGACTTCGTCGATGACTGTGTCTATCAGGGTCATGGCCGATGCGCTGCAGTTCGCCGTTACGATGCCGGGAAGTGGATCCTCTCCGAATTCCTCTTCTTCCGGATTGATAGCCTCGCTTATCCCGTCGGAGAAGACAAGGAGGGTATCTCCCTTATCCAGTTTCACCGAATCCTCCGTATAGGTGACGTCCTCGATCGCTCCTAGAACGAGATTGCCCGTTTCAAGTCTCTCTACGGCTCCGGTCCCCCTGACGATAAAGGGAAGGTTGTGGCCGGCATTACTGTAGATCAGTTCGGAACTGCCGGGATCGAGGATTCCGAGGAACAGGGTAGAGAAGCGCTCCGGGTCGGTATTCCTGAACATGTGTTCGTTGGAGTGGTCAAGGATAGGGCCCGGAGTGGTTGCGTCGAGATTCTGGCCGCGGAGTGTCGCGAGCATGTTCGACATAAGCAGGGCCGCCGGCATTCCCTTGCCGGAGATATCGCCCAGGCAGAAGAAAAGTCTGCCGTCACCCAGCCGTATGAGGTCGAAGTAGTCACCGCCAACTGATTTCGCGGGCATGCTCTTGCCCGCCACGTCGTATCCTTCGATCATGGGCGCGCCCTTTGGAAGCAGGCCCATCTGTATATTGTAGGCGATCTTCATCTCTTCCTGCATCCTCATCAGGGACTGTTCCTCCTCATACAGTCTCGCGTTTTCGATCACCTGGGCGGACTGTGTCGAGATGATGCAGAGAAGCCGCTTGTCGGTATCGGAGAATTTATTTCCGCCATACTTGTTGAAGACATTCAGAGATCCGATTATCCGTCCCTTAAGGATAAGGGGTACGCTCAGGAGAGTCTTGATCGGGTTTTCCTCTGATTCCAGCGTCCTGAAACGATCGTCGCTGTCAAGGTCGTCGATGATGAGTGGTTTCTTGTTCTTCAGCATCCAGCCGGTTACCTGTGTGTCGAGATGGAAGGGCATATAGCCGCTGCTCTGGTCGGCTCCCCGCATTATCGTCTTGAACTGGTTATCCTGTCCGCCGTTCTCGAGAAGCGTGACTGTGCCCTGCTCGACTTTCATATGCTTGATGCATTTCTGAACGATAAGCTCGATGATCTTTTCGAGTGAGAGGGTGGAGTTGATCGCCGTGGAGATGTCGTTGATGATCGACAGCTCCTCGACTGCGTTCTTCAACCGTTCATTCTCGGCTTCGAGCTTGTTCATCTTGCCGTTTTCATCCGCCATAGTCGTCCTCCGGTCCAGAATAGTTCCGGATATAAATGTATAATGACATTTCCTGGTTGTCATAATTTTAGAGCAAAGCCGCTACTTGTCTAATTTTTATATTGATTAGAGGCATCCGGTCAATCAAAATCGAAGCAGAGATCCACCTGAACCGACTTGATCAAGTATTCCCGGAGGCGTTTTTGCCGTATATCCCGCTGCATGTTCACAGCACCAACAGCCCGGGGATCGGGATGATGACCGCCTCGGAGATCGTCGATCGCGCCTCATTTCTCGGTATGCCCGCCATAGCTCTGACGGACAACTGGAACACGTACGGGCATTATGAGTTCTGCAGGGAAGCAGCCGCTAAGGGCATCAATCCGGTCCTGGGAGCCGAGGTGCGGCATCTCTCGATCACTGGGCATGACGGGCTTTTTCACCTCACTCTGCTCGCGGAGAACAACATCGGGTACGCGAATCTCACCAGGCTCGTCAGCCTTCATTTCGAAAAGGATGGCCCCCCTCACGTAACGGTGGATGAACTGAAGGCCGGGAGTGAAGGGATCATAGCCCTGTCAGGGTGTATACGCGGCGAGACAAATCAGGCCGTACTTCACGGGAATCTCGCGATGGAGAGGGAGGCGGCCGAGAAACTGCTTGAGATATATGGCAGGAACAGTTTCTTCCTCGAGATAATGACCCACAATCATGAGCGCGAGCAGCTTGTACTCGACAAGATGATCCTCTTGTCGAGGAAGCTCGAGATCCCGATGGTAGTGACGAATAACGACAGGTTTGTCTCGAAGGATGACGCCGGCTATTACGAGGTGCTGCGCAAGCTTGCAGGCGACATGGCCGTGGAAGAGACTTCCGAGACCCTTCCTGAGTATGTGCTCAAGACAAGGAAGGACCTCGAGCCGTATTTTTATTTTCTGGAAGACGCGCTTGAAGCTTCCGGAGAGATCGCTGACCGCTGTGATGTCGGCCTCATCGACGGAACAACGATATCTTTCAGCGATGATCCGAATGAGGACGTGACTCTTTCCGAGAAATGCAACAGGCGTTTTCTCCTGGAATTTCACGCGGCAGGAGCGGGTGGTTCTTACGACCTCAAGAACAGGATGATGAGTGAGCTGGAATGTGCCTCCCTCGAGGAGATGTCGGGATTCCTGCTCTTTCTCGAGAAACTGTTCCGAAGATCCAGGCGAGGCGGAGAATGGATCGAACTTGTCGGGAGCGATCTTTGCGAGAGTGTCATTGCATATCTTCTGGGCATTATCCCTCTGAATCCTGCCGAGCACGGGCTGATCTTCGAATCATTCGGCGCGCCGGCGCCGGGAGTGCCGCCTGTCATTGAACTTCTACGGTCCAGAGGGTCGCGGGAGAGATTTATGAGTATTCTCAAGGATCTCCTTCCCGGATACCGGTTCAGTTTCCTGATGCAGAGGGAGGATTCATCATTTTCGACGCTGGTAAAGGATCTCGCTGAGAAGCTGGAAGTCGGGGAGTCGCTCGCGAACGAGATTCTCCAGTCGATCTCCCTTACGAGAAGGCGGAACGGGCTGGCGGATATTCTGGAGAGTTCGGAGCACCTGTCACACCTGTACAATACGGACATAAAGGTTAGGAAGCTTCTTCATTCGGCGGCTGCTCTTCATGGGCGTGTCTCGCACTTCATACACAATACATCCAAGATCGTTGTATTGCCGCCTCAAGCGGAAAATAAAGTCTCATGGGTCAGTGGAGATGGCGGCGAGGAATTCATCATGCTCGACAGGGAGGCGATAGCGGCTCACGGCGGATGGAAACTCGTGGTTCAGCAGTCTCATTTCCTTTCGGCTCTGGCCGCTACGGTAAGCAGGATCCGGGCCCCGCATCCGACCGGCAACCATGAAAAGCAGGAAGAGTGGAGGCCGAGGGACCTCAATGATTCCAGTACATTCGAGATGATATGCGGAGGGGATACGGCAGGCGTGTACCTTCTGGAGAGCAGGGGGATCAGAGATCTTCTGATGACGATAAAGCCTGACAGTTTCGATGATCTTGTAAATGTCATCTCTCTATACAGGCCTGCGCCTCTAGAGGGGAGACTCTGGCAGAAGTATGTCGAGAACGCGGACAGGAAGGGGAAGGTCTACCTCCCGCATCATTCTATTGCGGGCCCGCTGGAGATGACAAGGGGACTGCTGCTTTACAGAGAGCAGGTCAGGGAGATCCTTCTCGAATCGGCCGGTCTGACGGGGCATGATGCTGTTTTTGTCGAAAGAGCGCTTGAGAGAAAGGGAGCATCTGACCTCCAGTCGGCCAGATTGATCTTCATACGCGGGGCCATGGAGCTGGATATAGACGAAGAGGACGCGCAGAAGATATTCGATTACCTGCTTCACAATGTAGGATTTACCTTCGACAAGGCGTTCAGCTGCACACAGGCGTACATCAGTTACAGGTCGGCCTTTCTGAAGGCTCACCACCCAGTCGAGTATTTCGCAGCGCTGCTCGATTCATCTGACGATGTTCGTGAAAGGAAGAAGAGATACCTCGAATACCTGGAGGCGAGCGGACCCAGGGTCTTCCCTCCCGATGTCAATTTCAGTGGACGCGGGTTTATCGCGGAGAAAGAGGCGATCAGGTCCCCGATGTCAGAGGTCTGCGATATGACGGGCGAAGAGATCGATACAGTGCTGGAAGAGAGGCGAAGCGGAAGCTATCAGTCGCTGGAGGATTTTCTGACCAGGATCAGCGGCAGGCTGGCGATGGAAACAGCGCTGAACATGGCTGAGTGCGGCCTCTTTGATTCGATGGGGGGGACAGAAAGGAGACCCGCGATATGGTGCTGGCTTTCTACGATGAGCACGCCAGGGCCGGGGAGTTCTTCCGGACACATGCCGATCCACTGAAACCCGATAAGGCTGACGACGGCCAGTTGTCACTCTTCGATGACTGAAGCCCCTTTTTTCATTTGACTTGGGCTCTGTCCGTTGCTAGATTCCCGTAGTCAGAAAATACTATCTGCACGCATTAGAGCGTCCCCATCGTCTAGCCAGGTCTAGGACACTGCCCTTTCACGGCGGCAACACGGGTTCGAATCCCGTTGGGGGCGCCATATCTTTATTTACCGCATAATTATGCAGCAGTCGGTACCTTGTCGACTGCGGAACAGGCCGATACTGGCCATTTGAACTTGACCCCGGCCCCTTGTACTGGCAGAATACTGAAGTAGATGGGGATTTAACGGAGTAAATTCATGTACAGGCTGAAAGTGCTGCTGATAGAGGATAACCGGCTGCTTCGAGAGGGTATTTCTGAAGCCCTGAACGATCATGGAGATTTCGAGGTGGTCGCTGTGTCTGAGGATGGCGACGCGGTCCAGAAACTGAAGGAGTCGGGAAATCATCCTGATGTGATACTGATGGACCTCGGGCTGGAAACGACAGACAGCCTCCATCTGATGGAGCACCTTCGTACGGAACTGCCAGAGGCACGGATAATAGCCATGGACATACTCCCGGAACAGGTGGATATAGTAGAGTTCGTAGAGGCCGGCGGTTCTGGTTTTATCCTCAAGAGCGCATCCTTGCAGGACTATGTCAATACGATCAAAGCGGTTGCGGGTGGTGAAAAGGTGCTGCCCACAATGCTGACGGCCTCTTTATTCACTCAGATCGTCGAATCCGCGCTGAATAATGGAAAAGGGCTCACTGACAGCGCCATTCAGCTGACAAACAGGGAGAAGGAGATCGTCGACCTGATCTCCGAGGGATTGAGTAACAAGGAGATCGCAGCGCGTCTCCATATAGCGACACATACGGTAAAAAGTCACGTCCACAATATCCTGGAGAAACTGACACTCAACTCGCGCCTTCAGATCGCCGCCTATGCCCGCCGGCACGAATCTGATTGATTTCCCTGCCTAATCCTTTCGGACTACATCTCTTTTCATTCTTCCGGTCGATTGTACAAGCCGCCGCCGGACCTTATGCTTCAAGCAACAAGAAGGCGGTGCAACGTGAACCTGAGCACACATTACTATGTCCTTTGTCTGAGTTCTCTTAAGAGTACTCTGTTTGAGGCGTTCCGGGACTCTCTTATCGAGATCGAAAACCATGGGTTTCCAGTATTGGCACCGGCAGGAACCTCATCTCCCGATGCTGGAAAAGAGCTGCTTGGTCACGCTCGCAACGTCGACAGGTGCTTCGGGAACAACTTCAGGCTTGAACCGCTGAGAATGGTCGTGGTCGGCGAGATGGAGATACAGTCAGCATTCAGTTCAATTACAGAGCATGGTAACGGGATCATCGGGCGGATAGAAGGCGACCATACAGATACAAGAGCGCGTGATCTGGGAAGGATCGCATGGCCCCTTGTCAAGGAGGCTATGACACGAGTGCTGGACAGGGCGTTTCTAAAGCTTGAGGCTTCTTCGGAGCGCGGAGATACAGCATCCGGAATGGAAGCAGTTGTCAGAATGGTCAAGAAGGGACTGCGAGCCACTCTTCTGGTAGAGGATGGTTATCACATGCGGGGCAGCATCGGCGGAACGAATCATTCCCCGGTCATATCTCCTGAAGTCGATGTGCGGGAGGCTAATGATGATGCTGTCGATGTCGTCATCGAGAAAGTGCTCGAGGCCGGGGGCAATGTCATCTTCACTCCGAGTGGATCATTGAATGAAAGAAACCGGATCGTTCTGCTGCCGTACGGCGCTGGAGCTGTGTGACGATCTTTATAAAATGTCATGGGCTGCCGCGATGGAGGCGCCTGCAATAAATACAAGGAGAAAGAATGCGACTGCTTCTCATCAACCCGCGAAATCCCCTGGTGAATGTCACAAACAAGAAGAACTACTGGAACAAATATCGCGTGTGGAAGCCGCTGGGCCTGCTCGTTCTGGCCGGCCTTACTCCGCCCGGATGGGACATCACGGTTGTTGATGAGAATGTGGATCATCCCGACTATTCCTTGATGCCTCGCCCCGACCTTGTCGGATTGAGTGCCTTCACTTCTCAGGCTCCGAGGGCGTACGAACTGGCTGAGGATTTTCGCAGCCTGGGTGTGCCCGTCGTGATGGGCGGGATCCACGCTACGATGCGGCAGGAGGAAGCTTCAGAACGAGTCGATGTTGTGGTGACAGGCGAAGCAGAGAGCGTCTGGGGACAAGTACTGGAAGACGCTGCCCGGGACACCTTGAAGCCTGTATACTCAGGCGGCCATGAGGAAATGGACAGAACGCCGCCTGCCCGCCACGATCTGCTGCCGGAAGGCTACCATTTCGGATCTATCCAGACTACGCGTGGATGCCCGCTGAATTGCAGTTTCTGCAGCGTCAGCCCGTTCAATGGCAGGAAGTACAGGCGCCGCTCAAACGAGGATGTCATAGCTGAGTTCAGGCTTATCAGGGAGAAGCTCGTGCTCATCGTAGACGACAATCTCATCGGAACTCGTCCTGATCACATCGCGCGGGTAAAGGATCTGTTCCGGACAATGATCGACGCTGACCTCGGCAAGAAGTGGGTCTGTCAGGCGACGATCAATATGGCGGATGATGATGAACTGCTGAGACTGGCCCGGGATGCCGGGTGCATTGGTGCGTTTATCGGATTTGAATCGACTACCGACGAAGGCCTGGCCGAGGTGCACAAGAAATACAACATCCAGAAAGATCGCGATTTCAGAGCATCGGTACGCCGGATCCAGAGCTACAATATCACAGTCGCAGGCTCATTTATCATGGGGCTAGATGTCGACCGGGCAGGCATCGGCAGGAATATAGCCGATACGGCCAATCAGTATGGCGTGGATATTCTTAATGTGCTCTTTCTGACACCATTACCCGGTACGGTCCTGTGGAACAAGATGGAGGAAGAAGGGCGCATAGTAGCGAACCGATTCCCTGAAGACTGGCGGTATTTCACTCTGACACTGCCAGTGGGGCGCTACAAGCATCTCACGCAGAACGAGATCCTCGAGGAGATGAGCACCTGTGTGAGAAGGTTCTATTCAATGCGAGGTATCCTGCGCCGTGTAGTGCGTAATCTCTGGAACAGGCAGCATCCATTCCTTACCCTGGCATCCAATCTTTCTTATAGAAATAACGGTAGTATCAGTCAGGGCGTATGCGATGAATTCAAACGCACAGGCGAACGGCTGAAAGCCGCGCTTCCACTGCCACCGACCGGTGAGAATCTGCATGTGCTTGCCCCGCATCTAAGTATCCAAAAGTCCAGGATGGAGTGATGAGTGGGTAGCTTTCTGCGTTCGCATCTGACTGCTCGTTCTAGTATATTGATTCAAGAGTATTTTTATCAGTTTCAGGCCCCATTTGCCTATTCGAGCTGGAGAGTAATATGACCGCATCACGAGCTGCATGCGTATCTGTATCTGTTCTTATCATCGCCCTCCTGATATTGCACACGGTACCGGCCGGTGCCGCAGGGCCGGACAACAACGTCGAATGGGACGGCGTGTCGCATGTCGATTTTCAGGATCGCCGTCCGTTGTGCCCGGTCGGCAACGAGGGCTTCTCAATTCGTTTCCAGGCGAACATCGATGACCTGACAGGGGCGCGCGTGTTTGTCGACGACGGCGGGTCGACTTCATGGCTCGTCGCCGTTGTAGCGGGGCAGAGGGGCCCCTATGATATATGGGAGGTCCAGGTACCGGTAACATCGTCTGCCGGGATAAGCTATTTCATAGAACTGACAGACGGCACCGATATCGACTATCTCAGCATATCCGGCTTGAACGATACTATTCCTGTCGACGGAGGATGGCCGCTGGACTTCACGACGCTCGATCATGCTCCTGTCGGCGCGACGCTGGCCACTGGTGGAGCGGTTTTCAAGGTATGGGCCCCCGGGGCATCGACCTGCCACGTGCGGGGGGAGTTCAACGAGTGGGGGCTCACTGATCAGCTTACACGTGTCGGTGAGCATTTCATCGGCTATGTCTCCGGGCCGTCAGCAGGTGACGAGTACAAGTATTTCTTTTCCCCTGGCAGCATCTGGAAAGCAGATGCCAGGGCGCGCGCCTTTAATTCGGGGAGCAATTCTAACAGTATCATCGAGGATCCGTTCGGGTACCAGTGGCAGGTCGACGATTTCCAGACACCGCCGCAGGAGGAAATGGTCGTCTACCAGCTGCACATGGGAACATTTGCCGGGCTTAACGATCCGGCCGGCTCAGTTGTCCATCCGGCAGGGTATCTCGATGTTGCCGCCCGCGTGAGCCATCTCGTCGATCTCGGCGTGAATACCGTGATGTTCAATCCCGTCAATGAATTCCCGGGCGACGAATCGGCCGGTTACAATCCTATAACGGCGTGGGCTCCCGAATGGGTATATGGCTCTGCCGATGACTTTAAATATCTCGTCGACGCGTGTCACCGGAACGGAATAGCCGTACTTCTCGACATCGTCTGGAACCACTTCAGCGTCAATGACAACTACCTCTGGGATTACGACGGAACTCAGTTCTACTTCGACGACCCGGCGGCAGACACCCCATGGGGCGCTCAGGCGGATTTCGACAGGGACGGCGTACGTGACTATTACCTGAACAGCGCGCTGCACTGGCTCGAGGAGTACAAGCTTGACGGATACCGCATGGATGCCACTGACTATATGAACAACGTTCAGGGAAGCGGCTGGAGCCTGATGCAGGAATTCAACGATATCGTTGACAACCGTTTCGCCGGGAAGGTAGTCGTAGCCGAGCAGCTGCCCGACGATAACTGGGTGACGCGTCCCGTATCCCTCGGTGGAGCGGGCTTTGATTGTCAGTACTACGACTACTTTACCGATACGATCCGTGAGGAGATATTCGACGCGGCGTTCGGTGATCCCGAGATGTGGAAGATCCGCAATATAATCAATGGCGGCGGGACATATCTCGAGGGAGCGAGTGTCTTTAATTATTTCGAGCTGCACGACGAAGCATGGTCCTCGAGCGGCGGAGGCCGTGCCGTCAAGGTGATCGATCCGAGTGTCCCGCATGATGATGAGTGGGCTCAGGGGAGGACGAAACTCGCTCACAGTATCGTGATGCTTTCTCCCGGAATTCCGGCCTTTCTTATGGGATGCGAGTGGCTGGAAGATACAGATTTCGGAACAAGCTCGGCTGAAAGGATCGATTGGTCCAACAAGATCAACTACAGCGAGTACTTCGCGTACTTCAGGGACCTCATAGCCGTGCGGGATAATTCGGCCTTTCGCGCCGACGCTTCACGCAACGTATATCATCTCAATGAGAGCGGGAATGTCATCGGATTCAGGCGCTGGGACGCCGAGAACGATTTCGTGGTCATCGCCAATTTCAGCAATACAGATTATTCCGATTATCGAATAGGGCTTCCGCAGGAGGGTTACTGGAGAGAAGCGCTCAACAGCATGGATTTCAATTATGGCGGCCCGGGGCCCGTAAATGATGGGACGCTGAACACCGAGCCTGTCGGATATAACGGTTACAGCCAGTCGTTTCTTATCGAACTGCCTAAAATGGCATTCATCGTCCTGGAGAAGGGTGCCGTCCAGACGGATACTGAGGAGCCGCTGATCCCTTCCGTAAACGCGCTCGAGCCGAACTATCCCAATCCGTTCAATCCATCGACGACGATCAGGTTCTCGCTTGCCGGACCAGGGCATACATCGCTTCGCGTCTACGATGTAGCCGGACGCCTGGTCAGGTCACTTGTCGATGATACGCTCGATGACGGAATGCACGAGATTCCGTGGGACGGAACGAATGAAAGGGGAGACGTGGCGGCGTCAGGCGTCTACTTCTACCGCCTGGTCACAGGGCGATTCAAACAGACCAGGAGGATGGTGCTGCTCAGGTAGCGGCACGCGTATCAGCGGATCTTCTGCCGCCTGCCGGCGAAGATAGACTGGACTCCGAAATTGAAGACAAAATCGCCGTACTGACTTACGCCCATGTCAAACCTCAGCATCTCTACGCCAGGCAGCAGCAGCCTCAATCCGGCCCCGAATCCTGTACGCGTGCGTTGTATGTTGAAGTCGGTCGAACGGCTCCAGGCCAGACCGGTGTCCAGAAAACATGCAAGTTGAAGTCCTGTGCTGATCGTCCATTTAATGATCTTTAGATCTCTCATCGGGATAAAGTTCCACCGGTATTCTATATTGAAAAGGAACTGGTTCTTTCCGTACAGATCCATGCCAAGTTCCTCGAGGCGGTAACCGCGGATACTGTTGGACCCGCCCATGAAATACTGATAATAACCGGGGATGTCGACGCCCACGATCCCTGACTGGAGGGACAGGATCGGGCCGGCCGCGATCGACTGGGTCTTTCCGATCGGCTGATAGCGGTTGAAATCAATCTGCGCGCTCCAGAAATCCGCGTCTCCTCCAGTATATGAAGCGTTGATCCATTCGTTATGCCAACCGGAGCGGGGCGCGTTATACGAATCACGGTCGTCGTATCCGAGGAGAAGGTTTCCGTAGAGCATGTTGTCTCTGTTGGAAGGGTCGATCGTGATCCCGTCCTTGTCGCTCATGATCGCGACGTATCCGAGGTGCGCTCTGAGACGGCCTGAATCGCCGATCCATTTCCCGCCGCTGACCTGGAAGAGGTCCTTCGTCTCTTCGAAATCCAGCAAAATATTCTGACGGATAGTGTGTCCGCCCTCGATTCCTCCAGAGATCCGGTTTCCCGTTATCCATGGATCTCGAAAGGCGACGAAAAAAGCATTCACTCCTCCCAGCATGAACATGGCAGATAACTGCTGAGCCCGTCCGAAGAGATTGATGGATGCTACTCCGGCACCGGCAGAGAAACCGTTCTCCTCGGAATAGTTGACAGCAGGGATCGGGATTATCCACGGGATCTCACTGACTACGAATTCCAGAGCGGCCCCGCCTTCGTCCGGTCTGACATAAACGCTGACTGCTCCGAAGATAGGCAGATTCTTCAGCCTGACGAGATCTTCCCTTACGAGTTCCGCATAGAGGGGGTCACCGACGATACTGCGCACTTCCCTGTCTACAACAAACCTCTTCGTGTGCTTAAGTCCCGTGTATTCGATAGCTGTTATCGTATTTCCCTCAAAACGGTCGAGGTCGATGGAGGGAGCAGTCTGCGGTTCTCTCTGCGCGGAAACAGTCGCGGAAAGGGTCATCAGCAGAAATATTGTGATAAGAGTCAGTTTCATCATATGGTGGTACAGGGATAAGCAGACGGCGAATCGATCATTGAACTGAAAGATCCGCCGTCAAGAAAGAACCAGCATTTAAAACGGCAGCGTTACGCCGATGTTGGCGCCGACACCGCTCATATCCACGCTTCCGCCAACATCAAGGTCCGGCTCGAGATAGAGATAACGGACCTCGCCGAAAACACCAAGGCTGGCCAGGGATATATCGATGCCAAGCGCGGCGAAACCACCCGGCGAGCTATTCGGAGCGAAATCGCCGGACATGATGTAATAACCGAGGCCCACGCCTCCGTAGAACATGGCGAGTTTGACTCGTCCGAAAACCTCGAGCGGGAACATGTCCAGATTCGCGTCTTCGTCGCCGCTGTATCTTAGCCAGGAGGCCCGGGCATCGATCGAGATGATCGGTATTATACCGAACTGGTGCTTCAGGCCCAGGCCGTAGCCTGAGTCGACGTCATTGGAGTCCTGCCATTGGCCGAAGATTCCTATAGCGTTTGCCGGCAATGTGAAGGCCGTCGTCAGGAACAGGGTGAGGGCGAGGCCGATGAGGATCCGGGATCTCTTCATTGCAATTCCCTTCGGTAAAAGAAAGATGAAACTGGCCGTTTTCACTTCGCAATCGTGGAATTCTAAGCGAAAATCATTCCTTATAGAAGGATTATATTGAGTCCCGATGAATAGTATGGACAAGCTGTGCGGATATATGATTACAGTTCTGGAAGATAGCTGAAGAGGAAGTAAATGAATCGAGGAGATCCATAAATGAATATCAAAGGGGTCCTGATCGCCGGGCTTTTGATCTTTTCGCTCTCATGCCTGTATTCCTGCGCTCCTGAAAGCAAAGGTCCCGCTCCGACACTGGCTGAAGCGAAGGAAGCGGAGTATCAGGGTATTTACGAATCATCCGTACGTTTTACGGGCGGCTTTTACGAGGGGAAACTTTTCAGCGAAGGGGGAGCAGCACGTCCCACGGTGAGACTGATCGGTGATCTCTGTGTTCAGGGCGATCTTGACGGGGACGGCGCCGAGGAATCGGCAGTCCTCCTTGCGGAGAATTCAGGGGGATCGGGAACCTTTATATATGTCGCGGTCCTTGAGCGCAGGGGGGATGTCATAACGAATACCGGGACAGTTCTTCTCGGGGACAGGGTCCAGGTCCGTTCACTCATACTGGATGCCGGTGCACTCACGATAAAAGTCATCAGGCACGGCTCAGACGATCCGATGTGCTGCCCTACCGAGAAGGCCCTGAGGACCTGGGCTGTGGATGGAGGATCCCTTGTTGAAAGAACACCTGAGGTCACGGGCACGCTTTCAATCGATGACCTCGCGGGCGTCAAATGGGTCCTCGTGAGTCTTGGTCCCGATGAGCCTTATCCGGGAGATCCTCCTGTGACCATCTTATTCGAGAAAGACAGGATCTCAGGATCGGGCGGCTGTAACAGGTACTTTTCTGAAATAAGCGAGATCGCCCCGGGTGTGATAAAGCCCGGACTGATCGGAAGCACGAGGATGTCATGCGGGGATGAGATCACAGGAGTGGAAGAGCGGTTCCTCGAAGCTGTCGGCGGCGCCGCCGGATACGGTTTCCTCGCGGGCAGCCTCGCTCTGACCTGCAGGGTGGAAGACAGAATAGTGACACTCATATTCAAAGCAGGAGCCGCTGAATGACATGTGCGGGATAGCGGGAATAATCAGCCTCACCTCCGATGGATCGGCAGACCATGAGCCTCTCGACAGGATGATCGAGGCTATGCACCTTCGCGGCCCGGACGACAGCGGGAAGGCAGTCACGGACCGTGTCGCCTTCGGGATGAGGCGGCTTTCGATCATCGATCTCGAGCACGGCCATCAGCCGATTGAATCGGAGGACGGCGCTGTGCGGGTGATCATGAACGGGGAGATCTACTCGTTCCCAGAGGTGAAGAAAGAGCTGGAGAAGGCTGGGCACAGGTTCCGGACGCAGGCCGACACCGAGGTCCTCGTCCACGGCTACGAGGAGTGGGGTATCGAGGGCCTGCTCGGAAGGCTCAACGGCATGTTCGCTTTCGCGCTGCATGATATGGAAAAGGACATCGTCTTTGTCGCCCGCGACCGCCTCGGGATCAAGCCACTGGTCTATACTGTCCGCGATGGACAACTCTATTTCGCTTCGTCGATAAAGGCGCTGCTCATGACAGGGCGAGTCCCGGTCGAGCCGGATCCCGCGGGAGTGCGGCTGTATCTTTACAACCAGTATATCCCCGCTCCATATACTGTCCTGGCAGGGGTGAGCAAACTGCCGCCTGCGAGTTACATGAGAATAGACAGGGGGAAGCTCTCGGATCCGCGCGTATACTGGCGCATTTCCGACAGAGGGGAACAGGAAAGGGGGCGGGACTGGCACGGCGAGCTCCGGGACCTTTTCGAGGACGCCGTTCGCTGTCACATGATCAGTGACGTGGAGGTCGGGGTATTTCTCTCCGGAGGGCTTGACTCGTCGCTTGTTCTCTCGTACATGAGCGAGATGTCTTCTCACAAGGTGAAGGCATTTTCCATATCGGTAAAGCATGACAATGTCTACGATGAATCCCGGTATGCGCGGATGGCGGCGGAGAGGTTCGGCGCGGACCTGATCGAGATCCCCTTCAGGCCGGAGGATGCCGTCGACGCGGCGACCAGGTATATCGGGCATCTCGACGAACCACTGGCCGACCCCGCGCAGCTTCCAACCTTCATACTCTCGGAGCTGGCTCACCGGCACGTCAAGGTCGTACTTTCCGGGGAGGGCGCGGATGAACTCTTCGCAGGATATGACTACTACGACAGGTATGCCACCATGTCGGGACGGTTCCGGATGTCGATCGAGGGTATCAGGCGCCGGGCCGCGGAAGCAGGGGGGGACGCCGGGATCGTCGAGAGGATCAGGAAGCATACTTACAGGTCCACAGTAAGCTCATACCCCCACGTCCTGCCTGGTGTGATCTGCGACCGACTTGTAGCGGATCTTCCTTCAGACAGGACGACGGCTGAACTTCAGGCGGAAGTCGAGAGGGGCCTGGTCGGCGGCAGGAAGGCCCGGGGGATGGACAGGGCGCTCGTCGCGGATACAGGGGGCTGGCTTCCCGACAACCTCCTGATGAAGGTCGACAGGATGTCCATGGCTAACAGCCTCGAGGTCAGGGTCCCCTTTCTCGATTACCGGCTTGTCGAGCTCGCCGCAGGGATCCCCGCGAGGATGAAGAGGAGGAATCGGACGGGCAAGGTGATAGTCAGGGAGGCATTTGCCGATCGCCTCGGAGATACTCTGGCGGCCAGAGGCAAACATGGATTCAGCCTGCCTGTCGGATCATGGCTCCAGGGGCTCATGAGGCCCCTGGCGGAGGATACGTTCGACTCGGGGCTGGCGAAGATGCCATGGATAGACCGGGCAGCCGTTGATGAGATAACGGGTGATCTGATGGCCGGCAGGATGGATATGTGGCGGCAGTCATGGATGCTTCTGACGCTGGCCGCATGGTTCGATCTTGCCGGAGAATAATCACTTTACAATACACCCGGATATGACTATTCTCCCCGGAGGAGACAGTTAACAAACTGGCCACAAGGAGAGTCGTAAAATGCGCAAGGGCATCCTCTTGACAGTATTCACAGTTTTCGTCTGCGTTCTTCTGACAGGCACAGCTTTCGCCGAGCTCCGCTGGCAGGCTGGCGCGAAGGGCGGGGCCTACTGGGCGTCATTGACAGGTGACGCGGTCACCCTGTGGGCCGGCGGCGAGGACAGCCAGCTGGCAGGAGCCATAGGGGACGCCACCCTCGGTTTCACGGGTGGCGGTTTTCTGACCGTATTCTTCAATGATTTCTTCGGTCTTCAGACTGAAGTGATGTACACCCCGAAAGGCGGCCAGGGCGTGGCATCCGGGGAAATCATATACTATCCCGACAACGACGATCCGAGGCCCGCTTTCTTCGACGGCACCGTGTACGCCTATATCGACTATATCGAGGTCCCCCTGCTTGCGGTCTTCGAGTTCGGAGCCGATGATGGCGGAAAGATCCGGATCCGCGGACTCGCTGGTACAACCTTCGCTTTCAAGCTCCAGGCCGAATCAAGACTGGAGGGAACCGCGGAGATCACGCTGCAGGATACCAGCACACGCACGGAGCAGATAGATCAGCGGGAAGATATCAGCGACCGTGTAAAGAGTTTTGAATTCGGACTGATGTTCGGCGGGGCTGTCTACTGGGATATCGGGGCTGTCGACCTTCTTATAGAGTCGAGATGGGAGGGCGGCCTCACTACGATCGACAATACGACATTATACCGCGATGTTAATACGAGCAATGTAAGCCTTATGTTCGGATTCAGTTATCCGTTCGGCGGATAGCCCTGACAGATGCCAAAACCCTCTCTGTTCCGTGCAATACCGATCCTGTTCACTGCCGCCCTGGCGGTGCAGTGCATCCCTGTGGATGATGCCTCTATTAACGGAGACAGGGTCGGATCCGCCGCGGGACTGATCGACCTGCAGCTCACTGAGGCCGAGATAGACTCGATGCTTCCCGATCTGCGCGATCAGCTCGAGTCATACCAGTCCATGAGAGATGTCGATCTCAAGAATGCGGTCCGCCCGGCACTCGTCTTCGATCCCGTACCGCGCAGACGACCGGAGACCGGAAATCCCGATCTTCTTAAAGTATCACCGACATCTCGCAGGGATCTCCCGGACGACCTTGAGGATCTCGCTTTCTGGTCCGTCAGGGACCTGGCTGAGCTTATAAGGACGAGACAGGTCACATCGACCCAGCTTACAAAGATGTATCTGGGCCGTTTGAAAGAACACGGTCCTTCACTGGAGTGCGTCATAACCCTTACCGAGCAGCGGGCTCTCGAGAGCGCGGCGCGTGCCGATGCTGAACTCGCCGCGGGACGATACAGGGGTCTTCTTCACGGGATACCTTACGGGGCGAAGGATCTGCTCGCGGTCGAAGGTTACAGGACGACCTGGGGGGCAGAACCTTACAGGGAGCAGACGATCGATGAGACAGCTACCGTCATTAGAAAACTCGATAAAGCGGGTGCGGTTCTTGTCGCGAAGCTGACCCTCGGAGCTCTCGCGTGGGGCGACGTTTGGTATGGGGGGAAGACGAAGAATCCGTGGAACCTCGAGCAGGGATCGAGCGGTTCATCGGCGGGATCGGCATCCGCCACTTCAGCGGGCCTGGTCGCTTTTTCCATCGGGACCGAGACGTGGGGGTCTATTGTATCGCCATGCACGAGGTGCGGAGTGACAGGCCTGAGGCCGACGTTCGGCCGGGTCAGCAGGGCCGGCGCTATGGCACTGAGCTGGTCGATGGACAAGATAGGGCCGATATGCAGGAGCGTGGAGGATTGCGCCATAGTATTCGATGTTATCCGCGGACGGGACGATTCCGATCCTACCACTGTTGACGCGCCGTTCAGGTACAGGTTCGACGAGGATATTCATGCCCTTCGGATCGGCTTTCTGCCGGAGGATTTCGAGCAGGATGATTTCTACCATGAATCTGATTCGATAGCCCTGGACGTTCTGCGCGAGATGGGGATAGATCTCATCCCTGTCTCTCTTCCGGACTACCCGATATATCCCCTTGGCATAATACTCAGCGCCGAGGCGGCTGCGGCATTCGACGAGCTGACCAGGTCGGGAAGGGACGAGCTTCTCGTCAGGCAGATCAGGAACGCGTGGCCCAACGCTTTCAGAACGGCCAGATTCATCCCAGCGGTAGAGTACATCCAGGCCAACAGGATCAGATCGATGATAATGAAAGATATGGAAGACCTGGAAGTCGACATATACGTGGCGCCCTCGTTCGGGCAGAACCTTCTTCTGACGAACCTGACAGGGCATCCGTGCGTAGTGCTTCCAGACGGCTTCGACAGCGAAGGCGGGCCGGTCAGCATCACGTTCATCGGGCAGCCGTTCGAAGAGGGAAAACTGCTCGCTTTCGCCAGAGCATACCAGGAAAGAACGGGATATCACCTTAAGCATCCCCCGAAATTCGATAAATAGTTACAGGACCTGGATCAGTGAAAGGAAGGCGCGTAAAGATGAAGGGAATCTTATCTGTCGTGATACTCGCGGCGATGATGGTCTCCGGCACAGCAATGGCGAAGCCGGACTGGATGAAGGGCTCGATGTCGAAGCTCGAGAAGGAACTGACCGGGAAATACGGGTCGGAGCAGAGCGCGAGGCTGGTCAAGGGAATGGACCAGGTCGCCGGTTTCTGGCGCGAAGATGATGGCGGAGCAGAGGAGTTCGAGTCTTTCGTAAGGGACAATTTCGCGGGTGACGAAAAAACGCTCGACGACCTGTTCGACCGCTGGGAGTTCCTGCTCGAGAGCATCTACGGGCACATGGGCGAGATCAGGATGGCGATGGGCAGGTACGCGGACCTCGAAATAGGCCCGATGTACGCAATAGACAGGGTGACCGCTTCATATTCAGCCTCGGCGCATCTGGCGGACGACTTCTTCGCCAACAAGCTTGCCTTTACAGTCCTTCTGAACTTTCCCCTGACGACTCTCGAGGAGAGGCTGACGGAGGGGGAAAACTGGACCAGGCGGCAGTGGGCGGATGTCAGGCTCGCGCAGTGGTTTTCGCGCAGGGTCCCGTCCGATGTCAACCTCGAGCTGGCGAAGGCGTCGGCCGCTTCCGACCAGTATATTGCCGACTACAATATATGGATGCATCATCTGGTAAACGAAGAAGGTGAACGCCTCTTTCCTCCGAAGATGAGGCTTCTTTCGCACTGGAACCTGAGGGACCAGATCAAGGCCGACTACGGTAACAGCGAGGGAGGGCTCGAGAGGCAGAGGATGATCCAGAAGGTGATGGAGCGAATAGTTGATCAGACGATCCCGGAGGTCGTTATCAACAACCCGCACGTGGACTGGAATCCCTACACCAATGAGGTCTGGCCGGCAAAGGTCAACGATTCCGGCAGCGAAGTTCCCGCGGACATAAAGGTATCGGGCGACAGAGAGCCTGATACCCGCTACAGCATATGGTTCGATACATTCAAGGCGTCGACGCTCGTCGATAAATACTCGCCGACCGCGCCGACACTGATAGCGCGAAGATTCGACGAAGAACGGGAGATCCCGGAAGAGCAGGTAGAGAAGATGCTCGTTCAGGTCTGCTCGTCCCCCCTCGTCAAGAAGATCGCCGGGATGGCGAAGGAGAAACTCGGTCGCGACCTCGAGCCGTTTGATATCTGGTACAACGGATTCAGGTCGATGGGGAAATATTCTGAGCCCGAGCTGGACGCGGTCACGAGGGATCTGTACCCGGACGCGAAGGCCTTCGAGAGAGACATCGAGAGGATGCTCGTCGCCCTCGATTTCCCCGCGGACAGGGCGGAGTATCTTGCGGGCAAGATCCTGGTCGAACCGGCCCGGGGCTCAGGACACGCGGCAGGTTCGAGCATGTGCTCCGCTCCGGCGCGCCTGCGTACGAGAGTCAGCGCTGAGGGAATGGACTACAAGGGATTCAATATCGCGGCTCACGAGATGGGCCACAATGTCGAGCAGGTCCTGTCGCTGTGCGACGTAGATTATTACGTCCTTCAGGGAGTGCCTAATACCGCTTTCACCGAGGCATTCGCATACGTCTTCCAGGGTAACGACATCATGCTCCTCGGCCTCGAACAGGAAAAGGGCGGCAGGGCGGAGGCGATGTCGATCGTCAATGAATTCTGGATGACCGCGGAGATAGGCGCGGTGTCGCTTGTCGACATGAAGGCCTGGCGATGGATGTACGAGCATCCCGACGCGACCCCAACAGAGTTCAGGGATGCGGTGATCCAGATCTCGAAGGATGTCTGGAACGCGTACTTCGCTGATATATTCGGCAGGAAGGACGTGACACTCCTCGCTGTCTACTCACACCTTGTGCATTCGTTCCTCTATCTTCCTGATTACGCGATCGGACACATGATCGCTTTCCAGGTAAAGGAACAGATGCGGGAGGCCGGCAATATCGGTGTCGAATTCGAGAGGATGGCAGTCGCGGGCAGGATCGCGCCCGATCTCTGGATGAAGAACGCCACAGGTAAACGGGTCAGCCCCGACGCCCTTATAGAGGCGACTGAGAGGGCGCTTAAGGAACTTGATTAGACCGTGGGCATATGATACTTTACCATTCGTTTCGACGATCAACGAGACTTTGAGAAGCGGGGTATGATGGGCAACGACAAAAAGAAGAAAGTGCTGCTTACCGGTTCCCTTGGACAGATCGGCTCCGAACTGGCGTTCGCCCTCGCGGAGAGGTACGGTGCGGAGAATATCTTCACGAGCGATGTTCGCGAGGATACGCACGGGATACTCGATGGCGCCGGTACATTCATGGAACTCGACGTGCTCTCCAGGTCGGATTTTGATTCGATCGTCAGGGACAACGGCATCGAGACGATATATCACCTCGCAGCCCTTCTTTCGGCTGTCGCCGAGGAGAAGCCGCATATGGCCTGGGAGATAAACATGGAGGGGCTTGTCAACGCCCTGGAGATCTCGAAGGAGAACGGCTGCGCCCTCTTTGTCCCCAGTTCGATCGGCGCGTTCGGGCCCGACACCCCGCTGGACAATACTCCCCAGGATACGATCATGCGGCCCCACTCGATGTACGGTGTGACGAAAGTCTCGGGAGAACTGCTCTGCGACTATTACCACATGAGATTCGGTGTGGATACCCGCGGGGTCAGGTTCCCGGGCATCATCTCGAGCAAGACACTCCCCGGCGGAGGAACCACCGACTACGCAGTAGAGATCTACTATCACGCGATCCTGTACGGCTGCTACACCTGCGGCCTTAAGGCGGGGACCTCCCTCGATATGATGTACATGCCGGACGCGATCAAAGCATCGATAGAGCTCATGGAAGCGGATCCCGCCAGGCTGAAGCACCGCAACGCCTTCAACGTTACCGCGATGCACTTCGATCCGGAGGTCATCGCTGCTGAGATAAGGAAATACCTCCCTGAATTCACGATGGATTATGAGATAGACCCCGTCAGGCAGGCGATCGCGGATTCATGGCCCAATTACATGGACGACACGGCCGCGAGGGAGGAATGGGACTGGCTGCCGGAATACGACCTGGCCCGTATGACAGAAGATATGCTCAAGGACCTCGGAGAGAGGTACGGCAGGGGAGAGCTTGAGCTCGAGGGCTGAAAAAGGAAAGGCGAGGAGAGGAAGATGTACACGATAAAGGAAGAGCTCCAGGAGACCCTGAAGGAGATCAGGGAAGCAGGGCTGTACAAGGAAGAGAGGATAATCGTCACCGAGCAGCGGGCCGATATCAAGGTCAGCACCGGGGAAGAGGTCCTGAACTTCTGCGCGAACAACTATCTCGGACTCGCGAACAATCCCGACATAATCGAAGCGGCCAGATCATCTATGGATACGCACGGATTCGGCATGTCCTCTGTCCGATTCATATGCGGCACGCAGGATATCCACAAGGAGCTTGAGAGCAAGATCGCCGAGTTCTTCCAGACTGACGACGCGATACTGTACGCTGCCTGTTTCGATGCAAACGGCGGTCTTTTCGAGGTCCTCCTTTCGGATGAAGACGCGATAATAAGCGACGCTTTGAACCATGCCTCGATAATCGACGGCGTGCGGCTCTGCAAGGCGAAACGGTACCGATACAAGAACAATGACATGGATGATCTGCGCGTTCAGCTCGAGGCTGCTAAGGCCGACGGCGCGCGAAGGATCATGATCGCAACCGACGGTGTCTTCTCCATGGACGGGATAATCGCCCAGATCGACAAGATATGCGATCTCGCAGATGAGTACGGTGCCCTCGTGATGGTCGATGACTGCCATGCGACAGGTTTCTTCGGTCCCACCGGAAGGGGCAGCGTGGAATATTGCGGAGCTCTCGGCAGGGTCGATGTCATCACCTCGACGCTGGGCAAGGCAATGGGAGGGGCCTCCGGCGGCTTTACAACGGGAAGAAAAGAGATCATAGAGCTTCTGAGGCAGCGCTCGAGGCCTTATCTCTTTTCGAATACACTGGCGCCTTCATTGACGGCAGCCGCGATCAGGACATTCGAGATGCTCTCAAAACCGAGCCCGATGCTCGAGACGCTTGTAGAGAACACGAAGTATTTCAGGGAGAAGATGACCGAGGCTGGATTCGACATCGTTCCCGGCAGCCACCCGATCGTACCGGTGATGCTCGGAGACGCCAAGCTTTCCCAGGATATGGCGAACAAGCTTCTCGAAGAGGGTATATACGTAATCGGATTCTTCTTCCCCGTCGTCCCAAAGGGGAAGGCACGCATAAGGGTCCAGATCTCCGCCGCTCATTCACGCGAACATCTTGACAAGGCGATAAATGCCTTTACTAAAGTAGGAAAAGAACTTGGAGTGATTACTTAAAGCACTTTATCAGGAGGTTCCGATGTCCCCAGAGGCCCTGGCCCTCGCGACCAAGATAATCCCGTGGCTCGGTATCGCGGGACTGGTCTTCTCGATCGGCGCGTATTTCAACATGAAGCGCTATCCCGCCGGTGACGAGCTGATGCAGAAGATAGCCGACAAGATCCACGCCGGCGCCTTCGTATTCCTCAAGAGGGAATACCAGATCATCTTCATCTTTATAGTCATCGTATTCGCTGCCCTGACGTTTACGCCGGGGCTGGGGGTACAGACTGCTTTAGCCTTCCTTATCGGAGCACTCTGCTCGATGGGCGCGGGAGTGCTGGGGATGGAAGCGGCGACCAGGGCGGCGGTTCGCGCGACCCAGGGAGCCAAGGATGGCGGAATCGGCAGGGCGCTGACCATAGCGTTCGGGGGCGGCTCGGTCATGGGAGTAGCCGTGGCGGCTCTCGGCGTGGTCGGCCTGGGCTTCTATTTCCTCTTTACGAAGGATCCGAGGATCATCAACGGCTTCGCGATGGGAGCGAGTTCGATAGCCCTCTTCGCCAGGGTCGGCGGCGGCGTCTTTACAAAGAGCGCCGATGTCGGAGCGGACCTCGTAGGCAAGATCGAGGCCGGCATCCCCGAAGACGATCCACGTAACCCAGGCGTCATCGCGGACAACGTCGGCGACAATGTCGGCGATACGGCAGGGATGGGCGCGGATCTCTTCGAGAGCTATGTCGGAAGCGTGGTCGCCACGATGGCGATCGGCGCGACATATGTCGCCGGGGAGATCACAGGCAGGATGACCTTTCCTCTTGTCCTTATCTCCGTCGGGCTGATTGCTTCGATAATAGGCATACTTTCCCTTTCCGCGCTGAAGAAGGCGGGACCGCAGTCGGCCCTTCGTTACAGCTTCTATATTTCGGTGGTCCTTTTCATCGTCGGCGCCTGGTTCGCATCGAAAATGGTCCTCGGCGTAGTCGAGCCCTTCTGGGCGGTACTCGCCGGTATCATCGCCGGAGTGCTGATCGGGGTAGAGAGTGAGTACTTCACCTCCGGACCCCCGGTTCGGAAAGTCGCCGAAGCGAGTGAGACCGGACCGGCTACAAATATCATAACCGGGATGGCGATCGGTTATGAGAGCGTCATCCTTCCCGTCATAACACTGGCCGGCGCGATGTATATAGCCTTCTCATACGGCGGCGGCCTGTACGGCATCGCCATCTCCGCTGTCGGTATGCTTTCGACTATCGGTATCGTTATGTCGACAGATTCGTACGGCCCCATCGCCGACAACGCCGGCGGTATCGCCGAGATGTCAGGCGCCGGCCCTGAGATCAGGAAGATCACCGACAAGCTCGATTCGATCGGCAATACGACCGCTGCGGTGGGTAAGGGCTTCGCTATCGGCTCGGCAGCTCTGACAGCGCTGGCCCTGTTCAGCGCCTACCAGAAAACGGTAGGCATCGAAAGCATCAACCTCATGAACGTCAAGACCGTGATCGGGCTCCTGCTCGGCGCTATGATGCCGTTCGTCATCGCCTCGATGACCATGAAGGGAGTCGGAAGGGCCGCGAACAAGATGGTGATCGAGATAAGGCGGCAGTTCCGCGAGATCAAGGGATTGATGGAAGGCACAGCCGAACCGGATACCGATACATGCGTTGACATCGTCACAAGGTCGGCCCTTCGTGAGATGATCCTTCCGGGATGCATCGCTGTCGTGGCTCCTATCGTGATAGGCTTGTTGCTCGGAGCGGAGGCGCTGGGAGGATTCCTCGCGGGTGCGACGGCGACCGGCGTGCTTACCGGGATCTACATGGCAAACGCGGGCGGGACCTGGGACAACGCGAAAAAGTATATCGAAGAGGGTAACCTCGGAGGTAAGGGTACCGACACCCACGCCGCTGCGGTTGTCGGCGACACGGTCGGCGATCCCCTTAAAGATACGTCAGGCCCGAGCATGAACATCCTCATCAAGCTGATGTCCGTAGTGGCGCTCGTGTTCGCGCCACTGTTCATGTAGTTTCAGGCCGGACACTAAGAGTTCAGCGGGTTCCCGTATTCCGGGGACCCGTTTTTTTTCGCCCCTTTCTGTATTTACACCTTTACTCCCGTGTCATAGACTCCATGCAGCTTCATCGAATATTACGATTATGGACGGAGGTGACAGTGGCATTCACGATAGGGATACTGGGATTGCCCAATGTCGGGAAATCGACATTGCTCAACGCCCTTTCCCGTGCTGGAGCCGAGGCGTCGAACTATCCATTCTGTACGATAGATTCCAATCGTGGCGCCGTAGAGGTGCCGGACTCCAGGCTGGCGACACTGGCCGGGATACTGAAGCCGAAGGAAGTCATCCCGTCGACGATCATTTATGTCGATATCGCCGGTCTGGTCGAGGGGGCCAGCAGGGGGGAGGGGCTGGGAAACAAGTTTCTTCACAATGTCAGGGAGGCGACCATCCTCGCTCATGTACTGCGCTGCTTCGAGGATCCGGATGTCAGCCATGTGATAGGAGCTGTAGATCCTGTCAGGGACGCTGGTATCGTCGAGACCGAGCTCTTTCTCTCGGATCTCGAGAGAGTCACTTCATGGATCTCCAAGGAAAAGGTGAGGTCGAAGGCGCTGAAAAAGGGAGAGCGCGGTGATCTCGATTTCCTAGAATCTGTAAGGGAGAAGATCGCGTCGGGTGAGAAGGTCGCGAGAGAGGCTGTCTCCTCGAGAAATCTTGAGATCTTCGACAAGCTGCAGCTGCTGACTTCGAAGCCCGTGATATACGTGCTCAATTCGGGTGAGGATGATGATTCCGGGAGGTGCACAGATGCGGCCGCACATTTCGGAGAGGAAAGAGCGATCTCTGTCTCAGCCCGCCTGGAGAAGGAATTGTCCGACCTTCCCGATGAGGACCGCGTCGAGTTCATGAAGGAGATGGATCTTTCGGGAGAGGCGAGAGACAGATTCGTGGAAAAGTGTCACGGACTGCTCGGAATGATCCGGTACTATACCTCGGCTCACGGCAAGCTTCAGGCCTGGTCGATCCCGCTGGGCACAAAGGCTCCGGCAGCCGCGGGGAGGATCCATACAGACATGGAGAAGGGCTTTATCCGGGCGAGAGTGATGAGTTACGAAGATATCGTCGAGTACGGTTCAGAGGCGGAGGTCCAGCACCACGGACACCTCAGGACCGAGGGACACGAATACGTGATCCGAGATGGTGACGTGATCGAGTATATGTTCAACAGGTGAAAGATGACTGTCAGGGGACACGAGACTCGTGAGCATACGGCCGATATGGGGCTGTGCGGCTGGGGCAGTACTCCCGCTGAGGCCTTTGAGGAAACGGCCCTTGCCATGTTCGACCTGATGCTCGACAGGCGCGGAGCGGGCGCGGAGAATGACTTTACCCTGTCGCTCGGAGGCAGGGACCTGACCGGATTACTGATAGAATTTCTCAACGAACTGCTTTCACTCGCGGACATAGAGGAGACAGCTTTCGTAGCCGTAAGGATCGAAAGGCTTGAAGGCGGGGGCGAGGAGTGGGAACTCGACGCCGTGATCGGCGGGATACCGCGAGAGATGTGCGGAAAGCGGCTCCTTTCCGAGGTCAAGGCGGCGACATGGTATGGAGCTTCTGTCACCTGCGAGAAGGATGGCCGCTGGGTCGCCGGCTGTGTGGTAGACCTGTGAAAGTGGAACCGGAGAAGATCGGCGAGTTCCTCTGGGAGATTCCCCGCACGGGGGAAATGTTCGTTCCCGGTCGCATCTATGCCGATGATGATTCGATGAGATTCCTCCTTGAAGAGAGCCGATCGAAGCAGTGGGACGCGCTCTCCCAGGTTCGCAACGTCGCCTGCCTTCCCGGCATAGCGGGCGCTTCGATGGCCATGGCCGACATCCATCCCGGATATGGATTCCCGATCGGCGGAGTCGGCGCTTTCGATCCAGGCGAAGGGGTTGTAAGTATCGCCGGGGTCGGATTCGATATCAACTGCGGCGTCAGATCGATGCTCGTCGACGTGACGAAGGATCGTATAGAGCTCAACAGGGAAAGGGTGGCCGAGGAACTCTTTCAGTCAGTCCCTGCCGGGCTTGGTTCGACGGGTACCCTCAGGCTGTCCGTCCGGGAGATAGACGCTGTCCTCACAGAGGGAGCGGCATTTTCGCTGGCGAGGGGTTACGGCGTGGAAGAAGATCTCGAATATGTCGAGGAAGGCGGGATGGTCGATGGAGCGGACCCCTCAGCAGTCAGTCCGAGGGCGAAGGAACGGCAGCTCAGACAGGTAGGGACTCTCGGCTCCGGGAACCATTATCTCGAGGTGCAGTATGTCGACGAAATATATGACTGCCGGGCCGCCTCTGCATTCGGGCTCGCCACTGGCGGGATAGTCGTGAGCATCCATACCGGAAGCAGGGCGCTGGGTCACCAGATCGGTACCGATTACCAGAGTGTACTGCGGAGCGCTTCGCGTAAATACGGGATACCTGTCCCGGAGAGCGAACTTATAGCGGCGCCGATACAGAGTCCCGAGGGCAGACAGTATATCTCCGCGGTCAGGGCGGGGATAAACTGCGCCTTTGCCAACAGGCAGGCAATATCCGGCCTGGTACGAGACGCGTTCAAGCGGCTCTTCAAACTGAAAGACAATGAGATCAGGACCCTCTATGAAGTCGGGCACAATAATCTGAAGATGGAGACGCATGATACCGATTCCGGGAGGAGGAACCTGCTCGTCCACAGGAAGGGAGCTACAAGGGCTTTCGCGGCGGGACGTGATGAAGTCCCGGCCAGGTATCGCGAGGTGGGGCAGCCGGTGCTTGTAGGGGGGACGATGGGGACATCGTCCTTTATCCTCGTCGGAACGGAGCAGGGGATGTCCGATACATTCGGCAGCGCTGTACACGGGGCGGGAAGAGTAAAGTCGCGTAAGCAGGCGTTGAGGGAGTACAGGGGCGAGGACGTGATAGACGGCCTCGCGAAATCAGGTATCCTCATACGGACACGCAGCAGGAAAGGCGCCGCAGAGGAGGCTCCCGGAGCGTACAAGGATGTCGAACGCGTCGTCTCCATAATGGAAGGCGCCGGGGTGAACAGGCGTGTCGCCCGGCTGCGCCCGATGATATGCATCAAGGGATGACAGGTCATTGCGCATCTAATCGGCTGTTTGTTAAGTGTTTACAAATTGGAACCTGACTGCTAGAATAGTGTTTGATTAATGTGACCTGTAGATACGAGGCACCAGACGCAGGACTGCTTCAGATGCCCCGCAGAAAAGTAAAGACCGTATTCGCGGCGATCTCCCCTGTAATCGTCTTGATTGCTCTGTCGGGCGTCTTCTCAGACGCTCGCGCGAAGGAGTGGAGCGCCCGTTCGACCGGCGGGATGGTAGCGTCGGCCTGCCCTGAGGCGACAGCAGCCGGGGTACGTGTGCTTGAATCGGGCGGAAACGCCGTTGACGCGGCGATCGCCGTGGGATTCGCCCTCGCTGTCAGTTATCCATCCGCGGGTAATATCGGCGGAGGCGGATTCATGCTTGTCAGGATGGCGGGAGGCGAGAGCTCGTTCATAGATTTCAGGGAGAAGGCTCCCATGCAGGCCACCAGGGAGATGTATCTCGATGAGGCAGGAGATGCCACGGGGAATCAAAGTGTCCGGGGCCATCTCGCATCGGGAGTCCCGGGCTCAGTAGCGGGGTTCTGGATGGCCCACGGAATTTACGGGTCGAAGGGATGGGAAGAGCTTCTCGCCCCTTCGGTCGAACTCGCCGAAAAGGGCTTTGAGATAGCTCCTTACCTGGCAACCTCCCTCGGGAGACTGCACCCCCGCCTCGGCGAGTACCCCGGGCTGTCCAAATTCTTCGGTGCCGGGGGAAAGATGCCTGAATCGGGAGATATTCTCGTTCAGCCCGACCTTGCCCTGACTTTGAACCTGATAGCGGAAGAGGGTCCGGCAGGATTTTACGCCGGCAGGACAGCTAGTTTGATCGTTGAAGAGATGCGCGCTGGCGGCGGCCTGATCACCGAAGAGGACCTTGCATCTTACGAGGCGGTCAGGCGTGAGCCTGTCAGAGGGAGTTACAGGGGCTTCGAGATCCTGTCCGCTCCTCCGCCAAGTTCCGGGGGCATCGTCCTTCTGGAGATACTGAATATCCTAGAGGGATACACCATGGATGGGGGAAGGGATGTCGAGTCGATGCATCTCGTGATCGAAGCCGAGAGAAGGGCGTACGCCGACAGGGCTCGATGGCTGGGCGACCCCGATTTTGTTCGAATGCCTGTAAATAAGCTGATATCAAAAGATTACGCGGATAATATGAGAAGTAGTATAGGTGAGGGTGCAACCTCATCGGCCGGGCTGCCTGGCGGTGAGAGCGAAGAGACGACTCATTATTCAGTCGTCGACTCAGAGGGGAACGCGGTCGCGGTGACAACGACTCTCAACGGCTCCTACGGTTCGTATGTTGTCGTCGAGGGCGCGGGATTCCTTATGAACAACGAGATGGATGATTTCTCCATCAAGCCGGGAGTCCCGAATATGTACGGTCTCACTGGAGGTGAGGCGAACGCGATAGAGCCGGGCAAGAGGATGCTCAGTTCCATGACACCGACGATCGTCCTGCACAGCGGCGAACCCTGGCTGGTGCTCGGTTCGCCGGGCGGGTCAACGATCATAACGACCGTCGCCCAGGTTATGATGAACATCATAGATTTCGGGATGGAGCCAATGGAAGCTGTAAGCACCTGGAGGTATCATCATCAGTGGAGTCCGGATGTGGTATACTTCGAGGATGGCGCCTTCACTGCCTACGAGAGGGAAGGTCTCGAAGAAAAGGGGTATCAACTGAAAGAAAGGTCCCTGATAGGGGATGTGCAACTTATCGTCAAAGACGGATCATCCCTTACAGGAGTATCCGATCCGAGAAGAGGAGGGTCGTCCCGGGGTACCGGAACGGCGCCGCCGGATCAAATGGAAAGGAAGGAGAACTGACATGAGAAGAGCGGTACTGTCATTAACGGCGGTCTGCCTGCTGGCTCTGGTGATCATCGCGAGTATGCCGGGCCGCGCATCAGCCCAGATGGATCCCTACGAACTGCAGGCTGCGTTCGGGCGTTTCCCGTTCGCGAAGGTGATCCCCCTAGACGGCGGAAACGCGTGGGGCCTTATCTATGCGGATGTATACGGGAAGGTTTACCTCAAGAGGGCTTCAAGCAGGGGCTGGAAGAGGGAATTCGAGATCACCAACCTCGGGGCCAAAGTAAAGAAGTACCAGATCCTCGATATCGACAGTGACGGGGTCCTCGAACTCCTGATAGCGACTATGGCCGGGCAGATACTCATCTACAGCCTCGACGATTACACGAATACCTGGGAAAACATAGAAGACAACTTCAAGAGCATAGAGGCCTTCGATGCCGTGGATATAGACCGTGATCCCCAGGTGGAATTCATCGTCCTCGCTGAAGGAAGGATCTATATCATCGATTCGCTCGACAAGAGCCGCCAGTGGATAAGCGAACGTCAGTTCAACGCCACGGAGCTGATCGTCGCGAATGTGGACAATGACGAGCAGAAAGAGATAATACTCAATACAGGCATCGTCCTCGACACCAAGTTCTTTATAATCGACCTGGAGTGGGACAAGGCCTTCGGCGAACGGATAAGCACATTTGATATCAACAATGACGGGATTCCGGAGGTAATAGGCGAATTCCCCGACTATTCCCTGAGGATATTCGATGTATATGCCCAGAGAGAGGTCTGGTAGGTACTATTACTCAAAAAAAATCATTTTCAACCAGACTCTGGTGTGTTATAATCCAGCCCGCAACAGTAAACAGAGATTCAAGCTGCAACAGTTTCTCAAGGAGGGTGGCTTTGACAAGAAAGCTAGAGCTTGGGGCGGCGGGGTTATTGCTGGTTCTCTTTTCCATGACAGTTCCTGCGAACGCGGCGATGCTGATAGAGTCATTCGCGCTCAGCGGCAACGGATCGTTCATGGCCAGCCCGCCCGTCTTCAGCGGAAACATCATCGCGGGAACTCTTTCCCCCGGCACATTCTGGTTCAGACTTGACGATACGGGATGGGCTACAGATGATCCCGGAACGTCGAACAATGAACGATGGGACTTCATCTTCAGTAACTATTTCCAGTACGATCCTACTCCTGGAGCGGAAGGATGGGATGGCAGGTTCCCTTCGACACTGGTCGGCGACTACGCGCCTCAGTGGCGCTTCTACACCGCGGCGGGCGATACCTGCGGCGGTCTGGCGACGAGCTTCACCGTTACGATCAGGGACTACAACGCGAACGGCATCATGGAAGACAACGAGTATATCAACAAGGTGTTCTCGATTGGACTCTTCTGCTACATCAACTTCGGAACTGGAGAGTTCCTGAGTTACTGCGGACAGGGAAACTGTTCTGGCACTCTCGATCTCCTCGATGAGGCCACCGGGGACGAAGAATTCTACGTACCCTCGGAGGCATCGGCTTCAGGAAGGCTCTATCTCAGCGATACTAACTGCGTTACCGGAACGGACGAGAGCAGCTGGGGCAAGATCAAGAAGATACACAGTAACTGATATTCCTGAAGTTGAAAGGGAGGGATCCTGAGATGAAATTCAAAGCTATACCGGTGCTCATCCTTGCGACGGCTATGCTGATTTGCGCAGGGAGTGTTCGAGCACAGTTCCCCGATACTCTGTTCCTCGAATTTGACTTCGAGGGATTCGGCAATCTCGTGATGACTTCCCCGCCAGTCTATTCGGGTGATGTCGTCTCGGGTGATTCACGGATTGTCGGTGCTACCTGGAGTATACAGATCGACGATACAGGCTGGCCTCCGGTCAGCGACCCTGCAGCCAGGTGGAACTACATATTCAATACGTTTTTCCAGTACAACTCCTCGTACTACTTCTGGACGGCTGTTTTCGACCAGAACAATCTTCCCGCAAAACCTGAATGGGTGATCGATCACCCGGTCAACGGGATGATGAGCGGCAACCTTGTCGTTTCGTCCACTTTCAACGATTCGGACATGGATGGTGTCTTCGATGTCGAAGAGAGGATGTTCGGCACATTCGAGGGTAACCTGATGGTCATGAAATTCGGCACCGGCCAGTTCGCCAAGTACTGTGGCGATGGTTCTTACAACGGCGCCGCGTTCAACGAGGACCCGGGCAACTGGATGGACGACTTTGTAACGGGGCACTGCCTCCTCGATCTGATAAATTGCCAGATCGGTACAGAGGAACAGAGCTGGAGCTATATAAAGAGGATCCACCACTAGGCAGGATCATCGCGGTCGAAAACCGATAGTTACGCGTACCCACATCGCTGTGGGTACGCCTTTTATTTCGCCCGGTATGAACTTGTAACTGCGGGCCGCTTCCATGACGGTGCGGTTGAGAGATTCCTGCTTCATCCCCCTGGCCAGTTTGATATCTTCTACCTCTCCCTGTACATTTACGAAAAGGAGCAATTCGACTCCGCCGTCGATATCTCCATCTATATTGTCCGGAATCGTCGGGAGAGAGATGTTGAGCGGTTTCGGCGGGATAGTGGTGCGTCTCGGTCCGGGTTTTCCATTACTGCCTCCGCTACGGCCTCCGCTGGTTATCGGATCTATCGTCAGCGCCGGTTCTCCGAGTTCGTCGATGACAGATCTTTCGTGTTCCTCCTCGACCATTTCTACGGGCTGTTCCTCGACGACCACAGCCTGTGGAAAGTCCGGATAGGGCACGAGAGAGAAGGGCCTGTCGATATAGAAAAATTCGGAAGTTCCTTCCTCGCCGGGTGTTTCCGTGCGGAAGACCTCAAGGTATTCAAGCTTGAAAAAGATAAAAACCGCAAGGTGGACGAGAAGGGTCGCGGCGACAATTAGAAGCCAGCCTTTTCTGCTTCTTCCGCGATTGCGGAGAAATCCCTTTTGAGCTCGAGGAACTGTGGTGTCAGGACTGGACATGATCCTTCTTTTCAGGATAATCCAATTTTTCAGTTATCATTATCACACCTATTAGTATATTATTTCGAGGGAATAGTGGCAAGAAACCACGGCGGCTGAATATATGAGAAAGATCGAGCGCAGAGATCTGACTGTGCCAAATGTACTGACGGTCCTGAGAGTGCTTATGGCTCTGACGGCTGCCGTACTGCTCGTCTCCGGGAACGGCCACAAGACACTTGCCGCGGCGATACTGCTCGTCGCCATGCTTCTTGATTACTTTGACGGGTGGTACGCCAGGAGATTTCACCAGACTACCAGCCTTGGAGCCCATCTAGACCCGTTTGCCGACAAGGTGATGATAGCGGTCATATTTATCACACTCATGCTCGAGTTCCGTACCCCATGGTTCAGCCTCTTCGTCTGCGTGATCCTCGTGAGGGAACTTATGATAACGATTTTCAGATGGAGGGTTCACGAAAAGTCGGGGACACTCGTTCCCGCGAGCCCCCTCGGGAAAGTAAAAACAGTCGTACAATGTATTGTGGGCGGCGCGATGATTTTCTATATTTACATATATCCCGGTACTGTGCCGGAAGGCCGCCAACTGATATTCATCGCTATGCTGGTGACGACTGTCATCACGGTTGATTCGGGTCTTCGCTATCTCCTTCCGAGCTGCAGTGACGGGAAGAAAAGGTCGGTGATGGAACGCCTGATTCAGGGAGGTCTGCTCTGGACATCTATGAAGCGATAAGGAACCGGGTCAGCACAAGGGCATATCTGCCCGATCCAGTGGAAAATGAAAAGCTGGACAGGATACTCGAAGCGGCCAGGCTAGCTCCGTCGGGGAAGAACGGTCAACCCTGGACGTTTATTGTGATCACAGACACTGATACGCGCGAAAGACTCGTACCCGCCTGCAAGAACCAGAAGTTCATAGCTGAGGCCCCCATCGTAGTAGCGGTATGCGGCCGTGAAGAACTCGCGTACGAGAAGATGGGCGGTTACTGGAACAGCCTGCCTGTTGATATCGGGATAGCGCTGGAGCATCTCATGCTGGCAGCTGAAGCTGAAGGGCTGGGAACGTGCTGGATAGGCGCCTTTCTGGAGGAAGATGTACGCGATATCCTCGGCGTGCCGGAGGATGTAAAGATCCTCGCGCTGACGCCGGTCGGCTATCCCGCATCGGACAAGGTGTTCCGAAAGAGAAAGATGCTGGAAGAGATAGTGATGAGGGAGAGGTGGGAAGAATGAAGGTGAGGAGATATCTCAGGACGACACTTATACTGCTGATGACCGGCACCTTCGTATCCGCGAGCCAGGCAGCTCTATCGAGGCCGGGGAGCGCGGAGGAAGAGGGATCGGGCGAGAGCTGTTTTACTGAATCCGGAATGCTCGATCTTTCAGAGATGACAATCGGCCCCGGCGCTTTTACCCCCGCCGCGGCTGATACTCTCGAGACCTACGAGATAGAGCTCGAGGATGAAGGGAAAAAGGGAGTCAACTACAAGGCCATCGTCGGATTAGTCATAGCGGCAGCTTTTATCGGATATGCGATATACGTTTTGATCGTTCCCGATGAGGAGGAGGAACCTGAGGATATTCCCGGGAAGGAACCTCCCGTTGCACTTATCACGATCCCGTTCGGGGGATGATCGCGAAAGGTCTTTCCCCTGAAACTTTGAATCCCGCCACCAGGTCCTCTATCTCCAGGATGAGCAGGTACCTTCCGGGCTCGAGCGAAGCGGCGTCGAGCATGAGATCGTCGCTTGTCGAACGTTCCGATGTCATCTGTTCGATAGAGCTGGATATATAGACTCGCGGCCCGGGCTTTGAACCCCTGACACTGGCGGTGATCCAGTCCCACGTCCCGGATGGTCCTTCCGTTTCATCGTTTGAAGTCACACTCCATGTCATCCTGTATCTGGCGATGTTTTCCGTATTCCTCCTGAGATTATAGATCTCATACGAGACACATAGCGCTGATCCGGCCGCATATGAAGGAAGCGGGTCCATCAGGTCCGTGCATACGCCTTCCTCGTCACGAAGAGAGAGCCTCAGGCCGCTGAGGGAGAGATTGTTTCCGCCTAGATCGCGAATGGTAAGCGGGTTTCTGCGCACAGCCCTGCCCGGAGGCTTTCCACCGGTGATCTCCACTGCGAAGCTGCTTTGGAGTTGAAGAGGCGGCAGTTCCATCGTGAACGGAAATAGACGCCAGTATACGGAGGATTTCTTGAAATGCCGCAGTGTATCGGGATCGAATGATCTGCTCTCGGAAAGAAATACCTTCCAGTCGTTATCGAAAAGGGTGAAATCCAGATTGTATGATCCAGCTCCCGAAGCGATCAGGGAGTCGGGCAGTGCCACGGCGAAATCAACGCGTGTTTTGTCCCCTGATCCCCTGAACTGAACGTTCTCGATCACGAGCGGGATATGTGTGTAATCGACCGGGTAAGTATACATCTGCTGTACGCTCTGGAGTATCCCCTCGGTGATCATCGCGTAGTCATAGAACTTGCGGTCGATAGGGATGTGATAGTTGCCGTTGAGAAATTCGTCCTGAAAGTAGAGCATGAACATCTTGTCGCCCTGAAGATATGTCCAGACGACGAACGGGCCGTCGACTCCCGATCCTATCTTGAGAAGGAGGAGTGGCGGAAGGCCGTAGCTGACAAGAGCCCTGCCGCGTGCGGTCTGGACGCCTTCGAGGCCGAGCCTTCTGTCTGTCAGCAGCTCCGTGCACAGAAATACTCTCTTGTAATGTTCCAGTCTGCGTTCATTGACTATCGTGGCGGGTGTCGGATCATTCATTATCCAGAACTTGCGGTTGAATTCGTTGCGGTTCCTCTCATCCAGATTCAGATAAGTATATCGTTCCTCCATCGGCAGCAGGAGGCTGACATCTTCATACATATACCTGGTGTCCGCATCCATCATGACGAGGGCGGAATCGAATCCGGAGCAGGCCGCGTCAAACCTGTTTCTCTCGAGATCCACGGATGACGAGAGAAGTCTGAATCTGTATGATCCCGGATGATGAGCTTCTCCAGCCCTGGCGCAGCGCACACATACATCGAAACGTTCCCTGAGATATTGAAGAAGTCCGAGATCGAAAAGTGTCTCCTGGTGGTCCCCGCGAATATTGTTCGCCCTGCCGAAACACCTGATCGCGTTATCCAGGTGTTTCTCTGAACACATATTCCTCAGATAGAGGTCCTTCTCGATCCTCCCCTTGTGGAACCAGGCCTGGAAACAACCAGGGTCCAGTTCTATCGCCTTATCAAGTGACGCGACTGCGGATCCCGTAAACTGTCTCGCATACTGAGTCAGACCCATTTCGACATGATAGGAGGGATTCTCCGGGTCCAGCTCAAGGGCCTTTTCTATCGCCTGAAGAGAGAGGAGCCTCGATTCCGGCGTACCCACGGCACGATAACAGACAGCGAGTCTCCTGTATGCCTCAGGAGCGTCAGGGTCGCTGCGTATCTGCGTCCGCAGGGCCTTGATCGTGTCATCTGCGCACTCTCTCAGCGTGATATCGCCGCAATCGATGAAATCCTCATCGAGAGTCGGTGGATGCATTCCCGAGCATGATACAGCAAGAAAGATTGCAGGTGCGGCGACAGTCAGAAGGAGCCTGAGCAACGGGATACCTCCATGGCGGGCTTCGGGAACACTTTAAATATTATATCACAACATGTTAGAGGTCAAGAAACCCATCCTTCGATCCTGTGGGCCTGCCAGTGCGGAGAGGAACGATAATTGCTTCAAAATCATCGGAATATTGCGTTTTGAAATGGTTCAGGAGCTCTTTCAGATGACGGAAACGCTGCTTGAAACACTACCGGCCGGATTCAGGAAACTGGAGGCCGCTGTTCACAGCCTCGCAAGGCTGCTGATGCAGAGGAATCTTTTTCCAGATACCCACCCGTCTGTCAGGAATGCCCTGGGAAGTTTTATGGAGTCCCTGGCATCACTGATCGACAGCAGGGCATCCGTGGTCCTCAAGACCGGCGGAGGTTCGATAAGACTCCTTAACTTCGAAGTGGATATTACCGATACGAACGACAACGCAGTTCACTTTCTCCGTAGAGCTCTTGAAAGCCTGTCTATTGGAGAGATCGAGTTTATGGCCGGGACAGAAAAGGACGAGGTCCTTGCCTTTGTCGAGATCGCGGCGGCGAGTATACGCAGAGACAAGACACTCGACCTGCCGGCGATATGGCGCCGTATCGAGAGGATAAGGATAAGGCATTCCACTGAAGGATCGGATATCGCGGGCTCCAGGGAGATCATTCCCGTACCGGTTAAAAAGAATGAGGATGATCAAGGCTATCAGCCGGATACGAGGGAAGAGAGCGCGGCAGCCAGGATGATAAGCGGAGTACTCGGAAAGCTTGCCAAGATCAGTTCTGATGAAAGCGGAAAAGCCGGAAGGATGATAATCCGGACCGTGGACAGTGAGGGAGGCAACAGCACGACATTCCTCCTTCTAAAATCTCTCAAGGAGTATGACGACTATACCTTTGATCATTCTATCAATGTCGCCGTGATATCGGCGGCTATAGCGCGGCGCATCGGATATAGCGACGAGGAGATCGGCCGTATAGGAACGGCGGCTATCCTGCATGACATCGGAAAACTTTACGTTCCGCGCGAGATAATACACAAGGCCGGAAGACTGACTCCGGCTGAATGGCAGAAAGTAAAACGTCACCCGGTCGACGGAGAAAAAATACTCCGGGATGAGGGGATGGACCTTCTGGCACGCAGGGTCGCGTATGAGCATCACATGCGTTACGACGCAAAGGGTTACCCGAGGCCCAAGGAGGGTGAGAAATGTCTCGAAGCGAGCGATATCGTGAGAATCGCTGACACGTACGACGCTTTGACGACAAGACGCCCATACAGGAAACAGATCAGTCCGTTCGAGGCTTTGAAGCTGATGGAGAAAGGCAAGGGCAGCGAGTTCCATCCCGTTTACTTCGATGTCTTCCTTGGAGTGATGGGAAACGTTCCGATAGGGAGCGTTCTTGTCCTCGAGAGTGGAGAAAGGGTCCTCGTAGTCGAGGTCGGTGCTGACGGGAAACTGCCGAGGGCGAGGATCATTTCTGACAGCTATGGAAACGAGATCTCGGATGGACCAGTCATAGATCTCGGCGAAAGCGATCCCGAGACGGGAGCATCCCGGTACAAGGTGCACAGCGTCTCGGACACCCCCGTGAGGGACGTCGACATAGGCAAGTATGTCACGGGAAATACTGGAGGATCCTCTTAATAAAAAGCCCAGGACGATCATCCCCACGTGCGATGATCATCCCGGGCGTCATCCCATCGATCTGCCGGGCGCTAGAGTGTCCCGGGCTTTCCGACCTGCTTGATCTTTCCGAAGGCGGCCCAGGTATATGCTACCTTGTCGGATTTCGAGTATATGACGAATTCTACCGATTTTCCGTCCTTCAGGGCGGTACCGGATCTCGCCAGGGTCTCTTCTCCATCCGTGACCATGATCCAGCCCCTTGGCGAGAACACGTCGACTATCGCCGCTTCCGGGTCGATCAGTCTGAGAGCGTATACGTCGTTGCCCGATGCTGTCATCCGGAGCCTTACCATGAAGACACCGTCCTCCATGGCAGTGACGCTCTTGGTGATCTTCGGGGCGCCGGCTATTACGGCCTGACCTGCTATCACCATAAGCAGCAAAGCCGCGGAAACGACTATTGCTCTTTTCTTGAGTGCGGACATCTTATTAACTCCCTTTTGGTTACCAGAGATGCTTGATTTAGAGAGTGAGCAAATGCGCTCAATGCCTTGCCCTGCACTTGATTATTATAGCATATTGCGTAATCCGTGTATAGGGGGTAAAATGTGCCTCAGGGGTGGAGATGCCTGTTTTTATGGCATGTTACTTTCATTTATAGCAGAGAGACCCGGGAGCCGGAAGGCCGCCGGGAGGGGCGAAGGTATATATCTATTATCGTGAAGGACTTATATGCCCGGAAAGATTATGGTCGTCGATGATGAGATGCATCTTGCAAGGATACTGCAATTCACCCTGGAACATGCAGGCTATGATGTCGTGACCGCGTTTGATGGCAGGGAAGCTATCGATGCACTCGACAAAGAAGCGTTTGACCTCGTCATTCTCGATCTCATGCTTCCTGTAGTCGATGGTTACAAGGTCTGCAACATCATTAAGACGAGCGACAGGTTCAAGGATACTCCAGTAATCATCCTCTCCGCGAGAGACTTCGGACGGGAAGAGCTCGATGAACCCCTCAACGCAGATCTCCTCATGGAGAAGCCGTTCAATACAGAGGATCTCCTCGATGAAATAGCCAGACTTATGGGATAGGGCCTATACCGGCTGCATAAAGAGCGCGTCGTCGGTACCACTGCCGCCGGCTTTCGCCGTGTCGCGATCTGCGGAACCTGCGCAGATGCGCTGCTTTTTCTCTTCTATCATATTTTCGATAGAGATCCTCGTCTCCGCGGCCTCGGGTCCGGAAAGCATCGACAGGCTCTTCTGAAGGATCTCGATCTCATGTCTTTCTTTTTCCCTGGTATCATGGACGACGGTGTTCCAGATCGATTCAAACTCTCCGAACGGCCCGGTACCGTTTGTCATCGATGTCTCGGGGTATCTGTTCTCTGCAGCTTTCCTGAGTCCTGACATGACTATGCCGAGAGAAATGAACATCTTCGATGTGAGGAGTCTCGAAAGGAACCAGAAGGAGACGATGATGACACCGACAAATCCTATGGTATTGATTACGAGAAGAGATTTGAGCTTGGTGACGATCGGGGCAAGTTCCGGAAATTGCATGGCGACAGCAGTCTCGCTTGATATGAGTGCGAAATAGAAGGAGATGCCAAATGCGAGTGCGACTGCACTGGAGCTGAGCAGGACCATAAGCCCGGTTCGTATCCTGATTCCGGAAGTCATCTCATTAGAATAGTCGTAACCTTTTGTAACTTTGTCATTAACAGGCATTTTCAACTCCCCGTTATTTCGACCGGCATCCAGGGGCTGGATTCCCATGCTGCCGAACGTACCGTTCCGGCATGTAATCATCAATAAATGTGCCAGAGGGGGTTATCTTGGGGTCAGAAAGTACTCTATCGCGGCTTTCAACTCATCCGTATCAATTGTCGTATCTGTGCAGGGGCCCTCAGGCCTCGTGTTAGGTATGCCGATTACGGGGATCCGCGGGGCAACATCCTGGATCCCGGCGATGAGGTCCCGTTCGCAAGCTACCGCGACGATAGCACCTGGAGAGGTGTCCCGGATTATTTGCCTCGCTTCCGTTCCGCCCGGTGCCGTGTGGAGGCTGACGTCCTCGTAACCCGAACAGAGTTCCCTGGCACTTGCCCGTATGTCAGCTCGCAGGCACCGGGGAAAGAGAACGAGTACGGGGCCGGGCCCCTTGCCGGGACCGGTAAGCTCGTTGGCTACACGGATGAACGAATGGCTCAATCTGTCTTTTGATATCCCGACAGAGGCAGCCAGCCTTGACACGAAGGGGAGCATGATGAAGAAAAGCCTGCTCCCGCGCGTCAGGCAGACATTGACGTATCGTTTGTTTCCGACCACGGCGACTACGAGGATGATGTACCAGGCTACGAGAAACAGAGCTGCGGCACCGAGCGCGCCGGTGATCACCAGCGCCCATATCTGCCCGAATGATTCGAATCGTGGAAGAACGAGGTACCAGAACAAGAGGACTATGACTACAAAAAGAGCGAGGACGACGAGGGAGAGATAGAGGAATGTATTCCTGCTCTCCGAGGTGTCCGGCTCCTGCTTCCTGCCGTCCCAGTCGAGCCACTCATCTCCGAGGACTCTTTTTTTTCTCTTATCGTTCATCCATGGTCCAATCGAGGAATATCCTTTCCAGAATGTAGCCCAATGGGTTTTAATCTTCAACAGGATAAACCTGGCATGAGAGAAGAGAAGACATACGGTGCCCTGTCACTCGGGGTGGTTTCAATATCGTTCGCCGCGGTATTCATAAGACTCGCGGATGGCCCCGCCGCGTCAGTCGCCGCTTTGCGCCTTCTCTTCGCCACGTTGATACTTCTGCCGTTCGTGCTCTTTTCCGGGAGGACCCGTAGAGCCCTCGTCTCACTTCGCGGTGTGGAGAAGGGGCTTCTGGCCCTGGCCGGTTTCTTTCTCGCCGTTCATTTCTTCTCCTGGATAGCTTCACTCTCATTTACCGGGATCACGAGCAGCATAGTATTTGTTACGACAAGCCCGATCTTTGTCGAGCTGTATGCCGTCACGCTGAAGAGGGAGAGATCCTCGGCCAGGGTCTGGACAGGTATCGCGCTTGCAGTCGTCGGCAGTGTGATCCTCGGGGGCGGAAACATTGCCGCCGGGGGAGAGAGCTGGAAGGGCGATCTGCTCGCCGTCTGCGGAGCCGTAGCAGTAGCAGGTTATTTTATCGTCGGCAGCAGACTGAGGCCGAGACTCCCCCTGCTCGCTTACATCTTCCCGGTTTACGGCACAGCCGCGGTGCTTCTCGCATTTGCGGCGCTCATTTTCGGGCCCGGTCTCTCTGCCCTTCCTTCGAAGGTCTACTTCTACTGTTTCATCATGGCTCTGGTATGTCAGGTGACGGGCCACTCGCTCTTCAACTGGGCGCTGCGCAGGATGAAGACCACTTTTGTGGCGATGGCGACTCTGGGAGAACCGGTAGGAACCACATTGCTCGCATGGCTCATCCTGGGAGAGACGCCCATATCCAGTGAGATCCTCGGAGGATCGGTGATACTTGCCGGTGTGTTTGTCGTGCTTACCGGAGATCCGTTTCGAGTCAGAGAGTGATAAGGAGTTCCCTGACCTCATCGGCCAGCGCCTCATCTCCCTGCCAATTCTCGAGAAACAGACTGAAGGCGTTCCTGGCATCTTCCCGCCGTCCAAGGCGCATCAGGGAATGACCGAGATAGTACAGGGTAGTCGGCGGCGCGTTTCCCGATGCCTGCAGTTTCTCGAGAATGGATACAGCCTTATCAAATTCCTTCGTCCGGATATAGACCATTGCTATGCCCGTCTGAATTTCAGGATCATCCGGAGCGAGAGCGAGTGCGCTGTTCCATGACTCAAGAGATTTATCGAAGTGATCAAGTTCGTATTCAGTCTTGGCAAGGCCGATCCACGCTTCGACATTTGAATGGTCCCTGTAGAGAGCCAGGCGGTAGTACTCGTCAGCATCCTTGAAATCTTCTGTTTCGAAAGACGCGATGCCGAGGTTAAAGTAAATGTCGCTTCCTGACTTGCCCGCTTCTTTCGCCGTCTGCAGCACCTGCAGCGCGTCGGTGTACATGTGCCTGGCGTTCATCACCTTTCCGAGCAGAAGAAGATAATCAGGTTCCGAACTGAGCCACGCTCGCAATGAGATCAGCTGAGCATAGGCTGCCTGGTAGTTCTGCTGCATATAATATGCTTCGGCGAGGACGAGGTTTGCCCGGGCATCGTGCGGTGAATAGCGCAACGCGTCGGTAGCGTATTTTTCGGCGGTGCTGTACAGTTCCTGCTCGAGTGCGATCGCGCCGAGACCGGCGTAGGGAGGGTGGAAGTTCGATTTCAGGCTTATCGAAAACCTGTATGCCCTCTTTGCCTCCGAATATTTTCCCTGCATCTCGAGCGATCGTCCGAGCCCGTATTGCAGTTTGTAATCGTCGTTCTTGATCTTCGCGGCCGCTTTGAAGTTCTCTTCCGCTCCAGCGTAATCCTCCTGCTCAAGCAGGGCCATTCCGAGATTGTACCTCGTGTCAGGATCCGACGGATCTATCTCCGCGGCTTTCTTCCAGTTGACGATGGCTTCGTCGATATCGTCCCTGTCAGCTGCTTCGACCCCCAGGTTGTAATATTTGAGAGCTGAATCCCCGCATGAACTGAAAAATGCGAGAAAAAGACATGTGATGACGATTGCGTACCATTTCATCTAAATTCCTTTCGATTCATCCAGGCGGGGCTTGAACGTGATTATATTCCAATTCAGGGCAAAAAGAACATAGTAAACAGGGATAAGGGATAAATCGGCGTCGGAATTCCTGATTACACAATGATTTAAAATATAGTTGACTTTTTATTTTTCTATAGTAAGATTTTCAGTTGAGACCTGCTGTTTTTTTTTGCCCTTCAACGATTCAGGAGTCAGGAAATCCTGCGAGGTTAGTTGTAAATGCTTGATAGAGAAGTGGTTTACGAGTCTGTGCTGGATCACGACTTTCTCGATGAGATCTATTCGCTTCCCGGCGGACACGAGATAAAGAAGTGCATCCAGTGCGGGACGTGCAGTGGTTCATGTCCCCAGGGCGCCGTCATGGATTACGCTCCGAGGAAGATATTCTCCCTCATAAGAGCCGGATTCAGGGACGAAGTGCTCGAGTCGAACACGATATGGTACTGCTCGTCCTGCTACACCTGCGCTGTGAGGTGTCCAAAGGAGATCAAGATCACCGATGTGATGTATGCCCTCAAACGCATCGCAATCAAGGAAGGGAAGGCTAAAAAGGGGCGGAAGGCAGCTGTTCTTTCAAAGACTTTCATGAATATGGTGAACAAGTACGGTCGGAATCACGAGACCGAACTGATGACCCGTTATATCCTTCTGGCCGAGCCGTTCAACGCGTTGAATTTCGTTCCACAGGGATGGAGGCTTTTTTCGAACGGCAGGCTGCCGATCATGCCGCACAAGATAAAGAATATCGGACAGTTGAGAAAGATCCTGAAAAAGGTCGAAGAGCTCGGGGAGATATAGATGAAATATACGTATTATCCTGGATGCTCGGTCAAGGCGACGGCGAACCTCTACCAGGAATCGATCGACGCGGTGATGCCCTCTCTCGGTGTGGAGCTCGAAGAGCTCGATGACTGGAACTGCTGCGGCGCCACGGCATACATGTCGGTCAAGGAACTGATGAGCTTTGCCATCTCGGCACGCAACCTCGCGATGGCCGAGAAATTCCACAGGGATGTCGTCACACCGTGCAGCGCGTGCTACCTGGTCCTCAACAAGACCAACCACTATTTCAATGATTATCCCGACATGAGAAAGAAACTCGGGATCGCGCTGGAGGCCGGCGGCCTGAGCTACAGCGGGAATATCCGCGTCCGCCATCTTCTCGACGTGATAGTTAACGACGTGGGATTCGAAAAGATCTCAGAGCATTCTACGAGCAGGCTTGAAGGCCTCAACATCGCGCCTTATTACGGGTGCCAGATAGTGAGGCCGACATATTACGGCTGCGGTTCGGACGAGGAGCACGAAGCCGGTTTCGACGATCCCGATGATCCGGTCTGCATGGACAGGCTGATCGCGGCCACCGGCGCTACGTGCGTGAAGTACTCGATGAAGACGAAGTGCTGCGGTTCGTCGCTGATGGGCACTGAGGAGAAGCAGGCGCTGAAGTTGTGCCGCGGGCTTCTCGCCGACGCGGAAAATAATGGTGCTCACTGCATCGTCACCATATGCCCGCTCTGCCAGATGAATCTCGATGTATACCAGCCGAAGGTTAACAGCCTCTTCGGCACAAAATTCGATATACCTGTCATCTACTTCACGCAGCTCATCGGGCTCGCGATGGGGAAGAAACCGAAAGAGCTCGGGCTGGACAAGCTCGCCGTCAAGATGACCGGGCCGATGAAACAGATACTACAGGGAGCGTGATATGTCTGAACGTATTGGTGTATACGTCTGCCACTGCGGCACCAACATCGCAGGCAAGGTAGACATCGACGAGGTGGTCGAGTTCGCCAAGGGACTCGATGACGTCACGCTCGTGAGGGAATACAAGTTCATGTGTTCCGATCCCGGGCAGGCACTCATCCAGAAGGATATCGAGGACGGTCTCGTCAACAGGGTCGTCGTCGCTTCCTGCTCGCCTCTGATGCATGAGAAGACATTCAGAAACGTCTGCACGCGCGGCGGACTTAACGAATACCTCTTTACGATGACGAACATCCGTGAACAGTGCTCATGGGTACATGTCGATGAAGCGGAGACGACCGATAAGGCGAAGGACCTTATTGAGGCTTCCGTTCGAAGAGCCGCCCTCCAGGAGCCGCTGACCAAGCGCGAGGTCCCGATCAATCCGCAGACCCTCGTTATCGGCGGCGGTATCGCCGGCATCCAGGCCGCGCTCGATCTCGCCGACGCCGGCAAGAAGGTCGTCCTCGTAGAGAAGGAGCCCTCGATCGGCGGTCACATGTCGAAGTTCGACAAGACCTTCCCAACCCTGGATTGTTCCGCATGTATCCTGACGCCGAAGATGGTCTCCGTCGGCCAGCATGAGAATATCGAGCTTCTCTCCTGGTCGGAGGTAGAGGATATCAGCGGGTATGTAGGCAACTTTAATATCAAGGTCCGAAAGAAGGCGCGTTACGTCGACGCCGATCTCTGCAACGGCTGCGGGGCCTGCTGGGAGAAGTGTCCGGGAACGCGCGTTCCCCGCAAGGGAAACATACATGAGAAGCTCTCGCTCGGGCCCACGACATCGATCTATATGCCGTTCATGCAGGCCGTGCCGGCGATCCCCGTGATCGATTCGACTACCTGCATCAGGTTCAAGAATGGCAAGTGCGGCATCTGCGCAGATGTCTGTGAGCGCAATGCGATCAAGTATGACATGGAGGACGAAATCGTAGAGTTCGAGGTCGGCAATATCATAATGGCGACTGGATTCCAGACCTTCGATCCTGAGCCGGTCAAACGGTACGGATACGGAAAGCTCGACAACGTGATGACCGCGCTTGAGTTCGAGGTAATGAACTGCTCCTCGGGTAACACGGGCGGCAAGATCCTGATGGCTGACGGGGAAGAGCCCAAGTCGATCGGGATCGTTCACTGCGTAGGCAGCCGGGACAAGCATTATAATGAGCACTGCTCGAGGGTCTGCTGCATGTATTCGCTGAAGTATGCCCACCTGATAAAAGAGAAGCTCGATGCAGAGGTCTACGAGTTCTATATCGACATGCGGTGTTTCGGCAAGGGATACGAGGAGTTCTACGACAGACTTCTCGGCGAGGATGTCAGGTTCGTCCGCGGCAAGGTCGCCGAGGTTACCGAGGTCCCGATCGAGGAAGCCGAGAAGGGCAAACTTGTAGTCGAGGTCGAAGATACGCTCGTCGGTACCGTAAGGCGTGTACCTCTCGACATGGTCGTGCTGTCAACGGGCCTGGAGGCTCACGAGAGCCTGCCCGATATCGCGGGGCTCTGCAGCGTCAGCCTGGGCAAGGACGGGTTCGTGATCGAGAAGCATCCGAAACTCGGTCCTGTCTCGACAGCGACGGACGGTGTCTTCATCGCCGGCTGCTGCCAGTCGCCCAAGGACATCCCCGATACCGTCGCTCAGGCGTCAGCCGCTTCGAGCGCGGTCCTTTCGATGATAACGAGGGAGAAGATCGAGATCGAATCCGCTACAGCATCGGTCGACGAGGACAAGTGCTCCGGCTGCAAACTGTGCAACTCGCTCTGCCCGTACCTCGCTATCAAGTTCGATGAGGAAAAGGGCGTTTCAGTTGTGAATGAGGCGTTGTGCAAGGGTTGCGGTACATGTGCCGCGGGTTGTCCGAGCAACGCGATCTCAGCCAAGCATTTCGAAGACAGACAGATCTTCGCCGAGATAAAGGGTATTCTTTCGGCGTAATGATGAAGATAAATACTGAAGGGATGTCGAGATGACTTTCGAACCGAAGATAGTCGGTTTCCTCTGCAACTGGTGCTCCTACACCGGCGCGGACCTGGCTGGGACGGCGAGGATAAAGTACGCCCCTAACATCAGGTCGGTCAGGGTGATGTGCAGCGGCAGGATCGAACCGACATTTATCATCAAGGCCCTTTTCGAGGGCGCTGACGGCGTACTGATCGCCGGGTGTCATCCCGGTGACTGCCATTACCAGGAGGGCAACTACAAGGCCCTTCGCAGGCACCGACTACTCCAGCGTATTCTTCCCGAATACGGTGTGGATCCGGAGCGTGTGAGGCTGGAATGGGTCGCCGCCTCGGAAGGCGAGAGGTTCGCAACTATCGTCAACGAGTTCACCGAGCAGATACGTGAACTCGGTCCTCTCGGAGTGAAGGAATCGCTCGCCGAAGCGATGAAAGACGATATCGTTCCTCATGAAGAGCATAAAGAAGAAAGTGGTGCAGCAAATGAAGCTTAAAGGCGGGATTTACTGGGGAGCCGGCTGCGGCGGGTGCGATGTTGCCGTACTCGATATCCACGAGAAGATCCTTGACGTCGCCGAGAAGATGGACCTGCTCTTCTGGCCCATCGCGCTCGACTTCAAGTACGATGACGTCAGGGCCATGGAGGACGGGGAATTCGACCTCGTTCTATACAATGGCGCCGTAAGAAACTCGGAGAACGAGGAGATCGCGATAGCTCCTCAGACAGAAGTCCAAGACCATGGTCGCTTTCGGAGCCTGTGCGCACCTCGGGGGACTTCCGAGCCTTGCGAATTATCACACAAAGCAGAGTTTGCTCGACCGCGTGTATAAAGAGACGGAATCGACTGTGAATCCGGAGGGGACCGTTCCCCTGGAGAAGACGACATTCGAAGGGCACGAGCTGACGATTCCCAGATTTTTCAATACGGTCAAGACGCTCGACCAGGTCGTCGACGTCGATTATTATCTCCCCGGTTGCCCGCCCGTACCGCAGCAGATCGTCAACGCGCTGACGGCTGTTTTCAACGGTGAGCTGCCGCCGAAGGGCTCGATCATCGGAGCGGGGACAAGGACACTCTGCGATGAGTGCCCGAGGGAGAAAGAAGAAAAGGAGATCACAGAGTTCAAGAGACCGCTCAACGTGATCCCGGATCCTGACAAATGCCTGCTCGAGCAGGGACTGATCTGTCTCGGGCCGGTGACGAGAGAGGGGTGCGGCGCAAGATGCATCAACTCAGGCGTGCCATGCAGGGGATGTTACGGTCCCCTGGAAGAGGTGCATGACCAGGGAATCAGGATGATCAGCGCGCTCGCTTCGGTCCTCGGGCCGAAGGAGGAGAAGGAGATCGATGAGGTGCTCGACGGCATCCCCGATCCCTTGAGGACTTTTCACAGGTTCAGCACAGCCGCATCGATCCTCAGGAGGAAAATGATATGAGGCGCGTGGAGATAGATCCCATCAGCAGGCTTGAAGGACATGGCAAGATCAGCCTGTTCATCAATGACGACGGTTCGGTCGAGAACGCTTATCTCCAGATCCCCGAGTTAAGGGGATTCGAGAAGTTCGTCGAGGGACTGCCCGTTGAGGAGATTCCAAGGATCATGCCGAGGATCTGCGGCGTCTGCCCGGCGGCCCATCATATGGCAGCGGGAAAAGCCGTGGACAATGTATTCTCGGCGGATATCCCGTCAGTGGCCAAGAAGCTCCGCGAGCTCTACTACATGGCTCATTTCATCCACAGCCACGCCGCTCATTTCTACGCCCTGGCCGCCCCTGATTTTGTCCTCGGCCCCGATGCTCCCAAGGCGCAGAGAAACGTCCTCGGACTTATCGCCAAGGTCGGGCTCGAGCTCGGTGGAGAGGTCGTCAGGCAGAGAGCTATCTCTCAGGACATACAGATCATGGTAGGCGGAAGGGCCACGCATCCCGTGTGGAACATTCCTGGCGGAGTAACGAGGGCCCTCACAGAGGAAAATGCCGAGAAGGTCAAGGGGCTCGCCGACGAGCAGCTCGGTTTCGCCGAGCTCAGCCTGAAGCTCTTCAACGACCTTGTCCTCGCCAACGAGACATACCTCGACCTGATCATGGGCGGAGTATTCGAGCAGGTGACCAACTACATGGGCCTGGTCGATGAGAACAACAAGGTCAATTTCTATCACGGACAGGTACGCGTCGTCGATGTCGAGGGCAAGGAGCTCTTCAGGTATTCAGAGCCTGAGTATCTCGATCATATCGCCGAGCATGTCGAGGACTGGTCCTATCTCAAATTCCCCTACATCAAGAACAGGGGATGGATGGGTTTCGTCGAAGGCGCCGATACGTCGCTTTACCAGGCCAACCCTCTTCCGCGTCTCAATGCGGCCGATGGAATGGCGACTCCCAAGGCACAGGCCGAGTACGAGAAGATGTTCGACACAGTAGGCGGCAAGCCGTGCCACAAGCTCATGGTCAACCACTGGGCCAGGCTCGTTGAGATGGTATACGCCGCTGAGAGGATGCAGGAACTGATCAACGATCCGGAGATCACGGATCCCAACGTGAGGGTGATTCCGTCGACTACTCCGACTGAAGGAGTCGGCATCGTCGAGGCGCCGCGCGGAACGTTGACGCATCACTACTGGACGGACGAGAACGGGATCGTTACAAAGGCGAATCTTATCGTCGGGACGACAAACAACAACGCTTCGATCAACATGGCCGTCAAGAAGGCCGCCCAGAACCTGATCAAGCCGGGCGGGGAAGTGACAGAGGGCCTGCTCAACATGGTCGAGATGGCGTTCCGTCTGTACGATCCGTGCTTCAGCTGCGCGACGCACAGTCTTCCCGGACAGATGCCTCTGAAGGTCGAGATCCGAGATCTCGACGGAGAGATACTGAACGAAGTATCGAGGTAGCGGATCCGATGAAAACCGTGATAATCGGACTTGGGAAATACCGTCCTGTGCGACGATGGCGCAGGAGTATATGTTGCCCGGATGCTGGCAGGCAGATTCGACTCGGAAAACATCTCCGTTATAGAGACGGAGTCAGCCGGGATGAACCTGATGGAGATCGCTCGGCGGGTACGACAGTGCGTTTCTGATCGATGCGATACTCCTGAACGGCGAGGATCCCGGCACCGTATTCCGGCTGAGAGCGGATGACCTGCAGATAACTCCCAGACTTTCATCCTGCCACGATATCGATATTGTGACCGCCCTGGAACTCGGCAGGCAGCTCGGGCTTCACATGCCGGGGGAAGTAACCATATTCGCGGTTCAGGGTGATGACATGAAGACACTGACTGAAGAGTGCACTTCTGAAGTAGAGAGTGTCCTGGCTCCACTCGCCGACGAGGTGGAAGCTCTTGTAAACGGGAAAGAGACCCCCGGCGTCTCGATACCTCTCTCGGAGAGGAAGAACAGGGATGCATGAAGTCTCCGTCATGCGCAATCTCCTCGATATCGTCGAAAAGACAGCCGACCGCGAAGGCGCGGAGAAGATAAACGTCATCCACATGCGTATCGGCGAGATGGCGGGTATCAACTTTGACTCCCTTGAATTCGCATTCGATATACTCTCAAAGGGCACGAGAGCCGAGGGAGGCAGACTGGAATATGTCAGGGTCGACCTGCTTGCCAGGTGCGCCGGGTGCTCTCATGAGTTCGGTCCTGAAGAACTCGTCTTCAGGTGCCCGGAGTGCGGCTCGGGCAGGGTCGATATTATCGCTGGCAGGGAGATGGAAGTAGACTATATTCTACTGGACGAGGAAGGTTCATGATGCATCAGATAAATGTAGGAGAGGACCTCAGGGAACATAACAGGGCGATCGCGGCCGAAAACCGCGAGATGCTCCTTTCCCACGGTATCTTTTCCCTCAACATAATGAGCGCGCCGGGGGCGGGGAAGACATCGCTGCTCGTAAAGTCTATCCCGCTGCTCAGTGATAAATACAGGATCGGGGTCATCGAGGGCGATCTTCAGACCTCAAGGGACGCAGAAAGAGTGGGAGCGCTTGGTATCGATGTATACCAGATAGAGACGGGCGGAGTCTGTCATCTCGATGCTTCGATGGTCCATTCGGCGCTGCACCAGCTCGACCTCGACTCCATCGACCTGCTGCTGATAGAGAATGTCGGCAACCTCGTATGCCCTGCCGAATTCGATCTCGGTGTAGACGCCAGGGTGATGCTGCTGAGCATTACGGAGGGGGACGACAAGCCCAAGAAATACCCCCTGATGTTCAGCGAATCCCGTCTTCTCATACTCAACAAGATAGACCTCATAGAGATGGTCGATTTTGACCTGGAGAAGGCAAAAACGGAAGCATCGGATATCAATCCTGAAATAGATATGATCGAGCTCTCATGCAGGACGGGCGAAGGTATCGAGGCCTGGGCCGCATGGATCGAGAATCTGATCTCTGAAAGCAGGGCCGGCTGATGTGTCTCGCGATCCCGATGGAGATAAAGGAGATCAACGGCAATGAAGCGGTAGCCGAAGCGGGCGGTATACGGAAGAACGTACGGCTCGATCTCATTGAAGGCGCGGAAATGGGGGATTACATCCTGATACACACAGGATTCGCGATAGAGAAACTCGATCCTGAAGAGGCGAGGGAGACGCTGGAGATCATCAAGCAGGTCTACCGCGCCGGAATGACGGGAAGCGCGGATCTCCCCGATGAAGATGACTGACAATGAATCCATATTCGGATCGTTCCACGATCCGGCTGTCGCCGCCGGACTGACCGGTCAGCTGGCCGGTACGGAGCTCGAGCGGCCTCTTTCCCTGATGCATGTCTGCGGCACACATGAACATTCGATCGCGAAGGCCGGGATAAGATCGATGCTTCCTCGAGGCATGAGATTGATAGCCGGACCGGGCTGCCCGGTCTGCGTCTGCCCAGCGGCCGACATAGACCTCGCTATCCAGGCCGCCAGGCACGAGGATACGGTCGTGACGACATTCGGCGATATGTTCAGGGTGCCGTCCGGCGACACATCACTCGAGTTGATGAAAGCGGACGGGTATGACGTTAGGGTCGTCTACTCCCCGCTCGACGCTGTAAGTATCGCGGCTGAGAATCCGGGTAAAGAAGTGGTATTCGTCGCTGTCGGCTTCGAGACGACGGCAGGCCCGATCGCCGCCTCCATAAAGGCTGGCGTTCCGGATAACTTCTCGATTATTCCTTCGATGAGACTTGTCCCGCCGGCACTGGAGTTCCTTCTTGATAGCGGAAGGAAATCGATCGACGGATTCATACTCCCGGGCCACGTGAGCACAGTCCTGGGGAGGAGAGGGTACTCTATCCTGGAGGAGAAGTACGGCGTTCCCGCTGTGATCTCCGGTTTTGAGCCTGTAGATATCCTCAGGGGGATTATCGAGCTGACCGGAATGATCCTCGCAGGCCCCCCGTTCACCGTAAGCAACCTGTACAAAAGGGTAGTTTCGGAAGACGGGAACGTGAAGGCGAGGGAACTGATCGACGAGGTCTTCGAACCCGGCCCGTCGAACTGGAGGGGCATCGGCTCGATCCCCGGGTCCGGACTCTTCCTGAGAACGCGGTATTCAAGCGTCGACGCCGTCGAGCGCCTCGGCCTTGTACCGTCTCCCGATGCCGAGGACGTAAAGCCGGGCTGCATCTGCCACGAAGTCATCCTGGGCGAGTCGGAACCGGAGCAGTGCCCGCTCTTCGGGACCGGCTGCACGCCGAGAAAACCGCACGGGCCATGCATGGTGTCGAGCGAAGGAACCTGCCGCGCGAGATACCAGTACAGGCCGGCGGGAGATATGTATTGACGCTTCACTGATTTCTGACTTACCGTCTGAGCAGTAACAACCTTTGAATAAACCGGGACCGGCCGCTGTATCCATTATAGATGCGGCATGAGGGCCGGATAATCCCCAAGGGGGTACAAGATGAAGGTACAGGTAGGAGATCAATCCTACAACGTCGGCGGTCGAAAGATCAGGAACGTCGTATACATAGTTATACTCGTCATCCTGATCGCATCCGGTCTGTATTCGGTCGGGGCCGACGAAGTCGGAGTGATCCAGAGATTCGGAAAGTTTGTCCGCAGCACAGAGCCGGGGCTGCACCTCAAGATCCCCCTGGGGATCGAGAGTGTCGTCAAGGTCAAGGTCAAGAAGGTCTTCAAACAGGAATTCGGATTCCGGACCCTGAAAGCGGACGTGAGGACCCAGTACAGCAGCAAGAAATACCTCGAGGAATCCCTGATGCTGACCGGCGACCTGAACGTGGCCGAAGTCGAGTGGATCGTCCAGTACAAGGTAAAGGATCCCTACAATTTCCTCTTCAAGATCAGGGATCCCGAAGAGACACTCAGGGCGATGTCTGAAGCAGTCGTAAGGAGAGTAGTCGGCGACAGATCAGTCACTGCGGTACTTACACTCGGCAGGATCGAGATCGCCAAGGAGGTCGAAGTAGGTCTTCAGGAGCTGCTCGACGGATTCGAATCCGGGCTCCAGATCGTCACGGTCAAGCTTCAGGACGTCAATCCTCCCGAGCCGGTAAAACCGGCATTCAATGAGGTCAACCGCGCAAAGCAGGACAAGGAAAAGATGATCAACGAGGCATGGGAGGACTACAACAAGAGGATCCCCAAGGCGAAGGGGGAAGCGGAGCAGATGATCGCTGAGGCCGAGGGTTACGCCGTAAAGAGGGTCAACCGGTCCGAGGGCGACGTCGCGCTGTTCAACCAGGTCTTCAAGGAGTACAGAAACGCGCCTGACGTTACGAGGCGCAGGCTTTACCTCGAGACGATGAACGAGATACTTCCGAAGATAAAGGAACTGATCATCGTCGATGAGAACCAGAAATCAATACTGCCGCATCTCGATGTAGGCAAGGACGTGAAGGGGGGTGGCAAGTGATGCTTACAGGAAAGAGAATAGGGACTCTTGTTGTAGCGGTAATACTTTTCATCCTGATCAGTAACTCGTTCTACAAGCTGGGTGAGTCGGAGCAGGCCATTATCACACAGTTCGGAAGACCTGTAGGAGGAGCTATCCAAAACGCGGGGCTTCACTTCAAGATCCCGATGATCCAGGCCTTGCACAGGTTCGAGAAACGTATTCTGAACTGGGATTCATCGGCGGACCAGATTCCGACCGCTGACAAGAAGTATATCTGGCTCGATACGACAGCCAGGTGGAGGATCATAGATCCGCTGCGCTTCTATACTTCAGTAGGGAACGTTCGCGGCGCCCAGACGAGACTGGACGATATCATCGATTCTGCTTCCAGGGATATCGTTTCGAGCTTTGTCCTCGTGGAAGTCGTCAGGGACTCGAACAGGATACTCGATCAGAGGCTGGAAATCGCTGAAGCCGACGCGACGGTAAGCGGCGGCGAAGAAGAAGAGATCGAGGCCATAATCGAGAAGGTCGAGATCGGCCGGGAACAGCTGACAAAGATGATACTCGAACGTGCTTCCGAGCTTGTCCCCCAGTACGGCATCGAGCTCCTCGATGTCCAGGTCAAGAGGCTGAACTACATCGAGGATGTCCGCAAAAAGGTCTACGAGCGGATGATCTCCGAGCGCCAGAGGATAGCCTCCAAGTACAGGAGTGAGGGCGAGGGGAAGAAGGCCGAGATCGTCGGAATGAAGGACAAGGAGCTCAACAGGATCTACTCGGAAGCTTACAGGAGATCTGAGACACTGCGTGGAGAGGCTGACGCCCAGGCCACAAAGATTTATGCACAGGCCTACAATCAGGATCCGGAGTTCTACTCGTTCCTCAAGACGCTCGATGTATATAAAAACACGGTTGGAGAGAACAACCGTGTCATCCTGACGACAGATACCGAACTTTACAGGTATCTCAGAAGTATCGACAGAAGATAGGGCGGAAGGGCCCCGAAATCTTCAAAATATCGCACGGTGAAGCCTTAACCGTTGGGAAGGGGCTTCACCGTGTGTTATATTTACCGGACCCCTGTCGGATGGCCTTTAGTTCAAATGGAGGATCGTTATATGGGGTTTGACGGCAAACGTGCACTGAAATCATCACTCCTGATATTAGCGCTGGTCCTTTCGGCCGGCAGCATCTCCGCGTGGAATCACAGCGAACTTGAATGGAAGACGATCGATACCGAGCATTTCGCCGTCCATTTCCATGACGGTGTCGAGGCCAGCGCTTTTGAAGTCGCCCGGATAGCCGAGGCGATATATGGCCCGATCACGAGAATGTACGAATATGAGCCGGAAAAGGTCCACATCCATATAACCGACAAGGCGGGGCTTCCGGAGGGCGCCGCGTACTATTACCTCAACCGGATCGATATCGATACCGACGATATAGATTTTTATCTGAGGGGAAATGCCAACTGGCTCAGAAACGTGATCTCGCACGAGTTCACGCATATGGTCTCTCTGCAGGCATCGATGAAGATGCCGCGCTGGATGCCGGCCGTCTACCTGCAGGCATTTAATTTCGAGAAGGAAAAACGCCCGGATGTAATAACCGGATATCCGAATTTCACCGGCTCTTTACCCCTGTCAGGGGAAGCCGTGCCGAACTGGTTCGCGGAGGGTGTAGCGCAGTACCAGGCTTACGGCGCCAGAAACGATATATGGGATTCCCACAGGGACATGGTCCTTCGCATGGCGATTCTTGATGACCGGCTTCTTACGCTCGACCAGATGGGAGTCTTCGGTAAAAGTTCGGCGAACGCGGAACTGCTCTATAACCAGGGATACTCTCTCGTGAGATATATCGCCGAGAAATACGGAGAGGACAAGATAGGGATGCTTACCTCTGCCCAGGGCAAGATCTGGCGCGCTGGGTTCGGGGGAGCGAGCAAGGAAGTCCTGGGGATATCACAGGGAGAGCTCTACAAGTCATGGAAGAACGATATTACCTCCGCTGCGATCGAGAGGGTCGGCAGGATAGAACCTGGAAAGTCAGGTACGAAAGAGGCAGGAGAAGGCTTCTTCAATTATTACCCTGTACCTGACGGGAAAGGCGGTATCTATTACCTCTCTGATATGGGGAGAGGATTCAGGGATGTGGACCTCGTACATCGCGGCCATGACGGCGAAGAAACGGTGCTGGCAGGCGGTCTCAGTTCCGGAGCATGCGTTTCCTCAGATGGAAAGAAGCTGCTCTATTCGAGGAAATCCGATGACAACAAGTACGGATACGATTTCAACGATGTATACCTCTTCGACATCGAGGCCGGCAGGGAAGAGCGGCTTACAGAAGGACTGAAAGCTTCCGGACCAGTCCACTCCCCCGATGGCTCTCGAGTAGCATTTGTAATCAGCGGTGATGGATTCAGCAGCATAGGCATGAAGGTTCTTGAAGACGGTAATGTCAGGATACTTGCAGGGAATATCCCCTGCAGGAGATATTCCGGCCTTTCATGGTCGGAAGCAGGATTGCTCGCTTCGAGGTTCGATGGCCTCAGCAGGGATATCGTCCTCATCGACCCTGAAACGCTCGAGGAGGCTGTGCTTATCGACACGGGTGCTGATGAGCGCGACCCGAGATGGGGGCCTGATGGTGACGGATTCTTTTACTCGAGCGACAGGACAGGTATCTTCAACGTCTACTACAGGGATCTCGGAGATGGAACGGATCTCATGGTAACCGAAGTGGAAGGCGGCGCATTTCAAGCGAGCGGAGACGGTAATGACATCCTTTTTGCCGCCTTCGGAAGGGACGGGTACGAGATAAGGCGGCTCGATGACTGGCGCGGATCGGCGTCGGCTCCGGATGCGTCCGTCTACGAATGGCTTATCGATGAGAGGGCCGCGGTAATAGGCGGGGATAGTGCCGGATTCCCGTCAGATTCTCTTAAAGTGAGCGGTGAATATAAAGTTACATATACGATACCGTTCGTCTTTCCGAGAGTTATGGTCTACGACAACAAATTCCGCATCGGGTTCGCGATAGATTCAAGGGATTTCCTCGACAGGCAGAGCGTCTATGCCGCAGCCGACGCTTCGTTCGACGGGGAGTTCAATCTCCAGATCGGAGCCGAGTTCAGACAGCTCAAACCGACATTCAATTTCGATCTTCTCAGGATGCGGAAATACTGGGAGATAGATGATTCCTCGCTTGGGGCGGTAAGGTACCGATACGATCTCTGGGACGCTTATTTCACCTGCAAACTCGAATTCGAGCAGGAGACTGTTCGCAGGAGAAAAGATGTCTCGATCAGGTACAACCACGGGGAGTACGGGGTCAATATCAATGCATGGGAATCGATCGGCGTGGAGCTTGGATGGAATTACTACAAGGCTGATGAGATCGCCGGGATGTTCGATTACAGGAATATCAAAAAGACTCTCGAATATAATATCAATCCCCGGGGTGGAAGAGCATTGCACCTCGAGGCTGCCGCCGTCAGGGCCCAGCTTTCGTCCGGAGATTTCGAGTACTCGTTTAAGCCTCTCTACAACGATAACAATTTCATGCGGTACGTAGTAAGGTACGAGGAATACATCGGCCTGCCTTTCTGGGCCCATTCGATGACACTCTTCCTTCGCGGAGGCTGGATAGACAGAGAGGAGATAGACGATTTCTTCTATCTCTACCTGGGGGGCAGGGATGGCATAAGAGGATACTCTTACTACAGTATCGGAGGGACCAAGAACGCAATGGCCAGGCTGACGTACAGATTCCCGATCTGGCGCAACATCGACAAGCAGATACCGGGACTTTTCTTCAGGTCGTTGTACGGCGCGATCTTCGCCGATGCTGGAAAAGCATGGAACGAGAATACATTCGATGAGGCGATAAACGACCCGAAAACTGGAGCTGGATACGAACTGAGGCTTTCCGGGTTCACATTCTTCAGCTACCCGCTTGCAGTGACGTTCATGGGCGCGTACGGATTTGATACGATCGAGTTCACAGATCCTTTCGTGCCGGAAATCACTTATACAGAGGGCGAAACCTGGAGATATTTCGGATCTGTCCTGTTCGCATTCTGACGGGAATAAGATGAAAGTAATACTGGGTGGATACAATATAGACGCGAAGACTATCAGAGAGCTGGCAGGCGACCGCTACGGCGAAATGACTCCTGAGATAATCTCCGCGTCGTACGCGAGGATCAGCCGGGACCCGCGGGAAGTCAGCCGTCTCCGCGAAGAGGCCAGGAAGGACATCGAAAAGGCCAGAAAATCGAACCAGGCGATCGTCTTCGGCCTCGGTCATTCATCGATAGCAGAGCACGCGGTCTTCAATTTTGACGTAATGGGGATGTCGAGACTCGCTGTGGAGGCAGTCGAGCATTTCAGGCTCGCTTCCTTCACTGAGAAATCCCAGCGCTATATAAGGCTCGGGCGCGATTTTGTCGTCCCTGAGGAGATTGCGAAATCAGGCCTCAAACGGGATTTCAATCTTCTTATGAAGAAGCTCGCGGAGTCATACCAGATGATGTATGAATCCATCAGGGCGGCTGGGGAAGAAGACGAGACAGCCAGGGAGGATGCGAGATACCTGATGCCTCTCTCGACAACTGCACAGTTCGGCATGACGGTGAATGCAAGGGAACTGGAATATATGATCAGCAGGCTCGCCTCTCATCCGCTTGCTGAGCTGAGGGAATTCGCGTCGAAACTGTCTGAATCAGCCGGAGGGATAGCCCCTTCGCTGATCAAGTACCCAGATCCCACGGACTATTTCAGGGCTCTGCCTTCAGTCAAGAAAGAGATCCATAAGACGGCGGGGGGGATGGGTTCACCCGTAAAAGGTAGCGGTCCCGAAGCCGTGCTCGTCGAAGTGACTCCTGAAGCTGGGACAAAGCTCGCCGCCTCGCTTATCTTCGCCTCCACTGACCTCAGCTATGCCGAGTCGAAGCGAAGGGCACTGAAGATAGGCGTGAAGAAGCGAGCCGAAATGATAGCTTCGACTATGAGGGAAATTAAACCTCACGACAGTGTCTGGCGTGAGTTTGAAAATATCCGGCTTCTATTTGAAGTAACCGTCTCTTCGTCGTGCTTTGCTCAGCTGAAGCGCCACAGGATGGCGACGATAATAACGCAGGATTATCTGCCCGCTCTCGGGATCTCTGTTCCCGACTCTGTAAGGAAAGCGGGCAAGGTCGCCCTTCTCCGGGATGCGGCGTCATCCGCCGCCGCTGTATACAGGAAGATCAGGTCCAGGGCGCCGAATGCTCAGGAGTACGCTCTTCTGAACGCTCACAGGCGGAGAGTGCTCTTCGATATCAATCTCAGGGAGATGTACCATTTTTCGAGATTGAGAAGCGATATCCACGCACAGTGGGAGATCAGAAGGCTCTCGGACATGATGTGCTGCCTGGCCCAGGAGGCTATCCCGTCGGGCTCGATCTTACTCTGCGGTAAGGACTCTTTCGCTCTGCGAAAAAAAGAACTGTTCGGCTGATCCGTACCCGATACCTGGAAACTGTCATGCCGGAATTCATCGAAATCGTAAAACTGAGAAGAAGCGTCAGGCGCTATCTCCCTGATCCCGTTCCCAGGGAAATGATCGAAAAGTGCCTCGAAGCGGCAAGATACGCTCCGACGGCATGCGACACCCAGTCCTGGCGCTTCATCGTCACGGAAGGTGACCTGAAGGACCGTATCGCGAAAGACTGTCTCGGAGAACTGCCGGTGCCTAACAGGTGGGCAGTCGAGGCGCCGGTGATAGTGGTGCTGGCATCCGCGAAGGATTTTGTGACGCACAGGATCGGAGCTGGTATCAAGGGAACGAAATACGACCTTATAGACGCTGGTATCGCGGGGGAGCATTTCGTTCTGCAGGCAGCGGAGCTGGGGCTCGGCACATGCTGGCTCGGATGGTTCAGGAAAAGGAAGATCCGACAGCTTCTCTCCCTGCCGGCGGGGTGGGAGATAACCGCTCTGATCACTCTTGGATACCCTTCCGGCGACCCTGGAGAAAAGAGCAGGATGCCGCTCGATGAGATCAGGGAGTACAGGGAATGAACGCTCAGAACATTCTCGAGACAGATTCCCTGAACTGTTCGATAGGCGGCAGAAGGATCCTCGATTCGGTATCATTCGATGTCGAGCGTGGAGAGTTCATTTCTCTCATCGGCCCCAACGGCGCGGGCAAGACGACTCTGCTCAGATGCCTGATGAAGATACTTCCATTCGACGGTGGAACAGCGCGTATCGGAGGAAAAGAGATACGCTCGATGAGCCAGAAAGAACTCGCCGCATATATAGCTTACGTTCCACAAGCTGATTCGCGTTACCTTCCTTTCACAGTCGAGGAATTCGTCATGACAGGAAGGTATCCTCACCTGAGCCCATTTACGGCCTGTTCAGGGGATGACAGGGCGGCAGTCAGGGAGGCAATGGAAAAGACCGGTACCATCGACCTGTCAGGGCGCCGTATGTCCGGACTGAGCGGAGGGGAACGGCAGCTTGTGATGATAGCCGCCGCTCTGTCCCAGGGAGCAAAGCTCATGCTTCTCGATGAACCGGCTGCGTTTCTCGATCCTGGTCACGAAAGCCGTGTCATGAAGCTGCTGCGGGATATAAACCTGATCAACGGGACTACACTGGTGATGGTAACGCATGATATCAACAGGGCCGTTCTTACAGCCGGGCGTTCACTGGTCCTCGATCACGGGAGAGTCGAGTATTTCGCCGCCGCATCCGGGCTGACGTCCTCGGGCGTGCTTGAAAAGGTTTACGGAAGAAGATTCGACTATATGAAACATCCTCATGCGGGGTGTGATATCATTGTTCCGGATGTGACTGCCGATGACCGTTAGAGAAAAGACGATACTCACCGTGATGGCCGTGTTAACAGCGGCTGTTCTCCTGGCAGCGCCGTTTATCGGCATGGAGAGGATAACTCTCGCCTCCATCTCAGGGGGAGAGGGTATATCAGCCGATATATTCTGGCGCATACGGGTGCCTAGGGTGATCATCGGTTTTATCGCCGGCGCGTCTCTCGCTCTGAGCGGGATGGCATTTCAGGCTGTGTTCAGGAATCCGCTCGCAACACCGTTCACGCTCGGCGTCTCAAGCGGCGCGGCTTTCGGAGCGTCTCTCTACATGAAGGCAGGTATCCTGTTCAGCCTGGCCTGGCTTCCCGGACAATCGATCAGCGCCTTCCTCTGGGCAGCCGTTTCAATAGCCCTCGTATACGGATTGACGAAGGTCAGACGGGGATTCTCTACCGCCACTATGCTTATTGCCGGAGTGGCTATCAACTTCTTCTTCTCAAGCCTGATACTCTTCATGCAGTACATGAGTGACTTCACTCAATCCTTCAGGATAGTAAGGTGGCTTATGGGAGGGGTAGAGACGATGGGTTACTCGAGCATATGGACGCTTCTTCCATTCATGGTCTTTGGCTCCACCATCGTCTTCAGTTCCCTGCGTGAACTCGATCTCCTCGCGCTGGGCGACGATATCGCGGCGGGCAGGGGTGTGGATGTAAAAAGGACAAGACGCCGGATCTTTTTTGCAGCGTCTCTTCTGGTCGGGGGAGTAGTCTCGATATGCGGTCCGATAGCGTTTGTCGGCATGATGGCTCCTCATATATGCAGGTTGATCGCGGGCGAAGGCCATACGCGTCTCGCTCCGGCATCGTTTCTTTTCGGCGGCACTTTCCTTGTGCTTTGCGATACGTTAGCACGGACTGTAATAGCTCCTGCAGAGATCCCTGTAGGCGTGATCACATCCCTTCTGGGCGGGCCGTTCTTCCTCTGGCTGCTTCTCGGCGGAACCGCGGATAAGAGCCTCATTTTCAGACGGGAGGCTGCCTGATGACTTCACGGCTGACCGGCGATATATTCGACATCAAGCGGTTCGCCATACACGATGGTCCCGGGATCAGGACAACCGTGTTTTTCAGGGGCTGTCCGCTGGTATGCTGGTGGTGTCACAATCCCGAAGCGAGGGTCGACTGCGGCCGGGAAACATACAGGAAGAGGTCGATCGACCTTACGCTGCCGAGCACCGATAATGTCATTGGCCCTGAAGTAAAACTCGAGACCCTTCTGGGTGAGATAGCAAGGGACTCGATCTTCTATGACCAGTCGCATGGAGGAGTGACGGCATCAGGCGGAGAGCCGATGATGCAGATCGAATTTCTCTCGGCGCTCCTGGCCGCATGCCGCTCCCGCGGTATAGCGACCACTGTGGATACATCAGCATACGCGCCCTGGCCTGATTTCGAAAGGATCCTCGATCTCGTCGACCTGTTCATGGTCGATCTCAAACTGATCGATGACTCGCAGCACATGAAGTATACCGGAGTGTCCAATGAGATTATCCTGGATAATTTTACGAGGCTGATGGATGCCGGGGTCAGGGTGAGAGCCAGGCTCCCGATGATTCCCGGGATAACAGATACAAAAGAGAATATAGATGAAATCATATCATTTATCGTAAAATATGAAGGGCTGGAGATGATAAGCCTCCTGCCGTACAACCGTCTGGGCGAGGACAAATTCGACCGGCTCGGCATCGAATACGGACCGGGCGCCCTTAGGACACAGACGCCGGATGAGATGAAGGATATTTCAGGCATATTCGAGAAAGCCGGCCTCACCGTCCGGATCGGAGGATGAACATGATAAGCAAGAGGATAGAGCGTCTCAGAAATCAAAGCATCGAGGCGGAGCCCGTTATCAGCATGGAGAGGGCTTCTCTGCTTACGGATTTCTACTCGAGCGGTGAGGCGGACAGGCATGCTGTCCCCGTGAGTCGGGCAATGGCGTTTAAATACATACTGGAAAACAAGGACCTCTGTATAAATCCCGGTGAATTGATCGTAGGGGAAAGAGGGCCTGAGCCCAAGGCAACGCCGACCTATCCCGAGATCTGCACTCATACGCAGAACGATCTGGAGCTCCTCGATACGAGGGAGAAGATAAGGTTTTCCGTACCGGAAGAGGCTAAGAAGATACAGGAGAATGAGATCGCGCCCTTCTGGCGTGGACGTTCAATCAGGGACAGACTCTTCGATGAGTTGTCCGTGGAATGGAAGGATGCGTATTCCGCCGGTATCTTTACGGAGTTTCAGGAGCAGCGGGCGCCCGGCCATACTGTTCTGGACGACAAGATATACAGGAAGGGATTCGACGACCTGCGAGATGAGATTCGATCGAGCATACAAGCTCTCGACCTGGTCAACGATCCTGAAGCTCTCGACAAGCGGGACGAGTTGAAAGCGATGGACATCGCCGCCGGCGCTCTGGTCGAATTTGCCGGAAGATACTCAACGCTGCTTGCTGGAAAAGCCGAAGAAGAGCCTGATCCGGAAAGGAGATCCGAACTCGAAGAGATGTCGAGGATATGCGCGAAAGTTCCGGCCAGAGCCCCGGAAACATTCTGGGAAGCGCTTCAGTATTACTGGTTCGTCCATCTCGGCGTTATAACCGAGCTCAATACGTGGGATTCCTTCAATCCGGGCAGGCTCGACCGTCACCTGTATCCTTTCTACCAGAAAGGTCTATCTGACGGGACTATGACAGCGGAACGCGCCAGGGAACTTCTGCAGTCGTTCTGGGTGAAGTTCAATAACCAGCCGGCTCCTCCGAAGGTCGGCGTGACAGCTCAGGAGAGCAGTACCTACACGGATTTCTGTCTTATCAATCTCGGCGGTGTGGATGAGAGGGGAGAGGACGCTGTAAACGAGGTTACCTTCCTGATCCTTGACGTCATAGAAGAGATGCGTCTCCTCCAGCCCAGCTCGATGGTGCAGATAAGCAAGAAGAATCCCGAAGAATATCTGAAGCGGGCGCTGAGGATCATCCGGACAGGTTACGGCCAGCCGTCTATATTCAATACGGAGGCGATGGTCCAGGAGATGACGAGGATGGGGAAATCCATAATCGACGCCCGAAACGGCGGAGCCAGCGGGTGCGTTGAGACCGGCGCATTCGGCAAGGAGAGCTATATCCTCACCGGGTATTTTAATATCCCCAAGGTGCTCGAGATCGCTATGCATAACGGTATCGATCCGGGGACAGGCAAGCGCCTCGGTCCTGAGACTGGCGCGGTATCCACCTTCATTACCTTTGACGAGTTCTACGAGGCGTTCGAAAAGCAGCTGAGGCATTTCATCGACATAAAGATAAAAGGTAACAGGATAATCGAACGTATCTGGTCCCGGCTGCTTCCGGCGCCGTTTCTCTCACTGCTCATCGATGACTGCATCAGAACAGGGAAGGATTATAACTCGGGTGGGGCGAGGTACAATACATCGTACATACAGGGAGTGGGGCTGGGGACGATAACTGACTGTCTCTCCGCCGTCAAATGGCACGTCTTCGACAAGCGCACCTTAACGCTCGAAGAAATGGCGGAGGCTCTCGATACCGATTTCAATATATCGGAAGCTCTGTGGAAGAAGCTTCTCCACGAGACGCCTAAATATGGTAACGACGAGGATTACGCGGACGAACTGGCTGTTCGCGTGTTCGAAAGTTACTTTGAGGCTATAGACGGCCGTCCCAATACGAAGGGGGGCCACTTCAGGATCAACCTGCTGCCCACTACGTGCCATGTCTACTTCGGCAGTGTCACTGGCGCTCTGCCCGATGGAAGGAAAGCAGGGGAGCCACTTTCAGAGGGGATATCACCGGTTCAGGGCGCAGACAGGAAGGGGCCAACGGCAGTCCTGCGTTCCGCCTCCAGGATCGATCACCTTCGGACCGGAGGCACCCTCCTTAACCAGAAATTCACGCCGGGCGTGATGGAGGACGAGGATGGGATCACAAAGGTCGCGCACCTGGTGCGATCATATTTCAGGATGGACGGACACCATATCCAGTTCAACGTGGTCAACGCGGAAACATTGAGAAAGGCCCAGAAGACACCCGAGAAATACCGCGACCTCATAGTGAGAGTCGCTGGGTACAGCGACTATTTCGTCGATCTGGGTGTGGATCTTCAGAACGAGATAATCAAGAGGACTGAACACGGACTTGAATCCTGACCGCCTGCTCAGACTGCTTTTATTACTACCACAGTCATGTCATCGGCCTGGTACATGTTGCCCGTGAAAGTATTGACGTCGGCGATTATGAGATCCTTGATCGCAGGTGCCGTCATATTCGACATATCTGTCCCGGAAAGAAGACTCTCGAGCCTGCTCTGATCGTAAAACTGCCTTGCTGAATTGAGTGCGTCGGTCACCCCGTCCGTGAAGATCACGAGAACGTCTCCCACTGAGAGAATTATCCTGTCCTCTCTGTACCTGCTCTCTTCCAGAGCACCAAGAGGAAGACCGTGTCCGGCACCATCGAGAGTGGAAACCTTTCCATCGGATTTAATAAGGGGGGTGCTGAATCCGGCGATCGTGTATGTGACTTCCCTTTTCGGGACGTCGATGCTCGCCAGGCAAAGCGCAGTATACATCCGCTCGTTAGTCTTCTGGTATAGCGCGTGGTTGATCCTGTTGGCGACCTCTGAGGGTGATGTGACCTCGTCTGTCCTGGAGTGTATCATCCCGCTCGACATCACCGCTATCATCGCGGCCTGCATCGCCTTGCCGGAAACGTCTCCGACCGCGACGCCGAGTTTCGTCCTGTCGTCGTCTATCCAGAAAAGATCGTAGAAATCTCCACCGACCTCGTTTGCCGGGATACATATCCCCGATACATCGAGTCCCTTCATTACCGGGTCTTTCTGGGGCATGATCGACATCTGCGCGTCATGAGCTGTCTGAAGTTCGATCTTCATCCTCATGTTCTGCAGACGTCTTTTGTACAGGAAAAGGAATATCCCCACGACCAGGATGGAGACCAGGATCCGGAACCACCATGTATTCCAGAAGGGAGGATGGATTACAATGCGGATCGAAGCTCCCTGCTCGTTCCATATACCGTCATTGTTTGAGGCTTTTACCCGGAACGTGTATTTACCAGGGGGGAGGGTAGTATACGTGGCGAATCTTTTCTCGTGGTCAGTATAGACCCAGTCTTCGTCGAGACCTTCCATCTTGTACGCATAATGGTTCTTGTCAGGAGCGCTGAATTCCAGCGCCGCGAACTCGAATGAGAAGACGTAATCACTGTGTGTAAGGTGGATCTCATCGATATCAGATAACGGCTGATCGAAATTGACCTCCTCGTTGAGTTTCGAGAAGGATGTGATCACGACAGGCGGTACAAAAGGATTATCCTTTATATCAGAAGGGAAGAAGGCGTTGAATCCTTCGGTACCTCCGAAGAACATCTCCCCGGAAGGGGCGCGATAGAATGAATTACCGTTGAATTCGTTGCTCTGCAGCCCGTCACGCTCGTTATATTTTTTGCAGACCTTTTCTCTGGGGTCGAATTTGCATATACCGTTGTTCGAGCTCAGCCAGAAGTTTCCATACTCATCCTGAAGCGCTCCGTAGATCGATTTGCTCGGCAGGCCATCCTCATCCGTATAGGCTGTAAACACTTCATTTTCACGATCGAAAGAATTGAAGCCGCCGCCCCATGTCCCAAGCCAGAGATATCCTCGCGCGTCCTCAAGGATGGAGAAGACAAAATCATTGTTGATGCTGGTGGAATCATCAGGGTCGTCCTTGTAGGCGAAAAATGAACCGGTTTCCCTGTCCATCCTGTTGAGGCCGCCGCCCTGTGTCCCAATCCAGAAGTTGGAATCGCTGTCCTCGAAAATAACGCGGATGAAATCGTTGCTGATGCTTGACGGGTCTTCGGGGTCGTGAGCGTATAGTGTGAAAGTACCGGTTTCCCTGTCCATCCTGTTGAGGCCGCCGCCGTTCGTTCCCACCCAGAGGTTGCCTGCGCCGTCGTCGAATATCGATCTGATCTGATCGTGACTGATGCTGGAGTGATCTTCCGGATCGTTCCTGTAGCAGATAAATCTGCCTGTATCCCTGTCAAGCCGGCAGAGTCCGCCTCCGTTTGTACCTATCCAGATCGTGCCTTCAGTATCCTTGTACACGACCCTGACTATGTCGGCGCTAAGGCTGTATGGATCCTCCGGGTCATGCCTGTAGTTTGTGTATATGCCCGTAGACCTGTCCAGAAGATCAAGGCCTCCGCCGTGAGAGCCGATCCACAATTTCCCAGGCTCGTCCTCGAGGATAGACCAGACGATCGGATGTCCCATGGAGTTGAAGCCGTTCGGATCGTATCTGAAATGAACAAACTTCTTTCTTTTCAGATCGAACTTGTTGACGCCGCCGCCGTAAGTGCCGAGCCAGATCACACCCGATCTGTCTTCGTAGATATCGTAGATCTCGTTGTAGCTGATGCTCGTCGGGTCGTTCGGATCATTGATAAACGTAAGGAATATGCCGGTCTCAGGATCGAACCTGCACAGACCGCCGCCGTTAGTTCCGAGCCAGACGATTCCATTGCTGTCTTCATGGATTGCGAAGACTGCCGGGTGGCTCAGCTTGTCCGGATCGTCAGGGTCTGCCTCGTAATTCCGAAAGGATCCTGTCTTTCTGTCGAGGACCGAGATTCCTCCGCCGTTGGTGCCGATCCATAGATTGCCGTGGCGGTCAGGATGAAGAGCCGCGATCGAATTATGGGGCAGGCTCGCTGGATTGTCCGGCTCATTGAAATAGTTGGTGAATCTGCCGGTCCTGGGATCGAGGCGGCACAGCCCTCCGCCATCTGTCCCGGCCCAGATATATCCATCACGGCAATGACAGATAGTCATGACCCTGTCAGCGCCGAGACTTCCCGGATCGTCGGGATCGTGAAGATAACTGGTAAATGTACCCGTGCTGAAATCAAGCTTGCACAGACCCTGGTCAGTACCGATCCATATGTCTCCCAGGGCGTCTTCATGGATGCAGTTTACAATGTCATTGCTTATCGTGGAGGGATCGTCCTGATCAGATCTGTAATGGATGAAGATATCGTTTTCGCTGTCGTACCTGTCGAGGCCTTTCTGGAATGTCCCCACCCAGAGTATTCCGCGACTGTCGATAAAGATGGAAAGGATATGATTATACCCGAGGCTGTTGAGATCCTCGGGGTCATGACGTATTATCGAAAAATGGTATCCATCGTACCTGTTAAGTCCGTCCTCAGTAGCGAACCACATGAAGCCATCGTTGTCCTGAGCGATAGAATAGACTATCGTCTGGGAGAGACCTTCCTCGATAGAGAGTTCCTCGAATCTCATACGGTTTTCCTGGCCCCTGGAATCGGCTCCAATAATAACCAGAGCGAACAGGGAGGAAAACAGGAGGATCCTGAAAAATATCGATTTCAGGGATTTCACTTTCATTTCCGATCCCCTCGGATTCAGATCGTAAACTTCCGGGCACCCTATATCTAGTTATACGTAATTCAGCGAAGAATGGTTCTCGCTAATGATACCTTGCAGGGAGGCCCCCTCACATGCAACGTCATGATAGCCTGCGGAGACAGATTATTTCAAGCCCGTTGTTTGCCTTGAGAATCGCGCTGAAATGATGTAGAATCATCCGGGATCATCAGGTTAAACATTCCATCCGAATCAGGTCAGAGATGAATAGTGGGCAATCACGAATGGGGAATATTCGTCCTTTAGACAGGATACTGCTGTGCGCCGCCTCGATAATGGCAATTACGGCCACCCTGCGAAGCTTCGGGACAGGAGAGATAACTGTCTATGCCGCCGTCTTCCTTGCCGCCGGCGTTCTCCTCGCTATCGGGCCCCTGATCAGACTGTTCGGGGATTCGGATGGGGCCGGCAGGGGCAGGGGAACGATCCTTGCGGTCATCTTCGGGACTCATCTGATAGCGACACTCTTCTTTTTCCCGCCTGAGGATATACTCAATTCCAGGCCTGTGCTATCCCTCGACCACTCACTCCACTATCAGCAGGTCGTGAGGGCGAGAGAGGTATTTGGTGACTCCTACAGGCTTCATGCTTACGATCCGTATTTTATGGCCGGATACCCGGGGGGGACGATTTTCGACATCGACTCGAAGGGAGTTGAGCTCTGGTGCGCTTTTCTGGGATTTGCCGGAACCGCCAGAGCCTTATAAATTCTTCATACTGTTCGGATACCTGCTGCTGCCTTTCACGATATACGCAGGCAGCAGGCGTCTCGGCTTCAGTTTCATCGAATCGCTGTTCTCGACCCTTATGGTCATGGCTTTCTGGCACTGGGGAAGGCCGTATGCAGGGGAATTCCGATTCGCGGGGATGTTCTCATGTCTCATCGCATGCCACCTTGCGGTATATATCAGCGGGCTTTTCAGATCCATACTGCGCGAGAAAGAGGCAAGGAGCTTCTGGCTGGCCGGGCCGCTCGCTTTCATAGTTCATCCAACGATGGCGGTGTTACTGCCTGTACCGTTTCTTACGTTGTTTTTAGTCGAGAGGAAACGGGTTCCACCAGGAAAGCTCCACAGGACGTGGGAACTGAAGGTGCTGGTGAAACTTGTCTCCTGGTGCCTCCTCGTACTCGCTGTCAATGCCATCTGGCTTGTCCCGTTTTTCAGGTACGTTGACATAAAGATCCCTTCCGAGACCTTCTTTCAGATAGAGGGTATCCAGGGGCTTTTCGGCCTGCTTGTAAAGGCGGGGAACCTCCCAGCTCTCCTGCTTGTCGTACTGGCAATAACCGGGCTGGTCAATCTTCTCAGAAGCGGGAGGTCCCATGATGCCGCCTGCCCCGCGGCAGGCAGCCTCTTCTTCCTTGTCATAGCGACATTTGGTATATACATACCATTATTCGACCAGATGGAACCTGGGCGTTTTCTTGTCCCTGCTCTTATCTTCATGTCTCCCCTGGCAGGTTCAGGTCTATTATTCATCCTCGGGAAAGTGAAAAGGGCACTTAAGCCTGGAGTTCTGTCCAGACACGCGGCAACGGCAGTATTGATATCGCTGCTTATAAGTTCGCCCGCGCTGAGTCTGTTATCTTCGAGGGGATGGTACCGCCATACATTGAGCACGACGCTGACGCCGGAGGTAGGAGAGCTGATAGAAGCGCTGCAGAGATTCACTGATCCTTCCGGAAGGTTGATGATCGAGGATGGTCCGGCATGGAACTACGGGGACAGTTTCATCCCCGCGATCATTCCGGAATTCACGGGAGTAGAGCAGATCGGAGGGCCGTATCCCTGGGCATTCATAGTACATAATTTTACGAATTTCTATATGTGCTCCGCCATGGATAGATCACTTCCCGAAATCGGGAAGGAGAAACTCGGGCAATACATCGACCTGTACAACGTCCGATGGGTCCTTACCTCGACGCCTGAATGCAGGGAGTACTTTGCCGGATTCTTCGATCAGGCTCCGGTCTGGAGTTCCAGGCATTTCTCGCTATGGCAGGCAGGGCAGGCCGCCGGTTCGCTTCAGCAGCGGGGAATCACGATACAGGCATCGTACGACCGGATCTCTGTCTCACTGGAACCTGACGAAGAGGGGAGGATGCCGGAACGGGTTCTTCTGCCGTATCACTGGGACCGCGGCCTTCAAGTCGATCCTCCTGCCGTAATCTCCCCGGAAAAGCGTATGGACGACCCCGTGCCGTTTTTAGTCCTTGAGCCCCATGGAAAGAGCGAGATCCTTATCGAGTACCGATGATTCCTTCCGGATAACGAAACACTCTTGCATTTATATGTATTCTAACGTTTTAGAAGCCACCGTTGACTTCTGCCCGGAATTATTGTACAATGGAGGTCTAAGTTACTGTAAATGAAAGGAATTCGCAAAGCATCTTCAGCTAAAGAACTTGCAGAAATCATGACAGAAAAAAGACGCAACACGCTCGTAGTATGCGTGCTTCTCGCTATTGTGCTCTTTCACATGGCTGTGGCGTGGCTGGATTTCTCCGTCCTTGCCCGAAACGGCTTTCTGTACGATGACAGCTTTTATGCCTTTCAGATAGCGCGAAATATGGCGGAGGGTGAGGGGATGACCTTCGATGGGATCCATCCAACCACCGGTTTCCAGCCCCTCTATGTATTCCTTCTTGTGCCTGTCTTCCTGCTCAGCGGGAGCGATCCAGCTCTTCCGATACATATCGCTCTTTCCATGCTCGCGATATTCTCCGGTTTGACCGCCTACATGCTCTACAGGATAACGAGAAGATATGTCGGCTTCATGGCCGCTATCACTGCTACTCTGATCTGGGCGTTCTCCCCGATCGTAATCAGGCAGACTGCCAACGGACTCGAGACGGCGATATCCGCTTTCATGATCGCGGCAAGTGTTCTGTACTACCTTACAAGAGTGAGGGATAAGGATGAACCTCCCCCGTCCAGCTTCTTTGTGCTCGGCCTTCTTCTCGGGCTGAGTATCGTCTCAAGGATAGACGGCACCTTCCTCGCACTGATCATGATGCTCGATTACCTCTTCGTGATGAAAAAAAGAGGGGCCGCTTCGAGGCGTCTTGCAGGGCTGATTCTGGTCCCCGCGGGTGTGCTTCTGCTGTACGGTCCATGGCTGCTATTCAATGTCGTCGAGAGCGGGAGCATCATCCAGGACAGCGGCAGGGCAACACGCTTCCTGTCCCTGGCATACGCTTCATATTTCGGCTACGGCCCTGAATCTCTCGCTTTCAAGGGACCGGATATCTCGTTTATCTGGACGCATCTCGAGCATGCCGTTTCCTCCCTCAAAGTGATACCGCCTGTACAGGTATTCTTCCGTTCAGCTGAAAAACTCGATGTGATGCTCGGCACGGGGGCGGCTATCAGGATCGCAGGCAACATAGCCGGATTCATCCTGCTTGCCGTCACAGGCATCGCGATACTCCGCTGGCGCAGGGACAGCAGGCGATCGAAGAGGGGAGAGGTCGATTTTCTGCTGCTATACTCGGTGACGCTGATGATCTCATACTCGCTCTATATTTTCGGCGCCTTCTTCTTCATGCGTTACTTTTACCCGATCTTTCTCGTTGCCTGCATATATCTCGCTTTCTTCCTGCAGGACGGATTTGACTGGGTGCGCGGGCGATCGGCAGCTTTCAGGAAGATTGCTGTCGGCGCGGCTGCGGTATACATCTTTGTCTTCTCTTTCTTTTCCTATTCGCAGGCCTTCAAGTCCAATCCCGTCTATCCTTATTACGATATAGCCAGGTGGATAGAAACGAATACAAGGGAGGAAGACAAGCTCGGTGTCTTCCAGTGCGGTACGATCGGCTACCTCTGCGACCGCAGTGTCATCAACCTCGACGGGAAAGTGAACCGCGAGGCATTCTTCGCCCTCGAGTCTGGGAGACTTGCTGAATACGTCAAAGATGAAGGAATAGATGTGGTCATAGACCACTACAAGATCATGGAGCTCTTTCTGGGAATCTCTCCCGGCGCCATGGAAGAGTCCTGTACCAGGGTGGCGCTTGGCTCGATGTATCCTACATGCGGGTGGTACGCCTTCAGGCGAGCTCTGCGCGCTACCGAAGGGCTTGCAGGGGATATCTCCGATCCCGATTCGTCCGGGTTCTCACAAACCCTCCATGAGACCGAATAATATCCCCGGCAACAGCTAACGGATAAAGAACATCACCGCGACGGCTCCCATTCCGAGCAGCGCGAGCACCGACACCGATATGATCCCCGCCATCATTATCGTACGGATGAGCATCAGTCTTTTGGCTTCCTTGTAGGCTTCCATCTTGTCCTCCCATGTAAGTGGAACAGGCGCGTCGCCGGGCAGCTTCATACCTGCCGTCTCTTTCGCCATCTCAGCCAGTTCGGGGTCCGTGTCGAGGTATTCCCTTACCAGCTTCTTCGTGTCATCGCTCGCCTCTTCCTCGATGTAGAGCGGAAGCAGGTCGATTATCACATTCCTCGTAACCTCCATATCAGGAAACCTCCTTTTTCATCCTGTCAGCGAGCAGCCTTTTTCGTACTCTGTGGACCTTTACCTTCGCAGATGCGAGAGAGAGCCCTAGAATCCGGGCAATATCGGTGTATGGCAGTTCATGTTTTACACGGAGCACGAACGCGGTGCGGTCGCACTCGTGCATAGTAAGCAGGATCTGTTCGATCCTGCTCAGCTCATGTCTCGATTCTGTCACCCTGTCTGGGCCGGGAGAGGGATCGGAGTGAATGTCATCCAGGTCAGCCATGCGGCTCTCTTTCCGCAACTGCATAAGGTACAGGTTTCTCGCTATCGATATGAGGTAGGCTTTGAGTGTCTCAGTCCTGATATCTTCCCTGCGCGTCCAGGCTCGTATGATGGTCTCGGATGTGAGATCTTCCGCCTTCGCCCTGTCCCGGGAGATCCAGAGAGCGAATCGGTAGACGTCCTGAGAGTATGAATCGTACAGTTCCTGAAAATCCATCGTCATCCCTTCTCTGAGAATACTATGCATGAGAGGGGCAAAAGTTACAATCAGGCGTGCATGAGGATTGTAAGGTGGATGGAATAAATGGGAGTGACGGGGGCCTCTGGCCCTGCCCCCGTGCATTTCAGGGGCGGGAGGCGGGAACGGACTTTTAATTTGAATTTGCCCGAAGGCGTGCTATAATCCCGCTGACGATTCTCAAGCGGAATATCAGAAAAAAATGATCAAAAACGAAACCCATCCGGGCGTAAGGGTTGCACCTGTCATTGCGTACAGGTGTGCCTACTCCATTTCACCACTATTCACATGAAGGAGGCAGAGCCATGCGTATGAAGAGTAAGATCCTGATAGCCATCGTCTCATTGATAATGTTTCTGGGGACTCCCTCTCTTAAGGCTTTATGGATCGAGGATGGTATCGTAGTATGTACTGCAAGCGGTGTCCAGTATTTTCCCCGGATCATATCGGATGACCATGATGGTGCGATTATCGTATGGGAGGACGCCCGTGATATGTACCAGATGGTCTATGCACAGAAGGTGGATTCCCATGGAAACGTTCAGTGGGTATCCGATGGTTTGTCCCTCACCACCGGGATAGAGGGGGACCACCAGTCCCCTGCGATGGCATCGGATGGTGCCGGCGGCGTGATCGTCACCTGGCACGATACTCGGAATTCATCTGAAGACATCTTTGTACAGAGAATCGATGCGGCAGGCAACGTTATGTGGGGACCTGGTGGGACAGCAATCTGTACTGCCGCCGGAATGCAGTACAGTCCCGCTATCACGGCAGATGGCTCAGGTGGTGCGATTATTGTATGGGAGGACCTTCGGACCGGCGGTATCAGAGACATCTACGCGCAGAAGATCGACGCGATGGGTGCCGTTCAGTGGACAGTTGACGGTGTGGCAATATGTACCGCTGCATTTAACCAGTATGATCCGAAAACCGTTTCAGACGGATCGGGCGGTGCGATCATCACGTGGCAGGATAACCGTAATTCTGAACATGACATCTATGCCCAGAAAATAACCGCGAGTGGCAATATCTCCTGGACGGCTGACGGCGTGCCGGTTTGCATTGTCTCTGGTGGACAGGATTACCCTGATCTTATTTCAGATGGTGGGGGTGGAGCGGTCATTGCCTGGTGGGATGAACGTGGGGGGCAGCATGATATCTACGCGCAACGTATACTCCATACTGGATCTGCCAGGTGGACCACTGGTGGTGTTCCCGTATGCGAGGCTGCCGGGAGCCAGGCGCTCCCCAGATTAGTCCCGGATGGCTCAGGCGGTGCAATCATCTCCTGGCATGATTTACGCGGTGCAACCGTTGATATCTATGCCCAGAGGATTGACACATGGGGCAATGTCCTGTGGACGGTTGACGGCGTAGCCGTCTGCACGGCAGTTGGAACACAGGCCTATCCGGAAATCGCGCGGAACGGTACCGGGGGTGCGATCATCACATGGCAGGACGAACGTAGTTCGAACAGGAACATCTATGCACAATGTATAGATGCCGATGGAGACGTCCAGTGGGCGACTGACGGGGTGGCGCTCTGCATGGCCGGCTTGAACCAGTCCTATCCGATGATCGCTTATGACGGTTCGGGTGGTGCGATCGTCACATGGGAGGACAATGGAAATGTCAACATCTATGCGCAGAGGATCGAGCGCAATGGCTACTGGGGCTACCCGGGTCCATATATACTGGCCGCACGGGATATCCCCGGCGATCAGGGAGGATTCGTAAACCTCTCCTGGGAGGCGAGCCGCCTTGATCCATGGCCTGAACAGGGCATCTCCAGCTATACCGTCTGGCGAGCTATCGGGGCGACAGGGATGGCTCCCATGATAGATGATGATACAGTCATCCTGACAGACATGTCTGATCTCAGCCATGGGATGGATGGGACTGTATTGCGTATGGAACAGACACCGACCGGCAATTTCTACTGGAAACTCATCTCGACGATCGATGTCTATTACCTTGAGTCATATTCGGAGATCGTCCCTACGCTTTTCGATTCGACCGCAACCAGCGATGAGCACCACTATTTCCAGGTGATCGCACATACAAGCGACCCTCTGGTATTCTGGATATCACCGCCGGACAGTGGATACTCGGTCGACAATCTCGCGCCGGCGGCTCCGCTGAGCTTCGCCGGAGAGCAGCTGTTTGTGCCTGAGGGACTGCAGCTGACCTGGGACCCAAACAACGAAACGGATCTCGCAGGCTACAACATCTACCGTGGGACGAGTGAATCGTTTGAGCCCGGACCGGGCAGCTTTTTGACCTCGACGCCCGACACCTTCTCTCTCGACGATGGGTGGGACTGGTCAACGGGTTACTGGTACAAGGTCGCTGCCGTAGATGTCCACGGCAATGAGGGCGATTTCGCGGCGCTGGGTCCGGACATGCTCACTGGCGATGATCCAAAGCCGCTGCCCGACGCGTCATTCCTCGCGCAGAACTTTCCCAATCCCTTCAATCCACAGACTATGATCCGCTTCGGATTGAAGGAGGCATCACATGTGTCGCTGAGGATCTACGATCCGGCAGGGCGACTTGTCCGGGTGCTTGTTGACGGGCAGAGAGATACAGGGCAGTACGAGGAGCGATGGGGCGGGCTTGATGATGCAGGGAGGAGTGTAGCAAGTGGCATCTTTTTCTACCGCCTTGTCGCCGGCAATTTCGTGCAGACCAGGAAGATGGTTTTTCTACGATAACGAGTATCGTCAAGACAAACACGCCCTGGCGACGCAATTCAACCCAATCGAGCGTCGGGGGGACACCATTTGATTGGCTGATCGGGTGGACTTCCCCCGGTTCACTAGACACTCTATTACGATGCCTAGGAGAATACGTCCAAGGGTTACAAGAAGGAGACGCAAGGCTGATCCGCCTAACTCATTGGAAGTAAATGGTGCCGGAGCCGGGAATCGAACCCGGATGAGGTTGCCCCCAGGGGATTTTGAGACGGGAAACCGAGTATTTGGAAATCGTTGATTTTCAACTACATATATCCGACAACAGAATCTGAGAACGATTTGAATATGTTCGTTTTTGTACGAATATGTTTGATGTTATCAGGCACAATTTAGGCACAATTCTCATGCTACAATCATTTTGACACCCGCACCTGCCTTGGCTAGAATCATCTCACCATGCTAGGGGAAACAATATCTCATTATAGAATCTTAGATAAGCTCGGACAGGGCGGGATGGGTATGGTCTATCGTGCAGTTGACACGAAGCTGGACCGCAAGGTGGCAATAAAGTTCCTGCCCGTTCATCTAAGCTCTGATCCCGATGCGACAAAGAGGTTCATACACGAGGCTAAGGCCGCCTCGGCGATCGATCACTCAAACATCGGGACGATCTATGAAATAGATGAGACCGAGGATGGAGTCACTTTCATCGTAATGGCTCTCTACGACGGAGAGACACTTCGCGAGAGGATTGACAGAGGAGAGCTCAGTGTAGAGGAATCGATCGATATAGCATCCCAGATCGCCTCTGGCCTTTCAAAAGCACACCAGAAGGACATCGTCCACAGGGACATAAAGCCATCTAACATAATCATCACGAGCGATGGGGAAGTGAAGATAATCGACTTCGGACTGGCCAAGCTTGCCGGCCGGACGAGACTGACCAAGGAGGCGAGTACGCTCGGAACAGCCGCCTACATGTCGCCCGAGCAGGCAAGGGGGGAAGAAGTAGATCACCGATCTGATATTTTCTCTCTCGGAGTAATGTTCTACGAGATGCTTTCCGGTGAGCCTCCTTTCAAGGGTGAACACGAGGCGGCGCTTCTCTATTGTATAGTCCATGAGGAAATAAAGCCGATCTGTGAGATTCGACACCAGCTGCCAGACACTCTGGCAGAGATAGTGTGTAGGTGTCTCGCGAAGGAGCCATCGGACCGCTTCGGGCATACATCAGAGCTTGCCGCGCGCCTGAAGGAATTTTCCATGCAATCTTCCGGCGGCTCGTACAGGAAGCCGAGCGGGAATAGCATGATCAGGAAACTTCTGGTAATTCTCATCATCGCTGCATGCCTGATCGCTATCAGTGTGTTTGTCGTAAAAAGGTTGACAAGAGATCATATCGAAATAGAACAAAAACTGACCGCTGTGGACAACGAACTGGCCCGGCGCTGGAGCCATTCAATAGCAGTGCTCCCCTTCAGGGATTTTAGTTCCGGACAAGACCAGGCACATGTCTGCCTGGGTATAACTGATGCTGTAAACGGTATCCTGTCGGAAATTCACGAGCTCAAGGTCATTTCGACCACATCTGTGATGAAGTTCAAGGAAACAGAGACTGATATAAAGGATATAGGGGCCGATCTAGGAGTTGGAAATATTCTGGAAGGAACTGTTCAAAAGGAAGGAAACAGGATACGAGTCAGGGCGCAGCTCATAGAGACGGAGACCGGTTTTCACCTGTGGGCTGACACGTACGATGAGCGTTACGAAAACGTGTTTGAGGTGCAGGACAAGATTTCGCATGCGATAGCGCAGGCATTGAAACTCGAGCTGGTCCAGGGCTCGAAAAGATCCGCTGAGACCCTGCGAAGCAACATCGAAGCGTACGAGTACTACACGAGGGGGATATATCTCGTTAAGAGCAAATACGTGATCACATTCGAAGAAGCTGACTTCCAGGCCGGGATCGATGCTGCATCGGACTATAGAGATCGATCCAAATTACGCAATGGCGTATTTTGGATTAGTCTGGGCCTTTGAGCACCATTTCCAGGTGACTGACAGCAAGAGCGACGCCGATAGTGTGAAATATTATGCCGAGAGAGCATATGCTCTGGATCCTGAGTCGGCGACAATGAACGCGATGAAGGGATATGTTCTCTACGTACACGAAAATGAACGCGATAAAGCCTTTAAGTATTTGCAGAAGGCTCTCGAGATCAATCCCAATATCGGCGATGTGAACTTCCTGGCAGGTACATGTCTTCTCTACCACGGGCTGTACGAGCAAGCCTTGAGATTTCTACAGAGGTCTTCATCACTGGACCCTTATTACTTCTGGACACCATACAAGATCGCTATCTGCTACATGAACATGGACGATTTCGAAAATGCCGCACATTACTTCGAGGAATATTTTGAGCTGGCACCAGTGGCACTCATGTTTCCGGGCAGATATATTTCTCTCATGGTACAGATGAACAATCTCGAAAGGGTCGAGGAACTCATCAGCGAAATGCAAAAAACACATCCGAACTATGGCGGGTTACCTTACTGCAAGGCCCTGCTCTTCGCTGCACGTGGAGAGAAGAAAGAAGCGCTGGCCCTTTATAGAAATTCCGCGATACTGGCGATGCTCGATATGAAGGATGAAGCAATAGCGGCTCTGAATAGAGAGATCCGTGGAACGAGAAGAAATCCCTTCATATTCTACAGGGATCTGCTCACTAATCCTTTTTACAACAACCTAAGGGATGATGATCACTTCAAAGAGATGCTGGCAGGAGAACAGGACTTGTACGACGAGACTGTTGCAAAGTACAGCTACTTCAATGACCTGTGACAATACTTCGATGGAATATGTCGGGTAATAATGGTGCCGGAGCCGGGAATCGAACCCGGATGGAGTTGCCCCCGGGGGATTTTGAGACGGTACATAGAGTATTCGTAATTTATTGATTTTCAACTATATATCCGGCAACAGATTCTGAAGGCGTTTTGGATATATTCGTCTTTGTTTGGATATATTTGATATTCGTAGGCACAATTTAGGCACAATTCACATCTTCACGTTGATTTGACACCCAGGCACTGCACATGTAGTATCAGTACATCTTCCTAGGAAAAACTACAAAAGCTGAATACCAGGGGCACAGGGGGAACACAATGGGCAAGAGAATATTGCTATTGATCGCATCGGTCTTCATCGCAGGTGCTTCAGCGCACCAGGTCGTGAAAGCGGGATCGGAGCCACCAGCAAAAGGTGCTGCTGATATAGCCTCGCCCGGGCACTCCCAGGATATCAACAAGATCGTGGCCTTTGGAGACAGTTTTACAGATAACGGTCATGTTGATGGCCACGGCTTTAACAGAGATACAAATGGGAAAGTCTGGGTCGAATATTTATCGGATATGCTGAATTGTGATAATTTGGACAACAGGGCTTGGGGTGGTGCTAGAACTGATTCAGGTCATTTTGCTGGACTGGATTGGTCGGGTTTCAATTGGCAGGTTGAAAACTATTCGATGACATCTGAACCAGCAAAAACTCTTTATACAATCAGGATCGGAATAAACGACTACTGGGATGCAAAAGATGATCCCGCTCGCTCGGTATCAAATATTTAGAAAGGAATTCAAAGGCTAATTGAAAAAGGAGCAAAGAGGCTTGTCGTTTTTAACAACTTTGATCTGACATCAGCGCCAGGATATGGTCCGGAAACTGAGTATCATGATCTAATACCGCAAGTTCGGGTATTGATATCTGAGTTCAACGATGAAATATCTGAAATGTTATTGAATGAAGAAACCGGATTAATTGTGAAATCCCCTGATGTAGAGATCACATTCATCGATATTTTTACTTTTATGAATGAATTGATCAAGAGTGAAAAATATTCGAATACTGATACCCCCTGGAAGGACTCGTACAAATTTCCTCACCCTGATGAATTCTTATGGTATGACGAATGGCATCCAATGACCAGCTGCCACTTGGAAATTGCAAAATTTGTCCACAAGAAACTGGAATTGAGAAAATAAGGCGTTTACAATACAAAGGGTTCAACGTTTTGTTAACAGAAGGAGGAGTTAAAAATGAAGAATACCTTTAATCGCAGAACGTTCTTAAAATTGGGTGCTCTCTCTTCCGCTTCTTTTATCGCATCCAGAAATTTATTTGGAATGAATCATCCTTTTACGTTGATATCTGAAAATGAAGGAGAATCATGCCGTTTTAAGATTGGTGATCTTGAATGCTATTGTATAAACGACGGTGGCTTTGATTATGGTTATGACCACTTTTTTAAAAATGTCCCTGAAGAACAAGTTGAAAAAGTCTTAAGTGAACATAACTTACCTACTGGACCTATTTATACACCCTATACACATCTTATTGTTAAAAATGGAGAACAACTGATTCTTGTTGATATGGGAGCCGGGAATGTGTTGCCAAATAATGGCAAACTACCCATTACCATGAAATCTATCGGAATTGAACCATCTGAGATAGATACCATCATCATTACACACGCACATCCTGATCATATTGGTGGTACGCTTGATGATAAGGGAGAGCCTGTTTATGCCAATGCTCGTTACTATATGTGGAAAGGCGAGTGGGATTTCTGGTTTTCTGATAAGGCCTTTGACAAAACCTATGAATTCTTTGTGAATACAGCACGTGAACAACTCAGTCCCATCAAAGACAGGATGAATTTTCTAGAAGAAGAATCCGAGATCTTTCCCGGAGTTAACATAATCGAAGCTTCCGGACATACTCCCGGTCATATAGTCGTGTCATTTTCCTCAAAAGATGAACACCTATATTACATCGGGGACACAGTATTATATCCTTTGCATCTGGAATATCCTGATTGGTTACCCATATATGACATTTTGCCCGATAAGGCCGAGGCCAGTAAAAGGAAGATTTTCGATCTTGTTGCGAGGGAGAACGCCTGGGTAATAGGGCAGCATTTTGTTCCGTTTCCAAGTCTCGGGCACGTAGTAAAAAAGGGAGATGGATGGCTGTTTCAGCCGATAAAGAAATAACGGCAGGAGGATCTGCCTGACCCGTTGATACCAAATGGTGCCGGAGCCGGGAATCGAACCCGGATGGAGTTGCCCCCGGGGGATTTTGAGTCCCCTGCGTCTACCAGTTTCACCACTCCGGCACAGCGGAAAGGTATTTTCATTATACAGCAGTGTCAAGTGATTTGGGGGGGATATGGAGGAGCAGCTGGCGATCTCCGGGCATTTTTACTTGACGCAGGCCGCTTTTTTGATAATATATCGCGGGTTGGGGTTGTAGCTCAGCTGGGAGAGCACTTGTCTGGCAGACAAGAGGTCACGGGTTCGATCCCCGTCAACTCCACTTTTTTTATATCCGGACCTACCCAGGGGCCCGGGCGCCAAGACCGAAAGGATGCTGAACGCCATGGAAGGCAGCGAGGACCTCAAGGCTCTATGCATCTTCGAGGACGACAGATTCCCCAACTTCTTTCCACTTACACTCAATAAACCTGTTTTTGATCTGCTCATAGGTACGCAGACATTGATCGAGCGTATCAGGGGAGACGTGAAACACGAGGCTGTCGGTATCATATGCAGGCCGTATCTTGCCGATACGATCAGGGAGAGATGGAAGGGAGCAGAGGGTGAGCCCGCTGCCGTGGTCAATGAGCCGACGGGCGCTGGAACATTCTTCGTCAATGGAAGGCTCCTCGCGTACGCGGATGACTTGGCGCAGCTTGCCGACGGGCTTGATATGAACGAGGTCCTCAGCAAGAACGGCATGCCGGTTGCGGCAAAGCTCGATGCGGAGAAGACCGTTTCCTTCGGAGAGTACCTCCTTTCGGCACTCTCGGACGAGAAGGTAGAGAAGGTACTTAACGGCATCAAGAATGCCTCCGGCGAAAACGGCCTCGAAGAGGTCGGGTCCGGATACGATGAGGACCTGGCGGCCTGGGCCGAAAAGAACGGTGTCAAGGTAAAGGATACGAATGTCAAACTGCTCTCCTTCTACTGGCAGATCATCGTGGAGAACGGTCCCTGTATTGAGGACGATTTCTCGAAGAACCCTCTCAGGGGGGCCGCACCGGAATCTGCTCTCTACCGCGGGGTCGATCTGATAAATGAGGAAGATATACTGATAGGCGAGAGTGTCGAGGTAAGGTCCGGTACCGTCCTGGACGCCTCCTCGGGGCCTATCATAATCGCTGACGGAGCTGTGATAGAACCGAACGCGATAATATACGGGCCGTGCTATATAGGAAAGCTCACTATCATCAGGGGCGGGGCAAAGGTAGGAAAAGGCACTTCGATAGGCGAGCAATGCAGGATAGGCGGTGAGGTGGGAGAATCGGTCATTGCCGGCTACACGAACAAACAGCACGAGGGATTCCTCGGCCACTCGTATATAGGATCATGGGTCAACATCGGAGCGGGCACAGCAAACAGCGATCTGAAGAATAACTACGGCAAGATAAAGGCATGGTGCGCAGGCGCGGTAAGGAATACCGGGCGGCGCTTTTTCGGGCTTGTCTGCGGGGATCATTCCAAGATCGCGATCAACACGAGGATCAACACCGGTTCGGTCATCGGGTTCAACGCGAACGTATTCTATACCGGCTACCCGCCTAAGTTCGTTCCGAGTTTCACCTGGAAGATGGAACCGGAGTTCGAGGTCCACGGACTTGACAAGGCGCTCGAGACCGCCGGCATAATGATGGACAGGAGGGACGTCGAGCTTACCGAGGCGGGCTCAGAGCTCTTCCGTGTCCTCTTCAGGTTCACAAAGCTCGCGGGACATAACCTCTAGACGCCGCGACCGCGGCAGGACGGCATTATAGATGAAATTCGACGAGACGATCATAATCGGAGAGAAACTGAACAGCACGAACACGAAGATCCGAAAGATCTTCGAGAACCGCGATCTCGAGCTTCTTCTGTCGACTGCCGGGGAACAGATCGAAGCGGGAGCCTCTTGGATCGATATTAACGCGGCGATGCTGATGGACAGGGAACTGGAGACTATTCTCTGGGCCGGAAAGGCGATACTCGAAAAGTTCGACAGGGGGATCTCGGCCGACAGCCCCGACACTGCCGTCCTCGAGAAATGCGCCGCCGAATTCGGACAGCGGTGCATCGTCAACTCTCTTAACGCCGATGAGGAGCTCCTCAAGAAGATGCTGCCGGTCCTCGCACAGGCGGGAGCGGGAGTCATCATAATGCTCAAGACTGAGGACGGGATACCTCCGCGGGCCGATGAACGTCTCGGGCTTGCCAGGGAAGCGGTCATCATCGCTACCGAGAGCGGGATGGAGCCGGGCAGGATATATTTCGACCCCGTATTTCAACCGGTGGCGACAGGGAGCGAGGGGCTTGCGACCGCGCTTGCCACACTTCGCGCACTCACATCCGAGCTGCCCGGGTATCACAGGATAGGAGGCCTTTCGAACGTCTCATACGGCCTGCCGAAGAGGAAAGTAGTCAACAGCGCGTTTCTCTCGATGGCTGTATCTCACGGGCTGGACTCCGTAATATGCGACCCTACCGACGGTAAGCTCGTCGATCTGCTGAAGGCTTCAGAGGCCCTTGCCGGGATCGATCCCGGCTGCCTGAGGTTCCTCAAACATTACCGGGCGGGCAGGAAAGACTGAACGACCCCGTCGTCCTTCATATCGCCTTGTCATTCCCTCATTTTGCTCTGCCGAACCGCAATAACGGATAAGCGGGGGTTTATGGCCGCTATCAGAGTGTCTCTCTATCATGGTGTCATTACAGCAGATAAGACATACCACGCGACATCAGTCTGCGTGGCATGACTCTTGATTATGCAGGTAACTGCACGCGGAAAGTTCCCTGCGTTCTCGTGGTTTGTCCCTGACGTGTTTCTCATCCTCACGTGTTGAAGAAATCGTCGGACAGGGGTACACGTTCGATGCGGGGAACTTTATTTATTGTAGCACAGACGCCGCATCCGATTCAACCTTCATCCCGATCTCATCTGATATCTCCCCGCGAAGTGGAAAAAAAATGTCTCGTTCGGACAATTTTCTTTTTGACAACGATTTGCCCGTGTGATATCTATGAGGCGAAGCAAGTTTATCAAGTGGGAAGAGATAAAAAAGCCGGAGGGAGGCTTTTTTAAGGTCCACTTTTAGCGAACGGGGTGAACGGCTATGACGAAGGCAGATCTCGTCGAGGAAATCGCCAGGGATACGGGCCTGAGCAAGAAAGACACGAGCGTAATCGTCAATCTGATCATCGACAACATCTGTAAGGCTTTGGCCGAAGGTGACAAGGTGGAATTACGCGGGTTCGGCAGCTTCAAGGTGAAGAGCCGCAATCCCAGGAAGGCGAGGAATCCCAGGACGGGAGATTCGGTCGATGTGCCAGCTAAGCTGGTGCCCTATTTCAAGGCGTCAAACGAGCTGAAGACAAAGGTTAACGTCTGATCAGACCGTACAGTCCTGAGAAATCGCCAGAATCCGTTTGCAAACAGCGGACGGATTCTTTATATATTGCTTTCTCGATAATGTAGGACACCGTAGCGGCGTTGAAGAACAGGAATTAATATGCCGAGTGGAAAGAAGCGGAAAAGAAAAAAGATAGCGACCCACAAGAGGAAAAAACGGTTGCGCAAGGACCGTCACAAGAAGAAGAAACGCTAGAAAGTCTCCGCACCGGCCGGCATCCGTGATGATTCCGGCCAATGGACAGGCATCGCACTCATGTCAGTGTCCCCGGTTCTGCCGGGAAGAACAGGAGTTGCAATGACTTCTCTCTCTGACAGACGTAAATCGCCGAGAGTCGCGGCTGAACTGCCTATCGCTGTCGAGGGCGGTCCATCCGAGTCTGTCGGCAAGACTCTCAATATCAGTGAGAATGGCGTTTATTTCGAGGTCCCTCACATAATCGAGCCTCTGACAAAGGTTCGCATGGAACTCTTCATCCCTACAAACGATGATCCTGACGACAAGGGTATCCGTGTGGGATTCGATGGTGTGGTAGTCAGGGTGGAGCCTGAAGAAGCAGCCGGGCACGTCGGTCCCTTCAGGGTCGCAGTCTTCTTTACGCACGTTCCTGATGAATCGCTGAAAGTACTGCTAGCGTTCATCGAGCGGAATGCGTCAGTATGACAGCAGGGACATTCTCGTTCTGATATCCCAAACAATATCATCATATTGAGATTATTTCTGTCATGACAGCATAGCGGTAATGCTTGCGCTGGAACCGGGCTTATGCTAATAATACCGGCGAAAACTTCTCAGGAGGTGCCCATTGGCGGGAAAAGGTTCTGTACTCATCATAGATGATGAACAGTCCGTTCTCGAGATCCTTGAGCAGTATCTCATAGAAAGGGGATACGAGGTCGGAGTCGCCGGCGACGGAGCCTGTGCCGAGGCCCTTCTGGGGGATCGCTCATTCGATGTCGCTCTTGTAGACCTCAAACTCCCCGACTGCAGCGGTCTCGACCTGATATCACGATACCAGAACGATCATCCCTGCATGAAGTGTGTCATCATGACAGGCTTCGCCTCGGTCGATTCAACTATCGACGCGATCAGGCTCAACGTCTTCGACTACATCCAGAAACCGTTCGATCTTGTCAAGATCGGGGAGGTCGTGGACGCTGCGTACGCCAATATCTCCATAGACAGCCAGGATAATGTCCGAAAAGAGCTTGAAGAGAGCAGAAACGACCTGAAGAAACGCGTCGTCAAGGCGAACGAGGACCTGGGACAGGCAAAGGATTCGCTTAACAGGCACGTTACCCGCCTCAAGATGCTCTTCCAGATGGGAAGGGACATCAGCTCCAACGAGAACTGGAACGACGCTCTGGACCGCTTCCTGATGGCCCTGTGCAAGTACATGGAGGCTGACGGGTCGGCTCTTCTGCTGTTCAGCTTCGGTGGAAAGGTCCTGCAGGTCAGGACCTCTTATAACATGGAGATGAAATATCTCCAGACCGCCGTGAACCTGCTTGTCGAGGCCCAGAAGAACGACAGGCTGCAGCCGGAGATATTCAGTCTCGACAGCTTCAAGGACGGCATACCGGTAACATGCCTGGCAGCCAGGAAAAACTGGAGCAACTCCGCTATACCGCTGCTCTTCAAAGGGCAGATGGCTGGGATTTCTCGTACTGAGAAAGAAATACTCGTCGAGGCGTGAATATATCGGTGACTACCACTTCCTCACTACTATCCAGACGATCCTCACGGAGGAAGTCGCCAACGCGGTCAATATAAGCAGGTTAAGGACGCTGAAGGATTTCAACGAGACGATCCTCGAGAATATCAATAACGGAGTGCTCAAGACAGACAGGTCCGGCGAGATAGTATTTGTCAACAGCCGGGCGAGGGAGATACTCGGAGATTCGGCCGACAGAAAGCTTAGATTCGATGAGATCTTCCGGAATCCATACGGAAGCGACAGTCTTTTCGAGCATCTTCTCTTCGCGACGGACAGGAACCATTCCCTCGAAGGTGTCCTGTCAATACCTTCCGGCGATACTATCCCCGTCAGGCTCAATTCGACCCTGGTCGAGAGCGATGAGTACAACGGCAAGTCTCTCGTCGTCGTATTCGAGGACCTCACATCCCAGAAGGCTATGGAGGAGGAACTCAGAAGGGCCGACAGGCTGCGTTCGCTCGGGGAGCTCTCGGCGGGGGTCGCCCATGAGATCCGCAATCCGTTGACTGGAATAGCTACCACTGCCCAGGTACTCAGGGAAAAACTCAACGGGGATACCGACAAGATCAGGTATATAAACGTGATCCTCGAAGAGATCAGGAGGCTGGACGGGATAATCACGAGCCTTCTCCAGTTCGCCAGGCCGCTTACGCCGAGACCGGCCGAGCTCTCCATAAGCGGAGTGATCGATGAAGCGGTAATGCTCGTATCGGACCAGGCCAGAGAGGCCGGCGTAGATATCATGGTCGAGAAATCACTGGAAGACGACGGCTGTTTCCTCGACAGGGACCAGATAAAACAGGTAGTTCTCAATCTCGTCATGAACGCGATAGAAGCCTGCGACGAGGGAGGCGGAGTCAACGTCCGGCTGGGTATGGCGGAGGACCCGTCGAGCATAGTCATGCTGTTCGAGGACGATGGATGCGGCATCTCCGGAGACGCATCCGACAAGATCTACAACCCGTTCTTTACGACCAGATCAGAGGGTACGGGGCTCGGGTTGTCGATAACGCGCAAGATAGTCGAGAATCACGGCGGGAGTATATCCCACGAGGGCAGGATTAGCAGAGGTACCACATTCCGTGTCAGGCTGCCGAGGAAGATGGCGTCCGCGATTGCGGGAGAGGTAGGGGTTACAACCTGAAAGGGCGGATATGCCGGGAAGAGTTCTTGTAGTAGACGATGAGAAGGCGATCAGGTGGTCGCTGGGAGAGGCGCTTCGAAACGACGGGTATGACGTTGCGGATGCCGAGGACGGGAAGACGGGGATCAAGACGTTCAAGGACGATCCTGCCGACATCGTCATCCTCGACCTGAAGCTTCCGGACAAGAGCGGAATAGATATCCTCAAGACATTGAAAAAAGAGGATCCCGAACTGCCCGTGATCATGATGACAGCGTACGGCGAGGTCGAGACTGCCGTCGACGCTCTCAAGGGCGGCGCCTACGATTTTATGCTCAAACCGTTTCAACTCGAAAAGATGAAGCTCGCCATCAGGCACGCGCTTGAAAACAGGCAGCTCAAGACCGAGCTAGACGGTATGAAGAAAAAGGTCAGCGAGAATTACAATATCAAGAGCTTCATCGGCAAGAGCGAGGTGATGCAGGAGGTCTTCGAGACGATCAGGAAGATCGGCGAGAGCAGGGCCAGCACGATCCTCATACAGGGAGAAAGCGGGACGGGAAAAGAGCTTGTCGCAAGGGCGATCCACGACGCGAGCGAAGGCGGAAGGACGAGGCCGTTCCTGGAGATAAACTGCGCCGCTCTGCCCGAGTCACTTCTCGAGAGCGAGCTTTTCGGTCACGAGAAGGGAGCATTCACCGACGCCAAGATGAGAAAGAAGGGGCTTTTCGAGCTCGCCGAGGGGGGGACGATCTTCCTCGATGAGATCGGCGAGATGGGAATCACACTTCAGAGCAGGCTGTTGCGAGTTCTGGAAAACAAGACATTCCGGCGAGTCGGCGGGGTAAAGGACCTGAGGGTCAATACGAGGATAATCTCTGCGACAAACCGTGACCTGAAGGTCTCCATAAAGGAGGGCATATTCAGAAACGACCTTTATTACAGGCTTAAGGTCATTCCGATAAACCTTCCCGCGCTGCGTGAAAGAAAGGAAGACATCCCTCTTCTGACGAACCACTTCATTTCGATGTTCAACAAGGAATTCAAGAAGAACATCAAAAAAGCGGGCAAGGAAGTGATGGCTATCCTCCAGGGATACTCCTGGCCCGGCAATGTGCGAGAACTCAAGAACGTTATCGAGCGGGCGATACTGCTCGACGCCGAAGAGGAACTTTTACCCGAATACATCCCCGCCGAGATAACTGGGGAGTGCCTGGACAGCGGTGATGGAACAGGCGCTGACGATTTTGCCTCCCTGGGTCCGATCAGCATCCGGGATATGGAGAAGAAGCTGATAATCAAGACCCTCGATGAGACCGGCGGGAACAAATCCCAGGCGGCGAGGATACTCGGCATCAGCCGTCAGACTCTCAGGGAGAAGACTAAGCTGTACGAGGTGGAGTGATCGTCATGAATCCCGAGATATGGGCGATAGTCGAAACGGACCAGGTAGGAGAGATCCTCGAGGAACTCGCTTCCGAGGAAAGTCTGCATCTTCGAAGGCTCGTATCTGTTTCCGAGGCGCTTGGACTCGATGAGCCGCCTGGAGGAATAATCCTCGTTATTGACTCCACTTCCGGCCAATCCAGTCACCGTACACTGATAAAGCGTTTTACCAGGACGTTCATAAAGTTTGACGCCATTGTGTTCGGCCCTTCCGAAGAGAAAGGGTCCGAAGGTACCGACAGGCAGGCAGGCGTTGACCTCTACGTTCCCGAACCTGTCGACCGCGAGGATTTCTTTGTAAGGGCGATCAACCTGATATCTCTGCGCAGGCTGAAAAGCGCGGCCGGTATAGTGGGACGGTCCGAGCCTCTTAACGAGATGCTCGAGATGGCGATGCAGGTAGCGCCTACAGAAGTCTCCGTGCTGATAGAGGGAGAAAGCGGGTCCGGCAAGGAACTGACGGCAAAGGTCCTTCATATGATGAGCAAGCGCAGCTCGAAGCCCTTCGAGGCTGTGAACGTCGGCGCCCTGGCTGAAGGGGTCCTCGAGAGTGAACTCTTCGGGCACGAGAAGGGAGCCTTTACAGGAGCCGTTGCCCGGAGGCGGGGACTCTTCGAACGTGCCGATACGGGGACTCTTCTTCTCGATGAGGTCGGCGAGATGTCGCTCGGGATGCAGGTCAAGCTCCTGAGAGTACTCGAAACAGGTGAATTCATCAGGGTGGGCGGAGTCGAGAGGCTACACGCCGACGTCAGGCTGCTCGCGGCGACGAACAGGGAACTGGAGAGCGCCGTAGAACAGGGAATCTTCAGGAAGGACCTGTACTACAGGCTCAAGGTCGTCCAGATAAGGATACCGCCCCTGAGGGCGAGGCAGGAAGATATCCCCTTTCTCGTCCGGCATTTCCTGCGCACGTCCGCAAAACGGCATGGAAAGACGATCAAGGGGATAGACAGTAAAGGCATGGAGCTGCTCGTCCGATATCCATGGCCGGGCAATGTGCGTGAACTCTCCAACATGATCGACAATCTCGTCGTGTTGAGCAGGGCTTCCCAGATAGAGACCGAGGAGATAGAAAAACGGATCCAGGACAGGGCTGCCGGAGAAAGCCAGGCTTTCCCGGGCCTGCCGGTACATGTCAACAAGACACGCGATGAGGTGGAGAGGGAGCTGATAATAAACTCCCTTCTTTCCCTGCATAACGATGTCAGGGAGATCCTGCATATGCTCAGGGACAAACAGGAGCAGGGCTCGGCCCCTGGAAGATGGGGGTCCTGGGTCGAGGTCGAGGAAGCCGGTGACGAACTGCATCCCGACCTGAACAGCATCGAAAAGGAAGCTATAAGGGAGGCCCTGTCCAGAAACGGCGGGAACAGGAGAAGAACCGCCAGGCAGCTCGGAATGTCTGAAAGGACGCTCTACAGGAGGCTCAAGGAGTTCGGGCTGGGTTGACAGGGAATGCCGGAGGAGTTGTTTTAATATTTGTTTCGGATTATGATGTTTGTTATAATTAATACGTTACAAGTGCCGGCCGTTCGCTGCTATAGATTTGGAGTTCTGAATATATACCCCCTGGGAAATCGGAGAGTTGCATGCGGATCCGTCATTTCGTGTTGTGCCTGATGCTGATACCGGGCCTCACTGTCGACGCGGCTGCTGAAAAATATGCCGGTGAGTTCATGGCCCTGGGCGGCGGCGCGAGGGCGATGGCTATGGGAGGCGCTTTCATCGCGGTCGCTAACGACGCTACCACGACATACTGGAACCCTGCAGGAATAGCCGATTTCTCCTCTTTTCTGACGACCCCGGGAAGCATGGAGATATCTCTGATGCATTCCGAGCGATTCGGAGAACTGATCGACTACAACTACTTCTCCACCGTATTTCCCCTGAAAAACGGGAAGTCGGGCTGGGGAGTATCTCTAATACATATGGGCATCGATAATATCCGGATCGTTCCACTGAACGAAGGGATGATAGACAACTCTGACGGCGATGACAGGTTCGAGCCCTGGAACGGTGAGAGCCTCAATTTCGACTACAGGAACTACCCCGAGGAAAGCGTCAACGACCTGGCGGTCTTCCTGTCCTACGGGCAGATGATGAGCTGGGGCGATGTCGGAGCTACTCTGAAGTTCATCAGGAACGACCAGGTGACGGGAGTCTCGAGTTTTGGCCTCGGCCTCGACCTCGGCTACGTCAGACGTGGCATCTGGCGCGACCTCGCTGTCGGTCTCAAGCTCCAGGATATCACAGGCACATTTATAAGCTGGAGCACGGGGAAGCGCGAGTTCATCTATCCGGCGATCAAGGCCGGCCTGTCTTGGCCTGTGAGCATTAACAGCATGAACAGTGTTCTTGTCCTTGCAGCGGATGGTGATTTCAGATTTGAGAACAGAAAGTGGGTCTCCCAGTACTGGATCGGCAGCGCCAGCGCTGACTTCCATTTCGGCGCAGAACTGCTCATCCGTGACCTCGTAGCCCTGAGGGGCGGCAACGACATGGGCCGCTGGACAGCGGGCGCGGGATTCCTCCTTCAGGACTTCACCTCGTGGAAATTCAATCTCGGCATAGATTACGCTTTTCTCATGCATGATGTTCTCGATACGACCCATCGTGTCTCACTACTCGTCTCATTCTGACAGGGCCGTTTACGGGAGCCCGGGGGTGTTGCAGCCGGTTGAAGATCCTCACAATGATACTGGCTGGCGGAACCAGTGAGGGACTCTCGGTTCTTACACGGCACAGGGCCAGGACGGCAGTCCCTTTCGGGGGTCGTTACAGAGTCATCGATTTCTGTCTGAGCAATTGTGTCCATTCAGGACTGACCGATATAAACATCCTCGCGCAGTACAACCCGAAATCACTGATAGAGCATATAAGGATGGGCAAACCATGGGACCTCGACAGGAAGCATGGCGGCGTGACTATCCTGCACCCTTCATACCGGGGAGAAGCAGCTCACTGGTATCTTGGCACAGCCGACGCTCTTTACCAGAATCGGGATATCATAAGAAACTCAGGATGTGAGCTCGTGCTCGTCCTATCGGGCGATCAGGTTTATACCGCCGATTACGGTGAGATCGTCGCATATCATCTCTCCCACAACGGCCCCGTCACTATAGCCTGCAAGAAGGTCTCGCCGAAAGACGTCTCGAGATTCGGCATGGTCAGGTGCAGCAGAAACGGGATAGTCAGGCAGTTCAGGGAGAAACCGAAGCGTGCACTGGCGAGCGACAGGGCATCGCTCGGGATGTACCTGTTCGACGCGCGTCTTCTCTCGAAGATTCTGAAAGGGAGCAGGACCGATATCGTGTTCGACATGCTTCTTCCCATGATAGAGGATGGAAATGTATACGCCTTTCCATTCGAATCTTACTGGGAGGATATCGGGTCGCTACCCGCGTATTACGGGGCGTCGATGAGGCTTCTCAGGGGATCGTCGCTGATATCACAGAAGGGATGGCCCATATATACCCGGGGCGAGGATCTTCCGCCCGCACGCTTCTGCCAGGGTTCCGAGGTCTCCGGTTCGATAACGGCCTGCGGCTGCAGGATAGAGGGCAGGGTCAACAACAGCATCCTCTTTCCCGGCGCCGTTGTTGAAAAAGGAGCGGAAGTCAGCAACAGCATAATATTCTCCCGGACGAGGGTCCGAGAGGGCGCGATGGTAGAGAGGACGATACTCGACAAGGATGTGACTGTAGGGACCGGCGCCATCGTCGGGAAAGTCTCATCCAGGTCAGGCGATATAACCGTTATCGGAAAGGGAGCTTCGATCAGGAACGGCATCGCCGTAAAACAGGGCAGGATCGTCGAGCCGGGTGAAAGGGTGAGGGACGAGGAATGATCAAGCAGATGTCGGCATTCATACTGGCCGGTGGAGTCGGGAAACGTCTCAGCCTGCTGACTTCAAACAGGGCGAAACCTGCCGTTCCCTTCGCCGGAAAATACAGGATAATTGATTTTACGATAACTAACTGCGTAAGGTCGGGGATCGGCGAGGTATACGTCCTTGCACAGTATATATCCCGCTCGCTTGAACGCCACCTGGGAATAGGGAAGCCCTGGGATCTTGACCGTGCGACAGGAGGACTTCACATACTGCATCCGCATCTTGGTTTCAGGGCTGCGGACTGGTACAAGGGAACTGCTGACGCTCTCTACCAGAACATGTCGATACTGGAATCTCTTGATTCAGAGCATGTGCTGATCCTGTCAGGCGACCATGTATATAACATGGACTATGGAGAATTTCTCAAGTATCACATAGCTTCCGGCAGGCCGGCAACTGTAGCGGTGACAGATGTTCCAGCGAGCATGACCAGGCATTTCGGTATCGCCACTGCCGACTCAAAGGGAAAGATCCTCCGCTTCGATGAAAAGCCTCTGAAAACGAGAAGCAGGCTCGCCTCGATGGGGATATATATCTTCGATCGCCGTTTCCTGATGAGCACGATGGAGAGGATCAAGAAATCGCACGACGATCTCGATTTCGGCAAGCATGTCATACCGGACCTCGTCGCGAGGGGGAAGATAACCGCCTACAGATATCAAGGCTTCTGGCTCGATATAGGGACCATGAAGTCTTACTACATGGCATCGCTCTCTCTGCTTTCAAAGCAGCCCCGTCTGAAACTGTCGGGTGAAGGTTACGGCGTTATGACCGCCCCTAACGACCATCCGCCGATGAGGATGATGAAGGGGGCCAGAATCGAGAGATCGATGATCTGCAGTGGCTCAGTGATCTCCGGAACAGTCCTTTCATCAGTCCTGTCTCCCGGGGTGATCGTAGAGAAAGGCGCCGTCGTCGAGGGATCGGTCATCCTGCAGGATTGTGTAATAGGGAAGGGCTCCCGGCTGAAGAATGTCATCCTAGACAAGGAAGTCCGTGTAGGAAGCGATGCCGTGATCGGCGCCGGTGATGCCAGGACCGCCAATGATATCCAGCCGGAGTATCTCGATTTCGGGGTGACACTCGCGGGCAAGGGGACCAGGATTCCTTCAGGTATCAGTATCGGGACAAACTGCCTTCTGGCTGGCCGTATTCCGCGAATAGATATCCCTGATGGAAAGAGCTCGCTCTCCTCGGGGGATAAGTCAGTCTGATTCGACCCAGATCATCAGCCTGTCACCGGGGAAGACGAGATCCTTCTTCACACTGTTGTTCCAGGCCAGTATATCCGATACCCTGGTCCGGTACCTTCTGCTGATCGAACTTAGCGTCTCGCCTTTTCTGACAGTGTGGTAGACCTTTTTCTTACCTTCCATGCTGCCGGAATCGGCCGTATTGACATTCGATCCGGTAGGAAGGTATATCACGAGACTCTGCCCCGGGTGGATGGTAGAACTGTTGCGCAGGTTGTTCCATCTTCTCACCTTGCTCAGACCCACATGATACCGTTCGGCTATCTCGCTCAGAGTGTCCCCGTCCCTGACCCTGTAGACGACCTTTGTCTGATTCTTCGGCGGTGTGTATTTCTTGATCGTGATCTTCGAAGGAAGATTCGGCGACTCCTTGTATTTCGGTTTGCTCGTCACAGAGGCTACCTGCCCTGAGTCCTTGACAGGAATCAGGAGAATCTTGCCTTCCCTGATCTTGTGCGCGTTCTGGATGTTGTTTATCTTCTTCAGCTCAGACTGTGATATCTCGTATTTCGACGCTATCCTCGAAAGGGTCTCGCCCTTTCGGACCTTGTGCCTGTGCCATGAAACACGCTCTTCAGGGGGGATGCCGGACAGAACCGCCAGCACCGCGTCCCCTTTTCCTTCGGGGACCTTGATGTCTATCTCCGCATCGGGGGGAGTGGCCCATCTTTTCAGCGTTGGATTGAGTTTCTTTATCCTCGTGACCGTGCAGTCGGCCCCTCTGGATATATGTTTCAGATCGGTGGAGCGGTCGATCGTAACCATGTCGAAAGTCACGGGCTCGACATGCCCGATCTTGAACCCGTAAGCAGCCGGGTCCCGGCCTATTGTCAGGGCGGCCATGAATTTCGGCACGAACCACTTCGTCTGACTGGGCAGGCGCAGCTGCCAGTAGTCGTCGGTCTTCTGCCTGGATATGGCGCCAGCTACCCTGTACTCGCCGGCATTATATCCAGCCAAGGCAAGATCCCAACGTCCGAACAGGCCATGCAGATATTTCAGGTAGTTGGCCGCCGCGTACGTAGCGGCTACAATGTCTTTACGTTCATCGATCCACCAGTTGATCCGCAGTCCGAAGAGCCGCCCGGTTCCGGCCATGAACTGCCAGGGACCGGTCGCCTTGACGCTCGATCTCGCGTTGAGATTCAGGCCGCTCTCTATCACGGCGAGAAAGAGGAGGTCGCGGGGAAGTTCCTGCTCTACGAGGATGGGCTCGATTATGTCACGGTACATCTCGACCCGTTCGAGCCACCGGTGAAAGTTTCTCCTGCCTTTTCCCTGGAAATATTGAAGCCAGTGCTCAGTTCGCCAGTTCAGGACTACTTCTATCTCTTCCTCGACGACATGGTTCTGGCCTATCGAGTCGATGACGGAAGTCATCAGGTCGCGCCATTCGGTTTCCGCCTCTTCATTCTCGATGTGACTGGTCAGGATGATCGCGCGGTGCTCGAGTGTGTCTAGATGATCGCAGACGAATATGTCCGGTCCGGTTGATCTGAAATCGTTGATATCTCCCAGCAGGGATTCGCTCAGGGAGAGGGAGTAGTCGAGGTCACCAAGGCTGTAGAATGCCTCGGCTTCATCGAGTTTCCTGCTCAGCAGCATGAGCTGGGGATACAGGAAGTAGACCTCTTCCTCGGATACCGATGCCTCGTAATCGGCTTGACCGGACGATTTTCCACTTTTACCGGCAGGAAAGCAGGCAGTAAGGGAAATCGCCGCCAGCAGGGTCAGCAGCAGCATCAGAACGCGTCTCATCCAGTCTAACCTCCAAGTCTGGCGTAATATATCCAAATCCACGGCTACATTCAAGTCGAGAAGCTGCCGTGGATATCCTGACTGTTATACGGACATATGCAGGATTGGTGCCCCAGGTTCTGTCCTAACCCCTTTAAATCGAGGGCGTATTCGTGTATAATTACTTATGGAATAGACCGTAACAACGACCCTGCTTAAGCGAGACGTACTATGCATCACGGGTTCGAGAAAGACTACAGTTTTCTCCTGTCGAGACTTATCCCCAGACAGCTTCTGTCCGCGAAGAGGATAGAGGGGATCAGGAATGCCCTCTCATCCGGAATACGTTCCGAACTCATGAGTGAGGCGTGGCTCGCGATGGAGGAACTCGTCGCGCTCAGGATCTACGATCGCGGGCTTCCCGAGAGCAGGGGGGGCGAGGTGCATGTCCAGTTTACCGAGCGAGCGGGCCCGTCAAGGATCACCCTCGAGATGCCCTCGGCGGAATACAGCGCCGTATCCGGAACTGAAAGGCGCCAGGGAGGGGTAGTCCCTTCCGTCCTTGCCGGGATCATATCGGCTCTGTCTCTCGATGATTCACCAGTCAATATCATCAGACCGGCTCGAGAATCTTCTCGATCTCGCAGGTACGATCGAGCCAGGGGCTTCCGCCTTCCTGATGCTCTTCAGCGAATTCGAGGCTCCTAATATCAGAATATCCGGACGGATCGGGGAGACTTCACTTGCCGACGCGGAAACGGGCGGATTCTACAGTCCTTCACTAAGCTCGGACGCTCCGGTGATCATTCTCGGAAAGGGGCGTATGAGCGGCGGCATCTTCAAGGTAGATGGAAGGACCGATACGCTCATGCTCTTTCCGCTCAGGAGCGAAGGACTCGTATATGGTCTGCTAGAGGTCCATTCGGTCACCGGGGGAAGGCAGGCGGACGAAAAGATGATGAACTATCATCTCATCGCGAAAGGGATCATCAGGGTACTGGACAACAACAGGCAACTGGAGCGAATGGTCTCTATCGACAGGCTCACAGGAGTCAACAACAGGAACAACTACGAGATCCAGCTTCCTCTCGAGATGGAAAGAGCGACACGTAACAGGAAATGTCTCGCTTTCCTTATAATGGATATTGACGATTTCAAGTTCTTCAATGACAAGTACGGCCACGATACCGGCGACAAGGTTCTGAAACTCGTCGCTGAAACTGTCAGGAAGCACCTGAGGAAGATCGATCAACTGTTCAGATTCGGCGGTGAGGAATTCATCGCGCTGCTTCCTGGAGCAGGACGTGAAGCGGCGGAAAGGACCGCCGAGAGGATCCGTGAAGTAGTGGCGGGAACAAAACTGACGACCGATGATGGAAGTTCTCTCGGAATAACGATCAGCACGGGCGGATGTATATTCCCGGCAGACGCCGGGGACGAGGAAGAACTTTTCCGTAAGGCTGATCAGGCGATGTACAGAGCAAAGAGGGAGGGCAAGAACAGGGTCTCGTTCTTCGGCGGATAAACCGGACGTGTGCGGCAGGGAGGTGGATGGTGTTTGTGTGGTGGGCCGTATTTTTCTTTGCCGGAGCTTTCGTTCCCTCAGGCTGTCCGGGAATCGGTGCGGCGCTTGGAACTGCTTCGATCATCGCTGTTCTTCCATGTAGAGCCGGCACCGAATTCAGGTGGCGGTTTTTTCTTACATGTGCTTCCGGTCTTTTCGTACTCGCGACAGCATCTCTTTCACCGGTAGACATCGACATTCTCTCAGGCAGGTCGAGACCCTCTCTCGCCCGGGCCGGAAGTTTTCCCGCCGCCGTTCGTGTCGTACGAGACGGAATTATCGGTCTCACCGAAGACCGGCGATTGACCGGCGAGACAGGGAGTCTTCTCAGAGCTCTCCTCGTAGCGGAGAGGAAAGCGCTTTCGCCGGGTATACGCCGGGACTTCCGAAAGACCGGCACAGCCCACTATCTCGCGTTGAGCGGTCTTCACCTCGGGCTGATAGCAGTGCCTCTCTTCGGGATACTCACTCTCTGCGGAGCGAGGGGCGTATTCCGGGATGTGTCAGCTCTTTTCGCGCTCTCGTTCTACGCGGCGGTCGCTGGACAGCCAGGATCTCTTCTCAGGGCCCTGTCGATGATGACGTTTATCCGGACCTCAAGGCTCGCGGGCATAAAAACCGGTCCGGGACGATGCGTAATAGCCGGGGCGTTCCTCGTATGTATCCTCGACCCGGCGTCATTGAACGACACCGGGTTTCTTCTCTCGTTCAACGCAGCGGCCGGGGTGGCCCTGCTTGGAGTGCCGGCGTGCACTTCCATACAACAGTACCTGCCGCGAAGAAGGCTGAGAAGGGTGATCACTCTTCCATTGCTGACACTCGTGATGTCGTTCTGCGTCCAGCTCTCGATGCTGCCCCTCATAGTGAGGATATTCGGATTCGCGCCTCTTTCAGGCCCGATCATGAGCGTCCTGCTTTCACTGCCGGTAACATTACTGCTGTATGGCGGCTTCCTCTATGTCATCGCAGGGCATCTTTGGGCATCGGCAGCCGCTCCGCCACTCAATATGCTTTCCACTCTGACTGCCGGCATCGTATCCAGAGGAGCGGGGCTCTCGAGAGCCGGGCTGATCATCACAGATTTTGACATCCGGATCTATATACCCGGGCTTGCAGCCGCTGCCTGCTCTCTGAAGATGGAGGCCCGCGGCAAGTGGCTGCTCATAGCAGGGACTCTGATGACGCTCCTGTCATTCGCGCCGATCCTTTCCGGAGATGTGAATATTCCGGTGAACATCCCGGAGAGAGGCGCCCGGGTGATCGGGGGCGACGACGGGATACTGGTCCTCGATGAATGCCCAGCGGCAAGGTCCGCACCATACCTGTCGAGGGACCTGCGCAAATCCGGGGTCAGGAGGCTTGAGTCTTTGGTCATACTTGGCGCGGGAGAGTTCGATGTAGAAGGCCTCTTGTGCCTGACAGCCGACTTCAGGCCGGAGACAGTGTTTCTCAGTCCGTGGCTGAACGGTGAAAGTACCGGGAACGTAGAATGCACATTTGTCAGGACTGATACGGTTCTGGGGGGAGCTGGAGCGCGGCTTTCAGTCAATGCGCCAGCTGTCCTTCCGCGGAGAGGGGCCCGGGCGACAGGAAAGGAATCATCACTGACCATATCACCGCTTGACTGAGAGAGTGATGACGGATAATATCCAGCATCATCGGATTCGACGCAGGAGACGGCGGCGGACTTCCGGACGGGCGCCACTGAAGGCGGCCAATATCCAGCATAAGAGGACTCTGTGTTCCAGCCCTCTCGTTCAGGGAGTGATGATGGAAGAGAATATCAAGATCGCGGTATTAGCCTCCGGCCGGGGAAGCAATTTCAGGGCACTGGCGAAGGCATGTCTCGATGAGGATTATCCGGCTGAGATAGCTCTGCTTATATCCGACGATCCGGATGCGGGAGCGCTGGTATTCGCCCGGGAAAACGGCATCGAATACGCTGTGGTCGACTGCGGCCCGAAGAGAGGTTCGATGTCTCCAGATTCCAGCGAGGAGATGCATCGTCTCTGCGCTGAGCGCGGTGTCGGGCTCGTCTGCCTTGCTGGATTCATGCGCATAGTCAAGGGCAGGCTGCTTGATGAATATGGTGGCAGGATGCTGAACATCCATCCGGCCCTGCTTCCGAGCTTCAAGGGGCTGCATGGACAGAAACAGGCCCTCGACTACGGCGTACAGTATTCTGGATGCACGGTGCATTTCGTCGACGCTGGAATAGACACGGGCCCGATAATAATGCAGAAGGTCGGTCCCCGTACTGCCTGACGACAGCGAGGATTCCCTGAGCGAGAGGATACTCGCTCAGGAACACGCGGCATATCCGGAAGCGGTCCGGCTCTACGCCGAGGGAAGGCTACGGATCGAGGGAAGGAGAGTTCTGATAAGTGATGACAAGTGATAACAGCAGACTGCCGGGAGTCGTTCCCGATTACAGCGGCAAGGTAAGGGATATATACGACCTGGGGGAGATGCTGCTCATCGTCGCATCCGACCGCCTGTCCGCTTTCGATTCGGTCATTCCCACTCCGATCCCGGGCAAGGGGATCGTCCTCAACACGATCTCGGCTGCCTGGTTCGACAAGTTCGATACCATGCCGAATCACATGATATCTGTGGAGGTCGATGATTTCCCGGAACCTTTCAACGGATTTCCGGAACAGCTCGCCGGAAGATCGATGCTCGTGAAAAAGGCTGACAGGCTCGATATAGAATGCATTGTCCGGGGCTATATATCAGGCTCAGGATGGAAGGAATACCAGAATTCCGGCGCTGTTTGCGGCATCAAGCTGCCCGCAGGGTTGAAGAACTCGGACAAGCTCGAAAAGCCGATATTCACTCCTTCGACGAAGGCGGATTCGGGACACGATGAGAATATCTCGATCGAAGAGGCTGGAAAGATCGTCGGTGATACGATCGTGAAAGAACTTGAGAAGATAAGCCTGGAGCTCTATACGAGAGCGAGTGAATTCGCTCTCTCCAAAGGTATCATCATCGCTGATACCAAATTCGAATTCGGTATGACCGAGGGCCAGATCATAGTTATCGACGAGGTCCTGACCCCTGATTCATCGCGATTCTGGCTTGTCGATGAATATAAACCGGGGCAGCAGCAGAAGAGTCTGGACAAACAGTATGTCAGGGATTTCCTGGACGAAAGCGGATGGGATCACGAACCGCCGGCACCTGAACTTCCTGCGGATATAGTCGAGAAGACAAGAGAGCGCTATGCGCTCGCGGCAGAGATGCTGTTTCCCGATCTGAACATCAAGAGGTATATGAGATGAACCGGAAGGTCGAGAGAGCTCTTATAAGCGTCACTGACAAGACTGGTGTGGTCGATTTTGCACGCGGACTGACCGACAGGGGCGTAGAGATAGTAGCGTCCGGCGGGACCGCCCGGGCGATAAGGGAAGCCGGCATACAAGTCACGGGTATCAGTGATCTGACAGGATTCCCGGAGTGTATGGACGGCCGGGTCAAGACACTCCATCCCAAGGTGCATGGAGGTATTCTGGCCGACCGCAGCAAGAAGAAACACCTCGACCAGGCCGCGGAACTCGGAATCGGGCTGATCGACCTGGTGGCTGTGAATCTCTACAGATTCAGGGAAGCGGCATCCGATCCCGCCCTCTCGGAACTCGAGATTGTCGAGCAGATCGATATCGGCGGCCCGACTCTGATCAGGTCGGCCGCGAAGAACCATGATTCTGTGTCTATAGTGACCGACCCCTCGGACTACGGGGCCATACTCGAGGAGATGGACTCGAACGAGGGCTGCGTTACGGACGGGACCAGAAAGAGGCTTTCCTCGAAAGCTTTTCATCATACAGCCTCATACGATGCGGCCATATCAGCCTGGTTCGACAGTATCGAGGAGCCGGGGGAGATGCCTGAAGAGAGGATCAGTGTCTACAGGAGGTCGCGCTCGCTCAGGTACGGCGAGAATCCGCACCAGAAGGCCGCCCTTTACGTAGAGGAGTCCCCTGTCGGGTCGTTTCAGGATTTCGTGCAGCACCAGGGGAAGGAACTCTCTTTCAATAACATCCAGGATATGTGGGCCGCCTATCTTCTCGCGCGGGACCTCGGCGCCGGCGCCTGCGCTATACTGAAGCATATGAATCCATGTGGAGCCGCAGTCTGCGATACTGTCGGGGAAAGTTTTATCAGGGCTCGGAAGACCGATCCGCTGTCGGCTTTCGGGAGCGTTATCTCGATAAACGGGATAGTCGACGAAGAACTTGCCGTCGCCGCAAAGGAAGGTTTCGTCGAGGTGATCCTCGCGAGAGGATTCACGGACAGCGCCCTCGATGCCCTGAAGAAGAAAAAGAACCTGAGGCTGATCACGCTTCCCGAAGAAGAGTGGGAGAGGGAGATCTCCGGCCACGTCTCGAGGGAGGCCGGGCCTATGCTTCTCGTACAGGAAAGGGACACGGGATTTCCCGAGATCGAGAAACTCGAGATCGTCACGTCGAGGAAGCCTTCAGCAGATGAAGAGAAGGCGATGCGCCTCTCATGGAAGGTCGTCAAGCATATGAAGTCGAACGGGATCGTCATCTGCGACGCCCTCGGAACGGTAGGAGTCGGCGCCGGGCAGATGAGCAGGGTCGATTCATGCAGGATCGCCGTAGAGAAGGCCCGGATAGAGAATATGACGATCGAAGGAGCGTCAGCGGGCTCGGATGCCTTTTTCCCTTTCCCTGACGGTGTAGAGACACTGGTCGAGGCCGGGGTCAGATGCATCATTCAGCCCGGGGGATCGATGAGGGACGAGGAAGTCATCGCTACCGCCGAGAAACTCGGTATAACGATGGCGATAACAGGCAGAAGGCATTTCAGGCACTAGGAGGAGTATCCGCGTATGATGAGGGAGTGGGAAGGCGAATCCATTGTGATCCTTGATTTCGGGTCCCAGTATACGCAGCTGATTGCGAGAAGGATCAGGGGCGAGGAAGTGTTCTCGGTCATCCTGCCGCATTCAGCCGGAATCGAAGAGATCATGGCTGAGAAACCGAAAGGACTCGTCCTTTCAGGCGGTCCCGCGGATCTTACGGAGGAGAACGCGCCCAGGCTCAAAGCGGATATATTCTCCCTCGGAATCCCCGTACTTGGTATATGTTACGGCATGCAGTTAATATCCCAGATGAAGGGTGCGGAGCTGGAGAAATCGGGCCAGCGGGAGTTCGGGCACACGAGGATCGAGGCTGATACCGATACGACGATCTTCAGTGGGACCCCTCCGGAGCAGAAGGTCTGGATGAGCCACGGGGTGCGCCTCAAATCGATGCCTGCCGGATTCGAGACAATCGCTTCCTCGGTCGGATGCCCGATAGCGGCGATGAGCAATGACAGAGGAGAGGATATACGGGCTTCAGTTCCACCCTGAGGTCTTCCATACGGAAAACGGCCTGGAGATACTGCAGAATTTCCTTTTCGAGATCTGCGGATGCGAGAGGGTATGGAGTTCAAGGTCGTTCGTCGACCTCGAAGTATCCCGTATCAGGAAAAGGGTAGGCGAATGAGCGCGTCCTCTGCGCAGTCAGCGGAGGGGTGGACAGTTCAGTCATGGCCGCGCTGGTCGACAGGGCGATCGGAAAACAGCTCGTACCCGTATTCGTGGACAACGGGCTCCTCAGGGAGAACGAAGCGGAAGAGGTCCAGGAGATACTTGCCGGGTGCCTTACGACTGACCTCGTTTTTGTCGATGCCGCGGATGAATTCCTGACAAAACTCGAAGGGGTGACCGATCCCGAGAAGAAGCGAAAGATAATCGGCGGTACATTTATAGACGTATTCGAGAGAGAAAGCGAAAGACTCGGACCATTCGCCTTCCTCGCCCAGGGAACGCTGTATCCGGATGTCATCGAGAGCAGGTCTACTGTTGGCCCGTCCGATATGATCAAGTCCCACCACAATGTCGGAGGCCTTCCCGACGAGATGAGCTTCGAGCTTATCGAGCCGCTCTCTCTACTTTTCAAGGATGAGGTGAGGGAGGTGGGAAGATTCCTCGACCTTCCATCCGAACAGATAGAGCGTCACCCGTTCCCCGGGCCGGGGCTGGCGGTCAGGGTCCCAGGCGCTATCACGCGGGAAGATCTCGCTCTCCTTCGCAGCGTCGACAGGATATTCATCGACGGCCTGAAACGCGATGGACTGTACAATGAGGTCTGGCAGGCATTCGCGGTACTCCTTCCTGTCAGAAGTGTCGGCGTCATGGGAGACGAGCGAACATACCAGAAAGCCGCGGCTCTGAGAGCGGTGACCAGCACAGACGGGATGACGGCTGACTGGGCCAGGCTCCCGTATGAATTCCTCCAGGACATATCGAACGAGATCATCAACAGGGTCGATGGAGTAAACAGGGTCGTTTACGACATCAGCTCCAAGCCACCCAGCACTATCGAATGGGAATGATCCGGAGACGCAGACAGAGACATCACTCTTTCCGTTCCTGCTGATACTATGATCAATAGAACAGGATCTCTTCTTCTATTCTTATCGGCACTGTTAATCAGCTCGCCCGATGTCCGCGCCGAGTTATCCCTTTCGGGCGCCGTGAGAGCGCTCCGCGCGGACAGCTTTTCAACCGCGCTGAGATTATCGGAGGCAGAAGAGAGTAATCCCTGGCTCGAGGTCTACAGGATGCAGGTAAAGGCAGAGGCCTCGCTCGGCCTTGCCGACAGCAGTGGAGCCGCCTCGTGGGCGCTCAGAGCGCTTGGCATTATTTCAGCCGGCGGTGCTGCCGGACATCCGGAGGAGGAAAGACTGGCCGACCTGGCCGTGACGTGCGTCGGCCCGGAACCTGTCCTTTCTTTCCTGACCGGGGAGAACTCAACTCGCCTGGCTCCCGGGACACTGCTTCGTACAGGGCTTTATCATCTCATAACCCGGAATATGGATGAAGCCGCGAAATATATCACCTTTGCAGCTGACCGAAGGCCGGACGAAGACGATATATACCTGCTCAGGGAACTGTACGAGGAAGGGATCTCTGACCTTCCGGGAATATCACCTGAGACTGTCGCTTCTCTTGCATCGTCCGCCATATCAGCCGGGGACGACAGGATGTCGAAGGACCTGATCGATCTGTTGAGGTCGAAAGGGCACTATGCGTGGTTGGCCGATATCCTCGATGGAGATCTGCTCGCTTCTTCCGGCAGAAATACGAAGGCCCTGGCACGCTACAGGTCTGTCTTCCGTTCAGAGATCTACCCGATAGAGGGAAAGAAAAAAGCTCTTCAGCGACTCGCCGGCCTCCAGTACAGGATGAAGAAGTACTCTGATGCTTCATCGAGTTACAGGACGTACGGCCTCTACTATCCCGATGATCCTCTTGCCGAGATTTCGACCGACAGATCGGCGAGACTGGAAGCAGCTTCAGGACACTGGGACACAGCTGTAGAAACCTGGCGCAGGATCGCAGATGCCGGTCCGGTTACGCTGACGGGCCGCGAGGCAATCCTTGCCATGGCCGTGGTCCTCGAGAGGACCGGCAGAAAGGACGAGGCGTTCGATCTCCTTGACGCCAATCTTGACGGCGCTGGGGGGAGGCTCCGTGCTGCCTACCTGTACTGGATGATCAGGACATGCGGGGACCAGGAGCTGCGCTCCGAACATTCATTGATCCTTTCAGGAGAATCCGCGAATTCTTTCTATGCAATAGCGATAGCGGAGGGGGCAGACTTCCTCGACGCGGATAGCGAGAGAGGCCCGGCCCCGTCAATAGAAGCGCTGGAGACCGCCACGAGAAGATCTCCGTTTCCGGGCACAGGCGGACTGGCCGGGCACCCTTCACTCGGAGCGTTCAGATATTTCGCCGGCGAAAAGATGAAGATAGATGCAGCGGCGTGTGCCAGGGCATATCTCGCATACCTTGAAAAAGCGGAGAGGAACGAGTCGATAGGGACCCTCTACAGCGAGGCGCTGGAGGCGGGCCTGGAGGGCTTCTGCCTCGAGATCGCAGTCGGCCATCCCAGCCTTTTTACCGGGAGGGAGGATTACATCGAATACCTCTATCCCTTTGCCTTCGGATCAGAGATCGACAGGTACTGCGAAGAAAGAGCGCTTCCACCCGAACTTGTGCTGGCAGTGATAAGAGAGGAGAGCAGGTTCGACGACACGATCGAGTCACACGCGGGAGCCTGGGGCCTGATGCAGATAATGCCCTCAACAGGTGAATGGATCGGAGGAAAAGTCGGCAGGAAAGATATCGGCATTTCCGATCTTCATGATCCCGGCTTCAACATCGAAGCGGGATGCTGGTACCTCCGTTTCCTCCTGGACCGGGCAGATGAATCGATCGTCGCCGCACTTGCCTCGTACAACGCCGGTCACGGACGGATGCGGTCGTGGAAAAAGAGATACCATCCCGACAAGGATCCACTGGCAGCCATAGAGATGATAGGCCCCTCAGAGACAAGACAGTACGTGCGCCGCGTGCTCGACTCGATGACCGCCTACAGCCGGGAGCTCTCAAGCGGGAAAAGATGAGGATTCTGCGCAACCCTTGCAGAATGCACGCGTTATAGCCTCATGTGACAATATTCCGATCGATCCGGCATTAATCTTTTCAACGGATCCAGGCAATGATACTCCCCGCCATGAGCTGATCGATACATGCTTCTGTAATACCTTGAATACATTACTGATACAAGCTTATCGCTGCACTGTCTCATAATGTCTCATTTGGCCTGCGAATTGCTATTCCTTCCGCGAGGGGTGTCCTGAAGACACAATAAACGCCGAAAGGTAAGGAAGGTCGTATAATATGTTCGTCGAAAGGTTCCTCAGGTTTATCCCGAAAAAGAATCTCAAGAAGGCGATCGAGTTCTTCAATAAGGGGGACTACAGGAAGGCCTGCAAGGAATTTGAAGTCTATATCGACCATTCCGGTGACCTGGAATCGGGCAAAGACCAGGAACTCATCCGTATGTATATGGTCGAATCGTACCTCGAATACTCAAAGAAGCTGGAAAACGACGGCGAGACAACGCTGGCCATCGAGCAGCTGGAAAAAGCTATAGAGCTTCAGCCGAAATACGCAGACGTACATTACGGCCTGGCAAAGCTCTACGAAAAGAGCGGCCAGAGGGTCAATTCGCGGGAAAGCCTCAAGAGGGCCCTGTCGATCAACCCCAACTATTTCAAGGCTCGCGTAATGCTGGCCAGAAGCTACTGGCTCGACGGCAAATACGACCGCGGCTCCGAAGAACTGGTATCCAGCCTGGCGGCATCGCCAGCTTTCTTTATCGAGCAGGTCCAGGAACTTACAGGGATGATGAACAATGATCCCGGCAATGAAGATATCAAGGATCTCTTCAGAAGACTTCTAGAGGAGAGGCCCTCCTCTTCGCAGGTCAGCAAGCAGCTGGCTCTGGAATCGATACAGAACGGTGATTATGATTTTGCACTTGCCGAGTTGAAGAAAGCGCTCTCGCTGCATCCGAATTATCCGGATCTCCACAACATGCTGGGAATCGCTTACGCGAATTCAGGAATGACCGACGACGCCATCATGGAATTCGAGACAGCACTCAAGGTCAACCCGGACTACCTGAAAGCGAGGCTCAACCTCGCTCTCTCGCTCTATGAAAAGGGAGCCCGGGAAGAGTCCAGAAAGAACCTCGATATGGTACTCAGGCTCGACCCGGAAAATGAACTGGCGAAAAATCTCATGAATGAACTTTCACCGGTTGGGAGCGAGAGGTAAATGGCCGTGAATAACACAAAAAGCGAATATTATTCCATACTGGAAGTCTGGCCCAAGTCTACCGCAGAGGAAATAAAGAAGAACTATTTCCGTCTCGCGAAGCTCTACCATCCGGACGTCGCCGGTGACAAACCAGAGAACAGGGAGCGCTTCAAGCTGATAAATGAGGCTTTCAGCGTCCTCAGCGACCCGGAAAAACGAAGGGAATATGACGAATTCACACGAGCCAAGGGTGCCACGAGGGAAGGGAAGGAGATGCGGGAGCAGGACGGCAGGAGTGCGTCAATGGCTTTCAGGCAGGCCCGCGACTCGATGAGGGCGGGAAGGTACGACAAGGCTATAATGCTGCTGAGAACGGCAATACGTTTCGATGACTCGGATCCGGCGTATCACAGCTGGTACGGTTTCTGCCTCGCGATGACAAACTCTGATCTCCACGAGGCGAGGGATGCCTGCAGAAAAGCGATCGAGATCGAGTTCTACAGCGCTGATTTCCACGCGAATCTGGGATTCGTATACTTCAAGGCCGGTCTGAAGAATCAGTCTGTAAAGCATTTCAACGAGGCTTTGAAGTGGGATTCCGAACATAATCTGGCGAAAAAGGTCATGGCTCAGCTTGACGGGGGAAATACCGTCTACGGCGGAGCGGGCCCGATCGACAAGATGATAGCGGGATTCAAGAAGATATTTGCCGGTTGATACAAAGCGAAATAAAAATCCGATTAATTGTTGATTTTTCAGGCGTCTCTGGCTAACCTCTCCCCCGAGGTGATTGCCATGAGAAGGACCTGCTTTGTATGTTACGGCGCCGACGGCAAGAAAAACTCGCTCACCTATCATGAGATCTCACGAAAAATCGAGGGAGATGAATTCTTTCTCTTTCTTTCGCCGACCAGGCCGGAAGACGAAGCGCCGCTGAAAGAACTGTACAGGCGCATCGTTTCATCATCAAGACTGGGGCACCCGGCCAGGTTCTTCAAGGAACTGGCCGAATCGGTGGAGATGTCCGGTGAATACGGCCCGGACGATTCCTGGCTGGAGGAATCGATCGTCCTCCTTGTATGGAGAAAGAATGAAGAAGCCTTCATATTCAGAAACAAGAGGATAGAGCCTGTTCATTTCGACCCGGGAACAGGCAGGGAAGGTACCGATAGAGTCTCTCGAGAACAGGGTGGAGATCGGGCTTCAGAAGGACGGAAGTCAGGCCGACCTGTTCGACAAGAGATACGGGGATCATTTCATCCTTGAACAGTTTATTATGTCGACCGGTGGAAATACGCTCCTTTTCGCGCCCTCGAGGGATTTCGTGCGGAGAAACAGGGAAGCGCTGCTCGACAGCGTTCTCTTTCCTTCCTTCGATGTGCCTGCGAGCGGGGAGCTGGAGGTGGATACGGACAGGTCGCTGGCAGCCATGCACTGGGGAAAGGTCGAGGCTGCCGGTGAAGTTCCGGAACGGAAGAAACGGGGTGTGGAGATCATGAAAGCATCAGTACCGATGGCAGCAGGCGCAGTTGCGCTGATCATTGCGATCCTGCTTATATTCAAGCCTTTCGGAGGTAACAGTGACGAATCCGGAAACGGGGAGGATGTACTTCTTGCGCCTGCGGGAAACACGGATACCGGAGATATGGAGAATGGAGAAAACGAAGCGGCCGTGGAGGAAGTGACCGCCGCGGTCGACGCGGGCGAGCCTACGATACCCCCGACCGGCAATACTAACCCGCCGGCTGCAAGAGTGGCCCTCTCGGAGGGGTGGAAGAAGAAATTCGGCGCTGCCGTGACATCTTCCCCCGTCATATGCGGGGAAAACGTCATGTTCGGGTGCAGGGACGGGAATCTCTACGCATTCTCTCTCGACGGCAGCATAAAATGGAAATACGCCGCCTCGACCGGAGTCGGCGCTACTCCCGCCTGCTCGGGCGGCCGTGTCGTCGGGGCCGATTACGAAGGGAACGTCTTCTGCCTGTCAGCGGCGGACGGCAAGATGATTTGGAATTATCGCAGCGGCACCAAGATCGTCAGCAGCCCGGTCATCAGGGACAAGACGGTCATAGTCTCCACGATGGACGGCAGGATCATCTCGCTCGACATGGAGACCGGCGACAGGAGATGGAGCCAGAAGATAGGCGATCAGGTCTGGGCGACGCCCGCTGTCGGCAGGGACTATATCGTGGCGGCCAGCACGGACGGCTCGCTGGTCAGGCTGACTCTTGATGGAAAAGTAGTATGGAGGGTCGAACCGGGCGGAGAACTTCATTCGTCGCCGCTCGCAATAGAGCAGAAGGACCTCGTGATAGTCGGCACAGGTGACCGTTACCTCATCGGATATTCCCTTTCAGCCGGGATGCTCATGTGGAGGTACGGAGCCGGCAGCGAGGTAAGGAGCGCCCCCGTCACCTCCGGCGGCACTATCGTAGCTGGAACGGAGGACGGACTGATCGTCGCCATCGATATGGACGGGCAGCTTTTATGGAAGAAGGACCTGGGGGGAGCTATCAGGTCAAAGCCCTTGATAATGGGTGAACTGATCGCCGTAACATCATACAATTCCAAACTATCCCTACTGTCGTTGTCAGACGGGTCGATAACCGCGGAGTACAGGGCCGACGCGCCGATATATTCCTCTCCGGCCTATTACGACGGCAGGATCTTTTTCGGCTCGAACGGGGGATTCCTGCACGCTCCGGCGGTCTCGACCTCCGGAGGATGATCCCGGGAGCTGGAACAAGGGCATCATTACGCCTCCGCCGCCTCGTCAAGGGTCTGCCTTGATTGACCGGAGGCGTTATATTATCTTGCTGTACGACTGGAGGTCCTTTTCTTGTTCAAGGGATTGATACATAAGTTCGTCGGAGACAGGAAATCGAGGCTGATGAAGCGCCTCGCTCCCCGTATAGACGAGGTGAAAGAGCTGGCCGAAAGCTTTTCGGGGCTTTCAGACGATGATTTCCCCGTCAAGACCGCGGAGTTCATCGAGAGGCTTCGCGGCGGCGAGACAGTAGACGATATAATGCCCGAAGCCTTCGGGCTGGTATTCGAGGCCTGCAGGAGGCATGTGGGTCGTTCGTGGAACGTGGTCGGCCACGAGATCACCTGGGAGATGGTACCGTTCGACGTGCAGATAGCCGGCGCGATAGCCCTGCATGAAGGTTCGATCTCAGAGATGGCCACGGGAGAGGGCAAGACCCTCGTGGCTGTCATGCCTCTCTACCTCAACGCCCTCGACAAGAGGGGCGCCCACCTGATCACAGTCAACGATTATCTCGCCAGGCGAGACGCAGAGTGGATGGGGAAGATCTACGAATTTCTCGGGCTGACCGTGGGATTCCTCCAGAACGAGATGGGGCCTGAGGAACGAAAACGGGTGTATGAGAGCGACATCACTTACGGGACGAACAACGAGTTCGGATTCGATTACCTCAGGGACAACATGAAGCTCAACAGCGAGTACCAGGTCCAGAGGATCCATCATTTTGCCATCGTCGATGAGGTCGATTCGGTCCTTGTGGACGAGGCCAGAACACCTCTTATCATATCGGGGCCTGTACAGGGCTCCTCAAGAGATGAAAACTTCTCATTTCTCCGAACCCGTATCGAGGGACTTGTCCGCAAGCAGAAGAGGATGATAAACGACCTGATGAGCGAGGTCGAGAGATCTGCCTCTGCAGACCTCGATGAGGAATCCGGAGAGGATGATCATGACCTCGGCGTAAAGCTTCTTCTCGCCCAGCGGGGCGACCCGAAGAACAAAAAGTTCACGAAGATCCGCAAGATGCCCGGGTATGAAAGGATGATGCTCAGCGCCGAAGCCGGGTTCATGAGGGACAAGACGATGCACGAGCTGGACGAGGAACTGTTCTTCGTCGTCGACGAGAAAGGGAATACGGTCGACCTTACAGAGAAGGGGCGGAACAATCTGTCCAAGGAAGACAGGGAGCTTTTCGTACTGCCCGATCTCAGCATCCAGGTCGAAGAGATAGATTCGGATGAGAGCCTCGAGCCGGCCGACAAGATAAGAAAGAAGGATGCCGCTTACAGGCGATACGCTGAGAAAAGCGAGGTCATCCACAATTTCTCCCAGTTGATGAAGGCCTATTCTCTTTTCGAGAAGGACGTCGATTACGTCGTCCAGGATGGAAAGGTGATGATCGTCGATGAGTTTACCGGCCGCCTGATGCCGGGAAGACGCTTCAGCGACGGCCTTCACCAGGCCCTCGAGGCGAAGGAGAATGTACGTATCGAAGGCGAGACGCAGACCTTCGCCACGATCACGCTTCAGAACTACTTCAGGATGTACGACAAACTCGCCGGTATGACAGGTACCGCCGAGACAGAGGAAGAAGAGTTCCACAAGATCTACTGATCTCGTGGTAAATGTCATCCCTACAAACAGGCCGGTCCGGCGTATCGACTACGACGACATAATCTTCCGTACCAAACGTGAGAAATATGCCGCGATCATACAGGAGACAAAGAGGCTTCACGAGGCGGGCCTTCCCGTACTCGTCGGTACGGTCACCGTCGATGTGTCCGAGACGCTCAGCCGGATGCTGAAACGCGAAGGTATCCCTCACAACGTGCTCAACGCCAAACAACACCAGAGCGAGGCGGAGATCGTGGCAGCTGCAGGGAAGAAGGGAGCCGTCACGATAGCCACCAACATGGCGGGCAGGGGCACGGATATCAAGCTGGACAAGGGGATAGTCCAGTGCGAAAGATGCTGCATACTGTGCGAGACACCCGATGGTTGCGCCGAATGCCCCAATGAGGAGAAGAAGACGGACTGCGTAGAGGACGTCCCGTGCGGACTCCAGATAATCGGGACCGAGAGGCACGAGAGCAGGAGGATAGACAGGCAGCTTCGCGGAAGATCGGGCAGGCAGGGAGATCCCGGGGCTTCGAGATTCTTCATCTCGCTCGAGGACGACCTGATGCGGCTCTTCGGATCCGAAAGGATCTCCGGAGTGATGGACAGGCTGGGAGCCGAGGAAGGCGAGGTGATAACTCACCCCTTCATAACCAGAGCGATCGAAAAATCCCAGAAGAAGGTAGAGCTGTATAACTTCGGGATCAGGAAGAGACTGCTCGAATATGACGACGTCATGAACAAGCAGCGCGAGGTGATCTACGGCAGGCGTAACAGCATCCTCGACACCGACGACCTGGACGGCATGGTCCACGGCCTTATAGATAATGTCATCGACCAGGTGACATTCGGATATATGCCGGAAGACTCGCTTCCTGAGCAGTGGGATATAGGAGGCGCTGCCGGCGAGCTCGAAACGATATTCCTTTTCAAGTTCGATACGGCCGGCCTGTCAGAAAAAGACCGTAAGGAAGAGCAGGCGATAATCAGCCATTTTCGTTCCGAGGCCAGGAAAGCCTTCGAGATCAGAAAATCGATGATCCCCGGGGATATAATGCTCCAGCTCGAGAAGATGATCATGCTGCAGAGCATCGATGAGAAATGGATGGACCACCTCAGGGAACTCGACAGCCTCCGCGAAGGGATCCATTTCAGGTCCTACGCTCAGAAGGACCCGCTCGTCGAGTATAAACAGGAAGCTTTCCAGATGTTCTCCGACATGGTGGATGATATAGACAGGACCGTCCTCTGGGGCCTCTTCCACGCAAGGGTCGATTCCCCGGAAAAGGCCGAGCGGAAGCAGCCACGCCGTGAAGTGGCCATGCACCGGACTGTCGACGCCTATGCGGCCGCGCCTCAGAGTCAGCCGGATGCATCTCCCCGGGCTTCAGCCCCCGGAGGGGGCATCCGATCGGGGCCCAGAGCCGCCGCAGCGCCGCTGCAGCGTGAAGAGCCCAAGGTCGGAAGAAACGACCCGTGTCCCTGCGGAAGCGGTAAAAAATATAAAAAGTGTTGCGGCCAGGGTGCCTGAGAGACATTATACATGCTTTCCGACATGAGATAGAGAAAGGACTGCACCTGTGACCGGCGGAAACAACGATGAGCGCATCAGGGAGATCATCTCCTGGATAATAGACAATGAGCCGGACGATCTCTACGATCCCGGGATACTCTATACCCGTCTCGAGGCTATGGGGTACTCGCAGGAGGAGATAGGAAAGGCTATGCTTCTGCTCGACGCCGATTCGATACGAGGAGGCATACTTGCGGATGACGGATTCACCGGTGGCACACGAATCCTGTCTGCCATTGAAAGAAGCATGCTCAGCCTGGAAGCGCAGGGCTGGCTCCTCTGGCTGCGCAGCGCCGGCTGGATATCGGAGACTCACCTGAGCCTGATCATAGAGAGCGCCGGACTGGAATACGGGTCTCCCGCCTCGCTCGAGGAAGTAATGGAGATCGCTTTCCGCTATGTGCCTTCGATACCGGACGGATCGGACGATTACGGATACGGGGAAATCAACTGAGGAAGCATTACATTGGATAAGGTACTTGTCATAGTCGAGTCGCCCGCCAAAGCGAGGACGATCAAAAAGTATCTCGGCAAGGGATACGACGTAAAAGCTTCCGTAGGACATATTCGTGACCTGCCGAAACGCGAGCTCGGCATCGATGTGGAGAAGAATTTCACTCCGAAGTATGTAAGTATGCGCGCGAAGAGCAAGGTGCTTAAGGAGCTCAGGGCGAAGGCCTCTGCTAGCTCGAATATCCTTCTCGCGACCGATATGGACCGTGAGGGCGAGGCGATAGCCTGGCATCTCGAGGAACTGCTCAAGAAGACCAAGACTCCGATACAGAGGATCATATTCAACGAGATAACGAAAAACGCCATCAGGGAAGCTGTAGATAATCCCAGGGATATAGACCTGGACAAGGTGAACGCGCAGCAGGCACGAAGGATCCTCGACCGACTGGTCGGGTATCTCGTCAGTCCGGTCCTCTGGAAGATATTCTACCGGGGTCTCTCGGCTGGACGGGTGCAGACAGTCGGCCTTCGCCTGATATGCGAGCGTGAAAACGAGATCAGGGCCTTTGTCCCCGTCGAGTACTGGACGATAGAAAGTATCCTCTGCTGTGGAGAAGACAGGGAATTCGAGGCGAAGCTGCTCAAGATCGAAGGCGAGAAGCCGGAGATCGGATCGGAATCCGAGGCTCAGAGGATCGTCGGGGAGATAAAAGCCTCTGAGATAATGATCAACGCTGTCAGGGAAAAGAAGAAGAAACGAAACCCCCAGCCGCCCTTTATCACAAGCACTCTTCAGAGAGAAGCGGCTGGCAGGCTTGGCTTTACCGCAAAGAAGACGATGGCTGTCGCCCAGCAGCTGTACGAGGGTATCGTTCTCGGCGAAGAGGGTTCCGTAGGGCTGATCAGTTACATGAGGACGGATTCTACACGAGTCAGCAAGGAAGCCTACGCCCAGGGAAAGACATGGATCGAAGAGAACCTCGGAAAGGACCATGTCGGCGGAGGGCGCAGTTACGCCAAGGGCAAGAAGGCTCAGGACGCGCACGAGGCGGTCAGGCCGACTGACTCCTATAAAAAGCCGGACGATCTCGCGGCTTTCCTGACGAAGGACCAGATGGCCCTCTATACGCTTATATGGAGGAGGTTCCTCGCCTCTCTGGCTTCACCCGCGGTCTACGACGTGCTCGAGGTAGATATAGCGGCGGGAGAGAAGTATCTCCTTCGGGCCGGTGGAAGAAGGCTTGTGCATCCCGGATTCCTCGCGCTCTATCCGGACAAGCAGGCGGAGGATGATAAATGGATGCCCGATGTCGAAGAGGGCGAGATGGTCGAGATCAGGAATATTGACGCGTCCCAGCATTTCACCGAGCCGCCGCCGAGATTCAGCGAAGCTTCGCTTATCAAGGAACTGGAGGACAAGGGAATCGGGCGCCCGAGCACATATGCCAGTATCATCAGTATCATACAGGACCGCGGATACGTGGAGAAAGAGGGTAAGGCTCTTCATCCGACCGAACTGGGCGAGAAGGTATGGGAATCTCTGTCTCAGCTGTTCAACGATATCTTCGAGGTCGATTTTACAGCGCGCATGGAAACCGAGCTCGACAAGGTCGAAGGAGCTGAAGGAAGAATGGCAGGACGTCGTCAGATTCTTCTACGAACCTCTCAATGCCGATCTCGAGAAATTCGCTGGTCGTGGTGATGAACTGAAGAGTCTTGTCCAGGAGGAAACGGACGAGGACTGCCCTAAATGCGGCAAAAAACTCATCAAGAAATGGAGCAGGAACGGCCCGTTCCTCGCTTGCCCGGGATTCCCCGAGTGCCGTCATTCGAAATCACTCGAGGAGGAGGAAGCGCTCGAGAAGAAATGCCCCGAATGCGGCGGGGACCTTCGATACAAATCGGGAAGATTCGGAAGATTCATCGCCTGCGATAACTATCCTGACTGCAAGTACACGGAGGCGGTCTCTCTGGGGATCTCATGTCCGGAGGAAGACTGCGACGGCAATATATCTGAGAGAAAGACCCGCAGAGGAAAGGTCTTCTACGGCTGCACGAAGTATCCAAAGTGCAAGTTCGCAAGCTGGGACAAGCCAGTAGAGAAAGAGTGTCCTTCCTGCGGCCATTCGTGGATGGTCGAGAAGAGCACGAAGGCGAAAGGAAGCTTTCTTCGCTGTCCCTCATGCAAGCACGAGGTCGAACCCGAATGAAACGGGTGACGGTCATCGGAGGCGGCCTGGCCGGCTGCGAGGCCGCTCTCCAGTTAGCATCCCTTGAGATCCCTGTCAGACTTGTCGAGATGAGGCCGGGGACAGGCACGCCCGCTCACAGGACTTCTCTGCTCGCAGAGATGGTGTGCAGCAACTCTTTGAAATCGGTCGATCCCGTGACGGCCTCGGGGCTTCTCAAGGAGGAGCTGAAGGGCCTTCGGTGCATACTCCTCGAAACAGCCGCGAAGTGCGCTGTTCCGGCAGGATATGCGCTGGCAGTCGACAGGGAGTTATTCGCATCGGAAGTTACCGGCCTCGTCGAGGACTCTCCGCTGATCGATCTGGAACGGGGTGAAGAAGCAGTTCTGCCGGATGAGGGCTGCGTCATAGTCGCGACCGGTCCGCTCACATCTGATAATCTATCCTCATCGATAGAAGAGCATTTCGAAGGCGGGAAACTCTATTTCTACGATGCGATAGCGATATCTGTGGAGGCCGAATCGATCGATGAATCACGTATCTTCCGGGGATCCCGTTACGGAAAGGGAGGGGACGACTATCTCAATGTCCCGCTTACTGAGCCGGAGTATTCAGACCTCGTGAGATTTCTTCTCGATGCGCCCAAGACGGAGAAGCGTGGTTTCGAATCAGGACAGTGTTTCGATGCCTGCCTGCCGATAGAAGTGATCGCCTTCCGGGGAACGGAATCGCTGAGGTACGGGCCTCTTAAACCGAGAGGGCTCGCAGACCCATGCCAGCGGAAGGGAACCTCACGCTGTGCTGCAGCTTCGACAGGAGAAAAAAGACGGTTCTCTTCTCGGCCTGGTCGGATTCCAGACCCGCCTGACGCGTCCTGCCCAGAAACAGCTCCTCGAATTTCTCCCGGGCCTGGAAAATGCGAGGATAGCGAGGTGGGGAGCGATCCACAGGAACACATATCTGGACTCTCCCCGTCTGCTAGATGAGCGGCAGATGTCCTCCAGGCAGGAGGGGCTCTTCTTCGCCGGACAACTCGCCGGAGTGGAAGGGTATATGGAATCGATCGCACACGGCCTTCTGACCGCTCTCAACGCTGCTGCCTATCTCGAGGAAAGGCGATTGCCGCTTCTTCCCGCGGACACGATGACCGGTGCCCTGCAGCGCCATCTGTCATCGACGGAAGGATCATTTCAACCGATGAACGCCAACATGGGACTCCTGCCTCCGGCTGCGGGCAGCAAGCGTGAGCGAAAGGCGAGAAAAGCGGAAAGAGCCATTGCGTCACTCAACTCGTATCTTGCTGAAAATACGCTTTTTAGAACGTAGCCATTTTTCATATCGCCTTCTTGATGATATGCCTCCCGCTGTGCTAGTATCGTCCCCTATGACAGAGAAGACGCTCAAAAGATACATTCTCCATCTGGGGATAGAGAAGGGAGTCTCGGAGTCGACTCTCCGCGCGTACGAGGGTGATATCCTCCAGTTCTTCGAGTACCTGAGGGATGCCGGCGGCAACGCGGATCCCGTGTCTACCGCACCGGCACATGTGCGGAGCTGGCTCGGGTCTCTCTCGAGAAACGGGTATACGGCGCGCAGTATCTCTCGAAAGATAGCCTCGCTCAGAAGTTTCTTCTCCTGGCTTGCGAGAACGGGAGAGATCGAACGGGATCCGACTCTTGGGATCTCGACCCCTAAAAAGACACGGGACCTCCCCGTTTTCGTCGGCAGAGAAGCTGTCGGCAGGATGATGGAACTGCCTCCGAAGGATTCGAGGAAGGGTATCAGGGATAGAGCGGTCCTCGAGCTCCTCTACGGCACCGGCATGAGGCTGGCGGAACTTGTCGGCAGCACCGTTTCGATGTGTGATTTTGCGAGGGGCACGATAAAGGTCCTTGGCAAGAGGGACAAGGAGAGGATCCTGCCTCTGAGTGGAGAGGCTTCCGCGAGTCTCGAGGTGTGGATGAAAGAGATATTCGGGATGCCGGATGAGGCTTTTAAAGACAGGATCCATTACACCGCCTTCTTCGCGGGACGTCCAGATACTCCCGTCTTTCCCGGCCGGGACGGAAGAAGTATCAGCAGGCGCACAGTGCAGCGAATCGTAAAGAAATATCTGGAACAGGTCGCCGCTCTTACCAGGATGAGCCCGCATGTGATCAGGCATACTTTCGCTACCCACCTTCTCGATGGAGGAGCGGATCTGAGAGCCGTCCAGGAACTTCTCGGGCATGTCAACCTGACGACGACACAGATCTATACACATGTGACGATGGAAAAACTAAGGCAGATATTCGACAGGTCACACCCGAGAGCCTGAGCTTCGGCTCGCAGGAAAAGTTTGTTTGCCGCGGCCAGGAGCTTATATTTGTCATCTGGAACCAGATATGGAGGATGTGATGTTCAGGGGAACGACGATACTTGGAGTGAGGAACGAAAAGGGCGCAGCTCTCGGCGGTGACGGGCAGGTGACTTTCGGCGATACAGTAGTCAAGCATGGCGCGAAAAAGATAAGAAGCCTCAGGGATGGTGAGGTGCTGGCGGGATTCGCTGGAAGCACGGCTGACGCCATGACGCTCTTTTCAAAGTTCGAAGGCAAGCTGGATGAACATGCCGGCAACATCGTCAAAAGCGCGGTCGAGCTCGCGAAGGAGTGGCGAAGCGACAAGGTGCTTCGTCATCTGGAAGCGCTGCTGGCCGTTGTGAGCAGGGAACATTGCCTGATAATATCCGGCAAGGGTGACGTTGTCGAGCCGGATGACGGGATAGTCTCGATAGGCTCGGGCGGACCGTACGCTCTGGCCGCCGCCAGGGCATTTATCGACGGCGGCAGAGAGGACGCGGCTGATATCGTCCAGGGCTCGCTGGAGATCGCTTCAAGGATATGTATATATACGAATGACAGCATAACGGTCGAATCGATCGGACCAAGAGGGAAATAATGTATGAATTGACACCAAAGCAGATCGTTGTCGAACTCGACAAATACATCATCGGGCAGGACGAGGCCAAGCGCTCCGTTGCCATCGCCTTGAGAAACCGGTGGAGGAGAAAGAATGTCGAAGGCCCGATAAAAGACGAGATACTGCCGAATAATATAATCATGATAGGTCCTACGGGTGTCGGCAAGACCGAGATCGCGAGAAGGCTGGCCAGGCTCGCTCAGGCTCCTTTCGTAAAGGTCGAAGCTACAAAATTCACCGAGGTCGGATACGTCGGGCGCGACGTTGAATCGATGATAAGGGACCTTGTCGAGATCGGCATCAACATGGAGAAGGATAAGGTCTACGAGGAAGTAGCGGAGATGGCGGTCCGGCTCGCATCCGACAGGCTTCTCGACCTCCTTCTGCCTCCCGTGCCCCAGGAAGGCACCGACGGGCCGGAGATAGAGGAAAGAAGAAAGCGCACGAGGGAGAAACTGAAAAAGAAACTCGATGAGGGAGCGCTTGACGCGAGGGAAGTGACGGTCGAGACACTCGAGAGGCCATCGAACTGGATAGAGATAATTTCCGGTTCCGGACTCGAGGAGATGGGAGTAAAGTTTCCGGACAATCTCGGGAATATGATGCCGAAGAAAACGAAAGGGAGGCGGGTCTCGGTCGAAGAGGCGCGTAAGATCCTCGAATCGGAGGAGAAGGAGAAGCTTGTCGATCAGGACAAGGTGACTTCACGAGCGCTCAGGGCCGTCGAAGAGACTGGAATAGTCTTCATCGACGAAATAGACAAGATCGCAACAACAGGACAGAAACATGGACCGGACGTTTCGAGGGAAGGTGTCCAGAGAGATATACTCCCGATCATCGAAGGATCGACCGTCAATACGAAATACGGAGTCGTCAAAACGGATCATATCCTCTTTATCGCTGCGGGAGCCTTCCACATGTCGAAGCCTTCCGATCTAGTACCTGAGCTTCAGGGGAGATTTCCCATAAGGGTGGAACTCAACTCGCTTACTGCCGATGATTTCGAGAGGATACTTCTCGAACCGGAAAACGCGCTGCTCAAGCAGTATAAAGCTATCATAGAGACCGAGGGCTGCAAGGTCAACTTTACGAAGGGATCAGTGAAAGAGATCGCCCGTGTCGCCTTCCTCGTCAACAGAAAGATGGAAAACATCGGCGCTCGCAGGCTTCACACTGTACTGACGACCCTTCTCGATGAGATACTGTTCGATCTCCCGGACCCTGAGATCGACAAGTTCACGGTCAATGAGAAGACCGTCAGGGATAAACTCGAAAAGATCATTGAGGACGAAGATCTCGCCAGATACATACTTTAGGAAGGAGTCTACATGAAACTCGGGAAGAAGGATTTTCTACGCATCACGGACTTCACCAGGGAAGAGCTCCAGGGTATCATCGATCTTGCTATAAGTCAGAAACCGCTCGCCCGGAATTTTACTCTCGAGCATTCACATCCGGGACGCGTTCTCGGATGCATCTTCCACAAACCGAGCCTGCGGACAAGAATAAGTTTTGAGATAGCTATCAGGCAGATCGGCGGGTCAAGCCTCTACATCACTGACAGGGAAATAGGAATCGGCAGCCGCGAAGCGCCGAAAGATGTAGGCGAGGTTCTTTCGAGGTATGTAGATGGTATCATGATACGCACGTTCGATCAGAATATGGTCGAAGAGCTCGCGTCGAATGCTTCCGTTCCGGTCATCAACGGCCTGACTGACCTCCTGCATCCCTGCCAGATCATGGGAGACCTTCAGACGATAATCGAGCACCGTGGCCCGATCGAAGGTAAAAAGGTCGTCTTTATCGGTGACGGGAACAATGTAGCGAGAAGCTGGCTTAACGCAGCGGCGCGATTCCCGTTCAAATTCGTCCTGACTTCTCCATCCGGATATGAGATCGCGGATTCATACATCGAGGAAGTCCGTGGTCTCGGCAATCCTGATTACGAATGGATCGAGGATCCAAGGGAAGCCGTTCAGGAAGCTGACGTCGTCTATTCCGACGTCTGGGCCAGCATGGGGCAGGAGTCCGAAAAGGCGGAGAGGCTCAAGATATTCAAGTCTTACCAGGTCAACGAGGAATTGATGGCTCTGGCCCAGGAGAACGCGGTATTCATGCACTGTCTCCCGGCACACCGGGGAGAAGAAGTGACGGACGCGGTTATTGACGGGAAGAACTCTATCGTATTCGATGAGGCGGAGAACCGTCTGCATATACAGCGGGCGATCATCGCGCTTCTTCTCAAGTAACACAGGAGTATCAGATTGAGAAGGACCCTGTTGCTTTTGACCTCGCTGGTCTTTCTGTCCTGCGCGGTCATGGAAGCTCCATCGGGAGGACCGAAAGATGAGGCGCCTCCCGAGGTCACCGGCATCCAGCCGGTTCCGGGCAGCGCCGGAGTCGACAGGGATTCCTCGATCAAGATCGCCTTTTCCGAGAAAGTCGATGGAGACAGTTTTAAAAAACTCGTTCAGATCTATCCGCCCCTCGAGTTCGACAAGATGCGGACAAAAGACGAAGTCTTCGAGATAATATTCCGCGAGGAACTTCCGGAGACGACTATCTGTGTCCTGATACGTAAGGGCTATGCCGATCAGCACAAGGTAAAAGGAGAGCGCGGGATAAATTTCTGCTTTTCCACAGCCGATTCGCTGGACAGCGGAAAGATATCGGGGCGCGTACTCTTCAAGATGTCTCCGGATTCGACAGGCCTGGCGAAACTCGTATCCATTTCAGATGTCGATTCGACCGGCGACCTGTCCAGGGCGCCCGAGGCAAGGATAGCCTTTTGCGGCAGCGATGGGTCTTTCACCTTCGAAGCGCTTCCGACCAACGGCACGATGTTCCGTCTATGGGCCTTTACAGACGGGAACGAAGATACGAGATTTTCACCCGGAGACGAATTCTTCACTGCGCTTGAAGATACATTCACTCTCACCTCCGGGATGCCCTCGATCGCCGGATTGGAGATCAACATAATCGATCCGGAAGAACCCGGGAAGATAGAGGGGACGATCACCGATCTCACCGGATCCGGAATACCCCCGACAGCCAGATTCGAACCTCTTTATGAAGACGGCACACCTCTCATCGTCAGCGCCGATACGACAGGCAGTTACACAGTCGCCGGCATACCGCCGGGTGATTATATCTTTACCGCCTTTATAGACGCTTTCGCGGACAGCCTTCCCGGCAGTTATACGGATCCTGCTGATTCCACGAGCACACTTCCTGAACCGTTCGCCGTATATCCTGATACGGTGATCGTTCCGCCCGGCGATACTCTGACACTCGAGCCCCTATTCATACAGAAGGGCACCGGAAAAGATGAGTAAGTTCGAGTTTACCAAGATGCACGGCGCTGGAAACGACTTCATCATGATCGATGACATGAAGTCGATCTTCGATGAAAGCCCCGGGCTTATCGCCGCCCTCTGTGAATTCCACCGCGGCATAGGAGCGGACGGCATCATCCTCCTGAGGCCATCCGAAGAGACCGACTTTGCCATGAAATATTTCAACAGCGATGGAAGCGAAGCGGAAATGTGCGGCAACGGCGCCAGGTGCACGGCTGTGTTCGCGCTCGACAGAGGTATAGCGGGAAAGAAGATGAGATTCTCTACCGGGGCCGGCCCGGTATCAGCCGAGGTGGCAGGAGACCGGGTCAGGATCGGGCTCGAGCCGGTGCGCGGCCTCCGTCTGGGGCTTGTGCTGCCTGACGGCACTACGGCGGGTTTTGCTGTAAGCGGGGTCCCTCACGCGGCGATCATCGTCGAAGACGCCAGATCGTGGGAGCGGGAGAGCTTCGTGAATATGGCACGGAGTGTCAGGTTCGATCCGCTTTTCGAGCCGACAGGGACGAATGTAAACATCGTCACGGTCGAATCAGGCAGCAAGCTGGTCTACAGGACGTACGAAAGAGGGGTGGAAGACGAGACTCTCGCCTGCGGCACGGGAGCGGTCGCCATATCGGTGATAGCTGCTCACATGGGGCTCGTATCTTCCCCCGTGACCTGCGAGACTTCAGGCGGCGATATCCTGGAGACTTCATTCGAACTCAACGATGACGGGGCCTATCAATGCACCCTCACTGGACCCGCGAAGGTCTCTTTCAGGGGTGAGGCGGACACGGCTTTGTATTAGCCCTTGATATCCTTCCTTTCCAACTGCAAATTATACTTGTAAGGGCAAGGAGGGAATATCGAAGGTGAAACGGTATCTTCCTATCATAACAACTGCGGCATTGATCCTGTTCACCACGGGATCGACTGCCCAGTATCCGTTCGGTAAGAACAAGATCACATACTATCCCAAGGACTGGAAGGTCATCCAGACGGACCATTACGATCTCTTCTATTATGAAGAGGAGATCGAGATCGCTGAATTCGTGGTGGCGATGGCTGAGGATATCTACTCTGAATTCTCAGCCTTTTTTGATCTTGAATTTGAACGGCGTGTACCTGTGATCCTCTACGGGACTCATCACGATTTCAAGGAAACCAATATAATCCCCTACATAGTCTCTGAAGGTACCGGAGGTTTCACGGAGTTTATCAAGGGCAGGGTGGCCCTTCCGTTTATGGGTTCGTACGCCGATATGAAAGGTGTATTCAGGCACGAGATGGTCCACGCCTTCATGCTCGAGAAACTCCGCGTCACGATGAGCGGCCGGAGAAAATTCAACTATTCCCATCCGCCACTGTGGTTCACCGAAGGGCTTGCTGAATTCCTCGCACACGGCGGCCCGGATACCGAGGCGGACATGTTCATGAGGGATGCCGTTACAGACAACTTGATACAGCCGCTGCAGGATCTCTGGAAGATAGAGGGCACATACCTGATGTACAAGGAGGGGGAAAGCGCTCTTCATTATATCGCGACCGAGTACGGTGACGAGTCGATCAGGTTGATCCTTGAAAACTGGTGGAAGGGTGACCGTTTCGACTATGTCCTCGAAAAAACAATCGGCGTGACAGTAGAGGAACTTAATGACGACTGGATGGAATACCTGAAGAGGAAGTTCTATCCCGCAGTCCTGAAGCAGCGGAGAGCAGATGAGATCGCGGACGGCATGTACAGGAGGAAGAAGTGGTCCTTCGAGAATCATCCCGTATGCGTAAAAGGTAAAGACGGGAAGGACAGGATATTCTGTCTCGGGTTCGGACTGGGATCCGTTGACCTGTTTGAGCTCAAAATAAACGGAAAGAGGGAGTGGCAAAGAAGCACAATCATCAGAGGCGGCCGGAACAACGCGTTCGAGTCGATACCTCTCTTCAGAAGCAGGGTATCGGCCAAGGGCGACACACTGGCATTCGTCTCAAAGTCGGGCGCCAGTGACGTGATCTATCTTCTCGATACATCGAAAAAAAGAATCCTCAGACGGATCAGGCATGACGAGACGAAAATGATTAACTCTCCCGCTCTCTCCGGTGACGGAAGAAGAGTCGCCTTTTCTGGAATAGACGACCAGGGAAGGACTGATATCTTTATTTACGACCTCGATACAAGTGTGTTCAAAAGGGTGACGGAAGATTACTACCAGGATGATCATCCCGACTGGCACCCACACAAGGACCTTATCGTCTTTACATCGGACAGGTGCGGAGGGGAGCCTGGAAGTTCGACCGGACTCTATTCCATCGATCCGGGCTCGATGCAGATGATACAACTCACCAGCGGGCAATGGAGAGACACCGACCCGCGTCACCTGCCGAGCGGAGACCTGCTCTTCTCTTCTGACAGGGCCGGAACGTATGATATCTACATAATGTGGAAGAACGGCCGTGTTTCAAGGCAGACGAATGTTCTGGGAGGCGCCTTCGCGCCCTCGCCCTGCAGCGACGGGGAATCGTTTGTAACTGCCGTTTACAGCGGCAGCACCTATCATGCGTACAGGGTCCGGATCGACCGGGAGGCTCCCGGCATCCCCCTTGAGCACGAGGTATGCAGGGGATTCGACTGGGAACCGGATCTTCCGGATTCCGGGCTCGCCTACACTCAGAATCCCTACCGTCCGAAATTCAGCCTCGATCTCATCGCAGCGGCTTTCGCTGTCGACCCGGATTTCGGATACATGGGGAACGGCGCTCAGCTTTTTCTTACCGATATGCTCGGCGACCATCAGATCTCCATACTTTTCGGAACGTCATCGAACGACTTCTCCAATTTCTTCGATAACATCAATCTCGCTGTGACCTATTACAACCAGACCAAACGGTTGAATTACGGGTTCGGAGCTTTTCACCTGGCCAGCTATATAGGCTCCAGTTACGACATATTGAGATTCGAGAGGAGGTATGGCGTAGTGGGGGGGGTGAGCTACCCATTTTCGAGGTTCATGCGTATAGATTTTCAGACGATATTCAAAAAGATGTCTAGAGATGACGATATCACGGCGCTGGGAGTGTACCAGGGCGAAACGAAGATGATCACCAATTTCATCTCGCTCACGAGAGACAATATCATCTGGGGTATCGGAGGGCCGGTCACTGGACACAGAGCGAACCTCGCTCTCGGCAAGTCATGGGATCTCGATGGAAGCAGATACGAACTGACGACGGCTATCTTCGACATCAGATACTATCTCAATATCGGCTCACGTGTGGTACTGGCCCAGCGTTTCGTGACACGCAACTCGTGGGGGAGCGACGTACAGCTCTTTTACCTCGGCGGCTCCTGGGATCTGAGGGGGTATAATTACCGGGAATTCGCCGGGAAGAGGATGATGCTCTATAATGCCGAGTTGAGATTCCCTCTTCTTGACAGGCTGCTGCTGAACTTTCCGGTGGGACATATCGATTTCCCGATGTTCAGGGGAGCGCTGTTCCTTGACGCCGGCACGGTAAGCGGGTTCATCTATGACCCAGGTTGGATCGGAAGCATCGGAGTCGGAGTGGAGATGAATCTGGGCTATCTGCCGGTTATGAGGATCAACTTCAGCCGGTTGACCGATTTCGATCGCATAGGAAATGATACGAAAGTAGACTTCTTTCTCGGCTATAACTTCTGATCATCGAATACTTCAAGTGCGAGCCTGTACCGGTTGAACGGCGCGCTTACCTGGACTCCGTTTACGATCGGCCTGATCCTCCGCAGTATATCCGAGGCTATCTCGACTCCGGCCTTCATCGACTCTTCTCCGCCGCCCGATGCTTCCATCCTCTTCATCACACTGTCCGGCACCGATACGCCCGGCAGCTCGTTATTCATGAACTCGGCGTTTTTCAGGCTGGTAAGGGGCCAGATCCCGGCTATTACGGGGATTCGAAGAGATCTTGACTCGATATATTCCACAAACCTCTCAAGGAGGCCGGGATCGAACACGGGCTGGGTAATCGCGAATTCCGCCCCGGCATCGACTTTCCAGTAGAACCTGTTCATCTCCTCTTCAAAATCGACAGCGCCTGGATTGACCCCGACGCCAATAAGGAAGGAGGTCGGCTCATCAAGGCTGCGGTCCCCGATGTCGGCGCCCCTGTTGAGGTGATGGATGACGTTTGTAAGCCCTATCGAATCTATGTCGAACACAGCCGTCGCATCGGGATAATCGCCTGTCTTGATCGGATCACCTGTTATCACGAGTATGTTTCTTAATCCGAGCGCGTGCGCTCCGAGTATATCCGACTGCATTCCGAGAATATTCCTGTCCCGGCAGCAATAATGGAGGACCGTCTCTATCCCGGCGTCACGTTCGATAAGAACGGCCAGCGCCAGCGGGCTCATCCTGGACGAAGCCCGGGGGCTGTCCGGGATATTTATAGCGTCTATCCCCGCCTCAGAGAGGAGTGCGGCCGCGTCAAGGACCTTTCTCGGATTTCCGCCGCGGGGAGGGACCATCTCGACGAGGCGCACGAATTCCCCATCTGCGATCTTCCGGGCGAGGGATGATTTTTCGGCCAGTGGAACTGCCCTGGAGATATCACTGTGTACCTTGTCAGTCTGTTGAGCATGCGCGGCGACTTTCATCGGCCTGACCGTCTTGAGGATATCGGAAATCGCCCTTATATGGGCGGGTGTCGTTCCGCAGCATCCCCCGATGATCCGGGCGCCGGCCTTTACGAATCGGCGGGCATATTCCGCCATATATTCAGGCGACGTCATGTAGATATTCCTGCCGTCGACACTCTGGGGGATTCCCGCGTTCGGCTGGGCCGATATCCATTTTTCGACATTGCCTGAGATCTTTTCTACAGCTTCCAGCATCACCCTGGGACCGACAGAGCAGTTTACTCCAAGAGCGTCGACATCCCACTTATCGAGACGTGAAGCGAATTCGGTCGGCTCGGTCCCGTAAAGGCCCAGGCCGTCATGCTGAAGTGTCATCTGGGCCACCACGGGGAGATCGCTTACCGACCGTATTCCGTTTATCGCCCGGTGGATCTCGTTTAGATCGGCAAATGTCTCGAGGACGAATATGTCGATGCCGCCCTTGAGGAGTACAGCCGCCTGTTCAGCGAACGCGGCCTCAGCTTCTTCATTCGAAGTCGCCCCCCATGGCTCTATACGTATCCCGAGGGGGCCCATAGCGCCAGCCACGACGGCCCCGTTACCCGATGCGCGCCTCGCTATCCGCGCGCCGGCCAGGTTGATCTCCTCGAGCTTTTCTTCGAGGCCGTACAGCGACAGCTTGAACCTGTTTGCTCCGAAGGTATTCGTCTCTATTACACCAGCGCCTGCGTCGATATACTCCCTGTGGATCTCCTCTACAAGTCCGGGGTTGCTGAGATTTGTCTCGTCAAAGCATCTGTTTATGAATACGCCCCTGTCGTAGAGCATCGTGCCCATAGCTCCGTCAAACAGTACTACTCCCTCAGCAAGCATATCGAGAAACCTGGAACTCATCTTTAACAGCCTTTCACGTTTGCCAGTTCAACCTTGCATAGCCGCAACCGAACGTAGTATATACTCATTGCATGCAGAATCAATCGATTATAATCAGCCCTGAAGCCGGAGAGAAGAAAGAGGGAAAATGCGCTGGTCCGATAGCCTGATACCGACACTAAAGGAAAATCCCAGGGAAGCGGAGATACCGAGCCACATGCTTATGCTGAGGGCCGGATTGATCAAGAAGCTCACATCCGGAGTCTACACATTCCTGCCCGTCGGACTCAGGGTTCTCAAGAAGATCGAACAGATAATACGCGAGGAAATGGACGAGGCTGGATGCCAGGAGCTGCTCATGCCGATACTCCACCCTGAGGAGATCTATGGCGAGAGCGGCAGACTGAAGAGTTTCGGCCCGGAACTTTTCAAGCTGAAGGACAGCAGGGAGAGAGTGTTCGCCCTCGGGCCGACGCACGAGGAAGTGATCACTATCATCGCCCGCGACGAGATGCGGAGTTACCGTGACCTGCCGCAGACACTGTACCAGATACTCACCAAGTTCAGAGATGAGATCAGGCCGAGATATGGCGTGATGCGCGCCCGCGAATTCATCATGAAAGATGCCTACTCCTTCCACGCGGACGACGAATGTCTCGACAGGACTTACAGGAGGATAGAGGCTGTCTACCGCAGGATCATAGAGAGGTGCGGCCTCGAATTCGCAATCGTGGAAGCAGAATCAGGATACATAGGCGGAAACGAATCCCACGAGTTCATGGTCCTCGCCGAAAACGGAGAGGACATGCTGCTCTCATGCGTGTGCGGCTATGCAGTAAACCTCGAGAAGGCCGCGGCGCGGGTAGCTGAGGGAAGCAGGGGAGAATCGCTGGACAAATACGAGGAGATCGATACTCCCGGGACCACTACCATAGAAGAGGTATCCCGGTTTCTCGAGGTCCCCGAGGAGGGGATCGTCAAGACACTCCTCTACAGAACGGGAGAGAAGAACGTCGCCGTACTGGTTCCAGGCGACAGGGAAGTCAACGATATAAAACTCGCCCGCGTATTCGACGACCCTGAGATCCGCTTCCTCGAACCGGGAGAGATCGAGATCGTCACCGGCGGCCCTGTCGGATTCTCGGGCCCCGTCGGGCTCCCCGGGGATGTCGAGATCGTAGCGGATACCCTTATAGGGGACTTCGCCGGGATGGTAGTAGGAGCGAACAGAGCGGATACTCATCTCAAGGGTGTCGCCGCAGGCAGGGATTTCGAGATATCGAGATTCGACGACCTCGTCTACGCGCGCCAGGACGATCTCTGCCCGAGGTGCGGCAAGGGTCTTTCCTCAAGCCGTGGAATAGAAGTGGGGCATATCTTCAAACTAGGCACCAAGTACTCATCGGCGATGAACGCCACTTTCCAGGACGACAAGGGTGAGAGCCACCCCTTTATCATGGGGTGCTACGGATTCGGTGTCAGCAGGATGGTCGCTGCCGCGATCGAACAGAACTTCGACAAGGACGGGATCGTATGGCCGATGTCGATCGCGCCATTCCAGGTATTGCTGCTCCCGTTGAACACGAGCGATGAAGCAGTCATGGACGCCGCTCATGCCCTTGAGGAGAAACTGGCCGGAGCGGGCCTGGAAGTCCTGATGGATGACAGGGACCTCGGTCCGGGGGTAAAGTTCAAGGATGCGGACCTTACCGGCGTACCATTGAGGGTCACTATAGGCAGAAAGATAAAGGACGGGATAGTCGAACTGTTTCACAGAAAAACAGGACAGGTCGATGACCTGACAGTCGACGACGCCGCCCTGAAAGTAATAGAAATAGCGGGGATCAGAGACTAGAGAGTCTGTCTGGAAAGCCTGGACTTGATACGCGCGGCGGTCCTGTGATGGATGATTCCCATCTTGGCTGACTTGTCGACCCTGGAAGCGAGGGCGGGAAAGCTCTCTTTCGCCACTGCGCTGTCATCGATGGCCTTGAAACCCTTGATCGCCTTACGGAGAAGACTCCTGTGCTTTTTGTTCATCAGGCGCCTCTTCTCGTTCTGGCGCATTCTTTTCCATGCGGACTTGTGATTCGGCATCCGGTATTCACCTCCAAGTGATGCGCTAACATAACGGAAGGCCCCTTCTTTGTCAAGTAGTCAGAGGAACAAAATACGCAAAAAGATAGAGCGGATGCCTGACTCTCCCGGGGTCTATTTCTTCAAGAACCTGAGGGGCCGGGTTATATATGTCGGGAAAGCGAGAAAACTCGTCAGCAGGGCACGCAGCTATATGCAGGACCCTGCCCGGCTGGATCCCAAGACCAGGGCGCTGATGGAGACAGCTGACTCGGTCGATTATATCGCTACCGGAAACGAGATCGAGGCCCTCGTCCTCGAAGCCAGCATGATACGCGAGTACCGGCCGAAATACAATATCAGGCTGAAAGACGATAAACGTTATCCATATCTGAAGATAACGGCGAACGAGGAATTTCCGAGGCTACTGATCGTGCGAAGGGTCCTCGATGACGGCGGGGAGTACTTCGGCCCCTATACAGACGCCGGGGCAGTCAGGCGGACACTCAATGCCATAAAGACGATATTCCCCCTTCGTGACTGCAAGGGGCCATTCAGGAAAAGGAAGCGTGAGTGTCTCAACTTCCAGATAGGTAGGTGCCTCGGTCCCTGCACGGGAAGAACGGGGCAGACGGAGTATGCTGGCGTCGTAAGGCAGCTGCGGATGTTTCTCCGGGGTCACAACGAGGCGCTGCTGGAAGAGCTGCGAGCTTCGATGCAGGCACTTTCCGCGGTAAAACGGTACGAGGGAGCCTCTGTGATCAGGGACCAGATCGCCTCGATAGTGAAGATAAGCGAGAGACAGCATGCGGTAGACCCGGGCGGATCGGACGAGGATGCCGTTGCGATCGCCAGGGAAGGTGGAAATGCCTGCGGTGTCGTCATGAGGGTGCGTGAAGGGAGAATCATCAGCTCCGAAGCCTTTATGATGCCTGTGGTTCCAACAGATGATATTGCCGAATCTTACGAAGAATTCTTCAAGTTGTACTATAATAGCTCACTTGATATACCCCCCGGTATCCTGATCCAGTATCAGCTGCCGGATGGAGACCTTATAGCCAGATGGTTGAAAATGAGGACCGGGAGGAGCGTATCCATATCTGTTCCGAAGCGCGGTCACCGCACAAGGCTGGTCGGCCTGGCCGAGAAGAATGCCGCATCCAGGCTCATCACACTTCGAGGAAGGAAAGCTTCGGCTAACAGGGAGCTGGGGGAGCTGAAAAAGGCTCTTGGCCTTGCCTCGACACCGTCCCGTATCGAGGCTTTCGATATATCGAATGTGCAGGGTACTGGAGCCGTGGGTTCGATGGTGACATTCGTTGATGGCAAACCCCTTAAATCGGGGTACCGGCACTTCAGGATAAGGAGTGTCGAGGGGCAGGATGATTTCGCGATGATGAAGGAGGTACTGGGCCGAAGGCTTGAACGGATGAAGGACGGCAAGACGAGGCGCCCCGACCTGATACTCGTAGACGGCGGTATGGGACAGGTCTCTTCCGCGATAGAGGCGATGGAAGCGAGCCGTGTCTCGCCGATACCTGTCATCGGCCTCGCCAAAAAGAACGAGGAGATATTTGTTCCGGGGCGGAAGGATCCCGTCGTCCTCTCGAGAAGAAATCCCGGCCTCAAGCTTCTTCAGAAGGCTCGTGATGAGGCTCACAGGTTCGCCGTAGAGTACCACCGGAAGCTGCGGAGCAGAGGGCTCGTCGAATCGGAGATCGACGCGATACCCGGAGTCGGCGAATACAGGAAGATGCAGCTGCTGGTCCGTTTCGGAAGCCTGGCCGGGCTGAGAAAGGCCACGGAAGAAGAAATCGCCACAGTGCCGGGTATAGGCCGGGCTGTTGCGGGAAAGATCTATGAGCACATCCACGGAAACTAACGGCCAGGGGCTGTTCGCGATGCTGGGAGAGGCATACATCGATCACCTCGCCGTAGAAAAGGGCCTCAGCCCCCTTACGATAGATGCCTACAGAAGCGACCTGCGGGAATATTTCAAATGGCTCAAGGCTGCTGGCATCGAATCGCCGGAAAAGATAGATCTAGATTCGAGCCTTCGTTTCACCGCCGGTCTCGAGAAGGAAAAGAGCCGTTCCTCGAGATCGCGGCTCCTCAGCGCCGTAAAGGGATTCCACAGATACCTCTATCGCGAAGGCGAACTGCCTGACCTCGATATTACGTCCATATCATCTCCCCGGATAAGGAGGCACGTCCCCTTTGTCCTCTCTCAGGAAGAGACCGCGGCGCTTCTCGGCCAGCCTGACGAGTCAGGTGCGGGCCTTCGGGACAGGGCCATGCTGGAGATAGCGTACTCGACAGGGATGAGAGTCTCTGAGGTCTGCGGGCTGCGCTTCGAATCTCTCGACCTCGAATCGAGGCTTGTGCGCATAAGGGGCAAGGGGGGCAGGGAGAGGATAGTGCCTGTAGGGTCGCATGCCATGAGGTCACTCGAGAGATATACATCTGAATCAAGGCCCGGGTTCCTCTCTGATCCCACGGTGCCCTTTGTATTTCTCAACTATAGAGGCGGGCCTCTGTCGAGAGTCAGCTTCTGGAAGCTCCTGAAGAAATATGCCGCTATGGCCGGTCTTCCTGCCGATGTAACGCCCCATACCCTCCGTCATTCCTTCGCGACCCACCTGATAGAGGGAGGCGCCGACCTCAGGGCCGTGCAGGAACTGCTCGGTCATTCGAGCATAGCAACGACCCAGATCTATACGAGTCTCGATGTCGATTATCTCCTCGAGGTCCACCGGACATTTCACCCCAGGGGGTGATATCTTGTTGACACAAGCCCGTGTATCACTTAGCATTCCGTTTGGTTTGCATCATCCGGAGAAGCCTCCGGATCAGACAGGGGCGACCGACTGGAAACGGACCATCCATGAGCTATCACGTACGCTTGACACATTTTGAAGGCCCCCTCGATCTGCTTATGCATCTTATCCGCAGGGACAAGATAGATGTGCAGGACATACCGATATCCCATATAACGAAAGAATATCTATCCTACATCGAGATAATGCAGGAACTGCGGCTCGAGGTGGCCGGAGAGTTCTTCGTCATGGCCGCCACCCTCATGAGAATAAAGGCCCAGATGCTCCTTCCGCGGAGGCAGGAAGAGGAGGAAGAAGAGGATCCGAGGGAAGAGCTTGTCAGAAACCTCCTCGAGTACAGAAAATTCAAGGAAGCGGCCAGCCACTTCGCTGAAAAGGAAGATGACAGAAGGAAGGTCTTTACCAGACCCGCGGCCAGACAGCCTGAAGGAGGGCAGGAACCTTCGCTCATGGAAGTCTCCATCTTCGACCTGGTTGATGCATTCAAAAAGGTCATGGATGACCTGAAGAAGCAGATAAGTTACAGGGTCGAGAAAGAATCCCATACTGTCGAAGAGAAGATCGACCATATACGCGGCAAGGTGGACACCAGCTCGGAAGTCCTGTTCACAGAACTTTTTTCCGGCGAGACCGACAGGCTGGAGATCATCGTGACATTTCTTGCCATCCTCGAGATGGTAAAACTCGGTGAACTCTCAGCCAGGCAGATGAAGGCTGGAGGTGACGTCTGGCTCTACAGGCCGGGCGGCGCGCCGAATGAAGGACCGAAGGAGATACCCGATGGAGTCAGGGAAAAAGGTTGAGCCCGGCAGGCTTGCCTCGGAAATAGAAGCGGTCCTCTTTGCATCCGATGCCCCGATAAGCATCAGCAGGCTTTCCGCTATAACCGGTGAGACCTCCGTAAAAACGATAAAGGAAACTGTGGCGGAACTCGAGGAGTTCTACCGATCATGCGACAGGAGCTTCGGGATCGTCGAGGTCGCGGGCGGGTTCCAGATAGCTACTCTGCCGGAATACGCTTCGACAGTATCACTTCTCTTTAAGAGCAGGCGAAAGGCGAGGCTCTCGCAGGCCGCGCTCGAGACCCTGGCGATCATAGCGTACAGGCAGCCGATCAGCAGGATGGGAGTCGAAGCCATAAGGGGCGTGAATTGTGACGGGGTCCTCTCGACTTTGGTCGACAGGGAACTGATCGTTATCAGCGGCCGCGGAGAAGGACTGGGAAGGCCCTTCCTTTTTTCGACCACATCAAGGTTCCTCGAGTACCTGGGCCTTAAGGACATCAGGGATATTCCTGAGATGGAAGAACTCGAGAAAAGCCTGGAATCTATAGATCTAATACCACCGCCGGAGTCACAGGAAGAAGCCGGGGATCAAGCCGAAGAAGAAGACCACGGGACTGATGAGTCCTAGAATGAGGATCAACCGTTTCCTCGCCTCCGCGGGGATCGGATCTCGAAGAAAATGCGAGAATGTGATCAGGGAGGGGAGAGTTCAGATAAACGGCGAGGCTATCTCTGAACTTGCCAGGTTCATCGATACTGAGACAGACAGTGTGACCGTTGACGGCAAAACTGTCGAAGCGCTCAGAGACAGGATGATCCTGGTGATCGACAAGCCTTCCGGGGTCCTCAGCACTGTAAGCGACGATCGTGGAAGAAAGACCGTTATCGATCTGGCCCGGGAGACGGGATACGGAGACAGGCTCTTTCCGGTCGGACGGCTGGACATGGACACCACCGGCCTGCTTCTTTTGACGAACGATGGCGATCTTGCATACAGGCTGACACATCCCCGGTACAAGATAGAGAAGAGATACCTCGTAACCGTTGAGGGCTTTATCGACGATGGGAGTGTGGGATCGATCGGATCCGGAGTCGACCTGGAAGATTATGTGACGATGCCATGTGAAGTTCGCGTGATCGAGCGATCGAGAGATACATCACAACTCGAAATACGGCTTAAAGAGGGTAAGAAAAGACAGATCAGGAGGATGTTAGCGGAATCTGGACACAAGGTTTTAAAACTGAGGAGAGTCGCTCTCGGTGACCTGGAGTTCGACGATCTTGAGGCGGGTGACATCCGCCCGCTTACCGCTGAAGAGGAATCAAGGCTGAAGGAATTAACAGGACTGTTGTGAAGGAGAGTACCGGATGGATTTCAAGAAACTGATGCAGCCTCATCTCAAGAATGTCAAGCCTTACGTGCCTGGCAAGCCGATCGAGGAACTGCGCAGGGAACGTAATATCGAAGGTGAGATCATCAAGCTCGCCTCGAACGAGAATCCGTATCAGCCTCTCGAAGAGATAAAGCGGATGATCATCGAGGAACTCGACAACATCAACAGATATCCCAACTCCGGCAGCCATTATCTTTCTCTCGAGCTCTCTGAAAAACACGGCCTCGGTCAGGACCAGATATTCGTCGGTAATGGCTCTAACGAGATCATCGATCTTCTCGTACGAGCCTTCGTGCGGCTCGATGAGGATGTCTTGTATCCCTTCCCCAGTTTCATCGCCTATCCTCTGATCATCCATCAGATGGGAGTGGGGGAGGTAAAGGTACCGCTCGTAGATTATACGCTCGACCTTGACGCTATGAAGAACGCTGTTACAAGCAAGACAAAGATGGTGTTCATCTGCAATCCCAACAATCCGACAGGAACGTACGTGCCGGAAAATGATGTGATCAATTTCCTGAAAGGGATCAGAAAAGATATAATCGTCGTCTTCGACGAAGCGTATTTCGAGTACGTAACCGCGGACGACTATCCCGATTCCAGAAAGCTCCTCGACAGATTCAGGAACATTGTCATACTGAGGACTTTCTCCAAGGCCCACTCACTGTCCGGGGTCAGGATCGGGTACGCGATGGCTGACCCGGAAGTCGTGACGATCCTTCACATGGTAAGGCAGCCGTTCAACGTCAACAGACTCGCGCAGGCAGCCGCGAGAGCCGCACTCAGACACTCCGGGATTCTCGCGGACAGGATCGCTGAGAACAATTCAGAAAGAACAAGGGTGGCCATGGAAATGCGGGCGCTCGGATTCTCCGTGCCCGACTCCCAGACGAACTTTCTGCTTGCCGTACCTGAAGGGCCTGACAGCGATATCGTAGACAGATTGATGGACCTCGGGATAATTGTCAGGAGCGGAGCTCCCTGGGGGCTGGGAGCAGAATCGTTCCGTGTGTCGATCGGGACCCCGGCCGAGAACGACAGGTTCCTGGAAGGTCTCCGGCAGGTCCTCAAGCAGGAACGATAGATCCATGGATTTCCTGCGTGATATGATCGTGACAGTAGACGGCCCTGCCGGTTCCGGCAAGAGTACTACTGCGCAGGCCCTGTCCAGAAGGCTCGATCTGGCCTATCTCGATACGGGTGCGATGTACCGGGCCGTGACATGGAAGGTGCTGCAGTCCGGCATCGACCCTGAAGACGGGGCAGCGGTCACCGGTATCGCCGAGAATATTTCTCTCGAAATCGAAATCAGGGAAGACGGTCCCGTTCTCATAGTCGACGGTATCCCCGCCGGCAGCGAGATCCGGGGGCCAGAGGTATCCGAAGCGGTCTCTCCCGTCAGCGCCCATCCGGGAGTCCGGCGGGAGATGGTCCGCTTCCAGAGGAAGATCGGGAACAGAGGAGGCATAGTAGCCGAGGGACGCGATACCGGCAGCACTGTCTTTCCTTTCGCTCACGTCAAGATCTATCTCATTGCGGACATGGAAGCCAGGATCGAACGCCGTGTCAGTCAGCTCCGCCAGATGGGTATCACCCAGACCGGTGATGAGATCCGCGGCAACCTCGTCAGAAGGGATGAGATCGACTCGGGTCGCGAACACAGCCCCCTTGTCCGGCCGGTCGGAGCCTTCACCGTCGATACCTCAGGCATTACGATCGAGGAGCAGGTGTCGATCATTGAAGAGATCGTCCGGAAAGAGGCTGCTCGGCTTGGGGACCTGTACGTGCCGAAGGGCAAGAGGAATCCCGTCAGCAGCGGTCACAGCTTCCTTTTTACCCTCGGCAGGAATATGATCAGGTTCCTGGAATGGCTTCTGTTCGGCATCAAGATCTACGGCTCTGATAACCTTCGCTTCGCGGAGGCCTTCTTTTTCGCTTCGAACCACATATCGTACTACGATCCACCTATGGTCGGGTCGACATTCAAGCGGGAACTCTGGATAATTGCCAAGAAGGAACTCTTCAGGAACAGAGCATTCGGATGGCTCATCAGTAAGGTAAATGCGATACCGATCGACAGGGACGGCTTCACAAGGTCGACTCTCAAGGCTATCGATAAGGCTTTCGAAGCTGGAGACTCATTGCTGATGTTTCCAGAGGGGACAAGATCAAAGACCGGAAGGCTGAAGGAATTCAAGCCGGGTATCGGTATGATCGCCTATCGGTCGGGGAAGAGCATAATCCCGGCTTACATTTCCGGAACGGACGCGCTGAAGGAGTGCTTCCTCAGAAAACGCCGCCTCAGTGTCCGTATTGGCAGAGCGATACGGATACCGGAAGAATATCAATCTGAAGACAGAAAGAAAGACTACGAGATCCTCTCGATGATGATCTATGAGGCGATGAAGATGCTGGAGGATGAGACATATGCTTGAAGTGATCGTCTCGCCCATCACCGGCTTCTGCTTCGGAGTAAAGAGAGCGATGAGCCTTATAGACGAGGGCCTCGGTGATGGAGGGAAGACGTTATATTCCATCGGGGACGTCATTCACAACCCGCAGGCGGTCGATGACCTCAGATCAAGGGGAGTGATCCCCGTCTCATCCATGGATGAACTGTCCGAGGGAGATACTCTGATCATAAGAGCTCACGGTGTGATGCCCGAGCTTATCGAAAAGGCACGCGGCAGGGGGATCGATCTGATCGATACTACTTGTCCTTTTGTCCAGAAAAGCCAGAAATACGTTCGCAGGATGGCAGCTGAGGGAAGAAAGGTCATAATCATCGGAGACAGCAGCCATCCCGAGGTACGCGCCATATCCGGCCAGGCCGGGCCCGATCCGGTCATCATATCCACACTTGAGGAAGCACAGGCGCTCTCAGGGATCGATTGTGCCGGAGTAGTGGTTCAGACCACACTTTCGCGCGAAAAAGCGATGAGGATCGTCGAGCAGCTCGAGAAGAATATCGATGACCTGAGGGTTCATGACACTATCTGTCAGGCTACGGTACTGAGGCGAGAAGCGACACTGGAACTTGCCCGCGATGTAGACATGGTGCTTGTCGTCGGCGGAAAAGGCAGTTCCAACACCAAGAGGCTCTTCCAGATGTGCTCAGAGGAGGGCATAACCGCCAGATTCATCGAAACAGCGGAGGAAATCGACCCTTCCTGGTTCGACGACGGGAACAGGGTCGGGCTGACGACAGGGACGTCGACTCCCGACTGGGTAATAGAAGAGGTCCTCTCCCGCCTGGGCCAGATATCCGACTGCTGAAACACCTTAAAACAGCCCCCAGAATTCACTTGCGATCAATCGAAAAAGCACATATCATTCTTCATTAAATCCATTTTGAAAGGGGAGATAGCTAAAATGCAGGAAGAAACATTCGAGTCGACACAGCATGACCCCGGGATACCCGGGACAATGGAGAAAAAGGAGGGTGGAGACCCTGCGGGCAGGAACAACCTGTCGTATCTCAAGATCTTTGATCAGGTCAGCGAGGAAGAACTCGAAGACCGGGAGCCTACCGAAGAAGACTGGCTCAAAATGGTGGACGCGTTACCCGCCGAGATCCAGGAGCTTAAAGAGGGCAAGATCGTCAAGGGGACCGTCTATTCCGTGAGTGAAAAGGAAGTCATCCTCGACGTCGGATTCAAGAGCGAGGGTACGATTCCTATCGCTGAATTCGCCAACTGCGCAGAAGTCAAGCACGGCGATGCCTTCGATGTCTTTCTCGAGAAGATGGAGAACCAGGACGGGCTTATCGTCCTCTCCAAGATCAAGGCCGATTTCCTCAAGGCCTGGGACGAGATCAAGGATTCATACGACAGCGGCCGGGTCGTTACCGCGACCGTCGACAGACGGATCAAGGGCGGACTGGTCGTCAAGCTCATGGGCGTCGATGCGTTCCTTCCCGGATCGCAGATCGCGCTCAGGCAGGTTCCCAACCTTGACGAGATGCTCAGTGAGGATCTCGACTGCAAGATCATCAAGCTCAACAAGAGGCGCCGCAACATCGTCGTCTCTCGCAGGGTGGTCCTGGAAGAGGAACGCGAAGAGAAGAAGAAGACTCTGCTTGCCGAGCTCGAAGTCGGCCAGGAGAGAGAGGGAGTCGTCAAGAACATCACCGATTTCGGCGCATTCGTCGATCTCGGCGGTATCGACGGCCTTCTCCATCTCACCGACCTCACCTGGGGCCGTGTGAGCCATCCTTCGGAAGTAGTCGCGATCAGCGACAAACTCAAGATCAAGATCCTCGACTTCGACCGGGAGAGGGAGAGAATCTCTCTCGGCCTCAAGCAGCTCACCCCGTATCCCTGGGAGGGTGTCGATGAGCGATATCCCATCGGGAAGAAGATGCGAGGCAAGGTCGTATCGATCACCGACTACGGCGCATTCGTCGAGCTGGAAAAGGGTATCGAGGGTCTGATCCATATCTCCGAGATGTCATGGACAAGGCATGTCAAGCACCCCTCGAAGGTCGTCGCTATAGGCGATACCGTAGAGGCCGTGGTGCTTAACGTCGACAAGGAGCATGAGAAGATCTCGCTCGGTCTCAAGCAGCTCGAGCCGGATCCGTGGAAGGCTCTCGAGAGCAAGTACCCTCCCGGCACGAGGCTCAGGGGCAAGGTCCGAAACCTTACCAACTTCGGAGCTTTCGTCGAGATAGAGGACGGCATCGACGGCCTGGTCCATATTTCGGATATGTCATGGGCCAAGAGGATCCGGCATCCATCAGAGATGGTCAAGAAGGGCGACGACGTGGAAGTCGTTGTACTCGAGATAGACAGCGACAAGAGACGCATCAGCCTCGGCATGAAGCAGACACGGGAAAATCCCTGGACCGAACTCGCGACCGAATTCAATATCGGCACTGAGACTGACGGTCTGATCACCCGTATCCTCGACAGGGGCGCGGTTGTAGAACTGCGTGACGATGTCGAGGGATTTGTTCCCCTTTCGCACCTTGGTGTTGAAGGTATGAAGCAGCCTGCCGAGTTTTTCGACAACAACATGACGCTGCCGCTCAAGGTCATCAAGGTCGATCCTCAGAACAAGCGGATCGTCCTGAGCGTAAATGCCTACTTTGAGGGAAGGAGTGCGGAGGAGCTGGCCGAGTACAGAGAAGCTCATCCCCGCCGTGCCGAAGCCGTGCCTGATGAGCCGGCAGAGAAGCCTGTCGAGGAGAAGGCAGCCGCTGAAACCATCATTGATGATTATGATGACATCGATGATATCGACATACCGGTCGAAGAGACTGCTCCGGCAACCGAACCTGAAGCAGTCGAAGAAGCCGTCGTCGAGGAAGCGCCTGTGGTGGAGGAAGCTCCAGTACCGACAGAAGAGCCTGCAGTGGAAGAGGCTCCAGCCGAACCTGTATCTGAAGAGCCGGAGGCTCCGGCCGCGGATCTGCAGGAAGAAACGGAAGAACCTGAAGATAAAAAGGGGACCGAATAGGCTCCCTGACTATCTATTCAGTTCATTGATCAGAAGTGAGGGTGGTGTTCCCACCCTCATTTCTTTTCCAGCTTCATGGAGACTGGCTTTGACTGGAATCACTGATATTATAAATCCCACATTCTCGATCACCACGCTGGGGTGCAAACTTAATCAGTATGAATCGGAATGCATCCGGCAGGCCCTGGTTTCAAAGGACTGGGAATTCAGAGCCTTCGGCGAGAACGCTGATTACTACATCATAAATACCTGTACAGTGACGGGGCGAACCGATTCGAGGTGCCGGAACGCTATCAGGAGAGCGAGAAAGTACGCGCCCGATTCCACTATCATCGTCACGGGATGCTATGCCGAGACCCAGGCTGAGATACTGGAAAAGATGGCCGAGACAGACATGGTCATTGGCAACGGGGAAAAGGATTCTATCGTTCGTACACTTGAAAGACTTGCCGGGCGGCCGGTATCCGAAGAATCAGACATCCTGGACATCGCCGACTTCAGCGAACACTCCAGAGCATTCATTAAAATACAGGAGGGATGCGATGCGTCCTGCACATACTGCATCATACCGAAAGCCAGGGGCAGGAGTCGAAGCGTACCGTTCGACCGTGTCCTCGCACAGATCAGAAAACTCGTAGATAACGGTATCGAGGAGATCGTTCTCACCGGCATTCATATCGGCAGATACGGCAGGGATCTCAGCGGCGGCCCCTCTCTCGATGGCCTCATAGAGTCTCTCCTGTCCGAAACAGACTCGCTGCGGATAAGATTGAGCAGCATTGAGGTCAACGAAGTCACCGACGGAATACTCAATATTATTTCAAGCACCGAAAGGCTCGCGCCACATCTTCATATTCCTCTGCAGAGCGGAGATGACGCAATACTCAATGCGATGAACAGGCCTTATGACACGGCATTCTTCAGAGAAAGGATAGAGGCTCTCAGAGCACTGTCGGATGGCATAGGAATAGGGACAGACATAATAACCGGATTCCCCGGCGAGGACGATTCGAGCTTCAGAAATACATTCGAATTCGTCAGGGATCTTCCCCTGACCTACTTCCACGTATTCTCTTTCTCCAAACGTCCCGGCACTCCGGCCGCGAGCATGGATGGACAGGTCGATCCTGAAACGCGGAAACGCCGCAGCAGAAAACTCATCGATCTCGGCAGATCGAAAAAGAGAGAATTCATGAGATCATGCACTGGCAGACGCGAGCTTGCCGTGATCCAGGGAAAGGCAAAACGTTTCTCGCGCTTTTCAACGGCGCTTACCGGAAATTACTGCGAGGTCAGTGTCGACTCATCTTCTTCCCTCAACGGAAGACTTGTCCCCGTCGAGATCACTCACTATTCCAGGGGAAGGCTTTATGGAAGGACCGGACCATGAGTTCGAGGAAGGTCTACCTGGAATCTTTCGGCTGCCAGATGAACGCCTTCGATTCAGAGGTTCTCGAATCCATGCTGGAGGGCGAAGGATTTGTGATCTCTGATGACCCTTCGACGGCTGACGCGATCCTGGTCAATACGTGCAGCGTAAGGGAAAATGCCGAGAGAAGAGCGATCGGGCGCCTCAATGATCTCTCCCGGAACAAAGACGCCGTCCTGGCAGTCTGCGGCTGCATGGCACAGAGACTCGGAGACAAACTGTTCGATCTCGTACCGGCTCTGGACGTCATCGCCGGACCGGACACCTATTCGGAACTCCCATCCGCTATCCTGGCTGTCATCTCGGGAGAGAGAAGGACAGTCCTTGTCGAAAGTGACGCGACTGTGACCTACAGGCTTGGAAACGTTTCCGGCTCATCTCCTTCCAGGTATCTTTCTATTACACGAGGCTGTGAGAACTTCTGCTCCTACTGCATCGTTCCGTACGTAAGGGGGAAGGTCAGAAGCAAAGGGACAGCGGCAGTCATAGAGGACCTGAGGATTCTCGCCGCGGCGGGAGCAAAAGAGGTGACACTTCTCGGTCAGAACGTGATGGCTTACCGTTCCGGAGATGTCGGGTTCACCGGGCTCCTCGGCGAAATACTAAAAGAGACAGATATAGAGAGGATCAGATTCCTTACTACTCATCCCAGGGATGTGAATGAAGGTATTTTCACTCTGATGTCTCAAAACAGACGGATATGCCCGCATATACATCTTCCATTCCAGTCTGGAAGCGACCGGATACTCTCCCTGATGAACAGAGGGTATACCAGATCGGAATATCTCGACATCATCGACAGGGCAAAAGAGATCTGCCCCGATATATCTTTCACGACTGATGTAATCGTCGGGTTTCCCGGCGAAACGACCGGCGACTTCGAAGAGACTCTCGCTATTGTCGAGAAAGTGAGATATGACTCTGCGTTTACATTCAAATACTCCCCGAGAGAAGGAACCGAGTCCGAGGGAATGAAGGACGATGTCCCCACCGAAGTAAAAAAGGAAAGGCTGGAGACGCTGAATGCCGCCATCCAGCGTATAAGGAGGGAGGTCATGGTCTCCCGGCTGGGATCAACAGAGGAAATCCTCCTTGACGCTCACGTCAAAAAGGGAGAATATCAATATCTGAAAGGAAGAACCCCCCATTTCAGGAACGTACTTGTCGGTCCGGAAAACCGGAACCCGGGGGATATCATAAACGTAGTACTCAAGGAACTGAGCAACTTTACTTTTATCGGTGAAGAGATCACTGGGAGGTAAGACAGGTGTGGATCTTAAGAGGGATCATACTCCTGATCGGCGTAATTGCCCTCGTGTGGCTGGGTATGCTTAATGCCGACCAGAAGGTAGCTGAATTTCATCTGTTCAACTGGACATTCCATCAACTGCCTGTAAACATAATACTGGTTATTACCTTCCTTGCAGGCATGCTCGTCTGGGCTATCGGCGGATGGGTCAGGGAAGCCCAGCTTCTGCTTCGAATAAACAAGGAAAAGAAGAACTGCCGGAGGCTTCAGGACGAGATCGAGGCTCTTCGAAACCTGCCCCTGGAAGAAGAATCCGTGGATGTCCTTCCTGAGGACACGCCCTGACAGGAGCATCACCGTATGGATACCCTTAATATCAGGTTGATTGTAATCGGAGTACTTGCTTTCGCCGTTGTACTTCTGTCAGTGATAGTGCTCCTGCAGAGAAAGAAAAGGGGAGGAGCGAGACGGAGTAAGTACATCGAAGCGCTCTACGCACTGATCGATGGCAGGAAGGACGACGCGTACTCTTTTCTGGCGTCCGCCGTCCGTAACGGCGAAGACGATATCGACGCGTATATTCAACTCGGCAAATTGATGCGTGAAAGAGGGCAGGTCGAAAAGGCACTCCAGCTCCATCGTGGACTCACCGTCAGGCCAGGCCTGACATATGATGATGAAAAAGCCATTCAACTCTCGATTGCGGAAGACCTCGCCGCGCTGGGCAGGACAGAGCGGGCGATAACAGCGCTTGAGACGGTCCGTAAAAAGAGAAAAGACGCCGATGTGCTCGCAGCCCTTCACCGGCTCTATCACACCCAGGGAGATTTCGAGAACTCGTATGGAGCAATGCGCGAACTTTCCCGTGTCGACGACGCGGTCACGCCGCATATGAGGTCATCCTATCTTACATCCGTCGCCTGCGCATTACTGGAAACAGGAAATAATGATGAAGCCGGTAAATATCTCGACAAGGCGAGAAAGGAAGACGCATCGTGCCCTGGCGCGCTTTATCTAAGCGCCGGGCTTGCTATGGATAAAGGCGATCTTAACAGGGCCGTAAAGATGTGGGAAGGACTTCTCTCGATCGATATGGGTTATTTCCCCGAGGTTGCCGCACTGCTCGAAAAGGCGCTTTTTGAATCGGGAAGGTTTGACGAACTCGAGGGTATTCTTTTAAGACTCCTGGAGAAATATCCGTCCGACGCTCTTTTACTTTCGACCCTGGCCGGTTTCTACGCCAAGAAGGGTGAGATATCCCGAGGTATCGATCTGCTTGAAGGCGAGAGAGGCAGGATGACAGGAGACAGGATACTGGCAATCTCCCTCGCCTCACTTTACATCAAGAGTGGAAGAGTCGATGAAGGGCTCAGCGTTCTTGAGGAAAATGACAAGGTTCCATCCTCCGCCGGCACGTGGAAATGCGGCAGGTGCGGAGAGACTTACGGTACCAGTCTTGGTTTCTGCAGGGCATGCTGCAGTTACGATTCCATAAGTAAAAAATGACAGCACTCACAAAAGCAGCCATGTTCGTGGCCGTGACAACGGCACTGTTCCCCGGAGACGCCGGTGGAGCCGGCCTGCGGACTATCCGCGGTCAGTTCAACCGCAAGGAATACACTGCCGCCGAAAAGAGCCTTCGAGAGGAGCTTCCCGGAATGCGAGGCAGGACCCGCGATCAGGCGAGGCTGCTTCTCGCGGATCTCGAAACAGACGCCGGCAGCGCAGCCTCGACCCTGGAAGACGTCATCAATGCGGGTGACGACAGGGAAGCCCTTAAGGCGCGCATGGAACTGGCCAAGATACATTACTCTACCGGCCAGTACCATCAGGCCATCCGGCTTCTGGAGGGCATCCGGGCCGAAGGACGGGGCGGAGATAAATATGAAGCCGTCTATTTCAGGGGACTCTCAAGGAAACAGCTCGGCGATCTCGATGGCGCAAGAAGGGACTTTGAGAGAGTCGACAGGGGAGACTACCTGCATTGGAGTTATATCGCCCTTGCCGAGATAGATATCCGCTCTGGCAGGATCAGTGAAGCGGTAGACCGGTACGAGACGATAGCCGCCGGTCATTCCAGTCCGATAGCCGGATTCCGTCTGGGTGAATGTTACGAGTTGACCGGAGAGAGAGAAAAAGCACTTCAGACTTACAGAAACGTGGCAAGAAATTTCCCGGGTTCCCCGGAAGCTCCCAAGGCCAGGGAAAAAGTACAGATGATAGATTCATCGCTGCAGCGGTCTGGACCGGAAACAAGGGTGGAGGGAGGTGAAGTGGGAGAGATCCCTTCCGCCGGGTACACGCTTCAGTTCGGGGCCTTCAGCGAAAAAGAGAATGCCCATGCGTTCATCTCTGATCTGAACTCGATGATAGACGATCTGCATATCGAAGTCGCCGAAAGCGGCGGCGGCCTCTGGTATCGAGTACGCGCCGGGAAATACGTTTCACGTGAGGCGGCTGAAGAGGCTGCCCTGAAGATCATGGAACGCACAGGTTATTCGAGCAAGGTCCTCCCTCTTGATTAGATGGCCTCATCCAGTCTGACACCACTGATGTCCCAGTACCGGGAGATCAAGGAGCGTTACAGCGACGGAATCCTTTTTTTCCAGGTCGGAGATTTTTACGAGACATTTTACGACGACGCGCGCGAAGTCTCTCGCATCCTCAATATCGCGCTTACATCAAGGGATAAGAAGAACCCCATTCCACTCGCGGGAGTGCCGATCCACGCCGCTGACGCATATATAAGCCGCCTCCTCGAAGCCGGCAAGAAGGTCGTCGTCTGCGACCAGGTCGAGAAACCCGGAGAAGGCAAGAAGATCGTCCGAAGGGAAGTCACGGACGTGATCACCCCGGGAACATCACTTTCACCGACAACTCTGCCCGACAACGAAAACAACTTCATCCTTTCAGTCAAGTCTTACGATGGCAGGGTCGGCTTCGCGTTCATGGATCTTTCCACAGGAGAATTCAGCGCTGGAGTGGACGAGCCGGAATCAGTCGAAAGTATGATCGCTGGGATCCCGGTCCGGGAAGCGATAGTCCCTGAAGGATATGAGTCATCCTCAGAGTTTATCAGAAGACTTTTCCCCGGCTGTCCTGTCGACACTCCACCTTCCTTCGAATTCGCGGAGGACGAAGCCCGGCGGACACTCAACAGTCACTTCGGTGTTCCGGACATGACCTGCTTCGGACTCGAGGATGACCCGCTCGCTCTGTCCGCTGCCGGAGCTCTTCTCAGATATGTAATGCAGCTGCGCAGAAGCGGTCTCGAACATGTCACTTCACTCAGACACATCGTATCACGGGATACTCTCTTTCTCGACCGTGAGACTCTTCGTAACCTCGAGATGTTCGAACCTCTTCGAGGAAACACGGATGATACTACCCTCATACACCATATCGACCGGACGAAAACGGCTGCCGGCGGCAGAGAACTCCGCGACAGGCTCATGAGACCATCGAGAAGCATCGCCGTCATAGAGAACCGCCTCGATTCAATAGAGGCCTTTATCGAGAATAAATCGGTTCTCAGGCGCCTCAGGGACTCGCTCACAGGAATGCCAGATATTGAAAGGATACTTTCGAGGATAGTCACCGGTAAAGCGGGCCCTCGAGAACTCCTTTCCATGGCCTCCGCTCTCGAGAGGGTCCCCGGTATAGCCGATATGATCTCCGGCATCAGTTCCGAAGGAGTAAAAAAGGCTATTGAGGAAATGAGCGTTCCTGTTGAAGCCACCGGGCTGATCGAAAAGAGCATCGTTCCGGATTGTCCCTCTCACATGAGGGACGGAGGCTTTATCCGCCGTGGATTTGATCCTGACCTGGACGAGCTTATCGACGATTCGGAGGGAGGGAAGAACTGGATAGCTGCCCTGCAGGAGACAGAGCGGGAGCGTACAGGGATATCCACCCTCAAGGTCGGCTTCAACAAGGTCTTCGGCTATTACATCGAGGTGTCCAGGATCCACCAGGACAGGGTGCCGGATGATTATACTGCGAAACAGACACTGGTCAACTCACAGCGATACATAACCGCCGCCCTTAAAGAAAGGGAAAGCAGGATCCTCACGGCTGAATCACGCAGGATAGAGATGGAGCGTGAGATCTTCACAGGCATATGCGCTGATATTGCCGCGGAAAGTGCATTACTGAGAAGGATAGCGTCAGCTATCGCTGACCTGGATACTCTTTCTTCACTTGCGGACCTTTCCCTGGATAAGGATTACTGCCGGCCAGAGATGAACGACTCTGTCGACCTGGTGATCACCGGGGGGAGGCATCCTGTCGTCGAAAACCTCTCCGGCACGAATTTCATACCGAACGATCTCGTTCTGAGACCGGATGAAAGACAACTTCTCATCATCACCGGGCCCAATATGGGAGGCAAGTCGACCTATATACGGCAGGCAGCTCTTATTTCAATATTGGCTCACATGGGGAGCTTCGTCCCGGCGTCGAGGGTCGAGATGGGAATAATGGACAGGATATTCACCAGAGTCGGTTCCAGCGACAATCTGGCCAGAGGGCAGAGCACTTTTCTTGTCGAGATGGCCGAGACAGCGAGGATCCTTCATGGATGCACCTCGAAAAGTCTCGTGCTTCTCGACGAGATAGGGAGGGGTACGAGTACACTCGACGGGCTGAGCATCGCATGGGCGGTCACGGAGTACCTTGTCGAGGATGAGGACAGAAGGCCCAAGACCCTTTTCGCTACCCACTATCACGAACTTACCGATCTCTCCTCCAGATTTGGACGGATACAGAATGTCAGGATAGCCGTGAAGGAATGGGGCGACTCGATCGTATTCATGTATCATATCGAAGAAGGCAAGAGTGATCGTAGCTATGGCATTCATGTAGCGCAACTTGCAGGACTTCCTTCAAGTGTTGTCGCAAGGGCGGGGGAGGTCCTCGCTATGCTGGAAAGAGATACGACAGCTCCGGATACCGGTGCGATATCTATCGAGCGGCAGATGAGCCTCTTTCAGCCTGCCGATGAGCTCCGGGAATCGCTTAACACATTGGATACAGACAATTTGACTCCTATTCAGGCCCTCGAGTTCCTCGCCGGGCTCAAGGATATCCTCTCCAGAGACACCCGATAAGCCCTGATGGCTTGGTTCTTGCTCATTTTCTCACCGGAAAAGCGTGTTTCAGGGTATCTTTCCGGAGGGAAAAGTGGAGGCGGCAAAGATAGCCATTCTAGGCGGCGGTGAGGATGAACTGAATATCCTCAGCGAGTATCACAGAGACCCGGGTTTCGATATCCTGGGGATCTATGACCGCGATCCGAGAGCTGTCGCCATGGAAGTCGCCGAGATCATCGGTGTTCCTGTTTTCACGGACAGGTCCTTTCTCAAGGCATTCGAAAAGGCGGATTACGTCGTAGTCTCCGGGAAAAGCGGGATCTATAATTCGGAACTGGGCATGCTCTCCAATGCCGGAATAAGGATCCTCAATCCTTCTGAAGCCGCTTCGAGCATGGCCGACAGCGCCTCCGAGAACGATATCGAACCCGGCGAGAAACCACCCTGGCCGAGACATCTCGAACAGGCGCTGCAGTATATCAACAGGATAACTGATCGAGACAGACTGCTGAAATGGCTTCTCGAGATATCTGTAAGAGCCGTCGAAGCCTCTACGGGCTCTATCATGCTGCATTCCGAGAACACGAGCGAACTGTATATCGGCTATGCGATGGGGCTCAGCCAGGACGTGGTCTCAAACACGAGACAGAAGGTAGGAACCGGGATCTCCGGCAAGGTGGCCGAGACTGGTGAGGCGCTGCTCGTTCATGATATCGTCGACGATCCTCTCTACAGGGAGGGACGGGAAAGAGAATCGATAAGCAGCTCGGTATCCGCTCCTCTCACTGTAGGCAAGACGCTGATAGGGGTCCTCAACGTATCTACAAGCGAGGGGGAGCGCCGGCTGGACGAAAATGACCGGGACACGATAGGCCTTCTGGCGTCGAAGATATCTCCGATCCTCGCGCAGCATCTGAGGATCGACACTGAAAAGATACGTGAGACCGAATTCAAGATCAGGAACTACATCGAATCGCTTTTCCAGAGAGACATTGAATTTCATGACAAATTCCTCTTTCTCTGCCGTGCCCTTGCGGACATCCTTTCCGCGGATACGGTCACGATCTATACTGCCACCGATGAAGGCGACTGGCTCATACTGGGCGGCAGCGACCAGCAGATACAGGATGGGGGCAGAGCTCCCAGGATCCACTGTATCAAGGGAAGCCTGGCACGCTCCTATGTGAACAGCGAAGAAGTGATGATGACCGAGGCCAATCATGACTCCGGCCTCAAGATATCCGGGCGCAGGGACGCGCTGACATCGATATATATTCCGCTGGAGCATGAAGATCCCCTGGGCGTGGCACTGTTCGAATTCTCAAGCCTTGATTCACTTGAGAGCTTCATCAAGATCAAGGACGTCCTGCGATTCCAGCTGGGGTTCTTTGTCTATACCCAGCTCAGAGAGCTCCGGCAGGCCCGCAAGATGCACAGTCTCGAAGACCTCTCCGGTCTGACTCCGGCACTTATGGGCGCTCCGGTCCTCGCTAAAAAGCTGAAGATGCTTCCAGGGCTGATCTCTCCGATCATTGGAGCGAGCAAAGGCAGTTTCCACTTCATCGGACATAGGTTAGAGGAAGCGGCCTATCATGGCTTCCCCGAGGACGAAAAGGAATGGTCCATCCTCAGGGCTACCGATGAACAGATGCTTCTGCGCGCCCTGGAACAGGGGAAACCTGAATGCATCAGCTTCCTTTCAAGGGATATAGGAGCGTACGACAACCCTCCGCCATACAGGTCACTGGTCATCTATCCCTTTGCAGGTGCGGATTTCAGGGCCTACTACCTTGGATACGATCGCGTTCCGGGATCCCCGCTCGATCCCTCGATCTTCGGTACGCACGAACTCGAGCTTCTCGGCAGGATATCGGAGATAATCCTCCCTATACTTCATGAAAGCGGAGTAGAAAAGCGGGAAGGGAAAGCGGCATCATTCGATGACCTTCTTCGCTCCAACCAGAAGATCCTTCTGGAAAGGGTAAACGAGGAGATAGAACGCGCCGAGAGGTATCATCACGGATTTATCGTAACCCTCTACAAGGTAAACGGTCTGAAGGAAGTGCTCACTACGGAGTACAATGCGACACTCGAGGTGATAAACGAGATTAGTATCGGGGTGCGTAAACAGGTTCGAAGAACCGACTATTTTTCGTGGATAGAACCGGATATTTTCGCTGTGATCTCCCTTGAAAGCCACCACCGGATCGAATTCCTCGAGCAACGCCTTCTTGATTTCATAGCCACCGTCCTGAAGAAAAGGAATCTGTTCGTCGAGAACAAAGTCTACCCATCGAGTTCCTTCGCCGTATACCCCGGCGGTTCGGAGACATCATCCGAACTTATCACCGAGGCGAAAAACCGCTTCTGATACTCTCCTGCTGCCCCGTTCATTCTCCGTTGCCATCAGGTAAAATACTGTGTTATCTTAAAGGTCCGGATGGTCCCCGATTGGGGCGCCCCGTCCGCATCACAGCCTTAACAGCAATAATAACTGGGTGTTACCGTGGCAAGGATAAAGAAACTCACACCAGAGACTGCGGGAAAGATAGCTGCCGGCGAAGTCGTCGAGCGGCCGTTCAATGTGATCAAGGAACTCGTCGAAAACTCTCTCGACGCCTCTGCCAGCCGCATCGTCCTCGAGATCGAAGACGGGGGGAAGCGCTCGATCAGGATCGATGACGACGGGACAGGAATAGCCTCCGAGGACATGCCAAGGGCGGTAGAGAACTACTCTACCAGCAAGATCTCCGATATAGACGATATATACAGGGTCCGTTCCCTTGGATTCAGGGGAGAGGCCCTAGCGAGCATCAACTCTGTATCGAGGATGACTATCAGGTCGAGCGAAGAGAACGCCGACGTCGGGCGGGAGATCCGCTGGGTCGCGTCAGAGCTTCGTGATGACGGTCCGTTTGTCAGGACGGTCGGCACGGAGATCATCGTCGAGGACCTGTTCTTCAATCTTCCAGCGAGAAAGAAGTTTCTGTCATCCGGCCCCTCCGAGACAAGAAGGATCGTCTCGTCCATACAGGGGTTTGCCCTCGCCTGGCCACAGACGGCATTCGTCATGCGCAGTAACGGGAGAGAAGTGCTGTCCTTCCCCGCAGGTACGATCGAGGAACGCGTTGAGATGGTACTTGGTCCTTCCGTATTTCCACACCTCAAACCATTTTCCAGAACAGACGGACGCGTCGAGGTCAACGGGTACGCCTCGATGCCCTCGATGACAAAAGCGAACCGGTCGTCACAGTTCATGTTCGTCAACGGAAGATCAGTCAAAGACAGGTTGCTCGGACACGCGGTGCGTCAGGCATATCAGTCGATAATCCCGGGGGACAGATTTCCGATAGTAGTGTTGAGGCTCGACATACCGCCCGAGATGCTTGACGTAAACGTCCACCCGGCCAAAGCCGAAGTGCGTTTTGAAAACGAGAGAGACATTCATCGCCTCGTATCATCTGCGATCAGGGAAGCGCTCGAGGACAGGACCATATCCTTCAGAGACAAGGTCGAATCAGTTTACAAGTCTATATTCCCGCAGGATGGATCAGCTGATACCGGAGATGAAACCGCCGCCCAGGGGACATACAGGGCCGATGAAACGGGAAGATCGGACTGGCTATTTCAGGAATCACCCCAGCCTCTCTTCGAAACGGATCCGGGAAAGGTTCAGAGCCAGGTCTCTACCGGTCTTTACTGGCAGCTTCACGACAGCTACATAATGATCCAGATTCGGGGCGGTATGGTCATCATCGATCAGCATGCCGCTCACGAAAGGATCCTTTACGATATAGCCAGAAGAAACGTCGACGGAGAGAAGGCGGTTGTCCAGTCCCTTCTCTTTCCCGCGACACTTGAACTCTCGCCCGATGAATACGACAGTTTCGAGAAAGTCATCGAGACCCTGCCGAACCTCGGATTCGAAGCTGAACCATTCGGGATGAGGACGATAATCGTCCGTGGTATTCCTGCAGGTGTGAGGAACTGGGATGACGGCAGGCTTCTGCGCACGATCCTTTCCGATCTCGGGCGAGGGCTGCCTGCGACCGATTCCATCCTCAGATCCTTCGCTTGTCATGCCGCCGTCAGAGCCGGTGAGCGGCTCAGCCTGGAAGAGATGGAGAGCCTGACAGACCAGCTGTTCGCCACAGAATTCCCATTTACCTGTCCACACGGAAGACCGACAATGCTACGCGTCGAGATGCGGGAACTGGAGAAAAGATTCCAGCGCACCCCCAAAACGGAGGGGTAGATGAATGGCGTCGTGATCATCGGACCCACCGCCGTGGGCAAGAGCTCTCTCGGAATGACCCTGGCGGAAAAGCTCGGTGGAGAGATCGTCTCGATAGATTCGAGACAGATATATCGCGGGCTGGATATTGGGACCGCCAAGGCCTCCGCGGATGAACAGGCACGAATCAGGCACCATTGCCTCGATCTGCTTGATATCACTGAAAAGAGCAATGCCAGATGGTTCGCCGATATGGCGCGCGAAGCGATGGAGAAGATCCGGACAGAGGGAAAGCTTCCGATCCTTGTCGGGGGATCAGGGCTTTACCTTCGCGCGGTCACACAAGGCCTCTTCGATATCTCCCTTGCCGACTCCGAAAGGCACGAGTTCGAGAAGAGCATCGAGGATACACCGACATCCGATCTTTATCTGCGTCTCAAGGCATCCGATCCGGAGAGCGCGGAAAGAATTCACGAAAACGACAGGTACAGGATCGTCAGGGCTATCGAGGTCCAGAGCCTGACAGGGGTGAGCCTCAGCGAGCACTTCAGGCGCCAGAAGGAATCGTGCATGGAGAATTCTCCCGGACTGGTCAGGGTCGGCCTCGATATGGACAGAGAGCGGCTTCGTGAGCGTATCGCGGCGAGGACGGGGGAGATGTACGCGGCTGGCTGGCCGGACGAGGTCTCCAGCCTCCTCGAGAACGGAGCGGATCCGGCGTCCCCGGGGTTGCAGACTCTTGGATATCCCCAGACTGTCAGTTTCGTCAGGGGCAGACTGGACCTTGAAACCGCAACGGGGGATATCGCCATGCTGACCGGCCAGTACGCCAAACGGCAGATGACCTGGTTCCGGAAGGAACCGGAAGTCGCCTGGTTCGACGCGGAAGACGTAAACCTGCTCGATTCCGTATTCAAGAACCTTGACAGCGCGGGTTCCAGTTGATAACTTCGAAGCAACCGGAATTATATGCGGGAGTAGCTCAGTTGGTAGAGCATCAGCTTCCCAAGCTGAGGGTCGCGGGTTCGAGTCCCGTTTCCCGCTCTTTTTTTAGAGCGCGCAACCTGGGACCGCAAGACGGATTGCGCGCTTCTCGTAATACACATGCCTGTAAAGATCTCAGAAATATGCGGCCGCGAAGGATTCTTCCGCAAGGGAGACCGGATAACCGCCGTTGACGGAAGAAAGGTCGACGACCAGCTCGATCTTTACTTTAACCTGTCAGGGATGGAATCCGCTCTTTTCAGTATTGAGCGGGCGAACGGCAGGAAAGTGGAGAGGAGGATAAGGCTCGAGACCTTTGAAAGAGCGGCGCCTGTCTTCGAGGAGATGAGGTTCATCCGTTGCGCGTCACGATGCATATTCTGCTTTGTCGACCAGATGCCCCCGGGAATGAGGGACACTCTTTATTTCAAGGATGACGATTACAGGCTCAGCTTTCTCTTCGGCAACTATATTACCCTGAACGACATCTCAAAGGCGCAGGTTAAACGGATCATAGAGTACAGCCTGTCGCCTCTCTTCGTTTCCGTTCACGCTACTGACATACTGATCCGCGAAAAGATCTTCGGACGCCCGATGAAGAACGACATCATGGAGATACTTTCACATCTGGCTGACCGAGGGATATCGATACACGCCCAGATAGTAGTGATCCCGGGAGTAAATGACGGCCGTGTTCTCGCGAGAACGATGCGCGACCTGTTTTCACTCTACCCGGCATGCAGATCCCTTGCTGTGGTCCCTGTAGGCCTGACCGGTCACAGGACGGGCCTGACGGACCTCAGGAAGATCACTCCATCCGAGGCCAGAGAGATGATAGACTTGTCAGAACTGATGAACGCTGGATTCAGGAAGAAGACGGGGGGAATGATTTCGTTTTCATGTCGGATGAATTCTACCTTCTCGCCGGCCGCGTTTTCCCCGACGCGGAAAATTACGGCGCGTTCGAACAGCTCTCCAACGGAGTCGGAATGAGCCGGCTGCTGATCGAAAGTATCAAGGACCGTGTTGAACATCTGGGCAAGAGGAAGGTCAGGCCTTCCGGGAGGATGACACTTGTCACCGGACGCCTTGGAAGCAGACTGATGAACAGGCACCTTCTCCCGATAGTGAGCAAAGCTCTGCCTGATCTCTCCATCGAAGTGATAACCGTGACCAATTCAACTTTCGGCAGATCAGTAACAGTGTCGGGGCTTCTCTCAGGGGCCGATATAGCCTCCGCCGTTAAGCATCGCGGCATACATGACGGAATACTCGTCCTTCCTCCGAATACGGTCAATCACCGGGGACGGATGATCGACGATATCCGCCCGGCCGACCTGGGAAAGACGCTTGGAATGAAAGTGCTCGTACCGGAGGAGGATTTCCTCGAGTCCAAGGTACTCAGAGCGCTCAGGAAGGCGGCCGGATGAAGAACTCTCCGACAGTAGCGATCATCGGCAAGGTCAATTCCGGCAAATCGACACTGTTTAACCGGATCGTCGGCTCGAGGCGGGCAATAACACACGAGACACCCGGTGTGACGCGGGACACGATGGAAGGTACAGCCACCTGGAACGGCAAGGAATTCAGGGTGATCGATACGGGGGGATTCGGATTCGATTCCGATGACCACCTTCAGAAGAGTATCACCGAAAGGATCGTACGCACCGTTCAGTTGGCCCGGGCCATAATCTTTCTTGTCGACGTGGATACCGGCCCTACTGATGAAGACGAAAAACTACTCCTGAGGTTCCGTGACCACAGGGACCGGATCGATCCTCGCCGTAAACAAGGTCGAGAATCCCCAGGACGAGATAGAGGCGAACGTTTTCTACCGGCTCGGGTTTAAAAAGCTCTTCATGGTCAGTGCGCTTCATGGCAGGGGAATAGGCGACCTCCTCGATGAGATCACTGGAGATCTTCCGGACAGTGTGAGCGAACCTGTCACTTCCTGACGATCTTATGATCGCGATAACCGGCAGGCCCAATGTCGGGAAGAGTTCTCTTATCAACGCACTCTCCGGGGAGGACAAACATATCGTTTCAGAGGTGCCGGGCACGACCCGTGACACGATCGATATAAGGATCAGGCATCACGGACGCGATATTGTCCTGATCGATACGGCGGGGGTGAAGAGAAGGGCGAGGACTGAAAAGGGACTTGATTCTATAAGCAGCATGATGAGCATCAGAAGTGTCGACCGGGCCGATATAGTCCTGGTGATGCTCGACGCCTCGACAGGGGAGATCTCCAACCAGGACACCCGCATGGCCTCACTTGCGCACAAGGCTAAAAAGGGTGCTCTGATCCTGATGAACAAATGGGACCTGGTCGATCGCCAGACCGATACCTTCAAGTTTTTTGAGAAGAAGATAAGGGAAGAGATGCAATTCCTCTCCTACGCCCCGGTACTCTCGATCTCTGCTGTCAACGGCACCCGTCTCTCGAAGATCATCCCGACATGCCTGAGGATCCAGGAGCAGCGGATCAGGCAGATCCCTACATCGGAGCTCAACAGGCTACTTGAGGAGGCCGTCAGGAGAAATCCCCCTAAATTCCATGATGGAGGCTCAGGGAAGATATATTACGCGACTCAGACAGGCGTCGAACCGCCAACCTTCACCCTGTTTGTAAATAAAGCTGCCTATTTCCCTCGTTCTTATGTACGTTATCTCAATAATCAGATCAGAAAAATGTTTACCTTCGAGGGTACCGCGGTTAGAATCTCCCTGAGATCCAAAGGAGAGTCTTGATGGATACCGCATGGAGAGTCGCGCTATTGATAGTTTCGAGCTATTTTCTCGGCGCGATACCGTTCAGCTATATCGCAGGCAGGATTTTCAGAGGTATAGACCTGAGAGATCATGGCAGCGGTAACCTTGGCGCTGCCAACACCTTTCGTGTCCTCGGCAAAGGAGCGGCAATACCTGTGCTGCTTGCCGATATCGGCAAAGGGTACCTCGCCGTCAAGCTTGTCTCCCTGTACGGCCTGGACGGGTATCAGTATATGCTGGTAGCCGCTCTGGTCGTAATCATCGGGCATAACTATTCGATATTTGTCCGGTTCGCGGGAGGGAAGGGGGTCGGCACCACGGCCGGCACATTCCTGGCGATGGCGCCGTGCGCCGTCCTATTGTGCCTGGGAATATGGGTCGCTCTCCTGATGATATCGAGGATCGTCTCGGTGGCCAGTATGATATCCGCCGCCTGCCTTCCGCTGGCTATCGCGGTTATGAACAGGGTCACATCGTGCTCTACGCACAGCTCTGTATTCTACCTTTCCATCGTGGCGGCGCTGTTCGTGATCTACAAGCACAGATCCAATATCCGCAGGCTGCGTGAAAGGACCGAGAAAAGGATATTCTGAATATTATGGCTAAGAAGACTAAAGCAAAACGTATCGCGGTCCTTGGAGCGGGCAGCTGGGGCACCACACTCGCTCTCCTGCTTAACGATAACGGACATGAAGTAGTGCTCTGGGAATTCTTCACAGATCTCGCGAAAACGATCGCGAAAAAACGAGTGAACAGCAAATACCTTCCCGGGGTGAGGATACCGGCCTCTGTCAAGGTGACTTCCGATCTCGACCTGGCGCTGTGCGGCTGCACTCACATTCTTTTCGTGACCCCGAGCCATACGGTCAGAAACGTCGCCCGGATGGTCCAAGCCTCAGATTCATTCAGGAAATCGATGGTCATCATAAACGCCTCTAAGGGCCTCGAGGAAAAGACACTATGCAGGATGAGCGAGGTACTAGGCCAGGAACTTCCCCAGACACGGGCAAGATAGTAGGTCTGCTCGGCCCGAGTCATGCGGAGGAGGTAAGCCGAAAGATGCCGACTTCGGTGGTGGTAGCCGGCTCTAACCCGCAGATCCTTGAAAAAACACAGCAGCTTTTCATGAACGAGTACTTCAGGGTCTATACTAACACCGACCTGATCGGCGTGGAGCTCGGTGTCTCCCTGAAGAATACGATAGCCATCGCGGCTGGAATATGTGACGGGCTCGGATTCGGAGATAACACGAAAGCCGCTCTCCTGACAAGAGGGCTGGCAGAGATAAAGCGTCTCGTATCGAGGCTCGGGGGCAGGGAAGAGACCCTGAGCGGGCTCGCCGGGGTGGGTGACCTTATCGTGACATGCATGAGCAGGCACAGCAGAAACAGGTATGTCGGCGAGCAGATCGGACAGGGCAGAACTCTCCAGGAAGTCCTCGACAGCATGGTCATGGTCGCCGAAGGGGTGAAAACGACGAAGGCCGCTGTCGCTCTTTCCCGGAGGTCCGGCGTCGAACTGCCCATCGCCGAGCAGGTATACCGGGTCCTTTTTTACAGCAAGGATCCAAAGAAGGCTATAAGGGATCTTATGGTCCGGAAAGCGAAGAAGGAGATGTACCGCTGAAACGGAAGGGTTGCAGAGTATGAAAAAGGTTCAGAAACTGTACTACTCGATCGGGGAGGTCAGCGAGCTCCTGGGCGTCAAGGCTCATGTCCTGAGGTACTGGGAGACTCAGTTCCCCATGCTCAAGCCGAAGAAGAACAGGGCCGGAAACAGGACGTACAAGGTCAGGGACATCAAGTTCCTGATTACGATCAAGAACCTGCTTTACGATAGAGGTTACACGATCGCGGGAGCGCGTCAGAAGCTGAGGGAATCGAATAATAATCCCGACGTTCTTATCGAGCAGCTGGCGATACCGTTCGCCGATCCGTCCAGGAGAGAGAGGCTGCTTTCACTCAAGCAGGACCTTCTGGAACTGAAAGAGCTGGTAAATACTCTCTGAACGGCAGAAAAATCAACCTTGTAAATCGAACAGGATCATATATATTATCTTCTGGTCGGGGCGTGGCGCAGTCCGGTAGCGCACTTGCATGGGGGGCAAGTGGTCGCTGGTTCGAATCCAGTCGCCCCGACTCATTCTTTATTCCCGGGAGCTATAGACCTTGAACGAGGAATTCGGCGCTCTTATTCCCGCTTTCAATGAAGCCGGCCATATCAGCGGAGTGATTCAGGGCGTAGCGGGACAGATCCCCTTATCAAATATCGTGGTGATAGATGACGGCTCGTCAGACTCCACTGTCTCCGAGGCAGAAGGGACCGGCGTCAAGGTCGTAAGCAACGAGATAAACCTGGGAAAAGGCGCCACTCTCCTGAAGGGTTTCGAGCTTATGGCCGAGAAAAAGGGAATCGAGGCCGTTTTCACTCTCGATGCCGACGGCCAGCACGACCCTGCCGAGATGTCATCCTTCATCAGCGCTTTCCGCGAGAAAAAGGCCGATATCGTCATAGGAAGCAGAATGGCGGATACCGCCGGTATGCCGGCCCTGAGAAGGTGCACCAACTGGTCGACCTCGGCGATCATCAGCCTGCGGGCAGGTGTAAGGATAGCGGACACCCAGTCGGGATACCGCCTGTTAAGACTCTCGATGCTGAACAAGCTTGAGCTTGTTACCCGTAACTTCGACCTTGAGAGCGAGATCCTCATAAAGGCCGCTCGTCTCGGGGCCGTGATCGTCTCTGTACCGATCACTACGATCTACGGAGAGGAAAAGAGCAAGATCAATCCGGTTGTCGACACCTGGCGATTCCTTAAACTGGTCTTCCGCAGCTTTCTCTGGTAGTATCCCTTTTCATATGAATAAGACGATCCTTATAACAAATGATGACGGAATAAGGGCATCAGGTCTCAAGACGCTCGAGGACTCCCTCTCCGGACTGGGTGATATCGTTCTTGTAGCTCCTGAAAACGAACAGAGCGCTACAAGCCATGCCATCACACTGGACAGGCCCTTACGCATCAAAAAATACTCCGATACCAGGTACAGCGTTTCAGGCACCCCGACAGATTGCGTTCTGCTGGCTGTACACGGGATACTCGACAGGAAACCTGACCTGGTCGTATCAGGGATAAATCACGGCCCTAACATGGGTGAGGATGTCACATACTCCGGCACAGTTGCCGCGGCGATCGAGGGAAACATACTCGGTATAGACTCGATCGCTGTATCGATAACATCCTGGGAACCGGATTCGTTTCAGGCAGCGGGAAAGATCTCCCGCTATCTCGCCTCACGCATGCTGGAAAGGGAGGGGAAAGGGGAATCTTTCCTCTGGAACGTAAACATCCCGCCTCTACCTGAGAGCGAGCTGAAAGGGATGCGGGTCACCAGGCTCGGCTCCAGGGTATACAATGACTCGATCGTCAAAAAGACCGACCCGAGGGGCAAAGATTATTTCTGGATCGGCGGCGGGGAGCCAGGCTGGAACACCGATGAAAAATCAGACTTTACCGCAGTGAGTAACGCCTGCGTAAGCGTCACTCCGCTCAAGGTCGATATGACTGATTACAAGAGCGTCATCGAGCTTGAGCAGTGGAAGCTCGACTGGAGATCATGACTGATTACGTAATAGCAAGAAGAAGGATGGTAGAGGAACAACTCGTTGCCCGCGGAATAAAGAACCCGCGCATCATAGATGCCTTTCTTACTGTCCCGCGTCACCTTTTTCTCGATCCCGCCGTAAGATCAAGGGCCTACGATGGATGCTCCTTCCCCATAGGATATAACCAGACGATCTCGCAGCCGTTCATCCAGGCGGTGATGATGCAGTATCTCGACATAGATAGTTCCGACAGGGTACTCGAAATAGGGACCGGCTCTGGATACCAGACGGCAATACTCTCCCTTATCGCCAGAGAAGTATGTTCCATTGAGCGGATAGAGGCTTTGAGCACGGCCGCTGAGACGGTCCTGAAGGAGATACCGACCGGGAGGATACGCCTCAGAGCGGGAGACGGCTCGAACGGATGGCCGTATTACGCTCCTTTTGACAAGATAATCGTATCTGCAGCCATGAGCGAATATCCTCACGACCTCCTGTCACAACTTTCTGATGGAGGGTGCCTTATCGCTCCGGTACAGGAGATCGAAGAGCAACTCGTACTTTACCGGAAAAAGGGAGAGGAGATCGAGGAAGCAGAAACTTTCCAGATGCTCCTTCGTACCACTTCTGAAAGGAGTTGGCTGATTTGGCCCCCATTTTCGCTTTTGCCCTCAATCTCTCACCCAGGGTGATGACTTTCATCCTGTCGATGCTGCCTATCTCGGAGTTGAGGGGAGCGATACCTTATGCTATATGGGTAGGGAAGATAGGCTGGAAAGAGGCATATATCATCGCCGTCATCGGCAATTTCATTCCAGTGATCCCCCTGTTGTTCTTTATGGAGAAAGCTTCGGTATGGTTGAGGAAATATCCCCTGGGGGACAGGTTCTTCACCTGGTTCTTCAACAGGACGAGGAGGAAGGGCAAGCTGATAGAGCGCTTCCACGCGATAGGGCTCACCATGTTTGTGGCCATCCCCCTGCCGGTGACGGGAGCCTGGACCGGATGCGCCGCCGCTATAATCTTCAATATTCCGAGAAAGTTCGCCATACCGTGTATTTTCCTCGGTGTACTGATCGCAGGATGCGTCGTCACCCTGGCCAGCATGGGGGTTATATCGTTCTGGGGGATAGAGAGTCATGGCTAGCGGAATTCGTTTGTGTTGGAACGCAATAAATGATATTTTACCGTCTGGCGTCGGGGTGTAGCGCAGTCCGGTTAGCGCGCCTGCTTCGGGAGCAGGAGGTCGCTGGTTCAATTCCAGTCACCCCGACCATTTTTTGTTATGACACGTCAAAGCTTATATCAATTAATTCTCCTCATCTCGTTCTCCATTTCTTTGCTGGTCTCATGCACGCCTTCGCCGAGATATCGGAGCGGGACCCAGGATACGCGCACATCGACTCAGGCTCCTTCGACGCAATCAGACAAGCCGGGTTCAGGCGACCTCGACATTGTACTGAGCAATCCGCTCAGAGGATCGGGAGGGGGCAAGATAAACAGCCCTTTCGGCATGAGGACCCATCCATCATACGGGACCCAGGAATTTCATCAGGGTGTTGATTTCGAGGCGGAAACAGGAGATGATGTATATGCCTCCGCCAGCGGCAGAGTGACTTACGCGGGCAATCAGAAAGGGTATGGGAAGGTAGTGATCATAGATCACGGCAGGGATATATCTTCCGTATACGCTCATCTCTCTTCGACCGCTGTAAAAAAAGGAGCGCAGGTAGAATCGGGACAGAGGATCGGCAAGGTGGGAGTAAGTGGAAACGCCACAGGCTCACACCTGCATTTTGAATTGAGAGTTTCGGGAGAAGCGGTCGATCCGCTTGATTACATGGAGATAAGATGACCGGAAGGCACCCGGACGACGATATCCAGAGACAGTACTTTAATGATATCAGCAGATATCCCGTACTGACTGCTGAGGAGGAGAAGGACCTTGCCAGAAAGTCACGTGACGGGGACGAAGCAGCCAGGAAGAAGCTGATCGTAAGCAACCTCAAGCTCGTTATAACCATCGCGAAATCTTACGCATCCTACGGAGTGCCGTTCCTTGATCTGATCGAGGAAGGCAACCTGGGCCTTATAAAGGCGGTAAGCAGGTTCGATCCGGAAAAGGGATTCCGCTTCAGCACATATTCATCGTGGTGGATAAGACAGGCGATCGTCAGGGCCATATCGAATTACTCGAGGACGATAAGGATCCCTATACATGTCTTTCAGCTCATGTCGAAGTATGTGGGGATTGAAAAATCGACAAAACACGGCACTTCCGAAGAAAAGGCGTCCGCCCTCGGTATATCAAAAAAGAGGTACAAGACACTCGAGCAGCTTGTCCGAAATATCCGGGCCCTCGACCTGTCAAGCTCGATAGATTCATATAGTCAGCTCGCTACAAACATGGAGGCGATCGACCCCTCCGATCCGGAAAAAATCGTACTCAGCCAGATCGAGCACGAGGAACTGTCGGCGCTGCTCGACCGCTTGTCCGAGAGGGAAAAATTTATAATCAAGGTGAGATATGGATTCGAGGACGGCATACCCAGAACTCTGGCCGAGACCGGAAAACTCATACACGTATCGAGGGAAAGGGTGAGGCAGCTCGAGATGCGCGCTCTGAAAAAACTGAAATTCCTCGTGGACCCTGAAAAGACAGGCACAAAAGAATAAAGGAGTGAGGATGGAGCAGGATATCAGCAGATGGATCAGGGACATCCCGGATTTCCCCGAAAAAGGAATACTGTTCAGGGACATTACACCGGCGCTTCTTGATCCGGTACCCTTTAAAAGCATCTGCGACACCCTGACTGCCCGATATCAGGGAAAGAATATAGACAAGATCGCCGGGATAGAGGCGAGAGGCTTCTTCTTCGCATCGGTACTGGCTTACAATCTCGGGATCGGTATGATACCACTGCGCAAACCGGGGAAGCTTCCCTGGAAGACGATCTCGAGAAGCTACAGCCTCGAGTACGGCGAAGCGACGGTTGAGATGCATGAAGATGCTGTTTCTAAGGGAGAACGGATACTCCTGGTAGACGATCTTCTCGCCACAGGCGGCACTGCCGCCGCCGCTGCCTCACTGATAGAGAGCAGGGGGGGAGTCATCGAGGAGATCGCCTTCGTAATCGAGCTGTCCGATCTCGGAGGAAGGGAAAAGTTGGGGGAGAGGCCGGTATTTTCCCTGCTCACATACTGATGAGATCGAACAAAGCGTTTGCCTTTCGAGTCACTTATACATAATATACCCCTTGAGAATAATCCGCCCCCGTAGCTCAGGCGGATAGAGCACCGGTTTCCTAAACCGGGTGTCGCATGTTCGAGTCATGCCGGGGGCGCCATCGCCAGAGGGGAGTGGGCTATTCACTCCCCCTCTTCTTTTTAAACTCATCATCCCACCCTTTCTACTTACACCCGATAATTGCATTATACCGGACAAGCCGCAGAATTACACAGTCATCACATTCTATATTGCATGGCATATTGCATATATCCATCCACCATCCGGCAATATTCTACCCGGTCCAGGGTAGGGGTGAAGTGGTACGAGATGACGACGCGATATTCTCTATAGGCACTATCTCATACATTTGCAAGGGATTAGCGGGTAGAAAGCTTTCCAGTGATTTCTCATCATATCTTTTCATCGAAAGGCACGAGGTATGCAATTCCACCAGCAGCCGGACTTCCCGGCACCGGGAGACTGAGAAATTTGCCATGGAGGTGATCACGGTGCTGCCGATACTTTCGATTGTTTTAATCATTGATCTGTTCTGGTGGCTTCGCTGAAAATACTCTCGCTCCTGAAAGGTAAAACGTTCCCGTCGATAGGGGTGTATCGGCGGGAACGTTTACTTTATCCTCAAGATATGTTTTGTCATTAAAATATCATAATATAATCCACTTTATAAGATAGTCGGGTTATCCCACTGTTATCACAACACTTGCAAAATGATAATATTTTGATTTTTTTCTTGACATGGCCTTCAGGAAGATTATAATAGGCAAAAGTTTGGGGCAAGCGGACTGCGCGATCGTGATTCATCGGCTCCCAAGCCAATCCTATCAAGCGAAGCGATCTTGCTGCTCAGGCCTCTGTAGAGTTGAAAAGACACGTAACGCAATGTAGTCCGTCTGGTCCCAATAAAAAATGGAGAGTGGTTCGCCACTCTCCATTTTTCTTTGCCTGTCTTGAGGTGCCTACTTGACCCTGAGGATCAAAGCCGTCATATCATCCGTTACACTTCCATCCCCGAAAGCCAGTACATCACGAAACAGCTTATCCATCAGTTCGGTCATCTCGAGTGACCTGTTCGACTTCAGGAATTCGATGATCCTCTCCTCGCCGAAGTACTTTCCAGCGCTCGTTTCCTGGTCGATAAATCCATCGGTGTACGATATGAGCAGATCTCCGCTCCTGAGCTTGAGAACACCGTTGATGAAACTGGAATCGGGATCGACACCTACAAGGATCCCGCCGCGCTGAAGTTTTGTCAGACTGCCGTCGCCGCGAAGAACGATGGGGGGGAAGGCTCCACCATTGCTGAAACGCAGGATTCCTGTCTCATCGTCGTATATGCCGTAGAAAAAGGTGGCGAACCTGCTCAATTCGCTTCTGTCATAGAGCAGCCGGTTAAGAGCGGTCAATACCTCCGCCGGAGATCTGGCCTCTGTTGCTTCCGCTCTGAATCCGGCCTGGAGAGTCGTCATCAACAATGAGGCGGGAATACCCTTGCCGGAAACGTCAGCCACGGCAAAACCCGTTACACCGGGAGCAAGGTCGAGATAGTCGTAGAAATCTCCTCCGACCTCTCTGCAGGTCCTCATCGCTCCGAGTATCTCGGCGTTCTTCATGACGGGAGGAGAGGCGGGAAGGAGGCGTTGCTGGATCTCGCTCGCCAGATGGACCTCTTCCTCCAGTTTCTCTTTCTCCTTTGAGTCCTTGTAGAGCAACTTGTTCCTCACCGCCACGGCGCTCCTCTCTCCGAGAAGCTCCAGTATCTCAGCGTCTATCCTGCCGTAGGGCTTTCCGGAAAGTTTACGTCCGATGACCGCGAATCCCAGAAGGTCGCCATGCTCTACGAGAGGGACGATCACCGATGGATCCGTAAGCGAAAGGAATTCTCTCGAAGTCCTGTCGAGGTTGCTGTTGATCCAGATACGATCGTAGTACTCGACCATCAGTGGCATATTTTTTTCCTGTGCTATGGATATCAATGCGGTATCTCTGGGAAGAGACGAGAGTGGTACCGCCGTTCCTGCCGGGCAGCATCCGGCCATGACGAAATTCCTGCCGCCGTCGCCGAGAAAGATAAGAGCGTATCTGGCATCGAACATGTCGCGGAGTGTGCAGGTCACGAATTCCGTCATCTGATCCAGGGAACCATGAGACTGGATACTCCTCGAAAAGTCAAAGACCTGTTCCCGGAAGATCTTCCTGTTCGTATTGAACATCCTGTCTATCATCCCCAGCAGGCTTATGCGGGCAGGAACGAATATCGCTATCACCAGGACTACGGCGAGAAACGCGAGGAAGTAATACCGCGCGTCCAGAAAAGCGGAAAAGCTATCTCCCATGATGCCGCTGCCGAATAAAAGAGCCGCGGCGAGAACCGCCGGCACAAGTACGAAGAACAATCCTGCCCTGAACACAAAGCTCATATCGAAGGCATCGTGTTTTAATATAGCGTATGCGAAAGAGGCCGATATAAATGACAAAAAGAGTACCGCCGCGTGCTCATGGGGTATCTGGACACCCGGCAGAAAGAAACGGGTCACCATGATCAGCAGGAGGGGAAGCACTCCAAGCGTAAGTCCGATCGCGGCTATCCGGAACTTGACCTTCTGGATACGGTCGGAACTCATGTATGTCCTGACGAAGAAGAATACACTCGCCAGCATGTAGAGGAGCCAGTATATGGATGTCACTCCGTTGAGCGCGAGTACGAGCCCCCGTTCGATCCCTGAGGAATACCGCAGCATCGCCATGATGAACAGGGCGAGAAATATGAGGGTAGGGGGGATATACAGAGTCTTTCTTATGAAATACCTGCGGGAACCGGAAGTTATCTCCTTGCCGGGAAAGATCAGGAAGAAGTGAAGAAAGAAGGCAGGAAAGAAGACCATGAGGAAGTCGTAGACAAGTTCACCGGCCAGGTGAAAGAACGGCACCTGAGTTACGGGCCTGATCGTGAACAGAAACGCTATGGTTAGACAGTTTGCCGTAAAGAGGAACCCGAGTTGATCCGGCCTTCTCAGGATCACAACCAGCCCGAGAAATATGAAAGTGAAAGCTGTCAGGCTGTACGCCAGTCTCCTGTAGACCCTCTTGGCTGGCTGGGGGATGCTCTTTACGGTCACCTCAAGGACTGAATATCCTCTTGCGACGGTGTAGACCTGGGATTCCAGGTCGGGGGTCGATTCAGTGAGAAAGCGGAAATGGTTGATGTTCCGGACAGCTATACCATCGACAGCCGCAATCTCATCGCCCCTTTCCAGGCTCAGGCCTACATTGGGGCTTTCCTTATCGATCTCGAAGAATACGAGGTTATTATGGCGGATTCCGGTGTAGGGGGTATCCGGCAGCCTCGATATCCCCACGATGTCGAGAACAGTGATCAGAATAGCGCCGGCGATCAGCCCAAATCTGATGAACCTGATCACATTTCCCTCCCGGGTCAGGACTGCCTGATGTCAGTCTCGCAGGAGATAGGCCTGATGTCAAGGATTTCAGAGAGGCAGTACTGGCACAAAGATTGCGTTTTTCCTTGAAATCCGGGCTGATCCGATGTTTATTACAAGTGAAGGAGGTATCTGGATTTGGCACATAACAGGCTATCGAAACACGACATAAAAGATGACAATTTCGTCACCACGGTTCTGCGTGCAAAGGAATTCATATATACGCACCAGAACGCGTTTTTCATCGGGCTGGTGGCGGTGATCGTAATCATTGCCGGAACCCTCTGGATGACTAACTCCAGGGAAAAGACTCACGAGTCGGCAAACTCCCAGTTCGCGGAAGCTCTCGTCTCGTTCAGGAGCGGTGATGTCAAGACAGCTGAAGAGATGTTCAAGATCATCGATGAGAGATTCGGCGGATACGAGGAGGGAGCGTATTCAGCTTACATGGCTGGAAAATGCGCTCTCGAGGACGGGCGGAATACACACGCGATCGAGCTCTTCGACAGCTATATCCGCAGGTCGGGGAAATATCCCTTCTTTCACGATGCGGCCCTGGAAGGACTCGCTGTAGCATGGGAAAACGAGCGTGACTACGACAAGGCATCGGATGCGTACCTGCAGCTCGCTGACAACATGAAAACGAATTCCTTCGTAGAGACGGCCTACCTGAGAAAGGCGGCCGATGCGCTCAAGATGAGCGACAGGAGGGAGCAGGCGATCGAGGTCCTGGAAAGACTCCAGGAACTTTCAACTGGAATAGAGAAGCGAGACATAGAGATAGAGATCGAGATCCTGCGTGGTTGATCTCATGGATGATGAACTGATAAAAACCCCACCTGACGAGAAGGAACAGACGCCTTCTCCGTCGGAGAGATCAAGGTGGATAGCCGCGGTGAGCTATCTCACTTTCTTCTGTTTTTTCTCTCTGTGGCGGTCAAAGGATGATCCCTTCATCAAGTACCACGCGAGACAGGGATTCCTTCTGCTGCTTGGAGAATGTGTTGTCCTTGTGGCGACATTCATACTGGAGGTGACGATAGGAAAACTCAGACTGGTCGGAATGCTCGTTATAGTGATGTTCCGGCTTGCCGCGGGGCTCACGGCACTGACACTGTCTGTGATAGGCTTCGTAAAGGCGCTGTTCGGGGAGTACTGGCACCTGCCTTTCCTGGGAGATTACAGGGAAAAGGTGCCGGGTCTGCATGTCGAGGAGAACTAGTTTTTTCTTGACACCCCGAAAAACCTGCGGTTATTCTGCGGTTGGTTACTAAGAGACTGTTAAAGACCAGAAGGGCATGGAAAGCTGGAAGAAGGAGGATGGAAAGATGAAGAGACTGACATTGACTGCACTGCTCCTTATCGTTCTTACTGTCGGAGCGGTAGCTCACGAGGGATCGATAGGACTGTACACGACCCAGGAAGCGACCGATTGTGACGCGACGTTTACGCCTTTCCTGTCGAGTAATATCTACGTCATGTATTACAAAAGCGATGCGGGACCAGACGGGATCTCAGGCGCACAGTTCAGGGTAGAGATACCTGCCGGGGGATCGGTCGTAGTACAGTCATTTACGCCTCACCCCGACATCAACTTGACGATAGGCGATATAGCCGGGGCCGGGTTATCCGTCACTTATTCGGGATGCGCTGGAGCCGGCTCGGATCTTCTCCTGATCGGAACCATGCAGGTATTTCCCATGGCAGCCGGCAGCTACACTTTCAAGGTGCTGGGCTCGACAGACATCAATCCCGAGGAACCAGTACTATCGCAGAGGGTCGCGATATGTGATTTCGACAAGACTGTAGTCGGTGTCCTCGGCGGATGGTATTCGACACCCGACGGGTCATGCAACGTCGGTACAGAGGAAAAGACCTGGGGAGCTATCAAGGAGATGTACAAGGACTAAGCTCTCGGGCAGTTACAGAAGAGACCATGAGGGGGCCCGGACAGAATACCGGGCCCTTTATTCATACCTCCTGTAACATGACGCATAATATATATTATGTTAACCATTAGATATGCTGATTATCCCGTCCAGGCTGAAATCCATGTCATTTGCAGGTAGTTATACGACTATATTGACAAGGCGCCCGGGAACGACGATCACCTTCCGGATATCCCTGCCATCGATGATATTCCCTGATCCTTTCGTCCTCCAGCGCGAGTTTCTCGAGCTCTTCCTTTGAGGCTTCCTTTCAGCTTCGATACGGGAACGGACCTTTCCATTTACCTGTACGACGAGCGTATAGACATCGCCCTTCAGCCAGCCCGGATCAGCTTCGGGCAGGTTCTGGAGGAATATCGACCCATTATTGCCGAGACGCTCCCATATTTCCTCGCAGATATGCGGCGCCATCGGCGCAAGAAGCAGTAACAGTGTCTTAATCGAGTATTTAAATAGCTCGCAGGCGCGTCGCTGCGCTGATGTGAATTCTCGGATCCCCGTCCATATACAGGTGTATCTCGTTTACGAGTTCCATCAGGGCGCTTATCGCCGTATTGAAATGGAATGTACCGCCAAGTATATCTCTTTTTACCCTGTCGGTCGTCTGCTGTGTCTTGCGGTACAGCGATTTCTGAATATCAGTGAGGCTTTCAGGCTCTAATTTCAGGACTCTCTGAGGCAGCCTCCAGGATATCGCTGTGGTTCGCATAGAGCCTCCAGACTCTGTTTACGAATCTGGAAGCGCCCTCAACGGCGCGGTCGTTCCATTCAGCGTCCTTTTCCGGCGGTCCGATGAAAAGTGTGTATATCCTCACTGTATCAGCGCCGTATTTTTCGAGCAGCGGCTTCGGATCTACCGTATTTCCAGCGCTTTTCGACATCTTGGCGCCATTTCGCGTTATCATTCCCTGTGTGAAAAGGCTGCCGAAAGGCTCATCAAACGCTACTAACTTCCTGTCATACAGGAACTTAACGATAAACCTCGAGTACAGCAGGTGTAGGATCGCGTGCTCGATACCGCCGATATACTGGTCCACCGGAAGCCATTTGTCTACAAGAGACGGAATCAAAGGCCTTCCTGTCATCATCAGGTGACAGATAGCGCAGGAAATACCAGCTCGAATCGACGAATGTGTCCATCGTATCGGTATCTCGCAGGGCCTTACCGCCGCAGGCGGGACAATCGACGTTCACAAAGTCATCAGATGCCGCGAGCGGCGACTTTCCATCACCCCTCGGCATGAAGTCGACATCCTCGGGGAGCAACACAGGTAGCTGATCCTCGGGCACAGGCACGATTCCGCATTTAGCACAGTGTATCATCGGGATCGGAGCGCCCCAGTATCTCTGCCGCGAGATCAGCCAGTCCTTCAGCCGATAGTGGACCGTCCTGCGTGCCAGGCCCTTTCCGGCGAGAAAATCGGTGATCGTCTCCATCGCATCCCGATTACCGCGTACCGTCGAACTGCCCCGAGTTTATCATCGTCCCGTCATCGACATATGCCTCTTTCATCTCTCCAGGCTGACTACCTTCGGGCAGTATGACCTGGACCACGGGAATCTCTACTGGAGACTCCTGCACAAATTCGAAATCTCTCTGGTCGTGAGCCGGCACACCCATAACTACGCCCGTTCCATAATCCATCAGGACATAGCTGGCAAGGAAGACCGGTATCTTCCATCCTGTGGCCGGGTTGACCGCGTAACATCCTGTGAAGAAACCCTCTTTTGTAAATTCTGTCTTCTCCCGTTCCTGGAGGCGCAGTTCACGGGCATGGGCGACGAAGGCTTTACCTTCATCCTCCCTCCCCCCTCTTTCCAGCATACCTTCGGCAAGGGGATGATCGGCCGCTATTACGATGAAGGTCGCTCCGTATATCGTATCCACACGCGTGGTGAAGCAGTCCAGCACATCATCGCTGCCCTCGAGAGGAAAAGCGACCTCGACCCCTTCGGATCTCCCTATCCAGTTCTTCTGCATCACACGGACACGTTCGGGCCATTTGTCAAGCTTTGCAAGATCATCGAGAAGCCTGTCAGCATAATTCGTTATCCTGAAAAACCATTGCTTGAGATCTTTCTGCTCGACCGTGCTGTCGCATCTCTCGCACTCCCCTCCCACCACCTGCTCGTTCGCCAGGACAGTCTTGCATGAAGGGCACCAGTTCACTGATGCTTCAGCCTGGTAGGCGAGCCCGGCCTCGAACAGTTCGCGGAAAAGCCATTGCGTCCATTTGTAGTAGTCCGGTTTGCAGGACGCGACCTCTCTCGACCAGTCGTATATCACACCCCACTGATCGAACTGTTTTTTCATGTAGGCTATATTATCTTCTGTCCATTTTGCCGGCCTGATATTGTTCTTGATCGCGGCATTCTCCGCGGGCAATCCGAATGAGTCCCAACCCATAGGAGCCAGGACATTCCTGCCCTCCATCATCTTGTAGCGCGCAAGAGCATCCCCGATGATATAGTTCCGGCCGTGCCCGACATGAAGGTATCCCGAAGGATAGGGGAACATCATGAGGCAGTAATATTTGTCGTCAGTATCGGCAGAATCACAGCGGAACAGATCTCCCCAGCGATCATGCCATTTTTTTTCAGCTTCCCTGAAGGGAAAGAAATCCTCCATCATGCGTCTTCTCCGGATTCTGTCAGGTCTACGACTACATGTATATCGTCCCCGGCGTTGTCTATCTCGAGCTTCGCGTCCATGGCCAGAAAGTATTCTACGAGTTCGTCCGCCGCAGCCTCACTGGAGACTATCACTCGCAGATGTCCGCCCCTGAACTCATCTATCCTCTTCTTTACGAGCATGAGCGGCCCGGGAGGGTTCAGTCCCCTGGCTATGATCCTTTTCTCTTCGCCCCCTGCCATAGCGATCGTCCTCCCTCTCCCTCACGGGAGATGATACCGATTCGATCATCGTATATCAGAAGATAGGGATACAGACTTACGGTCTCAAGCCGATTCGAGCATCGATTTGAGTTTTTCCTCGATAGCTTCCCTCGTGAGCGAACCTACGGCGCTGTCCACGATCTCGCCACCGTTAAAAAAGAGAAGCATGGGAATGCTCCTTACCGAGTAACGGTTTGCCGTCTGGTTGCTTTCGTTCACGTCGACTTTGAAAAATGAGACTTTCCCGTCATAATCGGATGCCACATCGTGCAGTATCTCATCCAGCCTCTTGCATGGCACGCACCATGTCGCCCAGAAATCCACGACCGCCGGTTTCCCGGATTCCAGTACCGCGTCGACGAATTCCTGATCAGAGACTTTCCTTACCTTTGTATCGGTGCTCATGAGCTTCACCCCCGCATCATCAGAATCCTTATGCTGCGCCTGCTCTACCCGCTTCCTGATCGATCAGCCTGCCCTTCATCGAATGGAGAATCGCGCTGTCGAGCAGGAGTTCTTCCGGGAACGCCGTACTCTTCATGAGGATCTCCGTGCTCCTCAGATTCTCCAGCCAGATTATGATCTCGCGGGTCTTCAGCCTGCCTGCCTCATTCTTGAGCTTATCGTATCTGTAACCTCCGCCCCCCTGCCCCGCCTTTATCCGCAGCAGAGCGAGAAAGTGACGTATCAACTGATAGACTACAACAGATGGCCTTTCCGCACCAGAATTAATGATACCTGAAAGGATCATCAAGGCTGAGGCGGAATCACCTTGCCCGATGCTGTCCAGCATGTCAAAAACACTTCTCATCCTGTAACTGCCCATTACGGATGCCACATCTTTGCCTGTGACATGAGCGCCTTCGAAGGCGACTCCGAGCTTGTCGAGTTCATTGCTGATATCGAAGAGGTTCGTTCCGGCACTGGAAAGCAGGCTGCTGACAGCCCCTTCATCCATATCGAAATTCAGGCGCTTCGCCCTTGAGGAGACCCATTTTCGAAGTCCGTTATCGTTCAGGCGATCGAACTGGATCACTTTTCCTCTTGCCTTGACGGCCTTCTCCAACGCTGTGAAATCACGTGGAGGCTTGATCCTTCTCCCTTTATCGTCGTGCGTAGCGAAAAGAAGAATCAAGACGGTGGACTCGACAGGATCACCACAGTATTCCACCAGTGGTTTCCACTTGCCCTTCAATCTTTCGAGTTCACGTATTGTCATCACTCTTTTATCCGAAAGAAATGGAAAGGAGCGTGCTGTCGAGATAAAGGTCTTCATGTCGATCTCGGAGCCATGATCGACGCTGAGGTTGAAACTCCTCATATCCTCCGTTACGAATCTGTCAGTCAGACGGGCCGCCATCTCTTCCATGACAAAATACTCTTCGCCCTTAAGCAGATATACAGCCCGTGGCTCACCGGAGTCGACCTCGGCGAATGTCTTCTTGTAATAATCAAGTCCGGCTTTCATCATCTACCAGTCCTGTACGGTCGCCGCGAGGATGCCTTCCACCAGGTCCTGGTAGACCTCCGCAAGCGCATTCTCATAGTTCTGGTCCGCGGTGGTTTCGAGGTAATAATCCCCATGCGCCCTTATCAGTTTCTCCTCGTATATATAAGCATTCTGCGACGGGCTGAAGAGAGACACTTTTATCTCTATCATCAGGCGGTACTGCTCCGCCTGGACCTGTGTATCGCTCTGCTCGAACGTGAACGGCGTATTCCTGAATTTTATCACCGAGCCTTCGAGGGTAGCGTCAGATTCAGTCTCATCTACGACCTTGAGGGTGTTGTCTTTAGCTATCCCAAGTATTATCTGATCGGTGATCTCTATCTCCACATCCGGCTCGGATGTCTTGTTCGTGAAGTACGGTACGGAGATCCTGGCTATGTCACCGGCCGTCCTGCTCGTCGTCCCGTAATATGTGCATGATATCATCGCAAAGACGCAGAAAAGACCGACTATGACTGCTGGAGGCCTGCTACTCATCCCCGTTGCCGCCCTGTCCCATATCGAAGTTCTTGAGCCTGTATCTCAGTTTGTCACGGTTCAGGCGCAGGAGTCTCGCTGCCCTGCTCTGGTTGCCGTCCGATTCTTTCATGGCTTTTGTTATCAGTTCGATCTCAGTGTCACGCACCATGTCCTCAAATTCGATACCCTCATCAGGATATGGTCTTCCAAGAGCTGCCTCGAGATGCTGAACGACAGATCTGCCTGGTGCGTCTGAACCCCCGCTTCGTATACTTTCGGGCAGGTGCGCCGGCCTCAGGATCGAATCGTCCTCCAGCAGGACGATCCTCTCAACGATATTCTTCAACTCACGGATATTGCCAGGCCACGGGTAGGCAAGGATCATCTCGAACGTCTCGTCAGCCACCTCGACAAAATTCTTGTTGAACTGTTTATTGAACCTGCTGAGAAAATGTTTGAGGAGAACGAAGATGTCCTCCTTGCGCTCGCGCAGCGGTGGAATAAAGATCGGGATCACCTTGAGCCTGTAATAGAGATCCTCGCGGAATACCTTCTCACGGACCGCCAGCTCAAGGTCCCTGTTCGTAGCCGAGATGATCCTCACGCTGACTTTTATATCCTTTGTCCCCCCAACCCTTCTGAATGTCATCCTTTCAAGGACCCTGAGGAGCTTGACCTGGATCGTGAGACTCATCTCCCCGATCTCGTCGAGAAACAGAGTGCCCTTGTTGGCAAGTTCCAGAAGACCTACCTTCTGGACCTTCGCGTCGGTAAAGGCCCCCTTTTCGTGCCCAAAAAGCTCGCTCTCGAGAAGTTCCTCCGGCAGAGACGCGCAGTTTATCTCAAGGAACGGCTTGTCGTTCCTGGGGCTGTAGCGGTGGATCATATTGGCGATCATTTCCTTGCCCGTCCCGCTTTCACCCTGGACAAGGACCGTCGTGGTCTCACTCTGGGCAACTGTTCTCACGACGTCATAGATCTCTTTCATCTTGGCGCTTTCGCCGGGAACATGCCCGTCGTCCATATCGATCTTGAGCCTTCGCCTGAGCTGGAAAAGCTCCCTGTTGAGCTTCTGGGATTCCAGGCCCTTCTCGACGGCCAGAAGAAGCTGCTCCAGATTGACAGGTTTACTTACGAAATCGAATGCACCTTTCTTTATGGCGGATACAGCGGTCTCTATGTCACCGAAAGCTGTCAGCATGATCACGCTGACCTCCGGGACCTCTTCCTTGACCCGCTGAAGGACCTCGATTCCATTGATATCTGGAAGCTTGAGGTCGAGAAGGATCAGGTCGGGGAGCTCGCTCCTGGTCAGTTCAAGCGCTTCTTCTCCCGTCGCAGCCGTCAGGGCCTCATATCCCTCGTCTGTGAGTGTCTTTTCTAGAAACAGACGAATGGTGTCTTCATCATCAACCAGAAGCACTACCGGTTTCAACTTTTCCTCCCTGTACTGGTCGCGTCACGGGCAGATAGACGCGGAATATCGTACCATCACCAGGCTCAGAAATCACCTTTATACTCCCCTGATGATGCTGAATTATACTGTGAGTCACAAACAGTCCAAGTCCCGTTCCACCCTTCTTTCTCGAAAAAAACGGCAGAAATATCCTCTGCTTGTCCCTGCTGTCTATTCCCGGACCGTCGTCCGCTACATCAAGGATGATGAAATCCTTCCCCTTCTGCCTTCTCATATCGGATTCCCTGTCATCGAACGTCTTGACCCGGACACTCACGTGCCCCCCCTCTTCCACAGCTTCAGCGGCGTTCTTGATCAGATTGATCAGCACCTGAGTGATCTGGTCCGGATCTACTTCGACCTTCGGGACTTCAGGCTCGACACTTGTGGTAAATTCCACCTTTCTGGAATCCAGAATGTCGCTGATAGATTTGAACGACTTTTCTATGATGACGGCCGTATCAGATTCCTGATACAGAAGATCTCGCGGCTTCGCTACCTTGAAGAGATCCGTGATGATCCTGTTGAGCCTCGCCACCTCCGCCAGGATGTGAGTTATGTTCTCCTTGTGCTCCTCGCTCAGTTCGGCACTCCTGTCGAGATACTGTATCCCCGCTGCTATCCCCGTGAGGGGATTCCTTATCTCATGGGCGACAGCCGAAGTGAACCGCCCGAGGACAGCGAGATTGTCAAGATGACGGATCGCTTCTTCCATCCGCTTGATCTCACTGAGGTCTGCGAAGAGAATGATCGCTCCCTGCGTCTCAGTATCATCGCCTATCAGGCGGGATACGTTCATCCTTAGCGGTATACATGAATCCTCCTGGCACATGAGATAGGCTTCGTGAAACGCTATTGGATCCCCGCTGTCCAGCGCCATGAATACCGGCGAACCTTTTCGAGGCTTCCCCGAATCATTATCACAGATCAGCTCATCTATGTTCCGCGCCAGTAGCTCCTCTTCGCTGAGGCCGCTCATCTCTCTCGCGCTTCTGTTGGCAAATGTGATGTTTCCATCCATATCCGAGACTATCAATCCATGCATCATGCCCTCGAAGACCTTCTCCCGGAACCTTTCCTCCTGGCGCAGTTCCTGGTACAGCATCCAGTTCTCCATGTTGGAACCGACAAGAGAGCCGACGGTCTCCACTGTGACCTGGTCTATGTTTGTCAGCGATGTAGCCCGGTAACCGTCCGTAACCAGAAGGGCGCCGAGCAGAGGAAGGTCCGGGCATGCCAGGCATTCAGCTCGAGTCAGGAAGGGAATCGATTCTTTCAGTTCCTTCTCGCACTCCCCCATCTGCCTGAGGATGCATGAATCAGTCTGACAGCAGCCCCTTTCGCCCGAGGATTTCATCAGAGGCACACATATGTATGAGCTCATGGTGCTGTCGGGAAAGAGGTGCTCACCTTCTACGTCAATAAGAGGATGCATCCTGACATCTTTGATGAGAAATGCCTTCCCGGTCGAAAGAGAGTTTCTTATCGCACCGTCAAGATCTTCCAGCCCGAAATTGACTACGCGGCGAACGACCCGGGTAGCTCTCTCGATCGATACTATTGCCTGGAAGCAATGTTTTCTTTTCCGGAGTATTATAAACGCCGCTTCCTTGTAGCCGACGCCATGCACGAGGTAGTCGAAGACTGAGTCGACCAGCTTCTTCTCGTCGAGGGAGCTTATGATGCTGCGCCCGATCTCTTTGAGGCTGAGGAGCTGGATGTTCTTCTCAACAAGCTTGAAGAGAGTCCTCTCGAGATCGGTAAGGAGCGTGATTATCATCCTGTAGAAGACATCATCGCCTGTGTCTCCGATATTCTCATCGAGAAAGAGTCCCTCGCTCTTGAGATTCGATAATCGCTTATGAATATTGTCGATACGTTTGCCGCGCATCTGCCTGCGCTTAAGGCTGGCACCGACTGCCACAGCGATCCCTGCCGGGATAAGGACCCAGGCTGCGGGAGGCCACAGGGCGACCACTACGATAAAAACCGTATACAGGCCACCTATCCAGAAATAATCATGTATCCATCGCATATAGTCACCGCTGATGGATTCTAAAGGCGTACTGGAAGGTAGTCAAGGAATAGCGTATGAGGTGTGATTAAGGTAAAAGGCCTCAGCAGGCGCCTTTCCCCGAAATGACGACATAGATCGTCTTGAAGAGGATCTTTATCTCCTGGACGATAGAGAGCCCGACGATATACTGCAGATCGTAATACAGCTTTCCCGTCATCTGCTCGACCGTCTCGGTATACCCGTCCTCGACCTGGGCAAGCCCCGTAATTCCGGGTTTTACCTTTAATCTCAGAGGAAATTCTGGCAGTTCCTGACGGACCTGGTTGATAAAGAAGGATCTTTCCGGCCTCGGACCGACAATGCTCATATCTCCCCGGATCACATTGATGAACTGGGGAAGTTCATCGATCCGCGTACGCCGCAGCAGGTGGCCGATCCTCGTTATCCGCGGATCGCCCTTGCTTGAGAGAGTAGGTCCTGCTTTCTCCGCATCCATGCGCATGGTCCTGAGCTTGTAGATGTTGAACGGCTTGCCGGCATGGATCTTCTTCCGCCTGTCATTTTCCGCTCTCCTGTCGAGACCGTTATAACCTTGCGCTCTATCTCCCCTGCGGTCCGTTCCTCTCCTGTTCAGGCCTATCCTCTCCTGTTTGTAAAAGATCGAACCTGGCGATTCGAGCTTTATCAGGATTGTCGCGGCGAGGATGACCGGCGAAAGGAGCACCAGTGCGGCGCCGGCGAAAACGATATCGAAGATCCTCTTGATCCTGTCGAAGGTCGAGGGTATCACGACCTGTTCGTCACTGACGACATCACCTAGGTAGGCAATATCACTGACTAGAGGATCGATACTCGTCCTCGCCAGCGGGATCGCCGTGTCGAAGTTGCTGATCGCTGTTCTATTGAATACTACCAACTCAGACCTTTCGCACCTTGATGATTCGGATACACCTGTCCCAGATCGACGATTAATAAGGATTGCAACTTCCGTACCCCACCATCATAATTCCACACTCACATAGAAAACAGGTGAATACACACGCATAAGTCACTACGTATACATCTGTTAGAAAACCGTTAGTTGTTGTGAGCAAATTGCCGGACAGACCCCACATCCCAAATCATAGGTAATAATACCCATATTTTTCAAGCGAGTTGTGGATTTTTCCGCAATTTTTGCCGCTTATCCTGGCCAGATCATGGGGTTGCTGTCGTGACTTCGTTACTGCGTGAGTACTGCCCACCCATATCGTAGACCAGTACTCTATAGTAGTACGAATTCGCTCCGTTGTCAAGCCCCGTATCGTCGAACCATGTGATTTCCCTGTTAGTTAGGACGCTCACGAGCTGCGACGTTTCTGTGACTCCGGGCGATGTATCCCTGTATATCCGGTACTCCGAGAAGTCTGAGTCCGGATTTATAGTCCATTCCAGAGTAAGCCTGTCCGAACCGATGGATGAAGGATCGCTCAGCACGACCGGGACAGGCAGCGCATCGAATGTCGACGCTGCTATCTCGTTGCTCCCCGACGCCTCACCCAGGTCGTTCGTCACGTATACCCTGTAGTAGTAGGTAACACCCTGGTCGAGGTCGGAATCTGGATAGGTGGTCTGGCTCTTGAAATCCAGGCCCTGGACAAAGAGGGCCGGGTCGTCAGTGACACCAGGCTGCGTATCCCTGAATATCGTGTAGGCAGCGAAGTCTGTTTCCTGTGATTCCTCCCACCGGATAGTTATCATGCTCGTCGTAGAATCGATAGATCCTATAAGCAGAACAGGTTCAGGAGGATCGGTAAAAGAGATACGGTCGGACCATTCGAGGGGAACGGACTGGTTCCCCACACGATCCGTAAAACTACCTACTACAATCAGATCAGTTCCCCTGAAGATAGAAGGGAACGTGTAATCAGCCTCGTAACTTCCGTCTCCGGCGACAGGATCCCCTCCCCTGCCGTCATCGAAGAGATCTATCGGTCCCGCATTGAGACCCTCTATCTCAACGGAGGCAATACCGCCTGATTCATTGCCCTCTACGTCCATCGCGAGGTGAATTGTCGATCCGACACTGTATGTGTGCGGTTCAGGCGTGATCGCGAGGTCCTCGATCGCTGAATATGTATCCAGTTCTATCGTCGCGCTTACTGGCGGAGACAGGGCTCCCGACTGATCCTGGAACGAAGCATAGACCGTCTTCGGCCCGTCACCCTCCGTGAGCATCCAAGTCCGCGCTTGAGAGTAAGCTTCCCAGACAGTGGATCCGAAATCAGGGACATCCGATATACGCATCACTGCTGTCGAAGCCGGAGCGGTCAGGGCCAGTTCGACTACCATCGAACCGGTATATTCCAGCCCTGCGTTTATAAGCATCGAGTAGACAGAGGGCATGGCAGGGGCAGGTTCAGACCGGGCGCTCTCAACGCCGGATGATCCTACGGAAGAGATCGAATAGAAGTACTGGAGCCCGTTCGTTACGTTCTCATCCACAAAAAAGGTATCGACCGTCTCGATTATCCGCACCCAGGCTTCTCCCAGCGTACTGGACCTGTAGAGCCTGTAAGAGGCCGCTTCCTCGACAGACGGCCATGAGAGGGCGATCTGCCCGTCCCCGGTGATGGTCCTTATGTTGACGGGCGCCTGCAGGCCCTCATCCTCTATTTCCAGCGGTACTTCCTCGATATCGTCGAGACAGGATGGCAGCAGAACTGCCGCAATGAGCAGTATGAATAACATCTTCTTGGTCATCAGTCTTTCCTCCGCTTATCAGAATCTGTATACGAAAGATGCATGGGTCGGACCCGCGTCAAAGGAGAGATCGGATGGCGGGGCATCTTCCTGCCCCGGTATAAAGGTATCGATCACTCCCAGGGCCCATATTCCCGCCAGGACTCCAAAGGATACGTTCCTCCAGCCTCGCGTCTTGTCGACATCGGCCCAGTACTCAGAAGACCGGCTTTGATAATATTCCTTATCCTCTACTGTGTCGGCGTTGTCAAAATATTCCAGGTTTAACTCGTAGGCATCGACAGCTTGGTCGTAAGTGTTGAGGTAATCGAGCGCGACGAGAGCTGATACCGTCGATGCCAGGGAGAATAAAACGCCTCTGGAACTCTTACCCTGGTAGAACTGCCCCCTCCCGGGCCGCAGTAATGAGAGAATGGCTGCCTTGGCTGTGCTCGCTCCTGATCCTGTTATCTCTACGACAGAGCCTCCGGCTGTGACCGTGGTCCTAGGTGGATTGCCGACTATCCAGGGATCGATGAGCTGAAAGGCATACATATATCCCGTATATGCGAGACAGCGTTTTCTATGAGTATTCTGGACGTTGAGATCGCGAGACGCCTGATTGGCGTCGATAACGATACTCTCCTTGTCCTCTATGTTATCGGCTGCATCCAGCTGTTCCATCAGGTTAGTGTACCTGTTCTCTATGTGCTGATATTCATGCTGTTCTCTCAGCGTCACCAGGCCCGCCATCACTATCGATGCGAGATCTGTCCAGCCTGCATGTTTTCTGCCGACGTGGATCGAGCCCCAGCCCGGCACGATATTTCGAGCGAAAGTACCGAGGCGGTTGCCCCTTACCGACGCCACACCGTTATCATCCAGCGACAGGTAACCCCTCCTTACTTCGTACCCACGCCCCCTCACCGTCAGATGATATGTCAGGCCCGGTTCGAGTTCACAGATCGTCAGCGGGACCGTACCGCTCATCATGACACCTTTGCTCAGCTGCACGAGAAGGTCCCCGGAATCACCCGAGAAGTGCAGGCAACTCTGTGCACCGGCCTGACCGGACAGCGCGACAAACCCTACAGTCACAATGATCAACAGTATCAATGATCTCTTCATCAGAATCTCCACGCCCCTCTATTTCTCATCATCTTCAGTATATCCATAATACTTGTAGTCATAATAGTACGGCAGGACTTCCGAAAGGTTGTTTACTACAACTCCCAGAAGGTTTGCGTTGGCGTCGAGAAGAATGTTCTTCGCCCTCAACGAGACATTCCTGGGAGTCATCCCCGCGAGAAGCACCAGAACGACTCCATCGACGACACTCGAAATCAGCATCGGATCGCTGACGGGGATTATCGGAGCGCTGTCCACTATCACTATATCGTAGTAGAATTTTATCTTCTCAAAGATCTCGGTCATCACGTCGCCCTCGAAGAGGTGCGCCGGTGACTTGACCCTTCTTCCAGCCGGTATGACCTTGAGATTCTCGATCGGAGTGTCTTTCACGGCCTCCATCGGATCGATCTCACCGGTCAGGCACTCATACAGCCCGGGCTCTTTCGGCACATCGAAGATCTGGTGAAGCCTCGGCCTCCTGAGGTCGGCGTCGACCACGAGAGATTTCTTCCCTCTGAATCTCGCCACGGTGATTGCCAGGTGGGAAGCGACTGTGCTCTTTCCCTCTCCCCTGTTGGCGCTCGTTACAAGAAAACTCCTCTTGGGGTTTCTCCCGTCGATATGCCTGATATTCGAATAGAGGCGTCTCATCTCCGTAGCAATGGGACTCTCCTGGTCGAAGATATCGTATATCGTCTGCCTCTCGTCCTTCTCCAAATTACTACCTTCCAAGAAGATCCTCGCTCAGTTCTACCCCTATGCTGGATTCCTGCAGTGCCTTGGCGTATATAAACATGGCGCCTGAGATCATCGTGATGAAGAGCAACATGCCTATCGACCAGATCAGGATCATCCTTCCGCGTTTCCTTTTCTCCCACGCGAAGTGAGAGACCGTCTTCGGTATCGTTCCAAGGACCGGGAGCTTCAGGATCTTCTGGACCTCATCGACTGTCCTGAACGAATCATCCATATATTCAGTGACTAGTATCGATCCGAAGCCGCAGATAAGCCCGAACATGGCTGCGATGAGGATGACCTTTATCTTGTCGGGTTTGACGGGCGAGATCGGCCTCTCCGCCTTCTCTATGATGCTGATCCTGACACCGAGATTGGTACTCTGTATCGCCTCGTTGATCTGTGCCGAAGTCTTGGATTCGAGGAAAGCATCATAGATCGCCTGGTTCGTCTCGACCTCATGCGTCAGCTTTCCCACCTCTCGCTCCAGCTGCGGCCTTCTGCTGATATTCTCCCTGTACTGCTCTATATAACCGTTCAGTTTTCTTTCGGTAGTGCGGAAAAAATTCGCCTGTTTACGCTGGAAGAAATACTCTGTGATCAACGGTTTCACGTCATTGGAGAACTCGCCGTACTCGTCATGGACGATCGCCGCGATCCTGCTCCTCACTTCCTCCCACAACGCCTCATATGCGGTCAGATCGGTGACTCCTTCGTCGTTCCCGGCCAGTTCCTGGAGTATCCTCTCCTCTGTATCGGCCAGGATCTGACGTTCGAGGTTATTCAGGGTCTCATCGTTCGAGATGCGGTCAGTCGAGGGGATCATACCGAAAACGGTCGTCAATCTCTCTCTGACACGGTTCAGTCCCATTTCATTTCTACCGACCTGGGCACCGAGAGAATTGACTCTGGCTTCGGCCGCATGAACGTTTGTGCCGTTGATAGGATTTCTTCCGGCACTCGTCGTAGCGAGCTCTCTTCCGATCCTGTCGAGTTCTTTCTCCGAATCCTCGAGCTTTTCCTTGTAGATAGCGAGCTGTTCGTCACTGAACGCGCCCGCCTGTCGCAATCCCTGGAGCTTTGCCTGCTGTGTGACCTCGATATATTTGTCACTGATCTTTGACGCCAGGACATGGGCGGTTCCCGGGTCAGAATCCAGGACGCTGATTGCGAAGAAACCGGGGAGAGTCGTCCTGACGCTGATCTTGTTCCGCAGGATCCTGACGAGACTTCTCAACGTGAGTTCTTCCCCGGAAAGCCCCTCGGGATCAGAGTTTTCCTCGGAAGGTGTCCTCAGCTCATATGCCCTCTGAAGCCCGAGGTCCATTATGACTCCCTCAAGGAACTCCCGGCTCATCAATCTGGTCTCGATCATAGCCTGGAAGCGCCTGCTCCGGTCCTGCCGGCGGTCCTCCATGGGCGTCACGTACCTGCTCATTGTGCCGGCGAGAATATTCTGTTCTTCGGCTGAGACCAGGGTAGAGGATTCATAGATCGGCGTAAGTTCCCTTACTCCAAGGAATGCAATAGTGAGCGACAGTATGACAGGAACGAAGAGAAAGAACTTCTTCCTCCAGAATATCTTCCAGTAGGAATAAAGGTCTATCTTCTGCTCATCATCTTCAGGAACGAATTTACGGACATTCTCCAATTTGATCACCTGTTGACTATAGCGTAGACTGCTCCATAAGCTGTAACCGCAGCGAGCCAGAAAGTCGGGCTCTTCAATACTGCTAACGCCGTGTTCTGTGCCGGAACGCTGACTGTATCATCTGCAAGGATCAGCGGATTGTGCCTGATATCCCCTGTCTCCAGATAGCGTTTGAAGTCAAAAGTCATGGTCAGCTGGCCCCCGTCGGGCAGGGTCCTGATCACTTTGACCTTTTCCATCCTGGCGTTTTCGGCCCCTCCTCCAGCAGCAAGTATCGCGTCGACAAGGGTCTTATCGCCGGAAAGCATGTATGGCCCCGGCGTTCTTACAGCGCCGATCACTCGAATCGAACCCGTGGCGGCATGCATCGCCGTACTCTCGGATACGATCACGGCATCGCCCGGGTGGAGAACGGGAAGGTCGTCGAGATTTCCCGATTCTATCGCCGCCTGGAGATCGACAAGCATGGTTCGCTGCCCTTCTCCTTCAGCCCTGATGATCCTCACTGTCCCGAGTGCCGCGGTCGATGTCGCTCCTCCGGCCTCCCTGATAGCTTCCCATACGGTAGGATTCTTTTCGAAACCATACTTTCCGGGGGTCACGACCTGCCCATGGACGTAGATTATCCTCCTCGATTCTTCACCTAGAAGATTGATCGAGATGGACTGGACGCTCGGATAGATATCCCTCAACGCTCTCAGCAGGACATCCTCCGCATCATCGAGTGCCATGCCGCCGATCATGATCTCTCCGACGATCGGGATGGAAACACGACCGGCCTCGTCGATGATGAGTGTTCTGTCGAGTTCGGATCGCTGGGGGACTGACAGCTCTATCCTGTCACCGGGCCTTAGACTGACCTCCTGGGCCCGCAGGCTGAATGCCAGACAAAGCACGGCGAGTATGATCCCTGATTTCTTAAAGCCTTTCATCTTGCCTCTCATGTCGGCCTCTAAGGTATCCGCAGTCCTTCACGCAAGTAAAGAAAAAAGGGGAAGATCAACGTGTTCCGGACTGTTTGTACCACTCGACCGTTCTCTTCAATCCCTCCTCGAAACCTGTCTCAACGGAGTAACCGAACAGTTTCTCCGCCATCGAAATATCCGCTTGTGAATGTTTTACATCACCCGGTCTCGGATCCTCATAGACCGGATCGATCGATACGCCTGTCAATTCACAGAGCATACCGTACAACTCGTTCAGCGTAAATCTTCCGCCGCAGGCGACATTTATGACCTGTCCTGCCGCTTCTCCCCATCTGGCCGCCATGATGTTCGCCTTGACGATATTTTCGACATATGTAAAATCCCTGCTCTGCTCCCCGTCTCCATAGATCGTGGGGCTCTTTCCCTCGAGCAGCTTTGTGACGAAGATCGGTATGACCGCCGCGTACTGCGAGGCCGGATCCTGCCTCGGGCCGAACACGTTAAAATAGCGTATGCTGACAGTCGGCATCCCGTATACCTTCGAATAGACAGAGCAGTAATGTTCTCCCACGAGTTTGCTTACCGCGTAAGGAGAAAGGGGGGCGGGCAACATGTCTTCCCTCTTGGGATGGACCTCACTGTCACCGTACGCCGATGAGGATGCCGCGTACACCAGGCCCTTGACTTTTGCCTGTCGCGACTCCTCGAGCACCGTCAGGGTACCGCCGACATTGACCTCGTTGACGAGAACAGGCTCTTCGATGCTCCGCGGAACCGACGCCAGCGCAGCCTGATGGAGGACGTAATCAACGCCGTCGAGCGCCGCTCTTACCTCGGATGCCTCCCTGATGTCGCCTTTTATAAATCTTATCCCCTGCCGGAAATGCTCTATGTTCCCCTCGTGGCCCGTAGAAAGGTTGTCGAAGACAACTACTTCTTCCCCCATCTCCACGAGTTTCTCCGCGATGTTGGATCCGATGAACCCAGCCCCTCCGGTTACAAGATATCGAGCCATGTATCCTCCGTTCCGGCGTATATTACATTGTGACGATGCTGTCGGAGTCGAATTCCTTCAGCACGTTTCTGGCATCGAAGATCATCGGACAGTTATCCACGAGCAGAGAGTAATCTACTTCGGTATGACCCGTCACGATGATGGCGCAGTCCATGCCTGCCACCGCGTCCGCGGAGTATTCCAGGTGCGTGGCCGACTCGCTCTCCTCTTCAAGAGCCTTGACGAATGGATCGTTCCAGTAAATTTCAGCGCCTTTCATATCGAGCAGGCGTATGATGTCGTAGGCGGGAGATTCTCTCGTATCATCGATGTCCTTCTTGTACGAGACACCCATGATGAGGATCTTGGAACCGTTAAGGCATTTCTTCCTGTCGTTCAGCGCCTCAGATACTCTCACCACGACATACCCCGGCATGTCACCGTTGATCACTCCGGCGAGCTCGATGAACCTCGCATCGAATCCGCTCTGCTTTGCCTTCCAGGAGAGATAGAACGGATCGATAGGTATGCAGTGACCGCCCAGTCCCGGACCGGGATAGAACGGCATAAATCCGAACGGCTTTGTCGCCGCGGCATCTATCACTTCCCAGACATTTATACCCATCCTGTTGCACATCATCGCGATCTCGTTCACCAGGCCGATGTTAACGCTTCTGAAAGTGTTCTCCAGCAGCTTGACCGTTTCCGCAACCCGTGTCGAGCTCACGGCAACCGGATTCATCCCCGCCGCGGAGTACAACATCGCCGCCAATTCGGTGCAGGCCGGCGTAACTCCGCCGACGACCTTGGGTATATTCTTTGTCGTGAATTTTTCGTTTCCGGGATCGACCCTCTCAGGAGAAAAAGCGAGGTAGAAATCTTTTCCCACCTTCAACCCGGTCTCCTCGAGTATAGGCAGCATGACCTCTTCTGTCGTACCAGGATAAGTAGTGCTCTCGAGTATGATCAGCTGTCCCTCATGGAGATATTTTCTGATCATTTTGAGCGCAGCCACTATGTAGGAGATATCAGGGTCCTTCGTCTTCCTCAGCGGCGTAGGAACTGCGATATTTATCGTATCGACTTCTGACAGCACGGAAAAATCATCCGTGGCGCTGAGGATACCCGATCCTACCACCTCGGAAAGTTCATCCCCTGCGACATCGCCGATATAGCTCCTGCCGGCATTGACTTCCGTGATCTTCCTTCCGTCAATGTCGATCCCCACTGTTTTCAGGCCTGCCTTGGAAAACTCCACCGCGAGTGGAAGCCCTACATATCCCAGTCCGATAACGCACTGCAGCCCTTTGTTTTCAGCTAGTTTTTCCCTTAGTCCCAAACTCGTCCCCCTTTCAGGATACCGGAGTCCAGATTATACCAATTATTCCCTGGCGTCAAAGGTTTCAAGTGCGCCCGGCGAATTCGAGGCTGGAATAAGTCCTGATGCTGTTCTTGCCATCCGACTTCGCTTTATACAGGGCTGTGTCCGCCCTGTCTATGATCTTCTCGACACTCGAAGCATCTTCGGGATAAACGGAGATCCCGATACTGCAGGTGAGAAGTCCAGGCGTCTTTCCGTCAAACAGGTATTCCCTCACCCTTTCGAGAACCCTCTCCCCGTACACGATCGCTCCCTCTCCGGATGTGCCCGGGAGCAGTATCCCGAACTCATCTCCCCCGTACTTCGATACAATATCTATCTCCCTGCAGCTCTCGGCAAGGATATTGGCTATATTCGTCAAGGCCCTGCTGCCTGACAAGTGCCCGTTTTTATCATTATATTCCTTGAGGTTATCCACGTCGAGCATGAGAAAGGAGAAAGAGGAATTAAACCTCTTGGCCCTCTTGACCTCCAGCCGCAACGACCGGATGAGGAACCTGTAGTTAAATACACCTGTCAACCCGTCCGTGATCGATTCCATCTCAAGTTTGCGGTAAAGCAGGTAGTTCTCGAAAGCGATAGCCGCCTGGTTGGCCATCATCGTCAGGAGATGTATGTCATCCTCTGTGAACTGCTGCTGATCCTGGTCCTGGATAGCCAGGATCACACCGAGAAGGGAATTCTTGGCCATAAGCGGAGCCGAGATCACCATGGAGGACCTGTCGTCGCCCTCCAGACATTCAGTAGCCAGGGTCGAAAGATCTATCGCGAAGACTCCATCGCCTGCCATAGGCACGCTCACTTCGCGGTTCAGCCAGTTCAGGATACCGTTCGATTCGGGAAGATCCTCGACGATGATCTTCCTGCCCCTGTCCTGTTTCTCTCCCGAGTACTTTACGATCCTGTGATCGTCCACGTAGATCAGGTAGACCCTTCTTGCCGGAAGAAGATCAAGTGCGATGTTCAATATCTTGTTGAAAATGACCCTGTTGTCCTTGCCGAGGCTTATCAGGCTCGTGATCTCGGCAAAAGTACTGAAGAGTACATCTTTTTCATCGATCCTGCCGGACATAATACTCCCTTCACGTCATCCAGACAGCCTTTCAGACAGCAAGAGATATGCCACGCTCATGAGAGAAGAAATCGATTAATCCGTTCTTAAAATAAAAGTTCCGCCGGTCAGGAGAGGTCAAACAGGAGGCAGTTCGCGCGGTTTCTTTCTGACATCTCGCAACTCTTTGATATTATTGATGATGAAGCGCAACAGAACGAGGATAAAGGATGCTATGAGGATCGGGAAGCCGAAGCGCTTGAGTGCCGGGCCGTCCGGATACATACCGGTAAATACCTGCAGGGTCACATACAGCAGGATGCAAAGAAAGACGAGGAGTATGATTTTCACCACAAGAACCGAGACCGCTGCGTAATAATACTCCCTTTCCCTCCTGCGGGATTCACGTATCGGAGACCTGAAATGTCTTCTATCCGGTTTCCTCGGATTAAGTATCATCTGCTCCGTCTCCTGAAAGATCCTCGTAGTCGGCGTCATCGATCTTCTGATCGGTCAAAGTACCGTATACATCCTCACCCTGCCCGTCCACTTTTCCTCCTGCCTCGCCTGACGCGCCTGCGATCCACCTGGCGAGCCATTTGATCAGGTACCACCCAATCGCGATGAAGAAGATTATTCTCAGCAGGGACAACACTTGCACGCGATCCTTCCGTTTTACTCCCGGATCATCTCTCTACAGCGAATCTTCCCTGGTATTCCGTCGTTCTGCCGCTTTCATCGACAACGACCGACCTGTACAGGTATATACCCGAAGCGAGGTCATGGATTCCGGGAAAAAGATCGCCGCAGGAATAACAGCTGAGGCCACGGGGCACAGAGTTCCTCGATCCCGATCCGAAACTGGCACTTCCAAGCCTCGTGCCCTCGATCGAAAATATATCGAGCGTGAGATTTGCCTCCAGGGTCGTATTTATACAGAACATCGCCTCACTGAAGGAGCGATTGATGGGGTTCGGGCTGAAGTGCTGTTCAAAGACCTCTTCGTCCGTCCCCTCTACGGCGAAGAGAGCCGATGCCCTGTTATCCGACGGATCGTCATCCATCCCCGAGACGGTTATCTCAGCGGTCACGACATTTCCCCCGCCGAGCCCGCTGCCCGTGCCGAGATCGATATCTGCATAAGAGAATCGCAATGGGTCAGCCGCTGGAAGATCATCGGAATAGATCCTCTGCCTGCCATTGCTGTTCTCGAGCCAGACGTCAAGATGGACAATAGATCCGGCTGGAGGCACCGATCCGCCCGTGTTTCTGACCCTCGGACGTATTGATATCTCCTCGCCTTCGTGAAATACGTTCTCAAGCCTGATCGCTCCGTTGACAAGCACAAGCAGGTCCGCTTCCAGCATCGAGATCTCAGCCGGAGCACCGGAGAACGACGCGATGAAGCCATTCATCAGGGCCGCTATCCTTCGCGTCTGTTCAAAATCCACATTCTCGATAAGATCGTCTACCGTATGATAGTCGGGATAGGTGATCGACCCTGTAGGCGCGAGAGGCTCGGCTAGGGTTATCGCGGGCAGTCTTTCCGGACGGCGGTCCCAGAACGAGGCATGATCCCAGTTCGCAGGACCGGGCTTTATCAATATCATCGGCAGTGATGGATCCGTCGATGCCGCGTAATCGATGATCATTTCGGCGAGCCAACCGGAACGGAAATCGCTCATGACTGTCGCTCCCGTGCCGTTCCGTGAATACCCGATCATATCGGCGTTGATCACCCCGAGATGACTCTCGGCGCAATCCTCGTCACAGAGAGAAACGTAATGTATGCTTCCTATCCTCCCCAGCTCCTCTGCACTAAAGAGGATGAACTCGAGGTCGAACGGGAGATCGACAGATGAAAGTATCCTGGCAGCCTCCATAACGGCGGCCACCCCCGTCGCGTTGTCATCCGCTCCCGGCGCCGCCGAGTGTACCCATGCATCATCCCAGCTTCCCGGATAGCTGCGCCGCGCTATCGCGTCGAAGTGAGCCGTCAGCAGGAAGACCCCGGATGAAGGGCCTGCCGCCTCCAGTCTGCATATGATATTCTCGCCTGTATACGTTGTATCACGGTCCTCGATCCTTATCGTATCGATGAAGCTCTGCCGTATCGCAGAGACTCCGGTGTAACGCTCAAGTCTGGCTGTCAGGGAATCAGCGATTTCCGCGAGTTCGGCTTCTCTCGCAACGTACCTGCTCCGGGGAAGCGAGGTGGAGGGATCGATAGAGAGGAATCTGACCATAGCCTCGAGAGAATCAGCGTCGGCCAGGGTCCCTCCCGGCGCCGCGCCGCTCTCTGTCACTAAAGGAAGGACCGCCAGAGCGCTTACTGCCGCGAGAATAATGATCCGGGTCTTCAACGGTATGTCCTTTCAAGTGGCTTCGCCGCCCCACACTGAACGGCGGGACGGCGAAACCTGTAACACGCCCGAGAGGATTCGAACCTCCGACACCCAGCTCCGGAGGCTGGTGCTCTATCCAGCTGAGCTACGGGCGCTTTTCCCTCCGTCGAGAAGCTCCTCGGCCAGTCTTTCCCTCAATTCTCCCCGGCCTCCGAGCATCCTCGTTATCTCTTCGGTCCTCTGTTTTCCGGTCAGGACAGAGGCTGTCGTCCTCGTCCTTCCCCCGCTAACGGTCTTTTCGATCGATATGTGCTGCACGGCGCCTGCCGCGACCTGAGGCAGGTGTGTGATGCATATTACCTGGTACCTCCCAGACAGCTCCGAGAGTTTCCCGGCGACTACGGTCCCCATGTCGGCTCCGAGACCGGTATCTATCTCGTCGAAGATAAGGGTAGGTATCCGTCTTTCACGGACCAGGAGTTTCTTGAGCACGAGGGTGATCCTCGAAAGCTCTCCGCCGGACGCGACATCGGTGAGAGGATGAAGCTCCTCTCCCACATTGGTCCGTATCATAAACTCCACTTCATCCCTGCCCCCGTCGAATAAATCTAGCTCATCGCTATCTTCCATGAAAGCCCTAATTTCCCGCGTTCGCAGGGCCGTAGAGAACAGGGCGCCTTTCATGCCCAGTTCTGCGAGCTCCGATGTCACATCGGCGTCAAGTCTTGCCGCTGCCCTCTTTCTTTCCCGCGTGAGCCTGTCCATCACAGGTTCGAGAAGAGCCTGTGCCTCGACGACAGCTGCCCGTGCCTCCTCTATCCCGTCTGAGCCTTCATCGAGGCTCCTGAGGACCTCCCTGATCCTGTCCCGCTCAGAGACCAGCCCATCGGCATCTGTCTTGTACTTCCTGGCGTGCCTCTGAATGGCAGCAAGCCTCTCCTGAAGAGGTTCGAGCGATTCTCCGTCTTCATCTTCAGAGCCCTGCCGGGAACCGATATCTCTTGCCGTTTCCTTCAGCGATATGACCGCTGACGCGATCTCGTCTGCCGCCCTCTGCCACCTTTCATCCAGGTCGGAAATCGAAGCGATCGCCTTTTCCGCCTCTCCGGCCATATCTATCGCGCCGCCCTCTCCGGCGAGCCGCTCGACAGCGGACTCCAGCGCGGAGCTGTACCGCTGCATATTTTCCAGGAGGTTTATACGCTTCTCCAATCTATCGGCGACGCCTGTTTCGAGTCTCAGCGCATCGAGTTCCCTCAACTGGAACCTGAGAAACTCATCCTTCTGCCTGTTCTCATTCTGCTCGACGAGAAGTTTTCTGAGGCGCTTCCAGGACTCCCTGAAAGAGGCGCTCTTCTCCCTGCATTCTTCGAGGAGGGGATCATACCCACCCGTCATATCAAGAAAACGGACATGCCTGTTCGAGTCGAGAAGTTCCTGCTGTCCGTGCTGGCCGTGCAGTTCGATCAGAGCGGAAGTGACTGCCCTGGCATTCGAACCGGTCGAGACTGCTCCGTTTATCCGTATCTTGCTCCTGCCGGACACGGAGAAATCCCTCCGGATCGACAGATGCTCGTCGCTGTCATCCATTCCGAACATTTCTCTTATTTCCCTGGAATCAGATGGAACCCTGAATATTCCTTCGATGAAGAGGGTGTCGGTACCCTTGCGTATCATCGACTTTTTGGCCCTGCTGCCGGAAAGCAGCTCGACCGCGGCGAGTATGATCGATTTTCCCGCTCCGGTCGAGCCGGTAAGGACGTTTAGTCCCTCCGTGAACTCGATGACGGCATCTTCGACTACTGCCAGGTTGCGGATCCTCAGTTCCTCGAGCATGCGGCTCTCCTCCCGTCATCTCTTCCTCAGCACACCGCCCCATTTGAGTTTTCTTCTCAGAAGATCATAGAAGTCGTATTCCCCGCTGACGACCAGCTTCGTGACTTTGTCGCTCCTCCCTACCCTGATCCTGTCGCCCTCACTGATATGGCAGGCCTCCTGCCCGTCGATCGTTATCATAGATTCCCCTCCCTCGGCCAGTTCGATAGTGAGGGTCTCCTCACTGCTTATGACAACAGGCCTGACCGAGAGGGAATGAGGACACAAAGGCGTCAGGATGAACGACTCGAGGGTCACCGGGTTAATGATCGGTCCCCCGGCAGCGAGGGAGTAAGCAGTCGAACCCGTGGGCGTCGAGACGATCAGCCCGTCAGCGAGATATTCGCCAAACAGGGTGTCCCCGATAGACAGTCTCAGGTGCAGCACCCGCGAAACTCCGACTCCGTGGATCACTATATCGTTAAGGGCCGTGAAAACCTCTCCTTCATCGTCATCTTCCTTGACGCTTTCGAGGCGCATCCTTTCCTGGATCACACATTTTCCCGAGAACAGATCGGTCACCGCCCGTTCCGGATCGTCCTCCGTAAGGAATCCGAGGCTTCTGATCTTTATACCCAGCACCGGGATCTCATCTGCCTCGACAAGCCTTGCCGTCCTGAGAAACGTCCCGTCCCCTCCCAGAGAAGCGACAATATCGCACACTGAAAGGGAATCGACACTATCGATCCTTCCGCCGGTGAGAAGGTTCGCCGTTTCTTCGAGAGCGACTATTCTCACTCCGTCCGGAACGAGGGATATCACCCTGGACATGACCTCCCGGATCTCTTTCTTCTTCACGTTGGATACGATACCAAATGTGGTGATGTTCATCGCGTTCCTCCGTCGGTCCCGGGAATTCCGCGGATGGAGACCGAGGAGAGCACTGTCCCGGCGATTCTCCCGGCAGACAGCCCGAGCTCGTCGAGAAGTTCCTCACGGCCGCCGTGCGGGACAAAAAGGTCCCCTATACCTATTCTTGTGACCTTCGAGGAGATATCGGCTTCGGCCAGATACCTTGTCACGGCATCTCCGAAACCGCCGGCCACAGCGTTCTCTTCGATGATAAAGACCGGCCTGTCTCCAGCTGCGGACTTGTTTATCATCTCAACATCCAGCGGTTTGACAAATCTCGCATCGATCACTGCGACATCTATCCCTTTTGCGGCAAGAATCCCCGCTGCTTCTACTGCCGGCACTACCATGGAGCCCACTGCAATAAGGGCCGCGTCAGCGCCCTCGGACAGCATCCTGGCCTTTCCGAACTCGACAGGTTCATCGCATGTGGCCATATCCACACCTTCGATACTTCCCCTGGGAAACCTGATCGCCGAAGGGCCTGAATCGATCGTCAGGGAAGCAGTCAACATCCTTGTCAATTCGCATTCATCCGACGGCGCCATCACTATCATGTTCGGGACCATGCCCAGATAACTCAGATCGAATGTTCCGTGATGTGTCGGCCCATCCTCTCCCACGATGCCGGCTCTGTCCAATATGAAACGGACCGGTAATTTTTGAAGGGCGACATCGTGAATCACCTGGTCAAAACCACGCTGGAGAAATGTGGAGTAGATCGCGACGTAAGGTTTCATCCCTTCCCGCGCCAGCCCCGCCGCAAACGTGACAGCGTGCTGTTCGCTGATACCGACATCGAAGATCCTGTCAGGGAATTCTTCGGCAAAGCAGCTCAGCCCGGTACCTTCTTTCATCGCCGCAGTGATAGCAACTATCCTGTCGTCATCCCGCGCCATCCGCGTAAGTGTCTCACCGAAGACCTTGCTGTATTTTTTCTTGCCCTTTCCGCTTCTCGAATCTCCAGTGGTCTTATAGAAACTTCCAATTCCGTGAAATTTTTCCGAATCCTTTTCCGCAAAGGAATACCCTTTCCCTTTTTTCGTCACGACATGGACCATTACGGGGCCCGGCAGCTGGTGCAGGCTCGAAAATGTATCAATAAGCTGAGGTATATCATGCCCGTCAAGCGGTCCCAGGTACCTGAACCCGAGTTCTTCGAAGAGGATGGTCGGAACAACAAGATTCTTTATACTTTCCTTGATCCTGCTGGCGAGTGTTCTAGCCTTGCTTCCATGAGGAATCTTCCCCAGGAGTTCCCAGATGTCGGCCTCGAGCTGCAGGTAAAGATTCTGCGTGGTGATCTTCGTAAGATATTTCGCCAGAGCGCCCACATTCCTGGAGATCGACATCTCGTTGTCATTCAGTATGACTACGAACCTGTTCTTTTTCAGGTGTCCGGCATGGTTGATACCTTCGAGGGACATCCCTCCCGATATCGCGCCGTCACCTACGACTCCTATGACGAAATTGTCCTCTCCCCGCAGATCCCTCGCGGCAGCAAGACCCAGTGCCGCTGAGATCGCCGTACAGGCGTGACCTGCTCCGAATATGTCGTGTTCGCTTTCGGAGATCTTCGGGAAGCCGCTTATTCCATCCTTCGTCCTGAGATCCTTGAACGCTTCACGTCTTCCCGTGATTATCTTGTGCGTATAGCTCTGATGGCCCACGTCCCAGACGATCCTGTCGCGCGGAGAATCAAATATGTAGTGAAGTGCCAGCGTCAGTTCCACGCTTCCAAGACTGGATGCGAGATGGCCGCCTCTCATTGAGAGGACCTCAATGATGTAGTTCCTGATCTCTTCAGCAAGGACAGGCAGCTGTTCGACCTTGAGTCTCTTCAGGTCACCCGGTGAATCGATCGTGGAAAGTATCTCACTGCTGCTCAAATCCACCCGCCTCTTTCCTACATCAACATATACGCGAGTGTCGTACCCAGGACGACACCGCTGAGCACATCGAGCGGCCTGTATTGAAGTACTCTCTTCATCCCGTCGGAATCGAATTCACCGGACCCGTAGACACTTGATATGATCCGGTTCAGGACATCCACCTGCTTCTCTTTCTCCCTCTTTACCCGCATCGTGTCATGAAGGATCACGATACTGTATGTCGTGCCGACCGAGTAGAGAAGAGAAGAATATCCGTACTTAATGCCTATCACGGTCGACAGGGCGGAGAAGACGGCGGCATGCACATTCGGCAGCCCGTCGGGCCGGAAGAGTCCGCCAGGCATGAATCTTCTCTCCATGACCGAATATATGATAAGCTTCAGGAACTGGCAGACCAGCCCCGCAATGACCGGAACCAGGAAAATATCCCTGTATAATATCTGCCTCATCATTTCAGGAAGTCCGATCTACCACCAGGCGGAAAAGGTATTCGAGATAACCGTCATCGCTGAGAGATCCCGCTTTTCCTGCCGCCCCATCAATCAGACGGGCAGCGGTCTCACGGGACGATTCCACACCATAACTTGATGGCCAGGTGATTTTCCCCTTTTTAATATCCTTCCGCAACCCTTTTCCGACCTTCTCTTCGTTCCCTTCCAGGTCGAGCAGGTCGTCCACTATCTGGAACGCAAGCCCCGCTTCCCGCCCGATCTCTCCGATCAGTTCGATCTCTTCCAACTCTGCCGAAGCCAGTGCGGCTCCTATCCTCAGGGATACCGATATCAGCTCAGCAGTCTTCCGCAGATGGATATATTCTACAAGCCCTGCTTCGGGGTCGCGCCCTTCACTTTCGATATCCGCGGCCTGTCCTCCTACGAGAAGCCTCGAACCTGCCGATGAGGCCAGCATCCAGACCGAGAGGGTGACATCTTCCGGATTCGCCCCGCTGCAGGCCGACAAGGTCTCAAACGAAAGAGCCTGCAGGGCGTCACCCGCGAGAAGTGCGGTAGCCTCATCGAACTGGACATGGCACGAGGGCCTCCCGCGCCTCACATCATCGTCGTCAAGCATTGGAAGGTCATCGTGGATCAGGGTGTATGCGTGCAGAAACTCGATCGCCGCTGCGGCCGACAACGCGTCTGCCGGATGAGGGTCTCCGAACATCCTGTGGGCCTGCAGGCAGAGCACGCCCCTGAACCTCTTGCCGCCCTCGAGAGAGGAATATCTCATCGCCTCGTGAAGGACTGCCGGGCGCTCGCCGGCATCCGGCAATATCTCTTCCATCTTCCGCTCGATCGACGCCCTGTCAGAGGCCATTCTCTCCAACATGGGATCCTCACTCATCAGGAGCTTCCTCCTCGAGCTTTCCGGAAAGATCCTTGATCCGCCTGTCAGCATCATCGAGGATCTTCCTGCACTTATTCCCTATCTTCATGCCTTCTTCGTATAACCTGATGCTTTCCTCGAGGGGAACCTTCTCTTCCTCGAGTCTGCGGACGATCTCTTCGAGACGCTTCATCGCGTCTTCGAAGGTAACCTTCTGCGCCATTGGTCGTCCTTTCTCCTGCTCTCCACCAGACATCCCGCGTCCCCGTCGTGAAAGTTGACGGAGATCCTTCCTCCCTCTTCGAGCTCCTCGATACTGCCAATTATCGTGCTTCCATCCGCCGCGGTACAATATGTATATCCCCGTCCCAGGACCTCTTTCGGTCCCAGGCCCTTCAGCGCCCTGAGTTTTCCTGACAGATCGGAACTTGCCGAGACCGAATTTCCCTCGATCTTCAGCCTGAGCGTATTCATCAGATTCTCGAGCCTCTCCCTCCTCGCCTCCACCCCTCCTGCCGGCGAATACCTTGCTATGCGCTCAGACAGGGCGCCCAGCCTTCCTTCGGTCACCCGCATGGTTCCCGTCAGGATAGCCCCGAGTCTGTCACCGAGATCACGCACCCTTGACATGCCCGTATCAGTAACCGCCTCCCGCCATCCGACCAGTCTGTCTACCCTGTCTGTCAGCTCCAGCCTGGAGCGGTCGAGCGTATGTTCGATAGACGGGAAAGCGGAGGAGCGAAGCATGAACTCGACACGGTCCAGCCTTTTTATCGCGTCAGCCGAGCAGAGAGTCGCGATCTTCTCGACAAGCATGTCGAGTCCTCTTCTTATCTCCTGAGAATCGGGAGAGACGACCTCAGCCGCGGCAGTCGGCGTCGCCGCGCTCACATCCGAGACGTAATCGCAGACCGTCGTATCGATCTCGTGGCCGATCCCGGTGACCACGGGGAAAGGGCAGTCCGCTACTGCTCTCGCTACCGGTTCGGAATTGAACGTCCAGAGATCTCCTGCGCTCCCCCCGCCCCTGGCCAGTATGACAACATCAATCCCTTCCATCTCTTTCAAACGTTCAAATGCCTCGACTATAGATCGGCCGGAATCATCACCCTGCACCGCGACCGGCAGGAGTACTGTCCTGGCGATCGGCCAGCGCCGGGCCAGGGTCGTCTGAATATCCTTGATCGCGGCTCCAGCGGATGACGTTATGACAGCGATCATCTCTGGATACGCGGGGAGCTCCTTCTTTATTCCGGGATCGGTCAGCCCTTCATCCATCAGCCTGGCGAGAAGCCTTCTCTTATCGAGCTCCAGTTCCCCCTCTCCCGCCATTCGCAGGCTGTCGGCTATAAGCTGTGTCCTGCCTCCCCCTCCGTAATGGGATATCCGCCCCGCTGCGACGGCAGTCATACCATTCTCGGGGGCAAAGTCGACGTTCCTCGTATTCCTGCTGAATATTACTACACCGAGTCTGCTCGACTCGTCGCGCAGAGTAAAATAGAAATGTCCCGAAGAATGCGCTGTGAAATTAGCTATCTCGCCAAGGACCGTGACATGTGGGAATTCCGATTCGAGACTCTGCCGGATCGCGTCTGAGAGTTCTGAAACGGTGTATATGTCGTCGGTCTCTTCCCCGGGGAGATGGTTATCGCGGCTCTCCATCATCATCGGCTCCCAGTGCCATTCTTGCCGCCAGGTAAGTGTTCTTCATAAGCATCGCAACTGTCATCGGCCCGACGCCCCTGGGCACCGGAGTGATCAGGGAAGCCTTTGGCGCTACAGACTCGAAATCGACGTCTCCGACGAGCCTGTATCCCTTTTTGGCCGCTTCATCGTCGACCCTGTTGATTCCGACGTCGATGACGGCGACGCCCTCTTTGACCATGTCCCCCGTTATCATCTTCGGACTGCCGACCGCGGCGATGAGTATGTCGGCCGTACGAGTTATCGCTGGTATGTCTGATGTGCGTGAGTGGCAGATCGTCACTGTCGCGTTCCCGCCCTTCGCCTTCATAGCCAGAAGGAGAGCCATCGGTTTACCGACCAGTATGCTCCTGCCCACTATCACCGCGTGTTTTCCGGCGGTATCGAGCCCGTAATGATCCATCATCACGGTGATGCCGAGAGGGGTGCATGGAACGAGGCGAGGGCTGTCGGCAGCGAGCCTTCCTATATTGAATGGATGGAGGCCGTCCACATCTTTTTCCGGTGAGATCCTCTCTATCACCTTCTGCTGATCGATATGCCCCGGAAGCGGCATCTGTACGAGGATCCCGTCGATACCGGGATCGTCGTTCAACCGGTCGAGCCGTTCGAGAAGTTCGGCTTCGGGTGTAGACTCAGGAAGCTCGATCAGGTCGGAATCTATCCCGCACTTGCTGGCGGTCTTCACCTTCATGCCGACATATACCTGAGAAGCCGGATCCTCGCCTACGATCATCACTGTCAGCCTCGGGGGCCTGTGCTTAGCGGCAAAAGCGGGGATCTCGGATGCAAGCTGCTCTATGACCGAGGCCGCGACAGGCTTACCGAGCATGAGTTTCTCGTCATACATGCCGTTCAACTGCTCTCTCCTTCGATTACCGGTTCATGTATCCGCTCCACGTTGGAGGCCATCCCGGTCGATTCGTTGACATCCACGAGCATCCCCTGGATCACGGGAGTATCGCCGCCGACCTGGAAACGTACATTTATTCCCTTTAGAAACCGGTCGATGACCTGCTCGGGCCTCACTCCGATCACGGAGTTGAAAGGTCCCGCCATCCCCACATCGGTCTGATAGGCCATTCCCCCGGGAAATATCCGCTCATCGGCGGTAGGTACATGAGTGTGGCTTCCGGCAAGGATGCTTACACGGCCGTCGAGATAATAGGCCAGCGCGAGCTTCTCGCTTGTCGCCTCGGCATGAAAATCGACTATCCTGACCCTCACTCCCGCATCGATCTCCGAGAGGACCCTGTCCGCCGTTCTGAACGGACAGTCTATGTCCGGCATGAAGGTACGTCCCTGAAGGTTGATCAAGCCCACTTTGACCGGTCCGGCATCAAAGACTCTCCAGCCCCTTCCCGGGACTCCGGGAGGGTAGTTGGCAGGCCTGAGAATATCAGTGCGTTCATCAAGAAGGGATATTCCCTCGCTCTTGTCCCAGATATGATTCCCGCTGGTCATCGCGTCGACACCGCTTGATGTGATCTCCTCGATAACCTTGCGGGTCACGCCGAACATCCCGGCGCCGTTCTCGACGTTTGCCGTACAGAAGTCCACGCCGAGCTTTTCCCTGAGCCGGGGAAGTCCGTTCTTGAGGGCCTGTCTCCCCGTCTTTGACAGCACATCTCCGATTATGAGTATTCTCATCACAATGCTATCTTGCGTATTCGACTGCCCGGGTCTCCCTGATCACCACTACCTTTATCTGGCCCGGATATTCCATATCGTCCTCAATCTTCCGGGAGATATCACCCGCGAGCTGCGCGGCCTGAGCATCGTCGATCCTCTTGTGACTGACAAGGATCCTGATCTCACGTCCGGCCTGGATCGCATACGATTTTTCGACTCCGTCAAAGGCATCGGCGATCTTCTCGAGTTTCTCGAGACGGCGTATGTAGTTCTCCAGAGTCTCACGTCTGGCGCCCGGTCTCGCACCGGATATAGCATCAGCGGCCGAGATCACATGTGCTATCAGCGACTCGGCCTCGACATCCTCGTGATGAGCCGCTATCGCGTTTATGATGATGTCGTTTTCGCCGTACCTTCTCGCGAATTCCGCTCCGATCTCGGCGTGCGGTCCATCGATCTCGTGATCGGCGGCCTTTCCGATATCGTGCAGCAGGCCTGCCCGTTTGGCGACTACCGGATCGATACCGAGTTCACTCGCCAGGAGGCTCGAGACGAAAGCCACTTCCTTCGAATGCTGCAGCACGTTCTGCCCGTAAGAAGTCCTGTATCTCAGCCTGCCGAGCAGCCTGACGATCTCCGTATGCACTCCGTGGATATTGAGATCGAGTATAGTCTGCTCGCCGATCTCCATGATCTCCTCGTGGAGCTCTTTCCTTGTCTTTTCAACGAGTTCCTCGATACGGCCCGGATGTATCCTTCCATCCTTGATCAGCTTTTCCAGGGACAGGCGGGCTACTTCTCGCCGGATAGGATCGAATCCCGACAGGATGACAGCCTCAGGAGTGTCGTCGATGATCACATCGATTCCCGTGGCGTTCTCGAACGCCCTGATGTTCCTGCCTTCGCGTCCGATGATCCTGCCCTTCATCTCATCGTTGGGAAGATCGACGACAGACACTGTGGACTCTACGACATGGTCAGCGGCACATCGCTCTATAGCCAGGGTGATTATCTTTCTGCTTATCTTCGAGGCGTTCCTCTCCGCCTCATCCTTGATCTCCTTGATCTGCTTAGCCGCGGCGGTACGGGCCTCGTTCTCCAGGTTCGAGATGAGGAGTTTCTTTGCCTCTTCCGTGCTCATCCCCGCGATTTTCTCAAGCTTCTCGTTCTGCCTGTGAAGGATCTCGTCAAGATGGGAGTTTTTCTCCGAGATCGCCTGGAGCTTCTTTTCAAGCGTCTTCTTCTTGTCGAGGAGTTCCAGTTCGCGCTTCTCGAGGAAATCGACCTTCCGGTTGATATTGTGCTCTTTCTCCTCAACGCGCCTCTCTACCTTCTTGAGCTCGTTTCTCGTCTCCGCAGTGTCCTTCTCGAACTGCTGCTTCGCCTTGTACCACTCGTCCTTTGCTTCGAGGACCGACGCCTTTTTCCTGGTCTCTGCCTCGCGCTGAGCTTCAGCGATAATGTTCTCCGCGAGTTTCTGAGTATGCTTCAGCTGACTCTGAGTCACCTTCCGGCTTATAAGCCAGCCCAGTAGAAAACCTAGAAAAAGAACGAAGATCCCCGCCGAGATATAAAAGAAGATTGAATCCATCATCTTCCGCCTTAGATCCGGCGGTTCACCTCCAATAATCGTTCAATACCACAAAACATTGACAATACATCAAATATGGGATACATAAAAATCTGTTATCCGGGAGTCTGGCTACGGAAGGAACTGAAAAAATTCCCCACTTGATGCCGTCCGCGAAAGATCTTTTTAAGCCCTGCCTAGAAAGGTGGAAATCCTCACGACACGTTCAGCCCTCCCGCCAGAGGCGGGTCCGGCATCCGGAGCCGGATATTGGAGATCCGGGCTCAAAGTGTTGGCAAAAAACGATCTTCGCCTGCACGAACACAGCAGGGAATTTCTAAAAGCGTTATGCTTTATTTTCATTCTCAATATCCCCGCTCCATGGGTTTCTCAGTTTTCCCCGGGGCGGAGGATCATCGTCCTACACTGATCTCTTCCTCCAGCATCTCGCCCAGTTTGGCGGCCTGGTCCGCGAGTGCACCTTTTGCTTTCTCTCTTTCGTCCCTTTCCTGATGCAGCTCGTCGGCAATATTAAGAGCAGCTAATATGGCGATCCTTGACTGGGACATGATACCACTGGAATGGGCGATCTCCCTCATCTTGCTATCCACATAACCTGCTATCTTGTGGATATATTCGGGATCACCCGCTCCTTTTATCTTATACTCCTGACCGAATATCTCAACCTTTTCTGTACTGCTTTTTTCGGTCATCGTACTTACCTCTCAGATCAATGCGGACCCATCCTCACAACCCCTTCCCGTATACCGCCCGCGTCAGCATGAAGCTTATATTTCGATCTCTTCCAGCTTCGCGAGCATCTCCTCTATCTTGTTGTTTAACTCCTCTCTTGTCTTCGCAAGGTCTTTATTACCTTTATTTGCTTTCTTAAGGTGTTTGAGCTCTTTAGTCAACTCCTCATTCTTAATATAAATCGAATCGAGCTCCTCTTTCAACTTATTATTGGCGTCCTCGACCTGCTTTTTATCAGCCTTCAGCTTACCGATATAATCGGCCGCCTGCTTGATCTTCTGCTCGAGCAGATCGAAGTCAGCGAGACCTGCTGTCCCCATTTCGACTCCTATTCGGACCTGAGCGTCACCTGCAGCTCGTTCTGCAGCGACATGAGCACTTTTTCTATCGTCCTGTCAACCGTTTCATCGTCCAGGGTCCCATCCAGCGACCTGAATGTCATCCTGAATGCATAGCTTTTCTTCCCTTCCCCGAGACGATCGCCACGATAGTAATCGAAAAGTCTCACAGATTCAAGGTGTTTTGCTCTTTTCTTTACAACGTTTCTAACGTCAGAAAATGTAACCCTTTCCGGCGACAGGACCGAGAGATCCCGCTTTACAGCCGGATACTGGCTTATGCTGCTGAAGCTCTTTCTGCCCCCTCCGCCTGGCGGGAAAGCGTCCAGAAGAATGTCGAAGAAGTATACGGGGGTTTCAATATCAAACCTGGCCGATACTCTCCCGGGGATCATCCCGCACCTGCCGGCAGGCCGGTTCTTCACTATCCACTCAAAGAGAAAGTCTGGTTCGTCAGCCTTTCTCCTCTCCATAACCAGATCCTCGGGCGCTCCCAGCCATTCCAGTACAGATTCCGCCTCTCCGGTCATATCAAAGAAGTCGAAATCTCTCTGCTCGCTATGCCACTGCAGCGGCGCGCTTTTTCTAGTGAACATCGCCGTAAGGTGCAGTTCCTCGTGGGGCAGCCCGCTTTCTTCTTCCCTGCTGAGGAAGATCTTGGCGAGTTCGAATATCCTGAGACCTTCCCGCTCGACAGGAGCGTTGCGCTGGATAACGCGGAGCATCCCCGGCATCAGTGATGTCCTCATCGCTGATTGAGCGACTGTCAACGGATTGGTTATCCCTACCGGCCGGCTCCTCGGATCTCCCTCACCCCATTCAAATCTTCCCGGGTCACCGGGATCCATGAACGAAGTCGTTATCACTTCCGCGAAGCCGCGAGCGGCGAGCCTGTCGCAGAGCTCGTCGTTGCGCATGTCTTCGATCGAAACCTCGGAAAACATCGAGCTTCGCCGCTCTTCGTCCCTTCCGATATTATCGTAGCCGTAGAGCCGCGCGACTTCCTCGATAAGGTCGACTTCAACCGCTATATCCCGCCTGAATGTCGGGATAGTGACGATTACGTCCTTGCCCTCTTCCCGAGCTCCCAGATCGAATCTCGACAGGAGTTCCACGAGATCGTCGGCTGCCAGCTTCGTTCCCATCAGCCTGTTGGCCTGTTTTGTCCTCAGTGTGACTGTCCGCGGTTCGATCACTTCATTATTCGCCAGGTGGTCCGCGTACATCTTCTCGGGGTTCCCGGCACCCATTTCTGCTATAAGCGCACAGGCTCTCTTCAGGGCCTTGACGGTGATTCCAGGATCACATTCCCTTTCAAACCGGTACGAGGCTTCCGTATCGAGCTTCAGCGCTCTGCTCGAACGGCGGACCGCACGGGGATCGAACCATGCGCTCTCTATCAGCACCCTCTTCGTTCTGTCGGTTATCTCCGTGTCCCGTCCACCCATCACTCCCGCGACCCCTACCGGGGTCTCGCCATCGGTGATCAGCAGGACGTCCTCGCCGACTTCTCTCTCGACATCATCGAGTGTATACATCGATTCAGCGGATCTTCCCCTGCGGACGAATATACCGTCCCTTCCAAGCATATCCCTGTCAAAAGCGTGCAGGGGCTGGCCCAGCTCAAGGAGAACGAAGTTGGTGACATCCACGATATTGTAGATAGGCTTGACTCCAGCCGATATCAGCAGGTCCTGCATCCATCGCGGCGACGGGCCCACCTGTATTCCATCCACGAACGCGGCGCTGTACCTGGGACAGTCACCGTCGTCCTCTGTCTCTATTGTAAATCCGTGACCAGGCTCGATGTCGAACAGCTCGGGTTCCCGCAGATCGCGCATGTACAGGGCGGCGATCTCGCGAGCGATGCCGAAGTGGGAAAGCTGGTCGGGTCTGTTTGGAGTAACTTCGATGTCCAGAATCACATCACTCGAACCGAGGCTCCCGTCGAGACTTGTTCCGGGCTTGAGGTCGAGGTCCAGCTCGATGATCCCGCTTGCATCCTCTCCGATGCCAAGCTCCGTCTCAGAGCAGATCATACCCTCGGAGAGTTCGCCCCTGAGCTTTGTCTTCTTTATCTTGAATCCACCCTTGAGCACCGCTCCCTGGACGGCAACGGCCACGCCGAGGCCTGCCCTGACATTCGGCGCTCCGCAGACGATATTAAGCGGAGTTTCCGTGCCGGCATCGACTGTGCATACGCTGAGCTTGTCAGCATTGGGATGCCTGCCGCACTCGAGGACGCGGCCGAAGACGACACCGGTGTATTCCCCGCCCATGACCTCGACCGATTCGACATTGAGTCCGAACATCGTCAGGTCGTGCGACAGGGTCGCCGGATCCTCTTCTATATCTACATACCTCTTCAACCAGTTCAGGCTTACCTTCACTCCTGCACCCCCACCCATGTCTCGTTCCAGAACTGCTTGAGGAATCTCATGTCGTTACCGAGGAAGCGGCGGATATCATCTATGCCGTATTTTAGCATCGCCATCCTCTCTATCCCCATGCCGAAAGCGAAGCCTGTCACCGAATCAGGATCGTACCCCGCGAATTTGAAAACATTAGGATGAACCATTCCCGCGCCCATTATCTCTATCCAGCCTGTCTTCTGGCAGATCGAGCAACCTTCCCCCCTGCAGCCGAAGCAAGTCATGTCCGCCTCTGCGCTTGGTTCTGTGAATGGAAAGAAGTGCGGCCTGAACCTCACCCTCGCGTCCGGTCCGAAGAACTGATGGACGAAGAAGGTGATATCGTTACGAAGGTCGGCCAGAGAGACATCCTTGTCGACGTACAGTCCTTCCACCTGGAAGAACTCAGCCGCGTGAGAAGGATCAGGCGTTTCGTTTCTATAGACCCTTCCCGGGGATATGATGCGAAGAGGCGGTTCGTTCTTTTCCATGAACCTCACCTGGACCGGCGAGGTCTGTGTCCTCAGCAGGATGTCCCTGTTTACGTAGAACGTATCCTGGAGATCGCGGGACGGATGGTCCGCCGGGAAGTTAAGGGCCTCGAAATTATAGTAGTCCAGTTCCACGTCGGGACCCTCGGCAATCGAGTAGCCCATCCGGTAAAATATAGACTTTATATCCCTGATCACCCTGTGAAGTACGTGCAGTCCACCTTCCCATCCTCTCCTGCCCGGAAGGGTGGGATCTCCTGGATACGGCTCGGCGTCACCGCATGATCCGGAAAGCTCGGCGCATCTGCTCTCGAAGAGGAGCCCGAGTTTTCCCTTCCACTCGTTTATCATGCCGCCGACGACAGGCCTCTGGTCGGCGGGGAGCTTCCCGATCGATCTGAGTGCGGATGTCATTCTCCCTTTGCGCCCGAGCCACAGTATCCTTGCCTGCTCGAGCGCTTCGAGGTCCGAGGCTTCCGCGATCTCCCGCGATGCCTCCTCCCCGAGCCTGTCTATTGAATCTCTGTCGGGGATCTCGTCACTCATTGAAGAGATTCCTTGGCGATCTCGGCAAGTTTCGCGAATCCATCCGCGTCGTTGACCGCTATCTCCGAGAGAAGCTTCCGATTGATCTCTATGTCGGACTTCTTCAGACCGTTGATGAAACGGCTGTAGCTCAGTCCGTTGATCCTGGCCGCGGCGTTGATCCGAGCGATCCAGAGCTTGCGGAAATCTCTCTTGCGGGCCCGGCGGTCTCGATACGCGTACGACATGGCCCTGTCCACTGCTTCGCGGGCGCTTCTGTACAGGTTGCCGCGCCCGCCCACAAAGCCTTTGGCCTGTTTTAATACCTTTTTCTTCCTCTTGTGTGAAGCTACACTATGCTTTGTCCTCGGCATTGTCCTATGCCTCCCTCTCTTTTCCTTATTCTATAGGCGGGGGCAGAAAATTATTTGCCCAGCATGCGCCTGATTCTTGTGGAATCCGCCTTGCTTGCTATAGTCGACTGGCGAAGTTTCCGTTTCCGCTTCGTCGACTTCTTGGTGAGAATATGGCTAGTATAAGCCTTCATCCTCCTGATCTTGCCGGTGCCGGTCAGGCGAAATCTCTTGGCCGCCCCTCTATTTGTCTTGATCTTTGGCATCCCCTTCTCCACCCCCTTTTTTCGCTTTTCTGTCCGACCGGGGCCCCATGATCATGGAGATCATTCTGCCCTGTCTAATAGGTTCCTTCTCGATATGTGCTATATCGGAGAACTTATCCTCGATGATCTTGAGCATCTTGTAACCGCGCTCGAGATGTTCCATCTCCCTGCCGCGGAAGACCACCGTAAACTTTACCTTATCCCTCTGATCGAGGAATTTCTCGGCGTTCTTCATCTTGAACTGGAGATCGTGCTCTTCGATCTTGGGTCTGAGCTTGATCTCCTTGAGATGTGTCACATGCTGCTTCTTTTTCGTATCACGAGCCTTTTTGCTCTGCTCGTACTTATACTTCCCGTAGTCCATGATCTTGCAGACCGGGGGCCTGACATTGGCGGCGATCTCGACAAGGTCGAGTCCTTTTTCATCCGCGATGGATCTGGCCTTGTCGGTAGCCATGACGCCGAGCTGCTCACCATCCTCGTCGATCACCCTTACTTCGGGTATCCGGATCATATGATTGATCCTGGTTCGCGGCTCTCGCCTGTCATCTCTCCTGAAGTTGCCTCTGATACTTCACCTCCCGTGATGGGAATACAAAAAGGGCGAGTAGTAGTTTCACCCGCCCGGCGTAATCGGCATCAGATGAAACCCTACAGGTACATTTCAATGACCGTAAGGTGAGGGGCTCTCGCTCCCTGCTTGGATCATATTACTGATCAACAGTAAATCTAGTCTTTTTTCTCTATCTCGTCAACCAGTTCCTCGACGAATTCGTCGACCATCTTCGCTCCGAGGCGTCCCTTCTTCTTCGACCTGATATCGAGGGTTCCCTCGTCCATCTCTTTCTTGCCGGCTACAGCCATATAAGAGACCTTCTTGATCTCGGCATCCCTTATACAGTAACCGAGCTTCTCGTCACGCAGATCGGCTTCGGCCCTGATCCCCGCTGCCTTCAGCTTATTCAGGCATTCGACGGCATAGTCGTTCTGATCTGGCGATACAGGGATGATGACGACCTGGACCGGAGCGAGCCAGAGAGGAAACGCCCCGGCGTAATGCTCTGTCAGGGTGCCGATGAACCTCTCGATAGAGCCCAGAAGGGCCCTGTGTATCATGTATACGTATTCTTTCTTCCCATCGCTGGTCACGTACCGGACGTCGAACCGGCGAGGAAGGTTAAAATCAAACTGGATCGTAGTCGCCTGCCAGCCCCTGCCGATCGCATCGATGAGCTTCAAGTCGATCTTCGGGCCGTAGAAAACGGCCTCGCCGGGCATCTTCTCGAAGGGGATGTCCCTCTTCTCTATGGCCTTCAGCAGAGCTTCCTCGGCCATCTGCCATTCATTCTCCGATCCGGCGTACTTCTCCATGTTCTCAGGGTCGTGCGCGCTGAGCTCTACCTTGTAGTCATGGAATCCGAATGTGGTCAGTATCTCGTGAGCGAGATCGAAGCACTTGTCGACTTCTTCGTCGAGCTGTTCGGGAGTGCAGAATATATGCGCGTCGTCCTGGGTGAACCCACGCACCCTGAGCAGTCCGTGCAGGGTGCCGGAACGCTCGTTGCGATATACGGTCCCAAGCTCGGCGTACCTGACAGGCAGGTCGCGGTAGCTGTGGATCTTGGTCTTGTATACCAGGACATGATAAGGACAGTTCATCGGCTTGAGGACGAACTCGTTGTCCTCGTCGTCGCCTATGATATACATGTTCTCCCTGTAGAAGCTCAGATGGCCCGAGGTCTCCCAGAGTTTACTGTCAGCGATATGCGGGGTCATTATTACATCGTAGCCGTTGCGCCGGTGCAGGTCCTTCCAGTAGTTCTCGATAGTCTCGCGAAGAATATACCCCTTCGGATACCAGAATACGAGACCTCCTCCCGCTTCCTCCTTGATGTCGAAAAGCTCAAGCGCCGGACCGAGCTTTCTGTGGTCGCGTTTTTTGGCCTCTTCCCTTCGCTCGAGCTCTTCTTTAAGGTCCTCGGCGCTGAAAAACGAGGTTCCATAGATTCGCTGCAGCATCTCTCTCTTCTCATCGCCGCGCCAGTATGCCCCGGCAAGAGAGGTCAGCTTGTGATACTTCAGAAACTTTACGTCCGGAACATGGGGCCCGGTACAGAGATCGGTAAATTCTCCGAGACTGTAGACCGAAAGTTCTTCCTCGGTATCCAGATCCCGGATCAGCTCCACCTTGAATGGCTGCTCCAGCTTCTCGAAGAGCGCGATCGCCTCATCGCGGGGAAAGAGCTTCCTCTCGAATTTCAACCCGCCCTTCCTGAGAAGTTCGCCCATCTTTTCCTCTATCTTCTCGAGGTCTTCAGGCGCCAGCCTCCGGTCCATCAGTATGTCGTAATAGAATCCGTCCTTGATCGAAGGCCCGATAGCGAATTTGACGCCCGGGTATAGTTCCTGTATCGCCAGCGCCATCAGATGAGAGGAACTGTGCCTGAGCTCGTCAAGCGAGCCTTCCGAACCGGCCAGGACGACCTCGAAGTCGCCGCCCTCCTCGATTGTCTGCTGTAGGTCATAGGTCCTTGCGCCGATACGCGCGGCGATGGCCTTTTTCCTCACCGACTGAGGCAGCCCCGAAACGATCTCCATGATCGGGGAACCTTCGGCGATTTCCTTCTTCGATCCATCCGGATAAGTGATCTCTAACATGTTCAGATTATCCACCCTGAGGAAGTACCGTAAGTACAGAAAGCACCGGAGCGGCGGATACTCCCCGCCCACACCCGGGCATTTCCATTATTTGCGCGAGGGCTGCAGTAAAGTGGTGGGCGATACTGGAATTGAACCAGTGACCCCTTGCATGTCAAGCAAGTACTCTAACCATCTGAGCTAATCGCCCACCCTGCAATCTTCAGGCAGTATTATAGTAACCGGAATCCGGTATTGCAACCGCATTTTCAACCAGTTACTTCTTCTCGTCCTCGTCGATTACCTCATATTCGGCGTCGACGACCTTCTCGCCATCCTGATCCTCGCGGGGAGCCTGCTGCTCCTGACCGGGCTGCTGCCCCGCAGCCTGCGGATCCTCGGCTGATGCCTGCTCGTACATCACCTGAGCGGCTTTCTGCCAGATAGTGTTGTGCGAGTCGATGGCAGCCTTGATCCGCGCTCCGTCATCGGTCTTCGCCGCTTCCTTCAGTTCCTCGAGGGCCCGGCGGATCTCGTCCTGGTCACCGCCCGGGATCTTGTCCTTGTACTCCTCGAGCTGTTTCTCAGTCTGGTAAGTGAGCTGGTCAGCCTGGTTCCGCAGATCGATAAGTTCCCTCTTTACCTTGTCCTCAGAAGCATGTGCTTCCGCGTCCTTGACCATCTGATCTATCTCATCTTCTGAAAGACCGCTGGAGGCCTGGATGATGATCTTCTGCTCCTTGCCGGTAGCCTTGTCTTTAGCCGCGACATTGAGGATACCGTTCGCGTCAATATCGAATGTCACCTCGATCTGAGGGATTCCCCTAGGCGCGGGCGGAAGACCGGCGAGCTGGAAGCGGCCTATCGACTTGTTCTGGCCGGCCATCTCCCTCTCGCCCTGCAGGACATGTATCTCCACGGTAGTCTGGTTGTCCGCGGCAGTCGAGAATGTCTCGCTCTTTCGTGTAGGAATAGTCGAGTTCCTCTCGATAAGTTTCGTCATCACACCGCCAAGCGTTTCGATACCGAGCGAAAGAGGTGTGACGTCGAGGAGCAGCACATCATGAACGTCACCTGCCAGGACTCCTCCCTGGATGGCCGCGCCGAGTGCGACGACCTCGTCAGGATTGACTCCCTGGTGAGGCTCTAGACCGAATATCTCCTTCACCTTCGCCTGGACAGCGGGCATCCTTGTCGTTCCGCCGACGAGGATGACCTCGTCTATCTTGCTGGCGCCCGAAGCCTCGGCATCCTTTATCGCGTTGCGGCAGGGGGCGACTGTCCTTTCCACCAGATCCTCCGTGAGCGACTCGAATTTTGCCCTTGTAAGCTTGATATTGAGATGCTTCGGCCCGCTCGCGTCGGCAGTGATGAACGGCAGGTTGATATCCGTCTCGTGCACGGTCGAGAGCTCGCACTTGGCCTTTTCGGCGCCTTCCTTGAGGCGCTGGAGCGCCATGGGGTCTGACGAGAGATTGATCCCCTGGTCCTTCTTGAACTCCGCTACGAGCCATTCGATCAGCTTCTGATCAAAATCGTCACCACCGAGATGTGTATCACCGTTTGTCGCCTTGACCTCGAAGACTGAGTCTCCAAGTTCGAGGATCGAGACATCGAATGTCCCGCCTCCGAGATCGAAGACAGCGATCGTACGATCTCCCGTCTTGTCGAGGCCATATGCCAGTGATGCAGCCGTAGGCTCGTTGATGATCCTTTCCACCTCGAGCCCGGCGATCTTGCCGGCATCCTTTGTCGCCTGCCTCTGGTTGTCATTGAAGTAGGCGGGCACGGTGATCACGGCCTTGGTGACTTTCTCGCCCAGATACTTCTCAGCTGATTCCTTGAGGTACTGAAGAACCATCGCTGATATCTCTGGAGGAGAGTATTCCTTGCCTGAAGCCTCCACTCTCGCGTCACCGTTCGGACCTTCGATTACCTTGTACGGCACCTCTGAGATCTCATTGGCCACCTCACCATACTTGCGCCCCATGAAGCGCTTGATCGAGAAGACCGTATTTGTCGGGTTGGTCACTGCCTGCCTTTTGGCCAGCAGGCCTACCAGGTTCTCATTCTCCTTGAATCCTACTATCGATGGAGTCGTCCTGCCCCCTTCGGGGTTGGGGATGATCACAGGTTCGCCGCCTTCGATGACGGCAACGCACGAATTCGTGGTTCCAAGATCGATTCCGATTATCTTTGACATATCACATCACTCCTTTAAAGGTATTTCATTTATTACTAACCACTTACAATACACATCAATATCCGTGCCATTACCGGCCTGATTTGCGGTACTATAACATGCTGTAAATAAATGAAATACAAGGGTAGTTCAAACGAGGTCCGAACAGGCCCGCAAATGATGCCATACAGACCTGACATGAGCTGCCATGTTGTCAGCTCATGTCAGGTTATCGTCGGAATCGTCTTTAAAACTGCATGTTATGCTTCCGCTCTCCATCCTCAGAAGGAACTCGTAGCATATCTCGTAATTACGCTTAGCAAGATCGCCGTAGTCATAATATACGCATTTCCCGCGTTTTGCGCAGCGGTTCCTCTCCATGCACATCGACAGGTGCTGGGCCAGCCAGGATGTTAGATATTCTTCTTCGCCGACCTCCCACCTTTTCCGGCCACTCTCGAGATCCTGGTCGTGATGGTAGGGCAGAAGCTGTTTCCTTAGCTCCTTTATCAGTTTTTCAAGTTCTATCATTTCTGCTTTTCTCCTGTTGACAGTATAGGTGTTTCTCCCTATATTTCATCCAGATGGGCAGGGTTCCCGTGATTTACCCTTTGCCCCTACGGTCTTACCCGGCCAAACCCCTTCGGGCAGATCACCCGCCCGGAACCAGGTCGGGCAATACCCCTGACACCAGGTTGCGGGAGCCCGCCTATTTTTTCGTCCATCTCTCCCTTATCATTTCTTCCAGCTTATCCCTGCTGTTTTGCTCAGGATGATCGAGCACGGCCTCGAGCAGCTCGTCGAGGATCTCTCCGACCCGCGGTCCCGGCTCTATCCCGGCGATCTCCATTACTTCGGCTCCGGCGATCGCCAGGTCGCTCCTCTTGAACGCCGACTCCTCGCCAATGACCTTTTCTATCCGGCTCCTCGAGTACTCCACCTCCTCACCGATCCTCCCGTCGCCTCTCGAAGCCCCGTCCGCTTTCCTTATCTCGAATAGATCGTCGATGTTTTCCAGTCCTACCCTGGCGACAAACCTTCGCACGGCTGAATCGGACCATTCCTCGGTTATCATGAACATATGATGCGATACGAGATGTTTCGCGCTGTTTACAAACGAGACCGGGAACATCAGCCTGGTAAGTATTTCCTCGGCCAGCCTGGCGCTCTCCTCTTCATGCCTGTGGAACACGATCCGTCCGTTGAGCTCCGTCTTCATCTTCAGTTTGCCGAGGTCGTGCAGCAGCGCGCTCCACCGTATCAGGAGCTCCTGTTCGGCGATATCACAACTCTTTACGCTATGATGGAACACATCGTCGGGATGGAATTCATTCTGATCTACGCCCCATGTGTCATCGAGTTCCGGTATGACCAGGGGAAGTATCCCTGTCTCATGCATGAATATGAATCCTTCGCTGGGCCTTTCCGCGAGAAGCATCATCTTGTTGAGTTCGTCCCTGATACGCTCCATCGATACTGACTTGAGGAGATCCCTGTCCCTTTCCATCAGGGTCCTTGTCCCCGATTCGACCTCGAGACCGAACCTGGACATAAACTGGACACCCCTCATTATCCGCAGCGGATCCTCGACAAACGAGGTGTCCCTGTTGACCCTCAGCACCCTTTTCTCGAGATCGTCCGCCCCGCCAAGCGGGTCGACAAGCTCGAAATTCCTCAGTGACAGGGCCATGGAGTTTACTGTAAAGTCCCTTCGCTCAAGATCAGAGGCCACAGGCATATCGGGATCGGATATTACCTCGAAATCCCTGTGACCGGGCCCCGTGGAGACCTCGGATCTTGGAAGCGCGATATCGACGGTGATCCCCTCAGGGGTCTTGAACTTGATCACTCCGAAGGATCTTCCAACCAGATCGGCCCTTCCGAGCGCCTCCAGCATCGAAAGCAGGTCGTCCTCACCGATCCCCGACACTATATAGTCGAAATCGAGCGTGAGGTGCGCCCTGCCGAGAAGATGGTCACGTACTACGCCACCGACGAGAAAGAGGTCGCACTTCCCCAACACCTCTTTCTCCCATGGGAAGAGATCCCTTTCGAGAGATATTACACGTTTACCACTCATGATCCCCTGCCGGCCGGCGGACGGTCGTGGAAAAATGCCGGGGGCGGGACTTGAACCCGCACGAAGCCATGCTCCAGCGGATTTTAAGTCCGCTGCGTCTACCAGTTCCGCCACCCCGGCAATCCCCTTGTCAACGATAAGATAGCACAATCGCCGAGTGCCTGGAAAAGGAATTGTAAGAGATGGAATAGTTCTTGAATAAATCATGTATCGACACAGGAAGGTCAGCAGAAAGGGCAGAAATTGCCAGGAATTCTACCGATATCGTAAAGAATGGCGCCGCGGGGCGCGGAAGTAATGATGCCGAAAGGCAGCCGATAAGCGGGGGAAAGATATGTCAAACGCGATCAGGAACCAGGTAGTCGTTCGATTTCGTGACGGAACTATTCAGAAGGGTTATACGCACGATTTCACCCCTCTGAGGGATTCCTTTCACCTTACGCTCGAGGATGGCAGCGGAGAGATACTGAACATAGATATCTCCAGTCTCAAGGCTATCTTCTTCGTCAAGACATTCGACGGTGACCGCAACTATGTCGAAAAGAAATTCTTCGAGCAGGTCGATCAGTCAAGGTTCCGTGGACTGAAAGTAAGAGTCGTTTTCGAGGACGGCGAGATAATCAGGGGGATCAGCCTCGGGTACAATGAGAAGAAGAAGGGGTTCTTCCTCATCCCGGTCGATCCCGACTGCAACAACGACAGGATCTATATAGTCAGCGAAGCATGCAAAGACATAAAAGTTGGAGAGATTGCCCAGGTTTGATGTAGGCCGGAAGACCAGCGGCGGACAAGGGGAGCCACCATTGAGGGGGCTCCCCTTTCCGTGTCCAGGATCACTGGATCTCTGATCTGGCGTAAAACACGACCTCGTTACCCAGCGCCTCGAGAAGATCCATCTTCCACTCGACCGACCCGTCATCGTTGATACGGCCGTTGGTCTCGACTACCTTCCCTGGCATCATTAGACGTATCTTCACATCTGTCAGAGCCGCGAACGCGACTCCCGGCAGGTTCTTCTCGAGGAATCCTTCAAGAATCGATTCCTCATCCCCGACAAATATCCGCGCGACCTCGTAGATGTGTTCGACGGCGATTTTCTTTCCAGCTTCCTTTACAACAGCCTCCGCCGCTGTGCCGACCGAGTGAGCGATCAACGGAATATTGTCATCTCCGTCGTTCCATATATCGAGGAAACGGACCCCCATAAGGAGGTGCCCTGCCATCACGCCGCGCAGTTCCGCGATCGCTTCATCGTCGAGGTGTGGAAAATCCTTCTTCATCCTCGCGGCGTAGGCTCCGGCCTGGAAATCGACGACGGTCTCGATGAGGCCGTTCCAGCGGAATCCTTCCCTGTAAGTATAACTGCTTCCTCCCGGCGTACGGCCCGTCTCCAGGCTGACCGTATTGCTGAAAAAGACACTTGTGTAATCGTTCTCCTCGAGCGTTCCCTTGACCGAGATCGAGCCGTCCAGTTTCGACCACTCATTGACACCATTTACGCTGCTTTCGGACCTGAACGATTTCTTTCCGTCCGTAAGTGTCTGCATCTCCCACTTCCCGTGAGGTGCAATACCGAACAGCAGCGCAATTCCCTCCTCGTCAAACTCAAGCATCTCATCTTTCATCGGATCCAGGGTGAAGAGCATCTTCCTCGTACCGCCGCCGTCCTTCTCTACAGTCGTCTCCACCCTGTATTCGTTGCATCCGGCCAGGGCCAGGACCAGCAGCCCCGCAACTGCGATATATCTCAGTTTCCTTTTTCTCATGACAATGCCTCCATCTGTTTCTTCTCAGTATGTCCCTTGCCATCCATCGGGGATCCTCGTGTCCGGATCGATATCGAGCTTTATTATCACGAGCAGAAGTTCTCCCGATGTCAGGCCTCCCTCCCACGGCTTTTCATTCATATAGCCGGCAAGCCTTCTCAGTCTGCGATTCTCCGCAATAAGACGGGTAGCCTCTTCCTCGCTGAGTACCGGAGTGTCGGCGGGGAGCCTCTCGAGAAAACGCGCTGCCTCGCCTATGGTCCATCCATCTGAAACAGACTGGTGACCGCCGGTCAGGCGTCCGAACACCGTTCGCCCTCCCTGAGCCGCTCTTCCCGCCAGAACTGTCTCCATCACTGCCACCTCTTCACGAAGCTCACCTGCTTCCCGGTGAAGGCTCCTGACCTCCCCTAGCAGGAAGCCGGTGAGAAATACGAATAGGGCGATAGCAGCCACCATCGCCGGCATCATGTAACGAGCGGCCCATGAGCGCCGGGGCCTGCCCGCTTCCCGGGCTGCAGCGACATCAGATATCACCGCATCTACCAGCGCTTTCTCGATCTCATCGGGCACCTGCCCGTCTCGATCGGCAGGGTCGTATACCAGTGACTGTTTGATCTCAAAGATAGCCCTGCATCCCGAACATGTGGAGAGATGCTCCTCCATCATCCTGGTATCTTCATCGGCCATCCTGCCGAGAGCGAATTCTGTAAGCGCCGCATTGAATTCCTCGCATTTCATCTTCTCACTCATGTCGTCTCCTCCGATCCCCGCAGGAATCCGGCGATCCTCTTTCTGGCATGGTAAAGGTTCGTCCTTATAGAAACAGGTTTAATACCTATTATTCCGGCCGCCTCGTCTATCGTCATCTGTTCGAGGTCTATCATGGCGAAGACGGTTCGCTGCCTGTCCGGCAGATGCGATGCCGCATCGAGGATCATCTTCCTTGCCTCAGAGAACTCAGCGTGATGGTCCGGACCCGCTCCCGGTGATATATGAATGTCCTGGTCCAGTATCATTTCCTTTCGCCTTTTTCGTTTTCTAAGGAAATCCAGACATACGTTCCTGTGTACGGCGAAGAGCCAGCGCTCGAAAGGCACTCGCCCGTCGTATACGGATATCTTCTCGTAGACCCGCAGCCAGGTATCCTGGCATACATCTTTGGCGCTGTCCCAGTCGAATGTGTACCTGTATGCCATAGACAGAAGAGTCTTCGCGTATCTGTCTACCAGGTCCTTGAAGTCCTGCCCGGTTCGTTCCGGCATCTCTGCCTCAATTCCATATTCCTGCATGACGTGCCGATCACCTTTCATGACGTATCCTGAATATACTACGCCTGAAAACTTTCAGCGTTCAAATCTTACTGTAAAGGAGTCTCTGTATTTCCGGAAGAATCCGGGAAATGTGTGGAGGCGGCAACCGGATTCGAACCGGTGATAACGATTTTGCAGACCGTCGCCTTAGACCACTTGGCTATGCCGCCCCAAAAAAAATGGAGCGGGAAACGGGGTTCGAACCCGCGACCTCAACCTTGGCAAGGTTGCGCTCTACCAGCTGAGCTATTCCCGCTCTTCCCATTCGTAGTAATGATTATAATAAGCCGTTTACGGCGTTGTCAACCTCATTCCGGTCCGGCCCTTCGCCCTGCCGTACATCTCGAGGTATTCCTTCGCCGAAGCCTTCCATGAGTGGTCCTCGGCCATGATACGCTTGCGGGTCTTCTCGACCGCCTTGCCGTCTGCAAAGAATACGACAGCCTTCTTCAGCGCCTTGATCAACGCAGTGGGCGTATAAGGCTCGAAGACAAAACCGTTGCCGCGGCTCCCCTTCGCGTCTACCTCGGAGACCGTATCCTTCAGTCCCCCCGTTGCCCTGACCACCGGCATTGTCCCGTACCGGAGGCTGTACATCTGGTTGAGCCCGCACGGCTCGTACCTCGACGGCATGAGGAAGTAGTCGCTCCCCGCCTCGATCAGATGAGCGAGCCTGTTGTTGAACTCGAGCTTCACGCCGAGCCTCTTGGGATATCTGCCGGCGAGCTCGGTATATAGCTCGTGATACTTCTGCTGCCCCGTTCCGAGGATGACTATCTTCATCTCCATAGCGAGCAGATTCTCGAGGGAGTCTGACAGTATATCGAAGCCTTTCTGGTCGACCAGCCTCGAGACGATGCCGATGACCGGTTCGTCTCCGGCGGGAAGCCCGAACTCTTCGAGCAGGGCGGCCTTGTTCTCCTTCTTGCCGGAAAGGTCCTTCATCGTGAAATTAGCCGGGATCAGCTCGTCCGTCTCTGGATCCCACGCCGCGGGGTCTATTCCATTGAGTATCCCGACAAGATCGTTCTTTCTGTAGCGAAGCACTCCTTCCAGCCCGTACCCGTATTCGTCCGTGCTGGCTATCTCCTCCGCGTATGTCCTGCTCACCGTGCTGATGATCCCGGTGAACAACAGCGCCATCTTCATCACGTTGACCCTGCCCCAGAACTCGAAGGGGCTCATAGGCTGGAATATCTCCGGGTCGAATCCCGCCTTCTCGAGGAATTCAGGCTCGAAGAGACCCTGGTAGGCCAGGTTGTGCACGCTGAAGACAGTGCCTGTGTTCTGAAAGTTCGAGTTCGTCTCTTTTTCCCTCGCCAGGTAGACAGGGATAAGCCCCGAGTGAAAATCGTTGCAGTGGATGACATCGGGTGACATCTCCAGTCCCTTGAGCAACTCGATCACCGCGAGGTTGAAGAAGATCGTCCTCTCGTCCTCGTCCTCGAAGCCTTCTCCTTCAGCGTCCGTATATATATTGTCACGTCCATAGAAGTGCTCGTTCTCGATGAAGTAGACTTCAATATCGGTACCGGGTTTAGTGCCGGAGTAAATACCGAAGGAATGGACCGTGCCCGCGACCGTTACACTCAGGCGGTCTATTCCGCCGACCTTTTCGATATTGTATTTCTCTCGATCGATCGAGGCATAGAGAGGTGTAAAGACGGTAATTCCGGCTCCGAGTTTCTCGAGCTCGTCCGGCAGCGCGCCCATAACATCAGCTAGTCCTCCGACCTTCGAGTAGGGCACGATCTCGGTCGTTACTACCGCTACTTCGATTTTTTCTGAGGCCATTCCTTGTCCTCTACCTTCTCTTTATTGATGTTCTGGTCATCAGCGCCGCCGATGTCGACATTCCTCAACGCTTCGGCCGCGTATTCGGGCGGGGTTGGATTGATGTAAAAGCCGCTTCCCCACTCGAACCCGGCTACCTTCGTCAGCTTTGGCATGATCTCGATATGCCAGTGGTAGTAGTCCAGGTCGGGTGTCTTGCATGGAGCGGAATGAATGATGAAGTTGAACGGGGGCTCATCGAGTGTTACGTCCAGACGGGTCAGAACCGTTTTCATTATATCCGCTAGGGCCGGAAACCATTCGGTCGGCGTCTTCTCGAAGGCCGAGATATGTTCGAGCGGAAGTATCCATGTCTCGAACGGGAACCGCGACGCATAGGGAGCGATCGCTGTAAAATGTTCGTTCCGGTAGATGATCCTCGACTCCTCTTTCTGCTCCTGCTTGAGGATGTCGCAGAAGATGCACCTTTCCTTCAGCTTGTAATGGAACTTCGAGCCCTCGAGCTCCTCGATCGCTCTTTTAGGAATGATCGGCGTGGCGATTACCTGCATGTGCGAATGCTCGAGTGAAGCGCCGGCTTCCTCTCCCCAGTTCTTGAAGATGAGGATATATCTGAAACGTGAGTCCTTCTTCAAATCGATGCAGCGGTCCCTCAAGGCCCAGAATATACTCTCGACATGTTCCTGCGGCAGATGGTGCAGGTTCTTCGAGTGATCCGGCGATTCTATCAGCACCTCGTGGGCGCCAACGCCGCGCATCAGGTCGTATATGCCGTCGCCGTGCTTGTCGAGATCACCCTCGATCTGCAGCGCCGGGAACTTGTTCGGAACGACCCTTACCTTCCAGCCGGGACTGTTCGGCCTCGAAAGAGGATCCCTGTAGGCGAGCACCTCGGGAGGCGTCTTGTCTTCCTTTCCTGTGCAGAAAGGGCAGAACCCGCCCTGTGGCGGTTTTTTCTCCGTCTTGAAATCGAGGGGCCGTTTTCCCCTCTCCGTGGAGATTATCACCCAGCGTTCCATGATCGGGCTTTTGCGAAGTTCAGGCATCCGGTGTCGTTCTCCTTCTTGCGCTATTTCGCCTTCATGACCGTGGTCCGCACTATCCAGCAATCCGGATAATCGGCGGCCAGTTTCGCGCGAGCTTCGGAAGCCTCTGCGCGTGTGGCGAAATCTCCCGCCCTGACCTTATACAGTCCATCCTCGTAGTCTATATATACCGCTATCCCCGCGGCCGCCATGACTTTTTTCTTCAGGTCCCTCGCCCCTGCTGATTCCGCGAACGCGGCCAGCTGCACCCTGTATCCGAGCTCGTAGCCCGCCGCCGGTGCGGGAGGCTCCAGTGTCTCCTCGACCGAGAAGGAGTCGGCCTTCAGAGGTTCGATACTTTCCTCCGCGGCTTCTTTCTCGCCGACCGAGTCATCCTCGGGCATCTCGCTCTCGATGTCGTAGGGTTCATCGGCTGCCGGTTTTTCAGGTACTGTCTCCGGCGTGGTATCGCTCTGCGCAGGCGGTGGTGGAACCTTCTCCTGCTGTGCCACGGTCGTGCCGGTCGACTTGCCTGTACCGGCGCACCCTGCTAGCAGACAGACAAATATAACGGATGCCGCTGCCGCAGTCAGTGGGTAGAAATGCCTGATTTTACTTTTCATCCTCGACCTCCCGACCCGTTCGTGTGACCCCGGAATATCGGTTTTCTCTATCAGAAGAGGTGTCAAGTGTCAACACAAATTGCCGTCCGCAGGTCTCCCTGGATCCGCGACCTGTGTCCGTAACACACTATCATGATAACAGTTCCCGGTATAGATCTTCCAGTGAAGAGGCGATGGCGTTCCAGTCGTACTCTGCCTCCACTTTCCTTCGGCCCGCCTCACCCATTCCAGCGAGTTCTTCGGGCCTCAGCGAGAGCACCCTGTTGAAAGCCCTGAGAAGATCGTCGGGATCACCCGCCCTGAACGATTCGCCTATCCCTCCCGAAACCTCGAGGTTCTCAGGGATGTCGCTAACTATCACAGGACGCGAATGGCTCATCGCTTCGATCAACGATATCGGCAGCCCCTCCACCAGAGATGGAAGGACATAGAACGCGCAGTGAGCGTACAGCTCCTCGATCTTTCTCCCTGACACGTAACCCGGGAGTATCACCCTGTCGCCCGCCATCTCTTTTATCCTGGCTGCGTATGCCTCTTCAAACCTGGCATCGCCTGCGATAACCAGCCTGAGATCAGTGTCGACTCTTTCGAAGGCATCTATCAGAGTATCGAAACCACGCTCGACTATAAACCTGCCCACGCTCAGGATATAACCTCCAGGTTCGATCCCGAGGTCAGCGGCCTCCATGAACTCCGGGCTCCTGCCCAGTGTCGCTCCGTTCGGGATGTATCTTACATCCGTTTCGTACTTCTTCGACAACTGTGCAGCCATCAGCCTTGATACAGCGACCGCCGCGTCGGCCTTCAGAACCGCCCTCTGTTCCCCTAGTTTAAGGAGTCTCTTCGCCCTGTCCCCCCACTTGCTCTGCCTGTAGTCGAGAGCGTGGACCGTGCATACCGTTTTCGAACCGGATCTCAACGGGATCCAGCAGAAGATCGAAGGGCCGATACCGTGGAAATGGACAATATCATAATTGCCGAAAAAAGCGGCGATGCTGGAAAGCAGCGCGTTCGATGCAGTATCGAGATTCTTTGTGGGAACCGACGGCAGCACCTTGACAGTTACCCCGTCCTGAGTTCCGCTTCTGCTGAAGGGAGAGCGGCCGTAAACGGTCACATCGTGTCCGAGGGCGGCAAGCCTTGTCGAAATCTCCTCGACATGCTTTTCAATCCCGCCGAAAAGGGCGGGAATCCCTTTCGAACCTATCATCGCTATCTTGAGTTGGCGATCATTCATCTTTAACCGGATCTTCAATCGGAGACGCCGCGGCCCGTAATGAGTCTTCCCCAGTTCTTCATGATCCACCCGGCCGCCCTGTCGGGGCGCCTCTTCATCGAGGTCCTGGCCGTACAGATCATCCAGCATGGCATGCTGCATACGTCGACAGCCTTTCGAGCTCTGCCGGCCGTTTCACCATTCCATATATCATCGAAGGAATGCTCGAGGATGTTCCCCATCTTTTTTTCAAGAGTTAGACATGGAAAGAGATTGCCCTCGGGGTCGAGGAAGAAGGAATCACGCCCCGCCCTGCATCCGAGCACCCTGCTTCCCATATCGTTGTACTGGAGCACACCCGAGTAAAAGTAAGACCTCAGCCATCTCTTGGGACTGGTACTGAGAAGTTCCTTGCGCATCACGTATCTCATCTCGTCCCGGAGCTTGCCGGGTTCGACCTTCTGGTTCTCATCGGTAGAGAAATAGAAATCTGAATTCTGTGCGACGGAGGTCGTGAACTGGAAACCGAACTGCCTCGACAGGTCATATACCGCTCCGAGGTGTTTGACATTTTCCCTCTGCGCGGTAAATGCAACTCGTACATTTTTATAGCCAAGCTTGCCCAGCTGCTTGAGTGTCTCTATGACCTTGTCGAATCCCCCCTCTATCCCTCTTATTTTGTCATGCATCTCACCGATGCCGTCAAGGGAGACAGCTATGCCTACCCTCCTGCCGATCTTCATCAGGGCTGGCGCCGCGTGAACGATCCTGCGGTGCTGGAACCCGTTTGTCGATATGACGATCCTCGGGGCGCGGCAGCGGTCGTATATCGTGCCGGCGATCTCGACGATGTCCTCTCTCAGGAAAGGCTCTCCCCCTGTGAGGTTCACATCATTGAGGCTCGCCGGGACCCGCTTGTATTCTTCCGGCCCCATCTCCCTGCCTGGAGGAAGCTTCCATATGTTGCACATGTTGCATCGCGAATCACATCTGTACGTGACCGCTATCACAGCGTCAACCGGTATCATCGCATCTCCTCGAAGAGCCGCGCGTAGGAATCTACCATACCAATCACTGAATATCTCTTTTCCGCCTTTACCCTCGCCCTAGCGCCCATTACAGCCGGCATTTCTTCATCATCGGCCAGCCTTTCTATCGCCGCAGCGAGGCTCTCGGTGTCTTCACTATCAATAATCGTTCCATCGACCCCGTCATCGATGATTTCAGGCACCGAGCCTACTCTTGTGGATATCACCGGGAGCCCGGTGGCCATCGCCTCCAGGACCGCGAGCGGGAATGTCTCGACCACGGGGAACGAGCAGAGAACCGAAGCGTCCGATCCCTTAAGGATCATGTCGACATCATCCCTGTCTCCCAGAAACATCACTGATTCGTCAAGTCCCTGTTGAAGGGAAAGCTCCTTCAGCTTTTTCTCCTCCGATCCGGAACCTGCGATGAGAAAGACGAATCTCCCCTTCTGTTTCTCCTCAAGGATCGAGGCGGCGTCCAGAAACATCTTGTGATTCTTTTCCGGCCTGAGGGCTGCCACGATAGTAACGGCAAACCTGCCTGAGTCGATGCCCAGCCCTTCCCTCACCGAAGCCCGTGTCGCGTCATCAGCCGGAGCGAACCTTTCCGTGTCCACACCGTTATTGATCACGCTGATCCTTTCCGGCTCTATCCGTTCAACATCTACCAGATGGTCCCTGTGCATATCGGCAAGAGCCACGATGCGTCCGAAACCTCCCAGAAAGAGGCGATCGAGTTTCGTAAAACTGCTCCCCTTGTCCCACAGGCCTGTCGAGTGAACGGAGAGTACTCTGCGGTGCAGACCTGCCAGACGTGCGGCTCCGATACCGATCGCAATGGCGTCATGGTGATCGAGCGACAGCAGAACGCCGTCACTGTGACCGGAAAACATGCGGGAGATCCTGACAGCCGAGAAGGGGTCGTATCTTGCGCCGAGAAGACTGTGCTTTACAGGTACACCAGCTGTGACAAGCCGCTCACCCGTCCTGCCAGGAGCATGGAGGCACAGGACCTCCGGATCGTAACCGAGTTCAGGGAGTCCGAGCGCGAGGGACTCCACGACCCTCTCCGCTCCTCCCGTCACGAGAGTCGAAGCGAGTATGAAGACTCTCGTTCCGCCTTTTGGAAGGGTCATATCGCGACACCTACAGGTAAGGGGCTTCCCGCCTGCCGGTCTTGCATCTCAGGTCCTTCAGCTCGGCATGGACCCGGGCCGGATTTCCATATGCCAGTACGCCCGGTGGCAGGTCCTTCGAAACGACGGAACCGCTTCCGACGAGGGTTCCCTCCCCGATCGTCACGTAAGGCACGACCGTGACGTTGACGCCGAGCCGGCATCCCTTCTTCAGGACCGGGCCCTTCATGCACTCACCGGAGTCGGGACAGCCGGGGTGGATATCGTTTGCTATAGTGACGCCGGGCGCCATGAAGACTCCGTCCTCGATCACGGTGAACTGGGCGATGTAAATGTTGCAGTGGATCTTGACTCTATTACCGATCGTGCAGCCGTAGTCTATGACCGAGTTGTTCCAGATATTGAAATCGTCTCCGATCTCGTTCTGCTCCCTGATCACTACGTTATGGCCTGTTTCCAGGCCAGCGCCGATGGTTGAGCCGGCGTATATGACACTCCCGCTCCGTATTTTCGCACCCTCGCCGATAATAAGCTCGTCCGAGACGTTCCGCCTCGGCGAAAGGTAGCCGACGAGCGCTTCGGGTTCTATCTCACAGCCAGGACCGAGGCGCACCCGCCCCAGCCTGGCATCGTCTTTACTGTTTCCCATGACTCACCTATCCAAGAGTATCCGGATACTCTATCTCGATTTCCGCGCCGTTCTGTTTCATCGACCGGTCGATGGCGTCGAGGACTATAAGGACCTCCAGCCCGTGCCTTCCGCTGCTCTGCGGATCAGCGCCTTCGATGCAGTCGATGAAATGCTGGCACTCCATCTTGAGAGGTTCGGCTTCGTCCAGCTTCGGTATGTGGATGTCCCCGTACCTGTAGGAGAGCTGGAATTCGCCGAAGGTGTCGTAGTGAGGGATAACATCCACGCCCTTGTCGTAGATGCGTATCTTCTCGAGACTGGAAATATCATCGTAGACCAGCATCTTCTTGCTGCCTACCACTGTCGTAGACCTGATCTTGTTCGGATTGAGCCATGAGACGTGCAGGTTCGTGAGGATCGATCCGGGGTAACGCATCGTGACGAACGATACGTCCTGGATCTCGGGCTGGATGTATGAGTGCCCCACGGCTGAAACCGCGACCGGTCTCGTTCCCAGAACGTAGTTCATGATAGAGACGTCATGCGGCGCGAGATCCCAGACGACATTGATGTCTTCCTGGAAAAGTCCAAGATTGACCCTCGCGGTCGACATGTAATAGATGTCTCCCAGTTCGCCGGAATTGATCAGGTCCTTCACCTTGTTCACCGCGGCGGTGTAGACGAAGGTGTGCCCGACCATGAGGGTACGGCCCTTCTCATCCGCGAGATCGACGAGCTTTACGCCCTCTTCGACCGACTGCGTCAGCGGTTTCTCGCAGAATACATGTTTGCCTGCTTCCAGCGCTTCCGCGGCCAGCATGTAATGCGTCGAGACCGGAGTCGCGATGACGACAGCATCTATGCTCTCATCATTTATGATATCCTTGTAATCCGTCGTAGTGGCGAGCGACGGGTAGAGCCGTTTCATATGCTCGAGGCGGCCGGCATCGATGTCGCTGCAGATCTTGACATCGGCTGCCTTGAGATTAATGAAATTTCTGATAAGATTTGGTCCCCAGTATCCGCAACCAATCACTCCGACTGTTAGCAAGGGCCCTCCATTCTTCCAGCTTAAGCTAGCGTCCACCCGTTCCGGCCAGCATCACCGGCACGGTCTTGATCATGATCTTCAGATCGAGCAGCATCGACCAGTTCTCGATATAGTAGATGTCCATCATCACCATCTCTTGAAATGGCACCGTGCTGCGTCCGCTGACCTGCCACAGTCCCGTCAGACCGGGCCTGACCTTCAGCCTCAACTTGTGCCACTCGTCGTAGCACTCGTATTCATAAGGCATAGGCGGCCTCGGTCCCACAATAGTCATCTCACTCCTGAGGATGTTGATGAACTGGGGCAGCTCATCCAGGCTCGTCTTCCGCAGGAACCCGCCGACGGCGGTGATCCGCGGATCGTCTGTCATCTTATATACCTCGCTCTTCCCCGAGTCAAGCGAAGGTTCGGGCAGGCGCCCCTGGATGAAATTGCGGGTGAACTCTCGGTGAAGTGAATCGTCGCAGTCTGTTCTCATCGTGCGGAACTTGAAAAGCGCAAAAATCCCCCCATCCTCCCCGACCCGTTCCTGTTTAAAGAAAACGGGACCCTTGGAGGTCAGTTTGATCAACAGAGCGATGGCGAGAAAGAACGGGAAACCTAGAACCAGTACTACCAAAGATGCTGCGATATCAGTTCCCCTCTTCAGGAACCTGTCTATCCAAGTCCTCCTGAAGATCGCATGATGCGTCTTTGTGGCCAATTCCGCCGTTCCATATTGCTCGGCGTTGGTATAATTGTCCAGGGTCGCTGTGTATTTTCTCATTCCAGCATAATCCCGCCTAAGGACCCTAGTCTCGATTACCATTAGCCGTTACCCTGTAATACCCCCCCTATTAAAGTATCTCAGGTAGCCGGGATGCTCTTGAGCACCTCGCAGACCTCGTCTACCTGCTCCAGTTTAAGTTCCGGGAACATCGGAAGTGTGAGGCTTGTTCGCATGAGCTTTTCCGCGACAGGAAAATCTCCCTCCGAATATCCCAGATACAGAAAGGCCGGCTGAAGATGGACCGGTATCGGATAGTGCTGTCCCCAGCCGATCCCGGCTTTACCGAGCGCCTTCCCCACTGTTTCCTTGTTTTCGCAACCTATTGGGAAAAGATGGTATACTGGCTCGCAACCTGATGCTGTCGCCGCCATCCAGAAACCGGCGCCCTCAAGATTCGACTGGTAGCGCGCGGCGAGTTCCCTGCGCTTGTCGTTCCAGTCATCGAGGTGCCTGAGCTTTACGCCCAGTATGGCAGCCTGCATAGCGTGCAGCCTGTAATTGTATCCGAGCACCGAATGCTCGTTCTTGACGATCTGTCCATGATGCCTCAGTCCCTTGACCGTCGCCAGTACCGTTTCATCCGATGTAGTTACCGCTCCACCCTCACCGAACGATCCGAGATTCTTACTCGGGTAGAATGAGAAGGCGGCGGCATCGCCCAGGGAACCGGCGCGCCGGCCGTTGTATTTCGCCCCGTGCGCCTGACAGGCATCTTCGAGGACCTTCAAGCCGTGCTTCGCCGCTATTGCATTGATAGGGTCCATGTCACAGCATTGGCCGAACAGATGGACCGGAATTATTACCTTGGTCTTCTCCGTTATCGCGGCCTCGAGTTTAGAAGGATCCATAAGGCCGGTATCCTCGAGAACATCCACTATGACAGGCCTGGCGCCAGTCATTGCGATAGCTTCTACAGTGGCTATAAAGGTGTTTGCCACCGTTATGACCTCGTCACCCTCCCCTACGCCGAATGCTATCATCGCGGCGTGAAGGGCGGAAGTGCCCGAACTCGTTCCCGCACAATATTTTGCACCGCAAAATGCGGCAAATTCCTCTTCGAAACCTTCGAGGCCGGGACCCAGGACGAAAGCGGTGTTGTCTATTACGCCGCTTATAACCTGATCTACCTCGTCCCTGATGGCGTTCGTCTGCTCACTTAGATTGAAAAAAGGGATCTTACTCATTGAACAAGCCTCTTACGGTAAAACCTATGTCACCCTAACCCAGGTCCGTAAATTATAACATGTTCAGTGATTATTTTCTACCCCCTAAATCCCCTCATTTACGAGGCACAGGGGTAAAAGAGTTTTTTTCATTGCGACGGGCAGTGTCGATAGGTGATAATTCGACCTTCTGCAGTCTTTTTGCTTTAAATGGAATATGTTATGAGAATCGCTGTAATCTCTGAAGAGGTCACTGGCAAGCCGGAAGAAGGGCTGCTCGTCTTCCTGCTGCACATGTGCAGATATCTGTCGGGGCGCCATGAGCTGCTCGTGCTGCATGAGAAGGGCGAACCAGGCGAGGATCTCGACTCTAGACGTATCATGAAGGGAAAGTCCCCTCTTCTAAGGGAGCTTTCCGGCGTCCTGAAGACGTGGGCCCCTGATCTTCTTATATATACCCCCGCCTCGGGGCTGACAGGGATGGGGATGCTCAGAAGCGTCCTCCTCAGGCGCATGTCTGGACGTCCGGTCATAGTCGTAGCGATGCAGGCCCGGGAAACAGGCAGGATGCACAGGGCGGTCTCTCTCTGGTCGGCTCCCGAACTCGTCCTTTCACCTGTCAGGGAGTTGCGTCAGGACCTCGAGGACCTGAGGGTCAACGCGGACTTCATCATGCCCGGTTACGACGCCGGGCTGTTCCAGCCCGTTGACACGGAGACGAGGAAAAAGCTCAGGGCGAGTTTCAGAATCCCGGCCGACAGGTATATCGTCCTTCACGTAGGACACGTAAAGGAGAACAGGAACCTGCAGGCCCTGCTTCGCTACAGGGACTGGGGACCTGACATCCAGCCAGTCGTCAAATCGGGAGAGGTCGATCCTGTGTGGCGCGATCATCTCAGGCAGGCGGGCGTGATCGTAATAGACGAATACACCGACGACATAAACGAGATCTACCAGGCGGCCGACCTCTATCTCTTCCCTGTGCCGATGAGAGCCGGCGCGCTCGAATTCCCCCTCTCCGTCATAGAGGCCTGCGCCTGCAACCTTCCCGTTCTTACAACACGCTTCGGCGCCCTGCCCGAAGTGCTGGACGATGGGGACGGCCTTGAATGGTACTCGGGCGTAGCGGAAATACCAGGTAAGATCAGACAATTGAGAAGCGGCAGGGTCGACACCCTCGCGAAGGTCGCGGATCTCTCATGGGAAAGGATGTTCGACAGATATCTCACCCCCCATCTCGAGAGTCTCGTAATTCTCTCAGGCGGGGACCGGGCTTCCCCCTCATCGTCTTGACAACGGGCACCCGGTGCGATTAAAGTCAGCACATCCCGCCCCCGCGGAGTAGCTTGATCACCCTGGAAGGAGTCATCGATGATAGACGGCGTCAAAGTCAAGAAGCTGAAGATAATTCCGGACGAGCGCGGAAGGCTGATGGAGATAGTCCGCTGCGACGACGATGATTTCGTAAAGTTCGGACAGGTATACATGACTACATGCTTCTTCGGTGTTGTCAAAGGATGGCACTGGCACAAGCTGCAGACTGACTACATGACCGTCATCGACGGGATGATGAAGATCGTCCTGTACGACAACAGGGACGGCTCTCCGACCAGGGGCGAGGTCGATGAATTCTTCGCGGGAACACACAACCCGGTGAGAATCACTATCCCCCCCGGCGTCTGTCACGGATTCAAGTGTATCGGAGGCAGCGAGGCAGTCGTCATCAACACAGTGACGGAAACTTATAACTATGACGATCCTGACGAGTTCAGGATCGATCCGCACGATAACGACATCCCGTACGACTGGAACCTCAGCGACGGATGATCACGGCAGGTAATACCTTATGAAGAAGATCTATGTCACCGGCGCCGCCGGGATGCTCGGCAGCGCCCTCGTCCCGCTTTTCAGAACCGGATATGACGTCAGGGCAACGGACCTTCCCGGGATAGACATCACTGACTCCGGGGCAGTAAAGGAAGATATTGCCTCGTACTCCCCCGACTTCGTTATACACCTCGCCTCGATGACCGATGTGGATGGATGCGAGACGGACCCGGACGAGGCCCGCAGGGTCAACGTGGGCGGCACTGAAAACGTCGCCTCTGCCTGCGCTGAATGCGGAGCGACCATGATATATATCAGCACGGGGATGATCTATAACGGGCGCAAGCCCGGTCCGTATATCGAATACGACATGCCCGACCCTGTCAACAAATACGGACTCACTAAATACGAGGGCGAACTGGCTGTACGGAAACACCTGAAGGATTTCTATATCTTCAACACGTGCTGGATATTCGGCGGCGGTCCGGAAGACAAGAAGTTCGTGGCGAAGATCATAGAGCTCGGCAGGGAAAGGGACAGGATAGAGGTTGTCGATGACACCTTCGGTTCCCCGACATATACGGTCGATCTCTCCCGCGCTATTTTCGATTTTATCGGCAATAACGAGCTCGGGGCCAGGTCCGGACGGTATCACTGTGCCGGCAGGGGCTGCGTCAACAGGATCGAACTGGCGAGGGAGATATTCTCGATAGCCGGTATCGAGGACTGTGAACTCGTCCCTGTCTCATCAGGAAGATTCGACCTGCCCGCGCCGAGGCCGCGGATGGAAGCTTTGAGAAATTACTCTCTCGACCTTCTTGGACTCCACCTGATGAGAGACTGGCGCGAAGCCCTGCGGGACTACATCACATCGACATTCATCTGACAGGTCAGTCCGTCCTGTTGGCACCTGTCTCGGCGACCAGGCTGTTTGCCCGTATCAGGGACTCGAAAGTACCGGCGTCGGTCCACCATCCTTCAAGGATATCCCAGGCGAGATCTCCCCGTTCAATATAAGCGTTGTTCACGTCCGTGATCTCCAGCTCACCTCTATCAGAAGGCTTGAGACTCGAAATGATGTCGAAGACCGAATTGTCGTACATGTAAATCCCGGTCACGGCGTAGTTCGATTTGGGATCGGCAGGTTTCTCCTCGATCTTCAAGACCCTGTCCCCATCGAGGACCGGCACCCCGAACCTCTCCGGATCGGACACCTCCTTCAGAAGGATCCTCGCCCCGCTCTCCTGTTTCTCGAAAGACTTCGCGGCAGCAATGAAATTCTTCTCTATTATGTTGTCGCCCAGAACGACGCATATCCTGTCATCGCCGGAGAAATATTTTGCCAGGCCCAGTGCTTCAGCGATGCCTCCCTCGCCGACCTGATATGTGTAATTTATATGCTCGAGGCCGAAATCGGAACCGTTGCCGAGGAGCTTCAGAAAATCCCCCGCATTGTTGCCCCCGGTAACGATAAGGATATCCCTGATCCCGGCATTGATAAGTGCTTCGATCGGGTAATATATCATCGGCTTGTCGTAGACCGGGAGAAGATGCTTGTTCGTCACCTTGGTCAACGGGTGGAGTCGCGTACCCAGGCCACCAGCGAGTATGATTCCCTTCATTCCTTTTCTCCTTGATACCGTTAAACGTGTCCGCGCCATTATAATCGCGAAGGCCCGGCGATACAAGCAATTGACACAATCGTGAAATTTCCGTACCATAAGGCATCGTAAGCATGCTCTAATGATGGCGAGGAATATAACACGATGCCGAAAAAGAAGATAACGCACGAACCGTTCGAAATCAAGGATTGTGCCCTTGCCGCGATCGCGACCGGCCGGAAAGCGCAGAACCTCAAGGAACTGCGAGACAGCATCGAGACGGTCGTACCGGGCAGCATAGCGTATCATTTCTGGGCCGGTAAACTCAGGCCGCGATTCGATGACCCGGAGTTCAACAATGATTTCGCTGCATGGTCGAGACATGCCCTGCATGACAAGGTACTTGCCGAGCGGCTCGGGATGCTCGATCCCACCTCGTTCGACCGGTTCGAGGATATGAAGCAGGAACTGCTCGATGTGATCGAGGAACGGCTCGACGAGAGCGAGCAAATCCTGTGGACCAGCACCGATCAGCAGTTTTATTTCATAACTTCACAGATAGTCGTATTCAGCGCGCGCAAGACGATCGTCGAACCGTCCGAGCTAGTTTCCATCGTCCCCGAGATGACCTCGAGCAGCATCTTCTATCACTTCATAGACGCGCGCCGAAGGACCTTCGGGCACCTCGACGATTTCAGGGCCTGGCTCTACGGATTCGAGGACAGGTATCGCGACCTCTGCGATATTCTCTCGAACGTCGACCCCTTCTTCTCTACACTGCCCGAACTGAGGCAGCAGCTCAGCCACATATTCAATGACTATTTCGGGAAGGAGCTGTGATGGGCTCGACTCTCGATAAATACGCGGATATATGCGGACCTGACGTCATAGATCAGCTAAGGCAGCTCGTCGCGCCTCTGAAGGGGGCAAAGGTGATCCATGTCAACTCGACGCGCAAGGGCGGCGGTGTTGCTGAGATCCTGGCCAAGCTTGTCCCGCTGAAGAAAGAACTCGGCATAGACGTATCATGGGAGGTCATCGAGGGAGACGCCGATTTCTTCAAGTGCACGAAAGGATTTCATAACGCGCTCCAGGGCAACAGGATCGATATACCCCGATCGCTGCTGAATAATTACGAGGAGACCAACCGGCGTAATTCCGAGGAACTTAAGAAAAAACTCGAGGATGCGGACATAGTCTTCATACATGATCCGCAGCCCGCGCCTCTTCTCCAGTACTGCCCCGACCGGAAGGGGAAATGGATATGGCGGTGTCATATCGACGCGAGCAGTCCGTATCGTCCTGTCTGGAAATATCTCAGGAACTTTGTCTCCGGGTACGATGCCAGTATCTTTTCTCTCGCTGCGTTCGCGCAGCCCCTTCCTCACGTAGAGTATCTCATCGCTCCCAGTATCGATCCCCTCAGCGACAAGAACATAGAGCTCGAACGGTCAGAGATCGAATCTGTGGTCTCCGGCATGGGCATCGATCTCGAACGACCCGTGATGACACAGGTCTCCCGTTTCGATATATTCAAGGACCCTGTAGGAGTCATACGTGCGTACAGGCTCACTAAAAAGTTCATACCGACCCTTCAGCTCATACTCGCCGGCGGCGAGGCGACGGATGACCCCGAGGCACTAACCGTGCTCGAGGACGTCAGAACCGCGGCGAATGACGATCCCGACGTTCATATCCTGCTCCTTCCTGCCGACGCGCACCGCTCAATAAACGCGATTCAACGCGCGTCAGATATAGTCCTTCAGAAATCTCTCAGGGAAGGTTTCGGGCTGACAGTGACTGAGGCCATGTGGAAAGGCAAGCCTGTCATCGGGGGAGATACGGGCGGTATCAGGATACAGGTCGTAAACCACCAGACAGGATTCCTCGTAAACACTCCCGAAGGAGCGGCTCTCAGGGCGAGGTACCTTCTCTTCCACAGGGATCTCCTTCAGGAGATGGGAGAGAAAGGGAAGAACTTTGTCCGGGAGAATTTCCTTCTCACGCGTCACCTGCGCGAATACCTGACGGTGATGGTCTCGCTGCTGCGCGGCCGCGGCGACAGGATAGAACTCGAATAGAACCAATGAAGATACTCACCTCCGGAACGAATATAGAATCATTCTTCGAGCACCTGGGATGCTCCGAAGGCCGATTGCTTATGCTCGACTATGACGGCACTCTCTCGCCGTATAAAATCGAGCGTCACGAGGCGGTGCCGTATCCGGGGATCAGGGAAATACTCTTCGAAGCGCTGAGCGCCTCGGACTGCAGGACTGTGATCGTAAGCGGCCGGTCGATATCCGATCTGCTCCCCCTTCTCGGAATAGATAAAGGGATAGAGATATGGGGGTGTCACGGTTGGGAGAGACTCGGCCCTGACGGTGCCTATACCGGTCCGGACCTCGGCGCAGGTATACCGGCCGGACTGGAAGAGGCGGCATCAATTGCCAGTGCGGCGGGATTAGAAGAATACCTCGAGATAAAGCCTGCGTCAGTAGCAATTCACTGGCGCGGCCTCAATGAATTAACGACTTCAATGATCGAAACAGATATCGGCGGGAAATGGCAGGGTATCGCGAAAGTCATCGGCCTGGAACTCCACCGCTTCAACGGAGGCCTCGAATTGAGACCGAAAGGGATGAACAAGGGCATGGTAGTAGAAAAGCTGCTTCCGGAAAGTGGCGGAGCCGCGGCCTACCTCGGTGATGACATGACGGATGAGGATGCCTTCAGGGCCATTTCAGGCAGGGGCCTCGGCGTCCTCGTCAGCCCGGAAATCAGAGAGACGGCGGCAGACATCTGGCTCGCACCTCCCGGCGAGTTGAAATGGTTCCTCGAGAGATGGATAGAAATCTGTGGTAACTGAGATGGATAGAGACGGCAGGAAACTTATAATCGCTTCCAACAGGCTCCCCTTCGTCCTGGAACGAAAGGACGATTCATGGAATCTCGTGCCCGGTTCCGGGGGGCTGGTCACTGCCCTCGCTCCCGTTCTCAGGGACCGGGGCGGCATCTGGATAGGATGGCCGGGAATAGCCGGTTCCGTCGACATATCAGATCAGATAGCCATCGCCTCCTCAAGCGCCGGGTTCGATATGAAACCCGTACATCTCGACGAGGAAGATGTGAAACGATACTATATCGGCCTGTCTAACGAAGTACTCTGGCCCCTCTTTCATGACCTCCAGTCGTACTGCAATTTCGATCCGTCATACTGGCAGTCCTACCTCGACATCAATAAACGGTTCGCCCGCGTAATAGGAGCCAATACCGGGCCGGATGATTTCATCTGGGTCCACGACTATCACCTTCTCGACACGGCGAGTGAACTCAAGAGAACGGGCACATCTACCAATATAGGATTCTTCCTTCATATCCCCTTCCCCCCTCTCGATATCTTCGCCAAGCTCCCGTGGAGATCGGAGATCCTCCGCGCGATGCTGGACTATGACCTGATCGGCTTTCAGACTCTAAGAGACAGGCGTAATTTCATACAGTGCCTTCGTACCTTTGTAGAAGATATATCCATAGAGGGGAAAGGCCAGGTGCTCACAGCCAGGGCGGGCGACAGATCGATCAGGATAGGCTACTTCCCGATAAGCATAGACTATAACGAATTCTCCCAGATGGCTGGATCGAAGGAAGTCGCGGACGCCGCCTGGTATATTCACGAGGACATCCCGAAGGGCAAGATCATCCTTGGAGTCGACAGGCTGGACTACACAAAGGGCATCCTGTACAGACTCAGGGCATTCGAAAATTTCCTGATCAAACACCCGGAGCTGCACAGAAAGATAACCCTGATACAGGTAGTGGTCCCGAGCAGGCGTGACATACCCGTTTACGAAGAACTCAAGATCGAGATAGAGCGGATGGTCGGCGAGATAAACGGCAGGTTCACTCGTTCAGGCTGGGTGCCTATCCATTACATCTTCAGGTCACTGACCCGTCCAGAGCTGCTCGGATACTACAGAACGGCGGAGATCGCGTTGATCACGCCGCTCAAGGACGGAATGAACCTTGTCGCGAAGGAATATTGCGCCTCCAACACTGAGCAGTCCGGTGTCTTGATACTCAGCGAGTTCGCGGGCGCCGCTCCTCAGATGAAAAGAGGAGCGATCCTGGTAAATCCATATAATATCGAGGAGGTTTCCGAGGCGATATACAGTGCCTGGAAGATGGATCTCCGTGAGCGCCGCACCAGGATGAAGAAGATGCAGAGCTCGGTCGCGAAGAACGATATATACTGGTGGGTGAATTCTTACCTCAACGCTTCGATAGCCGGGAACCTCGACGACTTCCCGACCGTCGGCTACATCGAGCCTCACTGACGATCAGAGCAGTTCCCCGTAGACATCCTCCGTCTTCGCGACAGACATGGTAAGTGTAAAGCGGTCCTCATAGATCCGCCTTCCCGCTTCTCCCATGCTTCGCGTCATCGTCTCGTCGGCGGCGAGCCGCATAACAGCGTCAGCGAGGGACACTTCATCTCCCGGAGCCACCAGAATACCGCTGACTCCGTCTTCGACCTGTTCCGGGATACCGAATATGCCTGATGCCACTACTGGCCGGCCGGCCGCCATCGCCTCAAGTATGACGTAAGGGGTCGCCTCCATCAGGGACGGAACGACGAGTATGTCCGAGCGAGCTATCAGACCGGGCATGTCATCGACCCGGCCGAGAAGAGTCACTCTTCCGCCGGCTCCTGATGATTCGATCCTGGACTCGATCTCCCCGCGCAGAGGTCCTTCACCCGCGATAGACAGATGGATCCTTTCGGGCAGCCGTTCCATCGCGGAGAGAAGGAGCATTTGACCTTTTCTTTCTTCAAGCGCTCCCGCCACGAGCAGTTCGACCATATCGCCGCCAGCTTCTTTCCCTGCGCCATTGAGCTCCGGATAGGGGATGCCGTTATAGACTACCCGTATTTTTTCCTGCGGCACCGCGTGCTGCTCGACAAGATGTTGCCTGTTGTCCTCGCTGACCGTTATGAACCTTGATACATGCGGCATATGGATCGCCCTTATGATCCTTGCCTTCGCGAAGGATCCGATCATCGGGAGATGCTCGGTCGTAACGATCCTCCCGTTACCGGCAAGTCTGGCCAGCGACGCGGGAAGTCCATAGGAGCAGTCGAACGGACCGGGCATGTTGATGTGGACTATGTCAGGACGAAGCCGCCTCAGAAGACCGGTGAAAAGTCTCGCGCCTGCGGCGGAAGCGAATGATCTCCCGTCCGTCGTTTCGCTCCGCACCCCTTTTTCCATGACGGCCGTCCGCAGCCGTTCAAGGCCGGGCGTGCCGGAGGTAACGAGGATCGGTTCATACCTTTCTCTGTCGAGCCCGCCCGCGAGCAGTTCGATATACTTCTCGGCTCCGCCGAAATAAGCGGCGCCGGATATGAAAACGATTCTTCTGCGGCCGTCAACATTCATATCGGCAGTCTAATCTCTGATGGTTACTTTGCCGGCAATGTATCCGGCATACGAATCCTCGTTGAGGAAATAATCCTTCAGCCACCTGTCGGGCAGGTATGCACGTCTCTTCGTCGAGATCCTTACCTCATAATCACCTTCAGCCATTCCCCGCGGAATCCTGACCAGGATCTTCTGCCTCTCCTTCTCGCCAGCGTTCCACATGTCCGGCTGCGCGCCGCCGGCGTCGATTCTCCCGGAGACTGTATACCGGTAGAGTTCTCCTCTCCTGCGCTCCACGCTTCTCCTGTACTGTTTGCCGTACCACTCCCTGTAGAAAGGCCCTTTGCTGAAATCAGTATCAAATCGCACGGTCCAGTAGAAGGGCAGCCCGAAGCCCGCATTTTCATCGACCGTCCAGCATACAGTTATGACGGCGGTATCCCCCGGTTTGTAATCATCATCATCCATTGAAAATCCGGTGAGAACCATCCCCTCCCCGGCCGCTACATCCCGATCGCCCGAACAGGAGTCCGCCTCTGCCCGCGCGCCCCCTGAACCCGCGGGATGCGAGGCCTCGACAGCGAAGAGTATCATTGTCCCTTTCGAGCGGATCTCCCTCAGGAAGGGGTACATACCGAACCTGATCATGGATCGAAGCCCGGATTCCTGAGAGTTGACACCGAAGAAATCCTCTATCAGCGGAGGGGCTGTGTTGACAAACAGGTATTCAGCACCGCAGGCAAGAATGCGTTCCCTGACGACAGAATCAGGAAGCACAGGAGAAAAGATATCTCTCGACACCTTGACCCGCGTGATCGCTTCTGTATCAGCTGGAGAGCAGTGCTGGTCGAGTATCACGGTGACAAAATGATCAGTGAACGCTGATATATCATAGCTTGATACCGGATCGGCGGCTATCACGGACCCCTCCGGGATGCCGGAGAGAAATTCATCGATCATCTCCGCCCTTCCCTCTTCACCATGACCGTTATTCATCAGGAGTGAAGATATCCTGCCTGAAAGTGATGCCGCGGACGGTCTCAGGAAGACACCAGCGAAAATGGCGAACAGAAGAACTCCGGTGACCCGGATTCCCGCCCTTCGTTTCCAGCTTCCATCATCTTTTTCAAGCCGCCATCTCCCGGTCAGCGCGCCTCTTCCGGCGCCGAATACGGCGATGGCGATAAATACCATCGCAGGCGCAGCGTAAAGCAGGCGGTAGTGCATGTAACCGGCCAGACTATCAAGTGGAGTCGCCGTCAATGGATTGAGCACGAGGAGGACCGGGAACGAGAATAGCACCCAGACGAGACGCGATCTCCTGTACCCCGACGCGATGACTGGAAAGATCGGCAGCACGATCACCGCGAACAGAAACGGGAATCCCATTCCGGAAATCAGTTCAGCCGGATCGATGACCCTCAGCCATGCGGTGATATTCATCATCCCCTGCGTATGAGTATGAATCATGTTCGGGTGATCGGGAAAATTTATCAGCCTCGCCGCGAGAGGAAGGGCGACAGCCGCGGCGACGAGCGGTACGGCTCTCCAGAAACGGCCCATCCATTCCCCTCCCCAGCGAGGGACCGAAACGTAGATAAGCAGACCGAGCAGAAAGACCCCGAGAACGGGAGCGTACGAAAGATGTATCGCGGTTCCGGCCGCCGCTGTAAGAGCGACGATACCGAGATCTTTCCCTCTCTGCTCCCTGAGATACCTGATCATGAATCCAGCTGTTCCCCAGAACAGGATCTGCGCGATATTCCTGCTGTATGAGAGTTTTGTCAGCCAGACAAACCCATCGTCCCTGAAGAAAAGGAATAGAAAAAGAACTGACAGGGCTTTCACAGGAATCGACCCCGAAAGTTCCCCGGCAAAGAACCAGAATATCACGATGGCGAAGAAGGACAGGAAGGCGGGCATCATCGCCCAGAGGTCATGCGGTTCTGCGTCGGCCATCCAGGCCCACAATGAGACCACGGGATGCCATATTCCCTTTCGCGGATCGAATGATATCCCGTCCCCGTCTATATGGAATGAGTTGCCCGGCAGCAAACCCCCTCCATCCAGGCTTCTTCTGATAAAGCTTATATGATCGGGAGCGTCCGTATTCACGCCGAGTTCTCCATTTCCGGCAAGTAACGCGGCGCATATTCCGAAGAGAAGGACAAAGACGATCAGCATCGCCTTTTTTTCCCTCGCTGAATAGTCCTCCCTGCGGGAAAAGACTCCTATAAGATCGGCGGACTTTTCATCCTCTCTCTTTCCCGTGGCTATACCACGGTAAGCAAGGGCGATGATGATCGAAGCCGCATAAGCTACAGCGATAAAAGTATATGCTATCCCCGGAATGAAGCCGATGCAGACAAAGAGGCAGGCGTAGGATATTCCCGTCAGAAAGACCCGTGTAATTCCCTCGAAATCAGCCTTTGCCCCTCCAAACAGCAGGTCGGAATATAGGATGCCCGGTAGAATTATCAGAGTATAGAACGCAAGCGCTATCCCCGCGCTGTCGGGTCCAGGAAGTATCCTCAGGCCGGTGAGAAGTGACAGCAGTACAACCGTGATATTTACGATCAGAAAAGTCGTTCGTCTGTTCAAGGACCGCTGCCCCCCTACTGACCGGAGAATGTCCGGCCCACGAGGAATACACCGAGGCAGATCACGAGGATGCCGATAAACCGCTGGATCGAGAAAGACTCACCGAGCAACATGGGCGAGAAGATGGCGGTCAGAACGTATGAGAGGCTGACCATGGGAAAGGCCCAGCTCAATTCAGCGCGGGAAAGCAGGACTATCCAGAGCGCGGCGCTGATGGCATAGGCGGAGAACCCCCCGATAACGTAGCCTGAAGTAGCGACCCGGGGAAGGAACTCGAAGAATCTCGACAGATCTATCTTTCCTATCTTGTTTATCCCCGCTTTCATCATGAACTGTCCCGTGGTGTTCAGGCAGACTGTCACGAGTATCAGGAGCAGGTTCTTCAGCATTTTGACCTTTCCTATTTCTTCAACGGCGTGAAACGCAGTTTTACCAGGTACATCAGGTTCTCAAAACCGTCTTTCCACTTGTTCAGTTTTACCTCTCCCACCCTCGGGTGATAGTTCACGTTATACTCATCGAACCTTATCTCCGGATGCCTGATCGCGTTTATCTTTATCTCTTCACTTAAAGGCATACCATCGCTCTTCAGCTGGAGTTTCGGGTAGATCTCGCTCTTATAGATCCACATCCCTGACTGAGAGTCCCTGATACCCCGCATGAACAGGATCAGGGTCGCCATGGTCAGCACACCGTTCCCGACCTTGTTGGTGAAATTCATCGCTTTCGGATCCTTCAGCGGGAACCTCGAAGCGTTCACGAAATCAAGGCCGTTATCGAGAAGATAATCGATACATTCCTCGATCTGCTCGACTGCATAGGTCCCGTCCCCATCCATCGTTATCGTAATATCACCCGTGACCGCGGGCAACCCCGCCTTATACGCCGCTCCATACCCCTTCCTCTTCTCGAAGACGACCCTCGCGCCTTTCTCCTCAGCTACCTGAGCAGTACGGTCAGTAGAGTTGTTATCAACGACTACGACTTCGTCGATCGACGCTGGAAGCGAGTCGATGACCAGGGCGACTCCCACTTCCTCGTTGAAACAGGGGATCACTACGGATATCTTCTTGTCACGGTACATGATTTTTCCTTCTTCAGAGTATGGATACGATCTTTTCCTTCAGAGGGATCGGAAGCCTCATGAGGAGGGCCTTCTCCCTTTCGCCAAACAACCTCAGGAGTTTTACTCCCGCCAGCAGCAAGAATACACCGATCAGCATCTGAGCGGCAAGCGCGATGGGAGAATCCCATCTTGAAGCGCTGATCCCCAGCAGAGCGGTCGGTAAAGCAGCGAGATAACACCGGGCAATAAAACCTGCCGGTATCGACAGGCTGGAATCGAATCTTCCTGCGACCATCCTGAATATAACGATGGCAAGCAGCATGATCGCTGCTACGGGGAAAAACGCCCCCCATAACCCGAATCTGGGGATAAATGCAAGATCCAGACCGACATTGACGATGGCGAGGGCGATGAATACAAGCATGTTGACCCAGCTCTTCTCCATGACATACAGGGCCATGCTAAGTGGAGTATAGAGAAAGGAATACGAGAAGACAACGAAAAACAGCCTTGTCATTTCGGCCGCCGGCGCCATCCCTGACCCGAAAAGAAGGGGTACGAGCGGCCCGGAAAAAGCGAATCCCATAGCCGCTACAGGCACTACGAGAAGAAAGAGAAGGCGGAAATAGATATCTACCGCTTCGGCGAGTTTCCCCGGATCCCTTGTGTAGGCCTCCGATATCCCGGCCATGACTATCGGCCATATCGACAGGGGGATGAACTCGAGGGCCATCTGAGGGATCCTGTAGGCCAGGCCGAAATGGCCTGCTGCCTCCATTCCTGTGAAATGGCCGAGAAACAGGACCTCAGAATGCCTCCAGACGATCTGGTTCAGGATCCCGGTAGCTACGAAAGGAATTGAATATCTGAGCATCCTCGCTGCTCCGGGCCCGGGAGAGTCATCCATCGGCGCCCTTCGAGTGAGTTCCACCAGATCGGGAAGCAGAAGCAGGATCATTACCAGATTGACGGCTCCACCCGCGGCAAGTACACCGGCGACACCGGTTCCTGCCTTCATAAGAAGGATTAATAGAACTACGTATAATACGTTACCTACAACCATTACGAGAGCGAGTCGCTTTGTCTCGTACCACGACTGAAGGGCATTCATCGTCAGGGTCATCCCTGCTTCGAAGAGAACAAGCCCGACAGCGATAATGACATACCTTCCGAAGACTGACGGGTCCTGATGGAAAAGAGAAGCGAGCCAGTCTCCCGATAGATACACCGTGACCGACAGGACCGCCCATACGGAGACCTGGAGCACTGCCAGCCTTCCGATGTTGGAGAGAAGGGCCCTCATGCCGCCCTTGATCCTCACTTCGGGGATATACCTCAATAATATCTTTTCACCACCGAGCATCACCAGGACAAGAGCGAACGACGTGATCGTCCTGAGGACATTGAGTACTCCCCAGTCATGCTCACCGAGTGAGCGTACGATGACGATATATGAAAGGGGCATGGCTACAAAGCGGGCGACCTTGGCCACGACACTCCAGGACATCGCATTTCCAGCCTTCTCCACTATCATCGCTTGCTCTCACCACCCCTGAATCCCGGCAGCAGGAATCCGGCGATAGCGTCTACCGAAGCCTCTTCCCCTTCGAACTCCTCATTTGAAAACATGACGCTGTCCATGCATGGAGAATCGGGGTGATACCCGTGCATCCCCTTGACCGGAGCGCTTCCCATGTAGCTGGGCAGTATGATCGTCCCCGGATCGCAGAGGAAGACGATGTCTCCGTACTCATCTCCCTGAAAAGAGACGCCGAGTGACTTGAGTTCATCAGCATCCAGCAGTCTTCCGCCGGATGTTCCTTCCAGCACCTCTCGTAGAATAGCTTCCGCCCTTTTGCCGCGGACCTTGAAACGGGCCATTGTCGAATCGTAGAAGGGAATGATATCCCCCGGTATCCTCAGGTCCGCCGCTTCGACCGCTCCCATCACATCGATATGAGCGGTAACGTCGCACATGCCGTGATCTCCCAGTACCGCAAACCTCACATCGGGGAATCTCGAAACGATCGAATCGATCCTCCTGCTGTAGCGTGCAAGCCTTGCCCCTATCTCCCGATCCATCGAGCCGTACCTGTGGAGATCCGAATCGAGCCCGGCAGTATAAACGAGATGAAAGAGTGCCCCGCCCGATTCAAGAGCTGATTCCAGGTCATCAAATGCCTGCTCCTCCGGCGTATTGTAATCCCTTATGAAGACGCCCCCCTCATCAAATGCATGATCGATGATGCTGCGCCTTTTTCCGCCGCCGGACTGATCGAATATCGATCTCCGGGCGGGAAGTTCGAGGTGCTCGAGGACTTCTCCGGGAATTTCGTAAAGACTGTAGTAAGCGGATATCCTGTCGACCCTCGACAGCTTCCACCTGAGCAGATCGCGGACCCACAGCCTGTCCGGGCCTCCGAACGGCCTGAGTCCACGAAGAATATTAAAAGGAGATCTGCCGGAAGCGAATGAATACATCATCCACAGCCCGTGTTCATCCGGAACGCTTCCCGTAAGTATCGACGTGAGGGCCGCCTGGCTGAAGCCGAGGACCGTCCTGAGACTGGTCCTGTCCGGCAGGGTTTCCGGCCTGAAACCGTGCCGTTCTGCCATCTCACTTCCGAGAGCATCGATAATAATAATGGCCGTTCTCTTACTCAAGCCTGTCATCCTCCCTGCCCGTCACAAGGCGCCGCCATTCAGCCTCGGTGATGGAAGCCGCATCCTCCCAGGATCCTCCGCCGTGAGGATAGCCCCCCGGCGCAGACCCTATATCGCTGCTCGTTCCATCATTCACTGCGTGCCTGATCAGGTTGACCGAAGCTTCCCTGACCCGCTCTCCGGGCTCCTGTCCCGAAAGCAGCCCCTCAGCAAGGAGCCTCAATCTGCCGCTGCCTCTTCTGTCTGGTGCGGCATTTTTCCAGAGCCTCAAAAGATCCAGCGGCCGCCGCTTAGGGCTGCGTCGGCCATATACGTTATTATTCCGCGCGATCGTGTCCCTTGCCTCGAGCAAATCGGCAGCGGCTTTAGACCATACCATCGCTGCCTGTTCCTTACCCGTCCAGACCTTCCCTGCGTCAGGATCGACCTTGAACCTGGTCCACATCGCAGCTTCAGCAGCGAAAGCGTCGCCGAGTTCTTCGCGTATTTCCGATGATTCAGGAGAGGCAAGAAACTCAGCCCTGGCCCTGTAACCGGAACGGTAGATCCCTCCGGCACACAGGGCAGCTGTAACGATATCTGTATACACGCGTGATACTCCATATAAAAATCTGTACAGCGGCCTGCCTGCAGGACTGTCCGTTGCGGGCCGGACGCCGAGGAACGCAGCCATCCTGTTCTCGAGAAGTTTCAGGGCCTCAGCGGCACCTATTTCACTTCTGTCGAAAGATGGAAAGCGGCGCCGGATTTCATCCTCACCGTGCAGCAGCAGCCCCGTCTCTCTCATATCGAAGATTCCGGGCGAATGCGGAAGCCCGGCGAGTTCATCGCGGGTCATCACACCGACGTCTATCGTGCTTTCGAAAACAGCGTCCGGAAGAAGGGCCTCGCACGCTCTTCCTATCTCTGACTTTCGTGGATAAAGCAGGGCATGAGTCGCGGGGGAAGAGACGACCAGAAGAAGATCTATGTCCGAGAGAAAGACAGGTGCGCCGCCGAGGATCACGACGCTTCCCTCTGATGACGCGAAGCTGCCGGCAAGGAAAAGCCCAGCGACGTTCCCTGCCCCTGCTTCCTCCACGATCAGATCGCGGCACTGTTCGATGAATCCGGGAAAGGTGTCTGTATACCAGGATCCGATAGCGCTGTCTTCGCGGCTTTCGCCCTGCACTTATACCCGCCTGTATATGAACTCGGGGATATAGTATTTCTTTCTGTTGAGCACGGTCCCGAGAAACTTTCCTCCGAGTTTCTCGATAGTCATCATCGCTCGCTTGATAACTTCGCGCTTCGTCCTGCCGGACTGCACAACGATAACGGTACCTGTCGCAAATGAACCGATGATCGGCGTCTCGGGCGCTTCAAGGATGGCGGAGGTATCGATCAGGACGTAATCGTACATCTCCCGTGTTGCCCGGATGAAGGTAGCCATTTTCTCCGAATTGAAAAGCGGCTGTGTTATATCCGCTCCCCTCCTCGGCCCCGTAGTGACAACGTCGAGAAAACCATCATCGACAGCATTGATGACCTCTTCGAGAGGAGCTGATCCGGCAAGATAGTCGAGTAATCCTTTTTCGTTATTCAACCCGAAGAGAGTATGCAGTTCGGGATTGACAACGGCGCAGTCGACGAGCAGAACACGGTCGGCCTCGCTCAACGCGAGCATCCGTGCCAGAAAAGCGGTGATCGTCGTCTTGCCTTCCCCTGCTATCGCTGAGGTAAACATGATCACCCTGAAATCGCTGTTCTTCAGTTCCGAGTCGATCGAATTCCTCAAGGTCATCAGTCCGCGCCTGAAATTCTCCTCGACGCCGTGGAGGAACTTGCTTTCGACTTCCTCTCCCCCATCACGCCGGGCGCGGACCTCTCCCTTTCTTCGGTGAGGTCCCGATTTTTTCATCTCAGCTTTTCTGAGCGCGTCGAAGATCTTGCTCAAATCGATCTCCCTCCAGGATCACATGGGCCTGTTGCGCCTCTGCGTCACAGGCACTTCCTTGTTCTCCAGATCCCTGATCCCCTCACGGATGATCCTTCCATCGATCGTCCGCGTATTCGAGACATATCCGATCAGAAGCGCCCTGTCGCAGAGCACATTTATCAGCCTCGGCGTGCCTCCGGAATAATGGAATATCTCGTCCATCGCATCTGGAGTGAATACAGGACCACCGTTATGTTTTCCGGCGATATCGAGCCTGTAGTCGATATATCTCTCGAGATCTTCCCTGCTGAGGATGGGTATCCTGCATATCCCCGGGATCCGCTGCCTCAGCTGTCGCATCTCGTTGAGATTAAGCATCGTCTCAAGTTCCGGCTGTCCGACCAGCATTATCTGGATGAGCTTCCTGTCACGTGTCTCGAGATTCGAAAGCATCCGCAGTTCCTCGAGAACATCTGGGCTCAGATTCTGTGCTTCATCTATGATAAGGACCGTGTTCCTGTTCTTGTCGTACTGATCGAGCAGAAACTTGTTCAATGTCATCAGCATCTGGGCCTTGTTCTGTCCATCGACCTCCAGGCCGAAGTCGTTGCAGACGAGGTAGAGGAGCTGATCGAAAGGGAACTTTGTCGTGAATACGAACGCGACCTCCAGCGATGGCTGGAACAGATCTATAAACGCGTTCACCACGGTAGTCTTCCCTACTCCTACCTCCCCCGTTACGGCAATAAATCCCTTCTTCTGGAATATTCCGTAGGTGATGTAGGCCAGCGCATCCCTGTGGCTCGTACTCCTGTAGAGGAACCTGGGATCAGGCGTGACGTTGAAGGGAAGCTCTTTGAACCCGTAATATTCCTCATACATGGCAATTACTGCTCAGAGTCAGGAAAACTTGCCAGTACCTGACATCCAAGTGTCTCCTCGGCCTCGGCCACGTTCTTGATCGAGTGGTCGAGGTTATCGATGAAAAAGGCAAAACCAAGCGCTACGACGAGGCTGAAGATCGGCCCCAGCGCCATCCTGACATAATCTCTCGTCTTTTTCTGGTATGCCGGCGCCGCCGGAGAAAGTACCGTTATGTTCCATTCGGGATTGCTTGCCTTGGTCAGCTTCGCGTTCATATGCTGTTGCGAAAGTTCGTCGTACTGCTTTTCGGCCCTCACGAGGGCCATATTGATGCTCTGCAGCTCGACCTCCATCTGGGAGAAGACCGCCTTGCCCTCCTCGAGCATCGCGATCTGGGCCATCAGCTCTCTCTCCTTGATCCTAAGCAGATCGAGGTTCGCGCTGTTTACCGTCGAGAAGGACCTGATCTCCTTGTCCAGGTAGAAATACAGGTCTTCTATCTGCTTCCTCACCTGCTTGAGATCCCTGTGAGCATCAGTGTATTTTACAGAGAGCTCCGACTCGACCAGCCGGAGATCCATCAGTTTCTCAGTATATCTTTCTATCGCGGTCTGTTTGGCGCCTTCCCGCTGGAGTGTATTCGACAGGGCTGCCTGCTCGTCGATGTCCAGCGACCTGAAGTCTTCCAGTTTCCGCATTATCTCTCTTTTTTCGGAGATATCCCTTCGTACTTCATCGAGTTCGACCTGGTACCTGACCAGGCGATCGAGTGCCGCCCTTTCCTGCTGCTCCATATCGATGATACCCGATTCTGTCTCCAGCTTCGTCTTCTTCTCCCTCAGGTGCGTAATCTCCCTCTGGAGACTGGACATCTCCTCTGAGAAGAAATCTTCCATCTCCGGTGGAGTCCGTGCATCGAGATAGTATTCCTTGTACGAGTTGATCACAGCGTTCGCCGCTGCCCTGCAGAAGACCGGATCGCTCGAGGTATATGCGATCCACAAGACATTGGAAGTCCCGACCACCCCGGCGTCGATCCTCCATTCGTTCAGTTTTTCACCTGTCTCGAACCCTTCGGGGAAATATCTCAGTGACTATCTCCTGGGCTCTGCCGGATACTACCTCCGATTTGATCATCTCTATCTGGGAGGCCATCTCCTCTTCCCACGACAACGTTCTGATTTGCGTGTTGTAGACGCCTGTGGCCTCTCCTCTCTTCACGAGCAGCCTGCCTGCCGACTCGTATACTGCCGGCTCCCTCATGTTGAGCAGGAAGACAGCGGCTGTTGAAATCAAAACAACCCCCAGGATCATCCACTTCCGTCGGAAGATTACCTCGAGGAAATCCTTTACAGTCGATTCCTTGCTTGTAGTCAGGCTCGTTTCCGCCATATTCCTACCTGCCGATAACCCTGGCATAATATTCGTAATAAAGACTCGACGTTGGCTATCTGCCAACCCTTAAGATACATCTCCATCGGTTTTCCGATAATGTTATACAGCCTGTTTATGAACTGCTCGGTCGTCGCGATCCTCGATTTCGGGACGTATACGATATCAAACGGCTTGAGCGGGATGTCGAGAGAAAAATCGTTCTTCGAGAGTATCCCGTCGATATCGACCTCTATCCCGATGATATGATCCTCCGCTATCCGCCTGATCACAAGTACATTGCTCTTGCGCGCATCATTGGTATAGCCGTACGCGACTGCCAGAGCCTTTGTGAGAGTCATGTCACGGACATATTCGTAGTCTCCCGGGGTCCCGACCTCACCGAGGACGTAGACCATCTGGGGCTGAAAATCCCTCACCATCACTGTTATCTGCGGGTCGAGGACGATCTCGGCAAATTTCTCGGTCAGAACACTGTCGAGGTCTGCCGGGGACATTCCTGCGACAAACATCTCGCCCGCCAGGGGATATGTTATCCTCCCGTCAGGACGGACCTTGATCTCTTCTCTTGAATATTTCGTCTCGTACAGGAAATTGACGTCCAGCACATCTCCATATCCGATGTAGTAGCTCTCCGCTTCCGGAGCGGCCGGAATACTGTCCGTATCGAGGTCGGACCATACGACCTCGTCGCCGACCTGATCGTACATCCGGCCGCTTCCGCCGCATCCGGCCACCATGAGCGCAGCCGCAGTCAGCAGAGCTAACGTTATATACAGGCGAATCTTTCGACCCTTCATCGTATCGACCCTTGCAGGGGGCACCGCCGGAACCCGTAAATCAGGTTAACCGGCGAGAAGTTAACCCGTTAGAGACAGTTTGTCAAACAAGTTTTAGGGCAAGAATGATGCCAGACTGGAATCAATAGGCCCCTTTCCTGGCTATCACGGCTGGGATGGTTTTGAGCATGATCTTCATATCCGTGATAAGGCTTCTGTTGCGGATATATTCCAGATCGAGTCTCATCCACTCCTGGAATCCGATGTGACTTCTACCGGCGATCTGCCAATAGCATGTGATCCCGGGAGTTACATCCAATCGTCTTCTCTGCCAGGGAAGGTATTGTGAGACCTCAGATGGGAGATTGGGACGCGGACCTACTATACTCATGTCGCCCTTGAGCACGTTAAGAAGCTGGGGAAGTTCATCAAGGCTCGACCGCCTGAGGAACCTGCCTGTGCTGGTGACCCTTGGATCCTCCTTCAGTTTAAAAACGGGCCCGTCGACGCCGCTGAGGGGCCTCAGAGACGCTATTACGTTCTCTGCCCCTGTATGCATCGAGCGAAACTTGAAAAAATCAAACTCCCGTCCACTTTTGCCTACCCTCTTCTGCCTGAAAAGGACGGGGCCTGGTGAGTCGAGTTTGATAAGAATGACTATTATGGGTATCACCGGAAGTAACAGCAACAGGATCAATGATGCTACAGCGATGTCCGTAAATCTCTTAAAGATATCGAAGGTCCTCTTCTTCTCGACTGCCGGGCTGTCGATGGAATCTTCGATCATGGAGCTCGCGGGCTCTGTTAAAAGCTCTTGAAGTTCGGGGTACCCAGTCATTGCTCCTCCAAAAAAACCCGGATCTGATACTTCAGCCCGGGTTCTGGCGCATTAAAAAAACTGCTGCAGAAACTCACTTCGGGTCAATCATGTTGCCAAAGCTGAAGTAAATACCTGTAGCAGAATTCCCTGAGTACACCTCCTGTATAATGCATATAGTAGCACTAATAGAGCCTCGTTGTCAACAGCTATGTTATGGGTACAATACCTGGTTTCCTGAAATCCTGTGTGACCTGGATCAGGAAAGCAGGGCTGAGTAGATCAGGGGGATCATTATCTCGTGGTGTCCCGTGAGTGATATAGCTTCTCCGCCGAATGCGGAAGGACGAGAAAGGACATTCTCACCGGGACGGTAATGAGATGTCATATCCAGGTTACAGGCTGTTATCCCTTCGAATCCCGCCCCGAGGTTTCTCGCGACGCTCAAAGCCTTGAGGAATACCTCCGGCAGTATTACAGCGGAACCGGCATTTACGATGACACCACCGTTCTCACCGAGCCCCCGACTCTTGCGGTAAATATTCTGAAATCCCTCGCCGAAAGTTCACCCCAGAGCGCTCCGTCAAAGCCGGGATGCTGCACGACGATATCGGTTCCGATAGCCACGTGAACAGTGACCGGCACATTCTCGGCGGCGGCTCTTGCGGTGATGCTTACATCCCTGTGCGGAGCGTCGCTCGAGGCGATGAACCGCCCGACCGCCTCGCCCAGCCCGAGCCCTTCCTCAGCTCCCATGTCTACTGCTTCGAAGAGGAGCGCCGCTGTCTCTTCCGCGAATCCGAAAACGCCCTTCTCGAGCTGCGATGAGACATCCTCGGAAGTCTTCCCGAAGAACGCCAGTTCCAGGTCATGAATTATTCCCGCTCCGTTGAGGGCCAGAGCAGTAAGGTATCCCTTTTTCATCAGGTCGGCCAGGTATGGAGAGAGGCCGCATTTTATAACATGCGCACCTGCCATCCAGATCAGTTCCCGGTCCTTCCCCGAGCGCGCTCTGCGCATCGCCAGTGTCAGTTTTCTCAGCCGGCTCACTGCCAGCTGGTCGGGAAGCGAGTCGAGCCATTTCCGGAATGCCTTGCCGCCCTTGACGGGGGTTCCCATCATGCCGACGGTGACCTTGCTGTCCCTTTCGGAGACAGGCGTGGTCCTCACCTTGCCGAGATCGATCTCTTCGTATCCGCTTCCCATCAGGGTGATGATCCTTCCTTTTCGATGATGAGCGGGCCTGTCGGGAGCCACTGTGAACTCCTTCAGGACAGCCTCGAAAGATCCGACGGCCACTTTCGAGCGCATGAGCACGGGCATCCGGAAGTTATCATCGGTCAGCCATATTGTCAACTTTCCCGTATTCTCGAAGATAGCGCTCGTCTCGAGGACCGGCTCTATAACCAGGCAGTCGAACTTGCCTGCCTGTACCTCGATCTGCTCCCGGCGAAGGGCCTTGACAAAGATCGGATAGTTCTTGCCGTCCGAATGATTCGGCATCCAGACCGCCTGCCCGGGCTCGAGAGGGATCGTCCTGATATAGTAGAGAGCTGAGATGAAATCCTGGGTGTTCGGAGGGATCCCCACCTCCTCTTCGGGATAGATGGCCAGATGGTTCTGCTGATCGAAATCCACTACCTTGTCCCGTCTGAACTTGCCCTCCCTGAGGTGTTTCTCGAACCGCAATGTATACAGGTTTTCCATGTCCATGTACGACTCGTGCCTGTCCCTGACCTTGTAGACGACATCGAATGTCTTGTTTGTCCTGGCGACAGAGACGAGATGATAGGCAGGGCGGCCGTTTAACACTGCATCGCTGCGCACCTCGAGCGTCGCGTCCCCGGCATAGATCAACCCGTACTGGATCGCGAATACAAGGTACTCTCCCTCCCCGAACGGAACCATGTCAGGAACCGGATGAACAAGTTCGAAGCCTTCGATCATCTCATACCCGTGATCGGTGCCGCTGTTCGTTACGACATGAGCGGTTTCCTGGGCTCCCACACCTGCTGCGAATCGACCCGAAATGAGGACACAGAGTGTAATGAGGAGGATAACCGGTATCCTGCTCCTGATTTTCATTTTCCTCATCATATTCCCCTAACATGTTATTATCACATACTATATCGTTTCGTTCACCGCCGGATCACTTTCCCGGCTAACTGTCGGTCATATATATGTGCAAGGGCCGTGCTCGAAATCAAGCCGTGCCCGGCGCGAGAACCTTTTTGTATACCGCCAGCGTCCCGTCGACCATCTTTTCGACATCGAACATGCGTGATCTTTCCAGAGCTCTCGAGGAGAATGATTCCCTGGCGGATGGCTCGACTGCCACTCTTTCGAGCGCTGCCGCGAGTTCTTCCTGATTGCCAGGCGTAAAGAGGATCGCTCCATCATCACCTGTCACCTCCGGGATCCCGCCGGCGCTGCTGGCGACACAGGGAAGTCCCGAAGCCATCGCAGCCATCAGTCCTGTTGAAAGGCCCTCCTCGATCGAAGGCAGTACGTATATGTCCAGCGTCCTGAGAAATTTTTCCAGCGGATCACCGTTCCCGATCCGGCATATCTCCAGATCGATTCCGCGTTTCGCGGCTCCGGAAACTATCGAAACCTCGAGCCGGCCTCTTCCAGCGAGGACATACCGCAACCTGATGCCCCGCGATTCAAGGATCGATGCCGCATCGAGCAGGACCACGTGCCCTTTTTCCTTCTCGAATGCTGCAGCCGTGCCCACGACAAGCCTTTCCCCTGCTGAACGGTCCCTCGCGGCTGGAGAGAATCTCGTTAGATCTATGCCGCTGCGGACTATAGTCATCTTCTCGTCGGGGACGCCTCTTGAGCGCAGGCTTCCCGCTGCCGCCTCCGAGATCGGGATATAGTGCGCCACTCCTTTTCCGTATTTCAATATCGAGGCCAGCCCCCTGCCTCCTCCGAAGGCCGTCCTTCTGCTGACAACGAGTGGAGCCAGCCCTCTGCTCGCGATAAGAGCATAGGCATGTGCCTTGGAGGTCTGCGTATGGACGATATCAGGTCCCCAACTCTTTATATACTTTCTCAAGCGAAGAGGAGTCATGAATACCGGCGTCTCGAACGGGGCAGTCATCGATCCAGCGCCGGCAGGCAGCGCCGCTTCAAGTTCGGAGCCCGTCTTGACAGCGAATGCTGTTTCGATTCCGCGCTTTTGAAGGCGCAGCCCCAGCTCGAGAGTCTGGCTCTCTCCTCCCCGCATCGTCGCGGAACTGTTTATCAGCAGCACTCTCACCCGTTCTCCTCTGCTCCGAGAATCGCCAGCAGTCTTCCGGCCACCTTCCCGGGATTGAACTGCCCCCGGACAAGGTCGCCTCCCTCCGTCGCGATGGAACCCGCGAACTTCCTGTCATCCCTCAGCCTCTTCAACTCCCCCGCGAGAAGGACAGCGTCCCCAGGCGGTACGCATACAAGATGCTTCCCGGGTGTGAATATCTCCCTTATGGCAGCGGTATCCGCGGTCACGACCGGCCGGCCGCACGCCATGGCCTGATATACCTTGTTGGGTATCACCATACCTGTCTTGGGAGTCGTACCGAAGACTCCGAGTACGGCATCCGCCTGCGAGATCAACCGGGGAAGTTCACTCTCAGGGACATTTCCGGAAAGCTCGATCTTCCCGCTGTCGAGTCCCTCTGCCCTCCGCATGAACTCTTCCATCGTCTGCCCGCTCCCTACGATCCGGAATCTGAATCCATCATCGAGCAGCCGGGCCGCCTCTACGATTATGTCGGTTCCATGGAGCGGCAGAAAGGAACCGTAGAAGAGGACACGGAAAAGACCGTCCGGCTCACGGTCGGGCAGTCTGTTGAAGACCGTATCATCGTACCCCAGATACAGTGTGCTTACCTTCTTCTCGTCGGCATCGAACTCATCGATATAAAACGCCGCATGTGCATCGGTATCAGCGAGGACGATGTCTGACATCCGCATGGTTATCTTGTCGATATTCCAGTTATGCTGAGCCTGGGCTGAGCCCTCCTCCGCATCACCCCGGTCGAGTACCCTGGTCTCGTAACGCGAAACGAGTGGATCGAAAATCAGTCTCCTGCGTGGAACCCTCGACAGCATCCAGGCCAACGGCACGTCCTTGTGCCTGAAATCAGGCACAAAGAGAGGAGACCTTCGTGCCATGCAGTTGGTGATAAATCTTGCGAGCAGGAGTGGATAACGGAATACGGCCCTTCGTGAGCCGTCGGCACGGCATGAACCGACGCCGACACCGAGCCTCTCCAGTCCCTTTCTTATGATCGCGTTTCTTGGATAGTCCGGATCGTAGCCGCCGAAGAATACGATCTCGTCAGGCGCGGCTCTCATCGGCCTTCCTCCGGCGAGCCTCGGGAAAGTTCCCTGAGCCAGACATATTTGAAGAATACACTGGCGGCTGCAAGTGAGCACAGAGTCAACCCGGCGCTTCTGTCGAGGAATCCGAGCTGAAGAAAATACATTCTCAGAAACCTCGCCAACGGCCTGAGGAAAAGCCCGGGGAACCAGTGCCTCCCCTTCCTGTGGAGCTCTGATGCCCCCTTCCTGCTGTAGCTCTTCAATCGGTCCATATAGTCCTCGAGATCCCTGTAAGGGATGTGGTCGAGTCTCTCACGAAGGCGGCCCGCCACACCTTCGAGCTCGAGACTTTCATGGACAGCACGCTCGGGATATCTCCCTCGCCCCCTCCTGAAGAGCCTCAGGACCTTGTCCCGGTCCCATCCACAATGACGGATAGTCGTTCCGAAAAAATCGTTTCTGCGGTACAGCCAGAATCCGTTTTCCCGCGCCGACACTATCGCTTCCGCTATCTCATCGCGAAGCCGCGCGGAGAGGAATTCATCCGCGTCGAGGATCAGGATCCATTCAAGCGTCGCCTTCTCCATCGCCCAGTTCTTCTGGTCCGCATTCGACACAAACTCCCTGGTAAAGACTCTTGCCCCGAATTCTCCAGCTATACGAAGTGTCGTATCTGTGCTCATCGAATCTACGACGATGACTTCACCGACTCCACGCGCGCTTTCCAGGCACCGGCCGAGATTCTCCTCTTCGTTCAATGTAGTAACGATAAGAGATATCCTGGCCAGTTCAGTTTCAGTGCTCATGCTTCACCGCCGATTACGTCTCTTACCTCGCTGAATACTTCATCGACTGAAATCATATCCATGCACCTGTTGGGCTCGCATTCCTTGTCCCTGCATCCTTCCGCGCAGTCGAGCCCTTTCCATATGACCCTGTGCAGACTGTTTACAGGATCCCAGATCCGCGGGTCTGTCGGCCCGAAGAGAGTGACGGTCGGTACGCCGAGCAGGACGGCGACATGCTTCGGACCTGAATCAATCCCGACGAGGACCTTCATCCGGCCTATCAGCGCCCCGGCCTCGGCTACTCCCGTAGCAGGCGGAACGATCGCTCCCGGAACCTCCCTTGCGATCCGCTTCGCCAGTTCCTCTTCTCCCGGGCCCCACATGATCACCGGCCTTATGCCGAGTCCGCCAGATATCCTCCCCGCCAGTTCGATGAACCGGTCAAGCGGCCAGGCTTTCGACGGATAGGTCGAGCCGGGAACGATACCCGCGAGATCCCGGTCCGTTTCGCCCAGTGAGCCGATGAAAGAGCTGGCCCACTGCGATCCTTCTGCAGCCGCCGGAAACCCGTAAGGTTCATCACCTGAATCGATCCCGTGTCCTTCCTCCCCCTCTGGCAGCCCAAGCATCCGGCAGAGCTCAAGATTTGATTCTATAGTGTAGCACCTGATACGTTTTCCGTCCCGTATTATAGTCCTTGGCAGGACTTCGTCATAATAACCGTTACGGCGCCCGGTATCCATCCCGACCTTGAGACGTGCCCCGCAGAACCGTGTGATCAAGGCGCTTCTCGGCGAGCTGAGCAGATCGATGGCGACATCGGGTCTTCTCTTTCTGATCCGCCTGACGGTTTCCACCTGACCTGCTGCTCCGTCAGGCAGCGGCAGAACTTCGTCGAGGCCGGTATCGCCGGCGAGAGCTTCGGAAAATCTTTCCTTTACGAGGCATCCGATCCATGCGCCCGGGAAAGATTCTCTGAACTGCCGGATAAGAGGCAGTGTGAGGACGATATCGCCCAGCGCGAAGAGCCGGATCAGCAGGATAGAATCGATGCCTTCCATATCCTTGAGATCGATGACCGTCGCGTCACTCATAGCCTACCACCCTGTTACCCTGGCCAGCCCGTCGGCGACCTCGCCCTCGGATATATTCTCCAGACATTTCATATCATCACACTCGTGAAGGTGACAAGGCGCGCATTCCGCACCGCTCGTTATCACCTCGAACGGGCCCATCCCGGAGTATGGAAACCACATCTCGCATTCTGTAGGGCCGAATATTCCGACGGTGGGCAGCCCCATGGCTACGCTTGCATGCATCACTCCCCCGTCGTTGGCGACCAGGGCTCCGCATGCGGCTATCACCGCGGACGCCTGTCGTATCGGCATTACTGGCATCACTACGGCAGATCCGCCAGTTCCTGATGCTACTCCTTCGGATATGGACTCCTGTCCCGGTCCGCTTATAAGCAGGACCCTCGCTCCGAACCTATCTTCGATCAGCCTGGCAAGAGCCGAGAACGAAGAGACGGCCCACCTCTTCGCCGGCCACGTACCTCCAGCCTGAAAGGCGATGACTCTCCCCGGCATCCGCCCACCGAATGCAGCACTCACTTCGGCTCTGCCGAGCTCAAGTTCCTCTTCACCGAGACAGATCAGGGGACGTTTCACTGCCGCTTCGCATCCGAGCACCTTGACAGCTGCCAGATGCTGCCTTATAGCGTTCCTGATACTCCTGTCCGCCTCGAAGATATGTGTATAGAGCCGTCTTCTCCATTTTCTTCCCCCCCCGATACGGACCGGGATGCCCGAGAGCCGAAGGATGTTCGCGCTTCTCGGATTATAGAACAGATCCAAAGCCGCTGCGAACCGGAGTCTCCTTATCCGCAAGATCGTCGACAAGGTGGCAGACGCTCCTCTGCCCGCTTCTACGATCCCGGCAAGTCCCGGGTGTCTCTCCAGTATCTCTGAATGGGGTGGTTCGGCCATGTACCATATTTCAGCCTCGGGAAAGCATTCACGCAGCGCGTCTATTACCGGAGTAGTGAGGATGACATCACCGAGGTACCGGAGCCTCGTCACAAGTATCCTTAACGGGGCGCCCTTTCTCGCTGAGATCGGGACAGGCTCCAACTTAGTCCTCCTGCCTCAGACGCGAGATGATCCCCCGGCTCGACCTGTCTTTCGGGTCGCCGGTAATGACGGTTACGCACCCTATCTCCCTGGCCGTCTCTATCTCTGGAACAGTCTCGACTGTATAGTCGGTTCCCTTGGCGTGAACATCGGGCTTGAGCTTCCTGAGTACACCATCGACCGTGTCTTCCATGAATATCAACACGTAATCGACGAAGCGCATAGCCGACAGGATCTCGGCCCGCTCTGCCGCGGGCATGACCGGTCTGCCCTCACCCTTAAGGCGCCTCGTAGAATCATCGTCGTTAATAGCGACGACGAGGAAGTCACCATGCTCCGCCGCCTCCTCGAGATAACGGACGTGACCTACATGTATGATATCGAAACAGCCGTTTGCCAGAACGACCTTCCTGTCTCCGGACCGCAACCCGTCAAGTATCCCGGCGAGCCTGCCGGCATCGTTGTATATGACCTCTTTCATTCAGGCATCCTTCCTCCGCCGTCCAGCAGTGCGGTGAACTGTCGCGACATCGTATCACAGACCTTTTCCCAGGTAAAATCGAGGATATCTTTCGCTCCTTCACGTCCCATCGCTGCTGCCCTTTTTCTGTCATCGCAGAGTTTTCTCAGCGCCCGTCCGATTGAAGATGAGTTCCTCCGCCTGACGACGAGAGAATTGCTGCCGTTGATTGCAAAATCGGTCGTGCCGCTCCTGGTGCATACGAGAGGGAGCGCGCAGGCAGCTGCCTCCGCGCAGGTATTGCTCCAGCCGGCTCTGTGCTCCGCGGATACGAATACGTCCGCGGAACCATACATCGACGCCATCCTCTCCTGCGGCAGATCTATGTAGAAACGGAACGGAAGACCCGGGTCGAATCCGGCGCGCGGATCCGGCGATCCCGGCGTCGAGCTGTCGAACAGGATCAGTTCTATATCATATCCATCGCGATACATGGATTCGGCGGCCTTTATCACGAACCTCGTTCCTTTCCTCGGCCTCGAAAGCCGCCCGTAGCACATCACCCGGAAGGGCCCTCCCCCTCCGGCCCTGTCGCCCGGAAGGGGATGGAACAACCCTGGATTTATTCCGCCTCTGCCATCGATCGCGCTCACACCGTATTTTTTCCGCAGCCTCTCCATCAGGCCCTTCGAGTTGGCCATCAACAGTATCTCTTTAGTCCGGACGATCTCTTTCTCCCGCGCGACATTCTCTATCTGAAAATAGAATACTTTGAGACTGGCGGGAAATTCCCGGAGCGTTTCGAGATACTCCGGTGAGCCGGTGATCATCACATCGTGATCCCTGTTTACCGCGTCGGAAAACTTCATGCATTTTCCGCTCAACTCTGTCCAGGCGGGATATTCCCCGTCGGGGGTATAGATGGTGAATTCATCACCTCGCCGTGTGAAGGCCGCCGACAGTTCGACATACCTTCTGACTCCTCCGAAAAGATATGTATGGGGCAGGATAGCTCCTATCCTCAACTGCCGCCTCCTCATCCTGCTTCCAGTATCGAATCCAGTTTCGACATCATCTCGTCAGGCGTAGTGACCGCGGTACCTCTTTTCATGACGACGATAGAGGCGGCCACGTTTGCCGCCAGCATAGCTTCCTGCATCCCCGCTCCAGCGGCGAGAGTCAGCGCGACCGCGGAAACGACAGTATCCCCGGCACCGGTCACGTCGGTCGCCTCGGGGCTTCCGACCACTCCAACCTTGAGTGTTTTCCTTCGCGGGCGGAAGAGAGCCATTCCAAGTCTTCCCCTTGTGATCAGGAGAGAATCAGACTGGAGAGCTTTGAGCAGTTTCCTTCCTGTCTTCCTCAAAGCGTCATCGGACCCGGGATCGATACCAGCCGCCTCAGCCGCTTCCACCTCGTTTGGTGTCGCGGTTGTAATACCCCTGAAACCGGTCAGTCCGAACCTGGAATCGGCGACTACAGGGATACCTGAAGCGGAGGCCATATCGATTATCGTCTTCGCGGTTCCGCCGGAGAAGACTCCCTGCCCGTAATCGCTCAGGATGACCGCTCCGCAACCCCGGAGCCGTTTCTCTATCGAGCGCAGAAACAGCTCCCCGGCCGACCGGGAAAGCGGGGCACGGTTTTCCCTGTCTATCCTGACGATCTGTTGCCTCTGCGCGTGGAAATCGCCCGCGAGTACCCTTGTCTTCGATGTAGTCAACAGTTTTGCACCGGCGATCATACCGCCGGTATTCACGCCCGAAGAACGCAGCATATCTCCAAGTCTTTTCGCGGCGTCATCCCTTCCGGTGACTCCCGAGACGACAGCGCGTCCTCCGAGCGCTGCTACGTTTGTCGCCGCGTTGGCAGCTCCGCCGGGGCACCACGAACTTCCATCATACCGGACGATGACTACGGGAGCCTCTCTCGAGACCCTGTCGGTCGTTCCGTAGAGATACTCGTCCAGGATCATGTCCCCAGCGACAAGGATCTTTCGTCCTTTCCAGGAAAGTACAGTCTCCCTTACGCTTCTGTAATCGTCGATCGTAATATCGTTCACTCTCTGCTCTCCCTCATGATTTCCATGGCCGCATCGAATACATCATCGATTTTTATATCTCGCAGGCAATGAGTATCGCCCTCGGGGCATTCCTTCCTGAAGCATGGTGAGCATCCGGCGCCTGACGTCACGATCCTCGTGCGAGGACCTCGAGGAGATGTCCAAACAGGACTCGTCGAACCGAATATCGTCACGGTCGGCACTCCCATCGCGGCCGAGACATGCACAGGTCCACTGTCATTTCCAACTACGAGATCAGCTCCCCTCAGGATCGACATCATGTCACCGATCCCGGATCTTCCGGCAAGATTGAGCGCATTATCATCCGCGCCGGTGATTTTTTCGAGATATTCATATTCGTTTTCTGAACCGACAGTGACAGTACGAAGCGCTTTCTCCTCCCGCAACCTCCCTGCCAGCGCGGTAAACCTGTCGAGCGGCCAGACCTTCGCAGGCCCGTAGGCCGCGCCTGCGGCGAGGACCACGTAGCTGCCGCCTAGGCCGAAGCTTTCGAGCCTCTCCTTCCAGTCGTATGGAGGGATGACACATGGTGCGGGTGTCTCGTCCGTCTCAGTTCCACTGTACAGCCTCGCGAATCCCGCGTATTCCGTTGACAGATGGATCTTCCTGTGGACTCCGGGCGAGACCGGCTCAGTGAGCAGCCAGTCTCTCCCGCTGCTTCTGTAACCGATCCTTCTCGATGTTCCCCCGAGATACGCTATCAGAGCTGCCGAGAATGACATGGGGAGCAGGAACGCGGCATCCCATCCACGGCCGGGCCTTCCGGCTCGAAGAGCCATTATCGCCCTTCGGGCCCCGCCGTCTTTTTCGTATGTGATCAGGTTATCGATGAAAGCGCTTCTTTTCAGAAGCTCCGAGACATAGTCCCTGCATAGTACAGTTATAAAATCGCCAGGATTCTCATTCCTCAGGAGAGAAAGAAACGGCGTCGCCATCACTACGTCGCCGATCCAGTTCGGAGCGAGTACGAGGAGTTCCTTACGCCCTGATCTGCAGGCTGTAGAGCTTTCGGTAGATCCCTTCCTCACCGATCAACTCCTCATGTGTGCCGATCTGCTTTATCCTGCCGTCCTCCAGGACGACGATGCGGTCGGCGTTCTTGATAGTCGACAGCCTGTGAGCTATCACGAGTGTTGTCCTGCCGCGCACGAGCCTGTCTATAGCCTCCTGGACCAGCGCCTCGCTCTCAACATCGAGAGAACTTGTGGCCTCATCGAGTATCAGTATCTGGGGATTCTTCAGAAGGGCACGCGCGATAGCGAGCCTCTGCCTCTGTCCGCCAGAAAGCTGGATCCCCCTGTCGCCGATCACCGTATCGTACCCTTTCGGCATGGCCTCTACGAATTCATGAGCGTTAGCTGCCCGGGCGGCAGTGATGACATCCTCGCGTGGACAGTCAGACAGCCCGTATGCGATGTTGTTGAAGACAGTATCGTTGAAGAGGATCGTCTCCTGGGTCACGATCCCCATCAGGGAACGCAGTGATGATATCGTGATCAGGGATATATCCCTGCCATCTATCGTTATCCGCCCCGAATCGGGCTCATAGAATCGCGGGACAAGGTCGGCAAGGGTCGACTTGCCGGCGCCGCTCGCTCCGACCAGAGCGACTACTTCCCCCTTACCGATTCTCAAGTTCACATCGGACAGAACGGGAGTCACTTCGTCGTAGCTGAACTTCACATCCTCGTAGACGATCGATTCAGTTATCGTATCAATAGTCTCATCCCCTGAGATCTCCTCTTCAGTCGGGATATCCAGGATCTCGAATACCCTCTCTGCGCAGACAAGTCCCTCCTGTATAAGGCTGTTGAGCTTGCTCAGCGCTTTGATCGGATTGACTACCCAGAGCATCGCGCCGATAAACATCATCAGATTGGCGGGAGCGAGCTGCTGCTGTACGACTAGACGGCCGCCGTACCACAGGATCACGACAGCGGCGATGATCCCGAGGGTCTCGCTCGTCGGTGACGCGAGGTCGGCGATCCTTCTCATCTTCGTATATTCACCGAAGTACATACGGTTGAAGTCCCCGAACTTTATCTTTTCGAACCTCTCCATCCCGAAAGCCTTTACGACGCGTACTCCCGAGATCGTCTCCTGGAGGGTGGCAGTCATGTCGGCCATCCTCTCCTGGGCCCTTCTGCTGCCTTTCCGCAGTTTCCTGCTTATGACAGCGATGAGTGCAATGTTCACAGGGACCAGGATGATCGTCAGCATCGACAGTTGCCAGGATGTATAGAAGATGATGGCGATCGCTATGATAGTCATCAACCCGTTCCGTATAACGCTCGCAAGGCCTCCGACAACGGCGCCCCTCAGACTTGTCACGTCGTTTGTTATCCTCGAGATGAGATGTCCCGTCTTCTGCCTGTCAAAGAAGGCCATCGGAAGCATCTGGATCTTCCCGTACAGTTCGTCCCTCATCGACATGAGTATCTTCTGCTCGAGATAGATCGTCAGGAATGTGCCGAAATATCCGAAGATGTTCTTGATGAAACTCAGCAAAAAGAAGATTACACAGAATCTCGCGAGTCGTTCTGTCGGCGACCCCTCATATATCAACGCCGTGGCCTGCTTCTGCACCGCGTCGATCCGTGCCTCAACGCCGTCCGGAATGAGGGGCGAACCGTGATCGCCTTCCTCCCTCTCTTCCACCGGGGCCGGCTCGGTAGAGAATACTATGTTGAGAAAGGGCGGTATGAGAGTGAGCGAGACTCCGCTGAGGGTCGCGAATACAGTCGTGCATACAAAAAGGATCAAGACCTTCTTCCACCACGGCTTGAGATAGCCGAGTAGTCTCATATATGTGCGGAAAGGTCCCTGCGCGTTCATCGAATTCTCCCTGTATTCATTCTAGACGGTGATCTCCTCGCCAGTCGCGAGGACCTCTTCCACCTTGCTGAAGAAGCTTTTGAGTGAGAGCTTCTCCCCTTTGGTCCCCTTGAAGATCTTCACGTTGGGCATATTCTCGGGAATCCATGATTTCCCGTCATATTTAGTGAACAGCCCTATCGTCGGGACCTTCAACGCCGCGGCAAAATGGAACAGGTTGGTATTGCCCGAGAGGAAGATGTCGCACTGCGACAGGAGGGACAGAGTCTCGCCGGCATTCGTAGGAATCAGGTCCATGACCTCTCCCTTGAGCTCTCCAGAGATCTTCTGGACAAGTTTCTCGTCCCAGGGGTCGGTCAACACGAGGAATTTGACCCTCTGCCGTCCAGCAAGATTGTTTGCCAGGTATGCGATGATCTCAGGGATCACCCGGTGCCTGCTCTTGCTCCTGCCTGGATCGATACCGACCGTGATGACGCCCTTCTCCGGCTTTCTGAAATGTATCAGCTGCCGGGCATGATTCAGGTCCGCCTGCGGCAGGACTATATCACGCTTGACCCCGCCGGTAGGAAGTCCTAGCGATTCTACCAGCCTTACCATCCTGGCTCCCTCATAACCCCTGGAGGAAATCCTCACTTCGAGGTTGATGAAGGGATGAGCGAGCTGATGATGGAATCCTATCCTTACCGGCGCGCCGGAAGCGAAGGCGAGTGTATGCCTCTCCATCGAGATACCCCTGCTCAGCAGTATTACCGTGTCGATATGCTGCTGGCGGAGTTTGCGTACAAGTGCGTAATAGTCGGCCGTAAAGAACCGAAGCTGCTTCCTGTTGTATGTAAGTATCGAATGTACCCTGAATATACTCCTCGCTATGTCGGAGTCTTCCGAGTTGACGAGCAGTGTTGTCCTTATCCCAGGAAAACGGTCGTGGAACCAGTTCGCCACCGGGGCGGCAAAGAGAAGGTCGGTGACATCTCCGGAATCGATGAAAAGAAGCCTGGCGGATTCAGTGATCCCTCCAGGAAGAGCAAAAGGCTCCTCCTTGCCCGTATGTTTGAGGAAATACGAGACCACCTTCGGCACGATCTGCTTTTCGCCGTTATCTCTTCGCATTTCTTCTCCCGGCCTTTCCGCCGTCACCGGCGAGCGCAATCGATATTCCTTTATCAACAGTGTCTATAAATTCGAATTTGATATCTCTTCTGATGCCGGGGGGAATATCGTCCAGGTCCTTCCTGTTCGAGGAAGGAAGGATAACTTCCCTTATACCGGCACGATGGGCGGCGATGACCTTGTCCCTTACCGCCCCCACGGGGAGCACCTTACCCGTCAGCGTGATCTCGCCAGTCATCGCGACATCGTTGCGGATCTTCCTGTCTGTCGCCAGCGAGGCAAGTGAGACCGCTATCGCGACGCCTGCGCTCGGCCCGTCCTTGGGAACGGCCCCGGACGGAATATGCAGGTGAAGGTCGGAGTTTTCAAAGAATTTCTCATCTTCCATATCCCCGCTCATGCTGGCGCGTACGTAACTCATCGCGGCCTGGGCCGATTCTTTCATCACGTCGCCGAGCTGGCCGGTCAGTTTCACCGTGCCTGCGCCTCTCATGCCGAGAGCTTCCACGAAGAGTATTACTCCTCCCGCGGCAGTCTTCGCCATACCGGTAGCGACACCCTTTTCAGGTCGCGGCAGCATCTGCTGGTCGGGATATCCAGCCGCGCCGAGCCAGGACTCTAGGTTCCTCGATGACACCTTCCACGGCCCCCTTGTCCCTTCGACCATCTTTCTCGCCGCTCGTCTAGCGAGGGTCGAGATCTTCCGCTCAAGGTTTCTGACGCCGGCTTCCCTCGTATATCTCTCGACAATCATCCTCAAGGCGTCGTCAGTCACAATAAGCTTCGAGGGCGGCACGCCGTTCTCCTCGAGCTGTCTCGGATAGAGATATTTCCTCGCTATCTTGACCTTCTCCGCCGTGATGTACCCGGACAGCTCTATTACTTCCATCCTGTCCAGAAGGGCCGCGGGGATCGTATCGGGGATGTTGGCGGTCGTTATGAACATCACTGCCGAGAGGTCGAAGGGAGTGTTGATATAGTTATCCTCAAATGAACTGTTCTGCTGAGGATCGAGCACCTCGAGAAGAGCTGAGGCCGGATCGCCCCTGAAGTCCTTGCCAAGCTTGTCGATCTCATCGAGCATGAATACGGGATTGCTGCTCCCCGCGTTTTTGATCCCCTGGATGATCCTGCCGGGAAGAGCGCCGATGTATGTCCGCCTGTGCCCCCTTATCTCCGCCTCGTCCCGTATGCCGCCGAGAGAGATGCGCACGAATCCCCTCCCCATCGCGGAAGCGATACTCATCCCCAGTGATGTCTTCCCGACGCCGGGTGGACCGGTAAGGCAGAGAATCGACCCCTTGGAGTCCTTCTTGAGCTTTCTGACCGACAGGTACTCGAGTATCCGTTCCTTTACATGCTCGAGATCATAATGGTCCCTGTCGAGGATCCGCCGTGCCTTCCTTATGTCGAGCGAATCATTCGTCTGCTCCATCCAGGGAAGATCCAGGATCCAGTCGACATAGGTCCTCGCCACGGTATATTCCGCCGAACCGGGGGCCATCCTCGACAGCCTCCCCCATTCCCTCTCCACGGCGGAACGTGCCGTCTCAGGCATGTCCTTCGAATCGATCCTCTCCTTGAGGTCATCGAGCTCGACTGACGCGTCTTCCTCTCCCAGTTCTTTCTGTATCGCTCTTATCTGCTGGCGCAGGTAGTACTCTCGCTGTTCCCGGTCCATCTCGTGACGGACATCCTGTCTTATCTTCTCGCCCATCCTCGCTATCTCAAGTTCGCCGTTAAGGAGATCATAGACCAGCTCGAGGCGTTTGAAAGGATCGAGAAGCTCGAGAGCGGCCTGTTTCGATTCGATACCCGTGTTGATGTTCGCCGTTACCAGGTCCGCAAGCCTTCCCGGTTCCCTGACTCCGGCTATCACGCCCTTGAGTTCGTCCGGATAGCTCTCTGAAGCGTCGACCAGCCTTGAGAACGCGTTGACTACATTCAGCATCATCGCCCGGGCCTTCCTCCTGTTGCCGTTCTTCTCTTCGAGAGTAGAAACGGCGACCCGCATCATCGGCGGATCCTCGAGGAAATCCCCGGCCTTTATTCGTGCGATGCCCTGGCCGATTATCCTGATATGCCCGTCAGGAAACCTGGCCATCTTCTGGATCAGCATCGCGCATCCGATGCTGTATATATCGTCCGGACCCGGGGATGACTCTGCCGGATCTTTCTGCGTAAAGACGCCGACGATCTTTGCCTGGCCAAGAGCCTCATCGACGAGACTTATAAGGTTCTCATCGGTCAGGATAAGCGGCACGAGCATATACGGGAATACCACGCCGTCGTTTATCGGGATGACGGCCAGTTCTGCCGGTATATCCTTTATCAGGTCCTGATCTCTGGTAGATTCGTTCGTTTGAAACGCTCCCTACTCTATTTCGACCTTCCTGACACGGCTCGAAGGATCGGTCCTGGCGATCCTGACTTCGAGCATGCCACGGTCATAACGTGCCTTTGTATCTCCATGATCGACCTGAACAGGCAGTTCGATCTCCTTGAAAAACCTGCCGATGCGGACCTCTATCTGGTGGTACTTCTTTCTTCCCTCACAGCACGAAGTGCCCCTGACTCCCCCGATCCTCAATTTACTGCCATCGGTCACGATATTTATCGAATCACTGTCCATTCCGGCTATATCGACTATTACTATCACCTCAGCTTCGGTGACTATCACATCAGCCGCCGGTTCCCAGGAGAGATCTGAGGGAAACTTCATCCCCGCCCCTTCCTCCTCGCTGGAAAAGAATATACGGGTCTTTCTGCCTCTTCCGCTCCCATGGTCGTTTCTCATTGAAGGGCAATACCTTTCGTTTTCCGGACTCACAGTTCTCCAGATGGTGTCGAGGATAGAAAAGGCTGGATTTAAAGTCAATTCAAAAGGCTGGACATGGCAAGACGGAATGCCCTTCTACCCTTTATCCCGTCGATACCCGACAGGCACGGATCAGCGGGCATCCCGCCATAAGCGTTCTACTTCCTGTTCGTGTCTATCTTCGTGTTTCCCCCATGATAGACTACCGGTTCATCGAATCCGACAAGGCTGTAACTCGACAGCCTCTTCTCATCGATATTCCAGTCGTACAGGATATTGTCATCGTCGAAATCGAGCATGTAGACGAGAACGGAGTTTCCTCCTTTACCCTGGATGTAATAGATGAACCGTTCCTCGTCCTTGACCTTGGAAGTCAGGTAGACATTCGGCATCCCCCAGGAGGCGATGACCTCGTCCTCGTTCATTCCCCTGATGATCTCTCCGTTCCGGATATTCTCCTCGAACGAGCTCTCCGGATGACCTTCGATATAGATCTCCCTCGCGTCACTGGAGGTGAAATCCTCTCTTTCGACCTGGGTGGTACAGGAACATCCTGAGACGAAGATCAGCATGGGCATTGCGAATAGAAGCGGCAGGTACCTCATGAACTCCCTCCTTGATTATAGGAGGCTTCCTTCGGGGGCAATCTCACGGTGGGTCGTGAACGGACAGAACTCGCCCCATAAAAATCACCATACTATCTAAAGTATATTTCGTTTTCAGGGAGTGTCAACCGTGCCGGGAAGGGATTCATAGAGCCGCAGTGAGACCCCGGGAAGATCATGTTTCGCAGAAAGGCTCATGCCCGTCTCGAAATACTCCATGACGTAGCCCTCGGCATCTGTATCCCACATCCTGCAACTCAGCAGCCAGACCCTTCTACGCCCCTCCATCATCCTGATAATCTTCCTTTCAACACCATCGCGGTCCAGATGTGCCGCGTAGACAGACTCTACCGGGCGGTCTCCCCTGTAGTAGTAGCGGACCGCGAGGTCCATACCCGGTGCGAGGATCAGGTCTCCCGGAACAGCCCCATCAGAGATGATCCGCACCGCTCCCCTTATGTCATCCCTTGCATATCGCGGTTCGAAGTAGTAATCCCCGACAGAGAAGAGCATGAGAAGGCAAAGAGCCGAGCCCGTCGCGATACCAGCGATCCTGGTCCTGGGGATTCCTTGAGCGATGATCGCGATGAAGATGGGAAAGGCGCACATCAGGTACCGGGCATTGAGCACCTTTATCTTGAGGAGCGCCGCCACAGTGACCAGACCGATCGTCGCCACCAGAACAGATATATAGAGGGCAGCTCTGCGCTCCCTGAAGAGCCTGACCATCCCGGCCACCGCTGCCCCTCCGAACAGGAGTGCCGCGAGGCCGATCTTCAGGCCGTACCTTCCAAGCAGCGAGGATGCCGATATGGCATCATGAAGCTCCCTGAGGTCGGGGCCGTACGAGAATCCCATGGCGAAGGCGAAAAGTCCGTATGGATATGCCATCAACGCCGATGGCCCGGAGCCCTTCATCCTGTATATTACCGGCAGTCTTGTCGCCTCAAGCGCTCGTATCCTCTTAAGGAAAAAGAATTCCCTGTATATCCATGGTGAGACGATCACAAGGACTACGATTGCGGCTAGAGAGCCGTACCTTAGATGGTCGCCTCTGAGCCTGCCTGTCACCATCAGATAGAGGACGAATCCAACACAGATGAAGACAGCCATGAAATGTGAAAGGCACGCGAGGCCGAGCGACAGTCCCAGCAGGAGCCCGGTTCGAAACGAAGGTTTCTCATCGAACCTGCTGAAGGCCAGTAGAGAGAGGACGACAAACATCGTCAGAAAGGAATAGAACCTCAGTTCCTGTGAATAATATATGCTGAAAGGGTTGACCGCCATAAGCAGTGCGCCGGTAAGCGCTGTGCTCTCACCCGATTCGCGCCTGAGCCAGAAGTAGATGAGAATGACCGTAACAACGCCGGCTACGGCCCCGGGGGAACGAAGCCACGCTTCTGAGGAAGAGATCTCCGACCAGAAGTGCATGACCAGGGAATAGAGAGGACCATGCACATCCCACATCAACTTTTCACCGTAAAATATACCCCCCTCTGGTGACGAATATGACCCGACAGTCAGGATCTCATCGAGCCAGAAAGACTGATGTCCCAGTCGGAAAAACCTCAACAAGGCGGCCAGTACGGCTATCACCGTCAGGGCGGTCAGGTTTCTTTTGTGTATATGCGTATCGGTCATCATCGTTCTTATACCCCACAAAGCACACTTTTTTCCAGTTGAAAACGAAACCGCCCCGGTCGATACTTGATTCATGGATCCCCCGCAGAACAGGAAAACGAAGATCTACATCGGCCCGGCGGGCTGGTCATACGCTGACTGGGAAGGCGTCGTATACCCTCCGGGCAAAGGGATTGACAGGCTTCTCCATATCGCCCGTTACTTCACTGCAATAGAGCTAAACAGCTCTTTCTATCGGATTCCCCCGGAAAAGATGGTATCGAGCTGGCGGGACAGGCTCACGGCCGTCCCTGGTTTCAAGCTCACCATCAAGGTCAACGGGAGGTTCACTCACGAAAGGAAATATACACCCGGAGAGCTGGAGGAATTCATCGACAGGTTCACGCCCCTGCATGAAGAGGGTATCTCGGGGCCTTTCCTCCTCCAGTTTCCATGGTCGTTCAGGAACACCCCTGAATCGAGAGAATACCTCGAAGGCCTGGCTCCATATTTCGACGGCCGTCCGGCAGCCGTCGAGCTGAGGCACGGATCCTGGGCCGGGGAAGAGACTGGTCCCCTGCTCTCAAAATGCGGTTTCGCCTTCTGCAATATTGACCAGCCGCTGATCGGCGACTCCCTCCCGCCTTCGTCGGCCGTTACTGATCCGGGTACGGGATATATCCGCCTCCATGGACGGAATGCCGGGAACTGGTTCCGGAAAGGAGCGGGACGGGACGCAAGATACGATTACCTCTATTCGATGGATGAAATGGAAGAATGGTCGGAGCGGGCGGGCGAGATGATCGGCCGGGTCGGTTCTCTTTTCATTATCACGAACAATCACTTTCAGGGGCAGGCGCTGGCCAACGGCATCCAGCTCAGATCGATGCTCGAAGGAGGCACAGTTGAAGCCCCTGCCTCTCTGATAAGATCGTTCGCGTCTTTAAGGGATATAGCCGTCCCCCCACATGGCGAAGAGGAACTCGATCTGTAAGCGTTATCGCGAGCAGTCTATCTTGTCAGTATCCCGATCAGAAGAATCACTGCGACCACCGCGATATATATCAACAGCTTCTTCGGCGTCAGGAGATTGCCGCTCTTGCCCGCATCCATCATCGTCTTGATATTCGGAGTCTTTTTCTCTACAAGGGGCGTGTGGCAGAACTGGCAGTACTCATCGTCCTTTTTGATGGGAAATCCGCACTTCAGACAGCTCTTGTCAGGAACAGAAGCAATCGTCGGCTCTTCCTCGGCGATCTCGACCTTGGGCGCCTCTTCCGGATTATACTCCTCGAGCATGCCGAGGCCGCCGGCCTCCTCTATCAACTCAAGGGCGCCACGGGCCCTCGGAGCGGATTTCGTCTCGAGTATGGTCTTGGGCAGATTGCGCATCATGAACTTTATTCTTGTGACGGGCGAATTTGTCAGAATCCCGTACTTTATGGCGAATGAGCCGGGAGTCTCGATATCACTCTTTATTCCCTCGAGGATGACCCTGTAGATCGTCTCTGCAGATTTGCCGCCGGCTGTTTCTTCGCCGGCACCAGGAACGGCTGACTTGTATGCGGAATCCTGTATAGACATAATTCTCCCTTCAGGCTCCGAATAATGCATTATCCGTGCCACAGAGTGACTTTCTGAAGTTCGGCCTGGGATAAAAAAAGGGCCGGAAGCTCATCCGGCCCTTTCAGGAATCATGTCGCACGGCCTTAGCGTGTATTGATAACAGCGCACTCCTCGTCGGTCCTCCACCCTTCTATACCGAATGTATCTACAGCTGAGACCTTGTAGCAGTACTCTACGTTTCCGACCAGCCTGTCGTCGATATATGTCAGGCTGGTCGTCGTACCGGCCAGTTCGACGACATCATATGCCGCGAAATAGTAGTAGATCCTGAATTCCTCGATGGCTCCCATGTTACCGGACTCGTAATCCCATGCTATCGTCGCCTGTTCCGAACCTGCCGTGACCGAAAGGTCGGTCGGGGCCGGCGGAGCTTCCAGATCGAACGGCGCGGGCTCTGTCCCATGATCGTTCGAACAGGAGACGAAGGCGGCAGCCGCGACAACCATCAATGCTATTATCGTATTCTTCAGCATCGTCATCGCCTCCTAAAAAGTGAATGTCTTTACAAGCATGAATCCATCCGGCCTGATCTCCATGGCGACGGGCGGTGTGCTTGCTTCGGGGCCGAGCGTGATATCAAGTATGCTCCAGACATACATGCCGGCCAGGACGCCTATCGCTACGTTACGGTATGTGTACGCATCGTCAGCATCGTTCCACGCGTCTGTCATCTGCGAATAGTACTCGGCCGCGTCCCCGATGTAGGTCGCCTGCGCATAGCCCCTGGACGCATCCTCGTACGAATCCACGTGCCGGTTATACTGAAGGGTGAATCCAGCCGATCGCTCCGATAGAAACAAGCGCTGTACCCATCATCACGGCGCCTCTTGTGTACCGTCCGGTCGAGATCTGCCCCCATCCCGGGAAGACGCATCCCTTGATAATATCCTCTGTCCTCTCGGCAGCGGAGGCGGCGGACGATAACAGCAGCAACGCTGCGAGCGCTGTTACCATGGTCTTTCTCATCCGGAATCCTTTCTGCGGGTCATTATCGATAAATGCTCTTATAGCCTTTTTACGGATTTCGGGCGAATTTGTTACATCGCCATTGTATAGCCTCTTGAAGTCCGGAACAATAGCCGATTGACATGTTTCAGGAAAGCCCTTAGTTTTATGTACGCTGCGAGCGGGAAAGGGCAGTGAGCTTCTTTTTTGGAGGACCGGTTTGATCGAAGTACGGGAACTCTCAAAGAATTACGGGATTACGAAGGCGGTCGAAAGGCTGTCCTTCACCGTGGAAAGAGGCGAGGTCCTCGGCTTTCTGGGCCCGAACGGAGCAGGCAAGACGACCACGATGAAGATGCTTACATGTTATCTCCCCCCCTCCTCCGGAACTGCCAGTATATTCGGTTTTGACATACTTGAGGATTCGATGGAGGTCCGGGAAAGGATCGGGTACCTGCCCGAGAAGAATCCCCTCTATACCGACATGGACGTATACTCATTTCTCGAGCTCGCTGCACGCCTTAAAGGAGTCGGTAGAGATTCCATCACCGGCTCAGTCGCGGAAGTTGTCGAAAGATGCGGCCTGGGGGATGTCAGCCGCAGAAGGATCGGAAATCTCTCCAAGGGTTTTCAGCAGAGAGTTGGAATAGCACAGGCCATCGTAAACGATCCTGAGCTTCTAATCCTTGATGAGCCCACGATAGGCCTCGATCCGCGGCAGATAATCGACATCAGGTCCCTTATAAAAGATCTCGGCAAAGACAGGACTGTCATACTCAGCTCCCATATCCTGCCGGAAGTCAGCCAGGTCTGCGACAGGATAATAATAATCAATAACGGACTTCTCGTTGCCGTCGATACACCCGACAACCTTCGCGACAGGCTGAAGAGATCTTCGATGACAAGGGTACGTATCGCGGGATCTGCCGTTGCAGCAGATGCGGAGAAGATCATCTCATCGATCGGGGGAGCGCGTGTGATCCGAAGCGAAGAGAAGGGCGGGGACGGATCGTCTCTTCTCACCGTGGAATCGGCCACTGACTCGGATATCCGAAATCTGCTCGCCCGGAAACTGGTCGAGGCGGATATCCCTCTCCTTGAGATCTACAGCGAGGAACTCTCCCTCGAAGACATCTTCATCAGGCTGGTAACCGAAGAGGGAGATGCATGAACAAGGCCTCAGCGATATACGGAAAGGAATTGAGATACTTCTTCCAGTCGATTACGGCCTACGTCGTCATCTCGATATTCTTAGTGATATCCGGGTACTTTTTCTTCAGTATGTTCCGGTATTATAATCTTCTATCCCTTCAATCGATTCAGAGTGGCTTCGCCAGTGGCGGACTGAACCTGATCGATGGAGTGATGCGGCCCCTTCTCGGCAATATCAGCATCATAATCCTCCTTCTACTCCCCCTGCTTACGATGAGGTTGATGGCCGAGGAGAAGAAGCAGGGTACGTTCGAACTCCTCTCCACCTATCCAGTTTCAGATATCGAAACGGTATGGGGCAAGTTCCTGGCAACGATGACAGTCTACGCGCTGATGATCGGCTGCACCCTTCTCTACCCCGCGATGCTTTTCTATTACGCCGAGCCGGAGATCGTGCCGATCGTAACCGGATATCTCGGCCTTCTTCTTATGGGCGCGGCCTTTATCGCTATGGGGACTTTCTTCTCCTCACTCACCGACAACCAGATCATCGCAGGTGTCGCTACATTCGGAGCGTCCCTCTTCTTTCTCGTGATAGGCTGGGCCGCCCCATTCGTCGGCCCCAGATTCGCGGCGGTGCTGGCGCAGATCTCGATACTCTATCATTTCGAATCGTTCTCCAAGGGAGTGATCGAGACGAGCGACCTGACATACTATATATTCCTGACCACTTTCTTTCTTTTCCTGACTGTGAGATCTCTCGAATCGACGAGGTGGAAAAGCTGATGGGCAGTTTGATCTACAGAATACTCGGTGCTGCCGGCCTTCTTCTTGTCGTGTTCGGGGGAATCCTCTACGGGATATTCTACACGAGTGGATGGCCGGCCATCATCCCCCTTGTGCTCGGCATGGCGATGACGATCGCCGCTTTCGCGGGAGCGTACCGTTCCGAGAGCTCGGAGGGCTCGAGACGGACAGCGCGTTTCGGGATAGGTGCCGGACTTTCGGTCGTGGCGGTCGCCGCTATACTGATCCTCCTTCAGACCCTGGCATACCGGCACACTTCTTCGATCGACCTCACCAGCAACAGCCGATTCTCGCTCTCCCCTCAGACGGCCAAGGTCCTCGGATCTCTTGAGGCTTCCGTGCATCTAACAGCTTTTTACAAGGAGACGAACCCTGACAGGGTCGTCCTGATGGACCTGCTGGAAAGTTTCTCGGCCCGCAATCCTGCTGTGACCTATGTATTCATCGACCCCGACAGGGAACCCCTGATAGCCCGCAATTACGGGATCACCCGTTCAGGTATAGTCTTTGTGGAGTCCGGGCAGATGCGCGAGGAACTGGAGGCTGCGAACGAAGAGCGACTGACCAATGCCATCGCGAGAGTGACCTCCGGCGGCATAAAGACGATCTGTTTTCTAACGGGCCACGGGGAAAAATCCGTGCATGAGAGCGGCCCCCACGGGATCAGTTCCTTTCTGGAGGCTTTACGGGCTGAAAATTTCGAAGTACGCGACATTGTCGCTCTCGGTGCGGAACGGATTCCAGCTGACTGCGACATCCTTATCCTCGCCGGGCCCGAGAAGGACATAATCAAACACGAACAGAATGTGATCCTCGACTACCTTACTGAAGGCGGACGGGCGCTCTTTCTCCTCGATCCGATGACCGAAATAGCGAACATCGAGGGTATACTCGCCGCTTACGGGATACTCCTCGGAAACGATGTTATCGTCGACAGGTACGGAAAACTCCTCGCCGGCAACTTTCTGACTCCGGTTGTTAACAATTACGGCGTGCATCCTATAACGGATGGATTCAGACATTTCTCGTTCTTCCCGCAGGCGCGATCGGTAACAGCGATGAAGGACCCTCCTGCCACACTCGATGTAACAGTCATCGGCAGAACGAATGAGGGCGCTTATTCCGAAACCGACATGGCGACACTGCTGGAAGGACAGACCCAGTTCGAGCCCTCGGAGGATATAAAAGGGCCTGTTGATATAGCAGTCGCCGCGGTCATGCTCTCGCAAGCCGATTCATCTTCCAGAGCCCCGGAATCCCGCATCGTCGGTTTCGGAGACAGTGATTTCGCGGGAAACTCCAACCTGCGCCTCTCGGGAAACAGGGACCTCCTTCTCAATACAGTTCACTGGCTTGCCGAATCAGAGGACATGATCTCTATCAGGCCGGCCGACGACCTTCAGCAGCCAGTCCTGCTGACAGCTACCCAGGGGCGTTTCGTCTTCTGGATCCCTGTCGTCGCCCTGCCCGCACTCATACTGCTCGCCGGAGCGGTGATCCTCACATGGAGAAAACGAACCGTCCGGTAGTGGAGGCTGATCTATGAAGGCCCGCAGCCTCATTATCCTGGCAGTGATCCTCGTGATCGTAGCGGGATATTTATTCATAATCGACGAGAAGAGGCGCAGTGACTCCGCCGAGGAGGAGAAGTCATCTCGAAAACTAGTGCCCTATGGCCCTCTTGATATCGATCTCGTTTCATTTATCAACCCGTATGGCGAGACGATCATCTGGAAGAGGGATGGCGACGGTTGGCTCATAACATTTCCCGTAACAGATATCGGCGAGAAAAGTACCATCGACATGTTTCTCGGCCAGATAGCCCCTGGACAGAAGCTCGAGGAATTCACCGGCGTTGATGATCTTTCAAAGTACGGACTTGCCCCTCCATACGCTATCGTCATTCTCGAGAGCGAGCGCTATGGGAGGATAGATACTCTTTACATCGGCGATAAGACACAGACGAGTTTCAGATCGTATGTGTCTCTGGGCTCGTCACGCAGCGTGGCAGTGACCAGGGAACTTGCTCACAACGTCATGCAGAAGAGACTCTTTCACATCAGGGACAAGAATTTCCTCTCCCCCGCGGAGAGGGACATCGTCGAATTCGCCATCATATCCGGAAACGACACTCTTCCCTTTCAGCGTTGGGGAGATGCATGGAAAGTCGCCGGCTCGACATTGACCGTGGACCGCGACGTGATCGAGCCATGGGTCATGCGTCTGAGAAGCGCCCTGGTCTACGAATTCGCCGCCGAGGATCTGGCGGATACGATTTCATTCGGCATCGGTGCTCCTGGCAGGTCTGTCATCCTGAAAACATCTCAGGGTGACTCCACCAGGATATCCTTCGGCCGAGTTTCGGAATCTCTCGTTCCTGTCGTGAAATCGGGCCGAGAAAAAATAATGATGATCGAATCAACTTTTCTCGACGCATTTTACTGGACCGACGACCGCCTCATCGTGATGAGTCTTTCACTCGTCAGGCCGGGAACAGTCGCCGCCCTCCAATGGGAGACTCCAGATTCGGTTACTTCCTGGAAAAAGGAGAACGATATCTGGATGACCGCGGGGGACGATCCCTCGCCGGTCGATCAGGAAGCGCTGAAGTATCTACTGATGTACATTCGTTCGGTTGTTTACGAGAATATCGTCACAGACCGTGAAAAAGTCTCATCGGTCAGGCCCGATGTAATGATCACACTTGGCGACGCTTCAGGGGAAGTGCTGGACATCATCTCACTTTACCGCTTCGATGACGGAACAGCCGGAGGCATCTCTATATCTGGCGGTAATGCCGGCCGCATCAACGAGGGTGTCCTGGCGGAGATATACAGGGCCCGCTCAGCGATACGCTGACAGTAACTGCTGTACCAACTTCAACGATATTCTGCTATATTCAGAGCATGATGAACGCTTCCCGCAGAAATATGTCCAGAAGGGATTTTCTCGCAACTACAGCAGGATTGCTGGCTGCCGGAACCGTGGCCGGAAGCCCGATCCTCGCCGCTGATGGATCTCCGCGAAAAGCTGAGTTCTGGGAAATACTGAATAAGGGGAAAGTGAGATGTAACCTGTGCCCTCACGGCTGCACAATCGCCGATGGAAGACGCGGAGCCTGCAGGGTCAGGGAAAATCGCGGAGGCGAACTCTTTACTCTCTCGTGGGGCAGACCATGTGCTCTTCACGCCGATCCTATAGAGAAAAAGCCTTTCTATCATTTTCTGCCGGGTTCGACCTCCCTTTCGCTTTCTACTATCGGATGTAACATGAAGTGCCTTTTCTGCCAGAACTGGCAGATCTCCCAGTCCTCCCCCGAGGACCTGGAAACAGAGATCGTTAATCCCGGATTCTTCGCGAAAAAAGCTGTCATGGAGGGGGCCTCATCTATTGCCTTCACCTATGGTGAACCTGTCGTCTTTATAGAATACGCAATGGATATCGCTGAGGCTGCAAAAGCATCCGGGGTCAGAAGCGTTGTGGTCTCCAACGGCTATATCGAACAGAAGCCGCTTGCCGCTCTCTGTTCTTCCATCGATGCTGTAAAAATCGATCTTAAGGCTTTCGAGGATGGATACTACCGCAAGATATGTGGAGCAAAACTCGACCCAGTCCTTCGTTCTCTCGTCGAGATCCGCTCGAGTGGTGTCTGGCTCGAGATCGTCTACTTGATGGTACCGACGCTTAATGACGATGCGGATACGATAGGCAGGATGGCTGCCTGGATCCACTCCGAACTTGGACCGGACGTTCCCCTGCACTTCTCGAGATTTCACCCAGCTTACCGTCTGCCTGACCTCCCTCCCACACCCGTCTCTTCTCTTGAGACGGCAAGAGAGAGGTGCCTGGACGCGGGATTGAATTACGTTTATATCGGTAACGTTGCAGGTCACGCGGCAGACTCGACATATTGCCGTTCATGTTCCGAAAAGATCATCGAAAGGTCCGGATACAGGATACTTTCTATCAAGATGGAAGAAGACAAGTGCCTGTTCTGCGGTACGGCACAACCTGGTATATGGAGGACAGACTCATGACGAGACGCGCGGCGGCCTCAGGGATCGTCCTCTTTATGACTCTCGCCGCGGCCGGCTTTTGCGATGCCGGCCTGAAAGGAAGCGACATGGAACAGTCGATCCGGAAACCGGCAGTCGCCGGACAGTTCTACACCTCTGATCCGGACGCACTTCGCCTGGAAATCGAGACTCTGATAAATGACGCTGTGCCACCTGACATATCAGGCGATATTCTCGCTCTTATCTGTCCTCACGCAGGATATGTCTACTCCGGGCATGTGGCGGCATCCGGATACGCTCTTCTCAAAGAGGGACAGTTCGAGACTGTCGTCGTCATCTCTCCCTGTCATGTCGAGTATTTCCGCTTCGCCTCGATCTACGATGGCGACGCATACGAGACTCCACTAGGCCTCGTGAAGATCGACAAGGAACTCTCCAGGGAGATCGCCTCCTTGAGTGACTTCGTACAGATCGGGCCTGACGGCCACGGTACAGGTCCGCGCGGACGGGGCGAACACTCCCTTGAGGTTCAAATACCCTTCCTGCAGGTCGCCCTTGGGGATTTCAGGATCGTACCGATAGTAATGGGAGATCAGTCCGCCGACGTGGTCGATGGACTTGGAGCGGCTCTGGCCGGGGCCCTCGAGGGCCGCAACATACTGATCGTAGCAAGTACCGATCTCTCACATTTTCATGATGATGGAACAGCAAGAAAACTGGACGGTGAATTCCTCAAGCAGCTCGAAGCTTTCGACTCCGATGGTCTGAAGAGATCTATCGCATCGGGAAAGACCGAAGCCTGCGGAGGTGGCCCGTCAGCGGCAGCAATGATCGCGTCCGCAAACCTGGGCGGTCAAGGATGCACGGTTCTCAAATACGCGAATTCCGGCGACATATCAGGTGACCACGGAAATGTCGTGGGTTATGTATCGGCAGTAATAACCGGAAATCGTGCGGCGGTAGAATCCTGCATCCACGGTGGAAGCATCGGAGATGACGTCGACCGGGAAACGAGGCTGTTCCTCCTGCGTTACGCCAGATCCGTTATCCGGGAGACTCTCGACATGGATACTGAGGAGATCGAGAGACCCGATTCACCGATCCTCGGAGAGAAACGGGGAGGCTTTGTCACTCTGAAGAAGAACGGCAGACTCAGGGGCTGCATAGGTTATATCGACGCTGTCAAGCCACTCTACGAGACTATAGGCGAGATGGCATATTCGGCGGCCTTCAGCGATTACAGGTTTGAGCCTGTTTCCAGGGAAGAAGTCGATGAGCTTTCGATAGAGATATCAGTACTCAGCCCGGTGAGGGAGACCGAAGATCCATCCGAAATCGAGGTCGGCAGACATGGAATAATCATTTCGGCAGTGGGAAAAAGAGGGCTTCTGCTTCCACAGGTAGCAGTCGAATACGGCTGGGACAGGGAGACCTTCCTCGATCAGACATGCGTGAAGGCTGGCCTGCCTCGCGGATCCTGGAAGAAATCAGGGACCACGATAGAGATATTCAGTGCCGAGATCTTCTCCGAGGAGGAGTTGGGACTGCGGTAGATATTTGCACATCCAGGTATCTATAAAACTCCAAAGGCTTCGAAAGCAGACCTGAGTGTAGATTTTCAGGGTTCTTTTGTCCGCATTCAGGATAGAATACATCGGCCTTTCTACGCTGCGTATATTGCTTTGTTACATATTGTTCTGCGGCTTCTTTAATGTACTGCTCCATGTGCTTCTTCCCGTAGGCCCTCTCGGCCTCGAGCCGGTTGTGCTTCCCGCACAGCAGCCTGAGATTCTCCGGTGAGTCGTCCCCGCCCCTGGCAAAGGGGACCTTGTGGTCTATCTGCAGGTCCCACGTGGACCCGCATCTCCTGCCACCGGGGGAGAGAAAGGAACATCGCCCCTTGTCCCTGGCGTATACCTCGTCACGGACCTTCCGGGGGATATGACGGGATTGATCAGGGACCTTGTCTGACCTGGGGTCCTGTATATTCGATTTTCCTGCAGCCGTCCCCGATGATCCCTTCTCGGCCCTCTTCTCCCGCTTCTCTTTTCTCCTGATCCTCCCCTCAGGGCTTTGTCTTTCGATGTACTCGTCCATCAGAAGAGAGAAGAGCTCGCCCAGCTCAAGATGCCTGTGATACTTCGAGGAGAGAAGAGAACGGACCCTCTCGACCTTTCGCATGAAGTCCGGATCCGCTCCGAACGTGACCTTCAGCCTCTCCTCGAGAACCACTGTCTGCGCGGCGAAGGGCCTGCTGCCAGTATCAGGGCTGGCTGCCGGCCCTTCGCCGCTGCCAGCTCTGCTCCCCTTCGAAGTGGCAGGATCTTTACCGCCACCGGTGGCGGTGGAGAATTTACCACCCCCGTCTAATGTGTTGTCTCCGAGGCTGTTGCCATCGTTCGTCTTGTCTCCGTCACTCATGCAAGCGCCATCTCGGACCTCGAGCAGAGTTTTTACATATACCGGGGTGACCCTGTCTCGGATAGCGCTCTTAGGCCTGCGGCTGCTGACAAGAAGCTCGACCTCTCTCTTCGAGGCTCCCTCTATCCGGCAAAGAAGATCAGAGACATTCTCCGGTGTCATGATCCTGGTGATCATCGCGAGGTTGGTCATGCTGACCTTCCCGCAGGAGAGCGAGCGGTAGACAGCCGGGTAGTCCCTGATGCACCTGGCGATACTTATCCTCCTGCCGGCCGTGGACTCGGAGTATCCGAGACGCTCTGTGCAGAACTCATAGAGAGAGCTGAAGCCGAGAGGAAGATAGAGCTTTCTTCTGTCTATCTCGATCAGGTGGACGAGGATAGAAAGCACGGTCTTTCTCTCAGTCTCAGAGAGCTTACGTATACCGGATAGAAGGGCCCTGTTTGAGAGAGACTTCAGGGCTTTTGCTCCAGGGATGGTCTTTGTGGATCTACTGCTGGAACGGATCGAGCTCTTCGTCGTCCTCATCATCGTCACCTCCGGGTGAGATCAGGCTATTTATCTCTGCCCCCCATTTGCCCTCTCCATCGGGGACATTATAACACGGACTTCTGGCGGCAAAACAGATGGCCCGTGGCGCCTCGCCGGGGGCCGGGATAAGCCGGATGCCGGAATCTTCGAGAGAGGCGAAGAGAGGGGCGCTGAGGTCCGCCTGGCGGCGTAATCTACGGCGGGCACGCAGGTTGGGGAATCGGGCCCGAAAAAGCCGTCAAGGATTATTTTTGGTTTTTGGGGGATATTATTGATTATTTTGAGGATTACTTTTGGGTTTTCCGACGACTATTCTGGAGTTATCTGGAGTGCTTTTGGGGTTTCGGGATTGCTTTGGGATCTTCGCGGGATATTTCGAGGAGGAGCAGGTTTGAATCCGGGAAGATAAGGATGGATTCAGTGAACCGGTGTTATTTTCCGTACAAGCAGTAGTGCCGACACTAAGTGGGTCACTGCTGCAACGGCAGCTGTCCAGTCGAGTCCTGAGAGCGGTATCAGAAATGTGCCTGCAAGCAGTCCCCCCGCGCATGCTCCGAACATGTCCCATGAGTAAAACAGAGCCGGGGGCGCCCCCCTCTTTTCGGGCCATGCGATCTCCACGACTGTTCGGTAATAAGCCCCGGTGAGCAATCCTCCCGCCAGGGACAGGAACATGAATCCAGCCATCCCAGTCAGATGCCCGGACAGCTCCGCAGCCTGCAGGCGAAGCCATACAGGGACGAGAACTGCGCTTATTCCCATAAGAACATGGAAGACGACAAGGTTCGATTTCCCTCTCTCCTGCAGCTTTTTCGCGAAATACGCACCCAGCGCGGCACCCGCCATGAAAAGTGCCGTCAACATCACGAGTGAATAATAGAGAATCCCCGTGAAAGTCTGGAACGCGAACATCAATGAGATCTGTACAGTCATGCTGCACGATCCGGTAAGAAATACGGCAGATTTTGCGGCTGATCCACCTCCCGAAAAGGATGCAAGCAGTATCGCCGCTGTCAGGAAAGCAATCGGGAACACCCATTGAGGCAGCTGGAGCATGCCTTTAAAAAAGTCCGCCGAAGAAGAGCCCGCTCTGCGGCCGTGAAGGATCAGCTCACGAGTAACGAGAACAGGATGCAGATCGGTGTTGATCATATCCGGCGCAGATTTCAGCACAGAAGCGAGATGGGCCTTTCTCTCCCCGGACAACCTCCACACCAGCTCATCGAGCGACAGATAGTGCCCGCCGAGCCTTCTCTCCCGCAGCCTCGCCAGTATGGATCCCGTATTGACCGGGCTGTCAGAGGCAATAAAGAACACCGTTCCCCCAGGCACCATATCGACATACTCGAATGAAGCAGCCAGGGTCTGCCGGATCGTCCCCAGGACGGCCGCGTTTCCCTCCGAGATATAGTTTTCCGAGGAACTGTGTCTCAGCGTCAGTATTCCTCCAGGAGCGAGGCTTCGTCGGGCCGCTTCGAAGAATTCCCGTGTATAGTACCTGTTCCATCTCAAATTGACCGGTTCAGGAACATTCACGATGATCACGTCATAGAGACCCGATCCGCGCAGCATGAACCTCCCGTCGCCGGTCAGATTTTGCACTTCTTCGGATATATCAATTATTCTTACCCTGTCTGCAAGGATCCCGTATCCCGTACGCCACAGGCAGTCGTCTAAAGCTTCAGAAATGTTGCCATCGAGTTCTATCCAGTCGACAGACTCTACGCCAGGATGACTGAGCGCCTCTTCTGCTCCCCCTCCATGCCCGCCTCCGATAAGAAGCACCGCCGAAGGACGACTGTGAGCAAGCAGGGGAATATGAATCCTTTCTCCTGCTGCCTCCGCATCCGGATGACTGAACAACCGGGCTCCCCCGGAGAAGACCGATACGATCTCCCTGTTCCTTGTAACGCATAGTTCAGAGTACCGTGAAGGTACGATCTCCATTACCTCGTACCCGCTGAATACGAGCGACATGCTGGCTCTGTCGATAAACGGGGCTGCCATGTAACCGATAGCCGCGACAAGGAGGACGATCACCCATCCGAGCCTTCTTCCCTTCTCCGATGTAAACAGAAAGACCATCGTTACGATCGCAGCCACGGCGAATCCCGCCGCAAGCTGCGTAAGGTATGCGAATAAAAGAAGAGAGAGAAGCACACCTCCCGCTATCGATCCAGCGGCCTCCAGGATATAAGCCGAAGCTATGCCCGTGGAAATTCTCTTTCCCGGTTCCTTCGTCACCGCGCTAGCGAAATTGTAAACCGCACCGTACAACAGGCCGAACGGCGCAGTAGAGATCAGGATCAATCCAGCCGCGGGAAGTATATCCGGCAGAGAGCCGGGAGGATCGACGAGCAGGCTCCTGGCCACACGGATAAACAGGAGGACAATCGGGACTGATAGTGCAATTGACACCGAGAGACCAGCAAATGTTTTTTCGACCGGGACAGATCGAGGCCGGAGAAGTCTTCCGCCGATGATGCCGCCGGCTCCGATCCAGAACAGCCATGAGGCGAGCGCGAGCCCCAGGATCAGCTCGGTGCCGGTTATGATCCCGAGGATCTCCCGTATAAACAGAGTCTGCGCACAAACGGCGCATGCTCCGAGAGCGATGATCCTGGCTCGTCTGGATTTTCTGTAATTCATGTCAGGGAATGCTGATCGCCGTAGTAGTCTTCCTCGAACACCTGTTTAAAATCAAAGACATCGTCGAAATCCTCGATCGAGTCTTTCTCGCTGTTCTCAAGGAGCCCCGCGTCGAGCAGGCCGAAGACGATGTTACCGATATCCCGCGTAGTATATATACCCCAATGGTTGAGCACCTGCTTCGCCATCGGGCCGAATTGCCTTGTGGCGATCTCTCTCAATCCATCGAGAAGTTCTTCCCCTGATATATGGTCAGTGGCATGAAGCATCTCGATGGTAGACTCGACACCGGAAAGTACAAATCGCCAGGCGTACTTCTCGTACCTGCCGTCTGATCCGGCTGCCACATCGACCTCCGGCCACCTGTCGGAATCGTGTCTCAATCTGCCATCCTCTCCCTGTGCCCGAAAGTGCTGGCCGGTCCCCTCCCGGATCCCCTCTTGAGGATCGTGCCCTGTGCCCGCGAAGGATCGCTGTCGGGCCAGTCCATATTGTAATGCAGTCCCCGCGACTCCTTTCGCAGCGAGGCCGATTCTACCACGAGCGAGCTTACCAGTGCGATATTCCTCAATTCCACCATATCACTGGAGATCCCGTACTCATCGAAGAGCATCCTTACTGTCTGCCCTATCTGCCCGATCCTCTGCCGGGCCAGATGCAGGCGCTCGTCTGACCTGACGATTCCGACGTAATCCCACATCACTCTCCTGACCAGGTCCCAGTCGTGATCCAGTATTACAGTCTCGAGGACCTTCGGATCAGCAGCTACGGGGATATCATCTTCGACCGGCATGTATTCGTCTTTCCCGGTCCTCCCCGCCAGCAATGCTGCGCAGCGTGCGGCGCCAACGAGTGATTCGAGTAGCGAATTGCTCGCGAGCCGGTTGGCTCCATGGCAACCGGAACAGGCCACTTCACCGATTGCGTAGAGGCCTTCCAGTGCTGTCGTCCCGTCCAGTGCAGCCTTCACTCCTCCCACCATGTAATGAGCGGCGGGTACCACGGGTATCGGTTCGGAGCTGATATCTATCCCGAACTCAAGGCATGTCTCGTAGACAAAGGGGAATCGCTGCCTGAGCCATTCACCGGGCCGGTGAGAAATATCAAGGAGAACGTACTTGTCCCCACTATGCTTCATCTCACTGTCAATCGCCCTCGCCACTATATCTCGCGACGCAAGCTCACCACGAGGATCGTATTCCTTCATGAACTCTCTGCCATCGAGGGAACGGAGCACCGCACCCTCTCCCCTGAGCGCCTCTGAGATCAAACGGGATTTGGCATCCGAATGGTAGAGACAGGTCGGATGGAACTGGACGAACTCGAGATTCTCTATCTCTGCTCCGGCCGCATATGCCATCGCTATACCGTCGCCGGTAGCGACATCTGGATTCGACGTGTAAAGGTAGATCTTTCCGGCCCCGCCCGTAGCGAGGACAGTGTTCGAGGCGAGATATGTATGAATACCCCCGTCGCCGAGTAACGCATGACAGCCTCGCACCCTGCCCCCTCCATCGACGACAAGATCGACCGCGAGCCTGTCTTCTTCCAGTTCAATGCGGGGATTCGACGCACAAGCCCTGAGCAGAGTCTCTTCAAGTTCCCTGCCGGTCAGATCGCCGTAGTGAACGATTCTCGGGCGAGTATGCCCTCCCTCACGGCCGAGCCTGAGGTTCCCGCTGCTGTCGTCCCTCGAGAACCTGACGCCGAGATCGATCAGTTCCTCGATCCTGTCCGGCCCCTCGCGGACCATGATCTCAACCGCTTCCCTGTCACAGAGACCGCGCCCGGCCTCGATAGTATCTTCTATATGCAGCTCAAACGAATCCCTCACCCTGTCCATTACGGATGCTATCCCGCCCTGGGCATATCTTGTATTCGACTGTTCGGCCTTTTTTTTTGTAAGTACCCGCACATCAGCATATTCCGAGGCCTTCAGGGCAAAGAAAAGCCCCGCGGCACCGCTTCCGATCACAAGTATGTCACTTCTCACCAGTTCCATGGCCTGATGACCTCCTGATTGAGATAATATGTGTTTCCAGTCGCAACGTAAAGAAGTGCATTATGCATATTGCAGGCTCCTTCTCTACCGCATAGTTCCCAGGACTGATATAAGCAACTGCTATTACTTCATATACGTATGTAGCCATCAGCGTAAATCTGGCACAAACATTGCGTAGTGAGCGTTGAAACACCATGTAGCCAGTAAATTACATCAGGAGGTTACCCGATGTCAGTGAGGAAGATGAGTCTTTTCGCAGTCGTAATGCTTATGGTGGGCGCCATCATTATGGTCGGCTGTGACAACAAACCGGACAACTACACTACCCGTACGATCGTATACGTAAGTTATATGAACGACGGGATGCCCTATCTCTGCGACGTCCTCAGCCAGGGCGATTCGCTTTACTACCAGGATACTGAGGACTACAAATTCACGGATGACTTTATTACCGAGGACAGGGTAAAGGTCATATTCCACAACAGGCCCTACAGCGGCCTGCTCGAGCCGGGCGGATCACTTGGTGATTTCCTTGTCACCGGCTATACAGTGGAGTTCACGTCGACCGACGGCAATCCTACGCCCCTGCCGCCGTTTACAGGTAACACCAGTGTTCTGATCCCTGAGAACGAGATGATCGAGGCGTGGATCGTTATCGTGCCCTTCGATGCCAAGACGGTCGATCCCCTTGTCTCGATGCAGTACACGAACCTGGAGATCTATACGAACGCGACGGTCACGTTCAGGGGACACGAGATCCAGACAGACAGAGAGATCACGTTTACAGCAGGTCTCCACGTTAACTTTGGCGATCCACTTATCACAAAGAGCAACGAGGATGATTTCTAATAGACACGGCTAACAGGGTAACCGGTGTTTTATAAATAGCGGCCGTTCTCCGCAAGGGGAGCGGCCGCTTTTAAAATTCAGGCTTGCGGAAACAATATCAGATAACAGGCTCAAGCAGTTCGTCGATACCGTCTATCACCATCTTCATATCGAGCACCAGCAGCCTTACGTCTTTCGGGAAAAGCGCAGCGACCTTTGCCAGGTCCTTTCCGGTAGTGATAAAAACCGTTCCCTTTCCACATTCTTCGACCATACCCGAGATATCCTCATCCGTATATTCGTGATGATCGTCGTACCTGAAGGAGACATACGGGTCGAGCCCGAAGTCGACAGCCGTCTTCTCGAATGACACGGCCCTGGCGATTCCGCTGAAAAGAGCGACTTTCGATCCCGCGATCTCAGCTGACTCCAGACGCTCCCCGTCTCGATCACGGAGCGAGCACGGTTCGTGGCGCGCGAAGAAGACGGGTTTACCGGCGACAAACCGGGCCGCTTCATCGGGAACCGAGCGACCGGTCGCCCTCGTGAAGATGACCGCTCCGGCCCGTGTCGCTGCCGATGCCGGCTCCCTGAGCGTTCCGTACGGCAAAAGCCAGCCGTTGCCGAATGGTCTTTCCGCATCGAGGAGAAGGATGTCGAGATCTTTCGGAAGCGCGGTCCTGTGAAACGCGTCATCGAGGATCACATGCGTAGCCCCTGCCGCTTCCTTTACGGCCCGTATCCCTCTCGCCCTGTCCCTGTCTACAGCGAGAGGCAGCGCGGCCCGGATATAGAGGACCGCCTCGTCTCCCAGTTCCACTGAAGCTTCGACTTCACTGCCCCCTGTCCATCTCGAATACCCGGCGGGAAAAGCTCCTTCTTTATCAGTGTTGCCGGACGATGAGATCGTATTTCCCGGCAGTTCAATATTACTGACGTCAGATGTATGGACATTTCCGGGTACAGCTATGCTGCCACCGCCGTTTCGTGTCGCGTTTCCGCCGTAGCCGCGAGTGACAACGGCCGGTATGTGTCCTCTCGCTCTGAGCGCCGAAGCTATAGAAAGGACGCAGGGAGTCTTCCCGCCTCCTCCGACCTCGATATTGCCGACAGATATTATCTTCGGTCCAGACGCGGAACCTCGTGCGGCCGGCGCCGGAACCATGCGCGCGTGCAGTCCGTAAAAAAGCGAAAGTGCAAACCTGACCGGGCCGAGCAGCGACCACCCGCCGACGCCCATGAAGATCCGCATACGTTTCGAATATCGTTCAACTATCCTCATGCGGCCAGACATCCTCACCTGTATATCCTATATCCCTGTCGAGGCGGGAAGTCAGATCTCCCAGTCGCCTCTCGAGCTCGATCCTCAACTCCTCCCTCTCTTCGGTACCGGCGCCGGCTGGAACGAGCAGAGGATCTCCATATTCCACGATCACCTTCGCGAATGGAGCGGGAATCTGGAACCTGTCCCACGAATCGAATATCTTCCTGCGCCTCGCGGTATTCGTGATCGGTACTATTGCGCATGAGGCGAGACGGCTCAGCTCGGTCGCTCCCTGCTGGATCCGGCCCCTCGGCCCCTTCGGACCATCTACCGTCAATCCTATATCGTTCCCGTCCGCGAGTATGCCTTTGAGCTCTCTCAGCGCCCTGGCTCCTCCCCTTGTCGTCGACCCCTTGAGATGGCCGAATCCGAGCCATTCGATCGTCTTACCCATCAGGTCACCGTCGTAGTGCTCAGATGCGAGAATATAGACATGGCTATTCCTGTGAGACCAGCTCAGAGCGAGCAATCTTCCATGCCAGAAAGTGAATATGACTCTGTCCGAGATCTTCCGGGCCGCAGCGAGGCGTTCCTTCCCCCTTATCTCGATACGCCAGGTGACTCCCAGTATCCGTATCATAAGAGACGCGAGGAAACTCGTAACTTTGGCGTTCGGCCTAATCTTCATCGCTGTCCCGCCATAGTCAGGGCTCTCTTTGCCAGATTGTCCATCCCGCCATCCAGGCGGAGTGAATCTCTCAACCCGAGGAGACGGCTTGACACTTCCGTGTACAGGCCGGCATCGCCGAGAAGTCTGTCTGCCTCATGCGCTATACGCGAAGGGACCGCGTCTTTCTGTATCAGCTCCGGAACTACCATTTCCCGCGCGAGCACATTCGGCATCGCGATCCATGGGATCTTCACCAGTGACCTCGCAAGCATATAGGTCAGTCCGGACGTCCTGTAGATCACGACCATGGGCGTTCCGGACATCGCTGTCTGAAGTGTGACAGTGCCAGAGGAAGCCAGGACCAGCTTTACCCCGGAGAGTTCCTCGATACCGCTCCTTGTCACCGTCACGTATTCCTTCATATCGCGGGGAACTGAGAGCAGATCCTCATGTATCAGCGGGGCCGCGCCGAGCCTGAAACGGCACATCGGCCATTTCTCCTTCAGTATACGAGCCGCGCCGATCATCGGTCCGAGGTGATTGAGCACCTCCTGTTTCCTGCTTCCGGGAAAAAGAAGTATATCGAACTTCTCGCCGGGGCCTGGCGCTGATTTAGCGACAGGCGGAGCGACGGTCTCATCAAGCATGGGATGGCCGGTGAACAGGACCGGGATACCCTTTTCCCTGTAGTATTCGACCTCGAAGGGAAGGATGACCGCCATCAGATCGACTATCTTCTTCATCTTCCTCGTTCTCCACCCCGCCCATGCCCAGACCTGAGGGCTTATAAAATAAAGGACGGGCACACCCCTGTCCCTGGCCTTTGCGGCGATCCTCATATTCATTCCGGGATAATCGACGGGTATATAGAGATCTATCTCTCCGCCGGAGAGGAGATCTCCGAGTCGTCTCTCGAGATCCCTTATCTTCGGCAGCCCCGAAACGATCTCGGAGAAGCCCATGAATGCATAGTCTTCCAGAGAGAACCTCACGTCGGCCCCCGCCGCGGCCATAGCTTCCCCGCCCATGGCGATGAATCTCGTTTCGGGTTCCCTCGCTTTTATCGCGGATATGAGAGCGGCGGCGTGATGATCGCCGCTTGTCTCGCCGGAGGTTATCAGGATCGTCTTCATCCGCCGGGGCGGTCCTTCCTGAGCCGCTCGAGGATCATCTCCGCCGTTTCGAGGGCGTGCAGCCCCTGTACTCCGGAAACTACCGGTTCGTGCATCCCCTGCGCTGCCTCTATAAAGGAGTAGATCTCCTTCATAAGTGGTTCTCCATCGTCAACGGTGGTGCCGACAGGTCTAATGAAAGCCATCGGGTCGGATGCGAGTTGTTCGACGGGGACATCGGAAGCCTTGCCGTACGCTTCGATCGACCTCGCCCTGAGATCGGCCGATACGTACAGATTCTCCTCGAAGAAGCGCATCTTCCTGAGCGGCTCCCGTGAGACCCTGCTTGCAGTAAGGTTCGCTACGCACCCGCCCTCGAACTCGAGCCTCGCGTTCACGATGTCGGGAGAGCCCGTCAGAACGTGCGCACCGGAAGCACGCAGTTCCACGAGGCGCTTACCTTCGAGAAGGGACAGGACAAGATCGATATCGTGAATCATAAGGTCGACGACCACGGATACATCAGTTCCTCTGGGCGTGAAAGTGCCGAGCCTGTGGCATTCTATGAACATCGGGTTCCTTACGAGGCCTGCGGCGGCTTCGAAAGCGCCGTTGAACCTCTCTATATGTCCGACCTGCAGCACGAGACCGGCCATCGCCGCCGCTTCCACCATCTCCCTGCCTTCAGCAGAACTCGCGGCGAGCGGCTTCTCGACCAGAACGTGGACACCTTCGGCGAACGCCTGAAGCGCAAGGGACTGATGCGCCGTAGCCGGCGTGCAGATGCTCACCACGTCGCATTCCGCGAGAAGCTCTGAGGGAGTCCCGCATACACGTGCGCCCCAAGCCTCCGCTATCTCCTGCGCCTTGGCGTGATCTGAATCCTGAAGAATGACCTCATCGACTTTATCCGAAGAGGCATAGATCCTCGCATGGTGATTACCGAGACTTCCGGTGCCGATGACTCCGGCCTTAAATCCCCGGGACCCGCCCATAGTTTACCCCGCTTTGCGATGTAAGTGGTTATCAGAGAGTTATTCCGCGCTGCGATCCACGTATGAAATCGAGGAGTATTTCTATCTCCTCGCTCGGCTCGATCTCTATCTCTATCCGCTCGATCGCCTGCGTTACATTCAGCCCGCTCCTGTAGATCAGCCTGTAGGCGGCCTTGATCCTTTCGAGCTGGGAATCCTCGAATCCCCTGCGCTTCAGTCCGACAGTGTTGAGCCCCGAGACCTTCACCGGGCTCCCGGCGACCTTGACGTACGGCAGCACGTCTTTGGCGACACGGCTCCCCCCTCCTACGAAGGAGTGCGCGCCGATCCTTACGAACTGGTGGACGGGAACCATACCACCAAGTATAGCGTGATCGTAAATCGTCACGTGTCCGGCGAGGTTGACGGCATTGGCAAGTATAACGTTATCTCCGATCACACAGTCGTGAGCGACATGCGAGTACGCCATCAGCAGGCAGCCGTTTCCAATTATAGTCGCATCCCCCTCGTTGGTGGCAGCGTTGACCGTAGCGTATTCCCTGATCAGATTGTTATCGCCTATCTTCACCAGTGACCGGGCACCGCGATACTTCAGGTCCTGCGGCGGAGTACCCAGTACTGCGCCGTGAAAAATCGTGTTGCCCGCTCCGATCGTAGTAGCGCCATCGATCAGGACATTACTCGCGATGGAAGTCCCGTCGCCTATCTTCACTTCAGGGCCGATGACAGAGTATGGTCCTATCGTGACATCCTCGCCCAGCTCAGCCCCGTCGTGTACTATCGCCGCTCCGTGTACCTCGATCGACATCGTTCCTCCGTTATCTCTTCACGATAGTGGACGAAAGATCAGCTTCCGCCACAACACTACCGTCAACGTATGCCTTGCCCCTCATCTTGCAGAACTTCTTCTTCAGAGAACGCATCTCGAGCTCGAACCTGAGCTGGTCACCAGGAATTACGGGCTTTCGGAATTTCGCCTTGTCTATAGTCATGAAGTAGACGAGGTAGTCCTCCGGGTTGTCCACGCTGGAGAGAAGCAGGATCCCTCCGACCTGAGCCATCGCCTCGATGATGAGAACCGCAGGCATGATCGGATGCCCGGGAAAGTGCCCGATGAAGAAAGGCTCGTTTATTGTCACATTCTTGATCCCCACGACCCTCTTGCTGTCCTCAAGCTCGATTATCCTGTCTACAAGAAGGAAAGGATACCTGTGGGGCATTATATCCATGATCATATTGATGTCCCAGTGTCCGTCGCCGGGCCCCAGGGTCGATCTCTGCTTGTTCTTCAAGTCCTGCGCGAGGAGTTTCGCGAAGGGCAGGTTGTAATTGTGCCCGGACCTGATCGCTATGATATGACCTTCGACAGGTGCGCCGGTAAGTGTGAGATCGCCCACGATATCGAGTATCTTGTGCCTGACGAATTCGTCGGGGAAGCGGAGCGGGGCATCGTTCATTATACCGTTTTCATCGACCACGACGGCATTGTCGAGGCTGCCGCCCTTTATGAGTCCCTCCTTGCGGAGCATCTCCACATCCGACATGAGGGCGAATGTCCTCGAAGGGGCTATTTCAGAAGCGAATGTATCGGGATCTATATCGAGGGAAAAGTACTGTGTGCCGATGAATTCGCTCTCATACTCGATCGTATAGCTCACCTTGAACCCGTCGTATGGGAGTGCCAGCAGTTCGACATCGTCCTTGTAGAATGAAACAGGCGTCGTGATCTTCAGGTATTTCGCGGGAACACCCTGGTTCTCGACGCCGGCGGCCTTGATCGAATCGACCAGTTCCAGCACGCTGCCGTCAGCCGGCTCCGGCGGTTCATCAGCGTCGATGTCGATAACGAGGTTGTCCACCTGCATGCCGGATGCGGCCGCGAGGATATGCTCCACCGTGTGGATCTGGGCGCCGTGTCTCGTAAGTGTGGTGTTTCTCCTGACCTCTCCCGGATCGATAAATTCTGCTTTCGCGGGGATCTCGACGACAGGATCCAGATCGACACGGCGGAATATGATTCCGGTGCCGACAGGAGCAGGCTTGAATACGGTACGCACCCTGGCCCCCGTATGAATGCCTATACCTTCAAATGTGAACTGATTCTTAATCGTCCTCTGCTGACGGACCACTTCCATTTCCTTTCTCCAGAGCATCCACCCTGTTCTGCAGGTTGCGGAATTCCTTCAGGAGATCGGGCAGGCGTGCGGTAGCCGCGCAGATCTTGCGGGCGAACGAATGTTCCCGGGCTGGATATCCCGAAACGCTGGTCCCTGCTGGAATGCTCTTGGTAACGCCTCCCTGGGCGCCCACCATAGCTCCATCGCCTACCTTGATATGGCCGACGAGCCCCGCCTGTCCAGCCAGAACCACATTCTTTCCGAGCTCGGTGCTGCCGGAGATCCCTGCCTGGGCCGCTACCACCGAGTTTTCGCCGATCACGACGTTATGAGCTATCTGCACGAGGTTATCGAGTTTCGATCCGCGCCCAATAAGGGTGACTCCCGTAGTCGCCCTGTCGATCGTGGTATTTGCGCCGATCTCCACATCTTCCTCGATCCTGACGATCCCGATCTGCGGTATCTTGTGATGTTCATCCCCGTCCCTCGCGTATCCGAACCCGTCACTCCCGATAACCGCTCCAGAATGGATTATCACCCTGTTACCCACTTCGCACTTCTCCCTGACTGTCACGTGGGGATAGATAAGGCAATCGTTTCCTATCCTTGCTCCCTCATTGATACATGCGAGCGGAAGGATCGTCGTGCGGTCGCCGATGACGACGTTATCTTCCAGGACGACATACGCCCCGATCGAGATCTCATCGCCGAGTTTTACGCTTTCAGGGATAATAGCTGTAGGATGCACCTCCCGGCTGTATTTCTCCAGCGGAGTCTCTGAGAAGAGTCTTACCACCTTGAGAAAGGCCAGGTAGGGGTTGTCGATGCGTATCACGGCTCCGTCGAAGTTGCCGTTTCCGCCTGCCGCTATCACGGCGGAGGCGTTCGTCGACGCGAGGTACGCCTCGTACTTCGGGTTCGCGAGAAATGTGATCTCGCCGGGCACGGCTTCCTTGAGGCCCGCGACACCACGGATCACTATCGATCCGTCGCCGACGACCTCGCCTCCGACTATCCCGGCGATCTCCTCTATACGGTAGGAAGGCATCTCTGTACCGTTCCGTTATTGCCTTTATTCCTGAATTTCGAGGAATATTATACCCCGATATCAGCAAAAGCAAACAATATTATGTTCCCCTGACAACATGTATCGCCGTAACTTACTGTGTTGTCTCCATTTGCGTATCAAGCCTGGCTATGATCATATCGGTGATATCTATCTCTTTGTCAGCATAGACGATCACACCCTGGGAAGAGTCGAGGACAAGGGTAAATCCCTCTTCTTCGGCTACCATTTCGATTACGCCATTGATCTTCTCTACTATCGGCTCGGTAAGTTCCTTGTTACGCCTGGCGGCCTCGCCGTTCTCCCCGAAGATGTCCTGCATGTACTTCTGGTATTCTTTCATCTTCTGGTCGAATACGAGCTTCTTTTCCTCGAGTTTCTCCGCACTGAGCATCAGGCTCTGGCTCTGGATATCTTCCCTCATACTGGCCAGTTCAGCCTCCATCTCTTCCGCCTGCTTCTTCCAGACGTCTACCTCTTTCTTGTAGACTTCCTCGGCCTCGATGGTCTCCTTGAAATTCGCGAAGATCTTGACAGTATCGATATAACCGATCTTTACCTCTGCCGAAGCGGGAACTGCCGCAGCCACAAGCATGCAGAGCGCCAGAACGATAACGGTTAATCTTGTCATATCGCGCCTCCTTTTTCTCTGTTTTGGATTCCTGTTTTGGATTCCCTGAAAAATAAACAACTTCTCTCGATCCGTAAACCCTTTTTAGAAGAAAGTGCCGAAAGTGAAATGGGGCTCCCATGCCGGTCCGCCGTACTTGTCAAAGCCGTATCCATAATCGAAACCGAGGTTGCCCATGCCGGGCATCTCGATCCGGATCCCTACTCCCAGCCCGCGTCTCATGTTGTATATATTCGCCTCCGTCATCGAGTTCCACGCATTACCAATATCGTAAAAAACGACGCCCCAGACCATCTGCGAGAAGGGGAAGACAAGTTCCTGCGTAATCTTGGTCATGAACGTGCCGCCGACGAACGGGTCATTCCCCTCAGGTACGATCTCGTAGAAATCGTATCCTCGCAGAGGGAACTTCCTGTTGCCGCCGAGCCTGTACTTTTCGTAATCCTCGACCTTTACCCCGCCGAATCCGTGTATACCGGCGACGTCAAGACCGAGATGGAATGTAAGCCTCCAGAACAGGAGCTTGAACCACGATATACCCGCGCTGTTCCTGATAAACTGCACGTTACCGCCGAACGGCCCGCCGGCCAGTTCCGTGTTCCATGTAATGACAGTTCCACGTGTCGGGTGGAACGGGCTGTCGGTCGAATTTCTTACTATGCTCAGTGAAACCGTGCTCTTGTTCAGAGGCCAGCCTACCTGCCTCAGCGATCCATCATCAGGGTACGCAGTGTCGAAATCAGAGAGGTTGACCTTCTCGAACCTGTACCCGAGGAAGAATCTCGTGTAATCGAGAAACGGAAGCTGGCGCCCGCCGCGGAGCGAGAAACCGGTCCTCGTATCCCTGTAGTACTGCTGGCTTACCCTGTCCTGCACCCAGTCGAAGACATTGACCGTAAAGGACCACTTCGTATCCATGAAATAGGGCGTGGTATACCGGAGGTTGAGGTTCTTGCGGTACTTTCCGAATTCCCAGTCGAGTCCGATCGTCTTTCCACGGCCGAGGAAGTTGTTCTCCTGCATGCCGAGGAACCCGGTCAGCCTGTTGAGCTGCGAGAATCCGAATCCTGCCCTGAAACTGCCCGTCTGCTTCTCCTCGACATCGATCAGGAGATTGATATCGCCCTCATCTCCGACCGGTTCGGTGTCTATCTTCGGCGGTCCGGCGAAATATCCCATCTGGAATATATCGCGGACACTACGCTGCACATCCTGCAGAATGAACCTGTCACCGGGATAGACGTCGAGTTCGCGGCGGATCACATTCTCGAATGTCTTGGTGTTCCCCGAGATCTTGATCTCGTGGATGGATGCGGGCTGGTTCTCGATGATCTCTATGTCGAGATCTATCATCCTGCGCCGCTTCGTCTGGTTGGGGATGACGCGGCTCCATATATACCCGTTCTCCCAGTAGACCGAGTTGATCTGCATGTTGGTCATCTCCATGGCATGCATGGAAAACGGCTCGCCCTCGACGAGCATGACCAGATCCTCTATCCTCTCGTCTTCTACTTCCTCGTTTCCGCTCCATGAGATGTCTCCGACGTAGTATCGCAGCCCCTCGTTGATCCTTATGTATACATCGACGTACCTGTCGTCCTCGACTCTCTCGAGATGATCGACCTTCACGGTGGCGTCGAGAAATCCGTCATCGCGGTACATGGTCAGCATCTTCGCAATATCCTCATCGAGCACCGCGGGCTTGTAGTCCCCGCCCCGGAACCAGGAGTCCGGCTTGCTCTCCATCAGGCCGAGGAGTTCCTTCGAACTGAATACCCCGTTGCCCAGGATATCGATATGCCTGATCTTGACCTTGGCGCCCTCGTCGATGTTGTATGTCACGTAGATCTTGTGTTCTTCCTGCGACGGGGTCCTGACGACCTCTATCTTCGCCCCGTTGTATCCCTTTTCGGCGTAGAGATCCCTTATAGCCGTTATATCCCTCGTTATCATCGCCGGACGGGCAAAATACCCCTCGCGAAGAGATATCTTATCCCTGATATCCTTTTCCTTGATCTTGCGGGCACCTTCTATCACGACCGTCTTGACCCGGGGATACTCCTCGACGACGATCGTAACGACAGCCTTTCCGCCTTCCTCTGCGTAATAGGCCTGTACATCGGCGAAGTCTTTTGTCCTCACAAGCCTCTTTATTCCCTGAGAGACTTTCTCCGCGACGAATATATCTCCGGCCTTCACGCCGAGAATAGACTGCACCTTCGTCTCAGTAACGAATATATTGCCCTCTACAGCTACTCTGCCGACCTCTATAGAAAAGGCCTGCGAGGATGTCGCAAGGATGATAAGTAAAACTGTAATAAGCGTTTTCGTCATATCATATCCATTTGCTGGTCTCTGAACCCGGTGAATGCTATCACAGCCCCTCGAAGCCTGCAAAGATATAAAAGACCAGCCGGTAAGAAAGCGGTCCCATTCACCCGGCGATCCAGGGTCCGTATAAGATAAGACACCCGGGCCACAGGGGAAAGCCCGTTTCTCCGGCTTTTTAAAGGGCCCCGGGAATCGTTCCCGGGGCTCTCACTCTTTTACGTTTGAGGGATAACGCGGTTCCAGATTTTCTCTCGCGCGGGGGCCTATTCAGGCTGGCACGAATCGACTTTCTTGCTCTCGGCCACGAATATCAGGCCCTTGGCAGATGGATCCGCGGTGATCTTCAGAGTATCGTTCCGGCTTATCTCGCCACCGAGCATCTTCTCGCTCAGCGGATCCTCGAGAAGCTTCTGAATAGCTCTCTTGAGCGGCCTTGCCCCGAGAGCAGGATCGTATCCATTGTCCAGGATGAAACCCTTCGCTTCCTCCGTGATCTCGAAATCGAGATGCATCGCCTCGAGCCTGCTGTAGAGGTCCTTTAAAAGGATCTCGATGATCTCCATCAGGTCCTTGCGGTCGAGCTGCCTGAAGACGATCAGTTCGTCGATCCTGTTTATGAATTCGGGATTGAATATCTGTCTTGCCGCATCCATGATCTTGCTCTTCATGTGATCGTAACCGGCATCGGCCCCTCCGTCATCGGAGACGAATCCCATCCCCTTCGTTCCCTTGACTTCCTTGGCGCCGGCGTTCGAGGTCATGATCAGGACAGTGTTCTTGAAATCGACCCTGCGTCCGAACGAATCGGTCAGGCTCCCCTCCTCAAGTATCTGAAGCAGGAGGTTGAATACGTCCGGATGAGCCTTCTCGATCTCGTCGAGAAGGACGACAGAATAAGGTTTGCGTCTGACCTTCTCGGTGAGCTGTCCGCCCTCCTCATAGCCCACATATCCGGGAGGCGCGCCGACGAGCCTGGAGATAGCGAACTTCTCCATGTACTCCGACATGTCTATCTGGATAAGCGCGTCCTCGCTCTCGAACAGGGTAGCCGAGAGTGTCCTTGCCAGCTCGGTCTTGCCGACGCCTGTCGGCCCGAGGAATACGAACGAGCCGATAGGCCTTCGCGGATCGCGAAGGCCGGCCCTGTTCCTTCTAACGGCCCTGGCGACCGACTTGAGCGCCGGCTCCTGGCCGACGACCCTTTTGCGCAGCTCGTCTTCGAGGTTGAGAAGCTTGACCGTCTCCTCCTCCTCGACATCGGCTACGGGAATACCGGTCATTTCGGAGATGACATTGGCAACATCCTTGGCCGTGACGATCGATTCACTCTCCTGTCTCGACTCGGCCCATTCCCTGTGCCTGTCCTTCAGGGTGGAGCGTAGCTCCTTTTCCTGGTCCCTGAATGAGGCTGCCTTCTCGAACTCCTGGGCCTGGATCGATGATTCCTTCTCCTTGGATATATCCTCGATCTGCCTTTCCATCTCTCGCAGCTCCTCGGGGATCGTGGTGACCGAAAGCCTGGCCCTGGCGCCGGCCTCATCGATCACGTCGATCGCCTTGTCGGGCAGGAAGCGTCCCTGCACATACCGCTGGCTGAGATGGACCGACTGGTTTATCGCGTCATCAGTGAATTTGGTCCTGTGATGAGCCTCGTACTTGTCGCGCAGCCCGAGAATTATCTGGATAGTCTCATCCTCGGTCGGCGGATTGATCATGATCGACTGGAATCTGCGCTCTAGCGCGCCGTCCTTCTCGATATGCTTCCTGTACTCATCGAGGGTAGTCGCTCCTATGCACTGTATCTCGCCCCTCGCCAGTGCGGGTTTGAGCATGTTCGAGGCATCTATGGCACCCTCGGCCCCACCGGCTCCGACGATCGTATGTATCTCATCGATGAAGATGATTATCTGGTCATTGTCGCGGATCTCCGCGATGATATTCTTAAGACGTTCCTCGAACTGTCCTCTGTATTTCGTTCCTGCTACAACAGATGCCAGATCGAGCGTCGTTATTCTCTTGTCCTTGAGAAGTTCGGGTACCTTGTTCGCCATGATCTTCTGGGCGAGGCCCTCGATGATGGCGGTCTTCCCCACACCCGGCTCTCCGATCAGAACGGGGTTATTCTTTTTCCTCCTGCACAGTATCTGGGTGATCCTGCCGATCTCCTTGTCACGTCCTATGATCGGATCGAGCTTGTTGTCCCTCGCAAGCTCGGTGAGGTCCCGTCCGAACTGGTCGAGCGTCGGGGTCTCGCTCTTCGCCGCCTTGCCACGCTCGGAGCCTCGTCCCGCGCCTCCCTGGTGGATCATCTTCATGATCTCTTCACGGACCCTTTTGCGGTCCACGCCCAGTTCGAGGAGGACTCGCGCGGCGACTCCTTCCCCCTCCCGGATCAGTCCGAGGAGAAGATGCTCTGTACCGACATAATTGTGCCCGAGGAGCCTGGCCTCTTCGATCGAGAGCTCGAGGACCCTCTTTCCTCTCGGAGTCAACGGCACCTCGCCGAGGGTCAGCGTATCGCCGCTCGGCCTGACGATATTCTCTATCGCCTGCTGTATCTGATCGAGATCGAGATCGAGTTTCTGCAGTACCCGCGCGGCGATTCCCTCTCCCTCGCGGACTATGCCGAGCAGGAGATGCTCGGTTCCGATGTAATCATGCTGCAGCCTGTTCGCCTCGTCACGCGCAAGGTATATGACTTTTCTGACCCGCTCTGTGAACTTGTCGTTCATGTGCCCTGGTCTTCCTTTCCCCAGGCGGACCCGGCGTCTTCAGGACGCCTTCAGCCTCGACCTGATGTAATCAGCCCTGCTCCTGTCACGCTCGTCCGGTCCCATGACCTTCTCGTAGAGCATCTGGAGATGCATCGGCTGAATCATTATCAGCATCTCGTTGAGAACAGACAGCCCCGTACCGGTGATGATCCCGAGACCGACACCGAGACGGACCGCCGAGATGAGCCCCATGGCTTCCCTGGAATCGAGCATCCTCGCATTCCTCAGAAGGCCCTAGGCTCTCCATATCTTGTCTTCGAGCAAACTCCGTGCCTCTTTGAGAAGGCGTTTCACGAGCTTTCTTCTCGAATTCGAGCACTTTACGTATATGCGCGTCCATGTTCTTTACTGTATCTGACTCGGAGAGGCCGAGAGTGATCGAGTTCGATATCTGGAAAAAATTACCCCCCACCTCACTGCCTTCCCCATAACCACCTCTTACACTTAACCTTACATGTCTCAGACCATCGGAGACCTGTCTGATGTCTCCATTATGCACCAGCCCGGGGAGATGGACCATCGCCGAGACCCGCAGCCCTGTCCCGACATTCGTGGCACAGGCCGTGAGGTATCCGTAACGGTCGGAAAAGGCGAATTCAAGGGAACTGTCGAGTTCGTCGTCGAGACGGCTTACCCGCTCGAAGGCCTCGCTGAGCGCCAGCCCCGCCTCAAAAGACTGAAGCCTGAGATGGTCCTCGTCATTTATCATGACGCTGAGCTTTTCGCCTTTCACCACGACAAGTCCGCGGTCTGCGTACCTTTTGACCATAGCCTGGGATATGAGCCTTCTCTCGGCAAGGATCATACGATCCGGTTCAGTCGTCTCGTTCATATCGAAAAATACGGAGTCCTTCATCGAGGGAGCCAGCTCAAGCGCGCCCCTCGCCTCGCTCCAGGACCGTTTCGAGCTCGGAGGCATCGGCGCAGTGAGTGAAGGTCCTGCCCTCTATATTCCGGGCCAGCCTGACCCGGGTGGAAAGGACAAGTTCACTCTCCTCCCATCCTCGGTGAGCCAGGAGGCAGGGGTCTTCAGAAGCGTCTGCAGCTCTTTCTGCTTCACTGCTCCTCGACCCCCTTCCTCAGGTCGGCGATCTCATCCCGCAGACGCGCGGCCCTCTCGTAATTCTCCACTTCCACCGAGACCCTCAGCTCGCCCTCGAGGGCGCGGATCCTCCGCCTCGCATTGACCTTCTCCGTGCAGTACCTCCGCGGGGACTTGCCGAGGTGCCTCGCGTTCCCGTGGATCCTCTTGAGGACCTTCGCGATATCCTCCCCGAACGAATCGTAACACTTCGAGCATCCCAGTTCCGCCGACTTGCTGAATGCCGCGTATGTCCTCCCGCAATGCTCGCACCTCCGCTCGGTGCCGCCTTCATTCTCCTGGTGCCGACGTCGACGAGTCCGGCAAGCAGGTCGTTCTTCTCGAAATTGCTTTTCTTGAGATAGTCGAATCCACGGGCCTCCGCGCAGGTCCGGCATATGTGGATCTTCTGCACGTCGTTTCCGACGACATTTGTAAAATGTATATTCGCGTCTGTTCTTCCTGCAGAACTGGCATTTCATATCTTTATCGCTCCGCCTGCAGGAGCTTTCCTCCCTCCAGCACGAATCCGCGGTCGGCTCTCTGGAGGAGTTCCCTCTTGTGAGTGACCACTACGAAAGTCTGGTTCTTCGACCGGCTCAGTTCCAGTATAAGCGAGTGCAGCATCTCGCTGTTTTCCTCATCGAGGTTGCCCGAAGGTTCATCGGCAAGGACGATCGCCGGATTCGTTCATAAGCGCCCTGGCCACCGCTACACGCTGCTGCTCTCCTCCTGAGAGCTCGGCGGGCCTGTGAGTGATCCTCTCCGCGAGGCCGACCTCAGAGAGAAGATGTGTGGCTCTTTCCTCGGATCCATGATCCGTCCCGCTCCTGAGAACGGCCGGCATCATGACATTCTCAAGGGCATCGAACTCGGGCAGAAGGTAGTGAAACTGAAATACGAATCCGAGGTCCCTGTTCCTGATCTCGTTGAGTTCCTTCTCAGGAACGGAGAAGGGGTCCCTGCCCCTGACAAGCACCTGGCCGCTGTCAGGGCTGTCGAGAGTTCCGAGCACATGGAGCAGTGTCGATTTGCCCGCGCCGGAGGCGCCGAGGATCGCGACGACCTCTCCCCCTTCCGCCTTGAAATCGATCCCCCTGAGGACCTCGATATCTCCCTTGCGGCTCTTGAAACTCTTCGTGACATCTTCAGCTCTGAGAATGCTCATAACCTATCACCTGTATGAAATATACGTCCCAGTGCCCCGCGGAGCAACAGCGGCCGCGGTCAGTATCCACGATCAATCGTACTTTATCGCGTCGAGAGGCGACATATTGCATGCCTCCCAGCTCGGGTAGAGGGTCGCCGCGAAGGATATCAGAAGCGCCGCCCCTGAGACCATAAGGACATCGACGGTCCTGACCACCACGGGAAGAGTATTGATAAAATAGACGTCGGCGGGCAGATCGAGCTCGACCGCCGAAAGCAGGGCGCAGATGCCCAGTCCCGCCGCGACACCCAGGAGCGTACCGAGCGCCCCGATGATCGTCCCCTCCATCATGAATATCGACATTATCCCTCTCGATGAGGCGCCCATCGACCTCAGTATCCCTATCTCGCTCCGTTTTTCCATGATGACCATCGTCAGCATGCCGACGAGATTGAAGGCGGCGATCAGTATGATAAGCGTAAGGAGGAGAAACATCAGGATCTTCTCGACCTTTATGTAGCTGAAGAGGTTCCTGTTCATCCTTATCCAGTTGTTCATACCGTAAGCGCCGCTCCGCTCCAGCCTTCTGTCGATCCGGTCCTCCGTCTCAGCCGCCTTCCAGATATCGGAAGTGCGGACACCGATGCCCCTTGTCGACGCCTCGAAATCGAAGAAATCCTCCGCCTGCCCGATATCGATATAGGCGAATCGCGAATCGAATTCGAATACGCCCGTCTTGAAGAAGCCGAGGACCCGGAAATCCCTCGTCCTCGGCTGGATCTCTCCCATCCTCATCTCGGCCGGAGCGCTGACAAGGGTGATGATCTCGCCGAGATAGACTTTCAGGTCGTCGCCGAGGTCCTGGCCGATCACTATCCCCGGCAGATCCCTGCCGTCCTCGAAGCCGGTCGATTCAAACGACCTGATCGGCGGAACGAACGAATCTACTACAGCCGAGACGTTCCGTTCCGCGTCTATATCTACTCCCTTGACGATGACACCCTTCGTCTTGACCCTCATCCCGGGAATAAGCTCGTAGAAGAGCAGGGCCTCGCCCCTGATAAACGGCGAGGCGGAATCCACCCCTTCGACTTCTTCCACGATAGCGGTGACGCTGTCGATACCGGCCCACGAGCCGGGCAGGCTCGCGAATACGATGACATGCGTGTTGAATTCGATTATCCTGCTGCGGAGCTCGCTCTCGAACCCGTTCATAAGCGAAAGGACGATTATCAGCACCGACACTCCGACGAGAGTGCCTCCGACAGCGATCATCGTTACCCGCGATACGAATCCGCTGCGGCGCCTGGCCCGCAGATACCTGAGAGCTATTGCCAGAGAGTAATGCATCGCTCTGTCAGCCGTCCCTTCCAGTTTCGGGGCGCATCGCAGGGAAGAGGATGACGTCCCTTATCGAATGTGAATCTGTAAGCAGCATCACGAGACGGTCTATTCCTATTCCGAGCCCGCCCGTCGGGGGCATCCCGTGCTCGAGGGCCCTGAGATAGTCCTCATCGACGGGGTGGGTCTCGTCGGCCCCTTCCATCTTCATCCTCGTCTGCTGTTCGAACCGTCTCGCGTTGATCGAGAGGGTCGTTGAGCTCGCTGAACGCGTTGCCCACCTCGAATCCCGCTATGTACGGTTCGAATCTCTCGACGAGTCCCTTCTCGCTGCGGTGCACCTTTGCCAGCGGCGAAAGCTCCACCGGGTAGTCCGTTATGAATACCGGCTGGATCAGGTGAGGCTCGACCAGCTCCGAGAAGATCTCGTCAAGCAGCCCTCCCCGGCCCGAGACTCCCTCGAGGTCGATATTGTGACTCTTTGCCGTCTTGCGGAGCTCTTCCTCGGAAGCTTCGCGAAGGTCACTGCCCGTCTTCTCCTTTATCGATTCAAAGAAGGGAAGCCGCTTCCACGGCGAAGCGAGATCGATCTCATGTTCTCCGTACTTGATCTTCGTCGTACCAAGGACCTTGTCGGCGAGCTTCTGATAAAGGCCCTCGACAAAATCCATCATATCGTTGTAGTCCCAGTAGGCGGCGTAGCATTCGAGCATCGTAAACTCGGGGTTATGCGACCTGTCCATCCCTTCGTTTCTGAAATCCTTGCAGAACTCGAAAACCCGCTCAAACCCGCCGACCACCAGACGCTTGAGATAGAGTTCATCGGCGATCCTCAGGTAGAGCTTCATATCGAGGGCATTGTGATGTGTCACGAACGGCCGGGCCATCGCGCCGCCGTACAGCGGCTGGAGGATAGGAGTCTCGACCTCGAGGAAATCACGCTCGTTAAGGAAGCTCCTGATCGTGTCGATTATCCTCGACCTCGTCCTGAATACCTCCATCACCTCGTCGTTGACGATAAGGTCGACGTAGCGCCGCCTGTACCTGAGCTCCTTGTCCTGAAGGCCGTGGTATTTCTCCGGAAGCGGAAGAAGCGACTTGGACAGGAGTTCGAGCCCCGTGATCTTGATCGTCAGCTCGCCTGTCCTCGTCCTGAACAGGCTGCCCGAGATGCCGATGATATCGCCTATATCGAGGAGCCTGAAGGTCTTCCACGTCTTCTCATCGACCTCTGCGTCCTTGATATAGAACTGCAGGGTTCCGCTGCCGTCCTTGAGATTTCCGAACGACGTGTGCCCATGTCCCCTGACAGCCATGATCCTGCCCGCGAACGATGCCGACGCGTCCTCGGCGGAAAGCGCCTCCTCGTTCTCTAGCGCCTCCGCCAGTGTATGGGTACGTCTCAAACCTGTAGGGATAGGGATTCACTCCCATAGCGCGCAGCTCCTCGAGCTTGCGGATACGTTCGTCCCTCTCCTTTCCCCCTTCCTTCTTTGATTTGTCGTTCACCTTCAGCTCTTCCTTCCCTTCCATTTCAGATAACCTTCCATGAATTGTTCTATGGCCCCGTCCATAACGGCCGGGATGTTTCCGGTCTGGACCCCTGTCCTGTGGTCCTTCACCATCGTATATGGATGAAATACGTAACTCCTGATCTGGTTGCCCCAGGATATGTCCTTCTTTTCTCCGGCAGCGGCGTTCTGCTTCGCTGCCTCCTCTTCGCTCAGTTTCGTATATATGCGGGAGCGCAGGACCTTCATCGCCATCTCCCTGTTCCTGTGCTGCGACCGCTCGTTCTGGCACTGCACGACTATATTCGTGGGGAAATGGGTGATCCTTACCGCCGAGGAGGTCTTGTTGACATGCTGTCCGCCAGCGCCGCTCGCCCTGTACGTATCGATACGGATATCATCGGGGTTGATCTCAACTTCTATGTTGTCGTCTATCTCCGGATAGACATGGACGGCGGCGAACGATGTGTGCCGCCTGTGATTGGCATCGAAGGGTGATATCCTGACGAGCCTGTGGATCCCGCTCTCCGACTTGAGCCTGCCGAAAGCGAGATCGCCTTTCACCTCGAGGGTAGCGTTCTTTATCCCCGCCTCGTCGCCGGGCTGCAGGTCGAGCATCTTGAAGGTATATTCCTTCGTCTCGAGGAACCTCGTGTACATCCGCAGCAGCATCTCCGCCCAGTCCTGCGACTCTGTCCCACCAGCTCCCGGATGTATGTTAAGTATCGCGTTCCCGTGGTCGTTTTCCCCTGAGAGCAGGACGGCCATCTCGAATTCCGCGAGCTTCCTGTCGAGGTTACCCAGCTCATTGCAGATATCCTCGAGGATCGATTCGTCTTCCTCGCCGAGAGCGATCAGCTCGTTGAGCGAGTCGATATCAGACTTTATCTTTTTATAGGGATCGAGCCTGCTGTTGAGCGCCTTTAACCTCGACATGAGTTTTTCGGCGCCTTCCCTGTCATTCCAGAAATCAGGCGCGGTCATCTTCTTCTCTATCTCCGCCACCCCGGCCGTCAGCTTCTCGAGGTCAAAGATACTCCTTGAGGCTAAGCAGTTGCTCTTCCGCTCTTGCTACGGCTTCTGCCGCTTCCTTCGATGACAACCTCTCCTGCATCAGTTTTTCCTCCGCGACCGGTTGTATTCCTCGAGAAACTCATCTCTGATACGCGCCGCTTTATTCCTGACTTTGTCGAGCGGAATATCGGTGTCCAGCCTGATACCGGCCTTTTCCCAGTCCGCGTACAGGTCCCTCTGGCGCTCGATGCGCAACACGGCTTCCTCACGATCGAAACCGTTCCTGCGCATCATCCTGCGTATGCGGACCTCTTCAGGCGCGTCGGTAAGCACCACGAGGTCCGCCTTGAGTCTGAATCTATACTGCAAAAACAGCACTGCATCAAGGACTATGTATTTCGAAGTCTCCGCCAGTTCGTTGAGTTTCTCCCTGGCCAGTTTCTTGACGTATGGACGGATCAGGACGTTCAGGCGATCGAGTTTCTTCTGGTCGGAAAAGACTGTGCCCGCAAGCCTCAGCCTTGAGACCTTCCCGTCAATCGCCCATGACACCGGAGCCGAACTCTTGCCCGAGCTTTTCGACGAATCCCGGGTCCTCCAGCGCCGCGTGGGCGAGCATGTCGGCGTCCACATAGACGCCGCCCTTTGCGGCCATGACCTTCGCCACAGTCGATTTGCCCGAGGCGATAGGTCCCGTAACTACTATAAGAGGTACTCTCATCCGTGCGCCTCCAGCCAGTCACTGCCTGAATCGACCTCGACTTTGAGAGGAACGTCGAGCTCCACGGCAGCTTCCATCTTGTTCCTGACAAGCTCTGTCACACGCTCTTGTTCATCGAGGGGCACGTCGAAGACGAGTTCGTCATGTACCTGGAGCACCATCCTGGCTCCCAGCCCTTCTTCCATTATCGCGTCGTCGATATCGATCATCGCGATCTTTATCATGTCGGCTGCCGTCCCTTGTATCGGCATGTTTACCGCTATCCTCTCCGCGAAGCTGCGCAACCTGCCGTCACCTGAATCTATCTCGGGGAGTGGACGGCGCCTTCCCAGCAGAGTTTCCGCGTAGCCCTTTTCACGGGCGCTTTCCTTTGAGCTGTCGATAAAATCCCTGATCCCGGGGTATTTTTCAAAATACTCGTCTATGAACTCCTTCGCCTCGTCGAACGGGATCCTCAGCTGCTGGGACAGCGCCCTGGGACCCTGCCCGTACATCACCCCGAAGTTGATCGTCTTGGCTCGCGAACGCATGTCATGAGTGACGTCTTTCACCTCCACACCGAATATCCTCGCCGCGGTACGCGTGTGGATGTCGGCCTTTTCCCTGAATGCCGCGACCAGCTCAGGATCGCCGGAAAGATGAGCCATTATCCTCAGCTCTATCTGGGAGTAGTCGGCGTCGACTAGGACGTTCCCCTTCCTCGGTATGAACGCCTCCCTGATGCGCCTGCCCATCTCGGTCCGGATCGGGATGTTCTGCAGATTCGGATCGCTCGACGACAGGCGGCCTGTGGCCGTTACTGTCTGGTTGAACGATGTGTGTATCCGCCCCGTCTTCGAGCTGACCAGTTTCGGGAGAGCGTCTATATAAGTGCCTGACAGTTTTGTCAGTTGCCTGTACTCCAGTATCAGTCCAGCTATCGGATTCTCCACGGCGAGCTCGGTAAGGACCCTCACATCGGTGGATCGGCCCGTTTTGGTCTTCCTCGAGGAAGGAAGGCCCAGTTTCTCAAAAAGTATCTCCTGAAGCTGCTTCCCGGAATTGATGTTGAAGGTCTCACCGGCCAGATCGTAGATCTCGCCGGTCAGCCTGTCGAGCTCGGCCGCGACCTTGCCGGAGAGAGCTTTCAGCTTCTTCGTATCGACTCCCATCCCTTCGAGTTCCATACCCTTGAGAACGAAGCTGAGCGGCATCTCGATATCGGCAAAGAGTACGCCTGCCTCTGTATTGTCGAGTTCCGGTTCGAAGAGCTCACGGAGCCGCAGCGTGAAATCGGCATCCTCGCAAGCGTAATATGACAGTCTTTCGAGTGGAACTGTCCTGATGTCCTTCGTCCGGTCACCCTTCTCGAAAAGATCCTGGTAAGGGATCATCCTGTGTCGGAAATGATCCATCGAGAGGTTGTCGAGCGAGTGAGAACGTCTCGAGGGGTCGAGGCAGTACGAAGCGATCATCGTATCCCATTTTACGTTCTCGACCGGGAGCCCGTGCGCTTCGAGCACCTTCAGGTCATACTTGATATTGTGGCCTGTCTTCTCCGTGTCTCCGCTCTCCAGGACAGGGCCGAGCACCTCCCTCACCTTATCGAGAGGGATGCCGGCCGATTCTTCCTCCAGGTCGAACAGGCCCGTTTTCTCTTTTACCCCGCGTGACTCGACGGGGACATAGAAGGCCCTGCCTTCCTCGCAGCAGAACGAGATCCCGACCAGTTCTGCCTCGAGCGGATCAAGCGACGTAGTCTCTGTATCGAGCGCGAATGCTCCAGCTTCGGTCAAGATCGAGGCGAGGCCCTGCAATCCCGTCTCTTCGACCGTGGCATATTCCACTGCCGATTCCGGGACGCTCCGGCCCAGGTCGAGCTCCTTGATAACCTGATTGAATTCGAGGTCAAGAAGCAGGTCAAGAAGGGTATCGTCGTCCCTCTCTCCCGGTACGAGCTGGTCACAGGAAATATCGAGCGGAACATCGATGAGCGTGACCAGTTCCTTCGACATCAGCGCGTCTTCCACTCCTTCCTCTATCTTTCTGCGAATGTGCGCCGGCTCGATCTCCGCGCTCTTCTCCAGGATCGCGTCGAGAGAACCAAAATCCTGAAGAAGTTTCACTGCCGTCTTCTCGCCTATACCTCTTACACCGGGGATATTGTCCGCGCTGTCGCCCATCAGGGCGAGCAGGTCGGCCACCTGACCGGGGAGAAGACCGTATTTTTCATCGACCAGCTCGGGACCTGCCACATCCTTGAGATTGGTCCCCCTGCCGGGCCGTATGATCCTGACGTGGTCGGAAAGGAGCTGGAAGAGATCCTTGTCTCCCGTTACTATCCTCACGTCTATACCTTTCGCCTCTGCCTCCCTCGCCAGGGTCGCGATGATATCGTCCGCCTCATATCCTGGTTTTAATATGACCGGTATTCCCATCGCTTCGAGCATCTCGACGATTACGGGAAACTGCGGAGACAGATCGTCGGGCATCTCTTCCCTTTGAGCCTTGTAGTCGGAATATTCCCTGTGGCGCTCAGTCTCCTCCTCGCTGTCGAATACGCAAGCGAACATCTCGGGGTGGTACGTATCTGTGAGCTGGAGGACCGCTCGCAGGAATCCGTATACAGCGCTCGTGTTATCCCCGCGCGCGTTTGTCAGCGGGTTGTGTATAAATGCGAAATACGACCTGTAGGCGATGGCGTGCCCGTCGATCAGGTAAAGTGCCATCATCTCCCCCCGTCATCAGGTGTCAGAATAGAGCCCAATGTCGCCGATATACCGCTCGACCGGTTCAGGTACGAGATACCGGATCGTACGGCCGCCGCGGACCCGGCTGCGCACCCCGCTCGACGAAATCATGTTCGCGCCCGTTTCGATGATCATCACGGCGGCCCCGGGCGGAGGCGCGGGCAGCTGCTCGCTCCCCGGTCTCATCATCGAGATAATCGTGGCATTGTCGAATATCTCCGATGGATTCCTCCACTTCCCCATCTCGGCGAACGAATCACTGCCGACGATGAGGTGAAGCTGCTCCCTGCCGTATCCGGCCCGCGAGTAATGAAGGACAGATTCCCAAGTGTATGACGGGCCGTCTGATCCCTCAAGGAGGGAAAGCTCGAAGAGCTTGTTTCCCTCGATCGCGAGACGGACCATCTCGATACGGTCCTCGAATGGTGATAGTATTCTTCCGGTCTTGTGAGGTGGCGCCGCTGTCGGGGTGAAAAGCACCCTGTCGAGGCCCGCGAAATCGGCGGCCATCTGCGCAAGGATCAGGTGCCCGGTATGCACTGGATCGAACGATCCCCCGAACAGCCCTATCCTCTCTTCATCAGCCACCGGACTTCTCTTTCGAAAGCTTCTTCAACTGAGCCGAGGCCCTGCGTTTCTCTGAAAAATCGTGCTTCGACTGCACCGCCCTGGCGTATGCCTGAGCGGCGAGGTCTGTCTCGCCATTATTCTCGCTTATGAGCCCGATGTAGTACCAGCTCATACCGGCCCACGATGTCTCGGGATACTCATCTATGATCTTCTGGAAATAGATCCCCGCGGCATTGTAATGCTTTCTCTTGAAGTACAGCTTCGCGCTCTGGAAAGCCTTCTTCCCGAGCAGATCATAGATCTCGTCGCGGACCTGCAGGGCTTCCTCCCTGCGCGGGCTGTCGGGGAATATATCGAGGAACCTCTGTATCCTCACCAGCGCCTGATATGTTTCACGCTGGTCTCTCTCCGCCCTCTGGGTCATCTCGAAGGAACACAATCCCTCGAGGAAAAATGCGTCATCGACATATTCGCTGTAGCCGAAATCAGCGATCAGTATCCTGTATTCGACCGCGGCAAGGGCGAACTCACTGGCTCCCCTGTACGACTCGGCCAACATGAACTGGGCGTAATCGCTTCTCTCATCCCCGGCGAAGACCGCGAGGAAATCCTTGTACTCCATTCCCGCCTGCGTGTACTTCTTTCTCCCGTACAGATCGTCCGCCAGCCTCAGCTTCTCATCCGGGACGTTCACGCTTTTAGCGGAATACGGCCCGCCGCATGAGGATAGCGTCGCGGCAAACAGGGTCATGAAAGCCAGCGACCTAACGAAGGTTTTTCTTCCTCTCAGCCTCAATCCTCTCAATCCTTTCCTTCGCCTTTTCAACGAGCCTGCCGCTCGAACCGAGGTTCAGGTTGATGACTTCAGTATAGTAACGCAATGCCATCGGGTAGTCGTCCCTCGATTCATATATCTCGGCCAGCAGGAAATTCGCCTTTTCCCTGACGAGCGGGTTAGCGGCGTCGGCGGCCAGTTCACCGAGTATCCTTTCGGCCTCCTCAGGGTCGCCGCCTGACAGCATCTCAGTCCCCGAATCGAGAAGCAGGTTCTCCAGTTTCCACTCTGCCGTGCTTCTCATCCTGCTCTTCGGGTACCGCTCCTGGAAATCCTTGTAGAGTTCTATTGCCTCGAGCGTATCACCGTGTCCCTCGTATGATGCTCCGAGGTCCATCATCACTCCCGCGGCACCTGCCGTATCGGGATATTCCCCGAGAAAAACGGAATAATAGTGTATCGCGCCGCGATAGTCCTTCCTGTCGAGCATAAGGTCCCCGGCGAGCCCGTTGTACGGGCCAAAATCCAGGTCCGGATCGTAATTCACAGACTGGATTATGAACCGGCTTCCTTTCGCCGTCAGCCCCTTTTCGAGGCTCTCGAGCGCTTCTTCCTTCAGCACGCCTGCTATCCTTGGCGCCCATGTCGAGTCACTGATAAATATCTCGGCAAAACTGTCGGATGCCTCGGCCTCGATACCGAGCCTCATGTACGCTTTCCCGCTTAAGAACAGAAGCTCCGGAGTGCGTTCGCCTCCCCTTCGGAAGTGAAGCCTGATGATGTACAGAGCCTCGCGGTAGTTCCCTTTCGCGTACTCTTCCTCGGCCTGTTCGAGCACAGGCTTGCTTCCGCATGAAATAGCGGCTGCGGCCGATCAAGACAAGCCCGAGGAACACGAGCCTCCTGAAATGAAGTCGGAAGACTGTCATCCGTATCCCGGTTCAGTTTGAATCCTGATTAGAGAAGAACAGGTATACCAGGCCTACTACGATTCCAGTGACGATGACGGGTTCGACGAACCTGCTCCATTTGATCTCGTCCCTTACCGGCATGGTAAAATCACGCGCGGGATCCTCTACGCGGTCAAGCAGCGAATACGCGATCCTGTCCTCGTACTTCTTCTGGGTCTCTCCGACCCAGACGATCTCGCCCGTTACCGAATCGAGCAGTTTGACGAATAAACCCATTTCCGCCAGCCTCTCGACCTCTTTCGCCCCGACCCAGTAGCTGCGGCCGATATCCGGGTACTCGATGGAGTAGGTTATGATCTGGTATGCGAACACATAGGCCGATGTCCCGGTCTGGTCCGTGTCCACGACCTTGGATGCTATTCTAAGCCCGGCTTCCGTCATCTTGCTGGCAAGCTCTGTTCTCGAAGACCTGGTCGATCCCTGAACTGACCCCGCCCTCCTTACGGAGGAGCAGGACCGTGTCCCTCGCCAGTGACGGCATATTCACTGCCAGCTCGTCGAGAGCCTCGCCGGCTATCTTCTCAAGTATCTCGTAGTTCGTAATCGTGTTCTCCCCGGTTCCCTGCGGAGAACTTACTGCCGGGAATGTCGTTATTATAAGGGCCAGGCACAGCACTACTGCCGTCCTGACCAGAAGTCTTTCGTCTCTGAAGCGATTCACGAAATACCTCCAATAGGGGCTTCCTGTTCTATTTATAAACGGCACGTGCCGTAAGATTCCGGCAGGAGCTGTATATTCCAGTTAACGTAGAATATAATCAGCATTTACGGATTCAATGTCAAATGAATTCTCCTGACGGCAGGGCGAAAAGGTCGTATGCCTCAGAGCGGTCCACAACAGCTTTGCCGATCGTCCCCTCGAGAGCAGCCGAATCCTCGAGCCATGTAATACCATCGATCTCGGGGGCCTGCCCGTACCACCGTCCCGAAACGGCCCCTTTCGTCCCGGAATCGACGAGCACCTCGATCTCACTGCCTTCCATATCGGCCAGTATATCGGCGGAAATATCGAATTGAAGGGAAGATAACTCTTCGAGCCTCTCGCTGATCACCTCGTCCGGGACCTGTTCCCCGAGACGCGCGGCGGGAGTCCCACGCTCAGGAGACCATTTGAATATACCGGCGTGGTTGAACCTGTACTCCTCGAGAAATGCGAAAAGCCGCTCGAAATCCCCGGCTGGTCTCGCCGGGGAACCCGGTCATGAGTGTCGTGCGTATCACCAGGCCCTCGATCCTCGATCTGAGGGTGTCGAATATGAATCGCAGCCCCTTTTCAGTGTACCCCCTCCCCATCCTTTCGAGAACGGGGTCCGCGACATGCTGGATCGGGATATCGAGATACGGGACCACCCTCGTCGAGCTGATGATACGGGCAATTCCCTCGGCGTCGATCCGGGCCGGATGGAGATACATCAGCCTGATCCACTCAAGGCCGTCTATGCGTGAGAGGCATTCGAGAAGGAAATGAAGATCATATGCCCCATCTCTATCGGTGCCCCACGCTGTCGTGTCCTGAGCGATTACTATCAGCTCCCTGACTCCCGAAGAGGCGAGTGAAGCCGCCTCCCGCAGGAGTTCATCGCCGGAACGGCTCGCCAGATCCCCTCTTATGGAAGGGATCGTGCAGTAACTGCACCTGTTCGAACACCCCTCTGATATCTTAGGTAGGCGGTGTGCGGAGGAGTGAAAAGGATCCTCCCCGTCCCGGGCGGAAGGTCCCCGGCAACGACATCGGCCAGTCCCTCCATCGATTCGACATCGAGAAAGATATCGACCTCGGGCATCAGATCCTTGAGCTTTTCGCCCTCCCTGGTCACGAGGCACCCGAGGACCGCGATAAGCTGCCACTCCTCCCTGGCTGCGGCGATCTCCAGTATCTGCTCGACAGATTCCTCTTCGGCCGCCTCGATGAATGCGCAGGTCGTCACGACGAGCAGCCCGGCCCCGGCAGGATCTGCTACCCCGGTCCAGCCCGCCATTTCGAGACGAGCGGCCGCTCTTTCCGCATCCACGAGGTTCTTGGGACAACCGAGATTGTAAAAGTGGTATGTCGCAGGGCGGTCGATATTATCTACTTTCCTCGTATTCTTCACGGCTGATGAGGACTTCCCGGGCCTTACTGCCCTCGAAGGGGCCGACTACACCCGACTGTTCGAGCATATCGATAAGCCGGGCCGCACGTGCGTACCCGACACGGAGACGGCGCTGGATCAGCGATATTGAGCCCTGCTGATGGATTATCACGAGCTCCCGGGCTTTCTCGAAAAGCTCGTCGTCCACATCGGCCTCGTCCGTGCCTCCCGCCGCGGATTCCTCGGAAAGATCGATCTCAGCGCCCGGCCTGCCGAAATCCTTCCAGTAATCAGCGACGTTCTCCGCCTCACGCTCTGAGATATAAGCGCCCTGGATACGGACGGGCGTCGGGAGGTTCTTGGGCAGGTAGAGCATATCGCCGTTGCCGAGAAGTGTCTCGGCGCCGTTCACATCGAGGATGGTGCGCGAATCGGTCTTGGAAGTCACCTGGAACGCTATTCTCGTGGGGAAATTCGCTTTTATCAGCCCAGTCACGACATCTACCGACGGTCTCTGCGTGGCGAACACGAGATGGATCCCGATCGCCCTGGCCATCTGGGACAGCCTCGTTATAGGCGGATATATCTCGTTCCCGAGGGAGACCATCAGGTCGGCCAGCTCGTCGATCACCGTCACGTAGTATGGTAGTCTCGTAAGGATCTCGTCCGTAGACGGATCGCGGAGTTCCTCCGACTCGACCTTCCGGTTGAAGCTTTTTATATTCTTCACACCGAACTGGGCGAGGAGCTTGTACCTGCGGTCCATCTCTATCGTGAGCCAGTTGAGGACCTTCAACGTCGGCCTGGCCTCCGTTATCACCGGATGGAGAAGGTGCGGGATATCGTTGTACGTTATCAGCTCCAGCCTCTTCGGATCTACGAGGATGAACCTGCAGGTAGCAGGCGTATGCGTGAACAGCAGCGAGCAGATGATCGAGTTTATACAGACGCTCTTGCCGCTCCCCGTCGCGCCGGCGATAAGCAGGTGGGGCATGTCGGCCAGGTCGGCGAAGTACGGCTCACCCATGACAGTCTTACCCAGTACGACGTTCAGCCCTTCTCCCTTGTCCGGGAAGTGCTCCATCATCTCCTTGAGAAGGACAAGCTTGGGTTCCGGATTCGGGACCTCGATCCCGACCGCGCTTTTCCCCGGTATCGGCGCCTGGATCCTCAGCGATCTCGCGGCCAGGGCCAGCGAGAGGTCATCCGCCCTGTTGGCGATCTGGCTCACCCTGACTCCTGCCGCCGGCACGAACTCGAATGTCGTCACTACCGGCCCCGGCAGGACCTTCTGGACCTTTCCCTTAAGCCCGTAGTCGAGAAGCTTCGATTCGATCATCTCCGACCGGGCGATCAGGTCATCCCTGCTGAACGTCACCGCCGATTCATCGTAATCGTCGAGAAGTGAAAGGTCGGGCAGAGGCGCGTTGTCGGCCGGTGTTGCCGCTGCTCCTGCGTGCTTTGCCTGCGTCTCGGCTGCTTCAGTCTTTTTCTTCGGTTTCGGCGCCGGAGCACGTCGCTCCGGGATGTCGATCTGCACCGGCTCATCCTCGTCGTACGCTTCCTCTCTCTCGGGTATTTCGCCAGCGGCGGCCTTTTTCTTCTTCCTGATCCTGGCACGCGGTTTTGCCTTTTTTTCACTTCGGCGAAGTGACGGGAAAGAAGGCCTCGGGACCCTGATCCCTCCAGAATTTTCGATCGCGTCCCGTATCCGTCCGAAGAATATCGTGACGAGCGTGACGAGAAGCGCCGCGGAGAGGACCAATATCGAACCGGTCCTGCCGATCAGCATCTCTAGCAGGTCATAGATCCCGGTTCCCACTCTGCCCGCCGCCTCAGGAGCGTCGAAATACGCAGCCAGCGCTGTAAGGATCAGTGTCAGCAGCCCGGCAAGGACGATGGGTCGTTTTCTCTCGGACACAAGACGCCCCGAGATCGTTATCGCGCCGGCATAGAGAAGGACAAGCGGCACGATCCACGAGAAATGCGAGCCGAACACCCACCTGAGAACGTCAGCTGTCACAGCGCCTACAGGACCGCAATTGTTCTCCACATCCCACCTTGATGTCGAGATCGTATCATTCCTGTCATACGACTGCAGGGCCGCCCCCACAAAGATCGCAGTGACTATCAGGATCAGGCCGACAGCTATTTTCTTCTTTCCCGGCACAATGGCTCCATCTATGTAAAATACAGAACTACCTTAAGCTGGCCCCGGTCACATAAACCGATTTCTCAAGCTCCGGCTCTTTCTATCCTTTTCTTATCAATGATTTCACTGAAGGTAAAGCAGTTTTTGACGGGATCGCCGCTCAGAACAGCTGAGATCACCGCCAGACCGTCCGAACCGGCATCAAGGACGCTCCCGGCATTCTCCGCCCTGATCCCTCCTATCGCGACTACCGGAAGGGATGTCGAGCGCTTCGCCGAAGAGACCATCTCGAGCCCTGTTATCACGGCATCATCTTTAGTGGAGGTCGGGAAAACGGCACCGACGGCGATATAATCGAGTAGCTCGAGCGGAGCCGCTGCGATCTCGCCGGGAGTCCGAACGCTCAGCCCGATGATACGTCCGGGCCCGAGAATATCCCTCGCCGTTGCCGGATCTGCGTCTGATGAACCGAGATGGACACCTCCAGCGCCTGTTTCCGCGGCAAGTCCGGGATGATCGTTGACTATAAGGGGGATCCCCGCCATCTCCGTTACCGGGATCACCGACGCCAGGTCGCGCCGCATCTCCCCTATGGAAATAGCCTTCGCCCGGTACTGGATCATGCCGCTTCCTCCCTCGACAAGTGCGGCAGCCGTAGCGGCCACCTCCCCTTGCGCCACGAACGACCTGTCTATGAAGGTATAGAGAAAAGGAAGGTCGGGAAAAGGAATCTCAGCGGGGCCGCCCGCCAGGAAGGCCTTTTCCATCTCGTACACCCTGAAACGCAAGTTCTTCGCTCTCCTCGACCCTTCTGGAAATTCCAGCTTGGCGAATTCCTCTATTACCCTCAGGCCCTCCTCCACCCTGAAGAAATTTGCCCGGGCCGCTGCGGCCAGCGACTCTCTTCTCTCCTCGGAAGGTGTCGAGAACCTGCCTCCGACATCACCCGCGCTGTCCCGGAACTTCGTGGTATCAGCAGCGAAGAGGCCGGAAAGCCCTCTTACCTCGTGCCGCAGGTCCTTGACGGCCCGGGTCAGCTGCTCGTCTCCCACGGCGAATCTGGCGATCTCCTCTATGACCCTGATCCCTTCGGCACACCGGTTGATATTGGCGTCTATTATCCTGAGTACGATCGCGTCGCTTTCGGGGAGATCATCGAGCATTTCAGTTCTTTCTGGAAAGATCCCCGGTATCAGGGTTCGATAAGGCCCTGTACCAGTTCCGGGACCTTCCGGATGCTGCCCCTTCTGGAGCAGTATGAGATGTCATTTTCATATCCGAGCTTGATGAGCTGCCTGCCCCTGTCGGTTGAGAGCAGATAATCCTCGATCCTTTCCCCGTACCTGTCGGCGAGCAATGCGGCGACCGACGCAGAATCATCGAGAGAAGTAGCGGCTACTGGCGGTGAGAGAGCGCCGATAAGAAGCCCTGCGCACAGCAGGTCCTCGCCGGCTATCCTGCCATGGTTCCCGCTGCATATGATGACCAGGTCATCCACACCCGACACCTCTTCCGCGACGGCATCGACATTGAGTATCGAACAGATGATCAGCCTGCCCGCCTTCGCCGCGGCGGCCGCGATCGCGGGCGTACCGTTCGAAGTGGCAAGTATGATCGTCCTGCCGCCGATCGTATTCCTGTCGAGCTCGGACGGTGAATTGAACAGGTCGAATCCTTCTATCGGCAGCCCCTTCTGCTCGCCCGCAAGGAGTTTGTCCCCCCTGTCCGAGAGGCTCACAAGCCTTGTAGCGGTCTCGATGCTCTCCACCGGCAGAACCCTCGCAGCGCCGTTTTCGAGAGCGGCCAGGATCGTACTGGTCGCCCTCAGGACATCGATCACTACGACAACGGCCCCATGATAGCTTTCACCGGAGGCCTCACCGGCAGTGGCGAAGAAACGGATCCCGCCACGGTTCGAGATCATCTTCCGCTCCTGTCGATAAAAGAAGTATCGAACTCTCCACTTATGAACTTTTCATGACGGAGTATCCACAGGTGAAACGCGATAGTCGTCGGCACTCCCTCGATCACGCATTCCTCGAGCGACCTGATCATACGGGTCCGGGCCTCTTCCCTCGTCTCGCCCCATGTGATTATCTTTGCCAGCAGCGAATCGTAGTAGGGCGGCACGGTATACCCGGCATAGAGATGCGAGTCGACCCTTACTCCCGGCCCCCCTGGAGGATGATAGAAAGAAACGAGGCCCGGGGAAGGCTTGAATTCCTTTTCGGGATCCTCAGCGTTGATCCTGCACTCGATCGCGTGGCCTCTTATATCGGGATTCCCGTCGAGCAACGGGCTTTCCCCGGTCGAGGCGAGCCTGATCTGCTCCTTGATCAGGTCGACTCCCGTGACCATCTCCGTCACCGGATGCTCCACCTGAACCCTCGTATTCATCTCGAGAAAATATACGTTCCCTACTTTATCGACGAGGAACTCGACCGTTCCCAGGGATCCGTATTTCACATATTGCGCGCCCCTGACAGCGTAATCGAGTATCTTCTCCCTCATCTCTGCGGGTATTCCCGGGGCGGGTGATTCCTCTATGAGTTTCTGATGCCTCCTCTGGATGCTGCACTCACGTTCCCTGAGATGAACGGCTCTTCCGTTCCCGTCACCGAAGACCTGTACCTCGATGTGCCTCGGGTTCTCGAGGTATTTCTCGAGGTAGAGTCCGCCATCCCCGAACGATGCCTCAGCCTCGGCACCTGCAGCGTGGAAGAGCGAGGAGAGTTCATCAATTCCTCGCACGATCCTGATCCCTCTGCCTCCTCCTCCGGCAACGGCTTTTATCATGACGGGATACCCGATCTGGCCGGCCAGCTTCAGCGCCACCTCCTCACCTTCGACGATCCCTTCGCTCCCTGGAATTATGGGAAGCCCCGCCTCCTTCATCAGCCTCCTGGCCTCCGACTTGTGCCCCATCTTCTCCATCAGCGAAGGCGCGGGCCCGATCCAGTCGAGATTGCAGGACAGGCATACTTCGGCGAAGTATGGGCTCTCGGCGAGGAATCCGTATCCGGGGTGAACAGCGTCAGCGCCGGTGATCTCGGCCGCTGCTATCAGCCTGGGGACATTGAGATAGCTTTCGATGGGCTGGGCCTTACCGATACACACGTCCTCATCGGCAAATTTGACATGGAGAGACTCAGTGTCCGCCTCCGAATGGACGGCGACCGTCCTGATGCCCAGCTCTCTGCACGCACGTATGATTCGCAGGGCGATCTCGCCCCTCGCGGCTATCAGGATTTTATTGTACATCGACCCGTTCTAGAGTTCGCCAGTGGTTGAGCCACCGGTCGTCTCGGCACCCTCGAAGGTATCCCATGTCTTGTCACTCGTGGCATGGATACCCTTGAGACGCAAAGCAAACTCGTGCGGGTTGGAGCTGTTCTTCAGGGCCTCTTCCATGCTGATACTTCCATTGCTGAGAAGCTGCATCAGCGACTGGTCGAAACTCTGCATCCCGTGGGACGTCACTCCCTCCCTGATCGCCTGCTTGATCAAGGGCGCCTTGTCTGGGTCAATAATATACTCGCGGATCGTAGAAGTTACAATCATAACTTCCACCGCGGGCACCCGGCCCTTGCCTTCCTTGACCGGAATGAGGCGCTGCGAGATGACCGCCTGCAGCGTCGAGGAGAGAAGATATCTGATCTCCTGGTGCTGGTGAGGCGGAAAGAACGAGATAACGCGGTTGATCGTCTGGGTAGCATCGATCGTATGGAGTGTGGAGAGGACGAGGTGGCCCGTATCGGCTGCCATAAGGGCGATCTCCATCGTCAGGGCGTCACGGATCTCTCCAACGAGGATCACGTCCGGGTCCTGCCTCAGGATGTGCCGCAGCGCTTCGTGGAAGGAAGATGTATCACTCCCTATCTCGCGCTGGTTGATGATGCTCTTTCTGTCCTGGTGAAGAAACTCGATCGGGTCCTCTATCGTGATGACATTCTTGTTAGCATTCTCGTTTATCTCCCTGACCATCGCGGCGAGAGTCGTCGACTTTCCGCTTCCGACCGTTCCGGTAACGAACATCAGCCCTCTCGGTTTCTTTGCCAGGTCCTTCAGTATCTCGGGAAGATCGAGCTCGTCGACCGACTTGATCTCCACGGGGACATGCCTGAAGACCATCGCTATAGATCCGCGCTGAACGTAGAAATTGGCCCTGAACCTGGCAAGGCCGGATACGCCGAAAGCGAAATCGACTTCACGGGTATTCTTGAAACGGTCCTTCTGGGGAGGAGTGAGGATCTGATCGGCGACCTCTTCCATGTCCTTCGGAGAGGGCCTGTCAAAATCCAGATGGATCAGTTTTCCGTCGACCCTGGTAACCGGCGGAAGACCGGCCTTCAAATGGAGATCGGAGCCGCCTTTTGCGATCATTGCCTCGAGGATGCTCTTGATGTTCATCCCGTACACCTTCCCGTGAGCGGCAGCCGAAAAGACGAAATCCCGCCTTATACGGCTAACGCGTTATTCATAAACTAGTTATGTATTGAAACCGGAATCCGTATCGATTCCGGTCTGCCGGAAGGTTTTTTGCAAGGATCAGGCCGATTCCACAAGAAAAAGGGGCTGACCGAACTCTACAGGCTGAGAATCCTCTACCAGGATCTTCCGGATGATCCCGCCCTGCTCCGCTTCGATCTCGTTCATCAGCTTCATCGCCTCGATGATACAGAGTACCTGGCCGATCTCAACGCGGCTTCCCTCACTGATGAAGGGACCGACCTCCGGGCCTGCGGACCTGTAGAACGTCCCAACCATCGGGGATACTATCTCTTCAAGCCCTTCATCCCCGGAAGGCTCCGCTTCCACAGCCGCCGGGGGCTCCGGAAGCTCCGCGGCGGGAGGAACGGCTTCGGCTTCAGGCTCTTCCCGGACATCCTCAGCCAGGGCGGCTTGAGATGCGCCCCTTCGCCTGGCGATACGTATGCCCGAAAACCAGTTCCTGACTTCTATCTCGTCCAGATCCTCTTCCCTGAGGATCTGGATCAGTCTTTTTATCCTGTCAGACAATGCCATTATACCCGCTCAATATATTTACCGGTCCTCGTATCTACTTTCAGGACGTCCCCCTGCTCGATGAACAGCGGCACGGTCACGATCGCTCCCGTCTCTACTTTCGCCGGCTTGGATCCGCCCTGCGCCGTATCGCCCCTCAGGCCGGGCTCCGTCTCTGTCACTTCAAGTTCTACGAATGTCGGAAGCTCCACCGCGATAGGAGTCTCACCGTCGAGCAGGACAGAGAGCTCCATGCTCTCCTTCAGATAAGGGAGCAGATCCGCGAGCAATCCCTCTGCAAGCGGGAACTGCTCGTAAGTCTCTGTATCCATCACATAATAGAAATCATCACTCTTGTAGAGATACTGATACGTATGCCGTTCCACGCGGACAGTCGATATCTTCTCCCCGGCCCTGAAGGTCTTGTCGATGACCGCTCCTCCAGGCAACTTCTTCAGTTTCGTCCTTACGAACGCTCCGCCCTTACCCGGCTTGACGTGCTGGAACTCGACGATGGTGTAGAGCTGCTCGTCCATCCTGAGGATAAGTCCATTCCTGAAATCACTCGTATCTGCCAAGATTTTCCTTCCCTTTACTGCTTGTCGTTCCCGGGATCGTCATGCATTCCCTGGAGCCATCGCCTGAAGTTGTCCATCCCTTCCCGGGCCGCTCCCTCGTGAGGCTCATCCTCAGGAGCTTCATTTTCCAGCAGGTCCCCTCTATCCGCCTCTTCGAGCTCGCGCGCCACTGCTTCAAGCTCGTCCTCATCACCGAGGACCGAACCCTCGATCACAAGCTCATCTTCCTCCGGCACATCAGCCGCCTCTTCCGCCTCATCCTCGTCCTCGTCTTCATCCCCGGCAGAACCGATGCCCGGTCCGGCCGTATTCTCTATCATGTCGTCGCTGATATCGTCGATCGAGATCGACATCACTTCCTCGTCGAAGGTCTCTTCCACTTCCCTGTCCGAGGAGTCGATCATCTCCTTGATCTTACCTATCATCTCCGCCGCTTCCCTGTTGTCCGGTTCGGCGTCGATGATCTCATTGTATATCTTGAGGGCCTTGTTGTAATAACCCTGAGCCGCGTATATGCCGGCGAGGGTCATAGTGGCCAGATCGGCAGGCTGCTCCGTCTTCCTGACGGTCCCGGCATCGTCGAGGTCTATTTCCTTCTCATGAAATTCGTCCTCCAGCCCCTTTAGTCTTACGGATACTTCCTCGTTAGTCGGATCTATCGCGAGGATTCTCCTGTAGCAGGATATCGAGGCATCCCTGTCGCCTTCAGCCATCAGGATATCTCCCATGAACTTCAGGGCGACCATGTTCTCCGGATCGATCTCTATCACACGCTCGAATTCGGCGCGTGAACGTTCGGTCGCGCCCTTGTCATAGAAACATTTTCCCAGGATGACATGCGCGCTGGCATAGTCGGGATACCCTTCGAGCCCTTTCTCACAGAGTTCGATCGCTTTGTCGATCTCTCCGCTCTTGCGATAGGCATCGGCCAGCGGCGCGAAGATCCTCGACTCAGGAGACCTGTCGTACCTCTCCTGCAACTGTCTTGTCTCGGCGCTCAAATCGTCGTTCATATATGCCTTTCCCTCAGGTCTATATACGGCTTTCAGGCTATCAGAGGGCGCGTTCCCCTGTCAAGTGCAGTAAGTCGTTCAATTCACCCTGAACGTCTCGGCAACCGCGACTGCCTCCCTGAGCAGGGTGTGCTTGTCGAAACCGGGCGCATAGACCAGGGCATCGATCATCCATATCTTTCCCCGGACCCTGTCGTGGACAAAGAAACAGATGAACGGCCCTCCATACAGGTCTACACTACTCTCCCAGTAGCCGTCCATCCTGACAGCGGTGTAGGGGCCGAACTCATCCATACTCCAGGAGACAAGCTCGGGGCGCATCACTTCCTTGTCATGGATACTGAAGACTACCTTCGCGCGCAGATCGTATAGCGCCGTGGAATCTGCCACTGTCAGCGACTTGCTGTTCCATGATAACCAGGATATCGTCACACCCCTGTGCGGATAGTCCCTCAGGATCTCCACACCCGGAAGTTTGCCCCAGTCTCTGTTCAGCCTGTACTCGTCAGGCACCCTGATCGTAAATCCATACTGGGCCTTCAGGTCCGCCGCTGTCTCTACTTTCTCCCTGAGCAGGAGATTCTCTCTCAGCCTTTTCCGGTTCGCTTTCTCGATGATGTCCCGGATCAACTGCCCGTTCTCTTCAGTGACCTTTCGAAGCCTGTCGGGAGACGAAGCAGTGACTATTACGGTAAGCTGCCCCTTGACCGGATAATCGATCCTCTGGAAGACGTGATTCTTCCCCTCGAGGACTTTCCTGACACTGTTTGTCCCGATGAAATTCTCGATCAGCTGCCCCGTCCGGCCCTCCCGGACGACGCCGTATATCACCATGTTCTTGGTGGGAGGTTCCTTGTCGAAATCGTACGAGGAGACCATGCGGAGCCTGAACTGGATCTCCAGTTTCGAATAGTAGTCTACTGGATGCTGCAGGGTCCGGATGATCGGGTCGTTGATGCCCCCCGGCTCACCTGACTCGGTTACCAGGACAATATTGCTGTATGACCCGGGTGGAATAAAAATGCCTCTGTTTCCGCAGGACGGAACCAGCAGCATGATACTTCCCAGAAGGGCCGCAATCAAGGCTCCGAATCTCATATCCACCTCCTGCGTAGAAACATACGGGCAACCGCCGAAACGGGCAAGAAAAAAGGCGCTCCCCGCCGGGAGCGCCTGCCGGAGCTCTTATCAACGACTTTACCGCTACTTTTTTCTGCTGCGGTCGATCGCACGCTGCTTCATCAGGATCTTCTGCATATAGGCGTTCTGCAACCTCAGAGTCTCTACCTTCCGCCTGAGGAGTTCGTTCTCGCGGAGCAGATAATCCATCCTCGGGTCCGAGGCCATACTGAACGGGAGCTGCCTCGAATTTCCCTCGAGCTGAACGTCTCCGAGATAATCATCGGATACGTACTGGATCCCCGCGGGGTATCCTGTCTGCGTGAATCGCACCTCTCCCCGCTGCTGCTGCGCACTCGTCCTCACAGTCTCCTGTGCGAGCCTTTCCCCGGCTTCCAGGTCAACTGAATCCCTCCCGACCAGCATCCACGCGCCGGCAAGAGCGATGACAAGCGTAGCGGCAGCGGCGGCAACGAACTTCGATCCCCATATCAATCCGCCGACATCTGAAACGCCCCTGCTGCGCATCGCCTTCGATTTTTCCATCGCGATCCTGCGCTTGAGGTTCCACTCGAAGTTCTCGGAGACCTCGATCTCGCCCAGATCCCCGAGCATCTCGAGGCATCCGTCCATCTCTCCGCAGAATCCGGCGCATTCGGGACACTGGCTCAGGTGCTCCTGGAGACGCATCCTTTCGGACTCATCGAGAGTGCCGTCACGGTTTCGACAGAAGTAATCCTTTGCTGTTCTGCATTTCATGTCAATTCCCCTTGAATCTCAAATCGTTACCCAGAAGGGGTGAAACCGCCTTCTTGAAGTGCATCCTTCCACGATTGATCCGCGACCTGACGGTCCCGAGCTTCAGTCCCGTCGTCGCCGCTATCTCCTCGTAACTCAGCCCGTTGATCTCTCTGAGCACGAATGACGGGCGGTACTTGGAAGGTATCTTCTCTATGGCCTGCTGGATCAGCTCCTGCAATCTTGTCTGGTCCATCGTCTCCTCCGGGTTGGGCGAGTCGTCCTTGAGATCGACCCACCTTCCGTCCTCCCCGCCACTGTCTTCAGTCCACATGCTGATCGTCTTCGGCCTTCTCTTAATATTCCTTATCCTGTTCCTGACGAGGTTTGTCGCTATAGTGTAGAGCCATGTCGAGAACCTCGCGATCGTCTTGTACTTGTCGGCGTGCATATACGCCCTGACAAAAGTCTCCTGTGCGAACTCCTCCGCCTCACTCTCGTTGCCGAGCAATCTGAACAGGTACGAGTAAAGACGGTTCTTGTACCTTCCGACGAGGATGTCGAACGCCTGGTTCTGGCCCTCCTGGACCATCAGGATCAATTCCTCATCGGTTCTCTCGGAGAACCCTTTACGATTCCCTCTAAGCGGCTCTTGCAGGTTCAAACCCTCGTCTCCCTTTTCCTTGTCCTTCATCGTCTATTACCCCGTTGAGCCGGACTTGTTCCAATTCAGTCCGTTTTTTTTTCGACAGACTCTACAGTCACCGACAGCCTCTCACTGCCGCCGACACTCTCACAGACTATCTTTTCAGGATAGCCTCCAGTCCCGCCGCCAGACCCATACCCGTATCTTGCTTCGTAACAGCCTTTTCCGTCAATGGTGCATATCCTCAGTTTTACAGGGCCTTTGCCATCCTCTCCCTCGATCTGAAGCTTTCGCTCCCTCCATTCACCGGAGAGCTTCCATCCCCCGCCGGAAGCGGTAAAAACCGGATCTTTCAGGTCCTTGATAAAAGGGGCCTCGAGAAGCATGAAAACGAGGATATCCTTCGGCATCACCTCGAACTCGAAATGATCTTCCAGGTGGACAAGAGTCTCTTTCGTTCCCCGGAACGTACCACGCTCGTTATCCTGGATCGCGATCGAATCTCCGGAGATGAAGATCGACGCGTCCTCCCTGTACGAACCGAAGAGGCTCGAGTGAAGAAAATCGATCTGCGCCGAACCATCAGGCGAGCGGTAGATGGCGCATGTTCCCTTTATCCTGTACTTCGGAAGATCAAGTCTGAGACGCGTCGATTATCTCGATCCGGCAGTCATCCATCGATGCCTGGGGAGGAAAAAGGGATGCTAGCGTTCCGTCATCTGAAGGGATGGCCTCGCCGGGAGGCGGAGCGTCCGCGCAGGAGGCCGCGATCAGAAGGACAAGGAGGATTCCGAGGGCCCTATTCAATTTTCTTCTCCGCCCTGGACGCGGCACCGCGGGCCTGAAGCACCTTCGCCTCGATCTCGGGACGATCCGGATCGATCTCAGCCGAGCGATGATACGACTCGAGGGCCAGTTCGGGCTGACCGAGTTTCATGTACGCATCGCCTATATGCTCCCATATCACCGGGTCGTCAGTCACGATCTCCGAGGCGCTCAGCAAAATTTCCAGCGCGCCGGAAAACTCTTCCTTCTTGAACTTCACCCAGCCGAGCGAGTCGAGGTAGTACCCGTTCGCGGGATCCATTTCGAGCGCTTTCCTGACAAGCTCCTCTGCCAGATCAAGACTGTCGCCCTTTACGGCAAGGATATATCCTTAAAAATTGTTTATACTCGGGTCTTCCGGTTCGTTCCTGTATACGATCCTGATCCGCTGTATCGCTTCGTCATACCTGCCCTGCTCCTCGTAGAGCGCGGCAAGTTCGAGAAGGACGCCTCTTTCCTGCGGCGACAGTTCTTCCGCGGCCAGGAGGAACTGCTCGGCTCTCTCGTTGTCATCTATCTTTCTGTAGACTGTGCCTACTATAAAATTGTCTGAATACTGGGTCCGGTCCATCCGCCTGACGGCTTCCCTGAGATACATCGATCCCTCGACACTGGAGAACCTCTTGTCCTCCTCAGGGCTGGACGGTTCACCCGCGAGTCCGTTTGCCAGAAGGACCATGCCGATGTAATTGCTGAACATGTCGGGCTCGATCTCGATGAGTCTGTCTAGATACTCGAACGCGGTCCTGAAGTTACCCCTGTCCATCTCGATCTCGGCGATGGCTCTCATTATCTGCGGCTTCTCTCCGGCAGTGGCGAGAAGTCCACGGAACACGACCAGCGCGTCTTCGTACCTGCCGAGCCCGAAGTAGAAACGCCCGAGTGTGAATTTGCCGCTCTCACCCAGCTTGCGCTCCTGATACAGAGGCTCGAGCAGGACCACGCCATCTTCCAGCCTGCCGCTGTCCAGGTAGAGCCTTGTCAACTCCGCCACCGCGGTCCGGTTGCCGGGATCGAGTTCGACAACAGTTTCGAAAGCCTTTGCCCCTCCCTCGATATCTCCATAATGCAGCAGTATCGATCCGAGTGCGAGATACGATCCGGCGAAATCCGGATTCACCGCTATAGCCTTCTTCAGGGACTCGACGGCTTTTTCCCCATCCCCGCTGTCGGCATAGATGAGGCCGAGCCTGTAGTGGACAAACAGATCGCCCGGATCCAGTTCGCGGGCCCGTTCGAGGGCATCGCGAGCCGAGTCAAGATCCTCCATCTCGAGGTATATTCTCGCGAGAAACTTGTATACCTCGAACCGGGGCACATCTTCGCTCTCCCTGACGCTATCTAGAAGTTCTATCGCCTTTTCCCTGTTATTTTCCTCATATTCGACCTCTGCGAGGATCAGCCGGGCACTCGATCCGTATATCTCCTTTTTGATCAGCCGCTCGGCATGCTTGCGCGTTTCGTCGAACTTGCCCATCTCGAGGGTCACCCTTGCGAGGGCATAGTCGATAGCCGCGTTGTCCGGTTCGTACTTTGCGGCATATGTGTAATAAGTGTAGGCAAGTACCAGATCGTTACCAGCCTCCATGAAGGAGCCGCGCATATAATAGGCCTGAGCGGTCCTGTTAACAGCTTCCTGCGCCTTTCCCGGGCAGGGGATCAGGCAGGCAGCAGCAGCCGCTGTGAGCAGCAGTTTTCCGTATCTCGTTGTTAGTCTCATACTTCTTATTATACCTGACCCGGCGCCTGCGGGCAAAAACAAACGGTACTCCGGCATTGAGCGGAGTGTGGGGAGTTCGTTGACATCAAGCGGCGTATCTCCTATACTTCAAATGCTGTACAATACGGTTTAGGCAGCCCCTGAAAGGAAGAATGGTCATGCTCGACATAAAAAAGATCCTGGCCCCGACATCGCTGCTTCTGCTTCTTCTGGCCCTCCCTGCCGGCGCCGGGGCTCAGACGATGGGTGTTCTCACGCTGGAGAGACTATCCACTCTTGACACCTGGGGAACGGGAGCCAAGGCATGGGGAATGGGTGGCGCGTACACCTCGATCAGCGATGACGCGCTTGGACTGATCTATAACCCGGCAGGTATCGCCAGGGCCAACGGCAAGGAGATCTCCTTCGGCCTGCACCAGCTGTGGCAGGATATCGATGAGAATTACGACGGGACGCAGGCGAGCACCCAGGGATCATATACCGCCTTCGGTCATATCGCCGCGCTCTTCCCTTATGAGACATACACCACCGACCTCAAGTTCGGCTTCGGTGTATTCAGAGTCGGCTCTTCCAATCTCGAGTATGTCAAGGATGCACCGAGGACCGACCTGTCCGGCGAAGTGAGGAACGTCTTCCTCCAGACAGGAAGCATATACCACTACAAGTTTGCCGTAGCGGGAAACATCACCAGAAACATCGCAGTCGGCGGAACCTTCGTAATATGGGATGAATCCCCCGGCTTTACCGAGGAGATCTCATACTCCGGCCCGGGAGATTCCTCATACGTCTTCACCGACGATGTAACAGCCGATCTCGACGGAGTAAGCTTCGAATTCGGCATAATCGCCAGGATGAGCAATTTCTTCCATGCCGGTTTTGTATTCACGACACCCACATGGATAACCTACCAGGGATCAGGCTCGGAATATTATGACGGCACCTATGAAGATGGATCGGGATGGACGACAGATCCCTACCCCTTCTACGGAGAGGAAAAATACACCCTGCCGATGAATTTCCGCTTCGGCACATCGTTGCAGGCAGAGAACCTGGTCGTCGCCCTCGACATCTCTTACGCCGATTACAGGCAGACAGAATATAACGGACAGCAGATGTACTATGAGAATGATCCCACGATCGACGTCATGAAACAGGTCTGGTCATACAGGGCCGGGGCAGAGTTGACGATCCCGTCGACGGCGCTTTCCTTCAGAGCGGGCTACATGTATCTGCCCATACCGTTCAGGGGAATAGACGAGCTCACGTACGTCGAGGAACAGGGGAACGAATTCTGGCTCACTACCGAGTGGGATTTCGTGACGATCAGCGAAGAAAGACATTACTACACGGCGGGAATCGGATACGTCTTTGACGGTGTCCTTGCGGTCGATCTGGCAATATCGCAAGGCAGCTTCGAGAGGTCTACCGAATGGTTGACAGAAACGAGATCCGAGACCGAATTCGTCGCGTCCGCAGCGTACAGGTTCTGATCAGCTCGAAGATCATGACTATTCGAGGGACGGCTCCGGCCGTCCCTTTTTGTTATTACCCCCGCTGTGAAGCATGCCGCAGAATTCCTCGAGAACGCGGATAAACCTCGGACCCGGCACCGCTGCATACCGCCCGGTCATCACTCGCAGCTTTCCGCCGGTGACCGCTTCCAGCATATCGAATGATTCCCAGTCAGCGATGATCGAATGAGCATCCAGCCCTCTTTCTTCTGCTCCAGGGACGACCTCGATTATCATGTCGGGCTGCAGGTAGGCCAGAGATTCCGGAGACAGCATTGGATATGCCGGGGCCGATTCTTTCAGCACGTTCACACCTCCCGCCGCTCGAAGAAGCTCGTCGTACCACGTACCCGCTGCAGCGGCATAGACCTCTTCCGGGAGCGTACCGTACTGCCGGTCGACGACGATCAGGACACGAGGCTTTACACCGTTCTCAACGGCGGGGCAGGCTGAGTCGACCGCGGATTCGAGCGAGTCGGCAAGCGAGGCGCCCCTTTCGCTCACCCCGCACCTGTCGCCTATCACCCTTATCGTCCCGATGATCTCCGAAACAGTCTCATTTGGAACGATCAGATGCTCAATATCGAGTTCTTCGAGAAAGGAGAGCAACCGCTGATGCGCAGGAAGCATTATCACCAGGTCCGGCTGTAGAGATACGATCGCCTCGATATTTGGATCGAAGTAACCGCCGACCTCAGGTTTACCTTCTGCTTCCGGCGGCCAAACGCAGAATCTCGTCACGCCGGCGACTTCGTCTCCCAGTCCCAGTGCGTAGAGTGTCTCGGTGATGTTCGGTGCGAGGGATATTATCCTTTTATATTCTCCCGCATCGGAACACGCCGTCAGCGTTACAGTAACAGCGAGGAACAGAAGGAGAGAGAATGCAGCCTGTCCTGTCTTCATCAGTCTGTCTTGCGGCTGATCCCCCTGAGGATGGAAAGGTAGGCGTCGTCCAGCTTCGACAGCATCTCCTCGGATAGCCCCCCTCCAGTCTCCATGACCTGCGTATAGTATTGTTCGAGGTATCTGCAGAGGTAGACGTTCTGCTGCTCTATCTGGGCGTCGATCAGCTTGACGGCCTCGGCGCGGCTGGCGAGGAAGGCCTCATCCTCCTCCTTGCGCGATGTGTTGTGAAAGTAGTCGTTGAGGAGCTGCAGCCAGTATGTATCGTGCTTCCCTCCGTTGTCAAAAACGCATCCCGTCTCATCTATCAGGAAGCAGTATCCGTACACAAAATATGAGCAGTTGAGCATCCCCTGAAGGAAGAGGCGCCTGTGACAATCGATCGTCATCTCGTCGAGGTTACATGGAAGCGCGCATTCCTCGCAGAAGGCTTCGGCGTCACCGCCGAATGTGAAAGGAAGTTTCGTCCCCTTTGAACCGTCTCCCATCTTTGCCTCTTTCCTAGTGGGTCCGCCTGAGTTTTTTGAGAGCCTCCTTGGCTGCCATCTGCTCGGCGTCCTTCTTGCTCTTCCCCCTGCCCTTTCCAGTGGCTCCATGCCCGGCCCTGACCTCTACGATGAAGATCTTGTCGTGTTCCGGTCCTGTCGTCGATCTGATCCTGTACTTGGGATATGTCTTGTACTTGCTCTGGGTCCATTCCTGCAGGTGGCTCTTGTAATTGACGTGGTCCGTATGCTCGAAGATCACATCGACATCGTCCAGCACGATCTTTTCCACCATGGTCCGGGCCGGTTCGAGACCGCCATCGAGGTAGATACCCCCGATTATCGCCTCGAGCACGGCTGTCTGGATAGAATCCTGCCCGTGGACTCCGCCTTTGAAGGCGTTCTCGCTCAGTATCACATGATCTTTAAGATTTATCGCTTCCGCCTTCTTCGTGAGGACGGTCTTGCTCACGAGAAGAGATTTCTTCTGTGTCAGCTGCCCTTCGTTCTCTTCCGGGAAGTTCCTGACGAGGAAATCTGTGGTGACCAGCGCCAGGACCGAGTCGCCGAGGAACTCGAGTCTTTCGTAGGTGATCCCGTCTTCGCCCGGCTTGAGCTCGCCGAGCATCGAACGATGGGTCAGAGCTTCGATGATGAGGTTGTTATCGCGAAAGTTGTAGCCGATCTTCTCTTCGAGCAGAGGGATGTGCTCAGGGCCTTCGGTCGCGGCCGCACCGAATAATCTCCTGAAAATATCAAGGAACCTGGCCATATGTCCTGATTGCTCTTTACTGCTCGAATTTCTTTATAAGAAGGCTGACATTGTGACCGCCGAATCCGAAAGAATTGCTCAGCACGTATTCGAGCTCCCTGCCGACAGATTTCTTCGGCACGTGATTGAGCTGACATTCCGGATCGATATTATCGAGGTTTGCCGTAGGCGGAACAGTCTTTTCGAGGATGGCCTTGACGCACATTATGAACTCGAATCCAGCTGCTGCCCCGAGCATGTGTCCCGAACACGATTTCGTCGAGCTGACGAGCGGACCCTCGCCTGCACCGAACACAGTCCTTATCGCTTCCGATTCTGATTTGTCGTTGTATTGCGTCGATGTTCCATGGGCGTTGACGTACTGTATCTCGGCAGGCTCTATACCCGCGTCACGTATCGCCATCTTCATCGCTTCCACAGCGCCTGCGCCCCCAGGTGCCGGAGAGGTGATGTGGTGCGCATCTCCGGTCAGTCCGACTCCAGCCAGCTCGGCGTATATCTTCGCGCCGCGCGCCCTCGCGTACTCGAGGTCCTCGAGCATGACCAGTCCGGAACCTTCCGCCATGACGAAACCGTCACGGTCGATATCGAACGGCCTGCTCGCACCCCGCGGGTCATCGTTCCTTGTGGACAGGGCCTTCATCGAACAGAATCCCCCGAGAGCCATCGGGGAGATAGTCCCTTCCGTGCCCCCTGTCAGGACCGCTTTCGTATAGCCCTGCTTTATCATCATGAAAGAAGTCGCGATACCGTGCCCCGCCGAGGCACACGCCGACACCGTAGCGAAATTGGGGCCCTTGAGGCCGTACCGGATCGATACGAGTCCCGAGGAGATATCGGCTATCATCATGGGGATGAAGAAGGGGCTTATCTTGGACGGCCCCTTGCTGACATAGTTGGAGTGCTGCGTCTCGAAGGTCTTGATGCCGCCGATCCCGGACGCGATGACCGTTCCTACGTCATTCCCGTCGTATTCGAAACCGTCGAAAGCCTTCATCACCTCGACTGCAGCGGCCATTGCAAGCTGCGAGGATCGGTCCATCCTCTTCGATTCCTTGCGGTCGATGTACTCGAGCGGGTCGAAATCATTGACCTCGCCCGCGACCTGGGATGTATATTCGCTTGCATCAAATGCCTTGATCGTATCGTAGCCGGGTATCCCCGCCGAGACGTTCTTCCAGTTCTCCTCAACGGTCTTCCCGCAGCAACTGAGCAGGCCCATGCCTGTAACGACCACTCTTCTGCCGTCAGTGGACACTTTATCCCCCTGATCTCAGGATAGTTCGAATTTTCTCAAGTCAGCAGGCGACAGTTATTCCGTCACGTGCGCCTTGACGTAATCTATGGCCTCGCCGACCTTCGTGATCTTCTCGGCTTCTTCGTCTGGTATCTCTACCCCGAACTCCTCCTCGAGAGCCATCACGAGCTCGACGGTATCGAGCGAATCAGCTCCGAGATCGTCGATAAAAGACGCCTCAGGCGTAATCTGGTCCTGGTTGACTGAAAGCTGGTCTTCAACTACTTTCTTTACTCTTTCCTCGATAGTACTCATGGTCCGGCCTACCTCCTTAGTCTTGATTCCCCGTCAACGCGCCATGACCATGCCGCCGTCACAGTTTATTACCTGTCCTGTGACATACGCGCCCAGTTCCGATACGAGAAAGAGGACGACATTTGCAACATCGTCTCCCGATCCGAAACGGCCGAGCGGTATCATGCGGCGCATCTGCTCCTGAACATCCTCCGGGAGGACACCCGTCATCGGCGTGTCAATGAATCCCGGGGCGATGGCGTTAGCGGTCACTCCCCGGGGAGCAAACTCCTTAGCCACCGATTTTGTAAACCCTATGATGCCGGCCTTGCTCGCAGCGTAATTACTCTGTCCCGCGTTACCCATCTGGCCTATCACCGAAGCTATGTTCACTACGCGTCCGTAACGCTTCTTGAACATGTGCCTGGTGACGACCTTCGTCATGTTGAACGTGCCGGTGAGGTTGATCTTTATCACGGTATCCCATTCTTCCTCCCCCATGCGGAGAAGGAGATTGTCACGTGTGATCCCGGCGTTGTTGACCAGTATGTGTACCTGATCACGCCAGCCGAGTACCTCCTTGACACATTCCTGGACCTCGGCGTAGTCGGCAACGTTGCACTTTACAGCGATCGAGCCCTGTCCGGCCTCTTCGATGAGCCCGGCGGTCTCCTTCGCTCCCTCGATATCGACATCGAGGACCGCAACATCGGCACCCTGCCCGGAGAGCGAAAGGGCTATGTCCCTCCCGATCCCTCGCCCGGCGCCTGTAACTATCGCCGTATTTCCATTCAGTCCGGTCATTTGGAAAACCTCTATATCAGAAACGCTTCCGCTCGTAAAGGAAATCTTTACGCTACGGTCTCGCGCTCTATGACCTGGGTCAGCTGATCGGCGGTGCCGACAGTCTCTACGCTCCTGGCCCTGTCTATCCTCTTCATGAGACCGCTGAGCACCTTGCCCGGTCCGACTTCGAGGATCTCCCCGTCCCAACCGGCGGTAAGCACACTCATGGAATCGGACCAGAGGACCGGGCTGGTAAGCTGCCTCGACAGTGCGTCGATTATCTCCTCGCGCCGTCTTATTATCTTCGCGTCGGCATTGCAGACGACATCAGCCGTAGTATCCTTTATCTCGAAACTCTTTATATATTCGACCAGCTCATCCTGCGCCGGAGCGACGAGCGGAGAATGAAACGCCCCGCTGACATTCAGCTTGACGACCTTGCGTACACCCTTATCTTCGGCGAGCTTCATAGCCCTGTCAACGGCTTCTATATGACCGGAGATGACGATCTGACCCGGCGAGTTTATATTAGCCAGCACGACCACAGTATCGCCCGTACTCGCTTCCTCGCATACGGCTCTTACATCCTCAGTCTCCATACCGATGATAGCGGCCATGGTGCCGGGCTGCCTCAGCCCCGCGTCGAACATAAGCTCTCCGCGCATGCGCACTATACGCAGGGCATCCATGTCGTCGAACGCACCGGCCGCTGCCAGCGCCGAATACTCACCGAGGCTGTGACCAGCGACGATAGACGGCTCCAGGCCCGCCTCGTCCTTCATGACGCGCGCGACGGCCAGGCTGTTTAGAAGGATCGCCGGCTGGGCGTTCCTCGTCTCGGTAAGCACTTCGGTATCGCCTTCGAAAGAGAGCTTCGATATGCTGAATCCGAGGATATCGTCAGCCTCTTCGTAGATCCTCGCGACTGCGGGGAACCGCTCGGCCAGATCCTTTCCCATTCCTGTAAACTGTGACCCCTGACCCGGGAACAACATCGCTGTCTTCATTCTTGTGTCTCCTCTATAATATCCGCGGTCAGTACTTGATCAGCGCGGCGCCCCATGTCAGGCCGCCGCCGAACGCGACCATTATAACGAGGTCGCCCTTCTTGAGGGTACCGCTCTCTTTCAATTCGGAGAACGCTATCGGTATACTCGCCGACGACGTGTTTCCTACACGGTCTATATTTACTACTACCTGTTCTTTCTTCAATTTCAGGCGCTTCCTGACCCCTTCGATTATCCTTATATTCGCCTGATGCGGTATCAGGAAACTTACATCCTCTGCCCCGAGGCCCGCTTCCTTGAGCGTATGTCTGGCGGCATCTACCATCGCCCTGACAGCGTACTTGAAGAGTCCGTCGCCCTTCATCTTTATATACTGATCCCCCGCCTCGATACTTTCGGCCGTAAGTGGCGTCTTCGAACCGCCGGCGGTGATGTAGAGCAGTTCCTTTTCGCCGCCGTCGCTCTGCATGAAAGTGCTAAGTACCCCTTCTCCCGGTTTCCCCTCCTCAAGCACAACCGCGCCGCATCCATCTCCGAAAAGTACACATGTCGTACGGTCGGTGTAATCGGTGATGCTTGAAAGTGTCTCCACACCGATGACAAGGACCTTCTGTGCTTTACCAGCCGAGATCATCGCCGAACCGACCGAAAGCCCGTATATGAATCCCGAGCACGCTGCGGCAACATCGAATGCCGCGGCTTTTTTCGCGCCGAGCTTCTCCTGCAGCAGGCAGCCTGTAGACGGGAGAGGCATATCGGGTGTCACCGTAGCAACGATGATCATGTCGAGATCTTTCGGGTCGACTCCCGCATCGGCAAGAGCCATCTTTGCCGCTTCGAACGCCATATCGCTCGACACCTCACCATCGGCTGCGATATGTCTTTCCCTGATCCCCGAGCGGGTCAGGATCCACTCATCGCTCGTGTCGACAATCTTCTCGAAATCGGCGTTGGTCAGGATCTTTTCGGGAAGGTAATGCCCGATCCCGGTTATCCTGGCGCCTTTCGGCTCACACGGTTTTATCACTGCGTTTCCTTTATTCTATCCTTTATGCTCCCGTTCACGTCGAGTTTCACGAATTTCTCGGCGGCCAGGACGGCGTTCTTGACAGCCTTGGCGGATGATCCGCCGTGACCGATTATCGTTACGCCGTCGATTCCGAGGAGCGGCATACCGCCGTACTCCGCGTAATCGAGCGATCTTCCCATCTTTTTCAAGACCGGTTTGAGGAATCCAGCACCGATCTTCGCCCTGAAGCTTTCCTCGATACCTTCCTTGATGATGTTGCCGAAATAGTGAGCGACACTCTCGGCAAACTTCAGAAGGACGTTCCCGGTGAACCCGTCTGTTACGACGACATCCACCTTACCCGCGATCACGTCCATTCCCTCGACATTACCTGCGAAGTTCAGTCCGCTCGCAGCGAGAAGCTCGTGGGCTTCCCTGGTCAACTCGCTCCCCTTGGAGGATTCCTCGCCAATATTGAGCAACCCGACCTTAGGGTCCTTCCTGCCGAGTATCAGCTCCGCATAGGCGGCGCCCATGTACCCGAACTGCTCGAGATGCATCGGCACGTTGTCCGAATTCGCCCCCCCGTCGAGCACTATCGTCCCGCCGTTACGCGATGGAAAGAAGAGGGCTATCGCGGGCCGGTCGATGCCCGGCATCCTGCCGAGTGAAAGGAGCGAACTGGCGACTGCAGCTCCGGTATTACCGGCGCTTACCACCGCGTCCGCCTTTCCCTCCTTGTGAAGCCTTGTCGCAACGACGATAGACGCCTCGCGTTTGCGCCTTATAGCGGTCGCCGGACTCTCCGACATGCTGATCACATCAGGAGCGTGGACGATCTCGATATTTCCAGTGGAAAGTCCGCTTTCGGAAATATAGCGTTCGAGCTCATCCTGCCGGCCGACGAGTATCAGCTCGAAACGTCCATTGGCTTCATTCGCTGCTTCGACAGCTCCATCTACAATAGCCTCGGGCGCATTGTCGCCGCCCATGGCATCAAGTGCTATCCTCATCGCCATACCCGCTCCGGACCTTCAGTCCGGGTAACAGCCTCTAAAGGAGAGTGCGGCAAAGATGGCCTAACTCTCTTCTTCCTGGGGCTTGATTACCTCACGTCCCGCATAATAGCCACAGCTGGGGCATACCACGTGGGGCTGCTTGGGCTGATGGCAGTGCGAACACTTGGCTGCGGTAGGGGGCTGGGCTTTCCAGTGAGCCCGCCGCATGTTCTTTTTAGATTTCGATGTCCTTCTCTTCGGGACTGCCATATCTACTCCTCACGATTCCCGGGAATATTGTCCCGGTTCCCGTCAATATTGCTCCGTTTCTCTCCGTCATATCCCCGGTTCCCGGGAATATTGCTCCGTTTCTCTCCGTCATATCCCCGGTTCCCGGGAATATTGCTCCGTTTCTCTCCGTCATATCCCCGGTTCCCGGGAATATTCACTTATCGTCTTCTTCTTTCAACAGTTTTTTAAGGGGGCCCCACCTCGGATCGACAGTCTTCTCACCGCAATCACAGGCTCCCTCGTTCAGATCCGTCCCACAACCGGGACAGATACCAGCGCAACTCTCTGCGCACAAATACTTTATGGGCATATCGAGGACTACCGCCTCGTGGACCGCGGGGAAGATATCGAAATCGAATTCCTGCGCCTCATTGATCTGCACGAAATCCTCTTCCTCGTTCCCCCCGTGCCCCCTGCCTCCCCGGTGCAGCATCATGCTGAATTCCGCAACTACCCTGAAATCAAACGCTTTCAGGCATCTGCTGCAGTCGCCGCTGATGTCTGCTTCTATTCGCCCCTCGAGCAGATACCTGCTGCCCGTCCGGGTCGATTCGGCCGTTACGGATGCCCTGCAGGGTATATCCTTCCCCTCGGGACCGCGGACCGGAAACTCCTCTTCGAAGGTGAAGGTATCCCTGTCAGCACTATGACCGAGATCCAGCCCCATTCTTGGAAAATCCTTTTCCATGAAGCGTTTATATTAGTCTTCAGTGAAGACTATAGCAAGTTCTTTTTCAGCCGACTCGGGCGCATCTGAGGCATGAACGGCATTTGCCTGCAGAGAAGTGCCATACATGTACCTGATCGTCCCCGGCCGGGCGTCGGCAGGATCGGTAGCCCCTACCAGTTCCCTGGTCAGGGCGATCACGTCCCCCTCCTTCTCCAGTTCGAGGCCGATCACGTCGCCTGAGACGATATATTTCATCAGATCGGCGAAGAACGGCTTATCCTTATGGATACCATAGAATTCGGCTGCCTGAGCATCGTCGAATCTGAACATCTTCATCCTTCTTATGGTCCACCGGTTCTTCAGAAGGAGATCTATTATCTGACCCTGGAGGCCGGCAGCGACCGCCTCGGGCTTTATCATCAGGTATGTACTCGGCACTTTTCCTCCAATTAAACAAGTCTCTTCATTATATCCACTATCTGAGCAGGCGTGTCGGCCACCTCGACGCCCACTGCGGCGAACGCGGCGACCTTCTCTGCCGCTGTTCCCGTTCCTCCTGATACGATGGCGCCGGCATGGCCCATCCTCTTGCCCGGAGGGGCGGAATGCCCGGCGATAAAGACTCCCACCTTCTTTGGATAGCCGTTCTTTATCATCTCAGCTGCGAGTTCCTCGTCGTTCCCTCCGATCTCACCGATCAGTACGACCGCATCGGTCTCATCGTCGGCGGCAAAGAGTTCCATCGTATCGAGCAGGTTCGTCCCCACGATCGGATCGCCTCCGATACCGATGCATGTCGACTGCCCCAGGCCATTCTGCGTGAGATGGTACACGATCTCGTATGTAAGCGTACCGCTTCTCGACACGACGCCGATGTTACCCTCGGTATGGATGTCGCCCGGCATGATCCCGACCTTTGAGCGTCCCGGAGAGATGATCCCCGGGCTGTTCGGCCCGATCAGCCTCGTCCCGCGCTCGGTGATGAAGGGAAGGACCTTGACCATGTCCTTGACCGGCAGTCCCTCGGAGATGCAGACGACCAGCTCGCAGCCCGCATCCGAGGCCTCGCAGATCGCATCGGCTGCGAATGCCGCGGGAACGTAGATCACGCTCGTGTTCGCTCCGGTAGCGGCAACTGCATCGGCCATCGAGTCGAATACCGGAACGCCGTCTTCGGTCTTCTGCCCACCCTTGCCAGGAGTGACTCCTCCGACCACGTTCGTCCCATAAGAGACCATCTGGCTGGCGTGGAAACCGCCGTCCCTGCCAGTGATCCCCTGGACGACCAACTTCGTCTTTTTATCAACAAGAATACTCAAGACCAGATTCCTTTCGATTCTAACCGGCCGCTTCTATTGCCTTCTTTACAGCGTCCTCCATATCGTCGGCCGCGATCATCTCGGTACTCGCGAGGATCTCCTTCGCCTCACGTTCGTTCGTACCGGTGAGCCTGACGACAAGCGGTATATCGAGTCCGAGCTTTTTCTTCGCATCGATCAATCCGTTAGCCACATCGTCGCACCTCGTGATCCCTCCGAATATATTTATCAGGATCGATTTAACATTGTCGTCACGGAGGATGATCTTCATGGCGGAGAGGACCTTCTCGGGACTCGAGCTCCCTCCGATGTCGAGGAAGTTCGCAGGCTCGCCGCCGAAATGCTTGATCATGTCCATCGTGGCCATCGCCAGCCCTGCGCCGTTGACGATGCAGCCGATCCTTCCGTCAAGTTTGACGAAAGAGAGATCGGCCTCCCTCGCCTCGACCTCGCCCTGGTCCTCAGCCGCATCGTCCCTCATCTCGGCGATATCCGGATGCCTGAAGAGGGCGTTGTCGTCGAGATTTATCTTCGCGTCGATCGCCCATACCTTGCCGTCCGGATCCTCGACGAGAGGATTTATTTCGGCCAGCGAGGCGTCCGAGCCCATAAATGCGGTGTAAAGACCGGCCAGTGCCTTGCCTATCTGCTTCGCTACAGCCTTGTCCCCGCTGAGGAAGGACGACAGCCTTCTTACCTGGAAGGGCAAGAGCCCCCCTTCAGGATTGACGGGCAGCTTGAGGATCTTCTCCGGAGTACTCCTGGCTACTTCCTCGATATCGACTCCGCCTGCCGGAGAGACCATAATCATCGGCCTCCTCGAACCGCGGTCGAATATCATCCCGACATAGAACTCCTTGTCTATATCGACAGCCTTCGCCACGAGGACCTTCTCGACAGTCAGTCCCTTTATGTCGAGCCCCAGTATCGCTTCAGCCTTCTCGACGGCCTCTTCGGGAGTCGACGCGAGCTTGACGCCGCCAGCCTTTCCACGCCCGCCCACGAGTACCTGGGCCTTGACCACCACGGGACAGCCGAGTTCCGCCGCCGCGGCTTTAGCGTCCTGAGCCTTCGTGATCATCCTGCTCGGCGGTACGGGGAGCCCGTAAGAGGCAAATATTCCCCGCGCGTCCGCTTCGTGAATCTTCAATGCAAACCTCCAGCTCTTTACTTCAGGTAGTCAGCCAGTGCGTCCTTCAGATCGGGCTTGCCGATCTCTGCCAGGTCGTAGCTGACCCTGACGGAAGGCTGCGGAATATTGATGATGCGCTGGAGATCGATCGGCGTACCGATGACTACCGCGTCGCATTCGACCTTCGCCATAGTCTTCTCGAGGTCCTTGATCTGCTCCTCGCCGTATCCCATCGCCGGCAGAAGCTGCCCGACCTCGGGATACCTCTCGAACGTCCTCGCGAGTTTTCCCGTCGCCCATGGGCGCGGATCTACGAGGTCGGCCGCTCCGAACTTGAGCGCGGCCATTACGGCGGCGCCGTATTTCATCCCGCCGTGAGTCAGAGTCGGTCCATCCTCGATACAGAGGACCTTCTTGCCCTTGATCAGTGAGGGATCAGAGACAGTAAGCGGAGACGCCGCGTCCACGACCATTGCTTCGGGGTTCCACTCAGCGATATTCTCCCTTACCTCTTCGACACCGCAGAGATCAGCCGTGTCGATCTTGTTGATGACGATCACGTCGGCCATCAACAGGTTGGTGAATCCGGGATAGTACTCGAGCTCGTGTCCCGCCCTGTGAGGATCGACGACCGTGATCGCCAGGTCCGGCTTGTAGAAAGGCAGATCGTTATTGCCGCCGTCCCAGAGGATGACGTCCGCTTCCTTCTCCGCCTCACGCAGGATCGCCTCATAGTCGACACCGGCGTAGATGATGACACCGGCGACGATGTGGGGCTCGTACTCTTCCATCTCTTCGATGGTGCACTCGTGCGTCTTGAGGTCCTCGAGTGACGCGAACCTCTGGACGGCCTGCTTCGCGAGGTCGCCGTAAGGCATCGGGTGACGGATCGCGACGACCTTCTTGCCCGCCTCGATCAGGAGCTCGGCGACGCGCCTCGTCGTCTGGCTCTTGCCGCATCCCGTACGGGTCGCGCATATCGAGATCAGAGGTTTTGTCGACTTGACCATCGTCGGATCGGCGCCGGCTATCGTGAAATGCGCTCCGAGTGAGTTGACGATCTGGGCCTTCTCCATCACGTACTGATGCGAGACGTCGCTGTATGAGAACAGGACCTCCTCGACATCCTTGTTGACGATCAGGTCCTCGAGTTCCGACTCGTCATGGATGGGAATACCGTTCGGATAGAGATCTCCCGCGAGTACGGCGGGGTACTTCCTGCCTGCGATATCGGGGATCTGCGTAGCTGTAAAAGCGACTATCTCCACCGAATCATTCTCACGGTACAGCGTGTTGAAGTTATGGAAATCCCTTCCTGCCGCGCCCATTATAAGGATCCTTCTCTTGTCCATTCTTCTTCGACCTCCACTTTCCTGTGGTTTGAAGTTACCTGCGGTTTTAAAGCTGTCTATTGATCCTTCGGCGGCATCTTCTCGATGATGCCGCTTGAAGAGTATCCTTTTACCATCTCGATCCTCTCGACCCTTCCGCCATTCGCGAGGACAAAATCTTCGCCGACTATCTCCCCGCTTCCATACTCGGCACCCTTGACGAGGACGTCGGGCTCAAGGGCCTCGATCGTCTCGATCGGTGTATCCTCTCCGAAAACGGTCACGTAATCTACGCTTCTGAGCCCGAGCAGGACATGAGCCCTGTCCAACTCGCAGTTCAGCGGCCTTCCCTCACCCTTAAGGCGCTTTACCGAATCGTCGCTGTTGATCCCGACGACAAGGCAATCACCCATCGCTCTTGCCTGATCGAGCAGCGTGACATGCCCGCGATGAATTATATCGAAGCACCCGTTGGTGAAGACTATCGAAAGGCTGGAATTCTCCCTGCGGAAGTCACCGAGGCCTTCTCTCGCTATCGTTCTTCTCGAAAGGTCGTTCATATTATCAGGCCGGGAAAGCCCCGGCAAGCTCTTCGGGAGTGACCGCGGCCGTTCCGATCTCCCTGACCACGATACCGGCCGCCGCGTTGGCCAGTTCTATAGAATCGTAGAGCGATGCTCCGGCAGCGAGGCCGGCGGCGAGCACGCTTATCACCGTATCGCCGGCGCCCGTGACATCGTATACCTCGCTCGCCCTTGTCGGGAAATGCCTCGACGCCCGGCCCGTCTCGAAGAGGGTCATCCCCTCTTCGCCCCGCGTTATAAGGACGGCCTTTGCCTCGAGGTCTGAGAGAAGCGAGCTCCCTACCTTCTTCAGCTGCCTGTCATCCGAGATCCGGATGTTATAGAATGCACCCGCCTCGTTGAGATTCGGCGTCACTGCCCATGCGCCCTTATAGAGAGGGAAATGGCCGACCTTGGGATCTATGATGATCGGAACACTGTCGCCGCAGATCTCGCGGAGAGCGTCCATCACGGCCATGGATACGACGCCTTTGCCGTAATCGGATACGATCACCGCGCCCGCGCCTTCGACCGCCTTCTTCACTGAAGTCTTCAGCCTGCCGAGCGAGCGCCCCTGCAATTCATCACTCGTCTCGAAATCAGCGCGCACGACCTGCTGGCTGTGAGCGAGTATCCTTATCTTCTCTGTTGTAACGCGGCCACTGTCGGCCATGATGTAACCGGTCGGTATCTTCATCCCGCGCAGGAGTTTCTTCATCTCGGCGCCCTGAGGGTCCCTGCCGATCACGGATGCAAGCCGCGCGTCGCAGCCCAGTGAGACGAGGTTCCACGCAACATTGGCGGCGCCGCCCGGGCGTACGCCAGTTCTCTGGACATCGACCACGGGAACGGGAGCCTCCGGACTGATACGGTCGACTCGGCCCCAGAAATATCTGTCGAGCATCAGGTCGCCCACAACCGCTACCGAGGATTTTCCAATGGCCCGGCATATCCGGCGGGCCTTGCGCCTCTTCATCTCTAGCTCCTGGACTGGATTACGGCGGCAGAGCCGCCAGTCGAAGCAGCGGCGCCCCCATCATCGGGGCCGCGCCGTCGGTGGGGAATATACCTTCTACCGCATCGGGCAATCAAGGCTTAATATAGCCTGCATAAACGGGATATATCCATGGCCTGGATGGGAAGTCCTCTGAAACTGAAAAAGGAAAGCAGGCCGGTCTCCAGAATCGACCGGCCTGCTCCCTTATGGTTCTGAACTCCAGGCGGTTATTAGAGAGCTATGATAACGCCGCCGACAAGATCCATCTGCACGATGCCGGTGCCGCCGAAGCTCATCCCGCCCGTGCCGATCCCCAGGAACGCATCGGTGAAGGTGAACGGCATCTGCCCGGAAAACATCAGGCCGATCCTGTCATTGAGATAGACCTTGGCGCCGATGCTCAGGATGATCGAGAACTTGTAATCATCGTCATACCCGTCAACTATGTATCTCGTTGTTCCAAGCGTGAAGGCTGTGAAGGGCATGACCTTGCCCTTCTGCATCCCGGCGACGCCGCCGATGTGCCAGTACTCGACTCCGATTTTGCCTTCATCGTCAGTCTGGCCAGCATATTTAAACATCACTTTTGTATCCTGGCGCCTGTAGAGAAGACGGACCGCCATGCCCGGCTTCACATTGATATCACCGGCGATGCCCCAGAAATCTCCGCTCTCCAGGTCGACTTCTCCGCTGTAGGCCCCATAATAAGCGCTCTTGGACCATGTCCAGGCATATCCATACATCGGTATGATCTCTAGCTTATGGTCCTGCGCCGTGAACTCGAACCCGCTCTGCGCCCAGGCGGACGACGAGAAGAGCATAAGCCCGGCAAGGAGAAGAAGTACTGATTTACGATTCATCACTTAACCTCCGAATGTTAAAAGACTGCTGTATTGCAGTGGGTTGCCACATAGGGATTAAGCACTTTAGCCCCTCCCGAGTCAAGCAGGAACAGGCAACCTCACGGACACCGTGGGAGGATTACTCGAAAAAAAAGAGTTTACCGACGATAACGATTCTTATAATATTCCGTTCCTACAGCTTACGAAAGGATGAGCAAAACTGATGGCGATATTCTTGGCGAGACTGCTGCTGGCAGCCGTGCTTGTATTGATATATATAGCCTGGACTGGATCGGCCAACGGATCGGACATCATTGTTGTATCCGCCGCAGCCCTGCTCGTCTCGCTCTTCTTCTCGAAGGTCCGGCGCCTGCCCCGGATCACCCCGGCACGGGTCGCCTGGTCGATCGCGTATATCGCCTATCTCTTCATAGCGATCGTAAAGGCCAACTTTGACGTCGCCAGCAGGATCGTCAGAATAAAGATCCCCCTCAATCCCGGCATCGTCACAGTCCGTACAAGACTCAGCTCACCGCTTGGCAGGACCGTGCTGGCCAACTCGATAACTCTGACTCCAGGGACACTGTCGGTAGAGATAAAAGGCGATATACTATACGTACACTGGATCGACGTCGCGTCGACGGACCGGGAAGAAGCCACCGAGGAGATAGTCGCGGGTTTCGAGAAATACCTGGAGGTCATCTTTGGCTGAGACGATCCTCCATATATCTCTCGTGATCTCTATGATGGGGATCCTCGTAGCAACGATCAGACTCTTCAAGGGTCCCGCTCCCTGTGACAGGGCGGTCGCTCTCGACACGATGACCCTCATCTCGATATCAACGATAGTCCTCGTAGCCCTTTTCGCCGGCAGAGTCATCTATCTCGACGCCGCTATGGTTTACGCGATACTGAGCTTCCTGGGAATCGTAGCGATAGCGCGACACATCGAGGGAGGCCTCTGATGGAGATCCTGAAGATGGCAGGAGCCCTCGTGACATTTGTCGGATCGCTTTTCCTCTTTCTCGGCGCAGTCGGGATATTGCGGATGCCCGACCTCTACAACCGGATGCAGGCAGGGACCAAGGCGACTACGCTCGGGACTATCCTCACCCTGCTCGGCATCGGCATCTACAATCCAGCCTGGCTCAGCAGGATGCTGCTGCTCGTAATATTCGTAGCAATCACAAATCCGATATCATCACATGCCCTCGCGCGCGCAGCCCACTTTATCGGAGTACCTCTTACGAAGGGAAGCGTGTGCGACACCCTCGCCGACGATGAAGAGGGGGAAGACACATGACGATGACTTTACTCTTTATTGTAATCAGTGTCGTCATGCTGCTCGCTGCCCTTCTGGCTGTTCATATGAAGAGTCTTCTCGGCGCGGTCATTGCCGTCGGTGTGGTCAGCCTCTTTGTCAGCATACTCTTCCTCATTCTCGGAGCTCCCGACGTCGCCATGACGGAGGCTGCGATAGGCGCAGGCCTCTCGACGGTCATATTCCTGTTCGCCTTGAGCAGGACCGCGGGAAAGGACGCCGGCGATGATTAAACGCGTCCTGGTACTAGTGGTGCTCGCGTTCTTCCTCTTCCTGTTCCTCAGCAGGGTCTCGAGGATTGACACTCCCGTTCAGCTGACCGGGGTCGGGGCCGGTTATGTAGACAGGAGCCTCGGGGAGCTCAACTCACCCAACGTCGTTACGGCGGTGGTCGTGACCTACAGGGGAATCGACACACTCGGAGAGATAAGCGTCCTCTTCCTCGCCGCGGCGGCGATATCCCTTCTGCTCAGATCCGCCTCGAAGAAGGATAGTGAGGGCGGCACAAAAGAAAAAAGACAGGCCAGCGAGATCCTCACTACGGGAACGGACTTCCTCGTACCGGTGATAGTCTTCTTCGGTGTCTACATATTCCTCAACGGGCACCTGTCTCCAGGGGGAGGATTCCAGGGCGGCGCTGTAGTGGCATCGGCGGTCCTCCTTCTCTTCCTCGCCTACCCGGATTTCAGGCTGAGGCATGGGATACTCACTGCTCTCGAATCACTTTCAGGGACGGCCTACGTCGTGATCGCGGTCCTGGGGCTGGTACTCGCCTCGGGATTCCTCGACAGCAGGCTGCTCGCACTCGGAGAGACGGGAAGGATAATAAGCGCGGGAACGATCCCGCTCATATATACGGTAATAGGCCTTAAGGTGGGCACCGAGCTCGCGGGGATCATCGAGAGCCTCGGAGGTGACAGATGACCTCCCTTGCAATGATCACAGGCGGACTTCTCATGGCGGTAGGGTTCTGGGGGATCCTCACCAGAAGGAACCTCATAAGGATCATACTTTCCCTTGCCATAGCCGAGACGGGGCTGCACCTCGTAATGATAGCGGTCGGATACGTGCGCGCGGGAAAGGCTCCGATACTCGACCAGGCCGCCGCGGGTCAGACCGTCGATCCTGTGCCGCAGGCGCTGGTCCTGACGGCGATCGTGATCGGTGTGGCAGTCAACGCCCTCCTGCTCGCACTCGTGATCAGGCTCTACAGGAAAAAGGGCACGCTGAACGTTGAGGACTTCAGGGAGCTGAAATGGTAAACCCTGTATGGATAATCGCGGCAGGCCTCGGCGCCGCATTCCTCATGCCGCTTGCTGAAAAGGCGGGCAGGCCGGTGATGCGCCTGCTTATATCAGCCGCGCTGCTCTTTATGACATACATACCGGTGAGGCATTTCATCGAGATCGTGTTCTGCCGTGCCGACGCTGTGATGGTATATACGGCCGGGTTCCGGCCTCCGTTCTCAATCGTACTCAGGATGGGCGCGGAAGAAGCAGCGCTGGCAGCGGCGGCAGGGCTGCTCGCTCTACTCGGTTATCTGTATATGAACAGGCAGCTCGGCAGCGGAGGGAGCGCCGCCCACTCTCTCTTTCTTCTCTTCGTCATGGGTATCGACGGTATGGTGATGACGAGGGACCTATTCAATCTCTTCGTCTTCCTCGAGGTCTTGGCGATATCGAGCTATGCTCTGATCGCGATGGAAGGCTCGCTGAGATCGATATCCGCCGCGCTGAAGTACGCTCTGGCCGGCGGGGTCGCGACGATCTTCCTCCTCATAGGGATAATCTTCCTCTACAGGGCCGGGGGATCACTCGACATCGACCTTCTCGCCTCATCGGCAGCTGCCGCTGCAGCGCCGGTGGCCGCCTTCATGCTCGTCTTCGCCCTCCTCATAGAGTCGAAGCAGTTCCCGGCCAACGGGTGGGCCCTCGATGTCTACGAGGCGGCAGATCCTGGAATGGCCGCGATGATATCGGCCGGTTCGACAGGCGCGGTGCTCTTCGCTCTCTGGAAGATCATCCCCCTGGCCGGAGAGACCTGGTACGGCGTGATAGCGATCGCGGGTATAGCGACATTTGTGCTCTCCAACCTGATGGGCCTCAAGCAGACCAGCGTCAGAAGAATGCTCGGCTATTCGTCTGTTGCCCAGACCGGACTTATCATATTCGTCATAGGAGTCGGCAGGATATCTGACTTCTCCGCAGGGACCTGGGGATTTATCCTCGCTGCCCTCTTCTTCAACCATTTCCTGGCCAAGGCGGGCCTGTTCTGGCTGGCAGGGATCATCGGACGAGATCGCATCAACGAGTGGAAGGCCATAGCAGGACGCCCCCTTCTGCTCGCTCTCATGGGGTTGTTCATCATCTCACTCGTCGGGATTCCGCCGTTGGCAGGCTTCTGGGGAAAATACGCCCTGATAATGAGGCTGCACGGCGAAGGCGAATGGATATTCAGGGGACTCGTCCTTCTCGGCTCTCTTCTCGAGGCGGCCTACCTGCTCAGGTGGTTCGGTTACGCCGTTGGCGGAGAGAGATCCGGCAATGAGGAGATCTCGATAAGCTTCTCATCGATACTGCCTCCGGTATTCTTCGCCGTACTGTCTCTGGCCACAGCCTGGTTCCTCTCGATACACTCTCTCGGCGATCCTCCCCTCTTTATGGCTGTCCTGCTCGCCGGCATCATACTCTTCGCCCTCGGCAGGCTCCCCGATATGATAAAGGGGCTCCTCTCGACAGGAGCCATTGGCTGGCTGGCCTGGCATATCATCCCGGCTTCATCGGGCTATCCCCAGTTCTTCGCCGGAGTTTTCCTGATCGGAGGAGGAGTGATCCTTATCGCTTCGATGGCGAGGCGAGGACACTCTTTCGGCTTCCACGCGCTGGTAGTGACGATGCTCGGCTCTCTCGCCGGCCTCACGACGGCGGCGGGGCCGGCTGAGTTCTTCATTTGCTGGGAACTGATGACTGTATCTTCATATCTTCTCATACTCCGGGGCAGGAAAGCCGGTCTGCCCGCGATGATGTATATCCTCTTTTCGCTCGGAGGAGCATACCTACTTCTCGCAGGACTGGCCGCGGGCAAGCCGCCAGGTTCAGGCTGGGCGGGATTCTCCGGAGGTTGGGAAAACTTCACCTGGACCGCTGCGGCCCTTTCTCTCGCCGCGGCCGGCTTCCTCGTAAAGGCCGCGACTCTCGGTGCCCATATCTGGGCCCCCGGCTCATACGCGGAAGCGGAAGACGACGCGAGCCCGATCCTCTCAGGGGTCCTTTCAAAGGCCGGGATATTCGGGCTAGTCACAGCGTTCAGTGCCGCTGCCGCCTCAGGTCTCGAAGCTGACACACTCTACACTATAATCGGATGGCTCGGGGCGCTGACCGCCCTCTTTGCCACGCTGTACGCATGTTTCCAGGAAGACATGAAGAAACTGCTCGCGTGGTCGAGCATCGGCCAGGTCGGGTACATCGTGCTCGGGCTCGCCGCGATGAACAACATGGGATGGACCGCGGCAGCCTGGCAGACTGTCGCCCATCTGCTTTTCAAGGGACTTCTCTTCCTTGCCATCGCCGGCGTGATACTTCGCACCGGCACGCGGAACATGTACGAGACGGGCGGACTGATCAAGAAGATGCCGGCGACCTTCATCTCGGTCCTGATCGGGATAATCGCCCTTTCCGGCGTCCCCCCGCTGACCGGTTTCGCGGCGAAGTGGCTGCTCTACCAGGCGCTGATCGAGAGGGGCTGGTATCTGCAGGCGGGGATGGCCTTCTTCTCGAGCACTATCGCCTTCCTATACTGCTTCAGGCTGATACACGCGATATTCCTCGGTCAGGCTAAACCGAAGCACGCCCATGTGAAGGAAGCCCCGATCCTGATGCTGATCCCTCAGTACATCCTGATAATGGGGATAATGCTTTTCTCGACCTTCCCCGGCAGGCTGATCCAGCCCGCCTCGGCCATGGCATCGAAGCTCTTCCCATCCCCGTTCGTATGGGACGGCTTCTCCGTGTCGACGCCGCTCGGACATCTCAACGGGACATTCCTGATGCTCCTGGTCTGCGCCCTCTTCGGCCTGATGCTCCTCTTCCTTCTGCTGAAGGGACCGAGGCCGAGAAAGATCGGGCAGCTAAATATAGTATTCGCCGCGGAGAGGCCGGAGTCTCCGGCGACGACGCACTACGCGTGGGCATTCTTCGAACCGTACCGCCGCGCCGTCTCGCCGGTCCTCAAACCGCTCGTCAGAAATTTCTGGGAAGGGGTCTGTGAGTGGACGGTCACGCTCGGAGCGATGCTCAGGCACATATATACAGGTAACGCGCAGACCAACCTGCTCTTTATCCTCATTTACGGTATCGCGCTCTTCTTCATCTCGGGAGGCTCACTATGAACCGCGAGCTCCTCGTGATGATCGGGAAGGCGATCGCCTCCCTCTTCCTTATCGCTAATTACGGCCTGATTCTCTCTGGCGTGATGTACAAGATCATAGCGAGAGTGCACGGCCGGTACGGCCCCCCTGTCTGGCAGCCGTATATCAACCTCTTCAAGCTCCTCTCGATGAGGACCGCCGTCTCGCACGGGATCATGTTCTATCTCGGCCCTGTTTTCCGGATCACGGGAGGCGTCGGACTCTACCTCCTGATCCCCGCGGTATACGGTTCCTCATGGCTGAGCAACTTCAGCTTCACAGGTGACGTCATCCTCGTGATGTACTTCATATTCTTCGGGATGCTCGGGATGGCTCTCGGCGCCGCCGAGAGCGGCCACCCCTATTCGGCGATCGGCGTGATGAGGGGACTGGTGCAGAACACGGCATCGGAGCTCCCCTTCGTGCTTGCCGTCCTGGCACTCGTCGCTCAATACAAGACGCTTTCCATAACTGGTATCGTCGCGGCCCAGCAGGGCGGCTTCGCCAACTGGACGGTATTCACAAATCCGCTCGCTACGATCGCGGCGATGCTCGCGTTTATCGGCATGATGCACAGGTCGCCGTTCGACGTACACCTCGCTCCGCAGGAGATCCCGGTCGGTCCGCCGACCGAGTTCCACAGCAGCTATCTGTTCATGATGTCGCTGAACCGCTCCTTCTTCGGCTCGGCAAAACTCGTTCTCTTCGCCAACCTCTTCTTCGGAGGAGCGACCTCCATCCCGGAGCTTGTCGCGAAGACGTTCCTTATAATGCTATGGACGGTCTTCGTAGGAGCCGTATTCCCGCGCTACCGCCTCGAGCAGTCGGTGCGATGGCTCCTCAAGGTACCGACACTTATCGGATTACTGGCGCTGGCGCTGCAGATGTTTTAAAGGACAGCAATATGGATGACCAGAAGATGAAACACAGATCACCCGTCCCGGAAGAGGAACTCCTCTCCCCCGACTCTTTCCTCGCTCCCGAGGAACGAGGTCTCTTCTGCCAGGACAGGCCCGAGCCGGCAGAGCCGTCGAAGATCAAGATCGTCCGCGACTTCTGCAACTGGGCACAGGCCAACTCGGTATTCATCCTCGCCTTCGGAACGGGATGCGGGGCGATAGAGATGAGGCCGCTCTTTACGGCTCGCTACGACATCTCCCGCTACGGGATGTTCCCGAGGCCGACCCCGAGGATGTCCGGCCTGTTTATCATCGGCGGATACGCGTCGGTCAAGACGATGAAGAGGATCGTGCGAAGCTACGAGCAGATGCAGAATCCCAAGTTCGTGATGGGGCTGGGAAGCTGCACTGTCAACGGCGGGATGTACTGGGACAGCTATAATACAGTGAAGAGACTCGATCATTACATACCGGTCGACACATATGTCGCCGGATGCATGCCAAGGCCCGAATCGCTGATAGCGGGATTCGGCCGTATCAAGGAACTCATCAAGGAAGGCAAGGCCGAGGGCGCGAACGAGTACGCGAAGAACTTCGAATGGTACAAGCGCAATCAGCGAAGGATCATCAAGGACTGGAACATGCCGGAGTACAACTGGTAGTCGATATGGAAAAGACACTGAAGATACTGGAGCAGCGATTCGAGGGAAAGGATCCCCGCGTCAGGCGCGGCGACCTCTCCTTCATCTCAATTCCGAAGAAACATGCCGTTGAAGCGGTGATGTGGATGCGCGACCACGGAGGATTCACGCACCTCGTGATGATATCCTGCGTCGACCGGATCGAGGATGAAGTATTCGAACTCATCTACCTGCTTAACAATCCTGGCGAACGGATCGATATCGGCATATGCGTCGAGATCAGCCGCGATGGGGCCGTGATGGAAAGCATGCATCACCTCTGGGCGGGCGTGAGGGTCTATCAGCGGGAGATGCGGGAGATGTTCGGGATAGATTTTCCGGGAAGCCCGGGCGTCGAAGAGCCGATGATCCTCGAAGGGTGGGACGATATCCCCCCGATGAGGCGGGACTTCGATACTCTCGAGTACGCGGAGAGGACATATTATCCCCGGGAGGGGCGTTCGACGTGCGACCCGGCATCCGAGATGGAAGAACGCTCGTATCCTCTCGAGGCCGACGTCAAGCGAGGCATCAGGAAGCTTACGAGATCGGGATACGGCGATAATGGGGAAAAGACAAAGGAAAAGGAATGACCGGCGCCGACGAACATAAAGATCCCTGGTACCCCTTCTGGGCGGAGCGCCCGCACTGCGACCTCGAGTCGGAGAAGTACCTGAAGATCTGGCAGGGGCCCCAGCATCCCGGCGTCACCGGGAACATGGCGCTCGAGCTCACTGTCGAAGGTGACATCGTCGCGGACTGCAAGGTCCACGTCGGATACCTGCACAGGGGATTCGAGAAACTGATGGAACGAAGGAAGTATATGAACTGCTTCCCGATCGTATGCCGGATCTGCGTCCCCGAACCTGACTACAACGAGTACCTCTTCGCCTCCGCCACAGAAGAGCTGGCCGGCGTAGAGATCCCCGAGAGAGCGAAATGGATCCGGGCCCTGACGCTCGAGCTCGCGAGGATCGCCTCACTGACCATGGGCCTCGGCGGCCAGGCAGGGTCCTTCGGCCTCGGCACGGTCGGCCAGTGGTGCATAGTCCACCGCGATTACGTGCTCGACCTGTTCGAGGAGCTCTCGGGACACCGGATATATCACATGTACATCCTGCCCGGCGGCGTCAGGCACGACCTCACTCCAGGTTTCAGGGAAAAGACCGATGCGGTCCTTCTCAAGATAGAGAAACTGATGGACGACGTTCAGAAAGTACTCTTCGATAACGCCGTGATCAAGGCAAGGACCAACGGACTGGGCATAATACCGAACGAATGGATCGATCCGTTCGGCATAGTCGGCACCAACGCGAGGGCGGCAGGCGGCGACAGGGACGTTCGAAAGGACCATCCTTACCTCGTCTATGACCAGCTCGACTTCGACACGATAGTCGGAGACCTCTCCGATGCCTACGGCCGGTCGTTGCTTCGCAAGAGAGAGATCCTGATGGCCTGCGATCTGGTCAGGCAGATATTGAAGAATATGCCTGAGGGCCCGGTAAGGACGAAGCTGCCCAATCCCCTTCACTGGAGGATCCCGGCAGGCGAGACATACGTTCGAGCGGAATCGGGGCGCGGGGAGATGGGATATTTCATAGCCTCGGACGGAAGCGGATTCCCGAGACGCGTACATGTGCGCGGCCCGAGCTATACGCACGCGATGGCACTCTTCGAGGAACTTATCAGGGGCATCAGCATTGCCGACGTCGCCGGACTGATGACATCTCTCCAGACATGCCCGCCGGAGATAGAAAGATAGATATGTGGAAGCTTAGAGATATAATTTCCCCCTTTTACGCGTGGAAGCGAGCGTTCGAGAAACCGTACACGATCAAGAAACCCATGGTCGAACGTGACGGGCCTCCGCTCTATCGCGGGTTCCATACGAACGATCTCGGCAAATGCATCGGCTGCGGTTCGTGCGAGGAGATCTGCCAGAACGCGGCCATAGACATGAATCGTGTCGAAGGTATAGAGCCGGCTCTCGGCGACAGCGGCCTGCGTCCCGCAATAGATTACGGCCGCTGCTGCTGGTGCGCCCTCTGCGTAGATATCTGTCCGACCACTTCTCTCGCGATGTCGAACCAGTATAACTGGATCTCGGACGACGGTGAAGACTGGGTCTTCACTCCGGGTGTCGACGACGGCGGATGGAACGAAGACAAGCTCGGCTACAAGAGGGACGAATGCGCATGGCTCCTCGACCCGGCAGAACAGAAGATGCCTGTCATCGATCCCGATGAACGAAAAATGCATTTTGACGAGATGGCCCTCGGTTATGGCGACAGTGAGGCCATGGACGAGGCGATAAGGTGTCTCGACTGCGGCCTCTGCGTCGAAGCCTGCCCAACGCACATGGATGTCCCCGCGTATATCAGATCTATCCGGGACGGCGACCTCAATGAGGGGCTCCGGCTCCTCTACGACACGAATCCCTTCTCGGAGAGCTGCGGCCGCGTATGCACGGCGAAGTGTCAGGACGCATGCGCCCTCGGTCACCTCGGTGAGCCGATAATGATCAGGTGGCTCAAGAGGTATATCACCGACAACACCCTCGACCGCAGAAACACGGTCCTCGGTATCGACAACCACGCTCCCCGTACGGGAAAGAAGATCGCCGTCGTCGGCGGCGGCCCCTCCGGCCTGACCGCGGCCTTCTACCTCGAGCGATTCGGTCACGACGTGACCGTGTTCGAGCGTTCCGAAAAACCGGGCGGGATGCTCAGGACCGGGATACCCGACTACCGTCTCCCGGCCGGCGTCCTCGCGAGAGAGATCGATGTGATACTCGATTCGGGCGTAGAGCTTCGGACAGGCGTCGATATAGGCGGCGAAGTGACTGTATCGAAGTTAAGAGAAGAATATGATTCGGTATACATCTCCGTCGGCGCGCAGGAAGGATCGAGTATGCCTATTGAGGGCATCGACCTGCCGCGCGTACTGATCGGTGTCGATCTTCTCGCCCGTATCGCGGCTGGTGAACGTCCCTCCCTCGGCGACAAGGTCGCCGTGATAGGTGGCGGGAACACTGCTATGGATGTCTGCCGCTCCGCCGTACGGCTCGGAGCCGCGAAGGTCAACGTCCTCTACCGCAGGACCGAGAAAGAGATGCCGGCAGACGCGCTGGAGATCGAGGAGGCGAAAGAGGAAGGCGTCGAATTCGAGTTCCTCGTCTCCCCCGTTCGCATCACTGAAAAAGGCGGGAAACTCGACGTCGAATGCCAGAGGATGGAACTGGGCGAACCTGACGACAGTGGCAGGCGCAGGCCGGTCCCTGTCGAGGGCTCCGAGTTCACCGTCCCGGTCGATACCTGCGTGATGGCCGTCGGCCAGCAGGTCGAGGGCTCCTTCGCTACGGCGGCCGGCGTAAAGATCACGCGTTGGAACACGTTCGATGTTGACGGCGACACGCTTGTCACTGACATCGAGGGCGTATTCGCCGGAGGAGACTGCGAGACCGGACCGGACGACGCTATAAGGGCAATCGCGTCGGGGAAGAAAGCCGCCTGGTTTATCAACGAATATCTCGGGAGGAAAACCGATGGACGATAAGGGAAAAGTCAGATCATTCGCCTCTGTCGACGAGATCCTCGAGTTCGCGGTCGCCATGGAAGACGCATCGTGGAAATTCTATACCGACTGGGCGGAAAAAGCCGACAACGAAGCGATATCGACTGTCTTCAGGGAATTCGCCGGCGAAGAGCTGAAGCACAGGAAACTGATAGAAGATGTACGTGCAGGAGAAAAGGAACTGAAGGCGCGCCACGGCGTCGCCGATCTGAAGCTGGCCGATCATTACGTGAAACCGGAGCCGTCTTCCGCTATGTCGTACCAGGATGCGCTGCTCGTCGCCATAGACCGTGAAGTAGCAGCCGTCGAGCTTTACGCACATCTCACAACGGTCTGTGTCGAAGAGTCACTCTGCACGGTATTTGACGCTCTCGCCGACGAGGAAAAGAAGCACAAGCTGAAGCTCGAGACGATTTACGACGACAACTTCATGAGAGAAGACTAGACCCCTTCACAGTGCTGTCGCGAGCCTAACCTTCATCCAGGCCTCGATCTCTTCCTCCATAGTTTCACGCATACCGCCGCCGGGCCTGCCCCCACTCATTCCACCCATGCCTCCCATTCGGCCGCCGCCAGGAGGCCTCTGGCCCTGCATCTGCTCGCGCATCTCGTCCACGTCGATCTTTCCCATCTCGAGTCCGAGTCCGGCCAGGCCGCCTTCAGCCATGCCATCGGGGAAAGGAAGCCCCTCTCCTCCCGTCAGGGGGACCTTCAGCTCGTAGACGAGTATCCTGTCGTCGAGATCGAGCACAGCTTCGATGCCCAGTTCTTTTCCGTCCTCGACGAACATCCAGCTTCCATCATGGTCTTTCGTTCTGCCGACGATCATCTCGCTTCTCGATCTTACAAGCAGTTCCTCTATGGCCTTCGCCCTGTCTGCGGCAGCTGTCTCGCGCAATTCGTTCGCAGCTCCTCCGGGGCTCTTCGTCATCGGAAAGTCGATTCCGTACGTCCTTTTATCGCCGCCCTTCGCGTCGAACCATACGGTCAGCCCGCGGACGAGGATCTGCTGCTGCGTCCTTGCGTTCCAGGTAGTCAGGCACATATAGAGGTAATCCCCATCGTTGAATACCGCGAACCTGACACCCTTGTCATCGTCACTGTACTGTTCGGTGCCGCGCCACTCGGAAGCGTCGCCGTCTATTGTGATCTCCCGGTCGCGCCATCGGCTTTCGAATTTCCTCCCCACCACATCCTGGCAGGAAAAAAGAAACGGCAAACAGGATGGCGGCCGGGACAAAGGTCGTTCGAGACATGAAGGTATCCTCCTCAAGCAGTACGGGGTACAGGTGTGGCTCATGGTAATACTGTCGGCGGTGATCCCGCAACGGTTACAAAAGAGGATGGCGTGTTCGAGAACGTCAGTTTACGCCGGGATTCGGCTTTCCCATGCCTTCCCTTACGACGATGCTGCTCTCGGCCGGATCCGCTTCCTTGATCCCTCCATAAGGATTGAGGGCAGCCCGGCCCTCTGTGACCGTCAGAGAACGGCCCGAAGTGAGAACGATGGGGATATCTTCCGCATGACGGCCCGGCGCGGGGTAAATAAGGGCCGCCGATGCCTGGTCGTCAGGTTCGAAACAGACATCGAAGAGATCATCATCCTGCCACTGGTTCTTACTGGCGACATCTTCCAGTTGATTGGCGCACTCGTACAAGACGACAGCGAAGTCATAGCATTCGCGGGCGAGGCCGCTAATTTCCATGGAGAAAGTGTCGGCTGTCGAGGTTCCGTGTATCCACTGACACTCGGTCTCACCGTACTTCATCCAGACCTCCGTGCCGTTGACAAGATAGAATATCTTGCTCATGACATCGCGCGCTCGTGCCCTCATCGACATTCGGGTCCCATACAAGCGTATAGCTCTCGTGATATCCGTCGTTGTCAGCATCTACGCCTCCCGTCCACCATACGTCCCTTATAATGAAACCGGTCGGATCCGGAGGAGGCTCGTATTCATCGAAGCACTGGTCCGCAAGGTCAGGATCGTCCTCGTTGCTGCGCTCGGCGGCCTTGCCGTGCCCGTTGCACTCATAGAGGTCTATTATGAACTCGTACCTTCCGGGCTCGAGCCCCTGGATACTCAGGAAGTACGCGTCGTCACGGCTCTTACCCGTGATGTCATAGCATTCGGTGGAATGGTAGTAGGTCCAGCCGTACTCTCCGACGAGCCTGTAATAGACATGCCCCTGGACCGATCTCGTGAGGCCCTCGTCCACGTCCGCATCCCACGCGAGCAGGCCGCTGTCCCTGCATCCATCCCCGTCCGCATCCTTTTCATCGGCCCACCAGGCGTCGTATATCGAATAGGTAACGAGCGACTCGAGGCAGATGTTGTCGAGGTCGCTGTCGTCTTCGTTGTCGCGTGTTGCTACAGGATCGGATCCTCCGCACTGGTAGAGTATGATCGAGAATTCGTAATCACCGCGCGGCAGGTTATCGACTGTGACAAAATAGGTGTCGTCGGTCTGCTCTCCAGTTATCGTCCAGCATGCGGTCGTGTAGTAATATGTCCACTCAGAGGTGCACTCCGGCCTGTAGAATACCTGCGCACTTACCTGACGCGTCGAACCGTCGAGGACGTCGGCATCCCATGTCAGCCTCCCGCTCTCGATGCATCCGTTCGAGTCAGCATCGGCCGTATCGCTCCACCACGCGTCCTTAATCAGAAATATGTCGCTTAGAGATACGACCGAATAGGTGACCGTGATCTTCCCGGGATCATTGTCCGCGTCATCGGACTGTATATATATCTCCCCCGTGTGAGTGCCTTTGTCGAGGGAAGAGCTGTTCACTGATATGCGCAGTGTATCTGTATCTCCACAGCTTCCCGTGAATCCGGAGTCAGGACGGCACTCGAGCCATGCGTCGCTGCTTGACGCCTTCCATCCGAGGCATGAACTGCCCGAGTTGAAGAGGAATACCTCCTCCGGGGCCGGGAGCTGGCCGTACTGGACCGCGCTGAAACTCAGGCTGCCCGGATGTAGTTCGATATGAGCATATCTCGTCTCGGGAGTCACACTGCAGCATTCGTTGTCACAGCCGTTGATGAACGCCGCAAAGACGCAGGCGCAGATAAGTATGATCAGTCTTCTGTACATCGGAACACCCCCGAAAAACTCATTCAGAACGGATATTAACTTCCAGTATCTTACAAGGTAATTTTATCAAAATATTACTACTATGTCAATTACAGCATCGGGTAACGCCCTGCTGCCGCACTTTAAAAGTGAAGCTCTCGCTTGCCGTAACGGATGAAGAGGCAGTATAATGCACTGGTGTATCGCTGAAAAATCAATGAAAGGATCACGATGCAGAAACAGCCACAGCAGCAGCAGATCCAGGTAGAACTGGACGAGACCGCCGCCGAAGGGATCTATTCGAACTTCGTTCTGACGGGAAACACTGCGGCGGAATTCATCCTCGATTTCGCCAGGATGCTCCCCGGCCTCAAGAAGGCCAAGGTCTTCTCGAGGATAATCATGACGCCCCAGTCGGCTAAATCACTGCAGGCCGTCCTTTCAAGGACGATCGAACAGTATGAGAAGAACTTTGGCGAAATCAAGGTCCAGGGAGGCAAGGACCCTTCACAGATAGGATTTCAGGCTAATCAGGCTGAAGCCGAAACGAAGTAGCGGGATCATCAGGAAGGTTTTGTCTTCCATCTCCGGTGCGGCCCAGAAATAATGGTCGGGGTTCTTTCTGATCGCATTCTCAAGTTCCTTCGTAAAGGCGGCTGTGAGGCGATGTATCTCTTCCTGTGCGTCCGCGCCGGGTACGGCATGCATCGCCGGCAGGAACCACGCGTCGTGGGTCTCGTCCCCTCGCCTTATTATGCAGCAGAAGATCATCGGGCATCCTGTCTTCTGGACGAACTGAGCCGCGCCGGGGTATGTCGATGAGGGAATACCGAAAAAATCTACGAATATCCCCGCGCTTCTCGCGTCCTGATCTGAAAGGATCGCTATGGAGCGGTTCTTTTTCAGAGAGCTGAACACACCGCGGACCGCGATCCCCTTAGGTATCACTTCTATCCCCGTCGAACTCCGCAGCCCGTTTATGTAATCATCGACAAGGCTGTTCGTCTGTTCCCCGACGATGAAATCTACAGGGAGGCCCTGAGCGACTCCGGAAGCGCCGAGCAGTTCCCAGCTCCCGAAATGCCCGGTCACGACGATCACTCCCTTCCCCTCAGCGAACGCCGCGTCCATGTTCTCCCTGCCGTGGATCCTTACCAGGCTGCGCAATTTCTCCGTGCTGAGCCTGCGCAGAGAGGCGAGTTCGACCATCGACTTTGTGAAATTGACGTAGGAGCGCCTGCCAGTACGCACCCTCTCGGCATGAGTCATTCCGTCTCCGAAAGCCCTTTCCAGATTCTCCAGGGTCACACGGCGACGGACCCTGACAACGTCGAAGGCGAAGGCGCCGACGCGGCCGCCGACCTTGATAGACCACTTGTAGGGAAGAAGCAGTGGCAGAGAGCTGAGCAACTTTACTCCCAGGAGCTCCAGCCTGTGCTTTACAGATTTCCATCCCTGCGAAGACATCTATGACCACTTCCTGGCGAGCCAGCTCAGATTTATCTCGACCGCGTTCTCCGGGCACAGCTCATGGCAGCACATGCACTGTACGCACTCATCGTGCACCACCCGGAATTTCTTCTCATCCGGCACGATCGTCTTGACCGGACAGCTCCTGAAGCACATTCCGCATCCGGTGCACTTCTCCGTGTCGATGACGAGTTTCAGCCAGACCAGGGGCGCCACCATCTTGGCGAGCGGCCCGGGTATGAGCCTCATGCCCAGATTGGATGGAAGATCGAAATCCTCGATGACTGTTCCGGCGGCGTCACCGGCGACTTCTATCCTCTCGCGCTCGCTCACACCGAGCCCGCGTTCACCGGCCAGCCTTGTCGTATCGATCTTCCCGGGTTTGAACCCGATCACCTCCGATATCACGGCGTCCATCGCGACCGCATCATCAGAGACGGCTATCAATCCGGTCTCTTTCGGCACTCCCGAGCTTGGACCGTTCCCTTCCATCGCGAGCACGGCGTCCATGATGTTCAGCGACGGCCTTACATGGCTGTACAGTTCGACCAGCATCGCCGCGAATTCAGAAGGTTTCGGGAAGATCTTGTGCATCTCCGCTTTCCTGAATCCCGGCACGACTCCGAACATGTTCTTGACCGCCCCGGTAAGAAGGGTAAGCGAATGTGTCTTGAGTTTCGGGAGGTTGATGACAACATCCGCATCGAGAACCGGCCTTGCGATATACAGCTTGTATTTCCCGGTATCGATCTCCTGCGAGCTGGAAGCCTCGAAATTCACAAGCTCAAGCCCGGCCCTTTCGGCCATCTCCCTCATCAGGGTGTTTTCCCAAACCCTCTCGATCCCGCGGATGGCGCCTCCGGGGCTGTCACCGACAAACGGCTCCCCTCCAGCTTCCCTTACGAGAGCGGCTACAGTCTCCACGATATGAGGATGCGTCGTTATTGCCCGGGAAGGATCCTTTGCTGACAGCAGATTCGGTTTGAGGAGCACGCGGTCGCCGCGTGATACGAATGCGGCCATCCCTCCGAATGGAGCGAGCCCCGTCGAGATGACGCTGCGCAGCGTATCGATATCGTATGCTGCGCACCGGTTGAGGGATACGATGGTTCTGCCTGCGCGTTCCATATGACGGGATTCCGGGAAGTACCCTAGAAATTACCTGCCGCGTGGTCTTTCCACGACCCGGCCAGCGCGTATGTGCCGCCGCCGCAAGATTCGATCATCCCGCGCATCTCCAGATCGAGGAGAAGCGGCAGGATAACGGTCGAAGAAATATGGCAGATTTGCGCAAGCTCATCAATATGTTTCGGGGCGAGGTCGAGAGCCATGACGACCTTCTTCTCGTCCCCTTCCAGGGCCCCCTTTCCCGGATCCAGCCCGGCGTAGTGATGGAATCCCCTGGGTTCTTCCACTACACATCCGCAGGGCGGCAGGGCTGACAGGATATCATCGACGTCTTCGACGAGGCAGGCGCCCTCCTTTATTAGGCGGTGCGGTCCCCGGCAGGTCTCCTGTTCAACGGGACCGGGGACGGCAAATACTTCCCTCCCCTGATCGGCGGCCCATCTCGCTGTTATCATCGCCCCGCTCGCGAGTTTCGCCTCGACTACCACTACTCCGAACGACATCCCGCTCAGTATCCTGTTGCGCATCGGAAAGTGATGCTTCATCGGAGGCGTTCCCGGAGGAAACTCGGAGAGTACGCAGCCGTGCCTTGCGATCTCCATCGCCAGCGGCGCGTTCTCGGGAGGATACGCTATATCGATCCCGCATCCGAGTACGGCACAGGTGGACCCTCCACCCGCGAGAGCGCCGTCATGTACCACAGTGTCGATACCTCTCGCCATCCCGCTAACCACAAGAAATCCGCGCCTCGACAGTTCCCATGCCAGCTCGCGCGCTACGACCAGCCCGCGGCGGCTGGAACGACGAGAGCCGACGATACAGATCGCCGGCCCGGAGGTCGTCTCGATATTCCCCCTGTAAAATAGCACAGGAGGGGCCTCGGCTGTCTCGGCCAGCATATCGGGATAGCCCGGATCGGAGATGCACAGGACCCCGTGATCCTCGTCCTCAAGAAAGCGTTCTATCTGCCTCAGCATGGAGAGATCAGGTTCACCGACATCCTTGCGGATGAGCCGGGACAGTTCCCTACGTCCTGACCTGCTGGAGATCATCGAGGCCACACGCACGGTCCCCAGCCTCGCGCACAAAGAGAGCCATGATGTGATCTTGATTCCTCTGACAGAAAGTATCTCGAGCCAGTGGCGGGCTTCATCTGAACACTTCATCATCATCCTCCTCATCAGACGCCGGGAGTCCGGGTAGCGTCTATATCCCTATATACGGATCTGCTCCCTTTTTGTGCCGGGATTTCTGAAATTCCCCGGGCACCTCGCGATCGATCGCGGGGTCAGGGAGAGGTATCACTGGCAGGAACGGTCGTGTGGCTTTCCTGAGCCTGAGGATCGGGGACCGCATCCTCCTGACCCCACCATGAGGTTACGGCCCCGGTCCCGGCCCTGGCAGCGGAGACCGGGCCCCTGCCCGGTTTCCGCTTCGGGGATCCCGTCGGATCCCCGGAGGGGGATCCTAGATCCCCTTTGTCGCGACGTCTTCTTTCTCGAGTTCGTCGATCTTGGCGAGCATCTTCTTCCCGTTCTCGTTCTCGGGATTCATGGCGATCGACTTCTCGTAGTACTTCCGGGACTTTTCGTATTTCCCGGCCACGAGCAGCGCCTCGCCCATGCTGTCATATGTATTCCACGATTCGGGATACATATTGATGGTCGTCTTGAAGACGAATATCGACTCGTCGACATGCTCGTTGAAGAGGAAGACGTAACCAAGCGTGTTGAATTCGGCTTCCTTGAAATAGATGTCCTTGTCGCCGCTCGCCTCGAGCGTCTTCAGTTTCTTCAGGACATCATTCGCGTAGTCCTTGCCCTTTTTCTTGAGAGCATTCGCGAAGTAGACGGCTGCGGAGCTCTCTCCGCTGTTCTCCACGATCTTCTTCCATGATATCTCGGTCTTTTCCTTCGGCGACATCTTGGAATATTCTTCCTTCATCTTTTTCTTCTTGAGCTGCTGCTCCTTGAGCTCCTGATCCGTCATCTCCTTCTTCTGTGTCTGCTTTTCCTGCTCCTGTTTCAGCTGCTCTTCAGTCTTCTCCTGTTTCTCCTGGGCCTGGGTCTGTCTCCCAGATACCGGAGAGGGAAAGAGGAAGGATCAGCGTGAATACCAGTATGACGGCTATCGTCGCCGCCCTGCGGCTCCCGGTGCTGCGGTTGATCGAAGGATTGAGGATGCACAGAAGCCTGTCCTTGAGATTAGATCCCTGAGAAATCGTAACCACCTCCCATGCCGGCCTCGCCGCGCTGCCAAGATCGGCGGCGATATCCATCAGCAGCGACGCGTATTCCGAAGGACGCGCGCCGCTGTTGAGTACGGCATTGTCGCAGTCGCGTTCGCGCTCTATACGGAGCTGCTTTACGGCGACCCATACCAGTGGATTGAACCAGTGGATCGTCGTGGCGACATGCGCAAATAGTTCGATCCAGCCGTCGCGTCTCATCACGTGCGCGAGCTCATGAGAGAGGACGAGCCGGACCCGTTCGTTGGACCAGGCGGCCGCGCATGAAGGAAGGATGACTACAGGCTTGATCACTCCGGTAGTGATAGCCGTTCTGAGCCGGTCGGAAAGGAGGAGCCGGACGTCACGGTGCAGGCCCATGTTCGATGAGATCCTATCGGACTCCTCGAGCAGATAACCTTCCGCAAAGACGGCGCTGTGTTCGACCCTCCTTATCACGATCTGCGTGAAGAGGAACCATATCGTCATAACCAGTGCTCCGAAGGCCCACACTATCAGCAGGGCCTCGGACCAGTGGATGCTTCCCAGGTCGAATCCCGATGCCGCTCCGGGCACGGAAGACGTCGTACGGCCGGGCTGGACCGGGCCGATTGTCATCTCCTTGCCGGATTCGGTTCCGGGATTAGCGTAGGAATAGGCGCCCGAAGGCTCACCTATCCCCGGGATTATCGAAAGGTTCCATACCGGCGAGAACGCCGCCATGACAGGCATGAGTATCAGACCCGCCAGGGCAGCGACCCATATCATCTTCCTCGCATACGCCGAAAAACCGCGCATGAGAAGGGTAGCTATTCCCGCTATTCCGCAGACTAGGCCGACCTTGAGAGAAATCCCTGCGAAGACCTCGAGGAATCCGTACCGCGGAGTGCCGGAGATCAGGTCCATGAAGAAGTTTTCCATGTTACCTTCCCTCCTTCCTCGACTTCTCGATCAGTTCGATGATCGACGCGGCTTCCTCCTCGGAGAGCTTCCCCTCCGATTCCTTCAGGATCGACATGACGGCGCTCGCCTCGGCTCCCTTGTAGAAGGTGTCGAGGACATTGTACAGCGCCGCCTTTCTCGCTTTTGTCAGTGGAATTGTCGGGTAGTAGATAAACCGTCCCTTTTCCCGCTCGTGCTCCAGGAAACCCTTGTCTTCCAGAACGCCGAGCATAGTACGCACAGTTGCGTTGACCGGCTTGTCCGGAAGGGCCTCCATGACCTCCACCGCACTGACCTTCCCGAGACGGTAGACGATCTGCATGATCTGCCTTTCCCGCCTGGTAAGATCTCCTAGTTGTGGTGTCTTGCTCATGAGACAGTCCGCTCCCTTCGTTTCATCGCGCGTTCCCGGTTTGGCCGTTCCGGTTCCGCATAATTGATTGTAGAACGACTCAACATGTTAAATCTTTCACATGAGTAATATTTAACACTTTTGTGATCCTGTCAAGGGCAAAAATGAAAAATGTTAAATTTTTCTCATATTGGGAATACGACCGGGCCCGCTGGAAGTTCCGGGCAAAATAAATATATGCTGCATACAACAGGCTCATGATATATTGAGGCAGTGTTTCGCGGCAAAGGAGGGGTCCGTGTCGAAACTCAGGGTCTATATCCCAATATTATCAATTCTCATACTTTCAGCAACATCTCTGTCGGCCCAGGAGCCGTACTTCTATGACGGTACCCGTCCCCTCTCGATAGGCAAGGCTTTTATCGCCCTGGCGGATGCCGAGAACGCGATCTTCTACAACCCGGCTTGTCTTACCAGGATCGAGGGCCACAAGGTCTCCCTCTCCGGATATATCCAGCAGTACTCATGGGAGATCACAGTCTGGCCGCTCGCCGGCAGGAGACCGAATTTTACCGATCGGGGATTCACCGCCTCATACGTGCAGAACAGGTTCGGGATCTCATTCAGCTTCACCGGAAAAGGGTGGTGGGAGGATGTAACCATAGGCGACTGGATGAGCGGAACCTCGTATACAAAAAAGTTGATGGATTACGAGCGGTACGTCGCAGCATCGTATGCTCATGATATCCTGCCCTGGTTCAGCCTCGGCCTTACGGGCAAGTACCTTCATTTCTCCCCTGCCGCGGAAACCGACCTGCTCGAAAATTCGGACGGTGTGACTCTTGATCTGGGATTTCTCTTCGACCCGGTAGACAGGCTCTCGATAGGAATCAATCTAGTAAACCTTCTCTCGTCAGACATCAACTATGCTGTCTACAACGACTATACGGGAATCAACTGGCTGAACGAGCTTCCTATAAACGTGACATTCGGCCTCGCATGGGCCCCGATTGAAGCCCTGTCTCTGACCGCCGATGTGAGGAACCTCTTTCAGGACGATGTCAGCCCTGCAGTGGGCGACTACATCCTGGAGTTCAAGCGGTCTTATCATCTGGGGCTCGAATGGAGGCCGGCTGCCGGCATATCCCTGAGAACCGGATACTATCTGGCTGATAGAGCGGTGGACCGGATATATCCAGTCGTTCCATTCGGTTCACCATCGGGCACCGATTACTATGAATATGAGAAATACAACAACTTTGCTTTCGGAGCGGGATTCCTCTATCACGGGGTCACATTTGATATAGGCGTGAAAATCGATGACAGGAGTTCGAAAATGGAGGAGTCGGAGACCAGCGAACTGCAGGACAATACAGCGATGGGCTCCGCCTCGATATCTTACAGCTTCTGATCCCTGATGATACCCCCGCCGATTACGATATCTCCACGGTAGAGCACGACCGACTGACCCGGTGTCACCGATTTCTGTGGTTCGTCGAACCGGACCTCGAGGTTATCCCCTGTCAGGCTGAACTCGCACGGCTCCGGGCCGTGGGCATACCTTATCTTCGCCTCCGCCCTGCCGCCCGTCTCTCCTGGAAGGAAATTGACGGGGTCCGCGACAAGGTTGTCCGAGTAGAGGCGTTCCTCTTCCCCGACAACGATCCTGTTCGTTTCCGGTTCGATCGATATCACGTAGAGAGGATTCGGGGCGCTGATGCCGAGTCCGCGCCGCTGGCCGATCGTGTAGTTGAAGATCCCGTCATGCCTGCCGAGGATGTCGCCGCCGACTGAGACAATATCACCGGGGACAGGCTCTATCCCCCTGCTCCTGAAGAAGGCGGCCCCGCCTCCTTCGGGCCAGAAACAGACGTCCTGGCTCTCCGGTTTCTCCGATACCTTGAGCCCGGCCTTTGCCGCGATCCTCCTGACCTCCTCCTTCGTCAGGTCCCCGAGCGGAAAGACCACCTTCCCGAGTCTCGCGCGTTCTACGGAGTAGAGAAAATAAGTCTGGTCCTTTGTCCTGTCTTTCGGCCTCGCCAGCGCCGGCACCCCGCCCTCATCGGTTATCTTCGCGTAGTGGCCGGTGGCGAGCAGGTCCATCCCGGAAGCGCCGAGGCTGTCAACAAGCGCCCTGAACTTGATATGCTCGTTGCAGAGGATACAGGGGTTGGGGGTCCTTCCCGCGAGATATTCATCGACAAAGGGACCTATTACGCGTTTTTCCATCTCGCCGCTCATCGAGAGGACATGATGCTCGATCCCGAGTTCCCTGCAGACTTTTCTCGCGTCTGTAATATCCTCGGGGCTGCAGCACTTCTTCCCGCCTCCCGCCGGTTCGGCTGCGATACACATCGTAATACCGGAGACATCATACCCGCCCCGTTTAAGCAGGATAGCGGCGACCGAAGAATCTACTCCCCCGCTCATCGCGACAAGCACCTTATCTGTATCAGGGTGATCCATCACAAGACAGGTTAGTACATGTTGAGGTGCCTGTTCCAGTCATTTGAATATAATACTGGCCGGCGGCCCTGAGGGCCGCCGGCCTTCTCTCGAGTCAGTCAAGGAAGACGACGTTCCGTGAGCTCCTCTCATCGTTGAGGAGCACCTCGTGCCAGCTGTCGAGATGTATCGTCCTGTGGTCCGGGTGCCGCACATATCCGCAGGCGAAGACGCGCGCGTTCATCCTCATCGGCTGGGCACGGCGCCTGTGTACGGCTGCAAGGAACTGGTAGTGCCTCTGCTTAAACACCTTTCTACCGAGGATGTAGACAGTCTCTCCCCCCTCGCGCACCAGCATCTCGCATACGTGAGCTTTGCTCCCGGCGTTTCGCTGTATCGGTTCGTCCCTGTGGATAACGGACTCGTCGAACTCCTTATCCACCGGGATAAAGAACCATTCTCCCTGCCTTCTGAAGATATCGTTCTTCCTGCTCTTGAGATCCGCGGTCCTGATCGACCGGGATACACCCTGCATGGTGGGCGGGAGAAGGGCCCGCCATGCGTCGCGCACAGTGCTGACCGGTTTCCTGATCTCGGTGACGAACCAGTGCCTCTCGTCGTGACCGCAGAGAAACCTGCGCCCTCGTGATGTCATCATGAGAAGATGCCTCTGCTTCGGCAGGGACTGAAGGACACGGAACCCGATATCCCGGCCTTTTCTTATCCGGATATCGAAGTACTCGCCCTTTTTATCGTCCGAGATATCGATCGTGAACGCGGGAAGACGACGCTCCCTTTGACGGCGGAACCTTTCCTGACGCAGCGTCTTCGGTTCGCTCCTCAGCCGTTCGGGAAGTTCCACCTCCCCGAACCTGACGCGGCCGCCCATCGACTCGAAATGTTTCGAGAGGGAATCCAGCCTCATGGCTCACCTCCATTTCATGGCCCGCGGTACGGCTTACCTCAGGGGTATGGTGCGGCAGGTGCCGCCCCGCGGGCCGTCAGCGTCCGGCGTATGCCCGCCGCACTAGGCTACCGGACGCAATACGCCTGTGAATCATGAATGACCTGTTACGCGGTCAAAGCCGCGTCATTCATAATTCAATACTAAAATATTTAATGGAGGTGCTAAGGCTGGTCACGGACATGGCGAGTCTCCCGTGATAAAGAATTGGTTACCCTTGTTCCTGTCACCCCTGACAGGAATATTTTCGCAGAACGCTTCCTGAAGGGTCAAGAAATATTTTCGCCGGACGTTTTCATTCCTGCCCGAATTCCTCGAGATAAACACGGATGAACTCGGCGAGCGACCATGCCTGGCTTGCCGCCCCGCCGAACTCCTCTTTGCCCGGAATGAAGCGGCCGTCCCTTATCTCGCGAAGGGAACCCGTACACCCCTCGTCGAGGATCTCTTCGATCATCGGGGCGAAGAGCTCTCGGGCAGCCTGCTCTTCTCCGGCCGCGACCATGCATGAGATCGCCGGGCCGGCGAGCCATACCCAGACGTCTCCGTTGTGATAGGCAGCGTCATAGTAGTAGCTGTCCAGATCGAGATGCAGCGTTTTGAAATCGGGATCGTCAGGATCGAGAGAAGTGACGCCATGCGGCAGGATCACGGTCTCCATCGCCGTCGAGACTATCTCCCTGAACTGTACCCAGGTGACGAGCCCGGCATACTCAGGTGTCTCGCCGAGCCGGAAGGAGTCCATGAGGCCGAGCATCCTGAGGGTATCGAGATAGACCCACAGGGCCAGCAGGGCGTTGGGCCTGACCTGGGTGTCCGCTGAACCGTCCGTGTTGAGATGATCGTGGAGATATTTGCGCTCCTCCCACCAGTAACTGCTCCTGAACGACTGCGCGAGCATCCCTGCGTGTGCCATCCACGTTTCAGCGCTGCTGCCGGTATCCACGCCCACTTCCGATACCGCTTCGGCCCACATCGAACCGACGAGCAGCCCGTGATGGAAAAGTACCTGCAGTTCTACCGCCCTGTCGCCGCGGGGCGAGAAGGGATTGTGCTCCCCGCCTGCGTCCATCCAGGTCTCGCCATCGCCATGCGTGAGAAATCCACGGTGATCGACCGCCTTCTCGAGGGCGCCGTCGATGGCAAGCCTGATCCTCGGCCATGCCTCGAGGAGGAATTCCCTGTCACTCGTTGCCAGGTAGTACTTCCACGCGGCACGCACGAACCACCATGTGCCGTCTACCCCGGCGTACTGGAGATTGTCCGGATTGACGATGTTGGGCATCCTGCCCAGCCTGTCACTGCCGGAATCTGTCTGCTGGTATTCCATAAACGAGGTAAGGATCTCTCTTGCCGTCTCGAACTCGCCTGTAGCGAGGCAGGCTCCCGGAAGGCAGATGAAAGAATCTCTTCCCCAGTAGTTGGGGAACCAGTGGAACCCCGCGTAGATGCCCCTTCCTCGCTGGTCCATGATGAGGTTGTCCATCGAGGCGCGCGCCCAGCAGTAAGCCTTGAAGTCCCTTGTCGGAGGATGTGGATCCGGACGCCTGAATCCTTCCGCATCCTGTTTCGAGAATTTCGGCGGATCGTTCTCCCGGTCGATCAGCTGGAGCTTATCAGCGATCCTCCCGTATTTCGCCGCCTTGAGTTCGAGCCTGTGCTCGAGGATCCTCTCCGCCTGCTCGACCGCGTCGTTCTCTGTAACACCGAGCCCGAAGGCAAATACGACCTCCCCGACCGATCCCGCATGAGGGGTGAAGGTGAGCCTGCCCGGCGAGAATGGCGAGGTCCTCCCCATCGCCTTTCGAGCCATGTCTGTCGGATAAGTCCTGTCCTCGAACCTCTCTTCCGGCTCGAACTCCATCTCCGTGTCGCTCTTGATCGCTATCCAGCGGGGCCTGCCCGGCTCGAACGGGTCGTCCGAGCGTGATATGAGCAGGACATTGTTCTTCTTCTCCCAGAAGATCCTGTAATCAGGCTTCGGGACATCCCAGATATAGCGCATATCGACCCAGGGAACGAGGGTGCAGGAGTCGCCGAGCATCCCCGCGTACCTTACGGCAAGGCCGTTCTCACCGTCGGGGAGCATTATCTCCTCGATGACCTGGTTCAGCTCATACCACCTGTATAACGTTTGCGGATATGCCCTTGTGAGCTTCACCTCATCTGGATTCAAATGCGATTGCCCGTTATGGAAGTCCCACGAGTCGAGATATTCATGCATCGCGCAGTAGAGCCCGTGATAGCTGCGCCTGTTCCGTGAATTAGTCTCGCAGCTGAAGTGGGTCGCGACCTTGTTGGTCGTGATATATTCTCTCGAGTGGCCGCCGGCGACCCTTATCTCCCAGGTCTCGCGGAGATCGAACGGTTCCTCTACGAGCGTCTCTCCAGTGACATCCTCTTCCATCTCTTTAGAGCTCCATGTCTGTGTGCCGGAGCACCCTGTGATCAATACCAGCGCGGTCAAAACAGCGATCGTGTATCTCGTGTTCATCCTTACCCCCTTGTCACGGGCATCTTACCCGATAGAGACCGGAGCGGCAACCATTCCTATCCACTTGACTCCCCCGGCGGCGCCGTTGTAAAGTCCCCGGGAAAGGAAATCTCCATGGCAAAGGTAGAATTCAGGGACGTAGACAAGATATATCCGGGCGACGTAAGGGCCGCCTCAGATATCAACCTCACCGTCGAGGACAAGGAGCTTCTCGTCCTGGTCGGCCCCTCAGGATGCGGCAAATCGACTGTACTGAGAATGGTAGCCGGCCTCGAGGAAGCGACAAACGGGCATATCTACTTCGATGATACAGATGTTACCGACCTTCCTCCCAAGGACCGGGACATCGCGATGGTCTTCCAGAACTACGCCCTTTACCCTCATATGAACGTCTTCGACAACATGGCCTTCGGCCTCAAGCTCCGCAAGTACCCGAAGCAGGAGATCGAAGAGCGCGTCCGGGAGGCCGCGAAGATACTCGGGATAGACCAGCTCCTCGAGCGCAAGCCGAAGGCCCTGTCAGGCGGGCAGCGCCAGAGAGTCGCCCTTGGAAGGGCGCTCGTCCGAAAACCGAGCGTCTTCCTCTTCGACGAACCGCTCTCGAACCTCGACGCGAAGATGCGCGTCCAGATGCGCACCGAGATCCGCAAACTCAATCTCGATATTCAGACGACGATGATATACGTCACCCACGACCAGGTAGAGGCGATGACCCTCGGCGACAGGCTCGCCGTAATGGACGTGGGAACGATCCAGCAGGTCGGCACCCCTATCGACCTCTACAACAGGCCGGTGAACAGGTTTGTCGGTTCGTTCATCGGATCGCCCGCGATGAATTTCGTAGAGGGAGAGGTCAAGGGCGGGGATACCCCGGTATTCGAGACGACGTTCACATCCCTGCCCGTACCGGAGAGATTCAGGCCGGCCCTCGGGCAGCGTGAAGCTGACACTCGGCATCCGGCCCGAGGACCTCTACATCTCCGTACCTGACGAGGACCAGGGCAGCTTCCACCAGATAGATGCTGTGATAGATGTCTCCGAGACACTCGGCAACGAGATGATATTCCACGTCGACGCCGGCGGACAGAGGCTCGTCGTCAGGGAAGATCCCGACGTCAGAGCTTCCCACGGGGACAAGGTCAGGCTCAGCATCGACCTCGACAACATCCATTTCTTCGACGGCGAGTCGGGAGCTTCCCTGCTAGCAGGCTGAGTACAGGATCACTCCTCCCCAAACCTCAAGATCGATGTCCTGCCACCGACGATGAGTTCATTATCTGAATCACCCAGGATGCAGTGCAGAATATCAAACGGAATAGATATCTCATGCCACTCATTACCGTCAAAGTGCAGAATGCGATCGTACTGACCTGCGATGTACAGATCTGTATCAGAATCGCCCCAGATCGCGACCAGATTTCCCGAATTGTCAGAATAGAACTCGCTCCAGCCAGTGCCGTCATAATGGATGACCGTTCCTATATCCTGATACCCGCCGACTGCGTAGACATCAGATCCTGACCTGCCCCAGATATCGAAAAGCGCATGATCCACAGGAGAGGTCATTTCTTCCCATCCGCTGCCGTTGTAATACTGAATAAGAGTCCCAGAATTATGAGATCCACCTACCGCGAAGATATGTTCAGCCGAGCTTCCCCATATCGCGTTGAGATCGTCATCGACTGCCAGCTCTTCCTCCCAGGTCGAACCATCGAAATGCACGATCCAGCCTGGCCCCACTCCATAGACATCAGATCCGGAACTTCCCCAAAGATCCAGTATTCTGGTCGTTCCGGGATAGTCCATCATGCCCCATCCCGTGCCATTATAGTGGTAGACCCTTCGGCTCCAGTTGGTGGAAGCGAATATATCGCTGCCGGAACTCCCCCATATCGACATGAATTCACCAGTCAGTTCAGGCGTAGCCATCCTGCTCCATTCGACTCCGTCGAAACTGATGATCTTGTTATTATTCACTCCGTACAATTCGTTCATGGAAGTACCCCAGACATCGGTGAGTCCGCACAATGCCCCCTCTGCCTCCACCTGGCTGGTTCCTTCTTCCGAGACCAGGATCGTCCCTTCACTGCCGACCGATATGAATTGTCCATCAGGCCCACCGCTGACCGAGTTCAGATCATTCGTCGTCCCTGTCGTGACAACACGCCACAGGATTCCATCGAAATGCAGAACCGTGCCCTCTTGCCCTGAAACATAGACATTATCGGCCGATGTCCCATGCACCCCCGTGAATGTTGGATATCCACACTGAACGTCGGTCAGCACACTCCACTCGTTTCCGTCAAAATGAAGGATCGTCCCCCTCCACAGTGGATTCAGCCATGGATCCTCATCATCCATGCAGTTAACCCGTCCCACGGCGTAGATGTCATTCGGAGATGATCCCCATATCCCGGTGAATCTCTCTACATAAATGTCAAATTCATCCACGTGCCAGGTCTCACCGTCGAACCTGGCAATGATGCCAGTGGGAATCGTGTCGGGAAATGTCATTATATCTTTTCCCGCAACATACAGATCCGCACCATCCGCAGTCCAGATATCATTGATTTCCCAATCCTCCATGCTCTCTAACGGTGTCCATTCAACTCCATCATAGTGCATGAGCAATGGCCCATCCGCGGCATAGACATCTGAGCCTGACCTTCCCCAGACAGCAGTGAAATAGCCATTTCCGCTCGACAGGCGCATAGGCGCCCAGGAAGTGCCGTCATAATGCGAGATCCCTTCGTGATTACCCGCCCAGCTCGTTCCAGGATTCTCCAACAACAAAGACATCAGTCTCAGAACTGCCCCAGACACTGTTGATCGATGAGAATACCTTGTTAGCCATCGGATTCCATTGGCCGTCCTTGTACCTGAATATCATTCCATATTCGCCAACGGCATAGGCTACGCCGTTGTCTGCTCTCCAAACGTCGAACAGGTCGGATGAAGTACATTCCATGTACCAGGTGCCGGTCTCCTGCGGCGTATCATCTTCCGGTAATACCGGATCAGTACCGCAGGAGAAAAAAATGGAAGTAAAGATGACAGCGAGAACGGAAAGAACCATCGAACGCAGTGTGGATCTGCAGACATTATGCCACCTGCCTTCTCAAAAATCCTTACCGGGTCATCAGGTGAGTTGTCTCTATATTTAAAAGTTACATCTTGATAAGCTATACATCAAGAATATTCTAGAACATACGCCAAAAATAACCCGAAGCACCTAAGACTCCAGTAATATGCAGATTACAAGACTATTTACAGACAGTGAATACAATTAGAGGGTGATCCTGAATGATAAAAATAGCTGATTAAAATCGAATGTCTCGTTCTGCCTCGTTTGCTTTTTATTGGAACTGTCGGGAAGAAATGGGTAGAATCTACCGCATGTAGCCTGCCCGTATTGTCAAAGGAGCGGCATGAACGAACAGACTTACAAAATGAGACGAAGCCATATCTCCCTGTACGTCATCGTCTCGATGAGCGGCGCCGCGGTGCTGGCGTTAGAGCTTCTCGGCACGAGGGTACTCGGACCATTCTACGGGGTGAGTCTCTATCTCTGGTCCGCCCTTATCTCCGTGACACTTGCCGCTCTCAGCGCGGGGTACGCCGTGGGCGGACGGATAGCGGACCGCAGGGGAACGATGAAAGGACTCGCATTCATACTCGCGGCGGCAGGTGTCTGGATCTGCCTCATCCCGCTGATAAGGCATCCCGTCATACTTCTTCTCGAGCCACTAGGCCTGAGGATCACTGTGCTGCTGGCCGCGATGATCCTGTTCTTCCCTCCCCTGATGCTTCTCGGGATGGTCAGCCCCTGGGCGGTGAAGCTGAGGACCGCCTCCCTTTCAGAGGTCGGACGTTCCGCCGGCAACCTCTACGCGATATCGACTATCGCCAGCGTAGCGGCGGCCCTGCTCACGGGATTTGTGCTTATACCGGGATTCCCTGTATCGAGGCTGATACTGGGGATAGGCGCCTTCCTTCTCCTGGCGTCCCTGATCGCCGTTCTCAGTGACAGGTCGAGGACGGCTGTATCCACGGCCGTTCCCCTCGTGCTCTTTATAGCCGCAGCGGCTGGCACGATGACATTACCGGCGCTGCCTGCCGCGACAGGAAACGCCACCATCCTGGCGAGCGGACAGAGTCCGTATGCTGAGATAAGCGTCGTCGAATACAGGGAAGCGAAGTTCCTCCTGATAGACGGCTCAAATCATACCTTCACTGATGCCGGTTCGGGAGACAACCTCTTCCCATACGTGAATGTCCTCGATATCCCCAGATTCATGTTCAAAGGGGCGCGGGCAGGCCCTTCTGATCGGACTCGGCGGAGGATCGGTCGCAAAGAGACTGTCCCTGTTCCAGTGGGAAGTCGACGCAGTCGAGATAGACCCTCTTGTCATCAGGTATGCCAGGGAACACTTCGGACTCAGGCCGGACGATGCGGTGATACACGAGATGGACGGCCGCAATTTCCTGATAAGCACCGACGGACATGTGGGACATGATAATCCTCGACGCCTTCGGAAGCGGAGCGGTGCCGTTCCACCTTATCACCGAGGAGATGATGGAACTCGTCTCCCGACGGCTGCGTCCAGGAGGAATCGTCGCGGTGAACGTCCTCACTGTAGGATGGAAGAGCGATATCGTCCTCTCGACCGCCGCCACCCTCGAGACCGTCTTCGACGAGATAGTGGTCCTTCCGATACCCGAGCCGCCCAACACACTCGGCAACGTGATCATACTCGCCGCCCACCGCCCCCTCGAACTGCGCACCGAGCTCGACCGCCCCTACTCGAGGTTCAGCGAGGAGTACGACATGAACCACGCGTGGGAAAACCGCTTCAGGCCCGACACGGAGAACGCACTCATATTCACAGACGACAGGAATCCCGTGGACCTCTGGGGAGAAAGAATCAATGTCGTCGACCGCAGGCACATCCGCGACTATTTCAGGGATGCCGGCTTCAGCTGGTAGGAATACTACCACTCAATAAAAAGCCCGCCCGGCTACTGTGGCGCCGGACGGGCTGTATTGGCGGTATTTATCGTCTCACGAATACATCTACTCTAGTTCCCAACCATGTAGAGGCCAAAGTAATCGAGGACGTTGTCGATCGGGTTGGCGATACCCGTCTGCGTGCTGCCCGCGAAAAGCAGGCCGACAGCATGAGGATTGGTCGCAACGTCTTCGACCAGCAACGAACCGGAGTCGCCACCGAGGAGGAACTTTCTCCCCGAAATGACGATCTGACCCGTGAAGTACTCGGTAGTCGCCTCGCCGCCGCACTCTGTCGATCCGCCGACATTGAATGCGCCGTTGATCGCGCTTACCGTTCCACGAGTGAGACCCGAGGTCCGCCCGCTCTTCTTCACGGCAAGGCCGACATAGGCATCCATCGTCGTGCCCGAGATCGGTCCGATCTCGTAGATGGTGCCGGTCGGATCGACCGTTCCGGGAATTACCTCGGCGATAGCGCAGTCGATGTTGAGGTTATCCTCACACCACTCTGTCAGGTTCGCGACGTAGTCAGCCGGGATGTCCTGGCAATTGACGTCGATCAGACCGGGCTGGTTTATAGCCTGTCCTACCTCTGCGACATCGGGATCGTTCACGCTAGCGTCCTGATCGCCCGCAAATACGTGCTTGTTGCTCAGGATGTACTGCGTGCCGCCGCCGTCACGGAGCAGGCCTCCGAGTGTGCCGCTGCAGCAGTAAGGCGCAGCGTAGTCTTTGCTGTTACCACCGGAGACACCCATCGGAATCGGCCGGGGATAACGGGCAGTATGCCCTGTCGTGGAGGATCCGCCGCCCCTGAGCATTCTGATCTTACCAGAGACGACCTTTACGACCTCGACACCCTCAATAGAGGCTGGGACCCTGGTACCGTGCATCTCTGACTCGAGATAGACCATTATGGCGGGGCTTCCGTTGCGATCAAGACCCGTCGCGGTACCAACAACACCGGTCATCGAAAGCAGATCAGATGTGTGGCGATTCTGAACTGCCATGACGTCCATGACTCTGGGATCCGTCCTGCTGAGCAGGACCTGTCCCTGATCTACTGGAGCATTGATGTTCTCGCCCGTCTCGGAACAACCGAAGACAAGAGACAGGGCGACGATCATCAGAACCGCAGATACCCACCGAGCCGGAACGTGTGGGAAGTGGTTCATCAAACCCTCCTGTGGAAAGGGGTTGAGGAGTGTGGTGAATTGATTAGATAGTATAACCAGATTCTGACATTCCCTGTCAACTATAATATTCACAGCGCATTACATAGTATATTAGTATGTTATTACATGACCTATTAACACTGTTTTTCAGTATGTATTACTTGCGCAACTGTAACCTGGATCGATTCTTTCTACTATCATTTCTTATCTTATGCTGATCGCGGTAAATATTCCCGTACCCGTGAAGGACGGATCCCGTAATCTAATGATTACCATCCATGTCAAATACAGAGATCGGCGCCCCTCCCCGCGGCTCCAACCGCTATAAATCTATTTTCATACACGATTTCGTCAACGAGATGTGTACACTTTGCGTTACTGCGTATACGTAAACTATTCTTTACATCTAATTTATATTTTTATTCTTGCCGGCATTGACGGATTCTGATACCATGCTGGCGCATTTGACTGGGGGAAGATCGATAGCGGCAACGGACGGTGTAACCTGACCATATTATCGGGGGTGGGGTAATGAACAGCGGAACATCACAGAGTAAAAGAACGGGCACTTATCCCGATGAGTGTTTCCTGCAGGAGATCGTGGACTCGCATTTCAGGGAAAGAGGATTCCACCGCATCGAGACCAACTGCGTCGATTACGTATGCGAACATCCCGACACGGGGGACAGATGGCACATCGAGGTACATGGAGCTTCTGCCGCTGTGGGCCTGGATTTCCGGCTCGGCATCGGACAGCTCGTTCGCGGTATCTCCCACCGGAACACGAAGTACGCCCTCGCCCTTCCCGACATGCCACAGTTCCGTAACCAGATCAAGAACATAGAGCCCTGGGTCTGCAAGGCGCTGAATATTCACTGGGTACTGGTAAACCAGGATGGCGGGATGACGATCCTGGAGCCTTGAGCCCGGATTTGTATTCTCACCTGAATCCGTGATAAACCCGTATACCATTGACAAATGCCGGTACTACAGGCAGAATCCTCACCGTAACACTCGATTATTCATTAAAGGAGAAGATGATGAGAAAGATATCGATTCTTTCCGCTATCGCTGCACTGCTTTTAGTCACTTTTATCCCGGCCTTCGCGGCAGAGGTGGAAGACAGTATCAAGGAAGCGGAAAAGCTCGCGGACAGCGGAGATCTTCCCGGGGCGGTAGCTCTGCTCGAGAAGGTCACCACCGATAATCCTGAAAACTCCGACGCATTCGCCTACCTCGGGCTCTATACAGGCATGAGCGCCGGACAGGCCCCGAACTACGAGGAAGCGGGCAGGCTCATGATGCTCTCCTTCGAGCATCTGGACAAGGCGGTCAAACTCGATGGAAAAAACCCCGAAGCATATCTCTTCCGCGGGATCATCGGCATCAATGTTCCCGGATTTTTAGGAAGACTTGAAGCGGGTATCTCCGACCTCGAGCAGGCAGTCGAGCTTTACTCGGCGTCCTCCTCCCCTGAGGCAGGCAAGGGGATGTTAGCGGGATTGACCAATCTTGCAGAAGGGTACGCGAAAAACGAGGATCCTGCCGGCCAGAAAAAGGCTCTTGAGAAGATCGTCGCGATCGCTCCCGGCACTGAAGCTGCGGCGGCCGCACAGAAACAGACCGATGGACTCGGGGATGTCGAGGAAAAGCCGGAAATCGATACCGGCCTCTTCGAACCGAAAGAAGGGGACAGCGAGAAGGTCCTCGCCCTCAAGAGTTCTCTGCTGAAAGATCACAGCGATCCCTCCCTCCTCTTTCAACTGGGATCGGAATATTACGAGGCAGAATCGTACGGAAACGCCAGAGAAATTCTGAAGGTGTATGTATCGATCGACAAGACAAGAGTCGAGGCCTTCAGGATGCTCGCCCTTTCGACGGCCAACATGGCAGAGCGTGGCTACGATGAGAGCATCTATGAGAACACCGACACAAGGTCCAATCTCGCCTTCGAGATCATGGCCGCGTGGGACAGGGCTGTCGAGCTTTCCCCTGACGACATGGAACTGAGACTGACCCGCGGAACGTTCGGCCTGATGTTGCCGTTTTTTCTGGGCAAGTTCGACCAGTCGGCCGCGGATCTTGAGATGGTCATAAGCAGTGAAGCGTCCGAAGAGATGAAAGCAGAGGCGCTCTTTTACCTTGGATACGCCAGCGAACGCAAGGCACTCACGACCTACATCAAGCTGGCAAAGAACTACCCGAAGACTGAAGGGGCCAGGATGGCCTTCGAACGAATGAGACCGCATGTCGAGAGGCTTGACGAGAGTAAGCTAAATACCCCGTGTGTCAAGATAGACTTCGTGCTGGGATTCCAGGACGAACTCCCCCCACAGACCGCCGTCTGGATAGAGGACGAGAACGAGAACCATATCAGGACACTCTACGTATCGGGATTCGCCGGCTACGTCAAAGAGAAGCAGGTGACCCTTCCCCTCTGGGGAGCTATAACAAAGTTCGAAGGGATAGACGGTGTCACCAGCGCGAGTATCGACATAGGGCACTATATCTTTGTATGGGACCTGAAGAATTATAACGACGAGAAGGTAAATAAGGGCAAGTACAGGATCAGGGTGGAGACCTCGCACTGGCCTTCCAACCTCTACCAGAACGTCGAAGCGCTGATCGAGATCGGGAAGAAAGAGAACAGTGTCAGGGTCGAAGAAGGCGACTTCATACCCTTCTTCGAGGTTACATACCTCAAATAATGGAGTGAAGATGAAAGTAGTGCGTATCGCCGACGCGGAAAATTACGAGCCCGAGAAGGACTGGAAGCGTATCAGTCTCTGCGGAGAGTGCGACATATCCGTCGAGCATTTCGTTAAACCGCCCGGCCACTCCTCCCCCGACCACAATCATCCCAACTCCCAGGTCCTCATCGTCCTCGAGGGCAAGCTCGTGATCATCACCGAGAAGGACGGCGAGCAGGAACTAGGCGTCGGGGACGCAGCGTACATCCCGGGCGACGAGATGCACATCGTCAAAAACCCGCTCGATATTCCCTCGAAAGGAATCGATATCTTCGTACCTGGCCGCTCGTTCGATTTCTGGACGAAGAGAAAAGCGGCGGAATGCACCGATGACTAGGTAGCCTTCTGCGCCAAAACACTCTCACCTCGAAAAAATATTTCCCCGGAATGTGAAATTTTTCGCATCATTTCGGAACAGATATCGTATTAAGACTTATAAAGTTCATGCTCGCGGGATATTCCCCTTATCCCACCGGGTCTCGCAGCAAGGTAAGAACGAGAAATATGAGAAAAACAGCACAGCCCGCAATCGCAGGACTGATTGCACTCCTGCTCCTGTCGTCAAACGCATCGGCGCAGGATGACCAGGCAGAGAAAGAATTCGTCCCTGTATATCATCCCGAGATGACTATCCGCCGCGCCGCGGGCCCGATCAAACTCGACGGCGAACTCGACGATGAAGGCTGGAAAGGTGCCGCGAAGGCAGATAACTTCGCCGAGCACAATCCGGGAGACCAGATAAAGCCGGCCGTCGATACAGAGGTACTCATCACATTCGACGACGAGAACCTCTACGTCGCCTGGATCTGCTACGACGACCCGGACCAGGTACGCGCCTCGTTCTGCGAGAGGGACCGGATATTCCAGGATGACTTCGTCATGCTCATGATCGACCCATACGGCGAAGCTACATACGCATACGAGATCGCATCCAATCCATTCGGTATACCGGGGGACCTTCTCTTCTCCTCCTCTAATGGAGAGGATATCTCCTTCAGCATGATCTTCGAGACGAGGGGAAGGATCACGGACTTCGGCTGGGTAGTCGAGATGAAGGTCCCGTTCAGGTCCCTTCGCTTTCCCAACAGCGAAGAACAGGTCTGGCGGGTCGACTTCTGGCGAAACCGGCCGCGGGAGGTAAGGTACCAGTATTCCTGGGCCGCCTATGATCGCGATGTCGACTGCTGGCCCTGCAAGTGGGGAACGATGAAGGGGCTTTCGAATATAGACTCAGGATCGGGCCTCGAGCTCCTTCCCTCGGTCGTAGCACATCAGGCCGGAACCATCGACGAGGACGGAATCTTTCAGAACGATGATGCCAAGGCCGAACTCGGCCTGGGGATCAAATACGACTTCACCTCCGAAATCTCCGCAGGGATCACGATAAACCCCGATTTCAGCCAGGTCGAATCGGATGCTGCGCAGATAGACGTCAACACGACATTCGCCCTTTTCTATCCCGAAAGACGGCCGTATTTCCAGCAGGGCAGCGATATCTTCAATACCGACTTCAATGCTATATACACACGCTCGATCAACGATCCATCAGTCTCGGGCAAACTGATCATGCGCAAGGGAAGAAACAGCCTCGCTTTCCTCTCCGCGCTCGATGAGCACTCGATCGTCATCCTCCCCTTCGAGGAGGAGAGCAGATACGTCGCCAACGGCAAGAGTTTTTCCAACCTCCTGAGATACCGCCGCGATCTGGGCGAAGGATCGCATCTTGGAATCGTCGCGACGGACAGGCGTTTCGACGGAGGCGGGTCGGGAACGCTGGCAAGCGTCGACGGACAGATCCGCCTGACCCAGAGCAACTCTATCGAGTTCCAGATCCTCGGGACCTATACTGAAGAGATAAACAATCCCGCTCTGACAGACAGCGCATTCAACGAGGAGACCTTCGACGACGGGAAATACACCAAAGCTCTGGACGGCGAGGAGTTCTGGGGCCACGCCTTCGAGGTCCAGCTGGGCAGAAGCACAGGCACTTACTGGCTCAGCGGAAACTATCAGGAAAAAAGCCCGACCTTCCGGGCAGATAACGGCTTCGAACCGCAGAATAACAACAGGCTCGGCAGATTCAATATTGGCGGAATCAAGAGATTTGAAGACAGTAAGGTGATGGAAAACATCAACGGCAGTCTGGATCTGGGCAGGAAGTGGAACTTCGATAACGTCCAGAAGGATGAATGGGTCAACGCCAGCTTCGAGTTGAAGTTCCGCGCCGCCCAGACGGGGATCCACAGCAGTTTTATGGGAAGCAACGAGCTCTTCGGCGGGATACAATTCGACGGTATCTGGCAGGCCCACACCTGCATTCATACTCAGCCGTGGGAAGTCCTTAACATGGGCGCCAACTACAATTACGGCCACCGGATCGCCAGGCACGACCTCGTGATGGGCAAAGAGATAAGCTACGGGGCCTGGGCCGATATCAAGCCGATCCCCCGGCTTCTCGTCGCTGTAAACTACAACCACGTATTCAGCGACGACCTGGAGACTGATGAGAGGCTCTTCTCGCAGTCGATATTCCGGCTGCGGACCGACCTGCAGATGTCACGCAGGTTCTCTATCAGGTTTATCACCCAGTACAATGACAGGTACCGCTCCTGGGACTTCGACCCCCTGCTCACATACAGGGTCAACTCCCTCTCTGTCTTCTACGTCGGCTCGACCTATCATTACAGGGAATACGCGCTGACCGAGGGCTCGCTCGAGGACTGGCGACTGGAGTCGAGACAGTATTTCCTGAAGTTCCAGTACCTCTTCCAGCTCTGATCCTTCATCGAAAATACTTTCGATTCAGGATACGCCATGTGCTACGATGTGCAGGGGTGATCATATGAAAAGCTCAAGACGTGATTTCCTTAAATCCGGCCTCGCCTGTGCCGCGGCCGCGGCACTTCCCTCCTGCTCAAAAGACGAGAAGAGCAAGGCCGGCATCGTTCCGGAATACCAGCTGGTAAAACGTACACTCGGCAGGACCGGGATCGAGATACCGATAATCAGCATGGGAGCCAACTCCTGGGATGAATCCCTCTACTACGCCGCAATGGAATCGGGGATCATCTTTATCGACACAGACCACATGTATCGCAATGGAAAACATGAGAAATTAGTCGGACGCGTGATCAAACGACGGCCACGCGAATCGATGTTCGTATCGACGAGGATAAACATCGACAAGGAGAGAAGAACCGACATGTACCCGAAAGGCACCAGGGGCGAGCAGTTCCTCAAGCCTTTCGAGAAGTGCATCTCCAACCTCGACGTCGAGTATCTCGATCTCCTCTCACTGCACAGCGTAATGAGCGTGAAGGAGGCGATATTCCCTCCTGCCCTGGAAATATTCCGGAAGCTCAAGTCAGAAGGCAGAACGAGGTTCCTCGGCGTCTCGATCCACGGATACGAACCGGACGTGATCAGGGCGGTCACCGACTGCGGAGTCTACGACGTCATATTCATCTCGTACAACTTCAAGCAGCGCCACCGCGAGCAGATCAAAAAAGCGATCGCGTATGCCGCGGATGCCGGGCTGGGTATAATCGCGATGAAGACCCAGGCGGGCGCTTTCCTCGACAGGGAAAGGACGAGACCTGTCAATCACCGGGCGGCGGTCAAATGGGTCCTGGGCGACACGAACGTCCACACTGTCATCCCGGGATTCAGCAACATCGAGCAGATGAAGATGTTCCTCTCGGTGATGAGCGATCTCAAGCTTACCCCCGAGGAAGAAGCCGACCTGGCCATGGCGCATTCAGAGGAGGGCCTTTACTGCCAGCAGTGCGGGAGCTGCAGGGGGCAGTGCCGATATGGTATTGCGATACCAACCTACATGCGCGCCTACATGTACGCATACGGGTACAGGAACCCCGGACAGGCGAGGGATACGATAAAGGATATCGTCCCCGCCGTCCCTTCATGCGGACGCTGCGCTGAATGCAGCGTCTCATGCCCGATGGGATTCGACGTCAGGGACCGTGTACTGGACATCGCGCGGGTAAGAGATATCCCTGAGGATTTTCTGACCGTCTAGTTACTAACGAAAGGTAATCATGCGTTCTGAAGTCTGGGCCCTCATGACTGCCGCCTGCTGGGCGGTCGGTTCGATGCTGGAAAAGAAAGGCGTGAAGCTCGGGAACCTCTCCCCCGTGATGGGAACGACGATCCGTACCGCCTTCTCCCTCATCCTTCTCTCGTTTCTATCCTTCCCTTTCTGGCACCAGCTCAGGACCGCGGGTCCGAAATCGATATCACTTGATAGCCATCGGCGGCGGACTGCTCTCGGGATGCCTCGGGAATAATCTTCCTCTATACGGGACTGAAGAACGGAAGCCTCTCGACAGTGATGACTATAGCCTTCTGCTTCGCCCCCGTACTCGGGGCGGTACTCGGGTATTTCTTTCTCAATGAAAGGCTGTCGCCGATCCAGGTGACGGGGATAGCGCTCTGTGTGGTCGGCGCCGCTATGACGGTCTATTTCCGGGGGAATTGAGTCGAGCCCTGAGGCTGATCGTCCTGATCGAGCCTGATCTGAAGGTTCCAGCCCTTGTCGTCGGCCCTCTTGCCGCCGTACAGAGCCCCGAATACCGCCATGTGCACCTGCGATAGCGAACGCGGCATCCTCGTTCCAGGCGCCTGCCATCTCACCGAAAGCGCCGGCCATGAATCCCGCTGTCATCCCCATTCCCGCACCCTTGAGGGTGCACTGCATCTGCGAGAGCCGGTAGACCTCGTAGCCGGAGAGGTTCGGAGTGCCTGGAGAGGTTGACGGCGAAAGAGAGTAGTCGATCTTTGTCTGGTAGTAATGTGCCGGCAATGTCAGGCAGGATGGTTTCGGCTTGACTACGATCGTATCGACCGCGGCGCTGTCCGCTATCCCCTGCCCTGTCACCGACAAAGGCAGGACCATAATAGACAGAAACAGGATGGTTGTTGTTCTGCGCATCGATACGACCTCTCTGACCCGGCATTGATTATCGCATATTCATGTTCGGTTCACAAGCCCCGTCCCGGCCCCTTTCCTGTTGCCCGGATGATCATTTGTCTGGATAATGGAACCATGTCAGTTTGAACGTCTCAACGATCAGGAGGTTCCGTGATACATACCAGTAAATATACGGCAATCATATCGTTGTTCTTTCTGATTCTGACCGTGACTCTCACCGTGTCAGTATGGTCCGCTCAGGATGACTGGGAAAGGCTCACGGCGGAGTCATTCGATCTCTATCAGCTGCAGCAGTACGACGAGGCGATACTGCTGTCGAGGGAGGCACTTGAAGCAGCTGAGATTGAGTTCGGAGCGAGGCACCAGGTCGTCGGAAAATCGATGAACAACCTCGGCGCGATGCTCTCCAGTCACGGCGATCCCGCCGAAGCCGAACTCATGCTCACCGGGGCCCTCGAGATCCTCGAGGAGGTCCTCGGAAAGGATGACCCGGGGACCGCATCCACCCTCAATAACCTCGCCGAGCTCTACTCCAGCCAGGACAGGTACGGCGAGGCTGAACCGCTGTTCAAGCGCGCTATCGCACTGAGGGAGATAGAACCGGGTGAAAGACATGCGGACCTTATCACTTCCCTCGATAACCTGGCGGCGCTCTATGTGAAAATGGACAGGTTCCGCGACGCGGAACATCTCTATGAGATGGCGCTGGAGATCAAGGAAGAGTATTACAGAAAAGAGCATCCGGATTCGGAAGCGATCACGGAAAAGATCATCCAGTTGTATATCCGTGAGGGTAATTACCATGAGAGCCGCGACAATGTCGATGAAGCGGCTGCAGCTTATGAGACGGCCCTCGAGATGATGAAAGTACTCAGAGATCCCGACCTGGCTTCAATGGCCGCGCTTCTCGATATCATCACGGTAATAAATATCCGGTCAGGGGAGTACGAGGAAGCGGTCTATAATTACAAAAAGCTCATGAGCATTCACTCAGAGCTTCACGGAAAACGATCCGAGGAATACGCGAAGGCTGAAAGGGATCTCGCGAGGACCTATGTGAGGCTGGGACAATACGAGAAGGCCGTCCCTCTCTATGCATCGGTCATAGATATCGAGACTGAAAGAGCAGGCAGCGATTACCCTGAACTCGCCAGGACACTGGCCGAGCAGGCATCGGCCATGACATCGCTGGCGAATTCATATCTTGAGGAAGGCAAAGCCGAGGATGCCATCCCCCTCTTCGCCGAAGCAATAGAGATCAGAAACAGGACAGGCAAGGCTGACGATTCCTCCCAGGCGGTGAGAATGAATAACCTTGCCGGACTCCTTGTCGATCTGGAAAGGTACGAGGACGCTGAACGGTTCTATCTGAAGGCGCTGGAGGTCCTGAAGCGGTCTTCGTCGAAAGGGACCGTTATCAACAGTACACTTATCCTGCAGAACATGAAACAGCTGTACAGCCGGACCGGGGACCTGGAAAAAGCCGCGGCCGTCGACAGCCTGCTGACCGAAGAGACAGGAGGTCCCTGATCGCCTGAAATTCCTGTTGCGCCATAATATGATTTTTGAGACAATCCGCAGGCACGATTACCTGTTTCTTTAAGTGAATAAACGTTTTCTGGACTCTCCACTTCAATGGATAGCGAGGTGAAGGAATGGTCAAACGAGTCGCTATTGTCGGCATCGGGACCACGGGATTCCGTCCTGTCACGCCCGATGTCTCATTCCGCGAGCTGATCTTCGAGGCAGCGCGGAAGGCATACACCGACGCCGGGATAGAACCCAGTGAGATCGACGGATTCATCACAACGGCAGAGGACTTCATGGAGGGCTACTCTATCGCTGACGAGTACTGCCCCGACCAGCTTGGATCGGTCCTCAAACCGACGCAGACGATCCCGGGCGATTTCATCCATGGACTGGCCACCGGCTATATGATGATCATGACCGGGGCTTTCAAAACCATCGCTATCGAGGCTCACAGCAAGGCTTCGAACGTTTTGAACATCAGTGAGACGATGGGATTCGCACAGGATCCGGTCTATAACCGGCCCCTGAGGGAAACTCCTCACGCCGTGGCGGGCCTGGAGATGACGAGGTATCTCTTCGAGTCGACCACCTCATCCGAGCAGTGCGCCAGGGTCGTCGTAAAGAACAAGAGGAACGCGATGCGGAATCCGTACGCGGCATTCGGCGCCGACCTGTCAGAGGATGATATCCTCGCTTCCGAACCGGTCTCCCTCCCGCTGCACAGACTCGATATCGCTCCCCACGCGGACGGATGCAGTCGTCGTAGTGCTGGCAGCAGAGGACATGGCCGACGCGATGTGCGAGACCCCGATCTGGATCGAGGGGCTCGGTTGGTCGACCGACACGCCGACACTCGAGATGCGCGACTGGGGCGACGCAGCCTACGCGCGGCTGTCGGCAGAGATGGCCTACAGGATGGCGGGGATCGAGGATCCCGCAGCTTTGATAGATTTCGCGGAGATATGTGACGAATACTCCTACAAGGAGCTCCAGCACATGGAAGCGCTGAAGCTCTGCATGCCCGGCGAAGCGGGCTTCATGCTCGAGAGTGGAGCGACTTCGTACCAGGGCGAGCTTCCAATCAACATCTCAGGTGGCGCGCTCGGCGTCGGGCACCTCTTCGAGGCATCCGGCGCGCACAAGATACTCGAGCTCGTCGAACAGCTTCGCGGTGAAGCGGGCGCCCGGCAGATCCCCGACGTAAACGTCGGTCTTGCTCAGGCCTGGCGCGGTGTTCCGACTGCTTCCGGAGCGGTCGCCATCCTTTCGAACATGTAGGAGGTCTTTTGAGATGGGAATGAGGAAAGTAGCAATGGTGGGAGCCGGCATCACGAAATTCGTGCGCCGAGCGCAGGAGACGGGAAAGGAGCTGTCATGGCAGGCCTCCAAAATGGCCCTCGACTCCTGCGGCCTCACTCTCGATGACGTCGACATGGTAACGCTCGGCACCGCGCCCGACGCTTTCGACGGAGTCCACATGAAGGGTGAGTATCTGGCAGACGGAGCGGGCGGTATAGGTAAGCCGTACATGCGCCATTTCGTTGGCGGAGGAACGGGAGTATTCAGCCCGATACACGGCTGGTTCCACGTGGCGAGCGGCATGGCTGATATCGTTCTCGTCGTTGCCGAGGAGAAGATGTCGAGTTGCCACCCGCACCCCGCGGGAGCCTTCCTGACGATCTTCGACCACACGACCGAGCAGCCGCTCCTGCCGACTCTGATCTGGATATTCGCTCTCGAGATGAACCGTTACATGGAAACCTACGGCATCACGAAGGCGGACATCGCCCAGGTCTCGGTAAAGAACAAGCTCAACGCGATGGATCATCCCTCGGCGCAGGTCGCCGAGAAGATCACCGTCGAGGACGTACTTAACAGTGAGACTCTCTGCTGGCCGGTAAACCGCCTCGACATCTCCCCCGCCTCAGACGGCGCCGCGGCGATTGTACTCTGCAGCGAACGCGTCGCACGCCGGCTTACCGACAAGCCGGTCTGGATCGACGGCGTGGGACACGCGATCGATACGGCCTACTGGGCCACACGCGATCTCTCCTATCCGCGCTACGTCGAAACGGCGGCGAGGCAGGCTTACGAGATGGCCGGCATCACCGAGCCCGACAAGGAGATCCATATCGCCGAGCCGTACGATCCGTTCGATTACAAGGAACTTCACCACATGGAAGGGCTGATGCTCTGTCCGCGCGGCCAGGCTGCACAGCTGACCGCAGACGGAGTCACCGCCCGTGACGGCAATATGCCGATCTGCCCCTCGGGCGGCGCCCTGGGAGTCGGCAATCCTATCGCCGCTACCGGCCTGATGAAGATCATCGAGATCTACCTTCAGCTCCGCGGCGAAGCGGGCAAGCGCCAGGTACCGGGCAATCCGCGCTGCGGGCTTGCCCAGGCCTGGGGCGACCTGATGCAGATGGGCACAGTCGTTGTGATGAGGAACTAGTATTTCGAACGGAACGAACAAGGAGCATAAGAGATGAAACTCGAAGATTTTGAACTCAGGGGGACCAACCTGAAGTCCTCCGATTTCAAGACGGGCAAGGTGCTCACGGTGGAGTGGGAGCCCGACCTGAAGTACGCCTGGGATGACGGCGTCGCTATCGGCCGATACCTCGCGGAACTCGGGAATGGCAGGATCATCGCCAGGACATGCTACAAGTGCAACCGGACGATGCTGCCGCCGAGGATGTTCTGCGAGCTGTGCTTCCGGCCCACCGATGAGTGGACATTTGTCAAGGACACAGGCGTGATCGAGACCTTCAGCATAGCGAAGGTCAACTGGGACGCCTCGAGGCGCGGCCCCAAGGAGCCGCCCCTGCTTCCCGCGGTCATCGTGATCGATGGCGCATCGGAGGGCATGGGCATCATGCACATGCTCGGCGAGGTCGATCCGAAGGACCTGAAGATCGGCATGAAGGTGCAAGCTGTCTGGAAGAAGCCCGAGGACCGCACCGGCGCAATAACAGACATCCTCTATTTCAAGCCTGTCGGGGCGAAGAAAAAGGCAAAGAAAAAAGCCGCTCCTAAAACGAAGGGAAAGAGGTGAGATAAGCATGGCGATAACAGAGAAGATAACAAACACGACGACTCCTACCTTCTGGGAAGGAGCCATCCCCGTCCGCTACGTCTACACCTACGGACTGGCCGGCGAGAAATTCTTCCGTACCGTCAAGGACAAGGGCACCTTCCTCGCGACGTACTGCGAGGACTGCGATATCTCCTTCGTCCCTCCGAAGATCTATTGCGACCGCTGCTTCAACGAGCTCGATTCGTACATAGACGTCGGCACGATCGGATACGTCGAGACTTTCACCCTTTCGTTCCAGAATATGGACGGATCGGAGAAGCCGGTCCCGGAGCTCCTCGCTATGGTCCGTATCGGGGATACGGATGGAGGACTGATCCACTACCTCAAGGGATTCGAGATCGATGAGATAGGGATAGGGATGCCCGTAAAGGCCGTATTCAAGCCGAAGGCGAAAAGGAACGGTTCGATAGAGGATATCATCGGGTTCGGCCCGCTGAAGTAGGATCGGCGAACCGTAATGATCAGGCCGGCGCCCTGTATCCCGGGGCGTCGGCTTTTGCGTTGTTACTCTCCCTCCCCTGCTGTTATATTCGTTGCCATGACTACCTGCATTCATGTCATACATTCGCTCGAGTACGGTGGAGCCCAGAAGGATATCTACTACTACGCGAAATTCCACGACCGGAAAAAGCACAACGTGGAAGTCGTCACATTCTGTCCCGGCGGGGAGATGACCGCAGAGATCGAGACCCTCGGTATAAAGGTCCATGTCATCGGTTCGAAATCGTCCGACCTGAGCGCAATTTTCCGCCTCTCGAGGATTTTCAGTAACAGAAAAGCGAAAATAGCTCATTTCCACAACCCCCTTCCCGTATTCACGGGCGTCCCCGCGGCTGAGGCCAGCCGTGTCCCCGTGAAGATACTGACCGAACACAGCATCGACTATACGGGAAGAACGGGCGGCCGCCTGGCGACAGCCCTCTACGGGAAGCTCCGCCGAAGGCTCGATCTTGTGATCGCGTGTTCGGAGGAAGTCAGGAACTCACATCTTCACGCGCTGAAACCGGAACGCCTGATCACGATACCGAACGGGGTCGACCTCGAGTCATTCGACACGCCGCTGACAGAGAGTGTTGATCCCGGCATATTTCACATCGGGTGTATCGGCAGTCTTACGCCCCAGAAGGGGTACACCCACATGATCGAAGCGGTCCGGATCATAAAATCCAGGGATATCCCGGTGAAGCTGACATTTGTTGGCGACGGACCGCTGAGAGGAGAACTGGAGGAGCAGTCGATCCGCTCAGGACTTGAAGGAACTGTCATATTTAAAGGACTCCTTAAGGATGTCGCGAACGAATTGAAGACATTCGATGTCGTCGCGGGGTCCTCGCTGCGCGAGGGCCTGCCGATCGGGATCCTCGAGGCGATGGCATCAGGCAGGGCAGTTGTGACTACCGACATCGGAGGGAACAGGGAAGCTGTCTCAGATGGAGTAACGGGACTTCTAGTACCTCCCTCCGACCCCGATGCGCTGGCTCAGGCCCTCGAATCGTTGTGGGCAGACGGGGAGAAACGTACGTCGATGGGGCTGGCGGGCCGCGCCCGGGTCGAGGAGCGTTTCTCCGCGAGAAAGATGGTCGCCGATACTGAACGTATCTACGGCACACTTCTTCACAAGGGAGCCGCTCATTGATGAAGGAGTCGCTTCATATCTGCGCCACGGGCGATATCGGCTTTCACGGCAGAGCTGGCGAAGACATCGCGGCCCATGGAGCTCAATATCCCTTCGAGAAGATCTCTGGATCCCTTTCGCGCGCCGACATAGTCATCGGCAACCTCGAGATCCCCTTTGTCCCTGAAGGCGCACGGCCGGAGCGCCGCGACATCTCGCCGGAGTTCCGTTCCGATCCCGCCGCCGCCGGAGCGCTGAGGGCGGCAGGATTCGACATCGTTTCCCTGGCAAACAATCACATCATGGACTACGGCATCAGGGGGCTTGAGACGACACTGGAAACACTGGACAATAGCGGTATAGCGCACACCGGCGCCGGAATGAATCTCGCCGAGGCAAGGCAGCCGGCGGTCATCGAGAAAGAGGGCAGACGGCTCGGGATGCTCTCATATGCCATGAAAGGAAAGCATACTGCCAGATCCGAGACACCCGGGGCAGCTCCACTCGACGAAGCGATCATTCTCGAAGATATTGCGCGTTTGAAGGAGAGAGCCGACGACCTTGTCGTATCACTACATTTCGGCATGATCTATACCGACTACCCGAAGCGTGAGCATCAGAAACTGTCCAGAAAAATCATCGATGCCGGGGCCAACGCAGTGCTCGGTCACCACCCTCACCTCATCCAGGGAATCGAGGATTACGGAGATGGGATCATCGCCTATAGTCTCGGGGAGATCCTTTTCGACCCGTCTTCCGGATATGTCGAGGCATCTCACGTGGAAGACTTGAGAAGACAGTCTATGATACTCGAGCTTATAATATCGAACGAAGGAACCGTGGCGACAGTTCTGCCTGTATGTACCGGTGAGGACCTGCGGCCGGGTCTCTGCGGGGAAGAGATGGAAAACATGATCCTGACAAGGCTTCAGGCGATATCATCCGTCCTTCCTGGATATGATATAGATTTTGACCGTCACCTGGCGCGGCGGACGACGGGGCATGAGACAAGGGTCCTCATGTACAACCTGCGCCGGCTGAATTTCGGTTATGCGGTGAAAAAGCTCACGAAGTTGAGGTTCTCGCATATCAGGTCGCTTTTCCGGAAGTAAGATGGAGGCGTCATCCTGAAACGAAAACGTGTCCTTCTCGTCGGCCCCCTGCCTCCCCCTGTAGGTGGAGACACCGTATCGACCTCGACCCTTCTAAAAAGCATGTACTGGGATACGGCCGGGCTCGAGATCGACCACATCGACACATCGGCGGGTGGAGAAGTAAAACTCACCGAAGTGAAAAGAAGCTGGAAAGACATACCGCGCGCGCTGAGTATACTCGCACAGCTGCTGGTGAAGCTGCCCGGATCAGATATCCTTCTACTCTGGGCCAACAGCAGCTTTATCTGTTCTCTCGGCATACCGGTGATGCGGATAACTCGCATCTTCAGAAAGCCGTACATGGTGAAGATATTCGGTGCGATGCTTCCAGAGAGAATCGACGCCCTGGGGCCCAATCGCAGAAAGACGGTCTTGTCACTGCTCGGCAGGGCGCGCTATGTGCTTCCACAGACAAGATTCCTCGCGGATGAACTCGCCGTTCGGAGCGGCCTCGATCGAGAACGTATCGTACAGTTCCCCAATTTTCTTCCAGATTCATATTTCACGAAGGCAGCGCCGAAAGAGAAATTCTCGGGCAGATGTGTCTTCATCGGACAGATAAAGAGCGAGAAGGGTGTTTTCGATATCATCGAGAGCATCGGTGGCAGAAAGGATGTCAGCTGCGATTTCTACGGCCAGCATCTGGAGAGGGACGCTGAACGTTTCATGCTCGAACTTAAAGCTTCCCCCAACTGCTTCTACAGGGGCACCCTCACCCGGGATGAAGTGATGAAGGTCCTCGAGCGATACGATATCCTCCTCCTCCCCACCACACATCCCGGAGAGGGGTATCCGGCTGTCATACTCGAGGCATTCGCCGCCGGGATGCCGGTGATAAGCACAAAATGGATGGCGATACCTGAACTGGTCGAAGATGGAGAGAGAGGACTCCTTGTACCTCCATCCTCCCCTTATCACATCTCAGCCGCCCTGGATCTCCTTCTCAAGGATCAGCAGCTCTACTCGACCCTCGCGAGAAACGCTTACGAGTATGTCGGACGTTTCTCTGAAAAAGCGGTAGTTGGCGATCTTTTAACCGGCCTTGTAACAGGTACGTCAGGTGATAAATGAGTTCCGGAATCTACAGGACAATATACATCATCGGGAGCCGGCTGCGCGGCACGCCGGTCATCCCCTTCCTGCGCGAACTCGAAGAGTCCCAGTGGTGGGATATCGAGCGCACCCGCGAGTACCAGCTCGAAAGGCTGCGGAAACTCCTGCGCCACGCCGAAGAGTTTTCACCTTTCTATAGAGATATCATCCGTCAGCGCGAGTTCAAGGCTGATACAGTATCGCTCGATGAGCTTAATAGCCTGCCTGCCGTTAGCAAGGATCAGATAAAAGAAAACTTCGCGGATATACAGAATCATGGGCTCGGCGGGAGCCTCATCCCCTCGAAGACCTCGGGCAGCACCGGCGAACCGCTCAAGTTCTACCGCGGCTCCGAATGGGACGCCCAGCACCGGGCCGCCGTCGCGAGAGGCTACAGCTGGTACGGAGTCTACCCGTGGACGAGAAGCGGCCTTCTCTGGGGGCTGCCCGCTGGTAGATCAGCTCTCCTCAAGACAAAGATCGAAGATTCCCTGCAGAACCGTTTCCGGGAGAAAAGATTCGATCTCTCACCTGATACGCTCGAAAGGTTCTACAGACAACTTTCCGGCGCGGGATTTATCGAGGGTTACTCGAGCATGATCTATGAGCTGGCAAGATTCATCAATACGCATCATCCCGGCGAGAAATATATCTCCCTGTCGCTCGTAAAGGGGACTTCTGAGAAGATATATCCTCGATACCATGAGGAATCACGAAAAGCCTTCGGGCGAAGGATGACGAGCGAGTATGGAGCCGCCGAGACGGGGATCATAGCCTTCGAATGTCCCGATGGGAACATGCACATCAACATGGAACATGTCATCGTCGAAGAAGAGGACGGCGAAATCATAGTCACCAACCTGCTGTCATACTCCTTCCCCTTCATAAGGTACAGGCTGGGCGACCACATCAGGATGGCAGGCTATATTAACTGTCCGTGCGGGAGAAAGAGCCCGGTCATAAGCGAGATAACCGGAAGGATCGGAAAGAGAATATTCGGCACTGGAGGCAGCGAGTTCCCCAGCCTTACCGTCTATTATATAATCAACGCACTGTACGAGGATTTCCCCGGCCTCTCGAGACTGCAGGCGCGGCAGGAATCAAAAGGAGAAATTGATTTTCTGGCGACATATGATAGCAAGCCTGACAGCGGGAAGCTCTCCGCAATGGAGAAACGGCTCGATACCCTTATCGGTAAATACTACGGGGAGAATATCGAAGCGAAACTCGCTCTCGTCGAATCGATCGTCAACGAGGGAGACAAGAAACTCGACTTCATCTCACACCTTCCCCAGGGGAGCTGACCGGCAGGTCGGGCATGCCCTCGTACCTGACCACATTATCCGGCATTCCACAGTAGACGAAGCTGTTGTTCATATGATCGCGTTCATCGAGGCCGATACGCATGAAAACATCAGCCCATGTATGAAGCGTGCCTGTATCGTCAACGACCGGATTGTTCACCGGCTGATCGGCCCACTCGGGATGATCCTCGACGAATTTCGCGTAGACATGCTCGGCATGGTCCTCGAACTCGGCGTTGAAGAGGAAAGCCCTGCGGATATTGCATACAGCCATCAACCGCGTCATGATCACGTAACCAGTCACCATGACCCAGGGAATCAGCGGCATGAGATACCAGGGATCTTTCAATCCTTCTTCCTTCATCTTCTCGTTGATCGCCAGCAGGTGCCAGTACTCGTTGTCCTGAGCAGCTCTTCCCCACTCCTTGATGCCGTCTGCGTACCTGACCCTGTCAAGATCCCTATATATCCTTGTCAGCCTGGTATACTGCCGTATCTCCCACGACCTGTACGGGATGCTGGCAAGCGTCTCGATAAGTTTGGTCTTCGCTAGGGTTGTCTTTTTACCGGTGACCATATCCATAAGGCCGAAGAAGATCTTCGCCGCCAGGGAATACCGGTACCTCGGCCTGCCAAGACTCACCTGCTGTTCTTTCTTAAGGTCTATCTGCATATTGAAGCCTCCTGTGGGCAGAAATGTACATAATTTCCATCAATATTTCACTTAAAATTGTTCTTAAATAAAAAATGCGCTGTTTCAAAAACACAGCGCATCTTATTCTCAAGTCAGCAAGTGCCTTATTTACTCATCGCTGCGACTTCTTTCTTCGCATGCTGCAAATCAGCGAGAAAGCCTGGGTCGGCATGAAGCCGGGCTACGGTCGCAGCCCCCATGAACCTTCCCTCGTTCACGTCACTCTGCCAGTGTACATTGCAGACTACTCGGCTTTCACCGAACTCCCTCCCCCTGGCAAGGATGTCGTCAGCGTGCTCAGGGAAGATCTCGCACAGGATCAAGGCCCATGCCCAGCCGATCGCCGTATGGCCCGAAGGATAGGAGCCATCCCCTCGCAGGAGCTCTTCGCCATCCGGTGTACAGATCGGCTTTCCATTCATCATGAACGGGCGCTTACGCGCGTAATGATTTTTCGCGGTATAGGTCGAGAGCCCCGCATCAGTGAGACTCCGGCGAAGAAGCATGTAAAGATATGGCGTCACCTCCTCGGTGATCGACATGCCGATGACTTCTGAAAAAGCTTCGGCAGCTGCAGGGAAATGAAGTTCGGCGTCCCTGAACGCAAGCTCCCATCGAGGCGTGTCCTGAAATTCCAGGGACAAACTGCTCATCTCCATATCCAGTGCGAATGCGGCCGACCCCTCGAGCGGAGGAGGCGGTATCAGCCCGAGGGCGTTGGGCAGGGTCTCTTCAGCAAGATACCCCTTCAATAACCCGGGGCGGATCTCTTCGACAGGAGCCGGTCCGCTTTCCTTTTCAGCAAGCGAACATCCGCCGATGACAGAAAAGCTGGCCAACAGGAATAATCCGAGTGTCAGGTTACCGTATATGTTCCTTTTCATTTTCTCACCTTTCAAGCTGAGGTTAAGGATCACTTGCCTCGCTGACTGGGCTTCTTCCACGTTCTTTTTCTCTCGAATATCGTATAGACCACCGGAATAAGTACCAGGGTGATCAGTGACGAGCTGAGGAGCCCGCCGATCACGACGCGAGCGAGCGGAGCCTGAGCCTCGCCTCCCTCTCCGAAGCCTATGGCGAGGGGCAGAAGGCCGAGGACGGTGGTCATAGTGGTCATGAGAATAGGGCGCAGCCTGTCGGAACCTGCCTGCCTGACCGCGGCGACAAGTTCCATCCCGCCTTCCCGGCGGAGCTGGTTCGTATGATGGACGAGCAGGATGGCGTTGTTCACCACGACACCGGTCATGATAATACAGCCTATGTAGGCCTGCATGCTGAAGGTCGTGCCTGTCAGGATCATCGTCAGCACGACGCCGATGATCGCCATGGGGATGGAGAAGAGGACCACGAACGGATCCCGGAACGATTCGAACTGCCCCGCCATCACCATGTAGACAAGGAAGATGGCCAGGATGATTCCTACGAACAGTTCCCTGAATGCCTTCTGCTGTTCCTCGTAATCACCGCCGAACAGGATAGCGAAGTCCTTCGGTATGGGAATATGACGGATCTGTTCGCGGATCTCCTCTATCACCGTTCCCATATCCTTGCCGGTAAAATTCACTTCGATCTGGATTATTCGTTCCTGATCCTTACGTTCGATCCGTACCGGCCCTTCCTCCCGGACTGTTTCCACGACATTACGCAGGACGACCGGTTCACCACGGTCATTTACGACAGTGAGGTCGAGCAGCTCCGCCAGGTTCATCCTGTCCTCTTCGCTGAGCCGTACGATGACCGGGTGCTGCTTGCCCCCTTCACGGAAGAATGTCGCTCGTTTTCCGCCGACCGCCGTCTCGAGCGCGTCCCCGATACGCGATACTCCCAGGCTGAGATCGGCCGCCTTGTTCCTGTCGATCCGGATGATCTGCTCGGGGCTCCCTTCCTCCCTGCTGATCCTCGTATCGGTTACGCTGGGGATCGCCTTGACCGCCTCGTTGATACGCTGGGCAAGCAGGTGAGCGGTCTCCAGGTCGTATCCGCGGACCTCCAGGTTGATCTCGCTCTCTGACGAAGCTCCCATGCGTAAAATGAACAGCCCCTGGCCGGCGCGGGTCCTGCAGGTCACTCCGGGAAGGGTGCCGAGCAGCGAGCGAAGATCGTTTGCGACCTGTTCGCTGCTGCGCTTGCGCTCTCGCCGCGGAACGAGGGTTATCCTTACCTGCGCCGTATGGCCGCCGCGCGCCCTCCATCCCCCGCTACCGACGTAGGAAAGCACCGAAACAGCCTCCGGCACGTTCTTCTTGACGATCTCCTCGACCGTGCGTGTGGTCTGGTCAACTACCTCGAGCCTCGTGCCCACCGCCATCTCGAGACTTATCCTGACCTCGCCCTCATCGGTGGCAGGCATCAGTTCAACGCCGATCAGACGGATCAGCAGGATCGAGATGACGAGCAGCGCGCCGGCAGTGATCAATATAGTCTTCTTGTGATCAAGGGCCCAGGCGAGCAGCAGTGAGTACTGCCCCTGTACTCGCTGAAAGAGAGCCTCGCTCGAGGCATAGATCCGGTGGACCCGGCTTTCGTCCTTGTAATGCTGCGCCGACTGGAACCTGAGGAACCGCGAGGCCAGCATCGGTATCAGTGTGAGCGCGACGATAAGGGAACAGAGCAGCGAAAAACTCACCACGTAGGCCATCTGCCTGAACATGATCCCCGACATACCGCGGATAAACACAACGGGGATGAATACGGCGAGCGTCGTCATCGTACTTGCCAGTATCGCCGACCAGACCTCGGAAGTGCCGTCGAGGGCGCTTGCCACGTACGATTTTCCCGATTCACGGTGCCGATAGATGTTCTCGAGCACCACGATCGCGTTGTCCACGAGCATACCGATACCGAGGGCAAGCCCGCCGAAGGTAATGATATTTAGCGTGAAGCCCCCGAAATACATCAATCCGAATGCCGCCAGGATCGAAATCGGTATGGCGGTGGCAATAATAAGCGTACTCGATATATTGCGCAGAAAGAGAAAGAGGATCATGACGGCGAGGATGCCGCCAAGCAGAATGGCTAACCCCATGTTGCTGATCGACTGCTTGATATATCTCGAGGTATCTATCAGGGCGATCAGCTTGAGCTGCGGCATATCACGGTTGATCCGGTCCATCTCGGCCCAGACTTCCCGTGCGACGTTCACCGTGTTCGCGCCTGACTGCTTGCTGACCGAAATGCGCAGCCCAGGTTTCCCGTCGATGCGCACGATCTGACGGATCTCTTCCCACGAGTCGACAACGTCCGCTACGTCCCTGATCTGGATCGGGGAACCGTCACGGTCAGCAATGACCGTGTTGCGGATCTCATCGATGGTTCGATACTCTCCCTGGGTGCGGACGAGCACCTCGAGATTCCCTTTATCGTACAGTCCTGCCGGCACGTTCCGGTTCTCACTGCCCAGCGCACTGATGATGGCATCGGTCGATATCCCGAGCGCCTTGATCTCGGCAGCGTGCAGATCTACATGTATCTCCCTGTTCAGGCCGCCGCGTATATCGACAGCCGCCACGCCCGGCACGCGTTCCAGCCGGTATTTCACCTGGTCCTCGACGATCTGCCGGAGGTCGAGCGGATTGAGGCTGCTCGAGACTCCAAGGTACATCACGGGGAAGGCCGAGAGATCGAACTTCCGGATCATCGGGCGCTCTATATCCTCGGGCAGCCTTCCCATAACGCGGTCGATGCGGTCGCGGATGTCATTGGCCGCCACGTCGAGCTCGGTGCCCCACGCGAAAGCGACGCGTACCCGGCTTCGCCCCTCGGTGGACGTCGATGTGATTTCCTCGACTCCCTGAACGGCAGCCAGGGCCTCCTCGATAGGCCGGGATACAGACTCCTCGATCTCTTGCGGGCCGACATTGGGGTAATCTGTGACAACGGAAATAGTGGGAAAGGTGATCTCAGGCATGAGATCGATCGACAGTCGGCTGAACGAGACGATGCCGAGAGCGATGACCACGAGGAATATTATTGTCGTCAGAACAGGACGGTTTACCGGGCCCCTTGAGATATTCATCGGTCGCTTTCCCCTCCAGGACCTGACTCTTCATCCAGCATGACCGGGCTTCCGTCGTCGAGGAGGTGCTGGCCCATGGTCACAACGCGCCCCGAAATAAGCGGTTCGATTATCTCTGTAACATCGGCTGTGACTATCCCTGTTGTTACCTTCACAAAGCGGGCGACCACCCCACCATCAGGGATGACGAACAGCACTGTCTCCCCGCCCCGCTCCACGACAGCCGAACTCGGTACGAGCTGCGCATCGTCTTTCTCCGCCGTTGTCACCTCTATTCGAGCGAACATTCCCGGCTTGAGCATGTACGATCCGTTGTAGACCTCTACTTCCATCTCCGCCATGCGGGAGGCTTCCTGCATCATCGGCGCTACCCGTGCCACGGTCCCGGAAAAACGCGAACCCTGGAATGCATCGACCAGCACGTCTGCGGGTTGTCCCTGTTCGATGCGACCGTAATCACGCTCGGTGATCGTGGTCCGCACTATGACCGAATCGATTCCGACTACGAGGACCACGGCAGTGTTGGGCGCCAGCAGCGCGCCCTCGTCCACAAAACGCTCGCCGATAAAGCCGGCGCTCGAAGCTGTCAGACGCGTGTAGCTGAGCCTGATCCTCGATGATTCGAGGGCTGCCTGCCGCTGCTCCACCTGGGCCAGCGCCAGCTGGTACCTGGCCTGCCGCCCCTCGAAATTAGTAACGGCAGTCTCTAGTTCAGCGGTCGTGGCCAGTTCCCTTGATTCCAGTGACTTCAACCGTTCCTTCTCCTGGCCGGCAAGCTCCAGCTGGCTGCGCGACTCGGCCATCGATGCCTCGGCGATCCTGAGGTTTGCCTCCGATTCACGGATCGCCTGCTGATATTCAGCGTCGTCTATCTTCGCTATCAGCTCACCTGCCTGAACAGGGTCCCCTATGCGCTTGTTGATCTTTATGACCCTGCCCGATATCTTCGGGGCGAGAACGTACTGGTTGTAGGGGAATATGGTTCCTGTGAAACTGCGGACCTCCGCTATCGGCCCGAAGGTCACGGAAGCGACCTCGACCGCGACAGCGGGACGTGGACCATCTATCTGGCCTCCGCCGGTCTTTTCCATGATCAACAGCGTCAATCTGAATCCAAGAAAGACGATAACGAGACTGGCGACTATGATGAGCCATTTCTTCATACGTTTTTTGACCTCAGGTAAATATTTATCCAGATTCCATCTATCGGAAAGAATACACAATTACTGTAGCTACAAACGCATTAGAAGGATAAAACTTGCCGGATTTTTTGATCGGCAGGTTCAGTGTTCAGGGTAGACTGCTTTCACTATATAGCCGCCGGAGCGCTTGTCGTGCTCGAGTTCGATCAATCCCTGGCGTTCCGCTGCCTCGAGCATCTGCTTGAATCCCCGGAAACCGAAGTAGGACTCGTTGAATCCCGGCCTGCGCCTCTTAAGGGTCTGCTTGACCATCGATCCCCATATCTTTTCCTCATCCCCACGTTCCTCGATCAGCGCATCGACGGTTTCCACGATAAGATCCAGCCCCTGCTGAAGCTGCTCCTCCTCTTTCTTCGCCTTGGACTTCTTCTTGTCCTTGGTCTTTGTCACCGGCGCTCGTTTGCGTGAGCGCCCCTGCCGTTCCTCTTTTCGGACGAGATCGTCGTAGAAGATGAACTCATCGCAGTTCGCGGCAAGAAGGTTGGAGGTCGAGTTTTTGACACCCACCCCGATCACGGTCTTGTTGTTCTCCCGAAGCTTGCTGACCAGAGGCGAAAAATCGGAATCGCCTGAAAGTATGACGAAGGTATCGACATGAGGTTTGGTGTAGCAGAGATCGAGAGCATCGACGACCATGCGGATGTCGGCGGAATTCTTGCCGGTCATCCTGACATGCGGGATCTCGATCAGTTCGAACGCCGCCTCATGCATCGGCTGCTTGAATTCCTTGTACTTCTCCCAGTCGCAGTATGCCTTCTTGACTATGATCGTGCCTTTGAGCAGCAGGCGCTCGACTACCTTGGCAATCTCGAAGTCATCGTAATTGGATTCACGGGTGCCGATCGCGATATTCTCGAAATCACAGAAAACAGCGAGGTTTGCGGTCGAAGTATTTTCCACCATGATATTGACTCCAGTACGTCTATCGCCGGTCCGTTCAGAATGTCACCGCGGGGGATGTCCCCGCTCTCAAGTGTCCTCATACCCTCGCCGACAGTATAGCAGTGATATCCCCCGGCGCAACCAGCACTTCTTGAAAATTCCATCATTGGATGATATTTCGGTGCTTTCTATTTAAAGCGACAGGAAGCTCCCGCCCAGCCGGGAGCTTCCTGATAAGACTATTGCCGTCACCCGGTCACTCGATCTGCATCAATGCCCCGGTGGAGTCAGCTTCTCCATGACCTTATCGATCGTGAAGCTGGCCGCCTCCTGTCGCGGCGGGAACTCCTCGAACGTCGCGAGGAATTTGCCGACGTACGCCTGAGCCGGTATCAGCAGGAAGGCGTGGTCAAGGTACCAGTCCCAGTAGGTATTCGAGGTGATGCTCGCCTTCTCGTACGGATCGGTGCGAAGGTTGAACAGCCAGGGGATCCTGGTCATTACGTATGGCTCGCCCCAGACCAGCATCGTGCCGTCAGCCCGCTGCTGAGCGAATACGACCTTCCAGTTGTCATAGCGCATAGCGGTCAGATCACCGTCATCGCTGAAATAGATGAACGACTCCCTTGGACTCTTATCCTCCTTGCCGGTAAGGTAGGGCAGCAGGTCATAGCCGTCGATATGGACCTTGAACTTCTTTTTTCCGGCCTTGAAGCCCTTCTTCAGCTTCTCACCTATGTCCGGTTCGCCGGCTATCGCCATGAATGTGGGCAGCCAGTCCATGTGAGATACGATCTCGTTGGACACGGTACCTGCTTCGATCTTGCCCGGCCAGCGAACTATCGCCGGCACGCGGTAGGCGCCTTCCCAGTTGGAGTTCTTCTCGTTGCGGAATGGCGTCATGCCTCCATCGGGCCACGTATTCATATGCGGACCGTTGTCGGTGCTGTAGAAGACAATCGTATTCTCACTCAAACCGAGTTCATCGAGTTTATCGAGCACCGTTCCGACGTTCTGGTCATGATCGATCATTGCATCGTGATAGGGGCTCTGCCAGCGTCCGGACTGTCCCTGGCTCTCCGGCTTGACATGCGTGCGGAAGTGCATGTGCGTGAAATTCACCCATACAAAGAAAGGTTTGCCCGATTTGTGCTGTTCCTCGATGAACTTCACAGCCCTGTCCGCCACGTCGTCGTCAATCGTTTCCATCCGTTTTTTAGTCAGGGGGCCGGTGTCCTCGATCTTCTGACTGCCATCCTCAAGTCCATAACTGTGGATGACACCCCGGGGGCCAAACCTCTTCCGGAATTCGGGATCCTTCGGATAATCAGGCAGTTCCGGCTCTTCCTCGGCGTTGAGGTGATAGAGGTTGCCATAGAATTCGTCGAATCCGTGGTTAGTGGGCAGGTGCTCGTCCTTGTCCCCAAGATGGTTTTTGCCGAACTGGCCCGTTGCGTAGCCCATCGGCTTGAGAAGTTCGGCGATCGTCGGATCCTTCTCATGCATACCGAGATCGGCACCTGGCAGCCCGACTTTGCTCAGGCCGGTACGGAAAACGCTCTGCCCGGTGATGAATGCCGATCGGCCGGCGGTAGAGCTCTGCTCAGCGTAGTAATCGGTAAACATCATCCCTTCTCTGGCGAGACGGTCGATGTTGGGTGTCTGATACCCCATCAGCCCCCTGGTGTAGCAGCTCAGGTTGCTCTGTCCGATATCATCACCCCAGATCACGACGATGTTCGGACTTTTCGCAGCAGGCGGGGTCTCTGCCCTCGTCTTCTGCGGCGATACGGCAATGACTGAGGCCGTGGCGAGGACCGTCCCCACTAGTGCCCAGCTGCCGGCTCTCCTTATTTTCAAAGGAGTTACTGACATGCATTTCCTCCTCTTCCATGAATTGTATAGAGTCTCATTATGAGTTATTGCTAATGATTCTTCTCTGAAGCGATATTAGAGCATTTCCCAGAATTTTCAATTTCTATTATTTATTTTCTATCAGGTAATCCAGGATCTTCTCCGCCAGAATGAAACTGGAGATCCGGGACAGGCCGCCGCTTCGCATCAACTGCTTCTTCAGTGAGTCGGAATCTGTCCCGTGCGCACTGGCGATCTGCGCGATACGCTCCTCGACATCCCTGTCGTCGACATCGATTCCGTCGCGGCGGGCGACGGCGCCCAGTATAAGGAGGAGTTTAACGCGGGCAAGGGCGGCGTTCCATTCATCACTCTCCGGCTCCGCTCCCTCCAGCCCGTCAAAGAGAAGCTCCTGCCTTACAAGTTCATCGGGGACATCGAACTCTGTATGTTCGAGCAGGAATTCGGATATCTCGTCGCGCATCCCTTCATCTGAATCGGCCCCGAGGACCAGAGCGCATGTGTCGGGCAGCGTAAAATCGGGCAGTTCAGTGAACTCGGCCATAAAGCTGATCGGCCCGCCGTATTCGACCGATATCTCCATGATCCCTACCGGGCCGGTCGTTGTAATACCTTCCGCCTCCAGGGCAGCCCTCGCTATACGTCCGGCGCACCGGATACCGAGGTCCTCGAGGATCGGCTCCATGAATTCCTTCTCTACCATCGCTTTCGGAGCTTTGCCCGGCCTGAAACCGGGAACGGGAAGCTTTGCGTACTCGGAGAGAAGGTCCCTGTAATCGGGCTCTATCTTCTCCCACTCCGCCTCGATAAGGGCCTCTCTTCTGCCGCTTCCGATATCCTTAACCGATACCTTCATCTGACGACTCCCTCTTTCGGCTCCCGTCCCATGTCGCGGATTATCCTCTGGACGTGCGGGTCGATATGACGGAAATACCGTTTCAATCCTGAGCAGAGGTAGTTCAACCCCCGTTCCCCCTCGGGAGTTCGGATGAACCTGTTCTTCGGGCACTCGCCGGCGCAGGCGAAGAGGTAATCGCAGCGGCGACACTGGCCGGGCAGGGATAAGTCCTTCGCAAACCCGAATCCCTCCTGCCTCTCGGACAGTACCATCCGGTCGATCGGTTCCTCGTTGATGCTGCCGAGCCTGTACTCGGGATAGACGTAATGATCGCACGAGTAGACGCTCCCGTCATGCTCGATTGCGACACCCTTCCCGCATATCGGCCCGAATATGCAGAGCGGCGATATCTGTCCCATCCACTGGGCGACGGCGGACTCGAAGAATGTCACAAAATGCCTGCCGATATCCTTTTCCCGCCAATCATCGAATATCGCGATGAGAAAATCGCCGTAATCGTCGGGGTCGACGCACCAGTCCTCGACTACCGATTCGGGAGTGCCCGGCCTCGCACGGGGGTCGTCTATGTCGGGCACGAGAAAATCGGGCCATCTCTGCGGAGCCGTGTCCCGGAATATCTTCGGCTCGACTATCGGGATAAACTGCATCCTCTCCGGGCCGACCTCGTCGCGCAGGAAACGATATACCTCGAGCGGGCGCTTTCCGGTGATCCGGTTGACGCAGCTCAGTGTGGCGTACCTCGTCTTGTGCTTCCTAAGGAGTTTCGAAGCGCGGAAGACGTCGTCGAACGACCCTCTCCCGTCCTTGTATGTGCGGTATTGGTCGTGCAGTTCCTTCGGGCCGTCGATACTCAGTCCGACGAGAAAATCGTTCTCGGCAAGAAACGAGCACCAGTCATCGTCAAGAAGGGTCCCGTTCGTCTGAAGATCGTTCTCCACCCTCATCCACGAAGGGGCGTACTTCTTCTGCAGTTCCACGACCTTCACGAGGAAGTCGAGCCCCAGCAGTGTCGGCTCCCCTCCCTGCCAGGAGAAAACGACCTCTTTGAAGTTCTGGCCCTCTATATACTGGCGTATGAACTTCTCGAGGATCTCGTCGCTCATCCTCCATTTACTATCCGTTGAGAGCAACTGTTCCTTGTGGAGGTAGAAGCAGTAGTCACAATCGAGGTTGCAGACTGGCCCGAGGGGCTTGGCCATCGCATGCATCCTCACGACAGGCTTCCCCCTGAAAACACGTTTCTTTCTCTCTTCACCCATAAGATTTGCAGCGTACTCTTTCGGTGCCAAGTTGTCTAGAGCACTGTGTGGGGACAGGTCCGTACAATTCCATCAATTACGATTTCTTACAATTAATAAGAAATATCTCATTTTGTTCTTGTGTTTTCATACTGATAGGGTATACTGCTCCTGAAACGGATCGATTCGGGATACTGACCGAAATTGACGATAAACGAGACCTATCAAGTTGATCTTCTCTTTAGGGGCCTTTAAATCTTCCGAAAAAATATCTGTTTGATGCAATATTCGTTTGAGCCCTTTGAGGAGGCTGACATGAAGATCTATGTAGGAAACATGAACTTCGATACGACGGAAAGCGATCTCAGGACCGCTTTTGAGGCGCACGGCACAGTAGATACCGTGAACATAATCACCGACAGGGACACCGGCAGAGCCAAAGGATTTGGTTTCGTCGAGATGTCCAATGATACCGAGGCACAGGCTGCCATCGACGCCCTGAACGACAAAGAGCTGCAGGACCGTACGCTCAAGGTAAACAAGGCAAAGCCCCGTACGGACAACCGTGGCGGCGGCGGTGGCGGATACGGCAGGGACCGCTACTAGAGCTGACCCGAAAGTAACCGTGCGCTGCAGATAGGGCGGCACACCGGTAAATATAGAGAGGGAAGCAGGTCAAGCCGGCTTCCCTCTTTCTGTTTATTGCAGTCTGGGTTTTGCCACGAATGAGACCAGAAGCAGGCCGACGAGGCTCATAGCCGCGCCGAAAGCGAATGTAGCCGAAGGTGATATCTGCTGCCAGAGGATCCCAGATATAAGGCCCCCCGGGAGAGCGGCAAGGCCGATCGTCGAGTGGAATGCTCCGAGCGATGTCGCCTTCAGATCTGGCGGGGCGAGGTCGGCGACAAAAGCCCTCTGCACCCCGTCGATCATCCCGTAGAAGATGCCGTATAGGACGAAGCATGTCAGGACCATCCACGGGGTGGCTGAAAGCAGGAGCAGGACCGATATCACCCCGAAGAAGGGATAGCAGAACATCAATATTGGTTTACGGCCTATCCGATCCGAGAGTGCACCGGCGGGGATCGAGACGATCGTATAGACTATGTAGAATATCGCATAGAAGAGTATCGCCCTCACGTCGGCCAGCCCGACGTCCTTCGCCCGCAGTAGCAGGAAGGCATATCCGAAATGTCCCAGGGTAAATACAGCCGTGGCGAAGATGTAGAGCTTGAGGTTCGCTGGCAGGGCGCGGAAACTTATCTTCCGCTTTTTTCTCCTCTGAATGCTCTGCTTCTTTCCTGCCGTTCTTTCGCTTCTCGATGATAAGCAGGGTAAAGAAGATCGCGATGATCCCGGGAATCACCGCTACGAGGAATAGATTCCTGAATCCAAGCAAAGGCAGGAGCAGGAAGGCGGCGACTGCGCCTAGCACCGAACCGATCCCGTCCATCGCCCTGTGAAAGCCGAAGGCCTTTCCCCTGTTCTCCTGCTCGACCGACTCCGCGACCAGGGCATCGCGCGGTGCGTTGCGAAGCCCCTTCCCTATCCTCTCGGTGAGCCTTATCCCGAGAACGCCGCCTACCGAACCGGCCACAGCGAAGAGAGGTTTTGCAAGGGCGCTGAGTGCGTACCCGGCCACGACGAACGGCTTGCGCCTGCGAAGGCGGTCCGACCATATCCCCGAGAAGGCCTTGAGGATCGATGCGATCGCCTCCGCCCCACCCTCGACGAGGCCGACCATCATCGCTCCCGCTCCGAGGACCGATGTCATATAGAGCGGCAGCAACGGAAATACCATCTGGCTGGAAAGATCGGTAAAGAGGCTGACGAGCCCGAGGAGATATACGTTCCTGAAGCGCTTGTCAGCCATCAGCCTTTAACGCCTCCAAGCGTAAGCCCCGAGATGAGGAACTTGCTCAGGAGCAGGAAGAGTACTACGACCGGGATGCAGACGATCACCGAGCCGGCTGCGTAGTTCGCCCACTCTGTCTGGAATGTCGAGCTGAGGCTCTCGAGGCCGAGCGGCAGCGTGTAGAGCCCCTGCTGGTTTATGATCACCCTCGCTACGATGAACTCTGACCAGCCCGCCATGAAGCTGAACAGGGCCGTTATCACCAGCGCCGGAGCGGACAGCGGCATCGTCACCTTGATGAAGGCGCCGAACCTCGTCGTGCCGTCGATCATCGCTGCCTCCTCGAGGTCGACGGGGATCGTGTCGTAATACCCCTTCATCGTCCAGATGCAGAAAGGAAGTGCCGTCGCCGTGTAGGCGATGATGATCCCGAGAAGGGTATCGACGAGATGGAACTTCGACATGATGATATATAGCGGCAGCAGGAGCATCGTCGCGGGGAACATCTGCGTTACGAGGATAGCGATCATCCCCTGCTTGCGCCCCTTGAAGTGGAACCTCGAGAATGCGTACCCCGCCGTCGAGGCGAGCGAGACTCCAAATATCGAGACTGCCACGGCGACGATCACCGAGTTTCTCAGCCAGGTGAAGAAGTCCTTCTCGAAGAGCACTACCCGGTACGCCTCGAAGCTTGCGTTCTCGGGGATTATTCTCAGAGAGGTCGAGTAGAGCTCATTGGCCGGGCGGAGCGATATCCCGAATATCTGCACGATCGGATAGACGGTGATCAACGTTATCACGACGAGCAGGATATAGACGAGTGTCGTCTCTATCGTCTTCTTCGCCTTGCTGTGTTTCTTTACCATCCTACCTCACATCCCCGAGCGCCTTTGTCCTCTTGATGTAGAAGAGAGAGAAGGCAAATAGGAGCGCGAATATGAATACTGAGAATGCCGCCGCGTACCCGTACCTGTAATAGGTGAATGCCGCCTTGTAAACGTATGTGACGAGAATGTGGGTCTTGTCGGCGGGCAGGCCGCGGTCTGTTACGAGCCAGATCACGTTGATATTGTTGAATGTCCAGATAGTCCCGAGGATGATCGCCGGGGTCAGCACGGGCTTGAGCATAGGCAGGGTGATGTTGAAGAACTTTTTAAACGAAGAGGCGCCGTCGATGTCGGCTGCCTCGTAGAGGTCCTTCGGAATCGACTGCAGCCCGCCCAGGGTCACGACCATGATAAACGGAAATCCGAGCCAGATGTTAGTCAGTATAGGCGCGATGAATGCCGCCGTCTCATTCGAGAACCACTCGATCGCGGGCATGTGAAAGAGCTTTGTAAGGATCAGGTTCACAGAGCCGTACTGATAGTTGAACATCCCCTTCCAGGTCAGCGCGCTGATGTACTGCGGCATCGCCCATGGCAGAATCAGCAGGGCCCGGAATATCCCCCTCCCCCTTATGTTCCTGTTCAGCAACATCGCTATCGAGATGCCTAGGACCATGTGGAAGAAGAGGTTCACGAATGTCCAGATCAGCGTCTTCCCGAAATAGTACCAGAGATCCTTCTCGAAAAAGATATCGCGGTAGTTGCCCAGCCCCTTGACGCTGTAGTCGCGGATAGTGTAGAGCCCCATGTTCGTCGTCGATATGTAGAGGTTGTATACAAACGGATAGAAGACGACGAGCAGCAGCACGACGGCCGAGGGGAGCAGGAAGAACCATATGAGTGTTCTGGGTATACGCATCTTCTCAGGCCCGGATTATATGCTTTCCCGGGCACCATGAGAATAAAAATCTTTCTTTTTACCACGGGATGTAACCTCCCCACCCTGCCAGGCGACTAATCCTGTGAAAGCCATGGCATCGCACTACTGCGGCAACGATAAAGGAGTTTCGAGATGAATACGAAAGAAAGCAGGAAGAAGATGAAAGGGATCGTCCGGTTCACTGGCGGCGGAGCCCTCCTACTGGCGATAATCGGCCTGATCATGTTTTCGCCTCTCACCGCCAGTGAGCGGGGCGCCCGTCATGGACATGGGGATTTCGAGGCGGTCGAGGCCGGCGGAAATAATTTCGGGGCTATGAACGCCGGTCCGCGCCGCTTCGGAAACGGCCCTGAAGGGGGCATCGAGTTCTTCAAGATCGTCCTCGACCTCTCTGACAGCCAGGCAGAGGAGCTCGAACCGATCCTGGCGGAGCATCACGAGAAGATCGGCGAACTTCGCGGCAAGGGCAGGATGCAGGCCCGACAGGCGATGAGAATGAAACGGATGCACAGAAACGACGGCTGTGATAATGTCGATCAGGTCGAGATGCGGGCGAAGATGCGCAGGCAGAGACGCGAGTTCGAGAAGAACCGCAATACGATGCGCAAGCGTGTGGATAGAAACCGCGAAGAACTCGACGAGAAGCTCGCGAAGGTCCTCGACGACGATCAGATGGAGAAGTATCTCAAGCTGCGCGAGTTGAGAGAAGAGGGCCGCGAGGAGCGCCGTGAGCATCGGCAGGAACGGCGCGGCAGGAAGATTTGAACGGCAGTACCGCATACGCGCTCAGTGTTCCAGCCCCGAGGGACGTCATGGAGACCGTAGAAAGAGATGACCTCGAGATCATAAGTGAAGTGCTCGACGGAGACACGAACAGGTTCGAGGTTCTGATAGACAGGCACAGGGAACACGTCTTCCGGATAGTCGGAAGGCGTGTTCCTCGCGAAGACATCGAGGAGGTCGCTCACGATGTCTTTGTCAGGGCCTGGTCCTCCCTCACCTCCTTCAGGGGTGAGAGCCCTTTTGCGTACTGGCTCTCGAAGATAGCGGTACGAACATGCCACGATTACTGGCGCGTGCGTTACCGATCGAAAGAGGCTCCGATGAGCTCTCTCGGAGAGGACCACGCCGACTGGCTCGAAAGCACGATGACCGGCGAGTCGGGGGCATCGTTCGAGAGCGGCGAGTCGCGGATGATCGCGAGGGACCTGATGATGAGAGCGCTCGCGCAGCTCTCCCCCGCCGACAGGGCGGTGATCGAGCTGGTCCACCTCGAGGAGAGGCCGGTCAGGGAAGCAGCCGACATGCTCGGCTGGAGCACGGCGAATGTCAAGGTCAGGGCTCACAGGTCGAGAAAGAAACTGAAAAAGATACTGGAGAAGATGGAGGAGACGAGATGATAAAGAAGGATATAGACAGGATGGACCGGCTCCTCGCCGATGGCTGGAGGAATCCGGGCGGCCTGGTGCCGGGGGATGACTGGAAGACAGGTGTGATGTCGGAGATACGCTCGACCGAGATGGAATCTCCGGTGACGAACGGCTTCAGCCGCGTCGTACTGCGGGTGTCGGTCGCAGCGGCGCTGACTGCATTCGCACTGGTGGCCTGGACATTCGCTACGGGCCTGGTACCGTATCAGGAAATGGCGATGGAACTGCTCCAGGACCCGGTGAGCATATTCAGTTCACCGTTCGTATAGGACAGGAAGGAAATGATCATGAAAGGCAAGACAAGGATATGGATCGGGATGGTACTGCTCTTTATAAGCGGTATCGCCATCGGGTTCTTCGGCTCGGGGCTGGTCATCAGGAAGCATGTCCGGGACTTCGTCCAGAGAGGCCCGGCGCATATGAACTCGCGTTTAGTCGGGCATGCTATCCGGGGGATGGACCTGACCGACGAGCAGCAGGCGAAGATCGACGCTATCGTCGAAGAGACCATGCCGGAGATGAAGCGCATGTCGAGCGAATTCGGCGATTCTCTCGAGACGCTCGCTACAATCCAGTTCGAGGCCATAAAGGCCGTCCTCGACGAGGAGCAGGTCAAGGTCCTCGAGAAGCGCATGGAGGAGATCCGCAAGAGGATGAAAGGGAGACGGGGCGGGATGCGCGGTGACAGGCGCGGGAGGAAAGAACACCAGGATGAGGACCCTCAGGGCGGTTGATAACGATTCTGGAAATGAAAAGACATATATAGTATATTCTTCACTCGAATTATAAGTATCCACATATCCAGGGAGAGAGATTGAGACTCCGACTCTATCTGATACTGCTTATATCCGCCACTGCGCTCCTCGCTTCATGCGGGCTCGGGTTCAGGACGGGCCCTGATTACGAGCGCCCCGAGGAAGTAGTGGAGTTCGAGGCTCCCGACTCATTCATCCAGGCAGATGGCGATACCATGCCTGTCCTCCCCCAGGTACGCTGGTGGGAGGTCTTCGGAGATACGACCCTCAACAGCCTCATCGACGAGGCGATGGTCAGCAACCTCGATATCCGCAGGGCCACCGCCTCAGTCGCCGAGATGTCAGCATACAGCCGCAAGGCCTTCGCGGACCGACTTCCCGCAATCGGAGTGAACGGAGACTGGGCGAGGCAGAAGCTGCCCGACGCCCAGACCGCACAGGGCGGGACGGTCGGAGGCTCGACCGACAGCTGGAACCTCTCTCTCGGCGCGTCGTACGAGTGGGACCTCTGGGGCAAATGGTCGAGGGCTCACGAGGCGGCCCGGGCCGATCTCGCCGGTTCGATAGAGAACAGGAACACGATCATCCAGTCGGTTATCTCCGAGACCGCTACACTTTACTTCCAGATAGAAGCGACCGAGCGCCGTATACAGATATCAGAGGACCTGATCGGCAACTACGCCAAAAGCGTAAAGACGATCGAGGCACGCTATAAGAGGGGCCTGACCAGTGTCCTTGACCTTACCCAGGCTCAGCGCTCGCTCGCCAACGCCGAGTCGATCCTGCCGCAGTACAGGCAGGAGCTCGGCAAGCTCCAGTACAGGCTCGCCGTGATACTCGGCAGGTATCCCGAATCTTCTCCCCCGAGGAAGCAGCCCGAGGAATATTTCAGGCGCCTCTCCCCCGTTCCCGCCGGACTGCCCTCCGACCTGCTCGAATCGAGGCCCGATGTGAGGGCCGCCGAGGAGAGGCTGCGGGCGCTCAACGCGAGGTATGGCGTCGCGGTCGGTAACCTCTTCCCGAGGATCACGCTGACCGGAAGCTACGGATATACGAGCAGGGAACTCGACGGGCTCTTCCGGCCCGACCAGATCCTGTGGAACCTCTTTGCCGGGATCACTCAGCCGATATTCAACTCGCAGACACTCCTTACCGAGAAGGACGCCGCCAGGGCAAGGTACGAGCAGGGGCTGACCGATTACGCCAAGACGGTGCTTGGCGCGTTCGCCGAGGTCGAAGGCGCCCTGCTGACGAGAAAAGAACAGCTCGAGAAACGCGAATATATCATCGAATTCCTCGAAAAGGCCCGAATCACACAGGTGATCGCCCAGAGCAGGTACGACCGGGGCCTTGTCGACTATATAACGGTACTCGACGCGTGGGCCGCGAGGTTCCAGGCCGAGGACAGCCTCGTCCTCGTCGACCTTGCCATACTTACCAATCGCGTCACACTTCACCGCGCACTCGGCGGCAACTGGATAGAACCCGATAATACGGAGGAAGAGAACAGATGAGTCTCAAGGAGAAGATACTCGAATTCAGGGAGAAGAGGCCAGCGGCTTTCCAGGTATCGGTCATAGCCGCGCTTATCATAGTCGCCATCCTCATCTTCGCCGTGATGATGTCCACACGCGAAGAGGTGATCAGGCAGAAGATGACCCTTCCCGCCCCCAAGGTGAAGACGGCAGTCGCCGAAGTCGGCCCCACGCGGGTCAGGATCACGGGTGAAGGGACGGTATCACCGCTTCGTGAGATCGATCTCGTACCGCAGGTAGGCGGCAGGGTCGTATTCATGTCGCCATGCACTGGTAGATGGCGGAGAATTCGAAAAGGGTGATGTCCTTTTCCGCATAGACCCGGTCGATTACAAGCTCGCCGTCCAGTCGGCCCTGGCCAGGGTCAAGGATCTCGAGAGCAAGATGATGCTCACCGAGGAAGAGGCTGAGGCGGCCCAGGAGGAATGGAATATACAGACCGATAACGACGGCACATCTCCGCCGCCGCTCGTCGCCAAGGAGCCTCAGCTCGCAGCGGCGAAGGCAGCGCTCGACGGAGCGAAGGCCGACCTCGACAAGGCGCGGCTCAATCTCGAGAGGACATCTATAAAGGCCCCGTTCGATGGAAGGATCAGCTCGAAATCTGTCGACCTCGGACAGTTCGTCGCGGTCGGACAGAAGCTCGCCAGGATGTTCTCAGTCGAAGCGGCCGAGATCATGGTACCCCTCGAGGATGTCGACCTTAGATGGATCGAGGTCCCCGGATTTACCGCCGGAGAGACGAGTGAATCTACAGCTTCCGTCATAGCGACGATCGCCGGGCACAAATCGAACGTGCCGGCCAGGCTGATGCGCACGGAGGGAAGGCTCGATGAGCGGACCAGGATGGTAAACGTCATCGTCCGTGTCGAAAGGCCGTACGACGAGAGGCCACCGCTCGTGATGGGCCTCTTCGTCCGTGTCGAGATAGAGGGAGTGACACTGCCTGCAGCGACATGGCTGCCTCGGAGCGCAGTCCATGACGGCGATACTGTCTACATCGTCGATGGGGAGAGCAGGATCAGGTTCAGGAAGGTCGAGATCGCCCGTTACGACCGTGACGACGTCCTCATCGAGTTCGGGGCTCGAGAGCGGCGACCTGATCGTCGTCTCGGCGATGAAGATCGTGACCGAGGGAATGAAGGTCACCCAGTCCACGCCGGAGGTCGAAGGCGAATGAACGGCATCATCGGCTGGTTTACAAAGAATCATGTGGCGGCCAACCTCCTGATGATATTCCTCATTCTGGCGGGATTCATGACCGTGCAGAATATCAAGATAGAGACCTTCCCCGAGTTCGCCCCCGATATGATATCGATCTCGATGGAGTATCCCGGAGCTTCGCCCGAAGAGGTCGAGGAGGCCGTGATACGCAGGATCGAGGAGCGTGTCGCCGGCCTTGCAGGGATAAAGAAGATCACGGCCTCGGCCCGCGAGAGCTTCGGCAGCGTCACGATAGAGGTGTTGAGCAACTGGGACCTCGATCTGCTGACCAACGAGGTCAAGAGCGAGGTCGACCGGATCAGGACATTCCCCAACGAGGCGGAAAAGCCGATCGTCCGTCAGATCGTTCGCAAGAACCAGGTGATAAACCTCGCCCTGTACGGGGACGCACCCGAGCCGACGATCAAGCACCTCGCCGAGAAGATAAAAGCCGACCTGGTGAACCTCCCCGGTATCACGCTCGTCGAGATATTCGGTGTCCGCAGGGCCGAGATACATCTCGACATCTCGGAGAGCAACCTCAGGCGGTACGGCCTCACGCTTGACCGCGTCGCCTCTATCGTCCAGCAGTCGAGCCTCGATATGCCCGCCGGTTCGGTCAAATCGAAGGAAGGCACGGTCCTGATCAGGACCAAGGGGCGCAGGTACACTGCCGAGGATTACGCCGACATAGCGATCATAACGAATCCCGACGGCTCGAAGGTGACCCTCGGACAGATCGCGACACTGACGGACGGATACGAGGACACCGACCTTAAGGTCTCGACACGCGGCAAGCCGGCAGCCTTCGTCGAGGTATACCGCGTCGCCGACCAGAGCGCGCTGAAGGTCGCCTCGAGGGTCAAGGAATACGTGGCAGATATCAAGGGCGACCTTCCCGAGGGGATGGATATCGTCTTCTTCAGGGACCGCTCCCTTATACTCAAGAGCAGGATCAACCTCCTCGTCAAGAACATGGCCCTCGGCCTCGTCCTCGTGATCATTCTCCTCTCTCTGTTCCTCGACGTGAGGCTCGCATTCTGGGTGACGATGGGCATCCCGATCTCGTTTGCGACGGGATTGATACTGCTGCCCTTTTTCAACATCTCGATCAACATGATCTCCCTCTTCGCGTTCATACTGATCCTTGGAATTGTGGTCGATGACGCCATCGTCATAGGCGAGAACATCTACCGCAAGCGCGAGAAGGGTGTCCCGAACTTCGAGGCTGCAGTGACAGGCGCCTCGCAGGTCAGCAAGCCGGTCATCTTCGCCGTACTCACCACGATGGCGGCGTTCTGGCCCCTTCTGATGATTCCCGGTACGCGCGGCAACATAATGCGCAACATCCCTATCGTAGTTATCGCCGTTCTGGCCGGATCGCTGATCGAGGCACTCCTCATACTCCCCGCCCACCTCGCCAGGTGCAGCTTCAAGCAGTTCTGCGTCGATCCTTCGGAGAGAAAACAGAAGCGCATGGATAAATGGCTAAAGGATTTTGTCAAAGGCCATTACCGCAATTTCCTCGCGTTCTGTCTGAAGTGGAGATATGCGACAGTGGCGGTCGGAGCGGCCGTCCTCATACTGACGCTCGGCCTTATCACGAGCGGCCGTATCAAGCTCACGATATTCCCCCGCCTCGATGCGGACAACCTCATATGCTCGATCGTCATGCCTCCGAGCACACCCCTGAGCCGGACCGAGGAGGTCCTTGCTCACATAGAGAAGGCGGCCCTCGAGACGATGGCCGAGGCCGACGCGAATCGGCCCGATGACGCGCCGTCGGTGATGGAGGATTACTTCACCCTGATCGGTGTTCACATGGGAGGCGGAGGCCCCTTCGGTTCGGTCTCGAGCGGAGCGAACCTCGCCCAGGTCCATATCCAGCTGCTCGAGGGTGAGAAAAGGGACCTCAAGTCGAGGTACCTCGTCAACGAGTGGCGCAAGAAGGTCGGCATCATCCCCGAAGCGGAATCGATCGCCTTCCGCGGCCAGATCGGGAGCTCCGACGCACCCATCGAGGTCCAGCTTTCAGCCGACGACAACGACAAGCTCTTCGAAGCGGTCGAATCGCTGAAGGACGAGCTGCGCGAGTACCCGGGACTGATGGAAGTCGCCGACGACTACATGCCGGGCAAGGAGGAGATGCAGCTCAAACTCAAGCCCGAGGCACGTTCCCTCGGGACTGACCCTGCGCGACCTCGCAAGCCAGGTCAGGGCGGCCTTCTACGGCGCCGAGGCGCTGCGCCTCCAGATCGGCGAGGACGAGGTCAAGGTCCTCGTCCGGTATCCCGACGGCGAGCGCAGGTCGCTGGGCAACGTCAGCAGCATGAGGATCCGGATGCCCGACGGCACGGAGGTCCCCTTCAGACAGGTCGCCGAGGTCAACACGGTCCAGGGTTACGCGACTATCCAGAGGGCCTACCGCAAGAGGGTCATCGCCGTCTCGGCCGATATCGTGGAGGGACAGGCGAACACCACAGAGGTCAACCGCGCCCTCGAGTCGAGAATACTCCCCTCGATGCGCGAGAGGCATCCCGAGGTCCGCTTCGCGATCGAAGGCGAGAGCCGCGAGGACAATGAGTTCATGGGCTCGATCCTCAAGTCGTTCATGATCGCCCTCTTTCTGATATACGCCCTGCTCGCGGTACCGTTCAGATCGTTCGCTCAGCCGCTTATCGTCATGGCGGCTATCCCCTTCGGGATGGTCGGCGCAGTGCTGGGCCACAAGCTGATGGGGTACGACCTGAGCATGATGAGCCTCTTCGGGATAGTCGGCCTGTCCGGTGTAGTGGTTAACGATTCGCTCGTGCTTATCGAGGCGACTAACAGGATCCGCGAGGGCGGCAGGACCGCCATCGAATCGATCAGCTGCTGCGGGCGAGCTGAGGTTCAGGGCCATCATCCTGACATCGATAACGACCTTCGGCGGCCTGCTCCCGATGCTTCTGGAGAGGTCGCTCCAGGCGAAGTTCCTCATCCCGATGGCCGCGGGGCTCGGATGGGGAGTGCTCTTCGCAACGGGGATAACCCTGGTGATAATCCCGTGCCTCTACCTCATCCTCGAGGATGTGCACGGGCTTATAGAGAAGGTATTTCCAGCCTCCACATAATCACGCCTTCATCGCCTTCGCTCGTTTCCGTACGATTCGGGCGATCACGGGATACGCAAACCAGGACAACTCCCAGACGATCGGGCCGACGAATGCAAATGGAACGGTCAGGGCCGCTGTGAGCGGTTCACCGGTTATGGATACTGCAGTCTGTCTGGCCTGGAGGTCCGTAACGTCATCGCGGAGGAGGCGCCGGTCCTTACACGCATAGCGCCAGGCGAGGGCACCCCACAAACCGACGTTGGCTGCAGCAAGGCTCTCGAAGACACGGGCGCCGAGTGCATCGCCGATTTCGATCCCCATCCTGAGCGAATAGAGAAAGAGGAGCACAGAGAAGATCTGAATGATCGACAGTATGGTGTGCTTCGTATCGGTTCCGGCCAGCATACTCGAGAGTTTGTTGTTCTGGAGCCAGTATACGATGGTGAAGGTAAATCCGACGAGAATCACCAGCAATGCGAGCCATTCAGATCGAAAGTACTCTCCGAGTGATGCCCAGTTTGTGTCGCTGACCCCCGGCCGGGGAATCAGCAGGAAGATGCGCCAGATTGTGACTCCATAGACTACATCAGCCAGCGTGCCGAGCCGTTGCAGTTGCCGGACGCCTGGATCGGGGGCGCTATTACTCATGACAGGTCCTCCTTTTGAACCCTATTGAACTCCTCCCCAGGAGTACTGGTAGGTAGCGGCCAGGGCATTGAATTCCGGACCCCTTTCATGCCTCTTTCCAGTAAGGGCGGTGATCTTGACAGTGTGATTCCCGACTATGGGAACGGCCAGTGTCAAGCCTAACCGGAACGTCGAGATCCTCGTATCTCTCAGCTGACCGTTTACCTCGGTCCTGCCCCCCAGGGCGTAACCTACGTCGAGCGCGAGCCAGCTTCGAACGCGGGGCATGGTGTAGATCGCGTGCAGCTTTATTGCTCCCAGCGGAAGCTGCTTCAGCTCATTGCCCCCGTAGAAATCAGGATTCTTCGTGAAGAACCGTGCGCTGAGATAAGTCTCCAGGATCCAGTTACCCAACGTGACAGCCGCGCCCAGCTGCGGCCTGAAGGTCCACCGGTTCGAGCCGAGGTTTATCAGTTTGTCAGGATAATACTGCCCCAGCGGCACAGTCATCTGAAGGGAACCCCCTATCACGACGCCCTTCCCGTCACCACTCTGTCCTCCGGCACCATCGGAAGAATTGCCGAGAAAATTTACTGCAAACCGTAAACGGGGATCGCCGAAGCCGTTTCGACTCGTCGAAGTATCCTGCTCCGCGAGAAGACCTTCCCATGAGCCTGCGACATACGGAACGAGAATGTCGATCTTGCTCGAAATGTCGAAGAAAGTCAGGGAACGGAGGTAGCCCCCGACAAAGGTGTTGATATCAGCGTCGAGGTCCTCTATCGGTAAAGCCGGATCAAGAAGTATATCGCCTTTAGAGTATCCGTAATTGAGCAGAGCGAAATTCATCCCCACCGGCAGTTTGGTCAGCAGCCGGGGTTCGAGTTCCTGTGCCTGGACCGAGCGTGGAATAGCGCAGACTGTCAGCAGCGTGCATAAAACAACGAAAGCCGTTCTCCATGAACGGTATCGGTCAGATTGCGCCCTGTTTTTCATTCTCTGTAATCCAATCAGCACCTCTATCTGTTCTTTCGCAAACAGAGCCGGGGCCTGGTACTGAGGTTGTCCCATATATAATCCATGAGTCTAGAAGCCAACGGGCAGCTGATACTGGATATTCACCCTGAACGCGTGCCCCGGTACCGGCCCCGGCCAGTCGTCGTAATAGACGGCCGTCGAGTACTCGACGTAGGCGTTCCAGGTATCTGATTCCCCGACAAACGCCTTGCCGAGACGTACCCCGAACGGTATGAACCATGCATTCTGGTCCCAGCTGTAGTTGACCACATAGTCGCCGTTACCGATGTACCATCCGTTTCCGAGCTGATAGACGAGGATCAGGTTGATCCCTATCGGCGCGGCCGTCGTCGCCTCACTGTCCCCCTTCTTGCTCCAGACCTGCTGGAGAAGGACGGCGAGGTAAAGCTTGTCACTGAGTTCGCGTTGGGTGACCGCTCCAGCGAGACCCATCCCCCAGTTCGTGTTCCCGAATCCGTCCTGGGCCGGGAAATTTATCTGCGGGCCTATACCCCAGCGTCCCTGGGCCCATTCCTGCGCGATGCCGAGGACGAAGATATCGGAGTTCCCCCAGCCCCATTCCTCCTGGGCGTTCTGCTGATACCTGACGGTAAGGCGCGGAAGCATCGTGAACGGTATGCTCTCCGACTTGGAGATCGGGGCGACGAGGCGGAACTGCAGGAATCCCTTTCTTCCCTCGGGATGGTTCTCCTTGTAGTCCCAGAATCCCTCTCCGGCGAGCTGGAACGACCACTGTGACGCCGTCGCGTCGACAGCCATCGACTCGCGGCTCTGCTCCTGGGCCGAAGCAGCGCTCGCTGAGATGAGTATGAACATGACAACTGCCGCCATCCTCAGCCTCAAGGCTCCTCCTGCCACTCCGGATCTACGTCCAAATACGGCCATTACGGCCTCCTTCCTGTTCACAAGTAACGATTTCACTTCTGATTCTTCATGTCATTGTTCCCGAGAACCTGGATTATCTCCTTGTAAAGACCTTCGACCAGGCGTATGTACTCTTCGACTCTTGCCTCTGATTCCGGCTCATCCGAATCGGCCCAGTGATGCAGGGCATCGATGCAGGCATCAAAATCATCGCTGAGAGCACGGAATTCTTCGTCTTCCATCGCAAGTTTATCTATGTTATCTTTCTTCCCGGGAAGCAGATCCCGGATATGTTGTGTGATGTCCATTATGACAGCCCGGTATTGTTAAAGTTATGGTCGAACCGCTGACAGACCACATCGTACGTCAAAAAGGACATTTGTAAAAGTACCAAAGTGTTACGTACGTGTACGTAACATTCAAGGAAATTCAAGATGAAGATATCTGGTGAAAAAGAGCAGAAATATATCAGGGCCCAGCTCGACAGGCTTTTTCGAAGCGAGGATTTCAAGGCATCAGAGAAGCAGAAGAGCTTCCTCCGCTTTATCGCCGAGGAAGCGCTCGAGGGGAGAGGTTCTCAGCTCAAGGGATTCACCATCGCGGTCGAGGTCTACGGCAGGAATGAGAGATTTGATCCCAGGACTGATCCGATCGTGCGCGTGGAGGCGGGAAGGCTTCGACGCGCCCTGGAGCTTTACTATCTGAAAGAAGGCAGAAATGATCCCCTGCGGATCAGGATTCCCAAGGGAGGATACGCGCCTGTTTTCGAGCCGATCGAAGTGAAGACGGCCACCGGAGCATCGATCGCAGTTCTGCCATTCGTCGACCTGACAGGAGAAAAGGGACAGGAATACTTTACTAACGGCCTTACAGAAGAGCTGACAACTGAACTGGCTCGATACCAGAACCTCAAGGTCATCGCATCTCAGTCGACGATGCGCTTCAAGGACCGGGAAATGAATCCCGGTGAATTAGGCGTTGAACTCAACGTCAGATTCCTCCTTACGGGGAACGTCCGAAGAGACTCAAAAACGGTCAAGGTGTCAGTGCAGCTCCTCGATGCATCGGCAGGCGAACAGATCTGGGCGGAAAGCTACAGATGCGAATATACGGCCGCCGAACTGATAGGGATCCAGGAGGAGATCGCCCAGCAGGCCATCGGGGCAATCGCTGATCAGTGGGGATTGATCGAACGCAGGCTGTCCAGGGAGGCCGCCAGGAAAGCTCCCTCAGAGCTCAATGCATATGAAGCCGTTCTACGATTCTACCACTACGAGACGGAATTGACCGTCGAGGCATTCGAGCAGGCCCTCGAAGCACTGACTTATGCAACGGAGATAGAGCCCGGCTACGGGCTTGCCTGGTCGATGCTCGGCCATCTGCATGCGGACAACTACGCACTTGGATTCCGGGATATAGAAGACACCCTGGATAAGGCACTCAGTTACGCGAAGAAAGGTGTGGCGATTGCACCGGAAAATCAATTCGCGTGGGACGCGCTCTCCGTGGTCTATTTTCAACTCGGAGAAAAAAGGCGTTTTCTGGAAACGATTGAAAAATCCCTGAGCCTTAATCCCAACTCACCATATATAGTGGGTGTAACAGGCTGGCATTTGATGCTCTTTGGCGAGTGGGACCGCGGGCTTGAACTGCTGAGAAAAGGCATGAGGCTTAATCCCCTCTACCCCACCTGGTTTCACCTGGCTACCTCAATGGAATGCTATCGCCGAGGGGGATTTCGAGGGCGCTCTCGAAGAGGCTATGAGTTTTAATTTCCCGACCCTGTTCTGGGATCCACTGCTGAGGGCAGCCGCCCTCGGGAAACTGGGAAAATACCATGAAGCCGGAACAGCAGCCGGGGAGCTGCTGCAGCTGGTTCCAGATTTGCGTGAAGCGCGCAGGGCGATGATAAATATCTACGTGAAGGCTGACGGGCTTGCCGATGAGGTATTGGCCGGCCTGCGGAAAGCCGGCCTGAAAGAACTTGCATAGTCCTCCCTCCTCTTCCGGGCCTACCCCCTCATCTCGGCGATCTTCCTTACGGCCTGCTCCTGCATATCCCTGGCCGCCTCGGCCGGGTCGAGCTTCCCTCCCATCACGGACTGGTAGTAGGGGCGCATCGCGTCCCAGATAGCCCGCATCTCTGGCACCACCGGCATCGGCTGCCCGTGCAGCGCCTGATCCATCGAACCCTTCAGGACAGGATCAGCGAGAAGGACCTCATCAACGGCGAGGCTGGAGAGCGCCGGAAGGATCTTCAGTTCGGAGGTGATCTCCCTCTGGACCGCTTCTCCTGTGAGATAGACGAGCAGTTCCTTTACAGCGGGGAGTTTCTCGTCCTTGACGTTGACGCTAATAGAGTAGCCCTTGCTCGATACCATAGGCGCGGGGTACTTTCCCGTCTCCGAAATAATCGGTATCGCCATGACGCCTATGTCCATCCCCGCCTCGATGTATGCCTTGAGCGACCAGGGGCCGTTGATGATGAATGCCGCCTGGCCCTTCTTGAACATCGTGTCGCTGAGCTCATAGTTGCATTCCTTCGGGAGTATCTTGTGCCTGTTGCGAAGGTCGGCCATAAAGGCGAGCGCCCTCGCCATCGCCGGCGTGTCGAGCGTCGGAGCGTAATTCTTGTCCATCACCTTTCCATTGAATCCGCCCAGGAAAGGAACGAGCCAGAAGGGCTCGACCGAGTTGAAAACAACGCCGTATATCTCCGGCATCCCGTCTCCGTTCTCGTCTACAGTGAGGCCCTTACACATCTTTATCCACTCATCGCTGTCTCTCGGCTCCGACTTGACCATCGCTTTGTTGTATATCAGCATGAGGTGGTTGCCGATCTGGTCGGGCACCGCGTAGTTGTGTCCCTCCAGGACACCGAGCGATGACTTCTCATACGCGCCAAAGAAAGCCGAGTCGAATATCTTTTCGAGTGGCATGATGAGCTGCATCACCGAGTACGGCCCGATCTTGTCGCTCGGCCCGTACACGAGGTCGGGGCCGCCGCCCGCGAGGGTGGCCGTCTGGAACTGGCTGTGAAGAAGGTCGGTCTCGAAATGTACCGTCGAGACTGTAACACCGGGATGGCTCGCCATGTAGGCATCGAGCTGCCTGTTGAGGACGACCTGCTCGACAGGGTCCTTCTGTTCCCATATGACGATCTCGTTGGTTCCGTCTCCCCCTCCCCCACATCCGGAGAGGACGAGAAACAGGGATGCAAGCGCGAGCGCTGAGATTTTCCTGAACATGAACGACCTCCTCAGTCCTTGAGTACTACATATTGCGAGAGATCGAGCTGCAGGTTCCTCTCGATCTCGCCAGCGGTTTCAGGTCCGGTCTCCGTGAAAGACAAAGGAGAAGACGCGGTAAGTTGCGCCAGTCAGTTTTGCGGAGCTCGATCACCTTATCGAAGTTGGCCGCGAAGCCTTCGTAATCTATTTCCTCTACATCTTCGACGGGAACATCCTCGGGGATGAAGGCAACATACATCGAGTAGACCCTGTCTTCCTTCCCGGCGAATATCGTATTCCAGTCAGGTATCTTTCTCTCGAGAAAATACTCATGAGTGTTGATGCCCCATGCGTACCAGCCGAAATCGGTCCCGCCGAATCCGGCGAACCTCATCGGGTTGGCCTCTATCGGAACGATATCGCAGCCGTCCACCCTCAACTCGATATGAAGGGGAAAATTCTTCAGGTCGGCCTGCTTCCCGATTCGGGCAAGCGGGCCGGTGAACATCCGTATCCCGTACTCGACGATAGCTTTCGAGGTGACATATGTCGTATCGCTCACATCTGTCCCCGATGAGAAGAGATGGTGAAGGACATTGAGTATAACCGGGCGGCCTGTCTCATCGTAATATACGTCTACCGCGAACTCCTCGCCCTTTATCCCTTCCTCGATGATGAAGGTGCCCGGATCGAATACCTGTCCGGGATACATCCCCCCGAAACTCTCGAGATCCTCCTCGATCGACTTGCAGGGCGGCGGGCCAGTCTTCGTCAGATTCTATCTTTCGGACGGCCATGCTGAAGAATCCAACCGCCGGCTTTACGACAAACGGCTTGGGGAGCTCTGACGGGTCGAGATGCCTGAGCGCCTCGACGTCGATACCGGCGTAGAAGAACTCCGGATGGTCCTCCTCGATCATAGCGCGGAAATCGATCTTGTTCTTCAGCCGGTCGATCCTGTAGGGAAGTCCGGAAGGCCCGAGGTTTTCGGCGATCCATCCGATCGCGTCCTCCGAGCTGGTATAGATCAGAGGATACTTCTCGCGCGTTCGCCCTGGCGGCGAACTCCTCCCCGTCGAGGAGTGCGAGGTCGTATTCCTCGGCGACCTTTTCGGAGACGGCGTTTCGCAGCACCGGCGTCCTGAGGCGCTGGAGTGTTTCGGCGAGAAGATCGGATACGTACGGCCTGTCGAGTATTATCATTACTTCTTATGCTCCCTGGGGAGCCTTCCGACAGGCATCACGTAGAGAGGCACTTCCTCTTCGGTCATCCCGATCAGTTTCTTGAGGGCATCGTCGGAGAAGGCGCCGATCGCGCAGGTGCCGAGCCCGAGGGAGCCGCACTGCAGATAGACGTTCTGCGCCGAGTGGCCGAGGTCCATACAGACATATCTGTCATGCCCGCGCTCCCCGTACTTCTCCGTGCATCTCTCGTAGACGGCGGACCAGACGATCGATACTGGAGCTTCGCCGGCGAACGGCTGGCTAAGGCAGGCCGCCATCAGGTCGCTTCGGATATCGCCATCGGCGAGCCTGTGGATCAGATGACCCTCAGGTACGTACCAGTATATCCCCGGCAGGAGCCCTTTTACGTTTCCCGCTACCAGATATATCTCGAGCGGGTAACGCGCGCCGGCTGAGGGTGCGGTCTTGAACCCGCCGCGTATGAAATCGGGAAGCCCTTCCTTCGTGTAGGTGATCCCGTAGGCGGACCAGAGAAGTTGTGAGACTTCCTCCAGCGTAACGGGCTCATCGGTATATTTCCTTACCGACCTGCGCTCATGGAGGACCTTTTCTATCGAGAAATCACTGCTCAAGAGAGGCTTGGGCAGTTCGACTGTCGCAATAGCCTGGTGCTCGAGAGTGTACTTGCCGCTCCATGCCGTCGTGGGCATCAGGATACAGGCGGCGAGAACGAGGATAGTCAGATATCTCATCGGGGTCTCCTTTCACATGCAGAAAAACATGGAAAGGAGACTAACCGTTATCGGGGATATATTCAAGTATATCCCCCGGCTGACAGTCCAGGGCCCTGCAGACAGCTTCGAGTGTCGAGAACCGGACGGCCCTGGCCCGTCCTGTCTTGAGGACGGAGAGATTCGCGATCGTCACTCCCACCTCGGATGACAGTTCCGTAAGGGACATCTTCCGTCTGACGAGCATCATGTCGAGATTAACGTTGATTGCCATGACACCCTCCCTCAGACGGTAAGTTCGCTGTCTTCACACAGGCTCACGCCGTACTGGAATACGTGCCCGATTACTACGATAACAAGACCGGCGAATATATAGAATACCCGGAAGTCGGGCTCGATATAGATCTTCGCCCCTTCGATCCCTATCTTCGGCAGCCACATCCACGCGTAGATGTACTCGAGAATGCCCCAGAAAGGACCGGCCGCCATCACGAGCCAGCCCATCGCCCTTATCCTCGCGGCGTTCACCCGTGTAAAGGGTGTACCGCTCTTTATAGACTTGATGATCTTCCTGAGGATCATCACTATCCCGAGAAAAAGCATCGAGAGGAGCAGCGGCATTATGACGAAGATCCTCTGCAACCCCTTCTCGCCGTTCTCCATGACGAGCCGGCTGTACCCGGTGATCTTCGAGCTGGTGATCGAAAGGTCCTGTCCCTGCAGCCAGCCTCCTCCACCGGCGATGTAGCATACTTCAACCGGGGCACGCGTATACTTCACATGGAATGGAGTGAAGTTCACAGCGATCACGAGAACGACCGAGAGAAGCATCGCGAGAACGGCGAGCCAGAAGAGGATCTCGACTACTACCACCGATACCTTCGTCGCCGCGGAGGGCTTGAATCCCTGTACCGTCATGACGGCTCCTTTCATTTAGAATCCTGTTCCGTATACGGGTAGAATGAACATAATGTTGCCGTTTTTCAAGCAATTTTTATTGTTTTACGATAATTTATTACCGTATTACGAGGTAAGAGCGAAGTCCGCTTGCATCAGATCACGAATGCAGTTAACATCTTCAGCCATGCGGAGAACGTTCAGAAGAGATATAGGATCGCTCGATGCGCTATTCGCGTTCGCGGAAGAGTTCGAGACCTGCAACGGCCTCGAGGATCCCGAATCTTACTTCCTCGACCTGACGCTCGAAGAGCTCTTCACAAACCTCGTGCGTCACGCCAACGGAAGCGAGAATATCGATGTCGAGATAGAACTCGATGACGGCCTTATAACGATCCGCCTTACCGACCGCGAGACCGGACCGTTCGATGGAAACTCGCTCGGCGAAGTCGACACTGAAGCTCCGCTGATGGAACGCGAGCCGGGCGGGCTCGGCATCCATCTCGTAAAAAAGATGGCGGACAGCCTGGAATACGACTACGATGACGGCACCCTGGTCATCACGGTAAAGAAGCGCCTGGAGGAAAGATGACGTTCGACATATCGGTAGCGGGAGATGGAACGATAAGACTCGCCGGAAGGCTCGACTCGAACCAGGTCGATACGACCAGGACCGTCCTCGAAAAGGTCGAAACGACGGTAAAGGTAGATTTCGCGGAGCTGCGATATATCTCCAGCGCCGGCCTCGGCCTCCTTCTCGGCACCCAGAAACGCCTCATCGACAAAGGTCACAAGCTTGAGATCATCAACATGACTTCTCACATCCGCGATATCTTCACCATCGCCGGATTCGACTTTATATTTGACATAAAGTAAAAGTTATTTTACTCTGATTCACAAGCTCTCTAACACAAGGGATTTACAACAACACCTGCAGCACGAGCGTGACGGCTGTGGCACGGTCCGGTATTCCGGTATCGTCCTCCGTCACCGGCCATCGAAGTGCGCCGGACGGAGGACGTTTTCCATACCGGCCGCCAACTTTTTCATGGTTGGTCTGTATTTATGTCGACAACGGATTCATCGCTGGTCAACGAGACGCTGAATGGAGACAGGGAAGCGTTCGGAAGGCTGGTGGAGAAGTACGAGCGGCGGATCTTCAACCTCGCGTTAAGGATCTGCGGCGACTACGAGGAAGCCATGGACGTAACACAGACAGTATTTGTAAAGGCCTTCGACAGGCTGGAGACCTTCGATCCTTCGAGGAAGTTCTTCAGCTGGCTCTACAGGATGGGCGTCAACGAATCCCTCAATCAGGTCAAAAGACAGAGCAGGATAGTGCACGTCGAATTCGACCCTCCCTCCCGCACTCCGGGACCGGAGCAGCAGCTGATCCGTGAGGAGTCGAACGGGCTCGTGCAGACGGCGCTCAAGAGACTCAGCGAGGACCAGAGGGTGGTCATCATCCTCAGGCACTTCGTCGATCTCTCGTACAGCCAGATAGCCGAAGTGCTGGGGATCCATGAGAAGACTGTGAAGTCCAGGCTTTACTCAGCCAGGCAGCGGATGAAGGAATTACTTACAGGGGCGGTGTAGGTCATGACCATAGATGAAAGATACATAAGGATGATGAACGAGGAGATCGACGGTGTCATCTCCGATGAGGACGCTGAGAGACTCGCTTCATATGTCAGCTCCGATCCGGAGGCCGGGAGATACTACAAGGAGCTTCGGGCGACGGTCGAGGCTATCGACGGCACGAGAGATGTCGAGCCACCCTCCGAACTCAGGGAACGGATCTTCAGTTCGGTATACGAACGCTCCCTGGAAGAGGCAGTGGCCCGCCCCCCCGAAAGAAACGTTTTCTGGCGGTCGTTCGTGCCGGTCTTCGCTGCCGGCGTAGCGGCAGGATTCATACTCTTCGCCGCGATACGGCAGCTGCCGGACCGGGCACCGGATGAACCTGGATACGGAGCGACTATCGGAGCGGCTTCCGGAGAAGATGAGACCACAGGAAGATTCGACGCTTTCGGGGTGAAGGGCAGCATAACCCCCGTATTCGAGAGCGGTTCTGCGACTATCACATTAGACCTGGCTTCAGAGGCGGATGCCAGCATCCTCCTCGAGTTCGAGGATGGAACATCCTTCGAGTCGATCAGGTCGAGCGAGGGAACTGCCTACCAGATGGAGGTCGATGAAAAGAGCCTCCTGCTCGTACATAACGGCATCGCGGAATATATCGTCAGACTCAGATCGGCGGGATCCACGTCTTTCGTGCTGCGGATCTTCACCGATGGCAAGACTGTGGCGGCGACGAAATATTCCGCCGGAGAATAAAAACAGGCTGATCTGACCAACTTTCGAAAGACCCGCCTGTATTTAGGGTGAACAGTAAATCAGTCAGCGGCAGAAACCCATTTACCAGAAGGAGGGCACCAGATGACCAGGAACAAGGTTCTACTGGTGGTTGTCCTGATCGCGATCGCAGTGGTCGCCTACTTCGCCTTCTTCCATCCTCCCACAGGCCGTGAAGGCGCCGAAGGGACGATAGGAGTGGTGGAAAAGCACCGTGACCAGCAGATGAGCGACGAGGACGTAGTACTGAATTTCGAGGGGGATTACGAGTCGGAATACACTATCGACAATATCATCTCCCCTGAGGAAATGGCTGCTCTGTTCGAGCGCACTAATATGCAGGAAAAGGCCAATCTCATGCAGAGGGTCTCGATCCAGCAGAAGGCGGAGCTGGCCGATCTCGTCCCGACGCAGGAACGCGTCTCTATGGTCGAGCGCGCCACTCCGATGGAACGTGTCTCCATGTTCCAGCGTTTCTCGATCCAGGATCGAACCAGCATCATGAAGAGACTGTCGATGACCATGGAAGCGTTCAACAAGCTGCCCATGCAGGAAAAATCAGCTCTCATGATGGAAAAGTTCTCTGTCCAGGAGAAATCCTCCCTGATGCAGACGGCTACCATCCAGGAGAAGGCCGCCATCATGGAGAGGCTCTCCATCCAGAAAAGGGCCGATATCATGATGCGCGCCTCGATCCAGCAGAAGGCCGCGATATTCAACCGCACCTCGATCCAGGAGCGCCTCGACATCATGGAGCGCTGCTCGATCCAGCAGAAGGCATCGATATTCAATCGTGCCTCGAGTGCTGAGCAGGCCTCGATGTTCGAGAAAGCTACATTCATGGAGAAGGCGGCGATATTCAATCGCACCAACGTCCAGGAGCGCATGAGATCATGAACAGGCTTTCCGTTCAGGACCGGACCTCCCTGATGAAGAGATCGTCGATCACGATGGAAGCCTTCGACAAGCTCCCGGCGCAGGAGAAGTCCGCCGTCATGATGGAGAAGTTCTCGATCCAGGAGAAGGCCCAGTTGATGGACAGGTTCTCGATCCAGGAGAAGGCCAACATAATGCAGAGAGCCTCTGTCACGGAACGCGCGAATATCATGCAGCGCGCCTCGATCACGGAGAGAGCCTCTATCATGCAGAGGACCAGCATCATGGGCAGGACCTCTTTCACCTTCGAGCGGGCCTCGGTCCATGGAACGCGCCGATATAATGCAGCGCGCATCGGTCACGGAAAAAGCGGCGATCTTCGATCATGCCACGGTCCAGGAACGTATGGAGCTCATGAGCAGGCTTTCCGTTCAGGATCGGACCTCGCTGATGAAGAAATCATCGATAACGATGGAAGCCTTCGACAAGCTCCCGATGCAGGAAAAATTCTCGGTCATGAACAAGTTCTCGGTACAGGAGAAGGCCGCCATGATGGAGAAGTTCTCGGTACAGGAAAAATCCAGCATCATGGAGCGCACCTCGATCCAGATGAGAACCTCGCTGATGGAACGCGCGTCGATCCAGCAGAAAGCCTCGATCATGGAGAGGGTCAATATCCAGGAGCGGGCGTTTGTCTTCCAGAGGGCCTCGGTCATGGAGAAGGCGAACGTGTTCGCCAGGGCCACTGCCCAGGAGCAGGTCGACATGTTCGCTCGCTGCTGCATGCAGGAAAAGGCCGCGATATTCAACCGCACCTCGGTACAGGAGCGCACCGAACTTATGCAGCGCCTCTCTGTCCAGGACCGCACTTCGGTACTCAACCGGGCCGCGATCACGATGGAAGCCTTTGAAAAGCTCCCGATGCAGGAGAAGGCCGCCGTCATGATGGAGAAGTTCTCGGTACAGGAGAAGGCCCAGCTGATGGACAGGTTCTCGGTACAGGAGAGAGTCAGCATAATGGGGCGTGCATCAGTCATGGAGAAGGCCTCGATATTCAACAGGGCCTCGATCACCGAGAAAGCCAGCATCATGGGACGCTTCTCGGTGCAGGAAAGAGCCTCTGTATTCAACAGGGCCTCGGTCATGGAGAGGTCGTCGATAAGCAGGGAAATCTAGGGGTCCCTCGCACTTTTGATATGAAGCGGAAGAGGGGATGAGTGGTAGGAAGGAGCAGCCCGGCACCGACCGGGCTGCCTCCTTCCTGCCGCGTTTCAGTCAAAGGAAGGATATGAGAGGTTTCAAATCGACCGCCGGCCTGCTTTCCCGCTCGATTCCCGTCCTCATCGCCGCCGCGGCGGTCTTTCTCGTTCCGCAGCGGGTATCGGGCCAGGACGAATATGTACAGTCAAAGCCTTACCAGCTCAAATACAGGGCCTACGAGACAGAGGACCTCAGGATCTTCTACTTTTATCGCGAGCAGGAGTATGTCATAGAGCACGTGGCTCGCTGCTTCGAGAACGCGTTCCGGTATCACCAGAAGTTCTTCGATTACACGCCGAGTGGCGAGGTCACGGTCTATTTCAATGACGACGATGACTACGGATACGCCGGCACCACTGTCATCCCGAACAACTGGATCACCCTCGGCATCGAGCCGTTCGAGTATGTATACGACACATGCCCGACTAACGAGCGGATGAACTGGGTGATGAACCACGAGCTCGTCCACGTCACCGCCTCCGACCAGGCTACCGGGTGGGACTCGAGGTTCAGGAAGCTCTTCTTCGGAAAGGTCCACCCTGTCGCGGAGGATCCCGTCTCTATATTCTACGCATACCTCACTACGCCCCGACTCTACTCTCCGCGCTGGTACCATGAGGGTATCGCAGTATTCATGGAGACATGGATGGCAGGCGGTATCGGACGATCGCTGACTGGTTACGACGAGATGACCTTCAGGGCGATGGTCCGCGACAGCATGCAGTTCCATACCGTCGTCGGACTCGAATCGGAAGGGACGGCGAAGGATTTCCAGATCGGCCAGGTGTCGTATCTCTACGGCACGAGGTTCTTCAGTTATCTCTCACTTATGCACGGTCCGGAATCCGTCATCGAATGGGTGCGCCGCAACGAGGGAAGCGGCGCCTATTTTTCGACACAGTTCCGGAATGTCTACGGCGCCTCGATCTACGAGAAATGGGACGAATGGATAGAATTCGAGAAGGAGTGGCAGACGACCAACCTCGACGATTCTATCCGGCAGTATCCCGTCACTCCTTCCAGGCAACTCTGTGAGCGGCCTCTCGGCTCGGTATCGAGGGAGTTCTTCGATCCCGGAGAAACGAAAACTGTACACAGCGGTAAACTATCCCGGCGAGTTCTCCCACATCGCCGAGATAGATATCGATTCGGGAAAGATGCGCAAGATCTGCGAGATAGAGACCCCGGCCCTCTACTACGTCACCGGACTCGCCCACGACCCGGAGAGCGGCACTCTCTTCTTCACCACCGATAACAGCAGGGGCTTCCGCGACGTTAACTCGGTCGATATAGAGACAGGGAAGACGAAGTCGCTCTGCAAGGATATCCGAACCGGCGACCTCGTCTACTGCCGGGCCGATTCGACGCTCTGGGGCATCATGCACAATGAGGGATTCTCCAGCATCGTGATGTTCGTTCCTCCCATACAATGACGGATACGAGCTCATCAAGCTCAGGTACGGGATCGACCTGTTCGATATCGATATCTCGCCGGACGGCAAGTATCTGACCGGCACGATGACAGACATAAGCGGCCGGCAGAGGCTCATCAGGATGGAGACGGAAAGACTGATGTTCGGGGACGGTACCTGGGAGCTGATCCACGAGTTCGCGGACAATAACGCGGCCAATTTCGTTCACTCGCCCGACGGGCGGTACCTTTACGGGACATCGTACGTGACCGGCGTATCGAATATATTCAGGTTCGATCTCGAGCAGTGGAAGCTCGAGGCGATGAGCAACTTCGAGATCGGGGGCTTCCGCCCCCTTCCCGTATCGGACGATTCGCTGATAACATTCACTTACACCGGGAGAAGGCTTCGAGCCTGTGATGATACCGGTAAAACCGATCGAGGACGTTGCAGTCGATAAGGTATCTCGGCCAGGCGGTCATACTGGAGCACCCCGTCCTCGACGGACTGGAAGCTCTCGTCGCCGAAGCAGATCGAGATCGACTCAATGATGACATACGAGGGCGAGTACAGCCCGACAAAGAACCTGCGGGTGACCTCCCTCTACCCGATCGTCGAGGGGTACAAGGAATACGGTACGATCGGGCTGCGGTTCAACATGATGGACCCGGTCGGGATAAACGCTCTCGACATGGCCGCCTCATACACACCGAACACGAACCTGCCGGAGAACGAACGGGCCCACTTCAGGTTCAAGTTCTCGAGGGGCACGATGGGGGGCGACAGGGTATTACAACCGCGCCGACTTCTACGACCTCTTCGGCCCGACGAAGGTGAGCAGGAAGGGACATTCGCTCGCCCTCGATTACGACTACGGATTCGTCGTCGACAGGCCGAAGAGGCTCGGCCTGAACGTCCGCGCCGCCGCCTACGGCAACCTCGAGTATCTCCCCCACTACCAGAACGTGCAGGCGACGATAAAGGATTTCTACACTCTCGAGGGGTCCCTCCACTTCAGGCACACAAGGGGAACGATCGGCGGGATACAGGCGGAGAAGGGGATGCTCTTCTCCCTGAACAGTTATAACTCCCTGGTCAACGGCGACCTCTACCCCCTCTTCTACGGGCACCCTGGATTACGGTGTCCTGCTTCCATGGGACCATTCGTCGATATGGCTCAGGACATCGGGCGGCTTCTCCTTTGGAGACAGGGATGAATCGAACTCGTACTTCTTCTTCGGGGGATTCGGGAACAACTGGGTCGACCACAAGAGGGTCAACAGGTACAGGGAGTTTTACGCCTTCCCCGGCGTCGAGCTCAACGAGATCGGCGGCACGAACTTCCTCAAGGGGATGGTCGAATGGACGCTGCCGCCCCTGAGGTTCTCCTCCTTCGGAAAGCCGTCGCTCTATGCCAACTGGGCGAGCCTCGCCTTCTTCGGATCGGTCATCGCGACCAATGTCGATGCCGGACTACGAAGGGGTCGAGGTGGCAAATGCGGGCACACAGCTGAACCTGAAGATCGTATTCTTCTCGTCGCTGCAGACGACCTTCTCGGCCGGTTACGCTTTCGCTTTCGAGGAGGGCCGTAGCGCCGAGAGAAGAGTTGATGCTGTCCTTGAAGATATTGAGATAAACAGAAGGGGTATTGTGAGTTGAACTACCTACTGGCCATCCTCCCCGTCCTCGTCTTCCTCCTCGTCCTCAAGGCGATGGATTCGTTCAAGCTCGTCAGTTTCCGGCATGTCGCGGCAAGCCTCGCGGCCGGATTCGCCGCGGCTGTCGCCGCCTTCTTCATCACGAAGCAGCTCATGCCGGCACTCGGTCTCTCCATATACTCCCCGATATACTCGAGATATATCGCTCCCGATGCTCGAGGAGGCGCTTAAAGGGGCCTGGATCATCTGGCTGCTCTGACGAGGCGCAGGACAGGATTCATGGTCGACACGGCGATACACGGCTTCGCGATAGGTGCCGGGTTCGCAATCGTCGAGAACGTATACTATCTCAATAATATGACAGGGTACGGTATAGCCTTCGGCATAGTCCGCGGATTCGGACCGGCCCTGATGCACGGCACCTCGACAGCGATCTTCGGGGTCCTCGCGAAGACAGCCTCCGAGCTGCGCGGCTCGGTATCCACCGCGACGGTGCTTCCCCGCCTTCCTGATAGCCGTTCTGATACATTCGCTGTTCAATCACTTCTTCATCTCCCCCCTGGTCTCGGCCCTGGCCCTGCTCATCGGCGTCCCGCTGGTGATGACGCTTGTCTTCCAGCCAGAGCGAACGCTCACTGCGCAAGTGGCTCGGGATAGGCTTCGATTCCGACCAGCAGATGCTGGAGATGATAACCTCCGGGCGATATCGCGAGCACACCGGTCGGCGAATACCTCATCTCGCTCAAGCGCACCTTCACCGGGGAGACGGTCGCCGACATGCTCTGCTGCCTCAGGCTGCATCTCGAGCTCTCTATCAGGGCCAAGGGTATCCTGCTGATGAGGGAGAACGGATTCGAGCCTCCTCCCGATCCGGATGTCGAGGAGATGTTCAGGGAACTGAAATACCTCGAGGGCCGCATAGGGGTGACGGGCAAACTCGCGCTGCACCCGCTGCTGCGCTGGAGCAGCCGCGATCTCTGGCAGCTTCACATGCTGTCGGGATTCATGCCGGGGAAGCGACCTCTGATCCCCGAAAAGAGAAGGGCGACCGACTGGCGGCCGCCCTTTGATTCCAAATACTGGCTTAGCAGGCTCTAGAAATCGAACGGGTAGATGGTCTTGCGCTTGTTGCCCTTCGCCCTCTCGGCGGCGGCCTTTGACCATCTCGGCGATCTGAGCGTTAAGAGCCTCAGCCGCGTCTCCACTCATCCTGAGACCATGCTTCTTGGCCAGATCCTTGATCCTCGAGGCGTAAACGAAAGTCTCTGCCATCTTATCCCTCCTTCTTTCTGTCGTTTGACAGGCTTAGAGACGAGTTGCTTACCTTTTTACCTGAACGGTAGCCTAAACTGCTTCCATTTGCCTTGTCAACGTCAATTGTCACTTTTTTTAAGGATTATTCTAGCATCGGCGATGACGCATCTTTCCTCCGTACAAAGCACCGGATTGAGATCTATCGATTCAATCTCGTCTGTCATCTCGACGAGCAGGCTCGAAAAACCGACGACCAGTTCTTTCAGCCTGGCGATATTGACACCGGCCGCTCCGCGGAAGCCGCGCAAGTACGCTCCCCGCCTTTAACTCGTCTATCATCGACTCGACGATTATCTTCAGTGACAGGCGCCATCCTTATCGCTGTATCCTTGTAGATCTCTACGCCGACACCGCCCATACCGGCCAGCACCACAGCTCCGAACTGCTCATCGATCTTTCCGCCGACGATGACCTCTATCCCGGAGAGCATCTCCTCGACGAGGATCCCCTCGAATCCTTCGATCCCGCTGAACCGGCCGGCGACCTCCCGCATCGCTTCGGGACCGTCTATACCGACGGCTACGCCCCCGGCAGTCGGACTTGTGGATGACATCGGGCGAAACGATCTTCGCCACGACGGGCCAGCCGATCCGTCCGCCCGCCTCGACCGCCTCCTCTTCAGTCCTTACCCATTCGAACCGGGGTACGTCGAAGCCGGCTTCGGCGAAGAGGCGCTTCGCCTCCGGCTCGAGGACCCAGCCATGTTTCTTCGATTCGTTGAGTATGGCGGCAGCAGTTTCGCTCAGCATGGCTTGCACCTCTTCATCGCCTCGACCATCAGGACCGCTCCTTCGATCGAGTGGGAAACTGGAACATTGTTGAGCTGGAAGCCCTCTATGATCATCCTGTATTTCTCTACGTGCGGCACGTAAGCCACGATCGGTTTACCCTCCTCCTGGTATACCTGGCTGAGCCTCGCCCCCACATCGGAGGTGACCTCGGGGATATATGGCAGGAGAAGCATGATAACGCAGTCGATGTCGTCAAGCCTGCTCAGCTCACCGGCCGCTATCACAAAATCGTCATCCCGGGCGCTGCCGGTGAGATCTATCGGATTGCCAAGCGAGGCGATAGGCTGGACGCTCTCTGAGAGACGTCCGCGTATCCTGCTCTGCACCTCTTCGGAGAACTCCGGAACGATGAGGCCCGAAGCCTCGCAGGTATCGACGGCGACGGCGCCGTGTCCCCCGCTCGCCGTCACTATCCCGACTCTGCCCTCGATCCCCCTCGGGTAGCAGCTCAGCGATTCACAGAAGGAGACCATCTCGTACTCGTCCTTCGCCTCGACGATCCCGAACTGGCTCATCACGGAGGAAAATACGTGTAGTCACCCGCGATCGAGGCGGTATGGCTCGATACCGCCCGGCTGCCGGCCTGGCTCTTGCCGGCCTTCATGATTATGACCGGTTTCGGGCTTCTGCTCGCAGCCAGGACGAACTCCCGTCCCTCACCGGGGCCGAATCCTTCGACATAGAAAGCGATGACATCCGTCTTCTCGTCCCTCGCGAAGTACTTGAGCAGTTCGAGTTCTCCAACAGCCGCCTTGTTCCCGATACTGACCGCCCTGGAGAGCCCTATCCCCTGTCCCGCGAATTTCACCATCTGGTCGACGAGTATCCCGCCGCTCTGGCTGACGATGGCTACGTTACCCGCCTCGGGCCTTACCATCCTCTCGCTCGGCAGGAAAGAGAGAATCGACCAGCCCGGAAGAATATATCCCGAGACAGTTGGGGCCTATTATGGGGAAATCGGCCTCCGCGGCGATCTCTTCGAACTGCTGCCGCAGGTCGAGCCTGCCCGTCTCGGCGAATCCTCCCGATATCACGGCTGCCCCGCCGACCCATGCGTCGATGCATTCCCTCAGAACGCCCGGTACATGCTCGGCCCTCACAGCGATGATAGCCAGGTCGATCTTCTCCGGGATCTCGGAGATCGAGGTGTATATCTTTTCCTTGTGGTACATCCCGCCCTTCGGATTCACTCCGAAGACCTTCACCGGGTAGCGGAAGAAGTTTTTATTATAGATGATATTGGCGGGGTGTCGCTCATTGCTCAGCGACAGTCCGACAACAGCCATCGTCTTCGGCTCGAACAGGGTCCTGAAATCCAAGAGTCCTCCTTGTGCGTGCGCTTTACTTCAGGTGTCCAATGTGCAACAGCGAAGCCTCAGTGTCAAGTGCCGAGCGTCTCTTCGCCGCCCTCTGCTTCAAGGATCTCCCGCCTCGCCTTCTCCTCATCGACGAACCAGAGCAGGACCGCGCCCCCGATGAAGAGGATCGAGACCGATGTGATGCCCAGCCTTGTCGCCGTCTCAGCCCGGGCGCCGAGCGATCTCAGCGCAAGGCCGGTCGCTCCGATCAGTACCGGCCCCATGACAGCAGCGAACTTCCCGATCATATTGTAGAATCCGAAATATCTCGCCGACTTCTCCTCGGGTACGATCCCGGCGAAGAGCGATCTGCTCAGGGCCTGTATACCTCCCTGCACGAGGCCGACCGATACGGCGAGGACATAGAACTCCTCGCGGCTGTCCATCAGCGCCGCCCATACAGTGACGAAAAGATAGACGCCTATCGCTATGAAGATCGCGCGACGGGCTCCGATCCTGGCCCCGATCCGTCCGAAGGCGATCGCCGATGGAAACCCCACAAACTGCGTCACGAGCAGGGCCAGTATCAGGTCGTCACGCTCGAGGCCGATCGACATACCGTAATCGACGGCCATCCTGACGATCGTGTCGACGCCGTCTATGTAGAGCCAGTAGGCGATCAGAAACAGTAACAGTGTTTTCATCCTCTTGAGCATCTTGAACGTCCCGAACAGATCAGATAATCCTTCCTCTATCGATCTTCTGATTCCGGCTGTCACTACGGACCGCTTTTCCCTGACAAAGAGTATCAGGGGAATCGTAAAAACGGCCCACCAGGCTCCCACCGTGAGGAATGAATACCGCACCGCTTCCTCAGCCCCGGCGAGCCCGAAGGATGCGGGCCTGAGCGTCATCGCCACATTAAGGGCAAACAGAAGCCCGCCGCCGAGATATCCGAGGCCGTAACCCAGCGCCGATACTCTCTCCCTCTGCTTCGGCCCGGCGACCGATACAAGAAGCGCATCGCTGAAGACGATGCTTCCGCTGAATCCGATAGAGGCGAGGACGAATACGAGGATCGCCGCCTTCCAGTCACCGCGCGAGACCATCCAGAGTGACGCCGTCATCAGCGCGCCGAGAAAAGCGAAGAAGACGAGGAACCTTTTCCTTGCCGATCCGCGGTCGGCTATGGCGCCGAGCACGGGAGCGAGCAGGGCCACGGTGATACCGGCGAGCGAGTTGGCGAGGCCGAGGCGCGCGGTCGAGACTGTCGTATCAGCGCCCGCGCTCCAGTACTCGTTGAAGAAGACGGGAAAGAATCCGGCCATCACCGTCGTGGCGAAGGCGGAGTTCGCCCAGTCGTACATCGCCCAGGAGAATATCGCTTTTTTTCCGGAATCGCCTGTCATTTCATCGATTATATACCACCCGGTCAGTATGGAAACAGAAATCTTCCTTGACAACCAATTTACTTCGGAACATATTATGTACGATATACGTACAATACTATGTATATCGTAAACTCAAGGGCAGTGCAATGAAGAAGAGCCTGAATGAAAAAAACTCCGTAAAGAGGGATCAGATCAGTCTGGACGGGCGACCGCCTCTTCGCTATGTACGGCATCAGGAAGGTCTCCGTCGAGGAGATATGCCGCGAAGCCGGCGTCAGCAAGGTGACCTTCTACAAATACTTCCCGAATAAGCTCGAGTTGTTCAAGCATATATGGACCGGATGGAGCGATTCGATATATGAGCGCCTGGTCGAGATGAAAAAAGAAGGTGCCTCGTTTATGGAGCGGATGCAGGCGATCGTCGAGTTCAAGATGGAACTGCTCTCCAGGATGAATCCGCAGATCGTCGAGGACATCCTGCATTCCGGGCCGGAACTCGAAGAGTTCATCCATGAGCTGAGAACCCGAAGCATGAAGCGTTTTCTCGATTTTGTCGCCGATGCCAGGAAAAATGGCGAGATGCGCGATGTCAGGCCGGAGTTCCTTCTGGCGGTTCTCGACAGCCTCGGAAAACTGGTCGAGAACGATGCTCTGCGTAGACTGTACCCTACCGACATGGAGTTCTTCAGAGAAGTGAACGATTTCTTCTTCTTCGGTATTATGCCTGCAGGCGGGAAGGGGCACGAAATAAAGTGAGACTCTCGATCGCATCGGTAATGGTAGCGGCTACCATTACGCTACACACTCCCTCCCCCGCCGCCGCAGAGGTCCTTGATTACAGGTTCTCCGGCGAAGCATCGGGATGGGCGCTCGGTGCGCTGGCCGAGAGTGAGGACACGTGGAGCGCCGGCGTGAGATACATCCCCGCATTCTCGGTCAATACAGAGAGCAGCGGCGGAAACATACTCGACCTCTATATCTATCTCAATGCTTTCGCCGCCTCCTCCAGCATCGACGACTACGACGATTACAAGCTCGATCTCTACAGGCTTGTCCTGAGGTATGCGACAAACAGGACCGAGACGAGGATCGGGCTTCAGAAGATAGTATTCGGGCCCGCGATCATACTCAGGTCGCTGATGTGGTTCGACAGCATCGATCCGCGCGATCCCCAGCAGCTGACCGAAGGTGTCTACGCCCTCAGGTTCAGTTACGACGCGCTCGACAACTCGAGCCTCTGGCTCTGGGGCATCTATCCCGACGGAGAGAGAAAGGGGCTCGAGATAGTGCCGAGCGAGAAAGGCTACCCCGAGTTTGGAGGCCGTTATCTGCACCCCGTTCCGCGCGGGGAAATGGCGCTGACCTTCAACTCGAGGCAGGCGGAGATCCCCGGCACCGGCCTCGAATTCAGTGAGAACCGCTTAGCCATCGACGGCAAGTGGGATGTAGAGATCGGGATCTGGTTCGAGGCGGTAATGCAGCACCAGGACGAGGAGTTCATCCCGCTGCAGTGGCGCAAGATGCTCACGATTGGAACAGACTACACCTTCGGATTAGGCAACGGCCTCTACGTCGTTCTCGAGCATATGGGAATATTCATGTCGGCTGACGCATGGGGCAGCGATGAGGATTACCAGACTTCGGCCTGGATGGTGAACTACCCGATCGGTTTTATCGACAATCTCTCAGCGATAGGATATTACTCCTGGGAAGCGGAAAAATATTACCAGTACATCGCGTGGCAGCGGACATGGGACAACTGGATGCTGCACATTAGCGCATTCCACTATCCGGAGACAGATGTCTCGTTCAGCCCGTACGGCGAGGGGCCTCCCCTTGCGGGAACCGGCGGACAGCTATTAATAGTGTTCAATCATTAGACGAATATCCAAAGGAAGGTGTTCGATGAAGAACGGAAAACTGATAGAGACGATCGATCTCGTCAAGCAGTTCCCCGTCGGCGGCCGAAAGTTCACCGCGCTCAAGGATATCAACCTCGAGGTAGAGCGAGGCGAATTTCTCGGTCTGGTCGGACCGAGCGGCTCGGGGAAGACGACCCTGCTTAACATCATCGGCGCACTCGACAAGCCTACGAGCGGCAAGGCTGTCGTGATAGGGTTGGATACTTCGAGACTCAGCAGCAAGGAATCTGCGTTGCTGAGGAGCGAGCATCTCGGATTTATATTCCAGACGTACAACCTCCTCCCCGTCTACACCGTCTACGAGAACGTCGAGTTCCCACTCCTCCTTCTCAGCATGGAAGAGAAGAAACGGCGTGAGCTGGTAATGTCAGCTCTCGAGTGGGTCGGGCTCGGTGACAGGGTCAGGTCGAAACCTGCCACCCTCTCGGGAGGCGAGAGCCAGAGAGTGGCGATCGCGAGGGCGATGGTAAAACGTCCGAAGCTGGTCCTTGCCGACGAACCGACGGCGAACCTTGACGCGGAGAACTCGTTCAACGTCCTCGATACGATGGTAAATCTCAACGAAGAACTCGAGACGACATTCGTGTTCGCGACGCACGACGATAAAGTGATCCGCTACCTGCGCCGCAGAATCACACTCAACGACGGTAAGATAGTCGAGGATATCACGATGGAACCCTCACGCTCCGGACAGGGAGGTGCGTGATGCTCGTCTTCAAACTCGCGATGAGAAACATACTGGGGGCGGGATTGAGGACATGGCTCAACGTCATCGTTCTCTCCCTCGCTTTTGTCTTCATTGTCTGGACACAGGGATTCATACAGGGGATGCAGGAGTACTCGCAGAGAGCGCTCATAGAAGCGGAAGTAGGAGGTGGCCAGTTCTGGCGGCCCGAGTACGACCAGTATGACCCCCTGACGCTCGAGGACAGTCACGCCCCTCTCTCCCCCTCCCTCGAGAAACTCGTGGAGAAGAGTGACGCGATGGCTGTGCTGATAACTATGGGCACGATATATCCCGAAGGAAGGGCGATGCCGGCACTGCTCAAGGGAATAGATCCGCGGCAGAAGACCGTCAACGTCCCGGCGGGTGTCCTCGGCATGGAGAGCGACGGGGAGATCCCCGGGCTGATCGGTACGCGGATGGCAAAGGCGACGGGGCTTCGCAAGGGCGACTTCGTCACTGTCCGCTGGCGCGACATCGGGGGCACTTTCGACGCAGCTGATATAAGGATCGTGGAGGTGATGGCAGCGGAGATGCCTACCGTCGACCAGGGACAGATATGGATACCTCTCGACCGGCTCAGGACTATGATGAACGCTCCCGGCGAGGCCACCATCGTCGTTGTCGACCTGGCAGCGACCATACCGGAAGCCGGCGGGGGATGGATCTTCAGGGACCAGGAGTTCATGCTCAAGGAGATCGTAGAGATGATCAAATCGAAGATGGTCGGGACCCTATTCATATACACGCTCCTGCTGTTTATGGCTCTGATCGCGATCTTCGACACCCAGGTCCTTTCTATATGGAGAAGGCGAAAGGAAATGGGGACGATGATGGCTCTCGGGATGGTCAGGACGAAGATCGTCGCTCTCTTTACCCTCGAAGGGGCCCTTCACGGCCTCCTCGCCGTAATCGTCGGGTCGGCGTACGGAATACCCATATTCATCCTCTCCTACAGGTACGGATTCCCGATGCCCGACGTAGTCGACGACTGGGGATTCGCGATACCGCAGAAACTCTATCCCAGCTACGGCGCGGCCCTCTTTCTCGGAACTACACTTCTCGTACTCATATCCGTGACTCTGGTGAGCTACATGCCGTCGGCGAAGATCTCTCGGCTCAAGCCGACCGACGCTCTGAGGGGGAAGATGACATGATACGGCACCTGATGAAAGGCCTGGTCAGGGACAGGCACAGGAGTCTCTTCCCTGTGATGATAGTAGCTGCCGGCGTCTCGATCTCGATCCTGATGTTCTGCTTCATGGACGGGATGCTCGACGACATGATACGGAGCAGTGCACGTCTGGATACCGGGCACCTGAAGGTCGTCACTAAAGGATATAACGAGCTGATCTCTCAGCTGCCGAACGACCTTGCTGTCAGGGACTCCGACTCGCTGATCGGGCAGCTTCGCCGGGAATACCCCGGCATGGAGTGGACGGGCAGGATAAAGTTCGGCGGGCTGCTCGACTTTCCCGACGAGAACGGAGAGACCAGGGCGCAGGGACCGGCCATGGGATTCGCTGCTGATCTGATCGGAGAGGGATCGAAGGAGCCCGGAAGACTCCACCTCGAAAGCGCGCTCGTGCGGGGACGTCTCCCCTCCTCTCCAGGCGAGATCCTCGTAAGCGAGGAATTCGCTTCACGACTCGGAGTGGAGACCGGGGAGACCGCGACACTCATCGGCTCTACAGCATACGGGAGCATGGCGGTGCACAACTTCGTGCTCGTCGGAACGGTCCGATTCGGGATCGCGCCTCTCGACCGCAACACGATAATAGCCGACATATCGGACGTGCAGTACGCTCTCGACATGGAGGGCGCCGTATCCGAGATACTTGGTTTCTACCCCAATATGATATTCAACTCAGGAGACGCAACGGCGATGGCGAAGGCATTCAACGCGAAACAGGAAGATCAGGACGGCGAGATGACACCTGTCATGCTGACTCTCAGAGACCAGAACGGGCTCGGGATGATGCTCGACCTGGGGAAGATGAGATCGACGATAATAATTGCGATATTCATCTTCGTAATGTCGATAGTGCTATGGAACACGGGGCTCATGTCGGGAATAAGGCGGTACGGTGAATTCGGCGTACGCCTCGCTATCGGGGAATCGAAACGGCATGTTTACCTCACGCTCATCGGCGAGGCGGTCCTCGTCGGCCTGACAGGCACCGCCATAGGAACGGTGACAGGACTCTCCTTCTCGTATTTCCTCCAGGAAGTCGGCTGGGATATCTCGGGGATGCTGCAGGGCTCATCTGTGATGATGTCGAACGTGATGCGAGCGAGGGTCTCCCTCGCCGGCGGTTTGATAGGCCTTATACCAGGGCTGGCCGCTACGATCCTAGGAGCGTCCTTCTCGGGAGCGAATATATTCAGGAGACAGACCTCACAGCTTTTCAAAGAACTTGAGGTATAGCCCATAACTGCCTGTAATACAAGGAGTGCGGCGATGTACAGATTAGCAGCATGGATTCTCTTGATACTTGCGATACCATGCGCCTCGCCTGCGGAGGAATACCCCGACGGCAGAGAAGTCCTGAGAAAAGTCGATGAAAACCTCGTTCTCGACCAGGCGACCGGGGTCTCTATAATGGTTATTCACGCCCGCAGTGGAACGCGCACTGTCAAGTCGCGGTTCTGGGTCAGGGGACAGGACGAATCTTATGTCGAATACCTCTCCCCCGCTCGGGAACGCGGCAAGAAGATGCTCAAGCTCAGCGACAAGCTCTGGACCTATGCTCCCGAACCGGCCGACAGGATCATCACCATCTCGGGGCATCTTCTCCGCCAATCGGTGATGGGATCGGATCTATCGTACGAGGACATGATGGAGAACAACAGGCTCGAAGAGCTGTACGATGCGGAAGTAACAGGAGTCGAAGAGATCGATGGAAGGGAATGCTGGGTCATCACGATGGTAGCAAAGGGCGAAGATGTCGCCTATCACTCGCGGAAAGTCTGGGTAGACAGAAATCGGTATCTCCCTCTGAGAGAGGAACGCTTCGCGAAGAGCGGGCGCCTGCTCAAGACGACTGAGATCAAGGAAGCTCTGCAGGTCGAAGACAGATGGTACATGAAGAGAGCGGTCTTCAAGGATATGCTCTCAAGCGGTGAAGGGACCGAGTATATCATCGAAGAGATCGATTTCGACGTGGATATCCCAGATCACGTCTTCACGAGGGCCTCACTCAGGAAGTAGGTTTGTCGACTGTCCTGACCCAGAGATAGTAGACCGGTATCCCGGCCGCGACAGTCACGATAGCGGCCGACGACTCCATCGGCCTGTTGATGAAGGCGACCACCATCAGCGCGAGTGTGAAAACGAGGAAGAAGAGCGGCAGGAAAGGATAACCCGGCACTTTCACCACACCCTGCTCTCCTACCGACCTTCTCCTCGCAATAAAGAGACCCGCTACAGCGAGCCACGGGAATATACCGAGCGCGTACCCCAGGTACAGCAGAAGCTGCTCGAAAGAACCGATTGCGACCATCAGTACAGCCAGTGCGCCCTGTATCAGGATCGACCTTCCCGGTACTCCGTACTTCGGGTGGACCTTCGCCGCAAAGGGAAGAAAGAGCCTGTCCCTGGCCATGGCGAAATAGACGCGCGGCCCGACGATGATATAGGCGCTCAGAGATGAAAGAAGGGCCAGGCCGACCATGATGCTCAGCCCCCGCCCCATCCACTCTCCGAAAGTCCTCACTGACGCCTTCTCCACGATGGCTATCGTGCCCTGTACCTCCGAGAAAGGCAGTGCGTGGAGGATAAAGGTATTTACCAGCAGATACAGGACTATCACTATCCCGGTCCCCACAGCCAGCGAGAGAGGCAGCGTCCTTTTCGGGTCGCGGACTTCTCCGGCCACATATGAAGTGGCGTTCCACCCGCTGTATGAAAACATCACGAGCATCATCGCGGTCCCCACCCCGAGCCAGCCTCCGCTCGAGATCCCGCTGCCGAGCAGTCCACTCCCCGCCTCCACCCAGGGCGATGCCTGTCGCAGCAAGTCCGGCGACAATGACGACCTTTATCACGGTCAGGATATTCTGGACCTTGCCGCCCTTCTTCAGGCCGAAATAGTGAAGCGCTGTAAATAGGACGATGACGGCTGCCGCCGAGCCTTTTTTCATCATGGTGAAGATCGCCGGATCGACCGCTTCGAAACGTCCATTGAGGCCGGCGAATATATACTCCGAGAATCCCATCGCCGAAGCGGCGATCGCGGCAGTGAAGCCGACGAAGAAACTCGTCCAGCCGGTAAGGAACCCGAGCGATGGATGGAAGAGCCTGCTGAGGTAGAGGTACTCCCCTCCCTCATCCGGCATCCTCGTGGCAAGTTCGGCGTAACAGAGGGCTCCGGCCATCGCGATCATGCCTCCGAGGACCCAGCACCCAAGTACCCACCCGGGGCCGGGCAGGAAGCCCGAAATGATCCCGGACGCGGTGAATATCCCGGCGCCTACCATGTTCGCAACGACTATGCTCGTCGCTGTGAACAGTCCCATCTCCCGCCGTACCTTTATTCCGTTCTGCATATGTTCCTGTTCTTAAAACCTGTTTCTCGGGATGAAGATGTTTATGTTGTCCTTCTCGAGGAAGGTCTCGATGCCGACAAGGTAGAATCCACCTCTGTACGCCTCGTCTATCAGCTCGTTCTGATGCTTGCAGTGCCACTGCGCTTCTTCGCCGTACTTGTCCCAGTCGTGCTCTATTATGACGAGCCTGCCGTCCGGCTTCAGGCTTGGGATCACATTCTTCAGCAGAGCGACCGGATCCTCGAAATGATGATACGAATTGATCACGTAGACTGAGATCGAACTTGCCTTCCGGAAGGCGGGGATCGGTCACCTCGCCGAGAATCGTCTCGATATTGCCGATACCGTCCCGCTCGCACCTCTCGCGCAGGTAGGCGAGATCATCGGCGGAGATGTCGTTGGCGTAGACCCTGCCCTTTTCCCCGACGCGCTCTGCCATCTGAACGGCATACCTGCCGCGGCCCGCGCCTATCTCGGCGATCGTCATCCCGGGGACCACACCTATTGCGTCCATCACCTTGTCGGCAGGCTGCGCTTTGTTGTGCCGCTCCTCCCACTTGTCCTCCTCGTGATACTGGCAGTACGCCGGGGGCGCGGCTGCTGAGAGAATCACAGATACCGTGATCACGGCGAGGGCCGCGGTAAATATCGATCTTCTCATCATCTCGTCTCCTTCCCGGGGTCAGTTATGTTATTCATTATAACGTCGCAGTGCGAATAATGTTCCTTTCTGTTTGATTATTGATTTTTTTCAGGAACAGTTTTGTCTTCTTGTGCGTAACATATTCTGGTCACTGTCTTACCGAAAGGAGACCCGATGTCGAAGATCGCAGTCCTGGCCCTTACCCTCCTGATGCTTTTACCCCTCTCCGGAGCATGGGCGCAGGAGGAAGAGATCCCCGATCCATCCGCGTATCTCGAGATGAAAGAGAAATTCGACGCGGAGATGAAATCGCAGGATTATGCAGCGGCGCTCAAGACCGCCGAAGAGATAAACGAGGTCGTCTGGCCCGTCCAGTGGGAGGCGATGTACAACACGGCAAGGGCGTACAGTCTCGCCGGCGACAGGCGGAAGGCGTACGAGTACCTTTACTGGGCGATCGATTCGGGATACTGGGACGCGAGGACGATGATGGAGGACGAGGCCTTTGCCGGCATCAGGGAGGAAAAGCTCTTCAAAAAGCTCGCCCGTTCGGCTCGAGCGAACGGCTATATCTGGATGCTCGAGCGAGAGGGCCGCGAGGAGTTCCAGAAACCTCAGCAGGTCATGGATGCATTCGAGCTAAGGCCCGGGATGAAGGTAGCGGACGTCGGATGCGGCTCGGGATATTTCACCGTCAAGATAGCCGGCGAGATCGGCCCCGAAGGCAAGGTATGGGCTATCGACGCATGGCAGGATATGCTCGACTACCTCGACAGAAGGGTCCAGATAGAAGGGCTCGAGAATGTCGAGCTGATCAAGGTCGAGCGGGACGACCCGCAGATACCTGAAGGCAGCGCCGACCTGATCCTTATGGTCGACGTCTATCATTATATCAAGGAAAGGGTGGCCTACGGCGAGCAGCTCCTGAAAGGGCTCGCGCCCGGCGGCCGTCTCATAGTACTCGATTACATCCCCAAATCACTCGAAGAGCGCCCCTGGGGACCTCCTCCGAGCCAGCATATGTCCGAGGAGGAGCTGACCGCAGATCTCGAGAAAGCCGGATTCAGGAAGGTCAAGCAGCACGACTTCCTGCCCGAGCAGTATTTCGTCATTTACGAGGCAAAATAAGTCAATTCAGGATAAGTGATCGATGATGGAGCGGCCGCCCGGTGCCGCTCCATTTTTGTCATGTTTATTCTTGCGCAGTTCCGGATATCGGGGTAAACTCCCGGCAAGTTGAATCCGCTCCGGCATCAGCCGGGGAAAAAGAACAATAATCGATGAAAGCTTCGAGATGCGCCGGATAGCACTCCTTATCCTGCTCTTTTCTATTTTCGCCGCACTGGTGCTGGCCAGGCCGTTCAATACACCTGTTATCGACGGGACCATCACGGGCGACGGCATCGACTGGGAAGCCGACGAACTTCAGGTCGACGACCCCCCTGTCGGCGCGGACTGGGGCCCCAACCAGATCGAACAACTCTGGGTCACATACGACTCCCTCGCCCTCTATATAGGGGTCAACTACGAAGTCAGCGATAACGCGATGGTCGTCTACATCGCCGCCGGTACAGGGACCGGAGCGCAGGACGTCAGCGGGATCGACTGGTACGCGAGAAACTTCGATTTCTCCGACGGCGTCCTGGCCGACTTCCTGATTGCGGGCTGGAACGGGAGCGATCTCGGGATAAGAAGGATCCTCGACCCGGCCACTACCGATGACATAACGAGCCTCTGCGAGAACGCCAATCTCAGGCAGAGCCCAACCGGTTTCTTCTACAACGGCGAGATAAGGATCCCCTGGGACGTGATCTACGGCAGCGATCCGGGAACGGTCCCGGCAGGGTCAGAGATCAGGATCGTCGCTGTCATCGCGGGCGGTGACGGCTGGAACGGCCCGAGTTCCGCACCGTATAATGACGGGATGGACGGCTCGGGAGCCAAGACTACACTGATCAACATGCATACCGTGTATGTCGACATGAACGGCGACGGTATCCCCGACGCCGGCGAGGGCACGATATCCGGAGATGTACAGCTCGAAGACGCGGGCGACCTGACGACAGTCAGCCTCCGTCGAGCTCTTCAGTGAATTCAACGACATGCGGATCGACTCTACCGCCACCGCGCCTGGCGGAGGGGCGTATATCTTCGAAAAACTGGTGGACGGCGATTACCGGGTCGAGGCATCGGCTCCCGGATACGCCAGGATCAAGCAGCCGGGCGTTATCGTCGAGGACGGCGCGAACGTGGCCGGCGTTGACATTCTTCTGACAAGGGCCGGAAAGATCACTGGTACTGTCTTATACACAGACGGCCCTGGTGTCGAAGGTATAGTCGCTGCCTATGACTCTGTGACCGGCATACTCGCCGGCGATGGAGAGAAGGATATCCCTCCCGCTGGAGGCCCCTTCGAGATCCAGGTCCCGGACGGGACCTACTACGTCATAGCCGAAGGTACGGGATACATATCCGATACACTCTCGGTAGTAATCACTGACAGCGACAGCATACATGTCGGCGACATCTCTCTCAGTTCGGTCAAGGCTACCAAGCTCGTGCTGATCGATCCTCTCGGCAGCGAGCTGGAGAGCGTCAACACAACTGTCAGCTTCCCCGACTCAGGGATCTTCTTCTACGCTTCGGCCCTGATAGAGGCGCGTGACGATCTGGACAGGCGCGACTGGTACGATGTAGACGGGTATCTGCAGCAGGTAGAGCTCCGGGCCACAAAACTGAACAACACTACGCCTCCCAGAGGGAACGTCAACTTCTATGATCCGGCCGATACGACGGAGATCACAAACCTCGCTCTTGTGGATGGCCGTGGAAACTTCCTTATCAACGATGACGCTATAGAAGTGCTGAGAATATTCACCGAAGCACCCGCAGGCGCTGCCGATACTATCAGCGGCAGGTTCAAGTTCGGCATCAGGTCGGCTGAGCCCGAGTTCTTCGCGATCGAGATCCTCGACACGATGCTCGTCGCCGATGGTGTCGAAGAGATAACGGTATACGGAAGGCTCCTCGATGTGAGCGGCAACCCCGTACTCCTTCCTCTGGTCGGGGTAAGCTTCCTGCTCAAGGATACTTCGACCGGTGATGGAGCCTTTACAATCCCTTCAGTGGTAACCAACGCCGATGGTGAAGCGACTACCACGATGACAGCTACTGGCGCCGGAATACTGGACGTTACCGCTGCAGTGACCTGGCAGAACAAGGAACTCGTCATCCTCGGGAAAGATGAGACAGACTTCGTGCCGGTGACGGCCCTTCCGGGACCTGCGGCAGCTATACAGCTGTCGCTGCCGGCGGACGTCGTAGGGTTCGGCGAGGATCTCGAAGTCGTGGCCCAGCTCGTCGACCAGTTCGGAAACAGCGTCTCTGAATCAGGGTACAACATCGCCTTTACCGCAGCTCCCATGGATGCGGGAACGGTAGCGCCGGAGTTCGTCGATCTCGATGAGACAGGGCGGGGAGTCACAGTGTTCACCGCCGGCGACAGCAGGGATATCGTCAGGATATCAGCCGTCTCTACTCCTTCGCTCCCGATCAATGACGTCTCGTTCATCATCGATCAGATAACGACCATTTCAGATCCACCGTTCCCCGAGCCCGACCCGGCCCACCAGTCCCTCGAGGCTATGGACCTGACCAAGGTACTCGTCAGCAACGACGCGGAAGCCCTGCAGTTCCAGATCCGCTTCAATACCGGGTGGGATGGCGCGCACCTGGTCCTCCTTATCGAGACAGGAAACGACGCGGCGGGATCTACAATAGATCCGTTTGAGTTCCCCGTGACCTATGCCCATGACCTGCTGCCCGAATACGCGTTCACCTTCAAGTATTCCTCTGACGATTACTCCGACATGAGGCGCTGGTCCGGCAGTGAATGGGAGTGGTGGGACGCGGACGGAAAGGCCTGGATCCCTACATCGGGCACCTGGGTCGAAGGCATAAATGTGCAGGGCGACTGGACCGAAAAGGGAGCGGACTGGGTGATCTTCACCATCCCGTACGATTTTCTCGAAGGAAACATCCCTTCGACGATGCGGTTCCAGGTATACCTCACTCAGGATGCGGATGTAAAAAGGTCGGCATTCGATTCGGCGCCTCACGACTCGACGCTGAATCTCGATTTTGATCCGGACAACCCGGATATCGACTGGACGATAGCGGAGCAGAACATCGACCTGCATCACTACTCCGCCGACTACGTCATCCAGGGCGACTTCCCCCCCGCTCCTCTTCTCTCGAATCCGACGGCCGAGCCTGATGAAGTCGACGCGGGCGGAACCGTGACATTCACGGTCGATGTAACAGACAACGGCGGGGGGATCGGCGGCGTACTGATAGACCTCGCTCCAATAGGCGGCTCGACGTACCAGTTCATGTACGACGATGCGACAAATGGAGACCAGGCCGCCGGCGACGGCACATACAGCTACCTTCATCTCGTCGATCCGGGGATAGCGAGCGGCCGATACGACCTGGTCGTATCGGCGAGAGACTCGATGAATATCTCCGGTATCGACTCGACCTTGTCACTTACCGTTCAGGGAACGGTCGAGCCGATACGGATACTGACCGACGAGTTGAATGACGATTTCGGCCCGAACCAGTTCGGCCGGGAGGGTCTCTATTACCTCTATCCGACAAACCAGGTCTTCGCCAAACGGGCTTTCGATCTCGAGTCTATGACGATATTCGAGACATCGAAGATCGTCAGCGGGGAGATCATCCCCAGCCTCGCCTTCGAGGTCAAGATGGGTCAGGTCCCCGACCCGAGCCTCGAGGGGAACGCCAACTGGAACCCGCCCTACGCCGACATCAATATCCAGAAGATCGATATCATGATCGACGCCTTCAAGGGCGGTGCGACCGAGGGGCTGCCCAACAGGCAGAACGATTTCGCAAGCTGGGACGCCTGGGATTACGCGGTCGTGATGGAGGGCTGGTACAAGGCTGTGCTTACCTCGAACAACCAGAACACCCCTTCTGCGTGGTCACAGACTGTCGCGAAGAGCGACAGGGCAATAGTACTTCTTACCGATTTCGTAAATAATACGATCACGAGTGTAGTCTCCATGGAATCCCTGGGAAATCCCACGCCTGACGATATAATGAAGTGGGACATCACGGTAGTGATGACGAGCCATGACGGGAACAGTGACGACAATAACTTCGGAGATACTCGGTGGGTAAACGCCAGCGTCAGCGAGTGGCAGATCGGAGGCGGTGACAACAGCGACCGTGATCCGAACATAATGGACCTGATCATCTCCCCCGGAACGGGCAAGACGATCGGCAGGACCCAGAGCGAGATACTCGACTGGAAGACGGCCGAGTCCTCCGACAGGGTCAATAACGGCCTGACGCCGTGCTACATAGACATGACGACATTCGAGGACCAGGGGCCTCCTGCCATCGACGTCGGCGAAAAGGTATCCGAAACGGTCCCGTTCCAGCCGCTCGTCAACGCGCCGCTGTATTACACGGCGATCATCGTAGACGACGACCAGGTCTCGAGATCGGTCTTCCGGTGGCGCCCCGACTCGACCTCGACGGATACCTGGTTTGAAGAGCTTCCGATGGGATACGCCGGCGGGGATATCTGGAGTGTCGACCTTCCCGTAGAGGATATGCTGCAGAACGTCATCCTCGCCCCTCTCGACAGCACGTGGAACATCGAGTTCGAGATCGAGGCTGCCGACCGCTCCGGCAACGTCACGATCACGCCGCTCCAGACGATGGAGATCAATCTTCCGATCGAGACTTTCGTCGTAGCCGATATCGACATGAGCGAGGACTTCGAGGTAAGGGCTCCCGAGGGCACACTTATAAAGATCCCCACGACAGCCGTACAGCAGGATGCCCTCGACGTCAGGTACAACTTCAAGCTCACATCGGAGTATGCCGATGAATATGAGCCGGAACCGCCCGGCGCGACTCCCGTTAACGTCTACAGGAAGGTCGAGTTCGAAGCTGTGTTCAGGATGGTCGAAGAAGGTGGAGATACCGTCAACGTGACTCTTCCAGTTCCTGAGTTCGAGGACAAGATCAGCATCAGCTTCCATTACCCTGAATACAGCATCCAGAATATCGACGAGGACCTGATCGGCGTCTACGAGTATACGGCTTCGACCGGAATATGGGTCTATATAGGTGGAACGGTCAATCCCTACGGAAACCTCGTCACCGTCGATGTATCAAGGCCGGGGACCTACGCTCTCTTCTATAATCCGGAGTTCAAGTACAGCCCGGGAGAAGTATTCTCCGGTGTCGTATTCTCGCCCAATCCCTTCTCTCCCAACGGCGACGGCCTCTACGAAGAAACCGAGATCAGCTTCTTCCTGCAGTCGGAAGCGACCGTCACGATAGAGATCTACGATATGGACGGGAACAGGAAGAGGATACTCGAGCGGAATTTCTCGATAACGGCCGAGGACACACCCGACGCGGTGCCGAGAAGGGTGACCGGATTCACCTGGGACGGCAGGGACAACTCAGGCTACATGGTGCCGTACGGTATCTATATATTCAGGTTTACCGTGACCTACCAGCAGGCGGCCGGACAGAGGACGATCCGGTACAATGACGCCGTGGCGGTCATCAAATAGGAAGGTGCCGACCCGGATGAGACGGACAGTGGCGGCGATCATCATCCTCACAGCGCTCTCAGGAGCAGCAAGGGCCGATTTCCGTCATGTGCGTATGGGTCCGCGCCCCCGGGCGATGGGGTCGGCTTTCGTCGGTGTGGCCGACGATGCAAACTCGATCTACTGGAACGCCGCAGGAATGATCATGGTCGAAAAGTTCGAGCTCACCGGCTGCGGATCGAGTCTCTACGATGTCTCCGCTCTCTCAAATAACTATGTCGCCGGCGTCTACAATTTCAACAGCCGCATCGCCGTCGGCGCCAGCTGGACGAGGCTTGAGCTCAAGGACCTCTACCACGAAGATACGATCAACCTCGGGATCGCGGCTGCGATCCCCCGCTTCGATGATTTCTCGTTCGGAGCTGCCCTGAAGATCTTCACTCTCGGCGCCCCCGGATACGAGAAGTACAACGACCCGGCATATGAGGGTAGCGTCAACAAGGCGAGCCTTGATCTCGGTCTTTACTATCACTCCCCTAGCCAGGTGTGGTCGGCGGGATTCGTCGTATACAACGTCAACGAGCCTGGCCTTCAACTACTGACGACGACCAGCACTCCCGATCCGGTCTACCGGGACTTCGCCCTCGGCGCGAGCTACATGTTCAGCGGACTGCTTCTCGTCTCGTACGACATCAAGACAAGATATGGAGAATTTGACAATATCATCGGGCGGCTGGGCAGCGAGATCTGGTTCTTCGACGTGGTCGCCCTGCGCGGCGGATTCGAGAGGGAAAACCTTTCCGCCGGATTCGGGCTCAAGGGCAAAAGGTGGGAGATCGACCTGGCGCTCGAGACACATTACGACCTTGGCAACTCTTACCTGTTCGGGCTTACTATAATGCTCCCGTGATGAGGGAGCGGGTAAAACGATGGCGATGATGAAAAGGATATCGATCATCACTCTCATATCGGCAGCCGTGCTCTCGGCCGCGGCGCCGTCATCTGCCGTCAACAAGCTCGAAGGGTTTTACGAGGTCGAAGCCTCCTTCCAGCGCCAGCAGAAGATCTGGCGATTCGGGCCTCCAGGCGGCGAAGGGATGCCCAGGCACTATCTCGAGCTTAAGTGGCTCAGCTGGCCTTCGGACAAGCTCGAGATGTACTACAAGCTCCGCGCCCAGTCTAACCGGGACGACGGCCTGACCCAGGAAGTCGAGTACAAGCGGCCCGAATACCTGTCAGCCGAAGGCCACATAAAGCTTCACGGCGATCTCTGGGAGACATACATCTTCGCCAGGGAGAACAGGTTCTGGATCAATGACGATCCCCTCCTCAAACTTGTCGACCAGAACAAGCTTAAGAACGACAACTGGGGGCCGCAGTCGAGCGGGATCAGGGCCGATTTCTGGAACAGCAATGTCGGTCCGGTACACGGCCTTAACGGAACGCTTATCTACAGTGATGACGGCGGAACATATAACTGGTCGGACGATCAAACAGAGACGGTTGCCAACGGCACGGATAACTTTATCGCGAGACTCCAGAAGAACTCGTTCAACAGCAGGCTCGAGATCGGCGCGATGTTCCTGAGGAAGGACTGGACCAACACAAGCGCGGACCGGCAGTACACGAACCTCCAATACAACCAGGTCGGGGCGATCGACGTCTCCTTCTACCCGAGGGATTTTGTTTCCACCGGCCTCTCACTTGGCCCCGTTAACCTCGAGAATACGAGCTGGATCGTCCAGTACGCACTCAGCGACGATCCCTACGTGATAGAAACGAGCGATATCAGAACGGATGAGAACAAGTACGCATTCTCTGCCGAAATAAGAAATATCCGGATAAGAGATTTCACATTCCACACCTGGTACAACGATTTCGGAGAGAATTTCAGGGACTATATGTCTTACAGGTTCGATGATGCCCGCGAATACAACCGTGAGCAGGTTCACGCCGAGGCGATCTTCCAGGTACCTAAAAAAGCTGTCACGGCTACTCTCTCGTACGACTATTACCAGAAGAAGATCGTAGACGAGGAAGGCGGAGGCCTGCGTCCGACTACAAACTGGTACGGCGACATCTACATCGAGTTTATAAAAGGATTCAAGGCGAGACTCGCCTACCAGAGCTGGCACGGGTTCGACGCTTCGGGCGAGGTATATGATTTCACTACATATCCGAACTGGTACGCCGACCTCTCCGTCGAGAACAGGCTCGTCAAGGTCAGGGTCCAGGGAAGGATCAGGGACTGGAACACCTTCAGGCAGGTGTGGGCATTCGGTTACGACATGGAATTCAACGCGACGGGAAAACTGAAGGGTTACTTCAGGATACTCAATGTAAACGAGCAGACCGAGGCACGCTCCACCCTCTTCGCGCAGATAAGATACGATATCGGGTACGGCGCCGAATTTTTCCTCGAGTACGGCAACGGCGGACAGAGCGAGCACCTCGTCAGAACGGACTATTTCGTCAACGAGGGCAGCAGTGACAGGCTCGATCATGTGCTCAAGGCATTTATGAAGCTTTATTTCTGATAGATGAGAGAGGAAACGATGTTTCCAGTATTCGCAGCAAGGAGACTGACAGTGAAGACAATCGAAAGGCGCGGCCCCGGTATCACCGGATCCGGCAGGTGCGCGCGTGATCGAAGGACCGCATCGGGGAGGAACAAGACCTTCACGGCTATTGCGTCGGTGGCGGCATCGCTTCTGGTAATGCTGATGCTGCTGTCGGCGATATCCGGTCCGGCCCTGGCGTCCGTTGAAAAGGGTGACGGCGGAACGAAGTTCTCCTACAACGATCCCGAAGCGGGAGCCGTCTTCCTCGCCGGTACGTTCAACGGATGGAACGCCACATCACACCCGATGGAAAAGCTCAAGTCGGGGACGTGGGTCATCACTGTCGAGCTGGGGCCTGGAACGCACGACTACAAGTTCGTCGTCGACGGGGCCTGGATCACAGACTTCGAGAACCCATCAAGCGCCCCTGATCCATATGGCGGGGTGAACTCGATCGTAACGCTCGATAACGAGGGCAATATCCTGGTCGATGCAGGCAGTGAGGAAAAGAAGATCGCCAACACCGCTTTCAGCCCGAGGGTAAATTTCAACGGCTTCTTCCTCTTCCGCGCGCCGATATACAAGAACTTCGACGGCGACGATCGCTGGAGGATGTTCAGGCCTGAGTACGGTTTCGACCTCAACTCGATCATAACGATCAACGAGCAGGTCGAAGGATACGCGAGACTGAGGGTAGATTCCCCCAGCAACCTCGCTAATGTAAACGCCGTATCTGCCTGGCTCAACGAGGCGCATATCAAGATCACGCCTCCCGGGATCATGGACCTTAACGGTTACTACAACATGGAGGTCCTCTGGTCCGAAGATCCCCTGACACTTTTTGGCGATGAGGATCTCGAGGGAACGATATTCGACGATCATCTCAAGATAGGAAAAGGAACCGCCGGCATCGTCTTCAACAGCGACTGGCCGAAATTCGAGTTCAGGTCTTTCGCGGCAAACACGCATGACGATGATATCTACAACGATCCCGACCTGTACGATAACACTGGTACGGACCAGGTGACCCTCCGCGGCTCGCGAAGGTTCGGATGGTTCAGGCCGGGGATCGACTACTTCCTCGAACAGAACATCTGGTGGCTTGACATGACCGACAGGATCGGAAGCACACCGTCGAATACGGGCATCCCGCGGCTCGATGAATATATAGACGCAAGCGGGGACCCGAGCGACTGGTATGAGTTCCAGGGGAAAACGTGGTATGTCGGCATCGACGCCTACCTTTATTTCCTCGACGACAAGTTTGTTCCCGGCATACAGTACATGCGCGGTGAAGCTGGACAGGGATTCGTGACGAGCAACAGCTCAGGGCTCGATTTCGAGAACGGCCCTATCGACGTACCCATAGCGGACAGGGATGCCACGATATATCACGTGGAAATGCCTTTCAGGGGCATTGAGAACCTTTTCCTTAACGCCGAGTACAATCGCCGCGAACTTCTCGGAGTGGATTCCGACGAATCCCTTATCACGCCCGTATTCCTCCCCAATGACGAAGCTAACAAGCAGATCTATTTCGACGTCGACCAGAACCCTCCCGCGTACACCCGTGATTACGGCGAGTTCGAGGCAAGATGGACTAAGGACGGCCTCGACGCAAGGCTCTGGGTAGAGCGTGAGATGGAAAAGTATGACCGTGCGGACGAGGATCTCAGCGCTTACCAGTACAGGCTGTCCGTTTCTCCTGGAATCAAGCTAACCCTCTGGGATGCTTTTGATCTCGGGTTCGAAGGGAAGTTCTCCAATCTCGACGGCTCGAAAGAATTCGATATGGACGGCAACACCTACGAAGGGATATTCAGGGGAGCCTGGTGGTTGACAAGCAAGTTTGCCTTCATGTGCGATGTAAGGATAATCAATTACTCGCTCGATGAGACCGAGACTCGGGGAGACTTCAGCGATACCTTCTATAATCCTTTCGTGGGATTCGAGTACCGCTTCCTCAAAAAGGTAAACCTCGTCTTCGCATACGGCGTCGATCCTGTCACCTTCGACAGGGATTACGGCGGAAGGCAGACTGGAAGATGGGACTTCAGACAGGCCTACATGTGGGAGAACCCGGACGCCACGACGGTAGACGCGGAAAACGCTCTTAACGATGTTCAGGCATTCACACTCAGAGCGACATTCCGCTTCTAGTCCGGAGAGAGAATCGACATGATGTTGAAGAATATATCAAGAAGGACGATTATTGCGGCGGCATCAGCGACACTGCTCATGATGACCGTATCCGGCTGTTTCATGACCGACATGATCCGTAACCGTCTTCCGGCCCCACACTCAACCGACAAGGGGATCTTCTTCCAGTATGATGCGCCATCGGCCAAATCCGTCAACCTCGCCGGTAACTTCAATAACTGGGCCGGCACCCAGGGCTCCGGAAGGTTCGACCCTACGATCGATCCGATGACCGACGAGGATGGAGACGGGATCTGGGAGATCTACAAGGAGCTCAGACCTGGCCGATACCAGTACAAGTACGTGATCGACAACGGCACCAGGTGGGTGCTCGATCCGAGCAATCCGGACCAGGGCGAGGAAGGCGGATTCGTCAACTCGCTGATAATCGTCAAGTAGATCACTTTAAAAGTGTAGATAAAGAGGCCGCACCGTCTATGACGATACGGCCTCTTTTTTATCTTATCAAGCAGTTCTACTGCAGGACCAGTATCGCGCCTGAGAGCTGTTCGATTCCTATATCGAGAACTCCGCCTGTGACTGTGTAGCTCCCGCCTCCTAGTTTGTCGACCAGCGTCGCTCCATCGGCGAATCCGAACCCTCCGAGATCTAGCTTTACCGTCGCCTTCGCGCCGCTGTTGTTCAGGGCTACGACGATCCTGTTCGCTTCGTCTTCCCTGATGAAGGAGTAGAGTTTGCCGTCGGCCAGTACCGTCTGGAAAGTACCGGTTCGCAGAGCGGGATACTCTTTCCTGATCCCAATGACCTTGCGATAGAAATCATGTACCTTTACTCGCCTGGGGCTCTCTTCCCAGTTCCACGGGAAGGTGCGCCTGCAGTCGGGGTCCTTGCCGCCTCTCATACCCACCTCGTCTCCGTAGTAGATCTGCGGGAATACCGACGTAAGTCATCTGGAAGAGTGTCGCGAGCATCAGCCTCTCCGACTTGTTACCGGCGGTCGTCAGGAAGCGCTCCGTGTCATGGCTGTCGACCAGGTTCATCATCACCTGTGTCGCCTGGAGAGGATAGAGAGAACGTCCGGGAGCGAGCTCGTTGTCGAGCTGAGCCGCCGAGCCATGTCCCTGAGCGAAGAACTTCAGAACGGGGTCGCGGAAATACTTGTAGTTCATCGTCGAATGGAAGCCGTGAGGACCCATCCACGGCATCGCGTTCCCCCATATCTCACCGATCAGGAAGGCGTCAGGCTTGACCTCGTCGACTACCGTGCGGAACTCCTTCCAGAACCAGAAGGGGACCTCGTTCGGAACATCGAGCCTGAAGCCGTCGATGTCGAGTTCGCCGAGCCAGTATCTCGCTACCTCCCTGAGGTACTCGACGAGGGGCTCGTTCACCTTCGCCTCGCTGATATCGGTTATCGCGTTCTCCTGGGCATTGGGCCTCGAGAGATCGAAGTTGAGGTTGGGGTGGATACCGAATCCCCACCAGCAGTCGTAATAGTCGAGGGGGTTGGGAATATCTCCCTCGGGAAGGGGCCAGCGCTTGAACTCGTACCAGTTCCAGTATTCCGACTCGCGTCCCTTCTCGACCGCGTCGAGGAAGGCGAAGAAATAGTTGCCCGTATGGTTGAATGCCTTATCGACGATGATTCGGATACCGTTATCGTGGGCCTTCTTGACGAACTCCTTGAAGGTCGCCTCATCGGCGAAGTGCGGATCGAGCTTCTTGTAGTCCATCGGGTCGTACTTGTGATTCGACCTCGCTTCGTTGAGAGGGTTGAAATAGATGATCGTCACGCCGAGGTCAGCGAGGTAAGGTATCTTCTCCATGACGCCGGCTATGTCACCGCCGTAGAACGAGTAGTAGTCCGGCTTGCCGTCTGTCCTGTAAGGGCTGCGGGTAAGGCCGCTCACATCGTACCAGTTCTGAACGAAGTGGAAATACTCGCCGTTGGTCTGGCCCGACTCGGGAAGCTCGGTCACATCCTTATAGTAGAACTCCTTGAAATCCGGGTCGTTCGACTTGTCGCCGTTGGCGAAACGTTCTGGGAATATCTGGTAGAAGACTCCATCCTTGGCCCAGTCAGGTGTAAAGAAGGGAGGAACTTTCTCTGAATCGTAATGGAACATCTCTCCTTCAGCCTGCCTCTCCCCCACGAAACCCTTAGGGGTGGCGAAGAAGAGCTCACCGCCGTCGGCGAAGACGAACATAAAAGAGACCTTCTTGCTGGCAGGGACCTCGAGGACATGCCTGTAGTACTGGAAGACGACGTCCTCGCCATATGGAGTCATCTCTACGATATCCTCAGCCCCATCGACTACGTAGAGCATCTGAACGGTCTCTACATCGCCCAGGTGCGCACGGGTCTTGAACTCTATGGCGTTCTCCGAGAGCGGGTTGACCATCGAATAGTCCATAACGAGGGAAATATCCTTGTTCATCATCTCGCCGTCGCCCAGTTCGGTCTTTATATCGTCGTAACGGTCATCGACGACGATGACCGAGTTCTTTCCGCCGAATCCATCGTCCTCGAAATCATCGGCCCCTTCATCGGTCATCCAGTTCCCGTCGACGACGAACTTATACTGGTGCCTGCCTACGGGAAGCATCAGCGTGGCCTCGTAGGCGCCGTCGCCGTCATCGTCGGTCATCCTCGTCTTTGAATCGTTCCAGTCATTGAACGTACCTGCGAGGAATATATTGGTCACGCCGCTGATCACCGGCTGGAACCTGAAGGTGACCTCCTTCATCCCCTGCCCAGCCGCAGCCGCGCCGGCTCCGGCAGCACCCGCCGCGGCGGGCACTACACCCTCGATCCCGTCGGGGACCTTCGAGTACATACCGACTATCATCGGTGTGCCGGCCACCACGGTTAGGACCGAGTTCTGTCCCCCGAAACCGTCATCGACGAAACTGGCAGCGTTCTCGTCTGTAAGCCAGTTGCCGTTATCGACGAACTTGTAGTGGTACTCTCCCGGCGCCATATTCTTGACGAGGACATGGATCCCGTCTCCGTCATCATCGCTCATCATCTCGGCGGTCGGGTCCCAGCCGTTGAACGAGCCTGCCACGAATACCTGTGAGGTCTTGCCCTCCCCTACCTCGAAGAGGAATGTGACCCTGACTTCGCCTCCAGACGCGGGCTCTGCCGCAGGTTTCGCGGCAGTTTTCGCGGCGACCGCCCCTCCACCCGCGGCGATTCCGACGACCAGCGCTTTCCCGTCGGCAGGAACGTCGACTACCGAATTCTTGCCGCCATATCCGTCGTCAGTCTCTGCCGCCGCTGCGGGGTCGGCCTGCCAGCTGCCATCGACGACGAACTTATACTGGTACTGGCCCGGCGCCAGTTTCAGCGTCATCTCATAAATACCGTCCTTGTCGTCATCCTTCATCAGGTCCTTGTCGGAGCTCCAACTGTTGAACGAGCCGGCGAGGTAGACCGCTCCAGGCGACCCGCCGGGCTGAAAGGTGAATGTCACCTCGGCATCGGCGGCGCTGACGGCGGAGGCGGATAACACAAAGGCCAGAAGCAGTATAATCGTATTGAAAGAACGGAACATGACTCTCCTCCAGTCTGAGTTTCATTGAATAGAATGCGGATTCATGTGACATGGGGATTATCGGCTATAAATTTGTCTGATTCAAGTTAAAAGGATTATTAAGGAGAATCCTCTCGAACTGATGTGGGCTCCCGGGGTGGTAAATTTCCCACCGCCACCGGTGGCGGTAAAAATCCTGCCACTTCGGGAGAATCCAGATCATAGCATATATATCAAAAGACCCGGCCGAAGAGCCTTAGAGCTCAACGGCCGGGTCACAGTCGATCAAGACTGCTTAATGGAACTGCGTCCTACCTCAGAAGGATCATCTTACGGCTCATCTCGAGATCTCCTACCATGAGACGGTAGAAGTAGACTCCGCTCGATATCTGCCTTCCGTGCATGTCCGTCGCGTCCCACGTGACACTGACTTCACCCGCGGCTACTACGTCGTCGACGAGCGTCTGAACGAGCTCACCCTTGACGTTGTAGACGTTCAGGACGGCCCTGCCCCTCTCCGGCACGCTGAATGTGATCGTCGTGACTGGGTTGAAGGGATTGGGGAAGTTCTGCTTGAGAGCGAACGGGATCGTCGGGGTCTCCTCGGTTACATCGATCCAGCACGTGTTGAAATATGCCAGGTCGAGTATCTGTGGACTCCCCAGATCGTCGTACGCCTCGTCGAGATAGAAGCTCCTGTTCGCCTGCGTGGAGCACTCGTATGTAGAGTTCATCAGGTACTTGAACTCTACGAACTTGCCTGACGAGTCGGGGAAAATAATCGATGTCGCGTAGATACCGTCGCCCGCTGTATCGTCCGGCCCGGTCCCGTCATCGGCCATAGGATTGATCGAGGGGATCGCCCAGCTGAGCACGAGCGGAAGCTGGTTGTTCTCGTTGCCGTTTACCGCGATCGTATCGCCCGCTCCCGGCTTGACCCACCTCGTGTCGACCTTGAAGACGACCTCGATCGCTTTTCCGATCGTGCTGCAGCGATCGTAGTACTGCAGGGGCATCACGATCGGGCCCATTGTTCCGCCTATCGTATCGAACTCGGCGTCGTTGAGCCATACGTTCCTGTCGCCCTCGAGCTGACACTCGTAAACGTCGTTATAGACATACTTGTACCCGACGTTCTTCGGAGAAAGGGGACCGAACCTGACAACGAGGGAATAGATGCCGTCAGCTGCCGTGGCATCGGGATAGATCCCGTCGTCGGCCATCTCGTTGAGAGAGGGTACGTCGAAGCTCAGCGGCGCGGCGTTTCCGTTAATCGCCATGATGCTGTCGAGAGTCGCGCCGTAAGTGTTGGCATCGACTGTAAAGACCACGTCGATGGCGTGGGCGGTAAAGCTGCCCGCGTCCTCATCGTGCCACCAGTACTCGAGTGTATCCCACGGGCTGTCATCAGTGATCAGGTGGGTCCTGTTCGCTGCGAAGGGCTCGTACTCCGAGCACTGGTGCGCGAACTTCCACTCGAGGGTGGTGTCTGGCTACTACCCACGAAGATCCCTGCTCTTCTCCGAGAAGGGAGAACGAGGCATAGCCCACATAGATGCTGTCGCTGTTGTCTGCAAGGAACATGTTGTCACAGAGCCCGAATGTCAGCGGAGCGAGGCTGCCCTCCACGGTAAAGGTATCGACCGCCGGAGCGACCGAATGCTGCCTCATGTGAAGGCCCATAAAACCCTTCCACATCAGGCCCTTGTAGAAGAACGCACCCATGTTTGTCAGGCCGACTGGATCGTGGACGATCGGGTTGCCCGCGAGATCCTCCACGTTGGAGACGATGACGGAATAGCTGGCATATGCAGGTGATATCGAGGCATCGAGCTGGATAGTCACCCTGTCGGGGAATGTCGCGTTCCTCGTCACGCTCGTGATACTCGCAGAGGTACCACTGATCGAATAGTTAGTTGTCGTCTCAGCGGTTGTCTCGTCTACAGGTTCGCTGAACTTAACGACGAGAAGATCGGTGCTGAGGTCCCCGCTCGCCTGGCCCTGTTTGCCCTCGGCGTAAAAAGCGTCTACTGTCGGGGCGATATTGTCCGCCGACGACTGGATGATATACATGAACATCGAGTCGAGTTCGACAGGTGCCGTACGTCCATACCGTGGGGCCGCCTGCTACGCTGAGCTGGTCATCGTCCCCCGCCATCAGGTCCAGGGGACCCTTGGTCGATCCGTCCTGTGTCGAGATCACCTCGAAGTAGATCGTATCGCCCGGAGCCAGCCCCAGGTCGCTGAGGTTGAGGCCGAACTCCTCGAATCCTGTGTTGTTGACCCAGCCAAGCGAGCCTGTTCCGGCATAGACAGCCGGGTCCCAGGTTGAACCGGTGTCGTCCCAGTGCCTCAGCTCCTGCCACAAGTTGTCCAGGTTGACGTACGCGTAGAAATCCGGTTTGTGAGGAGCGTTCGTCCAGGCTATCGCCCGTCCCCACGGATCGGTTGTGCCTCCAGGTTCGCCCGTCGAGATGGCGATCCCGACCTGGTTGGTCGTCCAGCTGCCCTTGTCATACTTAATACCGAAATATAAGCTTGTTCGTGTCGTTCGTCACGAAGATCGAGTCGAGGTCGAGCTCGGCGAACTCAGTATCGCCGCCGTCCGCGTCGATGAGATTACCAACGAGGAAATCGTTTGCCCCGTCGACGACGATCGTCTGCGGAGTCGCCGCCAGGACCAGTCCAGCCATGACGAGCGCCGCGAGAAACATGAATCCGAGATGTTTTCTATAATTCATCTCTTTCCGCCTCCTCCTTTCAAGAGTCCCTTGACCCTGCTGAAACTCGTCTCTTATCTCAATAGCACCATCTTGCGTGTCTGGAGCTGCTCACCCGTTATCATCCTGAGAAAATATATCCCCGAGGATACCGCGATCCCGTTCTCGCTCATCCCGTCCCAGGTCACTTCCGCCGGACCGGCCGGCATCGAACTGTCGACCAGTCTCTTTACCAGGCTGCCGCGGACATCGTAGATGTTTATCACTACCCTCGCGCTTGTCGAGCCGCTCCCCTCTGCCCTGCCCGGCACGTCGAATCTTATCACAGTCGAAGGGTTGAACGGGTTGGGGAAATTCTGGTAGAGACGGGCAGGGTACTTGACGGTCCTGCCGTCATCCCCGGTGGTCGAACCGCGGATCATGAAGGTGCTGCCCGGAATTATCTCGTTCCTGTAGCACGAAACATCCGTCACGCCGCTGACTGAGACAGAGTATCCGTAATCGATATCGTACCCCAGTGCGAGCTGGACGGTCTTGCCGTCGGGCTGGAGTGTCGCGGAAAGTACCGGCACCGTGTTGGACGGGACCGATGGTCTGGTAGACAGTGTAGTTGGCGACATTCTCCGCGCCCTGTCTCCTCGACTTCCTCACTGAACAGTACGTTCACAAGGCTGTCGGCGGCAGCGTCCCTGCTCGCATATTCGATGAGTCGGGGATACGAGATCGTCCGCCTCGTCGGGAACGCCGTCGCTGTTGCCGTCGACCGTGAATGTATACACATTATCGATCGTCGGAAGAAGGGCCGATATATTGTTTGGCGCCGAATCCCCGCCGAGCTCGCCGTCAGGCTCGGGATCCCAGCAGATCGAGGCCACTATCGATATCGAGGCGCCGGCCGGTACGGTGTTGTGCCCGAGTCCGAAGAGGATATCCCACGGGATAGCCAGCTCGCTCCCGCCGAGGTCCCCGTTGATGTGCTGCGAATCGAAATCTGAGAATATCGAATCAGACAGCGATGCCGTGGTCGTGGCGCTCTCTATCCTCTCGAACGAGTCCCCGTCGTACTGACCCTGGTGCTGGTAGCAGCCGTACTGGAAGTCGGCCCTGAAACCGGAGGCTGTGAAGGCCGCGCCCCTCTCCCAGCTGTCGATCGCCGTAAGGTCGGTCTGGCCGTTCGGGCCGCCCGGATCGGTGTCGAAGTAGATCAGCCAGCTGTTGCCGGTGACTACACCGTCGAGTGCCACGTAGAGGTATGTCGAATCCCACGTGACATAGAGTGCGTCGATCTCGTTCGCCGCGGTCCACTCCGAGTCGTTCGAATCGGCGACGGCCATGCGGCATTCGTTCCATTCATCAGTATCGATAAAGCCGTCGATCGTCACCATGGTCTCGGGTCCGTAATAGACGGGGATGTCATCCACGCTGGTAATCGCGTTGTTAGGATTACCGTTCATATCGAATGCCGTGGAGGATGCCATCATCAGCTCCATCGCACCGGTATCGAGCGCCTCCAGGGCGGCAGCGTCCGGGGAGGTCAACTGCAGCGTCAGCTGGAAAGAGCTCAGAAGTCTCGATGACCGTCAGTCCCCGACGAAAGGGTCAGCTCGGGGATACCGTCATCGTCATCATCGATCGAGACACCAGTCACGACGAACGTCGAATGATCGGTCACCTGGTTGAACTCTAGCTTGAGCTTGTCAGAACCCGGGAAGTATGTCGCGGATAACGGAGCGGGGCCGATCGTATCGGCCAGTCCCGCAAGGGCACGCAACTCGGCTATCTCGCCGGTGCCGTCCGGCGCGCTTGTCGTTCCCGCGTAGAAAAGGAATTCGAAGACTCCGCTGCCGTAGAACTCGTCGCCCTTCATGATCCTGCCGGAGAAATCGAAGTTGTGCGATGTCCCCGCCTGTCCGGCGATGATCGCGGCGGTAGCGCCATTGTTCGGGTTGCGCTGGCCGTAGTAGGCTGTGTCACTTACCCAGACGCGGTCCATCTGCGCGTTCCAGAGCAGATCAACAAGCCCCGGGGAGTATCCGTTCTTGATATACTGCGTCGTGCGTCCGACCTCGTAAATAACGTCAAGGTAAGGCTGTCCGGCTGTCAGCTTGACCAGCTTGCGAACTCCCTGGTGGGTCATCTCGACCTCGACGGTCGTGCCTGTAGGCTGGATGATCGTCATGTCGTACTGGTTGTGCTGGTAGTCGGGTCCGACGTCGCTGAGCAGGCCGACATGGTTGACGTCGTTGTAGTCGCCCTCCGTTCCGGCCCAGTACGCGACGTCCACACCGATGACGGAAAAGTCGTAGCCGGGACCCTTGGCGAATAGGTTCGTCGCCCGGCCGCCCGTACCCTCGAATACGGCGAAGAGGCGGTCGTTGTGCATGACGAGCTCGTTCCATCCGTCGTTGTCCATGTCGGCGAAGTACGCTCCCGTAGTGGCGGCATACTCGCCGTTCGCCCAGTGCGCCGCCTCGGCGTACATGTTCGTGTTCTTGATATGGCCCGAATAGAGGAGCTGCCAGCCGCTTATATCCCCGCCGAGGCCGTCGTGCCAGCCGGTCTCATGGAGGTTCATCATCAGCGTGTACCAGCCGCCCTGCGAGATGTTGTTGTCAGGTGCGGACAGGAGGGCGTTGTACGCGTCGTTCCATATCGTTCCGTGGTCCTTGCAGTTGCCTCCGCGGCCCGCGTCGCAGAGCCCGCTGCCGTCGCCGCCGGAGGAATACGGGATATACCCCGCGTAGTGTGTGTACCAGCCGTTGTTCCCGCCGCCGTACCCGGCGGTCCCGCCGATCTCGGTATATGTGCCGTATGTGACGTTGAATGATGAACTGCCGTTGAAGTTCGGGTTGGTCACCGCGTCGGCGACTTTCCATACCGAGATCCAGGCGCTTTCCTCTGAGCATTTGCCTATGAACCAGTCGTAGGTCTCCTTGGCGTTCGGGGTCGAGGTCGCCCAGCTCCCCATCTCGGCGGCAGCTTCCCAGTCCTCGGCGTACAGGGCGATGCGGTAGTCCCCAAACCCAGAGTTGTGAAGGTCGGTCAGTATCTGCAGGGCCGCCGCACCGTTTCCGCCGACGATGTTCCCGGTGAAGCTGCGGTCCCGCGGGATGACCTTCAAGGTGCTCCCGCTGAACTGGTGTATCTGGTGATTATCGTAGCCCTGGCAGTGAACATCGTCATCGAGGATGACTGCCCAGATGCCATGACTCTCCCAGTTGTCGATCAGGTTGTCGATCACCCCCGCATCGGGATAGGCGCCCGGATCGAGCCATACCCTCTCCGGAACCCATGCGACGCGCGGGTAATATCCGTATCTCGTATTGGTCATCTGAGTCTGGACATTGACGGCCCAGTCGTTCATCGAGTTATGAACGAACGGCATCATGTGCTGGCCCCATGCCGAGCTGACCATCCCGGCCCAGCCAGCCGTGACGCCCGAGGCGAGCCACGCGTTGAAATCGCCGGGATCGCCGTTGTTCGCGTCCCACTCGGCCGAGGTCTGAAGCGGTCCGCAGAGATGGAAGTTTCCGGGGATCGATGTCGCCTCGTGGACCTGGAGCTGCCTCGTCGAAACCGCTGCCCTCGGGATCGTCGTACCTGCCCCAGAAGACATCGCTGTATGCGAGCCCCTGGTTCCCGTGATGGACGAAAGCGCAGTTGGCGCCTGGCGACAGCGGAGACATCGAGTCGGCGGAGAGCCTGTCGACCACCTTCCCGCCTGATACCGAGATCACCTCGAATGTGACCGGAGTCCCTGACGGGGCCGACGGCAATTTCGATGCTCGCAACGCGGCGTCAGAGAACGACCGCGAGACAGCGACCGCTCCCTCGAGATACTCCCCCTTGTGATTTACCAGCGCCCTGGTGAGAACCGGGGCAGGGCCTGCCAGATCAGTGGCGAACGACAACGCCCTTGAAGCTGTGTCCTTTGAAAGGGGAGAGAGGACGACCGCCTCGTCCCAGTCTATCGACGCGGAACCTGGAAGTCCCGCCGGAAGGGTGGATCCTCCACCGTCCTGGTAATCTATCAGGACGATGATCCCGGGCTCATCCCTGCTGAAGAGGTCCACTCCGCCGGCAGGATCTATCATGCGCGCCATGCTGACCCTGAAGACGAGCTCCTCTCCCGCCTCGTGGAAATAGAAGGCGAGGATATCGGCTCCTTCGGATCCCGAGGGTACGTCGAGGACGTCGTCCACTGCCCTGACGTGATCACGCCCCCAGCTGAACAGTGGCAGGCCCTCGGAACTGCCGAGCAGATCGACAGTGGCCGGGTTCCGTGCTGCGGGTGCCGGACCGGAGAGCAGAAAGAGTATTACTGGTACAGCGAGAAGACAGGTGATAGGTGACCTGGGACTCATCGTTCCTCCAGACAGGCTCTGCCGGGCCCGGCGCTCAGCTTCGCTTCGGGCACGTCGATGTCAAAAAGGCGGTCCGGATGCAGGATAGTCCACCGGAAGCTGCAAGCCGCCGGCAACACTTCCGGCCGCCTCAAAAACTCGCATCAAAACGTGTTAAAAACAGAAAAGGGGATATCTTCAGCCGGTAATTGACAGAAGATATCCCCTCGACGATCAGTGTGACCCTAGTTATGGATCTTCTTGATCGCACCCCATGTCGACTCTTCTGTGCCTATTCCGCACAGAGGACAGTCGTCCCCTACGTAATTGTTCCAGTGGTCAACCCACGGAATAATGTAGACAGGACCGGAATCGTCGATGGTGACCATTCTGTTACCACCCGGCTCCCAGTCAACACAGTCATGAATCTTGTACTTCCACTCGATAGCAGGATTGCCGCCTGAAGCAAAGAGAATACCGACCTCGTAATAGAGCGGGCTGGCTCCCAGACAGGGCTGAACCATGGGAACACCGGCGCCCCAGGCTGTCAGCTCAGCAGCACTTCCTACTACACACACGCCGCCGGGAGCGGGGTCATAGCTCTCGTCTCCCTCCGGGGGCAGGCAGATTCGGAAATATACCATCACGTCCTGGCCGAGGGCCGCGGTGATGTTGAGCTTGAACGGAGGATCGTTGCTGTTCTGGTCCTGGGCACTGGCGGTCGAGCCGTCGGTCCCGTCATAGACTTCGCAGTAGAACCAGATCTCCGAGTTGCCCTCGAGAGCGGCAGCGGGGATATCTCCCTTGTACTCGTCATTGTTTCCTACGTCACCCCAGTAGCCCATCGCTACTTCAGTGTAAGGGCCGCCGAACGGGCCATAGAAAAGACTCGCGGAGAGTGAGTCACCCTGTCCCTCGGCGTCGGTGAAGCCTTCCTTCCAGATCTGGACGTAGACTCCGACGTCAGCGCCCTCGGTCACGGTATAATCGTGAGTGGGCCATACGTTCCCGGACCAGCCGACTGCCGCCATGGAGGCACCTGAAAGGGCCATCAAGACTGTAGCGGCTACGATGCACGTTAGCACCTTTTTCATATTGTCCTCCTTCGGCAGATGCCGATAAGACTAACAACTGAAAGTGAATTTATTAAATGCACTGCTCCGAAAACCCTCATGAAATTTCAGAGGGAATTCAGTCAAGCCATATTGTACCATAAAGTTGCGCAAAAGTCAATTGGAAAGAATCATTCTTGATTAGCATGCATCATAGCTGATCTGTTCTTTTGATGGAATTGAGGGCCCGTTCGGCTGTAAAATCAAATATGGACCCCGTCAATCACTTATAGCAGTGTCAGTTCCACATTCTCTCTGACAATGGAGGAATACTATGAAGACCTTCCCGCGAACCGCCTTGCTGCTTCTCCTGGTTATCTCCACCCTCTCGATCCTCTTTTCCTGCGCTGAGACAGAAACTGAGACCGTCCCCTGGAGCACCGGCTCCCTTACCGCTGGGTATAACACATTCGGTATAGGACTCTTCTTGAGCGAGGTATCAGGCGGCAACGGCGAGAACGTCTTCGTCTCCCCTGTCAGCGTCGCCCTCTGCCTCGGCATGGCATACAACGGTGCATCCGGATCGACGGCATCAGAGATGGCTCTACTGCTCGGCGCCGGGGGGATCACCGTTGAGGGATTCAACTCCGCTAATGAAACTCTCATCAAAGGGCTCTCGGATACGGGCACCGGCATCACACTTTCGATCGCCAACTCGCTATGGCTGAAGGATGGGTTCCCCTTCAGGAAGGAATTCGTCAAACGGAATGAAAAATCTTTCGGCGCCGGCGTGTTTCAACTCAATACGGAGAAGGAGATCAACGACTGGGTGAAGAAAAGGACCGAACAGATGATCCCGTCGATCATCGATTCAGTCGATCCCGCTGATATCGCGATCCTCGTGAACGCGATCTTCTTCAAGGGTGAATGGACCGTCGAATTTGACGAGGATAATACCCGGGACAAACCTTTCCATTCGCCGAAGGGTGAGAAGACTGTTCCCATGATGAAGCGTACGGGAGATCTCATCTGTCACGGCAACGAACTCTTCCAGGCAGTCAGGCTTCCGTACGGGAAGGACGGCGGGACCTCGATGCTTGTCCTCCTCCCCGCCGCCGGGACCACACTGTCCAGCCTGGTCGAGAAACTGACTCTCGAAAGCTGGGCGACATGGACATCCGCGCTGACAAAACGCGAGGGCACTATCGAAATGCCGCGCTTCAGGGCGGAATACTTCTCGCAGCTCAACGGGACACTCTCCGGTATGGGGATGAAAGAGGCGTTCAAGCGCAGCGCCGACTTCAGCAACCTCTGCGAATGCGCGCCCGGGGACGTCTATATAAGCGACGTGCTGCACAAGGCTGTCATAGAGGTCAACGAGAAAGGAACGGAAGCTGCAGCGGCGACGTCGATCACGATGAGGCTCACATCAGCGATGCCGACAGAGGATCCCTTCCACATGATCGTGGACAGGCCGTTCTTGATCGCTATCGTCGACGACGATACTGGACTGATACTGTTCATGGGCGGGATAAACGATCCGGAATAAGGGGCGCTACTCGTCCTCGGACTTCTCCGCCTCGATAACGGCGGTATAGAGCTCTCGCATCAGCTCGTCGAGGCCCATACGCGCCAGGGCCGAGATGACATGCATCCTCTCTTCACCCTCAGGGCTGAATTCCACATCATCCCTGCCTCCCGGGAGCAGGTCGACCTTGTTGAGGGCGACGAAGCGCGGCCTCTCGAGGAGAGCCGCGCTGTACTGCCCCAGCTCCGAGAGAAGCTGGCGGTACGCTTCATCGGCCGAAGCCTCGTGGGAAGCGGTATCGAGTATGAAACAGAGCACCCTGCACCTCTCGACGTGGCGGAGGAACTCGAGGCCAAGACCCTTCCCCTCGTGCGCTCCCTCTATCAGGCCGGGGATGTCTACCATGCAGAAGGAGGCCATCTCGTCTATCTTCACGATGCCGAGGTTCGGCGAGGTGGTCGAGAAGGGATACTCCGCCACGACAGGGTTCGCCTCGCTCACCGAGCGAAGCAGCGTCGACTTGCCGGCGTTTGGAAGGCCGACCAGCCCGACATCGGCGATCAGCTTGAGCGTCAACCTGAGGTTTCTCTCATCGCCCGGAGCGCCCGGTATCGCCCTCAGCGGCGCCTGGTCGGTCGCGGTCCTGAAGTGCCAGTTACCCTGCCCGCCCCTTCCGCCGGTGACAATCGTTATCTCGTCATGATCCCCTGTAAGGTCGGCTATCATCTCGCCCGTGTCTTTGTCCTCGACCAGTGTTCCGGGCGGGACCTTGATGATCACAGGCGGGGAGCTCTTTCCTGTCTTCCGGGCGCCCTCTCCCGGCCTGCCGTTCTTCGCCACGTATTCACGCCTGTACCTCAGGTCGAGCAGCGTCCTCATCTGCGGCTGCACCCTGATTATGACATCGCCGCCCCTGCCGCCGTCCCCGCCGTCGGGGCCTCCGCGGGGCACGAACTTCTCCCTGCGGAAGGATACGCATCCGTTTCCCCCGTTACCAGACCTGACCCTGAGCTCCACCCTGTCAATGAACATCGATCTGCTCCTCCCGGTCGAAATACTTGCCGGGATTGAATATATTGTCCGGATCCATCGCCTTCATTATCCGGTACTGAAGCTCGAGCTCGGCCGGCGAACAGACCATGCCGAGGAATTCCTTCTTCGTCATCCCGATCCCGTGCTCTCCACTGAGCGTCCCGCCCATCCCGGCGACGTGGCTGAAGAGGCGCTCGACAAATACCATCGCCCTCTCCATCTCCTCAGTGCGGCGCCTGTCGGTCATGATATTGACATGCAGGTTTCCGTCCCCGCAGTGTCCGAAGACATAGCAGTCGAGACTGAGATCCGTTGCCATGTCGTGTATCCAGGAGACCGCTTCTCCCAGCCTGCCAAGGGGAAGCGAGACATCTTCATTGACCTTGGTGATCCCCATTCGCGCCAGGCTCGGGCTCACCGACCTTCGCAGCTCCCAGAGGATCTCCCTCTCCTCATCGTCACGGGCCGTCAGCATTTCGAGACCCTTTTCCACGCAGAAGGAAGAGAGAAGGGCATACTGCACCTCCACCTCTTCAGGAGAGCCGTCCATCTCGAAAAAGAGATAACTGCTCCCGTCGACCGTTCCGGAGAGCTCCCTGTACTCGCTCACACATCGCATCGTCTTCGAGTCTATGAACTCGAGCACGCTCGGCGTGAACCCTGTCGCGAGAAGCGTGGAGGCCATGTTCATCGCCTCACCGTCGTCACCGGTAGCCACGAGCGCGGTCCTGAACGACTCAGGCCTCGGCAGCACCCGCATAGTAGCGGAATATATCGCCCCGAGAGTCCCCTCGGCCCCTATGAGAAGTGCGCCGGGGCCGCTCGGCTCCGATTCTATGATATCTCCATCAGCATCGATCCAGACCATCGACTTTACGTAACGTCTAGTCACACCGTACTTGTAAGCCCTCGGGCCGCCTGCGTTCTCCGCGATGTTGCCGCCGATCGTGGATACCCTGAAACTCGCCGGGTCAGGGGGATAGAACAATCCGTGCCCGCCGAGATACTCCTGGAGATCGTTGTTGACGATCCCTGATTCGACCGTCACGGTACACGCCGAGGTGTCGAGGCCGAGCACCCGGTTCATCTTCTCTGTCGAGACGACGATCCCTCCGGCGGGGACCGAGCCCCCTGAGAAGCCGGTGCCGGCCCCTCTCATGAAAAGAGGCATGCCAGAGCGGCGCGCCTCGATCACTGTCTTCCTGAGATCATCGAGAGACTGCGGGAAGACGACGGCATCACACCGTCCCCGCCTGCCGGTGGCATCGAAACCGTACGAAACTGTATAGCGGGCCTCTCTACGGAAAGGAATACCCTGCAGCCTGTTACCTAATTCTTTTATTCTGCTTTCGAGCTCCATTTACGAATAGTCGCTTACGAAGCTCTCGAACCTGTCGAGAGCCGCCGTCAGCGTTTCCTCACTCGCAGCGAACGAGAAGCGGATCATATTATCGAGCCCGAACGGCCCGCCCGGGATCACGAGCAGACCCTTCTCCTTGAGGAGCTTCTCGCAGAACTCGGCACTGCCGCTCACCCCGCATGCAGGATAGAGCGACGAGACGTCGGTAAGGAAATAGAATGCGCCGCCCGGTTCGGGAAAGCTGATCCCGGGAATCGCGGCGAGGCGCTCTCCGAACATCTTCTTGCGCTTCTCGAATTCATCGCGCATGCGATCGCGGTCGGCAGCGCCTTTTTTAACCGCCTCGAGGGCCGCGATCTGGGAAATCGCGTTGGGGCATCCCGTCGCGTGTGCCTGGTACGCTCCCATCCTGAAGGCGAGGTCTTCTTCTGCCAGAGCAAAACCTATCCTCCAGCCCGTCATCGCGTAACTTTTCGAGACCCCGGTGACTACGACCGCCTGATCCTTCAGGGCCGGCAGCAGCTTGACAGGGGAGTGATGCTCTACTCCATCGAATGTCAGGAACTCGTATATCTCATCGCTTATCAGCGCGATCCCCTCTTCGAGCAGGACATTGCCGATAGCGGTAAGTTCTTCCTTAGTGTAAACGATCCCAGCCGGATTGTTAGGCGAGTTGAAAAGGAGCGCCTTCGGCTTTCCCTTCGCGATCTCTTCCTTCAGCATCTCTACTGTCATCTTGTAGCCGGTACCGGCGTCTGTCTCGACGATCCTGGGCACTGCCCCGACGAGCTTTACCATCTCGGGATAGCTGACCCAGTATGGCGTGACGAACATCACCTCGTCGCCCGGATCCGTGAGGGCGTAAAGAGCGTTGAAGATAGAATGCTTCGCGCCGTGCGAGATGACTACGTTCTTCCACTGGTAATCGACGCCCAGGATCCCGGAATACTCGGCTGCTACAGCCTCGCGAAGCGGCTTTATCCCTGCCGCGGGTGTGTAGCGGGTCTTTCCTTCCCTGATAGCCCTGATACCGGCCTCTTTTATCACATCCGGCGTCTCGAAATCAGGTTCTCCGGCGGCCAGCCCTACGACGTCCTCGCCCGCTTCCTTCAGGGCGTTAGCCTTCGTATTGAGGCTCAGTGTGATCGAAGGTTCGATTCCGGCTGCTCTTTTACTGATAAATCCTGACAAGAGGTCCCTCCCGGTGTTACCCGCTCTGTAGCGGTTTCCACTCTTCCAGTCTCTTTACCATCGCTTCCGGAACGAGGCAGGTGATATCTCCGCCGAGCCTGTAGATCTCCTTTACAAGCGAACTGTGCAGGTAGATATACTTCTCGCTCGGCATGAGAAAAACGGTCTCGAATTCCGGCTGAAGCTTCCTGTTCATAAGAGCGATCATCAGCTCGTACTCGAAGTCCGAAACTGCCCGAAGGCCCCTGATGACCACGTCCACATCCCTTTTCCTGAATTCGTCGACGAGCAGCCCCTCGAATGTGATGACCTCGACCTTTTCGATCCCGGCGAGGCTTTCCCTTACCCCCGTCTCGCGCTGCTCGAGGGTAAGCAGCGGATCCTTGTGATAGCCTGCCGCCACAGCCACGATGACCTTGTCGAAGAGTCTCGACATCCTTTTAACGAGATCTACGTGGCCGTTCGTGATCGGATCGAATGTACCCGGATAAAGGGCTGTCTTTCCTTTCACTACTTTCCCTCCGCTTTATATTCAAGATAAGTGACTATCGTCTGTCCGAATTTCCTCGTCCTTACCTTTTCGAGGGAGCCTTCCGGCGGGATATCATATTCCTCGCCGCTCTCCGTTATAAGAAGATCGCAGACCTTCCTCTTAGCTGAGCTTATCGCGATGGCGATCTCGCGCGAGAGGCTTGAAGCGTAAGGCGGATCGGCGAAGATGATCTCGAATGTCTTTTTCGACCGGATAACGCGCTCGAGGTATTTCATCGCGTCGCCCCTGACCATCTCGGCCTGATCGGCGACCTTGCACCTGTCGAGGTTGGTCTTGAGCGCCCTGAGGATCTTCGGGTCCTGCTCTACGAAGACGGCGCTTGCCGCTCCCCTGCTGAGAGCCTCTATACCTATCGAGCCTGAACCGGCAAAAAGATCGAGGACGGCGGCATCCTGCACCCTGCCGTACAGGGTATCGAATACCGAGCCCTTGACGACCTGCGCCGTCGGTCTGAACTGGGGTCCGTGACCGCCCCTCAGGGCGATGCCCCTGCATCTGCCGGCTATTACTCTCATAAGGCAATTCAGGATAAATAATCAGAGGGCGGGCGGCAAGGAAAAAGGGGTCTCAGGCTGGAATGGACAAAAAAAGCCCCCGGGGGTCAGGGAAACACCCGGGGGCGCGACGTGCTAGTGGAGGGGCAAGATTATTCCACTATCGTCGGGGTTACAAAGATCACGAGTTCCTGCTGCTTCGTCGTCTTCGATTTCGAAGAGAAGAACCAGCCGATACCCGGAACATCCTTGAGAATGGGAACACCGCTGATGTACTCGCTCTCGATCTCCTTGATCAGTCCACCGATCACAGCCGTCTCTCCGTCACCTACTATTACCCTGGTGTCGGCTTCGGATGTAGCGATGATCACTCCGCCCTGGGCCGTAGCCTCGGACTGGAGGTCGCTGACCTCGGGATGCATGTCGAGTGTGATTGTCCGGTCGGCGTTCACGTGAGGGATGACCCTGAGCATGATACCGATCTTGGTAAGCTCGGTGATCGGGTTACCAGCCTCATCCGCTACGATAAGAGGGATCTCCTTACCGACCAGGATGCTCGCTTCGCGGTTATCCATCGTGGTTATCCGCGGGTTTGAGATAAGACTCGCCTTGTTGCTCTTCTCGAGAGCCTTGAAGATGGCGGAGAACTCACCCCAGGACTGGATCGTCCCGACTGACAGCTGGGTAGCCGACTGCGCAATATTCGATGTCACGGCGGCGTTTCCTACCGCGTCCAGGGTGGACGAGGACAGGTTCATCAGTGCCCAGTCGATTCCGAGCTCTCTCGAGGCCTCGACATCGATCTCAACGAGCTTGGCGTTGATATCGACCTGGTAGGTCCTCTTGTCGAGCTCGCGCACCATTCCTTCTATCTTCTCTATGTTCTTTTCAATATCGTTGATGATAAGGGAGTTGCTTCCCTCGTCAACGGCGATCATTCCGCGCTGGCTCACTATGTTCTCGAGCGCCATGCGCAGTTCCTCGGCATTGGAGTTGTTGACGAAGATGATCTTGGTCACGAGAGGCAGGAGATCGTCCTGCTTCCTCTCGGCCGTCTTCTGGTCCAGTTCCTCTTTCATCAGGGCCGTCATCTCGGCAACCCTGATCATGCCGAACTCCTCGCGATAGCCGTAGCCATACGCCTTGAGAAGGATATCAAGCGCCTCTTCCCACGGCGTGTCCTTGATATGGACGTAGACCTCGCCCTCGACATCCGCGCCGGAGACGATATTCACACCTGAGAAATCCGAGATCGTACGAAGGACCGTCTTGATGTCCGCGCCCTGCGCGTCCAGTGTGATCTTCCGCTGGCCCATGGCAAGGCCGCCGCCCGCGGCAGGCGCGCCACGCACGTAGTTCTGGGTCCAGTCGGTCGTCGTTTTGGCCCTGGCCGCTCTCTCGGGAGCAGAGTTGATCTCGGGCTTGACTTCTTCCGGCTCGACCTTGACCCACGGATCCTCTTCCTTGGGCTCTTCGTTCTTCTTCTCGGTCTGCTGCACGGTGACCGGCTTCTCTTCAGGAGTAGTCATCGGCAGGACGGGACCCATCTCGGCCCCTGCGATCAGCATTTTCTTCGGCTCAGCGGGAGCCGGTTTCGCGACAGGCTTGACCTCGAGGGTCGGAGCGGCGTCGGCTGACGCTGTCTGGACCGTTCCCCGGGGCGTAAGCTCGACGATCTGGAAATCGCCGTCGTCATATATCTTCCAGTCGACCTTCGTCTTCAGGTCGACGACGACCCTGCTGATCAGCGTCGGATCGTTCTGATACTGGCTTGTTCTGACATTTCTGACTATTCCGTTTTCCGGATAATCCTCGACGTTTCTAACGTCATACATTGCGCCTAAGCAATCCACTACGAGCCTGTCAGGATCGCTCATAGTGAAGGCCTTGAACTGGATGTCCCCGACCTTGCTTATCTCGAGCCTGACCTTTTCACCCTCTGGAACGACCTTAACGCCGTTGATCTCTGATACAGCGGCGAGACCGAGACCGGGCAGGACAAGACCCGCGATGATTACCAGGGCGAATCTGCGGATACTCATCATCATGATTCTCCTTTGCTCTTACTACTGCCCTCTATATTGAGGGTTACACTGGTCGTCTGTCCGAACATCGAGATCCTCGCGACTACCGACCGTTCACCGACGGAAACAACGCTTCCGTTGCGGACCGGGTCGCCGGCCTTGAGGATATAGGCAAATCCATTGCTGTCCTCGAGCATCGCGTACTTATCCATGCCGCCGGAAAGGATTCCGACGAGTGACACGGCGTTGATATCGACGAGCTCGAACTCAGACTGCTCGTATTCTCCGACGATGAGGCTCTGGAAAGGGTCTCTCCGGTTGAACGCCTGGTAGTAATACCTCTTCTCGCGGATGATCTTGCCTTCCTCAGTCTTCCCATCCTGCGCGAGGACCATGGAGACCGGTAAGGCGGAAAGGAGAAGAGCGGCGCCCGTAAACATCCAGATCGCCTTCCAGGCTTTCTTATGAACTCTTCTTGACGCTCTCATCTGTCACCTCCCCACTTTTGTTCATCGTGAACGCGGTCATGGTCATCACGGCTTCAACGGTGAACCCGGCGCTGTCCTTTTCCTTGTAGGGCTGCACATTGAGGTCGGTCACATTTATGATCCTGTCGAGGTTTGCCACCTTCGAAAGGAATACTCCGACCTCGTGATATTCGCCCCGGACCTTCACCTTGACGGGATTCTCCGTTATGAATTCCTTGCTTACAGGAAGCTGCGGCTCGAAGAGCTCGAACTGGATGCCTGCCTGGCTTCCGGCCCGTGTCACCTTGCGAAGCAGCTGCGCCACTTCCTTGTCCAGAGGAAGAAGGCTCTGCGCGGCGACCCACTTCTCATGAAGCCGCTCGTACTCTTCCTCGAGTCTTGCAAGACTGTTCACTGTCTTCCTGGCTTTCTCCAGCTCCGCGCTTATCTTGTCGTACTCGGAATCGAGCACAGTGACACGCGCCTTCTGCGGCTGAAAGAAGAAAGGCATGAAAGACGTGAAGAAGTACACGTACCCGACTATGACGAGGAGTATCGCCACAATCAGTGTCTTCTGTACCTTGGGATCCTTAAAATCCATTCCTCTACCTCTCTTCCCTACTGAGGCATCACATTGGCGCTCAGGCTGAATTTCATCACTTCACGCTTCTTGATCTGCCCCCGCTCCGCAACCTTCAGATCGACACTCGTCACGAGAGTCGAATTCTCCAGGTTGGACATCATGTCGGCGACTGTGAAGTTGGAAAACGTTATTCCATCTATTGAGAAATTATTCGGTGACTGCTCCTTGATCTCAGTCAGCCAGCAGTTGGCCGGCAGCTTGTAGCTGATATCGTTGAGCAGCTTCACACGGTAGTACCTGTGTCTGTCGAGCGAAGTGATGAGGCTGAGCCTTCTGTTGACTTCCTCGCGCTCTTTCGTGATCTGCTTGATCTTGGCCAGCTGGGGAGCGAGTTTCCTTGACTCCTCCTTGGCGACCTCGATCTTCTTCTCGAGGCTTCTGACCCTGTGCCGCTGGACCGTACTGGTCACTGCGATCGCGGCGACGAAGATAACGACCGCGGCTACAAGGTACACCGTCGACATCTCGGGAAGATGCAGTTCCTTTTTCTTGGCCCTGTCTTCCGCTGGAAGTAGATTGATCCGTATCATTACTTGCCCGCCTTTCTCAGAGCGAGACCGATGCCGACAGTCAGCAGCGGCGCCAGGCTGTCGAGGTCCTCTTCGAATTCGCCGAATATGCCTTCATCCCATTCGACAGCGTCGAGAGGATTGTGTATGGAGAATTCCATTCCGTGCTTCTCGGAGAGGATCTCCCTGAGGTAAGGAATGTGCGCTCCGCCACCGCTCAACGCGGCCTCATCGATCTTCTCGGTATCGCCGGCCGCCTTCAGGAATGAAAGGCTTCGTTCGATCCCGAGCGATAGATCATCGGAACGCTTCTTTATGATTTCCCTTATCTTCGAACCGTCCAGTTCACCTATATCACCGTGGACGACCTTCTGGGCCTCTTCGTAGTCGAGTCCGAGCTCCTTCTGGAGTGACTCGACGAACTGATCGGTGCCGACGCTGATGTCCCTGGTAAACTGCGGGCTGTCTCCCTGTATGATATTGATGTTGGTGACATCGCTTCCGATGTTGATCAGGCCTATCACCTGCCTGTGACCTCTACCCGCCGGCTCATCGAATTCTTCATCGTCCGACTCATCCATGGAGCTCACCATGCCGTTCCTGCTCGACTCGAAGCAGTTCTGAACGGCGAACGAATCGACATCGATGATCTCCGGGTTGAGACCGGCGTCTCTTATCAGGCTGGCGTGGACATTGACCATGTCCTTCTTGGCCGCGACCAGCAGGACTTCCATCTGATTCGCTCCGATGTCGTCATTGAGGATCTGGAAATCAAGGCAGACATCATCGATATCGAACGGTACGTGCTGCTCCGCCTCCCAGAAGATAGCCTCCTGCGCATCCTCGGGAGTCATCTTGTCCATGATGACTTTCTTGACGATGACAGCGCGTCCCGACACAGCAGAGACGACACTATCCGTATCTATCCCCGACTGTTCAACGCACTCCATGATTCCATCGATCACCAGCCCCCTGTCCATGATCTCGCCCTCGACGATGGCCTCGGGCAGGAGCCTCGTGCAGCCGAAATGAACGATCTTCGGCATACCGCCGGAGTGATCGATCTCGACGATCTTGATCAGGCTCGAACCGATGTCGAGTCCGACAGTCGAGGATTTCTTGCTGAGAAATGGTAATGAGATCATTCTCGCACCAGCCTTTTAAAATTCCTCTCAACAGGGATGAACAGGACCGCGCCTGTCACCCCTTTCGGCGCATCTGTAGCGCCGGAACCAATTGAGATAAATCGATAGTTTCTTCCTCGAGTGCTCGATAACGCAACAAATGTGCCAACAGGACATTACCCCGGCACTGGTTAATTTACGTATTACCAGCATGTTACAAACACCTCTCCAGAACACTTATCTCGGCTCCCCCGGTAACTGCAATAAATCCATGCAATTCGCCTGAACCCCGCAATACCCGTGTAAACCACTATGGACGATTTTGAGGAAACAGCCGGATCATGGAGACAGGAGGTGTAAAACATTGTGTGGAGCCGGGATTTTCGATGAATAAAAACCCGGTCTGACTCAAAAGCGGCCGAAATACCAGGCGAGCAGGGCCGGACCGAATACCATGCAAAATGCGGCTGCCGGGGCAAGAAACGACCCGAACGCAACCGCGGTCTGCCCGTCTCCTCCCCTGCGCATCAGCGAGATGCCGTATATCGAACCTAGCAGAGAGGCGATGACGATCACCGGCAGTATCAGCCCTATACCGAGAAAGGCACCTATCATCGCCATCAGTTTCACGTCGCCGCCACCCATGCCGTCCGCTTTCCTCACCTTCTTGTAGATAAATCCGACGAGCCAGAGGCTGCCGCCGCCGGCGAGAGCTCCCGCCGCGGAAGATATCAGGCTGAGATCCGGGTTGAAGAAGGACCAGGCGAGCCCGGCTGCTATAAAGGAGAGGCTTATCTCGTCGGGTATGATGCGATGATCCCAGTCGATCATCGTTATCGCGAGCAACGCCATCAGGAACGCATACGCGAATCCGGCATTGACAAAGTCGCCGTATAGATGAACGGCCAGAACTGCGAGCATCCCGCCGAGCAGCTCGACCGCCGGGTAACGCGGGGATATCGCCGCGCCGCAGCCGCGGCACTTTCCTCGAAGGATCAGCCAGCTCAGGACCGGGATGTTCTCGTACCAGGCGATCGTCTTCCCGCATCCCGGGCAGAACGACCTCGGCTTGACCACCGACTTGCCGAGCGGCAGGCGATATATGACAACGTTTAGGAAACTGCCCACCATCAGGCCGAAGACGAAGGCCGGGATATCGATAATCCAGTTCATATCGCTCCTCTTTCCTGATGCTTACCCTGCGCTTCGAGTTTCTCGATATATCTCTCGGCCAGCTCACGGATGTGCTTGCTGTCCGAATTTTCAGCCAATTCTCTCCATAGAGCTATGCTCGCTTCGACATTGCCACCCTTTGACGCCGCATCAGCGGCAAACCTGGCTGCCCTGCTGCCATCCGTGTTGGGGATGGTAGCCGCCACGCGGAAGTACTTCTCGGCTTCCCTGTAATCCCTGCCCGCGAAATAGTGGAGGAATCCCATCTCGAAGGTGAGCCAGTAATCGTCCGGGTTGTTTTTCAGGCCCTTTTCCATCAGGTTCTTCGCCGCTGCGAAATTACCCAGGTCCTCCGTTATCACGAGAGCGCTCAGCTTGTATGCGCCGAGAAAATTCGGGTCGAGGTCGGTTATCATCTCGGCGAGGTGATTGAAAAGGTGAATATCGTTCTGGCTGAGCCTGTACCCTCCGTAATACTGCACGGCCTTGAACCAGTAGAGGTCGGCGGCCAGTTCCCTGTACCCCAGGGACGCGAACTTCATGAAATCACTCGAAGGGAGATACGAGACCTCGTTGTTTGCCTTGCCCTCGAGGACAGGCTCGACCATATTCGCGAGGAACACGATAGCGGAGATAGCCGCGGCGAAGAAGAATATCCTGGCAAGTCTGCGTATCATCTCAGCTGAACTCCCTGCGCCTGAATACGAGCCATGCGAAATAGAGCATTGCGGCCGTATATACTATCCCGTACGCGGCGGGCAGGAGGATCTCGACGGACGAGTACCTGAGCCCGTGAACCGCTTCGTGACGGAGATTAAAGACCTTAAGATTTGGAAGAGTGAAATAGATCGCGTCCATCACGTGATTCATCATCTTCCCGCCGAACTTCTGGGCGAAGAGTCTCAGGTCGCCGCTCAGGCTCCCCGCAACGAATATGCATATCGTAAAGAACGAAGTCAGAAGAGGCGTCGTGAATGTGCTGAAAAATATCATCACTGCGATTATCAATCCTATCTCGATCAGGGACAGGCCGATCGCCATGAAGACCACAGGGGTAAGCGATGCCCCGCCTACGAGCATCATCACTACGAGGACAGATGTCATGATCCCGATAAGGACCAGAAGGGACAGGGCGACCCCGCTGAATTTGCCGATAAGATACTCGGCCCGCGACACTGGCCTCGTGAGCACCATAAGGACGGCCTTCTTGTCCACTTCCTTGTGAACGAGGCTGCTGCCTACGATTATCGCCGTCAGAATCCCCAGGATCGAGATTCCAGCCAGCCCGACATCTGTCACGATCTTTCCCTTTGCCGCTCCGACAGAAAGAGGAGAGAGTATGAACACGCTGACGATGAGAGCCAGCGCGTATATGATCACAAGGTACAGTAGCTTCTCCCTGACCGATTCCCTGAAGGTGTTCAGCGCGACGCTCATAATCTTCCTCACTGCGCATCACCACCCGTCGTCTGTCCGGCGTAGTGTTTCTTCGCAGCTGGTTCCTTCACTATATTCTCATTTCCGTTCATCTCGCCCATGAAGACATCCTCGAGTGATGGATGGTGATTCGCTACCTTTAGGACTTCAGCTCCGCTGTTGTAAAGATGCTGTATCACTGTACGGACGAGTTCCTGATTCTTCACGATGAGGAATACCTCTTCGCCGTTGACGGCGACCGAATCAATGTATCCCGATACCGGATCGAGATCGGAGACCGAACATCCTCTTGCGGTGATCTCGACCTTCCCCTCACCTATCCTGAAGACCTCGGACAATCCTACGGTCCTGATAACGGTTCCCCCCTTTATGATGCATGCCCTGTCGCACAGTGCTTCCATATCGGGAAGGATATGAGATGAGAAAAAGATCGTCTTCCCCCTGCTCTTCAGGTCGAGGAGGATATCCTTTACCGTCTTCCTGCCGATCGGATCGAGCCCCGAGAAAGGCTCGTCGAGGATCAGGAGATCCGGATCGTGAAGGATAGCCTGAGCGAGCCCCGCCCGCTGAAGCATCCCCTTCGAGAATCCCTTCGTCCTCCTCCTGGAGTGTTCCTCCAGCCCGACCCGCTCTATGGACTCCCTGACTCTCGCTACCGCCGCGTTCGACGGTACTTCACTCAGATCCGCGCAGAACCTGAGAAACTCTGTCAGCGTCAGATGCGGATATATGTATGGATTCTCGGGGAGGTATCCCACCCTCTTCATGACCGACATATCACCCTGAGATCTTCCGAAAAGCTGTACAGAGCCCGACTCGGGCCTGAGAAGGCCGAGTATGATCTTGATCGTAGTCGTTTTGCCTGCGCCGTTCGGACCGAGGAATCCGAGGATCTCGCCCGCTCCGGCCGAGAACGAGACGCCGTGAAGGACCTCGAGCGCGGTAAACGACATGTCGCCGCGGAACGATTTCTTCACTCCGTCGACCTGCAGAACTTCCATTATAATGCCCCTTTGCTGCCTGTAACCGGCAGAAAACGTACCACCGGATGTCCCGTATCCGGACATCCAGGCCCTTGATTACCTTCTTGAGCATGTAAATGCAGATATCGTACCGGATGGGCATAAAGAAAGGGGGCGGCCCGTGCGGGCCGCCCCCTGGAACTTACTGGTTCTAACGATCTCTACTGACCGGAGGTCAGCGTGATGACCGTGCTGCCGTCTTCCTTACCGCAACCGGTAATCGTGTAGCCAATGTTGACAGCGCCGAGAACGACCGGAGCATAACCGGTCTGACCGGATGTACCGGCAGCGCCATCGATGGGCTCAGTGTCACCCTTGGTGAACGGATTCTCAAGAAGAGCTCCGCCGGGCAGCATATCGACAATGCTGTCACCAGAGTTAGGATTGGCTTCAGCCACGGTGCCGGCATATACGCCGTCAGCCTGGACCGCGAAATCCTCGGCGGCAAGCTGTACAGTGTGGCAATTCGACTTGACGGAGGCTTCCTTGGCCCTCGACTGCATATTGATGAAGTTCGGAATAGCGATAGCAGCGAGGATACCGATGATGACCACAACGATCATCAGCTCGATAAGGGTGAAACCCTTGTTATTCATCTTGCACCTCCCGGTACAATCTAATGGAGCCTTCCGGCTCCGGTCCATCGGTCTTACAGTCCGTGAGGACTGCTGATCTCGTCCTTTGCGCCCCGCCATCGGTTCGGGGCTCGGGGAACATCTTTGCATCTTCTGTGCCAACCCTCAGTCAGCGAGTCACTTACGTAATCGGCTTTTTTACAGCGAGTTACGGCCTCCTACCGTATCCTGTAAAGGGGCGTTGACATGCGCAAGCGCCCGATTCCGTTTCAATCTGCAAGAATTCAACTGTTTCAACTTTCCCTTTCAGAACGCCTGTGAAGGACGTTCTAGGCCTTCATCATCATTTCACGCTCCAGGCCGTATCTCTGGATCTTCCTGTAAAGGGTCGAAGCATTGATGCCGAGGATCGAGCTGGCCTTCTTCTTCTGCCAGTTCGTCTCCTCCAGCACCGATATAAGGTACTCCTTCTCCAGTTCCTCGAGTGTCATCTGGGTCTTGTCTAGGCTCAGGCTGCGCCTGCTGCATGTGCGCGACCTCACCTTGTCGGGAAGGTCCTCGACGTCGACCTGCTCGCCCTCCTGCAGGATGACGGCTCTTTCCATTATGTTCTCGAGCTCACGGACGTTTCCGGGGAACTCGTATTCTGTCAGGAGGTTCATCGCCTCCTTCGTTATATTCTTCTTCTCCCCCGTCTTGATCGATACCTTCTCGAGGAAATGCTCCACGAGCAGGGGTATATCGTCGCGCCTGTGACGCAGCGGCGGGATCACGATGGGAATCACGTTGAGCCTGTAGTAGAGGTCGGCCCTGAAGGTATCCTCCTGAACGGCTCTCTCAAGATCAGCGTTAGTTGCCGCTATCAGCCTGGCGTTTACCTTTATCGGGGATGTCCCGCCGACGGGGATGATCTCTCTCTCCTGAAGGACCCTGAGCAGCTTGACCTGGATCGCCGGCGAGGTCTCGCCGACCTCGTCGAGGAAGAAGGTCCCCCCGCTGGCCACCTTGAAGAGGCCGTCCTTGTCCTTGATAGCGCCGGTAAAGCTCCCCTTGACGTGCCCGAAGAGCTCGCTCTCGAGGAGGTTCTCGGGCAGAGCGCCGCAGTTTATCGACACGAACGGACTCGATGCGCGCGTCGACCTGTAATGTATCGCCCTGGCAATAAGCTCCTTGCCCGTTCCGCTCTCACCGCAGACGAGGATGGTGCTGTCAGTGTCCGCGACCTTGTCGACAAGCGTGAAGACTTTCCGGATCTCTTCGCTCTTGCCGATGATCTCCTTGAAATCGTCCTTGTTCCTCAGCTGCTTCTTGAGGAATTTGTTCTCGCTCTTGACGCGATGGACGTCAAGCGCATTACGGATGACCATCTTGATCTGGTCGTTCTTGGCCGCCCTCTTTACCAGGTAGTGGAAGGCGCCGTTGTTGAGAGCCTCAATGGCGGTCTTCTGTGAGGCGTAAGCCGTCATTATGATGACGGGGATGCTCGGATCGATCTCCTTGACGGCGGTGAGAACCTCTATACCGTCCATGCCCTCCATCCGGATATCGGTGATCACAGCATCGTAGTTCGAGTCACTCACCTCCTTGACAGCCTTGCTGCCGTTCGAGGCGGTCTTTACCTCGTACCCCTCCTTCTTGAGCATGATCGAAAGGTACTGGCACATACTCTTCTCGTCGTCGACAATCAGGATCTTTTCACCCGCCATTAATCACTAACCCCCGGTTTGAGCGATTCGGTCATCCGCCGGCAGCGGATCAGACCATCGCGAACTCTTCCTCGTTTATTATCTCTTCTTCGTTGTCATCGATCTCGTCGCGCCTCACGGGCAGGATGACGATAAATTCCGTCCCTCCGTCTTCCGAGCTGCGGACATCTATAAGACCGGAATGGCTCTCGACGATTCGCGCGGCGATCGCGAGGCCCAGTCCGGTTCCTCCCTGTCTCGTGGTAAAAAACGGCTCGAAGACATGCGGCAGCACGTCCTCCGGAATAGCCGGTCCATCGTTATGGAAACGTATCTCGACGCATTCCTCGTCGGTCTTCTCCTCGGAGAGTCGGCGCACGACGCTGCAGACGGAGAGAGTCAGTTTTCCGCCGCCGCTCATCGCCTCACATGCGTTATTGCCCAGATTGAGCAAGACCTGCCTGATCTGTTCGTCGTCGGCAGCTATCCTGGAACATGCCGAATCACTGTCGATCGTTATCTCTACTCCTTCTCCTGATGGAGTCGCGTTCCTCAGGAGCATGGCGATCTCTCCTACACACCTGTCGATATCCGACGGCGTGAAAGAGGGCTTGCGCAGCCTCGCATACTCGAGAAAATCGGATATGATCCTGTCGAGCCTCTCTGACTCCCTTATGATTAGGTCCATCAATTCGGCGTTGTCGCCGGTAAGGTCATTGATCTCTCCCTTGAGCATGTCGATCGAACCGCTGATCGAGGCCAGTGGAGCGCGGACCTCGTGAGCAATCGCTGCTGACAGTTCACCGACGGCGGCCATCCTGTCGGCCTGCCTGATCCTCTCACGCATCTCCTTGACCTCGGAAAGGTCTTGGAAGATGGCGATTACACCCTTTGTCTCGTCCTGTTCATCTTTCAGCAGCGATATACTTATCCCGAGCTGCGCCACTGTGCCGTCAGCCTTTACGACATCTGATCTCGTGACGCTGCCTCGCCCTTCCGCTTTGCAGCGCGAGCGAGAGTTCCTCAGCGAGGACGGGCATATGGGGAAAAGCGTTGTTGACCGGCTGACCGTCGAGTTCTTTCCTTCCATCAAGGCCGAGAATCGATTCAGCCGCGGGATTCACCGTCATTACGCATCCATCGGGATCGGTCACAATAAGTCCGCTGCTCATATTCTCGAGGATGCTGTCGGTATCGAGTCTGATCTGCCTGATCTCTTTCTCCTTGTCGGCTATCTCATCGTGCTTGTTCTGAAGACGGTAGGAGACATACCCGCTGACCAGGCCGGTAAAGACGAAGACTGCCATGTGGAGATAGCCGCGAAGGATCACCCTAGCGATACCACGCGACGAGACGTCAGCGACCCATCCCCCGCCTACCGGGTCTACGTAACCGCCTATCTCAAGGAGTATGTATGTGATGTAGGCAGATGTCGCGAGCAGAGCCGTTACGAGCCCGCCCGAGACCTTGAAATACTCTCCGCCCACAATGATCGGCAATATATAAAGGATGGAGAAGAACGAGCCGGACCCACCGCTGAAGTGTGCGAGCACCGTCAATACCGTGATGTCCACCGCGACGAGGACCCTGACTATTATCTTCAGGTCGACGCCCGCCCTGTAGGTCAGGTAGATGGCGCCGGCGCTGAGATAGATGACGCCGAGGAGTCCGTACATCACAGCCACGGAGACGGCACGGTCCTCCATCTGCAGCACCATGATCGCCGCACCGACCATCAGGGTCGAAACGACCAGCCGCAGGTAGACCAGCCTCCTGGCACTGGACTCGTCAGAATGTGAGAGTGCACGCGGTTTAAACATCTTCTCCCCCCGGAGACCGGGGTCGCCGGGATCAGCCGGCGACGACAGTAACGAGCTTGAACATCGGGAGATACATGGCTATAAGCATGCCTCCGACTACAGCACCCATTACAACGATCATAATCGGCTCGATGGCCGCGGTAAGCGCCTCGACAGCCGCATCGACCTCGTCGTCATAGAAATCTGCGATCTTGTCGAGCATCTCGTCGAGGGCACCTGTCTGCTCTCCTACGGAGATCATCTGGACCACCATGGGAGGGAAAACGCCGCAGGACTTAAGCGGATCAGCTATCGTGTTACCCTCGCTGATACTCTGTCTCGTCTCCATGATCGCCTTCTCGAGGACCTTGTTTCCGGCCGTCCTGGCCGTGATCTCCAGTCCGTTGAGGATCGGCACACCACTGGCGATGAGGGTTCCGAGCGTACGGGTGAACCTCGCTACGGCTCCCTTACGGACGACGTTACCGAGGATCGGGAAGTTAAGAAGGATCTTGTCCATCCTGTAATGTCCGCCTTCAGTCGCGTAGTACCTCTTAAAGGCAACAACACTGCCTACCAGGAGCCCGGCGAGCAGCCACCAGTTTGCTCGAAGGAAATCACTGAGCATCATCACGATCTTTGTCGGTAGCGGAAGGTCTCCACCGAAGTCGGTGAACATCTTCGCGAATGTTGGAATGATGACCATCAGCATGAAGACCGTCGCGCCTGTGGCGACACAGAATACGATAGTCGGATAGGTCAGGGCGCCCTTTACCTTTCGCCTCAGCGCGTCGGCCTTCTCGAGATAGACAGCCAGACGGTTGAGGATAAGATCGAGGATACCGCCGGCCTCGCCGGCATCGATCATGTTTACGAACAGTTCACCGAAACACTTATGCTTGCGCATCGCGTCGGCAAGTGTCGAGCCTGATTCGACGTCCGACATGACTTCCGTGACGATCGCCTTGAAGTTCGGCTTCTCGATCTGGCTCGAAAGGATATCGAGACACTGGACCATCGGCAATCCCGCGTTGATCATCGTCGCGAACTGCCTCGTGAAGATCCCCATGTCCTTGACCGTGATCTTGTTGCCGATCCCGAAGTTGATCTGGATATCCTTCGGCTTGTGGCGGATAGACGTGATTATGATCTTCCGCTTACGCAGGTGATTGATCAGCTCCTGCTTGTTTTCGCACTCATAGTCGCCGGAAAGGACTTCGCCCGTCGGCGTTCTTCCTTTCCAAAGGAATGTAGTCGCCATCGGTTTCCCCCTTAAAGATTACTTCTTGAACTGATAGTCGTGGGTACGATGATCCGTGCCGGAGTTCGGCCCTTCACCCATCATCTGCTGGAGCTCGACAGGATCGCTGCTCCTTCTGAGAGATTCTTCCTTCGTGATCTTCCTGTCGCAGAAGGCCTGGAACAAAGCCTGGTTCATCGTCTGCATCCCGAATTTATGTCCGGCCTGCATCAGGCCATATATCTGATGTACTTTATCGTCCCGGATCGTCGCGCGTATCGCGGGCGTGCACACCATGACCTCGCAGACCATCGCCCTGCCCTTACCCGAGGCATGCGGAATGAGCTGCTGAGTCAATACGCCCTCGAGGACGAACGCGAGTTGGGCGCGGACCTGTCCCTGCTGGCTTGCGGGGAAGGTGTCGACTATCCTGTTTATAGATTCAAAGGTCGAGTTGGTATGCAGTGTCGCAAGAGCGAGATGGCCGGTCTCGGCGATAGTGAGTGCTGCCGCCATCGTCTCGTTGTCGCGCATCTCACCGATGAGGATGACATCGGGATCCTGCCTCAATACGTGCTTGAGAGCTGTGGCAAAGTTGTCAGTATCAGCCTTGACCTCGCGCTGATTCACGATGCAGTTCTTGTGCTGATGGATATACTCGATCGGGTCCTCGATAGTGATAACATGGGCGTAGCGTTCCCTGTTGATTTTGTCGATCAGGCTGGCGAGAGTCGTCGATTTACCTGAGCCCGTCGGGCCTGTGACCAGGACGAGTCCCTTCTGTTTCTCAGCGAATGACTTCACGACGGGAGGAAGGCCGAGATCGTCGAATCCCAGGATCTCAAACGGGATCTGCCGGATAGCGACGCTTGTTACGCCTCTCTGCTGGAATACATTCGCACGGAATCGCGACAGGCCCTGGACCCCGAACGAGAAATCGAGTTCCTTGTCATTCTCGAATCTTTTCTGCTGTTCATCGGTAAGGACGCTGTATGCGATCTGCTTGCTGAACTCAGGAGTCACAACGGGATGCGAAGTCGCGTGCATCACACCGTCTACTCTCAGCATCGGCGGGACTCCCGCCGTAATGTGAAGATCGCTCGCATTCTTGTCTATCATCTCCTGTAACAGGTCTCTGAGATTCAGCATATCTTTCCTTCTTCCCTACTGATCTGTCGTCTCTCGGAGGACTTCTTCTACCGAGGTCCATCCGGCCTTGAGCTTCTCGATGCCGTCTGACCTGAGCGTAAGCATGCCTTCCTTGACCGCCTGCTCCTTGATCTCCATTGACGAACATCTGTTGAGTATCATCTCTCTTATCTCGCTCGATATAGGCATGACCTCGTAAAGGCCGGTCCTGCCCTTATACCCGGTGTTGCTGCACTTCGGGCAGCCTACGGGTTCGAATACCTCGAATGGCGGTTCATCAGGCAAGCCGAGTTCGCGCATCACCTCGGGATGAAGCATTTCTTTTTTCTTGCAGTTCTCACATAGCCGCCTTAGCAGCCTTTGAGCCTGGATCAAGTTCGTCGAGCTCGCTACGAGGAACGGCTCGACACCCATGTCGATCATTCGGTTGATCGTGCTGGCTGCATCATTCGTATGAAGAGTACTGAGCACAAGGTGACCTGTGAGCGCCGCCTTGACTGCGATCGATCCTGTCTCGAGGTCACGGACCTCACCGACCATCACGATGTTCGGATCCTGGCGAAGGAACGCCTTCAGCGCGGACGCGAAGGTCAGCCCGATCTCCTCGTGCACGTTGACCTGGTTGATCCCTTCGAGGTTGTACTCGACCGGGTCCTCGGCGGTCATGATGTTGTGGTGCGGAAGGTTGATCTTGTGAAGAGCGGAATACAGAGTCGTCGTCTTTCCGCTACCGGTAGGACCGGTCACGAGCACCATTCCGTAAGGCGATTCGATCGCGTAGAGGAACTTCTCGAGAGCTTCGGGCTGAAACCCCAGCTTCGTGAGATCTATCTGGAGGTTGCTCTTGTCCAGGATTCGCATTACGATCTTCTCGCCGAAGATCGTGGGAAGTGTGCTTACACGAAGGTCGATCTTCTTGCTGCCAATCCTGATCTTTATACGGCCATCCTGCGGAACCCTTTTTTCGGCGATGTCCAGCTCGGCCATGATCTTCAGTCGTGAGGTTATCGCGCCTCTCATCTTTATCGGGGGCGACATCATCTCGTGCAGCTGTCCATCTATCCTGAAGCGCACCCTCATCGTTTTCTCGAATGCCTCGACATGGATATCGCTGGCGCCCTTGTTCACCGCGTCCGATATGAGAGAGTTGACAAGCTTGACCACCGGGGCGTCCTCGTTCTGCGCCTCGGCGAGCCCCATGTCATCATCCATCTCTTCGACTATCTCGAAGTCTTCATCCTCGATGTCACGCATCACTTCGGCCAGAGAGTCGGCCGAATCGTAAAAACGGTCGATCGCCCTCTTGATCGCCGTCTCAGTAGCGACTACCGGACGCACTTCAAGACCGGTGATGAACTTGATGTCATCGATAGCGAATATGTTGTCGGGATTGGCCATCGCCAGAGTCAGGACCCTGCCCTCCCTGGAAATGGGTACGACCTGGAACTTGGTCGCTACCTCTGACGGGATGAGCTCGACGGAATGTTCTTCCGCCTCGAGCTCGTCGAGGTCGACCGCGGGTACCTGGTACTGCTGCGAGAGGAACTCGGAGAAAGCTTTCTCCGAAATCGCTCCCGTCTTTACCAGGTTGTAGCCGAGGCTGCCGCCGGACTGCCCCTGCTCGGAAAGAGCAAGTTCGAGCTGGTCCTGGCTGATAAGACTCGACTCCATCAGCTGGTTGGCTATATTGTCACTCAAGGACTTCCTCCGCCCGGATTTCAATCCTCACGAACCTGATGCAAATCCTCAACCACTCGATACAGTCGTGAGCGTTATTCTGCCCTAATAATTACTTCAGCCCTCAATTTCACATCTTTGACCGCAATAAGTATGCCACAGGCAGGCAGGCAGGATAACAGGATGAGAGACAACAGTTTTCAGGATGAAATCGAAGTGCGGGTCATGCTTGAAAGGATCGATCGCGGAAAATTCGATTCCCCTGAAAAGACCTGTCTACAGCGGCTTACCGAAGAATTCGCCGACCGGGCCCGAATACGCCGCGGAGGCGCCGGCCTGGTGCAGCATGCAAGGGGATTCGCACAATGCATGGTAGTATTTACAGGAACGAGGCGCTGTACAGTGTCCAGAATCGTTTACCTCGTGTCGGATTTTCTGCCATCAGAAGAGGTTGCGGAGACGGCCGGATGCGTCAGTCGAAAAGACGCCAGTTTATTCCGAAGCGGTAGTGCGAGCCGGGCATATACATCCCCGGCACAGTCTCGTACTGTTCATCGAGGATATTCTTCATCTCGAATCTCACCACTGCTCCAATCACGGTGAGCGAAACGGACAGATCGAGAAGCGTATAAGGGGCGAGCTCGACTCCGGAAAAGAGCCGGCTCCCTGTCTCGGAAGCGTAGATCCCGACAGTAAACAGCTCCGTCTTTTTAAACGACGGCCTGCTCAGCCATAGTCCGGCCCTCGCATAATACTCGGGGACGCCGGGCGTGATCTCTGCCCTGTCGGCGAACCAGTAGCCCCTGAGCTGCCAGTGGTAACTGAAAGAAGCGATACCTGTCGATCCCCCGCCCTTCAGCGAGGCTCGCAGCCCGATCACATCGTCGCTTCCTTCGGAAATATAAACAGCCGGATCTGAACCTTCGAGGATTATCCTGTTTCGCTCGAGCCTCGCGAAGATATCGGTCGTAAACGATGTCCCGTAGCCCAGCCCGAGAGAGATCTCGTCTGAGGTCTCATGCCCCAGGCCGGTGTTACCGGCGGTGCTGAACTGATCGCCTCCGGGAAGGTACTCGAGTTCAGGCTGGTAGAGCTCTTCGACGGTCGGTGTCCTGACACGCCTGGCCACGATAAGGGTCTGGTACAATCCCTTCTCATCTCCATGTGAGAGAGCCGCTTCACCGCCGGCGAAGAAACCCGATCCGGTCATCGTACCCGCTGAGACCCCGCCTCTCCAGCGCAGTGCTCCGGCATCGCCGCCCAGCGTCAGGCCTGCCTCGGCCCGGTCGACATCCGGTGAGAAAGGAGTGTTGATGAGCAGGTTCTCGAACGCCGCCCGCTCAGCCGAGACGAATCCTTTCGCGGCGATCGAGCCGGCAAGGCCATGCCACGTGACAGCTCCCCCGAAGACCAGCCCGGAGGTCATGCCCGTCCTTCTCCGCATCTCGACAAACCGCTGTCTCAGGGAGACCTCGGCGCCGCCCCTGACGTACCTGATCTCCGAATCGAGGCCATCGTACCTGACACTCTCCGGGGGCTGGGCCGGGTCGCGATAATATGGCCAGGCCCGCGTGCCGTTGTAGGTATCCTCAAACGTCCTCAACCGGACCAGCACCCTGTCGCCCGCTTTCCCCCTCAAGGTCAAGTCGAGCATTACTGATCTCGAGTTATATTCGCCAACCAGCGCTGTCTCGTCATCGACCACGGTTTCGAAAAAATCCTGCATATATTCATCATATGTGATCGTACCGTTTATAAAGGCGTCGGGTGACGAGAACCAGGCCTTGCGGGATTTCCGTCCGTTCGCTCCCCAGGTGAAATCACCAGCTGCGAAGGGAGGCTCCCTGCCCCCTTCCTCAAGGACGACATTTATCACTCCACCCGAGGCGGCCCGGCCTGTGAGCGATGGCGAGCTGCTGTAGATCACCTCTACCCGGCGTACCCTCGACAGGGTCAGAAACCTAGCCAGTGGGTCCTCGTTGTAGGGATCGTTGTACGGTACGCCGTTGACGAGCAGATTCATCCCCTTGACCGTCCTGCCATCGATCGTGTACAGGGTCCTCGAGCCGGGCGGTCCATCCTGCAGGACGTTTACGCCGGGGAGATGCTCGATTATATCCTCGATCGTGTTTATGTCGAACCTGGCCAGATCTTCGGCAGTCATTACGAAGACCTCGCCGGGCAGCGCGAGCGTATCACCGGCGGCGGAAAGGTACGCCCCCCCATACCTCGACGCTTCGCTGCCTGATCCGGTCGCGGGAAAAGTAGCGGCCGCGGTGAGCAATAATAAGAATGACCCTGCGATGCGGGGCCGGACAAGATCCTTCAGACGTGTCATATATTGATATTGTGGGGCAGCATGCCCGCCGGTCAAGCCGAAAGTCCGGATGCAAGCCTGCGAAGTTCCCTTACTGAGTCGTACGGCACCGGAATCTCGCCGATAGCGGCCTTTTTTGCCTCTTCAAAATGATAGTCCGATCCGCCGGTGCAGACCAGCCCGTGTCTGCCGGCCTCGCTGAGCGCGCGTCTCGTAATATCCTCAGAGTGATTGGGGTGCCAGGCTTCGATCCCGGTCACTCCGCTGCTGAAGATCCGGTCGCACAGCCGCCGCTTTCTTATGTTCGCGCCTGGGTGGGCCCACACGGCGACGCCGCCCGATCCCTTCACTATCGAAACGACATCTTCAAGGGGGAGTACCTTCTTGGGGACGTAGCATGAAGCTCCATAACCGAGAAACCTGTCGAAAGCCTCCTGAAACTCGATCACGACACCTTTATTCAGCAGCACCTTCGCGACATGCGGCCTTCCGACCGTACCGGGCCCCGCTTCAGCCAGGATATCATCCAGTGTCACTGACACCCCGAGTTCCTGAAGCTTGACGGCGATCTTCGCCGCCCTCTCCGCCCTGCCCCTCTCGAGGTCCTCGAGGACGGCGGCCAGTCTCATATCGGAAAGACCGACGCAGTATCCGAGGATATGTATGTCTAGTTCCTCTTCCTTTACGCTGAACTCGATTCCGGTGACGATTTCAACCCCCAGCGCCCTGCCCGCCTCGATCGCTTCTTCCTGCCCGGCGGCCGTATCGTGATCGGATATCGACACCGCTGAAAGTCCCGCATCGGCAGCAGCGCGCACGATAGACGCAGGGGACATCGCCCCGTCTGAATAGTACGAATGTATGTGAAGGTCGCAGGAAGAAATGGAGTTCATCCGGTTCTTTCAGCTTACGGTGCTGTACTTCTTCATCTTTTCCGAGATCTCGCGGAAGGTCACGTCGACTATATAGACTTCCTCGAAATGCTCCCTCGCCTTGTCGGATTCTTCGAGCGCCTCGTACGCGAGACCGAGATTATAATGGATACCGAGGTTGTCCCCGCCCGTATTCATAGCGATCTCCAGCCCTCGGTTGAGCTGCTTGACCGCAAGCCGCGGATTGTCGAGAAGCAGGAAGCAGTGACCTATCATCTCGAGGCTTCTGAGCTGAAGCTGTTCGGACCTCGACGATATCTGCAGTTCCTTGATCGACTCGTTGTAGAGGGCCATCTCGATGTAAGCCATGCCGAGATCGTAGTGACTCCTGAAATCATTCTCCTCCACATCGCTCGTGATCTCGCTCGTGATCTCCTCGGCGAGTTTCTCCGTATCGACCGTATCTGACTCAATGGCGGCGTCCTCGGCTTCGAGGATGTCGGAAAGATCGTCGTCGATTTCAGTGACGCCCGCGTCAGGTTCCTCTTCCGTATCGTCAGCGGGGACCTCATCGATGATATACTCCTCGGCCGCCTTCGGAACAGGAGCGGTTTCCACGACAGGCTCAGCCACAGGCTCGACCGGTATCTCGTACTCGTTCACGGGAGTCTCAACAACGGGCTCCGCCGGTATCTCATACTCGTTCACGGGAGCCTCAGCAGCGGGCTCTGCCGGTATCTCATACTCGTTCACGGGAGCCTCAGCGGCGGGCTCCGCCGGTATCTCATACTCGTTCACGGGAGCCTCAGCGGCGGGCTCTGCCGGTATCTCATACTCGTTCACGGGAGCCTCAGCGGCGGGCTCGGTCCGGGATTCCTGCACGGGGGTCCCAGCGGCGGCCGGCACTTCCTCGACGACAGGTTCCTGCGCCGGGGCCTCCGCTTCAGCCGGATTGCTCCCCGCGGCCTCAGCGGCAGCGGAAGTATCGATCTCCTCCACGGTAAGATCAGGCTCTTCGTCGATATCTTCGTCATCTGCCAGCTCGATACACTCGCTGAGGATCTCCTCGATCCTTCCCTGTTCCTCGGCTGACAGCGCTCCCCGGAGAAGATCGAGCCTGCTCCGGTAGAAATCTGTCTTGTCACCGTCACCCTTACCGACGCTCCGGACGATAAGTTTCGCGAATATCTCTGCCGCCGCGATCTTCAGCCCGATCTGGGTAAGGACCTCGCCGGCCCTTGAGTGAAGCTCGTCATCTTCCGGCACGAGCTCCAGTGCCAGCTCCACCTTCGGGAGGACCATCTCCGGCCGCGCTCCGCCCTCGTCGACGGTTACCATGTCGAAATACTGGATGAAGAGCCCGCAGGCCTCGCCGGTGAATTTCTGCTTTGCCTTGAGCTCTCCGAGCTTAAATATCGATTCGAGCCTGTTGGGGACGACTCTGAGTATCTTCTTGCACACCGCTACGGCGTTGTTGTACAGGGCGACCTTTTCGTAATTGTCAACGGCCTTCTCGAAGGACGAGACGGCCTGCATCTTGTCATCAGCCTTCAGGTATATGTCGCCGAGCTCGTTGTAGAGGTTCGGATTGCGGGATTCGACCTGGAGGAGCTTCTTGTAAGCTTCGATCGCTTCACTTACCTTGCCCTTCTTCAGGAAACCCTGAGCCTTCTGTCTGTACTGACTGGCCTTGCTCACAGCCCCACCTCGCTTCTCTCCCGGTACCCCTGGAGCTCCCAGGCCACTTCGCCATCCTTGAATACGACTGCGGCGTGGTTTTCACCCGCACGGGACGGTATCTCGCGATAGTCCTCCACATCGTAGATCACAAAATCAGCCTTCTTGCCCTTTTCCAGAGATCCCACTTCATCCGCCATACCGACTGCGCACGCGGCGTTGTATGTCGCGGCGACTATCGCCTCTGCCGGTACCATCCCCATCTGGGAACAGGCTATCGAAACGGCGAGCGGCATCGAATGCGAAGGCGCGCTCCCCGGGTTGAAATCAGTTGAAAGGGCGACCGCCACATCGGAATCGATCATCTCCCTGGCGGGAGCGTAATGCCTCGAAGCAAGTCCGAAAGAGGTCGCCGGCAGGAGAACCGCTATCGTCGGACTTCCTGAGAGAGCGGCTATCCCGTCCGCGGTCACCTTTGTGAGATGCTCGACCGAGACGGCTCCCATCTCGACGGCGAGCTCTGTCCCGCCCAGCGCGTATATCTCGTCGGAATGCACTTTCAGGCCGAAGCCGTGCTTTTTTCCCGCCTCGAGTATCCGCCTCGTCTCTTCCACGTCGAAGACGCCTTTCTCACAGAACACGTCGATGTACCTGGCAAGCCCCGCTTCGGCTACCGCCGGCATCATCTCGTCTATCAGCTTGTCGATGTACGTGTCATCTTCCTTACCGCCGGGCGGCTTGTGATGAGCGCCCATGAAAGTCGCCACCACGTCAAGAGGAGTTCCCGCGCCGAGACGCGCGATCACCCGGAGCTGTTTCATCTCGCTCTCTAGATCGAGCCCGTATCCGCTCTTGATCTCGATCGTCGTGACGCCCTGCTCGAGCATCTTGAGGACCCGTCGCCTGCTCTTCTCGAACAGCCTGTCCTCGCCGGTCTCCCGTACTTCCCTGACGGAGCGCTTGATCCCGCCTCCGCGTTTGTCGATATCGAGGTAACTGTCTCCCCTGATCCTCGCCTCGTACTCGTCGGCCCTGTATCCGGCGAAGACGGCGTGCGTGTGAGGGTCGACCCAGCCGGGCATCACTACCCGGCCATCGGCGTATATCGTCGAAATTATCTCTGAGCCCCTGACAGCGGTCTTTACCTCGTCCTCCGTGCCCACCGCGACGATCCGACCGGCTGAGACGGCTATAGCGCCGCCTTTTACCAGGCCGGGATCTGCAAGATTTCTTCCCCTTCGTGGTCCCTTTTCGCCGCTTCGACAGGTTATCAGCTGTCCGGCGCCGAGGAGCACCAAATCGACAGAGTCAGGCAAGCGCCACTCCTTGCATAATCGAACCACAGTCCCGCCCATACGCGGGCAAAATGCATAAATCGTGTGTTGCGAAAGTGGTACCCGGTTTTGAACCGTTCCTGCCCGGCCGATGCGGAAGGGTAATCATTTTCCCAGCATCGGAAGGTCGAGCCCTGCATCTTTCGCTTTTTCAATGGCTATCGTATAGCCGGCATCGGCGTGTCTTGCAACTCCTGTGCCAGGGTCATTATTGAGGCAACGCGCTAATTTTATACGGCCTTCCGGCGTTCCGTCGGCCACCACCGCGATACCGGCGTGGATCGATAATCCCATGCCCACACCACCCCCGTGATGGACCGAGACCCATGCCGCTCCACTCGCGGTATTGAGCAGCGCGTTGAGGATCGGCCAGTCCGCCACCGCGTCGCTGCCGTCCTTCATAGCCTCAGTCTCCCGGTACGGTGAAGCGACCGACCCGCTGTCGAGATGATCGCGCCCGATGACGATCGGCGCGCTGATCTCCCCGCTGGCCACGAGGTCATGCATCGCGAGGCCCAGTCTTTCCCTCTCGCCGTACTCGAGCCAGCAGATCCTCGAAGGCAGTCCCTGGAAGGCGACCTGTTCGCGTGCCATCCTTATCCAGCGGCAGAGTGATTCGTTCTCGGGGAACATCTCGAGGACGAGGTCGTCGGTCCTCCAGATATCCTCCTTCTTTCCGGAAAGGGCGATCCATCGAAACGGCCCTTTGCCGGTGCAGAACATCGGTCTTATGAATGCGGGAACAAAACCGGGGAAATCGAAGGCGTTCTTCAGGCCGCCGGTCTCAGCCTGTCCGCGGATGTTGTTGCCGTAATCGAATACGATCGATCCCTTCGCCTGCAGGTCGAGCATCGCCTGGACATGGAGGACGATGGACTCGGTCGCCTCCTTGATGTACCTGTCGGGATTGCTCTCCCTCAGTCCCGCTGCCTCTTCGAGCGTGTATCCTCTAGGCACATATCCGTTGAGCGGATCGTGAGCGGAGGTCTGATCGGTGACAACGTCGATGACGATGTCTCTCTTCGCGAGCTCAGGGAAGACATCGGCCGCGTTCCCGACAAGGCCTATCGATAAAGGCTTTTTCGCCTTCACAGCTTCTTCCGCCTTCGCGAGGGCGGTGTCGAGGTCTGTCTCCATCACGTCGCAGTATTTTGTCTCGAGCCTTCTCTTGATCCGTTCGGGATCGACCTCGACTATGAGGCAGACGCCGCCGTTCATCGTCACGGCGAGAGGCTGAGCTCCGCTCATCCCGCCGAGTCCGCCTGAGAGGACGAACCTCCCTGCAAGGGTCCCTCCGAAATGCTGCCTGGCGCACTCGGAGAATGTCTCGTATGTCCCCTGCAGGATCCCCTGCGTGCCGATGTACATCCAGGAGCCGGCCGTCATCTGGCCGTACATCATCAGGTCCTTCGATTCGAGCTCCCAGAAGTGCTCCCACGTGGCCCACTTCGGAACGAGAAGGGAGTTGGCGAGCAGAACGCGCGGGGCGCCCTCATGGGTCGGGAATACCGCGACCGGCTTTCCCGACTGGATCAGAAGGGTCTCGTCGTTACCGAGGCGCTTGAGGGTATCGATGATGGCGTAGTAGCAGTCCCAGTTCCTCGCCGCTTTCCCCCTGCCCCCGTACACGACCAGCTCTGCGGGATTCTCCGCGTTCTCCGGGTCGAGGTTGTTCATGAGCATCCTCATCGCCGCTTCCTGGAACCATCCCTGGCAGGTGATATCACTGCCGCGGGGAGCTCTGATTACTTCCGGACTCATTTCCAGTTACCTCCGAACAAGGTTTCGGTCAATCACGTAACGCTCTGTAATAATATGTGTTAAATCATAATCTTGCGCCCGTTTGAACGGGAATCACTCTACACTATCCGCACCCCCGATGGCAACCGTAAATGGCGCCTGAGAACTGTAACCGTCCCTTTACATCCCTTTCTTTTCAAACCATCCGGCCGCCGAGCCGGCGGCGTCACCGATCGAGGATACCTGCTTCGCCTTCACCGGCAGCGACGAAAGTACAGCGGGAGCGTACGACTTCGTTCCGAGACGGGGATCCATCAGGACCACCACCCCGCGGTCGTCCTTTCTCCTGATCAACCTCCCTACCCCCTGCCTCAGCCTCAGGATCGCCTCGGGAAGGGAAAGCATCGTAAATGGATTACCTCCATCTGCCTGCATCCTCTCGGACCTCGCCTCGATGACAGGCTCAGTCGGAACAGGAAAGGGGAGCTTGGGTATAACGAGGATCTCGAGCTCGCCGCCGGGAAAATCGACTCCCTCCCAGAAGGAGGCTACTCCGAGAAGAACCGCGCCCCCGGACGACCTGAACGTCGACGCCAGCTCTTCCCTGCTCATGCCGCCCCCCTGCACGAGAAGGGTCCCGCTGAATCCGAGGTCTTCGAGCTCATCCCTCGTGGCAAGGCACATCCTGTACGAAGTGAAAAGGGCCATTATCCTCCGGCCCGTTGCTCCCGACAGGCCTGATATCATCCGGCCCACATTTCCGGCGAACGATTCGTCGTTAGGATCGCTGCCGCCGCCTGTCCTCATTATAAGGAGGTTCCTCTCGTAGTCGAAGGGTGAGCCCGCAACGAGGTTCACCGGCTCCTTCCCGGTCAGGCCTATCCCCAGCCTGTCCATCACGTAACCGAACGACCCGTTCTCGGCCAGCGTGGCAGAGGTGAAGACGGCCGTGGCGGTACGCTCCTCGAGATAGTCCGCAAAGCGCCTGTCGATCTCGAGGGGAGAGCCGCAGAGAGCGGCGACCCTGCCGCCCCCTGTCCATTCTATCCAGAAGACCCCGTCGGGATCTGAACCGTCCTGGAGGTATCTCACCGATTCGGCCAGCCCCTCGAGCTCCTCGTCGATGAAGCGCAGTTCGTTCTGCATGACCATCATCGACTGGGGGACACTCACACTACAAAACAGTTTAAGTATCTCTCGTATTTCATTATTAATAAAGTAGAAGCGGTCAAATACATCGTCCGCTTCAGAGAACGTCCCTTCGCCGTACCGTGTTCTCGTCCCTGCCGCTCCACCACTCGAAAGTGCCGCTGCTGCCGAGAATATCGCCGCATAATCGGCCTCGAGCTCACCCTTCTTCCCCGAGAGGGCCTGCACCCTGCCCGCCCAGCTGGACGCCTCGTCTCCACCTCCGGCAGCCCCCAGTTCATGGACCAGCATCTTCCATCTCTGCGACAGGGGCGATACCGGCTCGATCTGCTCGAATATCCTCTCGAGTGTGTTCGACGATATCCTCGTCGAGAGGTTGTCCATCACGCATTTCTCGAGATGATGAGCCTCATCGAATATGACGCGGGTATACGGGCCGAGGACAGTCCCTCCCTGCCTGTAGTCCGTCATCAGCAGAGCATGGTTCACAAAGAGGATCGCCGACTCTGCCGCCCTCTTTCTCGCCGAGAGCAGCGGACAGCCTCCGGCGTGTGAGCAGGCCTTCATCAGGCATCGTGGAGGTGCGCAGATCGAGCGAGCGGGAAAGGGCATGGCGGATGACGGGATCGACTCGGCAGTTCCCTCGGAGGCCAGTGCGGCGGCGAGCCCGAGCTTCAGGGCCCCCTCCGGGTCGTCGCCGGCGAGCCTTACCGTCCTGGAGACGAGCTTTCGCGAGCAGATATAGTTCTCCCTGCCCATCAGCCTCTCTACCGGCAGGCCCGGCCCGGTGAATGAACGGAGGATCGGAAGCTCCTTCTCGAGGAGCTGCTGCTGGAGATTTCTCGTGTGGGTGGAGATGACGATCCGCTCGCCGGTCGCAGCAGAGAAGATGGCGGACGGAAGGAGATAGGCTAGGGATTTCCCCGTTCCTGTTCCAGCCTCTACGAACGAGATCTCGTCCCGCACGAGCGCGGTCATGACCGTCCTGGCCATCGCCGCCTGCCCTTCGCGCTTCTCACCGAGGATCTCCTGTATCCTGCCTATATCGCGGTCGATCGCCCTCTCGAGCTCGGCCGGGTCGATGCCGGCCTGCCGGGGCACCTGCCGCGGCGCCTCCCCGGAAAGATCCTCCTCGGCAGGCCCCTCAAAGAGGTCGTCCTTTCCAGAGGAGGAGATCACCGCCCGCTCGAGTATATCGATACCGGAAAAGGATATCTCGCGCGCGAAACGCAGCAGAAGAGCCGGCGGCACAGGGCCCGACGCTATCGCGGAGCTCAGACGCACCGGTGCGTCAGGCTCAAGAAGTGATTCCCTGTAGTCATGGGGTACAAGATCGAGAAATGCCTCTACGCCAGGCATCGAGATCCTCCTCCGCCCCTGCTATTCCCTGCTGCGCTTCGTCCCCCTGATCGCGCAGAACTCCCCGCACATCGTGCAGAGGTCCTCCGATCCCGCGGGGCTCGCGTCGAACATCTCCCTCGCCTTCGGAGGATCGATACTCGAATCGAGAGCTGCCTGCCAGTCGAGCTTCGCCCTCGAGGTTGAGATCTTCCGGTCCCAGTCGGCCGCTCCGCGGACGCCCTTGGCGATATCTCCCGCATGGGCGGCGATCCTCGTGCCGATGACGCCGTCACGCACATCCGCTACAGAAGGGAGCCTCAGATGCTCCGCCGGTGTGACATAGCAGAGGAAATCGGCACCGTGCCACGCCGCGACCGCACCGCCGATCGCTGCGGTGATGTGATCGTATCCGGGGGCGACATCTGTCACGAGCGGTCCGAGAACGTAGAAGGGCGCTCCTCCGCAGACCTTCTTCTGCAGCATCATGTTCGCGGGGATCTCGTGGATAGGCACATGGCCGGGGCCCTCGACGAAAACGCTGACCCCCGCTTTTCTCGCCCTGTCGACCAGTTCCCCGATGACGAGCAGTTCGCCTATCTGCGGACGGTCGGTCGAATCGGCGATCGCTCCGGGGCGCAGGCCGTCTCCGAGACTCAGCGCGAAGTCGTATTCGTGCGCGAGCTCGAGGAGCTCGTCGTAATATTCGTAGTACGGGTTCTCCTTTTCATTCTTCACGATCCACTGGAGAAGGAAGCAGCCTCCCCGGCTTACGACTCCGGCGGTCCTGCTCCTGGCCACCTCTTCGGCGAGCCTGCGCACAAGGCCGCAATGTATAGTCATGAAATCGACGCCGTCTTTCGCCTGGCGCTCGACTACTCCGAGAAAATCTTTCTTCGTGCAGTCCGCTATCTCCCCGCCTCTTCTCGTCACCTCGACGACAGACTGGTATATCGGGACCGTCCCGACAGGGACTGTGCATTTCTCGAGGATCGTCCGCCTTATCGCGTCGATGTCTCCCCCAGTCGAGAGGTCCATCAGAGCGTCGGCTCCAGCCTCTATGGCGACTTCGAGCTTCTCCAGTTCTATCGCGGGATCGTCATGGTCCGGGCTCGTACCTATATTGGCGTTTACCTTTGTGCTCAGACCCTCGCCGATACCTATCACCCGGCTGTGAGAACGAGCGTACCCGTTGATCACGACCCTCCCGTCGGCGACAAGGACCCTGAGCTCTTCGGGATCTATTCCTTCGAACCGCGCCACTTCCTTCAGTGCGGATGTTATCTCGCCCGCCCTGGCCTTTTCGACTTCCGTCACGCGGAGCCTCCTCTCGTCATTCGTTCAAGGGCAATCTAGTATAATCTACAGGTCCTGCCCTTGCTACCAAGTTTTTTCGGATGCTCAGAAGTTCTCGATAAGAGATATGTGGATCAGCATGCCGTCCAGTGCGACCTTCTCTCCCATTCCGAAGCTCAGCGCCACCGTGCCGAGCTTCGAGGAGGACATAAGACCGAACCCGAGCCCGTCGAGGAAGTTCCAGCCGGTGTCTTTCCTGTAATACACCCCGGCGTCGTAGAAAAGGAATATCCTCGAAGCCCCGCCGAACCTGTATTCGAAGTTGGCCCAGCCGATCTTCTCGCCGCGGAACTGGTTCTCGCGATATCCTCTCAGGCTCCTCGCCCCGCCGAGCGGGTACGTCTCTGCCGGCTGGACGGCATCTTTGGAGAAGACTCCCATCGAAACGAGCCGCATGTAGACCGACTGCCTGGAAAAGACAGGTATCTCAGTGTCCCCTTCGACACTGTAAAGAAGCTGGCCATCGGTGTCAGTCACGTCGCCGGTGTATCCCTTCCGTAACGCTCCCTCCACCCTTAGAGCCAGATGGGCGCGCCCCGGCCAGATCGCCCTTGCTCCCGTGCGGAACCTGTGACGCACGCTCCTGTCAAGATCGGGATCGTTCTGCGGGATGTTGTTGTCCCATGAATAGCCGGCTGACAGCTCGCTGCCCGGACTCAAGCTGAGGCTCATGTCGAAGCCGACCATCGAGTAGTCGTACAGAGTATCGTAAACGTCCTGCCTCAACTCCGCGTCCAGTCCGGGAGGGAGCGAGAAAAAGAAATCCTCTGAGTACCTGAACTGGAGCGTCTGGAAACTCACTCCATCGTTGAGCCACCTGAAATCGACGTCCCTTCCGCTGCCCCCGATATTCCTCAGGGCGATGTCGACTGACCCGTTCGTGACATAGCCTTCGTCTTCTTTCTTGGCAAACCCGAATATTCCCTGGATCGAATTCCCCCGATTCATCTCCTCGACGGGGATCCTCACATCCACCGTTCCGGGGCCGAGCCTTCTGACCTCGGGCTGGCCGACGCTGGAAAAGAGGCCGGAGGCCGAGAGATAGCGCGGAGCCCGAGCCAGCTTCTCCTCGTCGAACCGCTCTCCCTCACCGAGTCTCGAGGTCTTAAGCGCCAGCGAGGTATCGGTCTTCGTGAGGCCGTCGAAAACGACTGTCTCCACTATCGATTCCTCGCCGCCGTATACGGCGAAGTTCAGATCTACGGTGTTCGACCCGGGATCGTATTCGAAACCGGTCATCCAGACCTGGGCATAGGGATAGCCTGCATGATTAAGCTCACCCAGAAGCTCCTTCATCGCGCTCTCCAAGGCGACCGGATCGAACGGCATACCCTCGCCGGCTCCGAGCTTACCCACCAGCTCCGCTTCGGGGATGACTTCCGATCCTGTGACCGTGACGCCATCGATCCTCGTCAGGCTTCCTTCGGAGATCAGCATCGTTATCTCTACTGACTCTCCCCTCACCACCGTGTCGACGGCGGCACGCGCGCCGAGCAGTCCAACGGAGAAGCACAGGGAATCGATCCTCCCGAGCTCGAGATCGAGGAGTGAATCGCTCAGCTGAGAGCCCTTCCTGAGATAGCTCCCGCGTCCGGCTGCCCCGACATCGATCAGCTCCAATCCTTCCCAGCGGACCTTCGATATCCAGGGACGGACCACGGATGCGCTGTCCCCGACCTCCTGTGCGGAAGCGATGCCCCCTGCGGCGGACACACCTCCCCACGGGGCGGAGAGGACCGCCGTCGCGACGAGCGCGGCCGCCACGAACGCTCTAGAAGTAAGCGCGGCTTTCCAGCTTGAAAGCATGGACTGTCCTTACCTCTCCGGTGTAATCCTTTTCCCTGTACCCGTTGTAATTTATTCCGAAACTGATGAACTTCGTGAACCTGTACTGTCCCACGACTGTCCAGTCCTGCCTCAGGCCATCCTCGAGGAAGAAGAGAGGTTTGCCCTCACTCGCCTTCTCATCTGTCAAGGTCAGCCGCAGAAGGGCATTGACATGGATCCTCGTCCCGATCGATGCGTCGCAGGAGGGAGCGCCGAAGATCGAGACCTGCTCAGCCAGCGAGACTGCGTCCTTCCTCTCCTCCACGCCACCCTCCAGGGCGAGCCTGATCGATGGTCTCAGCTTCCAGGCCAGTATCACCGAGCCCTCGAGGGATTCTACCCTGTACATCTGGCCAGCCGCCCCCGTGACCATTCGGGAACTCAACGAGGTCTGTCCCTGGAAAGTCAGGGTGAGCGAACTGACCGGGATCAGCTCGAACCTTCCCTGGATCTCCCTGCTGTATCTCTCTACAGAGACATCCTCGCTGCGGTTGTCCTCCTCATCCTCCCTGAAATAGACCAGCCTGAGATTGTAACCCTTCACATCCCCGAGAAAACCCCACTCCGTCCTGAAACTGTTTTTTCCGTAGAGCGTCCACTCATCTCTCTGCAGGACGGACGGGTCGAGAAGGTAGAGCTTCGCCAGCTCATCGCTGCGGGATCTCTCTACGACTGAGAAGAAGTTATCGACTGATACGTTCCTTCTGATCCACTGCCACGTTCCGGTATCCTCGGAGAGCATGAGAGACAGGCCGCGAACGCCGCTCCCGATACTGAGCTTCCATGAGAGCTCCACCGTCCGGACGGGGACCACGTCCTCGGCTGGAAGGAAGATGATCATGTAGTCGCCCCTGTTCTGCCCGACCTCGCTGCCATCCTCGTCGTAATCGCCCTGGTTGTCGCCGACGTATACGACAGCCTTCTCTAGTTTTCTGTCGACTCCCGAGCTTATGCGGTAGCTCAGATCGTTCGTCATCGAGCCGGCCCACCATACATCCCTGTACCTGAGCCTCGCGAGATCGTTCCTCGCGTTCCCGCCAGTATCTTCATATCTGGTGTTTCGCCTGCTCGCAACAAGCTCCACTATCGACTCTCCCGAGGTGAACCCCCCGTCGAACCTGATCTCGTCGTTCTCCCTCGACCTGAACCACTCCCCTCCCTCGTCCTCCATACTGTCGGTGTTCCTCATTGTATAAGAAAGCGTCCCCCTGAAACTTCCCGCTCCCCTCCTGGACACAGAGAAAATATTCTGATAGTAGAACCTGCCCGTATCGGGAGCGTCGGAATTAAACGACCGGTACCTTTCGGTATCGAATACGGCCCGCGGAAGGAGTTTCCAGAAACCGAACGCTCCATCCGCGTGCAGGTACCTCCTGTCCCGGCCGAGATCGTTCTTCGAATCGTAAGCCGCCGACTCCAGCCCGCGGTCGGCTTTGTCGCCGAAGGCCAGCGAAGCCTCGCCCTTCCTCGCCCCCGGCCCGTCCGTCCGCTCGAGCCTGTCATACCTTCCGGTGACCTTCCATAACGTCTCACTCTCCCATAACAGGTTCAGGCCCGAGATCTTCTCCGTTCCCTGGAGGGGAATGTCTGAAAGGTTCCAGTTCCTGTAAAAATACGCGCCCCTCGCCTGGTCGGGAGCGTGGAACCTCTCTTCGAGCGAGGAGTACTCTGCGAGCAGTGACAGCCTGGTAGAGCCTATCGACTGGTCCTTCACTCCGCCGCTGAGCCTGAGCGCCCCTCCTTCATTGTCGTCGTCATCGATACTGGACAGGACGTTCGCGTCGAAAATGGATATGTCCCCCTCCCCCGAGAAGAAGAGGCTCCCCTTCGCCGCGTCGATACCGAGGGAGATGACCTCCTTGCGCTCGGGCAGAGGGAGCGGTTTGCCGACGAGGTAATTACCGAGGCCGGGGCCGATATACACATACTTCACCTCGCCCCTCCTGGTAAATCCATCGGTGACGTAGTCACCTTTCCCGTCTCCCGCTTCGTAGAAGTCTACGATGAACGTCCCCCCCTCCTCAACGAACTCGAAATGCTCGGGCAGCGTATCGGCTGGAACGAGGATATATGCATCGAGAGCGTTCTCGACCGGCGTTATCCCCTCACTGACCGCACCCAGCGGATCGTCTCCCGCCCCGGCGATGATATCCTTCTCCTCGTCAGTTATCACGCCTCTCACCGGATCGTCGGGATCGTCTGATTCCCTGAAGTAGAATCCCCTCAGCGTAACCGCCCCACCCGCGAGAGGCGATGCCACGCCTCCAGTAAGCGTTGTCCTGCCGTACCCGTCCTCACCACTCTGGAATTCGACGATGATCTCCGAATCGGCCGATATCGTCACCCTTTCGGTGAATGTGATCGTCCCCCTGCCGTAATCTATGACGTAGTGGTTCTCCGCGCCGCGAAGCATCTCCATGCCGTCGAGAAATACCTTTTCCGTGCCCGGCAGTATGATCACGCCATTGAAACGCCTCGCGTCAAGAAGCTCGTATGGCCCCTGGACACCCTCGATCCCGAAGAAATTCGATCTCTGGAACCTGCCCTTGGTTATCCCCCCCCCGGCGAAGAGTTCCTGGTTCCATGCGTTCACCTTCACCGAGGCACCCCGCAGCTCCCGCTCGAATCGAGAGAAACTCGACCAGTTGTTCCCGCTGATAAAATCGCCGAAGTTCGTCTCCGTATGCCGGCTCTTGACCTGAACGGCGACCTTGTCGAGCTGCTTGAGCTCTTCAGTGTTGCCCTGGGGCTGGACGGGAAGATTGTCGTCGGTCAGATATGCCCGGACCTCGAGGTCCTTCGCCAGCTTTCCCATCATTGTCACCCGAAGACTCTGGTCGATGCCCAGGTCCTTGCCCGAGCCTCCCGAGAATCCGACAGTCTTGTTTCCGGAGAGCCTGAGCTTGTACGGATTGACTTGCGATTCGCTCTTACGGTCCACAGTGGAGATCTCGGGCATCGTGACCTGGTACTCGGGACGTTCCCCCGGAAACCTCGATGCGAAGACGGGCGCGAAAGCGAACGGGTAGCGCTTCCACCTGACCTCGAGTATCTCGCCTCCTGAAGGAGGCTCGACAAGTATCAGCGAGCCCTTGAGTACATTTATCCTGTAATCCGTTTCCCTCCGAAGCGGCAGGCCATCGATGGTCAGCGAGTCGCTCCCCGCTATGATGAACGACACTCCGAGATCGATGCGGGTCATACCCTCGGAAAGAACGATCCTCTTCGACTCTACATAGTGGTCGCGCACCGGCGCCATCACGCGCAGGTTCCCATCCTCCGTCGCCGAAGCCTGTCCGGCGGCCAGAAATGTCAGGAGAACGGCTGCCTGAAGTCGAAAGGAACTCATGGTCATTTACCGGGGTAGTCTAGACGATATACGAGGATCGACCTCGTCTTGAGGTCGGCGACGTAAAGGCGGAAGTCCCATGAGACCGCCACCGCAGAGGGCCTGATATCTTCCCCTTCGCCTATCGTCAGCACGTGGTCGAGCGAAGGGGTAAATCCGTAGACCCGGCCCGATCCCGGGTCGGCCACAAAGAGATAACCGTCGAGCCCGCCGCAGACGTACCGGGGAGATCTCATCTCTTCCCCATCGGCGAGAAGAGCGTACCCCTCGAAACCTCCCGAGCCTCCCAGGATCTGCACGCGGGCATTCCCGAATTCCGCCACGGCGATCTTCTCATCACCGAACAGGGCGGCCTTTACCGGCTTCTCGAAACTGCCGTCCGCCCAGCCGTACTCCCCCGTCTTTATCTCCACATCGAGAAGGGGCGACCAGACTGTCAGGCTGTGATTCTCGAGATCGGTCGTAAGAAGCCGTCCGCCCGTGCTGCTCGTCAGGGAAGCGGGTTTCATCCTCTCATACTTGGAGAACTCGATAAGCACATCGAGCCAGGCTCCCTTGTATTCATACCTCAGTATCCTGTTGCCCGCGTAATCGAGCACGTATACGAACGTGCCGTGCGCCGCTACGTCCAGGGGGTAGAATCCCGCATCGAGATCCGGCGCCTCGAATTCGAGAGGGGTCCCATCGCGCGAATACCTGTATACCTTTCCCGCCATCGGGTCGGCGACAAGGATGAATCCCCTGTCATCGACAGAGAGGCCGAGCGGCTCGCGCAGTTTCCCCGCACCGATGACGATATCGAGCCGCTCCGCGCGGAGCGGCTCCGCCGCGGCGACTGAAGTGGAGTCATCCCCGGCACGCGCGCCGGCGGCCAGCGTGACTACGCAAAGCAGGATGCATGACGTTATCGAAGGAGTTTTCATCTGACGTCCGTTTCCCCGCGACGGTGGATCGTCAGAACGGTTTGTTGACCGCGAAAAAGAATCCGCCCGGTCTCGGTCCCGCCTCGATCCTCACGGGAATGTTCGACGAGGTTTCGGCGTCATTCGCCGACTTCCGGGCAATATAGACCGCGTCTACAGAGCTGACGACCCTGAGCGCGAAGAGATAAAAAGCCGAGTAAATCGCGTAGCGTTCGGCATCCTCGCTGTCGCCCCTGAGGGTGTTGAAGTTGTGCTGGGCCTCGGACGAGCTCCACCGCCACGACATCTCCGTCGTGATATAGTTATCGAGGTAATAGCTGTCCATCGCCTCCTGATCGGGGTAGTACAGGTCGCGGGCCTCGCGCCTGACATACTCGTTGTATCCACCGGGGCCGTCGCTGCTTATCCACCTGCCGACATTCTCGTAATAACTCTGGTCATACCCGGTGCCGTTGACACCCGCGTAAGCCTGGGCGTAATCATTGTAGGCGTCCTCTTTGGAATCAGACCTGTAGAGAGATGTCCCGAGCATCAGCCAGCCAGCGCCCTCCAGAGCGAAATATACATATGCCCTCTTCTTTCGCCCCATCCTGTACTGTCCCAGGCCGGGAAGCAGGAAACTCCACGCGCCCTCTGCGGCGGGAGAGTATGTCCCGACCGCGGGGGCGGTATCGTCTTCCTGGGGCAGACCTTCAGAGGCAAGGTGGTAGCCGTAGCCGCCGGCACCAGCCTCCGATGAAAGCTCTGTAGAGAATGATCCGGCTTTCAACGCTCCCGGGGAGGCTGTCACGATCACAAGCAGAAATATTGTAAGCTTCTTCATCATAATCTCCCTAGAAACGATAATTGACCCCGACCGCGGAATACTCCAGTCCCGGCCGGAATTCGAGCGTCAGGCCCTTGTCGTCGTAAACGCCCTTGTTGTACCTGTAGGCGAGGTAGCCTGCATCGAGCATCGAGACGACACGGTTCAGTATCAGTGCCATCACGTAGCGGTCCGCCGTGAGAAGATAATCGTCACTCTCGGTACGCATCGCCCAGTAGCTCGTCCTGTTCGGGGTCCATGCTTCGACATTTTCGTAGTCCCCGTTCCAGTCGTCCCACCCGAAGGAAAAGGCGTCGTATTTTCCCATGTTCTCGTAATATTCCTCGTGATCGAGCTCTTTCGGGATATACACGAAGTAATAGTAATCCCCCTTGGCATCCTCGTTGTACTGCTGCCAGCTGTCGCATCCGCCGATCCCGTCGCAGTAGGGATGCTGCAGGAGGAACCTCTCCTCGCTCCAGTGCTCGTCACCGAACCTCTCGTACTCGGCTTTGATTTCCTTGCCCTTGTCATAGTTATCCCGGTAAGAGTACCAGAAGAATATGTCCAGCCCGATGAATATCGGTGTCCTTATATAGTGTGAGAGCTTATTCGAGCCGGTGGCGACGTAAAGCTCGCCCATTCCGGGAATGATCACCGACGAAAGCATGGCGAGGCCGATGTTTCTGCTGGACCGCGTCGAGACGGCCGCACCCGCTTCCTGGGCCCCCGCTCTCTGCGCGGCGAGCTCCTCACGCGAGACCACGGGTGTCTCGAGCTTCGTTCCCGTAAGCCTCAGCGTCTCGGTCATCTCGTATTTCTCGAGATCGAACGCCCGGTGGTCAGTGTCTTTAGACGCGTCCGCGGCCGGAACAGGTGCGGCATGTGCCTGTGGCAGAAGGCCCGCGAGGAGCAGGGCAAGCAGGCAGCTGATGATAAAACGCATCAATATCCTCCGGTCGTTAATTGACGATCGCGAACTTTTTCCTCGTCTCCACCGTCGTGCCGCCCGAGGTGACGACGATGCGGCAGAGATAGATCCCTGACGCCTCTCCTGTCATACTCACGGCGAACTCGGCCTGGCCCCCGGACAACGGCATCGATTCTCCGAGGACCTTCTCTCCCTCGATAGTGAATATATCGAGAGTGGCCTCTCCCTCATCGGGTGCTGTAAAGTGGAAAGCCACCCGGTCCCCGTTCGAGGGACTGGGGTATATCACGAGGTTCTGCTCGAGGTCGGCCCACTGCGGCTGCTCGATGGTGAATCCGGATGACGGCTCGACCCATGAGTCACGGTCCGCGCCGCCGTAGACCGAGGTCCACGATCCCCGCATACCGAACGCTCCGAATGGAGTCTGCTGCCATCTCGCCCTGCCGCTTTCGGGCCTCCAGGCCCCGAATCCGCTATCTTCCTTGTTGAAGACGAGATCGATCCATGAAAAGTATTCCGTATCGGTAAGATCGACCGGCTCGATGAATGTACCGGCGAGCTTTCTCGGCCATCCCTGTTCCAGTTCGCCCTCATGATCTATCATATACATGATTCCCGCGTCCGTCCCCGCCAGGATCCACGCCCCGGTCGAATTGGAGGCAGTCACGGGCGGCACTGTTATGTTTACCGTTACGGGAAGCTGATAGACTCCGTTATTAAGGTCCCTCGGCCACCCCGTGATATTCGCTCCCGACGGATCGATGACGTATATCGAGCTCCCGTCCGTACAGACCAGATCGAGTTTTCCGTCGCCGTTAATATCCTGTACAGCAGGGGGATAAGGTATCGAGCTTCCGAGACTTCTTTCGCTGATCATGCCGTCCATACCGTAGAGGAGGACCCTCCCCGTAGATGCCGTAATGATCCATATCTCGGCCACTCCAATTCCCGGAACGATATCTCCTCCGGCGAGAAATATCTCTCCCGAAAGATCCGAATGCGAAAGCGCGATGTCGCCCGAGATGTATCTGCAATATTCAAGTCCTTCGTCGGTGATCGGGCAGCTTATCAACCGGGCACCTGAACAGCCTTCTCCCGTGCATTCGATCAATGCGATGACCGCGATCGCCTCACCGGACCTGTCCTTCTCGACGACGAGGTTCCCTGTGACGCTGTAACCTGAAGGAAGAGAAGCCGGATAACCGACTTCAAGCCCGTCCGTATCTATCATGTAGATCAGCCCGTCCTTTTCGGCGGCGATCACGTAGACGCCGTGCGAAGTACCGACCGGCACGGGGAACGCTGCCAGCGTATCGAGCATGACGGGCCAGGAGGGGCACTCTGTCCAGTCATCCACGCTGAGCGCATGGATCGATCCATCCTTCTGAGAGGCCAGGACAGCTCCCGAGGCGCTGCCGTTGCATCCGGTGAAATCCTGAATATGAGCCGCTGGAGTCATCGCCGGCCCGCCGAGATCGAAGACAGGCGACGGGTTCCCGGGCAGCCAGCCTTTGCCTGTATCGTCTATGATCAGTGAGTTTTCCTGTCCGGCCAGGGGCAATACCCCGAAAATCGCCGGAGTGAAGCCCCCGGGGATCATCTTCGTCTCGGATCTCTCCTGGCAGCCGGCTCCGAATGTCATCAGCGTATCCCTGCCGGTTACATTCTCGAGGCTCAGGCCGCTTCTCACCTGCCAGTTGCTCCAGGCCGGCGGAAGGGTCTCGTCGTTCATCTCCGTACTGTTTCCATCGTAGAACGCGTCGTCGTACCAGCCCATCCCGAACCTCGAAGTCGGATCGCCGAGATCGACGACACCGTTAGCCTCGATTAGCGCGACGCCGAAGGGCCAGCGGGAGTTGACCTCGTTGTCCTCCCACCTGCGCTCGATGAAGTACTCGTCGACGTGCCAGACAAGCAGCCCCGGCCCCCATTCGGGCCCGGGGTACGGCTCCTCGGTCGGGAGCAGGTAGTCGTACCCGTTCGTGTATTCCCAGTCGATCTCTTCGGGGAAGCCGGCCCCGCAGTTCATGCAGTTGCCCGGCCCCAGAATAACGCCCGTGACCTCGTCGGTCACGAACCCGGTGTAGAGCCCGTCGAGCTCGGCTGCCCTGTTCTCGATGAGCCAGTACTCGTCGGCTGACATCTCGACTCGTACGCCCCTCGAGGGGCATTTGCCCGAAGCGGACAGGGAGATCGCGTCATCGAAGGTGCCTATCGTATCCACGCTCATCCATCCGAGGAAATATTTCGACCACGCGCTGAGCCCGCCGGGCATGAACCCTTCCGCGTAGTACTCTCCACCTTCCGCGTCGACGAGGATAGCGCCGAGCTGGCCGCCGCTGTCCATATTGTCGAACACGCCGATGGACGCGTAATTCGTATAGGTGTCGTAGAGATCGGGAAGTCCGAGCTGGTGCCCGAACTCGTGGGCAAGGACCGCGGCGATCCCGCCGTTGTAGCCATCCTGTATCGCCGTCTCGGGGACCACAGACATCTCGGTGATCACATACCCGTCCTCGATGATTATCTCGTCGCCATCGCCCAGCCTCGCGTAGAAGGACGGCACGTCGTTGGGGCTGTTCCCGAGGACGTCGCTCTGCAGATTAGCCCCGGCGTGCGCCAGCACGATCGCGTCGTAGTCGCTGAGCCTGACGGGGTATCCATCCGCCCGCAGGGAATCGTCGCACGCGATGATGGCGTCGTGAACAAAATTCACAAGACTCTCGATAGTCCAGTATCCGCCCTTTCCCGGGCCGTAGTCGGCCAGGTCGGAAAGCTTGTAACTCCCGTTCTCGCCGGAAGGAATAATATCCCAGTTTATCTCGGTGGCCCCGCACGATTGGAAATCCCAGTAACGTGCCATGGCGTCCATATGTGAATCGAAGTATGCCCTGTTGTGTGGAGTCGGATCGATGATAGAGGTCCCTGCCTCAGTGAGATCGAAGTCTCCACCTGTCCTCATGCTCGTAAGGCTGCCCGACCTGTCGGTCTCGAACGACACCCTGATCACTACGACGTTCCATGTATCGGCAGGCGCGGCAGGACCCTGAAGCATCCTTCTTTCCGCGGCGTCTCTCGTTCGCCTCAGCCCCATGATCGACGGACGGTCGAAGCCGAATATCCTGGCCCCGGTCACAGCTCCATCGGGAAGGACCGATTCGCGCCCGGTGCTGTACAGCCCTCCGGCATGCCGTTCCAGAACCGGTACGGAACGGTCATCGGCCCCGAGCGCGCCCGCCTGAAGGACGGCTGTCAAGCACAGGATTATTACACCGGCAGGCTTTCTTATACGGTCAGCCATCAGTTGAAGAATTGCCTTTCCCAGGGTTATCAGAAGTTAACACCAAGGGACCAGCGGTGGACTCTCGCGAGCTCCTCCGCCTGTGGAACACTGGCCCAGTCTATCCTTACACGGTCATTGAATACGAATCCGAGACCATACGTCATCGCCTTGATATTTCCATCCTGGTCATGGATGTACCCGAGACGCAGCGCGATCAGGTTCGTATAGAGGAATTCCGTTCCGATGTGATACGTATTGGAACGATCCCATTCGACCATGGGCCTGTTGATCTCCCCTGTGATGAACCACTTGCCGACATCGCTCCAGACAGGGGCCCACGCGAGGCTCGCCCTGAGGTTACTCGGCAGAGGGGCAGCCTGGTCCCTGTTCATGTATGTTATCGAAGGCCCGAGGTTCGAGACAGCCAGGCCGAGGCTCATCCTTCTGATCTTGGCGCTGCTGATGCCGAAATCGGGGATCTTCCACAAGGCGCCGAAATCAACGGCTACAGAGCTTCCCGTTCCCTCGGTCCCTTCCAGCGTGGCCCATGCGGGCGCCAGGCTGACATAGATGAACTTCAGGTTCATCCCGAGCGACAGCTGGTTGCCGAGTTTCACCGCACCGCCGATCATGGGAGCGATCTCCCACGATGAGGCGGTCCCGAGCTCCTCGGGAGTCGTACCAGTCACGGTCCATTCTCCGTATGTGAGGTACTGGATGGCGAATCCGATCGTCCCGATCCCCTTTATCTTGTAGATACCACCGATATATTCGAAGAAGACATCTGAGGCGAGATCAGGGACGAGCTGGGAATGCATAAGGTCGATCGCATGGTGCTCGGCAAACGCCATTCCAGCGGGGTTCCACCACATCGCGGTCGCGTCATCGGCAATCGCCCCGAAGCTCTGTCCCATCCCGTTGGCTCTCGCTCCGGGAGGGATGATGAGGCTTCCCGCTCCCGACTCCCCCTGCGCGAATGCCGCGGAAGAGGCAGTGACGATAACGAACAATGAGATGATTATCAACCTTATCGATTTTACCATAATCCGGATTCTCCTTTTTGTTGGCCTTCTTAGTAAATTAAGTATCTGAAAACTTCCCGGTCAAGCGATTAAGGCTGAGCCGGGAAACACTTTCCGTTGTGATAAATAATATTTTCACAAATGGTTATCTGAGATGGACCACCTTTCCCCTGACCGTTTCGCTGCGGTTGTAGGAATCCCTGAAAGAGACCTCGAGAACGTATATATAGGTACCGTTCGCTATCTGGTCCCCGATAAAATCCCTTCCTTCCCAGTAGATCGAGTTAAAACCCTCTTCGGCGGCCATTTCGGCGTTCCAGATCTCGACCCCCGAGAGGTTATATACACGCAGGAGGACGTCGGCCCTGCTGCTCAGCTGAAATACGAAGTTCGTCGATTCCGTAAAAGGATTGGGCATATTGAAGACGTCGCTGACCGTGTACAGACCCTCCTCGACTACCTCGAAGACGAGTGTGTCGCTCGCGGATTCACCGAGGTTATCGAAGGCCCGCACGATCACGGAATGCTCACCGGGCTCGAAACCGGTATGAAGAGGGTAGTCGACGCGCCCGGTCGTCGATGAACCATGCTCATATTCAAAGTATTCAGTAACGAAGATCGGGTAGCCGCTGCGGTCGAATTCAAAGTAGATCGAGTTCTGCGGCTCCGTACCGAGGATCGCGATACCGTCGCTGTCGGCTATATCAGCCACGAGGATAGCTCCTCTCTTGACCTTGGTCGCCTGGCCGGAGAAGTACATGTCGATATCGGGGGGGCCTTCGTTCGGCGGCACCGTACCCGACGTGACTATCGCGAGCGTATCGACCGCGCCTGTCCCGTCGTCCCCCATTTCGCTTACATAGGATCGGACCCTCGCCCTCGGCCCCGTCCTGCACCTTACCGGCACTACGAAATCGAGATCGAACCTCCCGGCTGTAACATCTACCGAGCCTCTGAAGATATCCTTGCCGGGAAGCCTGTAATCGAGTTTCGTGGGGGTGCCCCAGTGGACGATATCCCTGCTGATCATCTCCATCGATTCCTGCACGACTATCTCAGCCGTGCCGTTGAATGTCGAAAGGAGTTCTCCGCCCTCGGTCACCCTGCCGTTTAGCGTATACCTGCCGCCCGTGCCCATAGTATCGATCGGGGCGATCTCATGCTCGACCATACGATGCGGCAGAGAAAGCGTCATCGCCGGATCGCCGAGCAGGATGTACTTGGCGTTGTTGCTCGTATACATGAAGGTCTCATCATCGGTCTTTGCCATCATGAGAGCAGTGCCGACCGGCTCTGTCGCTGTGCTGTCCCCACCGGTGAACAGGTAGTCGAAATAGATATAGTTCAGTTCCCTGTTAGGGATAAGTATCGTGGGAGCGACTCCCGCGATCACCGCTATCGCTCCGCCCTCTTCGAGGACCGTGATCTCCTGCCCCATACTCCTGTGGAACGGGGATTCGAGATCACCGACGGTACAGGAGAAAGCGAGAAAGAGCGGCTGCATGTCTCCGTTGACAAACGAATACAGATCTGACATCTGCAGCACTCTTTCATCGGAAAGCTGCTGCGGAGACCCGTGCCCCGCGTAGTTGACGACGAGGGCTCCGCGCGACCATGCCTCTATCATGTCGCTTGTAGCGCCCGGTTTCAGGTCGCCGACAAAAGGATAATTGGTCAGGTATATTTTGCTGTAGTCGACGAATCTCGGGATCGGCCCATCGTCGGCCGTCATCCATTCGGCGTCCCACGTGAAGTAGAAATCGTTATCGGTACTCGTCGAGAACTCATCGTCCGCGACGACGATCACCCGGTTCCTCCACGTCCCCATCTCCATATCCGATTCGTACCTTATCAATCGATCGACCCACAGGTCGGCAGCCCTCCGGGTCAGCACGGGCATCCTTCCTATGGCCACGTCGATCATCCTGTCGTAGCCGGCGTCGAGCTTGACGAGGAAATCGTCATCTTCGACACCCTGGTCCTCGTAATTCACGTTGATGTAGACAGGCACGAAATCGTTCCCGCGGCCCAGAATATCCCTGGCGTCGTATGTACAGTTACCGATCAGCAGCGCGTAATCGATGACAGGCGCCCCGCCCTCGCTGAAATTGTCATAGAGGAATTTCAGATAGTTCCTGACGGCCAGGGGATCCTTCATTCCGCCGGAGAAGTTGTTGTAGACATCCTCGATATCTACCGCTCTTACTACGGGATCTGCCGAATAGGGAAGATTGTCCCTGCGGTGCGTGGCCAGGCGGTTGGCCGCTTCCCGGAAATTGCGGTGATAGACTATGATCATGTCGGGCGGCGTCTCGTCCCTCAAGGAGGGAAAGACTCCGGGCGCCATGCTTTCGATAATGATCGACGGGGTGAGGATACTCGAGGCCGCTGACGCGTGATAGTGCAGGGGAACCGCGCCGAGCATATCTTCGAAGACTATCTCGCCCTGGGAGTTCTGCCATCCGGTAAGCAGCACCGGCCCCGCGTGGTCCGTGACCTCGAAGAGGAATATCTCCTCCGCCTCCGGGAATCCGTTGATCGTAATCGCCGCGGTACGCATATCAGAGGGCGCGAAGAAATCGAGCCGTCCATCGAGCGCCTTGAGGTATCTTTCGTAGAACAGGTCGAACCAGAGGACATACATCACGTCTTCCGATGTCTTGACCAGTCTGAACTGGTTTTCTCCTTCCACTATCGAGCTCAGCGCAGTCTCGACAGTGTCCGGCCTGAAATCGGTGTATACTATCCAGCTCATGTGGCCGGCATGTTCCCCGTTCACATAGCAGTCCGCTTCATTGAGGTTATTGTTGTATATGTACGGGCCGTAGCCAAGCGTCCTGACCATCCCGCCGCCGCCGGCGATATCTACGCACTGGAACCTTTCGATGAAGTTGGTCGTGCCCTCGTTCAGGCGCCTCCAGTACCAGAAATCGTCCGTGTGTATCGGATCGTAGAGAGCGTCCCGCTCGACATGGATACGATGGCTGTATGTATTGACTTCGAGGTCCGCTGAACCGGCCGGCGCTACATCACGGCTCTGCACCCTCGAGGGCTGCCCCTCGAACGATCCGCCCCAGCTCATCCAGTAGACGCTGTTTTCACAGTACATGTGCTTGTAGAAGCGAATATCACCGGTCGAAGGATCGAGGTGGTCGCTCCATCCTTCGGCCCCGAGGCCGTAGAAGATGAAATACTCACCTGGCATCATCGAACCGGTATTGGCCCCTGAGTAGTGAAGCTCGACTTCGGTGAGATGGTAATCCTCCTCGAAGCTGCCGCCGTAACGTATGCTGTCGGGCTGCTGCAGCGGGCCTGAAGTGAATATGCGGACTGTCGCGGGATCTATCGTCTGCGGATTGACACCGGCGCCTGTCAGGTCCTCATAAGAGATCCTGTAGAGTCCAGCGCCTTCCATCGTCAGCTTCAGCCATTTGTCCGACAGAGAGAACTCGAAGGGTGTCCTGTCCGCCGGAGCAGCGAGAGCCGGCCTCTCCTCCGATCCGGTCCATCTGCCCGCCCCGATGACATACCGGTCCTCCGGTCCCGGGACCGAACGCTTCGCGGAAACAGGTCTCGATGGAGCCCACGACAGCCTGACTGTTATCCTCTCCGAGTGAAGCAGGCTTCCGTTTCCCGCATCGGCGATCACCGGGTATATATCTACGAGTGCCAGCCTTCTCTTCCTCATCGTCTCGACCGACGCGAGTACGGCAAAATCCCTCGGCGCCGCCGGAACGGACTCTCCCCCCGGTAAGACTTCAGGCACGACGCCTTCGACAGGCACGGCATCGCTGCCGAGTACCTGAAGCCTTATTCCGCGGTCAGCCGGCACTTCTATCAGAAATCTTTTAACGGGAAGGACGGGAAGGCCCGGGATCCTCTCCTGTGTGAAACCCGGGATACGAACTTCAGCTGCGCCCGGCAGTGATCACTGGACGGCCCGTAATAAACTCTATCGTGATGCCGGCATCGTCCTCTGAGACGATGCGCCAGTCTGCCGCCCCGGCGGCGGCCGGAACGAGCAGCGATGATTAGAAGCAGTATCGGAAGCCTCTTCATCCGTTCCTCCTGATCATCCATACTATGACGATGGCGGTAAACGCGACCTGGACAGCGACGCTCCACGCGCCTGTCTCCCTCCCATGCCTGAGAAGTCCCTTCCTGTGACCTGGGAAGATCATCTGGTCCCGGCGGATCTTTCCCGTCTTCTGGAGCAGGTTCTCGAGATCGGGCAGAACGGCGAAGAGCCCGCAGAGCACGATCGCCGTACTGAAGGCTCCACCCGCGAAAAGAACGATCATCGCGACGAGCCACAGCACGATCTCCAGGCGGTAATCCTCGAAGTCCTTGTGAGGGATCATATCGAGCAGCAGATGGCTGCCGAGGCCGATAAAAGGTGCCGCCAACGGAACCGGTATCAGCGATCCGGCCAGCGCTCCGGCGGCAAAATGAGTAAATACGCTCACGGACTGTGCCTCCGCGGGGGAAATCAGTCGTCGAGAGGGAGTGCCCGCTCGACGAGCATTATGGGAATATCCTCCTCGATGGGATATCTCACGGCGCAACTCTCGCAGATCAGCCATGAGCCATCCTCACTGAGGATGACCTTCTCCTTGCAGCCGGGACAGGCAAGAATATCGAGCAGATCTTTTTTGACCATCGTTCTCTTCCCCTCAAGGAAAAATCCCTGACAAAGACGGAAAAATCCAACTTCCCATCAGGGACCTGCAGCACAGAAGCAAATTTTCAGTGGGGATCGATGCTCCCCACTCCTCAAGCTGGCTGTATAATTATAAGAAAAATCAGGCCTTCAGGTCAAGTCGATAATCGATACAGGCTCTCCGTCACTCCTCGAAAGCCCCCATTTCGGAGAATTTCTGCCTCCGCCTCTCTAGAAGAAGATCAGCCTGGATATCCTCGATCTTTGCCAGTTCGGCGAGGAACTCATCCCGGATGCGCTCCGCTGTCCCCTCAGGGTCCCTGTGGGCCGCTCCTTTCGATTCCTCGATCATTCTGTCGATGACATTGAGCTTGAGGCAGTCACCGGCAGTGAGCCGAAGGGCCTCGGCCGCGTCAGGCGCCTTATCCCGGCTCTTCCACAGAATCGCGGCGCACCCTTCGGGTGAGATCACCGAGTATATGGAATGCTCCAGCATAAGCACGCTGTCACCGACAGCGAGGGCAAGGGCGCCGCCGCTGCCCCCCTCCCCGATGATCACTACTACTATCGGAGTATCTATATCGAACACCTGCTGCAGGTTGTCGGCGATCGCCCTCGGCTGGCCCCTCTCCTCGGCATCCACGCCGGGGTATGCACCGGGGGTATCGACGATCGAGAGTATCGGCATACCGAACTTCTCGGCCGTTTTCATCAGGCGCAGAGCTTTCCTGAATCCCTCGGGGCTGGCCATTCCGAAGTTACGGGTTATCTTCTCCTTCGTATTGCGGCCCTTCTCGTGGGCGACGATCATGACCTTTCGTCCACCGATCACGGCGATCCCGCCGACCACTGCCGGATCGTCCCGGAAGAGGCGGTCGCCATGAAGCTCCTCGAACTCCCCGCCTATCAGCCTGATATAATCGACGGCCGTCGGCCGCATCGGATGCCTGGCGAGCTGGACCTGCTCCCAGGCGGAGAGGTCCCTGTATACCTTCTCCTCGAGATCCGCCAGCTTCTGCTCGAGACCGGCGATCTCTCCGGCGGAGGACTTTCCCTCCTTCTTGAGCCTGTCTATCCTGCCCTGAAGCTCATAGACCGGTTTTTCGAATTCCAGGATCCTCGCTTCATTCTGTTCCATCGGATCACATCTTTCTAGAACCAGTTCATGTAAACGATCTCTACCGAGCGAGCCACACCGCTCTCCGGAATATAGTTGCCGAGCAGGTCCTTGAACAGGAGCCTGATCCTCAGGTTCTCTCCGTATTCGAACCTCACTCCGCAGTCCAGATATCCCCTCCCCTTCGTCCTTGAAGTCGGGACATCCGGGTCGTTATCATCGAAAGCCGCCGTATAATCAAGCAGCAGCGTAAGCCCGTGAACGACGGTAAAAGATGATCCTGCGAAGACATCTATGCCGCTCTCGTCACGGTCCTCGAACGAATAATTGATCCCCCCGTGCAGCCCGATATTGATGCGGGCATCGAAGTTCCTGCTAAGCACGGCGTATGCCCCGAGCGACTTGCGCTCGTACCTGTCGTCCTCATCTATGTAGTATCCCTCGCCCTGCGTATCGATACCGAGCGCCAGCGCCGGCCCGGCGAGGCCCTCCTCGATCAACCTGAACCTGACCTGGAACCCGGGAAGATCATTCAGCTCTATATCACCCCGTCCTATGAAGTTCTGAAGCCCGAAGGACAGGCCGAGCATCACCCTGTCCCAGAATCCTACCCCCATGCCGAAGAGGAGCGCGTTCTCGGGGCCGAGCCTGCCCTCGAACATATACGATCCGTGACCTATCAGCCCGGCAGTCGGTGTGGAGACCACCTTCAGATCCTCGAGCAGCTGCGCCTCGGCGCCGGCCGCGGCCATCATCACGACAGCGATCACCGTCAGAGTCAGGACGACGGGCCTACGAGACTTCCACATGTTCCACCCCCGATATACTCTTCAGTTCACCGATAAGATCGAGGCCGGGGGATACTCCCATCGCCCTTGGCCTGACCTTCCTCTCGCCATCTCCATTGAGCTTCACGTGAAGCACCACCGACTTCTCGCCCGAATACCGGGCTATTGCGTCCCTCATTGTCTCGAGCTCAGCTTCACCGAGCTTCTCTCCATCCACTTTCAGGTGCACCGTGCGGGCGAGATACCTGAGCGATTCATCGATCGTGTATACCTTGTCGGCAATGATCTTCGTATCGCTTCCATCCCTGATCGTGATCTTCCCCGGTATTACTACGAGGTTGTCCTTCTCCAGCCTCTCCCTGCTCGTGCGGAAGGAGCTGGCGAAAACGATCACCTCGTACGAGCCGTTGAAATCCTCCAGCGTGACAAAAGCCATCGCCTGGCCCTTCCGGTCGTTGATGATCCTCAGGTCGATCACCATGCCGGCCAGGACTACCTGTTCCTTGTCCTTCTTCTCCTGCAGCGTGGTGCTGTCGACCGAGAGAAGGGGCCCGAGGATATCGCGATACTTGTCGAGCGGATGTCCAGAGAAGTAGAACCCGAGCGATTCCTTCTCCCTGTGGAGCCGCTCGCTCTCCTCCCATTCCGGGATGTCGTCCAGTAGCACCGTCTCGACGTCGGAAGTGCCCTCGCCGAGAAGCAGCGGCACCTGTCCCTTGTCCCTCTCCGATTGCCTGCGCTGCGCCCGCGCGATGACGCGGTCGAGAGAGACCATCTTCTGCGCCCTGTTTCCAGGCAGGGAATCCATCGCCCCGCTCTGGATGAGGTTGTCGATGACACGGCGGTTTACCTGCCTGAGATCGATACGGTTGCAGAAATCGAACAGGTCGTTGAATGGACCGTTCTCCAGCCTCTCCTTCACGACGCTGTCGATCGCCTTCTCCCCGACATTCTTTATCGCGGCGAGGCCGTACGTTATCGCTCCGCCGGCCAGCCCGAAGACCGTGCCCCCCGAATTGATGTCGGGCGGGTCGACGAGGAGATCGAGGTTCCTGCATTCGTCGAGAAGGATGATCAGCCTGTCCGTATTGCCCATGTCGCTCGTCATTGCGGCGGCCATGAATGCCGCCGTATGATGCGTCTTGAGATAGGCAGTCTGCATCGAGACCATCGCGTAGGCGGCCGAATGCGACTTGTTGAACCCGTACCCGGCAAAGAATGCCATCAGCTCGAAGACCTTCTTTGCCGTCTTCTGCGGTATGCCGCGCTCCACGGATCCGGAGATGAAAGCCTTGCGCTGCTTCTCCATCTCTTTGACCTTTTTCTTTCCCATCGCGCGACGCAGGATATCGGCCTGTCCGAGTGTAAAACCGGCCATATCGCTCGCGATGCGCATGACCTGCTCCTGGTAGAGGATCACGCCATATGTCTCCTCGAGTATAGGTTCGAGAAGCTTGTGGTCGTAACGGATCTTCTTGCGGCCGTGCTTGCGCTCGATGTAATCGTCCACGACTCCTCCGCCGAGAGGGCCGGGACGGTAAAGCGCGTTGACGGCGGTGATGTCACCGAAGACTGTCGGTACCATCTTGCGAAGCAGGTCCCGCATCCCGGATGACTCGAGCTGGAAGAGGGCGACGGTCTGCCCCTTCTGAAGGAGTTCGAAAGTCTCCGGATCATCGATCGGTATCTCATCGATATCTATCGCGATACCTTCATGTTTCTTTATCAGAGCGATAGTGTTCTCGAGATGGGAGAGGGTCTTGAGCCCCAGGATATCTATCTTCAGCAGCCCGATGCTCTCGAGGATCTTCATCTCGTACTGCGTCGTTACTTCGCCCTTGCTCGAACGATAAAGGGGCACATGATCGACGAGCCTCGTCGGAGTGATCACGAGCCCGGCCGCGTGCGTCGACGCGTGACGTGCCAGTCCCTCGAGACGCAGCGACAGGTCGATGAGACGCTTTATCTGCGGTTCGCTCCTGTATTTTGCCTTTATCTCGGGCACTTCCTCCATGGCCTCGGTCAAGCGTAGTACCCGGCACCGGCGGTATCATCTTGGCGAGTTTGTCGACATCGCCGTACGGTATCTTCAGGACCCTGCCGACATCCCTCACCACTGCCCTCGCCGCCATCCTCCCGAAGGTGATTATCTGGCAGACATTCTCCTTCCCGTACTTCTCTACGACATGATCGATGACCTCCTGGCGCTTCTCGTCGCAGAAGTCTATATCTATATCCGGCATGGAGATACGCTCAGGATTTAAGAACCTCTCGAATAGAAGCCCGTTCTCCAGCGGATTGATGTTCGTGATCCCGAGGGCGTAGCAGACGAGGCTCCCGGCCGCCGAACCCCTTCCCGGGCCGACCGGGATATTCATCTCCTTGGCGGCGTGCACGATATCCCAGACGATAAGGAAGTACCCGGCGAAGTCCATCTTGTTGATCACGTCGAGCTCGTACCTGACCCTCTCCCTCGCCTCTTCGGTCACCTCGGGAAGACGATCGGGAAGGTACCCCTCGACAAGGTGGCTCAGATATTCCTCCGGGCTCTTGAACGGCTCGGGGATCGGGAAGACGGGAAGCTGCGTCCCCTTGTCGGTCAGCTCGAATTCGCACTTCGCCGCGATCTCGAGCGTATTCGAAAGCGCGTCGGGATAATCGGCGAAGAGTTTATGCATCTCTTCGGGAGACTTGAAGTATGTCTCGGGGTGCGAGCGCATCCCCCTCGCCGGATCCTCGAGGTCCTTGCCCGTCTGAAGGCAGAGCAGGACGTCGTGCGCCTCATGGTCGTCGGCCTTGCAGTAATGACAGTCGTTCGTCGCGACGATCGGCAGATCGAGTTCCCGGGCCAGCTCGACGAGTTTCGGGATCAGTTCGATCTCCTCGGGGATACCATGGTTCTGAAGCTCGATGTAGAAGTCGCCCGGCGCGAAGATCGATGCCAGCCGCTTGGCCAGCTGGGCCGCTTCATCCCTGCGGCCGTCCCTCAGAAGCCTCGGGATCGACCCCTGCAGGCAGGCAGAAAGGCCTATGAGCCCCTCCGATTTCTGCTCGAGAAGCTCGAGGTCTATCCTCGGCTTGTAATAGAATCCTTCCGTGTAGGCGATCGACGAAAGCTCGAGAAGGTTCCTGTACCCGGTCTCATTCCTGGCGAGGAGGACGAGATGTTCGTTTCTCGCCTGTCCCCTGGCCGCCGTCTTCTGCAGATGGCCCGCCCTGGCGACATATGTCTCCATGCCTACGATCGGTTTTATCCCCGCCGCTTTCGCCTCGCGGAAGAAGGGGATCGCTCCGAAGAGATTACCGTGGTCGGTGAGCGCGACCGCTTCCATACCCATATCCACGGCGGTCGATACGAGGTCCTTGATACGGAACGCCCCGTCGAGCAGGCTGTACTCCGAATGATTATGAAGATGAAGAAATCCTGCGCCGGCCATTCTGCCTCTACCTCCCCGCCGCCTATTCTAGCACAAATCCGAATTCACCTGCACTCCTGTTTCCGGCCCGGTCGCTGACCTCTATCGTAAGGACCGTATGCCCCGCCGGGAAAGAGGCTGGAACAGGGATTATGAGCCTTTTTCTGAAGCCGTCCCACTCGCAGACGACCCACTCCCCGCCGAGCCTCGCCTCGGCGGTCCATGGATCGACTCCCGTTCCATCCTCGGTCACGGGAACCGAGCAGAAATACGGCTTGAAGAAACCGCTCCCCTCGTGGTTCTTCTCGATCGCGACATGCTCGATCACCGGCGGGATCCCGTCCCTGAGGTAGATGTACCTCCCCGGCCTGTCGACCGATACGTACCCGCCATCCAGCGCAGGGACACCCACGCATTTCCAGCCCTTCTCTTCTTCCCAGATAAAGAGCCCCGCATTCGAATCAGGTTCGCAGTAGAGGCGCATCCCCTTAGAGAGGTTCTCCCTGGCGAAGTACAGGTCGAAGGAGCTGCTGACCGGCTTAAGTCCCGCGGGGATCGTTCCCCGCATGGGGACCTCTTTGACCCTCAGCACAGTGGCGCCGCGCAGCGACGGCCCCTCCAACTTTGCCTCGAGCGTATCGGAAAGTGTGAACCGGGCGCTTCCGCCCGAGCGGATGGTGAATATCCTCGCCCCCATCGCGGTGTGGATGGGGAATCCCCCGTAGCTTATCCCCGCAAATGTAAATATGGTATGCCCGGAATCGATAATATCCGGCCCTGCCATCGCGACATATTTCTTCGGACCTGTCTGGTAGATCTCCATAGGGCTGTCTCCGGCAGCTATAATGGGCTCTGCCGCCAGTATGGCATCGGTCTGCACATAGAGGGATACCCCCTGGCCCGATACAAATGGGAAAAGGGCCGCGAAAGCCATCTCCCTGTCAGACGAATTCCGCGGAGAAGCGAACCACCTGCTGACTTTCGCCCCCTCGTCATCGACAGCGTCTATCCTGAAGACCGCGCCCGCGCTGTCGGTCACACCCGTCCTGAAATACTGTCCCTCGCGCCGGGCACCGAGCTCTGTCCATCCGACTCCGCCGTCGAAGGATTCAAATACACTGATATCTACATCGCCGCCGTCCGGGTCCCCGGCCGAGACGACGACTTCCGCCGCGGCCTCGAGCCTGCGGGCCATGGTTATCTCCGGAAGGTCATGTATGTAAAAATGGAATATCGCGCTCGACATGTTGCCCGCCGCGTCCCTTACCTTCAGGAGCCCGACGTGAAGCCCCTTCTGAAGGGTCATCCCTGATTCCCTCTGCCCCGTATGCACGATGCCGGCCCCGGACCTGTCGCCCCTCGTCAACCCGCGCACGGGATAGAGCCTCAGGTAGCGGCCCGCCGGCCCCTCGCCCCTGACATGATACTCGGCTGATATCTCGCCCGACTGCGAATATGAAAATAGTTCGTTTCTGACCGTGTAGAGGGCCTGCCCGTCTATTGCCAGCTCTATAGAAACAGGCGCCATCCTGTACCTGCCGTAACCCTGCTCATCCCATGTGGAAAGAGCGAAGCCGAACTCTCCATCGAGATGAAGTGTGTCGGGCAGGATGAACCTCTTCGCGCCTGACGCCCTGAAATATCTCACTACCGGCAGGGGGCCGTCTTCAGTCACGCTTCCACCGCCGAGGGGGACTACCTCTAGGCCCGACACGATCGGAGGTACGATGTCGGGCAGTGAATAGATGTCGATGAGTGGATTAAGCGGTCTTTCGGCCTCGTCGCGCAGCTCGAAGTGCAGGTGCGGCGCGCTCGTCCCGGTCTCTCCGGAGAAGGCGACCGTATCGCCTACCTCGTAAGAATACGCCCCGTCGGGCAGCCGGAAGTCGCACCAGTTCGTCTCCCTGCGCACCCTGTAGTGCCACGCCAGCGAATCGACGGTCCTGTTGAACTGGTCGAGATGGGCGTATACGGCGGTGCGCCCGTCGGCGAGCTTGATGTAGAGCGCCTTACCATACCCGGCGGCGCCTACCTTGACCCTGACAGCCTGCCCTTCCGATACGGCGAGGCACGGCATCCCGACAGCCCCGTACGAGCGAAGATCGATACCGGCATGATAGTGGCCGTCCCTGTATTCGCTGAAGCTCGAACTGAGGCGCCTGTTGCCGTGAAGGGGCCACAGGTAGACCTCGCCGTGAACCGGCTCCGGCAGCGCCGGAAGCAGCGCCGCAGCTAGAAAGGCGACCACGGAAAGCTGCGAAAACAGCCCCCCGCGCAGGTTATAAGACACTCTCTTTCCAGACATATCCCGTGGAAACTACCACCGCCGGGACACAGGTGTCAACGCCGTTAAAAGATTTGCAAGCAGACAACATATTTGCTACCTTAATAGACTATGACTGAATGATTTCTGGATATTCGACAAGTTTCGAAAGGACAGGGTAGCGGCAGATGCTTAAACAATTGCGAGAGAATACGAAAACGATCCTGTGGATCGTCGTGGTGGCATTTGTGGTCTCGATCTTCGCCGTATGGGGTATGAACTACAGGAGCGGAGGCAGCGGGCAGCCCGGTGAAGAAAGCAATATCATCGGCTCGGTCGACGGCATCGAGCTGACCAGGCAGACTTACCAGAATAATACTCAGGAACTGTACAACAATATCAGGGCGCAGCGCGGAGATGAATACAGGCTGAGTGACTCCGAGGGATACATGCTCAGGGAGCAGGCCTGGGAGATGGGGATCCAGAAGGCGCTCATCGCCCGCGAGATCGACAGGTTCGGTATCACCGTCACCGATAACGAACTCGTGGCGTTCCTGCGCCGCAACCCCCACCCTTCCCTCAGGCAGATGTTCACTGACGAAGAGGGCAACTTCGACTACCAGGCTTACCTTCAGGCCCTGTCAAATCCAGACGCGGACTGGACAGAGCTCGAACGATGGGGCCGATCGATCATACCCGAGCTGAAGCTCGAGACGATGCTCTCCTCGCAGATCCATGTTTCGGACAGGGAGATCCGCGAGAGGTTCAACAGGCAGAACACGAGGATCAACGCCCGTTACGTCAAGGTCCCCTTTGTCGAGGAGGACCCCCCGTATGAGCCGTCCGACGCAGAGATATCGGTCCTGTTCGAGAAAAAGAAGGATGACTTCCTGACTCCCGAGAAGAGGGCGCTGAGGATGATCCGTATCGAGAAGGCCGCTACCGATCTCGATGAGCTCGATATCTTCGAGAGGATGAAAGAGCTTCGTGAAGAGCTCATGGACAACTATGAATTCTCCGAAGCCGCATTGCAGGAATCGGACGATTACAACACTGCCCAGAAAGGCGGAGACCTCGGATTCTTCGGCCGGGGCGTAATGGACTCTCTCTTTACCGAGACGGCATTCGCCCTCGAGGTCGGAGAGATCAGTGAGCCGGTAAAAACGCAATACGGATATCATCTGATAAAGTTGGATGAGAAGACAGTCGAGGAAGGTGTGGAGAAGGTAAAGGCGAGCCATATCCTGATGCGGGTCGAGCCTGGATACGACACGATCGATTCACTGCGCACCCTGATCTCCGACCTGCGTGAGACGATCATCGAAAAGGGCCTCCCGGAAGCGGCCGCGGACTTCGGCCTCGAAGTCTCCGAGCCCGAACCTTTCGTCCAGGGCGCCTTCATCAAGGATCACGGCTATCTACCGCGTATCGTGAACTTCGCTTTCAATAACGATATCGGCAAGGTCAGCAATACGCTGGAGACCGAGCAGTATGTCTATATAGTCGAGGTCATCGATATCATCGATGAGTCGACGATGCCGCTCGAAGAGGCAAGGCCCGTGCTCGTGGAGCAGATCAGAACGGAGCGCAAGGAGAACGCGGCGCTGGCAACGGCTAAAGAGCTCCGCGAAAAAGCCGTCACAGGCGGAGACTTCGAGGCCGCGGCGCATTCGTTCGAGCTCGAGGTCGAAGAAACGACTCCGTTCACCGTCGAACAGACGATCCCGGGAATAGGGATGGGAACCGGATTCGCCGTAGCGGCCTACGAGCTGCAGACCGGAAGGATCAGCCCCCCCGTCAAGGGTTACGATGAGTGGTTCGTCCTCCAGGTGACCGACCGCCAGCCGGGCGAGCCTTCAGAGCTCGCCGCGCAGAGACAGGCGATCATGCAGCAGATCAGGCAGGAAAGCTCATCGCGCTTCCTCGCCCTCTGGTACGACAAGCTGCGCCAGGACGCCGAAGTCGTCGATAACCGCGAGAGCACACTGAACTAGATACCGTAAGGATAATATAGAGAAAGCCGGCCGGTGAAAACCGGCCGGCTAAAGTCCACTCATCGCTTTCCGCATCGCGTCATCCCAGACCCCCCCGAACAGCACCCTAGAACTTCACTCCCGCTACGAGATATGAGATCTCAGCGTCAGGATTGAGGATGAATGCCAGGGACAACGGCAGCGAGAAACTATCTGTCATCTTTATGCTACGCTGCGCGCTGACACCGACATTGATGACGGCAAATTCCCCTGCGCTGTAAACGTCGGGATTCTCCCTGTTTCCGCCTGCCGCACCGAAGAATACCGTAAGCCCGGTCTCCCCCGCGGTGAAAGGGTAGTCGATCTGGAAGTAGGTGCTGTTACCGGCATCGTTGTAAACGCCGACATACCCCGAGATGGTCATGGGGAATGACTTCGGCCCGGTAAGGGAAAGGCCGAGTTCAAGAGTATGGGCGCCGGGGTCGGGATCGCCGTTCGCATCGACCGCGTCATGATCGTTGAAATTGAATATGTCTATGCCGAGATATGGCAGGTAGTAATCGGTAAGGACCGCTCCGATCGATGCGCTGTTCTCGAACTCATAAGAATACCCCAGCCAGAAATCGATCTCGTTAAAGCTCTCTGCCTGTGTCGAGAGGGAATAAGCACCCCAGACACCGAGCTCGAAACCGAAGTAAGAACAGGAGAGTGCGGGCTGTATAGATGGAGAGTCCCCGAAATCCATGCCGCGCCAGACATACCTGCTGTATAGATCCACACCGGTATCAACGGTGAATTTCTCCGAAGCCGCGGCCCCGAAGCTCTGGATGGTCAGCAGCAACACTACTGGAAAAATATATTTTCTCGACATAGGTCTTCTTCTCATCACTTCTCTTTCCTGTTTTCAGCGATCGCCTCATAGATCAGTATCGCCGTCAGCGAGCCCAGGGCGCTCGCCACAATATCGTACAGATCATACTGCGTGCTGGCTCCCCACATCGGCCTCAATTCCTCGACAGTCAACACCAGGAATACCATTATGGATCCTGAATAGACAAAAAGGCGGCCGCGATCCGGTTTCCTTGAAAGTACCCCGTTGACGGCAGCGAGACTTATCAGGAATGCGGCGAGAAAATTGGGAAGGCTTCCTGTGATGATCCCCAGAACAGGAGTATGCCCGTATGCGGGCCGCAAGAACTCCTTGTTGAATGTCACCAGCAGAAACAGCGCCGCGAAGAGGATAACGTTTGTCGCAAGGAGTCTTCTTCTGCTTTTCCAGTCCATAATCACCCCATCTGAAAACCCGGCATCCGTAGCACGAACCATATCACGGCCCCGTGGATCACCATCCCGGTAATCACGGCAAAAACTACAGCCCCCGGCGACATCAGGCGCCGCGACTTGATCACAACGATGAGACCCAGCGGAATGTACAGTATTACCCCGGTCAGCACGCCGGGGACAAACGAACGGGTCATCACACATATGGCGGCATGCCATACACCGTTAGCCGCGAAGATCGTCGCTCCACTCACTACAGGCCACCGCCAGGCCGTCCATCTCATCGAGGCCCATGCGGCGACGCACAGAATGACCGCGCCTACAAGGTTGCTGCCGAGAAACTCGGCAAGGGACCAGTCGACTCCTCCTCCGGCTGCCATCCATTCCATCAGGCCATCTCCCCCGAATGCCTCTTCCACCACATGGACGATGAACGCCGCCGGCATAAGCCAGACCCATGCTCCCAACCTGTCACCGGTATTCTTATCGCTGGAGATCATCTATCCGACCAGACAGCCAGCTCATTACCGTTCGGATCTTTGAAGTGAAAGCGCCGCCCTCCAGGGAACTCGAAAATCTCAACGATGATCTTCCCGCCGTTTTCCCTGATCTGTGCCTCGATCCCTTCTAGATCGGTGGAATAGATCACTACCAGCGGATTGCCGGCCGGCACTTTCGCCGTCGTGGTGAACCCGCCTGTTATCCGCCCGTCGGTAAAGCTCACGTAGTCCGGTCCGTAGTCGGTGAACTCCCAGCCGAAGACCTCCGAGTAGAACCGTTTGATCTCTGCTATATCCGTAGCCGGAAACTCGACGTAGTCGACCCGGCGGTCATGTTCTTCCTGGCTCATCAGTTCATCTCCCTTTGAGGTCTCACTGTCACTTCCCGGACCTTCCGCGCATGCGAGAAAAGCCGACATCGTACATGCCAGCGCGCAGAGGACAAAGATCTTAGTAGCCATGATAATAATCTCCTATACTTTAATATCGTCCCTCAAGAAGCTCGAGCCATTCACGGGAGCACCGGGGGACATACTCTTCGATGCTTCTCCGTTCCGTCCACTCCTGAATATCTTTCCGCATAGCTGCCTCCGTACACAGAAAGGGCTCCCCGGGCCGGATGCCTACGCGCCACAGGTCAAGCCTGTCAGAGTCCCAGCAGGTCCGGACCGTGACGCTCCCCTCTGTAAGACCGCTCGTATGATGGACACAGGCATATTTCAGTTCCTCCATCTGGGCATCGGAAAGGTCCAGTTTCGCTCTGAGCTCTTCAGCCAGCCCTGCTCCGCGGCTTCCGTGGCCGGGATCTTGCCCCTCCCCTTCGCGGCGGGCGTCGTGAAAAAGAGCGAAGCATTCTATGACAGCCGGATCGGCCCCGTTATCCGCCGCGATCCTCATCCCTGTCTCGAGTACCCGCCCCCAGTGGGAGACTCCGTGTGTTCCCGTTAACGGAAGGGAATATCCCAGCAGTATCTCAAGGATCACGTCAGGCTTGACCAATGCCGCTTGTCCCCCTTGCGCTAAATCTTCTTTACGACATACTCCAGCGCTTTTTTCCTTGGGCCGTCATGGCCCCTCTGCGGATAGCCGAGCGGGATGACTGCCATAAACTCACCTCTCGCTTCTCCCAGAAAAGAGAGGACCTCATCCTTGATCAGATACAGTATGCCGAGCCACACACTCCCCAGCCCGAGCGAGGTCGCCGCGAGCAGAAGATTCTCTACCGCCGCTGCGGAACTCTGTATCTCCATCGTCCGGAAAAAATCTCCAGATTGATCGTGATCAATATTGAACAACTCGATCCCATGGCGGATAAGCGTACCCGTGTTCATCACAGCGATAACGACCGGTGCGCTGAGAATGGTACGCGCCGCCATACGCAGGATCGCCGATGACGGCTTTGGGAAGTCGGAGGCTTTCCGGGAAACGAGTCGGGCCAGCTGCTGTCTCTTTTCATCCCGGATGACGATGAACCGCCAGGATTGTTTGTTGTGCGCCGAAGGCGCCTGGTTGGCGGCGTCAAGGACAGCCTGGATATGTGAGTCTTCGACAGGCCTGTCCTGAAACTGGCGTATACTCCGCCTTAGATAGATCATCTTCAATGTCTCGTTCGCGGAATTGTCTTCCATACCCTTCTCTCCGGGGCGATACCTATCCCGTTTCTTTTTCGCGTATTCTATCGATCGTCTCCTGTACCCCCGGCGTTTTCGATGAGATCCGTGTCGACGCTCCCTTCGCAAACCGGAAATCGCAGAGGGAACAGCCGTCTGCAAGCGTCTGCGTGCGGATAAGGCCCCAGCCCATTGCTTCACTCAAAGCGATGTCCGACATGCAGACGTACGGGGCGAACTCCTCTCCCCCGTGTTCCCTGACAAAGTCGTAGTTGCCGCACCCGATGTAATTGACGCCGTAGTCGAACCCGTCTCCATCGCCTACGAGATACTCGATCTCAAAGTCACCGAACCGGGCCCCCTGCGGCTGCCGTGCCCGCTTCGCCACGATCATCTTGACTAACCGGGAAAACATGAACCACCCCATAAGCGAGCGCTTCCACTTCGGGATTTCCGTCAGCCTCAGGCGCAGGGCCTCGTGGCACAGTTCCCACGCCTCCCCGGGCGGCCTGCCATATTTCTTCATCGCTTTGTAGGCTGCAAGCTCCTGGGCGGAAATAAGAAGAAAACTGTTGAGCATCCCCGCTCGCGGTCCCTTTATGAAAGGGATCTCAGGGATAAGTTTCTCATATTCCATCCGGGCATCACTCCGCAGCGTGCCGGCTGAATCTTCGCCATACCTGTCAATAAGTGAGGATTTTATCAGCTCGCAGGTCCTGTCGAAATCCTTAAGGAGTTTTTTTCTTCGCGCGTCATAGTAACCGACTATCTGATCCGGCATACCATCTACCTCTAATCACTCAGGTCTCAAATGAAACGGACCTACTTGAAACGATCATCCGATTCACGTTCCGATACGGTCTTCCTTGCCTGTTCAAGCCATCCCGTGCGGATGACCTTAGGGCTGTCAAACTCCGGCACGTACGGTTTGATGTCAAGCAGCGGGGTCCCGTCAAGGATATCAACGTTCTGGATGTACAGCACGCCGTTTTCGACCCTGTCCAGCTGAACAACGGAAAGACCAATCTGGTTCGGACGCTTCGGAGCCCGGGTGGCAAAGAGTCCCCGCAGCTCCGAATCCATGAAAGGAACGACATGTAGGTTAAAGCCGCTGCTGCGGTCAAAATAAAAGAGAAGGATGATGTGTGAGAAGCCATCGAGATCTTTCAGCCCCGCCCGATACTCCTCGAATACCTCGACCGTGCCGTGAATATCTGCCGCGCCGGCTGGTTGCACAGGCATCCCCTCCGGCACGTTGAAAGGTGTGTGTATGATCCCGATAGGCTTTACTTCAATCCTCATCGACTCCAGCATACTGTCCTTTCCATACGATTCCGTCCTTTATAACGGTCTTTCCTCCCAGGAGCGCTTCAGGGCTTTTGAGCGGACTCTCATCGAAGATAACGAAGTGAGCTCTCTTACCCGGTTCGATCGATCCGAACCTGCTCGAGATCTCCATCACCTTCGCGCTTCCGTACGTGGCGATCTGAAGAACGGATGCCATTGAAAGGCCCGCGTCATGCAGCAGAAGCATCTCGGAAAGAACGGCCATTCCCGGATCCACCGTGTCCGACCCGATGGCCAGCTGGACACCTTCCCTGTGCATGAGCGCCACGTACGAAGCCATCACGGCGTAGCCGCGTCTCGCGCGCTCCAGGTCCTCGCCGGCCCAGGCCGACGTATCGTCGAAATCGCCGATCGGGGGCGAATCGATCACTGTCAACCCCAGAGGCTTCGCGATGGCATGAAGGGTCGGTGTCACAGTAGCGCGGCTTTTCGACAGCCTCCTGATAAGCGCTGTCATGATCTCGTTCTCTTCGCCGATCTCGTTGAACTGCTCGGCAGTCGCCATGAAGAAGGCGCCGCGAGTGTCGCCCTCCAGGATCTCATGGATAGAGCGCAGGATGATAGCCTGAGCGGCCTCTCCCCCGAGAACTTCGGGAGCGAGAGTGAAGGCGTGCTCAAAATGTCTCAACCCGAGATCCAGCGCAGCTCCGATCGTGAAGATACCGCGGTCGATGTGCGCGAAAGGGACCATGTCGAGCTCGAGCGCCTCTCCCAGCGCGGCCCGGAACTCGGGCTCCCGGAGCCGCCAGTAGAGCTTAATATACCTGAATCCGGCGTCGTGGTACTGCCGGACCCGCTGCGCAGCCTCCAGCGTGTCTCGCACGACCGCGTGGCCCTGATACGGTGTGCGCCCCTCCTCGTGTGAGACAAGAGCTCCACCGCATGGAAAGAAGTCCGGAGCGGAGGGGTCAGGTTCCATCCAGGCCTTCATCAGCGGCAGATAGCTCTCGCTCGACCCGGCATCCCGCACGACCGTCACGCCGAAAGGCAGATAAGCCTCCGAGAATACGCGGCGGTATCCGTGCTATGGAGTCGGGCGCCATGTTCAGGTCCGCGATTCCGCCGCCGCCGGCGTTGAACGATGTGGCCAGAACATCGATGAGGTGACCGTGGGTATCTATAAGTCCAGGTGTGAGCAGCCGCCCTCCGGCATCGATCACACGGCGGGCCCGCGAGCCCTCAAGCGACTCCGATCTCTGCACGTCCCTGATGACCCCGTCGACGACGGAGACCGCCACCCCTTCCATCACGACGCCTCTGCGGGCATCAAAAAGCGTTGCGTTGGTTATAAGCAGATCGACATCGGCCGATGCCGCGTCGCAGGCGGCAAAAAGCAGGATTGCGATCACCACTGATACTGACCTTCGCACCATACTTCTCTTCATCGCGATTTTATCAAGGTCGGCTCTGGTGCAGCGTCTCGTCAGACCTTCTGCATATGCACGCAGGTGAGCTGATGTTTTTCTTCCGCGGTGACTTTCTTCGGGGGTATGATCTGGTTCGCCCACCGTCCAATGCTCCCCTTCCCAGAACTGCCAGTACTCCTGCTCTATAACTGCGCCCCCATTATCCCTGACCCATTTATCCAGCTCACTTCGCGAGAATGATTGCGTGATATACGGTGAATCCTGGCCGTAGCTTGAACCGGGCAGTTCATATACGTTTCTCACATAGCTTCTTTCGCTGTACGGACATGTCAATATGATATGACCACCGGGATTCAACAGGGAAAACATGTTCCGGACAGCGCTGTCCGGGTTTTGGATATGTTCAAGCACGCTTACACACGTGATCAGGTCAAACGTGTCCGACAGATGAGTCTTGACGATGTCGTCGTCGATGATGTGATAGTGCCGATTAAACATTCCAGAGGGCCAGTAGTCGCTGACATTATCCGCTGCCGTAACAAGGCATCCGCAATTGCGCATCAGGTGCGGAAGTGCGGTCAGGCCGGTACCCACATCCAGGACCGTACGCGGATAGATCTCCCCAAGTTTCCTGAAGACGAAACTGAACTCGACCGGCCTCTCGTTGAATCGCGTGAAAGTCTGGGTCCTGAATTCTTTTTTGCATTTCCACCGCGGATACGTATTGAGCAGGTATTTAACAGCGTTTTCTGCTGACTTCAGCATCTGGACTCTCCTTATGTGGCCGCATTAGTTCATTCCCTATCGATATGTATACCCGAACGGAGTCAGAGAAAGCACAGCCAGTTTGATGTGCTGCTTCGCGAATGGTATCCCAATTATAGTTATCGCGCACAGGACCCCGAAGATCACGTGTGTAGCCGCGATGTATATCCCCCCACACAGTATCCAGAGGATGTTCATTATGATAGACAGAGCACCCGGAGAAGGCTTGTTGAGAGATATCTCTTTGCCAAAGGGGAGAAGTGAGAGAAACGCCAGTTTCATCACCTGTATACCGAAGGGTATCCCGATGATCGTAAGGCAGAGCACCAGGCCGCCGATGAGATACTCGAGGAACAGGAAGATCCCTCCTCCAAGCAAGATCCACAGTATGTTTCCGATCAGGCTCATGATCCCTTCCTCCTCTAAACAGTGAACTTAATACAGCTTCCTGATCCTTGCCGAACAGATCGGAGCAAGAGATGTTGTAATCAGCACAAGCGCCCAGACTCTCCCACTGATCAGATCGTAATCCGAGAACAGCCTCTCCCACGAATGCCCGAACAGGTAGTGTCCCGCAAGGAACTCGAATGAGACTGTCATCAGCAACCATAATATCCCGATTAGTATCGCTTTGCCATTACTATCAGGCGCTATCCACCTGATCAGCAGCCACGCCACAAGAAAAATGAGAGCGCACAGGGTTACAGTGCTGATTACATGGCCGGCGTATTCACCACTGACAGGAGCAATGAACGTGTTTCTGAGTATCCCGTTCAGAGTCGCTACGACCGACAGAATCAGCCAGACGATTATTGCTCGAAAATACAATTCAAAGTCCTCTTCAGACAAGGCACGTCGTCTATCAGGTAACTATGCTCGATGAGGGGCAGGCTGACATATGAACAGATCACAAGCAGACAACATAGTGCCGTTGTGATAAGCAGACGCACAGTTGTCCTCTCTTTCTAGTCATCATCAAGTCCAAGCCACTTCCTGGCTTCTTCGATATTTCTGAAGACTTCGACTGTCAATGGTGAGTCCCGCAGTTCTGCGATCGTCTGATACATCCTCGCGAATCCGTACAGCAGGTCCGTACCAGCCACTATCGCCGATCTCATCCCGGCCAGTTTCTCGCTATTGGCAGTGTCTATCTGGATATTGCGCTCAAGAGAACTTGACGAGCCCTGGACCTCCTCGATGCCGGACAGATCGACCAGTTCCCGCACTCCCGGCTTGATCCGGGAATCAGCCGCGACAGCCTCCCCCTGATCCCTCAGGTCCTTGTCGGTCACTACACCGAAGAGGCGCGTATACATGACGTTCTTCTCTTCTCATACGTATACTCTACAGACATCTCTCACCTCTAAGATAGATGTTTTCATTCTGTTATATCTCCAATCAAATTCTCGACCAGGTGCTCAAAGGTGGTCGGATCGACACCGATTCCACCCCGAAACGGGTCACTCAGTGCCAGAATACTGTAAGTCATCTCAATCGCATGACCAAACACAAAAATGATTATACCTTTCTCTGTCATATTGTAGTGAATCTCCCCGAACAGCTCATCAACACTAGTACATGGGGTTTTCATTCACTCTTGTCTTTGGAATCTGCTGCATCGAGTCCCAATGCTCGACGATTTTGCCGTGTTCATCAAACCGGAAGAAATCCATCGTCACATACTCATCGCCTCCGGGCCATACCTGGTGAGTGTGAAGCGCAACCAGATCGCCTTCTGCAACCGATCGCACAAATTCAATCGACTTTTCAGGATACTCTGATGCCATTCTCTCGAAGTATTCGATGAACGGCTCTGGCCCGTTGCCGACCAGCGGATTGTGCTGGATGTATTCTGCGCCCACGTACTTCTCGACAGCTTCTCGAGGAGACCCTTCATAGGCGGTCTTATAGAACGCGATGGCATTTCTCTTGTTTGCTTCAATATCCTGAGTCACCATACCCTCCAATGCATGATTGCCGAGAATAGTAATTTCGCACACCGGGGGTCAACAGGAGAAGGATGCATCAAGAATCCGTCGACAGCTGTGACATATTGGATTGGGCTTCTAAGACCAATCAGGAATCCTTGAACGGTCAACCAGGCTGCGAGCGTCACACCGAGCACCAGCGTTCCTGTCCATGCCCAATGATATGTTTTCGACGGGAATACAGACGCTGCCCATTTCCATCGGGGACAGACCAATAGCCCATAAATCAGTGCCAAAGTCGCTGTTCCCATAATAACCAGTAAGAATAGACCCGGCAGATGGTAATCAGATACTGGCAATTGGGGCAGTAACTCATTCAGCTGAAGCGATCTTCCCGAAGGATCGACCAGCATGGCAATGCCGCCATACAATCCACCCACACAGAGCAGAAGAAGCAGAAAAAGGATTACCCAGATGGTCAAGGGGCGGCGCATGCATGTATCCCCTGTTATATTTGACTTTTCTTTTTATTTCCGCCAGTATAGTCAGTCACAGGTAATCGAATAATTTGTAATTATATAAGTAACATATGCCATTTCCATACTACAACAATCTAAGCGCGACCAAGAAAGAGTATTTACAGGAAAAGCGATGCCATAGATAGCATTCCTGTCAAGGATCCGGACCGCATACACCCTGTGGCCATTAAACTCAAGAAGTCCCTTGAGGAGAATAAGCGCCGCGATGTAGCTAAGCATGCCTCTGAACTCTGCCGCCTGGTATGCAAGGGCCTCGACACAGAAGCACTCAGCGTAAAAATAAGCTCGAAGCGCCCATCAAGCGATACTGAAGAACTGCATGGCTTATATGAGTGGGCAGAGGGGGAAACTCCTGTGCTTACTGTCTGGATGAAGACCGCCGTCAAGGGACAGGTGGTAGCGTTCAAATCATTCATCAGGACGGTACTTCACGAACTCTGTCATCATTTGGACTACACTCACTTCGATCTTGATGACTCTTTCCACACAGAAGGCTTTTTTAAAAGAGAATCTTCTCTCTACAAACAAATAGTCCCCATGGAGCTTCAAAAAAGTAAGCCAGATAAAAAGAAAGCCCCCCAAAAGAAGGCTGAAAGGCAAAAAAGTAAAGAGCCGGAACAAATGGATCTTTTTAACGCTTGCTTCGCCTGAAAAGTCGTTTCGTGCAGACCAGGCGCCCGCGGGTTATTGCTCCCGCGCTGCTTTCCGAAACAACCAGGCCGACAAAAGCCACAGCGCGGCGAAGAACCCGGTCGATACCAGGATATCCAGCGGCCAGGTCGGCCCCGTGGAGCCGAATCCGGCGATCAGCGCGATCACGGCGACCAACACCTGAGCGAGCGCCGTCGCGAACAACGCGCGTGCCATTCCATGGGGCCGGAAGCGCGCGATGATGGCACCGATGATTCCGACGGCGAGCACCCCGCCATACATCAAGTTGGCGTCGTCGTGCTCAGTCCCGATGATGCCAACGGCACCGTTCACCCAGACGAGGATAAATGCTGCCGCGAGCGCAACGCCGACGGCGGATCGGTACGCGGTATTGCCTGTCTTCCTCGCTGCCAGCTCATAGGTGACACCAGCGCCGACCAGGAGGGCGCCGAGGACAGCGAAATCGGTCACATCCCAGACGACTTGATCGGTGACCTGCATCGCGAACAGGGGCAGCAGCATTATGAGCGCTGCGGCGGCCCAGGCTGCTATCCTCCATCGGTTCCGGCGCCGTCTGCCACCGTTTTCCGTGTTTCCTGTCATCGCCTTGCCTCCGGTGATGCGTCTTGGCAGCCAGTCGCCATAAATGCCTCGTGAAACACCATGATGCCTTGTGGAATATTTTCACCTAACGGCAAGGCAAGGAATACTTCCTGTGGGATTCCTTCGTAAACCAACTCAGGATAATTTTTAAAAACCGAACTGTTTATAATAATTCGGATCACCGACAAGAGCGCAACCCTGGGCGCCTAACTTTTTAAGCTGAGACAACCCTTCGTTAACAAGTGATTTCCCGATGCCTTGCTTTTGATACTCCGGCAAAACTGAAACCGGACCGAGGCCATACCAGCCTGTAGCGCCGTCAGAAATTGTTACAGGTGAAAAAGCAATATGCCCGATGACTTGCCCATCATTTTCTGCCACAAGGGAGATAGTCAAAACACCAGCTGCACGCAACGCATTTATTATGAAATGTTTAGTCTGGTTGCTGACTTGGACCGTCTCGAAGGCAGCTATTGTTACCTGGGTTATTGCCTCAATACCTGCGATCGTTTCTTTTCTAATAATCATTTCCATACTCCGGTTCCATTTCATAATTCTACCAGGATCCATAATCGTCGTGGCCGGAGCTCTGAGTCATCTTGAATCATGAATTGTTCAGATCCTCTGGCAAGCCCAGCCATGCCAGGGCGGCGTCCATGGCACGGAATACCACAAAATTCCAATGCACAGAATCGGCAAGCACTTCATACATTCTGGCCAGACTGAAGGAGAGATCCTTTGTAGCCACAACGGCTACTTTTGTGCTTACTGTAATGCCGGTGAGTTTCTCTTCCACTGATTCAGCAAAACGAAGAAGTGCTTCAGGGCTCCTGGAGCTGCTGTGTGTTTCCCGTAAGTCAACCAACATGTTCATCGGTGGTTTGAATGTATCGCTTTCAAAGAATGCTTTGTAGAAGGCAAGAAACTCGTCGTCCGGCACTCGCCCGGTATGCACAAAAACAACCAGTTTGTATTCCGGTCTGACATGAGATTCAATGGTCATAAGTCCTCCTTATATGATCCTGACTTCGTAGAGTATTTCATTTCCTCGCCACAAGAATTACTTCACCGCAATATTTCCTTAGTCCTGGAAATAAGGCCAGCAAGATATTATCTGTTTTCTTTACAAGATACAGAAACCAACGAATGGGTGGAAATGTTAATCCGTTTCTAAAAATACGCTTACTCATAAAGAAAAGAGACATCAATTCAATGCTGTACATCAATCTTATAAGTCCTGGAGTCAAACGGCAGGCTGTCTTTTTATTCTATGTCGTGCTCTTCACTTTCAATGCGTTCCCATTCCTCAGGAGATATATGGCTATTTTTTGTCATCTTGTGATTCCTTTCTTGATCTTTTTACATTCGATCCATTGTTCAGTTTCAGATGCGAAGACGATTGCCCGGCCCGTGCCCCGCAGTCGCCGTGACAGACAAGACAGGCAGCTGAAGGCAGAAGCTGGATGACTTCATTTCCTCTCAACAGATCTTGCTACAACGGCGAACTCATCAGCATCAGGATCATAAACCTTACCAGCAACATCACCCCAGATTTCAATTACCTGTAGCCCACAACTATCGAATTCGCTCTTGACCTCTGATGGTTCAAAGCACTGAAGCCAATTGAAGACCTGACGCGTACGTTCCCTTTCGACTATGGTGTACTTGTCCAGTAATACTCGCTCTTTATCATATTTGAACTTATTGAGAAATCCATAATATTCATCCGGAGACCAGAATCCGTTGAGAAGATTCAACTCGTAGGTTGCACTCTCTTTGCGTCGGTCGAACATGTGTTCGAATAGACATCGAGAAGAACAGCTCCCCCATCAGCCAGTAACATACGGTATTTATTCAACATTAAAGAACGCTGATCACGATTGAGCGCGCAAAAGTCACACATGATCATTATGATCAGATCAAAGCGAGCAATCTGTGTCATAGCTTAGATAGTCCGCCTCGACGTATTCGATATCCAGATTTTCATCTGCAGCCTTATCGCGGGCATATCGAAGCGAGTTGGCCGAAAAGTCAATTCCCGTGACTTTTGCACCGGCCTGAGCGAGGCGCTGTGCATATAACCCAGGCCCACATCCGAAATCTGCCACTCTGGATTCAGCAGTAAGCCCGAAATGCGACACGATCCACTCCACAGAACGTTCAATAAAAACAGGATTCCTCGATGCTGCCTCTATATTCTCATTCAGATGATACGAGAGCATCTGTTCCGATGTGTATGGATCGGTCCATAACTCTTGTGTTGTGTACTCCGAAAACGGTTCTAGGCCGTCTATTTACTTCATGTAAAAATTCGTACAATTGGATCTCCCTTAATCGCAGCTAAAGTTCAGCTTAAGCAGCAGCGAGAAGCGCCGACAACAAGCTATGATCTAAAAACCTTTCTGTCTGTGTCTCCAACAAGGGGCAGCCGTCACTTGATCTTCTTGGCCGGAATCTCCATGCCTTGGTAAAAGATGACCAGGCCGGTCACGGTGCCATCAGAATCTCGGCTGAAGGTGAAGTAATACGGCTTTCCGTCAATGAAGAATTCCGTCTCGGAGACGGCCATCACGTCGTCCCAGTAGTTCCCGTCCCCGGACCCGACCAGACGTCCATCCTCAACCTTCAGGAAGATAGAATCCCCTGGCTGCACTTCATACTGCCCGGTGACGGCATCGAAGATCGAGGGATCGATCTTGACGGTCTTCCGCTCCGGCTCGGGTGTCGGTGGCGGAACCGAAGGGTCGAACGGCTGATACCCCAGCCATGTGAAGGGCGAACTCTGGTCACCGATCACTCGCTCGACGATCAGGTGAGCGATGCTCTCGAAGTTGGAACTATTGCTCAGGAGGACAACCCCGATCTTCTTGTCCAGGTAGGTGACCGTGTAGTTCTCCCAGCCGACATCGTGACCCGTGTGGAAGAACGCCCGCCCGAACTCGGTTTCGAACAGGCCCCACCCAAGTCCCCAGGCGAGATGAATGGTCTTGTTATCCTCCGTTGTTTCGCCCGCCAACGGGCCGAACATTCTTTTGGACAGCACCGGGACCTGAGGCGCGAACATCTGATCGATCGAATCCTGCTCGAGACCCTCGCCACTCAGAACAGCAAGGAGTAGCCTCGCAAAGTCCGAGGCGGTGGTCAGCAAGGATCCGGCTGCGCTCGGTTTCGCGCCCCGGCTCTTCTTGATCCGTTTCTGTCGTTCCGTGTGCCCGTCGGCGTGGTTCGTTTCGAAAGCCGGCTCCCAGACATAGCTTGTGTGCGACATGTTCAACGGCATAAACAGACTCTCCCGGGCCAGTACATCCAGGGGCTTGCCCGTTATGTTCTCGACAACCATCTGCAGAAAGTGGAAACCCTTCGCCGCTGTAGCTGAACCGTTCGCCCGGTGGAAAGACGAACGTGAGTTCGCCTCCCTCCTACAGCAGGCGGAAATTGGGCCAGCCCGTGGTATGCGTCAACACACGGCGGGCCGTAATCTCCCGCATCCGAGGGTCATCCCTCAGATCCTCCCACTTCGGATACTCGCCGATGGGCCTGTCAAGGTAATCAACAAGGGGGCGATCCAACTCCAGCAATCCGTTCTCGACCAACTGCATGACCAGACAGGCAAAAGTCGGCTTGCTGAACGAGAGCCCGGGGAACACCGTCTCCCGATCCGGGACAAGTCCCGACGTACGGCTCTTCAGGCCCCACTCGTGCTCGTAGACTACATCGCCGTCGTTGATGATCGCCATCTGAAGGCCCATCACGCCGGCGTTATCCATCACCGCCGCGACATACTCTTCTATTTCACCTACGGAGACGTAGCTGTCGTCGATCCGCCTGATCTGCTGCCTGCCTGCATCGACCGTGCGCGAGTCGCATGCCCATAACATCGCAGTGACAAGCAGCATGGGAATAAGGAGCATGGCTCTCATGAATTCTTTCTCCGATCCGAAACGAGCGGGATTACACTTTCGACAGCACATCGTTCAGCTTCAGCTGCGGTCGCCAGGCTGGCGCGGTGGGTGCCCCGCAGCCGCCGTGACAGCCAAGACCGCCAGTTGCATGCGAGGGTTAGGCCTACTTAAACCCTCTTGGGACGGAGAAACGCTACAACACCAAACGTTATTCCAACAAGAATATCCACTGCCGCACAGATAAATAGAATTGTCGATATACTTTGCATCGACGGGCCGTGAGATCGGTATGCTGAGGCCGCGTCGACAAGCGCTAATCCCAACATCAGAACAACGAATCCGACTACAACAAGACCAGATGTCGAGGCCCAACTTCGTTCCTTTGACACAATAACTATAACCGCACAAGCAGTTGCTGCAACTAGGGTTAAACTAAAATTCACCCAGAATGCCGGCACGGCTCTATTTGGATTGGCACCAGGAGAGTTGTCAGACTTGATCCCTGGGATCACACTCAGCGCCAATAATATGGCAACCAAGACGAGAAGAATCGTACAGCCCAGCAGCATTCGTCTGCTCGACTTGAGGTTCATCTTCATAATTTCCTCCAAATCATGATCTCATTCCCAACTGGGCCAAACGTCTGTTTCAGCTGCGACAAGGCTGGCGAGCCGGTTGCCCTGCAAGCGGCATGATAGTCGCAGTCGTCAGCTGCATGCGATAGTTAGGTTGTGTGTCTCCATCTCTTTTACCTGCGATCGTGTATACGTGGCACGAACCGCGGAACCTTTTTTTTGTACTCAATATATCTCGTGCCGAAACGAGCCGTAAGTTCACGTTCCTCAAGCACTGCTATGACGAAGATCATCACCACGTAGACGCCCCACAGAAGGTAGAGTATCAGGTAGTTGGTCAGAAGTGCCATCGCCGCAATCGCTAAAGTCATCGCGACGAACCTTGGATGCCTCATGTGCGAGTACACTCCATCCTCCACGAGGTTTCCAGGTTCATCCGGGGAGATCTCTGACAGTCCGAATGCCATCGTCTTAGGAACCCGGCGGTAGACCAGAATGTTGAGGTACGAAGAGCCCGCTATAAGAATACACGACACACAAGCCAACGGCCAGCGGAAGCCGTATCGAACGTGTAAGAGTGGATTGCGTACCAAATACATGCCCAGCATGACCAAGATAGTAGATGCGGCAACAATGAGCATGCTCCCGGTTGATCCCAGGCGCCGCCAGAATGAGACTAAAGAATGCAGCAGCACCCACGCTATCAGAGTTGCTGGAACAGTGATGAGCGTAAGGAGCGCAAGGTAGTAGAGCACACTATCCTGCATCGGCTTTTATACCTCTCAAATGCCAGTTCGCCATGTGTCGCAACCTAACGTTGGCTCCACCTGCAAAGACGATTGGCGCGGACAGTGCGCAAGCAGGGTACGTGACAAACGGCTTTGTGGGTGCAAGCTCTTGTCAGGTCGTTTCCTTCGCTCCTTCGAGATAGACGGCGTCCATCGAAAAATCTTCCACCGGCTCGACAACACATCGGATGATCGCGAACCCGGCTTCTTGTGCCCATGTCGCCATTTCGTTGCTGCAGTATCTGAGAGCAACAATGTCCGACTCGTCTCCGTAGTCGATAGCCCCGCTGCCCTCCCACGTCGCGACAACAAGCTGCCCACCGGGTCCCAGGATCCGATACCACTCACGGAAGGCCAACTCAACACCCTCGGAATCCAGGTGGTGCAGTGCAAAGAAATTCAGGACCGCGCTGCTTGATCCGAGACCAACTGCGGACAGGTCGCGCATGTCACCGACGACAAGCTGCGCATTAGGCCCGAGCTTCTCCCCAGCAATTGATACCATGCGCGGCGACAGATCTATTCCCAAGAGCGGGCGATTACTATCGTAGCGCTCGTGGTACATGGAGAGCATATGCCCCGAGCCACAGGCGGTATCGACAACTGCGCCCGGTATATTCGCAATGCGATCACGCAGGCGCCCCAAAATGTCGGCATAGACTGGAAGGCCTATTTCCGCGTCCATCATCTGCGCGTACGAGTCCGCCGTTTCCTCATATATTTTGCGTACTTCATTTGTGGGCGATGGCTGCATGATTTTCCAGTCGACCTAACGTCAGCTTCAGCTGCGACAAGGCTGGCGGGCCGGTTGCTCCGCAAGCGGCATGACAGCCGTAGTCGCCAGCTGCAAGCAGTGGTTAAGTGGTGCCCTAATTCTTGGACTGGCGCACGCACCACATGATCGCAAGCACTGCGCCTAGAACGCATCCGGCCCCGAACACCATGCCTAAAAAGACGGCGTGAGGTAAAGTAAGCCGCCAGAACAATACGTTAGTTTCCACAGGCTGAAAGTTCTGCAAGACGATTATGGCACCAAGTACACCTAATACGATCGCAACGATCATCTTGGCGCGTGATGGTCCTGTCATATTCCCCTCCTATTTGAGGCCCATAGTAAATATCCACTTAACGCTCCCCCTCAGCGGCGCGCCGCAAGCGGCGCGTCCGCTGCAGCGGGTTGTTAGGCCGCACCGCCACTGCGGGAACTTGGCAGCGTGATTTCGCCATTCCTCAGTTCTCTTGCATCGCTCCAAATCCCGTATCGTCCGCCTCGTGCATGTCGGGGACGTTGATGGCGTGCTCGCCCAGCCATTGGTTCACCTCGACTCGCTGGAAGCGTCCCTTGGCCCCGACAAGGAACCGGATCAGCTGACCGGGTTTGGCTGGCAGTACCCGGCCTTCCTTCACCACGATGGTGCCGTTGACGATCACAAAGGGGATGCCGACCGGCGGCAGCCCGTTCTCGCCCTCCTTGTAGGTCGCGCGGGCAGCGACGGTGGACGGGTCAAACAGCGTCAGATCGGCAACCTCCCCGACCTGCACGCGTCCGCGCTCCTTCATCGCATCCAGCCCGGTGTCCCCCAGGTGCTTGGCGGTCCAGTAGCTCAACTGCGCCAGGGTGAACCCTTGCCTTCTTGCATAAGCGTGGCCATCATCAGGGCAAAAACCATGAAACCTATTCCTCACGACGGAAAATCCGGTGCTGCATGCTAAGGAACGCCGGCTTTCCAGACTTGTCACGCAGCAACTGACCAACCGTTCCCCGGAAGGGACCATCTGTCATGATAACCATGTCTTTACCCGCGCTACTCATCGAAATCGGGGGAGGGTTCTCATAAACTTTCATTCCTCCTAATGGTTTGTATAAACGCTCAGCCATGAGCTGGTCGTTGTCAAAATAGAGTTTGTAGTCTTCATTATCCCCTAACCAAAGACCTTCGAAAGGTTCAAGGGAACTACGATCTGCAGTGATTGCAACTAAGGGTATTTTCTCAATATCTAAATACTTTTTGAGAGCCAGTGCGATTACCGCATCGTACACCTCAATACCACGGTCGCTGTTCGTAAGAACAACAATCCCAAATTTCTTATCCGGTGCAAACAGCATCTTGGCGGTAGCCCCTCCCGACCGACCGGCATGAAAAACGGTTCGCACACCGCCGATATCCTCAACGAACCACGCAACGCCGGTGTGTTCACTCAGCTCGCCTTCGACCAAGGGACTGTGCGCCAGGTCCAGCAACTTTGGAGACAACAGTTGACTGCCGTCCTTGTCCTTACCGTCAAACTGAAATTGCATCCACTTCATCATATCACTGACATTACTGAGTATGGCTCCGGCCGGATAGACGCTGCGCGGAAAAGGCGCAAAGCTGACCTGAGGTTCGGACGTCCCGTCATATACTCCGGCATGGCCAACAGCAAAGCGGTCTGCCATTAGTTCCGCCATGAAGAAGGAGGTGTGCGTCATGCCCAGGGGCAGAAACAACTCGTCCTTAACTTTTTGTTCATAAGATTTTGCACGGCTTACGCCTTGAATGAGACGTCCTGCAATGATGTAGTTGTTATTGTTGTAGGCCCAGACCTCGCCATAAGGTGTGCGTTGTGGTAGGAATCGAAAAGACCGCACGGCCTTCTCCAAGGCATCTTCCCCCGAACTGGGATCCTCAAAGTAGTCGCCTTGCCAGCCAGTCCGGTGCTGGAAAAGGTCGATGACCTTCGCCTTTTCTGAAGCCTCTCTATCCAGGACCGAAAACTCCGGGAGATACTTCCGAACCGGGGCTTCGAGGTCGAGCTCTCCGCGTTCTGCCATTTTAAGAACCACCGTGGCCGTAAAGGGCTTTGTCGTGGAACCGATATAAAACACGGTGTTTTCAGTGACAGCCTGAGGATCGTCAAGATTGGTAATGCCGATGCCGGCCATTTGGACCTTGCCATCGTGAATGATCCCAATGGCTATACCTGGGACTTTGATCTCGTCCATGAGCCGCTGAGCTTCGCTCTTGATTTCCTCAAACCTCGTGTCCAGGTTTTCCTGTGCAAATGCCTGTTGGACTGTCATCAATGACGAGACTATTACAGTAAAAAACAGTGCCATGTTTCGTTTCATTGTCATCTTGGGTTCTCCTTCTTTGATGTTGCTCTGGTTTGGGTCTTTCTCTTTTAGCCTAACGTGAGCTTCAGCTGCGGGCGCCGGCTGGCGCGGCGGGTGCTCAGCAGCCGCCGTGACGACCAAGACCGTCAGCTGCAAGCAGAGTTAGGATGTTGCCTTTTCTATTCTCACACCCTTTATCAGAAGCCACAGACAAAGTGACAGTTCTCCGACAAGTGGTGCAATATATATTGGTGCTATGCCCCCTGTATAGTCTGGCCAGAGAAATAGCGTAAAGCTACCAATCACATACCCTATTCCCGCAGCATACATGAGAATGCCTAATATCTTTGGGAAATACTCAGAATTGGACAGCAAATAGCCAAGAAACAGACAATGAAGACCAAAGAACACTAGGCCAAGATCATACCCATGTTTGTGAATATTCAGGAACATCAAAGCTATTGAATTTAGCTGTGATGAGTCAAGAGAACTGAGATAGTCAGTGCCTTTGAGAACAATCAAAGCCGCAAAGTAATTCAGCAGGTTCACACCATAGATCGCTGTTCCAGTCAGCCTGAATCCCGCTGAAACGAGGGAACCTGTTTTGCTCACAGACCTAAGCAGAATATACAGCATTATGGCTACAACCACATCACAGAGGAATATTACCAGGTCACAGGCGAAACCAACTCGAAACAAACTTTCAGAAGCTAGAATGTTGTTTGCAGTCGCAGCAGCATCACCATGCACGATCAGGCTTCCCCGGACGAATACTTCGCTGAAGAGGCCAAAACCGATGATTATCAAGTATAAGACACCTGTGATCCGGGCATATGTCACAGTGGACATCTCAGATAGACGTGTCATCATATCCCCCTCCTTCCAATCCATATCATCCTAACGTGAGCTTCAGCTGCGGTCGCCGGCTGGCGCGGCGGGTGCCCCGCAGTCGCTGTGACAGACAAGACCGTCAGCTGCAAGCGTGGGTTAGACCGTTCTTTTATCTCATACTTCTGTCAACTAGGTTAAAACTTCTGAACCCTAAAATTGAGCGTTCCACTGTATTGACTAAGCACAAGGCGAATCTGCCAGGTACCGGAAGATCCGGTTAACGTTGTATCATTCAAGCTTGGTACAAGGATCTTGTCGTAAACAGTCACGTCTCCTGCATCTTTGATTATCAGTCGCGCTGTTCCGTACGTAGTTGAAGTCGAGTGATTGACTGTGGCCTGTGTTCCAGTGTTGTTCCAATCATAGGGTAGAGTAGCAGTCCGGTTTATGACTCCGGTTGCTTGCAATTGAAAATTGTCAGTCACATTTGTCACTTCAGGTTGAAATGGAGCCAGAGGATCATCGGAACATTGGTAAAATGTAGGAACACCGATAACGACGAGCAGGAATATTACTGTTTTAAAAGTGATGCGTTTCATTGGATTCCTTTCTATTCTAGCTCTAGCGGTCTAACGTTATGTCTGTTGAACTAGGGTATTGGATATGACTGCGTGGGTGACTATGTATCCAATTTCTAGTTCTGGTTTATTATCTCATCAGTTTCCCAAAAATCAACAGCTTATCTGAAATACCTGGTGTGGCGGGTCAGGGATAGGCTGCAATATCTGTTTCGTAAATACTTTTTCTTATTGCTACATATCATCCAGAGGGCTCCTAACTCCCCTCCCTCCCCGGTTCAGGACGTGCGTGTAGATCATCGTCGCAGTGACATCCCGGTGCCCCAGGAGTTCCTGGATAGTCCTTATATCGTAGCCGTTCTCGAGAAGACGCGTCGCGAAGGAATGCCTGAAGGTATGGCAGGTCGCGTGCTTCGCAATTCCGGCGGCACGGACAGCTTCTTTTACCGCTCTCTGGAGGACCGTCTCATGCAGGTGGTGACGCCTGTACTCACCCGTCTCACCATCCCTGTAGAACCTCGTAGCCGGGAACACCCACTGCCATCCCCATTCCCGTGATGCTCCGGGGTATTTTCGGCTCAACGCATCGGGCAGGGCGACCGAACCGCGTCCCCTCTTGATATCTTTCCCGTGCTGTTCCCGGACCCGGGAGAGATGTTCCCTGAGACGATCCTTCAGGGTGAGCGGGAGAAGTGTCATCCTGTCCTTGTTCCCCTTCCCGCTCCTGACTGTGATCTCGCCTCGCTCGAAATCAAGGTCCTTTATCCTCAGCCCGGCGCATTCCGGCAGTCTCATTCCCGAACCATAGAGCAGCGACGCCATAAGTCGCGGGGTCCCCTGCATGCGGCTCAGGACTTCCCGCGCTTCGCTATGAGTCAGGACGACCGGGAGCTTCTGAGGCCTCTTCGCCCTAACGATGCCGTCGAGCCATCCGAGATCGATTTTCAGCACATCCTTGTAGAGAAACAGTATCGCGCTTAGAGCCTGGTTCTGGGTGGAAGCGCTCACCTTTCTCTCCGTCGCAAGGTGCGAGAGGAACCGGGTCACATCTTCCTCTCCAAGTTCCAGGGATGTCTTTCCCGTTGAAGATGATGAATCGCTTGATCCATCTCCTGTACGAATCCTCCGTCCTGCGGCTGTAATGTCTGCCTTGATGGCATACTGACCTGGTCGAGGAGTCTGATCAGTTCCAGGAGTTTGATCTGGGCGATCTGAGTGGATCCGGGGATCTTTTCTCGCGGACATACGACAGGCCTGTATCCGGCATCTTCTCTCTCCTGGTTGTAGTGGAGTCCCCCGACAGGAAGATTTTATTCTTTGTATGGTCGCACGTCAAGGAGCGGATAAGTCAGAAACAGGACGATCCATGAAAAAGGCCGGATGAAATATACCATCCGGCCTTTTCATTTGCTTTACTGAACCTCGAGGCTCTCAGCCCTGCTTGTCGTCCTCGTCTTCTGTGATCTCTTTCGTCTGTCGCCTGGATCTCGTCCTTCACGTCGGCTGAGGCTTTCTTGAACTTGCGCATCGATTTTCCGATGGCCTCCGCCACTTCGGGGAGCCTGCGCGGCCCGAAGAAGATAAGGATGATGGCGAGGATGATCAGAAGCTCGGACCAGCCGAGCGGGCCTATCAGCATGAATTGCGGTAATGAAAACATCTTTATCCTGCCTCCTAGCAGTACATCCTCAGCATGAATGCCACTACGATGATCCCGAGGACGCTGACCAGATTGACCTTGAGCGTAAATCCAATGGTGAACGTAAATACTATCATATCGAGGTGCGCGGGTCCGACACGGAATTCCTTGCCCGAGACGAAAAGTTCGCGGATCACGTTTCCCTCGGGGAGAAGCAGGCCGATCACTTCGCCGACCACGCTTCCAAGGACCACTCCTAGAAAGAAAACGAGAGCTATCATTCCTATTCGTCTCTTAGTGTGCAATCCGTCACCTCCGTCAAATCAATGTAACATCAATCGGTCAGGGCTGCAACCTGAGCCTTTCCCTGTCCCAGCCGATTATGAGGGTGGCGTCGATCCGGGGCCGCTCCTGGATCTGGATGATGACCCTCGAGACTCCGAGCCTTCTCGAGAGCCTCTTCATCAGCTCGGGGTTCCCCTTCCTGTCTACCAGGACCGTCTCCCTGTAGTCGAAACGCTGCGCGTTCCCCTCTATCAGAACGTCTATCCCCATGCTGCGCAGCTTCATCGTCACGTCCCTGGCCACACCGGGCTCCCCCGTGCCGTTGAGGACCTCTATCTGGAAGGGTTCCTCCGGGACCGACAGGTTCCTTCCTATCCCCGACCATCTCACGGCGATCGAGAAGGCCATCAGTAGAAGGGCCAGGACGATTATCACCGCCGCCGGGGCGATCGATCTCTTCTTTTTTTTCTTCTTCTTCGCGGCCATTCCTCAGGGCCCCTGTTCGAAATAAGGGCGAAGCTTCTTCCACGATCCTTCCAGTTCCTCGGAGACGACCCTTGTCTCGGCAAGCGCCGTCATGAAGTTCGTATCGCCCGTCCACCTCGGGACGAGGTGGAAATGGATGTGCCCCACTATCCCCGCACCGCCGCTCTCGCCCCTGTTCACCCCTATGTTCATGCCCTGCGGAGCGTATGCCTCCTCGAGAGCCTTCTCGCAGAGGGCGAGATACTCGATGAGCTCGGCTCCCTCCTCGGGCGTTATATCCTGAAGACTTCCGATATGGCGGTTGGCTACTATCATCACGTGGCCGTTGGTATATGGAAAGGTGTTGAGGATGACGAACCAGTGTGCGCCTCTCTTGAGTATGCCGACGAGGGCTTCGTCCTCCTCCTTCCGGATATCGCAGAAGAGGCAGCCGCCGGTCTTCTCCATCGTGAAATACCTGCTCCTCCAGGGGGCGTACACTCTATCGATCACCCTTCATCATCCTTTCGGCCAATGCCAGCTGGTCCCGGTCGTTTATACCCATCACCTCGTCGGCGTTCTCTATCTTGAATACGGCGACCCTTAGGCCATCGTTGCGCAGTATCCCCATCACATCTGTGAGGTAGTACTCTCCCTGGACGTTAGTAGTATCGACCTTTTCGAGCGCCGAAAAGAGGATATCGCTGTCGAAGCAGAACATCCCGCTGTTGTACTCGCCTATCCTTCGCTGCTTCTTCCGTAGCGTCCTTGTGTTCGACGATACCGAGGAGGTCGCCCTTGTCGTCCCTGAGTATCCTCCCGTAACCGGAGGCGTCCTCCACCTCCGCCGACATGACCGTGGCCGATGCACCCGATTCCCCGTGGAAACGGAGGAAGGCGGCGAGAGTGCTCTTCTCAAGCAGGGGGGTATCCCCCGTAAGGACCATGATCGTCCCTTCGAAGCCCTCCAGCGCCGGCCTGGCCTGCATGACAGCGTGGCCCGTTCCAAGGCGTTCGCTCTGCAGGGCGAAGGTGAGGCCCCTGTTGACGGAATCGTCGCCTGAGAGACGCTGCTTTACCGCCTCAGCCTGGTGCCCGACTACGACCACTGTTCGCGAGGGCGATACCTCGCTGAGCGCGTTGAGCACGTGCACGATCATCGGGTACCCGTTTATCTCGTGGAGGACCTTCGCCAGGTCCGATTTCATCCTCGTCCCTTCGCCCGCGGCGAGGATTACCGCGGCGACAGCGCCTTCACCATTCATATCTGCTCCATTCGGGAAATTCCAGAAGCGTCTCGGCCGGCCCGTCCGGGCTGATCCTGATCGCCATGTTGTCTATCAGTCTCGTTGTTCCGAGCCTCCCCGCCGCGGCGAGGAGGATGGTCCCCTCGGCCGATTTTACCGGCTGAAGGGTCGCTCCGTCCACGCATTCGACATAATCTATCTCGAAACCTGCTTCGGTCATCGAGGTCTTTACCATGCTTATAAGTTTCGCCGCGTCTTTCTCGCCATTTCGGACAGCTTCGGCTGCTTTCAACAGCCCCGAGCGCATTGCCGGCGCGCTGCTTCTCTCCCCGGGGGACAGGTACCTGTTTCGCGAGCTCATCGCGAGGCCGTCCTCCTCCCTGACCGTCGGGCCCAGGAATATCCTGACCGGGAAGTCGAGGTCGGCGGCCATCCTCTGGATGATCACGGCCTGCTGCGCGTCCTTCTGGCCGAAGAAGGCGTAGTCGGGGCCGATTATATTAAACAGCTTCGCTACGACGAGGAGCACCCCGTCGAAATGGCCGGGCCTCGAGGCGCCGCAGAGGTGGTCGCCGAGGCCTGATATGCTGACAGTGGTGCTGTCCGAGTCTTTGTACAGGGAGTCCTTTTCGGGCATGAACAGGAGATCGCAGCCGAGCTGCTCGAGGATCCGCGTGTCCTCTTCCTCTGTCCTGGGGTACTTGTCGAGGTCCTCCCCCTCACCGAACTGCTTCGGGTTGACGAAGAGGGATACCACGGTGAAGTCGGAGTGCTCGAGCGACATCTTCACGAGGCTGATGTGCCCCTCGTGGAGTGCGCCCATCGTGGGGACGAGGCCGACGCTGAGTCCTTTCCGTCTTACACCGGAGAGGATCCCGGCGGCCTCAGCGGCCGATGTTGCCTTTTTCATCTTCCGGGTCATCGGACGTTCCCTTCTTCTTCTCGGCGGAGTAGCTGTGCTCCATCCCGGGGAACGATCCGTCCTTGACGTCTTTTACATACGCGGAGACAGCGCCCCGTATCTTCTCGCCGAGCTCCTCGTACATCTTGACGAACTTCGGGAGCGGTTCGTCGTATATACCGAGCATATCCTGTATCACGAGCACCTGGCCGTCGCAGTGAGGGCCGGCGCCGATGCCTATCGTAGCTATCGATATCGATTCTGTTATCCTCTGTGCCAGCTGCCAGGGGATCCCTTCGAGGACTATCGCGAAACAGCCCGCCTTTTCGAGCGCCTTCGCGTCGCTTATCAGCATGTCCGCGGACTCGCGGTCCTTTCCCTGGATCCTGTATCCGCCGAACTCGTGGAGCGACTGGGGGGTCAGGCCGAGATGGCCGACCACGGGGATCGATGCCTGGACTATCGCCTCTATGACCGGCACATAGCGCTCGCCGCCCTCGAGCTTGACAGACTGCGCGCCGCCCTCCTTGACGAGCCTTCCGGCGTTTCTCACGGCGTCCTCGACGCTCGCCTGGTACGACATGAAAGGCATGTCCCCTACCACGATCGCTCTGGGCTTCGCTCTCGTGACGGCCTTGAGATGATGTATTATCTCCTCCATCGTCACCGGAAGGGTGTTCTCGTACCCCATGATGACCATTCCGAGAGAATCGCCTACGAGGATGAAATCTACGCCGGTCTCGTCGATCAGTTTCGTCGAGAGATAGTCGTACGATGTGATCGCCGCTATCTTCTCGCCGTTCTTCTTCATCTTCAGAAGAGTCGTCTTCGTGACCTTGTCCTTCATCACAGATCGCCTTCCCAGGAAGGCACGTAATATTGTGTGCCTTCGAACTTCTCCGAGATCCTCGAGAAGAAATCGTCGAGGTGGTCCCGGTTGGCAGTGAAATCGAGCCGGTCAGTATTTACTATCAGAAGGGGCGATTCGTCGTAGTGAAAGAAGAAATGATTGAACGCCTCGTTGAGCCCGCTGATATATTCGTCGCTTATATTCTTTTCGAAAGACCTGCCCCTTTTAAGGATCCTCTGCATGAGGACCTCGGTATCGGCCTGCAGGTAGATGACGAGGTCGGGCCTTACTATCCTGCCCTCGAGAAGAGAGTGCATCCTGTTGTACAGGACGAGCTCGTCGTCACCCAGGACAGCGTGGGCATAGATCCTGTCCTTCGCGAAGAGGTAGTCAGCGACCATCAGATCGGTGAAGAGGTCCTGCTGGGCGATCTCGGTCTGCTGCCTGTACCTGTTAAGAAGAAAGAAGATCTGCGCCTGGAAAGCATATCCGCCCATATCGCCGTAGAACTTCTCGATGAAGGGATTGTCGTCGACTTCCTCGAGAAAGAGCCGCGAGCCGGTCTCCTCGGCGAGGAGCCTCGCTACGGTCGTCTTTCCCGCTCCGATATTCCCCTCGATGGCGATATACCTTATACCCGAGCCGTCAAGTCTGCTGCTGAGGTCTTCCATGCGCCCTACCGTAGTCAAAAAGCGTTCGGAAGTCAATATCTACCTGTTTACAAGGACTTCCGGCGTATCCTGCCCCGAAATGAGATTCTCTCGACCCTGCCGGCGGCCTCCTTCGCCTCCGCCGCTTCAGCGGCCGTGCGGCCGTCCGGCAGCCTCAGCTCCGGTTCCAGCTCGGCCAGCGGCGCAAGTACGAAGAGTCTCTCCAGGAAGCGCGGATGAGGGATCTCGAGGTCGGCCTCGCCGATCCTGCTCTCCCCGAAGAGGATAATATCGACGTCCAGGGGCCTGTCTCCCGCTCTGCCTTCCGGAGCCCTTCCTGCCTCTCTCTCCAGTCCCTGCCCCAGGGCGAGGAGGGTACGCGGGTCAAGAGTCGTCTCGATGATCATCACCACGTTGACGAAGGAACGGGAGTATCCCTCGCCCTGCGGAGCAGTCTCGTAAAGGGAGCTCAGTCGCGCCGAGGCTACTCCTGCCGAGGAGGCGATCCGTCCGGCGGCCGCAAGGACGGACCTTTCCCTCTCCCCCGTATTAGATCCGAGAGAGAGGACCGCCTTTACGGCGGGCCAGCCGTCAGGCTTTCCGTTCGACAACGACTGCGACATGATCAAGATTGTTGGGGAATGGAAGGGTAAGCTTCCTGATGGTGGTCTTCACCCTTGACGCGGGGAAATTACCGAGGAGTTCGCGGCAGATCGCGTCGGCGAGGGTCTCGAGAAGGTTGAACCTGTTCTTCTCGACAGTCTCCATGATCTTCGAGTAGACCCTCTCGTAGTTTATCGTGTCTTCCAGGGCATCGGTGACGCAGGCCTTTGTGAAATCGCTCCAGAACTCGACATCGAGCTCGAGTTTCTGGCCCACCTCCCGCTCCATTGAAGATACGCCGTAATATCCGAAGACGGTGATTCCTGACAGGACTATCTTTTCTTCAAGCAACCTTCGACCTCCGGCTTTTACAGGGGAGATGCGCCGAGCTCTTCGAGCTTCCGGCATGCTTTGAGGATTGTATCGTCAGGAGCTGTGATTGACAACCTGAAATACCCCTCGCCGTGTTCTCCGAAGCCTGTCCCCGGAGTGGCGACGATCCCCGTCTCCTCGAGGAGTTTCCCGCAATATTCTATCGATGAACCGCCGCCGGGCACCTCGATCCAGAAATAGAATGTCGCCTCCGGCAAGGTGAAGGCAAATCCGCCCTTTTCGAGGCTCGCTGCAAGGGTATCGCGCCTCTTCCTGAATATGTCGATTATCCGGCCTGTGATCTCATCGAACCCGGTCTCGAGAGCGGAAGCCGCCGCTGCCTGGATAGCGCTGAAGACGCCGGAGTCCACGTTGGCCTTGAGACGGGCAAGTGCCGAGATTACGCGGGGCGAGCCTATGGCGAATCCGATCCTCCATCCCGTTATCGCGAATGTCTTGGAAAAAGAAAAGAGCTCTATGTACTCGATGCCCCTCTCTTTCGCCAGCGGAAAAAGCGCCGGCTGCCTCGAACTGTATGATATCTCGCTGTAGGCCGCGTCGTTGACCAGTAACAACTCGTTCTCTCCGCAGAACTTGATGGCATCCTCGAACTGATCGTTTTCGGCTGTTGCCGCGGTGGGATTATTCGGATAGTTGAGAAATACCAGCCGTGCTCTCTCGAGGTCTGCCGGATCGATCTCATCGAACCTCGGGAAAAAGCCGTTTTCCTTCAACAGTGGCATCTTGACGGTGTCCGCGCCCGCGAAGACGGCCGATGAATTGTACACGGGATAACCCGGATCAGGTATCAGCACTACATCCCCGGGATCGACGGTCGCCAGCGGCAGGTGGCCTATTGCTTCCTTGCTGCCTATCGTCACGAGGATCTCGTCGGTATCGAGCGATACCCCGTAATGATCCCTCGACCAGGCCCTGACAGCCTCTATGAGAATTGGCAGCCCCCTGTCGGAGGGGTACCTGTGGTACTCGAGCTTATTGAGGGAACCTGTCAGGGTATCGATGAGCTCAGGCGGGGCCCCCAGGTCGGGATCGCCTATGCCGAGATCGAGGACCTCCCTGCCGGACCGCGCATACTCTGCCTTTTTCCGGTCGATCTCGACGAAAAGATAGGGAGGTAGTCTTTTCAGCCTGTCGGACTGCATCGTGCTTCGACCTGATCCTCTCCCGCCACCTTACTCGTGGCTGTAGAAAAGGATGATGTCTTTGCCCGGATAATTGACATCGTCGAGCACGGGGAACGGCGCGTAGATCCCCATGTCGTCCTCGGTGAACATTGTCCGCATCCAGGTATAGTCTATAGCACTCGGCTCGCGAGCGCTGATCCACGGCACCGTCCCGGATGCATATGCCCACATGCCCGAAGTCAGGTCAACGACGATAAGAGATGACCAGGAATCGACCTCACTCTTGCCCTTGCGGACCAGCCTGAACGAGATCTGCGGTTCAGCGAGATTGTGGTTCCAGTTCACCCCGTATATACCGTCAGTCGAAAGCTCTTTCACAAAAACGGGATTCGGATTGACGGCTCCCCCCGCGGAGACGAGATAAATACCCATATCGTTCACGGCGGCAAGCTGGGATCCGTCGGGAGCCCATGTGAATTCCGTCACATTTTCGATGCCGTTCACGACCGCGACTACTTCACTGGCGTAATCGAAGAAGACGATCTCTCCGAGTGAGATGAACGAAAGGAAATCCGACGCGGGATTCCACTCGAATACCGTATTCTCGCTTACCGATACTCCGGCCTGCTCGAATATTCCGGTGCTTTGATCGACCATCAACGCGCGGCGCTGAAGAGTGTCGGGAGCTCCACCGACCATGGGGATGAGACAGGGCTCGAAAACGCCTGTCGTATCGACGTAGTACAGGATATTGTCCTCTGAGGGCGTGAACATCGGCATAATGTTCTGGAAGTAGCGATATTTCCAGTACGAGTTCGACCCGGAGATCACTAACGCCGAATCGAGACTCGTGGTCACGGTATACCAGGAACCTCCGCCGGCCAGCTCATCCCAGTAGACGATATTGAAGAGATCCTTTGTCCCGTCACCAGCCATGCCGGCAAACTGATATCTCCAGACTGCCTTGCTCCCGTACTGATTCGTCTTGGGATACCTGTGCTGATTCTTTCTGAAGATCCCTGACCCACCAGGATCGGAGCTGGCGTTAGTCGGGTTGGCGAACTGCAGGGGGAACTTCCATACATTCATCCTCTGCTGCCTTATCCCCAGGTAATACGCGGTAACGAAGGATCCGTATATCGCTGAAGCGCCGGTCGAGTAATCAAACTCGTATGACCCCCCATCAGTATCTTCTCCAGTATCAGTGAACTTTGTGATGCTGCCACCGGTCATCTTGAATATCGCCCAGCCAATGAAGTTATTGTTTCTCGGCCCGTAATTCCCTTCTTCAGCCGCGAAATAAAAAGCATTGTCAATGATCTTCGGCCATACACTCGCTTTTTTCCCTGTATCGATATACTCGAACTCCCTTACCATGATCAGGGAGATCGAAGTATCAGGTGCGGCGTCGGTCAGACTGGCGACACACCTGATCGGGTATGCGCCGTATTCCATTGGAGCGACCCAACGCACCGTTATTCCCTGGTCCTCGACGAGTTCTCCGTCTTCGGAGGTCCACCTGTATGCCGCCCAGTTGCCGCACCCTTCGCCCGTGGCCTGAACAGTCAGCACGGTCGTATCCCCCGGGGTCGGAGTGAGTGGATTGGAGATGATGATATTGGTCGTGACAGACGGGTCGCAAGCCGATCCGACATCTACCGGATCATCCTCGCAACCGCTCAGGACCATTAACGAAGTCGTAATGCTGAGAACGAAAATCCATGCCGACAGTCTCTTCCACCGCTTCAAATCGAACCTCCAGGTCTGTCTCATTTACTTTCAATCTTTCCACGGCAGAGCGGAGCCGCGGGGAAAAAATCCATGATGCGATATATCTTTGTGTACCTGAGTTAAAATATGAATGTACGGAGTCAAATTCAAGCGAATTCTAGCAGAAGGGGCGCCTCGGCCATACGGCCGTGGCGCCCCGTAAAGAGCAAGATGGCGGAAACTTACATCATTCCGCCCATACCACCCATACCGCCCATACCACCGGCGCCCATGTCGGGAGCCTTATCCTTCTCGGGAATGTCAGTGATCGTGACTTCCGTGGTGAGAAGGAGAGCGGCGATCGAGGCGGCATTCTGCAGAGCGGAACGAGCGACCTTGGTCGGGTCGACGATGCCGTTCTCGATCATGTTCTGGTACTCGCCGTTGGCGGCGTTGTAGCCGATCTCCGGCTTCTCGTGAGAGAGCTTCTCGATGACTACCGAACCTTCGCGGCCGGCGTTCTTGGCGATCATCTTGGCAGGCTCGTAAAGAGCCTTGGCGACGATATCGGCGCCGAGCTTCTCTTCGCCCTCGAGTTTCATCTTCTCGACGACCTGGGCCGCGTGCAGAAGAGTGATGCCTCCACCGGGGACGATACCCTCTTCTACGGCGGCGCGCGTGGCTGCAAGAGCGTCCTCGACGCGGGCCTTCTTCTCCTTCATCTCGATCTCGGTAGCGGCGCCGACCTTGATCACGGCGACTCCGCCGGCGAGCTTCGCGAGCCTCTCCTGGAGTTTTTCGCGGTCGTAGTCGGAGGAGCTGTCTTCGATCTGAGTCTTGATCTGGCCGATGCGCTCCTTGACCTTCGCGGCCTTGCCCCCGCCCTCGATGATCGTGGAGTTGTCCTTGTCGATCGTTATCTTCTTGGCCTGGCCGAGGTCGGCGACAGTAGCGTTCTCAAGCTTGAAGCCGGCGTCCTCGGAGATGACGCGTCCTCCAGTGAGGATCGCGATATCTTCGAGCATGGCCTTGCGGCGGTCTCCGAAGCCGGGAGCCTTTACGGCAGCGACCTGGAGGGTTCCGCGGAGCTTGTTCACTACGAGCGTCGCGAGGGCCTCGCCCTCGATATCCTCGGAGATGATAAGCATCGGCTTGTTCAGCTGGGCTACCTTCTCGAGGATGGGAAGGAGGTCCTTCATCGCGCTGATCTTCTTGTCGTGGATCAGGATGAAAGCGCTTTCGAGGACAGTCTCCATACGCTCTGCGTCGGTGACGAAGTAGGGGCTCAGGTAGCCGCGGTCGAACTGCATACCCTCGACAACGTCGAGCTCGGTATCCATTCCCTTGGCTTCCTCGACGGTTATGACGCCGTCCTTGCCGACCTTCTCCATCGAATCAGCGATCAACTCGCCGATCTCTTTATCGTTGTTCGAAGATATGGTAGCGACCGATGCGATCTCCTCGCGGCGGCGGACCTGCTTCGAGCGCTTCTGGATATATCCGACGGCCTCATCGACGGCCTTGTGGATGCCCTTCTTGAGGAACATCGGATTGGCGCCGGCCGTGACATTCTTCAGGCCTTCCTTGATGATCGCCTGAGCGAGGATCGTAGCTGTGGTCGTTCCGTCACCGGCGACGTCCTGCGTCCTGGTGGCGACTTCCTTGACCATCTGTGCGCCCATGTTCTCCCACGGGTCGGCGAGCTCGATCTCCTTGGCGATGGTTACACCATCATTGGTGATCGTGGGCGATCCGAATTTCTTGTCCAGGATGACATTGCGGCCCCTGGGCCCGAGAGTGACCTTTACTGCGTCGGCGAGGATGTCCACGCCGGCCATGAGGCGATCTCTGGCGTCGATATTGAACTTCAACTGCTTCGCCATGTCGTCTCTCCTTTCCGGATGCTAGAGGACAGCGAGGATATCGCTTTCCCTCAATATGAGATACTCTTTGTCGTTTACTGTGATCTCGGTCCCCGAATACTTGCCGTAAAGGACCTTGTCGCCCTTCTTCACTTCGAGAGGGATCCTCTCGCCGGTCGTCTCGTTGAGACGGCCCTTTCCTACGGCTATGATCTCGCCCTCCTGGGGCTTTTCCTTCGCGGTATCGGGGATGATGATCCCGCCCTTCTTGACCTCGATCGGATCCATCGGCTTAACGATAACCCTGTCAGCCAGAGGAGTGATCTTCATCTCGACCTCCTTTTTTGTGTTACAAGAAACCTGTTAGTTATTTATTAACCACCTGTTAGCACTCGATATATCCGAGTGCCAAAATGAGCCAGTAATATACTCCCAAGCGGACATTTTATCAAGAGAAAATTTGCGGGATTCTGGACGTAGTATGTGTGTCTATCCGAACTGCCTGTTATACAGGCAGTTAAGGCCCTCCAGCACGAGGTCGGGAACAATGACGGGGCTGGGATGGAACAAATGCCGCAGCATCGAGATCACCCCGCCCGTAAGAAATATCTCGGGGTCCGCATCATGAAAGCAGGAGTATGAGTGGCTAACGAGACTCTTTATGCCGGCCTGGTAGACGGTAGCCACACCGGACCATATCGCCGATTCGGTGTCATATCCGGGAGGATCGAAATCATCCGGGAAATCTTCATCGACCGGTATCAGCGGCAGGGCCGAGGTCCTCTCACTCAGCGAGCGGAGCATCATCTCCAGACCGGGCATGATCGCTCCCCCCTTGAAGACACCTCCCATAAGGCTGTCAACCGTTACAGCCGAGCCGGCATCGACGATCACGGCATCCGTCACACCGCGCTCCATGACGGCAGCCACGGCGCAGAGCCTGTCCGGACCGGCGGTCTCGGGCTTCAATATTCCAAGCTCGAACGGCCAGGGCGAATCGTACGCGGCGAACACTATTCTCTCTACGCCCGCGGATTTCAGTGTATCCCTGCAGAGGCCGTTCCACTCACGGACAACACTTGAAATCACCACACCTTCCGGATCCGAATCAGACACCCAGGCCCTGATATCCTCCGCGGTACCCTCGGCCCTCCAGTGCGTGACGATCCTCCCGTCCTCGATCAATGATCCCTTGAGCGAGTTGTTCCCCCTGTCCATGGCCAGCACCCTGCTCATAGCTCTGCTTCCTTCCGGAGTGAGACGTCGCCCGAAGAGTATACCCTCTCTCCCTCTTCCGTTTCCAGCCTGAGAAACCCGTCAGCCGTGACCCCGGCGATGCTGCCGCTGATCTTCTCTCCCCCGGCATCGAGGGTGACCACCTCACCCTTCCACAGCATACGGCTCTCCATCTCGAAGCTCATCGGGCCGAAACCGTCCCTCTCCCAGATCTCGTAGCTCGAAGTGAATTCCCTGAGAAGGCCGGCGAGCAGCTCTCCCCTGTCGAATCTCCTGCCCGTTATCATCCTCAGTGAGACGGCCGTATCGGCCAGTGCGCCAGGAAAAGAGCCCTCGCTGTCGTTGACGTCGAGCCCCATCCCGATCACTACGCTCTCTCCCTTCGACTCGGCCAGTATCCCGGCGATCTTCCTGCCGCCGATCCAGATGTCGTTCGGCCACTTTATCATCGCGCCGTCGCAGATTCCGTCGAGCGTTCTGAGTGTGGAGAGAGCAAGAAGGGCCGTCAGTGTCTCGGAGCTTCGCGCTGGCCTCAGTATCACCGAGAAGACGAGAGAGCCACCCTCGCTCGAGTACCAGTCACGGCCTTTCCTTCCGCGCCCCGCGGTCTGCTCCGCCGCGACGATTACGGTGCCTTCGCGGGCTCCAGCTTCGGCGATCCGGGAGGCGGCCGAATTCGTCGAATCGACCGACTCGAAACAGATCACGGTGTGGCCTATCCTCTCGCCCCCAAGGAGCTTCGCTATCGCGGCTGGGTGCAGGTCCATGATACCAGTATTCATACACTCGTCTCTTCCACGAGGAGCGACATGTCGAGAGAGGGCGCGGAAGCGGTGATCGAACCAGTCGATAAAAAGTCCACTCCCTCGATCGCGTACTCGCCGACATTCTCCAGTGTGATCCCCCCCGACACCTCTATCTCTGGTATACGCTCCCAAGTCCGGACGGCGGCGACAGCCTCGCGGATCCGCCCGGGGGTGAAATTATCCAGCATTACCCTGGCCGGCGGCATCGTGGAGAGAGCCTGAAGTTCACCGAGGTCGCGCACCTCTATTTCGCATCCGGCGAGGAATTCCCCCAGCCTCTCGAGGGCCGCTTCGATGCCCCCCGCGGCTGCGATATGGTTCTCTTTGACGAGTATGTACGACGCGAGGTCATGACGGTGGTTCTGACCCCCGCCGTGAGAGACCGCCATCTTCTCGACCGCACGCATCCCCGGCGTCGTCTTTCTCGTATCGAGTATGCGCACGCCCGCAGCCGAGACCTTCTCGACGAACGATGCCGTCAGCGTCGCTATCCCCGAGAGATGGCAGAGGAAATTCAGCGCGGTGCGCTCACCTGAGAGGATCTGTCCGAGCGGCCCGGAAAGACGAGCTACCAGCGTTCCGGGAGTGACGGCACAGCCGTCGGGTACGGAAGGCTCCCAGGACACATCTCCGCCCAGCTGGCGGAAGACCTCGGCCGCGCATTCCTGGCCGGATATGATCCCCGTTCCCTTCGATATGATACCCGCCCTGCCCGCAAGCGAATCCGGGACGAGAAGCCTCGTCGTAGCGTCCGCCGCTGCCTCGTCCTCAGCGAGAGCCGCCGCTACGCTTCGTTCGATCTCCTGCCTGAGTCCTTCCACTCCCTCTCCTCCTGCTCGTGTTCATCCTTATCTCCTCTATCCTGTCCCTGAGGCTGGCCGCCTTCTCGAAGTTCAGAGCCTCCGCCTCGCGAAGCATATCCTTCTCGAGGCTCGCGATCAGCCTCGGATCGTCGTTTCCATCTGGCAGCAGGACCTCATCCGCTCCTTCCCTGACCATCCCCGCTATTCCCTTGGCGTCAGCCACGGATGTCGTCAGCCGCACCTCCTCGATCGACTTTACGATCGATCGGGGCGTTATACCGTGCTCGAGATTGTACTCTATCTGTTTTTCCCTGCGCCTGTTCGTCTCGTCGATCGCTCTCGCCATCGATCCGGTGACACGGTCAGCGTAGAATATCACCTTGCCGTTTATATTTCTCGCGGCTCTCCCGGCCGTCTGGATCAGGGAGGTCCGGGACCTTAGGAAGCCCTCCTTGTCGGCATCGAGAACGGCGACAAGAGTCACTTCAGGCAGATCGAGCCCTTCCCTGAGCAGGTTTATCCCGACCAGGACGTCGAATTCACCGTACCTCAGGTCCCTCAGTATCTCTACGCGATCGAGAGCGTCGATGTCGCTGTGCAGGTATCTCACCTTGACTTCGAGCCCGGACAGGTACGTCGTCAGGTCCTCCGACATCCTTTTGGTAAGTGTCGTTACCAGGGCCCTCTCTCCGCGTTCGACCGTCTTCCTTATCTCCGAGAGAAGGTCGTCAACCTGTCCAGTCACTGGCCTCACGTCGATAACCGGGTCGATCAAGGCCAGTCGGGCGGACTATCTGCTCTACCACCTCTCCTCCGCATCTTCCCAGCTCGAAATCACCCGGCGTAGCGGAGACATATATGAAATTGTCAATGATCGACTCGAACTCGTCATAGGTCAGCGGCCTGTTGTCGAGAGCCGACGGGAGCCTGAAGCCGTGCTCGACGAGAGTCCGTTTGCGGCTCCTGTCCCCGTTGTACATCGCCCCTATCTGGGGGACCGTCACGTGCGACTCATCTATCACTACGAGGAAATCGCCGAGGAAATAGTCGATAAGGGTAGCCGGCCTCTCACCCTGTTTTCTCCCCGCGAAATATCTCGAGTAGTTCTCTATCCCGGTACAGTAACCGACCTCCTTCATCATCTCGATGTCATAGGTCGTCCTCGTGAGCAGCCTCCTGGCCTCGAGGTCCAGCCCCGCCCTCTTGAGATCCGCTATACCTTTTGTCAGGTCCTTCTCTATAGCTCCGATCGCCTTGTCTATCCCTTCCTGCGAGACTACGAAATGCGACGAGGGGTAGACGGTGAGCGTCGGGACCTCCCTGAGGATCTCCCCGGTAAGCGGGTGGACGACGGTGATCCTCTCGATCTCGTCGTCGAACATCTCGATCCTTATGGCCTCTTCCATATATGCCGGGCGGAGCTCGATCGTATCTCCCCTTACCCTGAAGGTGCCTCTCGCGAAATCGATGTCGTTCCTCGAGTATCTGAGCTTGACGAGTTTTCTGAGCAGGTCGTCCCTGCTGTATTCCTTCCCCGATTCCACACTGAATGTCATCCGCCGGAACTCCTCCGGCGAACCGAGCCCGTATATGCAGGAAACGCTCGCCACGACTATCACGTCGCGCCTTGTCATGAGCGACCCTGTCGCGCGCAGCCTCATCCGGTCGATGTCCTCGTTGATAGAGACATCCTTCTCTATATACGTGTCAGTGGAGGGGATAAACGCCTCGGGCTGGTAATAGTCGTAATAGCTGATAAAATATTCGACCGCGTTATTCGGAAAGAACGACCGCAGCTCGCCGTAGAGCTGGGCCGCCAGCGTCTTGTTGTGCGAGATGATAAGGGCCGGCCTCTCGCACTTCGCTATTACATTGGCGATCGTGAAGGTCTTGCCGGAGCCCGTGACGCCGAGGAGTGTCTGGTGCTTCGCCCCCTCGTCGATCCCGGCGAGGAGCTGCTCAACGGCCTGGGGCTGGTCGCCGGTGAGATCGAATTCCGATTCGAGCTGGAAAAGAGACATCGCGCCGTCCGGTCACCTGTCACGGGATATGGTTATGTCGCGGGGCAGCCTGCCCTCGACGATCGGCACTTCGTAAGGCCTCCCGTCGAGTTCTATGGTGAAGCCCTCGGTCTTTCCGATCTTCCTTATGTAAAAAGATTCGTTAGAGGTGAAGACCCTCCACTCACCCGCCTCGAGGATGAAATCGTCCTCCACCGTGACCAGTCCGGTGTCGGTCTGATTGTAGATTATCAGGTCGAACCAGATCCTCTCCTCAGCCGTTATGCGGAGACTCATCTCTCCCGCGGCTGGGGGGTCCGCCTCAGACTCCTGTCGCGGGCGGGCGGGCGGCTGCTGTTCCCGCACGACTTCATCTACCGGGACATCAGCGGAATCATCCACCGGGACCTCTGCCTCAACGGTCTCTCCGCCCGGATCAGTGCCGGCCTCCTGTCCCGCTTCGGTCTTTGCCGGCACGGGATCGGCACTCTCTTCATTTCCGCCGAAGACCTTCCAGAGGATGATGATCGCCGCGACGAGCAGTATGACGGGGACCACGAACTTCCTGACCAGGTGAGGAGAGTCGAGTTTCTCTTCCACGACCTCTTCCTCTATCTCCCAGAGATCCCCCTTGCTCTTGTGCGTCTGCCCCGTCTGGACCTCGTATTTATTGATGAGCTGCGCCGGATCGAGGCCGAGAATCTGGCCGTATGCCTTCAGGAAACCGGTCGCGTAGACCTTCGCGGGGATCGCCTCGAAGTTATCCGTCTCGAGGTACTGCAGGGTGCCTACCGGGATCTTCGACTCCTGGCTGATCGATTCCAGGGTCAGCCCCTTTATCTCGCGGGCGGCCAGGAGCAGCTCTCCGACCGTCTCCTCGCCCCCGAGTTCCACCTGTTCAGGCTCCGGGACGCCGCCTGTCACTTCCGGCCCATCACCGGGCAATTCCAGCTGGCCGCCGGGCTTTTCATTCTCTTCCGTCAACCGAGGTCCTCCAGAATCCTTTCCAGCCTCTTCCTGCGGTCCTCCATCTCCCCGAACCTCTCCTTCTCCCTGTCCACGACATCCGCCGGCGCCCGCTGGATGAATTTTTCGTCTTCGAGCCGTTTACCTATCTTACCGCATTCCAGGGCGAGTTTCTCTATTTCCTTTCCGAGGCGCTCCTTTTCCGCTCCGATATCGACGATGCCTCCAAGCGGCAGGTAGATCTCGAGGCGGGACAGGCCGGCCGCGGCGCTTCCCGCAGGCTTGGCCGCTCCATCGGCAACCGTCAGCTCGCTGATCCCCGCCATCAGCATGATCTGGCTCTCGAACCTTCCTATGCTGGCTGAGAGACCTTTCCCTTCCTCCGTATTGATCACTACCGTGACCTTCTGCGTATGCGGCATATTGAAACTCTGCCTGAGATTTCTCGTGGCTGTCACTATCTCCATCATCAATGAGACGTCTGCATCGAGCACCGTGTCGCGCATCCCGGCGGGCATCCCCTTGAAGGAGAATCCTGCCAGAAGGGAAGGCTCCGGTGAGAGCATGCTCCATATCTCCTCGCTAATAAAGGGCATTATCGGGTGGAGCATCAGCATCGAGGCGCCGAGTACGGTCCTCGCCGTCAGGGCAGCGCCCCTCGCCCTCTCGCCTCCGCCGCGAAGAGCTGGTTTCGAGAACTCGAGGTACCAGTCACAGAACTCGTGCCAGAAGAATTCGTATATCGTCTTCGAGGCCTCATCGAACCTGTACGAATCGAGCGCCGCAGAGTATTCCTCCATCCTGGCGGCCAGCCTGCTGGCGATCCACTCGTCCTCCCAGCCCGCCTCGAAGCTTCCCGAAGGCCGCTCTCCGTACAGTATCTCGAACAGACCGGTCAGGCGGTGGCTCTCACCTCCGGTCTCTTCCTGGCCGAAGAGGGTCTCGCCCTCCTCCTGCGACAGCACGAACCTAGCCGCGTTCCATATCTTGTTGGCGAAATGCTTCCCGACATCGACCTTCTTCTCGTCGAAGAGAAGGTCCTGCCCCGGGGGCGACAGCATCATAAGCGAGAACCTGAAGGCATCCGCCCCGTGAGTGTCGATGATGTCGACCATGTCGGGCGAATTGCCGAGCGACTTGCTCATCTTGCGGCCCTGCGTGTCCCTCACTATCCCCGTGATATATACATCGGAAAATGGTATCTCGCCGCGGAACTCGAGCGAGGCCATTACCATCCTCGCGACCCAGAAGAAGATGATGTCCCCGCCCGTGACGAGGACGTCTGTCGGATGGAACTTCTTCAGGTCGGCCGTCTCATCCGGCCAGCCCATCGGGGAGAATGTCCAGAGCCATGAGGAGAACCAGGTGTCGAGGACGTCATCGTCCTGTCTTATCTCCTTCGATCCGCACCCGGTGCACTCCGGCGGATCGTCACGCGAGACGATCTCGATCCCGCAGGCGTCGCAATACCAGACCGGGATCCTGTGCCCCCACCAGAGCTGCCGCGAAATGCACCAGTCCCTGATATTCTCCATCCAGCTGAGGTAGATGTTCTTCCATCTCTCGGGGTAAAAGACCGTCTCGCCTTTCCTGACGACATCGATCGCGGGAGCGGCGAGGCTGTCCATCTTCAGGAACCACTGCTTCGATACGTAAGGCTCTATCACCTTGCCGCACCGGTCATGATGCCCGACGGCATGGCGGTAATCCTCTATCTCCTTTAGAAGGCCCTGCTTTTTCAACTCGTCGAGGACCCTGTCGCGTGCCTCGAATATGTCTAGGCCGGCGTAAGGGCCCGCTTTGTCGTTCATGACGCCGCTTGAATCGATCACGACGAACGGATCGAACCCGTGCCTGAGGCCGATCTCGAAATCGGTCGCGTCGTGCGCCGGTGTGACCTTTAGGAATCCCGTGCCGAACTCAGGATCTACCGCTTCATCGAGGATGATCGGGATCTCGCGTCCGGTCAGCGGGAGGCGGACCATCTTACCCTCGAGCTCCTTCGCCTTCTCGTGCTCCGGGCTCATCGCGACGGCGACATCGCCGAGCATCGTCTCGGGCCTTGTCGTGCCTACAACGACCTCCCCGCTGCCGTCGGCGAACGGGTAGGCTATATACCAGAGTTTCGAGTCTTCCTCGCGGAATTCGACTTCCTCATCGCTTATCGCGGTCCCGCAGTTGGGGCACCAGTTGACTATATACCTTCCGCGATAAATCAGCCCCTTCTCGTGGAGGCGGACGAAGATCTCCCGCACCGCCTTCGAGACCCCCGGATCGAGAGTGAACGCCTCTCGTGACCAGTCGAGCGAAGCGCCGAGGCGGCCGAGCTGCCCGACTATCCTGCCGTGATATTTTTCCTTCCAGCTCCAGCATTCCTCGAGGAACTTCTCCCTGCCCAGTTCTACTCTCGTAGTCCCTTTTTCTGCGAGGGAGCGTTCAACGACATTCTGCGTAGCTATACCGGCATGATCTGTCCCGCTGAGCCAGAGGACCTCGTTTCCGCTGATCCTCTTCCACCTGCAAAGGATATCCTGGACGGTCGTACCGAGCGCGTGCCCGACGGTAAGCATCCCCGTAACATTGGGAGGCGGGAGTATTATGCTGTATCCGGGGGCGTCCGAGGCATCATCGGCGGTAAATACACCTGCGTCCGACCATGCCTCACTCCATTTATTCTCAATATCACCTGGCTTGTAAACCTTCTCGAGCATTCTCTCTCCTTGCCGTGCGGCCTGATGTCCTCGGGAATATGACAATCTAACACAGCTTACGGCACCGGTCAATATCAGCCATTAATGGCGAACCATATAAGGAAGGCGGTCCCCGCCGGTATCAGATACCAGGAGAAGCGGTGAAGACTGCCTTTGCCGAGTATCCAGACGAGCAGCCTGAGGGCCGCGTAACCGCTTACGAAGGCGACCGCCGCGGAAGCGACGAGCATTGCTGTCTCGCCTCCGCTGAGCGTCCCTCCCGCCGATATCGACTCGAGCAGAAGCGCGCCGAGTATTGCGGGGATAGAGAGCAGGAACGAGAACTCCGCCGCGGCGGAGAAGCCGAGCCCACAGATCAGGGCCGTCGTTATCGTCCACCCGCTCCGTGAGCAGCCGGGCAGGATCGCTACCGCCTGCGCGAGACCGATGAGGATCGCAATCTTCCAGTTTATCGCGGATGATCCATTCCTCCCCCTCGAGAGGAGAAGGAAGAGTCCCGTCGCTATGAGACATGCCGCCGCGAGAAGGGGCGAGCCGAACGAGGCCGTCACCGGCCCGCGAAGCGTAAGGCCGACGAAGGCGGCGGGGATAGATCCGAGGGCGATCAACCCTATATAGGCTATGTCATCCCTGACCGCCCCTTCCGCCCTGAATCCCGAACCGATCCAGGCGAACAGTGAACGGGCAAGTCCGGTGAGGCGCTTCCCATAATATACGATCACCGCGCCGAGCGTACCCGCATGGACCGCTACTTCGAAGAGTACGTTCTCGCCCGAGCCGCCAGCGCCGAGAAGGGCGCCGCCGAGCACAAGATGACCGGAAGAGCTTACCGGCAGAAACTCCGTTATGCCCTGCACTATCGCGAGGACGATCATCGATATCAGTTCACCGTGCATCTATCCATCCTTTTATCCGAGATAAAACGCCAGGACGCCGAAGAACATGCCGAGCTTGAGAAGCAGGCTCACGACCGACGGCGACCTTCTCTTCAGGCACAGCACGCATGATACAACAAGTACCGGCAGGACCGAAACCAGCATCGTGACGAGATACGCCCTTCCATACAGGCCCTTTATCCAGGGAGCGGGGATAGCGGCAGCAAGAAGCGCGAAGATGACCGCCGCCACGGTCAGAGCGCGTCCCGGCCCCGATATGACCGGAACGGTCCTCGCGCCGCATCTGCGGTCTCCCTCGATGTCCTCGGTGTCCTTTACCAGTTCCCTGCCCATCACGAAGAAGAATGTGAACAGGGCGGGGACGGCGCCGGCGGGCATATCTCCGTGAGCGAACGCTCCGAGAAGAAACGCGCTCGAGACCACAGCCGCGACGAGAAGGTTCCCGGCGAGGTATATCCTCTTCGCCTTCCATGAGTATATATGCAGGAGGACTGCCCAGACGGCGATCCACAGCGCCTGCCGGGGTGGGAGCCGCGTCAGGCAGAGGGCCAGGGCCGCGAGCAGGACGAAGTAGAGGGCTATGGCGGCGCGCGGCGCGACGCCTCCCGAAGGAATCGGCCTTCGGGGCTTGTTGATGGCGTCTATGTCCCGGTCGAACCAGTCGTTGATCACGTTGCCCGCGGCTGTCGCGAGCGCTGTCGACAGGAGCAGGCAGAGGGGCCATCCCTCTCTTCCGCCCGCGAGGAAATAGCCCACGGCTACGGAGAGAACTGCCGCAGCGATATTGTGCGGCCTGATTATCAGAAATGTCTTGAGAAGACTCAGCATCAGAAATCCCAGAGAAGTGAGAGGTGAGCGAATCCTTCGTCCCGGTCATCGCCGCCGCCGGATGCCTCGGCGATCCCGCCCATCGCGTCGATGTACGATCCATGCCCGAGATCGATCCTGAGCCCGGCCGCATATATCCGCTGATCCTTCACTTCGCCGCTGGGAAACTCTGGATCGGGGTCCTCTCCCCATTCCCACTGCCTCATGTCGTTGCCCTCTCCCCTTCTGATCCAGGTGCCTTCGAACGAAAGAAGCGCCCTCGGATGAACGGGAGTGGCTATCCTGAGCAGCCACCTGTCGGCATCCGGCCCGAGCTGGTCCCCCAGTATCGTATTGACCGACTTGTCCCCGTTCCCCGTGACATAGGCGGTGAGCAGGCTGTCCTTGTGTGAGTATGTATAGATATCGATCTTCGTGTACGAGGCACGCATCTCGACGTCGTGTCCCCATGGCATGACAAGCGCGTCGGCACGGACCGTCCACCCCAGTTTGTTCGGAGCCGGAGGATCGCTCTCGTACTGGACATCGTCCATGAGAAACTCGCCCGAAAGTATCAGTCCCCTGGTCACCGGCACCCTGAGATCGACTGACCAGAGGATGTTGTCGTCCTCTTTCTCATTGTACTGGTTGGCGTAGAAGGCGCCGAACGGAACGAGATAGGCCCAGTCGAGATCCCTGCCCGTATAGAGGACCGTCTCGCTGATGCCGGCATATATCCGCGCCGGCAGCCTGATCTCGAGCCTGTGCCCGGCGAGTTTTCTCGGAACGTATGAATCAAGAGCGGCCTGGAACATCCTCAGGGTGAACCTGCCCATCGATATGTCGAAGGCGAGATGATCGTGCGAACGCGCCGTCGACGACATCAGGAGTCCAATCGGCCCGAGCGGCCCCCACTGAATGTAGTCCCTCCCGAGCTGCAGCCTCCATCTCCTGCCGGCGAACGCGACATACCCCCGTTCGTACTCCGATGTAAGGCCGCGCCAGTCCTTCACTCTCGGGTATTCTTCCTCGCCCTCCCTTTCCGGCCCCATCCTTATGATGTAGTCCGTCTCGATCGTCACCGCACCGCCCATCCCGAGAAGGAATGTCGGGATGAGAAGACCGTTCACCTCGCCGTCGTCATACTCGACCCGCTTGACCAGCGCTCCACCCGCGGCGAGATCGATGGAAAAGAAACGCTTTCCTTCCCTCATCGTCCATACCGGGTGGTCCTCCCTTTTCTCCGGTGAGTTCTCCATCCCCTGGAACTCGCCGCGAAGCCTTCCGAGAAAGAACTCCTGCCTCGGCGTGAGATCGACATCGCCGTCCTTCATCGACTGCAGGATACGGTCGACGTACGATTCGACCTCTGACCTCGAATAGGGAGAAGCCGGATCGAGATCGACGAGCCCGAGTGTCTGGAAGGATCTCAGCGCGGGATAGACCCAGCTGCGCGGCGGGATAGTCTCATCGGATGAATAAACGGGCGCCGGCGCCGTGAGCAGGAAGGCGGCCGCGACAACCAATGCTGCGGGGATCGAGATGCGGGACGTCATTCGGCGGGATGTCCCTGTTCCAGGGCTGTTTCGAGAGATATGCCGGCTGCCATGCGGTAACACTCGCGCGCCTTTCTCTTGTCATCCTGCTTCTCGTACGATATTCCGAGATCGAAACTGACCTTGGTGTCGTCCGGGTTGATCTCGGCCGCTTTCTTGAAATACTCGATCGCCTTCTCGGGCTGCTCGAGCCTGTTTAAACATGCGCCGACATAGTAGAGGATCGTGGCGTTGCCCGGGTTTAGCCTGGCGGCCTGCTCGAGGTACTTCAGCGACCTGCCATAGACTCCCTTGCGGTAATATATCAATCCAAGGTAGAAGAGAGCGCTCACATTGTCGTTCTCGAGCTTGATGATCCTGCTGAATTCGCTGATAGCGTCATCGTACATATTCTCTTTAACCAGGGCCAGGCCGAGATTGTAGCGTCCCTCGACGGAAGAGGGATCTATCTCGAGGCCGATCCTGAATTCCTTGATGGCCTGTTCCTTGTCCCCTTCCTCTCCGTAGAGCGCTCCGAGGTTGAAATGCGCGTCCGCGTTGCGGGGATTGTGCTGCACCGCCTTGCGAAACTGCTGCAGCGCTGCGTTGCGGCGCCCCGAGAGATCGAGGATATATCCGAGATTGGTATAAGATTTCGAATGTGTTGGATCGGTCGCGATCGCCTGCCTGTACATCTTCTCGGCATCGGCATACCTGCGGCTCTTCGTGAAAGCGACGCCGAGACGATAATAGCATTCGGGATTTTCGGGCTCCCTCTCGATCGCCTTTACATGAAAACGGACTGCCTCGTCGAAACGGCCCTGCAGTTCGAGGAGCCTTCCCATCCTGTACAGCGGAAGAGCCTCCGTGTCACCCATCCCGTCGATCCGCCTGTACCCCTCGAGAGCGAGCTCGTACTTGCCCATCCTCTCGAACATGTTGCACGCCTCGAGGATCTCATCCTCGTCGGCGTCGACATGGATGATCACGTCGCGGAGGCAGGCCTCCGCCCTCGGGCTGTTTCTTTTACGGAGATAGAGATCGGCAAGCTCGAGGACCTCCTCGATATCCGCCTCTCCCAGAGATGATTTCCTTTTCAGGCGAGCTATCTCCCTGCTCTCTTCCCGTACCTCGCCCCTCGTAAACTCGAGAAGCTTCTCCCAGCGCAGGCCCATACGCTACCCCCTGAAGGAAATCCGATCGATGCATGCTCCCGGCAACAGGCTAGAACAAGGCGACGGTGCCTGTCAAGTATCATCGGGGCTATATTTTACGGGAAACTTACGAAGTCAGGAAAATCGTGATCAGAAATATAGAGAGAGAGTCAGGCTCAGTGAGGCGAACCAGGCCGTGTTGACGATCTCGCCATCGAGGTCGAAGTAGTTGTAGCTGACGGTCCCGCCGATCGCCGAGTTGTTCGAGATCCAGAAGTCGTACCCGAGCTCGCCCAGGTACCCGATCCCCCAGTCATCGATCCGCTCGCCGTGCTCCTGCTTTCCGCCCTCTTCGACGGGGATGACCGCCGTTCCGGCCCATCCTGTTCCAGCGGCGGCCCTCAGGTAGAGCCCCCCCCACGGGCCTTCAGGGTTCCCGGGGAACCATGCCAGCCCGAGGGTAAAGTCCTGTAGCGATCTGCGGATCTTTGCGTCCTCTATCTCGATGTCACCGTACTCGTCGAACTCGAGGATCCATGCCTGGTAGTTGGCGCTGACCATGAAGTGCTGTCCGAGCATCCTTCCGAAACGTATCTGAGGAACGGCGCCCTGGCGATAGTTCCTGTCGACCCCGTCCTTATCGTCGAAATCACCCTGTCCGATCCCGATCCCGACATTGAACATCCAGGGTTTGCGCTCACTATACTTCAGCGCCAACGCCCCGCTGGACATAGCGGCGACAAAGAGAGAAACGAACAGCAATATGAATATCATCCTTCGACTCATGGGCGCATTTTAGCCCCGGGCCGCTCGATGATGCAAGCAATATAAAACAAAAAGAGAAAAAAACGCCGGACGGAAGAATATGACTTTACAACATAGAGTGATGACCATATGATTAGCGCCATGAAAACTGCAAAATATATCGCTGTCCCGGGAGTGGCTCTCGCTCTCCTTATATCGCTCGCTCTCCCGGTGGCTTCCGCTCCGGCGGCCGACAAGCCGGACACCCTCAGGACGCCGAAAGATTTCTATTCCGATTACAGGTTCATCAGGACCTCAGGATTAGTCGTACTTGTCAACATCGCCCAGACAATGTTCGGCCAGTACATCATGGAGCCGGACGGCAGCGGGTTCAGGGTAACATGGGATTCGATCGAGGAGAACTTCAAGGCCGGGATGGAATGGGACGACAACACCTTCAACGCCAACAACTGGCGCCACCCCTACCAGGGCGGGATGTATTACACTGCCGCAAGAGGGAACGGGTACGACTTCTACCAGTCTGGCGCCTTCGCGTTCGCGGGCGCCTGGCTCTGGGAATACACCGGAGAGAGGCACCACCCCGCATATAACGACTGGATAAATACCGCCGTCGGCGGCATGATCTTCGGTGAAGCTCTCTATCGCCTCTCCGACATGGTGATCGATAATACCGCCAGGGGTGGCGGAAGGACGGGCCGCGAGATAGGCGCCTTCCTTATCGCCCCGACACGCGGCCTCAACAGGCTGATCACAGGCGAGGCATTCGCCGTTCACGAGAATCCCCCGGATGCGAAGCCTTCAGCGTTCCACGGAAGTTTCAAGGTCGGGCTGAGGGTCCTCGGAGAGGAACGCCTCTGGAACGCCTCCAAGACGAAGGTCTTTCTCGGGGCAAGCATGTTCTACAACGACAAGCTGGAAACGGTCGGCGGGAAACCATTCGACTACTTCGACATGCACTTCCAGCTCAACTTCCAGAACGCTCCGCACCAGATCGGGCTGTTTAATATCAACGGCCTCCTCTATTCCTGGGACAAGGGCGGCTCGGAGACATCGGAGAGCAGGATCAATACTTACCTGCACATGACGTATGTCGACAACGAGGCGTACACCTATGGCGGCCAGAGCCTTTCGGCCTCGTATCTCAAGCGGTGGGGTTTAGGCAACAGGTTCGAGCACCAGTTCGAAACGAGTTTCGAGGCGATCATCCTCGGGGCCTCGAAGTCGGACTACTTCAATCTCTCGAACAGGGAGTACGATTACGGGCCGGGACTCGGGCTCAGGGCCTTCTACACACTGATGGCTTCCGACAAAGCCGCGCTGACAGCCTTTTACAGGGGCTCGTGGATCCACTCGATCAACGGGACTGTGGCCGATCACTGGGACAACTTCCTGGGGTTCACGACGGCTGTCACCCTCAAGGACTGGTTCAAACTCGGCGCCGACTACTATTACTACCGCTCGCAGCGCTACTACAAAGACTACGACGATGTCACGGCGAAAAACCCGCAGCTCTCGGTCTACCTCGACTGGACCTTCTGATGTGAAGGATAACCTGCCTAGACTTACACTCTGCACTATCCTGTCCATACTGCTGTCCACCTCCGCGACGTGGTCCGCCCCGAAGGAAGACGGCGCCTTCTTCCCCCCTCCCGCACGCAACCATGTCACATTCTGGGGGCACGCCTGCTGCTATATCGATGTCGACGGATTCGGGATCGTCACCGATCCCGTCTTCACGGGCAGATATTTATTCAGGCGCAGGAAGATACCGGTGCCTCCTCTCCAGTCCCGGTCAGACACCCGCCTGATACTCGTCTCGCACGCTCACATGGACCATCTCGACAAGGAGACGATCGCGATGTTCCCCGATTCAGCAAGAGTACTCTGCCCGTGGACCGTGGCGGGATACATCGAGGAAATGGGCAGGGATTTCACGGTCATGCGTCCAGGCGATATATTCGAGTACCCCGGCGGAAAGGTCGTCGCCGTCGAGGCGGATCATCCCGGCAAAAGGTACGCCCTGAGAAAAGGCCGCGAGGACGACGCTATCGGATTCATCATCACGACGCCTTATGGAAATGTCTACTACACCGGTGACACGGGATATTTCGAGGGAATGATCGATATAGGTATCAGGTGGAAGCCCGATATCGCGATCATGAACATCACTCCCCACCTCAAGGGCGGCAGGGCCGTCAGGGCAGTCTGGGCCACCAGAGCGGAAGCGGTGATACCGGTCCATTTCGGCGCCTACGACTACATCCTCTTCGGCCCGCTGAAGAGCCCGCGGGGATATGACGATATTGCGGAGATGATAAGCGAGCAGGCCGTGCTGCTGCAGCCCGGTGAGAGCCTTTCTCTGGAGAGGGAAGTCCGGAAGGCGTCGGTTCAGAAGCCGAATCCGCGCCTCGAATGATACGGGTTGAGGTAGCTGCCCTGCATGTACTGAAGCCTGACCATGAAATTGTCGCTCGGCCGCCATGTCATGTTGAAATTCGGGATGAATATCTGGTAGTCGTTCATCCCGTCGCCACCCATCATGTATGAGCCGACCCCTACATCCCAGTTGAGAGTGACGGAGCTGCCGAGCCGGTAGCTGAAGTGGCCCATGTAGTACCCCATACCGACATCACCGAACCCTTTCGAGGCAGCGTATGAGAATCCCACCGAGCTGTGGAAGTTCAGGCCGGGTATCCTGAGGAAACCGGCCTTCGAGTCGACGGGATTGAGGTAGTCGTCAAATACGCTCTGCTCCCCGGCCGCGGTATTCGTCGTCTGCTGCGCGTTCATCCGGCCAGGGAAAAGGGCGAGCGCTATCAGGATCGTTATGAAAGAGGCTGTTCTCATCGCTGTGCTCACTGGCCGGATCTGTCGAGGAGTTCCCTGATCTTTTCCTTAAGGGAAGTCAGGTCGACCGACTTCACAATATAGGCGTCGGCCGCCCATGTCTGGAAGTTGTCCTTGAAGTCGGAATAGGCTGAATTGATTATTACGGGCAGGTCCTTACGGCGCTCGACTATCTGTATCAGCGCGTCTATGCCGCTCTCGTCACCGAGTTTCATGTCGAGTATCATCAGGTCGGGCGTCTCTTTTTCGACCGAATCGATCGCTTCGGCGACCGTCCCGGCCGAGACGGTCTCGTACCCATCCCTCTCCAGCTCTTCGCTGTAGAGTCTCCTGACATTTATCTCGTCGTCTACAATGAGGATCTTCGCCATCGGTTCCCCCGTATAAAAAACCGCGATTCAGCCGAATCCCGGTTATATCATCGTCATAAATTGTACAACGGTCAAGTGCTTTTGTTCCGCCTGTCACGAAGCCGGTCAGCCGGAATGGACCTTTATATCGAGTATCACCTTGACCGGGACCTCGCTGCGTATCTCTTCCTCGGAGAGCTCGATAGGGACAGTCACCATTTTGGCGGGACGTTCCTCGTTTGCTTCCGCTGAAACAGGCGCCTCATCTTCGGCCTTCTCCGGTGCTTTTTCAGCGAAACTGACGAGCGGATCGTTTATGAACTTTTCCTGCTCTGCCTCTTCGACTTTTTCCTCGACGGCCTTCTTCTCTACGGCCTTTTTCTCCAGAGCTACAGCGACACTCGCCTCTTCCCCGGTCTCCACCTCTGCGGGGGCATTGCCGTTATCCCCCAGCTCGACCATGTGCCCGTACTCCTCGTACCCATCCCTCTCCATTCCGAGGTCCTCAGCCGATTCGGCACTTTCAGCGTCTTCTTTAAGAACGTGATCTACAAACTCAGAGACAGACTCGTGCTCCTCTTCTCTCTCCTCTGCGTAACCTGAAGTCTCGCTCTCGCCTGCCTCTGAGTCGATACCCTTTGACGCGCCCTGCGCGACGACCTCTACATCGACCGGTCCGCCGCTCGGGCTGACGTTATCGCTTCCGTCCTTGACTGTACTCTTGTCGTTGAGCTCATGTCTCAGCTTCTTGAAGACGAGCTTCGCTATTCCTTCAAAAGTCTCGTATACTCCTCTGCCATCCGTTGCTACCGCCTCGAACGAAGGGGTCTTCCATGTGTTGAGTTCCTCGTCGAGGACTTTCTTATCCATGCATCCCGGCACATCCCTCTTGTTGTACTGCATCACCCAGGGAGTGCTTGCGAGCGACATGCCTATCTCGTTGAGGTTCTCCTCGAGATTACCGAGGCTCTCCCTGTCATCATCGAGGCAGCCGGGAGACGAATCGGCGACGAATACGAGGGCGTCGACACCCTTCAGCACGAGTTTCCTCGTCGCGTTGTAGTATACCTGTCCCGGAACGGTATAGAGCAGGAACCTTACCTTGAGGCCGCCAAGCTCTCCTACCTCGATCGGAAGGAAATCGAAGAAAAGCGTCCTGTCGGTACGCGTCTTCATCGAGACCATCTTGCCCTTGTTCTCGCGCGGGAGTTTCGAATACATGTATTCGAGGTTTGTCGTCTTCCCGCTCAGCCCCGGGCCGTAATATACGACCTTAATATTTACTTCTCCGCCAGCGTAATTATAGACAGCCATTGTAAGCCACTCCTTGTAATAGCCGGGGCGGGCTCCCGTCCCGCTCACCTGGTGTACATACACGGAAGCAGAATCCGGAGCAGGCTAAACTTCAGTAGAGCTAGGGTGTTCACTTCATGATCAAGTCAGGGAAGCGCCAACCCCGGCAGGAATGCAGACCGCAAGGAGTGTGCCACAGAAACATTATCAGGAATTTTTTTAACACGTTATCATTACAACGGTTAACAACCACAAAGGGGGGGCATGAAAAACGCCCTCTCCCGATAATGAGAGAGGGCGCTGTAAACTGCAAGTTACACTGCTACGCTGTCGAAGAGAGGCACGGCCCCTTCTTCAGACGGCTGTCAGTCCTGGCATTCAGCTCCGTCGCAGCTGTACGTGAGGCTGGTAGTACTGCCTTCCGAAACCGAAATCTGGTCCGTCCAGCAGACATATATATCGCCGTACATAGCGTTGCTGCGCATGTAAAGGTTATACGTTCCGGGAGCGAGCGGAAAAAAGGCCGATTCCTCGGATGAAGCTATGCCCTGGTATTCATCCTCGACAAACACCCAGACTCCGAATGTGAGACAATCCCTGAAAGTGACCTTGATCCCTGTAGGCGTGACTTCCTGTGTGTCGTCCGAACATCCCGCCAGCAGCACCGGCATAAGAGCCAGTATCAATATTACGGCACCGAGCTGCCTCATCTGAACCTCCCTTTATATCTTTTCGAATGGATCACCGGGCAATCAGACGCCCTTGACCTGAGGGAAATCTAACAAATGACAGTCAGTGCGACAAGTGAAAAACGGGCAGTCTGTGTTATGTCTTCAAGAGTTTCGACCCGCACCAGGGGCAGAAATTGTACTTCTCGCTGACCGAGTGCCCGCACCCGCACAGGATGGCGGGACCCCCGTCTTCATCCGTCTCGACGGATATGGAGCTGAAGCAGCATTTTTTAAGCTCGTCATAGAGCTCCTGGGCCTTGGGCAGCACGAACTCATATTCCTTGCCCGAGCAGACTATCACGCGGGGATGGAGGTCGCCTCCCTCGATGCGGACATCATCCACAGTAGCGAGGTCGATTGAAACCCCTTTCATTCCGAAAGAGGAATCGAGATGGGATACCTGGAAGTTGAGCCGGCAATCGGTCAGCTCAAGGACTCCCCGTGCAGCGATAAGCCGGCTGACGTAATAAATCGCTTTTTGCATGAACAGGGTCGTTTCCGTGCATACCTGCAACATTTTACCTCCATCAATGTGACCTGCCCGGTTATTGCCAGAAACGTGCCATTTCAAACACTTGACAGTCCGCCGAATCGGGGAATATCCTCTTTGGCGTTGTGAAAGTAACAGGAACTACAGCATTCAGAGTCACGGCGGCAGTCCTGGACACCCTTCCAGGGCGGGTCCGCAGCCTGGCCGCCGATGTCTCGGCCCTGGGCTCCTTCTGCCTGGCCGCGAAAAAGAGACGCAATGTGCGCTCCAACCTCTCCGTAGTCGGCGCTTCACTCTCGAGTGGAAAGGTGTACGGCATCTTCAGGAATCATTCGATGAACCTAATCGAGATGTTCACTTCCTCGCGATGGGATGGTGACGAGATAAAGGACCGCGTCGATTTCCCGTCCAGGAAGATCCTCGACGAGGCCCTCGCGGCGGGAAAGGGAGCGATCCTCGCGACGGGCCATATCGGCAACTGGGAACTCCCGGGCCTTCTTCTAGGCTCACTGGGATATCCTCTCAGCGTTGTCGCCGGCGAGCAGATGAATTCTCTTCTCACCGGCTCGGTCAAGCTCGCCAAGGAAGAAAAAGGGATCGAGGTCATCGGCCCCGGACAGTCGTACAGAAAACTCTACCGCATCCTGAAGGCAGGAGGCCTCGTCGCCCTGCTGATCGATGGAGATATCTTCGAGGGAGGCATTCCTGTCGAACTCTTCGGCAGGGAGGTCAATCTCCCGCGCGGAGCCGCAAGGCTCGCCATGAGTACCGGCGCTCCCGTTCTGGGCGCCTGTAGCAGGAGGATCAGAGACGACCTTTCCAGGGTGACCATGGAGACTCTGATAGCTCCTGGCGAGGCCGCCAGGATCGGCGAGACCGCCTCACAGGAAAGGATTTTCCCGGCGATCGAGGGCTATATACGCGAAAACTCTGACCAGTGGTGCATATTCAGGAGATTCTGGAAGGATACCGCATGAAGATAGGTATCGTGACCCAATCATATTACCCGAAGCCGGGCGGCGTCACCGAAGTCGTACACCATACTGCGACCGAGCTTCGCACGCTCGGACACGATGTGACGATCATAACGACCAGGTACGATGGCAGCAGGAAGAGAGAGCCGGGAGTGATCAGGATCGGCAGAAACATCCTCTTCCCCGCAAACGGAGCCTGGACCAATGTGACCGCGGGATGGCGCCTGCGGCGAAAGCTCGAGGAGATCTTCCGCACGGAGCGGTTCGACATCATCCAGACACACTGCCCCCTCGTCCCGACTCTGCCGGCCCTGACCCTTCTCGCCGACAGGTATGGAGCGAAACTCGTCGGCACCTTCCATGCCGCGGCGGAGAAGAACTTCATGTACGCTCTCCTTCGCCCCCTCGTCGAATGGGGAGCAGGCCACCTCGATCACAGGACAGCAGTCTCGGAGCCATGCAGGGATTTCGTCTCGAAATACTTTCCGGGAGAGTACGAGATCGTCCCGAACGGGATAGACTCGGCGCGGTTTCATCCAGGCATCGCCCCCGTCGAGGGCCTCAGGGACGGCAAACTCAACATCCTCTTCGTAGGAAGGATGGACAGGCGCAAGGGCCTCCCCTATCTCTTCAAGGCGCTGCCGATCATACAAAGGTCGCTCCCCCGTCTTGTAAGGCTTATTCTCGTCGGCGAAGGAAGCCTCCGCCGTAAGGTGATGCCGAGACCGATCAACCTCGGAGGTGCCGAGATCATGGCTGTCGGGCGGGTCGATGCCGAGCTGCTGCCGAGATATTACGCCTCTTCCGACATCTTCTGCGCCCCGGCGACGGGCAGGGAGAGCTTCGGAATAGTCCTTCTCGAGGCGATGGCGGCAGGGGTACCGATCGTCGCCTCAGACATCCCGGGATTCCGGAAGGTCGTCAAAAGAGGAACAGACGGGATACTTGTAGCTCCCGGCTCCCCTGCTGAGATCGCCGATGCCGTGGTGAGAATAGCATCTGACCTCGCCATGGCAGGGAGGATGACCGCCGCCGGACGCGAGAAAGCCCTCACCTACGACTGGAGCTCGGTCACCGTCAGGCTTGAGGAGTGCTTCCGAAACGTACTTCACGGCAGACATGATCGCGCCCCCGATATTCCGGAACAGGTGAAGACCAGATGAGCGTCGAGCCGGCCGGAAAGAGCGGGCCGGGAGAAGCGACATTCACGGCTATCTCCGGCGCCTTGTTCACGATGTTCTGGGTTGCCCAGGCAGTCTCTCTCTTCGGTGACAGGCTGAACAACTTCTCTCTCGTCGCGCTCGTCAACAGGTTCTCCGACGATCCGTCGATGCAGCTCTCAGGGATCTACGCGGCGATGTACCTTCCCGTCTTCATACTCGCCCCGGCGGCCGGTGTGATCGTCGACAGGCTGAGCAAGAAGTGGGTGCTCGCCGCGACCGACCTGGTCCGCGGGCTGCTCGTCCTGCTGATACCGGTCGCTTTCTCGGCTACAGGAAGCTTTATCCCCGTCATGGCGGTCGTTTTCATCATCTCGACCGGAAACCTGCTCTTTCTGCCGGCGAAAGCGGGGCTCCTTCCCGAGATCGTACCTCCTGAAAAACTCGTAAAGGTCAATTCGATCCTTTGGATAGCCGGTATCGCCGGCGTCGTGGGGGGGTTTCTCGGCGGGGGTGTCATCTTCGACTATTTCTCATGGGAGGCCTGCTTTCATCTCGATGGCGCTACCTATCTGCTCTCGGCCGTTCTGCTGACAGTCATCGCTTTGCGTCTGCCGGCCACTGGCGGGCAGACAGACTTGGATGACCGCCCGGACAGTGATGCCCGCAAGGGATTCTGGCACTCTGCGGCAGAAGGTCTTGCCGAGATCAGAGGAAATCGCTCCCTGATCGCTCCTCTCAGCGTGCAGGCGCTGATCTTTTTCGGCGCGGGAGGGTTCTCGGTCCTCGCCGTCGCTCTGGTGAGAGAGGTCTCGAAGGAGGGCAGTTCGATGGGGCTTGCCGTCGCCGGCCTTTCCGCCGGGGCCGGGATGGCCGCAGGTTCGGTCCTTGCCCACCGCCTGGGACAGAAGGCCGGACGGCTCGCTGAAAGCGTTCTCTTCCTTCTCTTCGCCCCTGCCGCTGCGACGGTCGCATTCTCGGACTCGCTGATCGTGACTTCTGCCGGCATGTTCATCGCGGGCCTTGCCGCCACCCCCCTCTTCATCATCTCGGAGTCTCAGCTCCAGGCAAGGATCCCCCCGGCCTTCGCGGCCGTGTCTTCTCATTGAGAGAGATACTGACAAGGAGCCTTTTCCTCGCATCCTCCTTTCTGATGAGTTTTCTGGGCAGAATGTCCGGTAAAGGGGTCATGCTGCTGCTGCTTGGCCTTTTTCTTGCAATCTTCGGAATGATCCGGGTCATCTTGTCCGGGTCCGGGCGTACCGATAACAATAACCGCTGACGGGAGAAGCAATGGAGATCACCGAGAAGATCCTCAGGGAAGTCTTTCACCGCCTTGTAAATATGGAGCCGGAAGACGAACTGTTCGAGAGGCTCAACGGCGTCATAAACGGGATGATGGACAAGTTCAAGGATACCTTCGATCTCGATACCGTACAGAGGCAGAACACCTTCCGTGCGATAATATGCTCGATGTTCGTGCACGGCTGGGGCATCGGTATGCACCCCTTCAACAACCCCGACAGGAACCTCGACGAGAGGCCGATAGAGGTCCGTGTCAGCAAGGATATCCTGATCCCGATGGAGAATATCAAGGCTCTCCGATACGTCAAGAAGGACGAGGACGGCCGTGTCAAGAAGGTCCTCTTCGAGCCCGACCAGAACGAACGTATCCGCGGGCAGATAGACAATCTCCTCGACAAGATAGCTACTGAGAAATGGGGAGAGAAGTAAAACGGCGCGGGATGATCAGTCGTTGAGCTTCTCGAGCTCTATCAACCTTCCACCCTCTTTGAATTCGACGGAATCCATCAGTTCCTTGAGCAGGTATATCCCCCTGCCTGAACCCTTGTAGATATTCTCCTGCTCCGTGGGATCGGAGACCTCGTCGGGAATGAATCCGTCTCCCTGGTCCTCGATCTGGATTCGTATGCGCCGGTTGCTGATGTAGATACGTACACGGACCTTGAGATCCTCGTCGGACTTGTTGCCATGTACGATCGCGTTGCTGAGGGCCTCGTCGACGACCATGGGAAGATTGACCCGGCTCTCCTCGGGTGGAAATCCGAACTCGGCAGACAGAAAGGAGATCAGCCGGTTCACCCCGAGGATACGCGAGAGCTTGCTCGGTACGACGAAGTTCAGGCTTACGTCTCCCTCCCTGATCAGCTCATTGTTGCGGGGAAACGGTATCCCCCGGTCACCGCCGTGGCGCAGCACGCCCTGGACATCGGCCCTGCTGAACGGAGGCGTGATGATCCCGTCTATTCCCATCGAGATATAGGTGAGGTATGCCCTCTCATCGCATTCGCCCGTCACTATGTAGAGTGGCGATTCGATCATCGTAAGCCGCAGCTGTCTCGTCTTGGCTGGGTCGAGCTTGCCGGAGGGAAGAAAGAGAAGGAGATTCGGGTTCCCCTCCTTGACCGACTGCAGTCCCTTGAAGAATCGGGGAAAGGTCTTGAAAACCCCTACCTCGACATCCTCGGGGAGGCGTGCCTCGGCAAAGAATTGATCATGCAGCGCGGGCTGCAGATTGAGTATATACAACGAAAGATTATTCACATCCGCCCGGGTATCGTTAGAATACCTGCTGCCCGTCGGCGAGTATCTGGTTAAGAGCCGTCCGGAAATACTCACTCGACTCGGTCACTTCAGAACCGATCTTCTCCTTGTAGGCCTCCCAGGCCTTCTTTATCTCGGGACCCAGCACGGTCATCAGGTCACCGCTGGCGAGGCCGCGGTCCCGCTTCTCCTGATTGTACACGAGGATATCGCTCACAAAGACGCGCGCAAGTCTTTTAGCCCTTTCGCGTTTCTTCTTCATCTCGGGCGTCTCCTCGACCGTCTGCTCGACGGCGGGCTGCGCCTCGGAAGCGGGCACCTCGTTACCCATGATCTCGACCTCTGTATCCATGGCCGCGGGTTCGGGCTCTGTCATGACAGCCGCCACTCGCTGCTGCTCCGGAGCGGCCCATCCACCCGAAGGAGCCTCAGCCAGGGGAACGCCCGTGGCGTATTCATTGGTCGTGATCTCGATATCGGGATCGATAGACACCGGAGGCGGGGTGAGTCTCCATACGAACCGGCACTTAGGGCACCTGACCCTGATTCCCGCTGTGGGTACCTTCTCGTCCCCGAGCATGTATTTCGTCGAGCATCCGTCACAGGTGACGATCATTTCTACCGATCCTCCATCCCTCGTACCGAGCAGGCCGCAATTTTGATCCGTCAGAGTCCGAGTTCCTTCGATATCGATCTCATAGCGACGAGTGATATCTCGAGAAATTCGTGCAGATCAAGACCCAGCTCGCTACAACTTGCAATCGCCTCACGGTTTGCGCCTGCGGCAAACCTCTTTTCCTTGTAACGCTTCCCCACGAATTCGGCGTCCGTTTCAGCCAGTTTCTTCGATGGGTGCATCAGGGCTGAAGCAACAATCAAGCCAGTAACCGGATCTGCGGCGTATATCGCCTTATCCATTTCAGTGTCCCGCCCGGCCTTGTCGCAATGGGCGAGAATCGCGTGCCGGACCTCCCCGGGCAGGTCCGCGCCCTCTAACAGGTCTATAGTCACGCATCCGTGATTTTCCGGATCCTCGAAGGTACGCTCATAGTCAAGATCGTGAAGGAGGCCGGCCATCCCCCAGACATCGGGATCGCCTCCATAACGAGGTGCAAGAGAACGCATTATGATTTCAACGGCGAGTACGTGTTTGACGAGGTTCTTCTTCCCGAGATGTGTGTTTACCATCTCCATCGCTTCTTCGCGCGTTATCAAACCGTCCCCTTTCCCTTTACAGGCTGCCGGTCAGCCGATATCGGCCAGTTCCATCCTGCCCCTATAATACCGCCGGAAATAATCCGCAACAACCCTGTTTTCAGGCGACTCGAGCCCCGGGTCCTCCGAGAGGAGTCTCCCGCTCTCCTCCCAGGACATCTGGACAAGATCATTGTCGCTCAGCGGATTGATCAGCCTGAACGATGGATATCCCGATTGTCGCGTCCCCCATACCTCCCCGGGCCCGCGCATCTCCAGGTCTATCTCCGCCACGCGGAACCCGTCCACTGTAGACGCGAACAACTCGAGCCTCTGACGCGCCTTTCCGGCTGTGTCCTCATCGATGAGAAGGTAACAGATCCCCTCTGATCCGCTCCTTCCGATCCTCCCCCTGAGCTGGTGAAGCTGGGCCAGGCCGAACCGTTCGGGATGATTGATCAGCAGCATGGAGGCGTTCGGAATATCGACGCCGACCTCTATCACAGTCGTAGTAACGAGTCCCAGGATCTCTCCCGCGCGGAACATCGATATCGCCTTCATCTTCTCCTCGAAACTCATCCTGCCATGGAGCAGTCCCAGGGGAAAACCGGAGAATTCCTCGGCCGAGAGACGTTCGAACTCCTCGGTGGCGGCCTTCAGCTCCATGCTCTCGCTCTCCTCTACCAGGGGATAAAGGATGAATGCCTGTCTTCCCTCGCTCATATCGGAGCGCACCGATCGATAGACCGATTCTGATGCCCCCGTCGGCACCAGTTCGGTCCTGACCTTCCTGCTGCCGAACGGCATCTCGTCAATGATCGAAAGGTCGAGGTCACCGTAGACAGTCTGCGCCAGGCTCCTCGGTATCGGAGTAGCGGTCATCACCAGGAAATGCGGAAGTATGTCTCCGGAACCGAGTGTCGCTCTCTGCCGCACCCCGAACCTGTGCTGCTCGTCGATAACGGCCAGGCCGAGCTGTCTGAACGTTATTGCTTCCTGTATCAGAGCGTGCGTGCCCACGACGAGATCGATCTCCCCCGAAGCGAGCTTTTTCTGTATACTTTTCTTTTCCGCCTGTCTCATCGAGCCGAGGAGCAGAGCGCTCGTGACATCGAGCCCTGAGAGGTATTTCTCTATTTTCATCGCGTGCTGCTGGGCGAGGATCTCGGTCGGAGCCATCATCGCGGCCTGATGCCCCGCGCCGACGGCGAGAAGCATCGATGCAAGCCCTACGACCGTCTTTCCCGATCCGACATCTCCCTGGAGAAGTCTCGACAACCCTTTCTCACTCTCGACATCGGCCCTTATCTCTTTAAGCACCCTCTTCTGCGCCCCCGTCAGGGAGAAGGGAAGGTTCTCGAGAAATCGCCTCGCAAGGCTGTGCGGAGGCTCGATCCCGGGCCTTTTCTTCCCCTCGCGCACGAGGATCCGCCTCTCCCTTATCAGGAGGTGAAGAAAGAAGACCTCCTCGAACTTGAGCCTTCTGACAGCCTCATCGCGCCCCGCCTCATCTTCGGGATAGTGGATCTGGCCGAGCGCCTCCTCCCTGCCTGTCAGGCCCATCTCCGAGATGATCCGGGGCGGGAGGTTCTCCGGTATCATCCCGCTCGCGCGCTCGAGTGCCGCCTTTACTATCCTCCTCATCATCCTCTGTGAGATCCCCGCTGTCAGGGGATAAACGGGCGCGATCCTGCCGGCGTGAAGAAGCTGTTCGTCCTCACCGCCTCCAGTGATCTCCCACTCGGGCGCAGCCATCTGCTTCGTGTCCCTGTAAAGCTTGACCTGCCCACTCGCAATCACTTTCGAACCTTTGCGGAAATACTTTTCAAGATAGGGCTGGTTGAAAAAGACGAGCTGCAGGGCCCCTGTGCCGTCATCGATGGCGACGGTCAGCATGCTCCTGCGGGGGCCGAGCCTTCGCGAATGAGCGGTGAGGATCTCGCCGCTGACCGTGACCGTCTCCCCCGGAGAGGCCGATCCGATAGAAACGAGGCTGCTCCGGTCGTAATATCCCCTTGGATAATGCCTTATAAGATCGTCTACCGTCTCGATCCCCATCCTGGAGAGATGTTTCTGGCGTGCCGGGCCGACACCCTTGAGATACTGGCTGCTCATCCCGAGTATCTTTTCTTCTCTCTTTTCACTGGCCATAAATCGCTTGCTTTCGAGGGGGTTATCCTCTAAATTAAACACTCGCTTACATGAAGCGGAGGAGTATCATGAGCAGAGTCTGCGCGATATGCGGAAAAAAGCCGATGACGGGACACAACGTCAGCCACGCCCATAATCTTACAAACCGCCGCTGGCTGCCGAATCTTCAGAAGATCCGTGTCGAGATAGACGGCAAAACGAAAAAGACCTACGTCTGCACGCAGTGCATCAAGGGCGGAGCGGCCAAGAAGGTAACTAAAAGCTAGTGCCCTGCCCCCTTTCGACGCCGGTCTCTTTTCAATCGATATCAACTGGCCGGGAAACCCTGTTTCCCGGCCAGTCATCGTATTGATCTGCAGTGCGGTCACAACCGCTTCCTATCCGCCGATATTCCACGAGACCCCGAAGTTGAAGCTCCAGTAGTACTGTGTCTCATCAGCATAGACGGCATGGTACTCAGGCTCGATGAAGAGCATTCCCATACCCTCGTAACCAGTGAGGAAAGCGATCCCGGCTCCCAGGGAAGCGCCCCCTGCGCTCTTCTGGCCGAGCTCCCCCTTGAAATCTCCACCGTAGCTGTATGACCCGCCCCGCAGGACCGCATACGGGCGGTATCTCGATTCCTTCAGAAACATATATGTGATACCGATATCTATCGGCATGAGATTTCCGTTGATGCTGACCGCATCGGTGATCTCCTTCTCGCCGAAGTTGTGATAGGCGAACCTGCCGCTCATGAGCAGACCGTCCGTTATCCAGTAGCCTATCCCGAACCCTACCCCTAAACCTGCTTCCGCGATCTCTGTCAGGTCACCTGTCGGAACATTGACGCTCAGTGGTATCGAGAGCCAGTAGGTCCCCTTCTGTGCGGATACTCCGGAGGAAGATGCCGCAAGTACTGTCAACGCGATGACCAGAATCGCTGCTTTCCTCATCTCTACTCCTTCCATGCATAGGTGGGATCTCTGTTAACTTGCGAGGATATTATAAACATCGGCGGCGTATCACTCAACAGCTTTAATCTATCTATCGATAGCGGCCCTGTACCGCTTGAGCATGGCATCTCTGCCGCCCCCCTCGAAGACTTCCTCCCAGGGGAGACTCTCCGCCATGCCTCTCTCGTTGTGGATAAAACCGGGATCGACCCCCTCGTCCTTCAGCGCCCTCTTCCAGGAGGTCCTTCCCGCGGCGAATCTCACCGCCGCCCTTCCCACCTCTTCGCCTCCCAGAGCGATCCTTGCCTGGTTCATCGAGGACCTCTGCCCCTTGATGGAGATCGCGGTCCCTGCCCTCTCGCAGGCAGCTTTCATTGAACCTGTCGAGAGATCGAGCTCCCGGCGACCCGGCATCGCCATGAACTGAAGCGGGGTCCGTGGTTTGGGGACAAGGACATTGAGATTGACCGATACACGGGCCCCTTTCGCCGCTTCGCCGAAAGCCGTGAGGAATCCTTCAGTTTCGCTAAAAGTCCTGTTGTCTTCTCCCGGCAGGCCGGCGAGCATGTAGAGGGTAAACCTCGAAACGCCCGAGCGTCTCAGGAGCCTGGCAGCGCCCAGATAGGCCTCGTCGGGAACATTCTTGCCGAGTCTGAGCCGCATCCCCTCGCTCCCCGATTCAGGCGCCAGGCTGACACTCCTGATACCTGCCCTTCCGATCGCTTCGGCCCTTTCACAATCGATGTCGGCGGCTCTGAGCGAACTGAGCCCGATGCCGCCTCCTCTTCTGCCAGCAGCCTCCATCATCCCGATGAAATCGGGGTGCGCCGCGGCGGCGGTGCTGATCAGGCCGGTCCTGACCGAAGGGCCGGCAGCCGTATCGAGGATCGATTCGAACCTCTCGAGCGGCATCGTCCTGAAAGGCCTGTAGACCGATGTCGCCATGCAGAATGCGCATGCGCCGGGGCATCCCCTCGAGATCTCGACAAGGAGCATATCGGGAAAGACCGTATCTGGAGTGAGGATGACGGAATGCTGGAAGAGTTCAGGAGAGACGGGGGCCGCCGGCCTGGTCTTCTCCCTGAAACCGGGCAGGATCACTCCCTCGACCGCTGATAGCCCCGCAACCAGCGAACTCCTGTCCCTTCCTTCTGCAGCGACCGCTTCGGCGACCAGGGGCAGGACATCCTCTCCTTCTCCGGCGACGAGGATGTCTGCCAGCGGGAAGAAGGGGATGGGATTCGAAGAGATGACGGGGCCACCTGCTATCACGAGCGGCCCATCTTTTCTCTTCTCCCGCAGGGGCTCGATTCCCGATGAGACGAGCATCTTGACGAGATTGAGAAGGTCCTCCTCGTAAGAGACGGTGAAGAATATGGCATCGGGCCTTTTGTTTCCGGGACTCTCGCCGTAAAAATATCTTTCGACCCTGAACCTGCCGCACGAGGATAGAGATGAATATATGAAGTGGAATCCGAGATTCGACATCCCGGTGCTGTAGTTGTTCGGATATGCCGCTATCGCCAGAGGCGCGCCTGCCCCGGGCCGCGGATAGTTCTTCAGGGATCTTTCACCGGTCTGTTTCCGGGCAGTGGTCATGATTCAAGGTCCAGCGGACCGCGTCCGACGAGGTTTCTGGCAAGGACGTTCTCAGGTTCGATTTCGAGTATCTTTTCGAGCAGCTTTCCCGCCTCCTCTTCCTGGCCCTTCTTTCGCAGGGTCATGGCGAGCGAGATCACCGCCTCGCTGTATTCGGAGTTGACCTTAAGGCTCCTGCGGTAGAACTCCTCGGCGTCATCAAGGTCGCCGCGGAAGTACTTGATATCTCCCATGATCTTGTATATGTCCGCGAAATCCTCGCCGTTCCTGCCCAGCACCTCTTCCGCTCCCCCGTAGTCCTCCCTGCGCACCAGCAGTACGGCGAGCTGTTCACGGGCCCTCAGAAATGACGGGTTGATCTCCAGCGACCGCCGGAAGAGTTCTTCAGCCTCTTTGAAGCGGCCCATCCTCATGTAGACCTCGCCGAGGAAATAAAGGACATCGGCGCTCTCCCCTCCAGCATCGAGGACTTCCTTCAGCACGACCATCGCCTCTTCGAGGTTACCCTCCTTGAGATGCACGAGCGCGAGGTTGACATTGGCTGCGCCGGGCTTTTCCATCTCGGGGATCCCTCCGGAGAGATATTCTACAGCGTCTTTCTTTTCTCCGAGCGCGTAGAGCAGGAGACCGTAGTAGTAACGGGCCTTCGGGTATCCGGGAGAAAGTTCGAGGGCCCTGTCGAGGACCTCGCGCGCTTTCTTCAGCTCACCGAGATAGAAATACGTGGAGCCGAGATAGCACTGGAGATCGGCATATCCCGGCTTCTCACCGGCGGCCCGCTCGAAGTGGGGCAATGCTTCACTGTAGAGTTTCTCGTCAAGGTACGAGACTCCCAGGTAGAAGCGGGCCTCCGTATATTTCTCGTTTATCCTCAGCGCCTCGAGGAGCTGCGCTCTTGCCTGTTCGTGGTCGCCGTGCCTGAGCATCGAGAGACCGAGTTTGAAACGGACATCGGCATATTCCGGATGGAGCCCGGCCGCCTCGTTGAACAGTTCGGAGGACCTGTCATAATGGCCGGTGTTGTACGACTCTACTCCCTCCCGCATCAGGGAATCGAAATCAGTATCGGTATACATGATCTCCCTGAGTCTGGCCAGCGGGGGGATCTCGGTCGCCCTTCCGGCGATATGGTCGCTGAGGAACTTGCTGATCGGGCCGGGATTGTCGGCTCCCAGCTCGAGCGCCCGCTTGAAGACACTGTCGGCGTCTTCCTTCCTTCCCTTCTCATACAGCACTATCCCGAGAAAACAGACAGCTTCAAAATATGATTCGTTCAGGCCGATCGCCCTGCCGAGCATCTCGAGTGACTCGTCAAGCTCTCCACGCTCGTGGTGGATCACGCCCATACGATAATAGAGGTCGGGATAAGTGGGATTCTCTTTGACTGCGATCGAGAAATGCCTGAAGGCGGCATCGAGATCACCCTCATGGAAGCGCGCCGTTCCGAGGTGTACATGAGACTCGGCGGCATAGAACATCCCGAGGGCATAAGTCGGATCACCGGGTCCGAGGGCCATGGTAGCCTTCTCGAGCGCCTCGACTGCCTCCTCGTACCTGCCCTCGTTGAAGTGCCTGATGCCGAGCTCATACTCGGGGTTCTTCTCCACTCCGAATATTCTTCCCCAGAACGACAAATCGCCCTCCTGCTTTAAACCTCTCAGTCGAGCTGCTTGCGAAGGAACGTCGGGATGTCGAGATTCAGCTCGTGCGCCACAGTAGTGATACCGGCCGTCACGAAGTCGGCCTCGGTTCTCTCGACGACCTCGGGCACTGTCTCACTGGCCGCGAACATGGCCGGTTCGACCGTGACCGGTTCCATCACCGGGGCAGCTGTCATCGGCTCAGCCACCGGCTGTGCGACAGGATTCGCCACCGGTTCAGGTTCGCGCCGCCTGACCTCGAAATCAGGATAGATCTCGCGCTCGGTATGCTGGAATCCGGTCGCGATGACAGTGACGTGCATCGAATCGGTATCCTCGGTACTTACCACTGCTCCGAAGATCACGTTCGCGTCATCACCGGCCTCTTCGCTGATTATCGCGGTGGCCTGAGAGACCTCGTGGAGCGACATCTTCTCGTCGCCCGTGATATTGACCAACACGCCCTTGGCCCCGCGTATCGAGATATCGTCGAGAAGAGGACTGCTCAGCGCCATGCGAGCCGCCTCTACCGCCCTGTTCTCGCCCTCGGCAACGCCGGTACCCATGAGCGCGTCGCCCATCCCGCTCATGATAGAACGGACATCGGCGAAGTCAAGGTTAATGAGCCCGGGGATCATTATCAGGTCTGAGATACCCTTCGTCGCGTGATGAAGGATCCCGTCGGCCTCCTCGAAAGCCTCGGATAGCGGGGTATCCGCTCCGACGATCGAAAGGAGTCGGTCGTTCTGGATCACGATCAGGGTGTCTACTTCCCTCTTGAGCTCCTCGAGACCGGCGAGCGCCTGGTTCTCCCTGCGCTTTCCCTCGAATGTGAAGGGCCTAGAGATGATACCCACGGTCAGCGCGCCGAGCTCGCGGGCCACGCGGGCCACGGTCGGGCTGGCACCCGTACCCGTACCGCCGCCCATGCCGGCAGTAACGAATACCATATCGGAGCCGTCGATCGTCTCGCGGATCAGATCGATATCCTCTTCGATCGCCTTTCTTCCGACATCCGGATTCCCTCCGGAGCCGAGTCCCTTTGTAAGTCTTCCGCCGATCTGGATCTTCTTGTGTGCCTGTGACAGCTCGAGCACCTGTGCGTCGGTGTTCACGGCGATAAACTCAACGCCCTGCAGCCCGGCTGCGATCATACGGTTTACGGCATTTCCTCCGGCGCCGCCTACACCGATGACCTTCAGAGCGGCCAGCTCGCCGAAGTCATCGAATTCAAACCTCATGTCCTGCCCCCTTTTCAGATTAGAACATACCTGCGAGTCTTTTGAGATTCCCTAACATCTTCCCGAAGCGCCCACGGCCGCGGATAAGCTCTTCCTCACGCTCCAGCCTGTCCTTCTCGAATAGAAGCAGGCCGACCGCGGCGCTCCAGCTCTCGTTTGACACGATCTCGGAGAGACCGCCCAGCCCGTCGGGACGCCCTGTTCTCACAGGCCGCTCGAAGACCTGCTCGGCTACTCCCTCGAGACCATCTATCTTCGATCCGCCTCCGGTCAGAACGACCGTGCTGCCGGCCGCCTGGAAATGCGGATCGTTCGAAACCGCCGATTTGATCATGCTGAAGATCTCCTCGCATCTCGGCTCCATGATCGCGGCGATTATCTGTCTTCTTATCTCCCCTTCACCCTCTCCCGCTCCCGGCACAGTCACGACCTCGTCATCGGAGGCCAGTGATGCCAGTGCTAGTCCCCAGCGAAGCTTTACCTCCTCGGCCGTGCCTTTCGGTATCCTCAACCCGACGGCCAGATCGTTTGTGACATTTTCTCCTCCTGCTCCGAGCACCCCGCTGCTGCGGATACTTCCATTGCCGTAAAGAGCGAAGGAGCTCACGCAGGCCCCCATATCTATCAGCAGGCATCCCGCTTCGATCTCATCATCGAGAAGTACGGCATGCGCTCCGGCGACAGGATTGAATATGACGTTTACTACCTCGAATCCGGCCTTCTCTATGACCTTCACGGCGTTCTCGACATGCACGGCCTGCACGGAGACGAGATGCACCTCTGTGCCCAGCCTCGATGCCGTCATCCCGACCGGATCGCTGATCCCCCTGTGCGCGTCCACGACATAGTCCTGCGGAATCGAATGCAGGATCTCCATCTCGGATGGCAGCGTGATATTGCAGGCGATCCTGTTCACATGCTCGACATCGGCGGTCGTTATCTCCCTGCGGTCTCTGGGAACGGGGATCAGCCCTCTGCTGTTGAAACTTCTTATATGGGGACCCGTCACGCCGACGCACATGCAGTCGATCTCTACTCCCGCCATGCGGGCTGCGTGATCGGCCGTTTCCCGCACGCACCCGGCAGCTGCCTCCATATCGACGACGGCGCCTTTCCTGATACCGGCAGAGGGTCTCGACGACGCGCCGATGATCCTGAAAGTGCCCTCGGGCACAGTCTCACCGACAAGTACGGACGTTCTCTCCGATCCAAGATCGATGCTTACTATGAATTCCGGTAACATGCCGGACGATTCACCTCCCGCGCGGCGGGGATCACCGCACAATGACCTGTCTGTCAAACCTAAGATCTATCAAGATCAGGCAGCCCGCCCTGCTCGCGCAGTGACGGAATAGACCGCCCTGAATTTCCTTATTCTCTCCTCGAACCCGTCTCTTCCGACCTTCACCAGCGTCCCTGAGTCCATCCATACGAGGACCACATCTTCGCCATCGACATTGATCTCCGAAAGCTGCTCGGCAGGCGAGAATCCGAACTCCTTGAGAAGACCGAGTACCTCGAGCGCCTTGCCGACCTGCTTCTTTCCCGAATCCTTTTCCATATCATTCGCGGCCAGCCCCGTGATGACGGGAAGGTCGATTTCCATCGACCGGCCGTTCGAGGGGATGACGACGCCTTCTGAATCTACCTCGGCGATATCGTCGAGGATGATCAGGGCTACCGGCTCCCTCTCGTGCAGATAGCAATCAAGCCGTGGGGAAGCCGCCGCCTGAAGGTGACCGAGCCTACCGAACGATCGCTCGTGAGCAACTCCCTTATATCGGACAACGGAACGGTGAAGATGTTCGCGCCTTCCCAGACCGCTGTCTTTTCTCTCAACGACTCTACAGGCTGGTTCCTGCTGCCGTGGACGCGGATCTCAAGAAGCTCGAAGATTCCCGTCAGAAATACGGCGTATACGAGCGCGGCGAGAGCAAGGGCCGCTCCTGCCGGCATCAGCCAGACACGGCGGCTTACACGCTTCTTCTCCCTGAAGCGCCGGGCCATCGGCGGCGGGACCCTTCTGCTATTTCTCGTTTTCATCGGCCCTTTCTGATCCTTTCGAGCAGTTCGTCGCCAGTCTTCCAGATATCTCCAGCTCCAAGAGTGAGCACGATGTCCCCATCCTCGACCGTGGACTCAAGAGCGTCTAGCAGATCGGCACGGTCCGATATATAGACCGCCTTCCTTGCCCCTCCCCGAAGAATGGCTCTATAGATCAGATCACCTGTGATCCCCGGTATCGGCGTCTCCCCGGCGCTGTAGATATCCGTCATGAAGACGATGTCGGCGTCGAGAAAACACCTGTCGAAACTCTCGTGCAGGTCTCTCGTCCTGGTAAACCTGTGCGGCTGGAAGACAGCGACGACACGCCGGTCGAAACTCCTGCTCGCAGTCTCTACCGCCGCTTTTATCTCTGTGGGATGGTGAGCGTATTCGTCGATGACCAGTACTCCGCTTTCTTCACCTCTGCGCTCGAACCTGCGGCCGACGCCCTCGAAGTTCTCGAGGGCCCGCCTGACGGCTTCGATCTCGATATCGAGCTCGAGAGCGAGCGCACAGACGGCGATGGCGTTCGAGACATTGTGCCGTGCCCGGCAGCGCGAGTCTTATCGTCCCATGATCTTCGCCGCCCGCGAAAAGTCTGAATACCGACCCGGTGCCATCCTCTTTCTCGATTTCTCCCCTCACATCGGCGCCCGGGTCGAAACCGTATCTGATTATCTTCCTGTCGATCGAAGGCATGATCGCCCTTACATTCGCGTCATCGACGCAGCAGATCACGACTCCGTGGAAAGGCACTCTTGAGGCGAAAGTCACGAATGCCTCATGTATCTTCTCGAGCCCCCCGTAAAAATCGAGGTGCTCCGCGTCGATATTCGTTATGATGGCGATCGACGGGGACAGCCTCACGAAGTTGCCGTCACTCTCGTCTACCTCAGCGACGAGGTACTGTCCGCGCCCGAGCAGAGCGTTCGCGTCGAGGCTCTTGACCTTCCCTCCGACGACGACCGTCGGATCGAGACCCGCTTCCTGAAGGACCACCGCGGCGAGCGAGGTCGTCGTAGTCTTGCCGTGCGCTCCAGCTATCGCTATCCCGGTCCTTATTCTCATCAGCTCGCCGAGCATGTCGGAGCGAGGTATCAGCGGGATCCCCGCGTCGACTGCCGCCCTGACCTCAGGATTGTCCTTGCCGATCGCCGAAGAGAGCACGACTATATCGGCCCCGCCGACGTTACCCGCGCTGTGCCCCTCCGATATCACGGCTCCCAGTGACGCGAGGTGATCCGTGATAGCTGACTTTTCCGCGTCGGAACCGCTTACATCGAATCCGAGGTTGATCAGCACCTCGGCTATCCCGCTCATGCCGATCCCGCCGATCCCGACGAAATGAACGTGTCTCGCTTTACCAAGCATCTCGCTTCCTGTCACCCTGCCTCACCTCCCGCCAGTCTTTCCATGTCATCAGCTATCACTGCCGCGGCGTGCTTTCCCTGGAACGGCCTGAGCGCGTCGCGCATCCGTCCGAGCAGGACGGGATCGTCGATTACCGGATCCAGCGCCGCGGACAGCGAATCCGCGTCCAGCGCCGAGTCTTCTATCATCAGGGCCCCTCCGGCGTCTACGAGGACCGAGGCATTGTGTGCCTGGTGGTCGTCGGCGCAATGAGGGTACGGCACGAGCACGGACGGAAGCCCGGCCGCCGCCAGTTCGGAAACGCTGAGCGCCCCGGCCCTGGCCAGAGCGAAATCCGCGGCAGCGTATGCTCTGCCGATATCTTCTATATAGGGAGATACGTGGACCCTTCCCGACTCTCCGGCCAGCAGGCCCCGTATCTCTTCGTATCCGTTCCCGCCTGTCTGCACTATCGCCTGGATGTCGTCCCTCCTGAGCAGAAATTCAGCGGCCGCCCTGCTCAGAGTCATCGCGCCCTGACTCCCCCCGAAGACGAGCAGGACTTTTCCGGCGGCGGACAGTCCGAAATCTTTTCTCGCCTCCGGGTCAGGACCGGTCCCGATCGCGGCCCGGAGCGGATTACCCGTTATCATCACGGGAGCGCCTTTTCTGAAATAACCCCGGGCCTTCTCGAATCCCAGGTAAAGTCTTTTCGCCATCGGCGCCAGCGTCCTGTTGGCCAGCCCAGGGATAGAGTTCTGTTCCTGCAGCACAACTGGCTTCCTCATCAGCCACGCCGCCGAAACGGCAGCGACACTCGCATATCCTCCCGAGCCGAAGACCAGGTCGGGCCTGAATCTCCGGATGATCCCTGTCGACTGCATGATCCCTGCCGTGAGCATAGCAGCGGTGAGGGCCTTGCCGGCGGCGCCTTTTCCGCGGGCTCCGCGCGAGGATATGAGCTCGATGCCGTACCCCGCTTCGGGAACGACCCTGGATTCGATCCCCCTGCTGGTTCCGACGAACAGCGCCTCGAACCCTTCACTCCTCGAAGAAAGCTCTTCGGCGACCGCAAGGGCAGGATATAGATGACCTCCTGTGCCTCCTCCGGCGAATACCACCCTCATCACCGTTTCCTTCCGCCGGCGGCGCAACGCGCCGTGGTCCGTCTGGCGTAGTCAGTCTTTCTCATGCTTCTCGTCCTGCCCTTGCCGGCAGGCGGCTCCGGGTCCCTTCCATATGTCGAGATATTGAGCAGTATCCCTGTCGCGGCCATCGAGGTGACAAGCGATGATCCCCCGTAACTGACGAACGGAAGCGGCAGTCCCGCTGTAGGCAGAAGCCCCGTCGTCATGGCCATGTTTATCACCGCGGTCGAGAATATCGTGAGCCCGATTCCGATGGCGAGGAACCTGCCGAACTCGTTCGGGGCTCTCTTCGCTATATGAAGCGCCCTCCTGAATATCAGGGTGAAGAGAAAGAGCACTATGGCCGTTCCCACGATGCCGAACTCCTCGCCGACGATCGAATAGATGAAATCTGTATGCGCATCCGGAAGGAACATGTATTTCTGCTGCCCGTTTCCCGGGCCGCAGCCGAAGATAAAGCCCGATCCGAACGCTATAAGCGACTGCTTGGTCTGCCAGCCTATACCGCTCACATCTTCGGAACGGTCAAAAAGGACCGTTACCCTCTGTCTGACATGTTCCATCCGGTAAAGGAGCGGTACAGCAGCGAGAACGATCGTACCCGCGAATGCCGCGAGATGACGTATGCGGACACCTCCGATAAAGAGGAGCGAGATGGTCAGCCCTGTTATCAGGACGGCATTGCTTATGTTGGGCTGCAGCCCGACCATCACGGCCATGGCAAGAGCGGCGCCGATGAGCGGCAGGAACCCTTTCTCGAGATCGGAGAGTTTCTTGCGCCCCTCGGCAAGCCGAGCGGCGAGAAATATCACCAGTGAGAACTTGGCAAGTTCGACCGGCTGTATCGTGAACATGAATATCTTCAGCCACCTCTCGCAGCCCCGCACCGTCGTTCCCCATACGAACAGAGCCGCCAGGACCAGAAGCGCCCCGACGAGGATCCATACGTTGAACCTCCTGTATATCCCGAACGGGATCTTCATGAAGACGTAGAGAAAGAAAAGCCCGAGGCCGACCCTTATCGCATGCCTCTGGAAGAAGAAGAATGGCGAGGAGAACTGCTCACCCGCTATGACCCTGCTCGCCGAGAAGACCATGACGAGACCCAGGGCGACGAGTGATATCACCGCGCAGAACAGTTTCAGGTCGTATGCCGGTTTTCTCTTCATCCCGATATTCAACCGTTCTCTTTCACGAGCTTCATGACGCTGTCCCGGAAGACCCTGCCCCTGTGCTCGAAATTATCGTACATGTCGAAGCTCGCGCATGCGGGAGACAGCACTACGAGCCATCCTTCCTCCGCGACACCGGACGCCATCTCGACTGCCTCCTCCATCGACGAGGCCCTCGTGCATGTCAGCCGGCCCCCTGCCGCGTCCTCTATGAGTCCGGCCGCCTCGCCTATCGTGACTATCGAGCGGACGACGCCTGACAACTCGAAGAGCTTCGAGAAATCCCCGCCCTTGTCGTGTCCGCCCGCTATCAGCACGACAGGCGAATCAAGTCCCTTGAGTGATTTGACCGCCGCTTCGACATTGGTCGCTTTCGAATCGTTGTAGAAAGATATGCCGCCTGCCGTGGCCACGAGCTCCATCCGGTGCGGAAGCCCTGCGAAAGAGGCCAGGGCCCTCCTGCAGGAATAGGCCGTGACTCCGAAAGGAGTGACCGCGGCTATCGCCGCCAGTGCGTTCTCGACATTGTGGATCCCCACAACCCTGATCTGCCGCGATCACAGATTATCTCTTCTGTCCCATCATGCACTCTCCCTGATGAGAAACTCACCGTCGAGATAGACTCCTCCGCGGGACCCTGCCCGAGGAAGAGAAAGGCACCATGACAGCCTCCGTCCTTTTCGCGGCTGCCACGCAGAGCGGATCGTCAGCGTTGTAGAAGAAGTGATCGTCCGGAGCCAGGTTTTCGAGCAGCTTCTCCTTCGCGCCGAAATAATCCTCGAGCGAACTGTAGCGGTCGAGATGATCGGGGGTCAGGTTGAGAATCCCGGCACAGACCGGATGGAACCTGTCGATCGTCTCGAGCTGGAACGAACTTACCTCTATGACAAAGAATCCGTTTTCATCCAGATCACCGACAACCGAGCTGAACGGCGTGCCGGTGTTGCCCGCAACCACCGCTTCCCTCCCGTCTTCTTTCAGCATCGCTCCTATCATCTCGACAGTCGTCGACTTGCCGTTTGTACCGGTAACGGCGATGACCGGGGCACGGGCGAACCTGAATGCGAGTTCGAGCTCCCCGATGACGTTGATCCCGCGCTCCGACGCCGCGGCGAAGAGAGGATGATCGATCGGGAATCCCGGGACTGACGACGATCTCATCGATATCGTCGATGATCTCCCCGCGGAAATGACCGAGGTGGGTCTCCAGCGCGGTCAGGTCGGGTGGAATCTCCACGTTCTCATTCTCGTCGGCGCCGCATACCATCGGCGCCGGCTCCCAGAAGCAGGCGGGCAGCGGCAAAACCGCTCCTGGCCAGTCCGAAAACCAGGATGTGCCTGTCCAGTGTAATCTTCCATCATTTTTCCTGGAAGGCCGGAGCCATGCCTTCCGGCCTTTCCTTTCTAGCGCAGCTTCAATGTACTCATGCCCAGCAGGAGAAGCAGCGCGGCCACGATCCAGAATCTCACTACTATCTGGCTCTCCGACCATCCCTCGAGCTCGAAGTGGTGGTGCAGGGGAGCCATTTTAAAGATCCTCTTTCCCCTCAGGCGGAAAGAAGCGACCTGCAGGATCACTGATACGGTCTCGGCGACGAATACCCCGCCGATTATCAGAAGAAGAAGTTCCGACTTGAGCAGAACGGCTATGGTACCGAGAGCGCCGCCGAGCGCCAGCGAACCTGTGTCGCCCATGAACACCCTGGCCGGGTGCGTATTGAACCAGAGGAACCCGAGAGCCGCCCCCACGACCGACATGCAGTAGATAGTGAGCTCGCCCGCCCCCGGCAGGTAGAAAATCTGGAGGTAGTCGGCGAATACAGCGTTACCGCTGAGGTACGCGATCAGCGCGAAGGCGAGGAAGCAGAATGCCGATACTCCCGTTGCGAGACCGTCGAGACCATCGGTCAGGTTCACGGCGTTGGATGTGCCGGTGATTATCACCATCACGAGGGGGATATAGAAGATCCCCCATTCGATGTACAGGTCCTTGAAGAAAGGAACGACCGTCCTCGTGCCGTCGGGCGACATCGGGTTGACATACAGATATATCCCGAGAGCGAGGCCGAAGACGAGCTGTCCGATGAGCTTGTACCTTCCGACCAGGCCCTTGTCCCTCTTCTTTATGACACCGAGGTAGTCGTCGATGAATCCTATGGCCCCTGTCCATACCGTCACCACGAGAGTGAGCTGGACGTAGGGATTGTTCAGGTCGGCCCAGAGAAGCGTGGGGATGACGATGGCGCATATCATCAGCATGCCGCCCATCGACGGGGTCCCCGTCTTGCCGTTGTGCCTTTCGGGCACGCCTTCCCTGATCCTTGCCTGTCTGAAGCGACGCGAGCCACCTGATCAGTCTCGGCCCGAAGATGAAGCATATCAGCAGGGCCGTCACCGTGGCGTAAGCCGACCGGAAGGTGATGTACCTGAATACGTTGAATCCGAAGAAGTAATCCCTGAGCGGATAGAGAAGGTGGTACAGCATCAGCCGGCCCTCCTTCTCTCGCAGTCGCGCCTCTTCTCGATCTCCGCGATGACGGTCTCCATCCTCATCCCGCGCGAACCCTTGACCAGCACCCCGTCACCCTCGGCAAGGAGACTGTCGAGGTGAGCGGCGAGGTTGACCGCATCGAGAAAATGGCTGATGCTCTCAGGCGCCTTTCGCTGGACTGCGGCCGCTCTGTTCAGCTCGACCGTCTCGTCTCCGAGGGTGATTATTCCGTCCACTCCGGCCTTGCCGCAGAATATTCCCGCTTCCTCGTGGAGCTCGCCCGACGTCTTGCCCAACTCGAGCATATCGCCGAGGACGAGCCAGCGCCTGCCTTCGAGGGGCATCTCCATGAACGCTTCGACCGCCGCCCGGAGAGAGGCGGGATTCGAATTATATGTCTCATCGACGATCGTGATCCCCGCGACATCGAATACGACGCCTCGGCCCTCGAAGGCGCCTGCTTCGGCGAGGGCCGCCGCCGTTATCGGGGCCGGTATCTCCAGCAGCCCGGCAACGGCGGCGACAGCTCCTGCGTTAAGAAGGTGATGCCTTCCAAACCGCCGAATCTCCATTTCCTCTCCGCCTATCGTGAAGGTATATCCTCCACCTTCCCTGTTCTCGATATCTTCTATCCTTACGGTGGCTTTGTCCGAGAGCCCGAACGCGACTACCGGCGCCCTGGTCCTGCCCTTGAGAAGATCAAAGAATTCGTCATCGGCCGGAAGAACGGCCGCCCCGTTTTCGGCGAGCGACTCGATAAGTTCCGATTTCGCTTTAGCGACACCTTTCAGAGTACCGAAGAACTCGAGGTGTCCAGGGCCGATATTCGTTATCACTCCTATGTCCGGGCGGACGATGGCGCAGAGGTCCGCGATCTCACCCTTGTGGTTCGCTCCGATCTCGGTGACAAGCACCTCGGTCCCTTCCGGCATCGCCAGGATCGTCAGCGGCACCCCGATATGGTTATTGAGGTTTCCCGATGTCGCGTGTACCGAATACCTCTCTGAAAGCACCGCTGTCAGTCATCTCCTTGACGGTCGTCTTGCCGCTGCTTCCCGTTATCGCGACTACCTTCGGACCGACCCTGTCTCTCCAGGCCGCGGCGATCGCCTGCAGCCCCTTGAGCGTGTCCTTCACTTCGAATACAGGCAGCGCGGGAGCGGCGACCCTGGCAGCTTCTCCCCGTCCCTGTGCGACCAGAAGCGCGGCGGCTCCGCCGGCGACCGCTTCTGCGATATAATCGTGCCCGTCGGTCTTTTCACCATCGAGAGCGACGAAGAGCATACCTTCCGTACCGGTACGCGAATCGGTCGTCACTCCGCCGACGACCGTTTTATTCTGTTTATCTACCCTGAAGCCCGCCGCTTCGAGTATTCCCGCTATCCAGTCGCTGTCGACTCTGATGTCCGCCCTCCAGACATTTGGATCCCAGCCTTCTATCTTCGGCTCGCCGAAACGGCGAGCGCTTTTTCCGCTTCCTCTATATCACTGAAATGGATATTCCCGTCGGCGAGGACCTGGTAATCCTCGTGCCCCTTCCCGGCAAGCACGACCATATCCCCTTCAGCCGCCGATCCTATCGCCATCTTTATCGCTTCTCCCCTGTCGGAGATCACCTCGAGAGGAGTGTCGATCCCTGACATCCCCTCGAGTATGTCCCGGATGATCGCGTCGGGATCCTCCGTCCTGGGATTGTCGCTCGTCACGTAGACCATGTCGCTGAGATCGGCAGCGGCTTTGCCCATCATCGGACGTTTCCCCCTGTCCCGGTCGCCTCCCGCCCCGAAGACAGTCACGAGTCTCGCCGGTGAGAGTTCTCGGCAGAAGAGAAGGAGCTTCTCGAGGGCGTCGGGAGTGTGCGCATAGTCGACTATCACGGTCGGGCCGCCGCCGGAACGGACCAGGTGGAACCTTCCGGGTATCTCGTCGATAGAGGACAGGCCGGCTGCGATCGATTCCCTGTCGGCGCCGGCCGCATGCGCCGCCGCCGCTGCGCCCATCGCGTTAAGCGCCGAAAACCTGCCGAGCAGCCGCATCTCCACCGGAAGGTCGAATCCGGAAGCGGCTATCCTGAAGTTCGTCCCTGAAAGATCCGCGGCAAGACCGGCGCACCTGAAGGCAGCCTCATCTGAGGTACCGAACGATATCTTCGGCCCGGTGAATCTCTCTCCGACCCTCTTCACATTGACATCATCGATGTTATAGACGAGCGTCCCGGCCCCCTTGGCCCTGTCCGGTGCAGATGAGGCTCCGGACAAATGTCTCTTTCGCCTCAATATAGTTTTCCAGGCTGCCGTGGTAGTCCATGTGGTCCCTCGAAATATTCGTAAAGATCCCGATATCGAATTCGAGTCCGCCTATCCTGCCCTGGTCAGCGGCATGCGAACTGACCTCCATCACCACCGTCCCGCAGCCCCTTTCGAGAAATCCGGCGATTATCCTGTTCAGGTCGGAAGATGAAGGGGTCGTGTTGGTCGCAGCCCGCAGGTCCCCTCCAGTTCCGAATCCGACCGTTCCGATTATCCCTGTCGGACCATGCGACCTCTGCAGTATCGACTGGAGGATGAATGCGGTAGAGGTCTTGCCGTTCGTCCCGGTAACGCCGACGAGCATCACCTTCGACGAAGGGTTTCCATAAAAAACGCGGGCGAGCGACACCTCAGCCGCCGAAGAGTTATCAACGACTACAACGGGAATGTCTGCTTCGACCGGATTCTCGACGACAAGCGCCGCAGCACCCGCATTTACCGCATGATCCACATAGTCGTGACCGTCGGCCTCATGCCCCCTGACAGCCACGAAAAGCTCTCCTTCCGATATCGACCTCGAGTCGGTCGATATCCCCTTTATCTCGACATCGCGCCATCCGTGCCGCGATCTTGCTTCAATACCCTCGAGCAGTTCTTCAAGTCTCACCGTGCAGGCCCCTCCAGCGAGAACCATTCTGCTGCTGTACTTCATTTTCGATATGGCGCAGCGGATCGATACGGTGCTTCCCTTCGACACCTTCCGTCCCGCCGGCGGATCCTGCCTCAGCACCGTTCCCGATCCGGCGATCCTGCTCCTGAGGCCGGATTCGATCAGCATGCGCCTCGCCTGCCTGATCGAAAGCCCCTTGAGGTCGGGCACGGTGACTGCGGACTTTTTCCTGTCGCTTTCCGAGATGAACGATAGCCGGACCTTGTGCCCTTTTTTTACGAGGGTTCCCGGTCCGGGTACCTGTGAGTAGACTTCTCCCTCGTCACTGGAGTAAACAGTCTTCAGGTCGCAGTCGTTCGCGAGCTGCACGGCCTCGGCGCATCGCAGCCGGAAGAAACTCGGCACGGGGATCTTTCCTTCGCTGGACTTCTGTCCGGCCTATCCTGATATCGGCGCCGGGAGCGAGAAGATCGGAAGCGAGGTTGATCCCTTCCACTATCTCACTGAAGACTACCGCCGAGGAAGCTCCCGCCGTAGTGCCACGTGTAATCGGGCTCCTTCAGCAATACCATGCAGACGAACTTCGGATCATCCGCCGGAACGAATCCGGCGAAACTCGCGATCCATGTATTGTCCAGATACCTTGATCCATCGGCCACCTGGGCCGTCCCGGTCTTGCCGGCTGTCTCGATCCCTTCTACGGCGGCGTTGACGCCCGTTCCGTCGACAACGACATCGCGGCAGAATTCCCTGAGTTTCCTGGCGGTTCCGCGAGAGATCACCTTTCTGACCTTGACTGGATCATAGCTCCTTACCCGTTCTCCATCGGGATCCCTCACCTCTCGTGTAATCCTCGGGACCATCAGGTCCCCTCCGTTCGCGACAGCGCAGTATGCCATCGCCATCTGGAGCACGGTCACACCGATCTCCTGCCCGATTGCCATACTGGGAAGCGACCTCCCCGACCAGTCCTCAGGTTTGCGGAGCGCTCCCGCCGACTCGGCGGGAAGATCGATGCCTGTCCTGCTCCCGAAGCCGAAACGGAGGAGGAACGAATAGTAATCTTCCTTGTCGGTGTCCATAACGGCCTTGATCGTGCATATATTGCTCGATTTCTTGAATGTCTCCTTGAACGTCAGCCAGCCGAACTCGTGGTCGTCCCTGAATGTCCCGAACCAGAAATCGGCTTTGCCTTCCTCGCCGTAGAACACGTCGTACGGATCCACCTCGCCCCGATCGAGGAGATACGCGCTCGTTACGAGTTTGAAGGTGGAACCGGGCTCGTAGATGCAGCCTGTCGAATAGAGTCCTTTTCCCGTCTTGACTATCCCGTCTTTCGAGCCTTTCTTCTCGGCCAGCGCAAATATCTCCCCTGTCCAGGGATCAACGACGACGGCTGCGCCCGAGGCCGCACCGTATCTCGAAACGGCCTGTTCGAGCTCGAAATCGACTATCGCCTGGATCCTTGAGTCGATCGTGAGATAGAGATCGTGGCCGTTTTCCGGTTTTCGCCCGGGCGCATCCGGTCGTCGGTAAAGTCTTCCTTTTGCATCCATGCTCATGAGCTTCCATCCATCGGAACCCTTGAGGAGATCGTCGAACGCCAGTTCGAGTCCTCCTTTTCCGGAACCATCGGTTCCGACCGAGCCGAGAAGCAGGGGAGTCATGCAATGGAACGGATTGATCCGTTCAGGGTCCGGGTCAAGCCTGACTCCCGGCATCGATGAAAGCAGTTCCTCCTGCTGGCAGGAGAGCGAGACCTTCCTGGCGATCCGAATGTATTCGTCTTTCCGGTTCAGGAGACGGCGGATAAACGAAATCGATTTCGAGGCGGCGTCGGAGAGAACCTCGAGCTTTTCGTTATCGTCAGGAAGGTCCCGGGGGGTGACGCCAAGAACATAAGTCCTGTGTGTGACGGCAAGCGGCATGCCGTTACGATCGAAGATGCTGCCGCGGCAGGCTTCCCATGGTACCTTTCTGTCCCGGCCTACCGCGTCTCCGAGTATCTCTTCACGGTCTATTATCTGAATACGGACGATCTGAAAGAATATCGCGCAGACGACGGCAACCGACAGTATCTCGACTGTGATCATCCGCCAGTTCTTAAAACGCATTCTCATCTGCTCTCCGGTACTCGAGCGGGAGTCGAGGGAAGGCTTCCCTCTCCGCCCTTGAGGGCCCAGCGGGCCATATCATCGTCCGTTATCTCATCGATGTCGTAATAGGCTATCCTGTGTATCTGGTCCGGCACTCCCGGCTGCATCCCCGCCGCTTCAGCGAGCGGGATTATGCGTTCCGCCGACGCGAGCCTGTTCCGGGTCGACATCAGGCAGATCCTCTCATCCTTGAGCGATTTGCTCAGTCTTGCCCCTTCCTCGATCTGCTTCGATATACCGTCGAGATGGACGTGCAGCGAGATATAGAGGAGTACGAGGCTTGAAAAGAATCCCAGGATGATCAGGAAATTAAACGGCCCCATCTTTCCCTCGAGGGCCCTTTTCACTATCATCGACAGGTGATCGATATATCTCTTTCCTGTTCCCATTCCTGATCCTCTCATTGACAGGCGTCTGTCACACCAGTCGTTCTGCGGCGCGAAGCCTTGCGCTTCGTGCCCTTGGATTCTCTGATATCTCTTTTTCGCCGGGGAGTACGGGGCGCCTCGTAAGGACCCTCAGCCGCGGCTCTATCCCGCAGACGCATTCAGGGAAATCTGAAGGGCAGGTGCAGCCCTTCTCCTCGGCCCTGAAAAATCTTTTGACCTTCCTGTCCTCGAGCGAGTGATAGCTGATAAGGACCAGCCGCCCTCCCGGAGCGCACAGTTCCAGTGCTGCCGGCAGGAAAGAGGCGAGAGCTTCGAGTTCCCTGTTCGCCCAGATCCTGAGGGCCTGAAAGACCCTGGCCAGCGTCGTGATCCTGTCTTTCCCGGGCGCCCCTCTTTCGACAGCTCCTCTAAGCCTTGAAGTGCGCTCGATACGTCCTGTGGAGCGTTCCCTGACGATCTCGCGGGCAATCGCCCTGCTTCTGCGCTCTTCTCCATATTCGTAGATTATTCCAGCCAGTTCCTCTTCCGAAGCGGTGTCGAGCAGTTCTTCGACATCGCCGTCATCCGGTCCCATCGCCATATCGAGAGGACCGTCGTTGAGATAGCTGAATCCCCGGTCCCTGTCGGCGATCTGGAGCGAAGACAGCCCGAGATCGAGAAGTATTCCCTCACACTTACCGCCTGCCGCATGCTTCGATATCTCGGAGAAATTGCCCTTAACGAGAGTAGCGCGGTCGCCGAACTTATCGAGCCTTCCGGCCGCGATCTTCAGCGCCTTCGGGTCCCGGTCGATCCCGAGAAGCTGGACCCCTTTTCCTCCCGCGGAGAGTATCGCCTCGGCGTGACCGCCCATCCCTACCGTTCCGTCGATGTATTTCCCTTCCCTACCTGTCATCAGAAACCTCACGACCTCATCGACCAGGACAGGCGTATGTATCACCTGCCGTCCACCTCCGACGGGATGTCCGCCGCCTCCTGCCGTCCGGCGGCGTACACACCCAGCTTCCCTCTTTCAGCTTTCAGATACCTGAAAGCCGTCCTCCAGTCAGAAAAAACAGGGGTCATCTTCGTATTGCTTACGAAAGCGAAGATACTGAGGAGATAGTCGTTGAATCCGCTGAAGATGACCCCGGGGCTCCTGCCGATCAGTCTTTCGAGCGTCTGGAACACCGTGTAGTCGACGTGCCGGACACCGGCAAAATCGAGGATGCAGCATCCGCCGTTCGATGGCGATGCCAGGTGGCTGACGAGCATCTCGGCATCACCGCTCTCGATGATGCCCGAGATCCTCAGGACCTCGATGCCGTCGCGATCTGTCCGGTAGACTCTCATCCCTCGATCCTGTCTCACTAGTATTCCCACTCACCGCCGAGGAAGGTGTCCTCGACGTCGCTGCTGACCTTCTCGTAGTCCTCGACCGACCAGATCTCGATATAGTTGAGGACTCCCACTACCATTACCTTCCTGGGATTGCCCAGAACCTCGAGCATCACGGACGGGATCGCGACGCGTCCCGACTTGTCGAGGTTGAGCGTTCTTGATTTCTTGCTGTAGAACCTTATGTAGTTCCTCTTCTCAGGGCCCGGCGGCAGCTTGTGCAGCTCGCTCACCACTACCTCGTTCCACTCGTTTACCGGGTAGAGATTGAGGCATTTTTCCTTGCCCATCGATATGACGTACATCCCGGCTGATGTTTCCGGTACAAGATGCCTGAACTTCGCGGGGACCATCAGGCGGCCCTTCGCGTCGATCGTGCATTCGAAATCTCCAAGAAAATTCTGCATCTCCGGCCTTTCAGAGGCCCTTCCCCATCCCACCTCACGGCCGGAAATATCGGTTGGCGCCGGCAGTGACTATTTAAACATTTAGGGGACTAACCTCTCCATTTCGACCCACTTTATCCCACTACTCCCCACTGTGTCAAGAGAAAATCTCCCGGAAGAGTGAATTTTATCGCATTTTAATCTGTTGTGTTATATGGCGTTACAAGAGTGGCATCAAAAAAGTTCTGGATCGATCGCTTTTCACCATCTTCCCCACCACTTACCACTGGCAGAAACGGGACGTGTCTGAAAGGAGGGTGCGTGACCGGTGAGACCGGTACAGTTTCAGTCCAGCGGCGGCCTGACGGCCCTCACTACGAGGGTCGAGGCGAGCAGGTCGAACGGGGGCAGGATCTCCAGGAGGCTCTCGAGTACCCTGGCCGCCGGAAAGAGGAAGTCAGGGACGTTCTTCAGCACGAAGATGATCCTCTCGACAGCTGTGACTTCAAAGCCTTCCCCGGCAAGGAGGGACCGGATCTCCCCGGAAGGCGACGGCCTGTGATAGGTGTAAGGATGGTAATCAGCCCTTTCGATATCTCCGACGGGATAGCACATACCGGGGAGCGCTTTCTTGATCAGCGGCATCAGTGTGGCGACACGCTTCCCGGACTCAACGGCAGAGTAGTAATTCGGCGTGGAGAGGACAAGGACGCCTCCCGGCTCGAGCACCCGCATAGCCTCCATCACCGCCGCACGGCGGTCGGGATGAAAGACATGCTCGAAAGTCTCGACCGCGGTGACCGCCGCGAAGGTCCCGTCGCTGAAGGGAAGGCCGCTCATATCGGCTCCGCAGAGACCCGCTTCCGCTCCGTTGGCCCCGGCGATCATTGAAGCGGCAGCGAAGTCGTTCTGTACTATATCGATCCCGTACGGGTCATAGCCGCGACGGCCGAGGAGAAAGAGGTTGTACCCCCATCCGCATCCGACGTCGAGAGCCCTGCGTCCCTTTCCTTCCGGAAGCATACCGGTAACAGTCACAAAACGCCGGCGGCTCAACCATCTCCTCGCCTTCGAACCGAGAAACCAGTTCGAGAGCAGGCTCGGCATCAGCTCATCCGGTATCCCGGAGGGGATCAACGGTTCGGGGAGGTCCTTCATGCTCAGGCCCGGCGCGGTGTCAGTCATGCTCACTCACTCTCCCCCGCCGGATCAAGCCTGTAGAGTGTGTACGTCACGGGTTCCGGCTTGCGGATCCCGAGATTCGAGACGACCCCCTGCTTCAGGGCGGTAAACCGGACGCCCCGGATCACCTTTTTATCAAAGCGGGCGGGGACACGGTGCCGGTCGATGAGATAATCGGCCCCCAGATCTAGATACAGCCCCTCGTCTATGATCCTCTCGACATCGATCTTTCTGCGCATATCGTTTATCTCGGGAGTCACCAGGCCGCCCAGGTCGAGGACCTCTCTTCCGGAGAAATATCCTACCGCACCGATATCAGGGGACGCGACGACCGATCCCTGCGGTGAATTTTCCGACAGCCATCTCCCCATCGGTACGATCACCTCGTGGAGCCCCCGGGAGAACTCTCTCGTCGGACGCACCGCCACTGTGAAGTAGAAGACCAGGCCCTGGATCATCGCCGCTCCGGCCATAACGACGATCACGCCCCGCACCGTCCCGGGGCCCCTGCCGCGAAGCAGCCTCGCCGCTCCGGCGAATCCCACCGCTATCACCGCTGGAAAGACCGGCAGGAGGTATCTCGAGAGGACGTGGAAATCGAATATCACATAGACTGCCGGCAGAAGATATACCCACAGAAGAAGGAGAAGCGCCCCGCCTCGTGACACTCCGCTCCTTACATTGAAAAGGGACCTGTCGCGGAACAGGCCCGCGGCAGTGAAGATCGCCGCCGCCGCCGCGGGGATCAGGAGAGTAGCTCCGATCACCTTCAGGGGAACAAGAGCCGACACCAGCATGCTCCTGCCGAAGACGGGCCGCCCCTGCTTGGCTCCGGCTGTCAATGGAAGGAACGTGCCTGTATGTGAATGTACCAGGAAGAGCCAGACGGCCATCAGTACCGCAAAGACGGCAAGCCAGAGAAATCGCCTTCCGAAAGGGGTCGATCTCCCGGTAACGGCGAATGTGACGAAGGCCGCTGGCACCATCAGCCCCGCCTCCGGCCTGGCAAGGCAGGCGAGAAACAGAAACAGACCGAACATGGCGCTCCTTGCGGCGGAGCGGGTCGCGCCGAGAGCAGCGAAGAGACATATAAGAACGGCAAGCATCGCGAAAGAGGATTCCATGCCGGTCGCGCTCCACCTCAGCAGCCACGCTTCGCAGGCCAGAACCACCGCCGCCGCGCCGGCGACAAGCCTTCTCCCATCGAGTCTCAACACAAGGAAATAGATCATCACTATCGAAAGCGCTCCAGCGGCCCATGACATCGCGCGGATCCAGACCGCGAGATCGCCGCCGGCAAGATAAACGAGAGCCAGCATTCCGACCCAGAGGGGACTGGTGGCGCCATACGACGGATCGCCCCTGTTGAACGAAAGCTCTCCCGCCTCGGCAAGATTACGCGCGTACTGCATGTGGATATATGTGTCGTCTGTCATCGAACCTGCGACAGGGATTCCCGCCGCGGCGAAAAGAGCGATGCACACGGCGATCGTCACGATATCGATCCTCGTCACTTGATCTGCCGTCATACCTCTTCCTTTCCGCCCGCCAGCAGTCCGAGTTCACGGGACAGGCTCTCCGCGGCGGCTCTTCTCGAGAACTCCGGCCTCGGCGAGAGATCATAAGCTTCGTCAAGCTTCCCGCTGGAATACGCGGAGTACATCCTCTCGAGAGCTGCCGCCACCCCTTTCGCATCGTCCGGCCGGACCGTCTCGCCTCTCTGAAGCGAAGTGACTGACATCGGCGGCCTCTCCCTGTGGCGCGAGAGCAAGGACGGTCTTCGCGCGCCGATATATTCGTACAGCTTTCCCGGCACAAGCCCGTTGTATTTTTTATCGTCATGCTTGATGAGCAGAAGAACGTGGCTCTTTCGCTCCCTCTCGACGCATGCCGCATGAGGCATGTTGTCCTCGAAGGTCACTGCCCCTTCAAGACCGGTACCGCCAAACTCCTCGTTGACCGATTCCCTTGCTCCGATGAAGGTCACCTTCACATTTCCTCTCGCCCCGGGAACCGATTCGAAGAACCTTGACATGCCATCGAGGAATACGCGCGATCTGCGGCCGAGTGTCAGCATCCCGCAGTGCGTGATCCGCATGGGACCACCGGAAGGCCCCTCCTGCTCTCCCGCGAAATCCTCCTCATCGTACCCGTTCGGTATACGTACCGTGTTGCATGAAGGTATCTTTCGCGCCAGTTCATCCATCTGCCAGCGCGTCGTAACTGCGACCGCGCCGGCCCCGAGCGCCACTCGGCGTTCCATACCTTCGAGGATCGACCTGTGCAGCGGGCGAGACGGGATCGCGGAGATAAAGAGATATCCACGGGTCCCTGAAATCCGCGAGCCACGGGATTCCGAATCTCGACGAGATCTTCATGCGCAGCCAGCTGCGTGCTGTCCGGAGGGCTTGTCGAATAGAGTGCGTCGAACATCTCCTCGCGGCAGAGCCGCGAGGCTGTCCTTACCGCGAAGGGCCGCCACCCGATATACGTGTCGGGCAGAAGAAAGAACTCTCCCGCTTTCCTCATCGCCTCAAATCCTCCTGATGACCTGGCTCCGGCCGGCTGACCCGCGCGGCCGCCCTTCAAGCCCCGAGGATCCTGCCCGCCGATAGCGAACCGGTCCTTATGACACGTACATCCTCGGGGATCTGCTCGCTCGAGCGAGGGATCGCTGATCCAGAACTCGCCCGGCTTCGGAGTGACTACCGTTATATCCCAGCCCATCCTCGAGAGGTACTTGACGAACGACAGCGGCCGATAGACTCCTCCGCCCCCCGCGGGGGGAAAGAAATTGATAAGCATCAGAAGCTTCCGGGAAGGCATCATCTCTCCATTGAAAGCACCCAGCGGACCAGGCCCGAACCGGGCCTGCCCTGAAGCATCTCGACCAGCGTCCGTGATTCTTCAGGATCGAACAGGGACAGTCTTCTCACCGCCAGCCGCAGCAGGAAAGGGGCAAGCAGGATACATGCCGCGGCGGCGGGAAGATCCCACGCGGCGCAAGCCGCGGCTCCGGCTCCCGCGAAAAGCAGCGAAGCGGCCATTGCCCTCAGCATCGCCGAACCTCGCCGTACGGGGATAGAGCCCCTCCTTTTTCGCGAGGAGGACCGCGGCAGGTGCACTGGACAGTCGACGCGGCCAGCTGAGCCGTGGCTGTGCCCGATCAGCCCCGCGTACGGGACGATCACGAAGAGGCCCGCGAAGTAGACCACCATCCATGACAGATCGCAGACGACGGCCCATTTCATGTAGTGAAGCCCCTTCATAGCCGCTGTCAGAGGCGCTATGAAGGCAGCAATCGGAACGGTAGGCAGAAGCACAAGGAGAAGCCTGTAGGCGCCCGGGTAATCGGGTCCGCTGATCAGCGTGATCATGACGCCTCCTGTCGCTGCCGCGACGGCGGCTATGGCAAGGGCAGCCATCACGCTCGCCTTTGTAAACAGCCCTATCCTTTCGGAGAGATCGTCCCATCTTCCCTCCTCATATATCCTCGTCAGCTCGGGCTGGAGTGCGATCACGGGGAAGCCGAGGAACCTCTTGATCAGCTGGTTGATCCTGGAGGCCACATGGTATATCGATATAGCCGCGACAGGGATGAGCGAGGACATGACGAACCTGTCCACATCGGAGAATGCCAGAGCGGCATAGCTGAGCGCCAGCGCGCTGCCCCAGTAACCGGCCGGCGAAGGAAGCACTATCCCCCCGGCCGAGCTTTCCTTTTCGGCCGGGATAATTTCTTCTCAGGAGAACCAGGTATGACGGTATCCCCGCCGACCAGGCAAGCGTGTTGAACACGAACAGGGCCATGAAGAGAAGGGTCACATCGAGCCGGTCGCGCCAGAGCAGGACAAGGGCAGTAAAAACGACCTGGAAGGCGAGCTCGAAGATCATCTGCGTCCGCATCTCCCGCAAACCGCTGAATCCCCCGTATAGAACGAGCTTCAGTCCCAGTGCGATCGACGCCAGTATCATCCATCTCAGGGTATCGCCAGGTACGGACAGGTTATCCGGCATCAGACCCGACCATCGCGGCCCGGTAAAGAGAAGCACCGTTCCGAGAAGGATCACGACACTCGAGAAGAGAAAGAACCAGGCGGCGGCGCTCCCGCGCCTCCCCCTTCTCTGGAACGAGGGGATGTAGCGGATAAGGACCTGGGGAAGACCGACGAGGATGATCGTGGTCAGCAGGAGAGAAAACCCTCTCAGCGCGACATAAAGCCCGAAACGTTCCGAGCCGAGGTACCTGCTCAGCACCCCGAGCTGGACAAGAGTGAAGATCATCTGGAGGGCGCCGGCGACGGCGAGCGCGACAGTATTCTCCGCTATTCTCGACCGGCCCTTTTCTACCTTCTCCTCAACCACTCGAGCCATCTCCTCTTTTTTTCCAGGACAGGATAGAGATATTCCGTACCGCCCATCGATTCCTTGAAGAAGATCATGCCGGCGTCCCCGCCGCTGCTGCCGAGATTGAATGCCCGGGTGCCCCTGCCTATCGCCTCTCGAACCGCGACCATAACGAGATACGCTGCCGCGTCGTACTCATTAGCCTCAGGCGTGACCCCTGCCTGCCAGGCCTGGGCCGTGCCTCCGAAATAAAAATCGACATGCGCCGCCAGCAGAGAGTCCCCGAGGAAAGCTCCCCAGAAACAGACTCCTTCGTTCCCGCGGTGCAGCAGGCTCTCGAAAAACTCCCTGGGATAGGGATGGACCCCTCCCCAGCCTGAAGCTCCGTTCATGTATATATCGTAGAAGAGGTCGAGGTCTCCTTCCCCTTCGAGCTTTCTTGCGACCACACCTTCCCGCTCGCACCTGTTGCACAGCTGCCGGCGTTTCCTGTTCATCCCGGTGCTCCTGTACTGCTCGAACGAACCGGGCAGCTCGATGATCCTGCATTCCTCCATCCTGCATACCCATCCGCGGGGCCTCCTGACTTCTCCGCTGAAGCTGATGAGATTAGTGCCTGCTCCAGCGCAGCGGGCGGAGGATGCCGCCGAGAAAAAGGCGTCGAGCAGGGCATCGCGTATATCCTCTTCAGTGGAAAGGGGATCGCCGTATGTCCCGAAAGGAAGCGAATGCATAGTAAAGGCAGGGCCCTTCGTCACTCTCACAACGGGCATCAGCCCCGCAAGCCCTTTCTCGCCGCGGACCGTGAACCATCCACATTCATAACGCGGAAAAGATTCGGAGAGGATCTCCATCCAGGCGGGTGAATGAAAGAAAGTGGCATCCCTGAAAAGAGAGATGAATTCGAGGACTTCTTCTCGTGAAAGGTCAGTTTCGAAGCGGGTCTCCACCGGTCCTCCGTTGATCACGAGCTTCGTCCCGGGCATTCTCCGAAGCCGGGGATCAGCTCTGCCATCAGCCGCAGCACGTCATCCCTCTCCCCTGTCCTCGCCGCTTCGATGAGTCTGTCCACGTCGGCGCTGAAGGTGTCGCCCGTCGCCGAAGGCGATCTTGCGAGCATTATCTTCTCTCCGGGCGCCGGCGGATCGAGCGTCTCGTCCTCGCCGACAAGTACCTCATGGAGCTTCTCGCCTTCCCTGAGCCCGGTAAACTCTATCGGTATCTCTTCGTCCGGCTCGTGACCGGTCAGCATGATTATGTCCCTGGCCATCTCGAGGATATTGAGCGCCTCGCCCATATCAAGGATGTATGTCTCTCCGCCTTTTCCAGATACCGACGCCTGGATCACGAGTAGGGACGCCTCCTTGACCGTCATGAAGAATCTCGTGGCCCCCGGATGGCTGACCGTCACGGGGCCTCCCCTGCCGATCTGATCGACGAAGAGGGGGACGACGCTTCCGGTGCTTCCTATTACATTGCCGAACCGTACGGTGATGAAACTGCACCCGCTTTCCGGGTCGATCTTCCTCAGGTAGATCTCGACGAGCCGCTTTGTAGCCCCCATCACACCTCTCGGATCCGCGGCCTTGTCGGTCGATATAAAGACAAAACGTTCCGCGCCGCTCTTTTCCACTGCCCGCGCCAGGTTGATCGTCGCCGCGACATTGTTCAGCACAGCCTCTTCAGGATCTCGTTCCATGTAATGAACGTGCTTGTGTGCGGCCGTGTGGTAGACAACATCGGGAGCGAGCCTGCCCATCACCTTGTCAAGCCTCTCAGCCTCTCGCATATTATTGATCACCGTGATTATCTCGAGCCCCGGATTGTCCGCCCTGATCTCCTGCTCTATGGCGAAGATCCTGTTCTCGCCCCGGCCGAGCATCATCAGCGCAGCCGGTTTGACACGGGCAAGCTGCCTGCACAGTTCACTCCCGATCGTGCCTCCCGCGCCGGTGACCAGTATCTTCCTGCCTGAGAGTTCCCTCGCGGCAGAATCGAGATCAAAGCTGACTGTCTCCCTGCCGAGGAGGTCCTCTACCCTGACCTCCCGGATCTGGTCGATGTGGACCGTTCCGCGAATGATCTCCATGACCCCGGGAACAATCTTGTAAGCGACTCCCGCCCTGCGGCACCGCCTGATTATATCGCGCACGAACCTGCCCGGCGCAGTCGGTATCGATATGATCACTTCGTCGATACCTCGATCCGCGACGACCGATTCGAGCTCGGACGTCATGCCAAGCACCGGGGCTCCTTCGAACTCCGCACCCGCCAGGCTGGTATTGTCGTCGAGAAAACCCTCGACGGAAGCATTGATCCCGGAGGAACAGCCGATCTCCGATGCGATCATCCGGGCTGCCTCGCCGGCACCGACTATCAGGACCTTTCTGCACCTGTCGCCGATCACCTGATCACCGCAACCTTTCTCATGGAAGTCCCGCCGGTTCCCTTCACATGTACTATATATATTCCTGACGAGGCCTGGTACCCATTGAGAGTCAGGATGTCCCACGCGACCCCGCCCTCGGTCACCCCGTCCACCTCGTGGACGAGTTCACCCTCGAGGTTGTAGACGCGGATATCGACCAGGCCGCTTATCCTCGCTATCCTCAGCTCGTTGTCCCCCCTGGAGGCATGGACCGGATTCGGGTAGAGGATCATCTCGGACATCGGCACATTCTCTTCCACCGGTTCGTTCACATCGAAGCGCGCCAGCCCGTTATCCGTCCCTATCCACAGGAACCCTCCAGACGCGTCATACGCGAGGGCCCTGCAGGAATGATCTGGAAGGGGGGTAATGACATCTTCCGCATGATATATCTGATTGAGATCCTCCTGCCATTTCAGCGCGGTCGTGTATGCCGCCGATATCGTGCCGTCCTGCTCTATCCTGTTCATCCCCTTGTTTGTAGCGACCCAGAGCCCGCCGCGCCCGTCGAATTCGATGTCGTAGACCGTCCCGCCGATCAGGCCCACCCCGTTCGCGGTGGTCTTGACCGTGAAGGAATCGATAGATCCCTGCAGGTACCTGACGAGCCCGGCCGATGTTCCCACCCATATGCTGCCGTCCTGCCCGTATTCTATCGACCACAACTCCGTGCTGGGGAGCTGGTCCTCATCGAGGATCGTGATCATGTACTGGCCGTCGGAGCTGGTAAGCGTCGCCCAGCCGAACCCGTTGGTCCGCCAGTACATCACTCCGTACCCTTTCATGGCGATATATGCCCCCTGGCCGTCGAAGGCGCAGTCGATGACATTGCCTCCCTCCATCTGGGGATAGGAACCCGGATCGACCGTATACCAGTCGTCTCCGGCCCTGCTGGCGATGTTTATTCCCCACATCCCGCTCTCGAACCCGACATCGTCCGACATGAACCACCTGTTGCCGGCAGGATCCTCGCGCGCCTTCAGGAATCTGTTTGAACTGATCGTTCCCGTACCCACCGCGTAATGCGTCCATATATCATCGCCTGTGTCTGACGGATCCCCGACGTCGATCCTGTCGAGATCATAGTCGAGGGCATTGCACCAGAGAAAGCCCTGCGAATCGCTCAGCAGGGCGAGATTATTGAAATAGAACGAGAGCGCGTCGTCATTTCCGACGTCGCTCCTCATCTTCGTATAGGAATTCCACCTGTCGCCCGTAGTCCGGACCGAGATTCCGTACCCTCCCGTGCTCGCCCAGACATTACCGGCCGGGTCGCAGTCGACGGCCACTATCTGATTCTGCGAGAGCCCTTCAGGCTGGAAGGAGGTCCAGTCCGTTCCGTTGAAGCCGAGTATATAGATACCTCTGAAGTCTTCCTCGAAGAAGCCGCCTGTCCATGGCAGCCCATCTCCGTCGACGGCGAGCGCTCCGAGGATATTGAGGCTCCAGCCTATCCTGAATTCCTCCCGCTGCACCGTCTTCAGCGAGGTGGTGGCCTGGGAGGCCCAGTTGGCGCCGTTCCAGAGGTATACCCTCTCGGCGGTCACGCTGTACAGCTCGCCTCCCCCCGAGGCGACGGTGACAGGATCCATACCGAGACCCGGGCCGAGCACCGGCCACGATCCGTCGCCGAGGTGAAGGACATCGGGACCGGATACGCAGTAGACCTCACCGTCATCGATGCATACCGAGAGGACCTCTCCGATGCCGTAGAATGTATAGTCGAAGGTCCCCCGGTCGTAACTCACGATCCCGTCCTCGAAGGCGACCCACAGCAGGTTGCTGGAGGGATCCCACGTCATGTCATAGACGGTCCTGCCCGCCAGACTGTCGGTAAGTACAGGTTCACTGGAGGGTGAATTGTTGAAAAATTTCGCCACTCCCCCGGTGCCGCCGTAGTAGATATCGTCCTCGACCCTGAGAATGCACATCAGGCTGTCGCTGAGTATATCGTCGAGCGCCTCCGTATATTCCTTCACGGAAAAATCACCGTCCGGATCGTCTATCCGCGCGACCCCGGCGATCCTCATCGCCGCCCAGATGCTCCCCCTGCCATCGACAGTCACCGCCGTGATATCGTTCGACCTCAGGTCGAGTCCATCGAGATAACTGGTGAAGGTCGAGTCTCCCCGGTCGAAGAGAAGGATCCCGCCCCTCGTCGCGCACCAGAGGCTGTCGCCGAGTGCCGTGACCCGGCTGACCGCGCTCGAGTTCATATATACGTTCCAGTCGCCCGGCGCCCCCTGCGCCGCCCCTCCAGCCAGAAGAGCGGCAAGGACCATGTATCGTATCGCTTTCAACGTTCGACCCCCTTGCTGTAAAACCACCGCGGATATCTGCCGGTCAGACAGGGGATGACCGACCGGGCCATAAGCAGGATTCTTCCCGCAAAAGTCTGATTGTTCAACATCAATATTTCATCCGCCTCCGCGTCATCCGGAGCGGCGGCCGGATCTACCCTCCACGAACCTGATATGCCGGGCCTGAGGACGGGCCATCCACCAGGGGTGCCTGAAGGCCGCGCCGGAGGCCCGATCAGCGAAAGTCGTCCCGCGATGAGTTGAAGGGACAGAAGCGGCTTCACCAGATCCGAGGCCTCCCGTCCCGATCCCATCACTGCCCTCGGCCATCGAAGATCGCCCCGCGCTCCCTTCCTCGTCTCTGTAAAGATCCTCACTCCTCCCCCGATCCTGCCCAGGGTCGCAAAGAAGGTATAGCAGAGGACCGAGACGGGAAAGAGGATCATGCCGGCGGCAAGATCGATGAGCCTCTGCATCCCCCGGGTAAGAAGGAAGGAGGTCCCTCTTTCGACCGAAAACATATATACGCCGCCCATCCTCTCGGAACGGGTATCGCGGCCCGTCACCCGTGCCGCCGGAGATACGATATTTATCCTCAGGGATTTCGAGGCCGGACCGGTCATGATCCTCACGATCGTGTCGTCCCTGACCGCGGAGGGCAGGATCATCAGTTCCTGGACCCTGAATCTCTCGACTACCGACTGGAGGTCCCCTATCCCGCCAAGCGCTCCCTCACCATCTCCCACGCGCCCGATTATATCGATCCCCGCCGCTGGATTGTCGGACGCCTGAGCCGTGAATTCAGCCGCCTCCTCCGCATTCCCTGCAAGAAGGACCCTTCTGAGGTCGAAGCTCGCGGAAACGAGGGCGCCGTGCACCCTGCGGATCAACCTTCTGGACATCGTGACGAGGATCACGGAAAAGACCGCGTGCCCGAGCAGTACCGCACGGGAGAATATCCTCACCTTCGTAAGGTACGAAGCCGTAAGAAGGACCGCGAATATTATCAGTACCGCCCTGAACACCGAGGAGAGTTCCTCGGCGAGCCCGGTCCCCCTTCTGATCCTGTACAGGCCGGTCGAGGTGAACGTGACAAGAAACAGGAAATTGAAAAATATTATAAATATCGAATACCAGCTGAGTGGATAGAGGCTGTTCTCGAAAAGGGGCTGAAGCGCTCCCCTGAGGTAGTAGGCAGCTAGGAAGCTCACGTTTATCGCTATCAGGTCGCTGACGACGAAAACAAGCGACTTGATCGTACCCCTGTGGCGCCTCAGGAAATGGAATATGGTGTTCCACTTCTCGTAATAGCGCAGAAGGCTGAGCAGATGAAGGAGAAACGGTCTGCTCAACATCGATTTCGCGCTGGACCGTTCGTATGTGTGTATCATAACCGATTCGGGAACGTACCATACCTGCCTTCCATGCTGGTTCATGCGGTAGCACCAATCGGTATCCTCGAAATAGAGGAAGAACCTCTCGTCCATCAGCCCCACTTCCTCGACTGCCTCTCGGCGGACGATCATGCAGGCGCCGATAAGCCAGTCGACCTCCCTCGCTCCGGCGTGGTTATAATCGCTCATCAGATGGTCCCGGAGCGCCTTCGCCCGGGGAAAGAGCTTCCCGAAGAATGTCCGCCTCAGGAAGAGGGCCCTGATCGTATAGAACGCCCGGCAGGAAGGCTGAACCGAACCATCGGGGAAAACTAGCTTTGAACCTGCGATACCTGCTTCCCGCTTTTCTTCCATGAACCTGACAAGCGCGTCGATCGAATCCTCCATGACGATGATGTCGGGATTGAGGATGAGGAAGTACCGGCCCGAGGAAGCGAGGAAGGCCTGGTTCACTCCCTTCGAATAACCCCTGTTGTCTTCGTTCGCTATCAGCCGCACGAAGGGGAACGACTCGCGGATCAGCGCCTGGGTCCCGTCGCCGCTTGCATTATCGACGACGATGACTTCGTATTCACCGCCAGGCGGATGCTCCTCGAGGGAACGCAGGCATTTCTCCACGGGGGAAAGGCTGTTGTGAGTTACAATGACTATAGATAGATCCATAAAGCTTCGATCGAGGGGTTATTTCCATCGCCTGGGATTCATGAACCTGAGCCTCCAGACCATGAACATCGCTTCCCAGACGATCTTGCGTGACATCTTCGAGATGCCGACCCGCCTGTCGGTAAAGATTATCGGTATCTCGACTATCCTGAATCCCTTTTTCCAGCAGAAGAAGTTCATCTCGATCTGGAACGAATATCCGTCGCTTCTTATCGTATCGAGAGGGAGCTGCTCAAGAGTCTCGCGCCTGAAACACTTGAAGCCTCCCGTAGAGTCTTTCAATGGAAGGCCTGTGATGATACGTGTGTAGACATTCGCACCGTAGCTGAGGATCAGCCTGCTCAGGGGCCAGTTGATGACGGTGATCCCGTGGAGATATCTCGAACCGATCACCAGGTCCCGTCCCTCCGCTGCCTCGAGGAATTCCGGTATCGCGCCGGGGTCATGAGAGAAATCGGCGTCCATCTCAAATACGAACTGCGTATCTGTGTTGGCCAGCGCCCACTTGAATCCAGCAATGTATGCCGATCCAAGCCCGAGCTTTGCCTCCCTGTGGATGGCGTGTATACGCGGCTCCGAGGCCGCCCGCCTGTCAACGATATCCCCCGTACCGTCGGGAGAATTGTCATCAACGATGAGGATCTCATATTCCTCGCCCAGCGCGAGGACCGCATCTATGATCTCCCCGATATTTTCCTTCTCGTTGTATGTCGGTACGACTATCAGCGCTTTCAATTCTCTATACCTTTCTTCCCGCGAAGACTGCCGGGATCACCGCTATCGCGACGGCAAATACGAACGATACGACCGACAGGATCAAGGATCTTTTTATGACCGGGGACCTGTACTCGAATACTATCTCGTGATCCCCCGCCTCCAGCGGCAGGGCTCGCAGACAGTAGTTCGCTGTCAGGATCTCCCTCTCTTCCTCCACCGACCGTGGCTGTCCAGTCGGGATAGTCTATCTCGCTGAGCACCATTATGCACGGTTTCTCGATATGTGCCCTTACAGTCATAGAATTCAGTCCGTAAGAGACGATCTCCGCCCCGCTTCCCTCGGCCGACTCTACGGCGACCTGAGGTTCCTTTTCCAGCAGGGTCACGGAGGCGGGATCGAAATCCTGGCTGCTTATCGCCGCCAGGGCATCTCCATGATCTACAACACGGAAGCTGCCCGTCATGTATACCCTCGGCAGGACATACGGATTCTCATAGATATAGCTCTGCTCCCTCTCGAATACGAGGCGGAATGGTGAATCTTCGCGGAATACGGGGAACAGGGAATGGAAATATTTCGCGTTGAGCATGTTGAGGACCGGCAGGGGCATGCCGCCTCTGTTGAAGACGCCGAACATGGCGTCCATCACGTCCTGGTAGTTTTTCATCTTGGCGGCATGATAACCGCCCATCGAGAAGATACCGGACATCATGTAGCTGTTGTCGCTGAAGGGGAAGACGTTGTGGCTCCAGTTTCCAGGCCTGGAGGCGGGAACGGGGAATACCCTGAAATATCCTTCCCTTCCTGAAAGGTACCTTGCCGTTTCGGTCGGGGTCGCCAGCCCCTCTTTCATCGAGTGTGGATTGATCAGCCTGTAGTTCGACGATCTCCAGGTTTTCTCCGGCCTGACGATAGAATGGTCGATCGTCATCAGGTCGGCGACAGCGATCAGGGCGATCGCCGCGATCACCATTCCGGGCCTGATCCGCCGGCTCGCGGCAAGGAAGACCGCCCCCACCGTGAGCAGGAGAAAGAACCATGTCCGGACAAGGTCACTCGAAAATCTGCCGGCGGCAAAAGCCGTCCATTGACCCTTGACTCTCGCCGCTACGGCCGGATCCGCCTCGATGGCCGAGCGTATTGAGCCTCCGGCGACCAGTACCAGAACCAGAACGGCCGCGCATACTATCACTGCCCATTTCAGCCTGCCTGCCTCAAGTATTGCGGGAAGAGAGCCCTCTTCAGATCTGCGCATGAGTTCTTCGATCCCGAGAGCGGCGAGGATGACAAGTACAAGCTGCTGGACGATCAGGATCATCACGGGTACGCGGAACTTGTCGAACCACGGCAGGAACCTGAACAACGGATCGTAAAGAATGGTGAAATGCTTTCCAAAACTTATCAGTGTGGCAAGAACGGCAGCGGTAAGGAGGAACCACTTAACCCTTCCCTTTACAAAGACGGCTCCGATGAACGCGAACAGCGCCGTCACCTGCCCGAGATAGTTGGGATAATCGGTGAAGGGCATGGAGCCCCAGTAGGTCGCCTTACCAAATCCGGAGGACCACGGCAGGAAGAAGGTCATCATCTCCTTCGGGGAGAGGGACCATCCTGTCGCGAAGTCGTAGTCGAGTCCGCCGCCGCTTCCGCCTCGTATCGACCACTCGGCATAGTCGCGCACCGGAAAGACGAGCACGGCGGCTATTCCCACGGCCAGGGCCAGCGATGCGGCGAGCAGCCCGGTCCCGGCGAGCGCTGCCCTGCCCTTGCCCTCCCTGAAGAGTCCTGCTGCCTCGAATATGAACATCAGCCCGATAAGCAGGAAGGTGTAGTACGAGATCTGCAGATGGCCCCTCAGCATCTGCATCCCGAGAACGATGGCAAGGAGCGCGGCGGAGCTGATCCTGTTCTTTCCATCGAGTGTGCCCCGCGTAAACAGCAGGGCCAGAGGCATCCACGCGATCGCTATCGCCTTCGAACCGTGGCCGTTAGCGCCGGCAGCCAGGTAGTTAGGCATGAGCATGAAGATCACTCCGGCGAGCAGCGAGATTGATGGACGTATCCCGAACGACCTGGCCAGCATATACATGCCGGCGCCGGCAAGGAGATAGTGAAGAAGAAGCCACGTCATGGCGGGAAATCCGGCATATTTGTAGAGCATGCTCGTTATGAACGATACGGGATATGCGTACGGGGTATAGGCCAGGCTGGAAAAGCTCGGCATCCCGCAGAAGAGATAGGGATTCCAGAGCGGGTATGTCCCGGATTCGAGGCTCGTCCTGCCGACCGTCCTGAAGCTCATCGGAGCCTTCGTATCGGGAGCGATGAAGACGTTGTCGAGAAAGATCAGTTCGGGCACAAGGATAGCCAGCACGGCCACAAGGATCACGGCTGCCGCGATACCCCTTTTCCACCCCTTCATGGAATCGAAGCTGCCGACGGGATCGAACGCTTCACGGACCGGCCCGGCCGGCTTGCTCTTTCCTGCCAATAAACTCTCCTCTATCGATACAGGGGCATGCTACCTTACTGATTGTATCACTTTCACATCGGACGGTAAATGATCAAAATCTCATACCTCTTACAGCCCCCCTCACCGCCGCGGAGAGCAGTTTCCACCTCCCCGTCAGGAAAAGCCCCAGCATCAACCCGATAAACCCAGCCGCATGGACCGGAAAGAGAAGCGCCCGCCACCAGAAAGGCCTGTGCCTGCTGAAAAGCTTCGATGTGCTCGCTATCCTGTTCTCGAGCTTGAAGGGCGTCATCCCGCCTCCACTGCTCGAACTGACCTTGTGCCAGACTTTTGCCGCTGGGACATATCGCATCGACCAGCCCTCCCGGGCCGCCCGCAGGCAGAGATCGACGTCCTCACAGTATATCCTGTACGACGGGTCGAGGGTCCCTGCCTGTTCAAAGACCTCCCGCCTCGCCATCAGGGCGCATCCGGTGACCCATCCGGTCGTACCCGGCTTATCGGCACAGCGGCCGTCCATCCTGCGGAGACCGTAGTGAAATGGTACCCCGGTGAGCCTGTTGAATCCGCCCCCCCCGTACCAGATCCTTTCAGGGTCGTCGTAGTAGAATATCTTCGGTCCCGCTATCCCCACAGCGGGGTCGTCGAACGCGGCCAGCATCTCAGCGGCGAAGGAAGGGTCTACTTCAGTATCGTTGTTGAGCAGAAGTATGAACTCCGCTCCCTTTTTCAGGACCTCCTCTATACCCACGTTGTTCCCTGCCGCGAAAAGGAGGTTCTCTCCGTTCTCGATCAGTTCCACACCGGGGAAATCTTTCCTTACTATCTCCTGTGAGGAATCTGTCGAGCCGTTGTCTACGACTGTTATCTCGAGCGGAGGATCAGTGACGCGCATCAGGGAATCGAGGCAGGGGCCCAGGACTTCCCTCCCGTTCCAGTTGAGGATTATGACGAAGACTCTGCGCCTGTCCATCTCAATCACTCCCGGAAATGTCATAGTAAAGTTCCTCGATGGTTCCGGCCAGCGAAGACCAGGAAAAACGTTTCTTTTCCTCTGCGAAAGCAGGGGCCATCCTGTCCCCCCAGCCTTCCTCGAAGAACCTGGCTACCGCTTCCGCCATCGCGGCGGGATCGGCGGGCGGCACTATAAACCCGGTCTTGCCTTCCGAGACGACTTCGGGAAGGCCTCCTACACGGGTCGCTATCATCGGACGGTCGAACGCTACGGCGACCTGGGCTATAGCGCTCTGCGTAGCCGATATGTAGGGAAGCATAACCAGGTCGGCGGCGTTGAAGTAGGCCGCGACCTCCTCATTCGCAACATACCTGTCTACGAATCCGATGCTGCCGGAGACGCCGAGTCTTTCCACCTGTTCGTGGTAAGGCGCGCTGTCCTCGTAGAACTCGCCGACGACGAGCAGCCTCGCTCCCGTTCTTTCGACGATCGCGGGCATCGCCTCGATCAGGTGGCTGAGCCCCTTGTACGGGCGGATCAGACCGAAGAAGAGGAGGAGCGGGCCATCTCCCTCTCCTATCGCCGAGCGGGCTTCGGTCCTTGTCATGTCGCCGCTCCTGAAAAAATCGAATACCGGAAGTGGATGCGATGTCACCTTCGCCTTCTTCCTGATCCTGAGCAGATTGCGCCTGTCTTCCTGTGATTGGACGACGTATGCGTGCGGCGGCAGAAAGGCCATCGAGGTGAGAGCCCTGTCTATCGGTGAAGTCTCGTGCGGAACCACATTATGGCAGATGAACACTATCTTCGTGGAGCTCAGCATCCTCAGTATCGAACATATCTTTACCAGTGCCGGCGCGAAGTATGGATGCCACCACTGCACGATCGTCAGGTCCGGTTTCCACCGGGCGATCCGGAAACCGGTCCTTATCCACGTAAACGGATTGATCGAGTCTATCGATCTGTCCGACTCGACCTGGTGCGTCGAACCGCTCTCGTCATACTGTGTCTTTCCGGGGAAAAGGAAATCGGGATAGAGCCTGGAGTAATTTATGACGCTTACATCGTGACTGAGCGCCAGCTCCCGGGCAAGACTTGTATTGTAATGGGATATCCCTCCCCGGAAGGGCCATGCCGGCCCGACGAGGCAGATCCTGAGTCTCCGGACTGATTCTTCGCTACTGATCATCTATCTGGTACTCGCGAAAAGAAAAGGTCCTCTCCAGAGTGGATGAGTAGAGCTCGGCCAGCAGCCCGATAGACCCGATCTGTATCGAGATCACGATCATGATCAGGCCGAGGACCATCAACGGCCTTACATGAAGGCCCATCCCCATGATCCATTGCACCAGGAAATAAAGGCTGATCAGGCCGCCGGCGGTGAAGAAGGCAAACGCGATCCTGCCGAACAGATGGAGCGGCGTCGTGGACCTGCGTGTGATGAACATCACCGTCATCAGGTCGAACATACCGTTGAGAAGCCTCTTTGCCCCGTACTTGCTCCTGCCGTACTGGCGTTCGAAATGAGAGACCTTCATCTCCCCGATCCTGAAACCTTCCCATCCGGCCAGCACCGGTATGAACCTGTGGAGCTCGCCGTATATATGGATCCTTTTGACTACATCCCTGCGATATACCTTGAGGCCGCAGTTGAAATCGTGGAGCTTTATCCCGCTCGCGACAGACGTGGTGAAGTTGAAAAGTTTCGAGGGCCAGGTCTTTGTGATCGGGTCCTTCCTGTCCCGTTTCCAGCCAGAGATCAAGTCGTACCCCTCGTCGAGCTTAGCGATCATCGCCGGGATCTCGTCGGGATTGTCCTGGAGATCCGCATCGATGGTAACGACGATCTCTCCCTTCGACGCCTTGAATCCCTCATCGAGCGCGGGTGATTTGCCGTAATTCCTCGAGAAGCTTATGATCTTGACCCGCCTGTCGCCGCTTCTGAGCTTCCTTATGATATCGAGCGATGAATCGGTGGAGCCGTCATCTACGAAAAGAAGCTCGTGAGCGGAAGCCGTCCTCTCCAGCATCGAGGTAAGCCGGGTGTAAAGCTCTTCGAGGCTCCTCTCCTCGTTGTAGGTTGGGATTATTACTGTCACACTGTATTTTTTAGCGCTTTCCAAGATCTACCTCCGGAATTCCGCTTCAGGAATGGTTCCTGTACCATTCGATCTCGCGCACGAGTCCCTCCTCCAGGCCGATCGTCGGCGCGAATCCGAGCTCCGCCGCCGCTTTCGAGGTATCGGCCCAGGTATCGGCGACATCTCCTCTTGCCTTTTCCATGAAACGGACCGGCGGATCGCCGCCCGTCTCCCGGCTGATTATCTCGATCACATCGAGGACCGAGCTCCTGCTTCCCCCGCCGATATTGAATATCTTTTCTTCTCCCCCGTAACTGGAGGCGCGCATATTCGCCTCGACCGCGTCGAGCACGAATGTGAAATCCCTCGTCTGTTTTCCATCGCCGTACACTTCTATCTCGCCATCGCCGAGGGCTGCGGTTATGAACCTGCTGAACGCCATGTCGGGCCTCTGCCTCGGCCCGTATACGGTAAAATACCTCAGCGCCACATATCGCACCCCGAAGTTTACACGGTAGAGCTCACACAGATGCTCGGCCGACAGCTTGGTCGCGCCGTAAGGCGAGACGGGGCTCGTGACATGATCTTCCCGCATCGGGAGGTCCCTGGTGTCCCCGTATACCGAACTGGAGCTCGAGTATATGATGGGGATCCCCGTACCTTTCATCGACTCGAGGAGTCTCTGCGTCGCGAGTATGTTCGAATCGATGTAGTGCGAGAACTCCTCGCCCCAGCTCCTTCTCACGCCGGCCTGTGCGGCCAGGTGAAAGACGCACGAAGCGCCGTCGAGATGAGAAGCGAGGCTGCAGCTGTTGAGGTCCTCCTCGACAAGAGTGAATTCTTTCGATCCGGACAGGCCGGAGATGTTTTCCCTCTTTCTGCGGGGATCGTAGTAATCCGTAAAACTGTCGATACCGGTGACCGACCATCCATCGGAGACAAGTCTCTCGCAGAGATGCGATCCTATGAATCCCGCCGCTCCCGTTACCAGGGCCTTTTGACTCAATTTGCCTCCCCCGACGAATCCGGTGCCGTCGATCCGCCATTCCCGAATTCCGTATCAAGTACATGGTCGATGTTGTCGTACAACTGCCTGAATTCCTTGTCGCCCGGATGACCGTCGAGCCAGCTGCGGACGAATTTCTTCGCCAGTTCTCTCCTGCCGAAGGTCGCCGCTATCCTGAAACCGTGCCCGAACAGGTCCCTGTGATCAGGAGCGGCTGCGATTGCCCTTTCGAGGACCTCGAGTGCTCTCTCCGAGTCTCCTCTATCCTCATAGATACTCGCCAGGCCCATCCAGAAATCGCCGTTCGAGGGTTCCCGCTCGACCTCCCTCATATAGTGTCCGACAGCCTTGTCGATCTGTCCGGCACGGCTGTAGTAGAGGCCGAGGTATTTTCTCGGAAAATCGAAATCGGGATTGAGGCTGTACGACAGCTCGGCCCATCTCACCGCCTCGACATAATCTTTCCTCATCGAGGCCTTCTGTGCGAGCTGGAAAGCGGCGACCGCGAAATTGATGAACATCCCGCGGGTATCGGCCGCCCTGTAGATCGAATCGTCGACATGCCACTCGCTGTCGAGCACCCCGCGAAACTCGTAGATATCCTCAAAATTCCGTTTCATCTGGAACTCGTTCATCTGGTACTTCTTTTTTATCGATACAAACTTGCGGACCATCCCCTGCATCTCGAGGTACTCGCTGTACGGTTCCCATATTTCAGGCGGGACCGTCACGGCTACATATATCGGCCGCTTCCAGCTGTTCTCCTGAATGATGTGCTGCATGACCAGGTCCCGTCTCCAGGCTACTTTTCCATTCTTGAGTACGACGGAGCGCAGCCTCTCTATCTCTATATCGCTGTAAGATATCGGCACGGGAGGCTTGCGGTCGCGAAGCTGCCTGATATACCAGCTCGTATTGAGCAGCGACAGGTTGGCGATATTGACGTCGGGCCTGAACCCCTCGACCATCTGGATATACCACAGCGGGTATGTGTCGTTGTCCCCGTTGGTGAATATGACAGCGTCCGGTTCGAGCCCGGCCAGGATATTGTAGGCGTAATCCCTCGGAACATAGTCCTGTGAACGGTCGTGGCTGAACCACTGGTACCTCGCCGGCAGGATCGAGACGATCACCAGAACGGCCGCCACCGCGGCTGCCCACTTGAGCGCGTCCTTCGACTTCGCCCTGACCTCTTCTATCACGAGCATGACCAGCGATGTCGCCCCTATCCCGATGAATATCGAGAAGTAGTAGAATGCGGCGCCGTAAAAATAGTCACGCTCGCGGACCTCGCTGTCGCTGAAGTTGAGGAATATGATCAGCCCGGCGGAGTTGAGCAGCAGAACGGTGAAGTTCAGGACCCACGTCTTCTTCTCTCTCAGAAAGTTCGCCACGATACCCCATATCCCCAGCGTCAGGGGAACGATCACGCTCGCCACTCCGACGTTGAAGAAACCGAGGCGCACATCGCCGAAGAGCCTGAACTGATCTGTAAAGTAGTTCCAGAAGTGCTGTATCTGGAAGAGCGGGGATGCCTTTCTCGCGAATATGTTGATCGGCGGGTACTGCTCCCTGCGAAGGTGAGCGTACATCGCGTCCCAGTTCTGAGGGTCGACCATGTCGATCGCGGGGTCGTGAAAAGACCGTATGAACATGAAGAGATGAACGGAGATGCCGAGGATAAAGAGAAGCGCCGCGTACAGCGCGAACCTGCCCTTCGACATCGTCGTCCACACCAGAAGCACCCCGAATATCGCGAACCCCACCAGGGTCAGGGTCGTATTACGGTGAAGCGTCATGTCTGCGAGGATCACCGCCATCCCGAACGTGATGACAAGAAGCTCGAAATTGCTGAACGACTTCCTGTTTACCATCAGGATCATCAGGAAGATCCCGCCGTAGACCAGTATCGTCCCCAGATGAAAACCTATCCCCAGAGAAAGCAGGTAGATGATCAGAAGGATCAGCCCGCTTGAAGTCCCATCCTCGGTAGTTCCGCTGCCGTCATCGGGATGCTTACTCAGCCACCTGAGTGCGAGAAGGGTGCAGAGCCCCATGACAAACGCACTGAGAGCATAGACCTCCGCCTCGATCGCATCCGTCCAGTAAGTGTCGCTGAATGTCAGGAAAAAAGCGCCGACGATGCCGCCGGCGTGGGTGGCGATCTTCGCCGCCGCAGTCTTCGCCGCACCGAACATCTGTCGGGCGACCCCGACGATGATCAGGTAGACCATCGTGACCCCGAGCGCCGCCGTAAATGCCGAGAGAAGATTGACCCTCTGCGCCACGGACAGGGCCACGGGCAGCATCGCGAAGACCCGCCCCACGAGGACGTACATCGGCGTGCCCGGGGAATGGGGTATCCCGAGGATATATGAGACGGCGATGAACTCGCCGGCGTCCCAGAAAGAGACGGTGGCCGCCATCGTCATGATGTAGACGACAAGGCTCGTTAGGAATATCACTGCCGCCAGAAGGCGGTGTACGGCGTTATCTGACATCGCATGATCCAGTCGCAACAGGCTTATACTCTCTCTAACCTGATAAATCTATTATAATTCCACGGAGTTTGGAAGTCATTTCTGCCCGGCAGGACCGGTAGTATCAGGCGGTTCTCCAATACCGAACTCTTTGTAAAGGACCTGATCGAAATTATTGAGCAACTGGCGGAATTCCTTGTCTCCCGGATGTTTCGCGAGCCAGGATTCGACAAATGACTTCGCATCCTCGCTCCTGCCCATACTGGCCGATATATAGAAGCCGGTGGCGTAGATCTCCCTGTGGTCCGTAACGGCCTGGGTGCCCCTGCGAAGGACCTCCAGCGACTTTTCAGGATCATCGTTTTCCTCGTAGATCTTTGCCAGCGCCATCCATAGCTCTCCCCTGTGCGGCTCGGCACTGAGCAGCCGCTCGTAATGCTCGATACCCCGTTCGACCTGGCCCGTCCTGGCGTAATAAAGGCCGAGCACCCTGTTGGGGTATTCAAAATCCGGCTTGAGCCGGGATGTGAGCTCGGTCCATCTCAGGGCCTCTTCATAGTCCTTTCGCTGCGCGCTGAGCCGCGACATCTCCATCGATGCGACAGCGAAGTTCTGGAACATGCCCTGCGTATACTGTGACTTGTAGGTCCTGTCATCCCTCGTGCCGTCCGGATTCAGAATACCCCTGAACTCGAAGATCTCTTCGAAGTTGCGGCGAAGCATGAACTCGTTGGTCTGATATTTCCTTTTATTCGTGACGAGTTTGCGGACCATCCCCTGCATCTCGAGATATTCGGCGTAAGGCTGCCACGCATCACGAGGAACGGTGACGGCGAAGTAGACGGGCCGCTTCCAGCCCGCTTCCTGAATGATATGCTGGATCATCAGATCCTTCTTCCAGGCGACGCCGCCTCCCTTCAACGCCATTGGACGAAGCCTTCTTATCTCATCGTCGCTGTAAGATATCGGCACGGGAGGCTTGCGGTCGCGAAGCTGCATCACGTACCAGTCAGTGTTAAGCAGCTGAAGGTTGGCGATATTGACGTCGGGCCTGAACCCCTCGACCATCTGGATATACCACAGCGGGTATGTGTCGTTGTCCCCGTTGGTGAATATGACAGCGTCCGGTTCGAGCCCGGCCAGGATATTGTAGGCGTAATCCCTCGGAACATAGTCCTGTGAACGGTCGTGGCTGAACCACTGGTACCTCGCCGGCAGGATCGAGACGATCACCAGAACGGCCGCCACCGCGGCTGCCCACTTGAGCGCGTCCTTCGACTTCGCCCTGACCTCTTCTATCACGAGCATGACCAGCGATGTCGCCCCTATCCCGATGAATATCGAGAAGTAGTAGAATGCGGCGCCGTAAAAATAGTCACGCTCGCGGACCTCGCTGTCGCTGAAGTTGAGGAATATGATCAGCCCGGCGGAGTTGAGCAGCAGAACGGTGAAGTTCAGGACCCACGTCTTCTTCTCTCTCAGAAAGTTCGCCACGATACCCCATATCCCCAGCGTCAGGGGAACGATCACGCTCGCCACTCCGACGTTGAAGAAACCGAGGCGCACATCGCCGAAGAGCCTGAACTGATCTGTAAAGTAGTTCCAGAAGTGCTGTATCTGGAAGAGCGGGGATGCCTTTCTCGCGAATATGTTGATCGGCGGGTACTGCTCCCTGCGAAGGTGAGCGTACATCGCGTCCCAGTTCTGAGGGTCGACCATGTCGATCGCGGGGTCGTGAAAAGACCGTATGAACATGAAGAGATGAACGGAGATGCCGAGGATAAAGAGAAGCGCCGCGTACAGCGCGAACCTGCCCTTCGACATCGTCGTCCACACCAGAAGCACCCCGAATATCGCGAACCCCACCAGGGTCAGGGTCGTATTACGGTGAAGCGTCATGTCTGCGAGGATCACCGCCATCCCGAACGTGATGACAAGAAGCTCGAAATTGCTGAACGACTTCCTGTTTACCATCAGGATCATCAGGAAGATCCCGCCGTAGACCAGTATCGTCCCCAGATGAAAACCTATCCCCAGAGAAAGCAGGTAGATGATCAGAAGGACGAAGCCGCGCGAACGTTCCGGCTGAGCGGCATCGATGCCTCCGACAGAACTCTCATCGGAATGTGACCTCAGCCATCTGAGTGCGAGAAGGGTGCAGAGCCCCATGACAAACGCACTGAGAGCATAGACCTCCGCCTCGATCGCATCCGTCCAGTAAGTGTCGCTGAATGTCAGGAAAAAAGCGCCGACGATGCCGCCGGCGTGGGTGGCGATCTTCGCCGCCGCAGTCTTCGCCGCACCGAACATCAGGCGGGCGACTTCGACGATGATCAGGTAGACCATCGTGACTCCGAGCGCCGCCGTAAATGCCGAGAGAAGATTGACCCTCTGCGCCACGGACAGGGCCACGGGCAGCATCGCGAAGACCCGCCCCACGAGGACGTACATCGGCGTGCCCGGGGAATGGGGTATCCCGAGGATATATGAGACGGCGATGAACTCGCCGGCGTCCCAGAAAGAGACGGTGGCCGCCATCGTCATGATGTAGACGACAAGGCTCGTTAGGAATATCACTGCCGCTGAAAGATTCTTGATCGCCCTGTCGGACATTCTCTCTACCTTTCTATTCTATTCGTCACGTATTCGTATTTATACTCCGGAATCGGTATCTTTATCCATCGAAATCGCCCCTGTGATCTGGCGCCTCAGGAAAATGACTCCGCCGATCAGGCTGACCCCCACCATGACGACGTAAGTGATGAACTCCATCAGGAAAGCTTCTTCCTCGCTGAATCCTATCCTCGTAAAGAGCAGAACGCCCGCGCCCTCTCTCAGGCCGAGGCCGTTGATCGAGATCGGGAGCATCATTATCAGGCCCAGAAGGGGAATGAAAACGAAGAAATGCAGCATCTCACGAGTCCCGGGATGTATCCCGAGCGCCATCGCTACAGCGATATGGGTCGTTATCCTCAATACCTGTATTGTCAACGTGAGGGCTATCACCCTCCCGAGAAGTGCAGGAAAGGAACGAAACGAGCCGAGATGGCTGAGGACCAATTCCAGCCTCTCCCCTATCCCCCACAGCCTGATGCGCGAAAGCATCCTTCTCACCGGAGTCGAGATCCTCCTGCTCAATGCCAGCGCCAGGACCGGAGCGACACAACCGGCGAAGATGAGCGCGTAGATGCCGATATCCATCGAGCCGCCTGACAGGAGAAGGTAGAGTGAGGCGGCCAGCGCGAGGATGCAGAGGCCGGTTATCCCGATGACCCGGTCGAGGAGTGTTATCGCGAAGACCTTGTGAGGATCGTATCCGGTGCGGACCACGTCATAGATCTTGTATGCGTCGCCGCCGACATTGGTCGGCAGAAGGTTATTGAAAAAGAGCCCCGTGAAATAGAGGCTGAAACTTCTCGAGACAGGCATCCGCACACCGCCGACGGACAGGAGAAGGTGCCACTGCAGCGCGCCCAGCAGATTGCTTGTGAGGAATATCGCCACAGCGGCGGCTATCCACACGGTCTCGATGTTCCCGAGCTGTTCGAGCAGCCTGCCCGGAGATATCCGGTAGAGCAGGATCGCGATCAACCCGACACTGACCGAGATCTTCAGCAGCTGCAGCCCGGCGCGCTTCTTATCCACCCGAGCTCCCCTCTTCCCCCCCGATGACGGAAAGCAGGAACTGCTCCGTCTCGCGGGCACATCTCTCCCAGGTAAGCTCGCCCGTCCTCTCGATCGCCGCCGCGCTCATTCTGCTCCAGAGGTCATTGTCGAGAAGCAGCCTGACGGCATTTTCGCCGAAGGCAACGGCATCGCCGTAAGGAACGAGAAAACCGGTGACCCCGTCGACGACAGAATCCTTCAGACCGGGCCGATCGCTCGCGACTACGGGGACGCCGCATGCGTTCGCCTCGACCACTGTCAGGCCCCAGCCCTCCTTGGGACTGGGATTGAAGAGCAGGTGGGACCTGCCCAGCATCTCGACCAGCTCGGTTCCGCTCAGGTAGCCCGTGAATTCGATCGCATCTCCCAGGCCGAGCCCGGCGGCGTACTTTTCAAGCTCCGGGCGGTACGGCCCGTCGCCCACTATGACAAGTCTTGCGTCGGGAACGCTCTTAAGGACCGTCTCCATCGCCTTCATGGCTACCTCGACGCTCTTGTATTTTCTGAGCCGGCCGAGGTGGACGATCGTAGGACGCTCGTATCTCTCGAGACCGAGATCGCGGTACCTGTCATGGTCGAGCCCGCAAAGTATGACCCCTATACGGCCGGCGGGGATCCCCCGGGCGACGAGGTCGTCACGGGTGCTCGGGCTTATGACCATGAACCTGTTCTTCTTGAAGACGTGCGGTATCAGTTTCTCCGCCGTCACGACGTAGCTCCCAGTCACCCAGTCGGCCTCGCGGAATACCGTGGTGCCGAACAGATGCGGGATCACAGGGACGACGGGAACCTTCGTATAGAGAGGCATGAAGAATGGAAGCTTGTTTATGTCCTCGATCACTACATCGTAACTTTCCTTCTTCATATGCCGCTTCGCGAAAAGAGGGAGCGTGAAGTTCGCGTCGAACCAGTGTCCATGGCGCAGGATCCTGACTCCGTCTATCTCATCGGTCGCGGCGCCTCCTGGAAATCCCGAAGACAGCTGGGTAGTCTCGTGTCCCCAGCGGGCAAGATGGGTGAGTATCTCGTGAAGATGGACCTCGGCCCCTCCTGCCTCAGGATGGTGCATATCTCTCCAGTTAAGAGCGAGGATCTTCATCGGCCTTTCCTCAGTCCTTTCTCGCTATCGTTCCTATGACGACTGTCGTATAGAGCACCGGCCTCGCCGAGAGGAGCGCGGAGCGCAGACCGGCAAAAATCTTTCTTGTCGATGTGAAGACTCGCGGGTACATCGGGAGCTTCGCGCCTGTTCCTTTCCTCAATATCCTGTACCAGATCGGCGGATTGAGCCATTCGCCGTATGTCCCGACAACCGTGAAAGAATGCCCACGGAGCATCTTCTCGAGTTCGCGAGGGGAGAATTCCGTCTCCCAGCCGGCGAACCACTTTCCCGCCGCTATCATCGCGTGCTTAAGCGCAGTGTAGTAATGCCACCGCTGCGGGACATCTACGAGTATATGCCCGCCCTTTTTAAGGACTCTGTGATGCTCCGCCAGCATATCACCGGGATTGCGAAAATGCTCCAGGAGCCCCTGGTGGAAGACGAGGTCGAATGTGCCGTCAGCGAAAGGAAGCGAGAAGGCATCGCCGCAGCACAGGTCGACAGCGGCACCCTCGGGAATCTGGCTCCTGACCATCCCGAGACTCGGCATGCTGTAGTCCAGCGATACGACCGACGCTCCCTGCGAGGCCATGAAGATCCCGTCCCTGCCCGTGCCGGCGCCGACCTCGAGGACCCTGAGCCCCTCGAGGGGCCTGACCTCGATGTAGTGCCTGCTCACGCGGCCCTCGTTATCATAGATCTCAAGCGCGTCGCCCGACACATTCCAGAAATCGTCCCAGTGTTTTCTCTCGGATACCTTCATCATATTATCAGCGGCCTCTGAACAGGCGCTCTGCGAACCTCACAGGCAGCCCGGCATCTCTGATATCCTTCGCTTCGGCCTCGATATCGTACTCGCGCCGGTGAAGGGTGACGGTCTTATCATCCAGGTCGAATATCAGGAAGGACGCGCGTTTATCGCCGTCCCTCGGCTGCCCGACACTGCCAGGATTAATGATATAGCGGCCTGAAGGGTCCAGGGCGAAGGTTTCGCCCGGCTTGAGACTCTTCGGGCCGCCAATATAAGTATACACCAAAGGGACATGCGTGTGCCCTACAAAACAGACCGAAAAATCAAACTTCTGGAACGCTTTCTCGGCGATCAGAAGGTCGGTCATATAGGTAAATTCCTCTGGATAATGGGGAGATCCGTGGGCGGCGAGGTACTCGTCGCACTCGACGGTCAGCTCGAACCTTTCTGAGAAGGACTCGTTATACTTCCCCGCCAGCCTGTTGACCGTCCACTCCAGGGCCGTGAAGGCGTCCGTGTTGAAGGTCTTCCTCTCGCTCAGGTCTCGGACAGCCTTGTCATGGTTCCCCATGACCAGGCGCCCTCCTGGAACAGCGAGCAGCCTGTCGAGGCACTCGCCCGGGTGGGCGCCGTACCCGACGGCGTCCCCGAGAAAGAGGAACCTGCACGGGCAATGCTCCGTGTAAGCTGCCAGAACGGCGTCGAGAGCCCTCAGGTTACCGTGTACGTCGGAGCAGACGAAGAGCTTCACCCGCCGCGCACCTCCTTGGACAGCTTGTCGAGGATCCCGTTTACGAACGACCCGGCCTTTTCCGAGCTGAACTTGTGAGCTATCTCTATCGCCTCGTCGATTATCACCCCCGTGGGTACTTCGGGGCACTCGAGCAGCTCGTAGAGGGCTATCTCCATGATGATCCTGTCGACGACCGCCACCCGCTTCAGCTCCCAGTTCTCGAGGTTGGAAGAGATCATGCCGTCGAGCCGTTCGCGAGAATCCGAGACCCCGCTCACGAGCCTGCCGGCATACTCGGACGCTTCCTCTGACGGCCCCCTGCGCCTGACCGAATCGGCCAGGGCGTCCTCCCATTCCGCCTCGCCGATCTCGGCGGCGTACAGGGTCTGGAGGGCCATCTCTCTTGCCTTTCTGCGTCTGCTCATCAGCCTCCGATCTCTTTCCAGAGACTGACCATCTCGATGGCGGACATTGCCGCCTGCCAGCCCTTGTTTCCGGCCTTGCTTCCGGCGCGCTCAAGCGCCTGTTCCTGTGTATCGGACGTAATTATACCGAAGGCGACAGGCTTGCCGGTACCGACCCCGATCGCCGATATGTCCTTGACCACCTGGCTGGCCAGAATATCGAAGTGAGGCGTGTCGCCCCTGATCAGTGCCCCTACGCAGACGACAGCGTCGACACCCGTCGCGGCTGCCTTGCTGACCGCCTGCGGGATCTCGAAAGAACCCGGCACCCGATACAGCGTGATATCTCCGTCTGACACGCCGTGGCGCACGAGACAGTCGAGAGCGCCCCCGATCAGAGATTCGGTCACCAGCTCATTGAACCTGCCCGCCACAACGGCGAACTTCATGCCTGTACCTATGAGTTTCCCTGCCTTCTCAACAGCCATCCTTCTCTCCTTTCGCTTTCGATCCGCAATTACAGCCGCAGCAGCCTTCATCCTTCCGGACCTCTTCGCGCAGCTCGCCGAAGAGATGTCCGAGCTTGTCCCTCTTTGTCGACATATACCTTACGTTCTTCAGGTTGGGCGTGATCTCGATCGGCATCCTCTCGACGACCTCGAGTCCGTATGCCTTCAGACCGATGATCTTTCTCGGGTTGTTGGTCAGTAGCCTGATCTTGTGCAGGCCGATATCGACGAGTATCTGGGCCCCTATCCCGTAGTCGCGCAGGTCGGCGGGGAACCCGAGTTCCTCGTTCGCCTCTACCGTATCCCTTCCCTTGTCCTGAAGCTCGTATGCCCTGACCTTGTTTACGAGCCCGATCCCGCGTCCCTCCTGCTGGATGTAGAGGAAGACTCCGGAACCCTCCTCGCATATCTGTTCGAGCGCGCTGGAGAGCTGATCGCCGCAGTCGCAGCGCTGTGATCCGAAGACGTCGCCTGTAAGGCACTGGGAATGGACGCGCACCAGGGCGCTTTCATCCTTCCACGGCTCACCCTTGATCAGCGCGACGCTCTCCGAGCCGTCGACCGTTCCCTCGTAGGCGATCAGGCGGAAATTGCCGTATTTCGTAGGAAGTTCGGCCTCAGCTTCGCGCCTGACGAGCTTTTCCTTCCTGCGCCTGTACTCGATCAGGTCGAATACCGTGATCATCTTCAGGCCCCACTGCTTCGCGAAGGTCGTGAGCTCCGGCCCCCTGGCCATCGTGCCGTCCTCGGCGAGGATCTCGCAGAGCAGGCCTGCCGGTTCGAGCCCGGCCATCCTTGAAAGGTCTACCGCCGCCTCGGTATGCCCCGCTCTGCGAAGGACCCCTCCGCGCGCGGCGCGTAGCGGAAAGATATGGCCCGGGCGGGCGAGGTCATCCGGCTCCGTCCGTTCATCAATGAGCACACGGACAGTCGTCGCCCTGTCGAAGGCCGATATCCCCGTCGTCGTGCCGTGCACGGCATCGACGGAGATGGTAAACGGCGTACTCATCTTTGCCGTGTTCTCCTGCACCATCATCCCGAGCTGAAGCCGATCGAGCCTTTCCCCCGTCAGGGCTACGCATATCAGGCCCCTTGCGTGCCTGGCGATGAAATTGACCGCCTCGGCATCGACCTTTTCCGCCGCCATGATTATGTCGCCCTCGTTCTCGCGTGTCTCGTCATCGACCACGACGATCATCTTTCCCGCCTTGATATCCGCGAGGGCCTCTTCTACAGTACTGAAATCCTTGACCACTTCACACCTCTCATGATGCCCCTCAGTCAGGCCTTTCCCGGCCCGGTGAACCTCTCCACGTATTTGGCCAGAATATCCACTTCTATGTTGACCCTGCTGCCCGGGCTGACCTTCCCGAGGGTAGTCGCTTCCCATGTCTGCGGTATGATGAATACCTTGAACTTTCCGCCCGACGGGCCGGGCCCGATCGTCAGGCTTACGCCGTCGACCGCTACTGATCCCTTCGAGACGATGTACCTGCCGAGTTCCCTGCCGACATCGATCTCGATGCCGAGCGGGTCGCGGATCACGCGGGTAACCCTTCCGACGCCGTCGACATGGCCGTTGACGATATGTCCGCCCAGTCTTCCGCCAGCCTCGAGAGCCCGTTCGAGATTGACCGGCGAGCCAGCCCTGAGCTGCCCGAGTGTCGTGACGCGCAGCGTCTCGGTAAGGACGTCGCACGAGAAATCGCCGGACTTCAGCTGCGCCACTGTCTGACACGCGCCGTTTACCGATACGCTGTCACCGACAGACAGCCCCTCCAGGGGTGAAGCGATCGTGAGACGGCCGCCTCGCGAGGACCTGCGCATCGACAACACCCTGCCGGTCGTCTCAATCAGCCCGGTGAACATCGGCGCCCTCCTTCGTGACCGCGTCAAGATATCCGGAGACATGCTTCCTGTCGTATACCGTCATGATATCCCCGCCTATGACCTCGATATATGAAAGGTTCAGATCTCGCTGCGCCGGCGAAACGTCATCCTCGTACCATCCCATCTCTCCCGCTCCCGCTATCAGAGGCGAGTGAAAGAGGACGAGTCTGTCGGGGATGCCTGCCTTCATCATCGACGTCGCGATACGCGCTCCCCCTTCGACGATCACCGATGTGATCCCCCTCCCGGTGAGATCGCGCCGCCACGCCTCAAGATCGAGGCCGCCCTCGCCGAAAGGCAGCCTGGCGACTTCCGCTCCCGCCGCCTCCAGTTCGCCGATCCTGTCGGCGCCGGCCTCTTCGGAGCAGTAGATTATCACTCTCTCGCCTCTTTCGAGCCAGGGATGCCCCGAAGGAAAGGTCAGGCCGGAATCAAAGACCATCCTTACAGGCGGATCGAGCGGCCGCTCGTATAGCCGCCTGTCGAGAGAGGGATCGTCCGCTCTCAGCGTACCCGATCCGACAGCTATCGCCTCGAGCTTCGCCCTGAGGCCGTGAACGCATTCGAGCGATCCTGAACATGTTATGTATTTCTCGTCACCGAGGGTGATCTTTCCATCGAGCGTGACTGCGAGCTTGAGCAGCACGAAAGGTGAGCCGGAGATAGAGCGATGGATGTACGGAAGATTGAGCTCGAGGGTCTCTCTCGCCATGACGCCGGTCTCCACCTCGATGCCGTTTTCCCTCATCTGCCGCGCTCCCCCGCCCCGTACCCGCTCGTCCGGGTCGAATATACCGAAGACGACGCGCGATATCCCCGCTTCGATGATAGCGTCGGTACAGGGAGGCGTCCTGCCGTGATGACAGCACGGTTCGAGATTGAGATAGAGGTCGGCGCCCCTGGCCTTCTCCCCGGCTGCGGCGATCGCTTCTATCTCCGCGTGCGGCTTTCCCGCTCCTGCGTGGAAGCCCTCTCCAACTGTCTCGCCGCTGGAGACGATGACAGCTCCGACGAGAGGATTCGGAAAGGTCAGGCCTGTGCCGCGGGCGGCCAGTTCGAGGGCCCTTTCCATATACTTACGGTCGTCGTTCATAGCGCGGACGCGCCTTCCTGCCTGCTGTACTATCGGGTAATAAGGGGAGAGGACGGACACGCACGGCGCGCACCCGCAGGGGGATCGTATCTCGAACCACCTTCTCCCATCCAGACTGTAACTGTCGGCTCCGGAATTTCACCGGATCGGTGAGCCTTTCGGCCCATTCGCGGGCTTTGACCGCCGGTGGGGAATCTCACCCCGCCCCGAAGGTTGTAATTTCATATAAATCTACACGAGTCGCAGCTCTGTGTCAAGCCTCTGACGGGCCGCATCAGGGCCGAGATGAACTCGGAATGATCGAACGGTTCGAGGTCGTCGGCGCTCTCGCCGACCCCGACGAAGAGCACGGGGACGCCGAGCTTCTGCTGTATGGGGATAACGGCACCGCCCTTGGCCGTGCTGTCGAGCTTGGTGAGGACTATGCCTGTCACGGGCAGCCCGTTAGTGAAGGCCTCTGCCTGCCGAAGCGAGTTCTGCCCCGAGTTGGCGTCGATGACGAGCCATGCCTCGAGAGCTATTCCATCCATCCTGTCCCGCAGGACCCTGAAAATCTTGCCAAGTTCCTCCATCAGGTTGACCTTTGTGTGCAGCCGCCCTGCGGTATCGACGATGACGATGTCTATTCCCTTCGCTTTGGCAGACTGCACGGCGTCGAAAGCGACCGCCGCAGGATCGGAGCCCATATTCTGCCTGACGACCGGCGTTCCTGTCCTCTTGCCCCACAGTTCGAGCTGGTCTATCGCCGCCGCGCGGAAGGTGTCGCACGCGGCGAGCATCACGCTCTTTCCCTCTTCCTTGAACCTCGCTGCCAGCTTGCCGATCGTCGAGGTCTTGCCGACGCCGTTAACGCCGACGATCACAATCACCCTCGGGCTCCCCTCGGGAAGGGGAGGCGCTGGGATCTCGTCGATTATCGAGAGGAGCTCATCGGCCACCGCCTGCATGTGGTCACCCGCTCCGCGCAAGCGGATGCTCTCGACGATCCGCTCGGTCGCCTCCACGCCGAGATCGGCGGAATAGAGGATCGACTCCGCCTCCTCGATAGCTTCGTCGTCCAGCTCGCCGGATGACAGGGCTTCACGCAGAGGGCGCAGAAAACGCTCCCTGGTCTTCCTCAATCCCTGGAAGATGCGTTTCATCGACCGTTGATTCTCCTAGTTGGACGATACCGGAGCCGCCTCGGGCTCCTTCTTCTTCGGGGCCGGCTGCCGCCTGGCGAGCAGGTCCTCGATCTCGGTGAGGTCGACCGAGACCAGCCTGGAAACACCCTTCTCCTCCATCGTCACCCCGAAGAGCTGGTCCGCGGCCGCCATCGTCCGCTTGTTGTGAGTGATGATGATGAACTGCGTCTCCACGGAGAACTTCTTCAGCATCTTTACGAACCTCTGGATGTTCGCGTCGTCGAGAGGCGCGTCGACTTCGTCGAAGATGCAGAAGGGGCTCGGCTTTGCCTTGTAGAGAGCGAACAGGAGGGCGAGCGCGGTAAGGGCACGTTCACCGCCCGAGAGGAGCGAGATGTCCTGTATACGCTTGCCCTTGGGCCTGGCCCTGATGATGATATCCGCCTCGAGAGGATCGCTTCCCTCTCCGAGATGAAGATCGGCCTCGCCGCCCTCGAAGAGCACTGTGAATATCTCTGAGAAATGACCCTTCACCGCGGTGAAGGTATCGAGGAACATCTTTCTCGCGCGCCTGTTTATCTTTTTTATCGCTTCGTCCAGTTCCTCCCTCGCCTTGACAAGGTCATCCTTCTGGGTAGTGAGGAACTCGAAGCGCTGGTTCTTTTCTTCATACTCCTCGACGGCGGCCAGGTTGACCGGCCCGAGGCTCTCGAGTTTGCGTTTCTCCCCGTCGAGCATCTCCTTCGTTATCATCTTCTCTTCCTCGGTCAGAGGGATCTCGACTCCCTCGAGGTAGCCGCCGAGTTCCTCCTCGTACAGCTCCCTCCCGCGATCGACGAGGTCGTTCATACGGGTCTCGACCGATGACAGGCTTACACGCAGGTCGTTTATCTTCTCGAAGATCGATTCGCGCTCAGCCTTGCGTTCCTTCAGGGCTCCCTCGATACCGGATATAAGCTCTCGTTTCTCCTCGAGCAGGTCGTGCATCCTGCCGAGTTCCTCCTCACAGGCGGTCTCCTCATCGAGGAAAGTCTTTACCCCCGCCCGTTCTTCCCCTATCGAGCGCTCGAGCCTCGCCGTCTCTTCCTTCGCCGAGCTGATCTCGACACTTCTCTGCTCGATGATCGCCCGGAACTGTTTCTCCATCTCGCCATGGCCCCGAAGCTCCTCGTTCTGCCTGTCGAGAGTTCCCTGCAGAGAGGCGTGCCTGACCTTGCGGGAAGTGAGCTCCGCATCGAGTTCCTCCCTGTTCTTCCTGTAATCCGAAAGCTCGGATTCGAGCCTCTCGGAATCAGAAATATCGCCTGAGCTCTGCTGCATGGCGAGAGCGAGCTTCGCTTCTTCGAGCTTTGACAGCATCTCTACACGGCCGTTCTCGAGCTCGTCTAGAGACTTCATCATCATCGAGGTCTTCTCTTTGCCCATGATGAATTCGCGCTCGACCTCCTGGAATGCTTCGCGCCTCAGTCCGAGTTCCTCTCGGCCCCGGGTGGACAGTCTCGCGATCTCCTCGATCCTCTCCCTCAACGACTCCTTCTCGCCGCGCAGGGATCCGCCTTTCTTCTCGAGGCCGTCGATCTCCTTCTCGAACTCGTTTATCTCACCGGCAAGTCTTTCGATCTCGCCGGTCCTGCCCAGTATCGAAACTTCTTCTCCGGGCGAACCTGAGAAATAGATCCCCCTGCCTCTCGAAAAGTAGATCCCGGAAAGCGTCACCGCTCCCGCCGCGTTTCCATCACCGGACGCGATGAAAGCGAGGGCGTTCTCTATCGTATCGAAGAGGAATATCCCGTCGAGCAGCTGGTCGATCGCTCTCTTCGCACCTGATGGAGTATCGACAAAGGAAGCGAGAGCGCCCAGCATCCCGGCCGCTTCAGGCCCGTCCGCTCCTGGCGCTTTCCAGCCCGGATCGTCGGCGAGCAGCCTGGCCCCTCCGAATTTTCCCTCGGAGAGTTCCCTGGCGAGATCGACCGCTCCGCCGAGACTGTCGATCACGACTCCGTCCATCAATCCGCCCATAACGGCTTCGAGCGCCGCGCGGTATTCCTTCTTCGTCTTTATCATATCGGCAAGGGGGCCCCTGACCCTGGAGTCGCCCTTCTTGAGAACGTGCCTGGCCCCGCCCGGGAATCCTTCAAGATCTTCTTTCATCCTTATGAAGAGCTCATGCCTGCTCCTCATCGCGGCGATCGATTCTTTCTTTTCCGCGGCTGCCGCCGCATTCGAGGCGATCTGGGTTTCGACCGTTTCGAGTCTCGCGGTCCGTTCTATGTTTTCGCTTTCGAGAGACGAGAGCACCCGTTGAGCGTCACTGAGAGCTCCCTGCCTGGCGTCGCGCTCGCCTGCAAGCTCGGCCGTCTCCGATTCGAGGGAGACGATCTGCTCGCGCATGTTCCCCGCCCTCTCATTGAGATCGGCAAGTATCTTCTCGAAGTGCTCAACCGAACTCTTGACCCGCGCCTGGTCCTGGATGAAATCGAGCTGAGTCTGCTTCAGGTCGATGAGCTCCACCTGTATCCGTTCCATCTTTATGGAGATCTCCTCGAACAGGCCGCCCAGCTTCTTGATCTCCGCCTCTTCCGAAGCCATCGATTCACTCGTCACGGCGACCTCGGTCGCCACTCCCTCCATCCGCTCCGCGATCCTTCCGAGACGCGTCTTAGCCTCCTCGATCTCGCGGCCCGCACGGTCGATCAGGCGTTCCGCTTCGCCCTTTCGCTCGCTGAACTGGATCGTCTTTTCCTCGGCGCCCTGGATCTTTCTCCTGACCTCGTACCGCCTGTTCTGCAGATCGGTGTTCTTCTTCTCCAGATCGATGAGCAGCAGCTTCTCTTTCTCGACCTTCTTCTCGCTTTCCTCGAGCGACACATCATCACGGTCGGTGAGCTCCCGGCTGCCGGAGAGTTCCTTCTCCGCCTCTCTCTTCTCGGCCAGAAGCCCGGAGAGGCTTCTTCGAAGATGAACGATGCCGTACTCACGGATCCTTTCGCTTATCGTGCGGTAGCGCCTGGCCTTTCCAACCTGGTATTTCAGGGCCCGGACGTTCTTGCCCAGTTCCTCGAGTATGTCATCGAGCCTGAGAAGGTCGTTCTCAGTCAGCTTGAGTTTCCTCTTCGCCTCTTCGCGCCGCATCCTGTATTTGACGATACCGGCCGCTTCCTCGAACATCTCTCTTCGTTCGCCGTGCGCATCGTTGAGAACATATTCGACCATCTCCTGCTCGATGACCGAGTATGAATGGCTGCCCGTTCCCGTATCGGCGAAGAGTTCCCTGATGTCCTTGAGCCTGCAGGGTGATTTGTTGATGAAGTACTCGCTGATACCCGACCGGTAGACCTTTCGCGTTATCGTGATCTCAGCATAATCCAGCGGGAAGGCGCCTCTCTCGTTGCTCACGGTCATATTTACGAGGGCGAAGCCGGTCGGTTTGTGGACCTCGGTGCCGTTGAAGATGACATTCTCCATCTTCGTACTTCGAAGCTGCCTCGCGCTCTGCTCACCGAGCACCCACCTGACGGCGTCGACTATATTGGTCTTCCCGCATCCGTTCGGACCGAGGATGCATGTGATGCCGTTCCTGAGATTCAGTGTGGCGGGATTCATGAATGATTTGAATCCGACTAGTTCCAGTCTGGATAGACTCACCTTGCAGCACCTCCACGCTCATTGGCGTAAATCAGTTGTTATTATCCCTTGATCTAATCCTTTAACGTCACGACTTTCGCGTAACCGATCTGACGAAGATCGAGAAGATCCAGCCTCGTCGCCACGGCCTCCTCCTTCGTCCGGAACTCTCCGACGTAGACCCTGTACCATTTCTGCCCGTTGACCTCAGTCTCAAGAACGATCGAGTCGTATCCGTTCTTCTCGAGATAGTCCGTCTCCGTACCGGCCCTGCTCATCTCCCTGAAAGAAGCTACATGGACCGAATAGTGCGAACCTTCCGGCGCGGGCGTGACGGTACCGGGTTTTGAGACTGGCTGAGTCACGGCGGGTTCTGTATCACCTCCGCCGGTCACGGCTTCGTCCGTCTTCTCTTCAACCGGTTTCTCGACCGTTTCCCCGGCAGGCCCGGGTTCCGTGACAGTCTCGACACTGTCTTCTTCCGCGCCGGTGACGGCAGCGCCATCATCCTGCCCGCGGTCCTTTTTCTCCTGGACATCACGCTGCTTCTGCACGAGCTCCGCGGTCCTGCTTTCACCTTCCTTGTTGCTTATCGACTTGTGGATCTTGAACCACCAGACAAGGAATATTACGACGACGACAACAACGACCGAAGTGACGACTCTCGGAAGGCTCATCCCGCCGCCTCTATGTTTTCCGTCGCTGTCGAGGTCGGCTGTCTTTTCTATCGCGCCCGCTTCATACCGCTCCTCGCCTTTTTCCTCATCTCCGGCCCCTTCTTCCCCGGACCCGTCATCGATGCGGACAGGCGGCATGAACGACCCTTCCCCCGGGGAACCCGAGGCATCCTCTCCGAAACAGACAAGATCGGCAGGAGGAAGATCTGCGCCCAGGTCTCCGAGGTTCTTCTGAAGCTGGCCCTCGGGCATCTCCTCTAGCCTGCACGAAAGGAAAATAGCGTCTGCGAGCGACGCGAGCGGATTGACCGCCCCGTCATCGGTATAGAGAGTCGAGCAATATATGATAACGTCATGGCTGCGGCTGAGAAAATCTCTCACTTTTGTGAATTCCTTCTTCGCGAAGGGGATCGTGCGTGAGACGGGGAATGAACCGGGGCCTACCACGGTCACGCCGTCGATACCAGTCGGCCGGGCGATCGTTTTAAGCGAACTTCCGTAGAGCAGCAGGTCCAGGAACCCCTGATCCTCCGTGTTCTCCACAAGGCCGCTGAGCCCCGGCGAGAGAAAATCGAAGTCGACGATCAGGACATCCCTGCCGTGCTTCGCGAGGATATGAGCGATCTGCAGAACGGCGAAGTCCCTCGCCAGCCTGTTCTCCCCGACAGACATCGCCAGGATGGAACGGTTTCCTTCCTCCGTGAATCTTCCCTCGATCCTCGCACCGAGTTCTATGAACCGGTCCAGTTCACGAGCCGATGAAAAATCTCCCGATGACATGAACGCCCTGATGCTCTCCTCGCCAAGCAGGATCGAGAACCCGCCTTCGACGTGATCGCCCTTTCGTCCTTCGTCGGGCATTCCGCGTTCTTCATCGCCCATGTGGATCACTCCTTCTCTTTCACATCATTCATCGCCGAAGCGAGACTTTCGATAAGCATATCTTCCTGATCGGAGGGTACCGTTCTGAGGTCCACGAATACGGAGTCACCCCGTACCCTCGCCAGCACCGGCGGATCGAGCCTTCTCAATCCGCGCTCGAGCCGCTGCGGCCCGCCGGTTGTGAGATTAATCCGCAAAAGCACCGTCCGCAAGGGATTAATAGGAAAGCTTCCCCCGCCGATCGATGATTCCCCTTCTAATACCTCGATCCCGAACCCTTCAGGCGTCATCTTTTCGAGTTTCTCCGCCGCCCGGCGCGTACGTCCCTCAAGCCCGCTCAGGTCCTCGAGTATCATCCCGAGGGCCGGGATCCGTTCTATCTCTCCGTTCCAGTAGTGGACGAGCACCTGCTCGAGCCCCGCAAGCGTCATCTTGTCGATGCGAAGCGCCCTCGACAGATGGTTACCGCGCATCCTGCCGATCATGCCCGCCTCCCCGAGGAGTATCCCCGCCTGCGGGCCGCCGAGTACCTTGTCGCCGCTGAACGAAACGATATCGACTCCCGTGTCGAGCAGGGGAAGGAGGCTCTCCTCTCCTTCGAATCCCTCATTCTCGACGGGATAGAGGATACCGCTCCCCTGATCGTACATCACGGGGATATTTCTTTTCCGCCCCAGCTCCGCCAGGGCGGCGACCGGTACCTCGTCTGTATATCCGACTACCTTGTAATTGCTCGTATGCACCTTGAGGAGAAGAGTGGCTCCCTCGTCTATCGCCCTCTCGTAATCCCCGAGGTTGGTCCTGTTCGTCGTCCCCACCTCGATGACCCTCCCCGCGGCCCGGGTAAGGATCTCGGGAAGCCTGAAGCTCCCTCCTATCTCGACGAGTTCTCCTCGCGAGACGGCGACCGCACCTTCACGGGCGAATGTATCGACGGCAAGAAGGACGGCGGCCGCGTTATTGTTCACGACCAGGGCCCCTTCGCACCCCGCGATCGCGCGGAGCAGGGCGGTGACCCTTCTCGAACGGCTCGCTCTCGAACCTGTCGCGACATCCATCTCCAGGTCTGTGTACCCGGAAGCGGCAGTCAGTACCGCCGATGCCGTCGCCGAATCGAGCACTGCCCTGCCGAGGTTGGTATGGAGGATGACTCCCGTCGCGTTGATCACGCGGCGCTGCCTGTCAGCGACCAGGGATCCGATCTCCTTCGCGGCCGCGGCGACGATACTCTCAAGGATAAGGCCGGCATCCTCGACAGCCTCTGCCCGGCCGCTGACGATCCCCTGCCTGTACGATTCTATCCTGTCCCTTACGATACGGGTTATGCCGCGGCGCGAGACAAAGTTGACCCGCGCGGCGATCCTCTCGTCTTCGAGAACCCGTTCGACCGAGGGTAAATTCCTCAGAGAGGCATTCCTGTCCATTCCACCCCTGCCCGTTCTCCTGTTAATCCTGCCATTTTCTACCATATGTTGTGGTGCCCGTCAACTGTTTTAACAATATATTGTAAGCGGGTTTGTCGGTTTTCTTTACATCTCTTTGCAGGGGAGGTACGGGCCGTCTGGAGGACCTTCCCTGGGCGCGGCGAAATTTGCCGCTTGATGAATGAGGGGACTATCTGATACACAGCAGATGTAACGAGTTACGGACCCGGGGAGGAACTGATGAAACGCACGGTCATTACCATATCGATCTCGCTGCTGCTGGCGGCCGCCCTTCTTGCGGGGTGCGGAGGGCGCAGGACTGCATACGATTCACTCTACGCCGAACTCTCCGAGGACCTTTCCGGTTCCGATCCTTCCGTCCTTGCCGGGCGCAGGATCGTCATCGACCCGGGGCATGGCGGTGAATACAACGGCGCCATCGGAGCCGACAGCCTGAGTGAGGCCGAAGTCAATCTCGGCGTCGCACTATACCTCTGGGGCCTGCTCGAGGAAGCGGGGGCCGAGGTCCACATGACGAGGTCGTCGGACAGGGACTTCCTTCCCGAGGGCTCTTCGGAACCCGGAGCCGACCTTGCCGCCCTGCTCAGGGACGACCTTGAGGCCCGGATCGAGAAGGCGAACGAATTCGAGCCGGAGGTATTCATCTCGATCCACCACAATTCGAACATCGCTCTCGACCGTGAACGGAACGGTATCGAGATATACTACAGAGGCACCGATCACGGAGCCTCCCTCGAACTCGCCACCGATCTTCATACTCACCTGGCGAGAAACCTCGGCATATCTGTCACGACTATCAAAACGGGGAACTACTACGTCCTTCGAAACTCGAAGGCCGGCGCCGCAGCGCTGGGCGAGGCGAGCTATCTTTCCAATCCGGGCGTGGAGGAAAAACTCAAGCTGTCGGCCAAGCAGAAGCTCGAGGCCGAGGCATATTTCCTCGGCCTGGTCGAATACTTCTCCAGGGGCGTCCCGGTGATAGAGATGACCGGGGCGGACACGGATACATTTACAGCGCCGGCGAGGCTCGAGTTCTTCGTCGAACCCGGCGCGGGAGTCCCTCTCGATCCGGCATCGTTCGAAGCGAGGATAAACGGGAAAAGGAGGGCCTGCTTCCAGCCTGAAGATGGCGGGAACCCCTTCTGCCGGATGCCGGCCTCGATGCCGAACGGGATATTCTCAGTCACCTTCTCGGCAGGAAGCGTCAAAGGGGCGACGGCGACATACGGGCCGAAGAAGATGCTGCTCGACCGTCCCTTGAGATTCTTCCTTCCGATGGCCCCGACAACGAGTTCTGACGGGTCGAAACGCCTCGAAGTGCTGGTACTCGATGCTGGGGGACGGCCGGTCTCCGACGGAAAGGCGATATCCCTGGTCGGAGAGGATGGAAAGAACAGGAGCACCTCGTTTACGAAGAAGGGAATCGCCCACTTCATCAGCGGTACGGCAACCGGATCCTTTTTCGTTTCCTCTGGTACTTCCATCGACACACTGAGATTCGATGAAGGAGGAGCGGGATCGGTCCTTTATACAGTCGCGGTGAACGACCTTACCGACAGCCCGATCCCTGGCGCGATCCTTCGTTTCGCCGATGGAAGTACGGCAGAGAGCAACAGGAAAGGACAGATCATCTCGGCGCCGGCGGAAACAGCCGGAGCCATCCTCTATGCGCCTGGATATGAACCGGCGCCAATCGGATCGATGGACTCGGAAGCCTACATGGATCGCGTCCTCTTCACGAGGATGACCCCTCTCTACGGAGGAGCCCTGCTCGGAAAGAAGGTCGTCATCGATCCCGCCGGAGGAGGCACGGACGACGCGGGCAGGGGCGCGGGAGCACTGCGCGGCGCCACTGTCAACCTGCGCCTCGCGAGAGGACTCGAAAAGCTGCTCACTGCAGCAGGGGCATCAGTCCTCTTAACGAGGGCGGGCGAGGAGCAGCTCTCAGATCAGAACAGGATATTCAGGGCAAACAGGGTCGGGGCACACATGGCGATCGGGCTTAGATTCGGAGGTGCTGAAGTTACGGACGCGGGATGCTCCGTCTACCACTATCCGGGCAGCGTCAAGGGAACAGCGTTCGCAGACAGCCTTGTCTCAAGCCTCTCCGGCATGCCTCCATGCGAATCGTTCGTCAAGGCCGGATCATCCGATCTCTTCCTCCAGCAGACGAACTGTCCGGCGGTATTGTTATCTGGCGGCTCGCTCTCCGATGCCGGGACCGAGAATATCCTCGGCTCACCAAAGTGGATCCGGCTTGAGTCGGAAGCGATCCTGAGAGCCCTTGCCGGATACTTCGGCGGCGGAGACTGACCGCTCAGCCCTGCGCGCGTTTTACCCATCCTTGACCTTTTCGTCTTTCATCGCGATATTTACAGAGAACAACATGGTAGAGAAGATAAAACAATATGACCGCAAGTGGAGAAAGAGGCTGATCTACCTCCTTCCAGTCTCCATCCTTCTGCTCATCATCATAGTGCTGAGCGTTGAAAAGACCGGTATAGCAGACAGGATATTCAACGTCGGATATGAAGGCCCGATGGAGATCCTTCCCCAGATCACGATCCTCGAAGACGCCGGTATAGAGGCGGAGATCTTCGAAAAGGAGAGGCACGACATGGTCGCTCGCGAGGTAGAGGTCTACAGCGAGGAGATCGAGGACGAGAACGAGGAAGCGGAGACATCGCTCTCCCCTAAGGAGGATCCCGAGGAACCGATATACGACGACTTTGAAGGATACGACCCGATCCGCACATACGAATCTCACGCCTCCGTTCCCTACAGGGAAGACTACGTCATCAAGAAGATGATCGAGCCCGTCTATCCGTCGCAGGCGATGCTCCTCGGCCACGAAGGGTATGTGCTCGTAGAGGTCTACGTCAACGACGAGGGTTTCGTTCAGGAAGCCTGGGTAAGGAAGATCAAGGGGGACGAGAGTTTCGAGGAGGCCACCCTCGATGCGGTCAGGCAGTTCGAGTTCAGGCCCGTCATGGAAAGGGGAAAGCCTATATCGTTCTGGCTGAGTTTTCTGGTGAGATTCGAACTGAACTGACCCGGTCAGCGGACCGGTGCCGAAATGGTCACAAATTCCTCTACCTTTTCCCCCCTCACGATATTGAACCTGATCCCGTCACCGGACATCAATTCTATGAAGTTGTGCTGCTTCTCCATGAGCATCCTCTCCATCTCATCGCGCAGCGATTCTTCGGATGCGGAGGATGCAGCCATCGCCTCAAGCACCTTCCTCACCCCGTCGTATCCTCCCGTGACGAACCTGTTGATATCGCCCCCCTCGTACCCTGTCAGCACCGCCGCGGCCAGGTATCTCTCCTCGCTCGAACCAGATATGTCTTCGGCGGGGAAGACAGCTCCCTCCAGGTCGCGGCCCGTCATCCTCAGGAGCTTGCTCGAGTTCCACGACGATGTGCCGAGCAACTGAACACCGAACTCATAGAATGAAAGCTGCGGAAGGATCAGAACGAGATCCTCGGAATCCGGCGGGAGGAAGAGCGCTTCAGGAACGGCATCCCTTATCCTCTCGATATCGTATCTGAAATCGGTGCTGCCCGGCTCATAGAAGTCCGCGATGCAGAGCGTCCCTCCGAGCCCCTCGACCTCGAGCCTCAGAAGCTCGGCGAGAGAATGCCATCTCGGTGAATCCTCGGCCATGAAGGCGATCCTGCGTATGCCCATCTCGAGGATGGCCACTCTCGCTACGGCAGCTATCTCCGTCTCGTAATCCTGCGAATGCTGGAATATATACGGGCCTATCCCCGTTATCCCCTCCTCCGACGCCACGGGAGAGTAGAGGACCGTTCCGGCATACTCCGCAGCCTGCGCCGCGGCTATCGTCGTAGAACTGAGAACGCCCCCTACGATAGCGTCTACATTCTCCTCCTCTATCAGGACGACAGCGGCACTTCTCGCATCGAGCGCGTTAGACCGCGTATCTCCTACGACCAGTTCCACTCCGGTCACGCCGTACTCTCTCGCCTCGCGTATCGCTATGGTCGCGCCGCGCAGAAATTCCCTGCCCAGAGGTGCGAACCTGCCGCTCAGGGGGCAGAGCAGTCCTATCGAACCGGCAGCCTCGCCAGCGCCCGGATCTCTCGGCCTTACTGCTCCCGGTGCGACCGTCCTTCCCGGGATAGGCGCGATCGTCGTCTCCATCGTGTCGAGCTCCGCGATGTGCGACCTGATCTCCCTCACAGAAGCTGTATCTCCGGCCGCCTCGGCTATCAGGAGCGAACCTTCGTATACAAGCTCGATGCCAGGAGCTGCCGGGTACGTCTCCTCCAGGCCTGCCAGCTGGCTTCCTGACAGAAGTGGTACTATCTGCGACAAGCCCGCCCTGGCCTCCCCGCTTACCGAGGGATCGAGGGCCATTGCGGTCATGAAACGTGCTGCTGCGTCCTCGAATCTACCCTTGTCCCTGTCTATCCCGGCCAGAAGGATGTTCACCTCAGCGGCAGTCCCGGCGCCGGTCTCGGGAGAGGCCAGCGGCGAAAGGATCTCATATGCCTCTTCGGAGAATCCGAGCTCGATGCAGGATCTTCCTGTCTCCAGGCTTACCTCTCCGGCGGCATCCGAATCGGGATATGTATCGAGAAATTGCTTTCCGGACTTGCGAACGGCACGATCATTACCGCTCGAGACATATGAACGCAGCTCTTCGAGTTGCTCATCCTGTATCTGCTGAGGGGATACTTCTGTCTCGACAGACGCCTTCTTCGTCGCGCACGAAGTCAGCAACAGCAGGATGAGTCCAGGTATGAAGATCTTTTTCATCATCGCTTCTTAGGCGGCAGCCCGGCCGTCCCTTTACCGAGATAGGACAGTGCGAGCTCGTAATATTCCATTGACTGCCCGATCAGTCTCTCGATGACCGCATCGTCGACCTGCCTGCGTACCTTTCCCGGCACACCGGCAACGAGCGATCCCGGCGGTATCCCGGTCCCTTCGAGCACTACCGCGCCAGCCGCGATTATACTTCCTTTTCCTATCCTGGCGCCATCAAGAATTACGGCTCCCATTCCGATCAGTGCCCCGTCCTCCACCGTACAGGAATGGAGGATCGCCCCGTGCCCTACGGTCACGTTGTCACCGACAACGAGTCCGGGGCCGCCTGTCGTACAATGACATACGCAGACGTCCTGTACGTTCGAATATCTGCCGATGGTAATCGGTCCGCAGTCGCCCCTTACCGACGCTCCGTGCCATACACTCGATCCGTCCCCTATGGTGACGTCGCCGATGACGCTGGCGCTCGGCGCGATGAATACATCCTTCCCAACTACCGGTATCATCCCCTGTAATTCCTCTATCATACCCGTCCCTGCCCTGTCAGGAATCCTACAGCTCCCCGGGATCGATCTCCTCCAGACCGTTCCCGCCGGCTCCATCCTCGACCCTTCCTATCTGGAGGTTTCGCTTGTACTTCTCGAAAAGTTCTTCCTCTACCTGTATGGTCGATCCTGCCCGAAGCGCCAGAGCGACGGCGTCGCTCGGACGGGCGTCGAGGTAGAAGAGCTCCTCGCCCCGTCCCAAGACGATCCTTGCGAAATATGTGTCCTCGTGGATACCGGTGATCTCTATCCACTTGACCTCGCCGCCAAGTTCCTCTACGACGAGTTTCAGGAGATCGTGCGTCATCGGCCGCTCGAATGTCTTCCCCGCCAGAACGGTGTAGATAGCGGTGGCCTCCGCCGCACCGATCCAGATCGGCAGGACCTCCTCACCCTCTTCCGATCTGATGAGGACGACTGGAAACTCCCTCTCGCGGTCGAGGGCGATTCCGCTCACATATACCTCTTTCATGTTCACCCTGTCAGTCCTTGCCGCTCTTGTCTTCCTCAATATGGTCCTTCATCTGATCGACCGACTCGAACCTGGGATGAGGTTTGTCGAGGTTCTCTATCATCCACTTCGCCGACTCCGCCACTTCCGTATCCGGGTATTCTCTGATGAGCTCTTCGAAGGCCCTTCTCGCCGATACGAGATCCATCAGTTCCTCGGCATAGACGAAACCGATCATGAACAGGGCCTGAGGGGCAAACTTGTGATCGGGATACCTGTTGACCAGATTTCTGTAGTACTGGATCCTCGTATAGTTAGCATCCTCTTCCTGGGCGATCTCCCAGAGTTCCTCGGGCGATCTCGTCGTCTCAATGATCCTCTCGCGAACGAAGTTTTCCGGTTTGTACTCCTGCCTCAGACTTTCGATCTCAGCCTTCAGGCCGACCTTGGCCTTTTCGCCGCGGAGACGATCGGATATATCATTCCTGACCTCGGAGAGCGGTTTGAGGTTCTCGGGCTTCTTGTCCGATATCTTGACGATCGAATATCCCTTCTTGGTAACGACGACATCGCTTATCTGGCCGATATTGAGATGTTTTATCTGGTCGGAGAACTCCTCCGAGTCCCCGTAGAATTTTACATATCCGCCGGGATTGAAGTACCCGAGTTCACCATTTGCCTGAGCGGTCGTCCGGTCCTCGCTCTCGTACTTGGCTATCTTGTTGAACTTCTCACCGTCATCAAGCCTCTTCTTCCATTCCGCGACCTTCGCACTGTCTGTGGAGAAGGCGTGCTGAGCCTTGATGATAGCCTTGTTCGTAAACTCTTCCCAGTGGTCTTCATAGTACTTCTGTATCTCCTCGTCGGTCACATCTACTTTCTGCCTGATCGTCTTGTCGTAGTATGAGGTGATCAGGATGTTCTTTTCAGCCTGCCGTATCTGCTTTTTTACATCCTCATCGTACATGAGATCGGACTTTCCCGCCGCCAGGTACAGAAGCTCCTCGTCAATCAGGGCATCGACGAGTTTGGCGCGGCCGCTCTTGCCCTTGTACTGCGCTTTAAGCTGCGGAGGCATAGACTCGAGCCTGTCGTCGATATCCTTTGCCGTGATCTTGTTGCTGCCTACCCGGGCATCCAGGCCCTGGTTCACCTCTATCTTGTTGCTTTGTTCAGAGCATGAGGCCGCGATCAGGGAGATCGATACCACCAGCGCCATGAAAACTGCCATCCTCTTCGACATCGGGTCCTCCTTTTGTCAGTCGATCTTACAGGTGTTCCTTACTGTTATTTCTCTCGAGTCTTTCGAGTATCTCACGGACTCTCTGGCTGTCGCCCTTTCTGCAGACAAGGACTCGTCCGCCGCTGACAGCCACGATGACGTCATCGACGCCTATCGTCGCGGTAAATCCGCCGGGATTATAGATGATATTACCTTTTGAATCGATCAGCTCCATCTCGCCGGCCCTCGCGTTGCCTGCCGCGTCCAGGGGCAGAATGTCACCGAGGGCGTCCCATGAGCCGACGTCGCTCCAGCCAAAAGAGACGGGCAGGACCACGACATTTCCGGCCTTTTCCAGTATCCCGAAATCGACCGAGATCGACGGCATCGAGCCGTAGTGCTCTCCCGCTTCTTCGTCGAGACGGCCCTGCGCCGCGGCGGTCTCCAGGCCGAGAAGGGGACCTTTCCCCTCGGGCAGGAACGAGTTCCACGCCTCGATGAATACAGAGGGTCTCCAGACAAAGATGCCGCTGTTCCAGAAGTAATTTCCGCTGTCGAGATATCGACGCGCTGTCTCACGGTCAGGTTTTTCATGGAACTTCTCGACCCTCAGGGGAACGGGAGTCTCTCCCGCAGGCATATCCGTTGATGTCTCTATATAACCATAGCCGGTCTCCGGCCCGGACGGTTCTATGCCGAATGTCACGAGTACATCCCCGCCGGACGCGGCATCGGCCGCTGTCCGCACGGCTTCCAGGAAACCGGCCTCATCCCGGATAAGATGATCCGAGGGACAGCAGAGGATAGGATCATCGGAGCCTCTCGCTCTTATCATGATCGCGGCCGCCGCAAGAGATGGAGCTGTATTGCGCGATACTGGCTCAGCGAAGAGGTTCTCAACGGGAAGTCCGGGAAGGTCCTGCCTGACCGATTCCGCCTGGTCGGCGGCAGTCAGTACGAGTATCCGTTCAGCGGGGAGAAAAGAGCGCATCCGCTCCCATGTGAGGGAAAGCATGCTCCCTTCTCCTGTAATATCGAGGAACTGCTTCGGGGTCCCGGCAGTGCTTGCCGGCCAGAACCTTGTTCCTTTTCCTCCTGCGAGGATCGCAGCGTACACGGGCCACCCCCTGGTCTACGCCCGCCTGCGGGCGGATTAATCAGAGTACAGTCCGGAGACGTCAATATGACCGGTCAGCGCGTCAGCGAACGCCTTGCGTATCTCTTCGAGAGATTCCCTGTCGTCCGCCTCGAACCTGAGAACAAGCACGGGCTGAGTATTTGACGCCCTGATCAATCCCCAGCCCTTATCGAAATCTACGCGGGCGCCGTCGACATCATTTACCTTGTTGGTCTTTCTGAAATGGTCGGCCACCTGTTCCACTACACCGAATTTCTTCTCGTCAGCGCATTCGACCCTGATCTCGGGAGTGCTCTCGTATTTCGGATAGTCGGCGAGCATCTCGCTGAGACTCAATTCACTCTTCGAGACGATCTCCAGGATCCTGCACGCGGCGTATATCGCGTCATCGAATCCGAAGTACCTGTCGGCGAAGAACTGGTGCCCGCTCATCTCGCCCGCCAGCGGAGCGTTCTCGTCGCGCATCTTCTTCTTAATAAGTGAATGCCCGGTCCTCCACATTATCGGCCTGCCGCCGCGTTTCTCTATCTCCTCGGGGAGGGCTTTTGAGCACTTCACCTCGAATATGACAGCCGCGCCGGGATTCGTCGCCAGCACGTCCCTCGCGTAAAGAGCGAGAAGGGTGTCGCCCCAGATTATCTCACCCTTTTCATCGATGACTCCTATCCTGTCCGAATCACCGTCAAATCCTATCCCGAGTTCCAGCCCGCCATCGATGACCGCCTGTCTCAGGTCGACGAGATTCTTCGCGACGGTGGGATCGGGATGATGATTGGGAAAGTTCCCGTCAGGCTCCATGTAGAGAAGTACCGGATCGCATCCGAGCTTCATGAAGAGTTCCGGAGCGGCCAGGCCGGCCGTCGCGTTCCCGCCATCGGCGGCAAAGCGTACCGGCCTCTCGAGATGTATGTTGTCAGCGAGATAATCGATGTACTCGGCGGTCGCACCCCGGGAGGTCATCGATCCCTTATTTTCCGCCGGCGCTGCGCTTCCCAGAAGGGTATGGAGCTCGGTTATATCTTCACCGTATATCGTACCTTCGCCGCGCAGGATCTTGAACCCGTTGTATTCGGCGGGATTGTGACTGGCCGTGATCATTACCCCGCCCTTTATATCCCACTTCTTTGCCGCGAAGTAGAATATCGGAGTCGGGACAACGCCTATATCGACGACATCGATACCGCCCGCCATCAGGCCGGCGGTAAGAGCCTCGAAATAGAGATCACCGCTCAACCTGACGTCCCTGCCTACAACGGCGGTTGTGATCCCTTCACGCGATAAAGTGGAAGCGATCGCCAGGCCGAGGCCGCTTACCCCGTCGGGGGTCAGATCCACGTCTACTAGCCCGCGGATATCATATTCCCTGAATATCTTTCCAGGCAGTTCGATGACCGGCCTCCCTTCGATCCTGTCAACTCGCCCCGAATCGCGGTCAGGCGACAGAGGGCTATTCCTTGACGACCCAGACCTTTGCCTGGATCTCGATATCCTTGTGAAGCTGTACCGGCACAGTATATACACCGAGAAGCTTGATGTGTTCCTCGAGCTTCACCATGTTATGATCGACAGCGTATCCGAGCTCGGTGATGGCGCGCGCGATATCGTACTCGCCCACCGAACCGTACAGCTTGTCCTCTTCGCCGGCCTGAACCACGATCGTGACCGAGAGATCTTTCATCTTCGCGGCCGTTTCGAGGATGGTCCGTTTTTCCTTGTCGTCCCTGATGTCACGAAGCTTGTTCTCTTCGTTCATCACCTTTTTCATCGCCTTGGTGGCGGGAAGGGCCATCTTGCGCGGCAGCAGGTAGTTTCTCGCGTAACCGTCCTTTACCTTGACGATCTCGCCGCGGCTGCCGAGGCCCTCTACGGACGTGGTAAGAATGATATCCATATTCCTGTCTCCCTACCTGTAATAGATCTTCACGAAAGGCAGAATGGCGATCGCCCTGGCGCGCTTGATGGCATGAGCGAGCGCCCTCTGGTGCCTGGCGCACGTCCCCGTGATCCTGCGCGGAGTGATCTTGCCCCTGTCCGTGACGAATCTTCTGAGAAGGGCCTCATCCTTGTAGTTGATCGACAACTTGTCCGCACAGAACCTGCACGGTTTGTTGGTGGTCCTCTTCTCCTTCTTCTTCTTTCCTTTATTGGATGGCGTCTTCGACATTATCCTGTCTCCTCAGTTTCTCCGGCGGACTCGGCCGGCTGTTCGGTAACGGGATCCTCATCGATGACGATAAGATGCCTGAGCACCATGTCGTCGAACCTGTAGACACGGTTAAGCTCGTTCAGGATCTCGTTGTCACCGTCGAAACACATGAGGATGTAAGTGCCCTCGAAGCGCTTGGCGATCGGATAGGCCAGCTTGCGCTTGCCCCAGAGATCTACCTTGCGGACCGTTCCTCCCCTGGAGGTGACGATCTCATTGAACTTCTCCGTCTTTTCCTTAACGGCAAGTTCTTCAAGGGTTGGATCGAGGATATAAACGCACTCATAAGCACGCATTGGGTTGCTCCTCCCTTCGGACTCATTCGACCTTCCCCGTCCCGGGCGGGACTGGAAGGTAGGGATTTATGTACCGCTCCCCGCAAAGGGGTGCGGATGCGAAATATAGCAGAACCGCCCGGCCGAGTCAACCCCGCCTTTGAGGGCCATATCCGGGATCTTTACTCCTCTTCTGCCTCACCCTTGCCGCCGCCGGGCGCTTTCCTGTTATAACGGCCCTGCGCAGCGGCCAAGCCGCGTATAAGCATCAGTTCCACGGCATCGGCCGCGTCGGAAGCCATTGCGCTCACTGCCTCGGCCTCGCTTTCCTCGAACCTCCCCAGGACAAAGTCGCTCCAGAGAGCTCCCGTGGGCGCCGGGCCGGCTCCAAGCCTCAGCCGGGCGAAACCCGGGGTGCCGAGAGTATCGGTGATCGATTCGAGCCCTCGATGCCCCCCGCTCCCCCCGCCCGCTCTTATCCTTATCAGCCCGACGGGCAGATGTATATCGTCACATACCACTAGAACGGAATCGGGGGAGGCGCCGGTGATCCTCAGCGCGTCCCCCGAAAGATTCATGAATGTAAGAGGTTTGAGCAGTGTGATGTGCCGGCCGGCGAACCGCCATCTCGTCTCCAGCGCCAGCCCCCCGCGTTCGTTCCAGCCGAGCCTGTGCCTCCTGGCCAGTTCATCCAGGGCGCCATAGCCCAGATTATGCCTCGTGCCGGCGTATTCCTGTCCCGGATTGCCTAGTCCAAGAACTAGAGTGATCTCCGGCATCCGCTATCAGGCTTCCTCTCCGCCCTCTGCGGCGCCCTCGCCTTCGGCTCCTTCGCCCTCCTCGACGCCCTCGGCTCCTTCTGCTGCGGCGGCAGCCTCGATTTCCTCGGCGGTGACCTCCAGCTTCTTCGGCGGAGATACGTGAGCGAGGTTGATATGTCCCTCATCAAGGAAATCAATGGCGGGGTACAAGACCGCGAGGTCCGATACGTGGATCGTATCGTTTATCATCAGGTGCGATACGTCGATCTCGAGATGCTCGGGAACGCTCGAGGCGGTCGTAGCGACCATGACCTCCCGGACACCCTGGTCGAGGATTCCGCCGAATTCCTTGACTCCCCTGGCAACACCGGTCAGAAGCACGGGGATACCGACCTTGATGGCCTCGTCCATCGATATCCTCTGGAAATCGACATGCAGGATATCTCCGGAAACGGGGTGGTGCTGTACGTCGCGGACGAGCGTCGTATGTTCTTCCATATCCACTCCATCGACTTCGAGCTCGATGATGAGATGCTCGCTTGTCGCGCTGTGCAGGATGGTCCAGAAATCGTGCTCGGGAATCGCCAGGTGAACGGGATCCTTTTTGTGCCCGTAGAGAACTCCGGGAATCTCGCCTGCCTTGCGCAGGCCGTGAACGTTCTTCTTACTGGCTTCTTTCCGTATGCGTGCTTTCAACTTGATCGATTCCATCTTTTCCTCCGTATTACACGAACAACATGCTGATTGATTCTTCCGTATGGATCCTCTTGATGGCCTCTCCGAGAAGGGGCGCCACATCGAGGATCTTGACCTTGCTGCACTCCCCGTTGTCTTTGAACGGTATCGAGTTTGTGACCACCGTCTCCTCGATACACGATTTCTCCAGCCTCTCGAGAGCCTTTCCGGAGAATACGGGATGCGTGGCCATCGCCATTATCCTGCCAGCCCCGGCATCCTTGAGGACCCGGGCGGCCTGCGTTATGGTGCCGGCCGTACTGATGATATCATCGAGGATGATGATATCGCTGCCAGCCACCTCGCCGATCACATTCATCACTTCAGACTCGTCGGCCCCGGTCCTGCGTTTGTCGACTATCGCGAGGTTCGCGTCGAGTCTCTTGGCGAAGGCCCTGCCCATCTTGATCCCGCCGACATCCGGGGATACGACGGTCAGGTCATGGAAATTTTTCTCCCTAATATATTCAAGCATGACCGGCGCCGCAAAAAGATTATCGACCTGGATGTCAAAAAATCCCTGTATCTGGGCGGCGTGCAGTTCGAGGGCCAGGACTCTGTGAGCTCCGGCCGTCTCGATCAGGTTGGCGACGAGCTTGGCCGTTATCGGGACCCGGGGCTGGTCCTTCCTGTCCTGTCTCGCGTACCCGTAATACGGCATGACCGCAGTTATACGGTTCGCCGAAGCGCGGTAACAGGCGTCTATGAGGATAAGCAGTTCCAGAAGGTTGTCGCCGGGCGGGAGAGTGGGCTGGATGATGAATACATCCTTGCCCCTGATATTCTCATGGATATTGATCCGGATCTCCCCATCGGAAAACCTGCCTACCTCGACATCACAGAGTTCCCTGCCTAGATACGAGGCGATCTTCCCGGAAAGCTCCTTGTTGGCGTTCCCGCTCATCAATGTAACAAGATCCATCTTTGCTGTTCCTCCGAATCCTCCGAAAAAAAAGTGACCTGTCCGGCCACCGGTCCATCCTTGAATGGTTGGGGCGGGAGGATTCGAACCTCCGATCCAGGAACCAAAATCCTGTGTCTTGCCACTTGACGACGCCCCAAGCAGTTCTGTTGTATTTTTACTGCTCAGCTACTTCGATCCCAGCCTCTGTCTCGGTGTTCTCGAGCTCCTCCTTGTAGGCCTCCAGTATCAATCCCTCCATCCAGTCCCTGGTCTCGTTATTGATAGGATGAGCGACATCCTGATACGTGCCATCAGGCCTCTTGCGGCTGGGCATAGCGACGAAAACGCCCTTGGCGCCCTCGATGATCTTCAGTCCCCTGATAACGAAACAGTCATCTAGGGTGATACTCGCAAAAGCCTTCAGCTTGTTGTCGTCCCGAAGTGAAATCCTGATCTCAGATATCTTCATGTGGCCCCCCCTGAATTCTTGCTTACTCCCTTTCTGGGAGTTCCATTGTCCGTCTGGCGGGATGTACGATCCAGGCTGAATGGCCTTCGTCGGACATCAGGGCCCTCACCCTTGACGCCGTTGTATCGTCTTCGTAAAGCGCGAAACACGCCGACCCGCTTCCGCTCATCGAACTGAGCCGCGCGCCCTCACGCTCCAGGAGAACCAGGATCTGCTCTATTACCGGATACTCTTCAGCAACGACTTCCTGAAAGCTGTTGCACGTTTCAAGAGCGACATCCGGAAATTCCTTCAATCCCCCCAGCAGACAATTCAGTTTATGACCGCCCCCAGACCTTGTCAATATTAAATTGGGATTTTGATAAGCCCACCTCGTGGAAACATTTATATCCGGTTTGACAATCAGTATCGTACCGTTTCTCAATCCCTCGATCTTCTCGAGGATCTCACCCCTGCCCCTCCCCGTCGCCGGTGAACCGAACAGAAAAAACGGGACGTCGGAACCTATCTCGAGCCCCATCTCCATCAGGCGCGAGCGTTCCACTCCCAGGCCGAGCAGCTCGTTTATACCGGCGAGGACCCCTGCGGCATCCGAACTGCCGCCACCGAGTCCCGCCCCGGCAGGTATCCTTTTTTTCACGTCTATAGAAACGCCGTGCGATCCGGCAGCTTCGCTGAGCAGAAGCGAGGCCGCCTTCCAGCAGAGATTCGAGTCGTCCCACGCTATATCCCGGTCATCGCCCGTAAGCGAGATGCCGCCCGGCGTGCGCCCGATGAATATGGTGTCGTGGAGGGTCACAGGCTGAAAAACGGTCTCGATATCATGAAATCCGTCATCCCGCCTGCGGATGACGTCGAGGTAGAGGTTTATCTTTGCGAAGCATCTGACCGTGATCTGGTCGGTCACCTGTAGCTCTCCCAGAGATCGCCCCACTTGGTCTTTCTGAATTTCCTTATCTTCGAGCGCCCTACAGTCGGATACCAGAAGAAATCGTGGTAGATATTGCTCGCCATCGGCGCCCAGCCGACCAGGGGCGAATGCAGAGCCGGCTTCTCGAGGAACTGGAGGGGTCCTTTCCTCAACATCTGGTCGCCCCAGATGACGAAACTCTTTTTCACGGAGAACTCGAAGTTCAGTTCTTCGATATCCTCTCCGACTATTTCGAGATTCTCGATCCTCGCCTCGCCCAACCCCCTCTCTGTCGACCACCTCAGGTAATCGATCGACATCGGGTCAAATCCCATAATCTTCGCTGCGACCGCGTCTATCGCCACCGAATCGGCACTCGCAAGGATCAGGTCACCCTCGTAAGGATCCATCGTCCTCGGGCCGGCGCCGTTGCCGCAGACCGTGCCGTCCATGACGGCGAATATATTAGGATGAAGTTCACGCTGCATCAGCAGCAGGTCGACGAGGACCTCGTGCATATATTTATGGGCATAGTGCCTGACCTCCTTGAGCAATCCGCCGAAGGAGTTCTTGATAGCTCCCGTCGTCGTCGAATGGCCATGCGTCTTGACGGTCGGAAGGTGCATCACATCCCTGCCGATATACATCTTGGGAATCTCGATCCCCTCCGGGAATATCTCGCCGAGCTTGAGCAGCTTGGAGCGAAACTCGTAGACTGTCCATTCGACCTCGGTCAAAGGGGTGAACGGCAGCCCATACCTGTCGAGGACGGGCATCCAGAGGTTGTTTACCGCGCCCTTTCGAGGATCGGTGACGACGGTCCTGTTTTCTACCGGGATAAGCGAGTCCTTCGTGTAACCCCTGCCGAGAAGGTCCCTGACAACGCCTTCGAGCTGCCATGGCTGACTCGAGCAGGAGGGGAAGTATTTTGTCCACGAGAGGTTGAGTTTCAGCAGCAGGTCCCGTTCGGCGGTCAGGATATCTCCGGCGCCGGCCATCTCCATCAGTCTGTGGTAATCCTCTACTACTGTTTCAGGAACCGTCCTTAGAACCGCTACTTTGCTCATAATATCATCTTCTCTCCATATTAACTGCCCAGGCGACAGAGGGCCCGATCATCTGACGATTATATATATAACTACCGCGAACCAGAGAAAGAGATCGATGATGATCGCTTTTTCAGTGAGCAGGACACCCGACGGATCGCCGCCCTCGTGCCTGCTGTATACGAGATAGAGATACCTCATGATCCCGAAGACGACGAAAGGTATCGTGTAGACCAGGTCCCTCGTGCCGAACTTCAGCACTGTCGAGGGCCAGACCGTGTAGATCGAATACGAGATGATCGATGCGGTCGCGGAAAGGCTGACGAGCTGGTCGAGCAGCGTCACGGAGTAGTCCCTCAGTGACGTACGGTGATCACCCGCCGATACGAGATGCGTGATCTCGTTGCGCCTCTTGCAGATCGCCAGAAAGAGGGAGAGAAACAGTGTGCAGATCCAGAGCCAGGGCGAGAACTCGAGGTCAGGAATAACCGGGTGAAGCACCGCTACTCCCGATGCCGCCCTGATCAGAAAACTGAACGAGATCGCGATAACATCGAGTATGACGACATTGCGGAATATCAGTGAATAGGCGAGGTTGACTGTTACAAACGCCACGGACAGATAAAAGAACTCGCGTCCCAGGGTCCACGCGACGGGGAGCAGTACCGCAGTCACGAGTATCGCAATACTGGCCGCGAGACGCGGACTTATCTTCCCCGCAGCTATCGGCCGGGCCGTCTTCTTCGGATGCTCCTTGTCCCTGTCTCTGTCGAAGACGTCATTGAGAATATAGATCGCACCGGACAGGCCGCAGAATACGAGAAATCCGTAGAGACTCAGACGGACGAGCTCAGGATCGGTAAATCTCTTGGAGAATACGATGCCGGCGAAAAGAACCAGGTTCTTGGTCCACTGCTTGGGGCGCATCGAGATTATCAGGTACCAGATCTTGTTCATGTCGGCAAATATACACATCCTTACGGCTGCCGGTCAAGAGGCGCGGTCGACACCCCTGCTCCATTCCCTCTGTACACGGCCGCGCAGAGGCCGACAATGATCAGCATCATCGTCAGTACCTCGGCGTCGCCGAAGTTCCAGTCGAACAGCCCGTTGATGATGAAACCTGTCAAGGCTCCGAGGGACCCGGCTGCCAGTGCTCTTTCAGGCGGCGGCAGGTCGAGGCGCAGGTTCCTCCCCACGATAATAAACATCGCGGCGAGGAGCCAGACGAAAGCGGCGAGCCCGACCGATCCCAGGGTGACCGCCACCTGGAGGAAGATGTTGTGCATGTGGCCATGCACATGGACTGCCTCCGGAGGCATGTTCTCCCTGTATATGTCCCCGAGGTCCACCGGCCCGGTGCCGATCACGGGGTGCTGCCTGAATATGGAGGCCCCGCCCCTGATCATGTTGATTCTCTGGACATTCGTCCTGTATTGCGGATCCCAGATCGTCCTGATCCTTTCACGGTAGGGCTCCGGCGCGAACAGCACCAGGGCGACGGCGGCAGCGGCATAGAAAGGGATCCAGCGCCTGCGCACGACCGCAAGTATCGCCATGCCGGAAACGAACATTGCGAGCCATGAGGATCTTGTCTGGGTGAGCAGAAGTGCCGCGGAGGCCGCGGCAGCCGCGGCGATCGAGAATATCCTCAGTTTTCGAGGTATCCGCGGGGCGACTGACACTCCCGCGTAGAGAGAGAGCAGCAGCATCATGATCCCGCCGAATGTCATCTCGTTGGAGAATGCTCCCGGTGTCCTGCCCATGCTTCCCCTGCCCATCCCAAGGAAATACAGCATGATACCGTAGATGGCCGAACCCGTCCCCGAGACGAGCAGGACGAGGTATATCTTCTCGCGGACCGTCCGATCGACGGCCAGTGAAGCCGCGAGCCAGACCGTTACGAACAGCGTGTAGTTCTTCATGTTGCCGATAGCACCGGCCGGATCGCCTGAGAGCAGGGATGATAATATAGAGACAAGTGTGAATGCCGCCAGAGGCAGAGCGAGCGGCAGCCATCCCGGCCTCATCGAGCGGTCGAGCAGACATAGAACTGTCCAGAGAAGGACCGTGATCACGAGGGATGTCTGGTTGGCGGCAATCGAGAAGGTCGACGTGAAGATGAAGATCCCGAAGAAGAGAAGGGTCACCTGTCTCAGGCGGACGACGGCCGTGCGGCCGTCAGCCCTTCTCATGTTCCTCCACCCCGATACTGTTCGCAAAGTCGAGGAGGATACCTGATACCTTCCCGGATCCGCCTTCGGCCATCGCTCTCGAAATCTCCATGAGAACGCTGGATACATCCTCCGGAACAGGAACAGGATCAGCCGGATTGAAACGCACCTTTCCATCGCCGGCCGGCGCCCCCGCTTCCCATACAGTCCCCTCCGCCCCGGAGAGCCGCCCCGCCGCGTCGGCCAGGCTCGCTGTACCGGCCATACCGTCTGTGCGGATGATCACGAGATCCTCAACCGAGTCCCTGAACAGGTTGCGCAAGAGAGTCTCACCGAGTAGAGAGGCGCGCCTGATATCATCGCTGCTGTGCGTTCCTCCACGGCTGATCACGACAAGTCTCGAGCCCGCAAGTACAGCAGCCGCCCCCAGCCTCTCGAGCGGCATGACGACCTTGCGGATGCAGGCGTCGAGCGGATTCGAGAGCTCGCGCGCGGGCATGTCGAAATCTGCGACCATCACGTCGGGGGATATCTCCTCGACGAGCCTGATCGTAGCCGGCCGGTCCTCCAGCAGGCCAAGATATACCCCGGCGGGAGACTCGAGGCAGGCGGAGCTCTCCCTTACGACGAACAGGTCGTCCGTGATCACCGACAGGCTCGCAGCCGTGCCGAATCTCGCGGGAGCCCCTCGTACGATCGGCCCGTTGCCGGCTGCCGCCACCTTCATCCCGGCAAACGGCCCTTTTCCCGCGGATACGGTGCCGGCCGATTCCGATGGATCGCCGAGGATCCTGACAGGAACGCCGTAGCGCTCGAGCTGGTCGAATCTTTCCGGCGGGATCCGGCCCGCGTAGGTAGCCGAGATGACCACTTCATCGACTCCGTGATGGGCGGCGATACTCTCGATCTCACCCATGCTGCCGAGGACGGGTATACCATGTATCCTTCTTCCATGCATCGAGCGCCTGTCGTCGAGCCAGCCGACAGGGTGCAGCCCCTTCGTCTGCTTAACCCGGTGAAGGACCGCCTCGGCGACATGTCCCGTTTCACCGATGACGACTCTGCGCCCCTCGACCTCCTCGTGAGCGGGGAGCTCGTGGAACCAGCGTGTCACGACCCTCGCCCCCGCCATGAATACTGTCAGTATGAAGAGGTCGATAAGAAAGACCGAGCGCGGGAAGGACTGAAATCTGAACAGGAATGTGAAAAGGACCACCATGATCGCCGAACCGACTGCGACCGCCTTGAATATCCTTACGATATCGTCAAATGTAGTATAACGCCAGACTGCCTTGTACAGGCCGTAGTAATAGAAGACAGCCGTCCTTATCACGACCGCTATCGGAAGGCTCACCATCATCGTGCGGGTCTCCGCCTCGGGGAAAGTGAAGTTGAGGCGGATCATATAGCTGAGGATGTAGCTTCCTCCGATCAGAGCGAGATCGGTCAGGGCGGCTGCGAAGATCCTCCTCGCGCTGCCCGCCTCACCCCCCTTTTCGAGTTTCCTGATCTTGAAGACTGCCCAGAGAAAGAATCCCGTCCAGATGACCGCCAGGCCCGAGATGAATTCGCTCTCGCCGCTCACAAGGAGAAACGCGCTCCCCCCCAGCAGGGCCGCGATGAAGTATTCGAGCAGCGTGACCTGCTTGTGTGAAAGGCCGAGATCGGTCAGCCTCTGGTAATAATGCGTCCTGTGTGCTGTAAATATCCTCTTTCTCTGTATCGTCCTTCTCGCCAGAGTCAGGGCAGCGTCGATGAGCACCCCCCCCATCAGGAGGATCGTTATGAAAGCGGGAACGCCGTGCCGGGCCCCGGCGACTGAGAGAACGGCGAACATGAATCCGATAAACGTCGATCCGCAATCACCCATGAATATCCTGGCAGGCGGAAAATTATAGCGGAGAAAACCGAAGAGCACGCCGGCAATGGCGGCATAGACTATCCCCAGGGCCGGATCTCCGACCGCGAACCCGAGCAGTACGAGAAAGACGGCAGCGATCATACCGACGCCGGCCGCCAGCCCGTCGAGCCCATCGACGAAATTGTAGAAGTTGACGATAGCGGTGATCCAGACGATCGTCACCGGAATCGCCGCCGGTCCGAGTGAAACGGTCCCTACCAGGGGGATCATGACTTCATCAAGCACGACGCCGGAGGCTATGACAGCACCCGCCGCAACGAGCTGCGCTGCCAGTTTCAGCCTCGCGTCGAGGCCGCGAAGATCATCCAGGAGCCCGATCGCAGCTATCATCGCCGCCGCCCCGAGGATCCCGGCCTTCAGTCGACGCCTGGAAGGGGATCGAATCCGGCTATCCTTGCCGTAAGTATCGTCAGGTAGAAGTCGAGGACGATGGCGACCCCGCCGAGACGCGGTTTGGGCACCTCGTGGGAGCCGCGGTCGGTCGGCATATCGAGCAGGGACCGGCGAAGCGAATAGCGGAGTATCGCTCCTGTCATCAGGAACGAGATGAGTAATGCTTCCAAAAAGAACAGAAGTTCACGCATGCCGAGCTTCCCGGGCGAAATGCCGCTTTCCGCAAAGCCTGATAATACTTTATGAGAGGGGGGCGGACAAGCGATTTCGGGCGTTCTCGCGCATCCCGGGCACGGACTCAATTAATAACCTTGCCGGTGTGCCGGATGCCTATTAATATGCTCCGGGATCAGGATATCTGACACCCTTTCCCCGGATCTGCAGCTTTATGAAGGACAGGATATCAGTCGCGCATCTGATAACGGGCACCTCTACCGGAGGCGCCGAGACGATGCTCCATAAGCTCGTCTCGAGGATCGACAGGGAAAGCTTCGACGTCAGCGTGATCTCGCTGACGACGGCCGGAGAGATAGGCAGGAGGATGATCGAGGAGGGTGTCCCTTTCCATTCGATCGAAGCATCGAGAAGCGGGCTCGACCCCGCGGCGCTCGCCAGGCTGATCCGGCTCCTGCGCCGGGCCCGTCCAGATATACTTCAGACGTGGATGTATCACGCCGACCTGGCCGGCGGACTGGCCGCCAGGTTCGCGCGCTCGATCCCCGTCGCCTGGAACATCCGCCACAGCGACCTCGATCCCGGCCACATGAAAAAACGTACGATACAGATCGCGAAATTGTGCTCCCGCCTGTCCCGGCGCCTCCCCGACAGGATCGTCTGCTGCTCGCGAGCCTCATGGAGACACATGCGGCGATTGGATACGACAGGGAGAGGATGGTAGTCATACCGAACGGATTCGACACATCTCTCTTCGTTCCCGACAGCGGAGCGCGGAGCTCGGTCCGCGAAGAGCTCGGCCTCGACAGGGACACGCCCCTGGTCGGCCTCGTCGCCAGGTACCATCCACAGAAGGACCACGCGACATTCATCCAGGCGGCCGGCATCCTGCGCTCCGAGATGCCCTGAGTGCGCTTCGTCCTCTGCGGAGAGGGAGTGTACGGCAGAGAACGGCGACCTTGCCGGTATGATCGAAGGGGCCGGGCTGCGATGAATGCGGCCTTTCTCCTCGGACGCCGTTCCGACATCCCGCGGATACAGGCGTCACTCGATATCGCTTCGTCCTCCGCTTCGAGCGGTGAGGGGTTCCCCAATATCATCGGAGAGGCGATGTCGTGCGGGGTCCCCTGCGTCGTGACCTCTGTCGGCGATTCGGCCGAGATCGTGGGAGATTGCGGCATCGTGGTCGAGCCCGGGGACCCGGAAGGCACTAGCCGCGGGATGGAAGAAGATACTCACTATGAGAAGCGGGGACCGGAGCGCGCTCGCTCGGCAGGTGCCGCGAGAGGATCGAAAAAAAGTTCGAGATAGGCGCCGTGACCGCCCGGTACGAAGTGATGTATCTCGGGATGTGCGGGAAACGCGGAAGATCCGGCAGCGGCGCGTGAGGATCCAGTCAATTACGCCCGGTAAGTGAGATCGAGCCTTTCGACCTGAAGCCGTGTCACGCGGTGTTCGTCGAAGTGATCGAGGACCCTCTGCCTGCCGGCCCTTCCCATCCCTGCTGACATATCGGCGTCCGAGAGGATCTTCAGCATCGCCTCTCCCAGGGCATAGTGATCACGGGGCGGCACGAGAAGCCCGGTCTCGCCGTCGACGACCTCCTCCCTGCACCCCCTGATATCGGTCGCGGCCACAGGCAGGCCGCTGGCCATCGCCTCGAGCAGCGAACGAGGCATCCCCTCGCGATAGCTCGGCATCGCGAATAGATCGAGCAGCGAGAGGATCGCAGGGACGTCCTCCCTGTATCCTGTCATAACAAGCCGTCCAGACAGCCCCTCGCTCTGCACCAGGCCCTCGATCTCCGCGAGGCAGCCGTCGCGGTCGCTCTCGAGAGGGGCTCCGATCATGATGAACATCGAACCGGGAAGCTCGCGCGAGACTATCCCCGCCGCTTTTACGAACTCGACCGCTCCCTTCTCCCTGACGATCCGCCCGGTGAACCCCGCGACAGGGGCGCTGTCGATACCTAGCTCTTCCCTCAGAACAGCTGCCGCCGAGGCGTTCGCCTCACGTCCGAAGAGGGAAGGATCGACACCGTTTCCGATATGTACGAGCTTTTCCACCGGCGCGATCCGGGACTCGACCGCTTCCTCGAGGTCTTCGCCGCTCTGTACGAAGACAGGTCGCATATCGATGCCCCGAATCGTTCGATCGAGCGCATCACACGGCGCTGCGTTCCGCGCATGTCCTCGTGGAAATAAAACCCGTGGGCGGTATACACGACCCATTTCACACGGGCCATCCTGGCCGCCACCCGCCGAGCAGCCCCGCGACGGGAGTATGGGTATGTACTATATCGAATCTTTCCCGGAGCATCAGACGGTACAGACGGACAAGCGAGATTGTATGGGAGAAGATATTGTACGACCTCGAGACAGGGATCCTGAATACGCTGAAGCCCTCCTGCTCCAGGCGATCGAGCCCCCTGCCCGGTGAGCAGCAGAACGACACCTCATAACCCGAATCACGAAGAGCGAGGCCGAGAGGCCTGAGAAGATGGTATGCAGTAAAATCGACAGCGCAGAGCTGCAGGATCTTCATTCCGCCCCTCCGCCATGGGACCGGCCGGCTCTCACGCCTGGCCGGGAGAAGAAAGAATCTCCTCGACCAGCCCGCAGAGGATATGCCCGAGGGCCATATGGATCTCCTGTATGCGGGCGAAATCGTCATCCGGCACGATGATAGCGAGATCGGCCTGTCCGGCCATAGCTCCGCCGCCTGCACCGGTAAACGCGAGCGTCTTCATGCCGAGACTCGCCGCCATCGACAGCGCCTCGACGCAGTTGGCCGAGTTGCCGCTCGTCGACAGCGCCAGCAGCACGATCGCCTTCGCTGCCGAGCGCCTCTATCTGTTTGGAAAAGACATCGTCGTAACCGAAATCATTCGCGATCGCCGTGACGACCGAGCTGTTCGTTGTCAGAGCGAATGCCTTGTATCCACTGAGTTTCTTTCTGCGGAACCTTCCGACGAGCTCGCCGGCGATATGCTGCGCGTCCGCCGCGCTTCCGCCATTGCCGCATGTGAGGACGACCTTGCCCGATCTCGATCGCGCGAGACATAAGTCCGCCATCTCGACAAGAATCACGGCCTGCTCGCGAGGAAACGATTCGAGAGCACGCCTGAGGGCATCGATCTCGCCGAGTACCTGTTCGATATATCCGTCACTCTTTTCCATATTCTCACCCTTATCGCAGAGGCTATGACCGTGACAGCGCCACGATCGAGATAACGAGCGTTCCGACCCCGATGAGCCCTGTAAAGATGTCTGCGAATATCCTCGTCTTGCTCCGCTTGATGATGATGACGTCTCCGCTGTTCGGCCGGTAGGTGCTGTCAGTACCGATCGAAGTCCCATCTTTCGAAATGACTATGACCCTGTCGATACTGCCCTCGTGCGTGGGGCCTCCCACCGCGCCGACATACTGCGCGACTGTCCAGTTACTGACGAACATCACTTTCCCCGGCAGCTGGACCTGGCCGCCGACAGCCACGGTCTGTTCGACAGTCGGAATGTGCAGGATGTCTCCATCTATCAGGGGGATATCCTCTGCTGTGCTCGGCGGCACGAATGACTTGAGGTCGACCGGTATCAGCTCACCCGTCGTCCTCTCGAGCGTCGCGGCGGTAAGGTCGGCATTCGGATTATAGATCGCCACGCGGCCGAGGAGGCTCCGGAGCCCCTCCCCCTCGGTGATATAATAATCGCCCGTCTGCTGAGTCGCTCCGAAGACAAAGACCCTGCTCGTACCGGTCATCCCGTCTATCACATTCACCTCGTCGCGGTCATCGAGGATCATGTCGAATTCGGAGGACGGGACCTGCATCGTCGTTACCGAACCGTCTTCGTGGATCCTCGTGAGCAGGACCCTGTCCCTCAGCGCCTCCGCCCTGAATCCCCCGGCGAGGTCGATCAGGTCGCCGACCGTCTCACCCGGCAGGATCTCGTAGTTAAGCTGTTTATGTACCGCACCTCTGATCGAGGCGTGCCGCCTGGCGACCGGGACGTGTATCCGGTTACCGTTTGAGAGGAATGGATTGGTTGAGAAATCACCTTTCAGGACATACCGCAGGATATCCACTTCGAGAGTGTCGGCATCCCTGTACAGAAGGACCCGCCTGTTCGACCCCTCTGATATTATGCTGCCCGCGAGCTCGACCGCGTCCGATACACGCTGCACCGCCGAGACATTGACGGCCCCCGGAGTCGAGACCTCGCCGGTCACGAAGACCCTGAACACACGCGGTTCCTGCAGGTAACAGAAGATCCGCACGTTCTTGAAGAACCTGTTGACCTCCTCGTCAAGCCTCTTCCTGAACTCGTTGAGGGTCAGACCGTCCGCCTTTATCGCGCCGACACTTGGAACGAAAACGTCGCCTTCCGGCAGGACCACCATGGCGAAGGTCCTCGACTCTGTCCCGATGACGTTGACAAGAAGCCTGTCGTACGGTCCGAGGACATACTGGTCGGGGTCGATCGCTTTTTCGAGTTTCGGGATGTCATAACTCGATCTCTGCCGTTCGACGACCTGGCCGTAACCTGATTCCTTCTTTTCCAGCTCTACCTGGCTCGTCGGGTCCTGCAGCTGTGTGTCGATGCTCTGTGCCGGAGCGCCTACGGTCGAAAGTGCCACCGCGGCGCAGACGGCGGCGATCATAACGAGTATACGTTTCATTTTCCTCACCGTCCGTTGATCAATCTCTCAACTAATCCGGGGATAGCCTCGAAGACCCGCTGCTCACTGTCGAGTTCCTTCGTGCCCAGCTGGGCGAGATGTTTCTTCCCGCCCCCTCCTCCTCCGGCCAGGGGACCGAGTTCCTTGACGATATCGACAGCTGTGACTCCCTTTCCGACAAGATCGTCGGTAACGGTGATCACGAAATGCATCTTTCCCTTGTCCGGCATCGAGAGGACCGCGACACCAGAGGGCACCTTCTCCCTGAACGAGTCGGCAAGGCCCCTCAAGGCTCCAGCGTCTCTCGCGCCCGGCCTGCCCGTCGCGATCATGAATCCCGAGATCTCATTCGCCTCTCTTATGATATTATCGAGCTGGCTGCCGCCGCCCTTCTCGAGTATCTTTATCTCCTTCTTCATCTCTTCCACTGTCTCGAGCATCGCCCCGATCCTAGCCTTCATCTCTGCCGGGGTCGTCCTGAGAAGGGACGCCGCTTCTTCCTCACGGTCGAACGAGTCGTGGACATGGCGCAGGGCTCCCTGTCCGGTCACGGCCTCGATCCTGCGCACCCCGGCCGCGACACTGCTCTCCGACACTATCAGGAAAAGTCCTGCCTGGCCAGTCGATGAGAGATGAGTGCCGCCGCACAGTTCGGTAGACACGTCTCCCATATGGACCACGCGGACCTTCGTCCCGTACTTCTCGTCAAAAAGGGCGATGGCTCCGGAATCGATCGCTCCCTGGTAGTCCATCAGCTCTGTTCTCACCTCGAGAGCGTCCCGGATCCACCGGTTGACGAGTTCCTCTATCCTTCTCTTTTCCTCACCGGTGACCGCCTGGAAATGATTGAAATCGAATCTCAGCCTGTCCGGCCCGACGAGCGAGCCGGCCTGCGCGACGTGCCCGCCGACGATCTCCCGCAGCGCGGCATGAAGCAGGTGAGTCGCGGTATGGTTTGCCGCCGTCGCCAGCCTCGCCTCGTTATTGATATGAAGTGTTATCTTTGGATCCTTCTCTACCAGTTCCCCGATACCGGAAATATCATCGGCAGCCTCGGCAAGGTGGATTATCTCTCCGCCTCTCTTGAATACGTCGCGGATCTCCAGCCTGCCGCCGGTCATCTCGATCCAGCCGCTGTCGGCCATCTGCCCGCCCGATGTGGCGTAGAACGGAGTCCTGTCGAGGACGAGTTCGACCGCGGGAGTATTCGCCCGGGACCATGTGACATCTTTCCTCTCCGCTTTATCGAGCACCCTGTACCTGCGCACCTCGGCCTCGCCGCCGACGCTCTCGTACCCGGTGAAGATCGAACTCTCCCCCTCGGACAGTTCTGTCATCTCGACAAGCGCCTGCTCGCCCGCGTCGAAGGCGCTGCTCCTCTGAGCGCGTTTCCGCTGCTCCTCCATGGCGGCAGCGAAACCTTCCTCATCGACTTCGAGCCCTTCTTCCGCAGCGAGGGCGATCGTCAGTTCAAGAGGGAACCCGTACGTATCATAAAGTAAAAATGCCTGTTCGCCTGCGATCGCCTTGCCCTTGTCGTTCCTTATATCATCGACGATGACGGCGAACCTCGACTTGCCGTCCTCCAGGGTCCTGTAGAAGCTCTCCTCCTCCGCCCTGATTATCATCGCGGTGTCAGGCGCCCTCTCGACAAGCTCGGGATAGTCCTCTCCCATCACCCTGACTACCTCGTCGACCATGCCGTAGAGGACCGGCCCGTCGATCCCGAATGTATGAAGCCGCGTCAGCGCACGCCTCAGTATCCTTCTGAGTATATATCCCCTGCCTTCGTTCGACGGGTATATCCCCTCTGAGATCGTGAATGTCAGCGCCCTTGCATGATCGGCGATCATGTTGATACCGAGTTTCGCCTCGCCGGCCGTATCGGTGCCTTCGGGAAGAAGCGCGATAACGGCATCGACGAGGGGCTGGAATATATCTGTGTGAAAATTGTCCTCGGCCCCCTGCATGATCATCGCGATCCGCTCGAGGCCGGCGCCCGTATCGATACCAGGTTTCTCAAGGGGCCTGTACGTCCCGTCCTCCTCTAGGAAGAACTGCGGGAATACGAGGTTCCAGAACTCGAGATAGCGGTCGCAGTCGCATCCCGGGGCGCACTCCGCGCTTCCGCATCCCCTGGCCTCGCCCGCGTCGTAATAGATCTCCGAACAGGGGCCGCAGACACCGGTACTGCCGACGGGGCCCCAGAAATTGTCCTTGCGGCCGAGCCTGACGATCCTGTCGGCAGGCACTCCTATCTTCTCGTTCCATATCCCGTAAGCCTCGTCGTCATCCTCGAAGATGCTGACGTAGAGACGGTTCTCGGGGAGCTGGAGCACATCGATGACAAACTCCCAGGCCCATTCGATCGCCTCGACCTTGAAATAGTCGCCGAAACTGAAATTACCGAGCATCTCGAAGAAGGTATGGTGGCGAAGCGTCCTGCCTACGCTCTCGAGGTCTCCGGCCCTGAGGCATTTCTGGACGCTGACCGCCCTAGTATAGGGAAGGTTGTCGGGCGAGAGGTAGAAATCCTTGAACTGCACCATCCCGGCGGAGGTAAAGAGGAGCGTCGCGTCGCCCTTCGGCACCAGCGGCGCGCTAGGCACCTCAGTGTGCTTCCTCTCGAGGAAGAAATCGAGGTAGGCTTTCCTTATATCGTGAGCTGTCCTGATATTACTGTTCATCTGCCTCTCCGGTGATCTCTCCTCTCAATATCCCCGCGCATATGCTTCCGACGACACCGGACGCGAAGCCTCTACGGGAGAGATAGCCTCCTATCCTTCGCGCCGCCTTTTCCCTGCCGGACCTGGATTCAGCCGCTGCGGCGCGCGCAAGCCTGTCCAGGGCCATCTTCGAGGCCAGCCTCTCCTCCTCGCCGGGAGGAAAAGCGTCTGAGAGCAGTTCGTCTATGACCTCGGCCTCGACCCCGGCCCCCGACAGCTTCCTTCTCAGAAGAGCCGGCCCGGCGGGGTTGTGCCTCAGCCTGTATCCTATGAGCTCCGAAGCGAACCGCCTGTCGTTCAACAGGTTCTTCCTCTTGAGCGTCTCGACAATATAATCCATCGAGGCCGGATTATCTATACCTTCCGCCTCGAGTTCCTCGCGCACCTCATGCTCGGTCCGTTCGCGTCTTGACAGGAAACTGAGGGCGCGGGCCATTCCCGCCTGCCGGGCTACCGGCCCCTCAAGCTCCTCGATGTCGCCGGGGTCGAGCACGGCGCCTTCCTCGAGGAAACGCTCCGTCGCGGGGGTCTTCAGGACGAGATAAATCTTTCCCGACGAGGTCGTTACCCTGCGGAGCGACCCGGTGCTTCTCGATACCGATACTATCTCAGTGCTGCTGCTCAAGGTCATGGTCCGGGCCTACACCTGTTTCAGATCGGCCTCGCCGCCGTCACCAGCAGGAGCCGCCGTCTCTTTCGCCACGGTAGAAGCAGGTGCGGCAGCGGGGACCGGCGAAGCGTCAAGCCCGTAGTGCTCGCGCACACTGGTCTCTATCTCGGCTCGTATATCGGTGTTCTCCTTGAGGAAAATCCGGGTATTGTCCTTGCCCTGGCCGAGTCTTGTCTCTCCCCAGGAATACCAGCTGCCCATCTTCGTCAGTATGCCGGAGACTACGCCCAGCTCGATCAGGTCGCCCTCGAGGCTGATACCCTCGCCGTAGAGTATCTCGAATTCGGCCTGGCGGAATGGCGCGGCGACCTTGTTCTTGACGACCTTGACCCTCGTCATGTTCCCGATGATGCTCTCGCGGTCCTTTATCTGTCCGATGCGGCGGATGTCCATCCTCATCGTCGCGTAGAACTTCAATGCGTTTCCACCCGAAGTAGTCTCGGGATTACCGAACATCACGCCGATCTTCATCCGGATCTGGTTGGTGAATATCATACATGTGCGCGATTTTGAGACCGCGCCCGCTATCTTTCTGAGGGCCTGCGACATCAGCCTCGCCTGGAGGCCGACATGCGAGTCACCCATATTGCCCTCGATCTCGGCCGAAGGCACGAGTGCCGCGACCGAGTCGATCACTACAACGTCGATCGCGTCGCTGCGGATGAGGACCTCGGCGATCTCGAGCGCCTGCTCGCCCGTATCAGGCTGGGATATGAGAAGGTTGTCGATATCGACCCCTATCTTCCTCGCGTAACCGACGTCGAGAGCATGCTCGGCATCGATGAAAGCAGCCACGCCTCCGAGCTTCTGCGCGTTCGCGACTATCGAGCAGGCAAGGGTCGTCTTGCCCGATCCCTCGGGCCCGTAGATCTCCATCACCCTGCCCCGCGGCACTCCCCCGATCCCCGCCGCGATATCGAGCGCGAGGCTGCCGGTAGGAATAGCCTCTATCTCCTGGTGCGCGCCTTCCTCGCCCAGGCGCATGATCGCTCCTTTTCCGAACTGTTTCTCTATCTGGTCGACAGCAAGCTCGATCGCCTTGCCCTTGTCGCCCTGTTTCAAAGCCGGTTTTGTGCTTTTTACCATCTTTGACACCTTCTGGGTCCTTGTCTTTTTACCGAATCTGTCCGCGTTCACTTTCTTCCTCCCACTTCTTCCCCCGATCTATCATGCGGCTGATTTATCCCGGGCCGCCACGGCGGCGGCCCGTCAGACTGCTTTTATATCACCAACCTGTCGATTGTTCAATGAATTTCACGATTTTGAGGGAAGGTGTTTTCCCGTGTCTTTCGCCCGATATCAGCGTCCGAGCTCGAATTCTCCGGCTTCTTCGTATAATGCGCCTGAAGGGGTCAAACGGCTGCTCATCAGCGTAAAATGGCCGGCATCGAGAAAGGCGGCTGCATCCAGGGGCGGGAAGGACCGCAGGGCACAGAGGGCCTCATCTCCGGGAGGGCGTTTTACCCGGGCGAGAGTCAGGTGGGCCCTGAATCTCTTTTTATCCCTCTCGAACCCGATCTTTTCACATTCATCCTCTATCCGCCCGGCAAGATCCCTGAGCTTCTCGAATCCACTGTCGATACCATAGTAGATCACCCGAGGATCATCAAGATCGGGGAACCCGCCGATACTCCCCATCGTCAGGCGGAACGGCTCCGTCCCCGATGCCGCGCTCCTCGCCGCTTCATGGATCGACGGAAGCATACTGCCGTCGACCTCTCCGAGGAATTTCAGTGTGAAGTGATAGTTCTCCGGCCGGATCCATCTCCACGGAGCGCGGCGGATGCTGGAATCCTCTATGATACGCGAGATCCGCCCCGCTATCGATTCTCCCGCATGAAGGGCGAAGAAGAGCCTCACGGGTACCGGCCCTCCTGTCCGAGCAACCTCCGCCTCAGCATATCGAGGCAGGTGCAGGCGGTCCTGAGCCTGATCACTTCCCGCCACCCGGCCATCTTTCTCTTCCGGCACTCAGTCATGCCGGCAAAGGCCAGTCCCATCCAGCACAATCCCACAGGCTTGCCTTCGACAGCTCCGCCGGGGCCGGCTATCCCTGTCGTCGAGAGTCCGATATCCGCTCCCGAGATCCTCGCGGCACCCTCGGCCATCTGCCCGCAGACCTCCTCGCTTACCGCCCCTTCAGTGGCTATGGCAGTCTGCCCGACGCCGAGGATCCTCGTCTTCGATTCGTTGCTGTAGGTTATATATCCTTCGAGGAATGTCTCGCTCGCACCCGGCACCGAGACGATCAGCGAGGCAAGCATGCCCCCCGTCAGGGATTCGGCTGTTGCAAGGGTCAGCTTCCTCTCACGAAGCATGCCGACGACTACATCTTCGAGCCTGTCCCTCCCCTCACCGAACAGATCGTCCCCGAGGCTCTCCGAGGCCCGCGCGGCGATCTCCTCATCGATACCGGGAGGAAGATATACACTGATCCCGGAGGGGGACGAGATTATCGAGAGATGCTCGAGGAGGTCTTCCCCGAGCACTGGCGCCAGCCTCTCCTCCACGGCTGTCTCCATCAGGCCGAAGACCCGCAGTACTTTTCTCCGGTCTTCCGAGCCGGATACCAGGCGTGGAAGGACGAGGCGTTCGAACATATCTTCCATCTCGCCCGGAACGCCGGGGAGAAGGAAGATGCCGCACTCCTCCCGCCTCGATCGCGAGACCGGGCGCCGCTCCCACCAGGTTCTCGAGAAGTTCCGCGCCCGCCGGGACCCGCGCCAGATCCCTGTAACCTTCAGGCATCGTGAATCCCAGCTCGGTGAAACGCCGCTCGATCCCGGCTATGATCCCGTCACGGATCTCTACTTCCCCCCCGAACGCGTCGATGGCCGCCTGCCGCGTCACATCGTCCACGGTCGGGCCGAGCCCGCCCGTGACCACGACGGCGTCGCTCCTCTCCGCCGCAGCGGCGAGCTCATCGCGGATAAGATCTGTCCTGTCGGGAAGAGCCGTCGTCCTCCACGGAGAGATCCCGGCCGATGTAAGGGATATGGAAAGCCATACTGTGTTGTTTTTAACTGTCTCGCCGCGGAGGACCTCGTCCCCGACCGTGATTATCTCGACCCTCATAGCAGTTCCGTGAAATGTCTCAGCAGTACCATCACCGCCAGAGCGTAGAGCCCCGCGAGTATATCATCGACCACTACGCCCACTCCTCCCGGAAGTCTCTGGGACCTGCCGGCGGGAAATGGTTTCGCGATATCGAATATCCTGAACAGTACGTATCCGACAAGCCCGGCCCTGAGGGTGACTGGCGACAGGAGCAGGGTGATCTGCATACCGACGACCTCGTCGATCACGATACAGGAAGCGTCCTCGCCATAATATTTCTCCATGATGTGTGAGATGATGATCGCAACGGGGATCAATCCGGCGATGACGGCCCAATGAGTCATCCAGTGCCCGCCAGGTACAAAGAGCCAAACGAGCAGCCAGACCATACTGGCAAACGACGCGGGTGCGAACGGGAAGAACCCCGTATAAAAAAAAGAGCCGAAGATCGTGACGAAGAACCGTTTCATCTGCATCCTTTGACAGGTACAGATGTCAGGATATAGACAAGGGCGGGAATCGGCAATCAAATAATCACCGAAAGGCGGGCAGGATCTGCCTACGAGAGATTACGAAGGACTCCCTTTGCCACCGCTTTCAGCGTGTCAAACACGCCTACACCCTTGACCGCGACGGCCTCGAAAGCGGGGTAGTGCTTGGGATTGAGCTCCTCTTCGAGATCTGGCACCTCGATCAGATCGGGCAGGTCCCTCTTGTTGTACTGGATCGCATAGGGAAGTTCGTCGATCTTGAGATTGTACTCGGCGAGGTTCTCGTGAAGGTTGTAAAGGCTCTCGATGTTCGCGTCATACCTGTTTGTCTGGGAGTCGGCGACAAAGACGACACCGTCTGTCCCGCGAAGGATAAGTTTCCGTGACGCGTCGTAATAGACCTGTCCCGGCACCGTGTAGAGGTGGAACCTGGTCTTGAATCCCTTGACCGTTCCAAGTTCCAGAGGCAGGAAATCGAAGAAGAGCGTCCTGTCCATCTCGGTGGCGAGCGTGATCAGCTTGCCCTTGGTATCGGGAGACACCTTGTCATAGATGTACTGGATGTTCGTCGTCTTCCCGCACAGCCCCGGTCCGTAGTAGACGATCTTTACGTTGATCTCACGCGAGGAGTAATTTATCAGCGACAACTCAGGCCCCTCCCCGTTCAGTCTGAGAACAGACTGTCTATCTCCATCTCGGCCTCGGCGGTAAATTCTTCACCGAGCTCCTCGTGGTATTCCTCGTTTTCATACTCGAGCTTGTCATACAGGCCCCTGATGACAGCGGCGAGTCCCTCGACCGCTTTTTTCGTCCTGAGCCTGACAAGGCCGAGCGTGGTCTTCTTGTCGAACAGCACTACCAGGATGATATCCTTCTCTACCCTTGCCAGGTACATACTCTCGTTGCTCCCCTGATGATACAGGGTCGAGAAATCCTTTTCCCCGATCAGCTTGGCCAGCTGTGCGTTAGCCTCGAAATCGGCTGCGCAGAGAGAAGCGAAGCTGTACATATCGAACCGCGGTTCTTCTCCCACGCTCGAGATCAGCTGACCAGTCTTGTCGAGAAGGATCACGCTGGTAGCGTTCGAGTTCTTCAGTAATTCCTGGAGCGTCGTACTGATCGCCCAGTAATCCTCTTCGAATACTTTCCAGTTCGTTCTGACCATTCTGCTTTCTCTCTCCCTTGCCCGGGATCAATCGACCAACTCTCGCCCATCGAGGGCCTTGCTTATCGTACCTCTGTCGACGAACTCGAGGGAACTGCCGAGGGGTAGTCCCCTTGCCGGCCTCGTCACCTTCACATCGCATTCCCTGAACATCCGCGCGATGTAGAGTGTCGTCGTATCTCCCTCGACGCTCGGGTTTGTCGCTATGATGAGTTCAGTTATCTCTTCCTTTTCCACCCGCTCCTTCAGCACCGCCAGGTTCAACTGCTCTGGTCCCACTCCATCAAGTGGTGAAAGAACTCCGTGTAGAACATGGTAGCGGCCCCTGAAATGGCCCGATCTTTCAAGAACGTAAAGGTCAGCGGGCCGTTCAACGACGCATAACACTCCTTCGGTTCTTCCCGGGTCGCCGCAGATCGAGCAGATATCACCTTCTGCGAGACTCCCGCATCTGTTGCAATATCCGATTTCTTCTTTGACTCGCCTGAGCGCTTCGGCAAAACTCCTGACCTCCCCCTCGTTCATGTCGAGGATGGCAAATGCCAGTCTTCGCGCCGTTTTCTCCCCTACTCCAGGCAGTTTCCTGAAATGTTCTATCACTTCCTGAAGCAGCGGAAGACCCTGATCCATTGCTTTCTCCCTGTGTTTAGCAAGAATCTTGCCTTGTTTCATGTTCTGAGGCACGATGGGAAAAGATAAGCCGCGAAAAAGAATGGTGTTCCCTGCGGCGGAAGGTCTAGAACATCCCTGGCAGGCCCATTCCGCCGGTTATCGAGCTCATCCCGTCCTTCAGCATCTCTTCAATACGGCTGGCCGCCTCTGTAACCGCCGCGGCTACGAGATCTTCGAGCATCTCCACATCCTGCGGATCCACGACTTCCGGATCGATCGTCACGGAGACTACCTCGTGTCTGCCGTTCATGACCACCTTGACCATACCGCCCCCGGCTGAGGCCTCAACGCTCTTTTCAGCCAGTTCTGCCTGCATCTGGGCCATTTTCGCCTGCATCTGCTGCGCCTGTTTGAGAAGCTTGCCCATGTCCTTCATTATGTTCTCCCCGTCTTTCTTGTTTATTGTTTTCTCCGGGACCGCCGAATCAGTCCAGGAGCTCCGCGTCCAGGCTCTTCATGATCCGGTCCAGTGCCGGGCTTTCGGTTTTTGCGGCTCCGGCTTTCTTTTTAGCGGCGCGGGGGCCCTTTTTCCCGGGCTTCGCTCCGGCAACCTGCCTGTCTGCCGGCTCAGGACCCTCTTCTGCCCCTTCCGGCTCTTTGCCGCCCGGACGCGGTTTTGTCCGCGCGTCTATCTCCATCTTTGCCTGGTTGTCGGGACTGCCCACTTTGATATCGACCGTTTCACATGTCTCCACGGTAAATTTTCTTCCATAGAACTTTTCGAGATGATCCTCTATCAGCCGCCTGTTCTTCGCGTCTCTTATCATCGCCATGGCGAACCTGTTCTGCGGCGAAAAGGAGAGGATCAGGTTCCCATCCTCGATACCGGCGACCTCCGCCGACATCAGCCATATACCGACGGTGAGCTTCGCTTCCCTGACCTGCGCGAGAAACCGCTCCCACTCATCCCTGCCACCGAGAGCTTCAAGAAGGGGATTCTCCCTGACCGGTATCTCGGGGGTCCCGGATGGCCCTGCCGCCGGTTCTTCCGCCGGGGATGCCCCGGCCGCGGGCGAGTCGGACGGCGCGGCAGCGTCGACCATTGCCGACGACATCGCCGGCCCGGATCCTTCCGCTGCTCCCGGCCTTTCAGCCTGTCCCCGCCTGGCGGCTCCGCTGCCGTTCGCCGCGCTCCCTGATACCGCGGATGCGCCACCCTCTCCGGACTCGAGCCTGCTGATAAGTTCGCCTATCTCCACCGCCGATTCCCAGGATGCGGCTTCCGCCACGGCTGCTTCAATATGATATCGCGGATTGCTCGTACCCTTTAGCTCACGGTGCGCCCTCGACATCGAGCGGAAAATAAACAGCAGGTCCTCTATCTCGAACTTCTCCGCGATCGCGGACAGTTCCTCTATCTCGCCCGAAGTGAGGTCGAGCCAGTCGGTCCGGCCTGCCGATACCGAGATGACCAGCAGATTCCGTATCCCTTCGATGAAGCCGATGAAGAACTCTTCGAGATCCATGCCGGAAGCGGTCACCCGGTCCACTACCGAAAGCGCCTCGTTCCTGTCACGGCGGCTCACCGCGTCGAGCAGTCCGGAGACGATCTGTGAATCGACCAGTCCCAGGACCTTCCGGACGGTATCGAGGTCGATCTTTTCTTCGGCGGCCGAAATACACTGGTCCAGCAGTGATTCCGCGTCGCGCATCGAACCGTCGGCCCTTCTGCATATCAATGTCAGCGCTTCAGCGATCGTACTTTATCTTCTCGGAATCGCATATCCTTTTGAGCTGCCCGGAGAGTTCGGACAGTTCGAGCCTCTTGAAATTGAATCTCTGGCAGCGCGACAGGATCGTAGCGGGGACCTTGTGCGGCTCTGTCGTCGCGAATATCAGGTAGACATGTCCCGGGGGTTCCTCGAGAGTCTTGAGCAGGGCATTGAAAGCCTGCTGAGTGAGCATGTGGACCTCGTCGATGATATAGATCTTCGAGCTGGACTGCGAGGGGGCGTACCCGATCTTCTCCCTCAGGTCCCTTATCTCATCGATCCCCCTGTTGGATGCACCGTCGATCTCTATCATGTCGAGATGGTTGCCGCTGTTTACGGAGACGCATGAGGAGCACTTGTTGCATGGCTCGCCGTTGTCGGGTTCCTCGCAGTTGATGATCTTCGCGAGCAGCCGAGCCGTCGTGGTCTTGCCGCAACCGCGCGGTCCAGAAAAGAGATAGGCATGCGCCAGCCTGCCCTTCTCGTAGGCCTTCTGGAGTGTGGACGTGACATGGTCCTGGCCGACTACCTCGGCGAAGGTCCCGGGTCTCCATTTTCTGGCAAGCACGAGATAAGACATGAGCGCAGTCCCCCGGTAAGAAGTTCAGGAGACCGTGCACCCGGAATCGAAAGGCACCCCCGGCTCTTGCGTCAGGGTTAGCTCCTGTCAGGATACCCGCGGCACATAAGAATGACTGCGTACCGCTGCTACCTTCCGGTCCTGACGGGGTTGGCAGGTTCTCATTGCGCGGGTCCTGGCACTCAACACCACTTCCCGCCGCCGATCGCTCGGAGACAACGCTCCCTCAACCGGGAATTCGGCCCCGCTATAGCGGATTGCGGGTGCAGGGCACCGCTAATTCCCCGCCTAGCACGATCTCTGATAGAAATGGTGGAGATGATCGGATTCGAACCGACGACCCCCTCGTTGCGAACGAGGTGCTCTCCCAGCTGAGCTACATCCCCACCCTTTATTATCAACGCCGGCCCGCTTACCACGGCCCGGCAGTCCAATCCAATGGCGGAGAGAGAGGGATTCGAACCCTCGGAGGAGTTGCCCCCTCAACGGTTTTCGAGACCGTCCCGTTCAACCGCTCCGGCATCTCTCCGTCGGGAACTATATATAATCGGCGCCAAGATATCAATAGCGGAGAGTCGTATTGTCTGCTGATTATGTGAATTAATGGCCGGGACGGACATAATTAATGGCCGGGACGGACATGATTTACGCCAGGATTGGATATAATTTATGCCGGGATGGACATAAAAATGGCGGAGAGAGAGGGATTCGAACCCTCGGAGGAGTCACCCCCTCACACGATTTCCAATCGTGCCGATTAAGCCAGCTCTCGCATCTCTCCGCTAATAATCTGTCAGGGACCAGTCCACGCAGTATCGGAGACCAGTCCACGCACCATCGAGTGTCATATCAACCGGGTGCGTCTCAGTCCTCACGTAATCTAGTAAAAAACTTCCTCAGAAGCAAAAGACATTCTTCCTCGAGCACCCCGCTCTTGACGATCAGCCTGTGACCGTACAAGTCCGCGTGGTGAAGGTCACCTACAGATCCGCAGGCGCCGCTTCTAGGCTGCCTCGCCCCGTAGACGACACGTTCCGCCCTGGCGAGATACAGAGCCCCGAGGCACATGTGACACGGCTCGGATGTGACATAGACGCTGCAGCCGTCGAGTCTCCAGTCTCCCGTCACGGCTGAAGCGCTGTCGATCGCAAGGATCTCGGCGTGAGCCGTAGCGGTCTTTCTCGTCTCGACCTCGTTACGGCCCCTCCCTATAACCTCGCCGCCACGGACCACGACGGCGCCAACCGGCACTTCACCCGCCTCAAGGGCCAGCGCAGCCTCGGCCAGCGCCTCCTTCATCCATCTCTCATCCATCGGGTATATCTTTCAGCGTGCCTGCCGGCTGTCACCTCTGTCAGGAGCCCGATTTTTCGGGTATCGCCCCGACGAGCGACTCCAGGACAAGGACCACCACATCATCGAACGGAGGCGCCGCGTAGATATCTCCTCCCGATATCGAGGTCCCTGATACCCTCCTGTCGATACCTGCGGATGAGGACTGGACCCTGTCCCCTTCACTCCGGACCGATTCCTTGTAATTCTCATCGGTCGCGTCCCAGAGAACATGCCCGTTGCCCGGATCTATCAGGCTGAGCGTCATGCCTACCTGAGTCACCGATGCAGCCGCAGCTTCACGATAATCCGTCTCGTCCTTGTGCCACAGATATACTACGGGGACGAGCAGCAGGTCTACGTCCAGTTCCGCCTTGATCGCCCGGCACAGGTCCATATGCACTATATGCTCCCGGCTCCACTTGGTCTTGAATTCCTCGGACCTCTCCGCGAGGTCCGCTTTCGCGACGACCATCCTGAACTGCTCCGGCGAAAGGAACTTGTAATCGTATCTATCGGAAACGAACTCCCAGAGGACCCTGTTGGGGATCCTCTCCGAATCGCGCTTCGGATCCTCGCCCCTGGTGATAGTGCTTATCGTCGGCAGGACCAGTATCGTCGTGTATTCTCCCGGGTTGAAATCAGGTTCGGCCTCTATGCTCACCGGATGCTTCGATTTGCATCCGGCCATCGCGAGCAGTACGAGCGCGATTACTGATATTACTGTTTTTTTCATCTTCCACTCCGGTTTCCAGTTGAAGGACTAGAATATCGCTCTGAAAGATACCAGTGTGATTATCGCAGTGTCAATCCGTATCAGGGCAAGACGTACAGGAATGAACTTCAGTATCAGGATCACCGGATCTATCTATTACTGTACAGTTGCGCCTCCAGTCAAACTGCTCCATAAGATAATTTGGAAATCTTTCTTAATTTCTATATTGACAACATTTTGGAGGTATTTTTCGACCCGTCCGGACAGGCCTGCGGGATACCCGCCAGAGCGATACAGGCGGCCCGGGAGACCCGCCGGGGGAACAGGCCATCATCTCTTTTTCGCCTCCCACAGGAAAACGCCTCTACGTTCTCCTGTCACGTCCCCGGGATCCCGTGTTATAATGTCTGTGCGTGGTGGGTGGACAATGGGAGGTGGAAGTATGAACGACTCAATCCGGCTCGATTCCCTGGGCACTCTTTCAGACAACAGGCTGATACGACAGCTCGAATCCCTGAGGGGGAAGGAACGCATGCTCCTCGCTGCGGTCCTTCGGCACCTTCTGGAGATGGAACGTCGAAAGCTCTACCTGCCAAGGGGATATTCGTCTCTGTTTGAATTCTGCACTCAGCACCTGAAATATTCGAGATCCGCCGCAGGGAGAAGGATCGCAGCTGCCAGGACTATCGGGAAGTTTTCTTCTCTCGAGGGATATCTCCTCAACGGCGAGATCAATCTCTATTCCCTGTCCCTCATCTCGGGGATCCTGACCAGGGAGAATTTCAGGGAGATCGTCCAGGGGATCAGGAACAGGCCGACCCGTGAGGTCGAGGCCTTCGCGGCTGCGTACAGGCCCGCCCGCGTCCTGAAGGACCGAGTCAAGCCGGTCTGCGTGATGGTGCCCGCTGCCGCAGACGGAAAAACCGCCCGTCCGGGAAGGACCTCTTCCAGTCCCGGCACCGGTTCCAGTCACGGCACCGCCGGGTTCGACCCCACTCCCGGTGCCGGGAGTGCCGGATCTACTCCCGGCGCCGGGAGTGGAAAATTCCCCGCACCGGGATCGGGAAGACCGGGGCCCGAGATTTTCGAACATGTAAGGATCAGCAGGAAGTTCAAGTTCGAATTTGCCGTAAACAACGAGTTCAAGAAAAAGTTCGACCGCATGAAGGCCCTGCTCTCTAGCAGATATCCCCAGGGTATCAGTTTCGAGGCTCTCTTCATGTTGCTGATGGACGAATACATCGAACGTCACAGCCCTGAGGGAAGAGCCGCCAGGCGGGAAAAACGACTGGCAGCGGGGACCAGCTGCGGGACCGGATCGTCAAACGCCGTCAATGGATCGGGCGGCGGCGACAGATCCGGCCGGAGAACGCGCAACATACCGGCAAAGGTCCGCGACGAGGTCTTTCTACGCGACGGAGGGAGATGCACCTTCAAAGGCTCAGATGGCAAAAGATGTAACTCTAAATGGAACCTGCAGATAGACCATATCGTACCTTTTGCGCTCGGCGGGGACGATTCACCCGGGAACCTCCGGCTGCTGTGCGGGAAACACAACCGGCTGGAAGCGGAGCGCGTCTTTGGAAGCCGGCACATGGAAAGGTTTAAAAAACGGGAATAAGGCAGGATCATCGAGCGCCATCTGATAACATACTTAAATAATATTGATTACTGTCTTGATTATCAGGTACGCGTGGTATAGCATCATGGCGTCTGAGGTCGCCCCGCCGGCAATACCACAGTGCCCTATGCTCTGGAGGTCTCACATGCACCGTATCATCCCGGTCCTGGCCATAACACTAGTCGTACTCTCAGGATGCGGAGACGATTCTACGAATCCCGGTGAAAACGGCGGAGGTTCGACTGTTACCGGTGAATATGTCGTATTCGCCTGGAACGATCTCGGGATGCACTGCCTTAACGACACATACGATCAGGCAGTGATCCTTCCCCCCTACAACAATGTCTGGGCCCAGGTGATCGAACGGGGCGACCCGCCCCGGATAGTCACGGCCGGCCTTACGGTCGACTTCAGGCTGGACAACAACACATACTCTTACGGCAAGGAGGAGTACGGGGGATTCTGGGATAATGCTGACGCTCTTTTCCGGTTCGTCCCCGGATTCACAGCCCCCGCCAATAATATCGGCCTGACGGGAACGGGGCTCTCCGGCCATATGGAAAATGCCTCCGACCATTTTGTCGCCGAAGGGATACCGGTCGTGCCCGTCAGCGATTCATCCGATTACAGCGCGTACCAGACGGGGATAATCACGGTGAAGGACAACGAGGGGAAGACTGTCGCATCGACGAGGGCGACTGTACCGGTCTCGGACGAGATCACCTGTTCGAAGTGCCATACCGCCGACGCGTGGACCGATGTCATCGCCGACCATGACCGCCTTCACATGACGAGCCTAGCCGATTCGGTACCCTTCCTCTGCGCTTCCTGCCATGGAAGCCCCGCGCTGGGCACGGTCGGTACCGGCAGCGCCGGCATATACCTCTCGGAAGCTATTCACGGGGCCCACGCTTCCCGGGAGGCCACATGCTACGATTGCCACCCGGGGATAAACACGAAGTGCATGAGAAGCGAAAAACACACGGCGGCAGACGGCAATTGTGAGACCTGCCACGGTGACCTGGCCGAGATGGCTTCATCGATCGTAGAAGGCCGGGTACCCTGGGCCAACGAGCCGTCATGCGGATCGTGCCATACCGGTGTGCCGGGGATGGAGCCGTCGGGCACCCTCTTCCGCAACGCCATGGGACACGGTTCTGTCTACTGCGCTGCCTGCCATAACTCGCCTCACGCAATGTACCCCTCGACGCTGATGGCCGACAACTACCAGCCTATCGAGTACCAGGGCGGAGCAAAGACGATCGGAAGCTGCGGCGTGTGTCATGAGGATTCCAGAGGCGACGTCGACGATATACACGAATTCGAGGAAAAGCACGGCACCGCCGATCCCGACAGGATCATCAACTGCCATGTGTGCCATACAGTGGTCAGGGACAATACGATGAGCTGGCCACACCAGTGGAAGTGGAACAACAGCAACGACTGATCATCAGGCTCTGGATATATCTACAAAAAGGGACCGCTCCTGTGAGCGGTCCCTTTCATTTGTCATACTGACCTCGGAATCGACCCGCCTATTCCATCCCGGGGATGGCCGCCATCATCTTTTCCTTGGCGAGCAGCCTCTGCCATTTTCTCTCGACATCCTTCTCGATCCCGTCGAGTTCCTCGTCGGTCAGGTGCCTGAAGCGCCCCTGCGGCTTGAGGTATTCGCGTACCGATGTCGGCTCGAAGTCCTTCCAGACCTCGAGCTTCTCGCCGTACTCGGTGATCTCGAGGATCGGGAAAACACGCGATGTGACGGCCCTTCTCGCGCTCTGGATCGAGAGCTCGGGAGCGAGCTTCCAGCCTGTCGGGCATGGCGCGAATATATGGATGTACCTCGTTCCCTTCATCTCCTTCGCCTTGCGGAACTTGTTGATCACGTCCTCGGGCCATGCGACCGAACAGGTTGCGATGTAGGGGATCGAGTGAGCAGCCATGATATCGATCATGTTCTTCTTCGGCTCTCTCTTGTAGTTATCGACCGGCGTTGTGGTGGTCCATGCCCCGACAGGTGTCGAGGATGAGCGCTGGATACCGGTGTTCATGTACGCCTCGTTGTCGTAGCAGACGTAGATGATGTCTTCGTTACGCTCGGCGGCGCCGGAGAGGGCCTGAAGACCGATGTCGTACGTGCCTCCATCGCCCGCCCAGGCCATCACGGTCGTCTCGCTGTCGCCCCTCATCTCGAGCCCGGCCTTGAGACCGGCGGCCACGACCGCGGCCGTCTCGAACGCCGTATGGAATATCGGCAGGTTGACGGCCGAGTGGGGAAACGTGCCGTCGATCACTGCCCAGCAGCATGCCGGGATGGTGAGCGCGGTCTTCGGACCGAGCGCCTTGAGGGCAAATCTCATAGCCTGAGTAGCTCCGCATCCCTGGCAGGCGAGATGCCCGGAGCCCATCAGCTCTTCCATCGGAATACGCGGCGCTTTCATATCTTCACTCCTATCCAGTTGATATATCTCTCCGGATCCTTGTCGCCGATCGCCTTGTCGGCGATCTCGCGGACGACCTTCGGCGTGATGTCGCGGCCACCGAGGCCCGCGATATAGCCGAGGATCGGGATGTCGGTTCGGCCGTAAAGAGCACTCTTGATCTCCTGGTAGAAGATACCGTGCGCTCCGAACGAGATGTTACGGTCGATCACGGCGACCTTCTTAGCCTTCGAGAGGACCGCGAAAACCTCTTCGATCGGGAAGGGCCTGAAGACCCTTATCTTCAGCGACCCGGCCTTGATCCCCTCGTCGCGGAGATCATCGATAACGACCCTCGTCGTAGAGGCCACGGTGCCCGAGGTCACGAATATGATCTCGGCATCGTCGCAGCGATAGGGCTCGATGAGCCCGTATCCGCGGCCGAACATCTCTTTGAATTCATTGTCGACCCTCTTGATCACCTCGAGGCCCCTGTCCATCGCTTCCTGGATCATGTAGCGCAGCTCCATGTAGTGGTCGGGACCCGCCAGGTTGCCGAACGAATGCTGATCGGCCGTATCGATCTTGATATCGGGCTCGTACGGCGGCAGAAATTTCCTGACCTCTTCCTTCTCGATGATATCTACGATCTCGTATGTATGAGAGAGGAAGAAGGCGTCCATGACGAGCATCACGGGCATCTGGAGTTCCTCGGCTATCTTGAAGGCCTGGGGAACTGTATCCTGTGTCTCCTGGTTAGACTCGCAGTATATCTGAAGCCAGCCGACGTCTCTCTGGGAAAGGGAATCGTTCTGGTCGGTCCAGATCGACCACGGAGGCCCGACGGCCCTGTTGACATTAGCCAGCACGATCGGGAGCCTCGCGCCCACGGCCCAGTGAAGCATCTCGTGCATGAGGAGCAGTCCCTGGGACGATGTCGCCGTGAAGGTCCTCGATCCGGCGGCCGACGCTCCGACGCAGGCTGCCATCGCGCTGTGTTCCGATTCCACCTTGATGAACTTCGCGTCCAGTCTCACCGTTCGCACACATCTCGGACAGGAGCTCCACGATATGGGTCTGCGGCGTGATCGGATAGGCCGAGATGACCTTGGCCTCAGAAGCTTTTACGCCGTAACTGACGGCGTGGTTTCCCATGATGACCTTCTTCATTTTCCCTCCTCCCGTATCGATATGGCGTTGCGCGGGCACTCGAACGCGCAGACGAGACAGCCTTTGCAGTAATCGTAATCGAATTCATATTCGTCCTCGTGCCGCTTGATGGCGACGTCGGGACAGTATACCCAGCAGTTATCGCAATAATTGCACACACCGCACGAGAAGCACCGGTCCGCCTCAGCGGCGAGCAGCTCCGGTGTGAACCCCGTCTTTATCTCCGAGAATCCAGCCTTCGCTTCGGATGTCGAGATACCCGGAACGAGGTTCCTCTTCGAGTGGGTAAAATAATCCGTGTTCATATCCTCTATGCCGACAGTCTTCGGCTCCTCGATCTCCGGCTCTGCCTGACCGGCAAGCATTCGGCCGATCTTCCCGGCTGCCTTGCGTCCGGCTGCGATGGCTTCGACCACACTAGCCGCTCCGGTTACTACATCGCCACCGGCGAAGATCTTCGGATTGGAAGTATCGCCTGTCTCGCCGCCTGTCTTTATAAGGTTCCATTCAGTCTCGACCGAAGATTCGATCCCTTCGAGATCGGCCTGTTCACCGATCGCGGTGAAGAGCCTGTCCACCTCGAGCTCTATCGTCTCGCCCTCGACCGGTACCGGCCTGCGCCTTCCCGAATCGTCGGGCTCGCCGAGCTCCATCTTCTGGAAGATACCCCGAACGAGCTTTCCGCTCTCGATAACGAGTTCCTTCGGAGCGGCGAGGAAATGGAACGCCACTCCCTCTTTCTCCGCTTCCTCTATCTCCTCGGCGATCGCCGGCATCTCGTTTCTAGTACGGCGGTATACGACCGTGACCTCACTGCCTGACCGGAGTGCGCACCTGGCGACATCCATCGCGGTGTTCCCGCCTCCGACCACGACTACCTTCGCGCCCGGATCGACCTTCTCGCCGCTGTTGACCCTGCGGAGGAAATCGAGGCCGGGCTCGATCCCTTCCTTGTCCTCGCCATCCACTCCGAGGCCGCGGCTGCTCATCAGTCCCAGGCCTAGGAAAACGGCGTCGTAATCCTTCTCAAGCTGATCGAAAGTGATATCTGTCCCGACCTTGACACCGGCCTTGACCTCGATCGGCCCCGAGTCGAGGATCTGTGAGACGACCCTGTCGAGGAGTTCATTGGGGAGCCTGTACTCGGGTATTCCCCACCTGAGAACGCCGCCGAGAGCCTTGTCCCTCTCGAACAGAGTCACGGCGTATCCCTGCCTGGCGAGATAGAAGGCGCACGATAGCCCGGCGGGGCCGCTTCCTACGACTGCCACCTTTTCTTTCTTTCCCGCCTTCGTCTTTTCCATCCAGCTGCCGTTCTCGAGACCAAGGTCCCCGAGTGACCTCTCGATAGCGTTGATGTTTACTGCCTCATCGTAATCCTTCCGTGTGCACTTCGTCATACACGGATGAAAACAGACCCTGCCCGTCACCGCGGGCATCGGGTTGCTGTCGATGATCGTCTTCCATGCCTCCTCGTACTTTCCCAGCGTAACGAGATAGATGTACTGCTGTATATTCTCGTTAGTGGGACATCCGAGGATGCACGGTGACGTCTTGAAATCGTAGAGAGGCCTTACGTTCCGCCACGATCCGGTGAGGTTCCACATCATGGAACCTGTCGTCATCGGACGGATCGGCATCTCTTTGTAACTCTCGAATTCGATTTTCTTGACCATTCAGCCTCCAGCCTTATCTGATCCCTCTTCGGGACCGGGCCTGTTGTACGGCCCCGGATCTATTTTTTGGAGATGATCTTCACCCCGTTGAAGGCGTCCTCTGCCGCCTGCATATTCGCTTCCTTCTTGAACGGAACGAAGCCCTCGATCGCCTGTTTGACCGCGTCGAGTCCGACCAGGCCGGTCGCTCCGGCGAACGCGCCGATGATCGACGTGTTCACGATCGGAGCTGCGAGCGATCCGAGCTTGTGACTCAGCGCTATCTTAGCCGCGTCGACCGTCGCGATGCTGAACTTCTCGAGCAGTTCATCGTCATCGCACTCCATGTTCGTGTTAATCACGATCCAGCCGCCGTCCTTCAGCCCGTCTGTTATATTGACGGTCTTCAGAAGCACGCGGTCGAGGACAATGAGATGATCGGGCTCGTAGATCTGACACCTCTCGCGGATCTCACCCTCTGAGGCGCGGGTGAATGCCATCACGGGAGCGCCCCTGCGCTCGACACCGAAGGCCGGAAACGCCTGGACAAACTTCCCTTCGTGGAAGAAAGCATCTGCCAGGATCTCCGAAGCGATCACCGAGCCCTGGCCACCCCGGCCATGGGTCCTGATTTCCAGCATATCCTGTCCCTTTCCAGTGGGTTGACGGTTACCCGTTTCTTTGTGAATTTTTCTGATAATAACCGGGTTTCCCCGGACGGGAAAAACCCGAAAAAAGACTACAATGGCCCTATACCGCCCGTCAAGTGCTTTTTTGTTATCTCTTATAAATTAATGTTTATTTGTATCCGGCGCAAGATATTACCGCCATCTCCCGCAGGGAATCTCCCGAAGGGTTTCACGGTATCCACATGCACCACGGCTCGGATACCACATGACCCTCCAAGCATATAATCTTCTAACAATAACATTCCAAACGACATTCGGCGGCCCGAAGGCCGCCGAATGCGATTAATACGCCCAGGAGGATTCGAACCCCCAACCTCCTGGTCCGTAGCCAAGCGCTCTATCCAATTGAGCTATGGGCGCATATTCTGTCGAAACTATCTCAAATAGTGGCGGAGAGGGAGGGATTCGAACCCTCGGTAGAGTGTTAACCCTACAACCGCTTAGCAGGCGGATGCCTTCAGCCGCTCGGCCACCTCTCCGCTTGACTTCATCTTTTCATGGCGGAGGGCGAGGGACTCGAACCCCCAAGGGCTTACGCCCGGCGGATTTCAAATCCGCTGCCTTACCAATTAGGACTAGCCCTCCAAAAAAAACCGCTTCCGCAGACCCGCGGAAGGTACCGGTTAGTATAAGAAGTGCCCGTCAGGCTGTCAAGAGCAGACAGGCATCAGGCAGTTTCAATGCTCCGACCGGGACGCAGGGTCCTCCATCTCCCACTCTTCGACCCTCTTTCTGCTTCTGTTTCTCTTGATCAGGTATGCAAGCATGAAAAGGAGCGATAGTGTAAGACCATAAGGAGAGATATTGAGGAACAGCGCCGTCTTCCGATACCTGTTTCTCATGGCCGCTTCGAACCTGCCTGAAAACTCACTGGCCGTTTCCCCGAAAGTCAGCGTGAAAGCCTTCTCGAAATCTCCGCTGTCCCTGAGAAAAGCGGTAAACGTTACCAGGTCCCTCTCTTCTCCCCCGATCAGTTCGTCGACCGCGGCGTAGCTGATCCGGTAGGCCATGGCCGCCTTCCCCGCGTTCTTCGGGAACCTGCCCCTTATGTCCTCGAGGCGCGGCGCGTCATCCCTCGCCACGGACAGTGCGAGGCGCCACTGATCGCCCATAGTCCACTCCCTCGACTGCCGCATCGCTACCCCCTCGACAAACCAGGAGGGGCAGCGTGCTCCCGCCGTCCGCTGCGCCAGGAATACATGTGAAAGCTCATGCAGGATGACAGTCCTGACCGGCCGGTTCGACATCAGGATCCGGGAAGCGTCGATGCCGATGATCATTCTGCGCGAATCCCCGAACGCCTCACCCCACTCCGGAAGGCGGCCGCCGTGCAGCAGCCTGAATGACGGTGTATCAGGAGCTATGATGAAGGCTATAGGGGCGACTTCCTCGAGCCCGATGCCGGCTGCTACATCGCCCGCCGACCTGCATACTATCTTCTCTATCTCGCCGGCAAGCTTCTCCCCACCGTCCGCGAAGCAGATGACATATGTTCCGCACGTTGCGGATCTCTCGTAATACCCTTCGAGACCGTCGACGAATCTTCTGTCGTACGCTTCGGCCGGTTGGGCCGGAAGAAGGATCGAAAGCAGAACGGAAAGGATCAGAAGCACTGCGCAGCCGCGGCTTGAATATTCACGGCCGAAGTATTCTGAAAGAGATCCAGTCGGATTGGTCAAGAGATCAGCTCTCTCCCTTTATGGGGGACAGCTCGCGAAGCCTTTTGACTACTTCGGGGAAGGTATCCAGGAATGCGTCGACATCCTCGTCTGTATTGCAGATGCCAAGGCTGATCCTGAGCGCGCCCTGCGCCTCGACGGGATCAAGGCCCATCGCCTTGAGGACATGGCTCGGTTCGGGGTCCCCGGTCGCGCAGGCGCTGCCGCTCGAAAGGGCAAAGCCGAGCATGCTGAGATTGAGTGACATCGCCTCGCCTTCTATGCCTGGAACTGTGACGTTACATGTATTCGGAACCCGCGGAGCTCCATCGCCGTTTATATGCACATTGGGCACTTTCTCGAGTATTCCCTCCTGGAGCCTGTCGCGCAGGGCGCATAACCTCGCCATCTCCTCCTCGAGATTCTCCTCGGAGAGCCTGCACGCCTCGCCGAATCCTACGATTGCGGGGATATTCTCCGTGCCGGGCCTGAGGCCTTCTTCCTGGTGGCCGCCAGTGTATACCGGCTCCAGCGGCGTGCCGCGCCTGACGTACAGTGCCCCTACACCCTTCGGCCCATAGAACTTGTGGGCCGAAATCGAGAGCAGATCGACTATGGGATCGCCAACATCGACCGGTATCTTCCCCATGCCCTGGACGGCATCAACGTGAAGGATGATCCCACGTTCCTTTACGATCCTCGATATCTCCTGCAGCGGCTGGATGACGCCGGTCTCGTTATTCGATGACCATTATACTGGCCAGGATGGTGCGGTCGGTCACGGCCGCTTCGAGATCAGCGGCATCGACGGAACCGTCCCTCCTGCAAGGAAGGTAAGTGACGGTCACGCCTTCTTTTTCCAGAGCTTCACATGTCCTCAGGACCGCCGGGTGCTCTATCGCGGATGTGATGAGGTGCGGCTCGGGGACCTTTTCTCGAAGCGCCTTTACGACTCCCCTTATCGCCATGTTGTCCGACTCGGTACCGCCCGATGTAAATATGACCTCGGAAGGTTCAGCTCCTATGAAGGAGGCGACGTGACCACGGGCCTCATCGATGACGCCGCGGTTCTCCTGCCCGAAAAAATGCAGGCTGCTCGCATTGCCGAATCTCGTATGCAGGAAAGGAAGCATCGCCTCGATTACTTCCTCCCGCATATAGGTGGTGGCGTTATGGTCGAAATAGACCCTGCGCTTCGAATCGTTCATATCTTGATTATCCCTGGTGGCAATGATAGTCCCCAACGCCGGTACTGGCACTGGCACTCTGCTGCAGATATCATCCTGTGGCCGGCGACGCAGTGTCAGTCGGCCTTTTCCATGTCGAACAGCCCTTGTATATCAGACAGGTTATACGACGAAAGGACGTTCGATATATCACCCTCGAGTTTCTTCAGCATCGGCACTACTGTGCAGTCTTCGAATTTATCACAGGGATTCTCATTTTCTCCCTCGCAATCCCCGTTGAGACAACTCGCGACGTAGAATGGCCCTTCCAGAGCCTCTACGACATCGCCGATCTTGATCTCCTCGGGAGGCCTCTTCAGCCGGAATCCGCCTCCCGGCCCTCTCACCCCTACGATGATCTCATGTCTACGAAGGTGGGCGAGAAGCTGCTCGAGAAAGCTGGAAGAGATATCCTCCTTTTCCGATATCTCCTTCGCCGATACGGGCTGTCCTCCGTACCTCTCGGACATGACAGCCAGAGCCCTCAGACCATACCTGAACATAGCGGTAAATCGCATTCTTCGTCCTTCATGTTACGGTCCAGTCATCGCTCGCAGCCATATATATATACCTGAAAGTGGGTTCTCAGGTCAAGTGCCTGACCGCATCCGAAGGACAAAAATATTATATAGGTCAATACCCCTATCCATGCATGTCTGATCTTCATCAGCTATTCAACGAACTTTATCTCTTCTATCTTGGCTCCCTTCTCGACTTTCATCACTACATCCATCCCCTCGACCACGCACGCAAAGATCGTGTACTCGCCGTTGAGTGCATTCTTGCACTCCTTGAGGATGTAGAACTGAGTGGATCCAGAGTCATAATCGTCAGGATAGCGGGCCATGCCTACCATCCCCTTGTCGTGTTTGAGGCTCTGGAAGAACATCTCGCCCTCGATCGGCTCGAGATCTGTATCCTTCTTGCCTGTCTGGATCAACCACGACTCCACCCTGTGGAACTTGAGCCCGTTGTAGAAGCCGTCATTCACCAGCAGGGTGAACCGCTCCACGGTAAGAGGCGCCTCCTTCGGCATGAGTTCAATCACGATCTCGCCCCCTTTGTCGAGGACGATCACGACCCTCTGACCCGCGGGCGCCTCCGGACCCTCTTCTTCATCATTAGCGGCCGCTGGCGCGTCAGCCTGCGGCGCTTCCTGCTGCGGTGGAACTGATTCGGTAAGTACGGCATTGGTATCGGCGGCAGTAACGGGAACCGTAGCGGCAAACATCAGAACGATGAGCGCTGCCAACGGTACTCCCGGACGGCGCCTGCGCGTCTTCCCGGAAGAGACCATCGATCTCACCTCCGTCCAGTAAAAGACGGAGCCTCCCCACTCTTTGGGGAGGCTCCGGAAATGAGCACTGGTCATATAAGGATCAGGAATGGGTCTATTCGTACTGTTCCTGCTCCTTCTTGGCCTCCCGTATCTTGATCAGTTTCTGCTGACGGTCGACCTGCTTGGCCGCAGGGCCGGACCATAGAGGATCACCCATACCGGCGACCTTTTCAAACTTGGCGATCGCGCCTTCATAATCGTTCATCTTGGAAAGCGCCTCGCCCCACTGATAGTTGAGGAAAGCGAGCTCACCGCCGTTGAGGGCGACACCGGCCTTCGCCGCGTCAGCCGCCTTCTGGTACATCTTGTTCTCATTGTAGATCTTCGCAATGATCGCGTATGTAAAGGCGTCTCCGCCACTGAGCTCGATCGCTTTCTCCAGCTCGGCCGGCGCCTCGGCTTTCCTGTCGGTCTGCGAAAGCGCGAATCCAAGCCTCTGATGATAGTTGGCGTCATCGGGAAATTCCGTCACGAGCGACTCATAGAGAGGAATAGCATTCTCATAATCCTTCTCGTTGAAGTACGCCTTCGCCAGCTGCTTCTTGAACTGATGGTTCTCCGGCGCCGCCTCTATGGCCATGTGGAGATACTCGTATTTCTTTTCCTTGTTGCCGAGAGTTCCGTACAGGGAAGCGAGCGTACCCATCGTCGTCGCGTCCCCTGGATTCGTCTTCAGCGCCCGCTCGTAGTAGGTGATCGCCCCGCGTGTATCGTCGCGCCTCTGCGCGATGAAGGCGAGGTTGACATTGCCGTTGTAGTTGAGCGTGTCTTCCTCGACAAGCATCAGGTAGTAGATCTCGGCGTTGTCGAAATCATCGAGGTTGAGATAGTTGTATCCTATCGAGGCGATCAGCGCCTCGTTGTCGGGAGACAGCTCGAGAGCTTTCTGGTAGGCGGCTATCCCTTTCTCGTAATCTTTCCTGTCGGTGTATGCCCTGCCCAGGTCGGACCACGCCGCGAGATATGTCGGCTTGATGGAGACCGCTTTTTCCAGGTTCGCGATCGCTTCGGTGTAGTTGCCGGCCGACATGAACTGTTTTGCCGACTGGTAGGCGATCTCCGCCGGGCCCGAGGTTTCGCTCGAATCCCTGTGAATCGGTCGAGGAGTCGCCCGTGTTCGCGGCAGGATCGGTCTCGACGGAGCTGTCCTCCGCTCGATCCCGCCGCACCCCGCGAACAAGGCGATCAGCCAGAAGGTCAGTACAGATCAAGGTTCTTATCACGATCCCATCCTTTCACACACATGGGTATTCATCTGGATTTCCACTCATAATAACCCTTTACCCTGTTTAAATCTAGAAAAAGCTTCCTGAACTGTCAAGATGAAGATTGAATCAATGTTCGGGGTGCCAGTCGCCGTCCGGAGAAGGAGATTCGAGCGCTTTCTGCAGCATTACTATGTTGTCCCGGGCCTTGGCGGCGAGAAAACCCTCCGGTTCGAGCTCCATGACCGTCTCCCATTCCCTCATGGCCTCCCTGAATATCCTCGCCTCCCAGAAGAATACCGCGAGATAGAAATGCGGCTGAGGATGGCCGGGATCGAGCTCGAAGGGCCGCGTCAAGGTGGTTCCATGCCTCCCTGTGATCCCCGTTCTGGTGGAGGAGAAAGGCGAGGTGAGAATGGGCGAGGACATCTTCCGGATTAAGAGTAGCCGCCATGGCGAAACTCTGGATCGCACGGGCATAGTCGCCCTCATCATCGAAGATGACTCCCTTGTTCACATGAGATTTGAAATCATCGGGGGCTATCGCGATCGTCCTGTCATAATAATACAGGGCTGAATCGGTCAGGCCGAGCTCGTGAAAGGCGACAGCGGTCTGGAACATCACATCGGCATCTACGCGCCCCTGTCGGGCCAGGTGACGCAGATAGGCAAGCCTCGGCTCGGGCCCCAGCCCTTCAAGCTGCTGGGAAAGCGGCATCTCGCCGGCCTCTCCGGAAGACTGACCCGCGGAGATACCCGGCGTCACACCGATCGCCGCTGACATGATCATGATCGTGAATACTGCCGATCTCATCTTGTCCCTGTCTGTCCTACGCATCAATGCCTCTCGTCTTGCGCTTTGACCAGGGCTCGGACAGGCTGAAACTCAGCCCGAACCGGAAGATGTTCTCCTCGACGAAGTTCTCCTCCTTCGATCCCGTCCGTCCGAACTCCAGGGTAAAGTCGATCGCTCCGTGCGAATCGCCCAGCGGTATTGCCGACCCCGCGGTCAGGAACATCGAGTTGACTTCCTGTCCCGCCGGGAACTGCAGATGCCAGGTGTCCGTATAGAATCCCAGCCTGATCGGAATCTGGTTGAGGACGTTCCCTTCCAGTGCCCGCTCTTCGCTCGATGCCGATCCCGATATGCGTCTCGTCCCCCACATTCCCCTCGAGCTGGGAATAACCGACCGGGGCCGCCGCCGACCTCGTCCAGTACGATGACGGAAAGCCACCACCGTCCGAAGGGTTGAAGCGAGAGCCCGACATCCCAGGCGAGGGGCAGCTTATAATCGTATGTAAGATTGGTGTCGCGCTCGGAAACAGTATTTTCGATCGACTCTTCCACCCGGTAGTCGACCGCTCCGTCGACATTGCCCCCCAGCCACAGGCGGGGGTGCGCCTCCCATAGCAGGGCGGCTCCCCATGACAGGCCGGTGTAGCTCCTCGTGCGTTTCGAATCGACATTCTTGTAGTTCAGGTCGTCAAACCAGACATTGACCTTATCGATGATCGAACCGAGATTGAACTGCGCTTCGCCCGCGACGCGGAGGGAACTGAAAGGCTTCCAGGCTACGATCACGGGGATCATGTACATGTTGCTGTCGAGCTTGTAGTTCTGGTACCCGGTCGGCGCCCCTTCGATGTCGATCTGGTAGGCGAAATCCGCCCTCCCATAATATCTGGTCCTGTATCCCGAAGTAAGGACCAGCCCCTCTCTGAACGGGAATGAGGCGGTGAAAGTCGGAACCGTGTATCTCGTCTGTTTTGAGGTATATTCGAGATAGTAGACCCTGCTCGCGCTGAGTACCTGCTGTACGGTCAGGGTGACCATCCGCAGATCCGCGGTCGAGGCGGGATTGGCGGTCACCGAGTTGCTCGTATCCTGTACGGCGATCGCGGAGTAGCCGAGGGCCTCGTGCCTCGAGCTCCCTAGATGAACGGCTTCGCCGATATAGTTCATGCCGTATATCGACTGCGCCCTCGCGCCGCATGGAAGAAGAAGGGTGAGAAGGGCGGCCGCGTATAATACGACTGTCCTCATTTCTTCCCCCCGAAATCGGTCGGCATGGTGTAGATGACTTCAAGGTACGGCCTCAGGGAGTCACCCGATGCCGAGTCATAGATCGCCAGGATCTGGATCCTCGAGGCCTCTAGGTCGGACTGCAGAACAAGGCCGTGATTTACTCTCGTTCCGTCAAGGATGTCGATCGTATACTGCCCAAGGGGTATCTTGATCTTCGCGTCGATATTGACAGGGATCACGTTCGATGAGACACCTGTACCCTTCAGGATCGCGGGATCGTCCGGATCTGATGAGTCAGGCGTGTAGAGGTAATATGAAAAATCGGTAGTCGCCCCGAGAAGCTGTTCACCGTATGTAGCCCCGAGTCCCGATGATCCCTCGGTGTGAAAGACAAGGGACGAGTAGTGAAGAGACGCCAGCTCCGGGACCCCGGCCAGATCGAATTCAAAGAATAATCTGCGCGCGGTCCCCCCCGCCGCGGCCAGGGCCGTGATCTGGTCAGAGGTGACCGCGTAGTCCGAGATATCGGGAAGCCTCACTACTTCGCCTCCCTCGAATATCACCTTTATAAGGGGAGGGTTGGATCCATAGTTTCGCGAATACATCTCGATAAGGCCGAGCGTGTCGGGTTGATAGGCCCAGTTGATCGAGATCCCGTTCGCCCAGGGGTCCAAGGTCCCGTCGATCCATCCCTGAACGATCGTCTTGTCGATACTGAACTCTGTTCTCTCGAAACTGATATCCCTTACAGTCTCTCCGTGAGCCCCGGGAATCGGATCGGGATCGTATGCCGGGGGCGAAGTGATCGTATCTTCCTCGGCAAATCCTTCCAGAAGTTCGTTGAAGGTCACTCCTAGATGAAACAGTGTGTCCTGAACGATGATCACAGGCAGGTCGAGGATCACCGAATCGACAGTCATCCCCTCAAAGTTGACGAGGGAATCGTAACTGAACTGCATCAGCAGGGTCGTAAAGACCACACCCTGCGTCTCGCCGAGCTTCAGGGTCGAGCTCGCTCCCAGACCCATCGGGATCTCGATCATCGATACGCTGCGCAGCGTATCGATGTATCTCTCCGTATCCCCTGCCAGGGGGGAGTACCAGCCCGATTCGTGGAACGGCCTGGTGACCGGCCCCTCGGCATCGGTACCACAGCCGGCCGTCAATCCAAGGACACCGAAAGCGGCGACAATAACGTATGCAATATATATTCGTTTCATCACTTTTCCGTTCGGCCCCGCACCGCGGGGCGCCTGTGGAAGTTACATCAGCGGGTATGCCCCGTCAAGGCGGAATGCCCCGGCACGGCGTCGGCCACCGCCTTTAGATCATCCCTTTTTACGCAGAACCGCTGTTACCGTTCCGGTAAAGAGTTCGCCGAGGCGGGGAATAGACGTCAGTGGACCGAGGACCCTGAATCGAGGCGGCTTGAGCTCTTCGAATACTGTCTCCAGCGAAGGAACGCCCTCAAGGATGCTCCGGTAGGACGCTACATCGATCCTGTTGTTCCCTGCCCGGTATTCAGCCATCATCCTCGCCGCATCTCCCGCCGGGTCACTGTTCCCCAGCCGCTGAAGAGAGAGTTCGAGGAGCTGTTCGAGCATCCTCTCGCTGTAAATAAGATGGCACCAGGGTGTATGGATATGGTCGTACAGATGGGATGCCAGGGGAGAGCCCCACGGGGTAAAGAAGAGAAAGACCAAGCCTCCGGCCCGGGTCACCCTTGCGAATTCCGCGAGGGCAGGCGCCGGCCTCGAGAAATGTTCCATCGAATCGTTCGCGATGACCAGGTCGAAAGAGCCTTCGAGAAAGGGAAGGTCGGCCGCGTCGCCAGTAACGACTTCTATCGGGCTGCCTCTCTTTATAGCGTAGCCCAGCGCGCCGGCAGCATGCACGGGATCGAGATCCACACCCGTCACCCCGGCACCGGCCTCGGCATAAGCGACCGATTTTCCGCCGAGGCCGCACCCGATATCGAGCACCCTCTTCCCCTCGAGGGCGCCGAACCATTCCGAATATTCTTCGAGAAGGGATTTCCCGATTCCGTATTCCCACTCGGAGTAGGCCTCGTGAGAATCCCTGCCGCCGACCCTCGGCCCGGGAAGGATCCGGTCGACGGCATATATCATCCTCGCTGCTGGTCCGGCCACTTTCACATCCCTCTTGTCGTCCCGGCCCTAAGCGGCCCTCTTCGAATCCCAGTAGACATAGAAGCAGAGGCCCGCGAAGAGGATCACGCTGAGGACCTCTCCGAAAGCGGTCTCACCAAGCCCCGTATGGAGTATCGTGTCCCATTCAAAGAACGCGATCAGCGCGCTCACGACTCCCATAAGTGCGCCGCCCGCGATGAATCCCGAAGCAATGAGCGTACCGCGCTCCTTCCGCCTGTTGCTGATCTCGGAATCGCTGCTGCTGTTGATGACGAAGTGGGATACGAGTCCGCCGATGAGGATCGGTGTGTTGAGCTCTATCGGCAGGTACATACCGAGAGCGAATGCCAGGGGCGATATCTTCAGGAACTCGAGGATCAACGCCATGAATCCGCCGGCGATGTATAGACCCCACGGTGCGCTGGCGTCCGACATCAGCGTCTTGATGACCGCCGCCATCGCGTTTGCCTGCGGGGCGGCCAGCTTACTGTCGACCCCGAAGCCGTAGACCTTGTTCAGCAGCAGGATCACTCCGGTCACACTCGCCGACGCGACGAGGATGCCGAGGAACTTGTATGTCTCCTGCTTCTTCGGCGTCGAACCGAGCCAGTAGCCGACCTTCAGATCGCTGATAAAAGCCCCGGCAGTCGAAAGAGCCGTGCAGACGACCCCTCCTATGATCAGCGCGGCCACCATCCCCGAAGGTCCCGACAGACCCGCCTTCACCAGAACGATGCTGGAGAGGATCAGGGTCATGAGGGTCATACCGGAGACAGGATTCATTCCGACGATAGCGATCGCCCTGGCAGCGACGGTCGTAAAGAGAAAGCTGATCACCGTCACCACGACGAGTGAGATCAGAGCCATGCTCCACGAATCGACCACTCCAAATCCGAAGAAGAGAAGAACGGCGATAAGAGTCACGGTCAGCAGAAAAACGACCGACGACATAGGCATGTCTGTATCGACCCGCTCGGTCTCCTCCACGGTATGCCCCTTGCCGGCAAACATCTGCTTGATGCCTACGCTGAACGAGGAGACGATGATCTTGATGTTCTTGATGATCCCGATGATACCTGCGACGGCGATACCACCGATACCGATATGCCGTACATAGTTCGTAAAAATGAGCTCGGGGGTCATCTCGGCGATCGGCACCTCGCCCGGCGCCAGAGGCATTCCAATATGCTGCCCGAAATAATAGATCGCAGGTATGAAGACAAGCCACGACAGGAAGCTTCCCGCGGCGATTATCGTCGCATAGCGGAGACCGATGATATATCCGAGCCCCATCACCGCGGCTCCCGCGTTAACCTTTACGACGAGCTTGGCCTTGTCGGCCACGGTCGCCAGCGGCGGCAGGACCCGCGTCGATATCACCTCGCGCCAGAGCCCGAAAGTGGCGATGCAGAAATCGTAAAGCCCCGCGATGACCGCAGCCTTTATCAGGACCTTGGCCTGATCCCCGCCGGCTTCGCCGGTGACCAGCACCTCAGTGATCGCCGTTCCCTCGGGGAAAGGCAGGTGCCCGTGCTGATCCTTGACGAAGTAGCGCCGCAGCGGGACGATGAAGAGTATTCCGAGGAATCCACCAAGCATGGCGGCGACGAATGTCTGGTAGTATTTCAGCTCGAGGTCGAGGATAAAGATAGCGGGCAGAGTGAATATCATCCCAGCCACGACTACTCCGGACGCTGAGCCGATCGACTGGATGATCACGTTCTCAAGTATTGTCGAGCGCCTGGCAAACAACCCTCCGATTCCAACGGCGAGGATCGAGATCGGAATCGCCGCCTCGAATACCTGGCCGATCTTCAGGCCGAGATAGGCCGCAGCAGCAGTAAAGAGAACCGCCATAAAGAGGCCGATCGTTACCGACCTGGTCGTTATCTCGGGGATCGTGCCGTCAGTGGGAACGTAAGGAATATACTTCTCGCCCGGTTCGAGTACCTGGTAGGCATTCGCCGGGAGTTTGCCGGTGCCCTTGCTCTGCTCCATTGCTCCTCCTTGCCTGTCTGATATATCTCAAAGAGCGTAAAAGAATTGGATTTCGGGGATTCTAGCATAGAAAAAAGAAGCTGTGTCAAATAATAAAAGAAAGGGAGCGGCCGGCGGCCGCTCCCTGCAGGCGGATATGTCCTGTCCGCCGTCTCCTGATCCCTTGTCGATATCCCTACTTCAGCAGGAACTTTCCGTCCTTAATTATCGTCGTCTTCCCGGCTTTCAGCGTGACCTTCTCCACGAGGGCGTCGAAGTGCCACTTGCTCTTGTTCTTGCCGAGCCCGTAGCTGTCGCCGATCGCGAAATGGACCGTGCCGAAGGCCTTCTCCGCCTCGAGCATGTTCTTGCAGATCTTGGCGCCCTTGTTGGTGCCGACGCCGAATTCACCTACTATGTATCCCGTCTTGTCCTTGCCGATCTGCTTGATGATCTGGGAGATACCATTGCCCTTGAAGTCGACGAGTTTGCCTTTCTCGAATATCATCGTGCCGCGGCCGATCTTGTCGTCGATCAGGCTGATGACGAGCTTTCCCGTGAAGGTGCTCTCCACGGGGCATGTATAGCACTCACCGGCGGGAAGATTGCCGTGATTGCCCATCTTGCTGATATCGCCGTTGTCGGGCTCCCACTTGCGGCCCTTCACGCTGAATGTGATATCGGTGCCCAGCTTGTTGGTCACACGGACCTCTGTCTTGTCCTTGAGAGCGCGTATCGTTTTCTTCGTAAGCTGGTCGAGCTTCTTGAAGTCGATATTGACGAGTCTCTCCATCATGCTGACCGTAATGCCCGGCATCATGCAGATGCGGCCACCCTTGCCGCCATGCTCCACCATGTAGCCGCGGAAAGGTTTCTCCGCGACCCTGGCGTCGAGCATGTAGACAGAGACGTCGGCTTTCTTCATCATAAGCTTGAATATCTCGGTCGGAGCCGTTATCGGCCTGAGTGTCTCGGTCATCAGGTAGGTAGTGACCTCCGCCCCCTTCTTCCTGCCCCAGTATGCGAGGGCCTCGGCGATCTTCATCTTCTGGCGATCGGTCACGATAAGGAAATTCTCGCCCTTCTTGACCTTGAGGGAGCCGGTGACGGCCTGCTTCGCGGCGCTCATCAGCTTATCCATCTGCCTGCCTCCTTTGCTGCCTTCCGGCTGCATCCAGTACCATCGAATTTTTATATCCATCCCGAGCGAACCGGGAGTCCGGCTCAGCACGGACTGACATGATAAGCATATTAGCCGATGGAGGTCAATATGGAGAATTCATCCCCGCCGGGATCATCTGAGAAGCACCGTCTTGCGCGAAAAGGACCTGGGGCCGACCGTAAGCCGCATGAAATAGATACCGCTGGCAGCCTTTCCGCCTCCGGAGACGGTTCCATTCCACGTAACCGAGTACGAACCAGCCTCCCTGAAGCCGTCCTCGAGGACAGAGATTCTTCTGCCGGATACATCGAACACCTCGAGCCGCACAGCAGCACGCCCCGTGGAAGAAACATCACCTTCTCCGACGGTGAACCTGACAGTGGTCAGCGGATTGAACGGATTGGGATAGATACTTTCCATACTTGAACGTACGGCCGGGACCTCTTCAGCGCCGGTGACGTCTGAAACGTCGTGGTACCAGAGGTGACTCCAGGAACTGGTGTGTCCCTCGGCGTCAATAGCTCTTACCTGGTATGAGTAGCTGTCGATGCCTGTCGCTTCCCTGATGAGGAAAGTGTCGGGATAAGCGCCGGCGATAATGGACTTCGCGCTGCAGGAAGGAACGGGTGAGATATTGTCGATATAGATCCCCTCCTCGTTCACGTACGAATCCGTACTGTAGGCGAACCTGAGGAGCGCGACTATGCCGGGCTCAGGCTCCACGAACGGCCCGACGAAGAACTGCGCCGTTATCCATCCGCCCGAGAATCCGGTTATGCCGTGCCCCCGGTTGTTGCCGTTCGGATCGGCAGTAGTCGTAACGTCTCCCGAGCAGGTCTCCCAGGTGAATCCCCCGTCGAGACTTATCTCGACGTAAGCGTAGTCCCAGCCCTCCTCGATATCGTACCAGAGGTCGCACTGGAAAGACTGGCCGAGGAGCTGGAAGGAATAAGGCTCGAACAGGGTCATCGTATATTCTTTTCCATCCTCGCGTCCCGAGTAGTAGCTCTCCGGTGAAGAAGAGTACCTGGCGGAACTGACTGTGAATCCATCGAGTTCCCATACCGTTCCCGAACCCGAACCTGAATCGCTCGAAGCGGTGTAGCCGATATACTCGAGGAGGTCCCACGCGACCGCCGGATTCGGATCTCCCGCTTCGGGCCCCGACCAGGAAATGAGGTGGTGAGGATCGGCCAGATCGGTCACGTTTATGATATCTGAAGGGAACGGGCCGAGGACCGAGTAGGGATCATCAGCCCTGCTCAGCATTGTGAAGTTCAGCCCGAGGACCTTCTCGAAGGTCGGCGCGATGAGTGAGTCGGACGGCCCGAATCCTCCTTCGGCGTATGTATTGAGTTCGACCGTGTAACTGAATATCCTGTTCTTCGACGACGTCTCCCCGTACATCCAGTCGTCCGAATCGCCGTTTACAGGATAGAGGATATTCGTCGCCGTACACCCGACATAGTAGTCGTTGCCCCTGCTCAGGGAATCGCCGAGGACCGTGAACATCTCATGATCATCCGTAAAAAGTGCGGCATATCCCCATGGATGGATAAGGAGCTCGCCGTATGAATGGTACGAGAGGGCCACAGAAAACTCTCTCGAGTTGCAGAAATCCCTAACGGCCTGCGTCTCCGGCTCACTGAACGCCGAGGGGCCCCTGTAAAGGCCGTTCGCCGGATCTGGAGAGCTGCCGGCATCATCGTATCCCCACTCGTAACCGTAGTTCCGGTTGAGGTCGACACCTATGCTGCCGTCGCCGTTGATCCGCCGGTTCTTCCTCCACCAGTTCCACCAGTCATCGGTGTGATTGTACTGGACGTAGACGTGCCCGTCGGGATTGATCATCGGCGCGATCCATATCTCCCGGCTGTCGACCATCGAGGTGACGAACGGACTGACCTGGTAGTTCGAGAGGAGATATTGCGCGAATCTCAGCGGCACGTCGACCGACATAAGTTCACGGGCATGATGGCAGCCGACTATCAGGACTTCCGTCTCGCTTTCATCGATGGCGGCGTTGTCCGAGATCTTCAGCGCTACTATCACCCTTCCCTCGTGCGTCGTCCCGATCGTGTCGAGCATCGTCAGGGCTGGGTGATCGAGGACCATCTGTTCGAGCGCCGCAAGCATCTCATCGTATGTATGATAGAGTCCGAGATTTTCATCGAGGTCGGCAGCCGCTCCGAGCATCGGCCGGGCGAGGATATCGACACGCAGCGATCCGGATCTGAGCCAGTCGAGCTGCTCCTCCGTTACGGCCATGTCATAGGTACCGTCCCGGTTGGCCGAAAGCACATCGATCCCCCGGTCAGTAAGGTCGCTTAATCCGGCTCCTTTCGGCACCCGCGCCCTGACGAGTGTTGTAGCGCCGTCCGCGGCAGCCATGTCCGCGCCAGCCATGTCCGCGCCAGTGATCAGCAGTATGAACATGATTACCAAGCAGCGCCGGATATTCATCGGTCTTCCTCCGGTAGTGTCTTTTCTGGATTCTCTTCAGCCGCCTTTTCCTCTCTGACCGCTGCCTTGAGGCCGGAAAAAGATATGCCCTCCCTGGCAAGGCAGAATAGCCCGGCAGCTGTCATGGGGATGAACGTTCCCGCGTGATAGACTATCGATATGCTCAGCGCCTCCGACTCTTTCACCCCGAACAGGCCGAGGCCGATGACGAAGCAGTACTGAACTGTGCCGACAAACCCGGGCGCCGACGGAATCATTATCCCGAATGTCACGATGATAAATACTGTGAGCGTTGCCATAAAGGAGGTCTCGAGTCCGAACGACCTTATCACCAGATGCATTACGATAATATTTGGAAGCCATACAAGAAACGAGAGCAGCCCGGCGGCGGCTATGTCGCGGGGGCGCTTCAGCACCGTCAGGCCCTCCATGAACGAAGTGAGCAGTTTATCCACTTTCGCCGCCGCCCCGGCGGGAAGACGAAAGGTAAGTGCCTTGACAACAGCAAACGTCCTCGCACGATTGAAACGCAGCATGGCAAGAAAGACGATCGCCAGTATGTAAAAAGAGACCGCGACATATGCCACTTTCGTCATGGAAGCGGGTATGGACAAGTTGCCGAAGAGAAGAACGATGACTAGAAAGAATATTACCGTAAAGCCGTCGAACACACGTTCGACGACGATGGTCGCGAAAGAAGCGGTCTTGCTGATCCCCGCCTTCTCACCTACGACCCAGGCCCTCGCGATCTCACCCAGCCTGGCGGGCAGAAGGTTGTTCGCCATGAGCCCTATAGCCGATGCTGAGAAGAGGTGAATGAACTCCACCTCTTTTATGGATCTCAGCAGATAACGCCACCTCAGAGACCTGAATGCGACACTGAGCAGCATGAGAAAGAAGGACGGCACGAGCCATATATACTCGGCGCGTCTGAGAGATTCCGCGAGAAGGCTGAAATCCACCTTGCGGAAAGCAAGGTAGAGAAAAACCGCGCTGATCAGAAGGCCGAAAATCGTCCTCTTTTTCAAGGATTTCCTCCGGGCGGCCCGGCGCCGTCATTATCTCCCTCGATCGATCTCAGTTTCTCATCGAGCATGGCGTTATGGACGCCGAGGTTGTTGATCTTCCTCTTCAGCTCGGATATGACGACCGAAAAATAGAGCAGAAGGAGAAAAACGCCTGTCAACAGGATGATAAAGAGCGCGGCGGGCGGATACAGGATCCCGAAGAAGGCCGAGATACGCCCAAGCAGTCCGCCGAATATCGCGATTCCCGTGAAGACCGCGAATATACCCAGCCAGAGGATCGAATACTCCACGAGCAGCTTCTTCCGGCGAATCAGCCAGATGAGAGTCACAAGCAGCGCTACTGCTCCTAGCACACTGAAGAACTGGACTCTGGTCAGGTAGTAGATATGGTTCAATTCTTTCCTCCGATCATATACTTGATGAATATAGTGAGAAGGACCTTTACGAGGAAATAGTAAGTATTCAGCGCCCCTATCGAGGATACGCCCGCCTCGCGGCTTCGCATCTCCACAGGCACCTCTATCACCTCGCGACCTCCCCTTGTAAGATAATAGATCTCTTCCGGTTCAGGATAGTCTGATGGATAGTCCTTCACCAGATATTCGACCGTACCGCGCCGGTAAGCGCGAAACCCTGATGTATTATCGCTGAATCTTTTTCCCAGTATCAGGACACTCATTTTCTCGAGCAGCTTGATCCCCAGCATCCGTGTTCTCGATGAATATGCGGCATCTTTCGTGATGTACCTCGATCCGATGACGGCATCGATCCCTTCTTCCTGTACAGCGGAGACCAGTTTCACCGCTTCTGAAGGGGGATGCTGCCCGTCGCCGTCCAGCCGAACGACGAAATCGTACCCGTTTTCAAGAAAAAATGTGAATCCCGATAAAACGGCTCCCCCGATGCCCATGTTGAAAGGGAGGTCGAGATAGATGATCCCTTCTTCGGAGGCCAGAATCTCTTTCGTTCGATCGGTCGAACAATCGTTGATTATGAGGATATCCGCCTCGGGCAATTCGGCCCTTACGCCCTTGACCAGTTTCCCGATATTGCCTTCCTCGTTATACGCGGGGACCAGGACCAGAAGTCGCATCCGGTGTGACCTTTCGATTCAAAGCTCCCGGGCCTCAGGCGGTCCCGGATCTTCATATAGATTATAATTCTATCACCGCGATCCCATCAATGTCAATAACGCCTTGTCTTTCTTGGATTTATAAAACGCGCCGTGAGTCGTTCACCTTTCATGCTCCTCCAAGGGCTTGATTTTAGCTTCGCGAGAATATAGATTGTTCTGACCGGCTGAAGCAGAGAATGGATGACAGACTGGAGCTGAACGAATATGCCGACATATACATATGAATGCGAAAAATGCTCCCATATCTTCGAGATCGACCAGAAGATATCGGATCCTCCCCGCAAGCGCTGCCCCGAGTGCCGCGGCAAGATATTCCGCGTGATACACCCGGTCGGCCATATCCTGAAGGGATCGGGATTCTACAGGACCGATTACCGCGGCGATGACTATTCGAAACAGAAACTCGCCGAGGAGAAGCCGGCCCCTTCCTCCCCCGCATGCGACGGATGTTCCAAAAAGAAGGACTGCGGCGCCTGATAAATAACTGATACGCTTGAAATATAAAGAGCCTTCCCGGATGGGAAGGCTCTTTTATTATGCGATCGCAGTTATGGAAACACACTGTTACCGATGCTATTCGGTATGGACTGCTCCTGACGTGTCGCCATCACAGACAGGCTTGTCCGACTCTGCCAGCGCCTCGTCGAGAATGGCTGCCGCCTTCTCGATCTCTTCGGCCGAAACGTTCAGGGGCGGGCGGAACCTGATCGTGTGAGATCCACACTTCAGGACTATGAGGCCCTTCTTCATCGTCGTCGTGATGAATGTGTCCCTGCACGCTGAATCGGGGAGGTCGAAGGCGCAGAAAAGCCCTAGCCCGCGCACATTGCTCACGAATCCGGGATACTTCTTCTCGAATCCCTTGAGGGTATCCTGGAGTAAGGCTCCCATCTTCGCCGCGTTCTCGACGAGTTTCTCTTCCTCGATAACCTCGAATATCTTCTTCGCGCGAAGCATGTCGATAAGGTTTCCGCCCCAGGTCGAGTTGATCCTGCTCGATACCTTGAATACGCTGTCGATCTCGTTGAGACGGTCGCTCGCCGCGATGCCGCAGACCTGCGTCTTCTTGCCGAAGCAGAAGATATCGGGCTCGACCCCGTAGTTCTGGTGCGCCCACATCTTTCCGGTGATGCCGACACCGGTCTGGACCTCGTCGAAGATCAGGATGATGTCGTTCTCATCGGCGATCCGGCGCAGCTCCTGGAAGAACTCCTTGCGGAAATGATTGTCGCCCCCTTCGCCCTGGATGGGCTCGAGGATGATAGCCGCGATATCGTCGCCGTCATCGGCGATAGCCTTCTCGATCTGTGCGATCGCTTTCTTCTCGGCCTCGATGACCTCGTCAAGATGGTCCTCTAGGGGGAAGGTGACCTTGGGATTGTCTATCCTCGGCCAGTCGAACTTCGGATAGAGGTCCACCTTGGTCGGATCGGTGTTTGTCAGCGACATCGTGTAACCGGTACGGCCGTGGAAGGCCTCGCGGAAATGAATCGCCTTCTGTCCCTTCTCTCCCTTGATCCCCTTCGCCAGGTTCTTCTTGACCTTCCAGTCGAAGGCCGCCTTCAGGGCGTTCTCGACGGCTAGTGCGCCGCCACTGATGAAGAAGAGATGGGGCAGGTTTTTCGGAATCGCGATGCGCGCGAAGGTAGCAACGAACTCTGCCATCTCTGTCGTATAGATATCGGAGTTCGATACCTTGTTGACCGCGACACGGCCGAGCTCGGCTAGAAATTCATCGCTGGTCAGCGCGGGATGATTGTATCCGAGAGCGCTTGAAGCGAAAAAGGTGAAGAAATCGAGATATTCCCTTTCGGTCACCGAATCGTAAAGCCAGCTGCCGTGGCTCTTATCGAGATCGAGGACAAAAGGGAAACCGTCTACGAGCATATTCTGCTCGAGAGTCTTGTGAACATCGCCCGGGGCGACAGTGATGCCTTTCCCGCTCATTGGACACCTCTCCTGGACAAGTTGTTCTATTACAACTGATTAATTGAATTCAGGCCCGGCCCGCTGAGCCAGGCCGAGTAAATATATCAGATTTAACGGATTAGTCCAACCTGAAAAAGGAGGAACAGAGAAAGGGGGACCCGATCCCGGCCGGCGGCCTGGATCCGTCCCCCTGTCTTTCGTCCGGGGAAAGTGGCTGGGAGCATCAGCTCCCGGCCCTTTCCCGGGTGAGGTGCGTCACCCGCTTCACTCTCCCGCGAACCCTGTCTATCTATGCGGACGCTTTAACGTCCCCGGCTCGGATGCGGATTGCGGACCTTCCGCTTCTTGCCGCCCGTGATCTTAGCCCTCTTGTCTTCGGGGAAGAACTTCTTCGTCCGCACGAGCTTCTGATCCTCGTTGAAGTAGAACTCCCGTCCCGCTTCATAATAGATCCAGCGCTCCTGGGTCGAATCGATCCCCCTGATACGGAGGCGGTGTATGGGATATCCGTACTCTTCGTAGATCTTCAGGGCATCACTGTGCAGATAAAGGATCAGCCCCTGTTTCCGGCAGTATCTGCGCCCTCTCTTTCCACGATAGATGCTCGCGTCGGCGCTGCCGGCTACAAGAGCCACAAGCAGGACTACCAGGGCAAGTCGTTTCAACATCGCTGTCACTCCCTTTCGATGTCGTTCCAAAGTTGCTATACACTTGACCCTGCTGTGACTTATTATAGCACAAACGACCTTGCCGTTTCAAGCCGCTACCTGTATTCCGGAAGGATTTCTTCCAGTGCCTCATGATTCCCCTGAAAACGGACCGGCGCTCATGGGTCGTAAAGCTGATGATGGTGGGGCTTTTTATCGTATGGTCGAACGCCTTTACCGCTATAAAGCACCTCAGGGACATTTTCAGCCCGATGGAACTTGTCCTGGCAAGATTCCTCCCCGTCCTCACCGTGAGTGTCATCTGCCTCATGTCGCGCCGCCCGATAAGAGAGGAGACATTCGAGACGGTCAGGCAGACCCCGTTTAAACTGATCGGTATGGGGATCTTCGGCGTTGCCGGGTACAATTACTTCATCTACCTGGGGCAGAGCGAGATCAAGCCGGGAGCGGCCGCGCTCGTTACCACCCTGGCACCACTCTTCACACTGATCCTCGCCATATTTTTCCTGAAGGAGAAGGTCGTACTGAAGCGTGTCGCCGGGATGCTCATCGCGTTCGCCGGCCTGTTTATCGTTCTGCGCTGGGGACGGGTAGGGATGGGCAGAATCACGGGAGTGGAAAATGCCGACGTGAAATACATGCTGATCGCCGCACTCGCCCCCCTGAGCTGGTCGTTCTACACGATCCTCGGCAAGGATCTCCTGGCGAACAGGTCCCCCGCTGTTGTGACATGTCTGCCCGTAGTGATCGGCACCCTGCCCCTCCTCTTTTTCGCCACCCCGGGATTCTTCGCGAAGGCTGCCCTGATGGAGCCATCGCACTGGTTCGCTCTCGCCTACCTCAGCTTCGCCAGCACCCTTCTCGGATTCTTTGTCTGGAATTTCGCTCTCCGCCATCTACCTGCTTCCTCGGTCTCTTCGTTCATCTACCTCAACCCTCCATTCGCGGCATTCTTCGGCTGGCTCCTCTTCGGTGAGGAAGTGACCCTCTGGTTCCTCGCCGGAAGCGCCGTAGTACTGGCGGGGCTCTACCTCGCGCAGAGCAGGCCGGGACGGCGTGCGGCCTCCTGAAAATTACTTGCGGCCTCATAACGGTATAATGTACCGTCTCTTCTGATACGCTCCGTTCGCATGACCTGATCCTACAGGGGAGGTACGAATTGCCATCGAGTCCGTCTGACAGGGGAGAATGGGGTTCGAAGATAGGCTTCATCCTCGCCGCGGCCGGTTCAGCCATCGGGCTGGGAAACATCTGGAGATTCCCCTACACGGCGGGAGAAAACGGAGGGGCCGCATTCCTGTTCCTCTATCTCCTCTGCATACTCTTCATAGGCCTGCCCGTGATGATCGCCGAACTGTCGATAGGCAGGCACACGAGAAAAGACCCGGTCGGCGCGTTCGATGCGATAAAGCCGGGAAGCCCGTGGCGGCTCGTCGGATTCATGGGAGTCTTCACCGGCCTGGCCATCCTCGCCTACTACTGCGTTATCGCCGGCGTGACGGTCGGGTATATCGCCAAGACAATCTCCCACAACACCACATCCTTCGCGGAGTACACGGCCGATCCGAGGATGACGATCCCGCTCCTGCTTCTATTCATCGTCATGACCGTGCTGGTCGTTCAGGGAGGCGTAAGAAACGGGATCGAGAGATGGGCGAAGATACTCATGCCCCTTCTGCTCGTTCTGATGGTCGTCCTGATAATCCGCTCAGTCACTCTCGAGGGAGCGTCGAAGGGACTGTCCTTCTACCTGAAACCCGATTTCAGCAAGGTTACCGGCAAGACATTCCTCGCCGCGCTGGGGCAGGCGTTCTTCTCGCTGAGCCTGGGCATGGGCGCGATGATCACATACGGGAGTTACCTTTCAAAAAAGGATAATATTGTAACATCCGGCATCTTCGTATCATTCTTCGATACGCTGATAGCAGTCATGGCGGGACTGCTTATCTTCCCCGCCCTCTTCTTCGCCGGAGTCAATCCGGACGCAGGACCCAGCCTGGTCTTCGAGGTCCTGCCGGTAATATTCGCGAAGCTTCCCGGGGGGACCCTTATAGGAGCGTCGTTCTTCCTCCTTCTCAGCGTCGCGGCGCTGACTTCGACTATATCACTGCTGGAGGTCGTTACTGCCTACCTCGTGGACGAGAAACATATACTGAGGAAGCGTGCCGTATGGTTCGTAGCAGCCATCGCCTTCCTCTTCGGAATTCCATCGGCGCTGTCGTTCGGCGCGGTCGACTGGCTCGGCGAGCTGCCGCTCGTCGGGATGAGCTTCTTCGGCTTCATGGACTGGCTCTTCGGCAACGTCATGCTTGCCGTCGGAGCTGTCTTCATCTCGATATTCTTCGGCTGGGTATGGAAGAGGGCGAAATCAACGGCCGAGATCGAGGAAGGATGTCCCGGCTACAGCGCCTGGGCTCCAGTGATCCTCCTCTTCCTGAGGTTCCTCTGCCCTGTCGCGATAGCCATCGTACTTTTCTTCCTGATCAAGGATCTTGTCACGGGCTGATGCCGCGGCGAACGTTCAGCGAGGGAGCGCTAAATGAACAGTGACGCGATCAAGCAGATAATCGATTCGGTATACAAGTATGTATGGGACTGGCCCGAGGCGTTCCCCTACTTTATCGTCCTGCTGCTCGGCACAGGTATCTTCCTGACGATAAGGTTAAGGGTGATCCAGATCAGGAAGGTCTCCCACGCGCTGGCTATCGTAGCGGGGTACTACGATAATCCGAAGGACAAGGGTGAGATCAATCACTTCCAGGCACTCACTTCCGCCCTTTCTGCGACTATAGGCATCGGAAATATCTCCGGCGTCGCGACAGCGATCCATTATGGAGGTCCCGGAGCACTATTCTGGATGTGGGTGACCGCTATCCTCGGATGCGCCTCAAAATACGCCGAATGTACGCTCAGCAACCACTACCGCGAGATCCATGAGGACGAGACCGTGTCGGGCGGGCCCATGTACTACATAGAGAAGGGTATGGGAAAGAACTGGAAGTGGCTCGCGATCATCTTCGCCGCCTGCGCTGTCATCTCCTCGTTCGGAAGCGGCAACGCGGTCCAGGCCTTCACCGTCGCCGACTCTTTCAGAAGCGATTTCGGGATTCCGACCTGGATCACCGGGGCGGTCAGCGCGTCGCTCGTCGCCATGGTGATAATCGGGGGCATCAAGAGGATCGGACGGGTGACGAGCAGGCTCGTGCCTTTCATGTCGATCATATATTTTCTCGGCGCGATCACTGTCCTTTTCCTCAACGCTCCGAGGATCCCCGCCGCGATCATGACGATTTTCAACGACGCCTTCACCGCCAAGGCGGGGGTCGGAGGATTCTTCGGCTCGACCTTCATGTTCATGATGGTATGGGGAGTAAAGAGGGGTATATTCTCCAATGAGGCGGGGCAGGGAAGCGCTCCTATCGCGCACGCGGCGGCGAAGACCGACGAACCCGTACGCGAGGGTCTCGTCGCGATGATGGGGCCCTACATCGACACACTGCTGATATGTACACTGACAGGACTGGTCATCGTCACAGTCGGCGTATGGCACGGCAAGAAGGTCGAGGCGGTGCCGTTCACCAGGCAGTCAGACATCACGGTGCTGGCCGGCCCGGGGGAGATCGGGGTGAACGGCCATGTCGAAGATACGGACCGGATGACAGGCGCCTTCGCTGTCAGCCGGGGCGAGGCATCAGGCGTCTCGTTCGTAAGAAATGACAGCTTTGTCGATGACGCCCTCATACTGCGCGGAGACGAGGCTTTCAACGGTACCTGTGAGATCGACGAGGATGGTACGGCTATCTTCACCGACGAATTCGGCGGCGCCGTTCCCGGTACCGACCTCCAGCTCGCCGGAGAGATGGCTCAGAACGGATCGCCGCTGACAGCGTGGGCGTTCAAAACGGGACTGGCGCCGATCACGAGCGGCGGCAACTATATAGTGACCATAGCTGTCTTCATGTTCGCGATATCTACTGCCATATCATGGTCGTACTATGGAGACAGATCGATCGAATACCTCTTCGGGCGAAGTTTCATCATGCCTTACCGTGTCGTTTTCTGTATCGTGCATTTTCTGGCCACCGTACTCTCCCTTGAGATAGTCTGGGGCTTCGGCGATACGGCGCTCGGAATGATGGCGATTCCGAACCTGATAGCCCTGTTCGCACTGTCGGGTGTAGTGAAGAAACTGACAGTCGATTACTTCTCAAGGGATCACAAGAGGTATAAAAAGAAGCTTTTCGGAGGATAAGAAGGCGCCGGAGCGCTCCCGGATAAGATATCGCATAGGTAGTATCAACTATAATTAGATGCTATCATTGACACCATCGCCCAGACGGGGTATAATTGATATAGAAGTCCCTGCTGAATTGGTGAGGAGAAAGGTTTTGGAGTAAAAAATCCGCGGGCTCAACTCATGAAGAGTTTGTCCAGAATGCTTCTCCCCCACGGTCTTGGCGGGGGCTTTCTACTGTAAAAAAGTGATCCGGAACAGAGATAAAAAAGGCCCCTTCATCCTTGATGAAGGGGCCTTTTCATATCTGCAGTCTCTGAAGCGGCTCTCTATTCTTCCCACTTGTCGACGATGCCGTCTCTGAGCCATATATATTTCTTTTTTGTCCGCTGCCTCGGATCCTTGTAGATCCACTGTTCGGAGACTTCGTTACCGATATCGTTGGAAAGCATCTCGTCCGGCCATCCCCACGACTCGATCGCCGCCTCTCGAGGCATTCCCTTGAAGAGTTCGCTATCCCTGATCGCCCTCGCCGTGCGCTTACCGTATTCGCGAAGGTTCATCCTGTAGCGCTTTTCCGGATTGTCGTACCAGAACATCCTTTCCATGGCCTGCTCGAAGGCTTCGGGGGTCACCGGCCTGTCCAGATTGAGAGCATGCCTGTACTTGCGCTTGTTCGGCCCCCTGACGCCAACAGCGGTTCCCCAATGGAGGTCCAGCTCGACGATCTCGACCTCGGTCCCGCGGTCGATGATCCCGGTCTGCTTGATATCGACGACCAGCGCCCTTGTCCAGGCTGTACGGCCGACGTACTCCTCATTCAGCCTGTCCATTTCCTCGAGGGCTATATCCTTGTCAACAGTCTTCTGGTATGTGCCGCAGCCCGATACGATAAGCAACATGCAGACAGCCGGAAGGATAAACTTCTTGCCGTTCAATCGATTTCCTCCTTATTGACCGTTCATCTGATCACAAAGTCAAAATAGAGACATCCCCGCTCATAATCAAGAATTTTCTAGGATACTCCCCTCAGAAGGTCGACTGTCATACGGTCTCCGTGCCGGTCGATCTCAACAGAGACCACGTCGATCCTTGATTCGGCGAATCCCCCGGGGCCTTCCGGCCGGTTCAGATACCTTCCGGCCGCGCGCCTGATCCCCAGGAGCTTTTCCCTCCCCACCGCTTCGGCCGCGCCGCCGAACCGGCTGCTCCTTCTAGTCTTGACCTCGACGAAGACGAGACAGTCCCCGTCGGATGCCACGATATCTATCTCATTTCTGCCGATACGCAGATTTCTCTCGATGATCCCGTATCCGATGAGTCTCAGGTATTCAGCGGCTATCGTCTCTCCGATCCTTCCGCAATCCGCGTTCCCGTTCACATCATCCTCCCCTCACTCAGATCTTTACCTGGAAACTCCTCCTGTGCATCGGGCTGCGTCCAAGGCGTCCGATCGCCGCCCTGTGCTCGACCGTCCCATATCCCTTGTTCCTTTTGAAACCGTAATCGGGATACTCCCCGTCCCTCTCCCGCATGATCCGGTCCCTTGTCACCTTCGCGACGATCGACGCGGCGGCTATTGAGAAACTCAGCCCGTCTCCGCCCTTGACCGCCTCGCATCGTCCGTAGAGCTTCGGCAGCTGCACGCCGTCGACCAGAACCAGTGAAGGCCGCTTCCCGAGTCCCTCCACGGCGATCTTCATCGCCATCAATGTAGCTCTGAGAATATTTATCCGGTCGATCTCATCCTGCCAGACGATACCTGTCGAACAGGCGATACTCTTCTCCAGGATCAGCTCGTGAAGCGTCTCCCTCTTCTTTTCCGCGACCAGCTTGCTGTCCCTGACCTCGCGAAGCTCCTCACAGGGACCACAGATCACCGCCGCGGCGACCACCGGCCCTGCCAGGGCGCCCCGGCCTGCTTCATCGACTCCCGCGATGGTCCCGGGCGATTCCCCGGCCCGGCGCCGGTCGAAAAGCACGAGATCCTCGAATCGGACGCGGGAGGAAGGCGTCATCGCGTAGGCCTGTCGGTCTTCTCCTTGATCCTTGCCGCCTTGCCCTTGAGATTACGAAGGTAGAAGATCCTCGACCTTCTGACCTTGCCTCTGCGCAGGACCTTGAGTCCGGCGAGGTTGGGCGAATGAAGGGGGAATATCCGCTCTACGGCGATTCCCTGGCTGACTTTCCTGACCGTGAATGTCGCGCCAACGCCACTGCCCTTCTTCTGGATCACGATTCCCTGGAACGCCTGCACTCTCTCACGTTCTCCCTCAACGACCTTGACGTCGCACTTGACAGTATCGCCAACAGCGAACTGCGGGAGCTCGTCCCTGATCTGCTTTGCGGAAATCTGATCGAGGATATCCATCTCTCCTCCTTGAAACAATTGATCTCTGTCCGTTCTTCCCGGATCATCGACTCCGCCTTCGGGCGGACGACTCCGGTCATCTTTCAAATGGTCACGTCTGCCGCTTATCTTCCCCGCTGTCATCCAGCAGGTCGGGCCGCAGCCGTCTCGTCCTTTCCAGCGCCGATTCTTTCCTCCACTCGTCGATCTTCGCGTGGTTTCCCGACTGGAGGATCTCCGGGATCTTCAGGCCCCTGTATTCCGGGGGCCTCGTGAAATACGCGGCGTCGAGCATGAACTCCCTGTCTCGCGAGAAGGAATCGGTATCCCTGCTCCGCTCGTCGCCTATCACTCCCGGCAGATGCCTTACGACGGCATCGGCCACTGCCAGGGCGGGAAGTTCCCCGCCGCTCAGTATATAATCACCGATAGATATAGTATCGGTTATTACCAGTTCTTCGACCCTGGCATCGATCCCCTTGTAGCGCCCGCAGACCAGTACGATCTTTTCGTGCCGGGCCAGTTCGATCGAGATCGACTGGTCGAATCTCCTGCCCGCCGGCGACATGAGGATCACGGGGACCTCACCCGCCTCTTCGGCCGTTCTTGCCGATTCGACAGCTTCGACGACCGGGGGCGCCATCATGATCATGCCCGGCCCCCCGCCGTAGGGATAATCGTCTACCGAACCATGCTTGTCGACCGCGAAATCCCTGAGATCGATGACCGTATAGTCAGCGATCCCCTTTTTCGCCGCGATATCAAGCATCCCCGAGGCAAGCGGTCCGGTCATCATTCCCGGGAAGATCGTAATGAAACAGATCTCCATTCCCTGCCTCTCCTCACCACTCTATGTCGAGCAGTCCCTCGGGAGGATCGATTATTATAACGCCGGCCTCAAGATCCGTCTCGATGACGACCTCGGGCACTAAGGGTATGGCTCTTCTGCCATTTTCCGTCTCTACGATCAGGCACCTCTGCGCGGGCCCGATCAGCATGTCCACGACGGTTCCCGCACGGTCACCGTTTTTCACCCTCACCTCGGCGCCCATCACCTGGAAGGGCTTGAGCTCTTCAGGCAGCTGCCCCTCGGCAAGAGAGTCGAGCGGGATATCAAGCCTGCTTCCGATGACCGACTCGGCATCGTCACGCGACTCGAGGCCGCTCAACTTGATGACATACGTATTGCCTTTCGGCCTGTATTTCTCTACCCGGACAGTACGGTGATCGTCGTCCGCCGACACAAGGTCAAGACCCTCCAGCGCGAGCGCTTCGGTCCAGAAATCGGGACTGGGGAGAAGCTTGATCTCTCCCTTCAGGCCGACGGCTTTCACGATGCTCCCGAGTGTTGCTGTCACCGACGTCATCTTCCGCTCCCTATTCGCGGATCTCCAGGAGGACCTTTTCGCCCATTCTTGTGGCCGCGGCGTTCACCAGGGCCCTGAGAGCCTTGGCAGTCTGCCCGTTCCTTCCGATGACCTTGCCTACATCGGCCTTGTCAACGGAAAGTACCAGTATGGTAGTATTGTCGCGGGTCTCCTCTGACAACCTGATAGCGTCCGGCTTGTCGACGAGCATCTCGGATATCCGCCGGATCATCGTATTTATCTTCTCAGTCTTCATTGTTCATTTACCTTCGAAGAAGACAATCGTACTGAAAAGTCCGTCAGGACTTCTCCTCTTTGCCCGGCTCCTCCGCAGGAGTCTCAGCCTCTTCCGCCGGCGCCTCGGCGGGAGCCTCCGCAGGAGCCTCAGCCTCTTCCACAGGCGCCTCGGGCGCCTTGGGAGCCTCAGCGGGAGTCTCAGCCTCTTCAGCAGGCGCCTCGACAGGCTTGGCTTCTTCCTCGGCAGCCTTGGCCGCCGCTTCCTCGGCCGCCTTGGCGGCAATAATCGCCTTCTTGGAAAGCTTCGTCTTCTCCTTCGTCTCGGCCTTGGGCTGCTTTTCCCTTCTCTCCTCGATCTTCGCGTTCACCTCGGCGACCGTGAGGCCGGTCTTGAACAGCTCCCACCTCTCGAGGATGCCCTGCGCCTTGAGAAGGTTCGCCGCGCTTTCTGTCGGAAGCGCGCCGTTGCCGAGCCACTTGTAGACCTTGTCCTCGTCGATCTTGATCTCGGCGGGCTCTACCATCGGATTGTAATGTCCAAGGTTCTCGAGGAACCGTCCATCACGCGGCGAGCGAGAATCAGCCGCTATGAGCCGGTAGAAGGGCCGCTTCTTCGAGCCCATCTTCTTCAGTCTGATCTTGACTGCCAATTTGACCTCCGTGTCAGGTATCCCTCTCGATTACGAGAAGGGAAAACCGGCGGGCTTCTTGCCCGCAAATCCCGCGGGCATTTTGCCCGACAGTTTGGAAAAACGCTTCATCATCTTACGCATCTGCTGAAACTGGTTGAGCAGCTTGTTGACGTCCTGGACGCTCGATCCGCTTCCCTTCGCGATACGCTTCCTCCTCGACCCGTCGATGAGCTGCGGGGAACGCCGCTCATCAGGGGTCATGGAGCGAATGATCGCCTCCAGTTTCTTCATCTCGGTCTCACCGACGCCGGATGCCAGAGCTTTGTCGACCTTCATCCCCGGGATCATCCCGATGATCTGGTCCACAGGGCCCATCTTCTTCAGCCGCTGAAGCTGGTCGAGGAAGTCTTCGAGGGTGAAAGACTCCTTTCGAATCCTGCGCTCGAGCTCCCTGGCTTCCTTCTCGTCGATCGTCTCCTGGGCTCTTTCGACGAGAGACATCACGTCTCCCATGCCCAGGATCCTTCCCGCCATCCTGTCGGGATGAAAGGCCTCCAGATCCGAGACCTTCTCGCCGACACAGGCGAATTTTATCGGTACGCCCGTTACCGCGCGGACCGAAAGTGCGGCGCCGCCCCGTGAGTCACCGTCGAGCTTGGTGAGGACGACACCGGTAAAATCTATCTTTTTCTTGAACTCCGCGGCGACATTGACTGCCTCCTGGCCCGTCATGCTGTCGAGAACGAGGAGTATCTCTTCAGGGTCGAGTATCTCTCCTATCGCGGAGAGCTCGTCCATCATCTCATGGTCGATATGCAGCCGTCCCGCCGTATCGATGATGAGGGTGTCCTTCAGGGTCTTTCTCGCCTCCGTCGCGGCGCCGCGGACTATATCCGCGACCGGCACATGGTCGCCCGGAGCATATACCGGAACTCCGATCTCGCCGGCCAGTACCTTGAGCTGCTCGATTGCAGCCGGCCGGTATATGTCGGCAGCGACAAGAAGCGGTTTCCGCCCCCTCTTCATGAGGGTGACGGCGAGCTTCGCGCAGAAACTCGTCTTCCCGGCGCCCTGTAGACCGCACACCATCACCGTTGCCGGTGATCCCGAAAGATCGAAACCGGCCGGTGTGGAGCCGAGAAGACCAACGAGTTCCTCGTTGACTATCTTTATGACCTGCTGGTCGGGAGAAAGGCTGTCGAGCACCTTGCGGCCGATCGCCCTTTCGCCGACACGGCCGACGAACTCCTTTACTACCTTGTAGTTAACATCGGCCTCGAGGAGAGCCCTGCGGACCTCCTTCATGGCAGCCTGGATGTGACTCTCGCGGACCTTCCCGTGTCCACGCAGATCCTTGAAGACTCGCGCGAACTTATTTCCGAGATCCTGGAACAAAGGGACACATCCCGCTCGTAAAAGACCTAAAATAACACGATTACCTATGGCTGGCAAGTGAAAACGGGGAGAACCGCATTATAGTGGAAACGGGCCTCTCAGCCCCTTATAGCCTTTATCGCCGATGCATAGTCGCCGCTTCTGTATACCGCAGTCCCCGCCACAAGGCACTCGCCGCCTGCTTCCCTTACTTTCCCGGCATTATCCGGTTTTATCCCGCCGTCGACCTCGATCACGAAAGAGTGCCCTTCAGCCTCCCTTACGGCGGCTGCTTCACGGATCTTGTCGAGCCCTTCGACGATAAATCTCTGTCCTCCGAATCCGGGAAATACAGTCATTATCAGAAGGAGATCGATTTCGCCGAGCAGATGCCTGACGCTGCCGAGCGGAGTATCCGGATTGATCGCAAGCCCGGGAGCCGCACCTGCCTCACCGATGATACGGATGATATCCTGGTGACCTTCCTCGACAGCCTCGTAGTGAAACGATACGACATCGCTGCCTGCCCTGACAAAATCCGCCGCATACTTCGCCGGATCGCTTATCATCAGGTGCGTGACCAGCGGAATGCCGGCCGCCCTGGAGATCGCCTCTACTATCATGGGGCCGAATGTTATGTTGGGCACGAAGTGGCCGTCCATGACATCGAGATGATGAAAATCGGCTCCGGCCTCCTCGACCGCCCCGATCTCTTCGGCGAGCCTGGTAAAATCAGCTGAAAGAACTGATGGACCGACAGCTGCTCTTCCCTTTTCAATCGACTGTAGAAACGACGAGTTCAATCGTCCCACCTTCCTTTATCGAGTATCCGGCAGGAGGATTCTGAGACAGTATCGTCCCCGGGAACCTGTCCTTGTCCCGCCTGCTCACGACCCGCGTCACGTGGAATCCGCCTCTTTCAAGACGCTCCCTGACAAAAAGGAGGTCCTTGCCGGTAAGGTCGGGCATGAGAAAGACGGCGGGCTCGCCTGTCATATAGAGAAGCAGGTCGACAGAAGATCCTATCGGCGCCGGCGCCCCTCCCTGCGGGGTCGACGCGGCCACCCTGTTCGGCCCGGTGTCTGCCGTAAAGATGCGCGAGAGGCTTCCGCGGCTCAATCGCGCGCTTTCAAGTCCCAGCTCGGCCTCCCGCAGAGATCTGCCGGCAAGGTCGGGGACTTCCTCCATCTGAACCCCCGAGCTTGTGATCACCTTGACGGTCCTTCTGCCCTTGAGCCCCTCACCCGGCGAGGGATCCTGGTCCAGGACATACCCGGCAGGCGAGTTGCCGGAGTATCTCTCGCCGGTCACCATCAGATTCAGGCCGCTTTCCCTGCATGCCTCTTCGGCGGCTTCAAGCGGGATGCCCTTGAGCTCCGGCACGATCACAATATCACCACGCCCCGTAAGAACCGGCAGTATCACAAAGTTGAACACGGCCATCCCGAGGATGAAGATTCCCGCGACGGCAGCCGTGTATATCAGAAAGGGATGATATCCCTTCTTACCCTCACTCATTGCTTTCTCCTCCAAGTACCACGCCTTCCTGAAGGCCCGCTCCTCTAAGAAACTCTTCGGCGGGCAGGATCTTTTTCCCTTCGGCCTGCAGCATAGTCAATCTCACCGATCCAGAAGCGCAGGCGACTTCGATGATCCCGCCCGACGCCTTCATGACCGTTCCCGGCATTGTCCCGACGGCCGGGCCTTCGCCAGGTTCGGACCTGTGGACCTTGATCAGCCTCCTGCCGGCACTCGTATGACTGCCGGGCCAGGGATTCATGCCTCTTATATGATTATGCACCGAAATGGCCTCTTTGTTCCAGTCGATCAGTCCGTCGCTCTTCTTAAGCAGGGGCGCGAATGTCACCCCTTCATCGGGCTGCTCGACCGGTTCGAGCCCCTCGCCCGTGATCCTGTCCAGCGTCTCGACAAGCAGGGGGCCTCCTTCTTCGGCCAGCCTGTCGAAGAGGTCGCCAGCCGTATCCATCGGTCCGACAGGGACCTTCCTGCGCGAGTAGACCGGACCGGCGTCGAGGGCCCTGACCATCCTCATGATCGAAATACCCGTTTCGGCGTCACCCGCTGCTACAGCCATGTTTACCGGACTGGCCCCCCTCCATCTGGGAAGAAGCGAGGCATGGACGTTGACGCAGGATATGGCAGGGAGCTCCAGCGCTCTCTTCGGAAATATAAGGCCGAAAGCGGCGACGATAAAAAGATCCGGCTCGAGGCCGGCAAAGAATTCGAATGCTCCCTCGTCCCTGAAGCTCTTCATCACCATGACGGGAAGTCCCAGCTCTTCGGCTGCTTTCCTGACGGCGGTCGGGGAACTTTTCATTCCCCTGCCGGCCCGGCGGTCGGGTTGTGTCACGACGAGCACGGGGCGGTATGCCGATCCGTCCAGGGCCTTCAGCGACGGCACCGCGAAATCGGGGGAACCGAAGAATACGACGCGCGGCATCGCAGAATCACTCCCGCTTTCCCTGCCGGGAGAGGTCCCTGAGCTTTCCCCTGACCAGCGTCTTCCTCCCGAAAGAAAGGCGGTCGACAAACAGCACGCCATCGAGATGGTCCAGCTCGTGCTGGATTATCCTCGAAACGAGCCCGTCTACCCGGATGCAGTGCTTTGTGCCGCGGAGATCCTGGTACTCGACCTCTATATCTACAGGTCTCTCGACTTTTCCCCTGACGCCGGGCACACTGAGGCACCCCTCCTCGATGCAGTCAGTCTCGTCGCTGCACGTCAGGATCCGCGGATTGACAAGTGTGAGCAGAGTGTCCGGATTATATGGATCCGGGTTCACCACGGCGATACGGCGCGAGACTCCTACCTGCGGCGCGGCAAGTCCGACGCCCTCTTCGACGAACATCGTCTCGACCATCTTCGCGACCAGGTCCTCGAGCTCCTCGTTGAAATCATCGACATCGGCGGTATCGCCGCGAAGTATCTCGTCTCCGTATATCCTTATCCTGAACGTTTCCATTGCCAGACTATTCCTTCTTTTTCTCGATTACTGTCGCTATCGCGCTCTTGATGACCTCGACCTTGACGTTCTCCGCTATCTTCAGGACGACGATATGATCCTTGGCATCAGAGATCGTACCGTAGAGGCCGCCGTTCGTTACGACTTTGTCGCCCTTGGACAGGTCCGCCAGCAGGGCCGCATGCTCTTTCTGCTTCTTCTGCTGAGGCCTTATGAGAAGAAGGTAGAATACGATGAACACCATGATGATGGGGATGAACATCGTGAGCGGATTGCCGCCGCCCTCTGCGCCGCCTCCGGACATCGCGAATAAAAGTGCCGACATGTTTCCTCCCGGGTAAAATGAAAAACGATACTGTCTCAGCGGAAATCAAGCCGGTCGCTAACCGTCTGATTTTGCGTATTTTTCGTAGAATTCCTTCCGCCACTGGCTGAAAAGGTCTTCCCGTATAACTTGCCTCATCTCTTCCATCAGATGCAAGTAAAAACGGATACTGTGGACCGTCGCGAGGCGCGGCCCGAGCATCTCACCGGCCATAAAAAGGTGTCTGAGGTACGCCCTCGAGTAGTTCCTGCACGTATCGCAGTCACAGTCCGGATCGAGGGGCCCGAAATCTCTCCTGTTCGAAGCGTTCTTCAGGATCACCCTGCCGCGCGATGTAAAGACCGTGCCGTTGCGCGCGTTCCTCGTCGGCATCACGCAGTCGAACATATCGATACCCCTTGATACAGCCTCGACCAGGTCCTCAGGAAATCCGACTCCCATCAGGTAACGCGGTTTTTCGACCGGGAGCAGTCCAGCGGTAAATCCGGCCATGCCGTAGAGGTCCTCCTTCGATTCGCCGACCGACAGCCCCCCGATCGCGTAACCGGGAAAATCGAGGGCGACGAGTTCGCGGGCCGATCTCTCCCTGAGGTCCTCGAAGACAGAGCCCTGTACGATGGCGAACATCACCCGCTCGTATCCGTTTCTCGTGATGCGCGGTCCGTACGGCGCGAGGCTCCGTTCGGCCCATTGTGTGGTCCTGGAGACTGCCTCTTCGGCAGTCTCGTAACTGCATGGATACTCGGCACAGTGATCGAGGACCATCATGATATCGGATCCTATGTCGAGCTGTATGTCGACGACGCTCTCCGGAGTGAGGTGACGGCGCGACCCGTCGATATGGGAACGGAAACTGACACCGTCATCGGAGATCTTTCTCAGGTCGGCGAGACTGAAGACCTGGTATCCTCCGCTGTCAGTCAGAACGGGTCCCGGCCAGGACATGAACTTCTGGATACCCCCCGCCTCTTTTATCAGTTCCTCGCCTGGACGCAGGTGAAGATGGTATGTGTTGCCGAGTATTATCTGCGCTCCCGCGCCCCTGAGGTCGGCCGGTGCCAGCGACTTCACCGTCGCCTGTGTCCCTACCGGCATGAACGCAGGTGTCTCGATGATCCCGTGATCAGTAGTCACCCGGCCGGTCCTGGCGCCGCCCTTCTCCGTCCCGATCAGTTCAAATCCGAAACTCAACGCGGTCCCTCTATTCTATCCACGGATAAACATCACATCGCCGTAACTGTAGAAACGAAACCTTCTCTCCACCGCCCAGCGATACGCGCTGAGTATTCTCTCCCTGCCGGCGAAGGCCGCCACGAGAGTCAGGAGACTCGATCTTGGCAGGTGCATATTCGTCAACAGAGAGCTGACGACCCTGAACTCGAAGCCCGGATATATGAAGAGATCGGTCCAGCCCGTAAGGTATTCCGCGCCGTCCACTTCTACCTTCTCCGCACCATCGATGGATCCCGAAACGGCCGCCTCGAGCGCCCGCGTGACAGTCGTGCCGACGGCGACCACCTTTCTCCCGCCTCTTCTCGCGGAGATTATCTCTTCGAGATAGTCCGTCCTTATCGAGACATGCTCCGCGGAAAGCGTATTCTCCTCGACCACTTCCTTTTCAAGGGGCCTGAAGGTCCCCGGACCGACATGCAGGGTAACAGGTATCACGGTCACTCCTTTGCGGCGCAGGCCAGCGAGGACCTCCCCGGTGAAATGGAGCCCGGCGGTCGGCGCAGCGACCGAACCTTCGACCCTGGCGTAGACTGTCTGGTAGCGCCCCCTGTCCACTTCCTCATCCCCGCGCCTTATGTAGGGCGGCAGGGGGATGTGCCCGAACCTCTCGATAAATCCCGTCTCCGTGATCCCTTCCGGCATCGAGACGATCCATTCGCCGCCGCCCGCCTCTTCTTCGATCTTGATCTCATGACCCACTTCGCCGATCAGGACCCTGTCGTTCACCTTGAGCTTCCTCGACTGGCGGCAGAGAGCTCGCCACCTGCCCTCTCCAAGGCGGCGGACCAGGAAGACTTCGATAGCTGCCCCGCTCTCTTTCCTGCCGAGAAGGCGCGCGGGTATTACCTTCGTGTCGTTGACGACCACGACATCGCCTTCATGAAGATACCTGGGGAAGTTAGTGAACTTCGTCTCGCGCACATCGTCCCGGCTGCGGTCGAGCATGAGCATCCTGCTCTCATCGCGCCGCTCAGCCGGATACTGCGCAATGAGTTCCTCAGGGAGTTCGTAATCGAAATCGCTTATTCTCATCTTGCTTTCCGTTGCGGAAGTAAGGGGCCGCACGGGCCCTAGAGGATCCTGCCCTGCTTTCCATCGCCAGCGGGCGGCTCGGCGCCGATGTGCCTGTAACCGGCATCGGTGACGATCCTCCCCCGCTGGGTCCTCTGGAGCAGGCCTTCCTGGATGAGGAACGGCTCGTAAACATCCTCGATCGTGTCGCTCTCCTCGGAAACGGCCACCGCGAGTGAGCCTATCCCCACCGGCCCTCCGGAGAATTTCTCTATCACGGCGGAAAGGATCCGCCTGTCCATCTCGTTGAGCCCCCGCTCATCTACCTCGAGCATCTCGAGTGCGTATTTTGCCATCTCGATATCTATTGTGCCGTCGCCCTTTATCTGCGCGAAGTCGCGCACCCTGCGCAGCAGTCTGTTGGCTATCCTCGGTGTCCCTCTCGAGCGGCCCGCTATCTCCCCGGCTCCATCGTCATCGATCGCGACCCCGAGGAGTCCCGCCGAACGCTTTACGATGCTGTACAGGTCATCGGGTGAATAGAAATCGAGCCTCGCCACCACTCCGAACCTGCTTCGCATCGGAGGCGTGATCATCCCCGCTCTCGTCGTTGCCCCTACGAGTGTAAACGGCTCTATCTGGAGCGAGTAATGTCTCGCGTGCGGTCCCTTGTCCACGATCAGCTCGCACTTGAACTCCTCCATCGCCGGATATAGATGCTCCTCGACGATGTGGCTGAGCCTGTGGATCTCGTCGATGAAAACGACATCCCTCGCCTCGAGCTGTGTGAGGATGCCGAGAAGATCGGCCGGGCTCTGGAAGACCGGGCCCGAAGTGCTCCTTATATGGACCCCGAGCTCGGAGGCGATGATATGCGCCAGCGTCGTCTTGCCCAGCCCCGGAGGGCCGTAGAGAAGCACATGGTCGAGCTGCTCGCCGCGCCTGCCCGCCGCCTCGATGAATATCGAGAGGTTCTCTTTTACCTTCTTCTGCCCTACGAACTCGTCGAGCGAGGAGGGCCGCAGAGTAGACTCCGACAGGAGCTCGTCGCGCATGGCATTCGGGTCCGTTATCAGTTTCTCTTCCATGGGATCCTTCCCCGCCCTGAACTAGAGAGAGGCCTTCCTCAGCGCCATCCTTACGATATCCTCTACCGAGTAGCGGGCGGCATCGCCCTCGAATTCGACCCTGTCGAGGGCCTTCTCGGCATTGCCCCGTGTCAGGCCGATCGACATCAGCGCCGCGACAGCTTCTTCAAGAGTCTCGGGACGGGCCGCGGGCCCTGCCTGGCCGGCGGTATCTCCCGAGACCTCGATCTTGTCCTTGAGCTCGAGTATTATCCTCTCCGCTGTCTTCTTCCCGATGCCGGGGATCTTTACCAGGGCGCGGACATCCTCGTCCCGGATCATCCCTGCCAGGACAGCCGCGCTGCCCTGCGACATGACCGTCAGAGCCGCTTTGGGCCCTACTCCGCTGACCCCGAGAAGGGCGGTGAATACGCTGCGGTCATACTCGCTTGCGAAACCGAACAGGGTCAGCGCGTCCTCACGGACATGCAGGTAGGTGCTGAAGCTGACCTTCTCACCTATCTTCCCGAGCGCTGCGATGGCCGGCGCCGGCACGTGGAGCTCGAGGCCGAATCCGCCCATCTCCACTACGACGCCCGTCTCGGTCCTGCCGGCCAGAATACCTTCGATAGATGATATCATACATCTCTCCAGACGGGAGCTCCCGCCCTCAGCGCATGGCAGAAAGCGACTGCCAGGGCATCGGTCTCATCCTCACAGGCCGGTTCATGGCCGGGCCGCAGCAGCCGCACGACCATCGCGCCCACCTGGCTCTTGTGAGCCGAGCCGGTGCCGGTCACGCTTGCTTTCACCTCGCGGGGCGAATATTCGAATACCTCGAGCCCCGCTTCGGCGGCGGCCAGGATCGCCACTCCCCGCGCCTGCCCGAGTTTGAGCGCGCTCCTGGGATTCTTCGCAACGAATACTTCCTCTATGGCCACGGCCTCCGGCTGAAATTCCCTCAGCACCTCGTCGAGCCCGCGCTTTATCGACGCGAGCCTGACCGGCATCGGGTCCGCCGCCCTGACCTTTATCGCGCCCGACCCTATATAGACGATCCCGGAACCCCGCTTCTCGACCAGGCCGTAACCGGTGACGCGGCTTCCGGGATCTATACCGATGATGACAGTCAATGCTCCCTCCGGAGGGCGCTATATCTGGTCCTCTATCTGACTGAGTATCTCGTCAGTGATATCGAAGTTCGCGCTGACCCGCTGTACATCTTCATTATCCTCGAGCGCTGATACGAGTTTGAGCACCTTGACCGCCTTGTCGCTGTCAAGCCCGACGGTCGTCTTGGGATGCAGGGATACTTCCGCTACCTGGTACTCTATACCGGCCGCGAGTATTCCGTCCCTGATCCCGTCGAATGCATCGGGCGGACAGAGGACCTCGAAATGGCCGTCCTCGGACCGGATATCCTCAGCGCCGTTCTCCAGCGCTATCTCGTATACCTGTTCCTCTTCGGCTACGGCCTGGTCGATGATGACCATACCCTTGCTCTCGAACATGTATGCTACGGAACCCGGCTCGCCGAGATGTCCGCCGTGCTTGGTGAAGATATGGCGGACCTCCGCGGTCGTCCTGTTCCTGTTGTCGGTCAGTGACTCGACGAGCACCGCGACTCCGCCGAGTGCGTAACCTTCGAATGTCGCGGCCTCGTAGACCACGCCCGGCAGTTCACCGGTGCCGCGAAGGATCGCTTTATCCATGTTCGCCGCGGGCATATTGGCGTCGCGCGCGGCCTGAACGGCTGTCCTCAGCCTCGGATTCGTGTCCGGGTCGCCGCCGCCCTCGCGGGCCGCCACGACGATCTCCTTGATAAGCTTGGTGAAGATCTTGCCTCTCTCGGCGTCGGCCTTCCCTTTCTTACGCTTTATCGTGCTCCACTTGGAATGTCCTGACAACGAATTCCTCCAGATGCTGCTGTTACTTCTCTTCTTCCTTCTCAGCCTCCGCCTCGGCGATCAGCCTCTGAGCTATATCGTGAGGTACGACCTCATAATGCGAGAAGGTCCTCCTGTGAGAGGCCTTACCCTGGGTCATCGACCGCAGCGAGGTAGCGTAGCGGTGCAGGTCCGCCAGAGGGACCTGCGCCTTTATCTTCTGCAGGCTTCCCTCCTGCTCGGTGCCCTGGATCTTGCCGCGGCGTCCCGAAAGGTCGCCCATGATGTCCCCCATGTACTCCTCGGGGACAAGTACTTCCACATCGTAGACAGGCTCGAGGATCACGGGCTTGGCCTGCTGGACGGCGGCCTTGAATCCCTTCGACCCGGCCATCTTGAAGGCGGCGTCTGATGAGTCGACTGTATGGAACGAGCCGTCATAAAGTGTGACCTTGACGTCCTGAAATTTGTACCCGGCCACAACGCCGTTCTTCATCGAATCCCTTACGCCCTTCTCGACAGCGGGGATGAACTTGCCGGGGATCACTCCGCCGACGATCGCGTCGACGAATTCGAACCCGCCTCCGCGCGTCAGAGGCTCCAGCTTCAGCCAGACGTCGCCGTACTGGCCGCGTCCTCCGCTCTGCTTCTTGTGCTTGCCCTGCGCCTCGGATGTAGCCGCGATGGTCTCCCTGTAGGGGATCTTCGGCGCGATCATATCGACCTCGACGCCGAACTTTCTTTTCAGCCTCCCGAGAATGACCTCGAGATGAAGCTCTCCCTGTCCCGACAGAATCGTCTGCCTCAGCTCGGCATTGTTCTCGACGGTGAAGGTCTGATCCTCATCGGACAGCCTCGTCAGCCCCGCGCTGACCTTGTCCATCTCGCCCTTGGCCCTGGCCTCGATCGCCGTATGGAGCGAGGGCTGAGGGAAATCGATCGGAGCGATGATTATCTGCTTCGATTTGGGGCAGAGAGTATTGCCGACCTTCGCCGATTTCAGCTTGACCGCCGCGCCGATATCTCCCGCGGGTATCGAATCGGTGTCCGACCTCTCCTTGCCCTGCACGAAGTAGAGCTGGCCGATCCTCTCTGACGAATCGAGGGAGGAGTTATAGAGATCCTCGCCTACCTTCATCTCTCCAGAAAATGTCCTGATGAAAGAGAGGTCGCCGAGATGCTTCTCGGAAAGCGCCTTGAATACGAATGCCGCGGTCGCTTCGCCCGGCCCTATCTTTATCTTCTCGATCTCGTCGCCCTTCGCGATATCTATCTCGCCGCGCCAGGCGGGTGATGGAAGCATCGAGGCTATCAGATCGAGAAGCTGCCGGACGCCGATATTCTCCGTCGCCGATACGGCTACCAGCGGCACGAATGTTCCCGCCAGGCAGGCGACGGAAAGGCCCTGGATGAGTTCCTCGTTGCTGAGCTCACCGCTCTCTAAGAATTTCTCGAGAAGCGAGTCGTCTGACTCGGCCGCGAAGTCCATCAGCTTCTGCCGCATCTCGTCGACGTTGCCTTCCATGTCGGCCGGAACTGCTTCTTCGGTGACCTTGCCGCCGGAAGTGATGAACGCCCTGTTCTTCAGGACATTGACGACTCCCTTGAACGAGTCGCCCTGGCCGATCGGAAGCGTAAGGGGCACGACCTTGGCCCCGAGATAGCTCTGCGCGTCAGAGACACACTTGTCGAAATCGGCATGCTCCTTGTCCATCTTGTTGACGCACACGATCTTCGGATGCTTCTTAGCCTCGAGGAGTTTCCATGTCTTCTCGGTGCCGACCTCTACTCCTGAATCCGCGGCGATGACGACCACGCCGCCCTCGGTGACCGCGATCGACGAGATGACCTCACCGATAAAATCCTCGTAGCCGGGAGTGTCGATGATATTGATCTTGGCCTTGTCATGCTCGCACCACGAGAGACCGGCATTGATCGATATCTGCCGCTCGATCTCGTCAGGAGCGGAGTCGAAAACGGTGTTTCCATCCTCGATCTTCCCGATCCTGCTCGTGACGCCGGTGTCAAAAAGCATCGCCTCGCCGAGGATCGTCTTCCCCGACGACTGGTGCCCAACCAAGACAATGTTCCTTATCATGTCGATCGAAAACTTCTTCAAGACAACCTCCAGTTCGTATACTTATCAATTTATATCGATCCGCCCGTGGCGGAAAATACCCGTGATCAGCCTCCGCCGCCGAGGCCATTGAGCATCAGCAGGAGGACTCCAAGCACCCACACGACGATCGTGGGGACTATAGCGGTCTTCCGGTCTATCTCGTATACGACCGAGACACCGATAGTAAACAGTATCAGGAACCATATCTGGAATATGCTGAAACTCTCCAGCACGGCGCGGAGAATGCCGTCGCTCTCGATAAATCTCGTCAGAGAGAATGAGACCGAAAAGAGATCATCACGCGAAGTTATATTCTCAATACCCTTGCTGTGAATGATGAGCATCTTCAGGGCCTGCTCGATGAGACCGACGAGAGAAGCGAAGCTCAGCAGGCTGAGCATCTTCTTGAAACTCGATTTTCCGCTTACGAGATTGGCTGTAACGTTACAGAGCGCCGCGAGGATAACGTATACGAGAAGTATGACCAGCGGCGCCGCAATCAGGCCTATCATGCCGAATTTTTCCATTATCTCGCCCTGAGCCTGCAACTGCTCCTCGGAGAGTCCTCTCTCGTTGAGCATGAATATCTGCTTGTTTATCGGCTGCTGAAAATAGGCGATCACCGATGAGGCTATTGCGATGACCAGATACGGCTGCCACCACGGAAGGCCCGCCTTGATCCTTTTGAAGACCTTGACCGGCTCGATGAATATGTCGATAAGTGAGGCCCAGAATCCGCCCTTGCCTTCGCCGGAGGGCGATACTTCTTCCATCTCCTCGGGAATACCACCCGGGTTCTCGTTCATCTTCCCACTCCTTTTGCCTGTGAATAGACCACGGCGACCACCCGTTCGGGTGCCGCCCCGGGATAGGAACAAGAGTTAAAATAGACTACTTTCCGCCTCCTGTCAATAACCTGTCTCCAGAAAGCGAGGAGCCGGCGACCATTAAGGCTGCCGGCTCCTCGCTACGCTGGAATTTGCCCTGTCCTCAATCGTTTTTATCTATCTCTTCAAGCTTCTTCTGAAGCTTCTCCATCTCCTTCTCGAGAGCCTCGAGCTTGGCCTCGACCTTCTCCTGCTCCATGCTCTGGATCTTGTACTTCTTGATCATGGGCTCTTTCATCATCTTGAGATGCTTCATCTCCTCCATCTGCGGCCCCTTGATGAAGAATTCCTTGTGCATCGCGAAATCGTCATCGAGTTCGATATCGAACGTCTTGGTCTTGCCGTTCCGCATCACCGTGACTGCCACGTTCATGTCGATCGTGACGTCTACCTCGGCCTCGTCATCATCCTCTTCCACCTCGACATGCACCTCGTTGATCGCCTCGAAGACATCGTCGATCTCCTCTATCTCCTCATCGCCGATCTTCACGATCACGTCGCCTGCCTTGATACCGGCCTCCTCGGCCGGAGAATCCTCGAAGACCTTCAGGACGAGCACTCCTTCACCCTCCTTGACCTTGAAGTAGGGAGCGAGGTCCTCGTCGAGCTCATGAAGCTGCACGCCCATCCTGCCGCGGCCGCCGTAGACCGAGAAAGCGTTTCCCGTCGAGGTGACCCATACGTTCCCACCCTTGCCGAGGGTGTTGTAATGCATGTTTTTCGACATATCATCGTAATCATCTATATCTATCGTCACGTATGCTGTCTTCTTCTCCCCGAGTGCGAGATCGAAACTCTTCTTCCTGCCGTCTCGGTAGACGACGACCTTGACCTCATCGCCCGGCTCCTTCGATCCGATGAGCTTGCCCAGTTCCTTTCGAATCCTTTACCTTTTCGCCGGCTATCGAATAGATGACGTCATGCTTCTCCAGCCCTGCCTCCTCAGCGGGACTGTCATCGACGATTCCGGTGACAAGGACCCCCGTCGATTTGGGGTAATCGAATTTTTTGATCATTTCCTTGTCGAGATCTTCCATGTAGATACCGAGAAATGCTCCCTTTTCCTCGATCTTTTTAATGTTCTTGTCCTCGATCACGATCGTCTTCTGCTCCGCGAAAGCGAAGGCCGTCAACGAAAGTGAGACCGCCACGAAAATTGCCAGTGAAAGTATCGCTAATTTCCTCATCTCCGCCGGCCGCTTTTCCTGGCGACCGATCACCTCCTCAGGGGCACAATGGAAAGGGCAGTGACTCTCTTCTCCCCCATATATCCCGGAGCCGGTAAAAAGTTTCAGGTTTTTATGGATATTTTCAGGATGAAGGCTGCCCGTTCCGGTTCGATCAGCTCTTCGTAGACAGAGACGGTCCGGCTTCCCCATATCTCAAGGTCGAAGTACTCCATCGCCCTGACCCTGGCGCATCTTCCCAGCTCAGCGCGCAGGGCTGGATCAGCGGCAAGCCGTTCCATGACACCGGTGAGCCCCCCGAGGTCTCCGGATTCGAACATGCTCCCGCAATCGCCCAGCAGCTCCGGCATCCCGCCGACCCTGCTGGCTGCACAGGCGAGGCCGCAGGACATCGCTTCGAGCATCGCCATAGGGATCCCTTCCGTCAGGGACGGGAGCACGAAAAGGTCGAGCAGCGGAAGATACTCCTCGGGTCTGTCGCTGTGCCCCGGAAGCGAGACGGCCGTCCCGATCTGAAGGTTCGAGACAAGTCCCTCGAGCTCTTCTCTCGACTGTCCCTCACCGACTATGATCAACCTCGCGGTATCGACTCCCGAGGATACGAGGGAAGCAAAGGCCTTCAGCAGCAGGGGAAAGTTCTTTACAGGTTTGAGTCCGCTGACCGATCCGATAAGACAGGCTATCCTCACCGCCCCCGGCAGGGAAATGCTCATCGAACATCCGGTTCCTCTCACTCTTCCTCAGCGCGGGATCGAGCGGCCGGAACCTCGATGTATCGACGCCATTCGGTATGACTACGACCGAATCAGGGGAAGCGCCGATCTTCAGCGCCTCCTCCGCGGCTCCTGAGCTGACAGCGATCACACGCCTGCGTCCATCTGCCCGCGAACGCCGCAGCGATCCTTCTCGGATCCATTGAACTCGAGGCCGGAACTGTGCCTCGTGACGACAAGCGGCAGGCCTGAAGCCGACGATGCGAAGGCGGCGACGATCTCGGCATGATACATATGGGCATGAATGATATCCGGGGCAGCGGCAGTCACGATCTCCCGTATCCTTTTCCTTACTGCCGGACGCGCGATATCGCGGAGTGACCCTATCCTCAGCTCATCGATCGAGACACCCAGCTCTTCAAATCGGCCCCTCAGTCCCACCGTCCATATCGAGGGTACAGACCGACACGCGGATCCCCTGTCCGGTGAGGTACCGGCACAGGTTGAGAAGATGCAGCTCGGCGCCGCCAGTGTGGAGTGAAGTAACGAAGAACAGGATATTGCGGGGTATCATATCGGAATCGTCACGTGATCCGTTCATACTTCTCGACCGGATCGGAGGTCTTCTTTCTTCCCTCAATTACCTTCAGTACCGGCTCGACAAAGGAATTCTCCTCGACATATCCTCGTCGTCTCGGCCTTTTCCCACGAAGAGAGCCGCCCGCCCGAAAGATATTTGAATATGGCCGCCATGGCCGCGGCATTTACCATCACGAAATAGAAAGGCACGAAGAAAATCTTCGTCCTGACCCTTCCCCTTCTCAGGATGGCGCCGATCGCAGCGAAGATGTAGAAGAGATTCTGCAGCGCGAAGAAGACCGCGAAGAAAGGCTCGCGGACAAGAAAGAGGCTGGCAATGTAGACTACTGGAAGCGCCGCGCCGACACACCATCTGAGCAGCTTCCTCGAAACGAACTGGAACGATCGAAGCTTCCCTCCGAAATTGTGCCGCAGGTGGCTGTACCCGGTCAGTCCCCTTACGACGATCCGGCGCTTGCGGCTGAATTCCTCTCTGAAGAAATAGGTAGAGCGCTCGAAGGCGACGGCATCAGGTTCGTAGACAACGCCGTACCCCTGAGAGGCTACCTCGGCGGGTATCTGGAAATCGTTGGCGACATCCTTCAGGACGGGCCTGAACAGTTCCCTGCGGATCGCAAATATCGTCCCGGTCGCGACAAGTACCGAGCCGAGCCTGCTCTCGAGCCTGTTGAGCAGCCCCTCGTAACGCCAGTAGAGGCTCTCGCCCTTGCCGACGTAAGATTCGTTATCGAGGTATACCAGCCTTCCTACTACGCATCCTGTCTCCTCGACATCGAAATTCCTGACGAGCTTGAGCAGTGCGTCTTCCTTGTAGAAGGCATTGGCGTCCGAGAATACCAGCACATCTTCCTCGATGCCGAGCACGGTCTTCGTCAGGGTCGCGCTCTTTCCCTCGCGCCGCGCGAAAGCCTTCAGGACCACACCGCTGCTCTCGTATTCACCGACGATATCGTTCGTCCCGTCCTCCGAACCATCGCTCGAAACTATGATCTTGAGCCGGTCCCTGGGATAATCGAGTTTAAGGCAGTTTTCGATCTTCTCCCGGATTATCCTCTCCTCGTTATGAGCGGAGACGATCAGCGCGATCGTAGGCAGCTGATCTCCTCCACTGCCGCGGCGGCGCGGCGCGAAGATACCCAGGAACGCCAGGATCAGGGGGTATCCGGCGTAGATATACGCTGTGAGCGCAATGATGGTAAAGACTAGAATCTTCAGGAAAGTATCCATTTCCCCGTTTCCCCCGTATAAGCGAAGTCATGTATTGATAACACACAACGGAAAATCTTCAAGGATAAAACCTTCCGCATATAAAAAAACGCGTTACCCGTTTTTCCGTACTTCGGGCCGCGCTCGACGGATGACAATACGGAAAAACAATAACGCTTGCTCTATATGACTCCTTTTTCATTACTCAATATACACTTTACGAGTCCCCGTGTCAATGACCAGCGGCTCTGTACCTCGTTACTCCGCCGTATCTTGTTCCTATCCACACAGTGCCCGATGGATCCTCTTCGATCGCCAGCACATGGTCATCACCGAGACCGCTCGCGCTGTCGACATGAAGCCATCTGCCGTCTTTCAGGACATATGCCCCTCCGCCTTCGGTCCCGAGCCAGATACTTCCGTCGGTCGGTCCCTCTCAGCGCCGTCGGACGCGGGCCCTGCCTGCGCAGCGGAAGATCGATGAGCCTCCAGCCCGCCTCGGAAAGGAAGAATATTCCTTCCTCAGTGCAGAACATGCACCTTCCCGAGCCGTCGAGCCCGATGACGGGAGCGAAGGCTCCACCCGTCCCTCCCCCCGTGAGGGCAGTATCCTGACCGAGGGATCCTCCAGAAAGATCGAGTCGGCAGGCATGACGATCGGTCCCTTCCCCGGATCCGTTCCCGCTATATCCAGTCTCTCCCAGTTCACACCCGTGAACCCCGCGACCCTGCCTGACTGTGTCGAGACCCATACCTTCCCTGAGCGGTCGGCAGCTATCGAAGATATCCTCTCGTCCGGCAGTCCGTGCTTTCGCCTGTAATGGACCCAGCCCTCCGAAGTCGAGCCGAAGCACTCCGCTGTCGAAAGTGCCGAACCACAACTCGCCGTCGTTCCCCGCGGCGGCACAGGTAAAGTGCTCCGTCGGCAGCCCCTGCCGGCGGTCGAATACCTCCCATGAGTTCCCGTTATGATGCAGTATACCGAACCTCGTGGAGAGCCACATCCTGCCCCCCTGTTCAGGCACCAGGCCGGTCACCGCCCCTTCGAACCACTTTCCGGGCAGACCGACCGGCGTGAATCCGCCGTCGAACCTGTATACAGCCCTGCTTCCAGACATGAGGACCGTCCTGCCCGACCTTACTATCAGTCCGATCATCATATCGGGACCGCTCCCCGGCAGGACCCGTTCCCTGTACGAATCGCGCGCGACAGAGGCTATCATCCCTCTCGAGGTACCGAGGTATGTGTTCCCCTCAAGATCGTGCCCGACGGAGAGATAATCACGCTCTCCAAGGGGGATGCCGGGAAGCCGGAGCGGCGTCCACCCGGACCCGTCCCACGTGCTGAGCCCGAAACGTCCCGCGGCCCAGACCTTTGCCTCGGCATCAAGTCCGAACTTGTAGATGTCCCTGTCGGGAAGACCCTGTCCGGGACCGTACCTGTTTACCCTGCCGAGGCTGTATTTCGCGACTCCCTGCCTCGCTACGGAGACGAACAGATCCCCTTCCTCAGCAAGTATGATATCGCGCACTCTCCCTACGGGGATCCTGCTGCCGTATCTCATCGGGGTCCAGCTGAAACTGTCCGCCCTGCAGACCCCGCTGTCCGTTCCGATCCATATCGTGTAATCACTCTGCTCGACAACGCATGTCACCCTGTCATCGAGAAGAGAGTCGGCGCGCGAAAGTATGGTCAGAGTGTCGCCGACGACATACCCGCAGCCATGCCCCCATGTGGAGATCCAGACCTTCCCCTCGCCATGTCTCAAATCGGTGATCCGGGAGAAGAAAGGATGCTCGCTGCGCGGTATACCTGTCCCAGCCCCAGTCGTGCCTTATGCTGAGCCCGGCATCTCCACCGACCCATATCTCCCCGCCTTCACCTGCGGCAAGGCTCGACACCGAGGAAAGGCGCGATCCTCTCTCTGCCAGAACGGTGTCCGATCCGGGAACCCATATGAACAGGCCGCCATCTGTACCGACCCATACGGAATCGCCAGCAGCGAGGATCGCTCTCACGCCGCCGGCCGGCACAAGGACCTCGAAACGGCCGGCCGGTCTTTCGACCTTCCTGTGGACCAGCCCGCCCATGGATATCTTCACACCGGAATCGAGCCACCCCTGTTTTTCCTCTATCTCAGACTCAGCCGCCGGCAGGACCGCGGAAAGCAGCACCGGCAGGGCAGCCAGGAAAAGGACCGGCATGACCGTCTTTGATAACTTTCTCATGGTGAGAGACTTTATTACAGCGAGAGGCGCAAATCAAGAAGATACGTCACCGGACTGTGCGGGCAGGGGATCGGCGAGAATTTTCTCGATAAACGCTGTCAGATCGGCGCCTGTCTCGGCTAGAATGGCATCACAAAGCTCCCTGGCCCCTATATCCCTGCCTCCGGAATCCTCCGTGTAGAGCCTTCTGATAACATCTATCAGACCGATCCGGCCGTCTGTGAGCGAAAGGATCCTCTCGTCGACCGCGCGGGCTGCCAGGTACCCTCCATCGTAGAGAAGATTGACCATCTCCCGGTCTGAGAGGTCGTTGTTGCCCGCCATCGAAAGAGGGATCGAACCGCGCAGCGTATTCTCGAGGTACCTGCCGGTTATCGCCGACTCAGCCGCTTCGTACTGAAGAGTGTTTATGATGCCGGCATTCAGGACTACCTTGTATGAAAAATAGACAGTCGCTCCCTCGGTGAACCACATGAATGAATCATCGGCCGGCCTCAGGATCTCCCCGTTCCAGTTGTGGAAGAATTCGTGGGCGATGATCGACATCGGGGCCCCGTACAGTTCGCTCCTGTCGATTCCGGGATCGAGCAGAAGGAGAACGGTCCCACCGAAATGTATCCCGTAATAGTTGAATCCCTTTCCGCCTTTGACGGGATTGTAGTCGCAGATAACGAGGTGCCTGTCCCTCGGCGATGACCCGAGCATGGCGATCTCTTCTGACACGATGCTGCGAACCGTCTCGAGGAGCTCGCCGTCACCGAAGTCCCACTGTCCGCCTACGGCGAGGTTGAGCCTGATGCCGGAAACGGACGTCTCCAGGAACCGGTACCCTCCCGCCGCGACGAGCGTCATCGGCAGATCTGACACCGACGGCACTATCATCCTGCTGCCGGTCGTTTCCCATGGCGCCCCTATCCTCGAGGAGCCGTGGATACCGATATCGACGAGTATGCCTCCCGCCACCTGATGTTCCGGCTGGACGAAGAGATCCCTCCCCATCAGCCGCGACCTGTCCTGACCGAGATGGCTCAGCATCCCTCTCACCTCGGGCGTATAACTGTCCTCTATCGTCATGACCAGGTCGTACCGCAGGGTAAAGTCGCCGTTCCCGCACCTGATTTCCCATCTGTCCGGGCCTGCCTCGATCTCGAGCGGAAGGCCGTCAGCACTGAAGGCCTCGATCCCGATAGGCTCGAGCCTTCCTCCCACGTCATTCTCGAGGGCGGAGAAAGCGAATTTTCTGCCGGTCCGGCCGAAAACCTTTCCCTCCACGGTGATGACATTCAGTGCCGGGTCTTTCATGCAGACCGACCACTGGATGATCGGATCGGGAGCCGCGGAGTATGGCAGGGTAAGGGACACCATGACGAGACTCGATGCAAACAAACCAGTTGCGACGATCCTGGATATACTTTTATACAGTTCCATCTATCAGAGGCCTCCAACGGACAGTCCTGCGGCGGGACCGTTCGGCGGCAGTCGGCTTGACCAGGTCATTTTATGCCCATGCTGATTGCAAGGTACATTCCAGCTTCTTGACCATCCCGGAGCCTGTAACGTATTCTTCCCGCATGAACGGGTTTATTGACAAGGCGGCCTCGGTCCTTGCCCGCTCGAAAAGAGCGGCCGCGCTCACCGGCGCGGGCATTTCGAAAGAGAGCGGGATCCCTACATTCAGGGATGCCGATGGAGTATGGGGGAAATACAGGCCGGAGGACCTCGCCACACTCGAGGGATTCCTCTCCGACCCCGGCCTCGTCTGGCGGTGGTACATGGAGAGGCTCTTCTCCGCGCGGACGAATAGACCCAACCCCGGTCACTACGCCCTTGCACGCCTGGAAAAGATCCTGCCCCGCTTCGTCCTGGTGACCCAGAACATAGATGACCTGCACAGAAAAGCCGGAAGCTCGGACCTGGTCGAACTCCATGGAAACATTGAAGCATTCAGATGCCTCGATGCCGGTCACCCTGCGGAGTACGATCCGGATTGGGGAGATGAACCACCGCTCTGCCACTGCGGATCGCTCATCAGGCCCGGCGTGGTCTGGTTCGGAGAGCCGCTTCCGGAGAAAGATATCGAGAGGGGTTTCCGTGAATCGGAAAGATGCGACGTGATGCTTGTCGCCGGGACATCCGGCCTCGTGACGCCGGCCTCTCTTCTTCCCCTCGCAGCGAAAGACGCGGGCGCCGTGGTAATCGAGGTGAACACCGAACGCACAGCGTTCACTCCCCTGGCGGATATTTTCCTGAAAGGCCGCAGCGGCGAAATGCTTCCCAGCCTCGTCTCGAGAACGGAGGATATGATCGGGGAGACCGGCGGCACGCGGCCATCAGACCCCGAGACGCCTGCGGATCTCTGAGATGTCGCTGCCGACCTGATCGACAACGCTTTTTAACGCTTCGTCCTCTTCCCCCGACCTCTCCTTCATGGTGATCCAGGCCCACCACGCGAGTATCAGGGACATCCAGATTCCACCAACGGCGAATGATACGAGTATAAAGGCCCAGCGCGGGATGCCGGCCCGCTTTTCAGGCACTCCCGGCGGATCGACGACCTGAACGGACGAAGTGGTCCTGGCAAGGTCGATCCCGCTTTCTTCGTGCTTCTGCAGCAGGAAGGAATAGACCCTCTCGTTGACTTCTATTTCCCTTTTAAGCGCGGCATATTCCTGGTGGAGGGCGGGAATCTTTTCGAAGGGAAGAAATACCGTTATAACGGTATCGCCCTTGACGATCATTCCCAGCTGCTTGTTTATATTCTGTAGTTCGAGTCTTTTCTTGCCCAGCTCTATCGCGTCATCCCTGGAGAACTCTCGCATTATGTCGATCTGGATAGATATGATCGCTGCCTGGACCTTGAGGGCGCTGGCCACATCTATCGCGCCGCGGATCTGCTCATCGAAACTTACTATCCCATGCTCTTCCTGGAACGCAGCGATCCGGGCCCTCGATTTCGCGAGACGGAGCCTGTACTCCTCTATCTGCTTCCTGGTGAATACCAGCGTACCCTCCGCCCTCTCCCTGAGAAGGCTGTGGTTGATCGAATCGAGGCTGGAAATATGGTGAAGGGCGATCTTCATCGCCATCTCGGGATTCCTGTCACGGGCCTTGAGAGTGATTATCCCCACGTTGGATGTTCCGGTCGAGATCGATCCCCGGAGCCTCCTGACGGCATCATCCATCGAGCCGACACCGTACCACTCTATCAATCCGAGGTCGGTGACCACCTTCTCCGCGATCCCCCTGCCGCTGAGGATATCGACCATCACCGCGGCCGACATCGAGCCGCCGCTCAACGGAGAGATCATCGAAGGAAGGTTCATCGAAGCCATCCAGGCGGTGAGGAGCCCCTCCCCTCCTTCCTCGACGGGCGGCATGAGCAGTGCCCGGGATTCATACGCCGGGTCAGCGACAAGGATGTACAGCGATCCCGCGACAGCAAAGACAACGGCGGCGGCAAGTATCATCCGCCTTCTCTTTATCAGATAGTCCAACAGCCTGAATCCCATCGGGACACCTTTCGCATGGCGGGACCGGTCACCCGCTGAAAAGTTCCTCCATCCTGGCGGCGGCACGCCTCAGATGCGGGATAACGATCGAGCCGCCGACGATCAGGGCCACGTTAAAAGCCTCGTAGAACTGCTCCTTCGTGACACCCTCTTCGAAACATCTGGCAATATGATAGTTTACGCAGTCATCGCACCTCAGCACCATCGAAGACGCCAGCCCCATCAGTTCCTTGGTCATCGCGTCGAGGGCACCGTCGGCGTACGCCTGAGTGTCGAGAGCGAAGAATCTCTTTATCCCCATATGGTCTGATGAAAGGACGGTCTCGTTGAGCCGGTCCCTTTCCACGTCGAACTCTTTTCTCCAGTCTCCTGACATCTTCGACGACCTCCATCCGACCCGGCGATCAGACCGGGAGGAGCCTCATGTATTTCTTCTTCCCTGCCCTGAGAAGCACGAATCCCTCTTCGATATCTCCTGCTGTGATCTTCTCGTCGAACTCCTCGATCCGCCGGCCGTTGACGTACGCGCCTCCCTGCTGGATGAGGCGCCTCGCTTCCCCGCGTGATCTTACCAGTCCGGCATCGGAAAAGAGAACGAAAACAGGCACTCCCTCCTCCAGCTTTGCCTTTTCGAATTCGACCGTCGGAACCGCGTCTCCAGCGGGCGCTCCCCCTTCGGAGAAAAGGGCCTTCGATGCCTCTCGGGCCTCGGCGGCCGCTTCATCCCCGTGCAGGATGGCGGTGCACTCCCGGGCGAGGACCTCCTTGGCCTCCCGTATTTCCGCTCCCTCGAGAGATGAGAGCCGCCGCACCTCGTCCATCGGAAGAAAGGTGAACAGCGCGAGGAACTTTCCTACATCCCTGTCATCAGTATTGATCCAGTACTGATAGTAATCGTACGGGGAGGTGCGCTGAGGATCGAGCCACACTGCGCCCTTCTCCGTCTTGCCCATCTTGCTTCCCGACGCGGTGGTCAGGAGAGGGAAGGTAAGCGCCTCCGCGTCCCCTCCTTCTACCCTTCGTATAAGGTCGGTGCCGGCGAGGATGTTTCCCCACTGGTCGTTCCCGCCCATCTGCAGCGTGCAGTCTTTATCCCTGAAGAGGTGCAGGAAATCGTACGCCTGCAGGAGCATGTAGTTGAATTCTATGAAATTCAGGCCGGTTTCGAGTCTCATCCGGTAACTCTCGGCGGCAAGCATCTTGTTCACGCTGAAGTGCCGCCCGATATCACGCAGGAATTCGATGAAGTTCAGCGGCATGAGCCATTCGGCGTTGTTGAGCATAAGCGCCCTGCCGCCGGAAAAATCGAGGAAGTGAGATAGCTGCTTCTTCAGCCCCTCGGCGTTCGCTTCGATCCTTTCAGGCGTCATCAGCTGCCTCAGCTCGGTCTTTCCGCTCGGATCGCCTATCATCGCGGTACCGCCGCCGACGAGCGCGATGACGCGGTGCCCCGCCCGCTGCATGTGGGCAAGCGCCATTATCGGCACCAGGCTGCCGCAGTGGAAACTGTCCGATGTCGGATCGAAACCGATGTAACAGGTGAGCGGGCTTTCCAGCATCTCCTTCACCCTGCCGGTGTCAGAGCACTGCTCGATCAGTCCCCTCTCCTCGAAAATATCGTATACGTTCATCCTCTGTTCTCCGTTAAAGTCTTTCATCGGACCGCGTCGCAGAATGATAACACGGCAAAGAGAGGTCCGACACTGGTTTTTTGCCGAATAGGTCTTGAACTGACCGACCTCTTCAATATACTGGCGGGAAACAGTCGTATTGAAAAGATGATTCAATGAAAGGAACGACCGATGATGAGACAGGCAGCCGCGATCATCCTGGCGGCGCTGCTGTGCGCGGCGCCCTGCGGGGCGCAGAAAGCGGCGGAATCAGCCGCGGACCCAGCGGTGGAGGAACTTCGGGATTTCGATGAGAGCCTGCGTCACAGGCTCGATATCCTGGAGAAGAAGATCGACGACCTTCTCTGGTTCGAGAGGGTCGATGACGCCGCCTTTATCGACAAGGTCTATATAACGGGGCCTCCACTTCGCGAGGAGAAGAACCCTACCGCCCAGGGCGCCGGCAACCCGGTCAAGTTCTGGGCATATATCTTCGTTCCGCGCGATACCGATATGTCGAAGAAATATCCCCTTATCGTATTCCCTCACGGAGGCGTGCACGCCAGCTTCGTCACATATTACACGCATATCATAAGGGAACTGATGGCTCAGGGATATATAGTCGTGGCTCCCGAGTACAGGGGAAGCACCGGATATGGAAGATCGCACTACGAGAAGATAGATTACGGCGGCCTCGAGACGGAGGATGTATGGTCGAGCAGAAACTTCATGATCGAAAATTATCATTTCGTCGACAGCAAGAGAGTCGGGATAATCGGCTGGAGTCATGGCGGCCTTATCGCGCTGCATAACATATTCGACCATCCCGGCGATTATAATGTCGCCTTCGCCGGCGTCCCGGTAAGCGATCTTATTGCCCGCATGGGATACAAGACGCAGGAGTACAGGGACCTCTACTCGGTCGACTACCATATCGGCAAGACAGCGTACGAGGACGTCAACGAGTACAGGCGCCGTTCTCCGGCATGGAACGCTCACAAGCTCAGCACCCCGCTGCTGATACATACGAATACAACCGACGCAGACGTGAACGTCTTCGAGGTCGAACACCTCATAAAAGCACTCAAGGCCGAGGGGAAAAAGTTCGAATACGAGATATACAAAGCGGTCCCCGGCGGGCATTCATTCGACAGGATGGACACAAAAGAAGCGAGAGAGATCAGGCTCAAGATATGGCAGTTCCTCGCAAAGCACCTTGATCCACCGGTACAATTCGAAACTGTCGATGACATCAACAAGGCTTCATACGAGAAGCAGGGGGACTGAGCGATGGACTCAGCCGGCCAGATCGTCTACCTGGACGGGGACTTCGTTCCCGTCGATAAAGCAGCCGTCTCACCCCTTGACCGCGGCTTCCTTTTCGCCGACGGCGTCTATGAGGTATTACGGTCGTACAGAGGCTCTCTCTTCGAGCAGAAGGCCCATATCGAGAGGCTGCGCCGCAGTCTGCGTGAGATCAGGATCTCTCAGGGCGCCGCGGAAGGGATAGAGGAGATCTTTCCCATGCTGCTCGAAAGCAACGGGCTCTCGGATTCGGAAGCACTTGTCTACCTGCAGATCACAAGGGGCGCCGCGCCCCGTTCGCACCAGTTCCCCGGCAGGGAAACAGCTCCGACCGTCTACGCCCATGCAGTCCCCTTCGAGCCGCTGACAAGTCAGCGTGACACCGGCATTCCCGTGATCCTTGTCCCCGACACGAGATGGAGCAGATGCGACATCAAGTCGATCGCCCTCTTGCCGAACATCCTCGCCAGACAGATGGCCGAGGATGCGGGGGCCGGCGAAGCTGTATTCATTCGCAACGGCATGGTGACCGAAGGATCGTCATCGACATTCTGCGCCGTTTTCAGCGGAACTGTCGTGACACATCCCGAATCGAACGTCGTCCTCTCGGGGATAACGAAGAGGGTCGTCTTCGAACTCTGCGCGCGTACCGGGATTCCCGTCGCTGAGAGACCGTTCAGGGAGGATGAACTTTCCCGCGCGGCGGAGATGATGCTGCTCAGCACTACGCGGGAAGTCATGCCTGTCGTTTCGGTGGATGGCATGAAGGTCGGAGACGGGACCCCGGGTCAGCTCACGAGAAAGCTCCAGGCGGCATTCTCCGAGGTCATCCGTTCTCTCTGACGGCGGCGGATCTCGTCACTTCGCCGCCGGCAAGCCGGACGAAGACATCGAATATGCCGGCACTGTCAGTGCGAAATAGATGGGATGAGCAGCCGCAGTCTGAGGACCCGAATCCCGGCACCACTTCCTCGACCCCCTCGATACCGGCCAGGATACCGGCCCAATCGTGTTCGAACCTCTCCTCCGATTCTATATACCACACTTCCGAGAGGTATCCGGCAAACCCAAGATAATCAATGTGCCATTTCGGAAGCTTCAGCGAATCGGGAATGGTGGGCGATCCTGGCGGCCAGCCCGCCCGGGCCGAGAGCGCTTCCGCAGTAGAGATATATGCCCGCGGGGAAGGTCAGCTCACCGAGTGCTCCGACATCGATAACGGTTTCCCAGTGGACCTTGAGATGAAGCACATAGGTACCGTGGGAGTCGGGTATATCGAAACGGTCCTGGTGGCCGCTCCCGCAGTGGCGCGCGCTCATCTGTCCTCCAGGGTATCCCTTATCTTGTCGGCAAGTTCCCTGACCGTAAACGGCTTCTGGAGAAACTTGACGCCTTCATCCACGAAGCCCTTGTGTATGATCACATTATCCGTATAGCCTGACATGAAGAGGACCTTCGCCTGCGGACAGTGTTCTATTACCCGGCGGTGAAGTTCCCTTCCGTTCATACCAGGCATAACCACATCGGTGACAAGAATATCGAGCCCGCTGCCCGCCTTTTTCGCGATCTCGAGCGCCTCCACCCCTTCAGAAGCACAGTGCACGTCGTATCCGCGTTCTTTCAGTATCCTCTCCACGAGGTTGAGGACGATCCTGTCGTCTTCTACTACAAGTACGGTCTCACTGCCTCCGGCGGCGATACCGGTCTGTTTCGCTGACTCCTCCCTTACGATCTCCTCGACGGTCGGCGGGAAGAGAAGCTTGAAGCTCGATCCCTCGCCCGGCTCGCTGTAGACGTAGATGTATCCCCCGTGCTGCTTGACTATCCCGTAGACGACGGCGAGCCCGAGCCCGGTCCCTTTTCCTCTCTCCTTGGTCGTGAAGAACGGATCGAAGATCTTGTCGACAATACCATCGTCCATACCGGTGCCTGTGTCGGATACCGAAATCTGCACGTAGTCGCCGGGCTCGAGTATGAAGTGAGGCTTGATCATCCTCTCCTCGATCTCGACGAACTGTGTCTCGATGAACAGCTTGCCGCCTTCAGGCATCGCGTCCACCGCGTTTATCGAAAGATTGATCAGCATCATCTCGATCTGCGTCGGATCGGCCTTGATCTTCTTCTCCCCGGGATCGAGGTGAATGGACAGTTCGATGTCTTCTCTCAGAAGCCTCGCGAGCAGAGGCTGCAGCTCTTCTATGACATCATTCACGTCTACTACGTTAGCCTCGAAGACCTGTTTCCTGCTGAAGGCGAGGAGCTGCTTCGTCAGCCTCGAGGCCTTGATCCCCGTCCTGTGTATATCATGGACCGTCGTATAGGCCGGATCGTCCTCGCTGATCATACCCAGCACAAGATCTGTGCCTCCTATGATCGCGGTGAGGATATTGTTGAAATCGTGGGCGATTCCCCCGGCAAGGGTACCGACCGCTTCCATCTTCTGAGCCTGTTGAAGCTGTTCCTGCAGTCTTCTGGCCTCTGTGACATCCCGCATCGAACCAACGATCCTCGGCGCTTCCTCGCCCTCGACCGAAATGAGCGTCGCCGTTATCGATACGGGGTGTACCGTCCCCTCGCTGTCGGCCATATCGACGAAGTAGTTCGTCACGGAACCTTCGTTGCGAAGCGTCTCGGTAAATCTCTTCCTCGCCTCCGGATCGACATACATGAAGACAGCGTTCCTGTCGAGGACATCCTTCCTCTTCACCTTGAGGATATCCTCGACGGAAGGGCTTATTTCGATGACTTCCCCGTCGAGTGTCGATTCGAAGTATATCTCCCTGACATTCTCGAATATCCTCCTGTACCTGCTCTCGCTCTCCCGCAGCGCCTCCTCGGTCCTCTTTCTCTCGGTCACGTCGAGGAACATCGCAGCCATCTTTCCCGGAGCGGTCTGGAAGGCGTAGACCTCGTATGCGCCTCGGATCCCCTCGAAATCATAGTCGATCTGCTCCATCTTCCATGGGATTCCATCTCTGGCTACATCCCTGTACCTGTCCGGTACCTCGGTGCCGGCCAGGGGAGGAAAGGCCTCTTCGATGCTTTTGCCCGCGAAGAGACTGTTATCTATGCCGAGGATAGTATCAGCGGCTGGATTGGCCCCGATGAATACGAGGTTCCCGTCATCTTCGAGCTGATAGAGATGCATCCCCATCGGCGAGGCTTCGACGATATTCCTGAACTTCTCTTCCGACTCCATCAGGGCCCGTTCGACGATCTTTCTCTCCGTGATATCGGTGAATACGACGACACCCGCGGCGATCTTGCCCCGTGCGTCCCTTACAGGCGCCGCGTTCGTCAGGATCCACCTGTCTTCGCCGTCCTGGCGCCTGATGATCGCCTCGATGTTCCGCGAGATCTCCCCTTTCATCACAGCTCTTGAAAGGGGAAGGTCCTCTGGTTCAAAGATCGAGCCATCCGGGTGAAACACCTGCCAGTTCGCCGGATGCAGTTCCGCCGGTATTCCGGTAAGCGCAGCCTTGCTGTCCCCGCGAATACCGAGTGCGGCTGGATTCGCTACCCTGATATTGACGTCCGGAGCGTCGGCGATCAGGATACCCGCCGCGCTCTGCTCGATGGCAGCGGTAAGAAGGGACCGCATCCTCTCCAGCGCCTCCTCCGTCTCCTTGCGCTTGGTTATGTCCCTCACGATCGCCTGAATGAACATCTCGCCCGAAAGCTCGAGGCTGTTGAGGCTTACCTCAGCATCGAACGTGGTCCCGTCGCTTCGTAGATGCTGCCACTCGAATATCTGGAACTCTCCCGCGATCGCTGATTCTATCTTCTCGAGCGCCTTCTCCCTGGAATCACGTCCGTCAGGCTGCTGCGGAGGAGAAAATTCGTACGGCGGATGGCCGACTATCTCGTCGCGTAAACATCCGAACATCTCGAGCGTCCTGGGATTGCAGTCGATGAACTTGTCTTCCTTCATCAGGAAGATCGCGTCGTTCGCCAGTTCGAAGAGGAGCCTGTATCTCGTCTCACTCTCGCGCAGCTCGCGCTCCGTCTTCTTTGCCCGGGTGATATCACGCGCGACGGCGAAAACGAGCTCCCCTTCGGGGATCGGAAACGAGTTCCATTCGATCCATTTATACGAACCGTCGCTGCACCTGTACCTGTTCTCGAATCCCTGGATCTCCTCGCCAGCCGCAAGCCTCTCACGGGCAGCGATCGTCCGGGTATGATCATCGGGGTGAACAAATTCAAGGGGAGCCTTATCGAGCAGTTCCTCCTCATCCCATCCGAGGGTCCTCTTCCAGGCCGGATTGAGGTGAATGAAACGGCCGTCCATACCGGTAACGCAGAGCATGTCTATCGATAGGCCGAAGAAGAGGTCGCGCCAGGCGGAAGTCGATTCAGTATCACCGGGGCGGCCTTTCAGATCAGCTATCCTCGCCAGAAGGTCTTTTCTCGGTGGTGTTCCCGGCATCCATCGCTCCCATCAGAAGTAGAAGAAAAGTTCCAGCATCGATTCGGATCCGCGAAGCCTGTTCCTGGCCGCGAACTGGGAATATGCGCGCCATCTGATCTCGACAGGCTGGTCAGGAACATGAAGGGCGAGCTCGATACCGGCTGCCATCACGCTGCTCCTTATCCCCTGGTCTTCCGGGGGTACCGCGCTGCCCGAGTTATCCGTCACCTGCCAGACACCGTAACCGGCAGCTCCGATATCGAAAACATCCCAGAGGCGTTTCCCGAACGCAGCTTCCAGAATAGTGTCATTCCCCGGCCTGATATCCCTTTCCTCGAGCTCCATATTGATTTCGTACCGCGCTATCAGCGTACCGGACCATGTGCTGTCCGCGCCTGCATACCCGGTCCCACCCAGTGAGAACAGATGGCTCCAGTGTCCGTTCCCGACATTATCGACGGCGTCAACGTCGTACCTCCCGACAGGGATGTAGAAGCAATACTCAAACATCCAGTGGAGACGTCCCGATTCCCAGCCGAGTATCAGAGGGGTCACTCCCGGATCCCCCACTCCGACCGGACCGTCCTGTATGTCGGGGTTCGGGGTATTAAAGTCGGCCTCCGCGAATATAAAATCGAAGGCGAACCCGTAGTTTCCACCGAGCAGTTTCCTGCCTGTCATGAACCTGTACCTGATACTCCCGAAAAGGACCTCGATATCGGCATTTATACTGCCCGTGCTGCCGTCATCCTGCGCATATTCTGAAGTGAAATACATGCCGGTCAGGGTCTTGAAACCGTGGTCCCTGTCCTGCGGCAAAACGGCAGAGTTCATCCCGTTGCTTCCCGGCTGGTAATGCCCGGACTGGGCCGACACCGCGCCGGCCAGGAAGACCGTAAGGACAGTCGGCCAGGAAAGAAGACTTCAAGTTGTACCTGCAACTGACGTTCATCTTTACGATTATATCCAGGGATATCCCGCGGTAAAGGAAAATCAGGGGAAAAAAAGGTCGCACCTTCGAAAAGGGCGACCTAAATATCTCAGCCTATGTCACTTCCCGCTTACTGAGGCGGGAACTTGGCGAGAAGCTGGTCGACAGCCTTCTGCATGTTCTTATCGGCATCCTCAGGGCTTGACGTTTCCAGAGAGGGCCTTCTGGGCTGTTCCTCTCCAGACGATGTTCTTCGTCTCGTAGTCGATGAAATCGAGGATCAGCGTTCCCTCTGTATACTGGATGACGTCTACCGACTCGCCCCACGGTCCCCAGTACGGCCCGTAGGTGTAGCCCCAGTTCGTCACGTTGACCTTGTCCTGGACACCGGTGTGATACATGATGACGAAGTCGGGATCAGTCGTATTGATGGAGTAGCCCTTGGCCTCGAGGTTGCTGTTCACAGCATTCTTGAGCCTGCTGTCAAAAAGGCTGTTATTCGCCTGGCCGCCTGGGCGCTGCCGCCGGTATTGACCTCGCGCGGCATCCAGGCGAATGTCTGAAGCTTTGAGAAATCTGCAGTGTTGTCATAATCGAATGATGTATTGACCGTTGAACACCCTGATATCACCAGGGCCGCGATACCGAGCAGAATAACCGTCGTCCTTTTCACTTCTGCACCTCCTGCAGATCTTCTACAGTCCATCCTCTGACCTTTTTGCCGCGGTATATCCCCGGAAAACAGGGTCCGTTGATGTCCTGTCTAATTATCATTGTTTTTAGTAACTTATTATTATAGTAATACTGAAGTCAAGGAATCCTTTTCTCCTTAACGCAGCCTGAATGGATGAGATGAAGAGATCTTCAGCGTATCTGCTCATACTTGCGCTTGCCGCCATTTCGTGCGGTTCGATCAACAACTACCTCGACCCCGAGGGGCCGAGGGTCGACGGGGATTGCGCCGACGGCGCACCCTGCGAGACAGCCCCCGATACGGTCAAGGTGATCTCATACAACGTCAAGTTCGGTAAAAAGGTCGACACGGCGATCGAAGAGCTCAGGACCGTCCCGTACCTGAGACTGCGCCGACATCATCCTGCTCCAGGAGATGGACGGCGAAGGGGTCAAGCTCATCGCCGACAGTCTCGACCTCGAGTACGTCTACTATCCCGCTTCGGTCCACAAGGCTCACGGCAAGGATTTCGGAAACGCGGTCCTCTCGAGATGGCCGATCGAGGATTTCAGAAAGGTCATCCTTCCGCACTCGAAACCGACCGATGACCAGAGAAGGATCGCGGTGGGCGCCACCGTCATGGCCGGCGGCCTGAAGATAAGGGTGTTCAGCGTCCACACCGAGACCTTCTGGATGAACTACGACAAGAGGCTCGAGCAGGCCGATTCACTCGTAAGAGCCATCTCGAAGGATTACTCGCAAGCCATCATCGCCGGGGATTTCAATACTCCCTTCGGGAGAAATGTGAAGGATATCGAGAATACTTTTGCCGCTTCGGGGTTCGTCAGGGCGAATTCGGGTGTGGGATGGACCGCAAGGGTCCTGCCCTTCGGGCTGTGGAAGATGGAACTCGATCATATCTTCGTGAAAGGATTCGAGGTAGTAAGATCGGGCAAGTTCGAGGAAGGAGAGGCGAGCGATCATGTGCCGCTGTGGACGATACTCAGGCCTCTGCCGGCCGATGTCCCCGATGTTCCTTAAGCGATCCGCCGGCTACCTGACCCGCTCCCTCTGCCGTTCGGCCTTCTCTCCCGTCGCGAAATGGAACCTGTACCAGGGATCACCATCCTGGAATCCGAAATCCATCCTCACGAGCCCGACGTACGGGACTATCAGCCTCAGCCCCGTTCCGCCGCTCCACAGGAAGTTCGGCTCGAACTCAGCTTCCGTGTTCCATGCGGATCCGAAATCGGTGAAAAAGGCGAGCTGCATCCCGAGGGACGCCGTGATCCCGAAATAGCTGAACGGCCTCGGCTGCATGAAGTTCCAGCGGTACTCGACCGTATTGATGAACTGGTTCTTGCCTACCTTCGTGCCGACGCCATAACCCCTGATCGAGTTGCTCCCCCCGACACCGAATGTCTGCCAGTAAGCTACCTCTTTGTTTACCGCTCCGCTTGTATTGGTGTAGAGGGAGAAGAAACACAGGGTATGGTCGAGCGCGAGGGGTTGAAAACGCCTCAGGTCGAAGTTGCTCTGCCAGAAATCGCTGTCGGTGCCGAATAGTCCAGACTTTGCGAGCTCGACGCTCGACCACCAGCCCTCGTGCGGATTCGAATAGAGATCCCTGCTGTCGTACCCGACGAAGAGGCTCCCGTATATGACATGATCAGTATTGTCGGATGAGAGGGTCTTGCCGTCCGTATCGCTCTGGATCCCCTGGTAGTACAGACCGGCCGCCGGCCCTGCCGTACTCGCCGATATATTTTCTCAGCATAGTGTAGACCTCGTCGGCCGTCTCCGTGAAGCCGTGGATCACGTTGTCCCTGTCACGATGATAATATTCCGCCTGGTATCCGATGCGGTTACCCGCTACCCACGGATCGCGAAGGTCGATCTCGACGGTGGTCTCCCCGCCGAACCTCGCCACACCGGAGAGGTATATGGCCCTTCCGAGCAGGTTTACCGACTTGAGCCCGCCTCCTATCGAAAGGCCGTTCTCGTCGCTGACAGAGATACTTACAACGGGGAGATAGGCGAATGTCTCCTTCACCTCGATGAAGACGACCAGCCCGCCGTCATTGTCAAGCGAAGTATATATCTTGACCTCGCTGAAGATCTGAAGCCGGTCGAGGCGCTCGTAGTCCTTCTGCTCGTTTTCCTTCGTGAACGGCTCGCCGACCTTCGTAGCGAGCTCGCGATCTACGACGTAGGATTTCGTCGTCTCGAGCCCGATGACTCTAATGTCGGTAACGATCTGCCCGTAGACGTGCGAGTCATCGGCTTCCTGCGCACGCGTCGATGAAGCTGTGTAAAGGAGCAGAAGGACCACGGGAAGGAAAGTATGGACCGATCTCCTCAAGGAATACCTTCCCGCGCTACAGCGCCAGTTTGATGTATCTGCTCAGCTTGGCTTTGAATCCGGAAAACGCCGGCATCATCTCATCGAGGGTCTGGAGATCTTCGACCCATGTCGATATGAGCAGCAGCTCTATCAGGTCGAGGAAAGCGACCGCCGCCCTCAATCCGGAAGTTACGAAAAGGACCTCTCCGTCCATGATCTTTCCGCGGTAATCCTGGTTCTGGGAACCGATGGTGAGGTACATCGACAGCTTCTCCAGTTCCCCCGGTTCTATAGCCCCGGCCCATTCCCGTATGAGCTTCCCGCTCCTGCGCGCGAGATGTTCCCTCAGTTCCTTCACGTCGACATAACTGTCCTCGTGAGCAGACTGCTCCGCCCTGGCGATCAGGTAGTCCCTGAAGAGGGGCCCCCATGCTTCGAGAGGAAGCAGTGTCTCCCCGACCTGCGGAGTATAGAAGAACTGCGCCTTGAGGTGGATCTTCGGCTTCCTCGCTACAGCATCCGCGGTAAGATGGGTGGTCCTGTATTCCTCTTCCTTCAGCATATCGATCGCTTCCTCGATATACCCCCTGACCGACTCGTGGGAAGGAAATACCTCGTGTATCCAGTCATACTCGTCCATATGCTTCAGCATCGCTTCTGCCCGTCCGACCTGGTCCTGGACATCTCCGTCGTAATTATAGACTCCGAGCCTGAATCGTCCTCCCACCTGCTCGAGTTCTTCGTCGAACACGTCCCTAAGAAGGACAAATCTGGTGAAGAGCTCGTTCGCTCTGGCCATCTGCGGGACACCGTCGCTCGGGGCATTGAGTAGCGAAGGAGCGATGACATGTATCCTGCATCCCCTCATCGCCGCGCCGTAAAGCATCGATCCCCAGAAGGTGCTGTTCCACAGAGAATCGGGGATAAGCATGAATGAACCGGACGGCATCAGGTTGTAGAGGACTCCCTTGACCACGTTATCCCATTTCTGGTTGAACCCGGTATGATTGTGAAGCTGCATCGATGATGCGTTCCAACCATTCTCCACCAGGGCCTGGACCTTGTCGTCATAGTCGTCAGGCTTCGGCAGGGGCCTCAGCGGCTCGGGGATCTGATCGACCTTGAATCCCTGCTCGAGAAGGAGGTTCCTCGCCTCGGTCTTCAGATCGAGGACGGCTGGTCCCCTCGCGAGAATCGCCCTGTCGTCCCAGGTCGCCCCGGCGTAGTGCTCGCCGACACCCATCCCCGTGAACATCCCCTCGCCCCTGCCCGGATCGAGTTCGGTGAGATCGTAGAAGCTGATCTTCCTGTGGTCCCTGAAGAGGATGTCTGGCACGAAAAAGAGGTACTTGAACATGTTCGCGCTTCTGAACGAGAAGTCGGCGGGATTCGTGATATTGATATGTACCTTTACGAGGTTTTTGAGCCACTTATCGCCGTATGCCTCACGCCCGGCGCTGAGAGTCTCGGATGAATCGACAGCTGCGCGAAGCTCGTCCTGGAGACTCAGGATGTTCTCTTCCCATTCCTCGAATCCGTCGGGAAGATCTACCTTCCTGTCTAGAGGATCCTCGAGGAACTCGAGCCAGAGCTTGCCGTTTCCAGCCTCGAAATAGAACTGGTCGAGGATGACAGTCAGAACAGGCATCTTTCCCGTTCTGTCGAACTCTCTGACATTCTGGATGATCGCCTTGAGGTATCCGCCTGTCGACATCCTGTACCCGATCAGGTCCGGGTCACCGAGATTGTTCGTCCCCCTGTAATCGTGGATCCAGAGGACATGATAGTCCTCAGCCGCATGGATCATCCTCGCCAGCTCCCACTGGAACTGCTCGTTTATGACATAGTGCAGGTCGTTGCCGGTAGTAAATCCCTTGCCTACCGCCCTCTCGATGATCGCGTCAAGTTCGGCCCTGGTGTCGTGCTGATCGGTGTCGAACGAATAGTTAAGTGGAAGCCAGACGAGCCTCGAATCCTGCCAGTTCTTTTTCAGAGCCTTGCGATTAGTTTCGACAATGTCGATAAGCCCGGCGAAGAGATAGTTCAGCGCTTTGTACTCATCTGCGTTGACATCGAAGCGGGGCTGGATCGAATCGGCAAATTTCTTCTTCGCCTCGATGGCCAGGCCGAGGATCGTCTCGTCTTTCTTCCGTTGTCCCAGCAGCCTGTTATACGGGAGCAGTATCTCGTCGAGGAGCACCTCCCTCGCCAGGTCCGCCGTCTCCGATCCAAGTTCTTTGTCACCTCCGCAGGCGATCAAGAAAAGCTTTCTTCAGTTTTCTGTGATATGCGTTGATGACAGCGTTGAATGTATGTCCCTCAGGATGATCCTCGTCGGTCGTGTGGAAATATTCTCTTGAATTCAGCGACACCTTCTTCGATCTTCTCTATGTGTTCTTCTTCTTCGAGATTGAACTCTTCGTCTGAGAAGAAGGTCGTATAGTCCTGGATATCGAAAGCCGGTCCTTCGATCTGTTTGATGGCCGCCGTGAGATCGGCTGAAGGTGCGAACTCAGGATCCTTCTTCCTGCTTTTTCCAGGAAGAGATACGTGAGCTCGTTTAGGTCTGGTCTTGCCCATCCAGGGCTGGCCGATAGGTATGTTGACCCCGAAATTGAATGTATTCTCCCGGCCGGGGAGCCAGTCGACCCGGAAATCCCCACCCTGGCCGAAGAGCCCGCCACGCCTGAGAGGGAACTGGATCGACCATATCGAGCTCCAGTCCTCTTCTGTTATCGAATAGTCGGCACCGCCAGCGAACATGAAGAATTTCATCTGGCCCATCAGCCTCAGGCCGGCTGTTCCCTCACCGTTTGACTGGCCGCCATATGCCTCGAAGAGCGCGCCGATTATACCCATGTTGGGATTGAGCAGATCCCTGTAGACGGAGAGATTGAACTCCACTCCGCTCTGTGTACCCTCTCCCTCGCCGTCGAGGACATAAGATACGCCGACCCTGGGCATCCATTTCGGCGGGAAGCTCATCGATTTGACCATCTCTCCCCTGGCGGGAAGCTCGACAGTCTCAGCGGCCGAGAGACATGGTATCATGAATGTCGCTACTATTATTGTTGCTGTCAGAGAGAGTCGGGTTCGCATTCCTCTCCTTTGCCGATCGTGTCGGGTGGTGCTGCGGATGCCGTATCAGATAGCGCTGCTGATGCAGTATCGGCTGCTGCTTCCACGGGCGGGTTCCTGTACCGTTTCAGTTCGGCCAGAAGCCAGTCCTGCGATGTCATGACGGTACCGTCCTTGAGCCTTATCTGGTACTTCTTGCCGCTCATCATGCTCTTCGTGGCGCTCTTCTCGATGAAATCCTCGGGCGTCTTTATCTTCTTCTTGTAGTGGTTGTATTTCTTCTCTATATGCTTTTCGGCGTCCTCAGCCGAGTGCTCCTTGCCGTTCCTGATAAAGACCACATCGGCTGTCCGGACATACTCGAGCAGATGGGCGATCGTCGCGTCGAGGTCCTCCTTGCTTACGTCATCAGCCTTCTTTTCGGCTGCGGCGTGAACGGATACCAGCATCACCGCAATAGCGGCGACAGTCATAAATACCTTCATAGTCTTACCACCTTTGATTATCCGTGAGTCTCTACACACAGGAATATACCGAATATACTGCAACAGGGGATAATAATTGTCAATTATACTTGGTCGGGGTCGAATTCGGGGTCATCTGTGAGCCTCTTGCCGAAGCCGATGACATGATCGCTGCTGTATCCTATCTTCTCGTAGAATCTTATGACGTCGAGGTTGCTCTCCCGAATCTGGAGATTGATCTTCGGGCACCCCATCCCGGTCAGGCCTTCCTCGATCCGTTCCATCATCAGCCGGCCGAGCCCTCTTCGCCTCATACCGGGATCCACGGCGAGATAGTTGATCCATCCCCTGTGGCCCTCGTACCCACCCATGGCAGTCGCGACGACATTGCCGTCGATGACACCGACAAGGAAGAGCTCGCCCTGCACCTTGAGTTTCCTGTCTATGTCGCAATCGGGATGGTTCCAGTCCACAAGGAGGCCGCACCTGTGCCACAGCGAGACTACGGCCCTCCTGTCCTGTTCCCTGAATGATCTTATTTCCATGACAGCCTGCCGTTGTTCAATGTGGGATGCTGTATGATACCACCGAGCCGCTGGAGAAGGTAGGGATAATCACCCTCTTCCTCTTCCTGTCGTACCCGAAGTTGGCGATATTGGCTCCGGGTGATGTAGTATCGAGTATCCTCAAGACCTCTCCGCCTGGAGAGATCCGGTACATCCTGCCTTCCCAGTGCGAGACAAGCAGCCCGCCGGAACCGTCAGATTCGATTCCATCGATGATGCCGGGGCCCAGCAGCGGCAAAGGTCTTCATAGAGCCGTCAGCTATATCGACAGCCCTGACGGTCCCGTCTCCATTACTGCCGATAAAGAGGGTGCCGCCTTCAGCGTGGAGACCGTTCGGCTGGGCGATCTGCCCCGCGGGGATGAATGCCTCGAAAGACTCCTTCCGAGAAACTGTAGACTATCCCCAGGCGCGAATCAGATACGAATACCGCTTCCCCGGCTACGGCGATATCGTTGAGAAAACCTGCCGTGAGAAGGGGATGCCGCGCTGTCACCTCGCCTGTCGCCGTGTCTATCTCTACGAGGGCCTTGCGCTCGACAGCGAGTAGTGTGTTTCCCTTCAAGGCCATTCCAGTCGGGTTCGACAGGCCCTTCGCCCAGTCCGATATCGACTATCTTTCCTTCAGGAGTAAGTTTCGAGATCGACTGTCTCCCCGCACCGGGAGCGAAATCGAATCGGTCGAAGTTAGATACGTATATCATGTCCAGTCCTGGATCGTAGAGCGCTGTCTCCGGTATCCTGAAGTCCCCGTCGGCCTCCCATTCCTTTCTATGCCCTCGCCTGTGTATATCGCCTTCCCGTCCTGACCCATGAATCCCCAGCCGCCGAATCCCTCTGCGACCATCATGAGGAGCTCGTTCTCACCCTTCTCGAGAGGGAGATAGAGCGCATCGAAGAAACCGGCGATACCGAGAAAAGAGGGATCACGGTACCTGTAGGAAGAGTTGGCGGCAAAAAGCAGCTGCCCGTTGAGAAAGACAGCAGCAGCGTCACTGTACCCGAACTTCAGTTCCATCGTCTCATCGCCTTCTGACTCGATGACGGTTTTCGCTATCGCTACATCAGGTTCCCTTCCCGAACGCCCGAAGTATTTCGCTATATCTACAAGTCCGCTTGCCGCGCACTCGGCGTCGAGCCAGACGACCTCTCCGATATCCTGCTCCCCGGGATGTTTCTCCAGGTCGACATCACTCAATCTGTATGGTCCCGCCAGCTTCCACTTCTCTATCACGCCGGGGGGCGGAAAGCTCGCCGGGGGCGATTCGAAGACGAGGCTGTCGTCAGCCCTCCAGCTGAAATTTGAGAAGTAGGCCGATCCGTCCCGGGGACCGTTCAACCCGATCGTCCCCCTGCTGATACCATGGACGAGCTCATCGACCTCGAGCACCGGGGTTTCCATGTCGCCGAGAAATACCCTCGCCTGTGTGCCGCTGCACCTCTATGCGCAGGTGGACCCACTCGCCCGAAGGAATCTCACCGGTAGTGGTGAATCCGGCACCGTTGTATAGCTGCCAGCCGGCGATCCCGTTTATCACAGGCGTATACTGGTGCACATCGGGGTACTGTCCGCATGTCCTGTGGGGCCTCATGTAATAACGCTCGTAATCCCGGGGCGACTGGATCCTGAAATTTATTCCAGGGTAGGACCGCCTCCCGTCGACGGCTACATCGACATCGATCACGCCGTTCTCGAATTCCACTCCCTTCAGGAATGCGGTACCGACTAGGCATTCCCTTCCGAGGTGCTCTACCACTGTCGCACCCTGCAGTTCCCAGATCTCCGGATCGAATCCGGCCGCACTGGCGGAAACGGCCGCGAAAAGAGATAATACGAGGGTAAGGCCGAATGACGATACCAGGATCCTTCTCATCCTGTCCTCCTGTCGGAATAAACTGTCATATAATTAGTTACCATGTTATTAAATACGCCTCCACCTCACGATTGTTCCAGAATAATCGCCTTCTTGACGGGTATATCGATTTACGCTATATTCCACTCCTGTCATGGAAAAAGTAGGACGCATAAATGCCATAAGGCTTTATCTGCGGGGGAATCTCAATTTCCTCCTGGGCAGGCCTCTTGTCGTCTCGTTCGAGGTGACCTCGTCGTGCAACGCCGACTGCAGGCACTGCGACAAGGGCGGGATCATCAAGGATGAGAAGCACCTCTCTCCCGATGAGATCGGCGCCATATACCGGAAGCTCAAGCCGGTCGCAGTGCAGCTCTCCGGGGGCGAGCCCCTCCTCAGAAAAGACATCATCGAGATAGTGCGGGCGATCAAGGAGAAGGGCGGAGCCCCCTACCTGATCCTCGTCTCCAACGGCCGGCTCCTGACAAAGGAGAAGTACCTCGCCCTCAAGGAGGCGGGCGTCGACCAGATCTCGATCTCCCTCGACTATCCGGACGAGAGGCACGACGAGTTCAGGAAGATACCGGGGCTCTTCAACTATCTCGAGCAGATAGTCCCTCAGCTTACAGCCGAGGGGAACAACGACATCGCGATCAATACGGCGATATCGAGAGAAAACATGACCTCCCTGAGGATGATCTGCGACAGGGCGGAGGAATGGGGAGCGCAGATATCGTACAGCGCCTACTCCTCGCTCAGAACCGGGGACACATCTCTCTCGATCAGCAGCGAAGAGGACCTGCGGACACTCAGGGCGGCCATCGATGAGCTGCAGGAGATGAAGAGGGCGGGGCGCAGGATCAGAAATACACCCGCGATCCTCGAGAACACGTACGGGTTCTTCCGCGACGGCGGGGTCCCGGGGTGCAAGGCGGGATACAGGTTCCTCCTCGTGACGCCGGAAGGTTATCACAGGCCCTGCGCGCACAAGCGCCTGAAGTACGGGTCCCAGAAGGAGCTGATCGAGAACTTCTCGAGGAACAATAATTGCGGCGGATGCTACGTGGCGATAAGGAGCTACTGCGACAAGTCGTACTTCGACCTCACCAAAGAGCAGATCATCGCGCGCCTGATGCACCAGACGTAGGGCGCGTTCTTATGAAAGAGATCAACAAAAAAAGGGCGGCCTCCTGGCCGCCCTTTCCATTATCGGTCTCTGTCACCTCTGTCAGGCATCCGCCCCTCTTTTACGGGCCTTCCATTCATCCATCGAGATCGAGTACTTCTTCTCGATCCTCTCACGGTGGACCGGCCCGGAGTTGTAGGCGCAGAACGGGTAGAGGCCCTCTGGCGTCGAGTAATGGATCACGCAGCGCTTGACCCTCTCCACGTCGTAGTTGTACCTGTCCTGGAAGTGCATCGCCGCCGCCATAAGGGTGCGGTATGTCGTCTCCCCGGTCTTCCCCCTGCCCGTGCCCTTGTCGGTAAGCCCTTTGAGGGTATGCATGAACATCTTGACGTCCATCCCCGCGGGAGCTTTTTTCGGGTCGAAGTATTTGCGGAAAAGACCCGGGACCCTGAGCTTGTAGAAGAAGGAGAAGCGTGAACTCTCTATCTTTTCGGCCAGTTCCTCCATCTCGGTGAAGAGCCCCTCGACATCGAAGAACCTCGTTATCGGCACGGCGTTGTGATCCTTGTCGACGACAAAATATGTCCCTGCCGAGCAGCAGGGATGAGAGGTAGCTGTGATCTTGGGATCGCCTGTCACCGCTGCCAGCAGCCTCGAAATAGGCGAGACCATCGAAAGGGGATAGAAATCCCTGCCGACCTCCGTCAGGCCCGTCCTGGAGATCTCCTCGGCCAGGTCGCCCATCGTGTAGCGCTGGCTCTCCCTCTCCTCTGTCGATATCCTGCCGGTAAAGGCGACCGGCTGGTAGGCGATCGCCGAGACGACATGGATATTGTCGATGGCGAACTGCAGGATCTTCGGCACCTGGTCGTCGTTGATCCCTTTGACGATCGTCGGGACGAGACAGGCCTTCATACCGGCCTTGTGGATGTTCTCGAGCGCCTTGCGCTTGATGTCCATCAGCTTCCTGCCCCTGGTGAACTCGTAGACCTCGTCATCTACCCCGTCGAACTGCAGGTAGACGGTATGCAGTCCCGCTTCAGCGCATTTCTCGGCGAATCCGGGCTCCGCGAGGGTTATCCCGTTGCTCGCTATCTGGATATGGCTGAATCCCATATCCCTCGCTGTGCTTATGATCCGCAGAAATTCGGGATGGATCGTCGGTTCGCCGCCGGAGAACTGTACAGCCGAAGCCGGTGTCGGCTTGTAGTCGCGCAGCGTCCTGAGCAATTGTACGATCTCATCGAAGCCGGGCTCATATATATAACCGGCGACGCTTGAGTTGGCGAAGCATATCGGGCAGGCGAGGTTGCACCTGTTCGTAAGGTCGACCTGGCCGAGAAGGGTATGGCTCTGGTGCATGTTGCAGATCCCGCAGTCAGCCGGGCAGTCTACCGCATCGGTGACGACCGGGTTCTCGAGCCCTCTTCCCTCCTTGAAGGACCACTCCTGCATCTTGAGGTAAAGAGCGGTGTTTGTCATGACCCTGTCCCTGCAGTATCCGTGATCGGGGCATGTCTTTTCCATGTAGACATTACCGCGCCAGTCGTAGACCCGGCCGATCACCTTCCGGCCGCATTCGGGGCAGAGAGTCTCCACCGACTTGGGAAGAAGGCGTACAACCGGATTTATCCGGGACCCGGTATATGTCTGGATAGCATCTTCTGCCTCTACGAAGAGCCTGTCGTTCAGCTTCTCTTCCATGCGGCCGTGCTCGGGACAGTTCTTCTCGATGAAAGACCTCCCCGCTCTTCCAGACCATCATGCCTGGAACGACACGCTCACACTCGAGACACTGGGTCTCGACATTAAGAGGCAGTCCGGCCTTGACCGGATCGAACTTCACTCCGGCCATGAAGACCTTTCTTTCTACTTCTGCAGCTGACGGAGTAGCTCCGGTCTTCTGCGCGATTGTCGGGCGCAAATGTAGTCTCCGGAGGATTCATCATCAATTCCTTCCGATACCGGCCTCGAGGCGATGTCACATACTAGTCTTGTTTCTGAAGCAAGAATTTCCGTTTAACCAGAGAATGGTATTGAACGGCCGGGTGAAAGTCAATATCAAAGAGAGATTTTTCCGGCGGGCTCAATACTCGATCAGCTCGTACCCGTCAGGCACGTAAAGCTCGAATTCGTCAGGGCCGACAGGCACTCCGGACTCCATTGAGCTCGAACTCGAAGATGAGCAGATCCCCTGAATGCTCGCGAAAGACCACGAGCCTGGGAAGGAAATCGCCGGGGTCAAGCCCCAGCTCTATCATGGAGAAATACGGGGATATCTCATCGGATGTCGGTACCATCTCGAGAATGATCAGGCCGTTCTCCTCCCCTTTCAGCGATATATCGAAATCCTCTTTCATGCCTGTCCCGCACGAGCCGAATCCGACTATCGACATGACCCTGTCAGTGCTCGAGCCTCCCAGCCTTACCTTCTGGATCTGCCTGATATGGGGCAGCACGGTCCAGGCGACATCCCCGTTTACCACCGTACTCGTACTGTCGGGCGAGGTGAAGCGCCAGCTCAGCATGCCTGGCCGGAGAAATGTGAAATCACCGGATGATTCTTCCTTCTCGTCGAAGAGGGTAAAGACCTTGGTCTGCGTAAACCCTGCCCTCAGGGAAACGAGCGATTCCCTCGCCGCGCAGTGCGCGTCGAGCACATCGTCGAGCTGGAGTCCCTGCCCACGGGCTGGAGAAAAGAGAAGAAGAAAAACTGCCAGGAATATCGATACCTTCATATCATTCCCCTCCCGAACGGCGCTTCTCTATGAGTTTCGAGATCCCTTTGATCGCGCCTATCAGGACTGTCGCTAGAAAGACGTAGAATATCGCCTTGTTAGAGAGCTTCAGCTCGTATCCGAGCCAGGCGAGCAGAAGGTAGCGGGGGAACCGGCCGGCAAAGGTGGCCAGCGTGTACTTCACCCTCGAGTACCCGGTGGATACGGCCAGTATCCGCACTATATCTATCGGGATCGGCACGAACGAAGCAATCGTCAGTGTCAGGAAAGGAGCCCTCTCGAACCACTTCACCGCGCTGAGATAGAACCCCCTCTTCTTAACCTTCCCGATGCGGTCAAGGCCGAAGAGATAGTTGAGTATATAGTAGTCGTGAAGGTTGGCCATGCAGGTCCCCGCGGCGGCAATCAGCGCGACGCTCAGAGGATCGGTCTCCCGCGCCGCCCAGAGAATGATCCACGCGGTAGGCAGGGGCAGAAAGGTGCACGCCACACTGGTGTAGAGCAGAAGCAGCAGCATTATCTCGAACGGGGCAAACGAGTCGACTTCGCGGCTCAGCAGGTAGAGTGCCCCCGCCGCGACGAGGAATACGGCGAAAGAAGCGATCCATCTCTTCGCCGAGATATCACGCGTTTCCCGGATCACGGCCGCGTCGGGACATTCGCTCATGCCCCCGCTCCTTCTCCGTCTACAGTCATTCCATCCTTCATCTCGATTATCCTGTCGGTCATCGAGGCGAGCGTCCGGTCATGTGTGATCATGAGTATCGTGTGCCCGTGATCGGAGCTCATCGCCCTGAACAGGTCCATGATGTTGAGCGAGTTCTCGGAGTCGAGATTTCCGGTAGGCTCATCGGCGAGCAGTATCTTCGGCTCCTTGATAAGGGCGCGTGCGACGGCCACTCTCTGCTGCTCTCCCTGGGAGAGATCGAGCGGCCTCATGTCCATCTTGTGCTCCAGCCCGACACGCTCGAGCATCGCACTGATACGGCTTTCGGCGCCGCCGAGCCTCCCCTGGATCCTGCACGCGATCCTGAGGTTATCGTATACGCTGAGCGCGCCGATCAGGTTGAACTTCTGGAAGACGAACCCGATATTTTCGCGCCTGAACGCCGTGAGCTGTGAATCGCTCGCTCCCGTGATATCAAAACCATCGATCTCGGCACTTCCCGATGTGGCCTTCAGAAGGCCGCCGAGAAGGTAGAGCAGGGTCGACTTTCCGCACCCCGACGGACCGGCCACCGCGGTGAATCCGCCCTCATCGATCTCGAAGTCGACGCCCCTGAGGGCATGCACGACTACCCTTCCCGTCCTGTAATCCTTATTGAGATCTTTTACCCTTATCATATTCCTTACTCGTAACTCAGTGCCTCGACCGCGTCGTGCCTGACTGCTATATACGCCGGATATAGAGCGCCGATGACTCCCCCGGCTATCCCGAGAAGGCTCCCGGTGACCATCCAGTATGCAGTGACCTCGATCGTCAGAAGCGGGTATACCATACCAAGGTACTTCACTGCCGCGAATGTCAGGATAAAACCGACTACGACGCCGCAGACGGTCAGGATGACCGATTCGAGGAGGATGTTTCCCATTATGAAGGCCCTCGACGCGCCGAGTGACTTGAGGATGCCTATCTCCTTCGTACGCTCCATTATAGTCGTATACATCGCCAGCAGGATGACCAGCAGGCTCACTATCAGGGTCGTCGCGGTGATCGCTCCGATGAATTCCTTCAGCCCGCTCATCGAGTCAGCCATCTCGTCGGCGAAATTCTCGAGAAGCTGGCACTTCACACCCTTGATCTCCGATTCGATCCTTTGAGCAGTCGGCTTCACCGCTTCGGGCGAGTCGCACCTGACGAAGAACAGGGAGACCCTGTCCTCCTGATGAAGCATTGACTGGAGCTCGCTCTTGAGCATGAATATCCTCGCTCCGATCCCTTCCTTCGATATACCGACGATACCGAAGGAGGTTCCGAGCATCTCGATGTTGTCTCCGATGACCAGCCCTGTCGCGGCGGCCATCCTCGAGTCGATCACGATCTCTCCGTCGGCGGAAAGCTGCCTCCCCTCGACGATCTTCAGCTCGCCGCCTATCGTCGAGAACTGGGCAGGATCGATCCCGTAGACGACATAGAACTGGTTCCTGAATGTCGTCGTCCATGTGACGACCGGAGATACGGCGCTCACTCCTTCGACTTCCGATATCAGTTTTCCGTATTTCTCGGGGATTATGCCGCTCTTGAGGGCAAAGAAGTTAGTGGCGCCTGCCTGCTGGACGATCATGTCGCCCCCGACGTTCTGTATCCGTGACGCGACCTCGTTGATAGAGCCCCGAGTCATCCCCACGAGGACGAGCAGCAGGGTCACGCCGATGGCAACGGCCAGGATGCTGATCATGCTCCTGACCTTTCTCTGAAGTATATTGGCTAACGCGAGTGTCACTCTTCATCGTCCTGGTCGAGCCTGATGACCTTCGTGCCGAGGGGCGCCTCGAACCTGAACGCCTCCGGCGGTATACCGGTCGGGTTCAGTGTCAGATCCCGTATCCTTATCGAGATCTCCCTGCCCGAATCGGGTTTGAATATCGTGATCTCCAGGGGATAATGCAAGCCGTCTGAAAGCGTATGCTTCGACCTGCGCAACTCGAGGTCCTCCCCGCCAGCCGGATTGTAGTATTTTTCCATGACGACCGCGAACATCTTTTTTTCTATCCACAGCCTCCGCAGCAGGCTGCCGTCACGCGTCAGTGTAAGGATATAGACTCCCGACTCCTCGCTCAACCCTGCGACATCTGCCGGATCGAAGGGCTCGACGAAGAGCGCCCTCGACAGGTCCGCCGCCTCGAGATCGACCTCGGCCGTATCGGCAGTTTCCACCCGGTCGTACGGCCCGGAATAGACGACCTTCTCGCTCGGGATGTGCAGCCAGAACCCGGTACCGTCACTCTTCAATGTGAAGAATGAAGGAATCAAATTCTTGTATCCCTTGAGGTATATCTTCGAGCCGATGCCTTCCCATTCGGATCTGAGCGCGACAAGTTTTCCCTGGCACCCCTTTACCTTTTCACCAGGTGCGCGAAGGAAGAACATGTCGAGGTCGGCCTTTATCCCACGCACGCTGCCAGACCGTGCGTTGATTCCATCGACCAGCTCTGCCGCAGTAGCCTCGAGCTCCGGCATCATCGTCGTGTCGACGGGTTCTACGTTCGGATCTCCAGCACAGCCGCAGGTGACAATGACAGTCAGCACGAAAAGGTTCCGGGCACGCGCCAGGACACGACCTGGAACAATATTACAATTTCTGGTGATCAATATCTCCTGCTTCATAAAGGCAGAGCCTTCTTAATCTTCCTGCCTTCTCAGGCGTATAGTAGGGGCAACTGTCGACATGAAGCGTCAATCGGAGCTTTCCTCTTCACCTTCCGGTCCCCAACCCCCTCCGAGGGATTTGTAAAGCAAGATATAGGAGTTAAGGTATGTCTGCCTGAGTTCGGAGAGCTCGAGCTCAACACCAAACAGGGTCCTCTCGGTCTCGAGCACCTCGAGGTAGCTGGTCACTCCCTTGTCATACCGCTCAGCCGACAGCCGGGCCGCGTTCCTCGCCGCTGCCAGCTTACGCTCCGCCGCTTCCATCTGGTCCCTGTAGGTCCTGACGCCTGTGAGGGCGTCCTCGACCTCCCTGAACGCCTCAAGGACGGTGTTCTCGTACTGCAGGACTGACTGCCAGGCCCGCTCCCTCTCAATATCTACCCGCCTGCTGTTCTTCCCGAAATTGAAGATCGGCCCAGCCAGAGTGCCGGCGACCGACCAGGCGGCGTCTCCTGTCGTGAAGGTCGACAGGTCGTCACTCGCGAAGCCCAGTATCCCGGTCAGGCCGATCGCGGGTAGCCTCATCGCCTGGGCCACCCCGATCCTGGCGTTCTGTGCCTTGGCCAGATACTTTGCCTGCAGGATGTCCGGCCGCCTGTCGAGAAGGCCTGAAGGGATCCCCGGGGGGATGTCGGGAGGGATGGTCCTGTCGAAGATATCTCCATACAATCCGAGATCAGCAGGCGTTCTTCCCAGGAGCACGCTTAAAGCGTTCTCCGTCACAGCTATGAGGCGCTCGTAGACAGGGACGGCGCCGACGGCTATCTCCAGCTGGATCTCCGCCTGGTTAACGTCGAGCTCGGGGATAATACCCTTGTCGAACCGCTGCTGGATTATGTGGAGGCTCCCTTTCCTCGATTCAACTGTATGCCTCGATATATCTAGCCTGTGCATGTAGTCAAGGAGCAGGAAGTATGTCCTGGCGACTTCCGAGATGAGACTGAGCTGCACGCTCCGGAGCGAGTACTCGGAGGCCATCAGCTCGGAGGCTGCGGCCTCGTTCGAGCGGCGGAACTTTCCCCAGAAATCGATCTCCCAGCTCAGGGCCGGAGCGAGGTAGTAGTTCTCGTTAATCGTCTCGGACTTGTTCGTACCGAGGAGATTGCCCCTCGAGGCGCCCCCGACTATATCGAGCTTGGGATAGATATCTGCCTTGGTGAATCCCAGCGCAGCCCTGGCCTCCTCGATCCTGCTTGCCGCGATCAGCGCGGTTTTGTTCTCACGTAGGGCCGTGGCAATCAGAGAATCGAGGACCGCGTCCTCGAACAGGTCCCACCAGGCAAGCTCGAGACGGGGATCGATCCGGAGCGAATCAAATGTGTCGGCCCTGTACGATTCGGGTGTCTCGACGACAGGTTCCTCGAAATCGGGACCCATCGCGCAACCGGCCAACACCGCCGTAAATATGACTATGAATATCCTGACAGATCGATCCATCATTTCTCCGTTAACCCGGCCTTTACAGGAACCCTGTTTTTCTCATACCCCGCCAGGCGCCCGATCAGAACGAAAAGCATCGGGTAGAAGAAGACCCCGAGCACGGTCGCCAACAACATGCCTCCGAACAAGGACATGCCCATGACCTTCCTCGCTTCCGCTCCTGCACCTGAGGCAAATATCAGCGGCATTATGCCCAGGATGAACGAGAATGCTGTCATAAGTATCGGCCTGAACCGCAGCTTCGCCGACTTGATGGCAGCGTCGAAGAGGGAAAGCCCCCCGTCGAATTCGATTTTCGCGAATTCCACGATGAGGATCGCGTTCTTCGCGGCCATGCCGATAAGCATCACCAGCGAGATCTGGGCGAAAACGTTGGACAGATAGCTCTCGCTGAAAAGCCTCGCAACGAAGAGCGCTAGGAAGGCACCCAGGATTGCGAACGGAGTCCCCAGCAGGATGCTCAGAGGCAGAGACCAGCTCTCGTACTGCGCGGCCAGGATAAGGAAGACAAAGATCAGTGAAAAGACAAAGACGACAGCCCCTGTCCCGGAAGCCTTCTTCTCCTGGAACGACATGTCGGTCCACGCCAGAGCCATATCCGAGGGGAGTACCTTCGCAGCGACCTCTTCTATGGCTGCCATAGCCTGTGCCGATGAGTATCCTGGCGCGTTGCTCCCCTTTACCTCGATCGACCTGAAAAGGTTGAACCTGTTCACATAATCCGGCCCGGTCGATTCGCGGGTATTTACGAACGCTGACAGAGGAGCGCTGATCGCCCGCGTCGTTCCTGACAAAGAAGAGGTCCATCTTGTCCGCGTCCTGCCTGAATTCCGGCTCAGCCTGGATATAAGTCTTGTACAGGCGCCCGAACCTGTTGAAATCGTTGACATAGGCTCCTCCAAGAAAGGCTCCTATCGTGGTATAGACATTGTTGAGGGAAACTCCGGATTGTAGCACCTTGTCGCGGTCGATCTCGAGGAACCTCTGGGGAACGGCTGCCCTGAAGGTCGTGAATGCAGAGCCGATCTCCGGCCGCTGCGTCAGTTCCCGGATCAGCCCGGCAGTCTGTAGTGAGAGGTACTCGGGGGTGTTCCCGCCCCTGTCCTGGACCATCATCGAGAAGCCCGATCCGTTGCCCAGGCCCGGGATAGGCGGTGGGCCGAAGGCGAAGACCTGCCCCTCCTTGAACCCGGCACTGAACTCTCTGTTGAGGCTCCTGATGATCTCATTGGCCGTCCTGTCCCTGTCGCTCCACTCCCTGAGGCTGACGGCGACGAAACCGCCGTTCGTAGACATGGTGCCCGAGAGCATGCTGTATCCCGTCGCAGTGGTATAGTACGAGACCTCCTCGTATTTCTTGAGGGTCTCCTCCACTTTTTTCATCACTGCGTCGCTCCTCTGAAGAGACGCGGCGTCGGGCAGCTGCATGTTGATAAAGAGATAGCCCAGGTCCTCGTCAGGCATGAACCCGGTCGGAAGAACGATCCCGAGAATCACCATAGCGATGATGGCGATGCCGATAAAGGCCACGCCGCGCTTTATCCTTCGCGTCAGGATATTTGTCAGCCCCATGTAGGAGCCGGATGATTTCTCGTAGACCTTCTCGAACCATGTGAAGAACTTGCCAAGCGGTCCGCCGTAAGGCTTCGATTTCCTCAGCAGGATAGAGCAGAGGGCCGGGCTGAGCGTCAGGGCATTGAGAGACGAGAAGAGCACTGAAATAGTGACTGTTATCGCGAACTGCTGGTAAAGCCTTCCGGTGATCCCGGCGATTCCGACGGTTGGGAGGAAGACGGCGACGAGCACGAGCGTCGTCGCGATCACGGGCGCCATCACCTCTCGTATCGCCTTGTTAGTGGCTTCCTTCGCGTCCATCCCCTTTTCGATGTTCACCTGGACCGCCTCGGTCACGACGATCGCGTCATCCACAACGATACCGATCGCGAGGACAAGTCCAAGAAGAGAGAGCACGTTGATCGTGAACCCGAGCATAGGGAAGACGATGAATGCGCCGATCAGTGAGACGGGGATAGCTACCGTCGGAATCAGGGTGGCCCGCCAGTCCTGTATGAATACGAATACGACCAGTATTACGAGTACCAGGGCGATAAGCAGGGTCACGATGATCTCATCGATGCCGGCCGTGATCGCTTGTGTGGAATCAAAGGATATATCGTACCTGATCCCTTCCGGGAAGGACCTGGTCATCGTCTCCATCGCCGCGCGTACCTGCTCCGCGAGCTGTACCGCATTCGAACCGGGGGCCTGGTAAAGGGCGATCATTGCGCATTCCTGGCCGTTCATCCTCGTGAAGGCAAGATAACTCTCGACTCCCAGCTCGACCCGCGCCAGGTCCCTGATCTTAACCTGGGCGCCGCTGTCGCTTGTGCGTACGACTATATCCCCGAATTCCTCCTCGGTCTGAAGCCTGTCGGGGAGCTTGACCGTGTAGGTGAACTCGGTACCGGGAGGAGCAGGCTCGGCTCCGAACCTTCCACCCGGGACGATGACACTCTGGGCCTTTATCGCATCGACGATCTCGGGTACCGTGATCCCGAGCTGCGCCAGCCGATCGGGCCTTATCCATATCCGCATCGAGTAGTCGGACGCTCCCATAACATCGACACGCCCGATACCAGTGATGCGGGCGAGCATATCCTTGATGTTGATCAGTGCGTAATTTCCGAGGAAATCCTGGTCGTATCGGTCGCCCTCCGACGTCAACGCTATCAGCATCATCATGTTGGGCATCGATTTCTCGGTCGTGACACCGGTCCTCTTTACTTCCTCGGGCAGTTTAGCCGTCGCGGAGGCGACCCTGTTCTGCGTGAACACGGTGTTCATGTCGGGATCGGTTCCGACGTCGAACGAGACATTGATCGTCATCTGGCCGTCGTTCGAGTTCGTCGACTTCATGTAGATCATTTTTTCAACGCCGTTGATCTGCTGCTCGAGAGGAGTGGCGACGGACTGCTCCACGCTCATGGCGTTGGCGCCCGTATAGTTTGCCTTGACCGAGACCACCGGCGGGGTGATATCAGGGTACTGCTCAGTCGGAAGCGTCCTGAGAGATATGAGGCCGACGATGATGATCACAACGGCGATCACCATAGCGACTATGGGCCTGCGTACGAAGAAATAGTCCATTAGTGCCTGCTGCCGTCAGTCGGATGTTACGGGTCTGATATCTTTTACCAGGGGGATAACCTTCATGCCGGGCCTTATCCATTGAAGCCCTTCATAGACGACCAGTTCTCCCGCTTCCAGTCCGCTCGTGATCACCCGGAAATCGTCGGTCGTGGGACCGGTGACCACATCCCTGTTTTCCACGGTGCCGTCTTCGCCCACGACGAAGATACTGAAGCGGCCCTGGATCTCGCTGATGCACCTCTGTGGGATCTTGATGCCGTTCTCGATCAGTCTTACCTGCGACCTGATCCTTACAAAGAGTCCTGTCCTCAGCAGCTCGTTCGGATTGGGAAAGGAGCCCTGGATCAGGATCGCCCCGGTCGCCGGGTCTATGCCCCTGTCTATGAAATCGATCTTTCCCCTGTGTTCATATTTCGATCCATCCGTCAGGATCATCTCGAGCTGATCGACACTTCCCGACATGCTTAGCTCGCTGAGCTTTGCACCCGAGAAACGGGCTACCTGAAGATACTGACGCTCCGTGATGAAAAACTCGACCAGCATCGTGTCGATTCTGGAGACGACGTTGAGGATGACAGGATTCGGGCTCCGGCCGACGAAATCGCCGACCTTCGCCTGCGTCTTTCCTATAACGCCTTCGATAGGGGAATATACGGTAGTGTATCCGAGCTGGATCTTCGATGCCCTCAGGTTCGCGTTCGCCGCATCGACAGAGGCCAGGGCCGCTTCATACATCGCGACAGCGGAATCGAGATCACTCTGGCTAACGGCCTTCTGCTCGGCGAGCGGGCGTATCCTCGCCAGGTCGCTCTCGGCCTTGGCGAGCATCGTCTTCGCCTCGGCCACCATGCTCATCTTCGCTGCCACATCCGCCTCGAAGGGCTGGCTCTCCAGTGTGTAGAGGAGATCCCCCTCGCTGACACGCGACCCCTCCCGGAAATGTATCCCCTCGAGGAACCCTTCCACCCGGGCCCTTATGGCGATATCCTTGTACCCGTAGAGCTGTCCTATGAATTCATGGAAGACCGGTATATCGCTCTCGGTGACCTGATACACCTCGATCTCCTGAGGCTGATCCTGCGCCATATTATCGCCACCGCAGGACAGGACCGGCAGCAGGAGCAGGAAAGCCAAGTATCGCAACCTGGTATTAGGTCTCATCGTTCCCCGACAATTATTCAAAGGACCGGACCATCAATTACGGGATTTACCTGAATCTACGTGAAAATAATTTTAACTTAAAATGATCACGGTGAACAAGAAATTAATTGAATTGTATTTACTAAAGTTCAGAATAGTTACTCGTTCGATTACTGATTTAGTGTCAGTGTCTATTCCATGCATGATATAGTCATCTCTGATGATTCTCGGGCATCAGATGAACTGGCTGGTATGAAACGAGTTGTAAAAGATAAGCGACTGGACCTCGTCACTGCGGCGGTCCTGATGATCTCTGCGATGCTGGCAGGGTCGGCCTTTATATATCGCGGGGGGATGAGCGAACCCGATTCGGTCGTGATGGCGGCCGGCATGGCGAGGATAGCAGCTGGAGGATCTCTTTCCAGCTGCATGCTCTATGGAAAGTACCTCAACCCGGGCATATATATCGTGTTCAAGATGATCCATCCGTTATTCGTCCGTTCTCCCGGAGATACGATACCCTTTCTAAACATGCTCGGCGTGCTGAGCTTCTCGCTTTGCATCAGCCTCTTCTACCTCCTCCTGCGCAGGAGGTTCGACAGGACCGTCGCTGTCTGCGGCGCGCTGACCACAATGATGACGCCTGTATTCTGGGAAACGGGGACATATTTCCATCCGATCGTACCGGCGCTGGCGCTCCTTACCGGATCGATCCTCCTCTTCGACCGGATCTCGTCCTCGCCTTCCGGGATCATCTCTTTTCTGGCGGTGACAACTCTCGCCAGCGCCTCAGCGGTGATGAGAAACGAGGTGCTCTTCGCCGTCCCGGCCCTTCTTGCCGCAGCGGCTCTCAGCGAGCGGCCGGCACGGAACATCGGCCTTGTCGCAGTGATCTCATTGATGTCCGGCCTGGCTTTTCTGTCGGTGGCCCGGGCAGTCTCGGTTGAGGGACAGGAAGGCCTGACCGGTTTCTCTGGAGGATTCTCCTCCACGCTGGCCGGAGAAGCTTCGCTGAAGGGGCTGCTCAGAACGGTTCCATGGGCCGTGATGGTCGTGGGTACAGCTTCGATACTTCTCGCGGCATGGGGAACTCTCAGCCGCCTTGTCGGTCGAAATACCGGCAGGGCCGGAGAACGCTCCATCACGATCCTGGTCCCGGCCCTTCTCTGGGCAGTTCCCGTGATCCTCATTTGGCTGCTGTGGCCCGTACCGGTCGTGAGACACTACTTCTTCGCCGTCCCGGCGATCGTCTACCTGCTTGCCGCGACCCTGCTGTCGGGGCGCGGGAAACGTACAGTCATACTGATAACCGCCGCGGTCATCGCGATTAATCTCGGCCTTCCCGAGCTCCTCTACAGGACCTACAACTCGACCAGGCAAGGCCACGCAAAAGAACCTCACGGCACCTTCTTCTACAGGCATTCACTGGTACAGAATCGGATAGATAGATATCAGACCCTGATCGATGCGATCACCTCCTTCTCGGAGACCGGGCAGAAAGATGAACCGCTGCTTGTCATCGTACCGGGGAACTGGGAGATATACGGCTACACGGCCTACTCCCTCGCCGGCCGCTCCACTCCTTCCGGATTCGATAGCGGCACCACGGCCGGAATCGATACGCACGATTTCGAAACGGCCGGATCGCCGATAAGGCTCATCGTCTCGGGCCGGTTCGACTTTGACAGGATCGAAGAAGAGACACTCCTCGCGATAGAGAGATCAGCCACCCCGGGATGCGTCTTGCTGCTGCCCGCCGGGATAAGGGATATTGTAGCGGCCAGGCTTCCGGCCGACATCGAGATCGCTGTATACTGAAGTACGGTATGCCCCCTCGGGTCTACCCGCATTGACAGAGAGGCTCCGTTCCAATAGAATCGGCCCTGAAGCATATGAAACAGGACACGCATAAGAACAGGATCGACAAGCACCTGATACTCTTCGCGGCGATAATCATCGCCGCGACAGTGATCCGTGCGATCTGGCTCGTGCAGCTTTCCGCCTCACAGCTCGCAGCTGAATTATCGATAGATTCTGAGTTCTACTGGAATCTGGCCGTCGACATCCTCAGCGGCAAGGGAATACCGGCTGGAGCCCTCACCTTCAATCCTCTCTACCCGATCTTTCTCGTATCCGTCATTGGTATCTTCGGCAAGACGCTGGTAGCCGTGAGGATAGTCCAGTCGGTCCTCGGCCTGCTCACTCTCGTGCTCATATATATAGCCGGAAGGATGCTCGGTGATGATATCGAGAGGAAGGATATATCTGGCAGGACGCTCGGCCTGACCGCGATGGCCATGGCGGCGCTCTACCCGCAGTTCTTTCTCTATGAGGGCATGCTGCTAAGTTCGACCCTCGAGATATTTCTGCTCATCGCTTCGTTCGCCCTCGCCCTGGCGGTGGACAGGGAGCTTCATGGCACAGGGACCCTGCGCATCGCTTCAAGAAAGATCCCGGTGTGGGCCGCCTCGCTTCTCCTCGGCCTGATATGCGGAGCGGGTGCGCTCGGCAGGCCGAATCTCTTCCTGCTTCTAGCGGCCGGGATCCCTGTATGGATCATCATGAGAAACAGGCGCGGATCGCGGTGGGCAGCGCCGGTCATCGGTTTTACCGCCGGAGCCGCACTGCTTCTGCTTCCCCCGGCGATCCACAATTTCAGGCACACGGGTAAATTCGTCCCTGTGACGACTCACGGCGGGATCAATTTCTACATCGGAAACAGGCCGGGCACCGAAGGCGTATACAACCCTCCCGCCGGTATGCGCGGCGCGATGCGAGGACTTATCGAGGATTCACGCGCGCTTGCCGAGAAAGAGACCGGACACAGCATGACCGATGGAGAGGCGTCGGACTACTACATGGATAAGACCATGAGGAGCATATCGGGGGACCCTGTGGGCTGGATCGTTCTGGTCGGGAAAAAGGGCATGCTCTTCTGGAACAGGATCGAAGTGCACGACATGCCGGAGGTCCTCTATTTTGAGGAGACTCTTCCCGTTTTCCGATTTCCCTTCTTGCCCTACTCGATCATCGCTTCACTGAGTCTCGTCGGTCTGATCGTTTTCCTTAAAGGCAGAACGAACAGGAGTGTCGTATGCCTCTTTATCGGCGCGTCCCTCCTGTCCGTCCTGCTTTTCTACGTAAATACAAGGTATCGTCTGCCGATCGTACCGGTCCTGATCATTCTCGCTGCCCTGCTTCTGAACCGGGCCGCCGGCGAGATATCCCGAAAGCGATATAGGACCGTCGGCTATATGGCCGCAGCGGTAATCGCCGTCTTCCTGCTGATCTCGAACAGGAGCTTCGTCGAAGCCAACCGCGGATCGGTCTACACATATCTGGGAACGTACTATATCAACGCCGGAGAGCAGGAGAAGGCGGCCGAGGCATTCGCCCGGGCCTACCGGATCGATCCCGATCGCGATACCTCGATGGTCAACCACGCTAGGATGCTTATGATGCAGGGACAATACGAGCAGGCCGCGAGGATCTTCTCTAGAGCTTACGCTCTGAATCCCCGTTATCCCGGGCTGGCGATCGAATACGCATTTACACTTCAGAGACTCGGGCAACTCGACGATGCTTCGAGGCTGGCCCTCGCTGTCTTTTCTTCAGGGAGCCCGGAGGAAAAGGTGACCGCCTGCAAGATCCTCTCGACTGCTGCTTTCTTCAAGAACGATATGGCATCCGCGAAGAAGTGGGCAAGGGAAGGCTTGAGACTCTCTCCCGAGGACAGGGAACTCGGGCAGATGCTCGAGTCGCTGCCTGACGAATAATGATCTGTTCGCTGTTCTCCGATCAGTGCCGACTGGTCACCACCGGTCGGAATCCGAGGAGCCAGATCGTGTTGTCAGGCGGGTTCCAGCTCCGCACGGACGAAGAGCAGAAACTGGCAGAGTAACTCCAGGATCCGCCGCGCACGATCCGTTCTGTGCCGGTTCCGGGGCCCACCGGGTCGGTCTCGGCCCCGCCGCCGTAATCCGCGTACCAGTCGTTGCACCATTCCCAGAGATTGCCGTGCATGTCGGAGAGGCCGAATCCGTTCGGAAGGTAGCTTCCTACCGCGACGATACTTCCAAGATACGGTCCCGTGCGGCATCCCGGGGCGGGCTGCGTGCCGTCATAGTTTGCCTCGGTGGCAGAATCCAGGCAGATGCCTGTGCTGAACATCGTCTGGGTCCCCGCCCGGCAGGCGTGTTCCCACTCCGCCTCTGCAGGAAGGCGGAATCCGCGGGCGCTGTATGGGTCGCCGTCATTGCAGAGCCAGGACGAGTGATCGTATGCTCGACGCAGCCCCTCGCGGAGGCTCAGCCAGTCACAGTATGCCGCGGCCCCATACCAGCTCACATACCTGACCGGAAGCTCATCCCTTCCGGGAACAACGGCGAAGGTGTCCGCGGCGAATGTGACTCCGTCCTGCACTCGAATATACGCCAGCTGCGAGGTCGACCCGTCAAGTGCATCGTAGATGCCATTCGCATCGGCTGTACAGTATCCTCTGTCGTGCGCCCACTGGGCCAGCTCCGCATACTGAGCGTTTGTGACCTCGGTCCGGGACATATGGAATGACCGTGTCAGGATAACTTCGTGAACGGTGTCTCCGCCCATTTGGAATGTGTCGGCCGCAATCAGCACGAAATAGTCGGGCGGGGCGTAAGGTTCAGGATCTGGCGTCACGCCATCGTCATCACCGCACCCCGAAAGAAGGACCGCAACGGAAATCGCGATGACCGTTAATACCAATGACCCTGAAGATCTCGAGTCTGCATCCGTTCCGAAAAGCTTCATGGCCTCTCCTTTGATCAGAGAACCAACTGCGTCGAGAACTTAAACGCCAATCAGAATGCTCCCTGCCGGAGGCAACGTCAATAAATATATATCAGATAAAGACCTACTGTAAAAGTAGTTATATAACAAAAGAGAGCCGCTCGAATGAGCGGCTCTCTTCAATAACCGGCGGCGTCCTACTCTCCCACACAGTCGCCCATGCAGTACCATCGGCGCAGCAGGGCTTAACTTCCGTGTTCGGAATGGGAACGGGTGTTTCCCCTGCGCTATCGCCACCGAAAAAACTTTACATGACAAACAGAATCGGGTAATGGAAGGACATTTTTACGAGATCAGGTAAAAAAACTGATTAAGCCTCACGGCTTATTAGTACCGGTCGGCTGAACATGTTACCATGCTTATACCTCCGGCCTATCGACCTCGTGGTCTCCAAGGAGCCTTTAGGTAACTTACGTTACGTGAAGTCTAATCTTGGGAGGGGCTTCCCGCTTAGATGCTTTCAGCGGTTATCCCTTCCGAACTTAGCTACCCAGCTATGCCCCTGGCGGGACAACTGGTGCACCAGAGGTTCGTTCACTCCGGTCCTCTCGTACAAAGAGCAACTTCCCTCAAACTTCCTGCGCCCACAGCGGATAGGGACCGAACTGTCTCACGACGTTCTAAACCCAGCTCACGTACCGCTTTAATTGGCGAACAGCCAAACCCTTGGGACCTTCTCCAGCCCCAGGATGCGATGAGCCGACATCGAGGTGCCAAACCTCCCCGTCGATGTGGACTCTTGGGGGAGATAAGCCTGTTATCCCCGGCGTACCTTTTATCCGTTGAGCGACGGCCCTTCCACGCGGAACCGCCGGATCACTAAGACCAACTTTCGTTCCTGCTCGAGATGTCTCTCTCGCAGTCAAGCTCCCTTATGCCTTTACACTCTATGCATGATTGCCAACCATGCTGAGGGAACCTTTGTGCGCCTCCGTTACTTTTTAGGAGGCGACCGCCCCAGTCAAACTGCCCACAAAGCACTGTCCCAGTACCGGATAACGGCACTGGTTAGAATTCCTACAGATCAAGGGTGGTATTTCAAGGATGGCTCCACCAGAACTAGCGTCCTGGCTTCAAAGCCTCCCACCTATCCTACACATGACCAGCCAAAACCCAATGCCATGCTGCAGTAAAGGTGCACGGGGTCTTTCCGTCCAGCTGCGGGTAATCGGCATCTTCACCGATAATTCAATTTCGCCGAGCCTCTTGTTGAGACAGCGCCCAAGTCGTTACACCATTCGTGCAGGTCGGAACTTACCCGACAAGGAATTTCGCTACCTTAGGACCGTTATAGTTACGGCCGCCGTTTACTGGGGCTTCAGTTCAACGCTTCGGAATAATAAATTAAACCTGACGCATCCCCTTAACCTTCCAGCACCGGGCAGGTGTCAGTCCATATACGTCGTCTTACGACTTTGCATAGACCTATGTTTTTAGTAAACAGTCGCCCAGGCCGTTTCTCTGCGGCCTCCGCCAGCTTCCTTCCGCGAGGGAATTCGCCGGTGAAGGCACCCCTTCTCCCGAAGTTACGGGGTCATTTTGCCGAGTTCCTTAACAAGAGTTCGCTCGAGCACCTTAGGATTCTCTCCTCGCCTACCTGTGTCGGTTTACGGTACGGTCACTTCAGACATTCACATAGAGGTTT
>CAWIIQ010000001.1:2310000-2314873 GCA_963836185.1 Candidatus Krumholzibacteriia bacterium
CTCGATCCGCACCTCCAGAGAGTCGCCGAGGACAGCATGGAGACGTTTCTGGCCCGCCTCGAGACGGAGAAGGGATACGAGCTTACAAGGGCCGTATACCTCGATACACTGGAGGCAGGGTACGAGATATCCCCCGACTACATCCAGTCAGGAGCCGTTGCTATCGATCCGCACAACGGGCCATATAAAGGTGATGGTCGGCGGACGCTCATTCATGGAAAAGAAGTTCAACAATGTCCTGCAGGCAAGGCGCCAGCCCGGTTCGGCCTTCAAGACATTCATATATATAGCGGCGCTGGCAAACGGCTACAGTCCATCAGACGTGCTGCTCGACACCCCTATAGTGATCGAGATGCCGAACGGTGAGGTCTACAAGCCGAGGAATTTCAGCGAGAAATTCCATGGCGCCGTATCGCTCAGGTACGCTCTCGACAAGTCGATCAATATCCCGGCCGTAAAACTGCTTCAGAAACTCGGCGGGCCGGCCGTAATCGGAACTGCGCATGACCTTGGGATACGCAGCAGCTTGATGCCTTACCTCTCTCTCGCTCTCGGTGCCCAGGAGGTCACACTCATGGAGCTCACATCGGCCTTCGGCGTGATGGCCGCCGAGGGGATCAGGGCCGAGCCGATGGCGATCCTCAAGATCGTAGACAGGAACGGCAATGTCCTCGAGGAATTCAGGGAGGAGCGCGAGGAGGTCCTCTCCCCGCAGATCGCCTATATGGTCACCGACATGCTGCGGACCGTCATCGACGAAGGGACCGGCAGGACCGCGCGGTCCCTCGGCCTGAGGATCCCATGCGCCGGCAAGACGGGCACGAGCAACGATTTCGCGGATGGGTGGTTCATCGGTTATTCCCCCGACCTGGCTGTCGGAGTCTGGACCGGGTTCAGCCATAAGGCCGTCCCCATGGGCAACGGCATGGTCGGCGCGAAGGTGGCTCTTCCTCTCTGGACGTGGATCATGAAGGCTGCCCACCCGGATAACAGGGGCCCTGATTTCGAAAGGCCGGACGGGATAACCGAAGCGATGGTCTGCGTAGAATCGGGCCTCATGGCCACACCATACTGCAGGAGTGTCAGGCGGGAGATGTTCATCGAAGGGCTTGAGCCGAAGAGGCAGTGTGACCTGCACAAGGTGTCGGCCTACGATCTGCTCGACAAGGACAAGGATTTCAGGGAACTCGACAAGGAAGCTTCCGAGGAGAGGGAGATCCCGGACTGACGGGCCCCTTCCGGCTCTGTCACGTCCCTTCGAGCTCCTCCATGATCTGAACGCCGGAACTGGTGCCTATCCTGTTCGCGCCAGCTTCGACGAGTTCGAGGGCGGAAGCGGCCGTCCTTATACCGGCTGATGCCTTCACACCGAAATCAGGCCCGACAGTCTCACGCATCAGCCTGATATCATGCGGATTCGCGCCGGGAGGCCCGAATCCTGTGGATGACTTGGCAAACTGCGCTCCCGCCTCCATGACGGCCAGGCAGGCGGCCACCTTCTCCTCATCGGTAAGCAGGGCCGCTTCTATGATGACCTTCAGAAGAGCTTCGCCGCATCCCTTTTTAACCAGCGCGATATCGTGGCGGACAAGATCCCAGTCACCCGCCTTGACTGCGCCGACATTGATCACCATGTCGATCTCGTCCGCTCCCCGCTCGACCGCGCGGCGTGCCTCAAAGGCCTTTACTTCCGAATCAACCGCTCCGAGGGGAAATCCCGCTATCGAGCAGACCTTTACATCCGTTCCCGCGACCTCTTCCGCCACGAGAGGAACAAAATGCGTATTGACGACGGCCGAGAAAAAATCATACTCGCGGGCCTCGGCGCAGAGGCGCCTGACATCATCATCGGTCGCATCAGGCTTGAGCACAGTGTGATCTATAAGTCGGTTCAGTTCCATGGTGATTCTCCGGTTTACAGGCCTTCGTGGACTCCGAGAAGTGATTTGAGGCTCTCAACACGGCCGCTCTTCATATAGATACGCACGACCCTCTTGCTGATCCTGCACAGGACCTCGTAATTGAGGCTTCCGTCCCAGCCGGCAACATCGTCCACGCTGAGGTCCTCTGCCTCCTGGCTTCCGAATATGACTACCTCTTCCCCCGAGACCGGATCGTCGAATCCGGACAGGTCTATCATCGTCATATCCATCGTCACCCTTCCGATGATCGGCACCCTCGTCCCCCTGAACAGGACCTTGCCCCTATTGGAAAGACGATGGCTCATTCCATGCCCGTAGCCGGCCGCGATCACGCCGACTGTCATGTCGGAGGGCGCGATATATGTCCTGCCGTAACTCACACTGGAGCCGGCGGGAGTCTCCCTCACGAGGAGGATCCTCGACTTGAAACTCATGACCGGCCTCACATCGACCCTGTCCTGAAGAGTCAGAGACGGCGCATGGCCGTAGACGAGCAGTCCGGGCCTGATCATGTTGAAGTGTGACGCCGGGAAATTTACTATCGCGGCGCTGTTGGCCGTGTGAACATATTCGAACGTTATGCCGGCATCCGACAGATCGTCTAGTATCCCTGTGAAAGAACCTATCTGCTCGCCGGTAAAATCGGAGTCGAGGTCAGACGCGGGGAAATGCGTGAATATACCCTCGAGATCGAGACCTTCCATCGAGGACATCACTATGATCTCCTCGACAGCCGAGGCAAGGGTAAGGCCCGCGCGTCCCATTCCTGTATCGATTTCGACATGCATCCTGCAGATCGTCCCTCGCCTGACTGCTTCGGCTGAAGCTGCCATGGCGAATTCGAACGAGGAGGCCGATACAGCGAGATCGTTCTCGAGGACCTCGTCGAGTTCCTCACGCAGTACCGGGCTCAGGATAAGTATGGGCAGATCCAGGCCCGCGCTCCGCAGTTCCCTCCCCTCGTCGAGGGTCGCTACTCCGAGCATGTCGACCCCGCATTCAGCCGCCTGCTGCGAGATCCTTACCGCTCCGTGCCCGTACGCGTCGGCCTTGACAACAAGGAGGATGCGAACACCTGCCGGCACGAGATCACGGACACGCCCGATATTCCATGAGAACGCGTCGAGATCGACTTCAACCCAGGAAGGGAACCTGTCCATCCGGTCATCCCTCCCCTTCATCCGATCCGCTGTCTGGATATCCCTTGTAGATGAACCTGTCGAGAAGCTTGACGTATTCGGTCCATCCGCCTTCTCCCCCGTTCTTCTCTATCATCGTCAGTGCACCGCGGACCTGGGCATCGAGATTGTCGAGGTAATGCAGCAGCATCGCTTCCACTGTCATCGGGACTACCGGCGAACCATGTTCGAGATTGCCGTGATGGCTGAGGATCATGTGCTTCAATCTCATCCCGAGCTCATCAGGAAAGTCCGGGATCTCCCTGATAGCGCATTCGAGCATCTCCGAGCCGAGGGTTATATGGCCGAGCAGCCTGCCCTTGTCGGAGTAATTGATATGATTTGTGACCGACAAGTTCTTCCATCTTTCCGATGTCGTGAAGAAGAACGCCGGCGATAAGGATATCCCTGTCTATATCGGGATATACCTCTGCTGCCCGGTCCGCGAGCCGTGCCATGTCGAGGACATGCTCGGCCAGTCCGCCTACCCAGGCATGATGCCAGCCCTTGGCTGCAGGGGCCCGGAGGAAATCGTCACGGAATCCTTCCCCGCCGAAGATACTCTCGAGAAGCTCTCTGAGATGGGTGTTCCTGATCGAGGCGATAAGTTCCAGTACCGACTCGAAGACCTCTGCCGGCATCTCTCGCCGTAGTCGGGAGAAAGATAGACGGATCGTATTCACCCTCTTCCAGTTTCTCCATCCAGGCGACCTTGAGCTGAAGGCCACCCTGGTAATCCGTGATCTCTCCGCCGACCTTGACGACATCGTTTATCCCGATAGAAGTCTCGGCCTCTTTCGTGGGCTCCCACCAGACACCTTTCAGGACTCCGTCCCGGTCACTGAATTGAAAAAGGAGGAACTTCCCGCCGGAGAAATCCCTCCTGATCTTCTTCGATATGACCATCACCCGCTCTACCCGGTCCCCCACCGTCATCTTGCCCGTCATCTGTCCTCCTGATATTGATGCCCTGACCCTGCGGACATTCTAACCTAATCCACACAGGGCCGAGGGTCAAGCGGAAAGGCCGACAGCCCGCATGCCGGCCCATCGGATAAAAAAAGCGGCCCCGGAAGACCCGGGGCCGCATGCATTCGTGTTTCATACTGTCGGTCTTACTGATTGACGACGGGGATGACGCTTCCAGCATAACGGACATACTCGAGATCGACCGGACCAGCGATCTTGCTGCTGGTGCGGTAGTTTCTCGTGCTCGTTGCCGGCCTGTCGCCGTAGCTGACCCCACCGTCGAAGTAAAGGTTCTCGGCCATGAAGGCCTTGAGAACAAGCTCCAGCTCGGGAGCAACTTCAGTCGATGAAGAACCTGACATTGGGATAATTCAGAACATACGCCATCTCGGGAGTGCCGCTCCATGAGACCTCTTCGTAGGTGACGATGGCCTTCTCTACCTTGAACTTGGTGTTGAAGATATCCTTCAGCTTGCTCGTCTGCGGGCTGATCGTGCTGATATCGATATCCTCGAACTCACCTTCGTCGAATCCCTTGATCATCAGCGGGAAGGAAACCCCGTAAGGCTCTCCGACCTCGATCGTGTCGCCGCCTACGACGAAGAAATCAACCGTGAAATGGGCGATGGGAGAAAGACCTTTCCTGACACCTACGACGGATTCTTGCCCTCGACCTGCATTGAGCTTGTTCTCAAGATCCATACCGGTAAAGAACTCGATGAGATTGCCTTCCCTAACCAGGGCAACGTCGCCGTTGGCAGCGATGAAGTCCGGAGTGTCGAAGCCGAATTTGAATCCGGGGCT
>CAWIIQ010000002.1:0-394143 GCA_963836185.1 Candidatus Krumholzibacteriia bacterium
GTATATCGACAGGGATGGCAACGAACTTAACAGCCTGAATCTAAGTGAGCTTGACCCTTCACTTCCTGATGTTGATCTGCAGATGAATCTGACGAGCTGGGCAACCGTGCCTGCTGTTGCCTGGGGGTCGTATTTCGATCTTCTCGGAGGTGCGAGGTATGTCTTTGCCATCTCACCGAGCTATGCCTCGGCCGACGGCTCGGTTGTTTCCGAGCGAGGCGCGGGAGTAGCGGACAGTACGATCACAGAATACGAGGAAGGGACGGTCTCGGGCTGGGGCGACCTCTTCGTCTCTCCTGTGCAGCTCTACTGGACTTTCGAAAAGTTCGACGTCGCCGCGATGTATGGATTCTACGCCCCCACAGGACGATATGAGACCGGCGCTGACGACAACATGGGGCTCGGATTCTGGACGCACCAGTTTCAGGGCTACGGGTATTACTATCCTGTAGCCGATAAGTCGACCGCTCTTATGGTCGGCCTCACCTACGAACTGACCGGCGATATCAAGGACGAGGACATGAATCCGGGCAATCGTTTCACTCTCGAGTGGGGATTCAGCCAGTATCTCACCGATCAGTTCGAGATAGGTGTTCAGGGCGGCCACAACTTCCAGATAAGCGATGACAGCGGAAGCGATGTCTACTGGAATGCCGGCGTGCATGACCGCAAGAGCACGGTCGCTTTCAGCGCCGGTTTCTGGCCCTTCCCCGGTTGGCTGTACATTTCCGGGAAGTATGCCTTTGACTTCGGCTGCGTCCAGCGCTTCAAGACCGATACATGGATGATCAACCTGATCCTGCTGACGAATGTTCTGACGGGAGAATAACGCTCCAGTCGGAGGACTGTTAACTGGAAGGAAGATGATGAATGCCAGACAGCATAAATCCCGCAGAATGATGCCGGTCAAGGCAGCAGTGTTGCTGCTGTCAGCATTCATCGTGATACTTCCGGCGCTTCATGCCCGGGCGGATGGCGACGTAACAGATATAAAAGGCGATGAGCTCGTCAGGTCGATGAGCTCTCCCGTCTACTGGAAACCTCATGCCGGGCTGAGCCTGACCTGGAACCAGTTTGGCGATACCGACAGGATAGAGGGCGAGTTCCGGCTCGGTATATACAAGGACCTGCTCAATCCGGCGATCGGCGCGTTCGGGCTCAACCTCGAGGGGTACGCCGGTTCCTTCGCCCACGAGTTCGATGGCGGGGTCAGGCTTCTCGGTGAAATCAAGTTCTTCATGCTCCAGTTCGGAGCCGATTATCTCATAGGAGAGGAAAGTTGGACTTCCTGTTGTCATTGAAATTTCCGCTGCGGCGAGGCGGGCTTTTCGGCAGGGGCGGAAGCATGAGGATCGACTGGCTGCCTGGTCGTGACAACGCCCTCAGTGTCGGACTCGATGTGCCGCTGGGACAGCACTGGATGGGGAGGACCAGGCCGAAAGAATCGAATGTGGACCTTCCGAAACCCGCCAAGGTCAAGGATTCCGGTTTCATCCCTTCACCTGAACTAAAGGTCGTTCTCGGCAATATCGGCGAGGGGATGGGGATGCTGCACGAGTACACGGTCCCATTCTTCGATGACGAGAGAAAGAAGGGGGAGAAAGAACTTGGCAAGCTGAAGGTCGAACTGGCGGATTTCAGGGAGTTTTACTACAGCAAGGATGAGGATTTTCCCGACGGGCATACCTACGATGCGACGATAAAATATTATCACCGCGAGACTGAACGGGCCTTCGACATCGCATGCGGGCTGGATGCCGGGGACGAGACAGGAATTAAGATATGGCGTTCCGCCAGGGAGATCCTCCTCAAGGAGGTCATAATCCCTTACAACCGCCTCCTCGGAGAGCGCAAGAAGAGGGATACGGTGATCGGGCTCGGGCAGACTGCCGAGCTGAAGTTCCGGAAGTCGATGGAGTCAACTTCGCTCGTGCCGGCTGGCGACAGGGATGCGGCCCTTTATGTATTCCGCGGCCTTGTCGATCATATCGAGACAGAGCGGAAGTATCAGCAGACCCTGTGGGGAGATTCGCGAATCGTCTGGCTGCCTATGAATTTCGCTCTCAAGACAGAGGAGCACGATACCCAGAAAGAGATCGATTCACTGATCGAGCTTGCCGTCGATCAGGAGTTCACCGGCGGGAACGACGTGCATTACGTGATGAACCAGCAGTTTCAGAATGAGCTCGCTCATTTTATACACAGGGCCAGGGACTACCATGTTCTCTGGATCCATGATTACAGGGGCCTGAACGCCGTCAAGGAGCCCGACCTGATCGGGTACCGCATGACCCTCGAAGGATACCTCCGGGCACTGATCGATCGCGTCAAGGAGTACGACGAGACGGGCAGGATCCCCGTTTACATGATCTTCCTCGACCAGATCTACTTCGAGGCAAACAAGGGGATCATCTGGCTCGAACTCCTCGAGAACCCCCTTGAGCACAAGCTCAAGCTTAAAAAGGGATATGAAGAATGGGAGGAAAAGATACGTTCCGCCCAGGATGAGTTGAGAAAGGCCGTCGCCGAATCAAAGGGACTGCAGGCGGGGCTTGAAAAATACGGAAAAGACTGGCTCAGGAACAGGGTAAAGGTACAGGTCAATATCACGAACCCGCCTGATTTCTCCTACCGAAGCGCTCACCTCGTCAAGTACCTCTTCTTCATGCCCGATATCGTGATGATGGATCACAGGAAGATAAGCTTCTACGATGTGACGGAGCTCGATCCGGGAAAGGGCGAGGCTATCTATACCGGTATGGGTGTCGGGGAGCACTACGCCGGACCTACCTGGGAGGACCGGGCGCTGCTGGCCAGGGGCCCCGCGCTTGTCGCCCTGAAGGACTGCGCCCGCGAGATGCTCACGGTACAGGGGTTCAGGAAGGATGAGATCCCTTACGTTCTCCGCCAGCAGAAGAAGCCGGAGAATTATGGCGATATGGTCAAGTCGCTCAAGGCGAAGGGCTGGCAGGTGGATGCGCTGCAGGTCCACAACAGGACAGGATTCGGGTCGAAAAAGGCCAATGTCATCAAGGCTGCGATCTACAACCTGATGCCTGCCGGATCACATATGTATATCCCCGATTCGCTGTGGAACAGCTTCCTCTGGGGAGGGCTGCTGACCGGCGCCTCGACGCGGGGATGCAAGGTCTTCGTTGTGGCGCCTTCTCTCGCAAACGCTCCGAGTTCGGGGCTTCCGCAGATGTCGAGGGCGAACGAGCTCTTTACCCGGTTCGTGATGATACAGAACGAGGTGCAGGACATAATCGAAGATTCGGGCGGGATGTTCAGGGTCGGTATCTATGACCCGGCGTTCGATGTCGACGACCAGATCGGCAGGGGCAAGGCATTGGAGGAAGCCTTCTCGAATGTGCCCTGGATGAAGGATGTCGTGCCCTTCGATCCTTCCGTCCTGGAAATGCTTGCTGAGCTACAAAAGGAATTCGAGGAGAGGGGCTTTAAGTCGAAATACCTCGCAGAAGATGTAGAGGCGAGAAGGCCGAAGCTTCACCGCAAGACTCAACTCTTTCTCTCCAGCGAAGTAGTGTCGACTCTCGTGCCTTTGCCAGGCTGGAGCGACTACCTGGAGGAGTATGCCTTTGCCCGTGCCGAGCAGGTGCAGAGCGATAAATATGTCGATGTCAAGAAGCTGCGCTACAGGGTTTCCTCGGGCGTAACGGAATTGGTGCGCGAATGGGAGGGGAATCTTGACGCCGAGCAGAGATCAAAGCTGGTCATCTATCTCATGGCGGGGTCACATAACCAGAACTACCGCAGCATAGCGCTGGACGGCGAGGCCCTATTTACAGTCACAGGCCTCGGGGCAATGGTCAGCTACCTGGATTTTGTCACTCTTCTGGGCAGCTGTACCTGGGTGGACAGTGTCGATCAGCTCGATAAGCTTCTCCCCGAGGTCGAAGGAACCGGATACAAGTTCAGCAGGGGATTGAAGAAGCTGTTCTGATCCTGGTGGTAATATACATGAAGGCAAGCAGGGTTGTCACAGGTATCAGCGCGGTATTGCTTATCCTCACCGGATCGAGCGGCCCGGTCATGTCCCAGTCATCCGGTGACGTCAACGAGCAGTTCTGGGTCGACTTCGATCCGAGCTATTATTTCAATCCTCACCTGAAGGTCTTCGGCGAGATCGGTGCGCGAACGCAGATCGGCAATAACGACTGGTGGCGCTTCGTGCTGGTCCCCGCGGTCAGGACAAGGATAAAGAATGGAAGGTTCTATTTCACCGGCGGAGTGGGGAATTACTACACATTCAACGAACTGATCAATGACAGGTACGAGTTGGCTCCATACCAGATGGTTGATTTCGTCTGGCCGAAATGGAGGGTCCCGTTTCATCACCATATACGAGTCGATGAGCGTTTTGACTTCAACACGGGAACGTGGGATTCAAAGAACTCCGCCAGACTTCGATACAAGCTGCAGCTGTCATACAAGTGGGCCGCCGTTCGAAAGTATCGCTACTGGAAAGTAACTGCAGGAGCGGAAGGTTTCTATACATTCATCGGTGAGCAGGGGCAGTTCCAGGAGAAATCAAGGTTGACAGCGGGCGTCGACAGGAGTCTCGCCCGCAACAACCACCTGCGCTTCGAGGTCACGTGGCAGCAAAAAGCACGGTTTTTCGAGTATAGCGACATCTCCGACATCTACTTCAGGTTCCGGTATACGAGAAGCTGGGGGAATATGAAGGGATGATGACCTGTGGGTCCTCACAGGAGTCGAAAGGGGCCGCGCCTGGAGCATGGTTGCCCCGCCCCCGCAATTTTAAATGATGGAGTGCTGATATGAATTCATACGTATCTGTCAAGTCGCTACGCTTCTTTGTGTTCACTCTGTGTCTGGTGATCGGTATGATCGCTGGCTCTTCGGCCACAGCGCAGGGCGTGAACGGTCAGGCCGCTGATTCCGAGGCAGCATCCACTGTTACATCTCCGGACCTTGCCGACCTGATACCGATGGCCAGCGAACTGGCCGGCCGTCTGAAAGCTCTTGAAAATATTCTGACGGATCTGCCGGAAATCTCGACGCTTGAGGCGAAGTATTCTGCTATCGATTCCAGTCTCGCCTATCCAGCAGAGCGGTTTGAAAGACTCAAGGCCGCGGGGGATTTCCGTTATAACAGGATCATGGAGATAAGAGAGGAAATAAGGCGTGAGAAGAGGAAGTTCGAGGAGGCGAGCAGCCAGCTGAGCAGCGTAATCCGGATTCTGGGAGTTCAGAGGGACAAGTGGCTGACTGAGAAGGAAACATGGAATAAGTGGCAGGCCGCGATGAAGAGCGATGCAGAGCTTGAGCAACTCGAATCGACCTTTGAAAAGGTCAACGGTACTGTCGAGACCGCTCTTGCCCTCATTCTTTCGAAGCTGAGCCCCATGCTGACCTTACAGATGAATGCCGGGAGCACCCACGAGAAGATCATCGCACTGACGGTGGAAATCGATGTAATTCTGGAGCGCAGGCAGAGCAGCGCCTTGACCGAATCTTCTCCCTTCATGCTGTCCTCCGAATTTATTGCCCAGGTTAAAACCGGTTTCTGGGATATTCATCGCCTTGGGCTCGATGAGTTATCCATTCCGGGTAGAGAATTTCTGTCAAGGCGGGGATGGCTCGTTACTATGCAGGTCCTGTTTTCGCTGTTGTTGATCGCGGCATTCTATAAGAAAAGGACGGTGCTGAAAGGTTCGGAGCGATGGCGTTTTCTCGGCGAGAGACCCTTATCGGCAGGACTCTTTTTTATCAGTATCGCAAATATGCTCATCTATGAATACGGCGAGGCTCCTGAAATATTGAAGCTGGTCAATATGACAGTCGCGGCGGTCACATTTGTCCGCCTTTCCTCAAGCCTTGTAGACAAATCCTGGAAAAGGATGGCGATCGCCGGGCTGATGGCAGTGCTGATCGTCACCTACTTTCTCTATTTCTTCGGCGTGGCCCAACCGTATTTCAGGATTTATACAGTACTGGTGTCTCTCCTCATGGTCATACTGTGCCTGCGCTGGGTTTCGGTAAGCAGGAGAAGTGATGAATCGGTTCTTTATGCATATTTGCTTATCGTATGCTCTTTCATATTTGCCGTCGTAGTGGTCACAGAGATATGGGGAGTCGGCAAGCTGCCTATATTCCTGCTGATCTCATTTATTGAGACTGTCGCGACAGTTGTTGTCTTCATGCTTTTCCTCTACATCATCCGTGGAGGGATCGAGCGGCTGTTCCGCGGAGGGACGCTTCGGCAGACGTCACTGCTCAAGAATGTAGATACTGATAATGTAATCCGCAGGACGTCAAATTTTATCGATTTCGTGATATGCGGGCTTGTCCTGGTGCCCGGCATTCTGGTGATCTGGGGAGTATACCAGAGCCTGGGAGAAGCAACCGAGGAACTCCTGTCGCTGGGATTCACGCTGGGGTCAAAGCACATCAGTGTCGGACTGCTTATAACAACAACGGCCATTATATACGGGGTCTTCTTTATATCCTGGATTATCCAAAGATCCCTGATGGAAGGCATGTTCGCCAAATTCAGGGCAGAAAGGGGTGTGCGATATTCCATAGCGCGACTGGTACACTATGTCATCGTCTTCATTGGGTTCCTGATCGTGATATCTGTGCTGGGATTCGACATAACCAAGTTCACCATTCTGATCAGTGCGCTTGGTGTCGGCATCGGCTTCGGCCTGCAGGGCATAGTGAATAACTTCGTCAGCGGTCTCATTCTGCTCTTTGAACGCCCGGTGCGGGTCGGGGATTATATCGAGATAACCGGAAAGTGGGTTGAGATAAAGAAGATAGGTATCAGGTCTACGCTGGTCCATACGTTCGACGATGCAGATGTGATAATCCCCAACGCCGACCTTATTTCCAACCAGGTTGTCAACTGGACGCTCAGCAACCGTCAGATCAGGCTGATTGTTCCCCTGGGTGTCGCGTACGGATCGAACGTGGAACTGGTAATGGAGAGGCTGCTCGCCTGTGCCGCCGCCGTCCCGAAGATCGCTAAGTCACCTCTGCCCAGAGTGCTGTTCCGCAAGTTCGGTGAGATATCTCTCGAATTCGAGCTCTGGATCTGGATCGTGGATGCTGACTACAGGATGTCGATAATTAGTGAAATCCACCAGGAGATAGACAGGGCCTTCAAGGAAGCGGGGATAGAGATCGCCTTCCCGCAGCTCGATCTGCATCTGCGGAGCGTCAATGACGACGCTGTACTGCGTATTGAGGAAGACATCGATCAATCATAAGGGAAGATGGATGAAAAGAATCTGCAGGTGGGCGGCAGGATCGTAGAGACAAAGAAGATGGTGCTCCTGAAATGATGTTTCACGTACTGAGACGTATTCCTTGTTGATATCCCCGCTTCAATAGTGCATAAATTGCTCGGTACTTCCGAACCTCATTATTTCTCCGCATCCGCACGTTGAACTGAAGGGCCTGAGAGGATGACATACAAGCACGCACTCGCGCTGTACCCATATTTCAAGGATTCCACGGCCACCATGGGTGTCTTTCCTCCCACCGGGCTCGAATACATAATCACGAACATGACCGACCTTGTCGAGAAGATCACCTTCCTCGATCTCCGGTACGACATGGAATACCGCGACATCGACGTCCTGTCAGGATTCATCAATGAAGAGATAGACCTTATATGCATCGGGATCATGTGGGACACGCAGTTCGACGAGATATGCGACCTGATCGCCAGCCTGCCCGCTGATGTCACCACAGTCGTGGGAGGGAGCAAGGCGACCGAGGAGGTCGAGACCCTGCTGGAGAGATGCCCCAATATCGATTTCGTCGTCAGGGGCGAGGGAGAGGATACGATAAGGGAGATTATCAACGGTGTCCCCGCCAGGGATATCCTCGGGCTCTCGTTCCGGGAGAACGGAGAGATGGTCCACAATGCGAACAGGGCCCTTCCCGAGATCCTCGGCACCGCATACCCGGACAGGTCGCTGCGCCGCCACGATTACCACTGGGTGCAGAACGGTGCGCGGATAGCGAGGTTCACATTCGATACCGTACTGACCTCGAGGGGCTGTCCCTACAACTGCAAGTTCTGCACGTTCAGCCTCAATCCCCTCGGACAGAAGAGGAAGTACACGGAGAGGCCCCTCGATCTTGTCATCGAGGAGCTGAAGAGCGTCACCGCCGATGTCGTCCTGTTCAGCGACGACAACTTCTTCACCAATCCGAGGCGAAGTGAAGAGCTCTGCGAGATGATCATCGATGCCGGGATTAAGAAGACATTCCTCGTCCAGACCCGGATCGAGATCTCGAAGAATCCGAAGCTCCTGGAGCTGGCCGAGAAGGCGGGGTTCAAGGTATTCCTCATGGGCATCGAATCGCCCCATGACTGGATTCTCGAAGTGCTCAGCAAGGGATTCAACCAGCAGCAGGTCAGGGACGCCTTCAAGGTCTTCAACAAGTTCAACTTCTACATCCACGGCTACTTCATCTACGGAAATATCGGTGAGACGGAAGAAGAGATGGTATACATCGCCCAGTTCGCCAAGGAACTGAAGCTCGATTCGATCAGCTTCCAGAAGCTGAGGGTGGAGAAGTTCTCTCCCCTGAAAGAAATTGTCGAGAACACACCGGGATATCACTGCGATTCAGTCGGCGGGCCGGTCTACTCCGACACGTACAGCCTCAGCGACCTGCGGCAGATCCGAAACAAGATACGCAGCGAATTCTACAATCCGGCCCAGTTCCGCCAGATCCTCAAAAAGGCACATACCGCGGGGATATTCACTCCCTCCGATTTCGCGTACGCTTCACTCAAACTGCCGAAGATCATCTACAAGCTCATCTGGAGAGAGTTCGAGAAAAAAGGTTGGGTCTCGGCAAGTTAGCCTTTATCCTTCTGGAAGTAAGAGTGCTGTATCTTGCCCCCCGGAAGAAGGGACAGTCATGAGTAAGATTACGATCATGCTGGCGGTTCTTGGTCTTTTTCTGATTTCATGCGGGAGCGATTCGGACAGCCCGGTCGAACCGGACCCCGAAGTGTCGTTTAGCTTCGTCCATCACCAGGATATTGCCACTGAGGGGGCGGCAGACTTCGAGGCCTTCGAGATCGGTGGACAACCATATCTCGCGGTGGCAAATGCTTCCGACGGAGGCAATCTGAATATAGATTCGAAGATATACATGTGGGACGCTGATTCCTTCGTGATCTTTCAGCTTATACCTACATCGCAGGCCTCCGACTGGGAATACTTCGAGATGGGCGGGGAGTCGTACCTTGCCGTAGCGAACCTTTATAACGGGAGCACGACCAATGTCGACTCGAAGATATACAGATGGAACGGTGCTTCTTTCCTGGAGTTCCAGTCGATCGTTACGAACGGCGCGGTCGACTGGGAGTATTTCGAGATCGGCACGGAGTCGTATCTCGCAGTAGCTAATGAGCATCAGGACTCCAACTACAACATCGATTCGAAGATATACCGCTGGGAAGTCGACTCATTCGTCGAATTCCAGTCGATCCCGACCAATGGCGCACTGGACTGGGAGTTCTTCACCGCCGGAACCGATTCATTCCTCGCTCTGGCAAACGGATTGAACGGGGGCTCGTACAATATCGACTCAAAGATATACCGATGGAACAGCAGCTCGTTCGTCGAGTTCCAGTCGATACCGACGAACAGGGCCAGGAGCTGGGAATCCTTCGAGACCGGAGGAGATGTCTACCTGGCAGTCGCCAATTTCAGCAATGAAACCACCCAGGATATCGATTCGAAGATATATCTCTGGAACGGGATGTCGTTCACGGAGTATCAGTCGATCCCGACAAATGGTGCGACAGACTGGGAGTATTTTTCGATCGACGGGGATTCGTATCTTGCCGCCGCGAATTACTACAGCACCGCTGCGGGATCTTATAATATCGATTCGAATATTTACCTCTGGAACGGTTCTTCCTTCCTGATTCATCAGGGGATAGCTTCGAGCGGAGCGCAGGACTGGGAACACTTCGTCATCGGCGGGGACCATTACCTCGGCTGCGCGAATCTGAGAAACGGACCGGCATTCCAGATAAACTCGATCATCCTGAAGGGGATCGCTGAATAGTCACCGGGAGCATGCCCGGGTCATCGCCGGTTCCTGAATATCCCCACCACGCCTGACACGACGAGCGCCGCGCCTGTGATCGTATACCACGAGACGTCTTCACTGAGGACAAGCCATCCGAGGAAAACCGCAATCACCGGATTGACGTATGCGTATGTCATCACGACCTGGTAGGGGAGGAGCCGCAGGGTGGTCAGGTACGATGTGAAACAGATCACCGAGCTCATCACCACGAGGTATCCCCACGCCATCCAGGCCTCGCCCGTTGGTGCGGGCAGAGGTTCCCTGCGGAGCAGTACAAACAGCAGGAGCCCCACACCTCCGAGAAGCTGCTGCCACCCCGACATCGCGCGGTCACTGAGGTCGAGCTTGCGTCGCTGAAGCCAGATCGAGCCGGCGGCCCAGGAAAGGGGCGCGAGAAGAAGGGCGATGACCGACAGGATATCGGCCGTGGTCCCCTGGCTGAGGACCGGCCATGACAGCACCCCTACGCCGATAAATCCGAGAACGATAGAACCCGCCATGCTCCAGCCGGGCCATCTTCTGTCGACGATGCAGTTGACGCACTCCCCCCAGATCGGCATCGCCGCTACGAGAAGGGCCGCTAGCCCCGAAGAGACCCGCATCTCGGCCCAGCTCACCAGGCCGTTCCCCCCGACCCAGAGCATCAGGCCGCTTCCGAGCAGCAGGCCCAGTTCACCGCGGGTGAGCCTTATCCTTTCACCGCGAAGTTTTGCCCATGTCAGCAGAATCGCAGATGCTACGATAACGCGCATCAGCGCCATAGTGAAAGGGGGGAATCCGGAGCCGTCCCTTACCGCGACACGGATAGCGAGGTAGGTCGATCCCCAGACGATATAGACTATCGAGAGGTGCGCGAGTCCCCGCCTGTTGAGCTTGTTTTTTTCTTCCATTCTACCTGTTTCTGATATGCGCGATCGCCTGGTCGATCATCTCCGGCAGGTTCTCGGGGTACCAGTGGCCTATGTTCGGAGTGATGATGAACTGGTACTGGAGACCCGTGTCCCTGAAGAGATCGGCCATCTTTCTCTGGTCGGGGACCCTGCGGTCGAGCTCGGTCGTGATGAGCGTTCCGCGAACGCCTCTCTCCCTGGCCTTCGCTCGCTTCGACCTCGGTGATGTTCTCCGGCATAGGTGGGCAGAGGATAACGAACCCCTGCACCGGCACTGCCTCGAAGAATGTCGCGACGAGGGAGCCGTATCCGCCCGATGAGAAGCCGCCAATCAGTACCTCGGCCGTATCGACGGGATATTCGGCGCAGACCTTGTCGTAGGCCTCTCTGAGCTCCTTCTTTGTGACTTCCTGCTCCTCCCATGAGAAGCCGGTCATCGAGACGACCTGCGAGGACTGGACATAGGCGATGATGAACTCGCTTTCCATCACTGTCGATTTCCAGTTCGGCCTGAATTCCCCGATGTTCTCGCCCCCGCCATGCAGGGCGATAAAGAGGGGATAGGTCCTGCCTTCCTCGAGTTCACCGGGAAGGGCCACCTCTATCTTCATCTTCGATGTCTTCTGAGCCTCCGCTATCATCTCATCGTTTTTAGCGAGGATCTCGTCGAATCCTTCCGTTTCCCTGTACGGGGCCCAGAAGTCTCCGTTGAAGGCCCAGGCATTGAAGAACTGCCCCTTGTCCTGGGCCATCCCGAGATACTCGATCCCTTTTTCATGATCCCCGAGGTGCTGGCAGACTGCGGCCATGTTGTACGCCATCTTCCATTCCTCGCCCGGGAAGTCATCGAAGCTCTCTTCGATCATCTTTGCCGCTTCGGCATATTCCCCGGCATTGTATTTCTCTATCAGAACCTTCCTGAACTCCTGGTATCCGGTCTCTTCTGTTTCCTGGGCTAAGGTGGAGTCGAAGATGCTCGACAGCAGAGCGAGTGTGACAGCCGTCGATAAAAGCCAGCGGGCAGGTCTTGTCATGTCTCAGGCCTCCACAGTGAAGGAGAGTGTTGTCGTGGTGGGGTATTATACGGGAATTATAGTAATTGCAGGCGATTGCATCCAGATATATCTGGACAATTCCGGTTCTGGAGGGAATAATCAGGCTTGTAAGGAGAGGTCGATAATGCCTGTAAGTCGAACAAAAACATCAATACTTGCATCCCTCTGTCTGGTCATGCTGCTGATCGGTACGGCCCTTCCGGTCTCTGCACAGGAATGGCACCCGACCGGGCCGGAGAAGGACCAGAAGGACTGGGTCAAGCTGAAATCCGGTGAATGGGTCCGCGGCAAGATGGAACTCTTCCGCGACCTCAAGATGGAGTTCGACAGCGACGAGCTTGACGATCTCAAGCTCGACTGGGATGACATAATCGGGTTCAGATTCCCCCGTGAGATGACGTTCGTCTTCGAGGGGCAGAGGATTTATACCGGGTCGGCGTCGATGCTCGACGGGATGATCCGTATCAACGCGGAAGGCGGCCCTGTCGATCTTCCGCGCAGGGAACTTCTTTCGATCATAGAGGGAACCCCGAGGGAGCGGAATTTCTGGTCTGCCAAGGTCAGCGTCGGATTCACACAGAGGACCGGGAACACGGAACAGATCGATCTGTCGACAAGGCTATCAGGCAAGAGGGAGGCGACCCGTTCCCGCCTCAGCCTCGATTTTCGCGGCAATTTCAGCGAGTCCAAGGGTGAGGAGACCGTCAACAATCTCAATGGCACCGCGGAGCTGGACCTTTTCATCAGCCGGAAATTCTATATAACAGCCGCTTCGTACGAATATTACGCCGACAAGTTCCAGAACATCGATTACAGGAACACGATCGGGGCCGGTGTCGGATACTATGTCTTCAGGAAGAGCAAGATAGACTGGTCTTTCGGGCTCGGCGGCGCGTACCAGGTCACCGAGTTCCTGTCTGTCAGGAGGGTGAGGATATCAAGCAGAAGTCCGGGTCCGTGATACCCTCGATGAATCTTGACTGGGATATCACAAAGAACATCGAGTGGGAGTTCTCATGGAGCTCAAAGATCGGCATTCCAGATCCAAAGACCTCCACTCATCATGCCTCTTCAGATTTTTCGATCGACATATACAAGGATATCTTCGAGCTTGTGTTCTCGTTCGTGTGGGACCGCGTCGATAATCCGCAGCCGTTCGAGGACGGCACCGTGCCGGAAAAGGACGATATAAAGATGGTATTCAGCTTCGGTATCGATATATAAGGCTGCTCTCCTGAAATGATCATCGTAGAAAACATATCGAAGAGTTACGGCAGCCAGGAACTGTTCAGGGAGACCGGTTTCAGGCTGAACGCGAGAGAACGGCTCGGCATGGTCGGGCGGAACGGCTACGGCAAGACGACGCTGCTGCGCATGATCACCGGCGAGGAAGAGGCCGATTCGGGAAATATCATCATCCCGAAGGGGTACTCGATCGGCTATGTCCGGCAGGAACCCGATTTTACCCGTGCCACGGTACTCGAGGAGGGGTGCGAGGGCCTTGCCGCTGAAGAACGGGGCCAGACCTGGAAGGTCGAGAAGGTCCTGGCCGGCCTCGGCTTCAGGGCGGCTGATCTGGAGAAGGATCCATTCGAGCTTTCAGGCGGCTTCCAGGTCAGGCTCAACCTCGCGAAGGTCCTTGTGAGGAATCCCGACCTTCTGCTCCTCGATGAGCCGAACAACTACCTCGATATCATATCGATCAGATGGCTGACGCGCTATCTCAATGGCCGCCAGGGCGAACTGATCCTGATAACACACGATCGCGGGTTCATGGACAACGTGGTGACCCATACGATGGGGATCTACAGGAAGACGCTGCGAAAGATCAAGGGGGATACCGGCAAGCTCTACTCCCAGTTCGCGATGGAGGAAGAGGTCTACGAGAAGACGAGGCTCAACGACGAGAAGAAGAGAAAGAAGGCCGAGCTGTTCATCACACGTTTCCGCGCCAAGGCGAGGCTCGGGGGGCTCGTGCAGTCGAGGATCAAGACGCTGGAGAAGCAGAAGAAACTCGAGAAGCTCGAGAAGGCAAAGGATCTCGATTTTTCCTTCAGGTCGAGCCCGTTTAACGGCAAGCGGGTAATGAATGTCACAGATCTGACCTTCGGGTACGATCCCGGCAGTCCCCTTTTTTCCGACCTCTCCTTTTCCATAGGGCCTTACGACAGGGTCTGCGTTGTAGGCGAGAACGGCAGGGGAAAGACGACGCTGCTAAAATCCCTGGCCGGAAGGCTCGATCCTCAATCGGGCGAGGTATCGGTCAACGCGACGGTCAGGAGCGCCTATTACGAGCAGGCGAACGTCAATACCCTGGCAGACGACAGGACCGTCCTCGAGGAGATCGTAAGTTCCGATCCCGACATCGACCACAAGAGGGCGAGAAATATCTGCGGCATGATGATGTTCGAGGGAGACACCGCGCTGAAAAGGATAAAGATCCTCTCCGGCGGGGAAAAGAACAGGGTCCTGCTCGGAAAGATCATCGCTACACCGGTAAGTTTTCTTCTTCTCGACGAGCCGACAAATCATCTCGATCTCGAGGCCTGCGATGCCCTTCTCGAAGCGATAAACGAGTTCGAGGGGGCCGTTCTGATGGTGACGCATAACGAGATGCTTCTTCACGGGCTCGCGGAGAAGCTCATCGTCTTTCAGGATGGCAGGACCTTTGTCTTCGAGGGCGGGTACCAGGAATTTCTCGAGAGAAAGGGATGGGAGAGCGAGAAGGAGGCCCAGCCGAGGAAGAGGATGTTCAGGCGGCCGGGAAGAAAGCGGACAGAAAGGAGCTCAAGCGGCTCCGTTCCGAGCTTGTCCGCGAACGGTCGAAGGCGCTCAGGCCCCTGGAACGGACGATCGAGAAGACTGAGACGGCTATCGTGAAAGCCGAGGCCGAACTGGAGGATCTTCACGGCGAGATCGAAGCGGCCTCGCGGCAGGGCGACAATGCCAGGATAGCCGCCCTGTCGAAGAGGATCCACGCCTGCGAAAAAGTGATCGAGACCGGGTTCGCAGAGCTCGAGACCGCATCTGAAGCCTACCACGAGAAGAAGCAGACATTCGAAAAACGGTTCGATGATCTCGATCGCGGGTGATTCCCGGCTGTCCGGCCGCTTATATCTTGCTTTTTTGCCGAAAAAAGGATAAAATGCTACTGAATCTGATAAGTTTCATCAAGTGCAGGACATTTTCAGGAGACACATCTTTCTGACCCACTGCTTCAGTTGTTAACTCGAATCCCCTGACTTAAACACAATACATCTGTGCCGGGAGGTTCAGGTAATGGGTCGTTCTATTTTCTTACTTCTCACATTGGCTGCATTTACAGTTCTTCCACCGGGCATGGTCTCAGCGTCTGTAGTCTCAGTCGGAGTCGACGTGGAGATATCGGCGATCAATATCGTCGAAGACGGCAGCGGAGCTTTCAGGATCGATGCCGCCGGGATGAACCACACGAATTACCTCGATCTGCCTTCTATCCCGTACATGGTGATGAGCGTGCTGATACCGCAGGGGGAGGATGTTACCACTTTCCGGCTGGAAGGTGGCCGCGCGGTCGAACTGGCGGCATCCATATCGCTTGCCGCGTTCAACGGACAGCTTCTTAATGATGGGACAGCCAGAGGTGTCTTTCTTTCACCGGAACAGGCAAGTGGCAGTGACTCGGTCTTTCCCGCCTGGAAAGTGAGGCATACAGGCACATCCGGATGGAATGGATACAGGGTCGCGATCTTCGAGGTCTATCCGGTCAGATACGATATTTCCGCGGGCCGGCTCACTGTAATCGAGGGCATGACTCTCGTTGTCGAAACCGCGCCCGGCGACATGAGCGGGGAAGCGAAAAGACAGAGGCATGTAGACGGTTTCAGGGAGAGGTCCCGAAGGAAGATCCGCGGTGCTGTGGAGAATCCGATGGACGTTTCGGGCTATGTGTTCTCCGATATCGTGATCGAAGAGAGCAGCCGCGCTTTCATGCCCTCATATATGCCGGGGATGGAGGGAAGCGCTGTCCAGTACCTTATCGTCACGAACGAGGAGATGGAACCGGAGTTCCAGCGGCTCGCGGACTGGAAGACGCGAAAGGGCGTCCCCGCAGTCGTCAGGACCGTCGAGTGGATCGAGCAGAACACGAGGGCAGGTTCAGATCTCGGCGAGACGATCAGGAATTTCATGCGTGAGGCTTACGAGAAGTGGGGAGTGGAATACGTTCTCCTCGCCGGCGATACGGACGTGATACCGGAGAGGTTCGCTTACGTGTCTTTCTACACAGGTGATCTCATCCCTACAGATATGTACTACTCGTGCCTCGACGGGACCTGGAACGCCGACAGAGATTCGCTCTGGGGAGAGGGATTCCATTCACTGATCGATCCCGGAGACGACGCGGATCTCTACGCGGAAGTCTATGTCGGAAGACTGCCTGTCTCATCGGCGGCCGACGCCGGTCTTCTCGTTGACAAGACGATAGGCTATGAGGCGCCGTCGGACACGACGTACAAATCGGATTTCCTGCTGCTCGGTGAGGTGATCTCGCCATCTGACTACACACCGGGCGATCTGATAATCACCGACGGCGGCGAATATCTCCAGACTATCAATGACCTCTACCTGGACGCCGATCCGGATATCACGTCGATCAGGCTATACGAAAACTACCCCGGATTTCCGGGCGCCCTGGAACTCAGCAGGGCATCCTCGCTGAGCAGGATGGATGCCGGTGTCAATCACGTGATCCATGCCGGTCATGGCGGAAAGTACAACATGTCCATGGGGGACGTCAGCATCCTCAACAGCGACGCGGGCAGCCTTGTAAACGGGACCGAGATCTTCTCGATGTATCTCCTGAACTGCAACAACGTCGCATTCGATACCGATTGTATCGCGGAGCATTTTCTGCTCAACCGTGATGGAGGCGCTTTCGCGGTCACCGGATCGAGCAGGACCGCGTTCCCGACATCCTCCAGGCTATATATGAACGAGTACTATAAACTGCTCTTTCAGGCTGATGTCGTGCAGCTCGGCAAGGTGCACGTGAAGTCCCGCGAGAAATTCACTCCGGCCGCGTACGGGGAAACGTCCGATCGCTGGGCACACTTCATCTACAATTATCTCGGTGATCCGGAGACGAACATGTACCGCGGCAATCCCGGAACGTTCGATGTTTCCGCTCCAGGGACGGTTCCTTTCGGGCACAACGAGATCGTGATCCAGGTCGACAGCGACGGTTCTCCCTTCGATTCGGCCTATGTCTGTCTTTTCAAGGACGGCGATGATTATCAGTACGGATACACGGACGCCGCGGGGCAGGTCACGTTCGATGATTTCCTCTGCAGGGATTCGGGGACGATAGCGGTCACCGTTACAGGGATCGATCACTGCGCTTATTCGACATCTATCACGGTCGACCCTGAGGCGGCCGCATACCTCCGTGTCAACGGCAACATCCAGAACGATGGTCCCGGCGGTAACGGTGACGGCATCATCGATGCCGGTGAGACCGTCACGCTGGAGATCGAGCTGTTCAATTCCGGCAGCGCCGCGGGTGAGAAGCTGTGGGCCGGGATCTCGACTGCTGCTCCGGCGGTGATCGTCAACAGCGGCATCTCTACCTATCCGGACATACCTGCCGGAGGATCCGCGTTAAACGACTCGCCGTTCTCCCTGACCTTCGATCCGGGGATGGCTGATGAGACACCGGTCGAATTCCTTGTCGAGATATTCGATTCGACGGGAGGGTACTGGGCGGAGAACATGGCCCTCGAGGTCCATGCGCCCGAGCTGGAGCTGTACGTGAATATGCTGGCCGACAGCGTGCCGTACGGTAACGGTGACGGTATCATCGGTGACGGCGAGGGATTCCTGCTGCGCATCGGGATAAAGAACTTCGGCACGGGAACTGCCAGCGGGCTGCAGGGAAAGATAAGAGCTGAAGATGCCGGGATCACCATCGTCGACAGCACGGCCGGTTACGGAGACCTCGAATCCATGGAGATGTTGTACGGAAGCGGTTTTGTCCTGTCTGAGGTGGACGTGTCGGTGCCGAACCATTTCACGTTCGAGCTGACCGACGTCAACGGCACGACATTCACGCGCAGGATGGAGCTTCGGGAGCCGCAGCCGCCTGTCGGCCTGACCCTCGATTCAAGCGTGGGGCCCGACCAGATCCATGCCACCTGGCATGTGCCCGATTCCCTCGAGGTATACAGGTATCTCGTCTATCATTCTACGGTCCAGGGGGGGCCGTACGAACAGGTCAGTCAGGATATGCTTCTGCATTGCCTCTTCCGGGATCGTGACCTGGAATTCAGCACCCGGTACTACATCGTCGCGGCTTGCGTCGATTCATGCGGTAATACAGGCGGCTTCAGCGATGAGGTCTCGGAGACCACCAATCCGCCTCAGCTCGGCGGCTGGCCGAACCATGTCGACCAGGGCTCCTCGAGCAGTCCCGCCGTTGATGATATAGACGGGGACAACTATCCTGACATCGTCTTTGGAGCGGGAAACATCTTCGCGTGGCACAGCAATGGATTCGAACTTATCGATGGCGACAACCAGCCTCTGACCTGGGGTGTCCTGGCGACACAAGGATCCACATATACAGCGTCAATCGCCCTCGGTGAACTGGACGGTGTCCCGGGATCAGAGATCGTGGGAGCGTCATGGGATACGAGGGAGATATATGTATTCACCCGGGATGGAAGTATCCTGCCCGGATGGCCGAAAAGTACCAAAGACATCGTATGGGCGAGCCCGGTGATCGGTGATTTCGACGGGGACAGCGATCTGGAGGTAGTGGCGTACGACGTCGATGGAACCGTTTACGTCTGGCACCATGACGGGACCGAGCTGATGGACGGGGATGACGATCCGGCGACGGACGGCCCCTTCTTCGCCGCGGGGCTGGCCGTCGGACGGATGGCACGTTTCCACTCCCGCTCTTGCCGACATGGATGAGGACGGAGTCGTCGAGATGATCGTCGCTGCTCCGGATGATTCGATCTATTGCCTCAATCATGACCGCACATATGTGACGGGGTGGCCTGTCCCAATAATCGATCCCGGCGCCGGAGTGGGGGCGAGTCCCGTGGTAGGGGACATCGACGGAGATTCCCGGCCCGAGGTCATAATCCAGAACACGGCGGCTCGGGTCCAGGGCCTGAATCACGATGGCACGAGCATGCCCGGCTGGCCCCAGTGGGTCAACAGCAACAGCTTTTTCGCCGGATCCTGCGCGCTGGCCGATCTCACCGGTGACGGGAGGCTCGAGGTGGTAGTGCCGGGAATGAACGGCATGTGCTACATATTCCGTTATGACGGCTCCGCAATGCCGGGGTGGCCGCAGGAATACTCAGACAGCGGAGGGACCGAGTCCTCACCGGTGATCGCTGATATCACAGGCGATGGAAGCCTCGACATCATCCTCGGAGGAGAGAACGGCAGGATCACTGCCTGGGATATTGATGGAGATTACATAGCTGGATTTCCCATCCAGCTCAAAAACTTCGTAAGAGGCACTCCAGTGGTCAAGGATGTAGACCTCGATGGTGATCTCGAGTTGATAGCCTCCTGCTGGGACGAGAACATCTATGTGTGGGACCTCGACGCGAACGCCTACTACGGGTGCGCTCCGTGGACCGGGTTCCACGGCAACATCTATAACAGCGGCTGGAAAGAGCTCGCGGAGGTTACGGATGCTGATGTGACGGCATGGATGTATGAGCTCACCGGCAGCGCCCTGCGGCTCACCTGGTCCGTTGAGGGCAGCGACGGATGAGTGGGACCTTCTGCGCCGCGTGAAGGACGCGGAATTCGAACTCGTGGCGTCCGGCCTTCGAAAAGACGGGGCAGGGATCATCACATGGACAGACAGGTCGGTTGAGGAGGGACTGGTCTACGAGTACAGGCTGGAATCTGAGAACGGCCTGAATTCCGTGGAAACAGGGTGGATCGAGGTGCCTGTGGCGAGCGCCAGGCTCTATCAGAATCATCCGAATCCGTTCAATCCGGCCACGACGATAGTCTTTACCATCCCCGGCCAGGCTTCGGTGAAGAAAAATGCGATATTGAGCGTTTACGATGTAAGGGGTATCCTCGTAAAAACGCTGGTCAACGGTCCGGTCGCGGGAGGCAGGCACGAGATCTCCTGGGATGGCAGAAACAGCCGCGGCGCCGGCGTATCGAGCGGTGTGTACTTCGCGAGATTCGCGACAGGCGGATACAGCGAGGTCAAGAAGATGATACTCGTACGCTGATATCGGTCCATGAAAGGAGCCTCTCCTCATGAGAAGAATGGCCGTGCTGCTGCTTCTGGCTATCGTGTCGATCGTTTCGAGCTGCGGTGACGATGGGCCGGTCAAGAGGTCATGGGGGAAGATGGAGGGGCTCGACAGGATCGTCGGGAACATGAACGACGATTCGTATTCCTCTGGCAGGACCCAGGAGCCGAGGCTCAACGCATCGGGCCGCCCTGTTCACATGACAGATTTCGAGGGACGTTTCGTCTGGTCCGAGTACGCCGCTACATGGTGCTCCGTCTGCGCGAAGCAGACGCCCGAGACGGGAAAGGCAGAGGCGGAGTATGAGGAGATAGTCTTTCTCACCGTGATGACCGGCAAAAGCAACGCCTACGACGATCACGCCACCGTCGAGACAGCGAAGCAGTGGGCCGGCCGTTTCCACCTCGATTCCCAGCGGGTGATCGCCGCCGAACTCTGGTACAAGACTGTCCCCGAGCACCGTTTCTATTCGCCGCAGGGGCATACCCTCTTCGTCCACGTCGGATATCTCTCTTCCGCCCAGATCCGGGAAGTCATCGATTACTACAGGACCGGATGGGAAGACTGGGCGAAGACGGGCCGGAAGGCGAAGTGGATGTCCTTCAGGTAGACAGGCCCGACAGCATTTTCAGCCTGTAGATTCCTACTGAAAATTAAGAAACGCTTAAGTTGTGCCGCGGAATAATACCGGTATTATCAATATGAGAATGGGAACGCGCGTACATACAGGAGGGAGAGCGTGATGCCGAATAGAAGCCTGCGGATCTTCGCCGCGGCATTCCTGGTCGCCTGCGCAGCGGGTCCGCTTCTGGGCAATACGGGGACGGTCGAAGAGGTCCTCAGCGGAGATCTTGTCCGGATAGGGGACTCGTTCATCGCCAGGTTGACCGGGATTAAAGCGCCGCCTCGAAATGAGATCATGGGATACAGGATATATGATTTCACGAAGAGGGAGATCGAGGGAAAGAAGATAAAGCTCTTCACGTGGACGACCGATAACACCGCCGCGGGGATCGTATATGACGAGGACGGCCGGGCGTTCGTCCAGATCTATTACGGCAGGGGGATGGAGACGAGTTTTAACGAGGTCCTGCTGAAGAAGGGCTATGCCCGGGTGGACAGGGACCGTCTGCCCGACGATCTAGAGCACTATCTCAAACTGGAAAAAGAAGCGCGGGAAAAGGGGCTCGGTATCTGGGCTGATGAGGAGTAAGGTCCCTCTAGTCTTCTGCCTTCTGCCAGATCTCGTTGACCGTGAACTTGTGGCCGCCGATGTCGAATGTGCCCGAGTGGTACCACTTGTCGTCCTCGATGATGTACTTGAATTCCAGTTTCTGCCCGACGAGCCACCGCATTGTGTGATACTGGATCGATTCGGTGTAGGACGAGTCGGTGAGGGCATATGTCCCGACGCCGGCGAATATCCCGCCCCCGGCCGTCGGCGAACCGAAAGCGAAGTGCGTATCCGATACGACCTTGATGCTCCGGGGCGCCGTGGGGCCGTCCTCCGGTTCAGGATAGATCATCTCCCAGGTGCCTTTCACGGACCTGGACCCACCGCCGCACCCGGTCGACATCACCAGGACCGACGCGATCAGAATCATCAATACAGTCTTCATCTATCTTCTCCCGTTGTTATTCAGCCGCTCTTTAAAGATCCGCCTGCAGGCACTATGGCATACCTGTGAGTCGATTTGAAAGCCTTATAGCGGCCCCTCATTTCCCGCTTCCGGAACATAATCTTGGTAATAATGTCCCATAATGGGTATATTTAATATGTAGCCTTTCTCCATATTCCCTTGCCGGTCTCAGACCCCGGACACATGTCGGTATTGGAACCTGGCCCTGGGCTTGAGACCTGTTACTTAACCGGCAAGGGAGACCACTGTTGAATATATTACTGATAGCGCCCGACTTTCCGGGCACCTTCTGGAGCTTTATCCACGCGCTCAAGTTCGTTAACAAGAAATCCTCACATCCGCCGCTGGGGCTCCTGACGGTCTCGTCACTTCTCCCTCAAAGCTGGGAACGGCGGCTCGTCGACCTGTCCGTGAGGAAACTCAAGGACAGGGATATCGAATGGGCCGACATGATCTTCATCGGAGCGATGTCGATACAGCGGGATTCCACTGTCGAGATCATCGAACGGTGTCGAAGGCATGGGAAGAAGATAGTCGCGGGCGGACCTCTCTTCACCGCTTCTTACGACGAGTTCGAGGGTGTCGATCATTTTGTGCTCGACGAGGCCGAGATCACGCTGCCCCTCTTTCTCGCCGACCTGAAGCGGGGCGAGGCCGGGCAGGTTTACCGGGCAGATGAGCGCCCTTCTCTAGACCTGACCCCCATGCCGGACTGGGACCTGATAAGGATGAAGGACTACATGACATTGAGCGTGCAGTACTCGAGGGGCTGTCCCTTCGACTGCGAGTTCTGCGACATCTCTGTCCTGTTCGGGCGGAAGGTCAGGACGAAGAGCGCCGACAGCCTGATCGGTGAGATGGAAGAGCTCTACCGGCGAGGATGGCGGGGAGGACTCTTCTTCGTCGACGACAACTTCATAGGAAACAGGGTCAAGCTGAAGCGCGAGGTCCTGCCGGCGATGATAGAGTGGCAGAAGTCGAGAAAATACCCCTACTACCTGACGACCGAGACATCGATCGATCTTGCCGATGACGACGAGCTGATGGAGATGATGTCGAAAGCGGGATTTTCCTCGCTATTCGTGGGAGTGGAGAGTCCCAACGACGAGAGCCTCAAGGAATGCAACAAGGCCCAGAACAGGGGCCGCGACATGATCGCCAGCATCAGGAAGATGCAGCAGGCGGGCTTCGAGGTCCTCGGCGGTTTTATCATCGGGTTCGACAGCGATCCGCCGGCGATATTCGACAAGCTCAGCGAATTCATAAAGGAAAGCGGAATCGTGACCGCGATGGTCGGGCTGCTCAACGCCCCGAGGGGCACGAAGCTGTACAAGCGCCTCAAGGGCGAGGGCAGGCTTGTAGACAATATCTCTGGGAACAATACCGACATGACGATGAACTTCATCCCGAGGATGGACAGGAAGAAGCTTATAGAAGGTTACAGGAAGATCATAAACGATATCTACTCGGCCAAACCATACTACCGGCGGATCAGGGATTTTCTGAGGGATTTCGAGCCGCCGCGCGGGCAGGCATCGAGGTTCAGGCCGGCGGATGTCATGGCTCTGCTGAGATCGATGTTCAGGCTCGGCCTGGTAGACAGGGGCAGGCTGGAATACTGGAAGCTCTTCACCTGGACCCTGGTGAAGAAGCCGAGACTCTTCCCGCTGGCTATCACATTCGCTGTCTACGGGCTGCACTTCAGAAGGGTCTTTCAGCCTCTTATAATGAAGTAAGCAGGGACAGGACTCTTTCCGGCGATAAATCCCGGGTTTTCTCCATTCGCAAGGAATAATCAGAAAAATCTCATTTCGGGGTTGTATTTTCGGATATTTGTGGTATATTCTCCGCGAAACGGATGGATTCGGGATTGATTTGTTTCAGTTGACCGAAAAGGACGATGAACGAGACCTGTCTAGTTGATCTTCTCTATTAGGGGACCTGGTAATATTCCGGAAAAATATCTGTTTGGTGTTTTTTTCGTTTAAGGCCTACTAGGAGGCTACTTGGTATGAAGATTTATGTAGGAAACATGTCTTTTGACACGGAAGAAAGCGATCTCAGGAAAGCTTTCGAAGAGCACGGATCGGTTGATTCCGTAGCCATCATCACAGACAGGGACACTGGCCGTTCCAAGGGATTCGGTTTCGTCGAGATGTCTGATGACACTCAGGCTCAGACAGCTATCGACAGCATGAACGACAAGGAGTTCATGGGTCGTACGCTCAAGGTCAACAAGGCACGTCCTCGCAACGACAGCCGTGGTGGCGGCGGTGGCGGACGTGGCGGCGGCGGCGGATTCGGTCGCGGCTACTAGAGCTTATAGCTCGATAGCAACCGGGAGCTGAAAGACAGGGCGGCTCACCGGTCCAAATAAAGAGGGAAGCCGGCTATCCGGCTTCCCTCAATCTTTTTCAGAGCTGATTTTTCCGAGAAGATGTTCAGACCGCGTCGCCAGCCGGTTCCCATTTCTCTGACAGCGCCGAGCAGATGTACTCGAGGAGTTCTCTGTCATCCCAGGAGAAGGGCCCGAGTTCGTGCGAGTCTATGTCTAGCTCGCCTACGATCTTCCCGTCGCTGAATATCGGAACGACGATCTCGGAAGTCACGTCGGGCGCGCAGGAGAGATAGTTCGTCACCTTTGTCACATCCTGGATGATGATCGTCTCCCCGGTCGCGGCAGCCTGTCCGCAGATCCCTTTGCCGAAAGGGATCCTCACATGTTCGGTCTCGGCTCCGACGAAAGGCCCGAGCACGAGCTCTTCCTTGCTCATATCCTCTACGAGATAGAATCCGACCCAGTCGTAATAGTCGATCTCATTCGCCAGAATATTGCAGATGCTTTCGAGCTTTCTTTCAAGTGAGCCTGGACCGGCGAGAAGTTTGTCGATGTCCATCCGGATCGATGCAAACAGCGTTTTCTTGTCTTCCATCACATTTTCCTTCTGTTAGACGTTCAAGGTCCCCGGATAATAACGCAAATGTCGTACCAGAATCGTATCTGGCTTGACTAAAGGGGCTACTGCCTGCATCAGGATCCAGTTCTACGGGCCAGGCTTGTGGTGGAACCCCAGGTCGGCCATTCCCGCGTCGAACACATCGTCTGTCCGCGTGGTTCTTGAGTCCAGGCCGTGCGATACCGCTGCGCTGTTTCCCATATCGATGCACGGGCTGTCATAGTTTTGCCCGGCCGCTGTATGGGAGAGATAGTAATATCCTGAAAATCCGGAAATAGCGAACAGCGGATCACTCCGCATGTTGTTCGTTCCGATGGGAAAAAAGCCATCCTGGTCGATGTCTGTGTAAGTAACGGTGGCGGTTGCGCCGGATATGTTCTGGATCTGCGGCGATCCTACCGTGGAATTATTGCCCCAGAGGATGCTATTTGTCACCGTCAGTGAGGCAATCGGGAAGACATTATAGATTCCGGCGCCCTCCCTCGCTTTATTATAGGCGAAGGTACAGAACTCGATCTCTATACTGGCAGCATTGTTGAATATCGCACCTCCAGCCTTTTCGCTATCGCCGTTTGAATAGAAGAGGCAGTTGAAAATGCGAGGAGTGGAACCTATATGGTACAGTGTGTGGAGAGCGGAGACACCGTTTTTAGCTACGATGCAATGCTCCATCCGGAACGAGCTGAGATGCAGGAACAGAGCTGATCCTGCAGCCGTAGCTTCGTTAGTATGAAAGTTGCAGTCTCTGAACTCGATGTTCGACAGTTCCGTTGCGATCCCGCCGCCCCTGGTCGCGGTGTTAACGCATATCGTGCAGTCACTGAAATCTGTTATTAATTCTAATGCTTCGCCGTTGTAGACGTATATGCCGCCGCCGTTGTTGTCGGATCCTGCGAGGCTGTTCTCGCAGATCGTCGATCTGCTGACATCAGCGCTCGAATTATAGAGAAGCAGGCCTCCGCCGTTGTTGCCTGAAGTGTTGTAAATGATCGAGCATGCGTCAATCTCAGCTCTCCCTGCCATGATGCTGATACCTCCGCCTCCAGCCTCGTCGATATCTGCCTGATAAGTGAGATTGTCGTCGATTTGACATGAGTCTATGACCACCGTATCACCCTCTGCATAGATCCCGGCGCCCAGGTAGGCTTCGCATTGGCTTATGTTGCATCGAGCGATCCTCATCTTCGCGTTCAGGCAGTATATCCCGCCGCCCCTCATCTCCGGGTCGGATAAAAGGTTTGTTGCTCTCCCTCTAGCCACCCTTATTCCGTGAAGCAGGGCACTGTCTGCGCCGGTCACTACATGATAAAGGGTATCACCACCGCTGAATGTCGCACGATCATGATGATCTCGCTGCGAGAGATCGGTCTCGCCGCCTGCAAATCCGCCGTACAGCGCTACGCCCGCCTTGAATGCTACTACAGGCTCGTGCCTGTTCCCGGGGCCGTAGAATGTGCTCTCGGCGACCCAGATCTGGTCGCCTGCGGATGCGGCGTCCATAGCGTCTGACGGATGTATAAAGGCGTTTCCCCAGCTTCTGCCGCTGCCGGTCCCAATCGCGTCGTTGTCGACGTACCAGGTACGCGGGCCCGAAGGATCGTCGTCTCCGCCGGGAGCGGTCGTGCTGTCGGAACCGCAGCCTGTGATCAGCAGAACAGCCAGTAAGGATAAGACTGCGGGCAGAAGGCCGAAATCGCGGCGATTCATCGAGGACCTCCTCGTAAAGACCGATTGCGATTTGTCTGAATGGTATATGACCGGCCGATTCACCGGCCATCCCCTTGAGTTATTGTATCACAGGAAAGCAGGCAGTCAAGATTTAGACAGTTTAGCTAGCGGATAAGTATCATCCGAGTTGATCCCCGCCTCGAATTCGTCGTCTACGAGGAATCTGACCGGTCTGCCAGGTTGGACGCAAAACGGGGACCCTTCCGTTTCCGTTGCCGGTAGCGGAAAGATCCCCGTTTCTGAAATGCGGTCTGTCTAGCGGCCGATCTGCTTGATAGCGCCCCAGCTGTTCTCCTCATTGCCGACGGCGCATTCATGGATGAGCACACCGTTGGTGATGATGAAGTTGCAGCCCATCACGTCGATAGAGACCCACTCGGGATTGTAGTCCCATACGATGAAGTCCCATGCTACGTGCTGTACTTCAGGGAAGATGTCGCACTCGTCAAGAAAGATCTCCCGCTCGATATAGAGGGCCTCGTCCTCGCCGGGAAGCGGAGGGAGTTCCTCGCCGTGGCCGAGAGCCGACCATGCGCCGTTCGTATAATTGAAGGCGACGGTGATGTCGGTCGTGCAGGTCGGGTCCATAGCGACCCAGTCGAATTCGATATGGACGATCTTGCCGCGTTCCTCGTCATACGGATGATCGTAGAACCACTGGTTGATCCAGTTTGAAGGATAGACGTACCACGTACCGTTCTCGTACCCGGTTCCGCCTCCCTCGAGGACGATTCCCGATCCTACGGTCACGAAAAAATCGTCGATGACCTGCTGGGCCGTGGCAGGCACGGTGCCGAGCAGGAGCAGTCCAAGCATTAATGCGATAACAAATCTCTTCATTGATGTACACCTCATTCGTCAGGCTCTGAAGTAATTCCGCGACATCTTTTCCCCTCCTGGCGCATCGAGATATCCTGCGTTTACCTCCTTGTCGGCTCGAGTCACATCTTTAAAAACATCGGCGGCGACCCGGCAGGACCCGGCAGGACCTGCAGGCTGACCTTTTATCACTAATAATTGTAATCTAACTGGCGAGGGCTGTATTATAGCATATTGCGCTATGGCGTGTAAACAAATAAGTTACATATGATAATAACATAGCGAAAGGGTCAGTTTTTGCTGATCGCCGCTGCGCTGTTACGGCCGTCCATCATCACCGTGAGGGGGGTCTCGGTCCTTACATGGATGAAATGATCCGGTCCGCTCGATCTCAGGGAGGCCGGAAAGGTACTCCCAGTCTACGAAACTGTCCTTCGATGCGTGCGGGACGGAGAAGTAGCCTACCCCTTTCGAGGTGACGTTATGGAAGAAGTGTGAGCCGAGCGAGGCGTCAAAATGGAAGTCCTCGAGTTCCACTTCGGCGATTACCTGCGCGTTTGATATGTCCGACCACCTGACGGGGATCCCGAGGAACCTGTCCCTTGTCCCCCATCGGCCGGGACCGAGGAGGATGTATTTCTCGCCGCGTTCTCTCATCTTCGCGTTGAGTCTTTCGAGCTCGGCCTTCATCTCGACAGTCCTGCTCCTGTCGAACTTCCCGATGTCTGCGTAGATGATGTGATGGAGATCGCGGATGATACCGTTGCCCATCGCGTGCTCGGAATAAAGGATCATATCTTCCCGGTCGATTCTGCCGAGGTCGAGCCTGTAATCCTTCATGTCCCCGAGCAGGGGTTTGATCTGCAGGATGTAGAAGTTGCTCCTGCCGTCCGCTCCCTTGTCGAGGTCGACGGCGAATTCGATCTGGACCGGCATTCCCATCGAACTGGTGATGATCTCGAGTACCGCTTCGAGGATCTGGGAGAGTGGGAAATGTCCATATTTCAGGACGGAGGCGAAATTCACGACACGGGGGCCTGTTTGATGCGATCCCGATTTCAGGCTCCCCGAGTTCATGTCCCAGACCGAGATCAGGTGTTCAGCGGTCCCGTCACTTTCCGCCTCGGAGATATCGAGCGTTGTGATCGTGGCGTCGCTTCCCGACAGCAGATCGAAATCAGCGTTATCGAGGTCCACCGCGTAGAAGCGCGTCTGGGACTCCTTGAGCATATCCTCCTGTGAGATGAAATCCATCTTCGGGTATTTCGGGCAGAATCGCCACGACCGTTCACCTTCGACGACATATTTTCCCATTCCCAGCCCGAGAAGGGCGATGCCGTCCTCCGGCTTGAGATATGAGACGGGGTAGTAGTTGTAAGACTGGGCGAGGCCCGAGATATGGGGGTAGAACCTGCCGCCGTGCTTCGTTCCGGCAACGCCCTGCAGCAGGACAGCCATCTTCTCCTCGCCGATCTTGTAGTTGACCGCTTCGAGGTAGGAGCGTGCGTCGCTCGAGTATACGGAGGCGTAGACGAGCTTGACAGCTTCCTCGAGATGTCTTTGTCGTACGCGGGGGTCCGGGTCGTTATTCGGAAGAAAGTATGTCTCGTAGATGCCCGAGAATGGCTGGGATTTCGAATCCTCAAACAGGCTCGACGACCTTACCGCGAGCGGATAATCGGCATGCCTGAGATACAGGGCGAGCTTCTCCCTCAACTCGTCGGACAGTCCGGCTTCGAGAAAGGCCCCGGTGACGTCATCCGGCTCTTCGCCTCCGGTCAGCTGATCGACGAACTCGTTGTCGTCCATGAACCGGTCGTATTCATCGGTTCCGATGATAGCGGTGCGGGGGATGATGACATTTACGTCCGGGTGGATCGTGAAAAGCTCCCGGTTCTCGATCATCATATTGAGGAAGACCATCCCCCGGCCCTTGCCGCCGACCGACCCTCCTGAGAGCTGGAAGAGGTTCTCCTCCCCGGATACGACCGATTCGTCGAAATGGATGACCTTGCCCCTCGTCTTCTGCCGGTGGACGATGTCGCAGATCTCGATAAGGTGCCTTCTCAGGTCGTCGTAAGATGGGAAATCGGATATCTTCAGCGGTTGGATGAACTTGGCGATCTGGATCTCGCCCCTTGCCATCAGCCAGCTCGAGAAATGGTTTCGATCGGAGTGATAGATCAGGGATTCGTCGGGGACGGTATGGAGGAGGTCCCTGAATTCGGCCATCTTCGCCGCCTTCGCGATCTTTGTCCCCGACCTGTCGCGGAAGACGAAATCCCCGAATCCGAGGTTGTCGAATATAAAGGATGTCAGGTCGTGCGCGAGGTTATCGGAATTCTTGTCAAGAAAGGAAGAGCCCAGCCCGTCGGCCAGGGAGGCGTTCTCCGGATTTGACGACTGGAGCAGGACCGGCAGGGAGTCGATCTCTTTCTTGAACTTTTTGACCAGCTTTATCCCGGCCCGTTCGTCGACCTTTCCCTTCCGCGGGAATTTCACGTCGGAGATGACGCAGAGGAGGTAGTCGCGGTACCTGTCGAATATCTCGACAGCCTCTTCGTAGGTCGCCGCTATCAGCACCTTCGGCCTCGTCCGCATCCGCAGGAGCTTTTTCATCTCATCGAGGTTCTCGTCGGCGATCAGTTTCTGGGTCTGTTTCATTATCTGCGTGTTGAGGACCGGGAGGTAGCGTGAGTAATAGTGTATCGAGTCCTCGACGAGGAGGATCACCCGCACCAGCCCGATCCGCGTGTCGTTGACGACATTTATCTTGTCCTCGATATATTTGATCATAGCGAGCAGGACCTTCGCATCCCCGTTCCATGTGAAGATCCTGTCGAAGAGGCGGAGGCGTTCCCCCTCGTTTTCGATGAGGGCGAGGTCCTTGTCGTCGCTCAGCAGGAGCAGCACGGGGATATCTGCCTCCTTTTCCCTGATCTTCGTGCAGAGCTCGAAGGGGCTCATCTCATCGATTCGCATCGTGAGGATCACCATGTCGAACCGGCGCTTGTCGAGCATCGCGAGAGCTTCCTCTCCGAAGGCGACGCTCGTCACGCGCGGAGCGGTCGAGAGGTTGAGCTGGTAGTACTCTCCGAAGATCAGCTCGGTGAGCTTGCCCTCCTGCTCGAGGATGAAGGCGTCGTAGATCGTGGCGACGAGCAGGATCTCCCTGACCCTGAACTGCATCAGGTCGTGGTAGATCTCGTCGTCAGACTTGTAGCTCGTAAAGAGCCTGGAGATCATCTCCTTGTACATGGCGCGGTCCTCGGGACGGTGTGACGGTCAGTGTACGGACTGGGAGTGTATGTCAAAGGGCGCCAGCAGTCAACCTGCAGGCTCAGGGAGGATGGCCCTCATGACCGCCCGCATTATCGTGGTTTTTTCGCATGACAGCCTCTGAAAAGGCCGCTATAATGGCCGGGTTGCAAAAACTGTAAACAGAGACCTCACTGGATAGATCTTTGGAAGGAGACTCAGATGTCGAAGCGGATAATCGTATTGACCCTCGTTCTTCTCGTCCTGGCGGCGACTGCCGTGATGGCGGAGCCGGTCCCCGACAAGTGGATGCTCACGCCAAGGTTTGGATATGTCTGGATGACGAGTAACGATGATGGCGATCCGTTTGAGGGTATGTCCGCGACCCTGGCGATAGAGCACAATATCTACGGTCAGCACTATGCCCTCGGCCTGATGACGGGATACGGCTGGGCGACGGACGAGATTACTGCAGAGACCGGCAACTTCGATATCGATCACACGTCGATCCCGATACTGGCGACATTCAAATATATGTTCGGCAACCAGAGGTTCACCGGGCATCTCGGCTTCGGGATGGGTGTACACATATCGTCGACTAAGGCCCCTGATGTCACCTATGAGGAGGAATCGACTACCGGATTCGCGATGGCGTTTCCCCTCGGAGTGATGTTCTGGGTCACGGAAAATATCAATATAAACGCGGCCTACCAGTTCAACTGGATGCTGAGCAGCTATCTGTCTGACGACGCGTCGCAGTCGGCCAATCTCGGAATCGGCTTCCAGTTCTAGATCGCAGATCATTTTCGGGGCGGGTCATTGTCTGGTCCGCCCCGGAGTTTCAGCCTCAATCGTGGCACGATTTTTATATTGATATTACGCAATGGGATGATGGATACTGTTCCCGTGAACCGGGGATCTCTTATGATCAGGTCCCTTCGTTCTTCAAGACGCTGTTTTTACAATGGAGAGGAGACGTAATGAAAGGTTCATTATTCTGTCTGCTGGCTGTGGTCCTTCTCACGAATATCCTGCCTGTTGACGTTTCGGCCGAAAAGCCGGTCGTCTACACGGTCAACTACCCGCTCTACTACTTCGCTTCGCGGATAGCGGGAGACGCGGTGGAGGTAGTCTTCCCCGCGCCGGAAGATATCGATCCCGCGTTCTGGATGCCGGACGCTGAAGAGATCGCCGCGTTCCAGAAGGCCGACATGATACTACTCAACGGCGCCGGTTATGCGAAGTGGATCCCGGAGGCGGCTCTGCCGGAAGACAGGATGGTCAATACCTCGGAGTCATTCAGCGACAGGTATATAAAGACTCGCGGAGATGTGACACACAGCCATGGCTCCGCCGGTGAGCATTCACATGCCGGCATCGCATTTACGACATGGCTCGATCCCACCCTCGCCGTCATCCAGGCGAACACGATCTACGAGGCGCTCCTTAAGATGATGCCAGGCAGTGAGAAGGAACTGAGCAAGAATCTCAAGTCGCTGAAGAAAGACCTCGAATGGCTCGACGCGGAGCTCGAGCAGGTCGTGGCGGGAAAACAGGGAATGCCGGTGATCATGTCTCATCCCGTCTACCAGTACCTCGCAGGGCGGTACAGCCTCAATTTCGGAAGCCTGCAGTGGGAGCCGGGCGAGTATCCGCCCGAGGAGGAATGGGCAAGGGTCGCTTCCGTGCTCGAGAAGTATGACTACCAGGCGAAGTGGATGATCTGGGAGGGCACTCCTCTCGAGAAAACGGCGAAGAAACTCGAATCGCACGGGATCGGCAGCACGGTCTTCGATCCATGCGCCAACCGTCCCGCCGAAGGGGACTATATCGATGTGATGAAGGCGAACGTGGCGAATCTGAAGAAGGTCTATGAATAGAGATATATGCCGCTGCCTGCTGAAAGCGGTAGGCGCCCAGGGGCATGCCCTGTGGCTGGAGAGGGGCGAAGGGGGATCTCATCCCCTCTGACCGATGGTCTCGAGATGATCTCACACGGGGGGCCTTCCGGACATCTTCTGATACGTACCGGTCGCCGCGGACCTTATTTACCTTTCAGGAGATCTATGGCCTCCATATATTTATTCATGTGGATCCCGCCATATATCTTCTGAGGAGGGGTAATAATGAGCGACCGGCTTTTTGCCAGCTGGCTGGTGACGGAACGCTGCAACTTCAGATGTTCATACTGCTGGATCTTCAAGCCTCATACACGCCGGAAACGTTTTCTGCGAAATTTCAAGAAACTCGTCACTCACAGAAAGTGGCCCTTGCCGAAGTACGACATCGCCAGGCACCTCGATGACATCATCGACAGATTCAAGAAGACCGGCAGGGAAGTGACCTTCGGGTTTACCGGTGGAGAACCGCTGGTATATCCCGGCATCCTTGAAATAATGTCAAGGCTCGCCGAGCACGATGAATTCATGCTGGCGCTCGATACGAACCTGGCGATCGGTGACGTGGGCCGGTTGATGAACGCAGTGCCGCCGGAGAAGATGGAGTACATATTCGCCTCCCTTCACGCCGCTGAAAGAGAAAGGCTTTACGGAAGTTACGACAAGTTCATCGATGATGTGCTGACACTGAGGGAGGGTGGATACAACATAGGGGTCAGCTACCCTCTGCCTCCGTATCACTATGACCGGTTCAGGGCCGATATCGAATACTGCGAGAGCAGGGGGATCAAACCGATATTGAGGATGTTTTCGGGGTGGCACGAGGGCAAGTTTTATCCCGAGGCGTATTCGGAGGAAGAACTTCAGGATATCTTTCTCGGTCTCTCGCCTGAATACAACAGGGAGCGTGCCAACAGGGGGACCCTTTACGGCCGCAGGTGCAACGCCGGGATAGATCTTGTCAGGGTGCGATGCAACGGCGATGTGATCCCGTGCCTTCACGATTATACCCTGCTGGGAAATGTATTCAGTGAGCTCGAGTTGCGTAAGGATCCCGTCGTCTGCAGATCGCCATACTGCGGGGCATGGTCTTACGAGACACTGTTCGGTGAGTCCGGGGAGCTGCCCGAGATCGAAGATATACCTCCCATGACGTTCATGGAAAGACAGAGGCAGACGTTCAACCAGTTCAAGGGTTGGTGGCAGGGAGACTAGGGTTCTGACCGATTGATAAACCGGGCTGAATCTGATACAATATCCGCCAGAAAAGCGGCTTTCGCATTCAACACAACTCAATAAATCCGCCGTATCGTATGGCCGCGAGGCCGGCCGTATGCCGGTCCGTGATACAGGGGAGGGCAGAGATGGTCGTTCAGGCTCACGGCGAACCGGCCGAACAGGGTTTCGGCAAGTGGTTCGACGATTTCAGAGAGATGGTGTCGCACGGGATAATATCGAGACGCAGTAAGGACTATAACGCGTGGAGCATCCCCGCGTGGTGGTTTCAGCTCCAGGCGGGAAGGTACGCCGCCAAGGGTCCGGAGCGCGGCGGTATCCCCCCCGAATTCGTCATCATGGTGACCGACGAGGAGGGGAATCTCATCGATACATCGAAGCACAGGCTCTGGATCCGCGGATACAGGAGCTACGAGTCGGTATGCGAGGATTTTCCGCCGATCTCCTGGCCATAGGCCGCACAGGAACCTCCGGAAAGTGCTGGATACTCCCGGATGATCGTTGAATATTCGGACAACGGACTGTTCTTGTCTGTTTCAACGAGGTGGCGGGATATGCTACAATCGCCGCCACTGAATCCGGACTTCAGCACTTCAGACGGAGGTACCTCTTAATGAGAACCTTGCTCATCACGGCCCTGCTGCTCGTCGCGGCCCTTACTCTCGCGGCCCCGCCGGCGGGGGCCTGCACCAACTTCCTTATCACAAAGGGCGCTTCGACCGACGGCTCGACGATGATCACGTACGCCGCCGACGCGCATGTGCTCTACGGCGAGCTGTACTACTGGCCGGCGCGCGATCATCTGCCCGGCACGATGCTTGACATATACGAGTGGGACACCGGGAAGTATCTCGGGAAGATTCCGCAGGTCGAACATACATATTCGGTCATCGGCCTGATGAACGAGCACCAGGTGACGATCGGCGAGACAACCTGGGGCGGACGCAAGGAGCTTCGCGACAGCACGGCGATCGTCGACTACGGCAGCCTGATGTTCCTTGCCCTGCAGAGGTCGAAGACGGCCCGCGAGGCGATAGAGGTCATGACGAGCCTCGTCGCCGAACATGGATACGCCAGCTCCGGCGAGTCGTTCTCGATAGCCGACCCGAACGAGGTCTGGTTCATGGACCTTATCGGCAAGACGCGCCTCGAATCCCGGCGCGGTCTGGGTCGCCCGCCGCGTTCCCGACGGATATATCTCGGCCCACGCCAACCAGGCACGCATCAGGCAGTTTCCCCGCAAGGACAAGAACTGTCTCTACGCCCCTGACGTCGTCGATTTTGCCCGTGAGATGGGATTCTACGATGGCTCGGACAAGGACTTCAGCTTTGCCGATGCCTACGCGCCCCTCGATTACGGCTCTCTTCGATTCTGCGAGGCGCGCGTCTACGCGATGTTCAACCGCGCCGCTCCCTCGCTCGAGATGTCGATGGATTACGTGAAGGGCGTCGAGGGCTCCGAGCCGATGCCCCTCTGGATCAAGCCCGACAGGAAGCTCTCGGTGCATGACATCATGGAGTTCATGCGCGACCATTTCGAGGGTACAGATTTCGACATGACTAAAGACATCGGTTCCGGCCCTTACGAGTGCCCCTATCGCTGGCGTCCGCTGACCTGGAAGGTCGACGACGTCCAGTACGTCAACGAGCGCGCCACCTCGACCCAGCAGACCGGATTCTCGTTCGTCTCTCAGTGCCGCTCGTGGCTTCCCGATCCGATAGGCGGGGTGCACTGGTTCGGCGTCGACGATACGTACAGCACCGTCTACAACCCGATCTACTGCGGAAGCAGGAGGGTTCCCGAAGTCGTACGCGGTCGGTAACGGCGACTTCCATGACTTCACGTGGGACTCGGCGTTCTGGGTCTTCAACTGGGTCTCGAACTACGCTTATTCCCGCTACAGCGAGATGATCGTCGATATCAGGCTTCTGCAGAGCGAGCTCGAGGGGACCTATCTCGCCGACCAGAGGAGGATAGACGAGGCGGCAGCGGCGCTTTACGAGCAGTCGCCCAATCTCGCGATCGAGTATGTTACCGAATACTCTACCCGTACGGCCGATTCCACAGTCGACCGCTGGCGCAGGCTCGGTACCGACCTGCTGGTCAAGTACATGGACGGCAATCTCAAGGACGAGCTGGGTAACGTCAAGCATATCGGCTATCCCGAGTCGTGGTACAGGAAGGTCTCGGAATCGACCGGCGACCATCTCAAGTATAAGGCGCTCGAGGGTGAGGAGGGCGGCCACTAGGCCCTGTCCCGGATCCTGAAATACGATATGACAGATGCGCCGCGGACCGGTTCCGCGGCGCTTTTCTGTAAGGAACCGGTCTTGCATGTAAACTGGATGTTACAGTCCGGGCCGGGAAAGGGATCCGGCTCTGAAAGCCTAAATCCGGGCTAACGAGAGTAAAAACAAATAGATACGCCGATGTTGGTCCCCGGGGAACAACGGGGAACGATGAGGAATTATGCAACACGGGCTTGTGCTTTGCCACACCGGGTAAAACAGGGATGGATATGATGAAGGAACTGACTATCAAATGTGTCGACGCTTTCACCAACAGGTCGTTTTCCGGCAACCCGGCGGGGATAATAATGGGCGCCGACAGCCTGTCCACAGAAGTGATGCAGTCCATAGCGAGCCAGATGTATCTCAACATCATCGAATGCGGATTCGTGATGGAGTCGAAGGACAGCGACACGGCGTGCCGCATCAGGTATTTCACGCCGAGACGCGAGATGGCGTGCAGCGGCCATGTGACGATAGCGGCATGCTACTCGATGATCGAGGACTGGAGTATCCCTCTTTCTGACGGAGTGACGGATGTCACATTCGAGACAGGTATGGGCAAGGTGAAGGTCGATATACACGCAAACTCGAGCGGCAGTAACGTGACAGATCTGAGTTGTCTCGAAAGAATCATGATGCACCAGCCATTCCAGCGATATCGCGAGGCCGACATCCCTGTCGATGAGATAGCGGATGTATTATGCATAGACCGCAGCGAGATTACGATGACCGGCCTTCCCGTTGTGATCGCGTCGGCAGATGTCGACTGGCTGCTTATCCCGATAAACAGCAAGGAAACGATCTCGAACCTTCAGCCCGACCTAATAAAGCTCGGGATGTTCAACAAGAAATACAACACATTCACAAATCACATCTTTACTCTCGATACTTTCAGCGAGGAATGCATCTCGTACGCGAGGCATTTCGGCCCCGCGATGGGCCTATGGGAGGATCCCGCGACAGCGATGTCGTCGGGGGGACTCGGGGAGTACCTGATGAAGTACGGGGTTACGAGATCGGGCTCGATGATAATGGAGCAGGGAAGCGACATCGATCGCCTCGCCAGGATATTTGTCGAGATCGAGCCGGACAATAGCGGTATTAATAAGGTTAAGATAGGGGGTACTGCTACAACCTCTATCGTCAGGAAGCTGCAGATCGACGGTAACGCCCTAGAGATAGTCGACGAGCCCGTGACTGTCTCCTGACACTGATTATATGACGCCGGTCGCCCGTTCGGGCACGACTATTCCCTGTATTTATCAGCGAGCTCGCCGACACCGCCGATGCGTCCGCCGAGGCCGTAGAAACCATATCCCCCGATGCTCCAGATGAACGGTTTATGCTTGCCAGGGTCAGGAGAGCCTCCCTCGCCGAGTATTTCCTCGTCCGCCTTGACGTCGATTATCTCCCCGATGAACATCGTATGGAGGCCGAGCTCGACCGTCTTTATAAGCTTACATTCGATTACCAGCTCGCATTCCTTTATATAGGGGGCGTCGACAAGTTCGCTTTTCACGGCGGTCAGGCCTGTGTCGGCAAACTTGTCCGTATCCCTTCCAGAGACTACTCCGGCGTATGCCGTAGCGGCGGCCAGTTTCTCCGAGGGGATGTTCACCGTGTATGCCCCGTGCTCCTTTATATTGCCGAATGTATATGTCGCTTCTCTCAGGGAGATAGTGACGCACGGCGGCTTGGAGCAGGCCATCCCCACCCAGGAGGCCGTCATCATGTTCGGCTTGCCTTCGGCGTCGTACGTGCAGATCAACCATGCCGGCGCCGGCGGCGCTATCGTCTTCGCCCCGAGCGATTTCTTTTCCGCTCCGGCAGGGCCTGCCGCGGTCATTACCAGGGCTGCGGCGACAGCGGTCAGTATTATTATGGATGCGATACGGGTTGCTTTCATCTGGTGTCTCCTTCTGTAAGTGGATGTCCGGACAGAGATCCGGCTGAATCAACGGTTCCTTATTATCGGTTCAGACAGCGGGTCGTTGTCAAGCGGCATTCTTTCCTCGCATTCCGCCGGAGGCCTCATCGGAGACGTCCGGGTCCGCATCTGACCTGTTGGACTCGGTGGTGGATTCGCATCTTTCATGGATATTGGCATATTTATTCCTCGCCGAAGACTCACCCGGGGCGCCCTGTTGCACATGATTCCGCATGGCACCTCGTCAACTATACCGGAATACTTCCTTGAAAAAATAAGCGTTTCGGCTCCCTTTTCGGGGGAAGATTTATGACGCTGTAACAGGTTGTGGGTACGAAGCTTGCACTTCCCGCATGAGACAGGCTCCGGCGGCAGCGATGGCTGATGAATCTGCGCGGCGGCGCCTGGCCGGGGCAAGGCACGCTTTTTGCGTTATGGCGGGTGGAAGTAACATATGGATGGAGCGATCATGAATAAGATTAGAAGAAATATCAGAGGATTCACTCTCACAGAGCTGATGATCGCCATAACGATCCTCGGGCTCATCGCGGTGCTGTCAGTTCCTAACTACCAGCGGTTCATGATGGGGTGGAGGCTCAACGGAGAGACGCAGCAGCTTGCCAGCGCTCTCAGGACGGCCCGTTCATCGGCTGTTATGAAGAACATCGATGTCGTTTTCACCTTCGATCCTGATGCCAACACGTACTCATGGTTCGAGGATATGAACAGGAACGGCAATCTGGACAACGGCGAATACGAGAGTGCAGAATTCGAGCTCACAGATACGGTGGAGATCGCCGCACATACTCTCTCGAGCACTGTCCTGACCTTCGGAAGCAAGGGCAATACGAGAGAGAGCGGTTCGATAACGTTGCGAAATCCGCTGAACAATGTAAGAAGCGTAAGGATCTTCGGCGGGACCGGGAACGTCACCGTCGACTGACAAGGGAAGTAAGAACGATGTTGAAGTCAGAAAAAGGCATAGGGCTCATAGAGATCATCATCGCGATGCTTATATTCGCCATCGGCATAACGGCCGCGATAAGGACGCTGCCGGTCAGCAATACAGCGACGACCCGCTCCAGGAATCTGACGATGTCGACGAATCTTGCCCAGCAGAAGATCGAGGAGCTTATGGGCACGCCGTTCACCAGCACTGATCTGAATGCGGGAGCCCACGATGATCCGGATAATCCAATAGAACGTATTTACACGCGTACCTGGAACGTCACGGACAACGACCCTGTTTCCGACATGAAGACGGTCACCGTAACAGTGACCTACCTGTCGGGCAACAGCGATAACTCGGTGACTCTTTCCACGTACCTGACATCCAGACGGTAGGTTTGCCATGAGAATCTTCAGAAAGAACAGAGATGCAGGGTTCACGCTGATCGAGATCATGATGAGTATGATCGTAATGGGATTCGTCCTGATCTCGGTGGCGGGCATATTCGCCCTCTACCAGAAAGGGTCGGCCAAGACACGTGACTACGCCGAGGCACAGCAGAACTCAAGGGCTGCGCTCGACTGCATCACTGATCATCTCAGGCAGGCTGGATCGCAGACTGATTATTTCAGGGGGCAGAGGCCTATAGTCCATGCCGGCCCCTACCAGGTCGCTTTGAACGCCGATATAGACAACGGAAGGACCATCGACGGCCTGGCGCCGTTGGTGGCGATCAATCCGGCTACGGCGCCCAATACGGTCCCTTCCGGCGGTACTACTATGTACGCGCCCACCTCGATGTTCGACTCGGAGGCGGAGACGATCGTCTTCAGCCTCGACTCGAACGCCGACGGGGTCATAAATGCCGGCGACCGTGGTGACGATATCGAGGAGGACGGCGCGAACGACAACCTCTTCGTGATGAAGAAATACACGTACGGATTCGACGGCGCCCGCAACGAGGTCCGTGACGCGAATATCGCGATAGTCCGCGGGCCGAACCTGCAGGCGACATGGACGATACCTCAGCCGCTCTTCCAGTACTGGTACGATCATGACGATAACCCCGCCACCGATAACCGGCTCTGGGGTGACTCCAACGGAAGCGGACAGCTCGAGGACTCGGAATCGCTCGCCGTTACGGCGATGCCGGACAACCTCCTTGCCCAGATACGCAGGATCAAGGTCACGACGATCTCCGAGTCGGACCGGTACGACAAGAACTACGAGACTAACGGCGGATACCTCGACGTCACGATGACTTCAGAGGTCTATGTGAGGAACTCGCAGATCGCGAGCTCGATAATCCGTGGAAAGGTATTCCATGACGCGGACAAGGACGGCAAGATCGACAACGGCGAATCGGGTATCCCGAACGTCAAGGTCCGTCTCGCCGGCCAGAACCGCGACGTGATAACCGATAACTTCGGGGTGTTCTACTTCCCGCTGCCGGCTGGAACGTATTCGATCCAGGAAGTCGATCCTCCCGGCTACACGTCTACGACGAACAACCTCGTATCGATCACGCTCGCTTCGGGACAGTCACAGGTCGTCAACTTCGGCGATATCGCTACGGCGCCGTTCGGCGTGATAAACGGGTACATCTTCGAGGACGAGGACAAGGACGGAGTAAAGGGGCTTGGAGAGAAGGGCCTTCCCGGCGTGCTGATGTCGCTCGATGACGGGTCACAGGTCATGTCGGACAATATGGGTTACTACGCTTTTACCGCCATGCAGGGCGAATATGTCATCGTAGAGACCGACCCGGTCGGCTACTCGTCGACGACTTCCAACTCCGCGACCGCGTCTATCGTCGATCAGGACGATACAGTGACGGTGAATTTCGGTGACTTTGCCGGGCCGACTTCCGGCGTTCTCGAGGGATACGTCTTTATCGATGAGAACGATGACGGGATCAGGAACTCGATGGAAGAGGGTATCCCCAACGTCACCATCACCGTCTCGAACTACGACTCGACACTGACGAACGCGAGCGGGTACTACCTGTTCAACCTCGAGCCGAACACGTACTCGGTGACCGAGAGGGATCCGACAGGATATACATCGACTACTGTGAATACTTATTCAGACATCGTCATCACTGCCGATACTACCGTTGCGCGCAACTTCGGCGATGTGCTCGAAAACCGCCAGGACTTCGTGGAGATCCACATCTCGAACACCGAGAGGGTGCTGTCCGTGACGACAGGCAACCTCTCCGAGGATAATAACCACGACCAGGATATCGTCCTCGGGACGGCCCTGGGCGGCGGGATCGGGAACATGCTTGTCTTCTACAATGAATGGGAGAACTCCACGACGCCGGTCCACGAGCTCTTCAATTCTGATCCCGCATACAGGCGCGACGCGGGGTACAACATCAACGCGATGGTGAGGCTCGACCTCTCCGGCGACGGGGTCCCCGACATCGTGACAGGGCTCGACACAGATACCGAACGGAACATCCAGGTCTGGATGACAGAGGATGAGGGTGTCCTCACTACCTCGCCAGTCTACTCTTTCACTTCCGACGGCTCGAATGAAGCGATGGACCTGAAGCTCGTCGATCTCGACGACGATGGCCGCGAGGATCTCGTCGTGGGGCTCAAGTCGCCCTTCGGATCGGTCGGAGGCTTCCAGGTATTCAGGGGGATGGGTAACGGAGACTTCATGCCGATGCAGTATATAATTCAGGCGCTGAGTGAGACCGAGGTGCCCCTTGGCGAGATATGGGCCGTGGAAACGGGCGACATGGATGGAGACGGAGACCAGGATATCGTCGTGGGTTCGCACACCTCGCCGTACTATGGATACATCGACATATATGAGAACGTCGGTTACGCCTCAGGTGATTTCAAGTGGGCCCAGCGCTACCAGGCATGGGGCGCGGTCAACGACCTGAAGGTCCTCGATATGATGGAGGACGACTCAGGCGATGATGACATCGTAGCGGCCCTCACGATGGGAAATAACTACGGGCACATCATGCTCTGGCACAACGAGGGCGGGCTGATGGGAATCCCCGATACGACGGGTTATTCCTTCGGCTCCGAGGTGCAGGCTACGCTGCCCGACGACTGGCTGTACGCCGATGGCGAAGCGCTCTGCCTCGCTGTTCTTCATCTCAATAACGACGTGTTCCCCGACCTGGCGTACGGGACGAGGGATTCTGATGTGTATACCGGCAATGTCTACGTACTTGCCGCTTACGGAACGCTTCCGGCGTACGGCGACCAGATCAACCAGACCGTGTCTGGAGAGGTCGTATCACTCGCCGTCGCTGATTTCAACAAGGATGTCAGACCGGACATAGTCGTGGGTACCAGGTCCACGGCTACCCAGGGAAGGCTTGTAGCCTATTTCGGCAGGGACTAATCATCCCGCCTGGAGGGACAGGAAAGGACTGAATAGAAATGAACGGCAAGATCAACGGAAAGCTGAAGGCGGAAAGCGGGAACGTCCTCGTGGTGACGCTGCTCGTCCTGTTCGCCATATCGGTGATAGGAGCGACGCTGGCGATGGTCTCCTCGATGGACCTGAAGATATCGGGTAACCAGAGAACGACCACCCAGTCGCTGTTCATCGCCGAGGCGGGGCTGAACGAGGCGATCCACAGGCTGTCGCTGCCCAACCCGACAGATGTCGCCATCGGCGGCTGGACGGGAAACGTCGCGATCGGCGACACCGAGCCGTACGATCCGAACTGGAAGACGTACGTGTACCTTACGGCGCCGGGATCGGCTCCGACGCTCGGCGGGAGTAATATCTCGACCGGGACACTCCAGGATCCTAACGGAGATTATCTCGGGTACAGCCAGACGACTGGCACCGATGGTGTCCTGGTCGTCGAGCACAAGTGGGAGGACCTCGATGGTGACGGGGCGAGGGACGTAAACGAGATCGTCCGGTACGATCCGATGAAGATCCCCCCGGAGAACTTTTCGTCGGGATTCCCCGTTGAACTGATAACCGTGACTGGTGAATCGGCCAACGGTGAAAGGGTCATCCAGGCAGAGGTGACGAAGAGGACGATGATAGCCCGGACGCTCGGCGCGCTGTATGTCGACAAAGCGGTCAAGCTGACCGGTAACTGCGCCTTCTGCGGACACAACCATGACCTGGCCACTCCGCCGGGCACCCAGCCAAATGCATGCAAGGCATGGCATCTGCCTACGGGAAACCTGCCGGGAGTGACTAGTACCGGTGACGTCGTCAAGACGCAGGGATCGGCCGATATTCTCGGCGATCCACAGCCTATCGACGATGACGCGGGCAACCCGTTTTATTCGCTTGCCGAGGTGCTCGGGCTCTCCGATTCCGAGGTGGCCAGCATCCTCGCCAAGGCGGATAACACCTCGATGGTAGATCCGCTCAACGGCATCACCTACATACAGGGTGACGCCAAGATCACGAGCAACCTGACCGGCAAGGGCCTGATCTATGTCACGGGCGACCTGCAGGCGGCGGGAAGCTTCCATTTCCAGGGCCTGATCTACGTCGAGGGGGATGTCCACTTTACAGGTACGCCGTGGGTCCTCGGCTCGATGATCGTGCGCGGGACCTCCGACTTCAACTTCTCCTCCGGTAACGCGGGCGTACTCTACAGCAAGGACGCTATCTCACAGGCGCTGAGCGGCATGATGCCGTGCATAGTACTCTCGTGGAGGGAGATGTAGGCTCGATAAGCCTGCTTTAAGACCGAATCACGAAATCAACAGCCCGCTGCCGGATATCCGGCAGCGGGCTTTCTTATGCGCTGACATATGAGTTTTATTTGCCCTTGCGCCATCTGCTTGGAAAGGAACCGAACATCTTCGGCGAAGAGTCGGGGAAAGCTCCCTCGCTCACTGCCCTGACGTTCTCCACCGTGTAGAAGGCGCCAGGATTGTGTCTTTCGATAATAGCCAGTACTGCCGGAAGCGATGATCTCCTGACCACCGTATATACTACGCACACCTTTCCTTCCGCCCCCTCGGCCGGTACGTTTGTGACGCCGTAATTCTCTTCTCTCAGGGCCTGCCTGAGAGCCAGGGCGTCTTTTCGAGTAATGATCCTGACGAGGTAGGTGCCGATGGCGAGCTTCTCCTCTATGATCAGACCTATATATGTGCCCGCCGCGAATCCGCCGCCGTATGCGAGGTAGCAAAGTGGATTTGACAGGTTCTTGATGATCTGGCTTATCGCCAGCAACCAGATCAGGACCTCGAAGAAGCCGAGTGCCGGCGCGATGATCTTGTGCCCCCTCGAGACGAACACGATCCGGATCGTCTGGATCGATACGTCCAGTATGCGGGCAACGAAGATCATCAGCGGCAGCGCCGCCCAGCGAAACAGCTCCGAATCTAGGAATTCAGTCATCTTTTCATCTCACCTTGAGTTGTTGTAATAATTTCTGCCGGTCCTGGCGCCCGGGCCTTATAACCGGTCAGAAGACCGGATCGAATCCGAGCCCCGGCTTTCCCGTGGTATGGAGCACTCCGTCCTTAAGTATCACTGCGCCGTCGGAAGGGTCGCCGATGAGGTCGAAGTGACCATCCAGGTCGGCATAAAGGACGTTGGGCCTGGCCAGCGCGAAATGAAGTCCGGCGGCTATCGCCAGGGCCGACTCGTCCATGCATCCGACCATTACCTCCAGCCCGGCCGATCTGGCCACGGCATTGACCTGCAGGGCCTCGAATATTCCACCCACCTTCATGAGCTTGATATTGACCATGTCGACCAGCTCGCGCCTCGCGAGCCGGAATGCGTCCCGAAGATTCATGAGGCTCTCGTCCGCCATGATCGGGATAGGTACGTCGGTCGTCACCCGGCCGAGCATGTCGGGATGCCCCTTCGGTGTCGGCTGCTCGATAAGTTCGATTTTCGCCGCTTTCGTTCCCTTGAAGAATCTGAGCGATTCATCGACGGTGTACCCCTGGTTGGCGTCAAACCTGATCTCTATCCTGGCGCCGACAGCCTCCCTGACCTTTGACACCCTTTCGATGTCGAGATCGACGTCCTTTCCCCCTTTGATCTTGAGGCATTTGAATCCATCGGCGATGAATCCGGCTGCTCTCTCGACAGTCTCCCCGGTGGAAAGTATGCCGATCGTGATGCTTGTCTTCATGTGTTCGCGGAATCCGCCGAGCAGTTTGTAGAGAGGGATGCCGGCAGCCTTTCCCAGGATATCGTGAAGAGCCATGTCGACCATGCACATCGCTGAGGGATGATCCTTAAGGTCCGGCAGCATCCTGAAAAGGATCTTCGATATGCGCAGCGGGTCGACTCCCTTCATGGCGGGACGGATGACCCGATCGCAGACCTCAAGAACACTCTCGGCTGTCTCCCCGGTGACTTCACTGTCGGGAGCGGCGCATCCGAATCCCTTTATCCCGGTGCTGGTATTGACCATCAGGAAGACGTTCTCCGCCGTGTCAATCTTCTCGTACGCTATCTCGTACGGCTCGGAAAGCCGCATCGTCACGCACTGCCATTCAACATCAGTGATGCGCACTTTTAGCCTCAGTACTTTCTCTGGTAGATCTCATCGAGTGTCATGTTCTTCAGGTCCTCCACCAGCGCTACGAGATGGGCGATCATGATCTTCCAGAACTTCTCACCCTTCTCGGCAGTCGCTTTAGTGGGATCACCGAGCACTCCGCTCCTGGATATCTTTTCGGTGTGGACGTACCAGGCGACCCCCCTCTTGGATGTGAAATTCAGGTAGCGGCTCGAGAACTGCGGGACTGCCTTGACGGCCTTCCCGAACCTTACCAGGTGGGGCCTGACAGCCAGTGATGTGCTTGTCTCGATCTCGCCGGCGTGAATGTCATTCGGCGTCTCGACGAGGCGATAAAGGTCTACATCGCTTGTCTCGCCTGTGTCGACGCATACGAAGATCTTCGTGTCGCGGGTAAGCATCTGGGCCGCGTAGTTCAGGGCGGGATTGTTGCCGCCGTGGCCGTTGATGATCACTAGCTTCTTTATCCCGTTCCTCGCGACGCTCATCCCTATGTCGTAGATCAGTTTCGAGAGGGTGTCGTTCCCGATCCCGACCGTGCCGGCAAAATCGTCATGTTCGTAGGAGACGCCATACGGGACCAGGGGCAGCACGAGCGGCCTGGGTTCGCTGCATGCCTCAGCGATCCGACGAGCGAGATAACCGGCGTCGAACGCGTCGCTGTCGAGAGGAAGATGGGGGCCGTGTTGCTCGATCGAACCTACTGGCAGAAGCGCTATGTCGACCTGCCCGAAACGCTTTTTCGCCTCCGGCCAGGTCATCTCGCCCCAGAGATAGTCGCTGGGCTCGGCGTCCAGGGCTTCGATGGCGATATTGTCTGATCCCGGAAGGTCGAACTCGAACGGGTACGGATTCATCAGCGATGAATCGTCCAGTACATCGAACTCCTCCCATTTTCTTCCCGAGTACCGCAGCGCCCCCTCGGCATGTTGAAGCAGGATCCTGTACAGGTCCTCACGCAGGTCCAGGGGAATGCTCTCGACAGGAGAGAGACGTGGATGGAACCTGAGTTTCATTATCTCCGGGGACGGCCGGAGTTTCTTCGCCTCTCCGGGAGGCAGATCGATCAGTCCCCGGCCGGATAGCAGATATGCCATATGGCGCTGTCCGCCTGCTTCCTGGTTATCGCCCTTCTTTACGATGTCGGCCAGGCATTTCGCCGTCTGCTCCGCGGTATAACCACAGACGGAGGGGTCGATGTCAAAAGCCGACAGCATCCCTACGATCCTCCGGCACTTCTCGCATCGCCCGCACGGCCTGAAACTGTCTCCATCCTTGTGAGCGGCATGACACGATATCTGATGCTTCTGGTAACGCGGATATCTCTCCGCGAGCGTTTTCTCGATCAGGATCTCGGCCATCGGCCTTAGGATCGAGAACTGGCAGATGGACCAGCCTTTTCTCATGAAGTATCTCGACATGGCGTTGTCGAAATATATGCTCTGGTCGTAATACCCGTTGTAATGCGTGATGCCTTTGGTCGAAGTCTTCTGGGTCGTGTCGTACTCGTCGCCTATCACTATCCTGCCGATGCCGCGGGAGATTGTGACAGGAAGGACGCCGAAGAGAAAGATGGCCACCGTCCACAGCCGCAGAGGGTACTGGTCGGCTCTCAATGTGGCGAAATCCTGCCTGATGAAGGGGAAATGCCTCAACATCCAAGCGAAGACACGGTCGGAGTTTACCCAGACTCTGGACGTGTCCGGAACATTATCCTTGAAGAACCTGTACGCGTTCAGAGCGGTGAACCAGTGACGGCCCGATTCGTTTACGAATACCGGATGGACATCCCTGCCCATCTCTTCCAGAAGCCCGAAGGTCAGAAGGCTGTCCTTTCCTCCGCTTGAAAGGATAGCGTGGCTGTCCTTGTGAGACGGCCTGAGGCTCCATGACGGTGGCCGCGACGGGGTAGACGGCCCCTCGAACACCAGTTTTGCCGCGCAGTACGTCTTCTTCTTGACCGGCTTCAGCCCGACGGCGGCGCCGGTCAGGAAAGGGTTGGGCTCGAGGAGTTTCTTGACGTAGATCTCCCTGCAGGTATTCTCGGTCATATCCCTTATGAAACGGGTGTCGGTCTCATCGTATTCTCCCTTGAATACGATCTTGCCGCAGAAGAGCCCGTAGTTCATCGCTACCTGCGCGGCCATCAGGGAGGCGAGGTTGCGCGAGACCGGATCATCCGGATCGAAGACGTCCTCCTCGAAGCGGTAGATAAAGTCGATACTGTCCTCTTTGCCGCCGTAGAAGACGCGGTAAGGAGCTGTCAGCTTCCGCTTTTCGAGCCTGACCGGGCCGACTTCGAGCCGGTCGATAGTGACAAGGCCTTTCACTTCTTCTTCACCTCACGTTTCGGATCGTCTATCCATGGGCGTATCGCAGCGGCGAGATCCGCCGCGCCGTCCCTGAGCACATCAAACGCGGGAATCCCGGTTTCCTTGCGGATATTCTCGCAGGAGGCGGTGATATCTTCATCGCCGAGCCCCTCATGGTTGACCGTTACGGCCAGGACAGGCCTTCCGGAGACCGTCTCGATAGCTCTTATCTGATGCTCGAGAGGCTGGATCGGGTAGCCGGGGAACCCGTCATACTCCTTTCGAGCCGGAGCGTGCTGCAGGATCACGACCTCCGGCCTGCCGGCGGCAAGGATCTCGAATCCACCGGGATAGGCGGGATTCATCAGGCTTCCCTGTCCCTCGATCACGATCATATCAGGTTTCGCGTCTTTCCATGCCGACCACACAGCATGCTCTATCTCACCGGTCACAAAATCATTGATAAGCGAGTCGAGCATGATCGAATATTTCGCCCCCTGCATCCAGGCGGTCTGTCCCGTACCTACCATCTCTACATGATATCCTTCCGTCCTGAGCGCCTGGACCAGGATCCACGCTGTCGTTCGCTTGCCGATGGCTGAATCCGTGCCGAGAACGGCCACCTTAAGGCACTTGACCTCTTCGATCTTTCCGCTGAAGAAATGGAGCTTCTCGCGCGGCGGCGTTTTGCGCACGTCCGTGATCCTGACCCCGTTCTTTTTCGCGGCCGCAGCCAGTTCCACGTCTTCAGAAAGGAAATCGTGCAGTCCGCAATCGACATTGAGCCCTGTCTCGAGGGCGCGCAGGACATCCTCGCGCGCGGAAGGCTCGAGCCTTCCTCCGTCCGGAGCAATACCGATGACCAGATGAGTAGCAGCCCGCCCCGTGTCCCTGGCGGCAGCGACCGCCTCAGCGATACTCCCGTATACGGATATGCCGCTGCTCCTGCCGTCGAGCACCTCCCCGGCGTCTTTTCCAGCATGTTTCGAATCGATCACCGAGAGCACGCTGTACCTTTGAGTGAAACGTACCAGCCCGTGCGCCGTCTTTCCGTTTGGAGTGTTGAAGGCTCCTTCGCAGTATACTATCGCGTTGCCCTCCAGTTTCGACGACATCATTTCCTCCCGGTCATTATGACGACATACCTGTCGCCTGCCAGAGCTTCTTTCTTGTGCCTGTCAGCGAGAGCGATCAGCCCCGCGGTGGAAGCGGGGAGGACGCTGAGCCCTTCGCGTTCCCGTATCATTCTGGCGAACATCGTCATGCTCCTGTCAGACGCGTCGGCGGCCCAGCCGCCGGTTTCCCTGATGGCATCGAGCGCGAGGTCGCCGTCTATCGAGCGCCAGTTGATGAGCGGTTCGTTGACCGACGTTTCTTTTATCCTCAGCGGTTCCAGGTCTTCACACCGGTCGAGGTTCTTGCGGAAGGCCTGGACGATCGGATTCTTTCTAAAGGACGATCCTGCTATCATATGCGGCATGCGGGATGTTTTTCCCCTGCGGTAGAGGCTAAGAAAACCCTTGTATATTCCAGCGAACGTCGTTCCGTTCGAGACAGGCACGGCCACCGCCGCGGGGGCGTCCCGCAGCTCGTCGTAGATCTCCCACGCTATCTGGCCGTACGCCTTGAGCTGAAGGGTCGTATTGTCCCCTCCCGGATTCGCATCGTAGATCTCCTCGCGGGCCGCGAACTCCCCCGACACCTCGACAGCGCGCTCGTAATCGCCCGGCACCCTTCTGATCTCGGCACCCGCCTTCTCGATTTCCGATACCCGCTTTGTATGATAAGTCTCGGGGATGAAGACGACACATTTTATACCCGCGAACGAGGCCGCCAGGGCCATGGCCACCCCGTAGTTCCCGCAGGTGGCTATCGTTATGGCGTCGAACCCCCTGCGCATGGCATCCATCGACTGCGCGAAGGCTATCCTGTCCTTCTGTGTACCGCTGGGATTGCCTCCCTCGAACTTCATGAATATCTGTCTGAATCCTATTTCCTTCTCGAGGTTCCTGGCCCTGACAAGGACTGTGTCTCCGACCTCGGAATCCATGATATCCTCATACGCCTCAAGCCTCTCCTCGAGGCTGTACCCTGCGTCGGCAGCGACCGCGCGAAGCTTCTCGGCGTTCTCGAGCAGTTCCGTTATCTGCCCGGTCGCCCCGTCGATCAGTGTATAGGGAAGCACTATGACGTCACGTCCGGCATCATTCTCGCGGACTTCCTTTTCTTCTTCTCGTTCCTCGCTCATCGCGTTTCTCCAGGAAAGCAGGCCGCTGGCTCAGGTATATCCTCGCCGTTTACGTGGGCGATTCTGCTACTACATCATCGTATGAGCAAGAGAATAGTTGGCTGGACGTAAAATATTGACTGCCGGCAAGTAGTGGTCACGGGAGCATCGTCCAGACTGCTTGTTTTTATCACAATAAAACACTATTTTTATAAGACATGCTGATTCGGCCGGTCGATCCCCTGGAAGGAAGTGTGAGATGTATAAAAAACTTACCTCGATGGCGATTGCCGTTATTATGATAATTCTTGTCCAGGGCATGAATATCCAGGGAGCGGATGCGAAGATGAGTTCGAAGAATAATAAAGAGAACAGGGCCGAGGCGACCTTCGCGGGCGGGTGCTTCTGGTGCACCGAGGCAGATTTCGAGAAACTGCCCGGTGTGATCGAGGCTGTTTCAGGTTATACCGGGGGGCACGTCGAAGATCCTACGTATAAAGAGGTCTGTTCGGGGACTACCGGCCATACCGAGGCGGTCTTAGTCCGGTTCGATCCGTCGAAGGTCAGCTACGCCGAGCTGCTCAAGTATTTCTGGAAGCACATCGATCCGGTCGATGCAGGGGGGCAGTTCGTCGACCGCGGTTCCCAGTACCGCAGCGCGATCTTCTATCACGGCGACGAACAGAAGCACCTCGCCGAACTGTCGAAGGAGGCGCTCGAGAAGTCCGGCGTGTTCGACAGGGCGGTAGCCACCGAGATCACGGCGGCCTCGAAGTTCTACTCCGCCGAGGACTACCACCAGGGCTACTTCCAGACCTGTCCAGTGCAGTACGGTGCGTACAGGGCAGGCTCGGGAAGGGACGGTTTCCTCGAGGGGGCCTGGACTGCGGAATCGGCGGCGAAGTTCGATGCTGAGTTCGACAGGAGGCTCAAGGAGGCAGGCGGGAGTGGTTATAGTGCAGACGGCGAGAGCGAACATAGGGGGGCAGGCGGGAGTGACTACTCGAAGCCGGATGAATCATCCCTTAAGGCCGCCCTCACTCCGGAGCAGTACAGGGTCACCCAGCAGTGCGGCACTGAGCCTCCATTTCAGAACGAGTTCTGGGACAACAAGCGAGAGGGGATCTATGTCGACGTCGTGAGCGGTGAGCCCCTTTTCAGCTCGAACTCGAAGTATGCGTCCGGTTCGGGCTGGCCGAGCTTCTATCAGCCGCTGGAACCTGAGAACATAGTCGAGAAGAAGGACAACACCCACGGAATGACGCGCGTCGAGGTACGGAGCGCGGACGGCGACTCCCATCTCGGGCATGTCTTCCCTGACGGCCCGGAGCCTACGGGACTTCGATACTGCATCAACTCGGCATCGCTGAGGTTCATCCCGAAAGAGGACATGGAGAAGGAAGGGTACGGGAATTACCTGAAGCTCTTCGAGTAATCGTTGCTTTACTTTCTGCCGCATTATACGGAAGAATACCTCCGGGAGAAGGAATCCGGGGGTATTTTATGTCAATCAGACTGATCGAGGTATCGATTCCCGATAGTCACGTGGCGGCTGTTGTCGAACTGGCCGAGGACGAGAACGTATTTCTCTTTGACAAGGACCGTTCTTCACCCGGACGGTTCCTCGTAAAGCTTGTGCTTCCCGCAAAGAAAACTGAACACGTAATGGAACTCCTCTCAAAAGAGTTTTCCACGATCAGTGGCTTCCGGGCAGTGATCCTGCCCGTCGATGCGACTCTTCCGATGATTGAGGAGAAGAAGGATGTCGAGGAGGAGAAGAAATCCAGGCTGGGAGTCAGCAAGGAAGAGCTGTATTCGAGGATAAGCGACGGAGCGAAGCTGTCATGGGCCTTTGTGACTTTCGTGGCGTTATCAACGATAGTCGCCGCGTTCGGATTGATAAGGGACAATGTCGCTGTGGTCATCGGGGCGATGGTAATAGCGCCGCTTCTCGGCCCTAATGTGGGACTGTCGCTTGCGTCAGCGCTTGGTGACAGAAAGCTCGGGCGCTCAGCGATTGTGACGCTGCTTCTCGGTATAATTATCGCCCTTGCGATCGCGGTCAGTATCGGAGCGCTGGTGAGGGCCGATTTCAGCACCTCTCAGATCCTCCTCAGGACCGACGTCCATTTCTACGATATCATCCTTGCTCTATCTGCAGGTGCTGCTGGTGTTCTCGCCTTCACCACTGGAGTATCAGCCACCCTCATCGGAGTGATGGTCGCCGTTGCGCTGTTGCCCCCTCTGGTGACGCTTGGGCTATTACTGGGTACGGGAGATTACAATCTCGCGACTGGCGCTCTTCTGCTTCTCATCACGAACCTTATCTGCATCAACCTCTCCGGGGTCATAGTCTTCTACATACAGGGAGTGAGGCCGAGGAAGTGGTGGGAAGTGGAGAAGGCACGCAGAGCCTCGCGCCAGGCACTCGTTATATGGTCGATTCTGCTCGCAGCGCTTGTTGTGGTGATTTATCTTTCTCGCCGTTGAATCTTTGGCGCTGACCGACCTTAGGCACCGGTGAACGATTTTCTGACGGGGACAACCACGAGTTCACCAGGATTAATGTCTTTACTTCCTTTGAGAGACAAAAGAGAATACACTCAGTGATATTAATTTCAAGGGGGCTATCCCTATGCCAGGGCTTGTGAGAAACAGAAGCAGGAAGGTCGGCCTCCCGCCTGGTACCGTCGTCTACAGCGGCGAGGTGCGGAAGCGGGATATCGGTATAACCGTATTCGATTACGACGAGGACCATGTCGACGAGAAATCCGTCAGCAGCATCGATGAGGTCCTGGCGTTTCGTGACAGCAAGGCCGTTACCTGGATCAACGTCGACGGCATCCACGACACATCGATAATAGAGAGCCTCGGGGACCATTTCGGGATCCACCCCCTTGTACAGGAGGATATCGTAAGCGTCGGTCAGCGGCCCAAGTTCGAGGATTTCGACGACTACTTTTTCATCGTGCTGAAAATGTTGTCATACGACGACAAGAAGGATGAAATAGAATCGGAACAGGTCAGTTTTATCGTGGGGAATAATTACGTCATCTCATTTCAGGAACATGTGGGGGATGTGCTCGACCCAGTAAGAAACCGGATCAGGCAGAGAAAGGGACGTATCGCCAGAATGGGGCCGGACTATCTGGCTTACGCCCTGATCGACATCATCATAGATAATTACTACTCGATCCTCGAGAAGATCGGAGACAGGATCGAGAGCATGGAGGAGGACCTCCTCGGGAATCCCTCGATCGATACCCTGCACTCGATACAGAGATCGAAGAGGGATATGATCTACCTGCGTAAATCGATATGGCCCCTGAGGGAGGCTATCAACGGGCTGGAACGCTGTGAATCAAAGCTGATCAGCAAACAGACAAGGATCTTCCTGCGGGATGTCTACGACCATACCATTCAGGTAATCGATACGGTGGAGTCGCTCAGGGACATGGTGTCCGGCATGCTCGATATGTATATGTCGAGCGCGAGCAACAGGATGAACGAGGTGATGAAGGTACTGACGATCATAGCGACCATATTCATACCGCTGACATTCATCGCGGGCATCTACGGGATGAACTTCGAATTCATGCCTGAGCTTTCTGTCCGGTGGGCCTATCCTGCCGTGTTGGGAGTGATGGGTGTCGTTGGGCTCGCCATGCTGATGTATTTCAAGAAAAAAAACTGGTTCTGATCCATCAATTATCTCAGCAGGATGAACTTCCCTGATCCTGTCCAGCCCGCACCGCTCGTCCTCAGAAAATACACTCCTGCGGAGAATCCTCTCGTGTCAAGCGTCAGTGTCTGGCGGCCCTCTGTCAGAGAGCCACTTACCATTCTTCTCTTGAGGCGGCCCGCCGCGTCATAGATCGTTATCTCGACCCGGCCCGGGCTCGTAAGGTAGAGGTGCACAAGCGAGGAGCTGTTCACCGGGTTGGGGCTGATGACCGCGCGGGAATCCCATACTCTTTCGGATGCCTCGTCCGCGGTCGTACTGTTTACGATCAGAGCTATTCGGTCGGCAGAAGCAAAGCCGCTTCCATCGACCGCCCTTGCCGTAAGCGTGTGAGTGCCGAGGGGCAGGTCTGCGACCGGGAACGACCAGGGTGATATCGTATCCTCTCCTATCTTTAGCTGGTCGAGGAAGAATTCGACCTTATCTATTCCATACGCGGAAGAGGCGTCAGCCTCGATTAATACCATTTCGTCCGTCCAGTACTCGGAATTGTCGGCCGGGGCTGTGATCGCGATGGCTGGAAGCGGCCCAGGAGCGGTGACTGTCAGGCCGGAAGCGTTGCCGATAGTCGAGCCCGGCACCTGTCCCAGTCCCAGTAGATCCGCCGCAAGATTTGCAGCCTCGCCGTTTCTGACAGGCGGAATGGCTGCATCGCATTGAAGCTGATCTTCCCCGGGATCGAGGCGTGATCCGGTGTTGAGTCCGTAGATATCAGAGCCAGCCGGAATGCCGGGGCCCCACGCGTGGAACTGTATCGTGTAGTTGAATCGATCTGACGCGTCGCTGTGGTCCGTTCCGGTGCCTCCATGATCCGCAGTCACTATCAGAGATGTCCTTCCCGACAGGACAGGGTCCGACTCGACAGCATCTAGCACTCGGCCGATCGCGGCATCCATCCGCTTTATCGAGTCGAGATATTCGAGGCTTTCCCAGCCGTAAGCGTGGCCGTCCGAATCGGGGTCGCGGAGATGCAGCAACGAATAGCCGGGTCTTGCAGAGTCGAGGATCAAAAGGAACGAGTCGACAAGATCAGAGGTGTTCCCCAGATATAGATAATCATCTATTTTGTCCCTGCCGTTGTCCTGGTCCGTGATGTCGGGAGCTCCGTTTGCCTCATCCCAGCTTCTCTCAAAGAGGGCGAACTTGTCCTTGCCGGTAAAGAGCGCCGTCACCAGTCCGTTGTCGTGCGCTACATCGAAAATTCCGGCGACGTATGAGCCGTGCGCGTCCTCGATCGTTCCCCCTGTATCGGAGTTGAATGAGACGCCGTGGCCATCGGGGCCGAGTACGGCGCGGCCGGTCATCTGGCAGGCGTGGTTTGGCAAAGTGTTTGTGTAGTCGCAGTCAGAGCGCGCGTTGAGCGTGAAGGCGCCTTCGACCATCAGCATATGAAAGTTCGGGCAGTGCGCCGGGCCGAGAGACATGACCGCGTCGGGCCTGAGCCCGTCGACGCTGATATGTATCACATGTTCGACAGTCTGCGCAAAAGCGGCTTTCGGGAATACGCAGGACAGTGCCGATGCCGCGATGACCGCGAAGAGAAGTTTATTCCTGAACATGACCATCATTCAGGATTATAGCACATGTCAGCCCGCAGTTTCATGTTTCGCTCTGGCCCTCTTGAAGATCTTGAGGATCTCGAAAGCGGCGAGGTAGACGCCGGCCGCCCCGAGTACATATCCCCAGTCGGCTGCACTCGGCGGGTGGAACCTGAGGAACTCGCGGACCCCGGGCAGATATATCGCCAGCAGTATCAGGACGATCGATCCCAGGATCGAGAGAAGCAGGATCCGATTCGAGAAGAAGTTCCTGTTGAAGATCGATGCCTTCTCGTACCTGCGCGAGAGGATGTTGACGAACTGGCAGAATCCGATAGTCAGGTATGTGACCGTGGTCGCCTGCGCGTACTGGACCACGAGGGATGGATCGATCGATCCCGAGCCCTCGAGGATATTGAACGAGACGCCGTGACGCGTCATGAACAGCGCGTAGTTGGCGAACGAGAGGGCGCCAATAAGAAATCCGAGGAATATGACCTCGATGGAGTTCCCGCGGTTGAGTATATGGTCCTTCGGGTTTCGCGGAGGGGTCTGCATCACGTCATCCGGCGGCGGGTCGTAGGTGAGGTATGTCAGCGGCATGATCTCGGCAAGCAGATCGATGGCGAGGATCTGTATCGCGAGGATCGGGATCGCCCAGTCGGTCATCGCGACCCCTGCCAGGCCGAGGAGCACGACGACGAGCTCCGCGGCGTTCGTAGTCATCGAAGCGAGCACCGTTTTTTTGAGGTTGCGGTAGATCGTCCGCCCCTCGCGGACGGCATGTACGAGCGTGGGGAACGAATCGTCGAGGAGGACTAGCTCCGATGCCTCCTTCGAGACGTCCGTGCCTATCCTTCCCATCGCCACGCCTATGTCGGCCTTGCGCAGGGCCGGGGCATCGTTGACGCCGTCTCCCGTTACGGCCACCACCTCCCCGTATTCCTCCAGAAGAGTGACGATACGCAATTTGTCCTCGGGGTCGACCCTCGAGAAGATCAGCGACTGCTCATGCTCCATGACTTCGGTGAGCCTGGCGTCGTCCATCTCCTTCAGCTCGGTCCCCGTGAAGACGCGGGATGGATGGCCGCCGGCGTCGAGGCCGATCTCGTTTCCTATCGCCTGGGCCGTGATCGCGTGATCGCCTGTCATGATGAATGTCCGGATGCCCGCGTTGTGGCACTCTTCCATCGCTTCCCGGACACCTTCGCGCGGCGGGTCCATCATTCCCACGAGCCCGAGGAAGGTGACGTCCTTTTCGACCGATTCCATCGTGTAATCCCTGCCGTCGCTCTCGAGCGGCCTGTATGCGATCGCCAGGACGCGAAGTGCCTGGCCGGAGAACTCTTCCATGACAGACATTATATTGCTGCGGTCTTCGTCCGTGATCGGTTCGGCTTTGCCATCCCGGTATATATGCCGGCTCACTGACAGTACTGCCGCCGCGGCCCCTTTCATCGCGAGCTGCTCACGGTCGCCGAACTGGCGCACCGAGCTCATAAGCTTGCGCTCGGAATCGAAGGGGAATTCCTTCAGCTCGGGATTTTCCTCGTCTTCGATGGGGGAGCGTGTTCCAAGCTTGGTCGACATCGTGACAAGCGCCGCTTCCGTAGGGTCGCCGACGGGGTACCATCCGTGGTGGTCTTCGTCCGGTTCGTGTATCTCGGCGTTCGATGCCATCGTTGCCGCATCCATCATTATCTCGATCTCGTCGATGCCGGCCTGGTCGACGACATTCCCGGCATCGTCAAGAAGCTGTCCCTCCGGCTCGTATCCGGTGCCCGACATCCCGTATTGTTTCCCGTTGAACCAGAGGGCAGTCACGGTCATCTCGTTCTTCGTCAGAGTACCTGTCTTGTCTGTGCTGATCACGCTCGTCGAGCCCAGCGTCTCGACAGCGGGCAGGCTCTTGACGACAGCGTTCATATCGGCGAGCCTCTTGCTCGTAGTGGACATCGCGACGGTGACCTGTGCCGGCAGTGCCTGGGGGACGAGCGCCACGGCGATGCCGAGAGCGAGGACCATGCTCGTCATCAGGGTGAACCCCTGCCACAGGGCTATTCCGAATAGAACCCCTCCTATGATGACTACAGCCATCGTGAGCCACTTCGCCAGCGAACCGAGCTCCCGCTCGAGCGGAGACGGGGACTGCTTCGTTTCCTGGGTCATGCCGGCGATCTTTCCCATCTCGGTGTCCATGCCTGTACGGACGACGACGCCTGTCGCACTGCCCGAGGTAGCGGTGGTCCCGGTGAACGCCATGTTGTCCCGGTCTCCGATGACACTCGCCTCTTTTATCACATTACTTGTCTTTCCCTGCGGCATCGACTCGCCAGTCAGAGCGAAATCGTCGGTGCGCAGGTCGAACGATTCCAGGATCCTCAGGTCGGCGGGGATCTTGTCGCCGGCCTCGATCTGCACGATATCTCCCGGGACGAGTCTGCCCTGCGGAATCTCAGCCATCTCTCCGCCGCGTAACACCTTGGCGGGCGACTGTATGAGATTCTTCAGGCTGTCGAGAATTCGGCTGACCTTGTATACCTGCACGAATCCGATTATCGCGTTGATCATCACGATGACGACCATGACGACGCCGTCCCTGTACGAGCCGATCACGAAAGAAATCGCCGCGGCCACTATCAGGACGATTACGAGGAGGTCCCTGAACTGTGAGAGGAAGATAAGCCATTTGGGGGTGCTGATATCAGCCGTGAGCTCATTGGGGCCCGACTCGGCGAGTTTCTTCTCCGCGTCCTCAGCCGACAGTCCCTTTGCGCTTGTGCCCAGGTCGGCGAAGACCTCTTCAGCTGTCATCTGGTAATATTTTTTGTCACTCATCTGTTCAGGCTCTTTCTTTATTATTGGCTCGTTGACACAGCAATATCCGGTTTTGCCGAGAATAAATCTGAATCAGGTGTTCTACAAGTGAATTGTCCCCTGAAGAGGTCTGTTGTGTTGACCTTTGAGATTTAAAGCGCTTCTTGAACAGCCGGTTCCGATGGAGTAATATCCCGTAGGAACCCCATTCAAACGGAGGATAATTACAGTGATCAGATTCAGGCAGGATTCAGGAGTCGTATTAAGGTGCGTGTCCGCTGTGATGATCGTAGCGCTCGCGGTGATAATGAACTCCTGCTCCGAAGAAAAGATCGAGTGGAACGAGCAGATGGTCCATGAGGCGCTGAAATCGGCCAATCCGGCCTATGACGGAGGCGCGATCATACAGATAATGGGCGGAGACGTGATCTCCCTCAGCCTCGAGGATACGGGAGTGAAAGACCTGTCGCCACTTACAAAGATGGGCATCAGGAGGCTCGATCTCAGGCTGCTTGACGTATCGGACCTGGGGCCGCTCAAGGGTCTCAAACTGACGGAGCTGTATCTCGAAGGCACCGCCGTCACCGATCTGTCTCCCCTTCGGGGTATGCCCCTGACGAAGCTCTATCTGAACGCGACGGAGGTCAGCGACCTTGCGCCTCTTGCCGGCACGCCGCTCGAAACGCTCAGCCTGTTCAGGACAAAGGTAAAGGATGTCACGCCGCTTGCCGAAACGCAGATGAAGATGCTCTGGCTCAATGAGACGCCTGTAAATGACATATCGCCTCTCGCCGGCCTGCCCCTTGTCAGCCTGACTCTCCACCGGACGTATGTGATCGATATCTCGCCTCTCGCCGGCTCGGGGCTTGAGAGGCTACATATCGCCGAGACAGGGGTGACGGATTTGAGGCCGATAGCGGATCTGAAGTTGACCAGGCTGATATTCACTCCTGAAAATATAGTCAAGGGCCTTGAGATTGCCCGGAATATGGATACTATCTACGAGATAGGTACGAGCTTCGATAACAAGACCACTCCGGATGCCTTCTGGAGTAGGTACGGCCATCTGCTGAAGGAATAATCGGAAAGCGGGGATCGATCGAGATGAACAGGTATTTTGCTCATGGACGGTTATGGCGGGTTCTGGTCATCATCGGGATCTTCTCGATCGCAGCCGCGATCCTGACTGCAGATTCACAGGCAGCAGATAATGAGCAGTACTACAAGGAGAGGAAGACCCTGGCCGATGTCGAGGGACTCGTATGGTATGGCGAGGATTCACTTCTTACCTTCGAGAAACTCGCGGCGCTCTGTGCGCCGATACTATGGTTCTCTCCCGATGAACCTCTCATTGCCGGAAAGAAATGGGGCGAGATACGGGTGCCGATGGCTTTCCCTTTCGAGGAGCCGGTCGACACACCGGTCGTGTACTACCGTATCAGAAGGCTGCTTGTCAGGGAGGGCGCCGGAGGGCACAACCTCGTGAAGGACCCGTACGATCCGGGAAAGACAGTGGTCGATATCAGCAGGCTGCAGGGCCTGGATATCGACTTTTTCTTCTATTACCCGACAGAGGAAGGCTTCGGCGGGCACGACCACGATGTCGAGTCGGTCGAGATGAAGGTCCTGTTCGGCAGAAAGGACCTTCTGGATGAGGGCGTATATGCCATGGCCATCTGGAAGGTGGTGGGAAAAGCTCACGGCCTTCTCTGGTACGATAATACTCTCGTTGTAGATGAATACACGAAATTTCCTCTAACGATCCTTGTAGAGGAGGGCAAACACGCCTCGTGTACCGACAAGAACGGCGATGGTTATTACACGCGCGGATTCGATGTCAACAGACGGATAAACGACGCCTGGGGAGTGCGCGATATCATCCGCAGCGGCGGACTGGCCACCGGCGGATTCGAGTCCTGGATGGCTAAGGTCCGCCAGGAAGGCGACGGTGTCTTCCCGCCTCTGCCGGAGGACAGCCCCCACTGGGAGGAACGCGCCGTGGACGGTGTATACGTACCGAAATACGCCAAGTACGAACTCAGGCCCTTCCCGACTTCCGAAATGGCCGCAGATGATCTCAAGCCTTTCATCGATTCGAAGGAGTATCCTGTCTGGCCGGAATCCGAGGAGATGGATGATTTCAACCAGTTCGCCTCCTGGTTCAGCGATGAGAGTTTCATGAAATCGCTGGCGATAGCATACAGGTATGACGGGGATAACGGGGTCGTGTTCACTTTCCCGCTCTTCTTCGTCAAGAACTTCGAAGAGAAGATGAGCGGCGGCTGGATCGTCAACAGGCTCTATTTCAAGGACAAGAACCTCAGGGACATCGGCTACAACCTTCTCTACACGACTTCAGCGTCTAGATGGGTCGACGGGTATTTCGCCATCGGGTTCGAAAGCGATGCTTATGATACGCCGGATGGGCAGGAACGCAGGTGGCTCTTTGTCACCGAGCCGGGAATCAAGTTCAGGGCGAACCTGAAGCATTCAAAGCTGAAATTCCTGACGAAGCTCGGAACCGATTTCTGGGGTCTTCGGATAGGCGTCAAATACACCGGGGCATGGGAATTCTCAGAGATCGGGTACGTCGTGGAGATCGGCGCGGGAGTCTGGTAGGAGGCTTCGGCTGGTCAGTCGAACAACTTCCGGGATAACCGGGGATGGAATTCTGCCCAGTGTGGGGCTTGGCGCAAGGTGGCGCATGATCTAGGATCCGCCCGTCGGGGTCGAGTGTCGATTACGCGTGGGACAAGGAGGAGTGTGCGGTCTACTTCAGCTCCCCAGGCATTCAATTATAGCCACCGGGGTTCATCAAAATATTCCCCAAAAACCAAAAATAATCCTTGACGGCTTTTTCGGGCCCGATTCTCCAACCTGCGTGCCCGCCGTAGATTACGCCGCCAGGCGGCTCTCAGCGCCCCTCTCTTCGCCTCTCTCGAAGATTCCGGCATCCGGCTTATCCCGGCCCCCGGCGAGGCGCCACGGGCCATCTGTTTTGCCGCCAGAAGTCCGTGTTATAATGTCCTCAGATGGAGAGGGCAAATGGGGGGCAGAGATAAATAGCCTGATCTCACCCGGAGGTGACGATGATGAGGACGACGAAGAGCTCGATCCGTTCCAGCAGTAGATCCACAAAGACCATCCCGGAAGTAAAAGCCCTCAAAGGTGTCTCAAACAGGGCCCTTCTATCCGGTATACGTAAGCTCTCTGAGACTGAGAGAAAGACCGTGCTTTCTATCCTCGTCCACCTGATCGAGATAGACAGAAGAAAGCTCTATCTTCCTCTCGGCTTCAGCTCTCTCTATGAGTTCTGCACAGAGCGTCTCGGGTACTCCGAGTCCACGGCCAGCAGGAGGATAAGTATCGCCAGGTGCATCAGGGACTACCCGGCTGTCTATCGCTCGCTCTGCTGCGGGAAGATCAGCATGACCAACCTCGCGATGATCACCAGGATCATGACACCGGAGAATGTCTCTGATCTTCTTTGCCGGATAGAGGGAGCCTCGAAGAGAGAGGTCGAGCTTCTTGTCAGCAGCCGCAGGCCGAAGAGCGCTATCCGAGACAGGGTCACCCCTGTATATGTAAAAACTCTGCTCGAGGTCCGAGATGGCGATTGCAAGAGTGACGGAGACAAGACGAACGATGGCAACAGCTTCAGAGACAATACATTAGACGGGGGTGGTAAATTCTCCACCGCCACCGGTGGCGGTAAAGATCCTGCCACTTCGAAGGGGAGCAGAGCTGGCAGCGGCGAAGGGCCGGCAGCCAGCCCTGATACTGGCAGCAGGCCCTTCGCCGTACAGACAGTGGTTTTCGAGGAGAGGCTGAAGGTCACGTTCGGCGCGGACCCTGACTTCATGCGAAAGATCGAGAGGATCCGCTCTCTTCTCTCCTCGAAGTATCACAGGCATCTTGAGCTGGGCGAGCTCTTCTCTCTTCTGATGGACGAGTACATCGAAAGACAAAGCCCTGAGGGGAGGATCAGGAGAAAAGAGAAGCGTGAGAAGAGGGCCGAGAAGGGGTCATCGGGGACGGCCGCAGGAAGATCGAATATACAGGACCCCAGGTCAGACAAGGTCCCTGATCGATCCCGTCATATCCCCCGGAAGGTCCGTGACGAGGTATACGCCAGGGACAAGGGGCGATGTTCCTTTCTCTCCCCCGGTGGCAGGAGATGCGGGTCCACGTGGGACCTGCAGATAGACCACAAGGTCCCCTTTGCCAGGGGCGGGGACGACTCACCGGAGAATCTCAGGCTGCTGTGCGGGAAGCACAACCGGCTCGAGGCCGAGAGGGCCTACGGAAAGAAGCACATGGAGCAGTATGTCAAAGAACCGCCAGGACAATATGCCAGAGAACCTGTCGGGTGGTATCTCAAGAAAGCGCCAGGACAGTATGCCAAAGAGCCCGTCGGATGGTATCTCAAGGAACAGACGGGACAGCACTACCTGGATCATACGGATATAAAGAAACCTGGGGATCGCGTTAAAAAACAAAGAGGGCAGTATCGATGTGGGGTGCAGCGCAAGTGTCCCGGGCAGTACCGATGGGAACCAATTAATAAAACAAAACTACTGACAGATTGGAAACGACGGACAAAAGGAAAGACCCGGCTACTGAGTCTCTTAACTCCAGGGCCGGGTCTATTTTCGAATCGATCTGTAGATGCAGCCTGCTGAAACGTAACTATATCATCCCACCAGCATGAACTTCGCCCACCTGCCGTGAAGCCTCGTCATGCCTCTCGCCGAATGAAGGGTGAGGATCAGGAGTACGATTCCGAACACCACCATGAAAGGCATGAACCAGGCCGGGGTCCAGTATTCCGTCTGTCCCAGGATCATCATCGGCACTTCGAATGTGTACTCGAGGATAGGCCTGAGGATAAACGACACGGAGAAAGCGAACAGCGTTATTGTTACAGTGAAATGCATGATGCCGAAGAAGAGCTGCATGATCATATACAGGATCGACTTCCACGTCCGCTTGTCTTTTACGAGCGCTGTGAACTTCTGCCAGGCGCTGAGGCCTTTGCGTGCGGCGACGGGCCTTCGCGGCATCCGTATCCCGGAGAGAGCCTCGATGATACGCCCTTCCACGAGCATCAGGCCTTGAACGGAAAGGAGAAAGAGCCCGAAGAACGGGATGCCGAATATCATGACGGCGAAACCGACAGACAGCGAGAGACCCGTCGTCGCCCATGTGAAATAGATGATTCCGGTAACGAGGGAAAAGAGCCCGTAGAACATCGCGCCGTAAGCCCTCGGGTCGATCAGGACGCCGAAGAACTTTGACGCCAACGACCTGTTTCCATTCTTCTTCCTGCCGGCTAGTACGGGAGTGGAGTATTTCTCGACCCTGCGGTAGGCATCGGCGACCTCCTCGGGTGTGCCGTAATCCTCGATTATTCCCCGGATGATCTCGTCTTCGGGCAGGTCCGGTCCATCCGCTTCGTCAAGCGCAGTGCGGATGTGCTCCTCGGCGTCGCCCAGGGCATCGCGGACCGTTGCCGGGTCGGAACCGGAGAGCGCCTTCTCGAGGCTGCTGAGATATTCCTTTATCATGTCAGACATCGTCATTTCCTTTCAGTATCTCGTCGACCAGGTCCCTTGTATTTTTCCATGTGCCCCGCCAGTCATCGAGGATCTTTCCGCCCTCTTCAGTTATGGAGTAGTAGCGGCGGGGAGGGCCGGAGACTGAAGGCTCGATCTCACTGCTCAGTATCCCGCTCTTCTCCATCGAGCGGAGGACGGGGTAAAGGGCGCCCTGCCTGAAAAGGCTCCTGTCGCCCGGCCCTGCAGCTGTCGCCTCGATCTCCTTCGTTATCTGGTAGCCGTACATCGGCCGGCCGGATGCGGAGATCACTCCGAGAAGAAGCAGCGCCGCAGTTCCCGATTTCAGCTCCTTTTCGAACTTTCTGTTAGCCGATTCTGTATCGATCAATTCGTCCACCTCGCTTCGCGATAATGCTTACTTGAGCATACTGTCTGATTAATACTACTATTAAATTCGTATTAGTCAAGGGTATTGTTTCAATAAATTGTTAAATATTTGCGAAACAATGCATTTTCACTTGCGTATCAGGAATATGAATGTATATTCACACGAAAGTTCATAAAATGAATTGAAGTTCAATACATGAATCAGTCTTCAGAAGGCTGAAAGGAGGCCCTGAGAATGGATGCCAACGAACAGGATCCCGGACGCCTCTCGCGCCGGGAAAGAACGAGGCAGCAGCATCGCGACGAGATAGTCGCGGCCGCTACCGACCTGTTCGCGCAGCACGGCTACGAAGGCACCAGCATGCAGATGATCGCCGACCAGACAGAGATATCGGTCGGCAAACTCTACCTCCATTTCGAGGGCAAGGAAGACATGTACCGGAGCGTCATCGAATTCCATGCCGGGGCGATCAGGGATAAGGCCAGCAAGGCGGTCGATCCCAAGGCGTCCCCCATCGACAGGATCCGTATGCGGACCATGGCGGTGATCGACTACATGGATGAGCATGACGAATTCGTCCGCTTCTATGTCAGTGAGATGGAAGGTATGGGCAAGGGATGTTGTCAGAAGGACAGATCTGAGCACGGGATGCACCTGCAGGAGTTCGCCGTACTTATCAGAGAGGCGATCGACAGGGGCGACATCCCGGACGAGGATCCCGAGATGATCACGGCGATGATACATGGTGCGGGGCACTCGATGATGGCGCTCGTCATCGAAAGAGGCGACATGCCCTTCAGAACGGTAGCCGAGTACGTGGACAGGATGATACTGAGACCACTGGAGGATAGAAAACGTGAGGAAAAATCAAAAGGGGGCGGGTCATGAATCCTAGAATGAGGCTGTCAGTGGCCGCTCTCATTATGATAGTGACTGCATCAGGCCCCTTGGCCAGTACATCTTTCGCCCAGGGTGGGAAGATGACCCTCTCCCTGGATAAGGCTATCGAGCTCGGCCTGGCTAACGACGAGACTCTCAAGCAGGCCGGCGAGGCTCTGCTGGGCGCGGAGGCGTCGGTAAGGGAAGCGAAATCGGGAAGGATCCCTACCCTGGGCTTTACCGCTCAGTACGGCAGGAACATCCTCAAGCCGGTGATGTTTCTTCCGTCTGACATGGCCGAGGCCTTCGGGGGTGTGACGAAGATAGAGCTCGGCGAGGACAATGACGTATCGGCGATCGCAAACCTCAGATGGAACGCCTGGACAGGCGGAAGGGTATCGTCGGCGATAGGCGTGACGAGTGCGATCGCGGAGGCCGTAGCCAGCGGAGAGATAGCGGTGGCTGATTATGTCAGGTTCCAGCTGCAGGACGCCTATTTCGTCGTCCTTCTCAATAGCGCTATCCTGCGAATAAACGAGGCCGCATACGAGACTACACTCGAAGCTGTCAGGGTAGCAAAGGCGGGACATGATAATGGAACGGTAAGCAGGTTCGATCTGCTCCGTTCCGAGGTAGAGCTCGAGAACAGGGAAACGCCGATGATCGTCGCGCGTAACGATCTCGAGCAGGCCCTATATACATTGAAGCGCCGCTGTGGAATCGATCCGCACGTCGAACTGGCGCTGTCCGATTCGCTCGGCTATGTCGAGCAGCCCGAGGATCTCGAGATGCTGCTGGCGAGGATGAGCAGGACCAATCCCGAGATCATCGCGGTCGGACACCAGATCAAGGCTGCCGAGATGAACATCAAACTCGAGAAGTCGTCCAGATGGCCGGGGCTCCAGCTCGGGGCGAACTACCTCGTACAGGGGCAGTGGTCGGACGACACGAATCCAAGTACCGATAATCTGGCGCATTCGTCGGCGATCACAGCTGCGTTCGTCTGGCCTATATTCGACGGCCTCCAGACGAAAGCACGGGTGGACAAGGCCAATGCGGAACTTCGCATAGCGGAGGTCGAGCTCGGGCGCGTCTCAAAGGACAAGGAACTGGCAGTAAGGGTCTCAAGGCTCACCCTGGTAAACGCGATCACGGCCCTGCAGGGTCGCGAGGACGCGGTAGATCTGGCGGAAGAGGCGTACAGGCTCGCTGAAGTCAGGCTGATAAACGGACTGGCGACTCCGCTCGAGCGTCTCGACGCCGAACTGGCAATGACGACGGCAAGGGGGCAGTACGCGACCGCGCTGTACGCCGCGAATATCGCGTCGGCGGCTCTGGAGTTGACCCTTGGAGGAGGCACCGCCGGGAAATATCCATCGGCGGCACGAAAGGAGAATGGCGATGAGTAACGGAAACACGAAGAAGGGCCACGGACGGCTGATCGTCATCCTGATCGTTGTCGCATTCATAGCGGCCTTCGGGATAAGGTTCGCCGTCCTCGGCCAGAAGGACTCGGTGGCGAGCATCCGCTCGATCCAGGAGAGCGAAGGCATCCCGGTCGAGGCAGTGTCCGCGGTAACGGGGGACATCGAGGTATGGAACACGATGGCCGGTACGGTCGAGGGAATAGTCCAGTACCCTGTCGTTTCGACAAACTCGATACAGGTGATGGATGTCCTCAGGCGCGAGGGCGACCATGTGAACAAGGGCGACATCATCATCAGGCTGGAGAAGACATCTCCCAACCCGATGCTTCACTCGTATGCCCGTTCGAAGGCTGTTTACGACGACGCGCTGAGCGACGTGCGCAGGATGCGGGTTCTCTACGAGGAGGGAGCGATTTCAGCGCAGCAGCTCGAAAAGGCCGAGATGGGGCTGAAGATCGCCGAGTCGGACCTGGTAAACGCACGTGCGGGTACCGACCTGGTCGCCGACCGCGAGGGGATCGTCACCAGTGTGATGGTCAATCCCGGCGACATGGCTGATAACGGCAAGCCTGTCGCATGGGTCGCCAGGACCGACACGGTCATCGTCAAGTTTTCCGCCGGAAGCAGGCAGGCGATGGTCCTGGAGAAGGGCCAGCGTGCGGTATGGTTCGCGGAAGAGACAGGTGAGAGAGGCGAGGGAGTCGTTTCGAGGCTCGATCTTTCCGCCGACCCTGACACGAGGCTTCTCGCCGGTGAGGCGCTCTTCGCGAATCCCGACGACAGACTCATGCCCGGCGTTCTCGTTTCGTTCGGTGTCCTGACTGGCGAGAGGCGCGGCGTGGTCAAGATCCCGGTCGGCAGCCTGATTCTGAAAGGCGACCAGTTCAGCGTGTTCGTGGTCGAGGGCGACGGGACCGGAAAGAGGATCTCGAAGTACCGCGCCGTAGTGCCGGGACTCAGGACATCCGATGAGGTCGAGATACTCAGCGGCCTTGAAGCGGGTGAGAGCGTCGTGCTCTTCGGCCAGACGAGGATAGAGGACGGCAGCTTCGTCAAGGTCATCAATGACGGAGAGGGGGAAAGATGAACATCTTCCGTTTCTTCGTCAGGCGTCCGGTCCTGACGACGATGATACTCGTCGTCCTCATCGTCATGGGTCTCTACTCTTACCAGAGGCTCGTGATCGAGATGATGCCGAACGTCGAGTTTCCTTTCATCATCGTCACGACGGTATACCCGGGGGCCTCGCCGGCAGAGATAGAAAGCCAGGTGACGAAGAAGATCGAGGACGAGATCGCGACGATCGCGAACGTCAAGAACCTCACGTCGTATTCGCAGGAGAACGTCTCTCTCGTGCTCGTCGAGTTCGAGCTCGAGACGAGCGTCGACCTCGACGCGATCGACGTGAAGGACAAGGTCGACGCGATACTCTTCGATCTTCCAGACGGCGTGGAGAAGCCGGTCATCCAGAAGTTCGACATAGGGGCGTTCCCCGTCATGGAGCTCGCCGTATCGGCGCCGAGGCCTCTTCAGGAGGTCTACGAGGTCGCCGACAAGGTCGTCAAGGAGCGGCTGAGCCGCATCAACGGCGTCGGCGAGGTAGAGGTGACGGGCAAGCGCGAGAGGGAGATCAGGGTAGAGATAGATCCCGGGCGTCTTCGCGCATACGGGCTCACCCTGATCGACGTGGTCGGTTTCGTCGGGATGGAGAACCTCAACATCCCGGCAGGGCATATAACGAGAGGCGCGACCGAGACGACCCTGCGTCTGATCGGGGAATTCTCCGATCCGAGTGAGATCGCCGATATCCGGCTTCCGCTGCGGTCGGGCGGGAATATTCCTCTCTCCGAAGTGGCGGAGGTACACGATACGATAGAGGAGCTCCGCGAGTCCTCGACATACAACGGACAGCCCGTGATCGGCCTCTCGATCATCAAGAGATCGGACGGGAACACTGTCGAGGTGGCCAACGGCGTTAACGAGGCACTCGAAGATCTCGAGAAGATACTCGACAGCGACATCGATGTCACTATCACGAGTGATTCGTCGACATTCGTCTTCGACTCGGTCAACGACGTGCTGTCGAATATCATGATCGGGATCCTGCTCACTTCGATCCTGCTCTTCATGTTCCTCCATGACTGGAGACAGACGGTCGTGGCCGTCATCTCGATGCCCGTTTCGGTAATAGCTACATTCATGCTCATCGAAATGGCCGGGTTCTCGATCAATATCATGACATTGATGGCGCTCGGTATCTCGATCGGCACGCTCGTGACCAACTCGATCGTGGTCATCGAGAACATCACCCGTCACGTCAAGGCGGGGGATGACCCGTACATCGCGGCGGAGAAAGGGACCGGCGAGATCGCCGTGGCGGTGCTCGCGTCGACACTTACCAACATCGTAGTATTCACGCCGATCGCTTTCATGAGCGGGATCATCGGGAGGTTCTTCCTCCAGTTCGGAGTGACTGTTGTATTCGCCACGCTCTTCTCGCTGATAATCAGCTTCACGATGGTCCCGATGCTCTCGGCAAGGCTGCTTCGGGCCAAGGCCGGCGATCAGCACGACGAAGGACATATATGGACGAAGTTCACCTCAGCGTGGGACAGGGCGTATGACGGGATGGCGAACGGGTACAAGTCGCTGCTGGCCATATTCCTCGAGAGGAGATGGATACCGATAACAGTCAGTGCGCTGATGTTCTTCTTCGCGATTTTCCTCTTCGGATCCGTTGGGGGAGAGTTCATGCCCGTGATGGACCAGAACATAGTGATCATCCAGCTCGAGCTTCCCGCCGGAACGAGCCTCGAGCGCACCCAGGAAGTGGCGTCGAGGATCGAGGGAAGGATGCGCGCCCATGACGAGGTGATAGGCGTCATCACCAAGATCGGCGGCGGCCAGAGAGGTGTGGAGGATGCTGCCATCACACTCAGGCTGACGAAGGGCAATGAGCGCGAGATCAAGATCAAGGAATTCATGAACCTTGTCAGGACAGAACTCGCAGATCTTCCGGACGCCGCGATATCGGTAGTCACAGAGGGCGAAGGAGGCGGCAGCAATTCGGACCTTCTCATGGAGGTCCTCTCGAGCGACCAGGAGAGCCTGTCCCTGATAGCGGGGCAGGTCTACGAGATCGTCCGCAACACCGAGGGGCTCGTCGAGGTGCAGTCGAGCGAGAAGGCGGGAAAGCCCGAGATAGTGATCCGGCCGAAGCGCCGTCAGCTATCCTGGCGCGGCCTCAATCCGATGACCGTCGGGATGATACTGAGGACCGCCTACGAAGGTGAGGAGGCCGGTGTCTATCGTGAACACGGTGAAGAGTACGACATCAAGGTCAAGTACGAGGAGAGCGCGCGGAAGGACCCGGCGTTCCTCAGGGACCTCCCGGTAGGGATGCCGGGGGGAGGGACCGTTCCCCTGTCCGACGTGGTGACACTCGAGAACCGGACTGGCGAGTCGGAGATCAGGCACAAGGACAAGCAGCGGATGGTCGAGATCACCGCCAACGTCTCCACGGGAAGCCTCTCCGAGGCGCGAGCGCTGATCGACGCCGAGATAGCGAAGCTCGATATCCCTTCCGGAGTCAGGATCAGTTATGGCGGGATGGCGGAGATCCAGGACGAGTCGTTCGCGTCGATACAGACGGCGATGATCCTCGCGATCATCTTCATCTATATCGTGATGGCGGGCATACTGGAAAGTTTCATCCACCCGGTGACGGTAATGATAACTCTGCCGCTCGGACTGATCGGCGCCTCGTTCGGCCTCTTCTTCTCGGGGCAGACGATCAATATCATGTCCCTGATGGCGATGGTCATGCTTGTCGGGATCGTGGTGAACAACGCTATCCTCCTTCTCGACTACACGAAGCAGCTCAGAGAAAAAGGGATGGCGATAAAGGAGGCCCTGCTCGAGGCGTGTCCGACGAGGCTGCGCCCGATCATCATGGCGAACCTCGCAATCGCGATAGGGATGATCCCGCAGGCGATGGGGGGGGCGGGAGCCGAGTACAGGGTTCCCATGGCCGTCGTCCAGATCGGCGGAGTCCTGATGTCGTCGGTATTCACCCTGTTCGTGATCCCTGTCATGTACACGATCCTGGACAGGATGACATTCGCCGGCAGGAAGGCGAGAAAGGCGCGCAGGGCCGAGGCCCTCTAAGGTGCGGAAATTGTGGCGCGGAAAGGGAAGTGATGGTATCATGGCGGTCGATGCGGCAAGCCGCATAGCCCACCGCTAACAGGATATAAACCGGCCGGTCGGGCCGTTGCAATGAATCGTTGGATCCAGGCGTGACGGTTGACAGAGACCGGCTGTCAGGGGCGGGTAATATGCCCGCCCCGTTTCAGGTACAGGGGGTTCGGAGGAGTTGGCTGTCTCGATTACCGGAATCATCAAGCGCCTGTCACGCAGAAACGCCGCACTGCTTCTGATCGTATCGATCTCGCTTGTCATCAGGCTCTTCCTCGCCTTCGACTGCACCGCCGTCCCCGATTTCAGCGACATGGAGACATACAATATGCTCGCGCTGCAGGGAGGCATCAGTGTCGCGCCTCCACCTGGATATCCTCTCTTCCTGCGCGCGATATATGACGTCTTCGGTCCGCGAGACTACCTCGCCGTCTTTATCATCCATGGGATCATCAGTGCTTTGACGGTCGGACTGATCTTCCTCGTAGCCGAGAAGGTCGCTGATTTCAGGGCAGCGGTAATAGCCGCCGTGACGGCTGCCGTTTTCCCGAATTTCCTTGTCTATAATCTCATGACTATGAGCGAGACACTGGGGCTCTTCTTCGCCGTCCTGATAATGTACCTTCTCGTCTCCGATATGGGAGACATGAAAAAGGCTGTCGGCGGCGCGCTGCTGCTCGTAGCGGCCTGCGCCGTCCGTCCGGTGCTGATATTTTTCTGGCCCGGCATGCTGGCCGGTCTGAAGAAACGTACCGTCTTCATCGTCGCGACGATTCTGCTCGTATCGCCATGGGTGATCTACAGCGCGTCGATCGGGAAGGTGACGAACAGGCCGGGCAGGGCGTTCTACAAGACATACAATCCGGAATCGAACGGGAAGCAGTTCGTGAGCATAGAAAACACACCGCTGTCTGCTCCAGATATACCGAACGGGGTCTATTTCAGGGAGGCATTCGATTTTATCATCCACAACAAGTGGAAGACGATGAACATCATATATAACAAGGCGGCGATGATCTTTTCGAGGGGATGGGACCTGCATTTCATGCAGCGGATAGTGAGGAACGGCTCGTTCTGGGGGTTCCTGATGATCTATTCCTTCATCCCTGTCATGCTGCTCGGCATGGCGGGTGTGATAATCGACTGGGATGAAAAAAACAGGATGCTGGCATATCTGCTGATAAGCTATCTTGCCGCCTTTGTCTTTCTGGCGATATTCAAGGTAAGGTACAGGTTTCTTGTCGAACCCATATTCATCATCTTCAGCGCGATCTTCATCGACCGGGTGATCGGGAATCACCGGGCGGCGGGAGTGATGGCCGGAGAAGAAGAGGTGGTGGATGATGGGTAAGAGCAAGAAGAGAGAGAGACGGGAGCAACAGAAGAAGCTCGAACAGAAACGGAAGCGGAGCTTCAGGGAGATGCTGCCGCCTGACTGGGAGATCCTGTCGGTGATCCTGCTGCTTGCGCTCGTGCTGAGGATCTGGTTCGCCTTTTCTTATGACTCGACACTCTACGACCAGGCCGGAGAGGGCATCAGGTATATCGGCCAGGTCAAAGGAGGGCCCGTCGACTCGTCGTCGCCCCCTCTATATATATTGTTCCTCAGGGTCTGCCTGGGGATCTTCGGCCGCGGCGCCGCGAAAGCGGCTTTTGTCTTCAAGGGGATCATCGGCACGGTCTCCGTGGCTCTGATCTACTATATCGCCAGAGAGATATCAGACAGGACTACGGCCGTTATCTCCGCGGTTATCGCCGCCATCTATGTCCACTACATCATGGCGGCCCTGGCGCTCTCGCCGAGAGTCCCGGGTATCATGGTCATTCTGGCAGTCACGCTTATCCTGATCAGGGTGAAGGAAGGAAAGAGAGGCAACGGGTTGGCCGGAGCCATTCTTGGCCTCGGTATCCTTGTCGATCCATACCTTCTCCTGTTCGTACCGGGATTTCTGCTCGTGTCCCGGAAGAGATCGTTTTTCGCGGCCGCGCTTCTCGGCGTCGTGATGCCCTGGATGATAAGGAATTCCGTTCGGGAAGGTGCCATCATGCCCGTATATGCCCCGGATGCACTGGAACTGGATCTCTCGACGTGGGTGGTCAGGGAACTGGAAGGTCTATACCTTTTCGTGGACAAGATATATGTGAACGCGGCAAGCATTCCGTCAAGAGGTGCGGGGTGGGTCGAGCCATCCGGTTCCGTGGTCGATGAGAAGATACGGAACATTTCGATGTTCGGAAATTATTTCTACATGGTTACAGTCCTGTGCGGTCTCGTCGGAATGCTGCGGTACCACTCGAAGGAGCAAAGGCTGCTCCTATTACCAGCGCTCATCTATCTGGGGCTTCTTGTCCTCTTCTCCACGTGCAGGAATTCGAACAGGCTGCTTGCCGAACATATAGCCATATTCTACGCGGCCATCCTGTTGACCCGTATTTTCAGCCGGCTCACGAAGAGATACTCCGGCGAGGCCCGTTCACGGTGATTCCCCGGTCAGGATAAAACGATTGAATGGACTGGCGCCGTTTGGATAGTATCGGGCGTGTCGTAACGTGAACCTGTGAGGCGTGATGTACAACAGCAAGACAGTGACAGTGGTCATCCCCGCTCTTGACGAGGAACGGGACCTGGGCGCGGTGATCGATTCGATCCCCGAGTTCGTCGATTCGGTCGTCGTCATCGATGACGGATCGACTGATGGTACCGCTCGCTGTCGCGCGTGAGAGAGGGGCCGAGGTGATAAGCCACGGCCGCAACAGGGGTGTCGGGGCCGCGTTCGAGACCGGCAGGCGCAGAGCTCTGGCCCTTCATTCCGATATAATGGTCAATATGGACGGGGACGGGCAGTTCGATCCGGCCGATATCGTCAAGCTGGTAGGGCCCGTCGCGGATGGCAGCGCTGATTTTGTCACCGCTTCGCGCTTCAAGGATCCGGACCTCTACCCCGAGATGAGCAGGACGAAGTTTCTCGGCAACAGGATGATGTCACGCCTTATCAGCAGGCTGACCGGCCGGCGGTTCCATGACGTCTCATGCGGATTCCGGGCATACTCGAGGACGGCTCTGCTGAGGCTGAACCTGTTCGGAGAATTCACATATACACAGGAGACATTCCTCGAGTTCGCCTTCAAGGGGATGACGATACTGGAGGTTCCGGTAGAGGTAAGGGGGCGGCGGGAACACGGCAGCTCCAGGGTCGCCTCGAACCTATTCAGGTATACGTGGCAGACGATGAAGATCATCGTCAGGACGATGCGCGATTACAAGCCGCTGAGGCTTTTTGCCGGCGTATCGGCGCTGCTGCTCGCGGCCGGACTTGTCCCGGCTGTATTTCTCATGATCCATTACGGCAGCACGGGCATGTTCACTCCTCACAAGTGGGCCGGATTCCTCGCCGGCTTTCTCTTCATACTATCGGCGTTGAGCTTTCTTCTCGGATTCATCCTCGACATGTTCGCCAGGATGAGGATCAACCAGGAGGAGATCCTGTCGATCCTCAGGAAGCAGGGACTGATCATTTCACACGGCGCGCGGCGAGCGCGCCGAATATCCCGGCAAGAGACAGTTCGGCGGCGATCATTACGAGCCGCAGCAGCAGGGCCGCGATGATCGCCGATTCCGCCGGCACCAGCAGCGGGAGGACGAGCATCAGGATCCCCTCCCTTACGCCGAGCCCCCCCGGAGCGAATACGGCCAGCATACCGGCGAGACCGGCAGTATAGTAGACCCCGGTTATCGCGAGGTAACTGCCCGGCGGCACCGGACCGAGCGAGACAAGGAGCACGTAGAGCCCGACTCCCTGCAGCAGCCCAGGTATGATATAGAGGGCGGTCAGTCCGAGCATCGTGCCGTATCCCGGAAGGTTCCCCGGCCGTTCCCTGCCTGTCAGCCTGAAGATCAGTCCCGCGAGCCTGTGCAGCACGGGTGGAGAGAGCAGAGCCAGGGTTAAGGCGATCCCTGCCGGAGCGGCATATTTCAACCATGGCGGGAAGGCGCCCGGAGCTGAGACGATACCGCAGAGCATCAGTATAAGAGCGGCCGAAAGGGCGGTTACGAGTTCGGTGCCGGTCGCTAGTGCGACACGTCCGGCGGGTTGCGGCCTGTATGCCTCGATCCTGATGAGCGCGAGGCCGAGTTTGCCCGGGATATATCTGCCGAGGACAGAGAGGAAATATGCCCTGCCCGCTTTCACGGCATGTGCATGGAGGCCGAAAAGTGATGCGAGGCGGGTCCAGGCGGCGAATCTGGCGAGATAGCCAGCCGCCACAGCGAGGAAGGAGAGCAGTACGGCCCAGGCCCTGATCTGTGAAAAATATCCCGCGAGCCTGTCCGCGTTTATCCATACAAACCAGGTCACGGCTCCCAGGGTCGCCGCGAAGAGGATCCAGCGGTATATCCTTCGGCCGCTTCCTTTACCAGGCTGATTTCCGTTCTCGTCCAAGGTCCGCCTTTCGCCGACCGGTACGCGGTCAGAAGTTAAGGAATGTCTTCTGGCCCAGCATATATATGTAATGCAGGGGCCATGGGAGCCTCAGCATGACGGGCCTCATCCTGCCGGCAAAGGCCTGCCGGGCAAGAAGTATCATGAATGCCGATACGCGGTCGTTCCATCTTGCCGGGAACCTGCCGGACCCCTTTATCCTGAGGCCGAAGATCCTGGAGATCTTCTCCCTGCCCGCGGTGCCGTAAGTATGCCATATAACGGCCCGCTTCTGGGCCTGAACGGCGAGCACGGGAGGGATCTCTGATACGAGAGCCCGGCGGGAGGAAGCGAGTAGGCCGCCTGCCTCGTCTCCTCTGCCGGTAAGCGATACGGCCATCGAATGCTTGATCCGGCTCCTCTTCATCTCTGGTAGCCATGCATCGCCGAAACTGATGTCCGAGTCGTCCGCGAAGTGGTCCTCGCAGGAGAGGCAGCGTCCCATGCAGTCCGCGTACAGGTTCTGCAGCAGGCCGTAACCATGGTTGAACGGGATACTGACAGTAGAGCCGCCGTTCATCAGTATCTCTGTCGTGCCCCTCCATCTCCCTTTCCTGTACCAGAAACCTCTGATATCGCTCCTGTCCACCGACCGGCAGTCGAGGAAATCATCCACGAGGCGCCTGTGGGTCGCGTGCCCGCACCAGAGCCCGATCCTCAGTGTGATCTCTCCCCTGCGGGGGCGGTTGCTTTTGAGCCATTTATCGATCGATGTCCACTGGCAGGGGAGGGCGACGGCCGCGAACCGGCCTTCGGTCTCCTTGAGGATCTCGATTATTCCCGCCGAGTGGCTGAAATCGCTGTAGATGCTTGTGCGGCAGTCGAGTATATCGGCCGATGTCCTGCACAGGACCGTTTCGAACTCGAGCCCGCCCTCGCCCGGCACCGTCCTTGCGGTGATCGCTCCATCTATATCACCTCTTTCGAGGAGTTCGGTCAGGAGCGTCGAGACGAGCCCTCCGGAGGCTGCTCCATCGCGGATATCCACGTCCGCACTGTATCCCATCCAGGCTCCGCGGAGCCTTTTCCTGTATATATCCCGGTAAAGCCGGGCCGATGTCTTCCCTGTCCTGACCGGTATCTCCGCTTTTTCGAGAAGAGCCGCTGCATATTCGAGCTGGGACCGGGAAGATTCCCTGACAGCGGGAAGAGAGGCCTCTATCTTCCGCCTGATCTCCTCCCTGCCGGTGAGCGTTGTCCTGACCGCTCCGGCGAGGCTGTCGATGTTCAGGCCGGTCATATCGATGACAAGGTCCCCCAGCCCGAATTCATCCATCACCTCCCTGTACTTGTGGCTCCACGCGGGAACCACGCATGGAACACCGACGCAAAGAGACGAGATCATCGCGTGGAACCTGCAGGCGACGAACGAGTCGAAGCCCGAGATGACCTCTCTGAGTCCGGCGGCGGAGAGCTCCCTGTCGATAAAAAAAGCCCTGTCCCTGTTGCGCATCTGTTCCAGAACTGCCGAGCATATATGGTAATCGTTGTTACGCGACCTCTTTTCCGGCCCCAGCCAGCTGTGCGCGATCAGCACGGCCCTGCCGCCGGTCTCCTCTATCATGCGGTCGAGGAGGGAGGCAAGCAGGCCGGCGAGGTCGATCCCCGCTGCCGAGAGGTTGTCCGCGAGGACCTGGCTCGGCGCCGCTCCTATGACGGTACCTTCGCCCTGCGGGATCGCGGCTCCTGATACTTCTTCAGGCATTGTTTCATCGAGGATGAAGGCGAGATCGGCTGCGGGCCTGAAACGGGTGATCCCCGCGCTTTTGAGCTGTCCGGCCGTGGCCGGGCCCCTTGCGAAGGTCATGCGGCATCTCTTCAGGATAAATCGTGCCGTATTCCTGTTGAAAAGGCCCTTGAGGGGGCCTATGGCTTGTGAGAGCCTTATGACGGGGGTGCCGCACAGTATCCCGGGCAGGCTGCAGGCCGCATTATAGAGGAGGGCGGCCGGCCTGCCGTCGACGAAAGAGATACCTTCGATATCGAGAATAGCGTCGGCTGACGCGATCGCGTCCAGCAGGGGCCATTTTCTCATAAATCCGCACGGGAGGCGGAGTCTGCGCAGAATAGCGTAGCAGGCTGCCGCGAGGGGCAGTATGAACACGAGGGCGAACGGTGGGGCCGCGACGAGGCTGGTACCCGGCGGCTGCGTCCGCTGCCCGTCCTCTTCGGGATAGACACTCAATACATCGATATCGAGCCGTCCCCCGAGCATTTGGCGGAGGTTGTATATCGTGCTCTCGAGCATCGCTGAGGCGCCCTTGTTCCCCGAGTAAGAGCCTCCGATGACAGCGATACGCCGAAATCCGGGTCTTTTGATCATATTTATCGTCTTTCCCACTATTTTTTTCTCCCGGCCGGCTCCCTGAAGGTTGCCGGTGGCATCTTATCATTCCCCGGCGTTGCCAGTAAACCCTCCTGTACTGTTAAGAACTTGTTTTAGTAGTATTATGGCGATTTTCGGGGTTGACATATCCAGCTCCATTGTGCTACAATTCCCATTGTCGAGTAAGTTAACGGTATCTCCAACTTAATAGGCGGAAGGGGGAAGTGACTAGCCCGGTTCTACTTAGTTTACCTTTAAGGTCCCAAACCTTTTAGGAGGTTTAGGAGGTTAACACGATGTTCAAAGGAAAAGTCCTGCTTTTCTCTTTGCTGCTGGTTTTCGCAACCTCCCTTCACGCCGGTGACGTGGATGTGTGTACAAGTGACGCTGGAACGAGCTGTGCTCTGAGAGTATCGATCTGTCCGGCTGGCGACTTCGAATTCATCCGTACTGGTTGCGGCGGCGACGCAGATTATATCTGGGTCGAGGTCAAGGATGCTGCCGGTGTTGGCATTGCTGGTGTTCCCTGGACAGATTACTGGATGAATGCCTGTGACGGCGCCCAGGAACTCTGCCTCTGCGCGAGCCCCATCGTTGCTGATTCACTGACGAACATTTATGGACGCACAACGTTCTCCGGTCGTATGGCAGCCGGTGGCTGTATACTCACTGGCGGTCTCTATGTTGCGTGCCAGGGTAAGGTTTTCCTGGATGTTGCTACCTGTACTGATCCGATCTGTATTGACGTTGTAATAGTCAGCCCGGACATGACCGGCGACTGCCACGTCAACCTTTCGGACTTTAGCTTCTTCGGGGATTCTTACAACAAGCAGCTCGGTGATGCTGGTTACAGTTCCTGCGCTGACTTTAACGACGACGACTGGTGCAACCTGAGTGATTTCTCGTTCCTGGGTGAGCATTATCAGCACGCGTGCTTCTAAATTTGTTTGCTGCTAATCTAGCGAACCCTTAAGATGTGACATCTTAGGGCTGCATTTTGAAAGGGAGTTGGATTATGAAGAGAGTACTGCTGACAGTTGCTGTAGCTCTCCTGATCCCCTCAATCCTGATGGCTGCTCCGGTGACTCTCGGTGTGTATTTCGAAGGAAGCCTCGCTTACACGCCTCAGAGTCCCTCGACAACCTTCCTAGGCGGTCTGTACATAGTACAGAGCGACTATTACGTGACGGGCGTGGAATACCAGTCTGTTCAAGCCGGATTACAATCTGGCTCTGATCATCCTGGTCATATCCGCCCAATCACGCACTGCGATATAGGTGATCCTTTCGGTGGCCACTCGGTCACGTTACTGGCCGCCTCTTACAGGTTATCCCTGACGGCTATGATCTCCTTGTGAATTATGAGTTCATGCTTGTGGTACCCTGTTCTCAGGCGACTAACTACACGATCGAAGTGGGACCGAATCCGGGTTCAGGGTATCTGCGAGGGACTTATGCCCCCGACAACGACTTCTTCGATATTATCGGCCTCACTTCGTACTTATGTCCGGAGGGAGTCGCTACAGAGGAAGAGAGCTGGGGAGCTATAAAGTCCATGTACAGGTAAGGAAAGAAAAGTCGCAGGTCATGGCTGGATGAATTCCTCATCCAGCCAGGGGCCGTGCGGGGAAGGGAGGTGGTGAGTAGAGCTGGTATCTGCTTTAAAACTGCTCAGCACCGTTGATCTTCCTGCTACCGATTAAACGGGCTGAATAAACTGAATTGGTTATCTTCAGCAGGAGTGAGACAGAGATGAAGAAAATTCTATTGACAATCGCAGCGATCGCTCTGTTCGCTGTCCCGGCGTCGGCTCAGGTTTACAGTATCTGGAGCGATGCAGAAATGACAGTTGTGCTGTTACAGCGGCACCGTACGGACAGTACCAGGTCTTCCTCGTAGTGGAGCCGGGCCCGACAGGCGTTATCGCCGTCGAGTACCAGTTCGTTGGACCCGCTGACCAGGTCGCTCTGGCATCAATCCCCATCGATGATATCAACCTTTCAACGGGTACGCCTTACAACGCACCCGGGATGACTATCTCGCTGGGTTCGTGCTACTACGATCCGTTCGTGCTCTACACGTTCACATTCATGAACACGAATTCCGATCCTACGTACACGGCGTACATGATGGTGGAGCCTCACGGCGAAACCGCCAAGCTGATCGTCGCAGAGTGCCCTGGCGATCGTATTGAGCTTCCCGCCACCCTTTACAACCACTTGGGTCTGAATACCGGTTGTGTGGTCGGAACAGAAGAGTCGAGCTGGGGAGCCATCAAGAGCATGATGGACTAGTCGAGACTCTGTTTTGATAGAATGAAGGGGGAGCCCTCACGGGCTTCCCCTTTTTTTATCATGATCCTTTTCTGGAAAAATCCTGCTGAACATGTTATAATGCAGCCGTAACAGGGATTCATCAGTAACACATCTCCGGCCCGATCATCAGCACATACATCCGGATACTGCCGCAATGTCGCCAGGTTTCTGTCAGGAGGCTCGTCATGAGCAGATTTCTTGTCGCGGCCGTTCTGGTCTGCGTCCTTCGCCGTGCCCGCGCATGGGCAGTATTTCAGCTTGTGGGCGGATGAGGGGAAGACAGCGTCCGAGTTCTGGACTTCGTCGCCCTATCAGGCCTTTACGATCTATGTATTTCTCGATCCTGGTTCGGACGGAGCTTACGGGGCGGAGTACAAGATGACAGGGCCCGCGGGCCATTTCTCGACAGGGAATACGCCTGCTCCCTTCATCAACAGCGCCATGATTGGTACTCCTTACGGCGCTCCGGGTATCAGCGCCGTATTTCTGAGCTGTCAGGAAGATACTGTATGGCTCTTCGCCGTAGACTGCATGGCAGGCAGCGTCGAGCCGGGGGTCTACTCGATCGTGGAGAACGATAACAGCAGCTTCTGCGGGATCGCTACATGTGAAGAGCCCGGTAGGCCCCTGTGCGATGCGACGACATACAACAGTTTCTGCTATAACAAGAGCGATGACAGCACAGAGGAATCTACATGGGGGGCGATCAAGATACAGTTCTGATAACGGGATCCTGCCTCTCAGCCTGATTCGTACAGTGATTTTTCATTGGGTATCAGCGCCTCCGGTTTGTTATAATTACTGAAGAATACGATATCCCCCGGATCCCCGTCCCAACCCCTGGGAGAAGGAGAGATCACTTGAAAAGAGTAGATGCTGGATCCGTGTCCAGACGGATTATATATACGTTCCTCTTAACGGCTGTTTTCTTCATGGCCGGATCCTTGTTTTCATCGCGCGGAGCCTGCGCTGCCCTGGCAGGCGTAAAGGTACTCCGCTCCGACGGGTCCTCAGTCACTTTCGAGATATCGGTGCCCTCTCCACGTGTAGAGAGCGGCAGTGACGGTTCGAGGGTCGTCCTCGACGGATACGGCACATTTTCTCCTCCCGGAGCGCTTCTGTTTCCCGCGAGGACCTTTCATGTCGCGGTGCCCGCTCTGGGCGAGCCTTCCATTTCCTGGACAGTCACCGACAGTGAAGCGATAGGTCCCCTCACGCTTTCCCGTGTCATGGGCGAAAGGTTCATAAGGTACGGAGATGACGGCATCCCCGTCACGGAGACATATCTTCCCGAAGATCCATGGAGCGGCGGTCCGCCCATGGAAGTCGTCACCTCTGTGCTACCTGCGATGATGGGAAGGCAGAGAGTCATGCCGGTACGGGTGAGCCCGTTGACCGAGCGCGACGGCAGCTTCACCCTTGCGAGGAAGATCACCGTCACAGTCTCTTTCGGCACTGCCTCCGGTTCACTGCCGGAACGGTCCGATCCGTCTGCGTCGCCGGCGCTCTCGGGCGCGTGGAAACGTATGTACGACAGGGTCCTTGTCAATCCCGCGGACACCGAGCGGTTGATAAGCCCGGTAAAAGACAGGGCCGTGATGCGTTCACCTATGGCTCCGGGGAAGAAACTCAAGATAAGGATCCCCGAGACAGGGGTGTACTCTGTGCGCGCCGACTCCCTCATCGCTTCCGGGCTTTCCCCTTCGCTGTCCAACAACGGATTCGCGTTGAAGAAGCTCTTCTACGACGATACAGAGCCCGACCTGGCCAGGGAGGTCGATATCCCTTACCGGGTGATCAAGGGTTCCGGCTCGGCAGCCGATATATTCGAAGGCGACGATCTGCTCGTCTTCTTCGCCATGGGGATAAAGGACGACGTGGATGCCGGCGACACCATGGCTGTTTTCAATACTTACAACCTCATATGGCTCGTAGAGGATGAAGCGGGGGCAGTGATGCAGGACGGCGCCGGGTTCCCTTCGGGCTCAGGGACGCGGCAGACTGATTTCCTCCATGTAGAAAAAGCGAGGAAGGATACCTGGTACAACAAGTATGTCAGGGCGGGCATGAAGGACTTCAACTTTATTGCCGGCCCGGTAAATGGCGAGAACGCAGTTGCCGTCACTATCCGAAACGTTTCGCCCGGCACGATCTACTCTGTTCACGTGCGTATTGCTGGAAACGAGAAGAGCAACGCGAGCCAGGACCTCGATTTTTATCTCCGCAATCCCCTGGGTACCCGGCTGCTCGGAAGCGGTGTAATATCCGAGACGAAGGAAATGGTATTTGATTTTAACAATATGATCTCTTTCTCGCTTACCGAGGGTACTAACGAGATCGTCGTCACGAGTCGTGAAGAGACATATGGGTTCCTCATAAACGATCTCGCCGTGAAATACATGAGGGAGACGGCGGTGCATGATGATTACCTCGATTTCACGGTGGGGCAGGATGCCGGAAACAGAGAGATCGAGATCACTGGATTCAGCGGGCAGGACGGATATCTTGTCGAGCTGACCGATCCTTTTGTGCCGGTCTTCCACGATATGCCGGCCGACTCATTCATCGCTGACGGGGGATCGTACACTCTTCGACTCACTGTCCCCGCGGCGACCGACAGGCATTTCGTGGCCCTGGGCCGCGGCGCGGGGATGCACATCAACAATATCTGGATCGAGCCCGAAGCGGATGCCGCGAACAGTCTGCTGACAAGCCCCGGTCCCTACAACACGCTTGTGATCGCGCACCCGGACTTTCTCCCGCCGGTCAGCGACTATCTCTCACAGTATGTCTCGTGGAGAGAGGCGCAGGGGTACAGGATCCTCGTGGCCGATGTGGTGGATGTCTACGATGAATTCAACGGCGGACTGGTATCAGCCGAAGCTATCAAGAGATTCATCAGGCATGGAGTCGAGACCTGGGGCGTTGAGTTCGTGCTTCTGGTAGGCGACGCGAGCGAGGACCATCGCAGGATCTTCATCGGTGATCCGCCCGATGTCAACGGGTCGGCGCCGGACTATGTGCCCTCATATACATACAGTGTGAATGTTATCGGCAGGGATGATGACGAGGTGGTCGCCGCAGACAAGTATTACGAGTTTCTCGACGAGGCGCCCCCCTCCGGGTACGGCTCTCCTCCTTCAGGGTTACAGTACGCTCCGGCTGCCGCGTACCCCGACGTCTTCGTCGGCAGGCTGCCCGTCGGGCGCGAGGTCGAACTCAGGGCCCTTCTGACGAAGATGTACAGATTCGAGGAGCCTTCCGGCTACGATGCGTGGCGCAGGTCGATAGCGCTCTTTTCCGACGACGCCTGGTCGGGATACCTCTCGACGTATGCCTTCAACGACATAGAAAAACATTTTGAGTACGGTATGGACTCTGTAGCCGTCAAGATCGAGGAATCGCTGCCCGGAGGATTTGCCGTCAGCAGGCTTCATCTTTCCAAATGGACGGACGGGGTGCATGACGATCCTACTGCCGGTGGTTCCGATATCCTCAGAGAGTCTACCGACTCTACACGCCGGTATTTCACGCCCTACCTCAACAGGAAACTCAACGACGGCTGCCTCTTTTTCTCTTTCCAGGGGCACGCGTCGAGGTCGAACTTCTCGACGGAAGCAGGTTTTTCCAACTTCAGCCAGTATCAGGATGTAGACAGCCTTCGCACAGACAGAAATCACATATTTTTCGGTGTCGGATGCCATATCAGCGATTTCGCGCGTATGCTCGAGTATTCCCGTTCCGGACTCGATGGACCGAACGGGGACTGCATAACCGAGCAGCTCCTGTTTAAATCAAGGGCCGGCGCGGTCGGAACGTACGCCAGCACGGGATTCGAGTATCTGCTGGAGAACAAGTATCTCTGCACAACGATGCACGAGGTGTTTTTCCAGAGGCCCCCGTCAGACCTGATCCCGCCGGAAAACGGTCAGACAGGGGCGAGATGGATCCTCGGCGAGGCATTTACGGCGGGCGAGATCGAACATCTAGGGTCGTCGTCATCATATGCTTACGGGCAGATCTACAGGTATGTCCTGCTCGGCGATCCGATGCTCAAAGTCGATCCGGGACCGCCGCTGATGACTGTGTCGGCAGACTGGGGAGACGGGATGAGTGAGCTTCCCGCCGATACGCTTCGATCCCGGAACAGTACCAATACGTGCAGCCTCATGTTCAGCGCGAGCGATGTGGTAGGCCTCGGCGATATCACCTTCGAGGTCGATGGAGAGGACAGGAGCGGCGACCTGACAGTTACGCCGACCGTGGATGAGGACCTCGATTTCGCGAGGGGTTACGAGGCGAGGGTAGACTATACGGTCAACCTCGAGGAACATTCGCTCGTATTCAGCACACATTCTCCTGACGGACGTGAAACAGGCATGACCGAACTCCATGTCGCCCTTTCGATGATGCTGTACAACGGTTCGCTGGCGATCCCGCCAGGTGGAGATTCACCATCCGAGGGAGGCTTCCTGCTCAAGATGCAGTTCCCGGTCTGGCTCGATGAAGCCCCGGAGATCAGTTTCGACGGGCTCCTTCTCGACGGTGTGTCGGTCACAGTCCCCGACTCCCAGGATTCTACTCTCTGGGAGGCAAGGTTTACGCAGACACTGGCAGCGGGCAATCATGTCCTGACCGTGGCCGTGGGAGAGTTTGAGGCCGACTATCCCTTCTCGGTAGGGGGAAGCGGTCTGGTAATGGATGCTTTCAACTTCCCGAATCCGTTCGACGGCGGCACGAATATCTGCTATTCGCTCAATGTCGATGCTGATGCCGGAATCATTATGATCTACAACGTCAGCGGTATCCTGATCAGGGAGGTCACGCTCCCGCGCGACCTGCTCGGAGCTGCGCCTCCCGGAGCTCCGAACGCATACTGGTGGGACGGCAGGGACCTTGCGGGCGATAATGTCGCCAACGGGACATATATCTATATGATCGAGATCGAGAAGGATGGCGGAAAAGTCAGTTATACGGGCAAGGCCGTCCGCCTCGAGTAGAGAAAAATCCCTTTACCAGCTCTCCGACTCTTCCGTAGAATGATGATGTTCATTTAATGGCATCAACACGGAGGTCGTCTTGGAAGAACGGCTCGAACTCTTGAAGAACAGCAGGGAGAGGGTGATCGTCGGTATCGAGACGGGCAGTGTGCCCGGCAGGATCGGCGCCGTAATAGTGGAAGTGAGCGGCAGCGGCGCGGATACCGTTCTCGATCTACATTCTTTCCAGAGCGTCGAGTTGTCCGACGGACTCATATCCGCGCTGGAGGCCGTCGATGAGGAGTCGCAGATCGACGTTCAGGAACAGGCAGATGTCAATTTTCTGATCCTTCATCAGTTGAACACACTTTTTTTCGATCTTCTCGAGGCGGCACAGGTCGATCCCGGACAGGTAGATCTCATCGGACTCAAGGGCATGGAGATCGGAGGGATGGAATTCCCCGATGATCCCGGGGCCCTCAGTGAGCTGACCGGATGTATTGTCACCGCCTGCTTCAGGATCGGTCCCGAGAAAGGGAAGGGCAGCTGGCTCCCCGTGAAAGAAGCGATACTCAAGGGCATGGTAGAGGCGATGGTTGAGAAATACGATCTCGACGCAGAGGCGAGAGAGGCTGTTGCGGTCGCGCTTCTGGCCAACGAGTCGGTTTATCACGAGACACTTCCGGCAAAATGCTCGGACGGGGACGATCCCGGAGACGATAAGTCTTCACCTCGCACGGTAATGGTTAAGGGTGGAGGAGACGGTGAGCCGGCCCTTCACGGAGAGTTCTATTTCCCGGCTGACTGATGAAAACTATCTTTCGATATTTTCCATTCAACAGATCCCGCGCATTGCTGGCTGGCGCCTTGATCACGGGGGCGTCGCTGGTGATGATCACCTCCTGCGCCGCTCCGGACAAGGGTGCGTATCCACCCGTGGAGACTTTGCCGGAGACTGAGATAGACCTTCCGGGCGGCGAAGACGTTCCCATGGTCCGGGTGCTTGTCCTCGAGACGGGCGACAGGATAAGGATCGAGGTTCCCGGCGGTCAGGTCGCTGCAAAATCAGGGGATGGGCAGACGATCGGGAGATTCGAGGTAAGCGGAACCCTCGCAATATCGAAGACAAAGAACGGTATTCGGCTGAAACAGAGGGACAGGCCGGTCCACGAGGCCCCTGTGATGGAGATCCGGCCTTCGGGGGATACCGGATTTACGATCGATGATATGCCGTACAGGGGAGGCATTCTCCTCCGCCTGCGCGACGGGAAGAAGATCCTCGCGATAAATGTCATCGAGATCGATGATTACCTCAAGGGGGTCCTGCCCTCCGAGATAGGATACCTCAAGGAAGGTCAGTACGAGGCGTACAAGGTGCAGGCGATCGCCTCGCGCTCCTATGCCCTGAGCAAGCTCGAGGAGAAGAAGAACGAGCCTTACGACATGAGGGCCACTATCATGGATCAGGTCTACAGGGGTATCAAGGGAGAGAACAGGATCGCCTCGGAATCTGTCGAGAAGACAAGAGGAGTAGTCGGCATCTGGGAGGGTGAACCGATAAGGGCATATTATTCCGCATGCTGCGGTGGGCATACATCTGATATCCGCGTGGGCTGGCCCTGGAAGACCCATTATCCATACCTCTTCGGGCGACGGGACGCCGCGGGAGAAGGCGGGAGCTCATTCTGCAGATCATCGAGACACTTCAGGTGGGAGGTCGTCTGGAGCGGAAGCGACCTCGCGAGGATCACGGGAAAGACCCTGCCGGCGGAGTTGGGCGGCCGGGTGCCGCCGTTCAATGTCATCCGCGACATCCGGGTGGCCGGGTACTCCTCGAGCGGCAGGGCGAGGGCTGTCGAGATCGTGACCGATAACGGAACTCACAAGGTCGAAGGCGACAGGATCCGGTGGGTCCTGAGGCCCGAATCATCGAAGGGAGCGATCCTCAGGTCGACTCTCTTCAAGATGGAGGTCACCAGGGGTGGAGGACGGGTAAAGCAGGTCAGCCTGAAGGGTGGTGGGAACGGCCACGGTGTGGGCATGTGCCAGACGGGCGCGATCGGGATGGCGACCGAGGGTTACAGCGCCGAGAGGATACTCGCCCACTACTACCCTGGAGTGACCCTCGTCAGGATCTACTAGGAACGCCGGCGAAAACGATCCATGGAGATGACCCGATGCCAGTTCAGATCAGCGATATTCACCGGCTGCTTGCCCCGGTTCTCGTAACGGGCCTGGCCGGCCACGGATTAACGCCTGCAGAGCGTGAGATACTTTCCGAAGCCCCGCCCGCCGGGGTGATCCTCTTCCATCGAAATGTCGAGAGTGTCGAGCAGCTCCGCAGGCTCACCGGCGATATCAGAACGATCGTCGAAGAGGCTTCAGGGATGAGGCCTCTGATAATGGCCGACCACGAGGGCGGAAGGATCTCCGTGCTTGCCGGGGCAATAGGCGCGCCGCCCTCCCAGATGGCCGCATGGAAGCCACGCTCCGCTAAACTCCTTTCTGCTGTCGTCGCCGGTACAGCCCTTGAGATCAAGCGCTGCGGGATCAATCTCACTCTTTCGCCCGTCGCGGACATCGTTTCCGAGGTCCTCAATCCAGTGATCGGTTCGCGGTCTTTCGGTCAGGACAGGGATTCTGTCTCTGAAGCGGTGAGGATCGCCGTACGGACGATAGCCGGGGAGGGCCTGCTGAGCTGCCTGAAACATTTCCCGGGACATGGGGCGACAGTTTTCGACTCGCACCTGACACTCCCTGTGATCGGGAAGACTGTCGATCAGCTTCATGAGCTGGAACTCTCCCCGTTCATCGCCGGGATAGAGGAGGGCGCCGACACGGTCATGACTGCTCATATCGCCCTTGCCGAAGGCGATCCGCCCGCTTCTCTCGACCGGAGAATAGTCACAGGGCTTCTGCGGGAGAAACTGGGATTCAACGGCGTGGTCATCACTGACGCGCTGGAGATGGCCGGGGCGCTCCCCGACGGGATCGCCATGAAGTCTATCGATCCGGCGGCAGCTGACAAGGCGGGCGATGCTGTGCCTGCAGCGATCATTGCACCGGCTCTGGAGGCGGGGAATGATCTGCTCCTCATGTCGAGGCCGCTGGAGGAGATATATGACGAGCTGACCGTACATGCGGCGCCTCTCGGAGAGGCGATCTCGGCCTCTGTGCGTTCCGGGCATATGAAGAGGGCAGCGGCAAGGATAGCCACGATGAGGGAGAAAATGGCGGCGAAAGGAACGGAGGGATCCAGGGAGAGTGTGACGATGGAGACCGTCCAGGGAGATCCGCTCGAGCCTGCACTGCCTGTCTTTCTGGGAGCGGGACATGATTTCGAGAACTATGTAGTCAGAAGATTCATCTTCAGGCTGCTTGAAGGGCTCGGGGTGCAGCCAGATGGGCCGAGGCAGATCAAGGCTGATGAGCTCGATCCTGTTCTCACAGATGACGGCAGGGAGACCGGATTGTACCTCTTTGAGCCATACAAGAAACCGGCCTCAAAGCGCTCCCTGGTCATGCTTTGCAGAAAACCTCCGCCGGGAAATGTCGTCCGGGCCATCGCTTCCAGCTGTGATTCGGTGGTAGCGGCGGAGAGACCGATGGATGCCGGGTTGCTTGGGCCGGATATCCCCGTGGCAGTGACGTACGGGATATATGATGCTGCCGCCGACGATCTGGCGAGGATGCTCCGAGGGCCCGTTTAGAGATGCCGGGGGCCTTTATTGGCTCCGTAAAAATTGGATTGACTTGGACCTGAGTACCTGTTATAAATAGAGCACTGACGGCGGAGGCCGCTTTTTTTTCTATAATATCACTCGAACGGCGGCGCTTTCGGCGGGTCAGTTTAAACGAATATTGCGGGGTCGTAGTTCAGTTTGGTTAGAACGCCTGCCTGTCACGCAGGAGGTCGCGAGTTCGAGTCTCGTCGGCCCCGTTTTTTTTACAGGAAGAAGGCGGGACATCTGTCCCGCCTTCTCTGTATTTATAATATTTAGGGCCTGTGGGCCTTCAGGAGACCTGGCTTCTAGTAGCCGCCACCGCCACGACGGTCCTCGCGGGGCTTTGCCTCGCTGGCCTTCAGGGGGCGTCCGTCGAGATCCTTGCCGTTCATCTCGGCGATAGCCTTGTCAGCTTCAGCGTCATTTTCCATCTCGACAAAGCCGAAGCCTCTCGAGCGCTCGGTGATCCTGTCCTTGATGACACGGGCGGCAGTCACTGTGCCGTAGGGGGCGAACAGATTGTTGAGCTCTTCGTCGGTCGTTGAGAAGGGAAGGTTCCCCACGTAGATGTTCTTGGCCATTTTCTTTCGGGTCCTTTCGAAGCTAAAACAATTCTAGACGGTCGGTTCCTGCCGCGGGGCGGCAGTCAGATTGCTGTCGGGTTCAGGAACCACCTCTCTTTCATCTGCGGTTTGTCGCTGTTCAAGACCGGAAGTCACTTACGCACGCAGCTGCGGTATGCTTCCCCGGTTCGAGGCAGTCATCGATTCAGATTAGTCCTGGAAAAGATGAGGCAGGAATCCGAACTGTATCGAATGGCTCCTGGAATGGGCCGATCTTGGAAAGTGAGAATAATCTTTTGACGATCTCCTTGTTCGTACTGAATACTGTTTTGAATATACACTATCACGTCAAGCCGTTTCCATAAAAAAACATTCCAGCCCGTCGCTGTTCCTCCCAAATACCCGTGCGGGCCGGCTGGGGCCTGATTACAGTTGCCCGGGCATGCTCTGGCTGATATCCTCGGCCGGTATACTGATATCGGGCATCCACACCACCTGGAGGTATTCGTTGAACGGAAGAATGATGACCGCTGTCGCCGCCGTCCTTCTCCTGGCGGCCCTTCTCCCCTCGGCCCTCGACGCCTGCACGACGATAATGGTCGGAAGGAAGGCTTCGGTCGACGGCTCAGTGACCACTTCCCATACATGCGACAGCAGGATCGACAGGACATGGTTCGATCTCGTTCCACCCGGGAAGCATCGCGGAGGATCTGTCTGCGGCGTCTATTCCGGGCTCAGATTCATGAAATTCCCCGGTGACACGGCCGGTGTGAGGCTGACCGTGGAGATCCCGCAGGTCGAAAGGACTCACGGGTACATCAATACTTCATATCCCTGCATGAACGACCGCCAGCTCGCAGTCGGTGAATCTACTTTCGGAGGAAGAGAAGAGCTGAGGAACAAGTCGGCAGGATTCGCCTGCGAGGAATTGTGCCGAATCGCCCTTGAAAGGGCGGCGACCTGCAGGGAGGCGATCAGGGTCATCGGTGAACTTGTCGCCGAGTACGGTTACAACGACGGCGGAGAGTGCCTCACATTCGCCGACCCTCAGGAGGCGTGGGAGTTCGAGATCATCGGCTGTGGCGAGGACTGTGTCGGCGCCGTATGGGTGGCGCAGCGGATCCCCGACGATCACGTCGGCGTAAATGCCAACGCCGCGAGGATCATGGAGATAGACCTCGACGATGCCGATCATTTCATGGCGTCGGACAACATATTCGACGTGGCGATCGAGAGGGGATACTGGGATCCCGATTCCGGCGAGCCGTTCAGGTTCGCGTACGCTTATAATCCCGGCGGGCGCAGGAGCATGGCGTCGAGGCGCAGGGAATGGAGGGTCTTCGATCTGCTTGCCCCGTCGCTGGAATTGGATCCTGAACGACCAGGACTACCCTTTCTCGATAAAACCCGACACTCTCGTTACAATCGCGCAGACTGATGGAGATATTCCGCGATACATTCGAGGGGACCGAGTACGACATGACGAAGTTCATGTACGTCGAGACAGAGCCGGGCAGGTTCGAGAAGAGCCCATACGCCAACCCGTTCATGCACTACGATATGATGCCACTTTTCAAGATCAATGGCGGCTGGAACAGGATGGGTGAGAGGTGCATCGCGAGGTACTACTGCACTTACATAACGATCACGCAGTCGCGCTCATCGCTTCCCGACCCTGTCGGAGGGCTTGTCTGGTTCGGGTGGGACAATCCGGCCCAGGCGGCGTTCGTGCCGGTCTACTGCGGGATCACCGACATCCCCGATTCGTGGAAGCGCTGCGGCCGGCCGGCCTTTGACCGCGAATGTGCGTGGTGGGCCTTCAACAGGGTATCCGACCTCTCGGCGCAGAAGTGGGGACTGATGAGGGTCGATGTCGACTCTGTCAGGACCGCCTTCGAGGAGGAAGCATTCGCGAAGCAGGCCGAGGTGGAGAAGAAGGCTGCCGGGCTCTACGCGAAGTCTCCGAAGAAGGCGCGGAAGTACCTGACAGGATATACTGGAGAGTTTGCCAACAGGGCCACGAAGGCATACTGGGACCTCGGCGATCATCTCTTCTGGAAATATACGGGCAAGTTCTAGTTGCATCAGCGGACCGGTTCGCCGCATCATGGTGGTGAAACGGAAGACGCAAACAGGAAAGGGAGAGTGAATATGACCGAAGCAGCAGTCCCCGAAGAGAAGCGCTGGTACCGGTGGCTGATCCTTCTGATCATCAGCATGCTGATGTTCGGCTCATACTACGTCTATGACGCCATGAGCCCGATAAACGACTACATCCAGACCGAGATGAAGATCGACAATACGAAATTCGGGCTGCTGGCCACATTTTATTCGCTGCCTAATCTCCTGTTCCTTGTAGTAGTGGCGGGGTTTATCCTCGACAGGATAGGGGTGAGAAAGGCCGGGACACTCTACGCCTTTCTCATCCTGTTCGGGTCTCTGCTGACTACGATAGGGGCAGGCAGATCGTTCGTACTCATGCTGGTCGGCCGTGCCATCTTCGGAATCGGGTCGGAGGCGGCGATCCTTGTTACGAACAAGGTGATAGCGAGGTGGTTCAAGGGCAGGGAGCTTGGATTCGCCTTTGGCCTGAATATAACGGTGATGCGCCTCGGTTCGATACTCGCGCTGAACAGCGCGGCACAGATAGCCGATACGTTCGGAGGCTGGAGATACGCGCTCTGGGCCGGAACGGCCGTTACACTTGTCTCGTTCCTTCTCTTCCTCGTCTACCTGATGGTGGACCGCAGCGTCGATTCCGCGATCGAGGGCGGCACCGAGGAGAAGATCAAGGTAAGTGATCTCAAGAAGCTCGGTTCGCCTTTCTGGCTCATATCGTTCCTCTGCGTGACCTTCTACTCGGCGGTGTTCCCGTTTACCGTTCACGCGCCGAGGTTCCTTCAGAAGAAGTTCAATATGAGCCCGGCGATGGGAGGGCAGTACACCTCCTACATCATGACCGCTTCGATGATATTCACGCCGATCCTCGGGCTGCTCGTCGACAAGTTCGGGCGCAGGGGGAGGATGATGATCGTAGGCTCACTGATGATAATTCCTGCTCACCTCCTGCTCGGACTGACGGAGGTACACCCGGCCGTCGGCTTCATACTGCTCGGGTGCGCCTTCTCTCTGGTGCCGGCTGCGCTGTGGCCGGCCGTGCCTATCCTGGTCAGGGAGAAGTTTCTCGGGACGGCGTATGGGATAATCGGCTGGGTCCAGAATATCGGATTGACGATATTCCCCTTCCTTGCCGGCTATATCGTAGATCAGCAGGGAGACAATGTCGTGCAGGGCTACACGAACATGGAGTGGATGTTCGCGTCGCTGAGCATCGCCGGACTGGTCTTCGCGATAATGCTCCTCGTAGTCGATAAGAAAGAAGGCACCGGCCTCGAACTGCCGACGAGACTCGCGCAGTCGAAAGCCGACGATTCCATGGGGCAGTGAATATAACCGATGCAGCAAAGCTGCATCCGCATAGCAATAACAAAGGCGGAGGGCCTGAACCCTCCGCCTTTGTTATTATTCCTGTGATCGGCTGAGGATCACTTTTCCGTGATCTTCAGGAGGTCCTCCTCGAGGGCGCCCTCGGGTGTTTCTTCGATCCTTCCCAGCTCCTCGCTTCCACGGTAGAGGATTATCGTAGCGACTCTTTCGACGGTGTAGTATTTTTTCACCGCGTCTGACCAGTCGAGCAGCTCCTGGTCTATCCCCATCTTCGAGGTGAACCTGGAGCTTCCGACAGCCATCATCTCTACATCGCCGACCGGGTATCCGATCTCCTCGAGTATCTTCCAGAGGCGCGGTATCTCTCGGCGCGAGTCACCGCACCACGTGCCGAGGACGACCCTGATGTCGACGTCGAACATGTTATCCTCGAGTTTATCAACGGTCTCACCGTCCGGCTCGTACACGAAGTACTCCGTGTCCCATTCGCTGATATGAGAGGTGATATCCTCCCTGGTCACGTTCCCGAAGAGGACCGTTCCTCGTTCCTCGATCTCGACCGCTGTCGCTTCGATCTCTTCCGGTTCTTCAGCCTCGTCGACAGGCGGGTAGGTGGCGTCCCACCACTCCGGTTCTTCCTTGAGGTACTTGTCGAACCACGAGATGATCGCGTCGCTCCAGATCTCTCTCTTTTCGTAGTCGAGGATGAAATGGTTCTGTTCGGCGAAGCGAAGGTACTCGACCTCTCTGCCGAGTATCTTCAGCGCTGTGTACATCTGTTCGCTCTCGCCGGGCGGTACGTTAGTATCGGACCCGCCATGAAGGAGCAGGAGAGGTGTCACTATCTTGTCCGCATGGAAGAGTGGGCTCTGATCGACGTATATCTCCCGGTTGTTCCATGGATAGCTCTCCGCCGCGGAGACGGCGTTGTAACCGTATCCCCAGTACCCTTCGCCCCAGTAGCTCGGGATCATGCTGATGCCGGCGTGGGAGATGGCGGCGGCATAGATATCGGTCTTTGTGACGAGTAGCTGTGTCATGAATCCGCCGAATGAGGCTCCGATGCATCCTACCCTGTCCGGGTCTACGAATGGATGAGCCTCCAGGAACTTTTTCGTTCCCTCGATGATCTCGTCGGCGACGATGATCCCCCACTCGTTGACATGCCTCGCCGACCACTCCTGCCCGAATCCGGTCGCTCCGCTCGGCTGCAGCACATAGACGACATAGCCCATGGCGGCCCAAAGGTTCTTCGGGTACCTGCCGCCGAACGTCCTGTCGACAGGGGAGGTGCCGCCGTAGTAGTAGACGATGCAGGGGTAGGTCTTCTCCGCGTCGAAATCTGGTGGATAGTGGACACGGCCGACGATCTCATACCCCGCGGAGGTCTTGAAGTGCCACGGCTCGACCTTTCCGAGCTTCACGTGCCTGAACAGCTCGGCAGCGGGTTCGTCGATGATCCTGGCATCCGGCTTCGATGACTTGAGTTCGACCGAGTAGATCCGTTGCGGGTGGGTGGCGCCTGAGCCTGTGAATACACCGACCGGTTTTGTCTCGGCGATATCGCCGGACCTGATCACTTCGACTCCGAGATCGAACTCGGTGAATTTTTCTTTCTTCGGGTCGTACCTGAAGACCTTCACATACTCTGTGTCTTCGGCGATGATATAGATCTTTTTGTCGAACTTAGCCCAGAAAGCCCTGTTGACGGCGGGGTCGAACTCTTTCGTGATCGCTTTGACACCTTTCGTCTCCGGGTCGAATATGTATACCTGTATGTCGTAATCGTTGGGTGTGACCCCCTCCGGCAGGTCCCTGCCGCTGTCGCCGAATGTAGAGGGCCCGGCCGTGACGAGGATCCTGTCGCCATCTGGGGACCACTGAGCCGATCCGAACCATTTCCCCTCGAAGAGCTGCTCTACGCTCTGGTCGCTGAGGTCCATCAGGAGGAGCTCGGAGGTTCCGAACGGCCTTCCGGAAAGATCCTCCCACCTGCGTCCGAGCAGCACCCGGTCGCCGTCGGGATGTATGTCGTAGACGTACGAGCTGTGCCTGCCGGCTGCGATCTGTCTCGACACCCCGCCGGGTATCGACATTATGTGCAGGGACGATCTCGATCTGCCGTAGTCCGTCCTGTCATATATTCCAAGGTGTCTCTTGACGCCATTCTTGTCCTTTTCCGGCTTCTTTGTCATCGAGTAGATTATCCAGTCGCCGGCCGGGCTCCAGTCGTACCCGCCGAAGTCCTCGCCGAGGTCCTCGGCGAGTGTCTCCGTGTATCCGGTGTCCATGTCGAGCGACCGGAGACGACCGCCGGAGACGTACGATATCTTCCTGCTGCCGGGTATCCACTGGGTACTCCCGATACTGGTATCCATGATCCTGCTGATGAGGTCACCCTTCGGGAGGCTTCGGATCTCTATCCAGCTTTCCCGCTTCCCCTCGGGAGGGACAAAACGGCTCTTGTTTATCAGGACGAGGCTTCCATCCGGGGAGACGTCGACACCGCGTGCGCCGGGGACGTCCATTACCTGGGCCAGCGTCATCCCTGCCGTCGGATCGAGCGAGACGACGGGCGCTGCCTCAAAGTCCTTCCCCGCGGCGAGACTGGCGTCGAAATTCCAGGCCCTGGCGGTGTCGGCCGGTACGTAGACAGCTTTTGCGAGGATGAGATGCTTCCCCTTCTCGAGATCGACATCTCCGCTCTTTTCCTCTCCGCCGCCACTGGCGCTTTTTATCACCGATTTCCCATCGATGAAGAGCTCGAAAGGATCGCTCGAACTGGCCTTTATGTCGACCTTCATCCATCTCGGCACCTCGACCCAGGCGGCCAGCCAGGTCACGCCGGGAGCGGTTCCTTCATGAGAGAGGACGACGCCGCCCGTGTCGGCTGCCGAGACGCTCCATGCCGCCTCGCCGGAACCGGGAACGCCCTTGACCGCGCCTTTGACCGGGATCAACCCTGACATGTGGAGATGGTCGTAACCGAGCAGCCAGGATGCGTCGAATTTCTCCTTCGATTCATCGTGAAAAGCTGGAAGGGGAACGGGGACTGTGCTGAGGACGAGCCAGTCCGTGATCCTCTCGAATCTCTCTGCCGCTTTCTCCTCCGCTGCCGCAAATGACGGAACTGCCGCCAGTATGATCAAGGCTGCTGCGAGGGATCTTCTCGTGAAGGACGACATGCGGGCCCTTTCTGTTGAAGAGACGGCCGGCCTGCCGAATGCGGGAGGGCCGGCTGAAATCCATATATGGCGGATGATCACCGCCGTGGTCACAGGATAATACAGGCCGGGAGCCGTATTTTCAAGCCGGAGATGGATGCCGGCGCTGTAAAGTGGACTTGTACAACAGGGCACCGGTCGATATATTTCCCGGGTGACTTTAATAGAGGAAGATGCCGGAAAGGAGCCGCGGATGGCTTTCAAAAGGATAACGCTGCTGATGATAACTGCCGTGACGCTCGCGGGTTGCGGCGGCGGTGATATCGAGGCAGTCGACAAGACTGGAAAGATCGTGGAGGAAAATACCTGGATGTCCTTCGATAACGGGATGGCGCTCGCCAGGGATATGGGCAAGCCGGTGGTCATCGATTTCTATACATCGTGGTGCCGGTGGTGCAAGGTGATGGACAAGGAAACGTTCAAGGATGAAGAGGTGGCCTCGTACCTCAGCGCGCACTTTATCTCTATAAAACTCAACGCTGAGCAGACGAACACAAAGATCCAGTACGGAGGGCGCACGTACACTCCCGCCGCCCTCGCCAGGGCGTTCAAGCTGAGGGGCTACCCCTCGGTAGCCTATCTCGACGAGAAGGGCGCGCTGATCTTCGTCGATACAGGGTTCAAGAAGGCCGGCCAGTTCATGGTCAACCTCAAGTATGTAAAAAGCGGGTGCTACAGCAAGGGTGTGTCTATCGAGGAGTTCAGGAGGCGCGGAGGGAAATGCGACTGAACGGTCCAGTGACAAAACGTTGACTTGCGCCCGGACGCTGTTCGGGCATATGATACAGTAGTCATGTGATTCACCGACATTTAAACGAGGAAGGCAAAGATGAGGATAGGAGTGCTTACAGGCGGTGGAGACGCTCCCGGGCTGAATCCGGCGGTGGCCGGAGTAGTGGAGCGGGCGACGATGTACGGTTACGAAGTGTTGGGACTGAAGAGGGGCTGGGAATCGATCTCGGTAAGGGAGAACGATGGTCATGTGGTGGAGCTGGGTCCCGAGATCATCAGGGAATACAGCAGGCTCGGTGGAAGCAAGCTGCAGTGCAGCCGTACCAATCCTGTCTCAGAGGATAACGACAGGACCGACATAGTAAAAGAGAACATGAAGAAGCTGAAGCTCGACGCGATAGTGGCGATAGGCGGGGAAGACACACTCGGGGCCGCTTCCGTTCTTTTCGACCGGGGGATTCCCGTCGTCGGTATCCCCAAGACTATAGACCGTGACCTGTACGGCACTGAATACTCCCTCGGATACGATACAGCTCTCAACGTCATCTGCGAGAGCGCACAGCGCATCGCTCATTCGGCCGAGTCTCACCAGACGATCTTCTTCCTCGAGGTCATGGGGAGGCACGCAGGATGGCTCGCCCTTCGCGGCGGGGAAGCGGCGTTCGCCGACATCATCCTTATTCCCGAGCATCCCTTCAGCGTCGGCCATCTCAAGGATGTCCTCCGCGAGCAGCTCGAGATGAGCCGCGACCAGGGATTCGACCAGATCTACAAGATGATCGTCGTATCGGAAGGATCGCATATCGAGGGCGAGGAGGAGGTCCGCAAGGATACCAAGCTCGACGAGTTCGGGCATTACAGCCTCGGCGGGGTGGGCAACTACCTCAAGGGACTTCTCGAGCACGATTTCCGCCTGACGAGATATACCGCCCTCGCCTACCTGCAGCGCGGCGCTCAGCCGACCCAGAAAGACAGGGCGATGGGAAGACGTTTCGGCCATAATGCCGTCGAGATGATAAAGAACGGAGACTACGGGTTTTACGTAGGGGTCCAGAGGGCGAGGCTGGTCAAGGTGCGGATGCCCGAGATAAGGAAATCCCCCAGCCTGGTCGATGTCGAGAAGCATTACGACACGAAGAGGCTCAACGTAAAGCAGCAGTGGACCGACATGGAGGATTGACCGCCCGGTCTTTGTCAGTCGCGCCTGAACAGGGCCACCGACTCCACGTGATATGTCCCCGGGAACATGTCGATGAGGTGTATCTCGGAAGGCGTCCATTGCGCCTCGACGAGTCTCGCCGCGTCGCGCGCGAATGTCGGCGCGTCGCATGAGACCATGATGATCTCTCTCGGGCGCAGCTTGATTATCGATTTCAGGACGCTCGCCGGTATCCCGGACCTGGGCGGATCAGTCAGGACGAGATCGATCTCCCCTATCCTGGAGAATCCCCTCTCGGCAGTTTCCCTTATGAATTTGACATTGGCTGCCTTGTTCAGCCTGGCCGATGCGACGGCGTTCTTGTGGGCCTGCCGCTGGACCTCGATCCCCACCACGTCTATCGCTCTGCGGGCCATCGGGAGGGAAAAGAAACCGACCCCGCAGTAGAGGTCGAGAAACTTTTTCGCCGTCTGTGTCGGGAGGGATACAGCCAGATCCATCAGAGAGTCGTTGAGATAGCGGTTTATCTGGAAGAACGCCTCCGGATAGACGGGGAAGCTGAAATCGCCCGCCTTCATAAGGATATCGGGCGGGCTGATCACGCCTTCGACGCCCCAGAAATGAATGGCGCCGAAACTGTCCAGCCTTGACCTTACCTTTGTGCCCGGCGTCAGCGCTTCCGGATCGAGTGCCGATATGGCCTCTCTCATCTCGGGCGGAAGCAGAAGGCATCCCTGAGCGGGAAAGGGGACGATCTCGCTTGATTCCCTCTTTGAGAAGCCGGCCACACCGCCGGAGCCGACCTTGAACAGGGCGTGATTGCGGTAGCCGAAGCGTTCCGGGCATGGAGTATACGAGGCGATTTCCATATCGATCTTGCCGATGCGCTTCAGCGTCGAAAGGAATGTCTCTTTCTTGATCCTCGTTTCTTCCTCGTAATCGAGATGGAGGAAATGGCACCCTCCACACCGGCCGAAGACCGGACATTGCGCTTCCCGCCTCGACGGGGAAGGCTCTACTATTCCCGTTATCTCGCCGAAGAGACAGTTCTTCTTTTTCTTTGTGACGGTGAATTCGACCGTATCGCCTGAGGCGGCGTAAGGCAGAAACAGGGTCATGTCCTCGAACCAGGCCAGCCCAAGGCCTCCGTATACGACTTTCTCTATCCTTGTTTTTCCGGTTTTTCCTTCCATGGGGAATACTATATGTCAATGGCCTCCTGAAATCTACACTTTACCGCCCGGCCTCCTGCGCATATTATTCTCCAATACGTCTTACACGCATTACGGCGGCACTGGGCGCCAATTCAGCGGGAGATTTATTTGCGCATCGGAATGGTGCTTCAGACGACTATACCTCCGCACGATATCCGGGTGGAAAAGGAAGCAGGGACCCTCATCTCGGAAGGGCACGAGGTCCATCTCCTCCTGGAGGGTGCCGGGGGGCAGCCTCGCGAGGAGATGTGGGAGGGGATGCATCTGCTGCGCGGAGTGAGGATGAGCAGCGCGAGGGAGAAATTTCACAGGTACACTTTCAATTTCACCTTCCGGGACAGGCTCTGGCGGCGGGCGATGACCGATTTCGTAAGGAGCAGGAAGATAGATGTCCTGCACGTGCACGACCTTCCGCTCGTCGGCGAGGCTGTCCGCGTCGGAAGGGCCGAGGGCATACCCGTCGTTGCAGACCTCCACGAGAACTTTCCCGGGGGGCTGCAGGTCTGGTATACCAGCGGGTGGAAAAAGAAGACGATATACAATTTCGGCCGGTGGTCGCGTTACGAGAGGGAGATCCTGGGAGAAGTCGACGCGGTGATCGCCGTTGTCGAGGAATCAAAGAAGCGGCTCGAGGGGATCGGGGTGCCCGGCGAAAAGATATTCGTCGTATCGAACACGGCACACCGCAAGGGGGAGGAAACCCCCGTAGATCTCGATATCCTCGAGAAATACCGTGACAGGTTCGTGATCTCGTATGTAGGCAAGTTCTCGGCTCACCGGGGACTCGATGTGATAATCGGCGCGATGCCTGAGCTGCGCGAAAAGGTGTCCGATATACTTCTTCTTCTGGTCGGCGACAGGAACAAGCCGTACATGGATTACCTGGTCCGCCTCGTTGACAGGCTGGGATGCGGTGACGTCGTAGAGATGACCGGCTGGCAGACCTTCGACAGGATCTGGAGCTACATACACGCGAGCGATGTCTGCCTTGTTCCGCACCAGAGGAATCCGCATACCGATACGACTATTCCTCACAAGATATTCCAGTACATGATGCTGGGCAAGCCGGTGCTCGTTAGCGACTGCCCGCCCCTTGCGAGGGTGATCACAGATTCAGGCGGCGGGCTGGTCTTCAGATACGACGATCCGGATGATTTCGCCGCGAAAGTCAGGCAGCTGCGTGACGATGCGGACCTTCGCGTGAAGGTCTCCGAAGCGGGGAGAGAAGCGTTTCTCGACAGATACAACTGGGAAAAGACAAGCGGGGAGCTGATAAGGCTGTACGAAGGCATCGGCCGCAGTCAGGGAGGAAAAAATTGAAGGTAAAACTGCTCGATCTCACAGCTCAGTATGAAAATATTCGCGCAGAGGTGATGGAAGCGGTCACTGAGGTCTTCGATTCGCAGTACTTTATCATGGGCCCGAAGGTGGCGGAGCTCGAAAAGGAGATCGCCGGATACTGTGACACGAAAGACGCAGTCGGCGTGGCATCGGGCAGCGACGCGATCCTCCTCGCCCTCATGGCGCTCGGGCTCGGCCCGGGTGACGAGGTGATAACTACGCCCTATACCTTTTTCTCAACGGTCAGCAGCATTACGAGACTCGGTGCCCGGCCCGTTTTCGCCGATATCGATCCCATCACGTACAATATCGATCCGGCCGCTGTTGCGGCCGCTGTCACAGACAGGACAAAAGCGATCCTCATAGTCCACCTTTACGGGCAGATGGCAGAGATGGACCCGATACTCGAAGTCGCGGGCGCGCGCGGGATACCGGTCATCGAGGATGCCTGCCAGGCGATAGGTGCTGAATACAAGGGACGCAAGGCAGGTTCGATCGGGCTTGCCGGTTGTTTTTCCTTTTTCCCCTCGAAGAACCTCGGCGGGGCCGGCGACGGCGGCATCATAACTACGAGCGATGAGAAGCTCGCCGGGGACCTGCGCCGGCTGCGGAATCATGGAGGCAGGGAGAGGTACTACCACGACGAGGTGGGTATCAACAGCCGCCTCGATGCCCTGCAGGCGGCCGTCCTGCTCGTCAAGCTGAGGCACCTCGACGCCTGGAGCGACGGCCGTATCTCGAATGCGGCCCGGTATGACCGTATGCTTGGCGGTATCGAGGGGGTTACGACTCCGGCGGTCAGCGAGGGAAACCGCCATATCTACAACCAGTATGTGATCCGGGCCCGGCGGCGCGACGATCTCAAGTCTTTCCTGCAGGAGAACGATATCGGATGCGAGATCTATTATCCCGTTCCGCTTCACCTTCAGAAATGTTTCTCTTTCCTTGGCGGGGCCGAGGGAGATTGTCCCGAGTCGGAAAGGGCGGCGCTCGAGACGCTTGCGCTTCCGATCTTTACCGAACTGACACCTGAGATGCAGGAGTATGCCGCGGGGAAGATCGTGGAGTTCTACCGGTAGGCGACAGCCTGCCCGCATCAGTTGGCCGGACAGTGGAGGCTCTCTTGAAGATCGTCTGTTTTTCGGAGATCCAGTGGCACTATGTCAGGACGCGCAAGCAGCAGATCCTGTCGAGGTTCCCGGATGACCGCAGGATCCTCTTCCTGTCAACGGTAGTCAGGGGAAGGCGAAGCAATTTCAGGCCCGAGAGGGACGGCAATGTCGTGCATGCCTGTGTCCCAGTTCTCAAGAATTTCCCGCAGAAATGGGCCAGGGCTCTCTTTTCTTTCCCTCCGGCGAGGTTTCTCTGGAACGTGATGCTTTTCGTATGGCTGAAAATACTACTGCGGGCGACCGGATTTCATCGAAGCGACCGGGTATTCTACGTATCGAACGTTTACTATGCCCCTGTCCTTCCCCTGCTTTCGAGAAAGCTCATGCTTTACGACTGCAATGACGATCCGGCCTCTTTCCCGAATGTGCCGGGATGGGTCCAGGGCTGCTTCGAGAGGGTCGCGCGTGATGCTGACGTCGTGACGGCGGTCAGCGCCGGACTCGTCGAAAGGCTCAATGAAGCGGGCGCTGGAGACGCGGTGCTTCTGGGGAACGGCGTCGATTACGATATGTTCCAGAGGTCCGCCGCGGCCGGTATCCCGGACGATATGAATGTCCTGGGGCGCCCGGTGATCGGATATGTGGGCGCCATCGCGCAGTGGTTCGATTTCGAGCTGGTTGAGATGATCGCGAGGAGGTTCCCGGGGGCGTCGATCGCCCTGATAGGGCCTGTCTTCCGGGAAGTGGAGGAGGCGGCGCGACGGCTAGCGGAAGAGAGAAAGAATGTCGTCTTCATGGGCGAGAAGAAGTATGACGATCTCGGGGCTTACCTTTCATCGATGGATGTATGCATGATTCCGCTCGAGGTAAACGAGCTTCGCCGCCTGGCGGATCCGAATAAACTCTACGAATACGCCGCCGCGGGCAGGCCGATCGTCACCATGGCCTTTTCTGAATATGTCGAATCTCTCGATGGACTCGTATATGTGGCGCGTTCGCGCGGGGAGTTTGCAGACAAGGTCGAGGAAGCCCTCGGAAAGGGAGATGATTCGGAGGCCCTGCGGGAATTCGCACGCGCGAGAAGCTGGCAGAGCCGGGCCGATGAGATGACCGGGCTTATCGATGAGGCATTAGAAAAGAAACTGAATTGAATCCGGACTTATCATGAAAGGAGCAGCATGAAAAAGATCATTTCGCTAGCGGCGGCCATGGCATTAACGGTGGCCGTCATCTTCGTGGCCGGTATCCTGCCGTCCTGTTCAGGCGAAAAGGATACTGGCGGCACGTCGGACCTCTATCTCCTCGAGGAGCTGGAAACTGCCCGCTCGGTCGAGGATCCGGACAAGAGGATCGAGAGGCTCGAGATCTTCGCGGCCAACAATGAGGGTCACCCATACCGGTCCATGGCGCTCGAGAGCATCATGGAGACGATGGCTGTCGATAAGGGTGACGTCGAGGGAGCGCTCGCTTTTTTCGATGTGTTGATGGATGAAGAGACTGACCCTGCGATCCGCGGGAAGCTTCTTTTCGCGAAGTTCGAATTCTTCTGGGAATCTGATTCGCTGCAGTCGGTCGCTCTCGCGAAGGATGTGATCGACAGCGAAGAGACTGATTTCAGGCTCCTTATGTACATGGCCTATTACCTGATGGGAGCGGAGGGACAGGAGGAGGTCGCCGACGCCGTATTCTCGCGGCTCATCGAGGTGACGGACGATGAGCACAGGAAGAATCATGCCCGCACTATCTATGCCGAGTTCCTCGAGGCCGGGGAGCGCGGGGAGGAAGCGGCAGCGGTGCTCGAACTTGCCTCGTCATATACCTTCGCCAACGCTCCCCTGGGGCGCATGCTCTGGGATGAAGGAAACCGCGAAGAGGCTCTGGAGAAATATATATCCCTGTCGGCCGGGGCTCCCGGATACCGGAAATATATCAAGCTGGACAGCCTATACGCGATAGTCCATCCGGAACCGAACGATCTCGAATCGAGGATTGCGGAGCTCAGGATAATCGATGGCCCGCAGATTCCGGACAGGGAGTTTGTCGATATCCGGGGGATGCAGCATTCGATCTCCGGCTACCGCGGGACGAAGATGGTGATAACAGCCTTCAGCCCCACCTGACCTCCCTGTATTGCGGAGTTGCCGCAAATGGAGGAACTGAAGAAGGAAGAAGAGACCCTCGGGTTCAAGCTGCTTCTGATAGACGGGAAGGGGATGCTCGGAAAGACCCGCGGTATCATGGATGACAAGGGAGTCACGATACCGGTGCTTCTTGACAGCCATCAGTATTCACGGGAGGTACTCGGTACGATGTATACCCCGACTACCTACGTGATCGACGCGGCGGGAATGGTGAGGTGCCGGCTCGTCGGGCATTCGGATGATTTCAACGGGATAATCGCCGATGTACTGAGCCGGATATAGCCGATTCCGGACAAAAAAAAGGCGGGGACCGTGCCTGAAAAAAGGGGTGGGGTTCTCGTCACGTTGTCTGTCGAAGTTGCTTCGCAGTCCAGACGAGAACCCCGGAGGGGTGTTCCCCGAACAATTGGGTCTCGCATCTACAAGATAACAAAGAATCGTTATAAGTCAAGAATTATTATGTGACAAAATCTGTCAGTTATTCCAGTTATCCTCGTATCAGCTATATATTCAGTTAGATACCAACTCCAACAGGTTCTCCGGCAGTGATAGTGATCATCGCTTCCGATACCTGCTCATGGAGCTCATGGGAAATTTCGAGTTTTTCCGCCCTTTCGAGGACCGCGACCGCTTCCCTGCTGTCTCCCATTTCTGAATCGAGGACTTTCGCAAGGGCTATCGATGACTTGGCGGTCACCGAGGGAACATTGTTGCACGTGATGATGAACCTGTGGATGTCTACCGCCTCGGGAAAATGACCCTGCGACGAGAGCCATTTCGCCGACCTGAGCAGCAGCTGGGGATTGACGTCGACCGACGCGGGGGACCTGTCCTCGATTATCTCCAGCGCCAGTCTCGCCGCTTCCTCGTTACGGGATTTGAGCAGCAGGTTCTTCAGCACCTTCTCGTTTATCTCGCAGCACTCGTCGCTCATCCCATGTTCCCTGTAGAGGACCGCGATGTCCTGCTGAAGTCCGAGGTCCTGCGGACGCTCGCTGACAAGAGTGCCGAAGAGAAGTCTGGCCCGCTCGATGTTGCCCGAGGAAAGGAGCTCGCATGCCTCGTCGAATCTCGGATCCTTGAGCACCCCGTTGTCGACCCTCGCCTTCTGGACCGATGGATCGATCCATTTCGCTTCGACTCCCGTCGCCTTGAATACGAGCGCCGTGACAACTCCTCCCATGTATCCGGCAATGTGCGCTACGTATGCCACTCCGGAACCACCCATGAAATCGGAAAGTTCTTTGAACGCGACCTGTTGTATGAACCAGAATGGCAGGAATACGAACGCGGGCAGGTAGAAGGTTCCCCAGAACGGCCGGAATAAGAGAAGGAAAAAGTAGAAGAACTTTATCTTTGTCATGAAATGCCTGACCGTGAACGCGCCCATCGCCGCGGCGATCGCTCCCGACGCGCCGATCATCGGAACTGTCGATCCTGAATCGGATAGGCAGTGCGCCAGGCCGGCGAAGATCCCTCCGAGGAGGTAGAATCCCAGGAATGTCTTTCTGCCCCAGGTGTCCTCCAGAAGACATCCGACTACCCACAGAAAGAGCATATTTCCGAGGAGGTGCCAGATGTCGCCGTGCAGGAACATATGCGTGATAAATGTGTGGACCCTTCCCATCCTGCTCGGAACGAGGCCGAGTGCGTAGTTGACATGGCTGTCCAGGACCTTTGCCTCTCTTTCCTTGAGTCTCTTCCAGTCGGTAAAATCGCTCGCTTCCTGGCTGAATTCCGGGTAGTACGATTCGCCCCTCTCGGTAAGGTCCAGTCCGAACGCTTCGATATCTTTGAACGCGTCGTAAGATCCGCCCATTGCCGCCATCAGGCCGATCTCGAGATCGTAGTAGTCTTCGGCGTACTCCATTCTCTCGATCCCGCTCGCCTCTTCGGGGCTGATGTACCCGGGCAGGCCGCTTTCGCCGTTCTTTTCCATGACGTACAGGCGTACCTGCTGGGTATAAAGGTCCCGGTGGACCCGGAACATATCTTCCCCGGTCTGCCCCGACATCGAGGTCGCGATGATATGCACTACTACGCATGCAGCGATAAGTCCGATCGTGATTTTAGGCTTGAGTGCCAGATCGGCCTTGGTTCCTATGGGGATGATCATGAGCGGACCTTTCTTCCAGTCGCCTTTCCTCGCGGAAGGTGGACGTTGCAATATGAGACTGCCCGTAGGGCAGCCGGAAATATCACTGCCGGGCGTGCTGTATAACCGCTTGTAATCAAATATCTTGTTTAGCTGTTCCCGTCCCGGCCGACCGTTTCGTGAAGTAATCTGCAAGAAGGATTCCAGACCCGTGCCGGAAGGTGGAAGAGGGGCCTCTAGCGGGAGCCGGCCGCCTTGTGGGCCATCGCGAGGGGCACGGGAATGCGGTACTTCGGTGAGCAGGCGAGGACTGTCAGTATCGCAGTGTGAAGGTCTATCATGTGCCCCGGTGAGACGTAAACGGGCCTTACTCCCGTTCTTGTCCTGAGCACGGATCCTATCACCCGGCCGGACCGGTCCTCGACCGTGGAACTGTCCCCACGCTCCGGCCCCGGCTCATCGTGCCTGCCGAAGAGGTGCGACTTGGCGCAGCCGATCGATGGTATGCCGAGGTCGATGCCGAGATGGCTTGCCATGCCCAGGCCCCTCGGATGTGCCGTGCCGTGACTGTCGCAGAGGATCAGGCCGGGGACCGTACGAAGCTCTTTCCACGCTTCCAGTATCGGAGGTATCTCACGGAACGAGAGCAGGCCGGGGATGTAGGGGAAAGATGTCGGTGAATCCCGTACGACAGTCTCGACCGGTTCGAGGCCGGGGAAGGTGACGACGACCAGCGCGGCCCGCGAGGTCTCGCGCCGGGGGAAATGCACGTCGGCCGCTGCGATCGTGGCGACCCTACGTCCGTCCCATTTCGTGCTGACCATCCCGCTGAGGTTTTTCTGGAGCTCTATTGCCTCGGAAAGGGTAACCATTGCCTGACCTGCGACGCGTCAGTGGCTCGGTTCATCGTCTGCGACCAATAACGCGAGCTTGAAAATCAAACCATCTTTATCGATATGATTTTCACAATTAGTGAAAATTATAAAATGAATATCGCTGTCCGGGAAGTACCAGTGCATCGACCAATAGCCTGGACCACCACCCGCATGCGCGATGGTCCGATAACCATTGAATACGCGAGGCTGAACACCATATCCATACCCGGTATCTTCACCATTTAAAAGATGATAACCGGTTCGAGCTTTCTCCAGGTTCTCTCTGGTCACGATCTTATAAGTATTAAGTGCCTGATAATATCTGTTGAAGTCGCCAACGGTGCTGACTAGCGCACCTGCTGAATATAAGACTGAAGGACTTACATATTCCGCGTTTTCAAAACCCTCCGGTCCTTTCATATATCCCTTTGATCTCTTCGTGATGATCCTGTTATAGTCGTTGTAGTATGTATTTTCCATTTCAGCAGGCTCAAAAATGGATTTCTCCAGATACTCCTGATATGACATCCCTGATGCTTTTTCAATGATGTACCCTAGTAAATAATAACCGGAATTGCTATATCGGTATTCTGTCCCAGGCTCGAAATCCAATTCCTCATCGATAAATAGATCGATAAATTCAGAGGGGGTATGGTCCCTTCTCCAGACTGACTGGTCAAAATCCTCTGATGACAGGTAATCAGGAATTCCCGATGTGTGTGTCAGGAGATGTTCGATTGTTATTGTATTTCCACCTGTCGGATAGTCAGGAATGAACCTCGTTATCGGGTCCTGCAGAGATACTTTCCCTTGTTCGGTCAAAAGCAAAACGGCTGTTGCTGTAAATTGTTTTGTATTTGATGCTATCTCAAATACATAGTCAGGTGTAAGGGGAACGCCCAGTTCCATGTCTGCCATTCCAAATGCTTTTTCATATATGATCTCACCTCTTCGCGATATTAAAACAGAACAGCCAGGCTCGTCTGATTTGAATTCTTTTGATAGAGCAGTATTGATCTCATCGATTACCGCTTTTTCATCAATCGAGAATGGGCTGGCGCCTGAAAGCATAAAGAGCGTCAGGCAGATCAACACGAGGAAACGCGATCTTATCCTGCAATGTACCAATGGATTTCACTTTCTGAATATCAGCTTATCTCCACTTCCTCGCCCGGCTCGGGCAGGTGCGCCGGGTAACCCTCCGCGATAAGGGTGTTGAAGAGCTCGCGGGACTGCTCTTCCTCACCGTGCACGAGGAATATCCCTTTGACAGTGTCCTTAAGGGGTTTTACGTACTCGAGCAGATCGTTGCGGTCGGCGTGAGCACTGAAGGCGTTCATGATCTCTACCTCGGCCTTCAGGCCGTATTCCTCGCCGAAGATCTTTACGACGGGCTGTCTTTCGGCGATCTTGCGGCCCAGGGTGTTTCTGGCCATGTAGCCTACGATGAGAATGGTGTTTCTCGGATCGCCGATATTGTTCTTGAGGTGATGGAGGATCCTGCCGGCTTCGCACATACCCGACGCGGAGATGATTATCATCGGCCTGTCATCGCTGTTCAGTTCCTTGGACCGCTCAACATTCTTGACGTACTCGAAGTTGAGCGTTCCCAGCGGATCCTCGCCCGTGTTGAAAGACTTGTACATCTCTTCGTCATATACCTGCGGATGGTGTGAGAAGATCTCGGTTATCTTCGTGGCGAGCGGGCTGTCGATTATCACGGGGATATCGGGGAGCCTGCCTTCGAGACGCAGCTGGTTGAGGAAGTAGACGATCTCCTGCGTCCTCTCGAGAGCGAAGGACGGAATGATTATCTTGCCGCCCCTCTTGACCGTCCGGGAGACGCAGTCGGCCAGCTTTTCCTTGCCTGTCTCGGCAGGATCGTGTACCCGTCCTCCGTAAGTGCTCTCGAGGATGAGCCAGTCTATCTCGGGAGGCTGTTCAGGGTCGTTGAGTATCGGGATATCCTTCCGTCCGAGATCGACGGCATAAGCCAGCTTGACCTTGTTGTCATCATCCCCGATCTCGATAAGGGGAGTTGCAGATCCGAGTACGTGACCGGCATCGTAAAAGGTCACATCGATATCATCTGTGACGTTGACCCTCTGGTTGTAGGGATGGCCCGTGAAAAATTCCAGGGATTCCTGGGCCTCTTCCTTCGTATAGATAGGCTTTACGGAAGGGAGGCCTTTCCTTTTGTGAAGCTTGCTTACATATTTGGCGTCTGATTCCTGGATGTGCCCGCTGTCGGGGAGCATGGCAGAGCAGAGATCCCTCGTTGGATCCGTAGTGACGATCCTCCCTCCGAAGTCCTGCTTTACTAGGTTGGGGATGTTGCCGCTGTGATCGATATGAGCGTGGGAAAGGATGCATGCGTCGAGTTCGCCCGGCACGAAGTCGAACGTTGAGTTTTTCTCGAAGAAATCCTGCCGGCGTCCCTGGAACAGTCCGCAATCGATGATGACCTTCGAGTTTTCCGTTGTGATGAGGTGATTCGACCCGGTTACTTCCCTGACCGCTCCCAGAAACTTCAGCTTGATTCCCATTGTTCTCCCTTCAACGACCTTCTATCAGCGTTTGATGCCGGTTGTTGACTAAATGTACGGCTCAAGTTCGATCGTTGCACTCTTTTTCTCGTTGTCTCTCCTGAACTCGACCTCGACCTTTTCTCCACTTTCACCATGGAAGAGCGAAAGGATGCGGTCGATGTTCTCATCCGTGGCCACGGCGCCGCCTACAGTTTCGAGGATATCTCCGGGCCGAATGTCGGCCCTGTCGGCCGGTGAGTCCGGTATCACCAGCCTCACGATGAGAGCGCCTTTGTCATCAGCGGAGATCTGCATACCTGAACGGTCCGGCCAGAATGGATCGCCGGAGGAATCGTTCGGCAGCAGGACGGCAAGCTGGTTCCCATAGTCGAGCCAGGCAGTGAATCTTTCAAGGATGTCGTTTCCTATCACCCCGGCGATCCCCTCGAAAGCGCCGATTCCCTTGCCGCCGAGAGGCACGGTGAATACCGGACCAGAGAGCTCCGACTCCCCGATCTTTATCGATTTGAACCGCGCGACTGCTGCACGGTCCTCGCCTCCCGCTCCTGCCACTACGATATCGACTGTCTTCCTGTCATCCAGAAGGCCGTTAGCGTCTACGAACGGTTTCTGCAGGACGGATGAATTCGCGCCTGTGTCTATCAGGAACGTACCCTCGTGCTGCCCGTCCAGAATGGCCGCGGCTGAGAATATCTTGTGCATGAGGGGAGCCTGTATCGTGTCACCACCTTCGATGGAAGGTTGTGAGCCGGGCCTGAAAAATGTGATAAGTCTTTTTTCGTAGTCGATCCTCGTTACGAATCTGCTCAGGAAATCGTATCCGAGTACTCCGCCCGCCTCGATGCCCGAGTAGCTTCCTGTCAGGGCGGATATCGGGTAGATGATCGCGGTCTGTTCCTCGAACTCGATGCCGCCGGTACTGAATCCAGGAAGCCGCGTCATGCTGAAATCGGTCATCCCGCCGGCTCCGGCGCCGGGAATCTGCCCGTCGGACTCGAAGCCCATCGCTTCGGCCAGATCCTCATCGATCATCGTCATTCCAGCGCCTGAATCGAGAATGAAAAGCCGCTCAGGTCCGCCATCCTTTATCCGTACAGGCAGGTATATGTGCCTGTTTACGTAGAAGAACTCGATCGTCGCTGAGTCGCCTTCCGAGACGAACCTGAAATCGTCCGCGAGGTCGCCGGGAGGGAGGAAGACAGCGGGGTCGATCACCGTGTTGATCTCCACGTCGAGCGTTCTGACCTCGAGCGCCTGGCCGATAGCCTTCTGTGAAGTCACGCTTCTGAACGGTATCATTATCCCGCTGCTCTCGCGGTAATCATGGAACCTCTGCTCGACTGTGCCGGTCATCGATTCGATCTCGATCATCATGATGAGGTATGAAGAGGGATCGATGAAGATCCTGCAGGGGTAACCTTCTTCCGGGGTGAGAGCCAGCACATGGTATTCAGACGAATCGACGGCGGCAGTTCCCGCATATTCGAGATCGAATCCATCGATGCGCGATACATAACCGAAGCTTTCAAGAAGACAGGTCGTGATCTGGTTCTTTCGCGAATCCTCATCGCGCCTTATCTGAAGCATGCCGTTGGGTCCGACCATCCAGCTCCGCTCACCGTCGAATCCCTGTCTGATCGTAAATAGCCCGAGCTTCGCTTCCGTCAGGGAGAGGCACGGCATCAGTATCACCGACCTGATACTGCCCTTCATGCCGGTAGATATCATCTCTACCTCTCCGGTCGATACGACAGAGCGGATCCCGTCAAGCGCATCCCGTCCCCCCAGAGCTTCAACGTGTCTCTCCAGGAGGACATCCAGGGTGATCTCTTCGGTTCCGGCAGGCGATGCCAGGACTGCCGCCAGAAGGGCGATCGTCACTGAAAGACAGGTGGTTCTACCCATTTTTTCTCCCGCCGGAAGAGGCCTGTTCACTTCGGAGACTGTCTCTGCGCGGCATGAACTGCCAGCCTGAGGCGATCATACCGCTTTTCGGCGATGTTATCACAGCGTGTGGCGGTCCGAGAACCGGTTTTGAATGAAAACCCCTATTTCTCGAAACCGGCTCGCCGGGGGAATAATCATTGCAGATTACAAGGGTGGACCTTAAAGGACACCTTTGGACAGATCAAAACAAGGTTCTTCCTGAAGCGCTTGAAGGCGAGGCCGGGAATGGGGCCCCGGTCCTCGCCGCGCTCAGGTTCCACTGACAGTCATCGAATCGATGCGCAGCGTGGGGCAGTTGATAGACCCACGCCACTCCAGATCGCTTCCGACCATCGCTATTCCCGAGAGCATCTGAGCGAATGTGCCTGTGACAGTGAACTCGCTGACCGGCTCGGCGAGTCTCCCTCCGCGGATCCAGATACCCTGGGCTCCCTGCGAGAAATCTCCCGTGCTCCAGTTTGCGCCGGGGCCCGACATGGATGTGAGGTAGAGTCCGTTGTCGACTCCGGCGATTATCTCTTCGGGCGACTGCTCACCCGCTTTCATGTAAAGATTAGAAGGTCCGCCTGCGTTTCCCGTTGTCTTCAGCCCGAGCTTCCTTGCCTGGTAACTGCTGAGGAGATAGTTCTCGAGCCTTCCGGCATCGATGATCGTCTTGGTGCGTGATCTGACTCCCTCTCCGTCGAAAGGCCTGCTTCCGGGCCTGCCTTTTATGAGGGGATCGTCGATGACTGAAACGAGGGGTGAGCCGATTTCCTTTCCCAGCATATCGACCAGAAATGACGATTTACGGTATATGCTCGATCCGCCGGCCGCGCTCGCGAGGTACGAGAGAAGCTGCCTGGCTGTGACGTCATCGAATACTACCGGCACTTCGCAGGATCTCGGTTTGACGGCGCCGAGTTTTCTCAGTGTCCGCTCTACCGCCCTGGAAGCCACTTTCTCGACCGGATCGAGACCGGAGAACGAGATCGACGTCGAGTACCACCACGAGGACTGCTTCTTGCCCTTGTTCTCCCCTGAGGATGGATGGTCCTCGGCGGCGCACGAAACACTTATCGAGCTCGAGGTCCTGTCGAAGGACTCGCAGAATCCCAGTGAGTTCGCGAGGACGCTCGTAAGTGTGACAGTCGAGCAGGAGGCGCCGTCGCTGATTATCCTGTCATCCATTTCGGCCGTAGCCCGCTCGAGCCTCATCGCCATGTCTATCTTTTCCGCGGCTGTGACCGTGGATGTCTTCTCGTCGAATGATCCAAGGTCCCCTTCGGCGGCGCCGAGCTCTTCCTTGTCGGGCAGGCCGGCGTATTCGTCATGGTCCATGATCCGGGCAAGCTCGACACCCTCGGCGATCAGCTGCATGATACTGTCTTCGGAGATATCGGTAGATGTGATGACCGCTTTTCTTCCTCCGATGTAGATATCGATAGCTATCCTTCGAGAACCGGATTCGATCAGGTTCTCTATGGAGCTGTTGCGTACCGTCACAGAGAACTCGGTGTCCCGGAGCAGGGATACCTCGGCCGAGTCCGCGCCCCGCGAGAGGGCTGTCTCGACCGTCTTTGCCGCAAGATCCTTGAGCTGTTCTTTATCCATCACTGGAGCTCGCTTCCTCCCACGGTGATCTCCGATATCTTTATAGTCGGAAGGCCGACGCCGACAGGGGCCTGCTGGCCCTTTCCGCAGGTCCATCGTCCGTCGCTGAACGAAAAATCGCTGCCTGTCATCGTTACCCGGGTCAGGACATCGGGTCCGTTCCCTATGAGCGTCAGGTTCTTGACGGGCGCTGTAATACGGCCGTCTTCGACGAGATATGCCTCGATCGGCACGAAAACAAAATCGCCGTTGGAGATATCGACCTGTCCTCCCCTGAATGATTTGCAGAAGACGCCCTTTTTCGTTGATTTGAAGATCTCTTCCGGATCGGATTCTCCCGCTGCGAGATAGGTGACAGTCATCCTCGGCAGTGGAGGGCTCTTGTACGATTCGCGTCTGCCGTTACCGGTAGGCTTGACCCCGAAATGATCCGCGCTTATACGGTCATGCATGAATCCTTTGAGGATACCCTTCTCTATCAGTACGGTAGGTGTCGGGATCGTCCCTTCATCGTCGAAGTTTATCGATCCGCGGTCGTTCATGATCGTTCCATCGTCGATCACGGTGACGAGGTCGCTTGCGACCCTGTCGCCGACACGGTCGGTATATGTCGATGTCCTTTTTCTTATAAAATCCGCTTCAAGGGGGTGCCCGACCGATTCGTGCAGGAGGACGCCTGATTCCGCCGGAGCGAGGATGAGTTCCATCGGGCCGGCCGGAGCGTCGATGGCTTCGAGAAGGAGAACAGCCTGTCTTGCCGCTTCCTCGCCGTGCTCCGCCGGTGTCATCCCCGTGGTGAAATAACTGCTTCCCAGCCTGCCGCCGCCGCTCGATATCCCTATCTGCCTGTTCCCTTTTGATTCCGCGACTACGCTTACTGAGATCCTGATCATCGGTCGGGTATCCCTCAGCAGCCTGCCCTCAGAAGTGGCTATCTGAATGGTGCTGAGGCTGTCGGCAAGCGACACTGTCACCTTGATCACGCGCGGGTCGTGTTTTCTTGCTGCCTCTTCCGCTTCTTCTATCCAGGCTATCTTCTTCTCGAGCGGTATGCCGGTGACCGGGTCCTCGACAGGATACCTGTTCGTGAAGGGAACCTCGCTGATCGCGACCGGAGGGGGAGAGGCTCCCGTATCGGCGATCGCCGCGGCGGTCAATGCGGCCTGTTTCATCTTCTCGAAGGAAAGGTCCTCGGTGTAGGCGTATCCTGTCCCTTCACCCTTTACTGCCCGTATTCCCGCGCCATGGGAGATCCACTTGATCCCCTCCTTGACGATTCCTTCCTCCATGGTGAGCTGGTTCTCGACAGCATGCTCGAAAAAGATATCGCAGTACAGCGCTCCCCTGGACAGGGCGGCCCCCATGACCCTTATCATCTTCTCGTCGGGAATCCCGAAATAGTCGGTGTAGGAAAGCACCGCGAGCACCTCCGAATGCCGCGCGAAAGACTTAGTATTCAGTTTTATCCTCCGGGAATGCCCTTGACCGGCGAGACAGCAACGGACAGGGCGGCGTTGCCCCCGGAAATAATAGGTGGTATACTATAATGAAAGGCCCCATTTGGAAAGGAATTTCCGGTTGAAACGCTACGTGACGCGGCAACTGCAGCATGGACCCGGCATCGAGGCGGCACCTGCACCGTTTCTTCTCCTGACAATCATATTCATCATTCAATCTGCGATGGCGGGCAGCAGCCCCGTTTCTGCCCAGGCGTGCGGATTGTGCGAACTGGCCGGGAGAATAGAGCGTGAGGAACTTCTTGTCACGGTCAGGGAGTTGAGCGGAGCCGATTCGGTGACAGTCGGCGGCACAAGAACATGTATCGCGACCAGATCGACCCTTCTGCCGGAAAAGCTCATCGCGAGGGATTACCTGCTCGAACGGGTAGCGGAGCTGGGATACAGCGCAATACGCCAGCCCTTCTCCCTGAGTGTATACTATCCCGCTCTGATCGCCGCCGAGGTTTCTGTTACCGGGGAGACGTTATGGACAGGCACTAACGAGGGCGAGATATACATGATGACAGCCGCGGAGGACTGGAATACCGCGAGAGTCGTCTCAAGGATAGACGCGAGGATATACGATCTGGCCCTCGACCGTTTCGGCACTCTCTGGGCTGCCTGCAAGACGAAAGGGGTGGGGTTCGGGGAACTTCATTATTCCGAAGACGGCGGAATGACCTGGAATGACAAGGTCATCGGCGACGTCACGAACAGTATCTTTGCGCTCAGTTCGATCGTATTCCTTGAGTCTGACGCGGCGATCGTCTCCGGTTCGTTCGGAACGGCGTTCAGGATGCAGTACGCCATGGGTGACTGGCACCTCAGCGCTCCTTTCGATCCGGCTGATTTCATACACAGGCAGCTGAACGGCTCCGCGTCTTCGGGGCCGATGCATGTCTGGATAGTCTCGGTCGACGGAACGATCTTCGAGAGCGAGAATCTCGGCGCAACGTGGACCAGTATCAATCCCGGTTTCGATACTCTCTGGGACATAGAGTTCTCGGGCCCGGACAGGGGAATAGTTGTCGGAGATGGAGTGACTTACCACACTACTGACGGGGGCGATACCTGGAACACGGTCGCCGTTCAGTCATCGCTTTACACGGTGACGATGATCGATTCCCTCAACGCGGTCGCTGCGGGAATCGGAGGCGATGTGTGGAGCACGGAGGATGGAGGAGCGACATGGTCGCCGGTCGTATACGATTGCGCCCGTGACGAGGATATCAGGGAGACTGTCTTTTCTCCATCCGAGACGGTCTGGGCGGTCGGGATGAACATGCCGCTGAAGCTCGAACTGGGAGAGACACAGGTCACCTGCCGCCAGTGGGAGCTCTCAGACACTATCTGGGGCGAGAACCTGATCTTCAGCAGCGAGGGCCGGACACTTCCCGATGAGAAGATCGTCGTCTGCGCTCATTACGACTCGAGGAACTGGCAGGACCCGTATTGCGCCCCTGGCGCCGATGACAACGCAAGTGGATGCGCCGGAGTGCTGGAGATCGCGAGGGTCTTCGCCGGAGCGTCATTCGACAGGTCGATCGAGTACATCCTGTTCGACGGAGAGGAGACGGGGCTGGTGGGCAGCAGGCACTATGTCGCTGTGAGGGACACCGATCTTACAGTCGGCGGCGTCATCAATCTCGACATGATTGGCAGGGATTACAGCGGGGGAGTCACGGTAGAGGTGGCAGGCAGGGAGGACCCCCTTGATTCGGCGCTGGCCGCTCTGATAATCGACATGTCGGCATCTCTCCAGCTCGACCTCGACTGCAACTATATGTTCAATTATTCTCCTACGAGCGACCACAAACCGTTCTGGGAGATTCCGGGCGTTCCCGCGATACTGCTGATTGAGAAAGAGTATTTCAACAACCCGAACTACCATGCATGTTCCGATGTCGCCGCTAATATCGATTTTGATTACATGACCGATATCGTCAAGGTGGCTGCGGGCTCGGCGGCGCAGCTGGCAGGGTTGATCAGCGCCGATCCTTTACCCTCGACGGTAGTCCTGCATCAGAATTTCCCGAATCCTCTATTCAACCATACGAGGGTCAGGTTCGAGCTCCCCTCGCGGCTGCCCGTGGACCTGACGCTGTTCGACCTGACCGGCAGGCGCGTAGTCGCGATGATTACTGATACTCTCGATGAAGGCAGGCACGAGTACGCCTGGGACGGAAGAGATCCCTCGGGAGACGCCGTGTCAAGCGGAGTCTATTTTCTCAGGCTGGAAGCCGGAAGTACCGTTCTTGTCAGAAAGGTCGTTATCGTACGATGACGACGATCACGCTATGATCACCTCTACGTCACCGAATACCTGTGAGCAGGCTATGACTAGTGTGCTTTCATCTCCTTCTCCACCGGGGGAACGATAGCATTTACCATCGGTACTGCCCCCCTCGGGAGCCTTGAGTTCGCCGAAGACGCCGTTGCTCCTGATCTCGACAGGCATGCCTGCCGGAACTCTCAGCGAGATATCGCCGAAGACCGTATGGAGGTCGAGCTGCCCGTACCCGACTATTCTCCTGACATCGGAAAGGTCGATCGATATCGTGCCGAAGACCGTGCTCGCGCTCCCGCCCGAAAATTCCTCCGTGCGGACCCTTATGCTGATGTCGCCGAAGGCGCTGGAGTGCTTTACGTAAGGCGAATCGGATGTTTCCACGGTATCGCCGAACATCCTTCTGCCGCTGTGCCCCGAAGATTTCCCCCTCTTTCTCAGCAGGCTGAATCCCCAGACGATCAGGATGACCGGCCAGAGTCTCCAGAAACCTCCCCAGAGGTCGATGACACCGAAGCCGTCGAGCAGGGCGAGGATCCCGATACCTATCAGGGCCAGCGCCCATCTGTTTTCTTTGGTTCTCAGGTTCATTTTATTGCTCCCGGTTATTGTTGTCAGAGCCGGACCTGGTGAGGGCAAGGACACCAGCGCTGATCAGAAGAAGCGGCCAGATAAATTTCAGCACGGGAATACTTCCCATCAGAAATATCGTTCCGACTATCGACAGTATCGCTGCCGGCACGAGTATGCCCCTGTCCCTTTTCCCGAACAGGTACATCGCGAAGAACCCGAAAGCCGGCGCCAGGATGAAGAAGGGCCAGAGGTGATCCATATGAGCCCAGTCGTATCGTGCGTTGATATTAAAGACCACACCGATTGTAAGCAGTATCGTTCCCGGCATGATCAGGCCGTCTTTGGTGCGGTCAAATATGAATCCAAGCCAGAAGATGACTCCCATAACGATCAGGATCCATGTCCAGAGCACTTCCCAGTCGAGATCGAGAGCGCCGAAATTGCCCAGCAGGAATACTATCCCGACCATGATCATGATCAGGCCGGGAACTACCTGTCTCTTTCTTCCATCACTCATCGTTCTGCCTCCATTTCACGCCGGCCGCATCCCGCGTCACGCGTCTGCCTGCCCGCCCGGTATATCGATTTTTTTCTCGGGATTTACGATTATGAACACGCCCGCCGCTACCGTCAGGATCGGCCATATGTATTTGAATACGGGAACGCTGTTCAGAAGGAATATCAGGCTGATCAACCCCAGCACGGCGGCGGTTATCAATATGCTCCTGTTTTTCTTGCTCAGCAGGTATGTGAAGTAAAGGCCGAGAGCGGGGGCCAGGATAAAGAGAGGCCCCATATTTTCGATCGATGCCCATGTATATTTAGTTATCAGAAAGAACACTACACCGTAGATCACGAGGATCGTCCCCGGCATGATCAGGAAGTCACGGCTCCTGTCCATCAGGAATCCCACCCAGAAGACCACTCCCATTATCATGATCATCCATGTGAAGACCACTTCCCAGTCGGGATGGAAAGCTCCGAAATTTCCAAGGATGAAAAGCAGCCCGATAAGAATCAGCGCCAGCCCCTGAAGTATCGGTCTTGACCTGAGTTCGCTCATTGTCCTGCCTCCGTTTCACGCCGGCTGTCAGCTGCCGGCGGCAGTCTCAAGAACATGTTCGCATTCCTCTTCCGTATTGTACATATGCGGGCTCAGGCGCACCGCCCCTTCCCTGAGGCTGCAGACGATCCCGGCGTCCCGCAGCCGCGCGAAGACAGGCTGAGCCTCTTCTTTTTCGCTGTCGAAGCAGAGTATACCTGATTTTTCCCCGTCTCCCAACGGACTCTTTATCCTGAATCCTCTTTCCATGAGGCCGGCGGCGAGCCGGCCGGTCAGTGAAAGTATCCTCTTTTCGACCGCGTTCTTTCCCAGTCTCAGTATCCTGTCTATCGAAACTCCCAGCGCGTATATCCCGTGAAGGTTCGGAGAGCCTTCCTCGAACCGCTCCGCCGAATCGCGGTATGTGAAGTCGTAGTCAATAAAATCCCTTGGATCGACCACTCCGGTCCAGCCTGGGTTCCAGATATCGATCTGGTCGAGAAGTTCCCTGCGGACAGAAGAATATCCCGACTCCCGGAAGACCCATCATCCACTTGTGGCCGCCGGCGGAGAGGAAATCTATCTTCGATCTCCCGACATCGATCTCGAGAGCGCCCAGTCCCTGTATGGCGTCGACGTGGAGAAAGATGCCCCTGCCGCGGCAGAAATCACCGAGCGCGTCGAGATCGATCCTCTGTCCTGTAGAGAACTGGACCTGGCTGACGGTGACAGCCCTGGTGCGGGAGTCGCAGACTTCGGCCAGCATCTCCGCCGTGACCAGTCCGTCGGCGGGTTCGACCATCCGGAGTTCGACGCCCCTTCGCCACAATCCCATCCACGGGTATACGTTGGCGGGGAACTCGATTGAGGGCATGACGACGTTGTCGCCATCTTTCCACCGTATTCCTCCGGCGGCTATCTGTACCCCGTGGGTCGTGTTCTTGACGAAAGCGATCTCGTCCGCCGCCGCGCCTGTCAGTTCCGCGGCCGCGGACCGGACCTGCGCGACCCGCCCGAAGATCTCCTCTTCAGCAAGGGCGCCGCCGGCCAGCAGGGCGGACAGTCCGTCCAGGGCCTGGCGGGAAGTCAACGAGAGCGGACTTATGGCGGCGTGATTGAAGTAGGCGATATCGCCGGAGGTGGAGAACTCGCTCCTGACATCGTTCCATATGCCCGTCTTATCGTTACTATCCATTTTATCCTGCCTCCGGGGGAATCTTCTCAGAAGAAAAGCGGGGTGTACAGTTTAAATAAGGCGCTCGATCAGACTGTCGCCGTATGGATGGCGACGACGCCGAACATCAATTGCTGCCATGTGACACGGGAAAAGCCCGCTTCCGATATTTCAGAGGCTAGTGCGGCCGGTCCGGGGAACGACCGTATCGAACCGGAGAGGTAGGCATACCCTTCCTTCTCCCCGGTAAGCGTTTTCCCGAGCCTTCCGATGACAAGGCCGGCGTAAGTATGAAGGATACTTCTGACCGGAGCGGCCTCGGGCTGGCTCGTCTCGAGGTTCACAAAGACCCCCCCGGGCTTCAGTATCCGTCTTATCTCCCTTAGAGAACCGGCGAAGAGCCCGCTGCGGCTCCGGAGGTTTCTCGCCGCGAATGTCACCGTAACGAGATCGAATGTTCCGGCTGGAAAGGGAAGGGCGTCCGCCGAAGCGGCGGCCGGGACTAGCGCTTCGCTGCCTCGCCGCCTTATGCCCTCGCGCAGCATCGGGACGGAGAAATCAGCCGAGATGACAGCCGTGCCGGCAGGTGAGCGGCGTGAAAGGAGAAGAGAAGTCTCGCCCGTACCGCTGCACATGTCGAGCCAGGTACCCCCTCTGGCGGCGCGTACCGCGATATCGGCGGCGATCCTTCTCCATATCATGTCGAGACCGAAAGTCAGCAGATGGTTGGTACTTTCGTAACGGCGGGGGATATTTCTGTAAACGTCCTGGAGGTCCATGATCGCCGATCTTTCTGACGCGGGTCAATCCACGCGGTTACTGTCTCCGGGAAGCATTCCCTGTTCTTCCCATAACCCCCGGCGCACAGTGATCACGGAACCCTTCCATACTATGTCGCCCCTGTCGCGCAGCCGGAGTATCAGCCTTGAGAGAGTCTCGGGGACCGTGCCTATCGCGGCCGCGATCTCCTTCTTGGGGATCTCGACGGTGAATGTCTCTTCCGCTCCACACTGTTCGTACAGGAAGCGGAAGAAGCGCTGCTCGACATCGTAGGCGGTCAGGTAGTGGATCCTCTGTGAGAGGTATCGAAGCCTCCCGATTATCGTCGAGATGAACTCGCGGCGAAAGGCCCTGTCCTCCAGCAGTGCCTGGAAGTTCGAGCCCGAAATGGCCCAGGCAACGGAATACTTTGTCGCGATCGCGCTGACGGGATAGCGACCCTTGTCGAAGAATGCGACCTCCGCGAAAGCTTCGAAAGGGCTGACGAGCTTCACGGTCGTCTCCTGGCCGTCCTCTGCCAGCTTGTAGAGCCTGATGCCTCCTTCTTCGAGGACAAATAGGGAGCTGCCTTCATCCCCTTCGAAGAAGAGATGCTCCCCGCGGGCGATCTCGATCCTACGCCCGCCCTCCGAGAGCTTCGAGAGCAGCTGCTCGCCGAGATCGCGGAACAGGGCCGTTTTCATCAGTATACCCGTCACGTTCATAGTCTTGCTATCCTGCATGACAGGCGGTACAATATCAACAGGCGAAATCACAAAAAATACAAATATCCGCCGGAATTGACCCCGGTCAAGGCAGCATATCCTTGTGTCGGTTATTATTCGGTTCCGGTGACGCGTGGAAGATATCGGCGCGGACCGGATAGCCCCTGATGGAAAAGGAGACCTGACAATGAACATGTTCTGTTACCAGTGCCAGGAAACAGCCGGGAACACAGGCTGCACGAAAGCAGGCGTCTGCGGCAAGTCGCCGGAGACCTCTGCGCTCCAGGATCTGCTCATCTTCGTTTCGAAAGGTGTTTCGATACCCGGTTCGAGGGCTGTCGAGGGGAGCGACGATTTCATGGCCGCGGGCAGGTACCTGTCAGGTGCGATGTTCGCCACCATCACCAACGGCAATTTCGATGACAATCGCTTTATAGAGCTGATCGATGAGGGGATCGCCCTTCGCGACAATCTGATGAAAAAATATTCCGGTGAACTCGAGGGAACGATACACGAAGCAGCAGCGTGGTCGCCCGCGCCAGGCGCAGACATCAGGGCCAAGGGACTCGAAGTCGGTGTGATGTCGACGGGGAACGAAGATATCCGCTCGCTCAGAGAGCTGCTCGTGTACGGCCTCAAGGGCATCGCCGCCTACGCTCACCATGCCTGGGTCCTCGGGTACGAGAGCGATGAGATCTACTCGTTCATCATGAAGGGCCTCTCCGCGACGACGCGGGATCTTTCAGCCGAAGAGCTCACGGGGCTCGTGCTCGAGGCCGGCAAGTGCGCCGTCGATACGATGGCTCTGCTCGACAAGGCAAATACGGATACATACGGCAATCCCGAGATTTCGACAGTCAAGACCGGCGTGCGCGGCAATCCCGGCATACTCGTCTCGGGCCACGATCTGAAGGATCTCGAGGAACTCCTCGAGCAGACAGACGGGACAGGCGTCGATATCTACACACACGGCGAGATGCTGCCGGCTCACTATTACCCTTCGTTCAAGAAGTACGGCCACCTCGCCGGCAACTACGGCGGTGCCTGGTACAGTCAGGGCAAGGAGTTCGATTCGTTCAACGGCCCGATCCTGATGACGACCAACTGCATCACGCCCGTAAAAGATGGATACAGGGACAGGATATTCACCTCGGGCCTGGCGGGATATCCCGGCATCAGGCACATCGCCGATCGCGCCGATGGTGGAAAGAAGGATTTCTCGGAGATCATCGGGATAGCGAAGAAATCGGCCGCTCCCGAGCAAATCGAGGACGGGCAGATCGTCGGCGGATTCGCTCACGCCCAGGTAACAGCTCTGGCAGGTGACATCGTCGAGGCCGTCAAATCGGGTGCCATCAAGAAGTTCGTCGTAATGGCGGGCTGCGATGGAAGGCAGAAGGGACGCTCTTACTTCACCGAGGTCGCCGAGAACCTTCCGAAGGACGCCGTGATACTGACCGCCGGATGCGCGAAGTACAGGTACAACAAGCTCGATCTCGGTGATATCGGCGGTATTCCCAGGGTCCTCGATGCCGGACAGTGCAACGATTCGTATTCGCTTGCCGTCACGGCGCTTAAGCTGAAAGAGGCGTTCGAACTCGAAGACGTCAACGACCTTCCGCTGGCGTTCGATATTGCGTGGTACGAGCAGAAGGCCGTGGCTGTGCTGCTGGCCCTGCTTCACCTCGGATTCAAGAACATCAAGCTCGGGCCCACGCTGCCGGCGTTCCTGTCGCCGAACGTGGTAAAGGTCCTCGTCGATACCTTCGGCATAGCGCCGACAGGTGACGCCGCGGACGATGTGGCTTCGATCATGGCCGGTTAATGACCGGTTATTCGAGACAGTCCGTTCCAGGCCCGCCCCGCACTCGCGGAGGCGGGCCTTCTTTATTGCGAGGCAGCACTTTACACTTGCGCTTTAAACCTGTAGATTGCTGATTATACCTACACTTTCTCCGGACAGGATTATGAAGAATATCAGGAATTTCAGCATAACGGCCCATATCGACCACGGGAAATCGACCCTCGCCGACAGGCTTATCCAGGGCGCGGGGCTGGTAACCGCTCGTGATTTCCACGACCAGATGCTCGACACGATGGATATAGAACGCGAACGCGGTATCACGATCAAGAGCCAGACCGTGGCTATCCCGTACAAAAGCAAGTCGGGCGAAGAATATGTGCTGAATCTGATCGATACGCCGGGGCATGTCGATTTCTCCTACGAGGTCTCCAGGGCGCTCGCTTCATGCGAGGGTGTCCTGCTGCTGGTCGACGCCAGCCAGGGTGTGGAGGCCCAGACGGTGGCCAACCTGTACCTGGCCCTCGAGCATAATCTCGAGATCATTCCCGTGATAAACAAGATCGACCTGCCATCGGCCGACGTGAATATGTCGAAGGAGCAGATCGAGCTCGAGCTGGGACTCGATTCGGACGATGTGCTTCTCTGCTCAGCCAAGACCGGTATCGGCATCGAGGAGATACTCGAAGCGGTCGTCGAGAAGATCCCTCCGCCGAGGGATACTGAAAAGGAACCTTTGAGGGCCCTGATATTCGATGCCCAGTACGATCCGTTCCGCGGGGCGATCATCCACTGCCGCGTGATGGACGGCAGTATCAAGCCGGGCGACTCGATAAGATTCATGTCACTGGGAACGATCTACAAGGTCGAAGAGGTCGGGGTCTTCAAGCTGAAACATGTGAAGCGTAAAAAGCTCTCCGCCGGAGAGGTCGGGTATATCATCGCCGGCGTCAAGACGGTCAGCGACACGAGGATAGGCGATACGGTGGTCCACGAGGGCGATAACGTCTCCGAGCAGCTGCCCGGGTTCAAGGTGGTCAAGCCGGTCGTATTCTCCTCGATCTACCCGATCGACTCCAACGACTACAACGCCCTGGCCGACTCGCTCGAGAAATACAAGCTCAACGACGCCTCGCTGATATACCAGAAGGACTCCTCGGCGGCCCTCGGCCACGGATTCAGATGCGGGTTTCTCGGGCTGCTGCATCTTGAGGTCTTCCAGGAGAGGCTCGAACGGGAGTTCAACCAGTCGATCATCATGACCTCTCCGAGTGTGCTGTACAAATTCATCCTCGACGGCGGGGAGGAAGTCGCGGTCGACAACCCGGAGTACTATCCCGATCCTGCTCATATCGAGAGCGCGCTCGAGCCCTACATCCGTGCCAGCATCCTCTTTCCCGGAGAAATACATGGGAGCGGTGATGCAGCTCTGCCTTAACCGCCGCGGGGAGAACTCGCATTTCAGCTATCCCGCGCCGGGCAGGATCGAGCTTCTCTTCGACATGCCGCTCGCCGAAGTCATCCACGATTTTTACGATAAGCTCAAGACGATCACGCAGGGTTACGGCTCTTTCGATTACGAGCTGACAGACTACAGGAAGAACGACCTCGTCAAGATCGATATCCTCGTCAACGGCGAAAGGGTCGACGCCCTGGCGATGATCGTGCACAAGGACAGGGCGAGGCCGAGGACCAAGCAGGTATGCGACAGGCTGCGCGATGAGATACCGCGGCACATGTTCAAGATCGCCGTGCAGGGCGCTATCGGTGGAAAGATCATCGCGAGATCGACGATCCAGGCGATGCGCAAGGACGTGCTGGCGAAGTGCTACGGGGGCGATATCTCGCGTAAGCGAAAGCTGCTCGAGAAGCAGGCCAAGGGAAAGAAGAGGATGAAGACGATCGGCAAGGTGTCGATCCCGCAGACAGCTTTTGTCGCCGTACTGAAGACCCAGGATGAATGATTCTCCAGGCATATATATCCACGTTCCTTTCTGCAGGACAAAATGCGCCTACTGTGATTTCTATTCCGTGACAGATTGCGATACTGCCGAAAGGTACATTCGCGCCGTTGAGACAGAGGCAGAACTGCGGGGCGAGGAGATCTCCGGGCCAGCCGGGTCGCTCTATGTCGGAGGGGGGACTCCCTCGGCGATCGACCCGGAGCTTGTCTCGATGTTGCCGGGGATCGTATCCCGGTCGCACGGCCTCGAGTCCGGAGCGGAAATCACGATCGAGGTCAACCCCGACGATATAACGCCGGCCGCGCTCGAGGCGTATCTCGCCGCCGGATTCAACCGGATAAGCATCGGTGTCCAGTCGTTCGACGACGAGGAACTGGCGTTTCTCGGAAGGCGCCACGACGCCTCTGGAGCCGCGGCGGCGATTGAAGCGGCCAGAGGAGCTGGCTTCGGAAGTATCGGGATCGATCTTATCTTCGGGTCCGCGCGGCAGACTGTCGAGAGCTGGAGAGAAAGCCTGGACAGGGCTCTCGGATTCGAACTCGAGCACATCTCGTGTTATCAGCTCACACTTGAGCCAGGTACGCCTCTCGGAGAGAGGATGCTGGCCGGCGATTCAGTCTGCGCTGAGGAAGAGGTCCAGAGGGAGATGTTCCTTGAGGCTTCGAGTGTGCTCTCCGGCGGAGGCTATACTCACTACGAGGTCTCGAACTTCGCCCGGGGCGGGGAGAATCGCTCGAGGCACAACACACGTTACTGGAGCAGGGTGCCGTATCTCGGCCTCGGCCCTTCGGCACATTCGTTCGACGGCCGGGTCAGGCGCTGGAACCACAATTCTGTGGACATGTGGCTCGGTGCGCTTGAAAGGGGAGAGATCCCTCTCGGTGGTGAGGAAGAGCTCACCGTTGATCAGGTAAGGGCCGAACGGCTGATGCTCGGGTTCAGGACGGTGCTGGGCGTCGAGACAGAGCTTCTCAGGGAACACCCCGGCTGGGAGGAGACTCTCGAGGAGCTTCTCGAGATCCCCCTCGCGACTGTCGAAGATGACCGGGTCGTTCCGAACGTCGAGGGATTCCTCGTCGCCGATCAACTGCCGCTTCTGTTCATGTGACCCTGGATTTCTCTCATTGTCATATTGGATGATATCCGATAAAGTGCCGGGCGGAAAGACGCAACAGCGGCGGGGACAGCTTTGCAGGGGGATCATGTCCGGAACGATGCAGGCCAAGGAAACAGTATCCTTTGAGGAAGTGATCTCCAGGCTGCCTGCCGCCTTCCGCCTCGCTGAGTTGCGGTTGAAAAGGCTCAGATCTCTCATCGACATACCGGATAACGCCAGGCTGCTTGATATCGGAGCGGCGCAGGGAGAGTACGTAGCCGCGTACAGGAACCTTGGATATGAGGCTGTCGGCGTCGAACCCTGGGATGAGGCGAGATCGGTCGCGGCCCGGCTCTCGGAACACCTCTCTGTCCCGCTCGAGATAAGGAAGGGCAGGGCGGAGGAGCTGCCTTTCGAAGACGGGACATTCGATGTCGTGATATGTACTTCCGTGCTGGAGCATGTCGAGGATCTGGACGCGACGATCTCCGAGGTATACCGGGTGCTCGGGCCGGGCGGCATCTTCTGGTTCAACACTGCCAGCTCGATATGCCCCCGGACGTCAGAGATAGCCGGATTCCCCCTTTTCGGATGGTATCCCGACCGTCTCAAGATCAGGATAATGAACTGGGCGAAGGTCAAGAGGCCGGAACTTGTCGGTTATACGGAGAATCCGGCGATACACTGGTTCACTCCCTGGAAAGCCCGGAGGATCCTCAGGAAGCACGGGTTCAGGGAGGTCTACGACAGGTGGGATGTCAGCAGGGCCTATACCTCTGCCGGGACCAGAGCGTTTGTCTTCAAGGTGATCGCGGGGGGCGGGAGAATCACGAAATTTCTCGCCGATGTGATCAAGACAGGATGTAACTACACGGCAGTCAAGTAGCGATCCCCCTACCTGAGAAGGATCATCTTCTTCGTAAGCGAATGCCCGCCCGATGTCATCGTGCAGAAATATACTCCTGATGAGACAGGCCTGCCGTCCGAATCATTTCCGTTCCACACGGCCTCATGTGCTCCTTCCCCGAGACGTTCATCGACGAGTGTCCTGATGAGCACGCCGCGCGCGTCATAGATACGCAGCCGCACGGAGCCCTCTCTGTCGAGGCCGAAGCGGACCGTCGTCGAGGGATTGAACGGGTTGGGCCAGTTCTGGGACATGAACGGCAGGGCGGGAGGCGATATGCCCGAGGTGACATTGCTGTGGTCACAGAGGATCCAGCCGTCGGGATCGAACAGGACGGCTGTGGCAAGTTCCGCTGTCTCGATGATAAACGATTCCTCCGGCTCATCGATCCAGAGGACCGTATCTGCCCCGGCCGTTCCGTACGAGATCCGGAAATCGACAGGCATCGTATATGACGGTTCGACGAGCTGTCTCACATAGATGGAGAGGAAGTTGCGGCCCTCTTCCTCCCAGGAGTTCCATTGCCACTGGTAGGCAAGCCTGTCGACGCGGGTCAGCCATGGATCGAAGAACCAGTCAAGCTGTCCGCCGTAGAAGCCCTCGAAAAATGCCTCGAACTCTTCGCTGTCCGCGTTGCCGTAGCTGAACTGAGGGTCGGCGAGATATGCTCTAGTCGCGTCGAAGAAATCCTCGTCGCCCATCACATGCCTGAGCATGTGAACGATCCACGCGCCCTTGTCGTAGACTACGCGGTTGAAGTAGTACCACGGATCATCGCTGTCGGGATCGCGCAGCACAGGGCCGTCCCAGTAACCCGGCGTGTCCATCGTCTCCATGTATGCCTTCAGGTCCCCCGGGCCGCCGAGATGCTCGAACCAGAGGGCCTCGGTGTAACTCGCCCAGCCTTCGTTGAGCCAGATGTGGGTCCAGTCGGCGCAGGTGACCTGGTCACCGAACCACTGGTGCCCCAGCTCGTGGATCCAGAGCCAGTCGTACCTGTGATCGCCGGTCAGGAGCATCGATCCATAGCTCGTAAGGGTCTGGTGCTCCATCCCCCCGCCTACCTGGCAGATGGCGACGCCGTATTTTTCGTTGACGAACGGATACATCCCGTAGAGCGATGAGAAGAAATCGAGGGCTGGAACCGAGATATCCAGGTCGATCGCCGCTTGCGCCGCGAGGTGCGGGTATACGTAATTGGTCACCTGCATAGTCTCGCCGGGCGCGTAGATGAACTGATCGGTCAAGAGGGTGTATTCCGATGCCGAGATCGAGAAGAGATAGGTGGACATGTCGTAATTTTCTTTCCACGTGTACCGACTGAACGGCTCGCCCCAGCATATCGTGTCGGCCTGGCCGATGAAGTCACCGTTTGAAGCGGCGAACATGCCGGGCCTGACGGACAGGGCGATATCGAATGTCGCCTTGTCGTCGGGATAATCCTTGCACGGCCACCACGTCCTGGCGCTCCACGGCTCGCTCAGCGAGTAGATGACCCGGCCCGAATCATGGGTCCTTATAAACAGCCCCGTATCCGGAGCCATAGTCGGACTGCCCTCGTAGAAGACCGTTACAGTCGTCCGCTCTCCCGAGGCGAGGCCGGCCGGCAGATCAACGGTGAGGACATCTCCGTTTCGCGAGAATCCGAGGGGCCCGGACCCTTCCTCCTCGACCGAGAGTATCGAAAGGACCGGATCGGCGTTGAGATCGATCTGGAAAAGGGAGTCGGCTGCGCTCTCGACGATGACGGTCACTCTTCCCTCGACCAGGCCCGAAATCTCGTCAAAGGCGATATCGACGTCGTAGTGTATCGCGTCGAAGAGCATCTGTCCGGGTGTCGGTTGCGGCGCCAGCAACAGAGACCGGCCCGGGGAACTCAGCGGCCGGTCGAACTTTACAAGCAGATCTCTGTCTATCGCCCCGAACCTGTCCTGGGCTCCGGCCGCGGAAGCGGCGAGCAGGATGAAGATCAACGGGAAAACAGTTCGTCTCATTCGTAACTCCCTCAATTACATTCGGTTGTGTTGTTAATTATACTATTTCCAGCCTTTTTAAGCAAATGCTCCGGGTCCCTTTGCGCTTTCAATGCGGGGAGAGCTAACTTATAATCCCATTCTGGTCAAGGAGATATGAGCGTGGAGCGGAGAATGTTTTGATAGCGGACAGATTCAGGATCAGCAATGCCCTGAGGGATATCATCGCGAACACCGGATGGCTGTTCGGGCTGAGAATACTGAGGATGCTCTTTGCCCTCTTTGTAATGGCCTGGGTGGCTAGATATCTTGGCACGGAAGAGTACGGCATCCTCCAGTACGGAATCGCTTTCATGGGCCTTTTCGTACCGTTCGCCACCCTGGGCCTGCAGCAGATAGTAGTCCGGGATATCGTCCGTGAACCGGAAGCGAGGGATGAGATCCTCGGCACGACCTTCGTCATGAGGGTGATCGGGGGCCTGGCCGGATTTCTGTTCGTCCTGGTAGCGATATACTTCGTCAGGGAGGGACGCACTGTACGTCTTGTCACGGGTATCGCCGCCCTGACGCTCTTCCTTCAGGCCTTCGAGTGCATAGACATGTGGTTCCAGTCACAGGTCCAGTCGAAGTATACGGTGATCGCCAAGAGTGTCTCCCTTGTCGTGGCCAATGTGTTGAGGATCCTGGCGATCCTGATGCTGGCTCCAGTCGCGGCCTTTTCCGTAATACTCGTCATAAGTGTCATCATCTCGAGCACCGGCCTCGTGATCGCCTACAGATCGAAAGGGCACTCCCTGAGAAACTGGCGATTCAGCGGGGGCAGGGCCAGGAAACTGCTCGGACAGTCGTGGATGCTTATCCTCACGGGCGCCTTTTCGGTCATCTACTTCAAGATAGACCAGGTGATGCTGGGGCAGATAGCGGGTGATGAGGAAGTCGGGGTCTATGCCGCGGCGACGCGCCTTTCCGAGGTCTGGTACTTCATTCCGACTGCCATCGTGACTTCCGTCTTCCCCGCACTGATCAAGGCGAAGGGGAGGGGCGAGAAGATCTACTATGCCAGGCTCCAGCGCCTATACGATTTCCTCGCGTGGCTGGGGCTGGCGGTGGCGGTCTTTTTCACATTCGCCTCGAACAGGGCGATCCTCATGATATTCGGCGACCAGTACGCGGCGGCGGGCCCGATCCTGGCAGTGCATATATGGGCCGGTGTCTTCATCTTCCTCAAGGTGGCGATGGGCCGCTGGCTGCTGAACGAAGGCAGACTCGCCTTTCTCTTCATAAGCAGCGCTGTCGGGGCGATAATCAATGTAGCGCTTAATATCCCCCTGATACCGCGATACGGAGGGATGGGGGCCGCTGTGGCTACTGTCATCTCTTACGCGGTGGCGGGGCTCCTGGTCTGTTTCTTCTACAGACCAACGTGGCGTAACGGCTGGATGATGACAAAGGCCCTGCTGGTCCCGTTCAGGTCGCTTGCTCTTCTGGCAGGAAAGGGAGGAGCCGGAGGCGGCGATTCGGAGAAAACGGATGATGAATAGGAATATGACAGACCGATCGTTCCCTGTTGTAATGCTGGTGATACTCGCTGCCGCCGCCGCGGTAAGGATCGCCTTCCTCATTCAGCTCTCGGGAAGCGACCTCGCGGAGATGCTTCCCCTCGACATGCGTTTCTACCATGACCTGGGCGCGGCGCTGGCGTCGGGCAGAGGATTGCCCCCGGGCGGGCTGACCTTCAATCCCCTGTATCCTTTCTTCCTTGCCGCCGTCTTCAGGTTCTTCGGAGAGGGCCTGATGGCGCCGAGGATCATTCAGGCGCTCGCCGGGATCCTGACGATCTGGATGATCTTCCTGTCCGCGAGACTGCTCGCTGACGGCCCGGATGGAGACAGGTCCCGGGGCGGATCGAGGGGGGACATCGCCGGCATTGCCGCCGCCGCGATCGCCCTTCTCTATCCACAGCTGCTTCTGTACGAGGGGAGCCTGCTCGCGACCTCTCTTGTCACACTGGTCATGGCCGCATCGTTCTGGACGGTGCTCAAGATCTCACACGCCCTGCGCGCCGGTGAGATAAAGGTCTGGCGGCGGACCGTCCCGTTCCCTGCCGCGGCGGTATTCCTGGGAATACTTGCAGGAGCGGGAATAATGGGAAGGCCCAATATATTTCTCTTCCTTGCTCCCCTTCTGGCGGCCTGGCTGTTTTTCGCCGCGGGCCGGGACGGGAAGAGATGGAAGCTGACCCTGCTGTATGCAGCCGGGCTTGTCGTCATCCTCGTCCCAGCATCGGTATACAACGCCTCGAAAGGGGGTACGCCGGCGCCTGTGGCCTCACATGGGGGGATCAACCTTTACGTCGGCAACATGCGGGGGGCAGGAGGGCTGTATGATCCGCCCGAGGGGATGCGACGCGATATGCGGGGCCTGATCGAGGATTCGAAGGCAGTTGCGGAAAGGATCTCGGGCAGGAAGCTCAGTGACGCTGAAGTGTCGGCGTTCTGGTCGGCCCGCGCCCGCGAGAGGATCGTCACCGATACGGGCGGCTGGCTCGTCCTCCTCGGCCGCAAGGCTCTGCTCTTCTGGAACGGAGGAGAATTCGGAGACATCGTCAATGTCGATCTCATGCGGAAGGAATGCCCCGTATTCAGGGTGCTGATCGTCAGATTCGCGCTGATCTCGGCGCTGGCGCTGGCAGGGATGATCCTTGTCGTCAGGTACAGTTCCGGGAGATGGCCGTTTATGATATTCCTCGCGTCGTCCATGGCGGCCATAGTCTTTTTCTACTTCAATTCGCGGTACAGGATGCCGTCGGTCCCGGTTCTCGCAGTATCGGCCGGATATTTTATCGCCTGGATGATCGAAAAGATGTCGGGGCGCCGGTGGAAGGAACTCGCCGCAGCTGTGACAGTAGCGCTTTTCTTCTTCGTGACTGTTTCCGGAAGGGAAATGTTCATAGTGAACAACAGCGCGGCATATACCTTCCTCGGCAATCATTACATGACTTCCGGCGATCAGGATAAGGCGATGGAAGCTTTTTCCGAGGCGCTGAGGCTCGATCCGGAAAGCGTCGAAAACAGGATAAACTTCGCGAGGGTGCTAAGCAGGGCCGGGGACAGGGAACAGGCTCGTGAACACTATGAGCTCGCATGGAAGGCCGCTCCGGATTTTCCGCGTCTCGCGCTCGAATACGGGTATCTTCTCGACGAACTGGGGATGCGGGCAGAGGCCAGGGTGTTGTACAATCATGCGTGGGATTCCGGGCGAAGGAACGAGATGGTCACAGCCTGCAAGCTTCTCTCCCGGATAGCGTACGCCGAGGGTGATGGAGATGCGGCGATTAAGTGGATAAGAAGAGCGCTCGAGCTGGTTCCGGGGGATGAAGAACTCCTCGGTATTCTGCAGAGGCTCGAGGGGTCATAGAAAGGTATATGGATGCTGACTTTTCTGGCGTTGCTTCTGCGCAGCAAGAAGACGATCGTGATCGCGGCCGTGGCCGGGTTCATCATATCCGCCGCCATAAGCATGGTCCTGCCGTCAAAATACAAATCGGCCGGAGCCTTTATCCCCGGCGGCGTCGAACGGGAACTGACCGGATCTAACAGCTTTCTGTCAAGTCTGGGCACATTCAGCGAAACGTATACGACCTTCATCCGTGTAAGCAGGAACTACGTTATAGATTACATCATGAGAAGCCAGAGGATGGCCGAGATGATGGATTCGCGGTTCGACCTCAGGAGATTGTACGGCAAGGATACGGTCACTGAAGCGAGGCGGGAGCTCAAGAAAAGGACCTACGTCAATGTCAGGGATGAGGGAGTGCTCGAGATAATGGTCGAGGCGTCCGACGCCGTGCTCGCGAGAGATATGGTCGCCGCCTACCTGGAATTCGTCGACAGCATCCTCGTCGGGCTCAACGTAGAAAGCGCCGAGGTGAAGATCGCCTATCTCGAGAGGGATATCGCCCGCAGAGAACTCGCGAGGGCGGAGGCAGACTCGATCCTGACCGAATTCATGGTTTCCAGGGGCGTCTTCGAGATCGAAAGCCAGGCAAAGGCCGCGTTCCAGATCATCGGCGCGCTTACTGCCAGAGTGAGTTCTCTCGAAGTAGAGAGAGACATGATAGCAATGACGAGGCGTGAAGGATCGATGGATCTCAAGCAGATTGACCTGGAGATCGAGATGCTCAAGGCCGAGATCGACAGGGCCACCGAGTCCGGTGGCGGCGGGGATCTCTTCCCGGCTCTTTCCGACATGCCGGGGCTCGCTGCCGAATATCTCGGTATGGTGGCCGAGAGGATGGCGCAGGAATTCTCGCTTGCCTATGTGAGGCTGAAGCTCGAGGACTCCAGGATCTACGCGAACAACACGGTCAGCGCGATCCGTGTCATCGACCCTCCAGTGGTCCCGGAGAAGAGGAGCTGGCCGAAGAGAAAGCAGATCGTAATAGTCCTGACGATGGCGAGCGTGTTCTGGGCCTGTTTTGTCATACTGGTCCGTGAACAGATATCGTCGGCAAAAGATATCCCGGAGGAAACGGGCGGATGAAGATGGAATTGCCTGACAACCTCCATGACGGCGGAGAAGGCGAGGGTGGTCCCCGGCGGTTTTCCTGGCGCCTTGCCGGCGCGGCTCTCCTTGCGGCAGTGTTGATCGCCGCTATGGCACTGTTCCTTCCGTCCGGGGCGATAATGCTTCTGCTGATGACAATTCTCGCTCTGCCGATGATACTCTACCTGACGTCGAAGCCGGAATATGTCCTGGCGATCATGCTATTTTTCAGACTCTCGAACCTCGATATATTCCTGCCGATGAGGCTTATCAGGCCTCTTTCAGTGATGATGCTGGCCGCGCTGCTCGCGGCCAGGCTCGATGGCCGTAAGCTGGTCTTCCGTGACAGGACCCTTGTCATTCTGATAGTCGCTTTTATGCTTACGGCCTTTCACACGATCGCGTTCGCCGAGGACCTCCCGGAATCGGTGAGAGTGCTTGAGATTTTGACAGGCATATTCATTGTGATCGGCGCTGCCCTGCTCATGGCAGGGTCCAGGAAGTATTTTCTCGAATTTCTCATCGTCCTGGCCGCCGCGACGATGATCAGTGATTTTCTTCCATTCATCCTCCCGCCCCCAGGCGATTATGCGTCAAAGACACTCATGTGGGGAGAGGGTGTTCTTCGTTACGAAGGATATCAATTCGAGGCAAACACATTTGCCTTTCACCAGATCTTCATCATCCCCATCCTGCTATTCCTCATGACCAGGTTCGACAGGCCCAGGATCGTCCGGCCCCTTATCTTCGCCGCGATTGCCGGGTCGGTATTTGTGCTGATGCTCAGTTTTTCCCGCGGCGGGTTTGTCGGTCTGCTGGTGATCCTGATAGTGCTGCTGATCGTCGAGAGAAAAAACCGCACGGTCATGACGATAGCGGTGGCGGGTGTAGTCGTCCTGCTCGCGGCCGCGCCTGGACTCTACTGGGAACGCGTCATCTCCGCGTATGAGGCATCGCAGCATATCACGGAAGATTATTCGGTCATGGTGAGGGTCCAGACAATGAAAGTCGCCGCTATCCTCGGAGCGAAGAATCCGGTGTTCGGCGTCGGAATAGGAAACTTCATTGCGCAGGCGTCGCGCTACCTTCCTTTTACGAAGGCCGTACATAACGCTTACCTGCAGGTATTTTCCGAGATGGGAGTGCCCGGCCTCCTGATAGTCTCGTCGATCTTTATCAGAAATATCTTTATAGCCAGGTCGATGATGGGTTCGACCCGGAACCGGGACAGGGCCAGGCTCGGCAGGTTCCTGATGATCCAGCAGATCGCGGTGACGGTGACGGCGATGTTCATCCCGATCGCGTACGAATTCATCTTCTGGCTTCCGATGGTGATACCGTCCATCGCGAACATCGCCTATTCGGAGAAGACCGCCGAACCTGAACGTCCGTAGCAGGAGAGAAAAAACCCGTCACCCAGCGGAATGTTGATGAACTCGTAGTTGTCGCTGAAACGGGTATCGAGGATGATATCCCTTTCCTGGACCTTGATCCTGCCGAGATCCTCAAGGCGCTTTCCACTATGTACCTGGATATTCCCGAGAAGGAGCAGGTCGGGGTCCCTGTCGAGAACGTGTGATCCGAGGGATTTCATGCGACCCGGCTGATCAGATACGATCTTTCCCTTTCTCGCGATCTCCGGTTCGGTCAGCCCGAGGATGTCGACGACCGGAAGGCCGCTGTAGAAACCGATCGCTCCCGTCGATCCGCATCCGAGGCTCGTTCCTTCCGGCAGCCTTGCCGCAAGTTCCTCACCGACCCATCCGAAGGCCTTGACCATAAGACGCTCGCGCCTGATGACCGCGTGGCCTGACGAACCCGGGGCCATCGCGATACTTGTGAATATGACCGCGAGAGCGGCGGACTGCCATGCGCCGGCCCGGCCCCGAGGTATTTTCTCCTGGGTCATGACGATGCGGGGGATCACTGCCGCTGCCATGACCGCTATCGCCGGGAGAGAGGGGACTAGGAGTCCGAACTGGGGTGTCGAGGCGCCGCCGGCGAGGGCCGCGATCACCCAGTTGAGGATGATGATCGAGACGGGTACGATAACAGTGCCGAAATCTTTTCCGGTATCGTTCCGTTCCTTCGTGTTCCGGAAGATGAGCGCCGCGGCTGGCAGCCAGATGTACCAGGCGGCGAACCGTGCCGTATAGGACAGGCCGTTACGCAGCTGGGCCGCGGGTGCGCCTGTTTTCGCGTAAAATGTGTTCGGCAGGACACCGCCGAAATACGAAATCTTCCATACGATATAAGGGACGAGAAACAGCGCAGCCACCAGTATCCCTTCTGCAGCGACCCGCCGCGGGGACTCCCCCCGGATGATCAGGAGAATGGCGGCCAGGACAAAGAACGCGGCCCCTTCAGGGAACACGAGCGTGAGTATGGCGAATATCGTCAATGTGGGACGTGTCTCGCGGCCTGTCGAGATAAACAGCATTCCGGCCGTGAGAAGAAATGTGAACATGGGGATCCCGGTGCCCGAGAGCGCCCACGCGGTGAACGGAGTCGACGCCGCGAGGATCAGCGGCGCCGCGGCTGCCACTCCCGTTCCCGCAGGCTTATTTCCCCTCCCGGCAATGACCGGGGCACAGGCGATCCATGTGAGGATGAGTGTGCCGGCAGAGAAGAGAAGACTGATGACCCTCGCTCCCGCTGCGGTCGGAATGCCCGCTTTTGACGCAGTGGCCATGATGATGACCCACAGAAAACCTGTATAACCTTCGACGCGTTCGCCGGGATTGAATACGAGGCCCTCGCCGGAGGCGGCGTTACGGGCATACCTCATTCCGATATAAGCGTCGTCGGGCACATAGTGGAACCACCAGAGGCCGCCGGCAAAGACTGCCGCTATCACGGCCGCGAGGATGATGTTTCTCGCCGCGGGAGCCATCCCTGTCAGTTCTCCAGGAATATCACGGGGCAGGTGATCGTCTGCTGGATGCCCGGAACGGGCTGGATATTCTCCAGGACTGATTTGCCGATCTCATTGAATGTCGCCCCGTCCACGACAGCGATCATGTCATACGGTCCTGACACCGCGTGGACCTCGGTCACGAAATCCATCTTCCGCAGTTTCATGAGTACGTCTTCAGAGGCGCCCGCCGCGATATTGATGAGTATGAAAGCCCTTGCTCTCATGATCGATCCCCCTTTCTTTGCCGCGCTGCTTTTCTGTCTGCGAGGTCCTGCTTCCGCTACTAGAAATTACAGCAGGCACCCGCAGCCGGTCAATACAATCAGGAGGGAGGTGATATTATGGAAGGCCTGATATCGATATCAGAAACGGTAGGCGGCGGTAACACGTGTCTGTCTGCCCAGGTTGTCATCCGGGTCGAATCCGAACGCCAGCGCAAGCCTGGCGCCGCCCAGCTCCGCTGTGACTCCGCACCACGGGATAGTTCTGCTGTAGTTGACGGTCCTGATGTCAGCTCCTGCCTGCAGCCAGAGGATACTGCTTATCAGGCTCAGCTCTCCTCCGAGGCGGTAACTGCTCAACTCGCCCTCACGGAAGAGGACGTCGAACTCGGTGGAGAAACGCCCGTAAATGATCTCCTCGACCGAAGCGGCGAAGGAGACTGTGGGGCCGATCTCCCACGAACTGAACGGGTAGTGGACTTTGCTCCAGACATCTTTCACCGTCGCGGCAAACCATATGTGACGGGTCAATCTTGTGGTAAGAGCGATATCAAGAGCCGATCCCCAGGCCCCCGCGTCGTCGACGTCAGACCAGCTCTTCATCATCCTCCAGCTGACGCCTATGTAGTTGTAAGGGTTGAAGCTGAATGCCGCGGAGAGGCCCACAGTTCCCTCGTTCCATCCTGAACCCTCGGAGAGCTTCAGGCCTAGATGGGAGATCGTCATCGCGACCGCGAGGCGCCTGACCTCTACCGTTCCATCTATCGATCTGCGATGGTCGAGAAGGCCCGTTCCCAAAGAGACTACAGTGTATAGATTGTCCATGCCCGGAATCGGTTTTGTCGTTCCGATGCCTATGCCTGGAGATGTGAGAAAGACGAGATTGGCCGGATTCCAGTACGCGGCCGCCTCGTCACGGACGAGGATCGTGCCTGCGCCGCCCAGCGCCTGGCCGCGCGCGTCCCACCCCAGCGGAAGGAAGGTCCCGCCCTGCGACCCCTCTTGTGCCGTTAGGGCGCAGGGAAGGAGCAGCAGTATCGCCGCCGTTATGACAAACCGCCGGGCCATCTATCTCACCACCGCTATGAATGCCTTGTCGACCGTTCTGCCTCCCGCGGTCTCTATTATGATCACTACCAGACAGGGGCCGTTCTTTACCATTTCACCGTCGTCGTTTGTCAGGTCCCACGCGATATCGAAGCTCGTGCCGGGCCCCGGAACTGTGATGCTTCTGATCCTCTCGCCCCTCATGTCGTAGATGTCGAGGGTTACAGAGGAAGCAGTCTCGGCGGAGACGACCTGGAAGGTATTGGGACCCCTGAACACTTCGGGATATGTTATTCCGGTTGTAGGGTCGAGTGTCGTCCGGACGGTATTGGAGACGGAGCTCATATTGCCCGCCCTGTCCTGTCCGAAAGCCCAGAACTCGTTCGATCCCTCGGTCAGCGTGAGCTCGAATGGATCTCCCTGCGACAGCCCGGCTGTGATGAATCCGGCGCTGTCTATGGAAGCGCCTGCTTGCCAGTATACGAAGAGGGAATCGGTATCGTCATCGTACTGTATGTAGAGATTGAGCAGCGGCTGGATCATCCTTGCTGGAGGATCCGCGATAAGCGGCGCCGCCGGAGGCGTCCTGTCCAGCTTGAAGGAGAGATCCTCGATCGACTGGTTGTTGTAGAAATCCTTCGAGAAGACCTTCAGCACGTATCCGCCTTCGGCATAGCCCATCGTCCCGTTCGCCGTGTCAGGCGTGTCGACGCTCCAGTACAGGGTGTCGCCGTCGAGCCAGGTGGACTCGGGGACGGTCCTCGGTCCCTCGAAATTGTCGGGACCTGTCCACGAATACTCGATCCAGCTGATACTGCTCCGGTCGTATGTGCGACCGATGATCTCCTGCGGGACCTCAGGGGTATTGGAGGGCACACTGGTCAGGATCTCGAGCTCCGGGCCCTCGCTGTCGACGTAGACATTTCCGCTGTCAGCGTCACTGTTGCCTGCCTCATCGATCACCGAGACAGTGATAACATGCATGCCGCTCTCGGGCGAAGCGGGTTTCCAGCTGCTGGTCCACTCCCCGTCAGCCATTATATCGAGAGAGGTGGTCTGTTCCTTGCCGGAGGGCGCCCTGACGGTCATGCTCGACGAGGCCCCTGTCTCCCAGCCCGATATGGCGTAGTAGACGGACACCGACGATGAGGTGTCGGGGTATCCCGGCGCATAGACGCCAGGCTCGATCCTGTCTATGTTTACCTGCGGTGAAGTGAGGTCGATGACGACCGTTCTCAATATGCTCTCGCCCGTTCCTCCTGTCGATTCATAGAGACGCAGGTCGTACTCGCCTTCGGGGAGAAGGGCCCCCGTCCAGTCCGTACCGCCCCATATCACCGGATGATCCCCCGCGGCAGCGGGCGCTTCGAGGATCAGCGTGTCGTATACTGTGGTGGATATCTCGTCTTCTATCGTTATGATCAGGGTGTCCACCGGGGATGAGAGGCTCGCCGTGACGGTCATCTCGTCCTTGACGCCGTCCCCGTTCGGGGATATCGACGGGAAATTTATGAACAGGGAAGCGCTCCCGGCCCAGACGGCCAGCGCGGTCACGATAAGGATCCCCTGGATTGTCAGAATCGCGCGTCGCACGTCTACACCTCTCAAATGGAGTCTGGCGCATTATAAGCAATTACAGGGGGTTGGGCAAATATAATATACCCCGCTGAAAATGGCAAGTTCCCCTCTGTTTTTGACTTGAAAACAGCGAGAATCGTGCCTGCGGGAAGATATTCGTCCCGGTCCCCCTGAAACTGTCAATAATTCTTGTCCCTGGGCGGATGTTGGATTATCGTTAGATCCCTTTCAATATTTGATGGTGTTCAGGAGATTGAAAAAAACAGCTGTTACAGGAGAGATAGCTTGATAGAGGATCTGATCTTCCAGCTGATCGGTGGGCTCGGTTTCTTCCTCTACGGCATGAAATTCATGTCTGAGGGTCTCAGAAAAGTCGCGAGCGACCGTCTCAAGAGCATCCTTTCCCATCTGACAAAGAACAGGGTCATAGCGCTTCTTGTCGGGACGGGTGTGACTGCCGTGATCCAGAGCAGCAGCGCCATGACCGTCATGGTTATCGGATTTGTAAACGCGGGGCTGCTCACCTTTAAACAGGCCATACCGGTCGTGCTCGGGGCAAATATCGGCACGACATTTACCGCATGGCTCGTAAGCTTCTTCGCGATGTTCAAGATAACTCACTACGCTCTGCCCGCCGTCGGGATAGGATTCCTGATGATGGTCGTGGCCCGCAGGTCCCATATACGCCAGTGGGGAGAAGTGCTGTTCGGATTCGGTGTACTCTTCGTCGGAATCGGGTTCATGAAGGACGCCTTCGAACCGCTCGAGAACAGCCAGCGTGTCCTGGACATCATGGTCAACTTCAGCAGGTATCCGGTCCTCGGAGTACTTGTCGGGACAGTTATCACGATGCTTCTCCAGAGCTCGAGTGCTACGATAGCTATCGTTCAGGTCCTGGCCTTCAATGGACTGATCGACTTCCCGTCAGCCGTGCCTATCGTGCTGGGCGACAATATCGGAACGACGATCACGGCGCAGATCGCAAGGATCGGGGGCACGACGGGGGCGATAAGGATCGCCTGGGCACACACCCTGATGAAAGTCTTCGGGACGACATACGTGATGGTTTTCGTATATCTCGGTGTATACACACAGTTTATCGAGTGGCTTATCCCCGGGGACCTCAACTCCGGCAATATTCTTTTCCATATAGCTCTCGCGCACTCGGTCTTCAACGTGTTCAACGCCTGCTTCTTCCTTCCTCTCATACCGACGGTGCAGAGGCTGATTGAAAAGATGATCAAGCCGAAGGGGGACGTGATAGATGCAGCTCCGCAATATCTCGAGAAGCATCTTCTGGAGACGCCCCCGATCGCGCTGGAACAGAGCAAGAAGGAGATAGTGCGGATGCTGGGGCTAGCAGGTTCATCACTGGAGAAATCGTACGAATTGTACAGTACCGGCAGGATCGGGCTGTCGAGAAAAGTGGCGCGGCTGGAACATGCCGTTGACAACCTGCAGGCCGAGATCACACGCTACCTCATCGACATATCCATGGAGGAGCTCGAGGAGCAGGACGCCGAGATGATCCCGGTATTCATCCATTCGGTCAACGACATCGAGCGGATCGCCGACAATGCGGTGAACATATCCGAGCTCGGCCAGCGGCGCAGCAGCAAGGATCTCAGTTTTTCCGCTATGGCGATCGATGAACTTGACGCGATGTACAAAGTCGTAAGCGAGATGCTCGACGATGTTAAAAAGGGGCTGGAGATGGAGGACCTCGATGCGGCAAGGGAGGCGCTGATCAAAGAGGAGGAACTCAATGAGATGCAGCGCTCGCTGCGGAAGTCTCACACGAAGAGGCTCAGTGAGGGCTCCTGTCAGATGCTCTCCGGGATAGTCTTCATCGATTGCGTCGACTGTTTCGAGAAGATCGGGGATCACCTTTCGAATATCGCGGAAGGTATTCTCGGCGGTTTCCGGTGGGAATCGTCCTGATCCGGTCCTTTTCTTTATCTCTTGTTTCCGGACGGTTATTGGATTAACATTCAATTTCCTTCCAGATGTTTAAGATGACCTTGACAAAAGTCATGGGAGAAATGCCTTGTTTGAGGATCTGACTTTTCAGCTCATCGGTGGCCTCGGCTTCTTTCTTTTCGGCATGAAGTATATGTCGGAGGGCCTCAGGAAGGTCGCTAGCGACCGCCTCAAGAACATCCTTTCGCACCTGACGAAGAACAGGCTCATTGCTCTTTTCGTCGGTGCGGGCGCGACAGCCTTGATACAGAGCAGCAGCGCGATGACCGTGATGCTCGTTGGTTTCGTAAATGCGAGTCTGATGACGTTCAGGCAGGCCCTGCCCGTCGTGCTCGGGGCCAATATCGGAACGACATTCACCGCGTGGCTCGTCAGTTTCTTCGCTGTATTCAAGATCACACATTACGCACTTCCCGCCGTCGGAATCGGTTTCCTTATGATGATCGTGGCCCGCAAGTCAACGATGCGTCAGTGGGGAGAGGTCCTGTTCGGATTCGGCGTTCTGTTCGTCGGGATAGGGTTTATGAAGGACGCCTTCGAACCGCTCGAGAGCAGCCAGAGGATCCTGGACATAATGGTCAATTTCAGCAAGTACCCGATCCTCGGCGTGCTTGTGGGGACTGTCGTCACCGTGCTCCTTCAGAGCTCGAGCGCGACTATCGCCCTCGTTCAGATCCTTGCTTTCAATGGCCTTATAGATTTTGCATCGGCGATTCCCATCATCCTCGGGGACAATATCGGAACGACGATCACCGCTCAGATCGCGAGGATAGGGGGAACGACAGGGGCGAGGAGGGTCGCCTGGGCGCACACACTGTTCAACGTGATCGGGACGATGTACATGCTCGTATTCGTCTATCCAGGATGGTACAGCCGATTCATCCAGTGGATAATCCCCGGTGAGCTCGCGCCGAACAATATCATGCTCCACATCGCCCTTTCGCACTCGATCTTCAATGTGTCCAACGCCATTATCTTCTTCCCGTTGATACCCGCCCTGCAGAGGGTAGTCGAGAAGCTGGTAAAGCCGAAGGGGGATGCGGTCGATTCCGAACCGCAGTATCTCGAGAAGCATCTCCTCGAGACGCCCTCTATCGCGTTGGAACAGAGTAAGAGAGAGATCCTGCGAATGCTTGACCTGGCGGAATCTGCTTTTGAGAGCGCTTACGAGATGTACAGGACTGGCAGGAACGAACTGGCGAGAAATGTGGCCCGTCGCGAGCAGGCCGTCGACAACCTCCAGACAGAGATCACGAGGTACCTTATCGACATATCGATGGAGGAACTAGAACAGGAAAACGCGGAGATGATCCCGGTTTTGATCCATTCGGTCAACGATATCGAGCGTATCGCCGATAACGCGGTAAATATCGTCGAACTCGGCCAGCGCCGCAGCGACAAGGACCTGAGTTTTTCTGAAATGGCTATCGCGGAACTTGACGGAATGTATACGGTCGTTAGTGAGATGTTCGTCGATGTAGCGAAAGGGCTGGAGACGGGAGACCTCGATGCGGCCCGTGAAGCGATGATCAAGGAGGAAGAGCTCAATATCCTCCAGCGCTCGCTGAGGAAATCTCACACCAGTAGACTCAACGAGGGCTCCTGCCTCATGAGCTCGGGGATCGTGTTCATCGACTGTGTCGACTGTTTCGAGAAGATCGGGGATCACCTGTCGAATATCGCGGAAGGGCTGATCGGCGGGCTTCGCTGGGAATAGCCCTTAGGGCCGGCTCTCTTTGGCCTTTCTCATGAGTCTCTCGACATGTTCATTGGAAGGCGGGTTGAACCTGTCTAGCGTGGCGGCCCTCTGAAGATGCTCTAGCGCCTGCATGTACTCGCCGAGGTTCTCCAGCACGACGCTCATATTGAAATGCAGCTCTGCTACGTTTAACTGCTCCTTCAATGCCGCGGCCAGTATCTTCCTCGCCTTCTCCCAGTTTCCCAGCTCCATCTCCAGTGTGGCGAGGTTGTTCAGAGAGACCCAGTCCGCGGGGTAGAGCATTCTCGCGTATCGGTACATACTTCTCGCACCGTCGAAATCGCCTTCCTTCTGGAGTTCGGCCCCCCTGTTGAGTACAGCCGATGTGAGATTCCGTATGTAATCATCGTTCTCCGGGTCAAGCTCGAGGGCCCTTTCATAAGCCTCGACCGCTGTCGGGTACATGTTGCCGTGGTTGCAGGCATATCCGAGTCGTGTCCACAATCTCGCGCTGTCGGGAAAGACCGATACGAGCATCTGCAGTTCCTCCGACGCCTCCCTGAACCATCGGTTCTCGATATACGCCTCTGCAAGGTCCGTCCTGTAGGCATAGTTATCCGGTACGATCTCCGATGCCCTGTGGAAATATGTTATCGCCTCGAGCGGATCCTCGAGTCTCATCTCCGCCGAACCGAGCCTGTGCCAGATATCCGCGTTACCAGGATCTTCCGAGGAAGCCCTCGACCACCATTCGGATGCTTTCTGATAATCCCTCCCGTGCCAGGCCTGCGCGCCTATGACCGTAGCCGCCCTGCCGACCGGGAGAGGAAGGTCGAGGATCCGGCTTTCGCCCGCCTCGAGCGAGAAGCCGGTGACGATGACCGGCGCCAGGTGGAAGATGCCGAGTGCGACGACAAGAACGGCTGAAGCCTTCAGCTCCTTCGCTGAGGCGGCGCTGCTTCGCATTGCCGCGGCTGCGTATACGGACATCGCAGCCGAGGCGGGTACGATGAGGTCCCACCTCAGGCCTCCCTGGATCTTCGGCGCCGTGAGAAAGATGAATATGACGGCGGATGTGGCCGTTACGAGGAGAAAACCCATCGAATCCGGGATCTCATCGCCGGATCCCCGCTTCCAGGCCCTCGATACGGCGAGGACAACAGCCAGCAGTGCGGCGGGGCCCGCCAGGACGATGGCGTTCAACCCCAGCGCCAGGGCGCCGGCCGTCCCTGCCGCGGTCAATGAGTCGAATGCGCGCGAAGCAGCGGCGGCCAGGTGTGTCGACATCCCTGAAAGGCCGGCGAGCCTCGATGCGGCGAGATCAGCGGCTATCCAGCAGGCAGCAAGTGTCCCTGCCGCTGCCGCGGCCTCGAGACGGCTTTTCCTGCGCATCGCTGCCGAGATCAACAGATAGAGCAGGGGGGCTGCCAGAAAGATGTTCGATATATGAAGCATGATCGCTATAGCCGCCGCGAGGGCGGGAACGACGAGCGGGATAGCGCCGCCGCGAAGGCGGACGATCGAAAGGTATATGAACAGTCCCGCTCCGGCGGCAGCGAGGGGTGCGGCTCCGCCAAGGCCGAAGAATACAGCGAAATAACCGCCCGTCAGGGCAACGGCCGCGGCGGGGAAAGCGTCGCTGTCACTATCCCTGAAAGAGGCGCGGACCGATGCGGCAAAGAGGAGCCCCGCGATAACGCTCAGCAGGGCGGAGGTCTCGAACGAGTTCCAGAAGAGCAGCCGGTTGAGCAGCTCGAAGAATCCCCGTGACAGGGCTGTTGCCAGTGGAGCCGATGGCAGGATGGTGATGCCGCGTTCGATGGCGAGCCCCATCGAGTACCCGTCACCCCACAGGAAATGCCTGCTCCTCAGGAGCCACATCATCACGAAAGCGGCCGCGGCCACCGCGACCGCCGCTTTCTTCGAGGACCGGCCGGGGATATCAAGGATCTTCCCCAGCCCGTCACGGATCCTGCCCACGAACAGGAGGAGAAGCGCGGCGGCGAATATTACGGAGGTCGTGAGCGAGACGCTCCTCCACGAGCTCGCGCCCCACAGCACTGTCTCCTGCGAGGTCGACGCGGCGACCGTCAGCAAGATAAAAGCGATAAAGAATATCCTGACCGTCAGGCTCACCAGTCCTCCTCCGCATTCCGGGGCTCGCCCAGTTCGCCTTCCGTCGCCGCGACTATTACGGCGGCCGAGGCGTCGCCCGTGACATTGACGGATGACCTGAGCATATCGAGTATACGGTCGACTCCGAGTATCAGCGCTATCCCCTCGAGGGGGACGCCTATCTGCTCGAGCACCATGGCGAGTGTGATCAGTCCTACACCGGGCACGCCTGCCGCGCCGATCGACGCCAGGGTAGCCATCAGTACTATCGTGATCTGGTCGCCGAACGAGAGGCTTATCCCGTAGACCTGGGCTATAAATACGGCCGCCACCCCCTGGTAGAGGGCCGTCCCGTCCATGTTGATCGTCGCCCCGAGGGGAAGGACGAAGCTGGCGACCTCATTTGAGACGCCGAGATTATCCTCCGCGCACTCCAGCGAGACGGGGAGAGTGGCGCTGCTCGAGGAGGTCGAGAAGGCGATCAGCTGTGCCGGGCGTATGCCGCGGAAGAAATCACGCGCCTTCATCCCCGAGAAAAGCCGGACCGCGGTGGAATAGACAAAGATCATGTGTACGAACAGCCCTGCCGCGACGACGAGGGAATAGCTCAGCAGGGAGAGGAGGATATCGGTGCCGAACTGCCCGACGACTGACGCGATCAGCGCGAGCACGCCTAGAGGGGCGATCTTCATCACGATGTAGACGAGGCGTATCATCGCCTCGTTGACCGCCTCGAAGAATGTGATCAGCGGTTTTCCCCGGCCTTGCGGCACGAGTGTCACGGCGATTCCGAATATCAGCGCGAAGAAGATTATCTGGAGCAGGTTCCCTTCCGCCAGGCTTTCGACCGGGTTGAGGGGGACGATATCGATCAGTGTGTCTATGACGCCGGGCTTCTCCATCGCTATCTCGATCTTTTCACCGGCCGCTGCTCCGTATGAGCTCAGCAGTCCTTCTCTCGTCGCTTGGTCGATATTCCTGCCCGGTCCGATCGAGTTGGCCAGAAGCAGGCCTATCGTTATAGCCAGGGCTGTCGTGCAGAGGTAATACCCCATCGTCTTCAGGCCTATACGGCCCAGCTTGCGGATGTCGCCGAGGCTTGCCGTTCCGACGAAGAGGGAAGAGAAGACGAGGGGCACGACGATCATCCTGATCAATCGTATGAACAGCAAGCCTGCCGGCCTGATATACTCCGCCTTCGGCCCGAGGATCAGGCCGAGAGGTATGCCGAGGAGCATCGCGATAAGTATCTTTGTGTGGAGTTTTGACTCTTTGAGCCACACCAACGGGTTCATGGAAGGTCCTCCCGGCAGTCCCGCCTGAATTGCCTTGAATTCCCAGTTAATGTAAGCCAGAATCCAGTCGATTAAAAGAGTTTTCACCAGCCGGGAGGGACCGCTGATGTTAAAAACGCGGATGGGAAGAGGTGCCGCTGCCGCACTGGTGCTTCTCGCGGCGCTGCCCTGCGGATGCACTTCCGGCGAGCAGGCATACGCCGAGATGCGCGCGCGGATGGTCCGAGAGGATATCGCCTCGAGAGGGATCTCCGACACGCGGGTCCTCGAGTCGATGAGGCGCGTGCCGCGCCATCTCTTCGTGCCCGTCCACCTCAGGGATGTCGCGTATATCGACAGCCCCCTCCCGATTGGAGAGGAACAGACTATCTCACAGCCATATATCGTCGCGCTTATGACGGAATCGCTCGGTCTGGGCGACAGCGCGAGGGTGCTCGAGATAGGCACAGGATCCGGTTACCAGGCGGCAGTGCTCTCGGGTATAGCCGATTCGGTCTGGTCGATCGAGATAATCCCGTCGCTCGCCGAAAACGCCGCCGCCCTTCTCGATTCGCTGGGGTATGGGAATGTAGCCGTGCGGACAGGAGACGGATATTTCGGCTGGCCGGAGAAGGCGCCGTTCGACGGGATAATCGTGACGGCCGCCGCTCCGGAGCTGCCCCCGAAACTGGCGGAGCAGCTCGTCCGTGGCGGAAGGCTGGTTATCCCTGTCGGCAGCAGAAGCCAGGATCTGCTGACATATGTGAAGACGACTTCGGGACTTGAACTTCTCTCATCGCTGCCGGTGCGATTCGTGCCGATGACGGGAAAGATAAGGGACGAAAGCGAGGAATGACGATGAAGACAACGAAGATATGGCGGATTGCGATCGTCCTGCTGGCCGCGGCAACCGCCGGATGCGCCACGTCCGGCATCAACAAGGGCGATATCAACCTGATATCGAGCGGTGAGGAAGTCGCGATGGGGCAGGAGTTCTCGGCCGAGATCGAGAAAGAGTTCGAGGTATACGACGATACGCAGCTGACCGCGTATGTCCAGTCGGTCGGGGGCAGGGTCGCTGCCATATGCCACAGGCAGGACATTGAGTACCATTTCGCCGTTATCAGGAGCGACGAGATGAACGCTTTCGCCCTGCCCGGCGGCTACATCTATATCTACACGGGCCTGATGAAGGTCCTCGACAACGAGGCGCAGCTTGCCGCGGTGCTCGCGCATGAGATCGGCCACGTGACGGCCCGCCATTCTACGGAGCGGCTCACCGCGATGTACGGCGCCCAGATCGCAGTAAGCCTTCTGCTCGGGGATAATCCGCAGGAATACCAGGTGCTGATAGCCAACATCTTCTCCACTACAGGCTTTCTCGCGTACAGCCGGGCGAACGAGTACGAGGCCGACAGGCTCGGGACCTCATACACTTCACTGGCGGGATACGACCCGGAGGGTATGGCCGAACTGCTCGGCAAGTTTGTCGATACGGAGGCGAGGGAGCCCTCGAAGCTCGAACAGTGGCTCTCTACCCATCCGCCCGCCAGGGACAGGATCGGCAAGGTCGACCTGCTGGCCGCCAGCCTGCCGATGGCCGGGGTCGGCGAGAGAAACGCCGCGGGGTATGCAGAGATGAAGGCGCGTCTCCCGTAGGTCACAGCGAGGGATAACGTATCCCGAATCTTTTCCCGTAATATATCCGTGTCAGGATGAACACGGCTGCCAGCACCGGTATGTATGCCGGGAACCTGAATCCCGCCGCGAGAGAGTAGGCGAGCGTGGATATCTTGGCCGGAAGAAGTATGCCCGTTCCCGGCGATCTTTTCTTCGCCGATACCGACGCGATGATGAAGAAAAGGAGCGATACGCTCGAGCCGTATAAAGCGGGAGTGTTCCGAGTCAGTACGGACAGTGTGAGCGATCCGGCCATGAGTATCGTCGATATGATCATCCCGGCCCTGCGCCCGAGAACGACACCGCTCGTCCTGAGCCCGCACTCACGGTCGCCGTCAATATCGGCCAGGGTCGTCGAAAGGTGGACCGCCGCTACGGCGAGAGGGTAGGGGGCAAGGACTCGAGATCCCCTCGAGAGGCGCGCCGATCGCCGCCCAGCCTGCCAGTGTGTTGAGCATCCCGTTCGCGACCGCGTTCGCCAGCACGTCGAGGACCGGCCTTCTCTTGAGCCTGAAAGGCTCGAGAGAGTACGCGGCTCCGAGCGCCGCCCCGGCCAGCAGGATGAAGGTGAATCCGCGGGGGAGAAGGATCGCCGCCGCCGCGATAGAGAGGATGGTGAGTGTTCCCGCCAGCGTCCAGGCCGACTTTGCATCTATCACGCCGTGAGATATCAGAAATAGTTTTCCCGACGCCCTGTCGGCCTCGCGGTCGGTGATCTGGTTGACGATGTAGGCAGCTCCGACGATCGCGGTGAAAGACGCGATTCCGGCAAGAAGTCGGGTATAGTCGAGAGGAGCGCCGGTGGTCCTCGACGCGTGCCAGGCTCCGAGCAGGAAGAAGGTCCATACCGGTACGAGGATCATCGGACGGAGGAGGAAGACATAGTCCACCGGAGAGGGCCGCCCGGGCACCCTCGGCGGAACCCCGCCCGATCCGTCCCGCTCTATTCCCCTGTCCATTTTATGAGATGACGTTTCAGCTTGCGCGTCGGCGTCTTGGGAAGTTCCGAGTCCCTTATCTGGAATTCGTTTATGTGCTTGTAGTCCGGGAGATCGGCGAATATCTGCTTGATCTCGCCCGAGATCACCTCGTGTATCGTCTCTTCGCTGACAGATCCCTCGCCTCCGTAAGTGGAGACGATCGCGTCATAGTCGGGTACGACGATCGCGCCAGGCCGCGAGTTTCCTTTCCTGTCATCGACCGGCATGACGATGCACTCGAGGATCATCCTGCTCGAGCCGAGAAGGGATTCCAGCTCGTCTGGGTAGACGTTCTTTCCGCCCGCCGTTACGATTATCGATTTTTTCCTGCCGACTATTGTCAGATAGCCGTCCTTGTCGAGGCGCCCGAGGTCACCGGTATAAAGAGACCCGTCCCTCAGCACTTCGGCGGTGGCCTCCGGGTTTTTGTAGTACTCTTTCATGACATTTCCGCCGCGGACGACGATCTCGCCGATACCCTCGTCATTGGGAGAGTCGATCTCCACGAATACGTTCGGCAGGGCTGGCCCGACCGTTCCGGGCCGAGGGTCGTCGAAAGGATTGACCGAGACGACAGGAGATGCCTCCGTGAGGCCGTATCCCTGCAGGACCTTGAGTCCGGCGCCCGTAAGGGCCGCTTCTACGTCCGCTCTCAGGCCTGCCGCGCCGCTGATGCAGAACCGGATATTCTGCAGGCCCGCGGCTGCTCCCGCCGCGGCAGGAGCGGTCTTTCCGCCGCTGAAGAGTTTCCCTAACCAGCCCTTGATCTTCGCGACCAGTCCCTTCTTTCCGCCGCCGGCCCCCGCACCGCCGCCGAAGAGGAGGGCGATATGCTCGAAGAGGAGGGGTACGCCGACGACCAGCGTCACTCCTTCTCTCTGGATGTCCTCGAGGATTATACGAGGTTTGATCGAACGGGCGAATGCTATGGTCGCTCCGCGAAAGACTGGTACGAGGAAGTTGACCATCGACGCGAAGGTATGATGCAGCGGAAGTATCGAGAGAAAAACATCGTCATTCGCTATGAAGACTCCGCTGTGGAGCGATTCTAGATCCGACATCAGGTTGCTCTGAAGAAGGACCGCTCCCTTCGGCCTCCCCGTTGTGCCGGAAGTGTAGCTGACCGCCGCGATATCGTCCGGGCGGGTCTCCGACTTCCTCTTGAAGAACGAGGCGTCGCCGCTGCTGATCTTGTCCTTGCCTGTGGCCATCACGAGGCCGAGGGTAAGGGCGCCGGGCGGCACGTCCTCGTCGCCCATCACGATGGTCTTGATGTCGCCGAGGCTCATCTGCTCGATCGATTCTATGAAGACCTTCCTGGAGGCGACGATGAACTGCGCCTCGGAATGTATCATCAGGTGGCGGATCTCGTTTTCCTTCATTCTCGGCTCGAGAGGCACGATCACACCGCCGCACGAGGTCACGGCGGAGTAGACCAGCGTCCATTCCGGGCTGTTCTCGGCGATCAGGATGACTCTGTCACCCTTGTCGAGTCCGGCCTCGACGAGTCCGGCGCCGATAAACGAAATGAGCTTCCCGAATTCCTGGTAGGTAATCGACTGGTATCCCCACGGGTGATGCTTCTTGAGCAGGACTGAGGGGCCGAACATGTTGATAGCATAATCGTAGAGATCTGGAAGTGTCTCGAGCCCGAGCTCATCGAACACGCCCGGACTGATCACGTCATTCTGTATCGACATACCTGAACCCCCCTGTATATTATCTGCTCATTCAAGGAACCGGATTCAATCTAGCACCAGTCTGTCACGGCGGGCAATTATTATTAGGACTTTTGCCGCTCGCCGGTTGCAGGTCATTCCGGCCCGCCATCGAGCTTTTTCCAGAACTGATTGCTCGATGTGAGCCCCCTGACGTTTCTCGACGATTTCATGCGCGTCTTGGCTATACGATCCTTCATATCGGAAAGCTTGCGTCCGATCTTCGCGTGCAGGGTCCGAATCGGATCCTTGGCCCTGCGGCATTCGTAGAGGGAATATGTGTATTCCCTGGGGAAATGTCTCATCATCTCGAAGATGAAATCGTGAGATTCGAACTCGTTTTCCATACTGGCCAGAATCGCCTCGAATACGTCGTCTTTCAGCAGATCCATCGCGAATCCTTTCAGCCCGCCTGCCATCCTCCTCGATGGACCCGGGACTCGTCATACTGCGTTCGCGCTTTCTTGTCCTCGGCGGGGTGTCCTATGGCGATGAGGCTCAATATCCCGATCTTCTCCGGGATGCCGAGGATCGCTCCGATTGCCTCGGTCCGGTCCTCGCGGGGGTGGATCCCGAGCCAGCAGGATCCGAGCCCCAGGGCTGCCGCGGCGACGAGGATATTCTCAGTCGCGGCGGAACAGTCCTGTATCCAGTAGTCAGGAGAGATGTCGATCTGGCCGCATACGGCTATTGCCGCCGTCGCCTCGAACAGCATCTTGCCGTGCGGATGGGCGTCGGCGAGCCTGTCGAGATCTTCCCGCGAGGTCACCGTCACGAAATGCCACGGCTTGAGATTCCGGCTCGACGGCGCCGACATCCCGGCCTCGAGCAGCCCGGTCATATCGGCGTCACTGACGCGCTCATCGGTGTAGCGGCGGATGCTCCGCCTGGAGAGGATCACATCGATTGACATACTGGTCTTCCTTTCGATCACTTATCCGTTATCCCCGCGGTTCTCTGCCTCAACGCCTCGTACATCAGCACGGCCGCCGCGGCTGAGACGTTGAGGGAATCTGCGATCCCCATCATGGGGATCCTTGTCACGATATCGGGAGAATCGAGCCATATCTCGCCGGCTCCGAGCTCCTCGCTGCCCACCACCAGGGCGCAGGGTCCCGTAAGGTCCACCGATGTATAAGGAGTCTCGGCATCCGGAGATGAAGTGATGATCTTTATACCCCTCTCCCTGAGCCACCGCGCGGCTTCACCCGAATCCGCCATCGCCACCGGAACACTGAAGACCGTGCCGAGGCTGGAGCGGATGATGTTCGGGTTATAGAGGTCCGTGCGGGGATCGCTAGCTATCAGGCCGGTTATGCCGGCAGCGTCGGCTGTCCTGAGCATCGCTCCGAGGTTGCCCGGTTTCTCGACGGCGTCCGCAACGAGATAGAAAGGGTCGTCGACTTGAGGAAGCGTCGAGAGGGAATGCTCGCGCTGCCTCGCTACAGCGACGATGCTGCTCGAATCTTCCCTGATCGCGATCTTCTCCAGAACGGGCCGGGTTACCTCGATCGTCCTGACGCCCCTCTTTCTCATCTCCTGGAGTATATCGCTTTCCTGCCCGCTGCCGACGAGTTCGGAGCAGACGAAAGCCTCCTCGATCTCCACTCCGCTGCCCAGGGCTCTCGACAACTCACGGGCCCCTTCGATCAGCATAAGTCCGCGGTTGTCCCTGTTGTGTCTCTTGCGGAGTTTCACGACCGATTTGATCCGGGTATTCTGGATGCTGGTTATCTTTTTATCGTCCATACTCGTCCTGCGGAGCCGCCAGCCGCCTGTCTGATACATGATCATAGTCAGTGGGGACTCTCTGGAAGGGATGTTACAGAATATTCTGCGGTTATTCAATCCGATAGTCTTCGACCAGCCGCTCGACCCCGCGGTCGAGTTCTTCCCGCGTGAACCAGCGGCCGCGGGCCATGACGCCGATCTGGTCGCCGATATTGCTGATGTCATCGAGAGGATTCCCGGCGAGCAGCAGAAGATCGGCCCTTCTGCCTTTCTCGATCGTCCCGAAGTTGCCGTCGCGATCCATCCTGTCGACGATGACTCCGGCGTTTTTTGTCGCCATCTCGAGCAGGTCGTAAGGGGCGAATCCCGCTTCCGCCAGGATCTCGAACTGGTGGATATAGTGATACCCGGGTATGACTCCCTCGTTGGACACCGCTCCCCCGAGGGTCAGCATTACATCTCCTTCGTGGAGCGCAAGGGTCAGCTCGGTGAGGAAGGGCATCATCTCGTTCCTTCGCCAGGGCCCCTCGTTCCTGCAGCTTGTCACGTTGCGTCCCTGAGTGCGCCACATCTCGACAAGTCCGGGCGGGACAAGCCGGTATTCATCTCCATCCAGCACCGTCCCGGTATCCTCGATCAGCCGGCAGATGATCTCCTTCTCGACGATCGTCGATACCGCGCTTATATCGTTGTCCCTCAGGAGCCTGACAGTCTCGTCCATGATGGTGTAGTCATACGGATACTCTTTTTTCCTCGTTCCCCGCCTGTTCTCATCGCTGTCGCCGTATCCGAACCAGAAATGAGACTGCAGTTCGCTGACGTGGCCCAGCTCCGCCTGTCCGGATGTCGCGACGGTCTCGAGGGGGACCTGGTCCGGAAGGTGGCCTGTTACGTAGATGCCGATCCGGTTCGCCTCGTCCACGGCGGAGAGGTATGTCTCTTTATCGATGAAATCGTACATCTTTATGAAATCGTATCCCGATTCCTTCAGGCTCCGGACCTGAGCCCTGGCCTGGGATCCATTCTCGGCCACGAAGTAATGAGGCATGATCACGTATCGGCCGACGGTCATAAAGGGGATCACCCTGAAATGCGAGAGCGCCAGGCCGATCAGGAGCAGGGCGGCAGTCGAACCGGCGAGGACCGGCACCCTGAAGATGCCGCGGATCCTTCTCGCGCGGCCCCTGCGGGCGTCGACCCTGTCTATCAGTACGAGCAGCAGCCAGACCGATATCCCGATGGCGAGGGGAAAGAGTGTTACGGCTATCCTGAACAGCCGGACGATCCTGTCCCTGCCGCGCTCCCTTCCGGAGAGCCCCATGAGAACCGGTCCGTTTGTAAGGATCGTGGGGCCCTCGAGAGTCCCGTCCGAAGTACCCTTGCGCCATTCCAGGTTGAGGCTGGTGCCGTCGAAGGACCTCACCGTCGTGATCCCGTGCGCGAGGTAGAGGAGGAGCTGGCGGGGGTCGGTATCGTGAACGTCGAGGTGCGTATGCATGTCGGCCAGGCCGGGAATGAGAAAGGCGCCTGCGCCGTCGATGATGGTCGCTCCGTCAGGGACAGGCGTCGCTGTCGACGGCCCGATCATGCTGATCAGGCCGTTTTCGACCAGAACGGTATGGTCCTCGAGAAGAAGCTCACCATTCATCGGTATCACGTTGACATTTACGAAGGCGACTGTCTCGTCGGCGCGGGCGTGTCCCGCCCGGGAGAGAAAAAGAGCCATGGCGATGATCGCCGTGGCCATGGAATATCGGCATCGTACGGCATGCATATTGCGTTCTTTCGATCCAGTCTCGCGGATAATTCACTTGAACCCCGCCGCGAGCCGTATTAAAAGGGTATCAGACAAGGGTACGTACTTATGAAGAACGGTTATACATTATTTGTGCCAATTCCGGCGTTCCTGCTTGCGGCGATACTGCTCGCCGGCGGCTCACTGCGGGCGATGGAGGCTGAGATGACCGATAACGGCTCCAGGACGAACAGGCATGTAGTGCTTCTCGGCGCTTCTATCGGGGAGAAGTGGGATATATCCGCCCTTCCTGAAAGAACGGGCGACAAGGGATTTACATTCGAGTACGTGGGCAACTACTCCCCGGACAAGAGCGAGCTGCTCGCGGGGATCCTGTCGCGCACCGAAGGAAAGCCCGACGCGATCATCCTCAAGGAGTGCGCGGCCTATTTCCCCGGCAACGAGGAGAAACTCAAGCCGATGATCAAGGGCTGGGTAGGCGAGTGCCGCGAAGCGGGTGTCGTCCCCGCCCTGGCTACCGTCGTCCCTGTCGTCTGGTCCTTCCCGCTGAGGATATTCATCTACAACCTGTCGAAGGGTAAATGGGGCTGGCCGAAGGGGACGTTTGCCGCGGTGACCGCATTCAACGACTGGATCAGGGAATATGCCGCCTCGGAGGGGCTCGTGGTCGTCGATCTCGAGGCCGCCCTGAGAACGAGTGAAACGGACAGGCACCTCAGTGGCAGGTACGCGATAAGAGACGGGATGCATCTCAACGCGAAGGGGTACGGGCAGCTCGACTCGATGCTCGTGCCGGCAGTCTCCAGGATAGAATTTCCGGATTAAGTCCGTGCCGGAGCTCAATACGTCTCGAGGAAGTCGGAGAGCCTCCGATCGAGCTCGTTGCGGCTGTACCATCTTCCCCCCGCCATCACACCTGTTATCTTCCGCGTACTGGATATGTCCTCGAGGGGATTCCCTTCGAGCAGGACCATGTCCGCCCTCATACCTGCCCCTATCGTGCCGAAATCGCCGTCGAAACCCATACGGGATACGATCGATCCTGCGTTCCCCGTGCCCGCGACGAGCGCCTCGAACGGGGTCAGGCCGGCCTCGACGAGGATCTCCATCTCCCTGTGAAGATGGTGCCCAGGCACCATACCCTCGCTGCTCGTATCCGACCCGATCACGATCGTGACCCCGGCGCGGTGCATCTGCCTGGTCAGCTCTAGGAGGAAGGGCTGCATCCTGTTTTTCCGGTAATCCCCCTGATCGCGAAGGGAGGTGACGCTTCTTCCGCTGGTGCGCCACAGCTCCACATCCTCTTTTCGTATGAGACCGTACTCGGGGCCGGAGAGCACATCGGCGTTGTCCAGGATAAGGCGATACATCGTCTCCTTGACGGCGAGCGTCGAGATGGCTCCCATGCCGCTCTCCTTCACCATGGCGACTGTCCCCGGGATCGCATCGTAATCGAACGCGAAGTGCCTATCCGCTCCCGGGTCCTCTTTTCCCCTGCCGTACCTGTAGCCGATCCAGTGATATGACTGGAGCTCGTCTATATGCGCCATCTCATCCTGTCCCGACCGGAGGATGACATCGAGTGGGATCTGATCGGGAAGATGCCCCGTCACATACAGGCCGGTCTCCGAGGCCTCTGTCACCGCGGCATCGTATTCCTCGAGGGTCAGGTGGTCGTAGACCTTGAGGCAGTCGTACCCGGCCTCTTTCTGGCGCGATACCTCGCGTGCCGCCTGCGCGGGGCTCTCAGAGATGTAATAGTCGGGGGTGAGGACGAAACGGCCGGCCGTCATAAAAGGGATCGTTCCCGAATCCATCAGGAAGAAGCCGGCGGTGGCAGAGATGATGAGCAGGAGAGCGGCCGCTACGGCGTTCCTGGCGGAGAAGAGCGGGACACCGCCTGAGATCCTCTTGAGGAGAAGAACACAGAAAAAGATAAAAAATCCGATGAGGGCGGGCGTGAGAAGGACCGCGGCTTGAAATGCCCTGATATATTTCTCGATACCGTAGTTGCCATCGAACATCCCGCTGAGCACGGGGCCGCTGCTGTATATGGCCGGGCCGGCCAGGTCGCCGCTGGCGACCCTCTCTTTCCAGGAGAGGTTCTCCGGCGTTCCACTCATGGCCCTGACGGTCGTGACGCCGTATGCGAGATAGATGATGAGATGATCCGGATCGCCGTCCCAGGAGGCGAGATGCGTGTGCATATCGGCCAGTCCCGGGATAAGGTATTGCCCCCGGCCATCTATGACCGAGGCCCCTGCCGGTGGAGTGAACGAGTCCTCGTCCACGATCGCGGAGATCTTTCCTTTCTCCGTCACGACGGCCATGCCGTCGACGACCCTCTCGGTATCCATCGGGATGATCCGCACATTCCGTATCACGGTGACCGGAGCGGAGTCCGAGGCGGACGGAAAGAGAAGGACAGCCGCCACGAAGGCCTTTGAAATATAAGAGTATAGAGACATGCCGGATACAGTATAAGCGAGTAAATCCTTGAATAACAGGTTAATTCATGAGATAATCTATAATACTTACAAAAAGAATCGAGGAACCGAATCATGCTGAATTTTGCATTCAGACACGGATTCGTCGCTGTTGTCGTCACCACCGCGACCTTCGCGGGCTTTACCGGCGGCTGGGACGGAACGACCCCCCTGATCATCGATCATACCTGTGCCGACCTCGCCTCGGTCCCGCCTGGATACGTCGATTCAGTAAAGACTTACATGAAACTGCACTATGCGCATACCTCGCACGGCAGCCAGCTGACTCACGGAGTGGATACGATCGAGGCGTATGACGCGTTCTACTCGGTCAACATCGGCGACAGTTATCTGCCGGATGAATCAGGAGCATTCTGTATATTCAGGGGGCAGGAGGACAGGACGTATATAGAGCCCGAGCAGTACTGGGCCACAGCGGCGGGCATGAACGATACGCGCGACGTCCTCAATAACAACCCTCAGATCAGAGTATCGATGTTCGCTTGGTGCACCCAGCTCAGCAGCGCCACAGAGGAGTATGTACAGGCATACCTCGATTCGATGATGCAGCTCGACTCGGAGTTCCCGAACGTGACCTTCGTCTACATGACCGGTAACGCGCAGTCGGCCGGCGCGGCGGCGAACCGGTACGCGAGAAACCAGCAGATCCGTCAGCACTGCATCGATAACAACAAAGTCCTCTACGACTTCGCCGACCTGGACTGCTGGTGGTTCAATCCGGACACCCAGGAGTGGGAATTCAATACGTACACAGATTACTGGGGAGACATCTATCCGCTGCAGCACACGCAGTATGACGGGGACGAGCTCGCGCACACGACGGTGGAGAGCTGCGTGCAGAAAGGCAAGGCGCTCTGGTGGATGATGGCGACGCTGTCGGGCTGGCCGACCGCAGTGGAAGAGAGTTCCTGGGGCTCGATCAAGCGGAGCTATCGCTGACTGGAGCATCTGATCGATGAAGACATGTTCGAAGTGCATACTTCCCGAAACATACCCGGGAATCAGATTTGACGAGGCCGGAGTGTGCGATCAGTGCCTTTCGCACAGGCCGCGCGCATCGAGAGGGGAAGAGAAGTTCCTCGAGATCATCGATTCTTACAGGGATGAGAGCAGAAAGTACGACTGCATCGTGGCATATAGCGGCGGCAGGGACAGTTCATATCTTCTCTGGTACGCCACGCACCGTCTCGGCCTCCGTGTGCTCGCGTGCTTCGTAGATAACGGATACGTCCCGGAGCAGACGCTGGCGAACATAAAGAACGCTACAGAGACGCTCGGTATCGACCTGGTCATCAAGAAGCACGAATACGTGAGCAAATGCGTCCGGCACACGCTGAAGTCATGGATCCGGAGACCCGATCCCGGAATGATCGGCCTTCTGTGCGCGGGATGCAATTTCGCCCTGAGATACTATCTTCTCGAGATGGCGAAGGAGAATCAGGTCCCGCTGGTGATCTTCGGGCTTGGCGAACCAGAGCCCCGGACGACATTTGCCGAGAGACTTCTGATGAATGATCCGCGCAGGAAGATGAGCAGATCCTCCCTGGGTATCGGGTTTGCCTCGCAGATCGCCTCCAATCCGGCCTACCTGACCAATCCGAAGGTCCTCTCGATCTATATGAAGGAATATATTTTCAGATGGGCGCCGTCGATCAGAAAGATCATGACGAGGAAGGTCGCTTATCCAGAGATGAGAGTGCTCGAACCGTTCTACTACATCGACTGGAACGAGGAGGAGATCGTCTCGGTGATCCAGAACGAGCTTAACTGGGAAAAATGCACATACAGCGGATCGAGCTGGCGGACTGACTGCGAGATCGCGACCTTGAAGAACTACCTGTACAAGCAGACACTCGGCTTCTCAAAGCTCGAAGAGCTGCTGAGCAACATGATCAGGTACGATATGACGACGAGGGATGAGGCGGCCGAAAGGGTCGAGAAGGAAAGCTATATCTCCGAAGATTTTATCCGCGAGTTCATCGATGGGATGGATCTGGACTACAACGTGTTCCAGTCGTCCCTCGACATGCGCAACGGCAACCGAACCGCCAGTTAACCCGGTATCTTGAAGTGTCTTCTCTCCGATTTTTTCAAAAGTATGAAGACGTTGAGGATGATATATACCGCCGACGTCGCAACTCCCAGAACGACGATCCTCTTGTAGTCCGGGGTGAGGTAATTACGTATAAGAAGCCAGCTGACAAGGTGTATGGCTCCGCCCAGGGCGATACACCCGAGGACTACCCTGGCGTATTTCGCGAACGGGAACTCGATGACCCTGTTCGCGTAAACGGGGATGATGAAGATATGCGTGACAAGTATCGGCAGTGTGGTCCCGAGGGCTACGCCGACGATCCCGTATTTACGGATCAGGATCACGCTGAGGAGGATGTTGGCGAAAGCCTCGCCCAGCATCAGTAGCGCGTAGAACTTGTGCTTTGAGATGCCGAACAGCATCGATATCGGAGCGATCTGGATCGTTCCGAAGATAAGGCCCACGGTCAGGATCGCGAGCACGTGGTACGAATCGAGGTATTCAGGCCCCATCCACCTCAGTATGAAAGCCTTCCCGAATATAAGGATCGATCCTCCGATAAACACCGACATGATTGCGTTGAGTTTTACCGTGACGATATATTTTTCCCTGATCTGCCCGAAATCACCTTTCCCCTCGAGGCTGCTGAAGACAGGTTTCATCAAAGCGATGGCATTTGTGACGAGCATAAGATAGTAAGCCGCCACACGGCTGCCGATGTTGAAGTGTGTCACGAAAGTCAGCCCGAGGAACGCCGTGATGATGAACGCGGCGATCTGGAACCTGAACTGTTTGGCGATATTAGCGAGGAAGCTGAAGAAACTGTATCCCAGGAGCATCCGCGCGACCGTTTTTGTCGCCATCATCGGCTGGACCCTTGTATCGGGATACTTCCATTTCATGTAGGCGATAGTCAGTGCGTACTGCATGAGGTCCACACAGAGGGTGATCACGGCCAGCGAGATTATTCCGTATCCACGGCCGAGGAAATAGACTATCAAAGCCGTCCGGATGAGGAGCTTGATGATACCGATGATGTATACGATGTCGTAACGGAGATGAGCGTAAAGAAATCCGTAGACACTCCTGATCGGGAAGGAGAGGGCCATGTCGAAGCCGACGAGAAGGATCACAGTCCGGAAGATATCCACATCTTTCGGATCATCCATGAACATGGGGCTGACAAGCGCGATTACGCCTGACGCGATCAACGCGAGGACCCCGATGAGCAGAAAGATGATCAGAGAGGTATTGAAGACCTTGTCGCGTTCCTCGTGGTCTTCCTTGCCAAGGGCTCTCGCGATGAACCTCTCGTTCGCTGTCGATATGCCCAGCTCGAAGAATCCGTAATATCCTACCAGGGTCCCGACGAGGATCCACAATCCATACCACCGGTCTCCGATTGAGTTGATCACGAATGGTATCATGAAGAAAGCGACGGCGATGTTCAGGACAGGATTCAATACCCTGAAGAAAGAACCGCGGATGATGGTGCTGGCCAGTCTGGACACGATAAAGGCTCCAGGAGAATCGGTTTCCGTTCGCGCCGCCTGTTTGTCGCGACATCTCTGTTCGAGCAGAAACCTATCAGCATCAGATCAACCGGACAACCTTAATCTGTGGTGGATAGATCTCCGGAAGACATCACCGGATGTTGTAATAGATCGAGATGCGGTGGAAATTGCCCAGGTCCCCATACGGGGTCCAGGCGTAATCCAGATTGAGCCCGCCGAGTATAGCGACCCCGCCGCCGAGGGTGACGCCGTCGCCGAGCCTGTATTCCTGCCCGCAGTAACCGGCTCTTATAGCCAGGGTCCGTAAGATATCGAGTTCAACCCCGGCATTGAAGTAGACATCCTCGTAACGGGGCTTGACAAGATCCAGCCCGTACATCAGCCGCATCGTCTCGCCGCTGATATTGAAAGCATGGCTCGCGCCGGCCCGCGTCGTCGTGGGCAGGGGCTCGTCGATCGTGTCGAAGCTGATATCCGATCCGATGTTCTGCACGGCGATACCGATCGCGACTCCGACCTTGTCGATAGTGTAGAGCGCTCCGACGTCGAACGCAGGTCCGCCCGCCGTCCATTCATCGAGCTTCTCCTGGAAATACTTCGCGTTCGCCCCGATCGTCAATGACGGGACCGGTGTGAACCCGAGGCCGATGATGGCCTGGTAGTTGTTGTTTTTGAGAGCCGTAGTCTCCATCCCGTACATGTCGTAGCCCTGGATGTCAGGACGGTATTCATATGTGAAGGAACCGGCCGCGACGAACTTGTCGCTGAACCTGTGGTGCAGTGAGGCGTTGTTATACTTCGTATCCACCAGCCATTCGGAATGAAGAACGCCGAAACCGGTCCCCTCCATCAGTCCGAAGGACGCCGGGTTTGCCAGCCAGTTGAACGGGTCCCCCCGCAGCGCGGCGCTGATCTCGCCCATGGCGATCGACTTGGCGCCTATCGCGCGCGTGAGGTATTCCGCTCCGGTGCTGCCCGGGCCGTCCTGCGCGGATGCGCCAGAGGAAACGCACACGATCAGGAATATTCCCGTAATCAGAAGAGCCTGTGTTGTTATTCTTCGCGTGTGTATCATAGCGACTCCACTCTATATCATCTGGGCCTGATCAGTTCACTATCATAATGGGGCGTCTCTCGACGAACTCTCCGCCGGAATCCCTGACGAGAACGTAATAGACGCCGCTCATCACCTGGGTGCCCTGGTTATTCGAACCGTTCCAGGTCAGCGAAGTGCTGCTGCCGACCCCGCTCTGCCAGACCTCGAGCCCATTGCCGTTTATAACGGTGACCGTCCCGTCGGCGGGCAGGTTGTGCATGCTCATCGATCCCATGTCGGGATGATACGGTACCGGGAAAATGCTGAGCGCCGGCGCGGAAAGAGGCGCCGGGTTCTCGCCGGTAAGCGATAGTGTATCTATAGCGGAGACGATAAGATTATCATCGCCGTCATACGCGACTGCCCTGACATAGTATGTGCCCGGGAAAAGAAGATCATCGATCTGGTTGCTGTGCAATCCGTCGAACTGGTCATCATCCCACGCGGTCATCTGTTCCATGCTCATGTCATTGTCGTACTGGACGAATCCGATCGTCGGGTCCTGTGAGGACCAGGTGACATCGCACGAGCCGTCCGTGCCGATAGACATATCCGTGATCCGGCATATATCCTTCATGGCCTCACCAGCCTCCTGCGGGATCGTCATTCCCGAAACGAGGTTCGAGAACGGGCTTCTGTTGCCGTAATTGTCCTTGGCGACGATCCTGTAGTAGTACCGGACCCCCTGATACCGTCCCGTGTCAGTGTATTCGAAGGTACTCGCGTTCACACTGTCAATTGCGGTGAAATTATTGTCCGGATCTATAGATCTGTAAATGACGTATCCCGTGACCGTGGGCTCCGGGTTGGGCGCCCAGTTCACAAGATAATCTGTAGTCGACTGAGCGAAGACAGGGGTGCCTGTCAATAGAAGGAGGCAACAGATCAGTGTTGTTTTTAAAATACCGTGTCTCATGATCTCACTCCGTTGTAACCTTATCGGGGCAATGTTTCAATGATGATTTAGTCATGCCGCTCAATTTTCCAGTTCAAAAGTGAAAGTTGAATTGCATTTTGAAACATCCGAACCGAGTCTCCTTTCCACGAACCCCTGTTTGAATTGTGTGAAAACCCTTCCTCGTGATTCCTACCCGTTACCCGTCATGCCTAATCAATCCGACTTCATGCCCGTTTTCCTGACAGGGTCTTCACTTCGTTTTTCATAAGTATCCTGGCGGTGTAAGGCAAGTGCAAAATGTTCGCCATTCCGGCGTGTCCGGCCAGGTTGACCCATAACGTATTAAGGTGCAGGTATATGGAGAGAATAAAAAAAGATGCGGCCCGGACAGGTTTGAGTGCGCCTGGTTCTTCAAAGTTCGCAACCGCTTGAATTTATAGGTAATTACACCCAGTGAAAAGGCCCTAGTGTGATATTCCCAGTCTTTATTCCTGGTCTGTGCCGTATGCGTCACGATTCTTCTCCGCCCACTCCAGCATCCCCTTCCGCGGCCACACGATGATGTAATGGACAGGCTTGTACTTGCCTTCCATGATGAGCAATGTCCGTTGCGGCGAGTTGGCAGCCGCCAGCCTAAGGTCCTGTTCGCTCGTTCCGATCGGATATACCCTTCCGCCGTTCTGCTCGGGTATCTGCCTGAGGTGAGCCAGCCCGGGGCTGAGCTCCTCGAGCAGCGGATCGTAGAACCAGCTTCCCCCGATCATTCCCTTTATCCGTGGATAGCGTTTCAGGAGATCGGCGATATTGAGGTAGCAGCGGATCCATCCTTCCTTGCTGAAGTTCTTTCTCAGGTACCTCATGTCGAGGTGGATACTGTAGAAGGGCTTCAATCCCTTCATCTGCCTGACGGTATAGCTCAGTCCATCGATGAACTGCCCCACCCCGCCCGTGAACAGGAACTTGCTTCCGATCCCCGATTCTTCCACGAGGAACCCGACGGGGACCAGTCTAAGGCTGCAGACGGCCAGGTCCTTGCAGAACCGGTCTTTCCTGTAGTCGTAAAACTCATCCTCCATCAGGCCGAAATCTTCGATGATCCTCTCGAACCATTCGCCGTACAGCTTGTTGATCTTCTCCGGAAGACCCATGTTTTCCAGGATGGGGATCGAGTCCCTGATAAAATGCGCCATCGCCGTCTTCTGATACAGGGCGATGCCCCTGATCCCGCAGGATGCTTCAATATCATCAAACGCCGCCACAAGTTTCGGGCTGGTGTTCCGGTAGAAGTGTCGCCGCCTGTACGATCTCACTATCCCGGAGTATCGCTCGATCGGGTATTTCCGGAGGACATCCGGGGTGATCCGCAGGAGTTCCCCTTCGAGGGTTCCGATCGCCTCTTCGGCCCTGGCAGCGATGCCCGCCATCTCCGGAGTCGTCTTCCTGTATTTGTCCGCCCACGCTATCAGATCTTTCCTGTTCCACAGCATCATGTGGCCGGTCGGTCTGTACTTTCCCTCTTCGTACAATCTTTTTCTCGTCGGAGACTTCAACGTCGAGAGCCTTATGTCCCTCGCGCTGGAACCGGTCTTGAAGAATCGCGCGCGGCGCTTCTCGGGGCGTTCCCTGAGATAGGCCAGTCTCGGGCTGATCCTGCTGATCTCCGGATCATAGAACCAGCTGACGGCGAATAACCCCTTGATCCGCGGATTGGCCTTCAGCATCTCGGCGACCCTGACAAAACAACGGTCACGTCCATCTGAGTTGAATTTGTCCAGATACCGCATATCCATATGTATGCCGTAGAAGGGGTGGAATCCCCTCGTTCCGATCACTGTTCGGTACATATAGCAGAAGAATTGCTTTATCCCGCCCGACAGGAAATGTCTTCTGCTCAGGCCGGCTATCTCTGTCAGTTCACACCCGACCGGGGTCATACGCATGCTGCAGACCCCGAGGTCCTTGCAGAAGAAATCCTGCTCGTGATCATAGAACTCGTCCGGCTGTTTCGAGAAATCATCCACGATCCTCTCGAACCATTCGTAATAAAGCCCGGTGATATCGGCGGAGAAACTCGTAGAGGGAAGCCTGTCGATCGTCCTCTTGATAAAGGAAGCGAGGGCCAGCTTGTGATAGAGGGTGATGCCGGGCTGGCCGTATTCGGCCCTGATGCTCTCAAAGGCCGCCGTCAGCCTGAAGGGGAAATCCCTGTACAGGTACAGTTCGGGGAGCGACTCGATCTCATCTATATACATCTCGATGGGGAATTTCGTGAGAAAGTTCTCATCGAGCCTTTCGAGGCCCTCTTTAAACGAATCTATCCGGCTGTCGACAAGGGCTTCAGTCAGCATCAAAGGCTCCAGACGCAAAGGGGAATCAATCAGATATTTAAAGTAATATCCCTATACGTTCAAGTAGATATTGGCTTGCACTGGTCCGAATATCGTTTATATTCGCAGCGACAGGGAAATTTTTCAGGCATTGTCGCGGGGGCCGGGTGTATAATCACTCAAGGTTCGTCCGGAAGGACGGAGGAATCCTGCGCAATCATGCGGATCTTCCCGGTGCGGACAGGTGTCCGGAGGGAAGGGACTACGCTCTAACCCCTATTGTTTTTATGCATTTGAACGGCATACATATTGCAACCGAAACGGGAGGGGAGGTACAGCCATGAATAGGCTCCAGTATTGGATTTTTATAACTCTAATGATTCTTCCTCTTGCCGGGCTGCATGCGGAAAATTATTACATGTCGCCGGGTGGCGATAACGGCCGAAGCGGTTTATCGCCCGACTTGTCCTGGGCCACGATGCAGTATGCATCATCGCAGATGGGCGCCGGAGACACCCTGTTCATCATGGGCGGGACTTACAGCGACGACCAGTATTTCCACAGGACGAACGGTACGGGAGGCGCTCCCGGAAGCCCGCTCGTCATAAAGGCATACGGGGACGAAGTCGCCATATTCCAGCGCACGGGCAGGAACGACAGACATCTTAATTACTACTTCTACTTCTATTACGGCACTGATTACGTGACGATCGATGGATTCAGCAGCCTGAATCCCTCGGATTCCCTGTACATCAAGCTCGAGGGTCACGAGGATGCTTCGTACGCGGTTCGTTTCCTCGGAGCGACCGGCGGGACCAACTGGTGCGAGCATATCACGGTCAGGGGGATCGAGATCGACGGCGATCACGAGTGGGATGCTCCGGGCGGCCTGCTCAGGTACGGTATCGGTACGACCTTCAGCAGGTATGTGTTGATAGAGAGCAACTACATCCATCACATATACCACGCTACGGGAGACCTGCCAGGCGGTGACGGCACAGATCGCGCGCAGGGAACGGGAGAGGCGGTCTATCTACTCAGCACCGAGCTCTCGACAGTTCAGAAGAACACGGTGAAGTATGTGAATCATGCCGGGATGGCGTTCGGCCAGTACGCGAACCCCAGCGATCCGGTATGCAGGTACAACAAGATCAGGTATAACCGCTGTGACATCTACTGGGGCGGCGGGATCTACCTGTTCCAGAACTGCGAATACAATCTTGTCGAGGGAAACGTCATCACTCACTGCGGCGAGACCACGACAAAGACGAAGGGCGCCTTCTACATCGCCGGCTCAAACAACACGGTAAGAAGGAACGTCACCTACAATCCGATGGCGGGTGCGCTGGGCATGAAGGGGATGAGGTTCGAGGATTTCTGCTATATCGTGCAGAACAACCTCGTCTACAACAATACCTTCTTCGGCACGCAGAGCGACAATCTCGAGCTGGTCGTAAAGAACACCGGCGCGAATGCTTGTGCCGACGCGAGGATGAACGACAATTTCTTCGCGAACAACATCTTCTACAAGTCGTGGGGACTTACGGCGGATGTCGGCAGCAGGGCCGGAGAGCTGAAGCTGTACCTCTACGACGCGAGCGCGGAACATAACTGGATCACCCCCGACCAGTCAGGTGTATCGCCGGCCAGTACGCACTGGGGCGGCAACAGGTTCTATCACAACCTGATGCGCAAGGACGAGCATCCCGCCGACTGGAATCAGGTCATCATCTACGCCATGGACGGCGATTATGGAAGTATCTACACATACTCGATCGCCGATGCGCAGAACAACGACCCGATCGCCTGGCGGAACAACATCGGCGATATCCCGCAGCTGCTCAGCGAGGACCCCGACGCAGTATACGAAGGCTGGTGGCGCATCATGCCGGGCAGCCCGTGCGTGGATCGCGGTACGATAGTGGACGAGACGAACGGCGCGTACGTCGAGTCGCTGCACCCGGGATACGGCTGGGCAGGCCTGGACTATTCCGGCACGGCTCCCGATATCGGGGCGTACGAAACGGACCTTGAGAATCCGGCGCCGCTCAGCACACCGGTCCAGGGCCGCCTGCAGACCGGCGGGTAAGCCGAAGCGGACGGAGAAACGGAATTTCATGCAGGCTGCCGTATGCGCACTGGCGCGAATATCGGCAGCCTGTTATGCTTTCAGGGTGAATTTCCATGAATGACAGCCGATTACCGATAAGAGTGATGTTTGTCGTGCCGTGCTTCGGGTACGGGGGCCTCGAGCAGGTCATCCTGAACATCGTGAGGGACCTGGACCGCTCGAGGTTTACGCCTTCGTTCTGCTCCCTTGTCGTTCCTGAGCCTGGCCTGTTCGAAGATCTTAAGGCACTCGACCTCGGATGCCACATCATCGAGAAGGGCGACGGCATAAAGCCTTCCCTGCCGCTGAAGCTCGGCAGGCTTTTCAGGGCCGAGCGGATAGACATCATAAATGCCCATGATATCGGCGCTACGATATATGCGGCGCCCGCTGCCCGGCTCGCCCGGACCCCCGCGTTCATCCACACCGATCACAGCCAGATCCTGGCGAAAACGAAATACCCAGGCGTCTACAGATGGATATGGAAGAACCTCGTCGATTACTCGATAACAGTCTCGGAGGATCTTGAGCGGCACCTGGTCTCGAGGTACGGGGTGGATTCCGGCCTGGTACGCACAATACCGAACGGGATCGATACCGGCCGGTTCGCCGGCGGCGGAGGCACCGGCGAACTGCGGAAAGAACTCGGGATAAGCGAGGGGGACAGGGTGATAGGGACGATAGGGAGGTTGATGAGGCAGAAAGGGATGCCTTACCTGCTCGAGGCCTTCAGAATACTGCGGCAGGGAGCTTCCGATACGACACTGGTCATCGTGGGAGACGGCGAGGAGAGGGCCGGCCTCGAGCAGCGCGCCCGGGAACTCGGCATAAGCGACAAGGTCGTCTTCGCGGGGATCCGCAGGGATATTCCCGATCTTCTCGCGATGTTCGACATCTTCACCCTCGCGTCGTTATGGGAGGGGCAGCCGATCACGATCATGGAGGCGATGGCCGCGGGAAGGCCGATCGTCGCGACAGACGCGGGAGGCAGCGCGGAGGTCCTCGACGACGGAAGGTGCGGCATCATCGTGCCGGTCAAGGATCCCGGGGCCCTGGCCGGATCGATCCGGTCTCTCCTCGACGATCCGGAACTCGCGGGCAGGTTCGGCGAGCGGGCCCGGGAGCGCGCGGAGGCCGAGCTCAGCTCTGCCGCGATGACGAGGAAGTATGAAGATGTCTTCGGATCTGTCCACGGCAGGTGAGGGAAAAAAGACTGGACAGGGTACGTAAGTTGCATAAGATGGTCGATAATAGGAAGTTAATAGGGATTGTAGAGTAATCGACTACGACCATGGATGATATTCACATCAAGCTGGGCTCGTTGCCCGTCCGGATAAGTTCAGACGACGGGGACTTTCTCGAGTATACCCTCAGCCATTTTGCGCCCGTGACGATCGATCCGCCTGCACGGTGCGCCGTCGAGGCGCGCTTCACCCGGGGCCCCTGCGAAGAGGAGCAGACCGCGCTTGCCCGGTACGACCGGATCGGCAGGGGGATCTACACCGATGGAAAGACTGTGATCTGGAACACGGTCCCGTATTTCCCCGCGATGACGATGAGCTTCCTGTTCGAGGGAGAGACGCTGGCCGTCAGGGCGTATCAGAATACTTCCGGATCGATGAAAAGCACGGTGAAGAATCTCGTCAGAGCGATCTACGGCCAGTCGGAGAGCAGGAGCGTCTTCTATTTCGAGCTGCTCTACTATCTCGTCTACTACCCGGTGTTCCGGATGCTTTCCGACAGGGGGATCCATGCTCTTCACGGCGGCGGGATAGAGGCGCGCGAGAAGCGCATCGTGGTGGTGGGGGCACAGGGAACAGGCAAGTCGACGCTCATAGCCAACCTGCTCGCCGGGTCCGGTTCGCGTTTCCTCTCCGACAACATCATCCTTTTCGACAGCAGGAGGGTGTATTCATGTCATGAGCCGGTACGCCTCGATACAGGCATGCTGGATAATGATCCCCTGCTGAGGGAGATGGTGTCGAAGATCGACCTGGATGTGCCTCTAGGGCGGACGGCTGGAAATGTCCGCCGGGAATCGTATATCGAGTCGATGGAGCCGGATATATTCATCATACCGAGGATAACCCGGTCGGCGACATCGCTCGAACCGTGCACGAAAGAGGATGTAGTCCGAAAGGCATTGTATTTCAACAGTCTTGCCGACGAGGTAAGATCCTTCGATATATTCGCCTCGGTCCTCGGGCAGGTCTTTCCCCCGAAGCTGCCTCCCTGCAGCGGGGCAGAGGCCCTCAGCGCGCTTCTTGAGGGCAGGGAGTTATACGAACTCGGCATCGGATACGGTGAGGATCCCGGGGTGACCGCGCGTGCCTTCATCGAGAGTGTGACCAATGAGTGATGACAAGATAAAGCTGCTCTTTGACGAGTCCTTCGATCCCGACGAGAGGCTGATCGCCTCGCTGAAGGATATAGCCGGTATCGACGACGTGCATATGGTAGTCGGCATGGTCGACCTGCACCTGAAGAAGAATACGGAGAATCCCTCGAGCGTCGCTATCGCGACGCGCGAGAGGCTCATCCCCAAGCTTTCAAGCGTGGCCCAGAACTGCGGGATGGCGATCGCGGCGACAAATCTCACGACGGGCGATGCCGGGGTGGAGAGGCTGGAGGAGCTCTTCGGCAGGATGAGGGCCGAGGATGACACGCTTATGCGGCACCCGGGGATGAGCGTCGAGGATATGAGAAGGGCCGCGTGCCTCGGAGCGCCCTGGGCGGCGGAAAAGGCGGGGCTCCCCGTTGATTTCCCGGAAAATATCGAGTTCGGGGGAGCCGTCGGCAGGACCGATCTGCTTTCGTGGAAGGAGCTCGGGAAACTGGTCCCGCGTTATTCCCTCGATCGCGGAAGGTACGGGTTCGGGGTGATTCCGGCCGGCAACCATTTCCTGGAGATACAGGCGGTGGACGAAGTGATCGACGGGGAAGAATGCGAAAGGCATGGTATCCGCGAGAACGGGATCATGATAATGATCCATTCCGATGGAGGCCTCATATCAGACGATATAGGAAACCTGTACGGGAACCGGACGACCGCGAAGGGATACATCAGGGCTCTTTATAACGTAAGGAAGACGGCCCTGCATCTTCGCGACTGGCGGGGGGTGGAGAACTGGAAGGAAAAGAAGGAGTATTACTTCGGCGCTGGCAGGTATATCCAGATCTCCCCAGGGACGGATGAGGGGAAGCGGTTCCTCAAGGCGAAGGACCTTTCGATGAATGCCGGGTATGCTTCGAGAGTGACTACGATGGGAAGGGTGAAGAGGCTCATGGGAGAGGTCTTCCCCGAGGGGCCGTTCGATATGCGACTGCTCTGCGATTTTTCACATAATTCTATTTTCCGCGAGACGATCGACGGCAGCCCCGTGTGGGTGCACCGTCACAACGCGTGCAGAGTCGTAGAAGGACAGCTCGTATTTCTGCCCGGATACAGTAATACATCTTCGTATATCTGCGCAGGTTCTTCCGGCGCCCGCGATTTCCTCAACACTATGGATCACGGGGCCGGGAAGACGATAGACCGGTTGAAGAAGAAGGGACTCGTGCGTGAGCTCGGAAACGGACGCGTCACGAGGAGCTACAACAATGAGTCACCGGAACCGAAACAGGTCCCTCATGTGTCCGACGAAGGCATAGACGCGGTTATCGAATCACTGGGCCGTAACGATATCGTGAGGCCTGTCGCGAGGCTGAGGCCCATGGCCGGTTACCGCTATCTCTGGAAGGGCCGGCTGGCACGGGCACGAGAGAAGATAACGGCCGGCTAGGGCGCTGTAAGGGTGTTGTTGCGGACTATGAACCAGACTGGCGGCGGCGAATATAAACTGCTCTTTCTCCTGCCCGTTTTCCCTGACACAGGCAGGGTCCTCCTGCTCGACATCGGATCAGACAGCCTGGAGCGGCGGCTCTCCGCAATGGGGATAGAATGCCGCACGGGAAGCGTTGATGACGTGTCGCGGGATGACGCCGGCGCAGGCAGGTTCGATTTGATCGTCGCAGGCAGGATGCCGTCGGGCCGCCGGGCCATGGATATGTTCAAGCGATCGGTCGGCGGCCTTCTTACAGGTACCGGCTGGCTGGTCGTCGTCTCGCCGAACAGGTTCGGATACTCGAGGCTGGCGGGCAGAGGCGGGGGCGGCGCTGGCAGCTCGCTCGGCGCGATGCGGGGAATGGTTAGAAAGATGGGATTTACCGACATCCACATATATTCTCCGGTCCCGGATACGGCCAATCCATCGGCCTTCATCTCGCTTTACGGATCGAATTCGCTCGAGTTCCTTCTCGGGCAGTTTCCCGATTTTATCTCGGCCCGGTCGGGCCCCGTAAGGGGTATCCTGTCGTTATTGATACGGACCGGCATATTCAGGTACGTCCAGAATTACTACGCGATAGTCGCCGGCGGGCGGGAACAGGTGTAAGAAACAGGATCCGCATGTTGTTCTATCTGAAAAATATGATCGCCGAACGCCTCGGTATCCGCGACACCGATGAAGCTGTGGTGACGAGGGTAGAGGCAGGCACAAAAGCGGTCCTCTTCTTCTTCCTCGAGAGGGGAAGCATCGTGCCGTCTATCGTAGTCAAGGCGGCAAGCGATCCCCGTTTCAATGATGAGCTGCGCGGTGAAAGTGCGAACCTAGGATACCTCAGGGATATACTTTCAGATGGCCTGGGCGGCGGCGTTCCCGCAGTCGAGGCCGACGGGGAATGGATGGGGCTGTACTACTACGCCCAGCGTTATTTTCCCGGTGTCATGCTCGACGAGACGATCGACGACGTCGAGCCTTCCGGGGAGGGGACTGGTCCCGGGAGGGGATTACGGGCCGCCTGGCGGTGGCTTGATGATTTCCAGGAAGCGACGGCGTCGGAGCCGGTCATGCTCGGCCGGTCCGGTCTCGATATCTTGTTCGGCTCGTACAGGGAAGCCTTCGCCCCGGAAGGGGACGAAGCGGCATATCTCGGCAGTCTCGAGAAGAGGCTGGCGGACCGCCATGAAGGGGAGACAGGCATGTCCGCCTGTCACGGGGACTTCTTTCCCGGGAATATCATCCTGTCCGGCGACCGGGTGACCGTGATCGACTGGCGGTTCCTGCGCAGGTCGTACAACCGGTTCTTCGATTTCTTCACCCTGCTCCTGACGTTTTACGCGTCCGAGGGTGGAGTGACCGACTATGATGATCACGAGGGGCATTTCAGGAGACTTTTCTTCGAGAAGCACTGGACCAACGATCTGTTCTCCGGTCTCTGCCGCGAGTTCCTGGAACGAAACGGGACCGATGCCGGACTGTTCGGACTGATGCTTGAACTGACCCTTCTCGAGTGGTCCGTCAGGGAGTTCAGATCCAGCGGAACGACAGGGGAGATGGACATCATCTGGCGCACGAGATTCCTGTACCACATGAATAACAGGGATCGCTTCATCCTCGGGAGCGTGGAGTAGGCGATGTCGAATGCGCGGAAAAAGATACGTATTTTCTCACCCCGGGAGATTGCTTTCAGGCTTTCCGAGAAGGTGCGTTTCCGCCGGGAGAGACGAGGGAAGAGGCCGCAGGTCGAGATCACGCGGGAATACCACGGCCTGAAGGACAGGTTTATACCCGTGGGGCTGTTTCCGTTCACGGGAGAGAAGGAATCGGTATGCGGCATGTGGCGCGAGGTTTTCCCCGGATCGGCAGAGGGAGAGATCGCTCTCGCTGACGGTATTCTGGAGAACCGTATTCCCGTCTTTTCGGAAAAGGTCGACTATGGCGACAGGGTGGACTGGCACCTTGATCCGGTCTCCGGGACGAGGTCGCCCGTGGTCTTCTACCGCGACATAGATACCTTCGATACATCGGTGGCGGGAGATCCCAAGCGTATCTGGGAACTCAACAGGCACGATTTCTTCATCCATCTCGGGAAGGCATACTGGATAAACGGCGATGTCAGGTATTTTGATAAATGGCGCGAATTGATCGTGTCGTGGGTGGAGGAGAACCCGTACCACATGGGGATCAACTGGGAGAGCAGCCTCGAGATGGCGTTCAGGTCGATCAACTGGATATGGTCGTCGTACTTCTTCGCGGACCGGCTGGAGGCCGACAGAGAGCTCCAGGAGCTGATTTTCGAGACTTTGTACCTGCAGGCGGACCATATCAGCAATCACCTCTCGTATTTTTTCAGTCCCAACACCCATCTGACAGGGGAGGCGCTGGGGCTCCTCTACATCGGCAGGGTGTATCCCGCGATGAAGCCCGCTGCCGCCTGGGTCTCGACGGCGGTCGATATCCTCGAAACGGAACTCGAAAAGCATATCCTCGAGGATGGCGGATATTTCGAGATGGCGACCTACTATCACAGGTACACGATCGATTTCTACCTGCATTTCTTTCTTCTTTCGGGCGGGGTCGACGGCCCGGGCCTGAAGAGGAGAGAGTATTTGAAGAAGATGGTCCGTCACCTCGTCCTTCTCTCGGAACCTGACGGGACTATTCCCCTGCTGGGCGATTCAGACGGCGGCCGGCTGCTGATGCTCGATGACCTGAAACGAAATGTCAGTGGCGCATGCTGCAGCGCGGCTGTGATACTGGGAGACGGTGAGCTCAAGTCGCTCTGCGGCTCCAGGTTCAGCGAGGAGACGATGTGGCTCCTCGGAACGGGGAGCAGGGAGAGGTTCGATGGACTGGCTGCCAGGCCGCCGGTACATTTCCATTCGATCAATGACAGTACGGGCCTGTACTGCTTCAGGAGCGGGATGACGGAGGATGACTCGTACACCCTGATCGACTGCGGTCCGCACGGCTGGAAGGGATGTGGGCACGCGCATGCCGACCTGCTCAGTTTCATATGGTACAGCGGGGGGGAGATGGTACTGACCGATCCCGGCACCTTCACATATACAGGATCGCGGAGTATCCGCGATCAGTCCCGCAGCAGCTTGAGCCACAACACCATCTCGGTCAACGGGCGCTCGCAGTCCGTTCCGGGAGAGCCGTTCAGGTGGAAGAGCGTCGCTGCCCCGAAATATGCCCGTGTCAGGGTAGACAGGGAGTGCGGGAGGTTCGAGGGAGAGCACGACGCCTGGGAGGAGTTCGGCTGCGGCCACAGGAGATCGCTCTACTTCCTCGGCTCCTCCCTGACCGTGGTGATCGACGAGCTCAGCGTCTCCGGGCCGCTCGATTCGATCCTGTATAACCTGCAGTTCGGCGACGGGAAACTGAGCGAACTCAGCGGCGGCATTTTCAGGTTCGATGGAAAAGGGAGCGGCGGGAGCCGGTACGTAAGGATAATCGCCGGAGAAAAGGTCAGGGTCGACATCCGCGAGGGAGCGTTCTATCCTGACTACGGGAAGAGGGTAGCGGCGCCGAGGCTCGAAGTGACAGCAGACCGCATCACCGAAGACCTGATGATCGTCACGCTGCTGAGCCCTGATGAGGAACTGGCCGGCAGTTTCCGGTGGAAGGATGGCCGCCGGATGGAAGGGTCCTCGCGGGCGGGCAGCTACATGCTGGAGTGCCGCGACAGAGAGATAATAGCTTTCAGGGACGGAGAACAGGTTCTGCCTGGAAAGGTGCAGGCGTGACGGTATCCGGCAGCGCGCAGACAGAGAACTATCCCGTACGGGAGGGATCCTCGCCGATGACCGGCCTGTACCTCTTCATCAAGAGGTCGTTCTACCGGGTCTGCAAGTGCCTCGGCCTGTTCAGCCTTGCCCGGCGCCGTGCGAGAGGAAAGCTCAGGATAATAACCTACCACGGATTTTCGCTCGTCGACGAGAGCCGGTTCCTTCCGCGGACATTCATCGATCCTGCGACCTTCCACGAGCGTATGGCGCTGTTGAAGAGGAAAGGATTCAGCGTCCTCGGTCTGGAGGAGGCGCTCGGCCTGCTCTACGGCGGCGAGCTGCCGGCTGATCCGGTCGTTATCACTATCGACGATGGTTTCTACAGCACATGGCGCGCCGCCTGGCCGGTCCTCAGGGAATTCTCCTATCCTGCGACCGTCTACGTGACTTCGTACTACGCGGTAAAAGAAAATCCCATATTCGGGCTCGCTGTCGATTACATATTCTGGAAGACCGACAGGACGGAATTCGATTCCGACGGCCTGGGACTGCCCTTCGGCGGCGTAATCCCGATCCGGGATACCCGTGAAAGATCTCTCGCCGCCAGGGATGTGATCTTCTTCGGCGAGAAGAGCCTGAGCGAGGAGGAACGGGTGGCCCTTTCGGAGAGGCTCGGAGAGAGGCTCGGGGTGGACTATTACGGGGCCCTCGCAGAGAGCCGGATACTGAGCATCATGAATGCCGGCGAGATCGGTGAACTTTCGAGGGCCGGCATCGACATCGAGCTTCACACACATCGCCATGATATCGGCACGCGACGGGAGGACGCCGTGCGGGAGATAGGTGAATGCCGCGCCGTGCTCGAGCCCATCACCGGCAGGAAGCTGGAGCATTTCTGTTTTCCCGGCGGCCGGTGGTCCGGGAGCCATCAGGCGTGGCTCGAGGAACTAGGCATCCGGAGCGCCGCGACGTGCGACAGGGGACTGAACGATCGATCGACGTCGAGGTTCGGGCTCAAGCGTTTCGGTGACGACGCGGCCCTGTCGCGGATCGAATTCGAGGCAGAACTTTACGGTTTCGCGGAGGCCATAAGGTCCATCCAGGCCCGGCTGCGCCGGGGCAGCTGAAAAAAGTCGAAAGCCGCCGCATTTGAACGATAAGTGGCATCATTATTGATTGTCTGATATTTATTGCGGAGAAACAGGAAATCGGTCCGGGGGAGAACCATGTGCGGCATATTCGGGATATATAGCCTGGACGGGCGCGGCGTCGATGAGCGGGAATCGGCGCGCATGCTCGATTTGCTGTCTCACAGGGGGCCCGACGGGAAAGGGACCTTCTGCGATGATCGAGTATTCCTCGGGCACGCGAGACTCAGCATCATAGATGTCGAGGGAGGCAGCCAGCCGATCTTCAGCGAGGACGGGAACATCGCCATAGTCGGGAACGGCGAGATCTACAATCACGAGGAACTGCGGCGCGGCCTGATCAGCAGGGGGCACACTTTCAAGACGCGTTCCGATATCGAAGTGCTCGTTCACCTCTACGAAGAGGAGAAGGAGGGTTTTCTCGACAAGCTCAACGGGATGTTCGCTTTCGCCATCTACGACAGGAGGGCGGGCGAGCTCTTCATCGCGCGTGACAGGATAGGGATCAAGCCGCTTTACTACTATTATGACGGCGGCAGACTGATCTTTTCATCCGAGATGAAGGCGATCATCAAGTCGGGACTTATCCCTCTCGAGGTAAACGATACCGTCGTATACCAGTTTCTCACGCTTCATTTTTCCGTGCCTCCTGATACCCTGATCAAGGGGATCCAGTCGCTGAGACCGGGTCATTACATCTTCGCCGGACGCGGGGAGCCGCAGCAGAAGCAGTACTGGGATATCAGCCCCGACCCGGACGAACCGCCCCTGCCTCCCGCGGAGTCACTCCGGGAAGTCGAATCGCTTCTGATCGATTCGGTCGAGAAGAGACTGATGAGCGACGTGCCCCTCGGGCTTTATCTCAGCGGCGGGATAGACTCGAGCCTCATCGCCGCGCTGATGCACAATATGGTAGGCGACGGGATAAAGACCTTCTCTATCGGTTACCGCGAAAAGGAATACTCTGAGCTGCCCTGGGCGAAAAAGGTCAGCGAGATGATCTCCTCCGACCATACGGAAGTCATCGTCTCTCCTGACGAGATAAAGCACAATATCGAGGATGTCATATGGTACCGCGAGACACCGATCTCCGAGCCCGCTGATATCCCGATATTCATGCTCAGCCGGGCCGCGGCGAAGAAGGTCAAGGTCGTCCTTACCGGGGAGGGGGGGACGAGGTATTCGCAGGATACCACAAGTATGTCTTCGAGGACTGGGCGCGCAAAGCGGCGCTACTGAGGAATCCAGCCGCACGGGCGATGCTGATGAATCCCATGGCGCAGAAGATGTTTCCGCAGAGGATCAATACAGCCCTCGATCTCTTTTCGGAGAAGGACAGGTTTCGAAGGTACTACAGGTGGTTCAGCTATTTCAGGGACGAGGAGCTGCGCGGCATGGTCAAGCCCGGGAGGGCCGGATTCGTGTCGGGAAGGAACTTCTACAGGGAGATAGCTGGGGACAGGAGATTCAGGAACGGCCTCGACGAGATGCAGTATCTCGATGTCAAGGTATGGCTGCCCGATAACCTCCTTCTCAGGGGAGACAGGATGTCGATGGCTTCCGGCCTGGAGGCTCGTGTGCCCTTTCTCGATCACAGGCTCGTCGAGCTGAGCTATCGCCTCGGCATGTCGATGAAGGTGAGGAAAAATTCAGGCAAGTACGTCATAAAGAAGATCGCCGAGAAATATCTTGATAAGGAAATAATCTACCGGAAAAAGGTTGGTTTCGCCGTGCCGGTCAGCGACTGGCTGCGGACCGACCTGAGGGATTTTCTGCAGGATCATCTGACGCGGAGCAATTCGTTCAGCGGAGGGATCTTCAGGAAAGAGAGTATTGAGACGATGATCGACGACCATGCGTCAGGCAGGATGGACAACCACAAGAAGCTGTGGATCCTTCTTAACCTTGAGCTTTGGTACGACCAGTTCATCGGCGGCGCGTAAGACGCCGCAGGGAGAGCCATGCTGACCGGCAGGGACATCATATGCTTCTCGAACGACTGGAGGAACGATCCGACCAGCAAGCACCAGATCATGAAGATCCTTTCGAGGGAGAACAGGATAATCTGGGTCAATTCGATCGGCCTGAGGACCCCCACCATGGGCGCGGGAGACGCCAGGCGGATATTGAACAAGCTCAAGTCGTTCTTCCGCGGGATGGAAAGGGTCAATGAGAACCTGTACGTATACACGCCGATCGTCATCCCCTTCCACCGGATCGGGATCGTCCGCTCGATCAACGCGTTCATCCTCAAGCTCGCTCTCAACTCGTATATCCGCAGGCTCGGGATGAAAGACGTCATATGCTGGTCATATCTTCCCAACGCGGGCTATATAATAGAGAAGCTGAAACCGAAGACGATCGTTTATCACTGCGTGGACGAGTGGAGCAAGTTCTCATTCATCGATGACAGGATCGTCGAACAGGAGAGGGAGCTGTGCGAAATGTCCGATGTCGTCTTCGCTTCGGCGAGGACACTCTATGAGAGCAGAAAGCCTTACAATCCGAACACGCACTATATCCCGCACGGGGTCGACTACGAATATTTCCACGAGAGGAAAACGGCCGATTTGCCCCTTCCGGAGGATATGGCAGGTATCGGACACCCCATAGCGGGCTTCTTCGGCCTGATACACGAGTGGATCGATCTCGACCTGCTCGCCCGTATCGCGAAGGATAATCCTGAAGTAAGCTTCGTCTACATCGGCAAGTATTCGGTCGATGTCGGCGCCGTCGACGCCTTCCCCAACACTCATTTCCTCGGGCAGAAGGAGTACAGCGAACTGATCGATTACGCGAAGCACTTCGATGTCGGGCTGATCCCCTTCAAGATCAATGACCTGACCATCGCGGTGAATCCGATCAAGCTGAAGGAATACCTCGCTCTGGGGATCCCCGTCATTTCCGTCGGCCTCCCGGAAGTCAAGGCTTACGGGCATGTCGTGCATGTGGCTGAAGACTACGGCCAGTTCGACAGTGCGCTGAAGGATGAGATCTCTGGCCGCCACAAGGTGACCTTCGAGCAGCTCGATGCCGTGGCGAGGGGGGAGACCTGGGACAGGAAGGTAGACGAGATATCCGGGATGATCACCGATGCGGAAGCGGGCCGCGACGGCTGAAGCCGCTACCCTGACAGTAGATCCATGTAGAAATCGCAGACTGCGCCTATGTTGTCGCTGTGTGCTTCCGACGGGCCCCGGTCCGTTTCCGGCGCCTCGAGGAGCCTTTCGACAGCTTCACGCAGAGCCTCCGTATCGGAAAGCGGTATAAGGGTCACTTCGTCCGGGCGCATCCCCGTGTCGGTCGCGATGACCGGGGTTCCGAGGTGGATCGCCTCGCGCACCGATATGGCGTCCCCGTCATAAGCCGTCGTTCGCAGGAAGAGGTCGGCCCGGTCGATCATGTGCATCGTGACTGGATGCGGCACGTCCCCGCAGAGCATGATGTGGTCGGAGTACGGTTTCGAAGAGATCAGTTCCCTGAGCTCATCCTCGATGCTTCCCGATCCCACTATCACGAGGCCGGCGCCGGGATGTCTCTCCAGTATCTTCCCGAGAACATCTATCTGTGACGGCAGTACGTATTCCGGCTCGAGCAGGCCCGCCGTGATGAGGACGGGACTGTGTCGGTCGAGGAATCCGCTGATCGGTTCCGGGACGGTCACGCTCTCATCGAGCGATGGCAGTTCGTAGGGCAGGATCAGCCTGATCCGCTCCCCGCCGACGCCGAACCTGATGAAGAGATCGACTATAGCCTCGTTGACAGCGATGATCCCGTCGAATCTTCTGAAGATGAATCCCCTGACCGTCGCGGGTGATGCGGTCTTTCCCTCCTTCGAGCCGGGGTAGCCGCCGGAATGGAAGGTCAGCACGGCCCTGCTTCCCCGCATCATGCAGCATACGAGGCTGAGCAGAAGCAGGCGGCCCGTGAGGTTGCCGCCGATATGAAGGTGGAGGATATCGTACTTGAGCTTCAGAAGAAGGCTTATCAGCTGAAGAGGATTTTTCGGATAGTAGAACCCGTCGCCGTCCTCGCCCCTGTGACGGGTAAGGTTGATGACTTCCGAGCTGTCACCGCGCGAGACGAGGCACTTGTGGATAGCCACGAGATTGTACTGCACACCGCCGTGTGGAGGTGGCAGGGGACCAAGTTGCAGGATTCTCATAGCCATCGGTTATTTCAGCGAGGCGGCAACATCGATCGCGCGGGGACTGAGCGTACGAGCCGACTCGAGCATGCGCAGCGCGCCGATAGTAGCTCTGGCACCGTCAACGACGGTGATATCGGGGGCTTCGCCTTTCCTTAAGCTTGTGATAAACGATTTCATCTGTTCGTCATAGCCCTTGTCGGGGAACATCTTCTTCGATGTTTTGATGGCGCCTCTCTTTACCAGAAGGCTTTTAAAATCCTCTGTGATATAAGCGCCGCCCTGCGTGAATACCTCGACCCGCTCTCCACCTGAAGTGCGGCTGCCGACCGTGCAGTATGTGAAGTTTCCGATAGAGCCGTCGGCAAATTGGAAACTCGCCGTCATGTTATTCATCCCGATCGGCTCATCGTTTCCCATCGGGAGGCTGAATGCCGACACCCCGACAGGTTCAGACCCGGTGAGCCAGTACATAAGGTCGACGAAATGGACCGCCTCCCCGAGGATCGCCCCGCCGAACTCCGGGTCCGCGCCCCAGAAAGATCCCGCGAGGCCGGGGGAGTTTATCCGGCAGTTCATCACAGCCGGCCCGGGCCTGCGGTCGACGTGACGCTTCATGGCCTTGTAGAAAGGCGCGAAACGTCTGTTGAATCCGACAAAGATCTGTTTCCCCGTCTCCTCGACCGCCTTGTACAGCAGGCGGCACTCCTCTTCAGTCAGGGCCATCGGCTTCTCGAGGAAGACATGCTTGCCCGCGTTCAGGGCGGCGAGAGCCTGGTCGAAGTGGAACTGGTGCCGGCTGACGATCATTATCATGTCCGTATCTTTATCCCTGAGCAGCTCATCGTAATCGGTGGTGCAGTATGACGCCCCGAACCGGGAGGCGTATGTCCTCCCGCGCACCCCGCTCGCCGAATAGACGGCGTGCAGTTTAGCTCCACGGGCCTTTTTCAATCCCGGCAGGTGGGCCCATCTCGCGATATTTCCCGCCCCTGCGAGAGCGACACGAAGATCGCCTCCGCCTGTGGCGGGAGAGAGCTCGAGTTTTCTGAGCGGATCGAAAGAGGCGTCGGGCCGGGGTGAATCGGCAGCGGGATATTTCAGGAGTACCGCGAGGCTGCCCCCCGCGGGATCGAGTATCGTATCGTAGGCAGCCGTAGCCTCATCGAGAGAGAACTCGTGGGTGATCATCGGCTGGAGCTGGACCGCGCCGGTCTCGATCAGCCTGAGGAATTCCTCCATGTTGCGGTTCTCTGTCCAGCGCACGTAAGGCAGGGGGTAGTCTACCCCGTGTTTCTCGTACTTCTCGTCATAGCTGCCCGGGCCGTATGCCCTGGCCATGAAGAGCCTTATCTCTTTCATGTACATGGGACCGTAGGGGAAGCTCAGGTCGACAGCGCCGACGTTAACGACCCTGCCCCTGTCCCTGCAGATCTCGACCGCCTGAACGGCGGGTGCGGCGGATTTGGCGGCAGCGGCTATTATCGAGCAGTCCACACCTCTGCCATCGGTCAGCGACTTGACCGAGTCGAGGAGGGAGTCTCCGCCCAGCAGCGTGTGGTCCGCGCCGAGCTTTTTCGCGAGATCGATGCGGTCCTGCATAAGGTCGACCGCGATCACTACGCCGCCGTTTATCCTGACCAGCTGTGAGATCAGCTGCCCGACGATTCCCTGGCCGATGATGGCCACGGTCTCGCCCAGGCCTATATTTGCTATCCTGACCGCGTTCATCGCGATGCTTCCGAGTGTCGTGAAACAGGCATGCTCGAACGGAACTGCGTCCGGGACCCGCGCGACAAGGTTGCGCCCGGTGATTATCGTCTCGGCGTGGCCGGTGCCTTCTCCGCCGTATGCCACACGCTCGCCGACCTCCAGGTCCCTTACCGTCTCATGCTTGTCGACCACGATGCCCGCCCCGGAGTAACCGAGTGCGGCAAGAGCGTCGAACTTGGCCATGACCTCGGAGATCGTGCTGACCGGGTTCGATATCTTCATCACTTCCCAGATGAGTTTGAGCTGGGAGGGGTCCTCGGCGACTTCCTTTATTACCGCGTCCTGGTGGATGCTGGCGGTCTCCGTCCCGCTGCTGATCAGCGAGAAGATCGGTTTTATGAGGACGTGGTGTGGTGACGCGACAGGGTCCGGAACTTCCTCGACGATGATATCCCTGAATCCTTTTCGTACGACCTGCTTCATTTTTAATTCACCCTTGTGATTGTGGTATTTTTCCCTGGAATGCTTTCCGGCTGCGTAAAATCCTGCTGTGCGTGATTCGAACGGACGCTACCAGAACAGTAAATATACAGCAAGAAAAATACCATGCGGCACGTAAAAGGCGATACCGGCAGGAGTAAGGGCCTTTCAGCGCCTTCACCTGTGTGAAAAAACTTGTTGCCATGGCATAATTCTTGATATAACCTGACTCTGCGGAACGGTTATAATTGATGTAATTGTAAGGGGTTGATGAGATCGCTCCGGTATAACGGCCGGCGGGTGAAGATGAATATCGAAGAGTTCAAGACGAAGATCAAGAGGAGGGAGTCGCCCTTCTACGACCGGCTCTACCGGATCGCGAAGTCGGGGCAGCAGATGGAGATGCCGTATATCCCCGGGCTGCATGATCTCGGTTATCACGAACGGAAGTTCAGGGTATCGGCCTGGCGTTCGTTCTGGCGCGTCGTCTACCATCAGCCTCTCTTCCGCAGCAGATGCGTCGAGTGCGGAAAGCATCTCTTTATCGACAACACCGGACAGGGCCTTCCCTTCATAGAGGGCAACCTCAAGATCCATATCGGGGATAACGTTTTTCTCTACGACAGGATCACCCTGGCGGGCCTTACTGTTTCCGATGATCCCGTTCTTACCATAGGTGACAATACGGAGATCGGGATGCCGCTCGCGATAATGGTGGGCAGCGAAGTGACTATCGGTTCGAACTGCCTGATCGCGTGCTCTCTTATCACGGACAATCCAGGACACAACCTAGACTACAAGAAGAGGTTCCAGAAGCTGCACAAGATCCTCATCGGCAAGGTCAAGATAGGCAACTATGTCCTGGCGGCCCATCAGTCGATGATAGTCGGCAACGTTACGATCGGCGATGGAGCAGTGATAGGTGTGAACAGCGTTGTGACCACAGACATACCGCCGTTCTGCGTGGTCGCCGGCAATCCGGCGAGGATTGTGAAAAAGCTTCGTTTCCCGAAGGAGATGCGAGAGGTGCTCGGGGAGGAAGAGTACCAGAAGTATCTCGATGCCGAGATCCAGCCCTGACGGGAGAGGACCGGCGCTCCATCATTCCACATCACATTTCCAGCCGGATCAGATGTATACCATGGCAAGGAACTTGTAGAGCACTATGCTGAAGCCGATTATGGCTATGATGAAGAGGATGTCTTTCTGGGTGAAGCCGCGGTTCTGCCTGACCGGAGGTTCACAGAACCTCAACAGAAGAGTTACAAGGGCGAAGATGATATACAGGACAGGGGTGTAGGCCTGGGAGAGGAAGACGGCGCTCGAGAGGAATCCGATCAGCGAGAGCTGGAGGATCTTCGCGTACTTGACGTAGATCTCACTGCCGTTTTTTTCTACTGCCCTGAGTCCGGCATAACTCGAGTATATAAGCGCGAGCCATACGCCGTATCCGAGGAAGCCCAGTTCAGACATGCACTGGATGAAAGCGCTGTGCGCGGCGCGTATGTGGTAAGCCTGGAAGTTAGCCGGCCCGACGCCGAACAACGGGTGCCCTTTGAGCATGACCAGCCCGGATATCCATGCATTCACCCTGCCGCTCGCGGAGGCCTCGTAAGGAGAGACATTGCCCATCCTGCTCGGCGCTAGTACCAGCGCGACTCCGATAAAGAGAACGCCCGTGACGATCCCCTTGAGCAGTCCCCACCTCTTGACGGCAAAGACCGAGAGGATGACGATCAGCGCGACATATCCTCCTCTTGAGTTCGTGTAGTAGATAGCGGCAAGGAGCAGGAGCGAGACGACCAGCAGCAGCATCTTCCGCTGCCTGCTGATCGAGGAGTCGAACAGGTTTATCAGTATGAACGGGATGAAGGCGTTGATCGCCAGGGCGTAGTCGTTCGGGTCGCCGAACAGGCCTACCCAGTGTATCCTGCCCAGGATCGGTGTGATTCCCGCCAGGTCGTACCCCCTGAAGTGCATGATCAGACCGTTTATCGCGAGGGCGATGGTACAGCCGACGAGTGTCCAGCAGACCATGCGGAACTGGTCAAAGTTTGTAGTGAGGTTCACCATGATCATAAACAGCAGGAATACGGTCAGCACTACATAGACTCCCTGCCAGTCGGGCGCTACGCCGAGGTTCACGATATGGCTGATGAATACGAGCCCGAGAAACAGCATCATAAGGATGCTGTTCCGCGAAGAGGCTATACTCATGGGCTCCTTGCGGAACACCTTGTGCACGATGAATGTGACGATGATAAGAACGGCGAGAAAGAGCATCACGCGCAGTTTCTGGAGAGCGGGGAAGATCAGCTGAAACTGAGCATAGATCATGATGATGTAGAGGATCAGCCCGGAGAAAGGCCGGAAAAACACCATCGCGCCGAGGGCCGCCGCTCCCATCAATCCAGCCGCGGCGGGAACAGAAGCCATCGCGACCAGCGAAGCGACTGCCGCCAGGACGACGAACAGGATGATTACTAATGGAGCGCTCTTTTTCATATCGTTATTGCCGTCACTTCTTCCACCTCGCGTCGGCTCCACCTGTCATGTGAGTATACAGCGCGGCGACCGCGGCGGCATTCATTGATATGAATACGGAGATGAAGTTGACCACCCTGTTGCTTTTCAGGCGGGCCGACTTCAGCGCGGCGGTGCCGATCGCGTACAGCGCCGCCTGCAGGATGAACAGCATCCGGTACGGCGCTGACTCGATCATAGCCGACGATACCAGAGCCAGGATCATGCAGTAAGGGACGAGAAGCCTGAAGAGCTTGTGGGACACAGTCTGGAAGAATATCCTGTTCCGGTGAGGGTCGAAGAGCCAGTGGTTGCGCTCGAAAAGCTGGAAGTTGCCTGCCAGCGTCCTGACTTTTCTCCTGAATTCCAGCCCGATCTCCAGTGAAGCGGTGTCGTACGCTACGGCATCGCTGTCGAAGGTGACGCGGTACCCTTTCCTGAAAGCTCTCAGCGGGATCTCGATGTCGTCGAGGATCGTGTCGTCCGGTATTTCCTCGATCAACTCGCGGCGTATGGCGTAGATGGCGCCTGTGACTCCGAGGGTCGAGTCGACGTCGCTCTCCGATCTCCTCAGGATCTTCTCGTAGTGCCAGTATATCCCGACGCTTTTTTCCGTGATGTCGGTCGGCGACATGAATACGAGCTCGCCGCTCACCGCTCCGATCTCCGGATCGTCGAAATTCCTGGCCAGCTTGCGCAGCGCGTCCGGTTCGTACATCTGCCTCGTGTCGGAGAATACGACGAGGCCGCTCTCGCACCCTTTTACGGCGACGTTTATCTGGTGCGGTTTCCCGCGGTTGACGTCGTCTCTTATAAGGGTGATATCGTCGTATTCTTCGAGGATCGCGGTGGTCCCGTCGGTCGATCCGTCCGAGACGATGCGGACCGAGAAGAGACCGGCCGGATAATCGAGTTTCCGGCAGTTGTCGATCTTTTCCCTGATGATCCGTTCCTCGTTGTGGGCGATGATTATCATCGTGATCGAGGGAAGCTCTTCAGCGCCGCCATGACGGGCGGGACGCCTCCCCTTCAGCCTTCCCGCCATGTAGATGATGGCAGGATAGAGGATATACGTGTAGACGATAAACAGCACCGAAAACCAGAATGCGAACCGGATCACCTTGCAAGCCTCCTGTGGCCGACGGCCGTATGTCAGTCGTCAGCCTGTTCGATCGCTTTGGCCAGGCCTTTTCTCACGTTCTGGACAAGTTTGGCGTTGGTCTCTTCCTCTAGGCGTTCGATGGCCTCTTCACGTTCCATGTATCCTCCGCGTACGAGACCGGCCAGCTCGAACGCGTACGGATGGTAACCGAACCGCTCCTTGTGGACATCGATCCCGAGGGAGTTGAGCTGACAGTTCGTCGAGTTTGGATCGGTGTCGTCCGGCTTTTTCCATCCGAACGACTTGATCTTCTCCAGGATCTCTCTCTCATCGTATTCGAGGAATGCCAGCGGGCTGACGTTATGCGGGAAGCGATCTTCCATGGCGAAGTGCTCCTCGGTCAGGAAGTAGTTATCTATCTCCGGCCCCACGACGGCGTGCATCGGCCCGGTGAGCTGTTCCTGCATTCCCCTGATCATCGAGGGATTGTTCGGGAAGATCGACGCTTCGATGGGAGCCTGTCCCGGCGACCACCCGTAAGTGATCAGGGGGATGTTTCCCTCGATCGCCAGGCGGAGCGCTATGAACTTAACGATCCCCATGCAGGTCGTGCATATCGAACTGGCCCTCTCGAGCCCTTTTTCGGTGTAGATGTCCTCGTCGGCGCACCGGAGGAAGAGCTTGCTGATCAGGTCGAGGCGAGGCTTAAAGATGATGTGGTCGATGCCGAGTCCCTCGACGACCTTGCGCGAGTTCTCGAGCGACTGGGGTGAGACGAATCCGTTGTCCATCGTCATGGCGAGGATCGACAGGTCGTACTCTTTTTTCAGGACGGCCATGGTATACGTCGAGTCCTTGCCGCCGCTGTATGCCATCAGGGCGTCATAGCCGCCCTTGCGTTTCTTGCTTTCGAGAAGCTTCTCGAACTTGCCCCTGTACTTCTCCATCGATTGCTTGAGCCGTTCGACACCGCGGAACCGCCTGCAGAAATTACAGGCCCCTTCGTCGTCGAACTGGATTCCGGGGAATGTCTCGGGCAGTACGCATTTCGTGCATCTTATCATCTCGTTTCCTTTCGTATCGCCGGCTGCGCGCCGGCGGTCATCTCATGATGAGCTCGGGAGCGGGCGGCATCGATCTGAGCATTGCCGTAGCGCTTTCCTTTCGCTCGAAATCTTTCCATGCCCTTGCGACCTGATCGATCGTCATTCCGAGCGATTCCGCGGTCTCTTCCTGGGGAATGCCGTTTCGCCGCGCGTAGAGGATCATGTCGGCTGTATCGTAGGACATGCAGAAATAAAAATCCTTGTCGCTCACGGGGAGGCTGTACGTGTCGGGGCTGGGCGTCCTGTCAAGGACCTCCTGAGGCACCCCGAGATACTCCCCTAGCTTGAATACCTGGCTCTTGTACAGGTTCGTCAGGGGCTCGATATCGACGCCGCCATCACCGTACTTCACGAAGAATCCCTGTACCGTCTCTGGCAGGTTGGTCGTGCCGCAGACGATGTAGTAGCGTTTTTCGGCCTCGTAGTAAAGCTGGGTCATCCTGACTCTCTGCTTGACGTCGTTTGCGGCCATCATCGCGAGGTAATCGTCGCGAGCGAGCCGCTTCGATTCTATATCTCCACCCGGCATCTCGAGTTCGAGGTAATATGCGCTTATCCTGTCCCTGTCGAGCAGGTCCTGGGGAAGGGTAAGCCTGAATCTCTGTCCATCCTCGTAGTCGCTGAAGTACTTTCTGACGATCGTGTTTCTCACGTCGTAGACCCCGAAGGCCTCGACCATCGGGGTGATCTCGACTTCTTCGCACGCTATGCCGATCTCTGCGGCCACCGAACTGCCGTACTCGCGGCTGACGGGATCGGAGTCTTTCTCGGGCAGGAGCACGCCGAATACCCTGTCGGCGCCCAGGGCCCGCACGGAGAGCGCGGCCGCGACGGTCGAATCGATGCCGCCGCTGAGGCCTATGATTATTCCTTTTCTCCTGAACACGCCCGTGACCTGCTCTCGTATGAAATCCACGAGCTGCCCGGCGACTTTTTCTGCGTCGAAATCAAGAACGCTTCTATCGAATACCATTATTTCAATCCCTTCTTCGTGATCTTTCCCGAAGAGGTCATCGGAAGCGAATCGCGTATTTCTATCTTCCCAGGGACCATGAAGTCCTCCAGGCTGGCGCTGCAGTGGGCGAGTATCTCTTTCTCGGAAAGCTCCGAGCCCTCGCGCAGCACGACGAATCCTTTTATCGCCTCACCGAGCAGGTCGTCGGGCACGCCGATCACGGCGGCTTCGACAATCCCGTCCAGGGCGTAGAGCACGCTCTCCACCTCTTTCGGGCTGACCTTCTCACCCCTGCTCTTTATGATATCGTCCTTCCTCGACACGAAGTAGAGAAAACCTTCCTCGTCCATCCTGAAGAGGTCTCCCGTGTAGAGTGATTTCTCCCATGGAAAGAGCCCCGCACGCAGCATCTCCGCCGTCTCCCCGGGCCGTTCCCAGTATCCCTGCATCACGTTCGGTCCCCGCACTACCAGCTCGCCGGTCACGTCCGGTTCCTCGATCAGACGGCCCTTTTCATCGATGAGGTAGACCTCCTCGTTCGGCATTCCCTTTCCTACTGATGCCGGCCTGCGCTCCAGCTCCGCCGGCGGCAGGTAGGAGACCCGCTTGCACTCGGTCAGGCCGTACATCGAGTATATCGATGCGCCCGGGAAGATCCGCTGCAGCCCCCTTATATGGCTGACCGGAAGGGCCGCGGCAGTGTTGGTCAGATATCTCAGCGATGGAAACTCTTCCGTCTCGAGCTCCTTGAGTTGAAGGAGGATCGCCGACATCGTCGGCACTATCGGAAAGCCCGTCACGTTTTCTTTCTGGAGCAGATTGATCGCCTGGTAAGTATAGTTGAATGATTTCTCGAGTACGACCGTTCCGCCGAACTGGGCCGCCATTATGATCTGGTAGAGGCCGTAGTCGAACGACATGGCGAGGACGCTCAGGATGATATCGTCCTCAGTGTTATCGAGGTAGGTCGTGATCGATGTGGAGGCCGAGACCATGTTCGTATGTGTCAGCATCACACCTTTTGGATCGCCTGTGGTTCCCGACGTGTAGACCAGCGCGGCGAGATCGATATCGATCGACCGTCTTTCGGGTCTCGAGTCGTCCTCGACTGAAAGAGCTTCTTCCCATTCGATGAGTCTCATCCCGGCCGGCGCCTCTTCCCGGATCCCGTCGCGCATCTTTCCGGCGACGATCAGTGTGTCGAGGGAGGGGACGGTCCCGATGGCAGCCGAGACAGTCTTCCACCTCGAAGAATGAGTTATCAGAGCTGTGGCGCGGCAGTCGTTGAGTATGAATCCGGCCTTGGCGGCTTTGGTCGTAGGGTTGATCACGAGAAAGGTCGCGTCCGCCTTCAGGATCGCCCATATCGAGATCACGGCCTCGACCGAGTTGTACGCGAGAACGGCGACTCGGTCGTGATACCCCACTCCGCTGCCGGTCAGCGTGCGTGCGAGCCTGTTGGCGCGGCTTTCGATCTCGGAGAAGGTCAGTCGTTCGTCGCCGCATATCAGGGCAGTCTTGCCGGGCAGCCTGTCGGCGCTTCTTTCGAGGAATTCTTGCAGCAGCATAACCGGATTCCACGGCGTCAAGCCGTCGTCTGAGTCTTCCTGCTTATATAAGCAACGAGTTTGTTTACCGATTCGAAATTATCGGGAATCAGTTCCTTGTCCGCCACCTCTAACCCGAACTCATCCTCGATGAACCCGACGACCTCGAGCACACCTGTCGAATCTATGATTCCCACATCGAAGAAGAGATCGTCGTCGTCGAGCGAGGCATCCTCGCTGCCGAACATGAAATTTTCGATGATGAAATTCCTGAGTTTCTCTTTCGTATCCAATTAGTTCTCCTTGGTTTTCATCTGCCGGCCTCTGTCGGATCGCAGAGGAAATCATCCATATGCGGGATTCTACAGTACTTGCGTTCATAAGCAAGAAAAAGTCCAAGCAGGGCCTTATAATGGCGGGAAGAACAGGTTTTTCAGGAGAGAAACGGATTTTCCGATTTTTCCTCGTCGATCGAGGTCGCCGGCCCGTGTCCCGCGTAGACGACCGTATCTCCGGGAAGCGAGAACAGCTCCCGCCGGATCGAGGCGAGGATAGTCTCCATGTCGCCTCCGAAGAAGTCTGTTCTGCCGATAGAGCGGGCAAAGAGAGTGTCCCCGACGAATACCGCCCCGTCGAAGAGCAGGCAGATGCCGCCTTTCGTATGCCCCGGGGTGTGCAGCACCTTTCCGCTCTCACCGCCGAACTCGATCGTATCGCCCGCCGAGAGGCTCCGAGCGATCGATACGTTCTCGGGGCTGCCCAGGCCCCACATCGGGGCGTCGGCTACTGACATCTCGAGGGTTTCGAGGTCGTCGCCATGCATCGCGACATCGATCCCGTATCCGGCAGCCAGTTCGGCCGCGGAGACCATGTGGTCGCTGTGTCCGTGCGTCAGCACTATCAGGACGGGCCTGACGCCTGAGCGCTCGATATGATCCCTGATCCTCTCCGGGTTACCGCCCGGATCGATGATGATCGCCTCGCCAGCTGTCGGAGACTACGTAACAGTTTGTCGCCAGCGGCCCGACGACCAGGGTCTCTATCCGCATCGTGTTCCTCTATTCTTCATCGGGGCACTCAAGCGCCCCGGTGGGACATACAAGAGCCGCCCGCCCGCAGGGGCGGCATCGCTCGGGGTATACCCGAAGGGTCATTCCCTCGATGATGAGCGCTTCGCTCGGGCAGACGGCAGAACAGGCGCCGCAGACAATGCAACTGGTGCGGTCTATTACTATTTGCGGCTTCGTATCTTTCATCAATCTTACCTCTTTACGAGGGCGGTTACAAGCCTGAAGAGAAGTCCCGGACGCGTCGCCGCGAGGACACGCAGCATCTTGAGCGGATCGACGCCTGTAGCGGTGATCAGGCCCGGTGTATCCTTCAGCCTCGAGATCACCTTCTCCATCTCGTCGTCATCCATCGAGTAGAACGACCTGGCGGCCTGCCAGAAGATCTCGTTGGTTCTTCCTGTCGACCGCTTCCATCTCTTCGTATACCTGCCGAGGCTTCGCGACGATACATCCTCATCTTCGATGGCCTCGACGATCGTCTCCGCCGCGAGATCGGCCCCTTCGAGCGCGTTGATGATGCCTCCGCCCGAGAAAGCGTTGTTCTGGTTGGCCGCTTCGCCGACCGCTACAAATCCGCCGGCCGCGAGCGAGGGAAGCCCCCTGGCAACGACCGAGCCTCCGACGACCAGCCTGTCTCGCTCCGCTCCCGGGCAGCGACTCTCGAGGAACCGCTCAAGATAGTCGATCGCCTTGACGCCGCCGGCCATCGCGGGATTTACGCCGAGACCGATATTGGCTCTGCCCGGTCCCTTGGGGAATACCCAGGCGTACCCTCCGGGGGCGTAGCGCCGCCCGAGATGGAACTCTATCCTGCTCTCTACGGAATCTATCCCTTCGACGAGATACTGCGCCGCAGACATGACCTCGTGAGGATGGTAGGCGCCTTTGAGGCCCGCCCAGCGGGGTGATATCGATTCGACGCCGTCCGCTCCGGCCGTCACGAGGGCGCCGGCTGAATAGTTCCGGCCGCTGGCGAGGTCGGTGATCTCCACGCCCTTTATCCTGTGATCGTTTCTCAGCAGCCCTGTGACCTGGTGGGATGTCCGCAACTCCGCTCCCGCTTCGACGGCGAGATCGGCGAGCCTGCCGGTCGAAACGCTCGCGATCGACGATGAATCCGACACCGCGTTTCTCAGCCTCGAACCACCTGCCCCTTGGAGAGACGACGGCGAATCCTTCGATGGTCGATGAAATCAGGTCGTCATCGAGTTCGAGGAAGCGTTCGACATCCTCGCGCGGGCCGATGCCCTCGGCGCACCTCACAGGGAAGCCTATCTTCTTTCTTTTTTCAAGAAGGAGGGTCGAGAGCCCCGCACTGGCGGTGAGCGCGGCGGTCCTGGAACCGGCGGGACCGGCTCCTATGACGATGACATCGAAATTCTCGTCAAGCATCAGAAATAGTACTGGAGACCGATAGCCAGGCAGAGCCCGGAATAGTCGATGTCGAAGTTTGCGTCATGGATCTTGAACTTGCTCTGCGTCATCTGGAACCGGCCGTCGATAGTGGCGCCCCACTTGTTCGATATATAGTAGTTGATCCCGAACTGGGCGTAGACGCCCGGCTCGAAGCTCGTCTCGGTGACATTCTCGTTAGGGGTGTCCAGGACCGTTCCATCATCTTCCGTGAAGGTCGATTCAAGCTTCTCATAGGGGATTACCCCCGAGAAGCCGCCGCCGATGTACGGCGCGATCTTCTGAACCTCGGGCTTGATCATATAGTACAGAAATCCCAGGTCGATAGAGAACAGATATGTCGAGAGTGTCCTTTCCGACGTTACATAGACAGGCGGATCGGTGATCGTGTACAGCTCGCCATTGCCATCGGCGCTGAGATAGGCGAAATTGAAGTTTGTCACCAGAAAGTGGTTGGGAGAGACCTGTCTCTGGTACCCGGCCCTCATATAGAACGATGTCGACCAGTCTTCCCACGATTCGGAGCCGCCGCGCAGCTCCGCATAGTTGCTGAGATGCTCGGTCAGGTACTGGTGATCCGGCCCGTCGAGAAACCCGACGAACAGATTTATCCCGTTCATCGGGATTGCGCCGAAGTACTTCTTCTGCTTGTAGAGTGAAGACTGGCCAGAAACTTCGGCTGTGGAAAATATCACGAGCAGCGCAATAACGATCGGAAAGGATTTTCTCATCAGAACTCCCATTCTCAGCGGTGGCGGGGTCGTCTTTGACGTCGTATTTGCCCTTTAAATCTAACTATAGAGAGCCATCAAGTCAATCAGGGACTGTCAGTACGAGTCGTTCGGGACGAGGCAGAGGAATCGCAGCGCCTCTTTGCCCGTGTTGACGAACTGATGCTCTCTGCCGGGCGGCACGAGGATGAACCACCCCTTCTCGAACGGTCTTCGGGCGCCTTCAAACTTCAGCTCTCCCTTTCCGTCGACGATGTAGACCTCATGTTCCCAGTCATGGGTGTGGAGGGGGGAATGCCCCCCGGGAGCGACCTCGAAGAGCCGCATGGCGAATCCGGGGGCGCCGTCTTCTTTCGAGATGAGCCACCTTATCGATACTCCCTCGACTCCATCCATCTCTACCTTGCTGGCGCAGACATCGAGCGCTTTCATCATCTTGAGCCCTGACATATCAATGCTCCTTTCGACAGTATGGTATTTTCTTGACGATAACCGATGGAGGACAGCGGTTCAATATCCACTTGCGATAAAAGACGCGCGGGTACATGATTTCTACCGTTATGAAAGAGATAGTCTTCGTATGTACCGGTAACATGTGCCGCAGCCCGATGGCGGAGGGCCTTCTCCGCTTCGCGCTTCCGCCCGGATGGAGAGATGAGGTGACCGTTTCCTCGGCCGGTACCCACGCATGGGACGGTCAGCCCGCCTCGACTCTGGCAGTGACGGTAATGAAGGAGAAGGGGATCGACATCTCTGGACACAGGGCGCGGCAAGTCACACCCGATATGATCAACAAGGCTTCGCTCGTCGTCGCACTTGCGGGAAACCACCTCGGGTATATGGAGGCGCTGGTCCCGGGGGCCGGTGAATGGATGATCCTGCTCGGATCGCTCGATGCCGAACGCGGGGATAAGGACGTCCGCGATCCGATAGGGGGCAGCCTCGAGGATTACAGGGGCGCGCGAGACGATATCGCCCATCTCATCGTACTCCTGCTGAATTACGTCGGTGAAAGATTTGGACTTCCCGGTGACAGAGACTGACCCTGTATATTCTCTTATAAACAAACGTATTACATCGTCTGCCCGGCCTTTTATCCGGTATTCTGGAAATTACTGCGAAAAATGGATTTTTTGGTTGCCCGCCGTGAGGATTTATTCATATAATAAATCGGGTCGTGAACTGGAATCACGGTTCTGATAGGTGATTTTCCCGCGATACACGATCCGTATTCACTGGTTCCAAAAGGAGAATAGAGATGGGTATTCCGAAGTCCGACAAGATCTGGATGGACGGCAAGTTCGTCGACTGGGATGACGCGAACATTCATGTATGCTCGCATGTCGTACATTACGGCACGTGCCTGTTCGAGGGCATCCGATGTTACAAGACGAGCAAGGGCCCGGCGGTCTTCAGGCTCGAGCCGCATATCAAGAGGCTCTACAACTCATCGAAGATGTACCGGATGGAACCTGAGATGCCGATGGCTGACTTCATGGAGGCGTGCTTCGAGACGATCAGGGTCAACAAGATGGAGGAATGCTACATCAGGCCGGTCGTCTATCGCGGCTACGACTCTCTGGGCGTCAACCCGTTCCCCAACCCGATAAACATGTTCATCGTCGTGTGGGAATGGGGCAAGTACCTCGGTCCCGAAGCGCTCGAGCAGGGCGTTGACGTGATGGTCTCGAGCTGGGACCGTATAGCGCCGAACACCCTTCCCGCCCTGGCCAAGAGCGGCGCTAACTACATGAACTCGCAGCTGATCAAGATGGAAGCGATCGTAAACGGTTACGTCGAGGGCATAGCGCTCGACGCGGGCGGATACGTCAGCGAGGGCAGCGGCGAGAATATCTTTCTCGTACAGGACGGCAAGCTGTACACTCCGCCTCTGGGCGCGAGCGTGCTTCCGGGTATCACCCGCAACACGACCATAGAGCTGGCTCAGGATCTCGGCTACGAGGTCATCGAGAAACTGGTCCCGCGCGAGATGCTCTACACCGCCGACGAGGTCTTCTTCACCGGGACGGCGGCGGAGATCTCGCCGATCAGAAGCGTCGACAAGATCCAGGTAGGAGAGGGCAGGCGCGGCCCCATCACGAAGGAGCTGCAGGACCTGTTCTTCAAGATGCTCAATGCTGAAGTCGACAAGTACATGCATTGGCTCGACTTCGTATAGTCGAGATTGTAATATCGGCTTTGCGCGGATAGATGAGGACACGTTTTTCCTTCTTGAAAGGATAGTGTCTTGAAGATCGCAATCGGTTCCGATCATCGAGGCTACTCCCTCAAGGAACGGATCAAGAAACTGCTTGCCGGCGACGGTCACGAGATCGTCGATGTCGGCACGGACAGTGAGGATTCGACGGATTACCCCGATTACGCCATTCCGGTAGCGGAGAAGACCGCAGGCGGGGAGGTTGACCGGGGTATCGTCATATGCGGCTCGGGTATAGGCATATCGATAGCTGCCAACAAGGTCGACGGCGCGAGGGCGGCCCTCGTCTGGACGGTCGACCAGGCCAGGATGACGAGGCTGCACAACGATTCGAATGTACTCGCTCTCGCGGAAGCCATGATGGACAACGAGCAGCTCGATGAGATCGTGCGAGTATGGATCGATACCGGGTTCGAGGGGGGGCGCCACCAGAGGCGCGTCGACAAGATCACCGACTACGAAAAAAACAGGTAGAGGCCGGGCGGCAGCCCGGGAGAGGGGCATTGAAGATGCTGTACGACGAGAACCTGTTCCCATATCTCGAGAAGACAGATCCCGAGATAATGGAGACGATGCGGGGAGAGCTGGCCAGGCAGCAGGGGCAGCTCGAGCTTATAGCGAGCGAGAATTTTACGAGCAGGGCCGTCATGGCCGCACTGAGCAACCCGATGCAGAACAAGTATGCCGAAGGGTATCCCCGCAAGCGGTACTACCGCGGTTGCAAGTGGGTAGACAGGGCGGAGGACATCGCGCGCGACCGTGCGAAGGAGCTCTTCGGAGCCGAGTACGCCAATGTTCAGCCTCACTCGGGTACCCAGGCCAATATCTCGGCCTACCTCGCTCTTATCAAGCCGGGCGATACGATGATGGGACTGAGCCTTTCGCACGGCGGCCATCTCTCGCACGGCCACCCGGTCAACTTCTCCGGCATGTTCTACAATGTCGTTCCGTACGAGGTCGATCCGGAAACGAAAGTCCTCAACTATGACAGTATCGAGAAACAGGCGAACGAGGTTAAGCCCAAGCTGCTCGTCGCCGGCGCGAGCGCATACCCGAGGTTCTGGGACTGGGAACGCCTGCGCGCTATATGCGACGGCGTGGGAGCGATGCTGATGGTCGACATCGCCCATATCGCCGGCCTCATAGCGGCGGACGTCCACCCGAGCCCCGTTCCTTTCGCCGACATAGTCACATCGACGACACACAAGACCCTTCGCGGCCCGCGCGGAGGACTGATACTCTGCCGCGAGCAGTACGCGAAGGATGTCGACAAGTACAACTTCCCCGGCACGCAGGGCGGGCCCTTCATGCACGCCATCGCTGCGAAAGCTGTCTGCTTCAAGGAAGCGATGTCGGATGAGTTCAAGCAGTACCAGCGGCAGACGGTGGACAACGCGGCCAGGCTCGCCGCGGTGGTGATGGAGAAGGGGTACGACGTCGTCAGCGGCGGCACCGACAACCATCTCTTCCTCGTCGACCTGACGGCTAAGGGACTTACCGGCAAGGAGGCGGCGAAGGCGCTGCACAAGGCCGGTATCACGGTAAACAAGAACACAGTCCCGTTTGACAAGCAGAGCCCTTTCGTGACATCGGGGATCCGCGTAGGGACGCCGGCTCTGACGACGCGGGGGATGAAGGAGCCCGAGATGGACGAGGTCGGAGGCCTGATGGCCGAGGTCCTCGGGGACCTCGAGAACGCCGACGTGATCGAATCGGTAAAGATCAGGGTGGCGGACCTTACGAAGAGGTTCCCGCTGTACGAATAGAGGAGATGCCTGGTGAAGAGGCCGACCTGGGACGAGTACTTCATGAAGATCACCCTTCTGGTGGCGGAGCGGTCCACATGCATGAGGCGCATGGTCGGGGCGATCATCGTGAAGGACAAGAAGATCGTCTCTACCGGTTACAACGGGGCGCCCAAGGGCCTGAAACACTGCCTCGAGGTCGGCTGCCTGCGCGATGAGATGGGTGTGCCGTCCGGAGAGCGTCATGAACTCTGCCGCGGTGCCCACGCCGAGCAGAACGCGATCATCCAGGCGGCGGGAAGCGGCACGAACATGGATGGCGCGACGATGTACTGTACCGATTCACCATGTTCCACCTGCACGAAGATGATCATAAACTCCGGCATCAGGCGGCTGGTGCTCGGCAAGAAATATCCCGATGAGCTCGGCGAGAAGCTCATCCGCGAATCGGGGATCGAGACGGTCTATCTCGCGCTCGAGGCGGTATCCGGCAGTTGATCCGGGGACCGGGAGGCTCAACACGGAGGCGGATAATGCGCTGCCCCTCCTGCGGACACGAGGAAGACAAGGTCGTCGACAGCAGGTCGACGAAGGAGAACTCCGCGGTGCGAAGGCGCCGCGAATGCCTTTCCTGCGGACATCGATTCACCACTTACGAGTATGTCGAGCTCAGGCCCTTCATGGTCGTCAAAAAGGACGGCCGCAGGGAACACTACTCGCGTGAGAAGATCCTCAGCGGACTCCTGAGGGCGTGCGAGAAACGTCCCGTTTCAATGGAGACGCTGGAGAAACTTGTCGACGAGGTGGAGAAGTCCGTTTCGGCCAACGTTCGTGACGAGGTCCCGACCACAGAGATCGGAAACGAAGTGATGAAGCGCCTCGCCAGACTCGACCAGGTCGCCTATGTCAGGTTCGCCTCTGTCTATCGCGACTTCAAGGACGTCCAGCAGTTCCTCATGGAACTGCGCGGACTGCTGGAGAGCGGTGACTAGGCTGCCGGAGCGTAGCGATGCGATTGCCGCTTTCCCATTCGAATCGAATCATGTAGATTATCTCTGTACAAGTACGTAATGGGACCCCCCCCCGATCTATCCTGGAGGTGCACAGGACATGACCAGAACAGTTTCTCGCTCCACTGTCTGTCTATTGCTGTTTTCGATCTTTATCGTTCCTGCTGTTTCCGGCCTGATATCGTCCGCGACGGCGCAGGAGGGAGAGCTGGTGACTCTCCGCTTCGCTCCAGAAGAGGGCAGGTTGTTCAAGTACAAGGGGGATTCCCGGACCCAGAGATACTTCGGTGCGTTCAGTTTCGAGACGATCACGGGGCAGGAGCTCGAGATGTCGCTTCTCGAATTGCTGGAAAACGAGAATTTCAGGATGTCGGTGACCTTCACGAAATCGTCGACCAAGATGATGAGGATGGGTGACCTGATCGAGCAGGAACCGCGTATCAAACCCGAGGGCAGGACGGTCAAGGTGGAAGTCAGCCCGAAGGGCGAGGTCGTAGAAGCGCTAGGATTTATAATGGGCGTCAAAAAGGGCCGTCCTCTCGATACCTATATGGAGAAGTGGTTTTTCGAGCTGCCCGAGGAACCGGTCGGCAAGGGATCGACCTGGACCGTTCCGATAGATGAGGAGACACCGGGCGAGGGTGGCGAGGTCTATTCGGTCAAGGGAGCGGCAGAGTTCGAACTGAAGAAGATCGAAAAAAAGAACGGCATAATGGCCGCCGAGATAGAGGTAAAGGCCGAAGTGGAGATCCATTCGGACGGTGCGATGGGAATGTTCGACGCTACTGCCAAGTCGAAAAAGAAGGTATACATAGCCATCGATGGCGGATATATCATCGAGGCGGATTCGAGTAACGAGGTCAAGGGCAAGATGATCAGCGCGGACGCTAACGGCAAGGAGACCGAGAACGACGTCACCATGGTCGAGTCCGACAAGATAAAGCTGGAGAAGTAGGCCGTCCGGCCGGGGAGGCGCGTTGTCCGAAAATGGAGAGAAACTCAGGGAGATGGGATTTCTCGATCATCTCCTTGAATTGCGGGCGACTATCATATGGATCCTGTCCGTTTGGCTTGGTTCCTCGATCATACTCTGGTTTTTCTCCGGCTATCTGCTCGAGTTTATTCTCTCGACCATTCCGGTCGAGAGCCTATATTTCAACGCTCCGATAGAAGCTTTTATGGTGAGGCTCAAGCTGAGTTTCATCACGGGGGCGCTTATTGCATTCCCGTTCGCTCTTTTCAAGCTCTGGTCCTTCATCTCGCCCGGTCTCTTTTCCCGCGAAAAACGGGTCATTATCCCGATGATCGCTCCATCGGCGATCCTCTTCTATACCGGAGCGCTGTTTGCCTACTGGGTGATGGTGCCGATCGTCCTGGGATTCCTTCTAAAGTTCGGGACCGACACGCTCGAGCCGCTCATATCGGTATCGAAGTACTTCGAGTTCGTTGCCCGGCTCTGCTTCGCCTTCGGGGTGGTCTTCCAGCTTCCACTGGCTATAATCTTCCTCACCTGGATCGGTGTCGTGTCGCCGAGGACGTTGCTTCGCAAGTGGCGCTACGCGATCGTGATCATCTTCATCACGGGCGCCGTGCTTACACCTCCCGATCCGGCGTCGCAGCTGCTGATGGCGGTCCCGCTGGTGTTTCTCTTCATGGGAAGCGTCCTGCTCTCGCTCATATTCGAGAAGAAGAGGAAGCAGCGGGAAGAGGAGCGTGAGGCGGAGGAAGAGGGCGAGGAGGAATGAGACTCGCATCAGGGAAGACGATGAAGTCTCTCGGGATAGTGGCGCTCCTCGCGGCCGTTTTTCTTCTTCTGCTCTTTCTCGACAGGTTCAAATTTGAATCCAGGACATTATTCATGTATGCCGTGCGGAATTTCGGCCATCTCCCGCTGTTCGGCGCTATCGCTGTTATCCTGTTTTGGATATTGCAGTTATCAGTGGGGCATCGTTTAGGCGCACTGCCCTGTTATCTTTTTGCCTGGCTCGGGGCCGTCGGTCTTGGCGCTGTTTCGGAATACCTTCAGATATCCACCGGACGTAACGCGGACCTGATGGACTGGGCCTATGATATCGCCGGGGCGACCTCGTTTCTCGCCCTCTACTATTCTGTCGATCCCCGGATACCGGAAGGGTGGAAGCCGTCGCGGGATAAGTACAGAACGCCGGTCCGTATCGCGGCTCTTCTGATAATACTGGGAGCCGGGATCCCGATGATCACGGGAGCCGCAGCAAGCAGGCTTCACAGAAGTTCGTTCCCGGAGATGCATTCCTTCGAAAACCGTCTTGAGAAGATGTTCATCAAAACGCCATACGCTGAGCTGGAATTTACCGATCCTCCGGACGAATGGTCTGGCCACGGCTCGCGGGTCGCCAGGGTCACGTTCCTGCCGGCGAAGTATCCGGGCCTGGCCTTTATCGGGCCCTGGCCCGACTGGCGCGATTATCAGACGCTGACATTCGATGTATTCTCGCTGGCCGCATCTCCGGTATCCCTTAACCTGATGATCAAGGATAACGAGACCGCGAGTTTTAACGACAGATATAACGGTGAACTGCGGATCCTTCCGGGGCTGAATGAGATCAGGATACTTCTTTCGGAGATAGAGAACGCCCCGGCAGACAGAAAGCTCGACCTCTCGTCGGTCCATGCGGTCCACCTGTTTCTCATCGAACCACAGCAGCCGCTGATCCTCTATATCGACGATCTGTTCCTGGAGTGAGCTGTTCCCGGACGACTATCCCGCGTACCCGGCCCAGTCACGTTCAATCGCGTGAGGAAGCTGCCGGATATGCTCGGTCGCCGCGTGCTTCGAGTCGAAATCACGGTAAGCGCGATCGATCTGCTCGGTCGTGAGTCCCAACTCTTCAGCTACAGCATTGATATCCAGCTTGTATTCCCATGCGTAAAGAAGAGGGTCGAGGATGTCGAAAGGCAGGCAGAAATAGAAATCCTTGTCCGATACGGCAAGGCTGAAGGTGTCCGGGCTGGGGGTCCGGTCCATGATTTCTCTGGGAGACCCGAAGAAGTCGCCGAGCTGGTACATCTGTGTTTTGTAAAGATGTGACACGCACTCGAAATCGGTTCCGCCATCGCCGAACTTGCAGAAATCACCGAGCAGGAACTCGGTCTTGTTTGTCGTCCCGGCTACCATATAGTTCATCTGCTCTCCCCGGAAATACAGGGCGATCATTCGTGAGCGGATCTTTACGTTGGCCGCTGCTGTGATGGCCAGGAACTGTTTCTTCGCCAGGCGTTTTTCCGCCTTGTCGCCTTTGCCGTTATCGATACGAAGCGTATAAAAATTGTAGCGGTCGACCTCGAGGAGGTTCTGTGGAAGGCTTATATTAAACTTGTAGCTTTCGTCGTACTGCGGGAAGATCGACTTGATGATCTCATCTCTCGTACTGTAGGAACCGAAGCTGTCTACAGCGCCGGTCAGGTCCATCGTCTCATGCTGGATGCCGAGATCGTCGATGACCATCCGGGCGAATTTTGCCGAATCGGGGCTTGAATCCTTTTCGGGAAGTATCATGCCGTAGACCTTGTCTTTTCCCACAGCTGCCACGGCCAGCGCGGCGACTACGGCGGAATCGATGCCCCCGCTGACGCCGACGATGATCCCGTCCCTTTTAGGCGTTCCTTTCGTCTGTGCCGACATGAACTCCTGAACGATGGCGGCCTCGTGCTTAGTATCGATTTTGAGGATATCCCTGATCGGTTTCATCAAAAGTCCTTTCTTCTTTCTGTCAACATTCACTTTTCAGTTTTTTCTTGTCGAGCTTGCCGGATTTCGTCTTGGGCAGCGACTGGGCAAATTCTATTATCTTGGGTATTTTATGTGTGGCGAGCCGTGCGCGGCAGAAATCCGAGATATCCCTGGCGTCGGCATCGCACCCTTTCTTGTTGACGATCACGGCTTTTATCGCCTCTCCCAGCAGGGGATCATCGACTCCGAATACGGCGACTTCCAGGATCCCTTCGTCTTCGAGAATGCACTCCTCGACTTCCTTGACGCTTACTCGGTTGCCGCCCGTCTTGATGATCTCTTTCATGCGGCCAGTGACGAAGATATATCCGTCTTCGTCTTTCTTGGCCAGGTCGCCGGTGAAAAGGCGCCCGCCCCTGAGGACCTGGCGCTCTTCGTCCTCGTGGTTCCAGTAGCCCAGCATGACATTGGGGCCGTCGACCACGATCTCGCCTTCCACGCCGGGAGGCAGTTCGTTCCCGTCTTCGTCACAGACCAGCACCGTTACTCCCGGAACGGGGATGCCGATCGATCCGAGCTTCTTCTCGAGCATGTCCGGGGGAAGCCAGGTTACGCGCGGAGCGGCCTCGGTCTGCCCGTACATTATGAAGATCTCTTTAGTCGGGAAGGCGTCGATGAGCTGCCTGACAACCTCCGGTGCCATCGCGCCGCCGGCCTGCGTGAAATATCTCAGCGACTTCAACTCACGTTTAGCAAAAGTCGATTTGCCCATCAGGATCATGAAGTTCGAGGGAACTCCCGAGAAGCCCGTCACATTCTCGCTCTCCATCGTATCGAGTACTGCTTCCGGGTAGAGGAAGCGGTTATCGATCACTGTCCTGCCGCCGCAGCCGATGTGTGTGAGAAGCAGGGAATTGCCGTAGATGTAATAGAAGGGCAGGATGACCATTATGGCGTCTTCTTTTTCCAGCCTCAGGTACTCGATCGTCGCGATCGTATTGCTTACGAGGTTGCGGTGCGACAGCATGACGCCCTTCGGTTTGCCGGTGCTGCCAGAGGTATAAAAGATTGCGGCCAGGCTGTCTTCATCTGTTGTGCCTGCGGCAGTCCCGGAACATGTATCCGGCACCGCATCTTCCGTCAAGGTCACGACGGGCTCGACCACCAGGTCATCACGGCCGGTACCGATCTTCTTGTTCGAAAAGACATGCTCGACGGGGGAGTTTCCGGCTACCAGTTCGGGAAGGATCCTGCGGTACCTCGAGTCGACCAGGAGGGCCTTGGCGTTACAATCCGCCAGGACGAATCTCAGGCTGTCCGCTCCGAGCGAAGTGTCAAGAGGTACAACCACGAATCCGGCCTTGAATACGGCAAAAAACGCGATGACGTATTCGATTGAATTTTCGAAGAGCACTCCGACCGGTGATCCCGCAGGGAGCGGGAGTTTTCCGAGATGGTCGGCCAGATGGCACGATGACCGGTAAAGCTGGTCGAAGGTCGTGTGTTTTCCGTCGTGCGATACTGCCGTCCTGTCGGCAAACAGTTTCACGCTTTCAGATAGCAATTCAAATACAGTCATAATCCTGCTCACGTTCTTTTGTATGGATGGTCGGCTTAAGCCGCGGTCAGCCGAGTTTCCCTGATATGAAGACCACGAGGTTGTCTATTGAATCAAGATTAGCCGGAGTCATCTCGTCATCTTCAATAGTAAAGCCGTACTGTTCCTCGATAAAGGCGACCAGTTCCAGTACACCGGTGGAATCGATTATGCCTTCCTGCATGAACGAATCGGAATCTCCGGGACATTCTTTTTCATCGCCCATCAGGAATAGTTCGATGATGAAGTCCTTGAGCTCCTTGCGAATAGTATCCTGCTGTGTCATAGCCAATATCTTACCTCTGCTTCTCGAGTGCTCTTATTGCCTTCAAACTCTTCCATTAAACTTATAGGCACAAAACCTGCCCTTGTCTATAAGTTTACCGGCTGCCGGTCCTGGCCCGGACAACCCGGTGTAAACAGGCTAAATGCACACTGCGTGCCAAGATTAAGAAATATTATTGGTCTTTTATCAGAATGAGGTGGAACAGTTTTCGGGTATAATGGCGAAGCTTCGCTGATGGTTCAGGCGGGGTGATTCCGTCATGCTGTTGCTTCAGCCCCGGAATCTTGACAATACAGGACATCTTATGATAGATTCCGGTCATCCGGGGCTGGCCGTCCCGGATAATACTTTTTCCGGCGCAAACGGAGAAAGGAAACCGGGTCACACACTTCTATGAACGCCCTTGAATCAAAAGATCTCAGTATTTTCCAGGCTCCCGTCATCAGGGAGCTTGAAACGCTGGAGAGCGACCTGAAGGAAGCCCTGAGGTCGGACCTTCCGCTGCTGAGGGAGATCTCCGCGGCGCTCACCGAGGCGCCCGGCAAGAGGATCCGCCCCAATATGCTCTTTCTCGCATCACGGAGCGCCGGCGGCTCGCCTGAGAAAGCCGCTGTGGCGGCTCTGGCGGTAGAGTTGATCCACACGGCGACACTTCTTCATGATGATATCCTCGACGCTCACATGACACGCCGCGGCAGGCCGACAGTATTCGCGAGGTGGGGAGCGGACTCGGCGATGATTATGGGCGATTATCTCTTCTCGAAGGCTTTCGCGCGTCTCGGTGAAGCGAAGCTGGACTCGGCGATAGAGGTCCTCGCGAAGGTGACCAACCTGATGAGCCTGGGCGAGCTTATCCAGCTCCAGCACAGGAAAGACATAGATGTCGATGAAGACAGCTATATGGAGATGATCTACCGGAAGACAGCGTCACTGTTCGCTGCTGCCGGCGAGTGTGGCGCGCTGACCGGAAACGGGTCGGAGAAATTCCGGGCGGAGTTCGCCAGCTTCGGCGAGAAGATCGGCCTGGCTTTCCAGATCACCGACGATCTGCTCGATTACCTCGCGGCAGACGTGCAGATCGGCAAGCCGATAGCGAGCGATTTCACCGAGGGAAGGGTTACCCTTCCCTTCATATCGGCCTACCGCAACGCCCCCGGGAAGAGCAGGGAGCGGGTCAGTGAGCTGTTTCACAGCAGCTTCAATGATGAGGCCCGATGGAACGAGGTCATCTCGTTTATCGGGGAGCATGGCGGGATCGAATACAGCCTCAAGAAAGCCCGCGAGCTTGGCGAGAAGGCGAAGGATGCCCTCGTCCCGGTCTCTCCATCGCCGGAGAAGGACGCTCTCTGCTTCGCCGCCGATTACATCGTACAGAGGATCGGCCCGTTTACCGCCTGATGCATGTCTTTAACCCTGTATCCCGTACTTTGAAGGGTGTATAATCCCGCCGATGATCTCCAGAAAGATAAGGGAAGCGCTATTCTACGAAAAACTCGACGATGGCAGGGTCAGGTGCCGCCTATGCCCGAACCTGTGCGTGGTAGCCGACGGTTCCGCCGGCCGCTGCATGGTAAGGAAGAACGAGTCAGGGATACTTAGGACCAATTCCTACGGCAACACTGTGACCGCCGCGATAGATCCGATCGAGAAGAAGCCTCTCTACCATTTCATGCCGGGAAGCCAGATCCTCTCGATCGGCCCGAACGGATGCACCCTCACATGCGACCACTGCCAGAACTGGCAGATCTCGCAGGAGCAGGCGCCGGTGAGGTACATCTCCCCGGAGGAACTTGTCGATCTCGGCGGGAGGGATGGATCGGTCGGCGTGGCGTTCACATACACCGAGCCGTTGATATGGTTCGAGTACCTTCTCGATGCGCTGCCACTTCTCACCGATGCCGGGCTCAAGTCGGTCCTGGTGACAAACGGCTACCTCAACGAGGAGCCGGCGCGCCGGATCGTCCCGCTGGCAGACGCGTTCAACATCGATCTGAAGGCGTTCGACGACAGTTTCTACCGGCAGTACTGCGGGGGGAGCATCGAACCGGTCAAGTCTTTCATAGAGCTGGCCGCCGGGCACGCGCATGTCGAGGTGACCTGCCTCGTCATACCCGGACTGAACGATAGAGAAGAGGAGATAGCGAAGATGGCGCGTTGGCTTTCAGATATCTCGCGGGAGATCCCGCTCCATCTTTCACGTTTCTTTCCGCGTTTCAGGATGGATGGGCAGCCGCCCACGCCGCAGGAAACTCTCGAGATGGCGTTCAGGACCGCGCGGGAATATCTTGATTATGTCTATGTCGGTAATATATTCATCGAAGGTACGGAGAACACCGTCTGCCCGTCATGCGGCGCCGACGCGATCCTCCGTTCCGGTTATTCGGCGCAGCTCCGCGCCGCGGGAGGCATATGTGCCTCGTGCGGCCATCACATAAAGGGGGTCTGGAGTTAATTGAGTAAAGAGACACCAAAAAAGAAGGTCCAGCCGAAGGCTCTCGCGAGAAGGATCATCAAGGCCGTCTGGGACAAGAAGGCCGAGGATATCATCCTTCTCAACCTGAAGAAGATCTCCGGCGTGACCGACTATTTCGTGATATGCACGGCGGGAAGTGAGATCCACGCGAGAGTGCTCTCCGATGCCGTTTCGGACAAGCTCAAGGGGACGGACCTTATAGTCCATATCGAGGGCCAGGAAGGCGGGCGATGGATACTGATCGACTGTTTCGACGTCGTCCTGCACATATTCGTGGCGGACGCCCGGGACTTCTACGGCCTCGAGAAATTCTGGGGCGATGCCCCGAAGGAGGAATTTCCCGATGGCAAGTAGAGGCGAAAACATCTTTTCGGCCAGGGAAGCCGTCACCGGAGCGATCGCTGCCGCCCTTGCGAAGCTCGATATCGAAGCGGACGAGGGATCGATTCAGCTCGAGCGTCCCAACGATCCCTCCCACGGCGACCTGAGCTGCAATATCGCCCTTATCCTGGCGAAAAAGACCGGTTCTAACCCGAGAGAGCTCGCCTCAAGGCTCGTCGAAGAGCTCGGGCTCGACGAATCTTTCATCGACAAGGTGGAGATCGCGGGGCCGGGATTCATCAACTTCTCTTTTTCAGACAGATATCTGACAGGACAGGTCGCCGCAATAAACAGGCTCGGAGATGCTTACGGGGACTCGAATCTCGGCAAAGGAAAAAAGATGCAGGTCGAGTTCGTGTCGGCCAATCCTACAGGCCCGCTCGTGATCGTGTCGGCCCGCTCGGCGGCCGTCGGCGCGTCGCTGGTCCACATCCTGAAGAAGGCCGGCTACGAAGTCGAGTCAGAGTATTATCTCAACGATGCCGGCAGCCAGGTGCGCAAGCTCGGGGCCTCGATGATGGCGAGGTTCAGGCAGAGGACCGGGGAGGAAGTGGAATTCCCCGAGGATGGATACCCGGGCCAGTACCTGATCGACCTTGCCGCGGAGATCCCCGAATGCGAGGGGCGCTCGTGGCTCGAGAAGCCGGGCGAAGACGCCGTCAAGGCATTCGGCGACTATACCCTCGATAAGATGATCGCCTGGATCAAAAAGGATCTCGATGGGTTCGGCGTCTCGTTCGACGTCTTCTTCAGGGAGTCGGCCCTGCATGCCGGGGGCGCCGAGATAGAAGAGGTCCTGGCCATGTACAGGGACAGGGGCTCGGTCTACGAGGAAGAAGGGGCCGTCTGGTTCCGGTCGACCGACTACGGGGATGAGAAGGACCGAGTGCTCGTGCGGAGCGATGGGACACCTACATACTTTCTCGCCGACGCGGCGTATCATCTCAACAAGTTCAGACGCGGATTCGATCGTGTGATAAACATATTCGGGCCCGATCATCACGGGCATATCGCCAGGCTCAAGGCGGCAGCGGCCGTATTCGGAGCGCCGGATGACTGGCTCACCGTGCTGACTGTCCAATGGGTCCGGTTGATGGAGGACGGCAAACAGGTCAAGATGTCGAAGCGCGGGGGTGAGTTCGAGACACTCGCCGACCTGGTCACCGACGTCGGGGAGGATGCGGCGAAATTCTTCTTCCTGATGAGGAAGATGAGCGCTCATCTCGATTTTAACCTGACGCTTGCCCGGAAGGAATCGGATGAGAACCCCGTTTATTACCTGCAGTACGCACACGCGAGGATATGCAGCGTCATCTCTTACGCGCAGGGCGAGGGAGTCGACTTCCCTGATGACAGTTCGTGTGTCGAGCTCCTCACCGAGCCCGAGGAGAAGGAGCTGATCAGGAATCTCGTCATCTTCCCTCACCTGATAGAGGGAGCAGCCGCGGCTAACGAGCCTCACAGGCTCACTACTTACGGGCAGCAGCTGGCAGGTTCATTCCACAGGTTCTACCACATATGCAGGATAGTCTCCAGCGACACCCGTCTCAGCGGGGCCAGGCTGATGCTGGCAAGCGCGACGCGGATAGTCCTCTCGGAGACTCTGCGTCTGCTGGGGGTCTCGGCTCCCGAGCGGATGTAGAACACAATTGAAATCGATACGAAGGGAGACACTCGATGAGTCTGGTCATAGTCGGTTCTGTTGCATTCGATACGATAGAGACACCGCGAGGCAGGGCGGACAGGGCGATCGGAGGGTCGGCTGTATACTCGTCGATGATCGCGAGCAGATTCTGCGAGCCAAAGCTTGTCGGTGTCGTAGGTGAGGATTTCACGGCGGAACACAAGGCGATCCTCGAACAGAGGGGCGTCGACATCGAGGGACTCGAGACCGTAGCGGGCGGGAAGACATTCTTCTGGGAGGGCAGATACGGGGCCGATCCGAACGAGCGCGATACTATCGTGACAGAGCTCAACGTATTCGAAAGCTTCAGCCCGAAGCTGCCGGAGAGTTATCTTTCGGCGCGGTTCCTTTTTCTCGGCAATATCGATCCCGTACTCCAGCTCGCCGTTCTCGAGCAGTTTCCCGAGAAGCCGGTCACTGGTATCGACACGATGAATTTCTGGATCGAGGGAAAGCCCGAAGAACTGCGCAGGGTCCTGGAGAAAGTCGACCTTGTATTCATCAACGACAGCGAGGCGAGGCAGCTAAGCGGCGAATCGAATCTTCTCGAGGCGGCAGGCACCGTCCTCACGATGGGGCCGAAGGTCGTCGTCATAAAGAAGGGCGAGCATGGGGCGCATCTTTTCACCCGGGGTTTCCAGTTCATCGCGCCGGCATTCCCCCTCGAGGACGTGCTCGATCCTACCGGCGCCGGGGATACCTTCGCCGGCGGGTTCATGGGATACCTCGCGTCGGCCGGCAATATGGAACACGAGACATTGAAGAAGGCGATGATCTACGGAACAGTCTCGGCCAGTTTCACCTGTGAAAGATTCTCCGTGGAGAGGCTTAAAACCCTCGAAATCGACGAAATCACAGGGCGTTATAACACCCTTTCGGACATCACGAGGTTCGACAGGGAATAACAGGGAATGTCATTCGCGCGGCCTGTTTCAGCCCGGACTTGAGTTTTCCAACCGTTTGTGGTACAATGCATTAGTGATAGTTTACACCTGCATGCCGGAGGGATCGCATGCGTGACGGATTCTCCGAACGGGAGATTGTATATAGAGCGGAGGACCTGATCCTCAGATTGAGGGACGTCAGGTCATGCCGTATCATCACCGATGAGACAGGCGCGATCAGCGAGATCCACGTCGTCGCTTCCTCTGACAGGCCTCCCAAGATGATAGCGCGTGATGTCGAGACGGCGCTCAAGGCCGAGCTGGACCTCGAGATCGATTACAGAAAGATCGGTGTCGTCCTGATGGATCCCGTGAGAAGGGACGAGCCGATGGAGGAAACGCAGCCTCTTGAAGAGAAGCCTTTCCGCGATACGGACGGAGATCCCGGCTTGACGGACGAACTAGTCGATGAACGTTTCATCGAAGCCGAACCGGATATAGAGCCTGAGACTCCCGCCGCGCCGTTTGTCGAAAGGCGCAAACCGGTCGCTCCGCCGGAGCCGGTCCACACGACCGTCCATATTCCGCTGCCGGAGATCCACGAAGAAGAGACTCCTGATATGGCCGGGGTAAAACTCGAGTTCCTCGAGAACGGTGTGAGGATAGGATTCCGCGGACTGAACCTCTCGATGGAAGAAGACCTGATCAAGGCCGAAGTCAGGCTGACGAGCAATGGCCTTGAGGTTATCGGCTGCGTGGATGAGTGCTGCGGCAGCAGGCCCGTATTCGAGACGATCGCCACCGCCGCGGTGAAGGCCCTGGTGGAACTGCTTGACGAGGATTTTCATCTGTGTTTATCTGAAGTCAGAGAGCTGGAAATTAAGGGCCGCAAGGCTCTTGTAGCTGTGGTCGACATGATCCGGGGCCGTGAATCGAGCAGTTTTTCCGGATGCGCGTTTGTCGGCCGAGACTCCGGCGAGGCGGCAGTCATGGCTGTCCTCGACGCAGTAAACAGGCCATTCGGCAGATGGAAGTCAAGACGGGAAATCCACTATCGCATAAGATAGAGCCGATCGAGTCCCTGTGGGTATTGCCCCTGATTCCATACCATTCTTCAAAAGCATTCCATTGTCGCCGTAAATGGGTATATATATCCATGCGGCGTTGTAAGTTATTGGCATAAATACTGCAAGACAGCGCATGCAGACTGTCACATTCGGAGGGGAATACGTTTTGATACCTGACGATCGGTCAGCAGGTTTATCCGGATGGAAGAGCAGAAAAAAGCTGGTATAGGATTCAAGGCATACTACACCCTGTATGTTATCGTGGGGTTTTTGTGCCTTGCCTGGTTTGCCGGTAATCTACCGGTTGGCCAGTGGCGTGACATAATTCTATTCATAATCCTGATCATAATCGCCGATTCGGTCCAGATATCCCTGCCGAGGGGCGGTGCGTCGATCTACGCATCCTCGCCGATAGACCTGGCCGGGATCATCCTCTTCGGGCCGGCGGTGATGGCCGTATGTGAGGCTGTTTCCACCCTGATAACCGAGGGGATCTTCCAGCGAAGACCGATCATCAAGGTGCTCTTCAACATACCGCTTCTGGTAATGACAGTCGGTGCGTCCGGCCTGGTCTACCAATCTTTCGGCAGCCTTACTGACACGGATTCGCCGCTCTTCCTCGTGCCGCTCTTCGTGTCGGGTATGGTCTACTACCTGTTCAACACCTGGTCTGTCAGCGTGATCATATCTCTGAGAAGCTCGAAGAACCCGCTGCATGTCTGGAAACAGAACTACATGTGGAATTTCTTCCACATCCTCGCGTTCCTGCCGATCGGCGCGGTCATTGCGCTGCTCTACAAGAATTCGGGTGTGTGGACGATAGCCCTGTTTATAATCCCGCTTTTCCTGGCGAGGTACTCGTTTCAGCTCTACCTCGACATGCGTGAGACGCATATCAATACAGTCGCGGCTCTGACATCGGCGATAGACGCTTCCGACCCCTTCACACACGGACATTCGTACAGAGTCTCCAAGTACGCGATGAGGATCGCGAGGGAGATGGGGATGTCGTCGAAGGATCTTGAGACTCTCGAGTACGCCTCACTTCTGCATGATATCGGGAAGATCGCCATCCAGAACGATGTCCTTCTCAAGGTCGGGCCGCTGACGGACGAGGAATGGGCGTCGCTGAGGTCCCATCCTGACATCGGCGCCGATATCGTCGAGCAGCTGAAGTTCCTCAAGGTCGCTGTCAACGTGATCCGCTGCCACCACGAGCGTCCTGACGGGACGGGCTATCCGAACGGGCTGAAGGAAGACGAGATCCCGATGCTCGCCCATATCCTCAATGTAGTAGACGCCTTCGACGCGATGACATCCGACAGGCCCTACAGGAAATGCCTGCCGATAGAGCGGGTCCTTGATGAGCTGCGCAGATACAGGGGCACCCAGTTCCACTCGAAGGTGACCGATATACTGCTTGAGATGTACTACAGAGGCGATTTCACGCTTATCGTCGAGACCGATGCGACCACTGAGATCTACGATTCGCTCGTCGAACACGTCCAGATCTGACCAGCTCCCGCAAATCCTCAAACATCACTTTGAACACCGCCGTAGTTCGATTATAATACGCCGGTAGTCACTGGTATACGGAACCGGGCAATCGAAGAAAGGTCCGAGGTTGAGTTCAAAATACAAGGATTCGGGAGTCGATATAGACGCTGCCGGCAGGGCCCTGAAGGGAATAGGCGAACTGGTCCGCGGAACGTTCCGCAAGGAGGTCCTCTCGCAGGTCGGTAATTTCGGGGGACTTTTCACGATGCCGGAAGGGCTGAAGGAGCCCGTGCTTGTATCGAGCATCGACGGCGTAGGGACAAAACTGAGGCTTGCCTTCATGACAGGCAGGCACGATACCGTCGGAGAGGACCTCGTCAATCACTGTGTGAACGACATCCTTGTCCAGGGGGCCGGACCACTCTTCTTCCTCGACTATTTCGGGTGCGGAAAGCTCGAGGGAGGCGTCATCGAAGCGGTAGTGGCAGGGCTTGCGAGGGGATGCAGCAATAACGGATGCGCCCTGATAGGCGGCGAGACGGCCGAGATGCCCGGATTCTACACTGTGGGCGAGTATGACCTTGCCGGCTGCATCATCGGAGTGGTCGAGCGCGGCGAACTGATCACCGGCGAGAGGATAGAGGACGGGGACGAGGTCTGGGCCTTTCCCTCGAGCGGACTTCATACAAACGGGTATTCACTTGCCAGAAATATCGTATTTGAGGATGCGGGGCTCGGTGTGGATGATGAGATACCGGGCGCGGGCGGCACCGTGGCCGACCTGCTGCTGGCGGTCCACAGGAGCTACCTCCAGGAGATCCGCGCGCTGAGGAAAGTCGCGGACGTAAGGGGGCTCGCGCATATCACGGGCGGCGGCCTTATCGACAATATCCCGAGGATCCTTCCCGAGGGAGTGGGAGTCGTCATAGAGAGATCCGCCTGGGAGACGCCACCGTTGTTCAGATGGCTTGCCGAAGCGGGCGCCGTGGATGATCTCGAGATGCACAGGGTCTTCAATATGGGTATCGGGATGATAGCGATCGTTCCCGCTACCGACTCTGAAAAGGTCCCAGGGGGCGAATATCGCTGGAATCCGATTAGAATCGGCCGGGTTTCCAGGGATGCAGGCGGCGTGGAACTGGGTTGAGAGCCGGTCGACTGTTCTTGACAGCCTCAGGAACCGGTGATACGATTCACTCGCGGGGCATTTTCTGTTTGTCCCGGACTGCGGATATTCTTATTATAGTTGTAAGTACGTTTGAAAATAAAGAATAAGGGAACACCCAGAAGGAGGAGTTCGAGATGCTGAACGTCTCTCAGAGAGATGAAGGTGGAGTCCTGATACTGGACCTCGAGGGACAGATCGATGGCGGACCCGAATCTGAGAAGATCCAGGAGATCATCAAGGCCAGTATTGAGGACGGGCAGAGGAAATTCCTGCTCAACCTCAAGGATGTCAAGTGGCTCAACTCTCTCGGAGCCGGTGTACTCATCGCTTCGTACGCGTCTGCCAAGAGAGAAGAGGCAGCTCTCAAGCTCCTGTCCGTTACAGATCGCGTGGGCGTCGTCCTGAAGACATGCGGGCTGATCCCGGAAGTATTCGAGACATTTGAAGACGAAGCCGAGGCCGTCACAAGTTTCTGACCGGCACCTTTGCGGCTGGAGTTTTAGCAAAAAGGAAGACAGGATGAAGATCAAGAAGAAGGAAGTCGACGGAGTAACTGTTCTCGATCTGTCGGGTGAGATGTACGGCGGACCGGAGAACATGAAACTCGTCGATGTCGTCATGGAGCTTGCTGAAGCGGGAACGCTCGACTTGGTGATCAACCTCTCAAAGGTGAAGTGGATCTCGAGTACCGGCCTTGGGATCATGGTCTCCGCCAGGTCCAAGTTCGCGAAACTGGGTGGAGTCATCAAACTGTCGCATCCGAACGACAGGGTCCTGGGAATACTTCAGGTGACACGGCTGAATCTTATATTCGATGTATATGACAATGAGAAGGAAGCTGTCGCAAGCCTTCAGAAGTGATCGGTGAATAAAGGCGATAACTGGCTGTCTGTGAAAGCGGCCCGTTCCGCCCTGGACTGTCGGAATAATAATTGTCAATACGATGCCCGGCGCCTGCCGGGCATTTTCTTTTTCGGAGGTGGAAAATGGATCGAAGGACTGTTTCGTTAGCGGCACTGCTGGTCGCGGCGGGAATTGTTTTTACGGCGGTCTGCGCGGAAGGTGGAGAGGTACTGAGCGTTGAGAAATTCGCCTCGATGACACGCTGTTCCGATCCGCAGATATCTCCGGACGGGAAGAAGCTGGCCTTTGTAGTATCCGTACCTGATATAGAGGCTAACAGGAACAGAACGCATATCTGGATCGCGCCGCTAAGCGGTGGCGAACCGAAGAAGTTCGTCTCCGGACAGGGGGCCGACTTCCATCCAAGGTGGTCGCCATCCGGGGACAGGATAGCGTTCGTTTCGACCAGAGGAGGTTCGTCTCAGATATGGGTCATACCCTCTACAGGCGGAGAAGCGGTCAAGTTGACCGATATTTCGACCGGCGCGCACGATCCTGTCTGGTCGCCTGACGGCGGAACGATAGCGTTCTATTCGTTTGTCTATTCCGACTGTCCCGATGACTCGTGCAATGTGTCGAGGGAAAAGGAGATGAGCGACGACCCTGTGAAAGCGAAGGTCATCGACCATCTACTCTACAGGCACTGGGACACATGGAAGGACGGGAAGAGGAACCATCTCTTCATCGTAGACGTGGAATCAGGGGAAACGCGGGATCTGACCACCGGGATCGACCGCGATTTTCCTCCCTTCCCCTGGGGCGGTTCGGGCGACTACACCTTCTCGCCCGACGGGAAGGAGATCTGCTGTGTCTCGAGGACGGGAGAGATGGAGGCGATCTCGACAGACACGGAGCTGTTCGTCATCGATCTCGTATCGGGAGAGATGAAGCAGCTGGGCGGAAATCCGGCGGCCGATGAATCGCCGGCGTACAGCCCGGATGGGCGTTATCTTGCCTGGCGGGCACAGGCAATCCCCGGATTCGAGGCCGACAGGTGGCGCCTGATGCTCATGGACAGGAAGAACGGGGAAACGCGGGAACTCACCCCCGGTCTCGACAGATGGGTGACAGAATTCGTATGGGGTCCGCGGTCGAAGAAGATCTACTTTACAGCCGGTGACGACGGCCACAAACCTCTCTTCAGCCTCGATGTGAAAAAGGGGAAGATCACGAAACTGGTCGATCGCTCCAATAACTTCCAGCCGCGGATATCACCCGACGGAAGGACGCTCGTATTCACGCGAAACAGTTTCGACTATCCTCACTCGGTCTGGAAGATCGGTTCGAAGGGCGGCGATCCCGTCCGGGTAACGGAGTTCAATCAGCCTGTACTTGAAGAATTAGAGCTCAATACCGCGGAGGACGTCAGATACAGGGGCGCCGATGGAGCGACGATACAGGCGTTTCTGATCAAACCTCCCGGTTTCGATCCTTCCCTGCGCTACCCGGCGATAATGCTCATCCACGGAGGCCCGCAGTCTGCCTTTATCGACATGTGGCTGACCAACTGGAACGCCCAGACCTTTGCGGCGGCGGGATACGTGATATTCATCCCCAACTTCCACGGCAGCGACGGGTTCGGCCAGGAGTTCGTCAACTCGATCAGCCGCGACTGGGGCGGAAAGTGCTACGAGGACATCATGATGGGGCTCGACTGGCTCGCCGAGCTCGACTATGTCGATCCCGGCAGGATCGGGGCGGCCGGAGCCTCTTACGGCGGATACATGGTCAACTGGCTCGCAGGACACACTGACAGGTTCGCGGCGCTGATCTCGATGGCCGGCGCGTTCAACCTTACAAGCAAGTACGGTGTCACCGAGGAACTCTGGTTCCCCGAATGGGACCTCGGCGGGACGCCGTGGGACAATCCCGAGGATTACGAAAAATGGAGCCCGCATAATTATGCCGCGGCGTTCAGCACTCCGACGCTCGTCGTGCATGGTGAGCTTGACTACAGGGTGCCTGTAGGTGAAGGGCTGCAGATGTTCACGGCGCTGCAGAGACAGGGAGTGCCCTCCCGGCTTGTCTACTTCCCCGACGAGGGTCACTGGATACTGAAGCCGAAGAACAACATCTTCTACTACGGACAGTTTATCGGATGGATGGACCTCTACCTGAAGCAGGGGGAAGAATAAGGCTGGTCCTTGCGATAAAGCGGATCAGTGCGGCTCCGCGCAGATGAGCCACTCCGGTACGGCGGCTATGCCGTACCGCTCGGAATCGCTGAGGTCGAGTGAGAATACTTCGCTCTGGTACTCGATGACGAACTTCTCCTCGTCGGAAGTCCCGGTGGCGTCGAGGACGACGAGTCTGTTCATCCGCGTGTCGATCAGGTAAAGATGGTCCCCGAGAACGGTGATGTCTCCCCAGCGGCCGGTCAGGTTGTTCGTTCCTCCGAAGTAATCGAAGAAATCGAACCATTTCGGCTCCACGTCCCACCCTGATTTGATCCGGGCGACACTTCTTGAGTTGCCGTTGCTGTCGACAGTGATATACAGGAACCCTTCACTGTCTACGCACATTCCTCTCGGTGAGCCGATGCCGGTATCAAGTGTGAATACCAGGTTGTCCGTGACTTCTCCCTTCCCGTCCCATTCGTTCCAGGAGATATTGTACAGCGGCCCGCTGCCGGTCGCGATAAAAAAGTCTCGCGATACCGGGTCCACGGCGAGGTTCTCATAGTTCACGATATAGTATTCAGCCAGCAGTACGGCTGGCACCCCGGGGCATCCGATCGTGTAGACGTTCGTGTTGCCGACAAGCAGCAGCACCCCGCCCATGTTGAACTCTATCTCGCTTCCGGTAAGTACGGGGAGCTCAGCGTACTCCGTGAGGATCTTCGTGTCGGGCTCGACCTTGTAGACGTCCGTTTGTGTTGTGACGAACATCTCTCCTCTCGATGAAAAGTCGATATCGCGCAGAATCAGGTCTGTCTCCAGCACCTTTTCCGTGGCCCCGGTCGCGGGGTCGAAATCGATCAGGACCGATCCGAGGCCCGTTATCATCGAGGAGGAGGTCGTCGTTATGAATACGTGTCCGCCGGGCCACTGGCACGCACTCTCAGGGCTCTCCTCTGTGCAGCCCAGCGCGTTGGCCGTATGATTGAATGTCGTGGAATCGGTGCCTGACCTGACCCCTGCCATCTGGGCGCCGGCTATCGCGCCCAGCCTGAAACGGGCCGAGGCATAGCCTTCCCTGTCAGTATACATATCCGGAGGGTCGATCGCCGCTCCAGGATCTTCCGTGCTGAAGAATACGGGCGCGCCGAAGATCGGATTTCCGTTAAGATCGGTCACCCTGACGACCATCGGTTCAGGCAGGACCGCACCGACTCTCTCGGTCTGGCGGTTTCCGCTCGTGACCCTGATATTCGTGATGCCTTCGAGGTCCTCGTTCTTGGAATCATCGCAGGAGACGAGGATCACAGAGGAAAGCAGCAGGATAAACAATATCGATACGATCTTGTATGCAGTGGTCATAACAGGACACCATCCTTCGTCAGTATCCCCGGAGCATCGTTCATTATCGAGACTCTATGAGAATCAGGCGCCCGCGTCAACGATGATAAGCAAAAACTTCTTTGAACGACCGCCCCGACATATGTAAAGTCAGGGGCAGGTGACAGATGTCGTTAACAAGGAGGGTGCGTGGACGGCAGCGGATTCGCTTACCCATGGATCGTGAAGCGCGACATTGATGGCTTCTTCGGGCTGGCTATAGACAATCTCATACAGTTTCTCCTCATCGCGGCGCTCTGCCCCGTCATCGCGGGCATCCCGGCGGAATTCGTGTTTACCAGGATAATGCCCGGTGCGGCGCTCTCGGTGATCATCGGCAACCTTTTCTATTCGTGGCAGGCGAGGAAACTCGCCGAAAAGGAAAAGAGAGCGGACGTTACCGCTCTTCCGTACGGGATCAACACGGTGAGCCTCTTCGCCTACCTCATCTTCATAATGGGGCCTGTATACAGAGAAACGGGAAGCTACGAGATGGCGTGGAAAGTCGGTCTGCTGGCATGCTTCGGCAGCGGCATCATCGAATTCGCCGGAGCTTTCTGCGTCGATATCCTCAGGCGCATCACTCCGAGGGCGGCGCTGCTCTCGACCCTGGCTGGTATAGCGATCACCTTCATATCGATGGATTTTGCATTCCAGACATTCGAAAAGCCGCTGATAGCAATGCTGCCCCTCGCGATAATACTCATCCAGTACTTTTCGAAGGTGCGGTTCCCGTTCGGCCTTCCCGGCGGAGCTGTAGCCCTGGCCGCGGGGACACTGCTGGCCTGGGCGTTCGGGCTTATGGATGCGGGAGCGGTCTCCGGGGCGGCTGCGCAGGTCGGATTCTACGGGCCGAGATTCGCCGGCGCCGACCTGTTTGAAGTGATGAGGAGCCCCTACCTGTGGAAGTATTTCTCGATCATCATCCCGATGGCGGTGTTCAACGTCCTCGGATCGTTGCAGAACCTCGAGTCCGCGGAGGCGGCAGGTGACAGGTATGAGACGAGGCCCTCGCTGGCAGTCAACGGCATAGGCACCCTGATCGCCTCGTTATTCGGCTCCTGCTTCCCCACGACATTATATATCGGGCACCCGGGCTGGAAGGGGCTCGGCGCGAGGACGGGATACTCGGTCCTCAACGGTATCTTCTTCGCCGTCGTCGCCCTATTCGGGCTGGTCCGGCTGATCAATACGATCGTTCCTATGGAGGCGGGTATTGCGATCGTCCTCTGGATAGGGATAATCATCTCGGCGCAGGCGTTTCAGGCTACGCCGAGGAATCACGCGCCAGCGGTAGTGGTCGGGCTGTTTCCCGCCTTCGCCGCATGGGGAATCAATCTCCTCAAGCTCGGTTATCAGGGAGCGGGGACGACCCTGTCGGAGGAGGCCGCGAAGGGAGTGCCGATCAACGGATTCATGGGGATGCTCGCGCTGGAGCGCGGATTCATATTCACATCGATGATGCTTGCCGCGATCAGCGTCTTCCTGATAGAGAGGGAGTTCCGCAAGGCATCGCTCTGGTCGCTCGCCGCGGCGGTCATGGCGTTCTTCGGAGTGATCCACACATACGAGTTCTCAGGGAACGAGACGGTCAGTGTCCTGGGCTGGAACACCGGCGGGCCATGGGCATTCGGTTACTTATGCTTCGCCGCAGTTTTCATGGTCTTTTTTCTATGGGAAAGATCAGTCAGGAAACGTTCTGGAGAGGGGCTCGAGATCCAGGATCACTGACTTTCAGGGGATAAAAAGGCGCGCCTGCCGTGAGGCAGGCGCGAGACAAGCAATGATGGGCCCATTTGATGTCAGTTATGTAGTAATCCAAAGATGTCAGGTCTTCAAGCAACCCCTCGGAACCTATTGCTAATCGTGAGGGAGTATACCATAATCAGCCTTTTTTGTCAATATAGATTAACACTAAAGCCAGATATTACAACAAGTTGAGTGGTTATACCTACTCCGCCCCGGTTGACAATAATCCCCGGTACTGGTATAATCCATTCCGACGTTTGAACATACAGCGGTACATTCCAGATGCCGCTTGAGATCGCGAAAAGGGGGGACACTTTCGTCTTCCCGTTTCTGCATCCGGGGGGGCGGAAGTGCCGGACGCCGTAGTCCGGTCAAGCGGCTCAACCGATATGCGGAAAGACAACTCGCCCGTCTTTATCACCTCTGATCCTGCCACGCGGGACCTTCTCGCTGATATCCGCAGAATAGCCGGATTTCCCGTCCCGGTCCTCGTAACAGGGGAGTCAGGCACCGGCAAGGAAGTCATCGCCAGGATGATCCACAGGTGGAGCGGCAGGGGGAGGGGGCCGTTTATACCCGTAAATGCCTCTACTCTTCGAGGAGATCTTCTGGAAAGCTCCCTTTTCGGCCATTCAAGAGGAGCATTCACAGGAGCTGTTGCAAGGCATTCCGGTCTTGCGGCCGCGGCTGACACAGGCACCCTGTTCCTGGACGAAATCGGTGAAATGGATCCCGGGGCCCAGGCAAGACTCCTCAGGTTTCTCGATTCGGGGGAGTACCTTCCCGTCGGTGAGAGTGTAGCCAGGAGATCGAATGCCAGGGTGATTGCAGCGACCAACCGCGATCTTCTTTCCGAGATCTCGAGAGGCCGGTTCAGAGCTGATCTCTATTACAGACTGTCGGTAGCCGTGTTCAGGATCCCGCCGCTCCGGGACCGGAGGGAAGACATCCTCCCGCTTGCCATGCATTTCATCGACAGCCTGATTTCGGAATTCGCTCTTCCGGCAGTATCGCTCTCCGATGAAGCAGTGAATCTATTGAAGTCATACGACTGGTCGGGCAATGTCCGTCAGCTTCGAAACGAGATCACCGCCTCGTTCCTGAGAAAAGCGGGCGGCAGGATCGAGATGACGGATCTGTCACGGGACCTGCTCGAAACATCTCTGGAATATTCCGAAGGATACGGCGGCAGTCTCGATGCCAGGCTCATGAGGTACGAGAGGCGGGAGATGCTCGATGCCCTGCGCGCCGCGGGCTCGAACTGCAGCCGCGCTGCCGAGATCCTCGGCCTGAAGAGGACGACGCTTCTTTACAGGATGCAAAGGCACGGGATAGTGCTGAGAGAGAAGCAGAAAGACTGATATCGTTTTTCTTGCAGAAGCCGGGTTCAGGGTCGATAATCATCATATAACCGATCACATTCTGGCACTGAACGATGGAGTTGTGAAGATGGCGAATATCAACAAGATAAAAGGCAGGATAGCGATCCTCACCGGAGGAGGGGACGTCCCCGGTCTGAATCCCGCGATAAGAAGTGTCACGATAAGGGCGATACGCGAAGGATATGAGGTCATAGGCATAAGGCATGGATGGTCCGGGATGATCGAGATCGTCCGTGATAAGGAAGCCGACAACAGTAGAAATTACGAATTCCTCACCGAGGCCATGGTCAACAAGATCGGCCGTTCGGGCGGCACCTTCCTGCACAGCTCGCGGACCCGGCCTAGCAATGTGCCGGCCAGAAACGTTCCCGATCATCTCAAGGATACCTACAGCGACGAGATGAACGACCTGACCCCCGAGGTCCTGAAGAACCTCGACTTTCTCGGTATCGACTACCTGATCCCAATCGGAGGCGACGATACTCTGAGCTATGGAGTGAGTCTGCATCACGAGGGCGTCAAGGTCATCGCGATCCCCAAGACAATGGACAACGACGTGCCCGGCACCGACTACTGCCTCGGATTCAGTACGTGCGTCACGAGGACGATCCAGATGACGAACAGTCTTCGTACTTCGGCTGGTTCCCACGAGCGGTTCCTCGTTATCGAGGTCTTTGGCAGGTACGCTGGATTCACGGCCCTGCTGCCGACCATGGCAGGTGCGGCAAACCGCTGCGTCATCCCGGAACACCCCTTTAATATGGAGAGGCTGTGTGAACTTCTCGTCGAGGACTGGACCACGAATCCGAGCCATTACTCGGTCGTGCTCGTATCCGAGGGAGCCATGCCCGAGGGTGAGGAGATGGTATTCGAGGACTGTGAGCAGGATGCCTACGGGCACAAGAAGCTCGGCGGCAACAGCGACTTTATATCGAAGAAACTCAAGGAGATCTCCCCGAAATACCATGGCGGGAGAAGGATCAACGTCATCAACCAGAGGCTCGGGTATCTCGTACGATGCGGCGACCCCGATGCCATCGATTCGATAGTGCCTATGGCCTTCGGCAATCTGGCGCTCAACCTGATCCTGGAAGGTACATCCGGGCGCCTGATCGCCCTGAAGAACGGTCGGTACGACAACGTTCCAATAGAGATAGTGACGAGTTTCAAGAAGGTCGTCGATGTCGATCAGTATTACAATACTGACCGTTTGCGCCCCTTCTACAAGAGTTTTGAGGCCAAGCCGCTCTTTATAATGGCGAGCGACTGATCCGGATCACAACTTGTATCCGAATTTTCTCAGGATGTCGTGCCGCCAGGCCTTTCCCTCGTCATCCTCGATGCCTTTCGGCTTCTCCCCGTCTATGACGCCGAGGATCCCCCGTCCCTGCTTTGATTCGGCAACGATGACTTCTACCGGGTTGGCAGTCGCGCAGAATATCCCGCAGACTTCAGGCACCGCTTTTACGGCGTTGAGGATGTTGATAGGGAAGGCATCCTTCATGAAGATGATAAATGAGTGGCCCGCGCTGATTGCGGTAGCGTTGTTTGTCGCCAGCTCGATCATCTCCTGATCGTTTCCGGAGAATCGGATCAGGCAGTCTCCTGATGCTTCGCAGAAGGCTATCCCGAACTTGATCCCGGCAGCGGATGATATGGCGGTCTCGTGCAGATCCTCGACAGTTTTAATAAAATGTGACTGGCCGAGGATGAAGTTGATCTCCGACGGCTTCTCGATCTTTACCGTCTTAAGTTCCATAGTCAACCTCCATCGCTGATTGCAGTGGCAGGCTATTTCTTCTTCTTGTTCAGGCCGTACTGCTTGATCTTATTATGCAGATGCTGCCTCGTCACGTCGAGCAGTTCCGCGGCCTTCGTGATCTTTCCGCCCGTTTCTTCCAGGGCCTCGATGATGATCTGTTTCTCGACTATTCGTATCTTCTCTTTGAGAGTACCTCCGGCATCTATCGTTCCCAGGACACCGTCGCTGCGGCCGAGCTGCGGGAAGTGGCTGGCCGCGAGGACCGTCGAGTCTCCACACAGGGCGAGCGCCCGCTCTATGGTGTTCTCCAGCTCCCTGACATTGCCTGGCCAGGAGCTGGACAATATCATCTTCATCGCGCTTGATTCGATCTCCATCTCACCCTTGTCCATCTTGGCGGCATATTTCTCGAGGAAATGCAGGGTCAGGGGCAGGATGTCCTCCTGCCTCTCGTTCAGGGGAGGGATGCCGACCGGTACCACGTTCAGCCTGTAGAAGAGGTCCTGGCGGAATCTGCCGGCCGTTATGTCCTCGGAAAGGTCGCGGTTTGTAGCGGCTATGACCCGGACGTCCACATTACGCACGGTGTTTTCCCCGACTCTTCTTATCTCGCCTTCCTGGAGCGCCCGCAGAAGCTTCACCTGCAGGGGCAGCGGCATGTCCCCGATCTCGTCGAGGAACAGTGTGCCTCCGCTCGCGGTCTCGAAGAGGCCGGGCTTGTCGCTCACCGCGCCTGTGAAAGAGCCCTTCTTGTGGCCGAAGAGCTCGCTCTCCAGGAGCTCCGGCGCCATCGCACCGCAGTTGATCGTTACAAGCTGGTTCGTCTTGCGGGGCCCATTGAAATGTATCGCCTTAGCGATCAGTTCCTTACCTGTTCCCGTGGCTCCAGTGATCAGAACGGTCGTGTCGAACGGCGAGATCTTCCTTATCGTGCTGAAGATCTCCATCATCGGCTTACTCTTGCCGATGATGCCGGAGAATTCGTACTTCTCGGATAGTACGGCCCTGAGCTCGAGATTTTCCCTCGCGAGGTTCTCCTTCGACATAATCAATTCGCCGTGGAGCCGGGCGTTCTCGATTGCGATCGCCGCCTGCACGGCAAAGGCGGAGAATATCGGCATGTCTTCCTGCTCTATCTCTATGCTGAGCCTGCTGGCATCGGTGTAGATTACACCGATGACTGAATCGTCACGCATGAGGGGGAGGCAGATCGCCGTTTTCAGCTGCAGGTCTAGGACACTTTCCTGGTCCTTGTATCTGCCGTTTTTATCGATATCGGAGATGAAGAGGGGTTTGCCTTTATCGGCGGCCTCTCCGATGATCGTATGGCTCACCTCGAAATCGCTCTCTCCGAGGTTCTGCTGCCTGCTGTCCCTGGCGATCCTGAACTCGAGCTCGCCGGTCTTGTTGCTGAGCATGAGGAATCCACGGTCCATCTCGGCGATCTTAATCGTTGAATCGACAATATGCGACAGGAGCTCGTTGAGATTGAGTGTCGAGTTCATCGCCTTGGTGATCTCGGTCAACATCTCGAGTTTGCGCACCCGGTGCTGGCTGTTAGCTAGCTGACCGGAAAGGTCCTTGCTCTGACGGACAGCTTCTGATCCCTCGAGCTTCTCGAGATCACTTTCCACGTCCGCAAAAAAATCTTCAGGTGCATCTTTCTTTTTTGTGCTCATCCTGCCGGAACCCCCCTTTGTCCGGTCACTGACCTCTGGGCCTGTATTATCAACAGGTTACACCGGTCATTATGGTCGATCCTGACTGGGCTGGATCGTAGTGTAAAAAACAGTTTACTGGCAATCAATCCTGCCGCAAGGTATGTGCCACCATCAAGCGAATAAGAATATAGTGCGTAACTATCATTAATAGAGACAGATAACCCAAACATTAACGCCGGCCTCCGGAGGTGTCTTCGCTTGACAAGCCCTATTTAGGTAAAGAATGCTTTACAAGCCCACAGTCAATATTAGTTAACCATCTGTTAAATCATATGATGCTTCACTGTAAAGTAATTATAGCATATGTAAACAAAAGTTTCCACTTTATATCTTAAAATATTACATCACAGCCGATTTCGTTTACAAAATTACACAAGCTGGCGACTGACTTGACCTGGCTATCACGGATATGGTAGAATTGTATAACAAGAAAGCGATGCTTCAGGCGGTTTGATACAGGGTAGTTCGCTCAGGTAATTGAAATCCGGTCGCGATTGTGTGCGACAGGAGCGATGCTAATGAGAATCTGTATCAGTCGCCTCTTTTCTTATTCTGTCCTGGCTCTGATTGTCGCCATTTTTCTGCTTTCGCTCTCCAGTGCGGCATATGCCAGGTCTCCCAGAACAGGAATCTATTCGATCTTCGATGATATCGTCGAGGCTGACCCAGGCGAAGATCCGCATCTGAAGGTCGACCCTGTGGTGGAATACGGGATTCCCCTGTATCTGCCTGAAGGGACATCCTTATCTATGACAGATCGTGTGGACAAGGAGATTACAGGGGGACATAAGGCCACTGGTTACAAGGCAGGGACGGGAAGATCCCGCGTGAAAACTAAATTGTTGAATACGCTGCAGATCCTGTTCGGACCATTATTCAGATAGTCCGGAGCCGACCGACACCATGCGTAAACGACACGAGTCCGTGGAAAGGTATATATCCCATGCGCAGGGCCACCAGGCCACCGGTGACTACCGGAGTGCGCTCAAATCGGCGAGAGACGCGTTGACCGCTATCGAGGGGCAACCAGTCTCGTTCGAGATGGAGTCGCGCGTCCTGCTGCTGGCGGCGAGGAACGCGTACTATCTCAGCGGATTCGATGAATGTACGATCTACCTCGATATGCTCAGCGAACTCATACGATCCGTCAGTGTCGATGCCAGCTGCGAGCGTTATGAAGCGTCTGTGATCAGGGCGAACATTTTCAGGCGGCAGGGGGAATACCGTGCCGCGCTCGATGTGTTAAGCGACATCGACGGATCGGTCGAAAGCTGCCTGGCAGGGGCTCTGACGGGAGAGAAGTATCTTATCGAAGGTGCGTGTCACTACTTTCTGAAGGATACTCACCGCGCGAAGGAAATACTGGAAACCGCCCTCGGACTTACTGCCGGCGTATCGAGCTGGAAACTGAGGGCCAGGGTCCTGACGATGATGGGGCTTGTCCTCAGGCGCCTCGGATTCATGAGGAAAGCCGCTGACGACCTGCGCAGGGCCGCTGCCGCATGTTCAAAGAACAATGACGAATATGGTCTTGCCGCCGCGCTCCTCAATCTCGGGATAACGCAATACCACGTCGGCGACATCGAGGCTGCAGAAAGATCCTTTATAAAGGCCTCTGCGCTCTTTGAACGCATCAACTGGCATATCGGAAGATGCAGATGCCTCATCGCCCTCGGAAACACAGCCAGGATGAGGGAAGCGCTCGATGAAGCGCTGGAACTCTACTCGGACGCATCCAGGCTCGCGAAGGAGCAGACATACCAGCGTGAGCTGGCGCAGTCCCTCTCGGGTATCGCTTCGCTCCACACAAGCAGGAAAGACTTCACTCTCGCGAGAAACTGTCTGGTAAAGGCGCGTATGATCGCATCGGAGATCGCTCCTGATGGGGACCTCGCCGCTGAGGTAACGCGGAAGATCGGTGAACTGGAGATAGTCGAGGGCAATATTCAAAAAGCGATGTACCGTCTTGAGGAGGCAGAGGGGTTAGCGAAGGGGCAGGATGCGCCGCTGGAACTGGGGCTTGTCTACCGGTCTATGGGAAAGGCCGAGACCGGCCGGGGAAATCTCGACACGGGAAAGATCCTTTTTAAGCGCTCGAAGGACCTGATAAGGAAATCGGGAAGTACCTATGAGCTGGCCAGGACATGTCTCAAATATGCCGAGACCCTGATCTCGTCAAATGGAGCGGGACTGTCGCACGGTATTCCAGGAAAGAAATACACAGATGAACCATGGAGCCTTCTCTGGGAAGCGCGGCACCTGTTCGCCGGGATGCACGCTCAGCACATGGTCGATCGTATCGATTGTCTGCTCGGCAGGGAAGAGCGAGGCAGTACCACACATCCCCGGATCGATGAAACCGCCGTTGCCGGCTCCGGTATGATCGAGGTCGGATTTTCGCTCGATTACAAGGTCTGTGACGGCCTTGTAGCAGTTTCGCCGGTCATGCAGGACGTTTGGGACAGGATCCAGTTTGCGGCCTCCTACAGAGGCACTGTTCTCGTGACTGGAGAGACAGGCACAGGGAAAGAGCTTGTCGCCAGGCTGATCCACAATGCCAGTGACAGGGCCCAGGGTCCGTTTGTCGCGGTCAATTGCGCCGCGATACCTGACCATCTTTTCGAGAGTGAATTCTTTGGTCACAGGAAAGGGTCGTTTACCGGAGCAGTGATCGACCGTCGGGGCTTCTTCGAGGAGGCCAGCGGAGGAACGCTTTTCCTCGATGAAGTAGGAGAGCTTTCCACACTGCACCAGGCCAAGCTTCTCAGGGTGCTGCAGGAGGGGAAGATCAGGCGGCTGGGAGAGAACATCGAACACGAGGTCGATATAAAGCTCGTATCTGCCACGAACCAGGATCTCGGGAGTAAACTCGATGACTCATCGCTGAGAGAGGATTTCTTCTTCAGGATCAACGCCGAAAGGATACATATCCCGCCATTGAGGGATCGCAGGGAGGATATAATCCCGTTGATAAGCTGGCGGCTCTGTGGAAATGGAAATGGCAATAACGGCAGGACGGTGCAGGTCGACCGTGATGTCGTCTCTCTCTTTCAGAAATATCACTGGCCCGGTAACGTCAGGGAGTTGATCTCGATCGCTGACAGGCTGAGCTGCTTTGCCAATGATTCTCCTATTACGATCGACATGCTGCCTGACAGGATGACGGGAGATTCAACGGTTCTGCCCGAATGGAATCTCCGCCAGTCCGGTGCCTGCGATCGTCAAAGGCTTGAGAGCGCGATGAGTATATGCAAGGGCAACAAGAGCGCAGCCGCACGCTGGCTCGGGATATCAAGAGGCAAGCTGTACAAGGAGCTTAAAAAGACAGGCCTGTACAGATTCTACCGCACCGCAACGTGACAGATCTTTCTGTCCTGACTTTTCAATATCATCCACATCCTGAATCAGAAAACATGTTCATGTTGTTCATGTCGTGAACAGTCTTGTCTTCCCCTGCAACACTCAATCCCGCAACAGGTTGTCCCCCGTCATGTCCGTTTCCCGGAAACAGCATGAACAACAGAGCTGGAAAGGAGCCGCTGGCGCAGGCACATATGGCCGCGCCGCGTACTTTCGTATCGCAATACTTATAAGATGGTTAGGGGAGCGGATGTGCCGGCCGGCATGATGGATTACGGGCAGTTTCTCTCTGGCACGAATGGTGATATTGGTATGTGTATCAAACCGCGTCACGGCGACGCTTTCTGAAAGGCCGGACCAAATTGGTAAGGTGTTTCGAATAAGAACCATCCGCTTTCTACGGTGCCGCTCTGAGTCCCCCCATCGCGCAACCATACCGTAGATAAGGTGGTTCTTATTTTTTTCTTCTACAGTTGCGCGATTCGAGGAGGCGGTTCCATTGGATCGGTGAGCACGGAAACGGGGGGACGAATCACCTTTTACTGGAGGATAACATGATATCGAAAGGTTTCTTCTTTCTGTTTCTGTCGCTCATCCTGATCTCAGTCGTTTCGTGCGAGCAGTCGCTCGAACCGTCCGGATCCGATGATGTTGAGATGTCCCTGGAGGACAGGCTGGAAGTCAGTTACGACGAAACTCAGACCGAAGATGAAATCGCCTCGTTCAGGATCACACCCAGTTGCTCGATATTCGGTAGGCTGCTGGAGGATAAGGGCTATCATATCCAGCCCGAAGACGCTGCTCACTACAGGGCAGTCGATCCAGCCACAGGAAAGACCGGGCATATGACGATGATACCGTGTTCCGTTCCTGGCGATGAATCAAGGATCGCCATGATCAAATACTTCCGCGGTGAGGATGGATATGCTGTCACTGCAGCAGAGTATTTTGAGGCTGAGGATTTCGAGATAGTCCATCCGCTCGATGAAAGTGCAGGAATATTGCTGCTTGGTGATGACTCCGATCTTGATCTCAAACTCGACCTGCTCGAACGGAGTGAGCGTTCCAAGCGTTACTGGCAGTGTGTCGCGACCAAGTTCATGGCCGGGTGTGCCGGGTGCGCTACCGTCTGCTACATCACGGGGCCTGCATGGGGTGCGTGTACAGCCAAATGCTGCGCCGGTTCCGCTGTCGTAGCTATGGTTGCCTGTGCGGCCACTGTATACCTGGGGTGGTGAGTGATGAAATCATCAAAACGGATCGTCTATTGTTACCTGTTCTGTTTTCTCCTGATAGTAACGGTCGATCTGCTGAGTTCCGGCGATATGTCCGGTGAAAGGATGTACCTTGTACTCATGCCGCTTCTGGCTCTATCGCTCTTTCTGTTCAGCGACTTTACGCCAGAGGGGATCAAAAGGAGGATCAAAGGGTATCGCTGGTCGATAATGGTCCTGCTGATCGGTATCACGACGAGTCTATTTATAGACAAGACGTTGTCCGCTGGAGTGGTGATACTTGTGAGTTCGTTCACGGCACCGTTTCTACGTATAAGGAAGTATGCCGATCAGGATTAGGACTTGAGGCTTTTTACAAAGTCAAAGACCTGCGTTCTCAGCGGCACCTGGAGGTAGGAAGATATCTGTTCAGAATTGTCGAAAGCCTCGGTTATCTCCTTGAGGGTATTGATAGATTCCCTGCTGTATTTGACCGAGTTGGAGATATCGCCGGCCTGCTTGTAAAGCCGCGCAAGCTCAAACTGGATCTGCCATGTCCACTCCCTGGTCCCGAATTCTCTGGAGACATCGATAGCCTCCAGCATCGGGGCCAGGGATTTCGAATTATCGTGAACCTCACTCAAAGCGATGACGTAACTGTACAGTGGCTTGAGATACCCGCAATTGATCTCCCTGAATATCTTCGCCGCCTGCCTGGCGTAATCACGAGCTATCTCATGGTCCCCCATGTGTCGATGTGTGAGGGACAGCTTTAGTAATGCTTCGAGCAAGTCGTCCTTGGCGTTGGCTCCTTTGAAAATGTCGGAAGAAATAAGGGCATGATTTATAGCAGTCTTGAGTTCAAGATTGTAGTAGGCTGAATCGGCATGTCTGAGCTCCAAATGTCCCAAGCCAATCTTATTGTTGTATTTATGAATTGATTCTTTTGATGTTTCTGTGAATTCCTTGTATTTGTCATGATATAGACTCCCCATAAGCAAGAATGCTCGAGCTCCTGTTGACGGAAATGTTGGGGAGATCGCCGATACATTATACTTAGCTATATATTGAGATCCTTCAAATATTAAGGCTATTGCTTCAGAGAAATTAGCTATGGATATATGTCCCAAGGCCTTGTTTGCGAGAAAAACAATCAAGTGAGAATAGGCTTGGTATATCTTTGCCAAATGGCACGCCTTGTCCAGTATGCCAATCTGATCGTTGAATTTACCTTGAATATAGTTCAGTCCGGCAAGCCCGCTCATGTGGTCAATGCGGCTAATTTCATCGCAACTGAGTTTGTCTAAAGCTATCATTTTCCCTAAGACTGTGTGGGCAGTATCATATTCTCCTGTGTAGAATGCTTTAACGTATTTCGAAAAGTAAATTCTATCTGTTGTTCTTAGATCACTTTCGTCAAGAAGGTCGTCTAACTCAATATCGATTGCATTGTACTTTTCTGCATCACCGGAGAATGTGTAATAATACATTGCGTTAGAAATCGCCCTGATATACTGAGCTGGAAGGATATCTTTGGCAGTTGTGGCAGCTGATTCAAGGAATGAGACATCGTTCAATACTATTCCTAGCGAAATGAGCGCTTCTGATTCGATGATTGCGTTTGAATTATTTCGAGCAATATCTAGAGCCCTGTTATAAAAATTAACCGCCTTTTTCGAATTGCCTTTGTAGTATTGTTCGATATATCCCAATCTATTGTAGTACTCTGCTTTAGATTCTTCATTAGGGGCCATATTAAGCAGATAAGTGTAATTCTCAATGGAATCATCAACATATCCGAGAGTTAGTTCTAAAGGGGCAAGTTTAGAAAGAACAGTGCTTCTGATTTCTGGTAAATCTTGTGTATCAATCAAACTTTTAAGCGATAGTAATAGGTTAAAGGCTGAATAATATTCGTGCTGTGCCATGTGTTCATCATGTGCCTTGATTGTATAACTATATGACTGTTCAATATCTCTGGCTTGAATGAAATGATTAGCTATCATTGGGAAGTTCTCTGGGTCGACCTGAATGGAATAGTATGCTAGATCTCTGTGAATCGAAGTGGATTGGTCATCTTGTGTGTTTCGAATGAGATAATTTTTAATAATTGGAGATAATAAACGACTTAGATTATTTTTCGATTCAATCAAGTCTGCTCGCTCAAGGCTATCAATTACAGGTGCAATATCAAAAGACATAAAAGTATTGAGTATATTTGTTTCTATAGGATTGTTATGGGCGGAAAGTAACTGTAGGACATATAACTCATCTGTGCTTAATCCAGCAACTATTTGATCTGCCAGATCATCAAAGATCTCTGCGGATTGGTAGGTGCTTAATTTTTTGTGATTAACAAAATAGGCCCTGCCTGTCTTTGAAATAATGTCGTTTAGTATTAAGAAATTGTAGTAATCGATTATGTATAGTGGAATCCCATCTGTAAGCAATAGAATGTCACTATATTCTTTTTTGCTGAATATGTCGGATTCAAACAGTGCAGTAGAAAGTGTTTTTAGCTCGGCATTGTTGAATCCTCGAATAGGCAAAGAGTAGGCGTTATTGGCAAGAGAGGCTAACTGTGTGTCAAGTGCGTCGCTGTGAGGGTAATCTGTGGCATGGGAAAGAATAACTTTTACATCAGCATTTAGATATTCGATTTCATTGATGAGATGAGTAAGGAATTTCAATGAATCAAGTCCACGACGCTCTATATTAGAAATTGTAATCAGAACTGGCTGATCTTTTGAAAGGGTATAAATATATTCGATGATGTTGCTATACAATACTCCGAGACTATCTAAATCTCTAGAGTCCTCGTATTTGTTAATGTTGGCTACCAATTTGCCATGCTGAACAGAAAGCTTTTTGCGTGAAGTTAATGATAGGTTTGTGGCAATAGAATCGATAATGTTTTGAAGGGTTAGTCTTTCCGGTTGCGGCTCAATAAAGCTTATAACTTTGTATTTCAAGAGTTGAGCTTTGCTGATCGCTTTTATTAGCAGTGATTGTTTGCCCATCCCAATAGGGCCTTCTAAAATAATCGTCCTCTCATGCAAGTCAGCACCCTCAATGAACTGTTCGATTGCTGAGTCAACGCCCTCGCGCAATACATGCTTAGTACTATTGAAATTGTATGGTATTGACGAGGGTGTGATGATTGAAGCCAGATTCTGTATTGCTTGCGAGGGTGTGGCTGGGCGAAGTGCGATGGATGGATTGGAAAGTCTGACAATATACGAGGCAAGATTTCTTGGATGTTCAATCCCAGAATTCTGGAATAGTTGGCTCAGTGCTTCGTATGCAGAACTTAAATAATCATCCGTGAGGTTTGGTGCTAGTGGTGTTTCATATTTAAGCAGGCTTTCCATAAGTGTGTGCCCTAGTGCATAAAGGTCACTGCTGGGTGAATAATTTCTGGAAGAGATGATTTCTGGGGCTAAAAACCTGGGCGTTCCAAATAGTTTGTCGTTGTCTGTAAGTGCGATTGTTGATAATCCAAAATCAACTAAAACAGGACATAAATTACCATCGCCTGCTATAAGAACATTCTCTGGTTTTATATCTCCATGGATAATATTTTCCCTATTGAGGTAATGAAGTGCTTCGAGAATACCTGTGATTATAGCGGAAGTGGATAACACGCGATCGGGAGATTCAAAGAAATCGTTTAGATTGGGGCCATTAATAAAATCCATGGTGAAGTATGAATGCCCCGATTCGCTCTGGCCAAAATCGTAAACACGAATCAGATTGGGATGATTTAGTGGCGTAAGAGTTGAGAATTCGTTTTCAATAGAAGCAGTTAGTGCTGGTTCAATATGATTCAGGATTTTTAGGGCAATATTCTTATTGGCCTGAGAGTCAAATGCCTTGAATACTGTCCCAATGCCACCAGATCCTATTAGAGGAGAAATTGCTGTATCTTGAAGGAAATCCATATCTGTCAGTCATGGAGTAGCGATTCTAGTTTGTATGGGAGAAAAATCAATAAAAAAACCCTCTCCGGGGAGAGGGTTTTTTAAGGTTCAAGTTACGAGTTAATATTATCCGTTTGGCCAAATCCCATAACCACTGAAATGTTTAAGTTCAGTAACTATGTCCCCATTCTCTACGCGTCCACCGACATCCTGCCAGATTCCTGCATCTTCATTGTTCCACAGAGTCCTATAGGAAGTTGCGTTCGAATCGACCTTTGCCAGTGGCAGCGTCATGATGACGTTCTTGTTAAACTCGATGCCGTGGGGGCCCAGCTCTACCATCGCTTCAGGGTACCTGGGCATGTCGATGGTGATCTCGGTGTCCTCATTGAGGGCTCCGGGCGGGAAGTACAAACTGACGTAGCCGTTTGTCACGGTCCCGCCCGTTTCGGCTGAAATCACCATGGAGACGGAGGTTGAGGAGGTCAGTAACATATCTCGACCAGAAGAACCCGCGGAGGTGGAGAGAACCTGGACGAAAACGGGGTTCTCAACACCGGGCGTAGTGTCGTCCTGTGAGGGGGATACAGGAGAGTATCCACAGCCCATGGCAGCCAGTACACTGAGGAAGGTTGAAACGGTGAGGAATTTGTGGGCTATGGTTCGTCCTGACATTTCTCCCACCTCCTTGGGGTCTTTGGTGAACAACTTCTTTCGTTTCTCACCCTGGTATAAGGCAACGCAAGTGCCACGGGCCAAAAGCCGGCACGCAGATGCCGTTCTGGGGAGCGATCATTGTGTCAACTTATGTTGTCTGTCTGGATTTGTGACTTTGGAACTTGTTGATAGACAAGCAACTACAGGATCTGGAAAAGTCCCGGATCCTGCCTTGAAAAAGTGATCGTTCGTGGAAATAGGCTGGTACGAAAGCCCCGGCCGAAATGTCGGATTGGGATTATTCCTGAATCTGTTGGGGGAGATTTTCGGACTGGCAGGGGGGTATGCTTGTAAGAGTCAGCGTTTTCAGTCTGTTACAGAAACCGGCTCAAATTCGCCGGTTTTGAGTTTTTTCTTAAGCTCCTGACCGTCTATTCCGTGTTTCTTCATCTTGTATCTCAAGGTTCCTCGTTCTACCTCAAGAAGGTGGGCTGCGCGGGTTATATTTCCCCCTGTCCTGACGAGCGTCTCGAGGATCACGGCCTCTTCGACCTGGTCGAGACTGACACCCTCTGATGGAATATCGATCCTCAGAGTTCCGTTTTCTTTCTTAACCTGGCAGGTTGTTTCTTCCGTTCTGGTCTCGGTGGCTATGGGCAAGTCAGCTGAACGGATCATTCCTGTCGTGTTCAGAAGAACCGCGCGCTCGATGAGATTGATCAACTCCCGGATGTTTCCAGGCCATGAATACTGCTCGAGAAGGGTGAACGCATCCTCTGTGAGGGAGATGTCGCCTTTGTTGAGGCGGCGGGAGAACTTTTCTGTGTATGTCTCGGCTATAGGGCGGATATCTTCCTTGCGGCTGCGAAGGGGCGGAATCACGATCTCGACAACGTTTAGCCTGTAATAGAGATCGGCCCTGAACCGCTTTGTATCCACGTCATCCTTCAAATTCCTGTTTGTAGCGGAGATCACCCTGACATCTACAGGAAGGAACTGTGTGCCGCTCACTCTCCTTATAGTCCTCGAATCGAGGAACTTGAGGAGCTTTGCCTGGAGGTTGAAGTCGATCTCGCCTACTTCATCAAGGAAGATCGATCCTCCATTTGCGACCTCGAACAGCCCCATCTTTCTTTCCTTGGCGTCTGTGAAGGCTCCCTTCTCATATCCGAAGAACTCACTTTCAAGAAGCTTGGAAGGGATCGCGGCGCAGTTTACCTCTATGAGGGGCCCTGAAGATCGAGCGCTTATCTGATGGATAGCGCTGGCGAGCACTCCTTTGCCGGTGCCGTTTTCGCCCGTGATCATGACCGATGTGCAATCGCTCTTTCCTACCTTGATCGCCAGGGCGATGATTTCCTGCATGGCCTCACTGACACCTATGATGTCATCGAACCCTTCTGGTTTCGACGTTCTTTCCCTTATGGCTTCATCCCGTTTACGTTTCCCGAGACCGCTGGCGATCTGGCTGAGGATAAGGTGGAGGTCCCTGCTCTCGTACGGCATATGGAGCTGGTGTCTTGCGCCCAGCCTCAAGCTGACGTTGTCCTCGTTCCTCAGTCCCTCCGGTATAAGAAGGATGATCTGGGAAGTGGAATTGTGTCTGTGCCAGTCGATCAGGTTGTCGATATCAGGTGAGATGTCCCGGGTTCCGGCTTCATTCGTGCCGGCTAATATAAGGACCTGTGGAGCCGATTTCTCTCTTTCCAGAATGAAATCGTTTACGCTGGAGAACTTAGATACTTTCCATCCTGACTCGGCACAGTCGTTCTCTACTGTCCCGAGGATATCTGAATGGGAGCATATTATGTCTAGTTCAAGTGACATTTTTTAAACTGCATTTGTAAAGTCGGTGTTTCAGGCGTACTGGTTCAGGCTGTTAACTGCAAGATATATGCCTCATTACGGGGAATCATGCCTCGCGTGGATATCAGTCGGCATTGAAAGGAGAGGTCTTATTTGTTATCTTATTAACCGATTGCATCTGTTGACTATCCGCGGAGTTACTATCCGCGGGGTCTCAAAACTAGCAGCCCCTGGATCGAGGTTGATGATATGCGTGATTTGGGAAAGATGTTCCCGCGGATGACTGGATACGCCCTGTTGCTTGCGATTGCTGCATTCGGCCTTTCAGGCTGCAGTGATGATGCGGAGGGTGGTGGAGAGCCTGTCACCATAAGTTCCGTCACTCCTTCTGAAGCGAGTGCCGGGGATATGGTTACGATAGAAGGTAATGGCTTCAGCGCCGATCCGGCGAAGAATGTTGTCAGCTTCTCGGTGGCCGGCGTTTCAAGCTCCTCGGCGAGCAGGGATGCCATTCCTGTCGAAGCGACAAGTACGAGCCTGAGGGTCGAAGTCCCCGAAGGTTCGTTCACGGGTGATGTGGCGGTAAGATCGCCGTTTCCTATCAGCAGTGGTTCATTCGACTTTACGCCGCCCGGTGTTCCTTCAAACTCTCTGGACTTCATGGTCAGGCTGCTCCGCGGTGATGTGGCGAAGATCTACTATGCTGCTTCCGACTACGACCTGGCTGTCAAGACAGGGCTGTCCGGCGAGGAGTACATCCTGATACTCTTCGACAGCGCCACCCCCCCGGACCTGAACATGACTTTCAATTACACGGTCAATAACGATACGCCGTGTTCATCGGCTCCCGCTGCCGTTGGACCGGATGCCGGTGTTGATAGCGGCGACCAGCCGGACAAGACCGATCCCATGCTTCTGGCGGGGGCTGGAGAGATCACCAGGTCGTTCGAGCGCAAGAAGTGGGAGGAAGCTCTCGGCCTTCTTCGCGGCGGACCTGTTGATATCGATGTCGACAATACCAGGCCGGCACCATCGCGGTCTTCCTCGCTGGAACCTCAGGAGCGGCAGTTTTACGTGTTCAGTAATTTCAGTGGAAGCACGGTCAACCCTGACGATTTCACACTCGTTACAGCCGACCTGAAATACGAGGGAACGCACACCCTGCTTTACCTCGACCAGACTACACACAGTACCTGCATCAATGACTCAGAGGCGGAGGCCCTTGGCCTGGAGTTCGAGAACAGTATCTATCCGACAAATACCTCGAGTTTCGGATCCGAGCCCGATATTAATGGTGACGGCAAGGTCGTCATCCTCCTGACCCCGCTGGTTAACGAACTGACTCCTGATGGCGGCGCCTCGGCCGGTTATATTGCCGGATTCTTCATGCCGGGCGACCTTCTGCCCGCTTATGTCCCGTCCGGAGCGTCGAACGGGATGGAGATCTACTACTCGATGGTACCTGATCCTGGCGGTGAATACGGGAACGTGTACCCCAAGGAGCCGGCGCTCGAGTCGATCAAGGGTGTTACCGCGCACGAGTTCCAGCACATGATAATGTTCAATTACCGGGTCCTGATATTCGGGAGCGGTTACAGCGGTGCATACATGGCCGAACTCTGGGTGGATGAGGGACTCGCTCATATTGCCGAGGATCTCAACGATCACGACCAGAGTAATATTAACCGCGCGAACCTCTTCCTGAACGATCCTGGTAACGTAACCCTGATCCAGGGGGGAGATGCCCTCACGGAGAGGGGAGCCAGTTTTCTTTTCTTCAGGTACCTCGGTGACCGGTTCGGCGTAGGAGTCTATTGGGATATCGTTCAGACAAGGAAGACAGGTATCGCCAACATAGAAGAGGTCACCGGCTACAGCTTCAAGGAACTGTTTACCGACTGGGCTGCCACTATGTATTTTGAGAGCATGGAGGTGACGCCCGTCGATCCGAAGTATTCTTATTCCTCATTTGATATGGCGGCGGTTTTTGAGCCGCTAAGGGTCAGGCAGACCAATATCTGCGGGAGCCCTTACAACGGAGACGTGAAATCGTACGGGCCGGATTTCCTGCGTCTGGAATTCTCCGGTTCTGACGTCTACGACATAAATATTTCAAGTGCGTTGTTCGGGAGTATGAATGCGGCTCTTATCAGGACCCAGTGATATTCTGATCGCGCTGCTTCTTCTCGCGGTGACTTCGTGCGCCTCCGCTCCTCCAGCTTCATCTTCCATGGAGCAGTTTCAGCTGGAAGGCTCCATCCGTGTCGAGGGAGATCAGCCATTCAACAGGGTGATAGTCCTTTCAGACTCTCAGGAGATCAGGTGGAACCTCGATCCGGGCGATCTGGAGGCTGAACTTATTCTGCTCGACGGCTATGACGTGACGCTTGTCTGTTCCGGTATTCCTGGTAAAAGGGGCGAGAGGGATGCCCTGGTAGAGAGTTATGTGCTGGTACCGCCTGAGGGGATGGTCGCGGTGCTTGGGGATCTTTCGGTCGGGGACGAAACTGTCTTCCTGAATGTCGACGGCAGCAGTTATCGGCTCAACGGGCCCCTTACAGCCGCGCTGAGGGCTTTCGACGATCACCGAGCCTGGGTATGGGGGATGCCGGGTGATGGTGATATTCTCGACGTAAGCGGCTACGAGGTCCTCGGGCCGTAGAAAAGGGATTTCAACAATAATCGAGGAAACAGTCACTGCTGATGTGAGTCAGCCCGGGCCTGATCCCGTCTCTCCTTGACCTCTTCGATGTTCTTGTAGCGGATGAAGCGGGACATCTCGAGCTGGGTGAAGAACATCGCGAGGCGGTCGTTGCACGGCTCGATCTTCTCACCGAACTTCTCCTTGAGGATGACTGGCGATCTCTCCGATGTCGCGCGTGCCGTCGATGTTCTCCCAGACGGTCGCTCCGATATCGTCGAGCGCGATCTTGAAATAGGGGCTTTTCAGACGAGAGCCGACCATCTTTTTCATTAAGCCGGTCTTGAACCTCGGGCCGAGAATGGTGACGATGCCTTCATCGTCCCTTGTCGACTTCACGGTCTGCTCGGGGATGAGCTCGAGAAGGTTGATGTCTGGACTGGTCGTCTTTTTCTTTCTTCCGAACATTGTCTGACTATCCCGTCTTCGAAAAAGAAGGCCCCGGAGCTCTGCGGCTCCGGGGCCAATAACGCTATATAGACTATTTTGACGCGCTCTTCGCGGGAATCCTGATCAGGATCCATCCGAGAAGGGCGAATACAAGAAGGGCCAGCCACGGGTTGCCGCCCTCGATGATCGAGGGAAGGATCGCCTCGCCACCACCGGCGACGACAGTCGCGGCAATGATGATACCCATCAGCGCCTGGCCCGCGATGAGGCCCGACGCGAGGAGTATGCCGGTATTGTCGGCCTTCTCCTTGTTGAGGTTGCGCTTCTTGATGTATCCGTCGGCGAACCACTTGATGATCCCGCCGATGAAGATCGCGGAGGTCGTGTGGAACGGAAGGTACATGCCGACTGCGATCAGCATCGGCGAAGGAGCGCCGATGAGGATCAGGGCGATCGCGAAGATCGCTCCCATGATCACGAGCGGCCAGGCCATCTGTCCGGTGATGATACCCTGAGCCAGCATCGCCATCAGTCCGGCCTGCGGCGCGGGAAGGTCGGTTCCGCCGATACCTCCCGTTGAGGCGTACCCCGTGTGGAGCAGCTGGAGGACCAGGGCCATGACGAACGCGGCCGCGACCACTCCTATGATGCAGCCGAGTTCCATAGCCCTCGGCGTACCGCCGAGGATATGTCCGGCCTTGAGATCCTGTATGATGTCGCCCGCCACTCCGCTCGAGCAGCAGACAACGGCCGCGACTCCGAGCACCGCGGCTACGCCGAACGCTCCCTTCACTCCGACGGCCACCATCAATATCGCCGCCACGATCAATGTAGATAGCGTGAGCCCGGAGATCGGGTTGTTGCTCGATCCGATCGTTCCTACGAGGAAACCGGCGACCGCGGCGAAGAGGAATCCCGCGATCGTCATTACGATCGCCGAGACAGCCGCTCCGATGATGCTGCCGCTGAAGTACCAGTAGAGGAAGAAGATCGGTATGACGAGCGCTATGATCCCGATCAGCGTGATCGAGTAGGGGATGTCCTTGTCGATGCGGCTCGTTTCACCTTCGGTCTTGACCTTGCCGATCTGGCCGAGGTCCTTGAAGGCCCTCGCTACGCCTGCGCTGAGTGATTTGCGCATCTTGAAGAGTGTATAGAACGCTCCGACGAGCATTGCGCCTACGGCGAGAGGACGGACCTGCGAGTTCCATACGGCGCCGGTCGTCTCCATCCAGTCGGTGCCCGGGCCGAAGGTGCCGGCGATGAAGATAAAGAGCGGGGTCATCATCATGTGGCCGAAGACGCCGCCGGCGAATACGATCGCCGCGAGCCTCGGGCCGATGATGTAGCCGACGCCGAGCATCGCGGGCGAGGCCTCGGGCGACTCGATGAAGATGCCGCCTGTCGGGTTCGACCCGGCCGTTATCGCCTTCAGGTCACTCGTCATCAGCTGGAAGTTCTTTACCGTCGGCAGCATCCAGAAATGCTTGACGTAACCCTGGATGAGCTGGAGGCCGAAGCTGTTCTTCAGCATTTCGAGAAGGGCCGCAACGCCTATCATCCCGAATACGTACTTCGCGCCTGTCGCTCCGCCCTGGCCCGCCTTCACGATCTCTGAGCAGGCGACGCTCTCCGGGAAGGGGAGCGACTTGTCGTCGATCAGGACGCGCCTGAGGAAGATCACGAAGAACACGCCGAGGATGCCGCCTACCAGCATGAGGAAGGTGCTTTCCCAGTAGTGGATGTTCTCCCAGATAGGGGCGCCGGTCTCAGGATTCTTGGCGATCAGGAACGCGGGGATCGTGAAGATCGCTCCGGCGACGACGGCCTCTCCGACAGCAGCCGTGGTACGGCACGTGTTCTCCTCGAGGATCGATCCCTTGAGCGGTTTGAGCACCGCCATGGCCATCACGGCCGCCGGGAACGTGGCCGCCACAGTCATGCCCGCCACGAGGCCGAGGTAGGCGTTCGCCGCGCCGAGGACGATCGAGAGTATCGCGCCGAACACGATCGCCGGCAGCGTAAACTCCTTCATCTTCGTTTCAGCGGACACATATGGTTTGAACTCTTCGGCCATATAGCCCTCCTTCCCTGGTCGAGAAACGGAACAACTCCACCTAGTCAGATATTTGACACCCGGTTATCCGGATGGGGCATGTTATTCACAGCGTTCAGGCAAAGTCAAGGAAATCGTACTGTCAGGAAGCTGACAAGATCTCGTTCATAGATCGCCGGGGTCGTCGCGGCAACTGTCATTGTTGCAGGGAGTTGTTGAGACAGCAGTCTGCGGGTACAGGTATTGCCTTATCAGCGATGAATGATGTGAGCGGGCAGCTGAATCGAGGGAGGCAGGATTGAAGAACGCGATAACCGAATACCTCGGGATTCTCTGCGGCGCTTGCGGAGCGTCGACTGCCCGCCTGCGTTTTTATTCCGGTGAGACAGGCTCGCAAGAACCGATAGTGGAGATTTGTGGAGGTGTTGACGCAGTTCAGGGCATGGAACTGGCGCTGAGGGAATCGGCCGCGTTTGTCGAGGGTTTCGGGGTCTGGCGGATGGACCGCAGCAGTTACGGCAGCGAGTGGCGGCTCGAACGGCGGCTCGACGGCATGTCTGTCTCACTCGACCTTGAGATGAACGAGAGCTCGCCATCGTTTGTCTCCAGGAGGCTGTCGGCCGCCGGGGAACTGCTCGGTCTGCTCGAACAGCTGATACCACTGGTCGAGTATCCGGTATCAGGCCCTGAGACATCCGGAGGGGCGGCAGCCGGAGGGAGCCGCCCTTTCGACCCTCCGATCATCGGGATCTCTCCCTCGATCGTCTCTCTCAGGGATGATGTCAGGAAGGTAGCGGCCGGGGAGATCCCCGTTCTTGTATGCGGGGAGAGTGGGACGGGGAAGGAACTCGTCGCGCGGAACATCCATTCGCTCGGGCCGAGAGAAGGCGGACCGTTCATCGCGGTCAACTGCCTCGAGATGCCGGAAGGCCTTTTGCAGGGTGAACTGTTTGGAAGCGTCAGAGGTGCCTATACGGGAGCTGACCGTGACCGAGAGGGCCTGATCGAGGCGTCCGGGGGAGGGATCTTCTTTCTCGACGAGATTGGAGAGCTTCCCATGCATCTCCAGGCGGCGCTTCTTCGCGTCCTGCAGGAAAAGGAGGTCCGCAGGCTCGGAGAGGGCAGGAGCAGGAAGGTCGATGTCCGGTTCATCTTCGCGACCAATCGTGATCTCGAGGAACTCGTCCGTTCGGGAAGCTTCAGGGAGGACCTCTATTTCAGATTGAACGCCGTGAAACTTTATATCCCGCCCCTGAGAGCGAGAAGCGAGGATATTCCGGTCCTGGCAGCGAGGTTTCTCGGTGAATCGTCCCGCCGGATGAGCGGCTGTTCGATGTCGATCACTGCCGGAGCCCTGTCGAGGCTCGTCGGCCACGTGTGGCCGGGGAATGTACGCGAGATGCGAAACGAGATCGAAAGGGCTGTGACGATGAATCCCGGCGCCAGGAGGATCACCGCTTCGATGCTCGAGATCCCGGAGAAGCGAAAGGGGATCCTGCCCGTCAACGATTCAGGTTTTAAGGCGGCAACGATGCCCGAAGCTGTATTGGCGCTCGAACGGAAGATGATCGTAAGGGCGCTTGAGGGATTCGGCGGGAACAGGACTCGTACGGCGAAGGCCCTGGGGATCACCCGCCAGGGCCTTCTGAAGAAACTCAAGAGAATGTGTATCGATCCGGATATATTCCGTGACAATCGATCTATCTCAGTAGAACAGCCTTCCGCGTGAATGTATATGCTCCCGCCCGGTATCTGATAAAATAGATACCCGAGGCAAGAGTGCGGCCCGTGTCATCCGTGCCGTTCCATGTCACCGAATAACGTGATGGTTCCTGTTCGGCGTCGACGATCACGCTCACCTGTCTGCCAGTCACGTCATAAGCGGCGATGTATACTTGTGACCTTTCGGCGATCGAGTAGTCGATCCTCGTCACCGGGTTGAACGGGTTGGGGAAGTTCTGTTCAAGGTTGTAGATCAGCGGAGTCTCCGATATTTCGTCATCGGTAACAGTTACGTTGACAGCCGCTCTGACTCTTACCATGACCTCCGGCGTCGATTTTCCGTGTGCTACCCATGAATCGTAGAAGTCCTGCCCGGTAGAGTTCGTTGTGTTCTCATCGCGGAGAAACTCGACATATTCCTTTGATGTCGTCTGGTAGTAGAGAGTGACGACGACGGAATCGGTTTCGGCCGGCAGCACGTACGGAGTGTCGTCCCAGTACTGGCCGTCCTCGTAGACGTGCGCTACCGCCGGAGACTGGATGCTCTCGAAGCCAGCGTTGGTGAATCCTCTCGGCGGGATCCTGTTGTCGGAGTAGATCGTGTCGTTAAGGACGAAATGGAACGACTTGCCTGCCTCCAGGCCGATCGCGTCCGCCAGTCCGGGGCTCAGGCCGGGCTGGATCTCGTAGATCTTCGCCTGTGAGTCATGTGAGAGATCAGCTGTTTCCAGGTCGTAGGCGCACGACTCGTAGATCGGCGTCCCCGTGTCGTTCATCGCTACGATGTTGAGCCAGATCCTTCTGCCCTCGGGGTAACCGGAGGGTAGCTTGTGCGCCGTCTCATTTGTTACCCGTACGGTGATGCCGAAATCCTCGGGAGTCACTGTCATCGAGGCGGCGTTCTGCAGCATGTATCTAGCCCGGTCCTCGGCTGCCTGAAGCTGGGCCAGGTCGACCTCGTCGGGAAAGAAATCGTGGACAGTGCTGGGCATGAACGTGTTGCCGCCGGAGAAATCATGAAGGCCGAGGTCCGCCCTGTCGTTGACGCCGTTAACGTTGGCGCCCTTGCCGAGAACGTCCCTCATGTGGCAGTCCTGGCAGGAGGAAACGATGCCGTCGGCCTTGTTGCCGGCGAACTGAGGGGCGTATACGCCGGTCGATGCGTATTCGGTCTGAGTCCACTCGCTGTATGTGCGCTCTATCGGGAACATGTTTCTCAGGTCCATGTCTGGATGTTCCTCGTCGAAGGTGTTGGGCACGTAATCCGCGCCGCCGGCGTGGACGTAGACCGGGTTGCTGACGTCATGGCAGATGCCGCACATGTCGGAGGACCGGTGTATCGGCGATTCGACGAACTGGTGACTCGCCTCGGCGTCGGAGTAGGGGCCGCGCTTGAGCGGTGACGGATCGTTTATGAACTGTCCGTTCGCATAGTTCAGCGGCAGTGGATCGATGTCGTCGAGAACGTCCTGATCAATAGGAGGGCTCGTTCCCTCGACGTAATTCTGATCGACTACACGGTGGCAGAAATCGCACTGAACCGAGTGCCTGTCCTTGACGTTGATCATGTCTCCGCTCGTATCGATCGAGCGGCCTTCCTGCCATCCGCCGGGAGAGTGGCACCTGATGCAGAGATCGCCGACAGACGGTGCGTCCTGCTCGGCAACGGTCATGCAGGCGAGGAATATCGGATCCCTCTGCGCCTGTCCCATCATCGAGCCGCGCCAGTTGTACCATGGTTCAGCATTTGTGTCGTAATTGCCGTGGCACGAGGCGCATGAGACATCCGGATCGTCGAGGATCGCTCCCCTGTGAGGCTCTGTGCCGGGCAGTCTCCATATCCCTCATCGATGTCGGGACGTACCCGGCCGGAGTCCCCGTGATTGTGAAATCGCTCATGCTCTCGCCGCTTCCCTCGTTGGCGGCGTTGTCGACGGCTTCGACCTTTATCCTGCTGAACGTTCCGGGGAAGTTCGGGACGAACCACGAGTAACCCGTGCCGGGGGTCTCGTTCTTCGCGACCGTCTTGAACCATTCCGATCCGCTGTCGTCTGATAAGTAGATGTTCACATGGTTGATCCCGCTCGCGTCATCCGCTGTATACTGGATCGAATGATATGAGCCGGCCTGGAGGTTCTCTCCGCCCATCGGATCGCTCACAGTCACTGTCGGCGGTATCGTATCTGTCGCGCCGGCCGGGGTGAGGTAGGGGAGAAGATCGACATGGTCGACGTTCCAGGCGAGGGTGTAATTGTCGATCGTGAGCCCGGGGAACGTAGGTGTGTTGGAAAAATTAACAATATCGGTCGTCTCGATGTGGTTGTTGAAGCCGTCCGCGTCGGAGTCGTCATTCTCTACCGCCGCGATCGCCTCTTCTATCGACAGACCGTTGTTCAGGCCCACCTCTACCGCGAGACCGTAGGGATTCCTCGCGTCAGAGCCGCCGAAATCGAAATGGCATACGCCGCAGTGCCCGGCGTTACTCGGTACATCGTCGAGCACCGTGCCGACAGCCCCAGGGTGCTGCACGAAGAACTCTTTTCTATACGGATTCTTAGCGAGCGGTGATGAACCGGGGATAAAGATCGCAGCGAGTATCGTAAGGACCACAAGTGAGAGGACGATCCTGTAAACGAGACACGACTCGGCGAAGATGAATCTCTTCATTGGCGGGGCTCCAGTCTGATTTTCCCTCCGGCAGCTTTGCGAGAGCAGGTGGTGCTTGAGATATGAGAAGCTATAAATAATTATACCAGATCAACAGAACGGGGCGGCAAGAGTCAGCTCACTGATCCTGTCCTCTGCAGTCTGGTATAATTATCCGGCGGACCCTGATCCGCCTATCTATTGTACTGCGACTTGATGCTTCCCCACGTCGATTCCTCCGTGGGTATCGTCGAGTCGTGCGAGAAAGCGGTGAAGCATTCGCCTCCATCGTGTGTCCCGCTGTTGTCCTCGTCCGAGAAGGCCCAGGCGTGTAGCCCGTAACATCCATACCATGAGACGAGGATCGTCATCGTGTCCGAATAGTTGTTTCCTTCCGCGGTCGGTGTGGTTACGACCAGGTCACCGGCGTTGTAAGTGTTCCCCGCAATCGGCATACCGTTCACCATGATGTTCGGGACGCAGCTGTGTGGGACAAACTTGTCGAATACGACGAGGATATTGGGGTAGGTCGTCGGAGTATTGCTGAATCCATCGATGACCAGTTCGAATTCCGTGTGGATGAAAACGTATCCATCGTTTCCGTCTGTCGACACCTCGAAGCCCATAAGGCCGGGAGCCTGATAGATACTGTGATCGATCTCGTTCGATCCTACCTCGAGTAGGACTTCTCCTCCCCTGTCGTACGCAGCATCGTAGAAAGGATCCCCATATCCGACAGTGTAGTATTCGGTCATGTCATAGTGGTACATACATGGACCGGTGGGATACACTACAAGGCAGGGATCAGCCATAGCGGCGCTTGCGAGGGACAGGATAAAGAGATGCGGCGAGAAACCTGAAGCTGTGTTTCATTCTCTTCCCCTAAAGAAAAAATAAGTTTTGCTTAAGGCACAGCCGTCATGCCTTTCTTGATGCACCTGCATTGTATCACAGTTCAGGGCAGTTTACAATGATTATTGTAAACGGATTTTGACACTGCTGGAAGCCCGAAAAACATGCTGGACAGGTGTCCGGAGAAGAAAATGTGATGTGATTGAGTGCATGGGTAACATGCACTAATACAGGGAGTTAGCGGCTATTGCCTAGAACGCGAGGATCGTCCCGAGGCTGAATCCCCAGGCGTTCTGGCCTTCGACAGGCAGGAATGTCCAGAAGAGGCCTGAGTTGACAGCGTTATACCGGGCGTTCTCCTGGTTCAGGGTAAACGCTCCGGCAAGGAAGAATAGTGCGGATTCACTGAGGACATAGTCGATACTTCCGGCAAACATGTTGCCACCGGAATGATCGATATCGGAACGTCCGGCAGTTCCCACATATTTTGTCCTCAGGTTCCACTTCTCCCGGAGATAATATCTGCTGCCGAGTACCCAGGAGTATTTCTGGACATCGCTGTATCCAAGGAAATTACCGATTCCCTCAAGCAGGCCGAAGAAGGACCACGATTCGATGCGCCAGGCCGCGGCCGCCCTCAGTCCATATTCATTGGCTTCCGACGGCGTCGAATCGTTGACCGCCGTCATCATCTTTCCATGGATCTCGCCAGCCGCCCACATGTAGAGCCCGCCGACCTCGTATTCGGCGCTTGCGCTGAGCAGGTCGGTGCCTTCCTGCCCGGATTCGGTCTTGTAGAGTATCTTGTATCCCGCCTTGTATTCGGGGGGGCTTTCGTACATCACCATCCGGTTGGTCCTTAGATCGAAGCCTCCACCGAAGGAGCCGATGAGGTTTCTGCTGTCTCCGAAGCGGTTCAGGAATGCGTCTGTCTTGTTGTTGGTCATTTTGTATGGTGAGTCGTGACGGCCGAATTTTATTGTACCGTACTGGCCGGTAAATCCGACGAAAGTGTTTCTCGTCGCGAAATCATCTCCGGACAGATCGAACCGGACCCTCGATTCTATCTGCCAGATCGCCTTGTAATCTTCAGTGAGGATAAAATGCCCCCTGAATCCCAGGCGCGAGTTGCTGCTGGTAATGCCGAGATATCCATCATCGCCGTTGTTGGCGTAATCAGTCGACATGATGATCTTGCCGTAGATGGTAACGGGGCTGATCTCGACTGCTTCTGAAGAGGATACAAGGAGTGAGGAGACGAGGACTGCCAGGATGAGGGCGCGCATTTCAGGACCTCTGTTCCATGTTCAGGATCGCCGGTCTATTCCGGCATGATGTCTTTCCTCGAAACTAACGAAGCCAGTTACTTCAGGCAAGAATAAATGAGCCCTCAATGGTAATGGTTGTCCGGCCGCAGGGTGTTGTATATACTCCCGGTCATATTCTTGCGAAGGAGTCATGTTGGGCGGTATCGAGAGACGTTCATTATACGCGAGGTGGAGAGCGGAGATCTTTGCCGGGATCGGCGGCGGATTACTGCTGGCCCTTTCATTTCCCCCTTATCCGACTCGACTGCTGGCGCTTCTGGCTCTCGTCCCGGTCTTCAGGTATTTCCTCATCATCTTTCCTTCATATGGGGGGAAAAAAGGACGGCTCAAGAGGGGGTTTCTCACCGGGTGGTTCTTCGGTATCACATTCTTCCTCGTGCTGCTCTTCTGGATCCCGGATCTTATCCCTGCCTCGAGCGTAAATCTCAGGTGGGTCCTGACGCCGGCCCTGCTCCTTCTCGTGATGTACCTCGGGTTGTACTCGGGGCTCTTTACACTGGCCATCGCCGCTCTGCACGGCCGGATCGGCAGGAGAGCGCTGCTGGCAGCGCCGGCTCTCTGGGCCTTCGCCGAGTATCTCAGGTCGAGCGGGGAGCTCGCCTTCTCGTGGGGCAATATAGCGGGAGCGCTCCTGAAGTATCCGATCGCGTCGCAGTCCCTTTTCGCAGTTGGGCCTTTCGGGTCAGCCATGCTGATAGTCGCGGTGAACCTGCTCGTCGCTTCGATCCTGTTCATCAGGGAGCGGGGCAGGAGGATACAGGCGGCTCTGCTTCTTGTCCTGCTTATCGCCGGAGCCCTGGCCGGCGGCCATTTCAGGATCCGTCGAATCGACGCGGAGATCGAGGCAGTCGACCAGCCGGCAAATGTCGCGGTCGTCCAGCCGAACCTCGACCTGGCGATCAAATGGAAGCCTGTTTACAGGGATACGATATTTACCGAGATCGAGGAACTGACCGGCAAGGCGGCGGCACTGGGAGCGAGGCTGGTCATATTCCCCGAGACGGCAGCGCCCGTCTCGATGAGCCATACGCGAAAATACAGGGAATGGATGAGGGACATCTCGAGGGAAGCAGGCGTAGATCTGTATATCGGATACATCAGGCATATCCAGGAGGGCGAGAGGTGGCGCTCGTTCAACTCCTCGGGAATGTTCAACCGAAACGGAAACCTTGTCCAGCAGTATGACAAGATCAATCTCCTCCAGTTCGGTGAGAGGGTGCCTTTCAGCGGCTGGCTCCCTTTTCTCGAGAGGATGGATTTCGGGCAGGCCAACTTCAAACGCGGCGAGGATCAGACTATCTTTGAATCCCCCGTCGGTAGATTCGGATCGCTGATATGCTTCGAGTCGACATACTCAGGTTATTCGAGGGACTATGTGAATCTCGGGGCCGATTTCCTCGTGAATATCACGAACGACGGCTGGTTCGGCGGAGCTCGCGGTCCCCTGCAGCACAGTGAATCCGCCATTCAGAGGGCGATAGAGAATGGGGTGACGGTGCTTCGCTCGGCTAATACGGGTATCTCGATGCTGATCGATCCGGCAGGGCGGGTAGTCGAGTCGATCGGCCTGGACAGGGAGGGGATGCTCCTCGTCTCCGTTCACAAACTCTCGTCCCGGACCCCATACACGCTTTACGGGCAGAAAATATTCTTCGGGATGGTTATCCTGAACATAATCTTCACATTTGCGTGGGCAGTCATTTCGGATCGCAGAAGATAGTCTTCACAAGTTTTTTTGTAGAGAATAAAAAAGGGAGCGCTCCTGCGAGCGCTCCCTTTTACGTCCAGATTTTTATAATCCGGCGGATGCTACTTGTGCATCTGCTTGATCGAACCCCAGGAGCTTTCCTCGGTAGCCGCCGCGGCCTTGTCGAGAGTGGAGGTACCCTCGATTGAAAGCATCACGTCAGGCGTATCGCAGTAGCAAGGGGTCTGGTTGTAATCCTTAAGCTCGTTCTTGATCGCCACGCACATATCCTTCAGGTCGCCGGCCGGCTTGCTGAAGAGGCCATACGTGCAGAGGTAGTCGTCGCCGTCGTTGATCGCGCCCATGATGTAATCGTCAGCGCCGTACAGTACGTTGAGCTTCGCGGCGAGGAGGTGATGGAACATCTTGATCGTCAAGTCGCCCCTTGTCGGCATATCAAGGATCCTGAGCAACTGGCTCTGTGAGTATTCGACGCAGCCGACCGTCAGTTCCGTTACCGGCCAGTATTCCTCGTGGTTCTTCCAGTATCCGGGTGTGTACATGCAGGTCGTAGGCATGCACTCACAGGTGAGGTATGCCTCATACCGCTTTACCCCTGGACCATACTGTCCGATCCACTGCGTATAGAGATACACCTTATAGTCTCCGCACAGCTCCGTGCCCCATTCATCCCCGATGAGGAATTCAGCGCCATCGATTTCGAAGATGGTACCGGTGCCGGTATAGGTCTGGACCGTATCCTCACCCTGGATCAGGGAGATCCTGTAGTAATAATCGATATGGTCCCAGGATCCGAAATGCATGATGCCGCCTATGGTCCATCCATAGCAGTCGGCGGTCACTTCAACAGGATCGGGGCCGACGGCGAAAACGGCGGAAGAGACTGAAAGGAGAAGTAGAGCTGTCAGCAATACTACAGCATTGCGCTTCATAAGAGTCCTGCCTTTCAAACGGTTAGAAATAGAGAGAGCCGATTTAACAGTTTCGCAGATTTAGTAGTCTCGCAACTGTGTAAATTATACCAGAAACCGGGGAGTAGGGTCAATACCTTATATATCCGGCAATATTTGGAACTCATTATTAACGAGAGGCTTAGAGATATATAAAAATTATTGGATCGGTACTGGAAAGGAGCGCCCGGATGAGCGCTCCTTTCCTTTTCTGACATTGCAGGTGCTGTGGACACTATCTGTGCATCTGCTTGATCGAGCCCCAGGACTTCTCTTCCGCATCTTCAGGCATATCTTCGATACTCTCTATGGAGAACAGAGGAGCAGTAGAATACGCGGCATCACACGGCCGCCAGTTATAGGCGAACAGATTCGCCAGTATTGTAAAGCCCAGTCTCCAGTCCGTGAAACATACCCTGCTTCCGATCGGATACTTGCAGAGGAACTTGTCTCCTGCGTCGATCCAGGGCTGGATGTAATCATCCGCGCCGTTGACAACGTTGAGCTTGGCGGCTATCAGCTGGCGGGAGACGGCCACTGTCAGGCTGATGAAGGGCCGCATCCCGAGTATCTTGAGCAGTTCGTCCTTCGAGTAGCTCCTGCAGCCGATGGTCAGTTCGTCGGCCGGCCACATCGCCTCATTCTTCAACCAGTATATCGCCGGGTAGTTGCAGACCGGGCCGCATTCACAGGTAAACGGCAGCTCGAATCTCAGCACGCCGGGGCCGTATTGTCCGATCCACTGCGAGTAGATGTATGCAGTATAGTCCCCGCAGAGTTCCATGTCCCACTCACCTTCGATGACGAACTCGGGGTCGCCCGTGTCGTATACCGTGCCCGTGCCGGTATAGGTCTGGATCGTATCGCCATCCTTGATCAGGGATACCCTGTAGTAATAGTCGATATGATCCCAGGACCCGAAATGCATGATCCCACCCATGCTCCAGCCGGTGCAGTCGACATCGGCCTCAAGCGGATCCGGGCCTACGGCGAATACGGCGGAAGAGATTGAAAGGAATAGGAGGACAGCCAGCGATACTAGAACAGTTCGCTTCATAAGAATCCACCCCTTCAACAGGTTACAGGGAAAAAATAAATTTATCCGAATACTGAGCCTGGGTAGATTATACCAGATATCGATGCGCCAGGTCAATAGTGCAGCGACGGGGTTAGCGGATCAACTTCCATTTCTGCAATGTGTTATGGAAAATATCATGGAAAGATATTCAAGACAGCCTATGAAAGCAGTTGAATATTCAGCGGCTATATGATGATGTCTACCGTATATCATGGAATCTGGAGAGAAGAATAAGTGGAGCACTGAAGGGCATGCGCCCGAGGAGACCCCTGAGCCCGGCACGCACGCGAACTACCACCGGAAGCTCTGGCACTTCGCCAGCGGGGCCGTCGTGGTAGCCGCACTGGTGATCTTCGCGCCGTCGAAGAGATGGGCGATCGTGATCCTCGCCGCGGGGCTCGCTCTGATGATCGCCATCGATCTTGCCCGCTTCTTCAGCCGAAGGGGGAAGAAGCTCTTCTGGAAGCATCTCGGTTTTCTCACCTCGGTCAAGGAGAAGAAGGGACCGACGACCTCCCTCTACTATGCGGCCTCTCTTCTGCTCTGTGTCCTTATATTCCCGGTCTATGCCGCTGTCGGCGGAGTGATCAGCCTCGCGGCGGGCGACCCGGTCGCCGCTATAGTGGGGCGAAGGTACGGGAAGCTGAGGATCGGAGGCAAGAGTATAGAGGGCGGCCTGGCAAACGCGGTCCTGGCTTTCTGCCTTATATTCATCTTCGTCAGGTCGGTGCCGGTCGCGGCGTCGGGGGCGCTTGCCGGGGCGTTCGTCGAGATGTTCGAGATACCTTACCTGGACGACAACATCACCGTTCCACTCGCCGCCGGCGGGGCGATGGTCGCAGTCGTACATTTTTTCGGGATGTGACCGCCGGGCCCGATCGATCCATCAGAACATCGTGCCTATATCGAAGAACCAGCGTCCCTTCGGGTCCATCGGCCAGGCGTATCCGAATTTGATCAGCCAGCCTTCCTTTACGATGAAACTCATCGCCAGTCCGGCCCCGCTGTAGAAGAGATCGGTGGTAAGGGTCTCGTCATTGTCCCAGGCTGCGCCGGTGTCGACGAAGACGCTCATGTCGACGAGGATCATCGGGTTGCCGAGCTCGGAGAGCTCCCTGAAGTTCAGAGGTACGCGAAGGTCGGTGCGGATCAGGGCACTGTTTTCCCCGTAGAAGATGCCGAACTCGTGTCCCCTGATCGTCGAGGTCCCGCCGAGGTGTTCGTAGAGGTAGGCGGGGATGCCCGCCTCGTTGATCGCGCTTCTCGCGTTACACGAAAAGAGGGGCCGGCCGAGGTCGAGGAACACTGTCCCGTCGACAAAGAGCCTCGTGGTTGAAAACGCCGGGTCGCTCTGCAGGAGCCCCCAGCTCTTTACCGCCGCCCCTATATGGACACCGGACTCGGGGTAGAAGATCCTGTCGAGCCGAGAGAAATTCAACCCGGTGCCTGATCGTGAACAGGGTGCCGCTCGGAGCGCCGGGGACGCCGCCCTCGCCCTGGCCCTCCAGCATCGGGTCGCCCGCGCTGATGACGTCGAGGCCCGGGTCGAGGAAAAGCGTGAATCCGTCGGCGATCCTGAATTTGAATGCGAGAGACCCTTCGAACCACTTTATCCTGTCGTCGACCATGAACTGCTCGAACGAGGGGTAGGGCCAGTGGTATCCCCGGTATCCCGCCAGTATCCCCGCGCTGAGCCTTTCTATCCCGAAGACCCGCGGCTTCATCCACTTCGCCTGCAGGATCAGGGCGCCATGCACCATTGCCGAGAGATAGAGCTGCTCATTTTTTCCGCGCAGGTTGGTCTCGTTGAAGGCGGCGCCGAAGGCGATCTTGTCGGCGAAGTTCCTGTTGATCCGCGGGTAGATGGACCATGTCCTCTCCTCCTCGGTGATCATCAGCAGGATGAAGACTCCGCGCCCCTCGCTGTCGAAATTGAGTTTGTGGGAGGCGTAGCGGACACCTGAGAGTTTTTTTACCCGTGAAATGCCCTCCTGCACAGCGTCGTGCGTGCAGGTATCGCCCACGGCGAGGCCGAACTCGCTGACGACAAGGCCGCGGTCGATGCCGTAATTGCCGTAGACGGCGATTCCGAGGATCGGTCTGTCCCTCACCTCTGTACGCGCCGGCGGGGGTGGAGAGGAGGATCAGCGCGGCGAACGCTGCTGCCATTCTGAATACCGTATCTTTCATGATATGTCCCGCCGCCCCTGAGTCATCGTGTGTTCTGTTTCCTGCCCTCCGAGAGTAATCGGGGACGGCTCCACGGTCAACACCATACGTTGTCCGGGATAATTCGGTTGTCGAGTGCCCCCTGCATCAATTAAAATCCTGCCGTCGCGACAGAAGGCCGCGACATCGGAAGATATCAGAGGTGGCGTCGATGTACCTGGATCTTTTCATGGCTTTTCTTCGCGTCGGGCTCTTCGGCTACGGAGGGGGGCAGGCGATGCTTCCGCTGATCGAAAAGGAGGTCGTCGAGAACTACGGCTGGCTGACTGGCGAGCAGTTCATCGATGCGATCGCCATGGCCAGCACGCTTCCGGGTCCGATCGCGACGAAGATGGCGCTCAGTATCGGCCTTCAGGTAGGCGGGCCGTTCGGAGCATTCATAGCGATCGGGGCGATGCTTCTCCCGTCGAGCGTCCTGATCATCATCTTTACGGTTCTCTATTACAAATACAAGCATCTCACTTCGGTGCAGAGCATCATCCGGGGCGTGCGTCCTGTCGTAATCGCGCTGCTGCTCGTAACGGTGGCTCATCTTGCCCCGAGAGCGGTATTCTCGTGGGATACATTCGTTATCTCGCTGGCGGCCTTCGTCATCGTCTTCTTCTTCAAGGTACATCCGATATACACGATAGCGGCGGCGGCGCTGATCGGGTTCTGGTTCTATCGCTGACCGCTTTCTTCAGATCTTCTCAGAGGTGAAACGTTATGGATGAAATGGAAAGGGGCTATCTGTCGGATCCCCTTCAGGGCGACTTTACGGCAAAGGTGACCAAGGCGGAGGATGCGGGCGACGGAGTGAGGAAGATCTGGCTCGACAGGACGCTTTTCTACCCGGAGTCGGGCGGGCAGCCCGACGACCGGGGCACACTCGGGGGATTCAAGGTCGAATGCGGTGAGCGAGGATGATTCCGGCGTCTGTCATCTCGTCAAGGGCGCACTCAGGTCGGCGACGAGATCAACGGTCACGTCGACATGGCGAGGCGCTTCGATCACATGCAGCAGCATACCGGCCAGCACATCCTCTCGCGTATCTTCGTCTCGCTAGGCGGCCTGATGACCGTCGGCTTCCATCTCGGGGAGAAGGCGAGCACGATCGACCTGAGCGGCGCGGCGTCTGAAGAGATGATCGCGAAGGCAGAGAGGGAAGCGAACGCCGTAGTCTTCCAGGACCTCCCGGTCCTCGCGAGGATCGTATCCCGCGATGAGTACGAATCGGCGAAGGAGGATGGAGACGGCGTAAGGTCGAGGCTCCCCGAAGGGGTAGGCAGCATCCGCATCGTCGAGATAGAGGATACCGACAGCTCGACCTGCTGCGGCACACACTGTCTTTCGACGGGGATGGTCGGGACTATCAAGATAACAGGCAGAGAGAATGTCAGGGGGGGGACGCGTGTCGAGTTTCTCTGCGGAGGCAGGTCTCTCGGCGATTACAGTGAAAAGCACGCCCTGCTGGCGGCTCTCGGGAGCGAGATGAGCACCGACTGGCGCGAGCTCGGCAGCATAACGGAGAAACTCGTTTCGGAGAACAAGACGCTGCGCAGGGAACGGGACGCGCTGTCCAGAGAGCTTGCCGGATACAGGGCGGCTGAGGTCGGAGAGCCGACAGGCGAGCTCGGCGGCTACGGACTGGTGAGGAAGACATTCGATACCGGTGATCCGGGCGAAGTCAGGGAAATGGCGACGAAGATCAAGGGATCGGGGCAAAAGATAGTCCTGTTCGGGATAGTCTCTCCGGCTCCGGGACTGGTATTCGCCTGTGATCCGTCGATACAAGCCGATATGGGTTCTGCTCTGAGGGAAGCCGCCTCGGTCATCGGCGGAAAAGGAGGGGGCGGGAAAGATTTCGCCCAGGGCGGAGGGGGCGATCCCTCGAAGATGGAGGCGGCCCTTGATGCCGCCGAGAAGATGATTCGGGAGGCTCTCGAGTGATGGACGATCCGCGAGAGGTAAACAGGGGCGGACGCGATGAGATGGTAAGGACCCAGATCGCCGGGCGGGGCATCTCTGACGCCAGGGTGCTCGCCGCGATGCGCGAGGTGCCGCGGGAGCTTTTCGTAAGGCCGGAAGATCATCGCGCCGCCTTCCACGACGGCCCGCTTTCGATCGGGCACGGACAGACGATCTCACAGCCATACATAGTCGCGTATATGACCGAGTTGCTCGGAGATCGGCGAGGGTGACCGCGTCCTAGAGATCGGGACAGGATGCGGCTACCAGACTGCCGTACTCGCCGAACTGGCCGGTACGGTCTATACCGTTGAGATCATCCCCGAGCTATCCGGTCGGGCGCGGGAGACACTCACCGCGATGGGATACTCCAATATCGAGTTCAGGACAGGGGACGGCCGGGATGGATGGCCCGGTGAGCCGCCCTTTGACGCGATCATCGTAACCGCGGCGCCGGAGAATGTGCCTCGGGACCTGAAGGACCAGCTCGCCGAGGGAGGAAGGCTCGTGATACCGGTGGGCACCTCGGTCCAGTACATCCACAGGATCGTCCGCAGCGGCGAAGGATTCGACGACGAGGGATTGCTGGCGGTGAGATTCGTTCCCCTGACGGGCAGATCTGAATGACAGGCAGGATGACATATAAAGGCGGGAGGATACAGGTATGACCGGTATATATTACCACGATCTCTTCGGCCGGCATCTCGAGGGGTACGGACATGTCGAGAGCCCGGGGCGGTACATGGCCATCATGGAGCGGTTGAGGAACTGTCCGTTTGCCGGCAGCCTCGAGTTCATCAAGGCTGCCCCTGCGGACCTGGACGTTATAAAGGCTGTCCACGAGGCCGGATATGTCGACGGAATACTCTCGCTGGAGATCGATCAGGCCGTAGTCCTCGACTGGGGCGACACGGCGGCCACGCCCGATACGCCGCGTGCCGCGCTTCATGCCGCCGGGGCAGGCGTGCAGGCTGCCCGGGATATCCTCGCGGGAAGGTTCGCGAACGCTTTCTGCCCAGTCAGGCCGCCCGGGCACCATGCGGAGAAGCGACCGCGCGATGGGATTCTGCCTCTTCAATAATGTCGCGGTCGCGGCGAGATGGCTGACCGGAGATGGAGGGCTCGACAGGGTCGCAATCATCGACTGGGATATCCATCACGGGAACGGCACAGAGGGAATGTTCCTCGACGATCCGGGTGTGCTCTACATCAGTCTTCACCAGTACCCGCACTACCCCGGCACGGGCCACTTCAACATGGTCGGCACGGGCGACGGCACCGGCTATACCCTCAACATCCCGCTCGGCGCCGGCGCGGACGATGAAAAATACAGGGCGGAATTCGAAAGCAGGCTGCTTCCCGCCCTCGATGAGTTCGAACCGGAGATGATCCTGATCTCGGCCGGGTTCGACGCACACGCCGATGACCCGCTCTCCGGAGCGATGCTTTCCACGGGGATGTATGCCGAGATGACGGAGATGCTTGCGGGAGCCGCGGACAGGCACTGCGGAGGCAGGATACTCTCTCTTCTCGAGGGAGGGTACGACCTCGACGCCCTCGCCGATTCGGTCGAGGCGCACGTCGGTGTGCTCGCTGGAAGGTAGGGCCGCGGATTCACAGGGTCCGGCTGCTGCCTTTAGAATCTCTACAGAAAGAGCCTCGCATCGTGGCGGCTCTCGTTGATCGGGGAGACCCTGATCGCGGGGATGTCGACCACCGGGCACTTGTTCTCGCAGATCCCGCACCCGATGCAGATCTGGGGGATCACGTAAGGCTTCTTGAGGGTGAAGGTCCTGCCCTTCCTGTCGACAGATTCCTCCTCCTCGAACCTGTATGGCCTTGCCCTGCGCGGGGCAGTGCTCCTCGCACACGCCGCAGTTGCGGTTGTATGTATAGGGGATGCAGCGGCTCTTGTCGAATGTCGCCAGGCCGATCTTCGTCTTCTGTTTTTTCACCATATCGAGTGGCTGGATCGCGCCGGTCGGGCAGACCTGCGTGCAGAGATTGCAGTGATACTCGCAGTAGCCGAGCTTCGGGACGAGCATCGGGGTCCACAATCCCTCGAGGCCGGCCTGGTGGAATGTCGGCTGAAGACCGTTTGTCAGGCAGACCTTCATGCACTCGCCGCACTTGACGCATGTCTTGACGAAGTCCTTCTCGGGAAGGGAGCCGGGTGGGCGTATAAGCTCCGGATGGACACGTTCGCGGTGCTCGCCGAGTGTCACGACCGGCACGGACAGGATAGCCACCGCTCCGGTCGAGAGGAGCCAGCGGCGCTCGAGGTCGACGTTTCCGTCGCCCGTCTTCCGCATCGTCGGGTGGATGGAGACGGCATCGACGGGGCAGACATCCTTGCAGTTATAGCAGACGAGGCATTCCCTGCTTGCCCACTGGCCCGGAGGGAATGGGGTGGCGTCTCCCTGGCATGTCCTGTTGCAGCAGCCGCACTTGACGCATTTATCGCCGCTCACGTCGACCCTCGCCATCATCTGCTTTGTCCCGATAACGCCGAGCATGGCGCCGAGCGGGCAGAGATACCTGCACCAGAAGCGGGGGGCGAGAAGGTTCAGCCCGAGGATCACCGAGAATATCAGGGCGATCGGGATCATCTGTCTGAAGACGGGCTGCTCGAAGGCGAGGAGCGTTCCGACCATCATCGAGTAGACGGCGTCAGCGGCGGGAGAGATGCCCGGCATATCGAGGGAGTAGGCCGAATCGAGTATCGTTCTCACGATCCGGTTCACGCCTGGATTGTATCCTATCGCGAGCGACCTGATCGTCAGCGATATCGGGTCGAATATACCCGCGGCGTTCCAGCCGAAGACAGCCGCCGCGAGTATGAAGACGAGTATGAAATATTTGACCGGCCGCAGGCGCGGGAAACGGCCATCGTTCGGAGTCGGCCTGCCCCTTCTCATCCTGAACCAGCCGACTATGGTATTGAGGGTTCCGAGAGGGCATACCCATCCACAGAAGACCCTGCCGAAGAAGAGCGCCACGACGGCCGTGATCAGAGACAAGAGAAAGGCCGCCTTAACGGTGTGGGTAGCGAGTATTGTGCTAAGCGCTATCAGCGGGCTGAAATCGAGAAAGAACTTCACCGGGAGGCCGAGTTCGTCGCTGCCCTTGTACTCGGTCTGGATGAAGAGAAAGAAGAAGAGCGCGAGAAAAAGTATCTGCGAGATTCTTCTGAGATTTTTCATGTCACCTATCCGAGGTTTATTTCCATGTATCCTTCGCCGGAGAAGTCGGATCTTCCGAGTCCCCGCCTGACCGCTTCCTCGATATGGGGGAATGCCGCGGGATCGTTGCTGAATATCGCGTCCCCGAAGAGCGATATCCCGAAGGCGTCGATCCTGACCGGGTCGGCGCTCGCCGCGACGGTGTTCAACTCTACTACATCCTTAAGAGTGCTGCCCTGCGGCCCGTTCGCCTTGAGCAGCCTCACCGAGTCGAGGATGTTCAGTGTCGGCTTGAAGTAGGCGGCGAGGTCGACGACGCACTCTGGGAGGTTCTGGTGGAGAAGGTCGCGTCTTCCACCGATAAGCCCCATGAGGTTCTTCATCGAGAGTGTGACGTCGGAAAGGCCGTGGTGCTTGGCGATCGGGACGTTTATGATCTTGTCCGCTTCTATCGCCTCACGGTAGACCTCCCAGTCGCTCATCACCGTGCCGCCCAGGTTCGTCGATACGAATCTTCGCTGCTCCATAAAGGGGACATCCGCACCGGCAGCTTCGGCCGCCTGCTTGATGCCGCTCCTCTTGTATGTCCGTCTCGCGTCGTTGCACGTGTTATCGGCGACGATGATCTTCTTCGCGCCCGCCTCGGAGATCATCTTGACTACCGTCTCGACGACGATGGGATTGGTCGTGGCTGCCTGCTCGGGCTTCTTGTCCCACGATATATTCGGTTTGACGAAGACGACGTCCCCTTCCTCGACGAACGAACCCATCCCGCCCACGAGCTCAACGGCTTTACGCACGATGGCGGCGGTGTCTGTTCCCCTGGCCACACCGAACGTTGCCTGCGCTCCCTGGGGAGGCGTCATGGCGCCTAGACGTTTTACCGGAAGCATCGCTCCCGCGGCCCCTGCCGCGAGGATCCTGAGGAACTCTCTTCTACTGGTCATGATTATCTTCCCTTCGGACGGAAAATGCCGGTAAGGCGGCAATATGTTAGTTCGACGACAATACACTGTGTTGGCGTCAAAATGCCGGTTCGGAGAATACGATATGTGAAAATAATATTAAATACGGGCATTACAGTAAAGATTATTTGGAGTAAAAGACATATCGGGGGTATATTCGGCATGGTCGCGGCGGTAGGAGACGGCCGTGAATAATACTCAGGAGTGATATTGATGACGGACCAGGACGTATTTCAGCCGAAAGCATTCTACAGGAAGCTCGACGCGCTTCTGACTCGCATCGGCGAAGGGGCGTCGATGAAGACGATGCTTTCTCTCGTCCTCGATGAGCTCGTCGAATCGGTAGGAGAGGACCTCGGCATAAAGAGCGGCTGCGTCTACCGGCTCTCGGGAAAAGTCTACAGCAGGACGGACCAGCTCGGCGGCCCGGGGGCGGAGAACTGGCCTGCGGCCATACCGAATGACGATGAGGCGATAGAACTTCTGTTGCGCCACAAGAGCTATATCTTCGTCGATACGGTCAAACCGTCTATGGGGTAACAACAGCGTGGCTGTTCTGCTGGGCGAGGACGACAAATATCTCCTTGTCTTCATGCTTGATGAGAGGTGGATCCGCGAGACACTCGAGTTTTCACTCAACACGATCCGCTCGACACTTAACTTCAGCTCCTCGAAGAGCCGCTTCTCCGCCGACCTGCAGGAAGCGTACGAGATCCAGAAGAGCCTTTTGCCTCGTATTGAGCCGGAGTTCGAGGGATATGAGATAGCCGGCAGGATGGAAGCGGCCGAGAGGGTCGGCGGCGACCTTTACGATTTCTCCGTCCTTGCCGAAGGGGTGCTGAGTGTCGCAGTCGGTGACGCGAGCGGTCACGGCCTGCCGGCGGCGCTGCTGGCCAGGGATGTGGTCACGGGGCTGCGCATGGGTATGGAGAAGGAGATGAAGATCTCGAGCGTGCTCCGCAAAGCTCAACTCCGTTATTAACCGCAGCCAGCTCTCAACAAGGTTCATCTCGCTCTTTTACGGCGAACTCGAACCCGAAGGCACCCTCGTCTACGTCAACGCCGGTCATCCGCCCCCGCTCCTCTTCAAGTCGGATCGGATTGAGAAGCTCGACGTCGGCGGTACTATCCTCGGTCCCCTCGAGGACACCGATTTCAACCGCGGATTCGCCTTCATGGACCCGGGGGATCTGCTTATCCTCTATACAGACGGGATCCTCGAGGCGACCAATGCCGAAGGGGATATGTACGATGAGGAGCGTCTTGTCGAATTCGTCAGAGCGAACATCTCTTCGCCCGCTTACGAGATCATCCGCGGCCTGTTCTCCGAGATCAGGGATTTCGCCGGGAGCGTCAGGCTGCAGGACGATACGACCGCTGTCGTCATCAGGCGGCAGTAAGTCCCGCCGCCCGCCGGCCAAGCGCCCGCTTGACTGCCGCCGGAAAACATCTAGACTGCTTTTCACGTTTGACAACAGACCCCGCAGATAAAATACGGAATGCCCGGAGGGAAATAATGGCTTATGCACCGAAGCGTAATGAAATACCGGTTGGAAAGCTCAGATGGAAATGTCCCGGCAAATACCTTGATTTCAAGACGACAAACGATATCAAGCCATGTACCGATATAATCGGGCAGGACCGTGCCCTGCACGCGATCAAGATGGGGCTCGAACTCGAGCACCGCGGGTACAACATCTTCATAACTGGCCTGGTCGGAACGGGGCGCACATCGACTATCAAGCATCTCCTCGAGAAGCTCGAGCGCAAGGCCCCGATCCCTTCCGACATATGCTACATGTACAACTTCCGTCATCCGAGCAATCCGGTCTATATCGAGCTCGATGCGGGGCAGGGGAATCAGCTCGCCGGTGACATGGACGGTCTCATCCACGACCTCAAGAAGAACATCCCGTCGCTGTTCAAGAGCGAATACTACCAGAACCGCCGAAAGAGGCTGATCGATTCGATGCAGGCGAAGCAGAAGAAGGTCGCCTCGGCCTTCGAGGACAAGATAGGCAAAGAAGGCTTCGCGATGGTAAGCATGCAGGTCGGTCCTGTCATGAAGCCGCAGCTCGTGCCCGTTGTAGAAGGGAGCCCTGTCGATCACGCGACCCTCACACAGATGGTCGATGAGGGGAAGGTCTCAAAGGAAGAGTTCGCGCGGATGAAGGAATCGGCCGAGATCCTCTCCGAGGAGATGACGCAGATCTACGACAAGATGAAGGAACTCGAGCGCAACTTGAAGAAGAAGCTCGAGAAACTCGATATAGATGTCGTTCAGCCGACGATCCACGAGATGATCGTCGATATCAGACAAGAAGTATAAATGTGAGCCATTGAGCAGGACGCTGAAGTTGATCGAGAAGGAGATCATGGAACGGCTCGACCTCTTCCGCGCGAAGGACGAGGAGGAGCGCAAGGAGATCATGGCGGCTTTTGTCGCCGAGGACGGTCACATGGAGGACCCTTTCCGCGAATTCAGAGTCAATGTCGTTGTAGACAATTCCGAAACGACCGCGCCGCCTGTTATCACCGAGAACTTCCCCACCCTGAGCAATATCTTCGGAGTCATCGAGAGGGATTTCACTCCCTCGGGATGGTCCATGCCTGACCATATGAGCATTCGAGCAGGAGCTTTCCATAAGGCGAACGGCGGTTATCTCGTGATGAACGCGCTCGATGTCTTTATAGAGCCGGGCGTCTGGCAGATACTCAAGAGGACGCTGAAGAGCTGTGAAGCGGTCATCCAGAACTACGACCAGTGGAGCATGATGAGCTCCTCGGCGCTCAAGCCGGAGCCGATGTGCGTGAAGGTCAAGATCGTCCTGATCGGCGATTCGCGCCTCTACTATCTGCTCCAGTCATACGATGAGGATTTCAGGAAGATATTCAAGATAAGGGCCGATTTCGACCGCGAGATCGACAACAGGGCCGCCGTCATCAAGCAGTACGCCGGATTCATCAGGGGGCTCTCCGACAGGGAGAACCTGAAGGCGTTCGATTCAGACGGGGTCGCCGCGGTTGTAGAGTACGGGGTCCGTGTCGCAGGCAGGCAGACGAAACTCTCGACGAGGTTCAGCCTTATCTCCGATATGGTCCGGGAGGCTCATTATCACGCTGAGAAGGCGGGCAAGCGGATCGCTTCGCGTGAGCATGTCGATCTGGCGATACAGCACAGGATCAAGCGGGTCAACATGCTGGAGGACAAGATCCAGGAAAGGATCGATGACGGGACATTGATGATAGACACTTCCGGCTCCGTCGTCGGACAGGTCAACGCCCTGTCGGTATACAATCTCGGCGATTACATGTTCGGCAAACCATCAAGGATCACCGTGGTCACATCGCTCGGCAACTCGGGCCTCATCAATATCGAGAGGGAGGCGGACCTGAGCGGCAGCACGCACAACAAGGGCGTGCTTATCCTCGCCGGCTTCCTCAGAAGCAGGTTCGGGCAGGAGAACCCGATCGTGATGAGTGCGAGTCTCTGCTTTGAGCAGTCTTACGGAGGCGTCGATGGCGACAGCGCCAGCTCAACCGAGCTCTATGCCATACTGTCGAGCCTCTCGGGCCTGCCGATAAGGCAGGATACCGCAGTCACCGGCTCGATCAACCAGAAGGGTGAGATCCAGCCGATAGGCGGGGCCAACGAGAAGATCGAGGGTTTCTACAACGTCTGCAAGGCGAGGGGGCTCTCGGGCACCGAGGGTGTCATCATACCGTGGCAGAACGTTCCCGACCTGATGCTCGACCAGGAAGTGGTCGACGCTGTCGCGGAGGGCAGGTTCCATCTGTATTCCATCAGGCATGTCGACGAGGGGATCGAGATCCTCACAGGTGTAAAGGCGGGGAAGAAGCTCAAGAGCGGCAAGTACCAGAAGGATACAGTTAATGAGCTGGTCAGGCAGGCCCTGTACGATATGGCCGTTAGCTGGAAGCAGTTCGGGGCTAGAAATGACAAGGAGAAGGGGAAGTCCTGAAGGCGGGAAGATCCTGACCACGGGAAAGCCCCGCTCGGGGCCGGTGACACTGAAAATGGAATGAATCGCCAACCCGGGCGTATAATACGAAAAACCAGGAGGACCTTATGCAGAGATATATATGGAAGACATCGATCGCGGTGACTGCTGCCGCGGCGCTGCTTTTAGCGGGCTGCGGCAAAAAGAAGGAACAGGAACCCGACCTGGGCCTTCCCGAGATAACGACAAACGTTAACCTTGTCGTAAACCCTGGATTCGAGGAATGGGACGGGTTCAAGCCTGCGGGATGGGTGGTCAGGACCTTCTCCGGCAAAGGAAACAAGATGTCCTTTCTCGGGAGGAGTAACAAGACTCAAAATGGTAATCACTCGTTCTATCTTCGCGGTCTGTATCGACACGCAGCAATGGCTGGTCGCCACGCCAGCGATTCCCAGTCCGGCCGGGTTACAGGATAATCTTCTCGGCGGATATCATGACGGAGGACATAAAACGGAGTCCTGGGCCAGGCGGATAACGCCGGGGTCTATGTCACCTTCTACGACAGTAACGGGGACAGGGTCAACGACAGGAACTGGGCCGATGACTGGACACGCAAGAGGATGGGGACGAGCGGCTGGAACGCACTGAAAAAAAGTCGGAAGTGCCCGATGAAGCGAGATCCGTCGAGATAGGCCTTATTAACCAGATGACGGGGTATATCTATTTTGACGAAGTAAGCCTCGTTATTAGAGAAGGGGATAGACTGGCAGTCGAAAGACGAGAAGTTCATCACATACAACTGGCTGGAGGAACGGCCATTTCCTCCCGAGGATATGGAGAGGGTGTCCGAGCTGATAGAGGGCATCGCCAGGGATGCCGGGATCAAAAAGATAGAGGGCAGGATCAATTATTACCTCTATCCCGACGAGGAGACTTTCATGCGGATCCTCGACAGGCCGAAGTACAAGACCGCGGCCCGGTGGGACAAGAAAGAGCTCCATGACATCCTGTCGTTCAATGACCACGAGATCATCCACCTGATCCTCTATGACCTGGGATTCCCTCCGGTCGGCGTGTCGAAGGGACTGGTATTCTATTACAGGGCGAGATACAACGACTGGGATATGGATATCCGTTCGAAGCGCTTCCTCATGAGTCAGCAGATCCCCGCTCTGTACAAGACGATCCATCCGGACAAATGGAGGACGGTGGACCACTCTGTAGTCGTTCCCGCCTGGGCATCGTTCACTGGATATCTCATCGACAACTACGGATTGGATACATTCAAGCAGCTGTATACCGGAACGAGCGGTGTGAGCGATCCGGAAACGTTCAGCGCGAAATTCAAGGCCATATATGGAATCGATTTCAGGAGGCGGACAGGTCCTGGCGGCTCTATATACTGCGGTACCAGGGAGACGCGGCAGCCGATACGCTGCCTGACGGCGAATAGATCCGGCAGCAGCTGGCCTGACCCGGATCCCGGCAGAAGTGATAACGGACTATGAAGAACAGGCTTTTCAGATACTGCCCGCATTGCGGTAACGGTCTGGAGATGGTCGCTGAGAGCGGCAAGGACCGGATGAGATGCGGTGAGTGCGGATTCATCCAGTACCTCAATCCCGCACCGGCAGCCGGTATTCTCGTAAAAGATGACGAAGGGCGGATCCTGCTCGTACGGAGGAAGTTCGAGCCTTTTGCGGGGCTGTGGACGATGCCCGCCGGATTTATCGAGTACGGCGAAGAGGTGGCCGAGACAGCCGTCCGCGAGCTCGAGGAGGAGACGGGCCTGATCATCGAGATAGACAGGATCCATGCCGCAGAATCGTGCAGGGACGATCCGAGGGGTGATACCGTGCTTGTACTGTACGAGGGGCATGTGAAGGGTGGGGAGCTCGAGGCTGGTGACGACGCGGAGGAAGCCGGCTTCTTTTCTCTCGACGCACTGCCCGAGATAGCGTTCTCCTGCCAGCGAAGGGTGATCGAAAGGTTGATCAGGGACACAGCCTGATTCTGTGGCTGATCCTGCGGCTGATCCTGCGGGACTCAACCTGCCGGCAAAAGACTCACCCTGCCGTCATCTCGCCCGCGCCGCTTTTTCCTTTTCCCTGCGCATCACGAAGAGGATGCAGGAGATGAACCCTCCCCAGACGAGGCCGCAGATCAATATCATCATGACTATCGCCGCTGCGCTCATCGCTCCTCCTTTCCGCGGTCCCCGAATAAAAGCCCCGTGATCCGTTTCTGGAATATGATCATCACGAGGATCAGTGCACCCCACTGCACGATACAGGTCCCGAGGCTGAACGGCCTGAACGGATCCCACCAGCGCTGCGGATCGTAGACGAGTATTGCCTGGGTGAACCACCATATGATAAGGGCTGCGAACTCGATCGGGATCACGTACTTGACCAGAACGTTGAAGATCCTGCCGAGCTTGAAGTCGTTATCGTCACTGTCGATGAGCTCGGCGCGGAACCGCTCGACCCCGTAGTCGATCACCGATACAGCGAAGAGAAGTCCGCTGAGCAGAAGCCCGAGGCTCCAGACCCAGTCCTGGTTCTGGAAGAACGACGGGTTGAGAGCGGAGGGCAGACCGAGCACGAAGATCGAGGAGCCGACGATCGCGATCCCTTTCTTTCTTGTCAGCCCGAAATCCATCACGTTCCGGGTACCCATCTCGATCATCGAGATCAGCGATGAGATCGCTGCTATCGAGAGGGCGAGGAAGAATATGAAGAGAAAGACCTTTCCGCCGGGTATCGACTCGAAGAGCCTGGGGATCCAGATGAAGGTCATCCCCGTGCTCAGCGGCCCGTGTCCCGGGCCACCTCGACCGCCTGGGCGGCGGGAAGGATGGCGAAGACGGTCGGGATCACGGCGAGCGCCGCGAGTAGCGAGGCGGAGTTGTTGCCGAGCCCGGCGAGGACGGAGTTGGCGACGATGTCGTCATCCTTGCGCATGTATACGGCGTAGGTCAGGATCAGTCCCCAGCCGGCGCCGGTGGACCAGGCGCTCTGCGTCAGCCCCTGCAGCCAGATCCTGGTAGTCGAGAAGGGCGCTCCATTTCATGCCGAAGAGGTATTCGAGCCCCGCGGAAGCTCCGGGAAGGGAGACCGCTCTTACGACGGCGATCATCAGCAGGAGGAAAAGCGCCGGGCAGCAGGATGCGGTTTGCCCGCTCGATACCGTTGACCACACCGCGGTAGATGATGTACGAGCCGGCCAGAACGCCGAACAGGTGGAAGAGCACCGGCTGCCACCCGAGGCATTGAACGATGTCCAGAAAGAGATGTGTTCGCTCTGCCAGAGGCCGCCGCCCGGCAGGGCGGCGCCTGAGCCGTTCCAGTCCGCGATGATGTCGATCAGCGCCGCGAAGGTGTAGCGGAAGCACCAGCCCGTCACTACGCAGTAGTAGAATGTGATCGCCAGTGTGCAGAAGCCTACGAATCCGCCCATCCACGTGTGCCTGCGGTTCATCGATCCGAAGGCGCCGATCGTTCCCATCCTCGTCTTTTTCCCGATGCCGAACTCGATCATCAGCAGGGGAATCGACCAGAGGAAGAGGAAGATGATCCACGGGACGAGAAAGGGCGCGCCGCCGTTCTGCGCGATGACCCGGGGAAATCTCCAGATATTCCCCGTGCCGACCGCCATCCCGAGCGCGGCGAGCAGGAGAGACCATCTCGATGTGAATGTCTCTTTTACCATGTGGTATCCGCTACTCGTATCGAATCTCCATGCCGAAGGTATCCCCGACCTCGATCCGGTCAACGATCTCCATCCCGCTGACTACCTTTCCGATTATCGTGTACCTGCCGTCGAGGTGAGGCTGCGGCAGATGCGTTATGAAGAACTGGCTCCCCGGCGTGTCCTTGCCCGAATGCGCCACGCCGACATAGCCTCGCTCGTACCTGTGCGAGTTGAACTGGCTCCTGAGGAACCATCCGCCGTCGCCCCATCCGTCCCCGCGCGGGCATCCGCCCTGCACGACGAATCCCGGGACGACCCTGTGGAAGTTGAGGCCGTTGTAGAATCCTTCCTCGATCAGAAGAAGCATGCTCTTGACGATATTCGGCGCGTCGTCGCCGAAAAGCTCGATGTCGACGTTCCCTTTCTTCGTCGTCAGGCGGACCATCTTTTTTCCCAGCGGGAGCGCGGGATCTCCCCACGGGTATCTCCCACGGTCCCAGGCGGCGGCGTGGGCCGGATCGTACGATACAGTGTAGCCGTATTTCCCGGCCGCTTCGGCGGCGGCCTCAGCGACCCTCGGATCGCCTTCCTGGACGACAGCTTCCTTCAGCAGGGTAACGATATTGCTAACGGCGGCTGGTTCGAGGCCACCCTCGCCGGCTATCCCCGCGAAGACGGCGATGATCGCCAGTTTCCTGTCGCAGTCCACTCGCCTGTTCGCGCTTCGGAACACCTCGACGAGCCTGTTCGTACCGCCGATCGCGCGTTTGCCTGTGAGCGCTTCGACAGCCATCGCTGCGATGACAAAATCTTCGCCTCCCGCCGCATCCAGCAGGGCGTCGAAGGCCGTCCGGCCGCTGGTGCCGACAGGAATTAAAATGAACTCGTCTTTCTCGACGCGCTTCAAGCCCTGCCGCCGCGCCTTCCCGCTCGAGATGATTCACTGACTTGTCGAGCGTCTCTACGAGCAGCACCATGTCTTCCTCCTGCCCGATCGCTCCGATGAACTCGAGGGCGGCCATCCTGTCGTGGGCGTTTCCCTTCTGTACCATCTCGATGAGGAACGGCCTGGCCTTCTCCGCGTCGGTCATGGCAGCTGCTTCTATCGCCGAGCGTCTGACCATCTGGGAGGTGTCACGCAGGAATGGAAGGACAGCTTCGAAAGAATTCCTCCTTCTCGAGGCGGCGATCCCGCGAAGGGCGTAATCCTTCATGTATGCGTCGTCGGAGCCGAGCACCGTTTCGAGCGCGTCGGCCGCTTGTCTGTGGCGAGTCTCGAGAGGGCCTCGGCAGCCTTGACCCTGAGCATCCTGTTCTTGTGCGTAAGCAGGGGGGCTATCGTCTCGACGGCGTTCTTTGCTACCAGCCGTCCGAGCGCTTCGGTCGAGCGCATGGCGACCCAGATGTTCTCGTGCTCACACAAGTCGGACAAGCTTGTAATTGAGATTCTTGTAGCCGAGGCGGCCCAGCGCGTAGGCGGTCTGCTCGATCACATCGGCGTCCGGGTCCTGTATAGAGCTGGCGAAGACCGACACGGCGGATGAATCGCCGAGAACGGCCAGCGATACGAGCGCCTGAGCCCTTATCGTCGAGTGAAAGTTCGTCGAAGATGCGGATATTATCGGCGCTGCGTCCTTGAGCCTCGTGATGCCGAGCGCCTCGAGTGCGGCGAGCTTCTGTTCCTTCTTGCCCTGCTTCAGCATTTTCTCGAGAGGTTCGAGAGCGGCTTCGTCCATTGTGAGGCCGAGCGAATAGATAGCGGAGAGGACCACTTCCCCGTCAGTGTCGGCGGTCAGCCTGGCCAGATAAGGGACCGCTGCCGGACCGCCCACGCGGCCGAGTACCTCGGCGCACCTTAGCCTGATCAGCGGGTCCGGATCGGCCGTGTACTTTTCGATGCCCGCCAGTTTGCGGGAATCCTCCATCGCTGCGAGGTCCTTGAGCTTCGCGCGGCCTGTCTGACTCAGTATCAGCCTGTCATACCTGCCGGCCGCATCCGCAGGCGCGACAGGAAGCAGGAGGGCGGACAGGATCATCGAAATACCGAGTACGAAGACGAGAGAGGAAGAGACGAACGGTCCTGACGGTCTTTGCATGGCAATACCTCCGGAGACACGTTGATGGAAGTGCCATTATAGGTATTCCTTCGCGATTCATTCAATTGCAATCTGGCCGCTTTGATTGTATTTTACTTCCTGCACTTCAGCCCGAGCCGAAAGGAAATACCATATGAGAAAGACCATTCTTACATCCATTATTCATCTATTCCATGTTCATCCGTCTCCTGCATCAGCGATTATCCTCACTGCGTTCATCGCAGTCCTGATGATGACAGCCGCTTTTTCTCCCGCTTCCGCATGTACAAACATGCTCGTGACGCGCGGAGCGTCCGCCGACGGCTCAGTCATGATCACATATACATGCGACGGCGAGTTCCACCCTCGCATGACATACACGCTACCCGAGGATCACGAACCGGGTGATTCGCTCGAGCTGCGCGACTGGAGCGGGAACTTGCGCGGCAAGGTGGCTCAGCCTGCTCATACTTATGGCGTCGTCCATCTGATGAACGAGCACCAGCTTGTCATCAGCGAGACGACATTCACCGGGCGCGAGGAGCTGCAGAACCGCGAGGGGGTCCTTCATTACTGGTGGCTGATGCGGATCGCGCTTCAGAGGGCGAAGACGGCGAGGGAAGCAGTCGAGATCATGGGCGCGCTCGTCGCTGAGTACGGATACGCCAGCACTGGCGAGTCGATATCGATAGGCGACAAGGAGGAGGCCTGGCTCTTCGAGATCATCGGGAAGGGCCCGGGAAGAAAGGGCGCCGTGTGGGTAGCGATGCGTATCCCCGACGGTTATATCTGCGCCCACGCGAACCAGGCGAGGATCCGCGAGTTTCCACTTGATGATAAGAAAAACTGTCTTTATGCCCCGGACGTAATAGATTTCGCCGTCGAGATGGGCTACTACGATCCCGATTCAGGGAAGCCGTTCAGCTTCAGCGATGCCTACTGCCCCGCGCCGCCGCAGAAGCTCCGCTACTGCGCTACGCGCGTCTGGTCGATCTTTCGACGCGCCGCACCGTCGAAGGAGTTCTTGCCTGACTATCACAGGGGCGTAAAGGGCGCCGAGCCCTATCCGCTCTGGATCAAGCCCGACGAGAAGCTCACCCGCGAGGATGTCTTCTCCCTGATGCGCGACCATTACGAGGGCACCGAGTACGACATGTGCGAGGGTGTCGACGCAGGCCAGTTCTGCTCGCCGAACAGGTGGCGCCCGATGGACTGGGAGATAGACGGAGAGACGTACAGCTGGGAGCGCCCTATATCGACGCAGCAGACCGGGTTCTCGTTCGTCTCGCAGTCGAGGAAGGATATGCCCGACGCGGTGGGCGGCGTCTACTGGTACGGCCTCGACGATACCTACTTCAGCGTCTACGTCCCATTCTACGCATGCACCGACCGGATCCCCGAGGTATTCGCCACGGGCCGCATGTCGGAGTTCTCGTGGGACTCGGGCTGGTGGGTCTTCAACTTCGTCGCCAACTACGCGAACCTTCGCTACGAGCTGATGAAGGTCGATATCCAGGCGGTGCAGAAGGAGCTCGAGGACAACCTCACGGCGATGCAGCCGGCCGTCGAGAAAGCGGCGCTTGAGCTTTACAAGCAGGACCCGGAACTGGCCCGCACCTACCTGACCGATTACTCGGAGGCGACGGCGAACAGGGTCGTAGCGAGGTATACGCAGCTCGCCGAGGACCTGATCCGCAAGTATAACGACGGGTATGTCCAGCATGAGCCGGGCAGGGCAAAAGAGGAGGGGTACAGCGAGGAATGGCTGCGCAAGGTCCTCCGTCACCGTCCCGAGAAGTACAAGCTCCAGCGCTGGGAATCCGACTCGCTCGAGACAGATCTGCCTTACTGATCGCCGGGCCCCGGCTATCACTGCGCTGTATCCATCGAGATTCACATATCCTTCTCCTAATTCATTGCATCCACGGTATCGCCGTGATATAATGGCGCCACTCTAAACATCTGAGCATTATGAGGAAGGGCGATTCAGCTTCATCGCGATCCGTGGAGCCGATTCCTCTTTGTGCAAATAAATCTGTTAACATCGAAAGCAGCACCTTCGAAAGGAGTGGCCATGAACAGGTACATGAGGACTGTGTCATGTATGGTTCTTTGTTTTCTATTTATCGTCGTGCCTTCGATCTGGGCGTACTGGGACCAGAACGGCGCCCCTCTATGCACGGCAGTGGAAGACCAGGCGTGGCCAACGATGACCACGGATGGCGCAGGCGGGGCGATCGTCGCGTGGCATGACTACCGAAGCGGGGACTGGGACATCTATGCCCAGCGCGTAAATCCCTCAGGGACCTCTCAGTGGATGGCTGACGGCGTCGCTATCTGCACGGCATCGGGGATCCATACTAATCCCAGAATCGTCTCCGATGGTGCAGGTGGCGCGATCGTCGCCTGGAGCGGCTCCCTGGCTATCTACGCGCAGCGAGTGGATGCCTCGGGTGTTGTCCAGTGGACGGTCGATGGCGTCCGCCTCTGCGAAAGTCCGGCGAGTGCCACCGACAAATTAAGTATCACCTCAGATGGCGCGGGTGGAGCGATCGTCGCATGGGTGGATACCCGCGTCGCCGCGTACCAGTATATCTACGCCCAGCGTGTGGATTCTACGGGTACAGTTCAGTGGACCGCGAGTGGCGTTCCTGTCTGTGAGGCATCAGCAATCGGGATGAATGTATACGCGACCTCAATCACCTCCGACGGCGCGGGTGGGGCGATCGTCTCATGGGGTGACGTGCGCGACTATTTATCAAGAATCTATGCCCAACGGATTGATTCCTCGGGAGCGATTCAGTGGACGACTGACGGGATCGCCATCTGCACGATAACGGGTGTTCAAACTCTTCCAGTCGTCACCTCCGATGGAAGCTCTGGGGCAATCGTAGCGTGGATTGACAGCCGCAACGGAAACGACGACATCTTCGCTCAACGGGTGAATGCCTCGGGAACCCTGCTTTGGACGGCGAATGGAGTTCCCCTCTGCGTTGACACGGAGGATCAAAATCATCTTGCTATAGATTCAGATGGAGCGGGTGGGGCTATCGCCACCTGGCGGGATGACCGCAACGGTAACGCCGATATCTATGCACAGCGTGTCTCTGTTTCGGGAACGGTCCTATGGACAGCAGATGGGGTCGGCGTCTGTATGGCTATCGGCAGTCAATTCAGGCCAACCGTTACCTCCGACGGCGCTGGTGGATCGATCGTCACGTGGGAGGACCTGCGTAGTGGTGTTCGTGACATCTATGCCCGGCGAGTGGATTCATCGGGGGCCGCCCAGTGGACGATTGATGGCGTCGCTCTCTGCACTGCTATGGGAGAACAATACAATCCTAAGATCACTTTCGATGGCGCTGGTGGGGCGATCGTCACATGGAGTGACTATCGCAGCACGGGGGGAGATATCTATGCCCAGCGTGTAGACAACCTGGGGCGGGTAGGTTATTTCGCTTCCGACATACTCTCTGTTCAGGATGTGCCGGGCGACCAGGGTGGCCTTGTGAGAATCATTGTCGCACGATCAGAACTTGATGATGTGCTCGAATCTGAGGCCCCGGTCGCTACATACAATGTCTGGCAGCGGATCGACGATCCGGCCCTGTTAACGGCGATCGACCTGCCGGATGACGGCGGAGTGACAGGAGTGCAGGCACTCGAAGAGCCGCTGACGCGTTCATTGGATATATCGAGCGTTTCGAGCTGGCCGATCAGGAAAACAGGTGGCCGGTGCTTTGTGAGCTCGAGTGATGTGCTCGCGACGGCTGAGTTTCCTTCAGGCACCTGGGAGCTCCTCGGAAGCTTCGCTGCATGCCAGCAGGACGAGTATATCTATCGTGCAGGCACCCTCGCCGATTCCACTGCAAGCGGTATCCCCTATGCGGTCTACCTCATAAGCGCTCATACTGTCGTACCCTCTCTGTGGGCATTGAGCGAGCCTGACAGTGGATATTCCGTTGATAATCTTCCCCCGGATATCCCGGAGAGCCTCACGGCCGAGCAGAGCTTCGCGCCTGAGGGTCTTGCGCTCAGCTGGGATGTGAATGCGGAGAACGATCTCTCGCATTACGCGGTCTATCGTGGAGCGAGCGATGACTTCGTGCCGGTGTCCGGGAACAGGATCGCCGCAGGGATCGAGCCGGAACACTTCGATGATGAGTGGCGCTGGGACAGCGATTACTGCTACAAGGTCTCGGCAATCGATGTGCATGGGAACGAGAGTGGCTTTGCGCTTCTTCTTCCCGGGGATGTCACAGGGGACGAGCCGCCGAAGATGCCGGGCGCGAGCTATCTCGCGCAGAACTATCCGAATCCGTTCAATCCGATAACGAGGATCGAGTTCGGGCTCGACAACGCTGAGAATGTATCCCTTCGGATCTACGATCCCGCCGGGCGTCTCGTGCGGATCCTCGCCGGGGAGCGTCGTCCTGCTGGACACTACGCGGAGGTATGGGACGGAAAAGACGGAAGTGGTCGACCGGTGTCGAGCGGAGTATACTTCTACAATCTCAAGACTGGTTCATTCACCGAGACAAGGAAGATGATTTTACTGCGGTAGAACGTCTCTCTTTTGAGTAAAAAGTAATTATGGGTGACCCGGCCCTGGAGTGATCCGAGACTTCAGGGCCGGGTGGATGAAATTCCACCGCCACCGGTGAAAGTGGTTTGACTACATATATTGATACAATTCTGCTCGCGGCATTTATGACTTCACTCCCGGCGCCGGGAGTGTCATGAATTTTATTTCGTCAATCCGCAGGATATTGAATGTTCACGAAAATATCGGATGATTCTCCACCGCCACCGGTGAAAGTGGTTTGACTACATATAATGATACAGTTCTGCTCGCGGCATTTGTGACTTCACTCCCGGCGCCGGGAGTGAAGTACCGGGAGTGAAGTACCGGGAGTGAAGTGCCGGGAGTGAAGTACCGGAAGTGAAGTGCCGGGAGTGAAATCACAGGATTGAGGTACCAGGCGTAAAGTGACTAGAGTGAGGTAATGAAAGTGAGGTCACGCCACGGATTCCTGACTGGATAAATTATCAGGCGCTGGTGTATCAGTCTTATGATGGCAGACGCGCTTATGATGACAGACGTGTATCGGTGGATCGATAGCGAAGGGGAATAAAGATGAAGGTCTATATCGTGTACGCCCACCCGAGCAGGGAATCATTTACCTGGCAGGTCCTGCAGTCGTTTACCGGGGGGCTCGAGGAAGCAGATCACGAGTACGAGGTCGGTGACCTCTACGAGATGGGATTCAGGGCTGATATGGACCTGGAGCAATACAAAAGGGAGACCGGCGGCGACCCGGATGCCCCAGTTCCCGACGACGTGAGGGCCGAACAGGAGAAGCTCGGACGGGCCGACACTCTTGCCCTAATTTTTCCGCTGTGGTGGAGCGACTGCCCCTCGAAGCTGAAGGGCTGGTTCGACCGCGTATTCACATATGGTTTTGCTTATGTCTACAGTGATACGGACGGAGCAGATCCGGGCGCGAATGATTCAGACGGGAAAGTGACCCACATAACCTCGAAGCTGGATCTGGCGAAGGCGATCGTCATATGTCCCGCCGGTCATCCTGTCGAACACCTTGAAGAGACCGGTATCGCCGAAAGCATGCGGAGGATAATGATAGAGGACAGGCTGCTCGGCGTGGGGGTAAAAGAGGCGAGCCTGGAGATTCTCGGCGGCCAGGCGCTCGGTGATGACAGCCTCAGGGAGAGAAATCTCGAGAGAGCGTTTGAGCTGGGGAAGGATCTATAGCTGAAAAGTAATAAAAACGGGGGAAGCAGACCGATGAATCGCTTCCCCCTTCTATTTGTGGCCCGGACGAGTGGGCCCTATCGGAGTTGGGGTCTCTGTATTTTCTTCTGTGGCGACGCGGAACGTCCGGATTCGCCTTGTGCGCAGGGCCATCTATATCTATCCATGAGGCGCTTCGCAGTGGCCGTGCCGGTGAAGCAGGCGAGCGTCACCCCTGGATAAACGAGCTCCGTCGCCCGCGTCGCCGAATCAATATCCAGCCTTATCAGTTGTCTTTCGGTTTATCGAGTCCGTTGTTTTAGATATTGGTCAGGCCGTCTTCGAGTCGATCCGAAATCCGGCTCATTTATATTCCGGTCATATGCACAGCAAGGCGCATACCACCGCAAATTGTTGTATGGCAGCATGTTGCCTGTATGTCCGGGGTCGTTCCCTCTCCTGCGTCAACGTTCCTCGAGAGGTGCGATTTTCCTGCCTGCCCGCGGCCGCTGGTGGGCGTATCGAGGCGGCTTGACGGGCCTCCAGCAGCGCGAAGATACGGCGATATTGGACGCGGCCGTTCATTCTGCTATATTCCCGCTGTATGAGAAACTTCAAACTGACCATAGAATACGACGGTTCCGGGTTTTCCGGCTGGCAGGTGCAGCCGGGCCAGAGGACGGTCCAGGGTAAACTCTACGATGCGCTCGGCGAGATCGCCCAGGGAGATCTCAGGGTCATAGGCGCCGGCAGGACAGATACCGGCGTTCATGCCGCGGGCCAGGTAGCCAACGCCACCCTCGAGACCGGGATGACCACCGAAGTGATGCTGAAGGCCCTTCGCGGGAAGCTCCCGCGCGACATCGTAGTCCGCTCGGTCGAAGAGGTCCCGCTGTCGTTCAGTGCGAGGTACGACGCGCGCAGCAGGCGGTATCATTATATATTTATCGACCGTCCCACAGCCCTCTGGAGAAGGTATTATCACGAGGTCCCGAAGGGATTCAGCCCGGAGGGGATGGATGCGATGAACGACCAGCTCAGAGCCATCCGCGGGGAGCACGATTTTGCGCCATTCGCCGCGTCCGGTTCGAACGTAAAGACCACTGTCTGCAACATAATAAGGGCCGAGATCCTCGTGAACAGTCCGCTCGTCACTCTATCGGTCACCGCCGACAGGTTCCTCTACAACATGATGCGTTCCATAGCAGGTTCGATTCTCCGGGCCGGTACGGTCGGAGATGTCTCTATAGCCGATATACTTGCCTCCGGGGACCGGTCCGCGGCGGGCCCGACCCTTCCCCCCGGAGCTCTCTACCTGATGGAGATAAAGTACTGATTCTGGAGCATTTCGGTCCCGGGATCAGGCGTCAGCCCGAAACTATTTGTCAGTTCAGGCCTATATTTGTATAATACACGTTTCCTTACCGGATTTGACGAGCCTGACGGATGGAGACGCCGGCAGGAACGTTGCCGGAACCCGGAACAATCGAAAACACACAGCCAGGGAGGCGAAATGAAATTCTTTATCGACACAGCCAATGTCGACGAGATCAGGGAAGCCGCGGCGCTCGGTCTGCTGGACGGCGTGACGACCAATCCATCCCTTTTAGCCAGGGAAGCGGACAAGGGAACAGCCACAGATACGTTAAAAGAGATCTGCTCGATCGTGCCGGGCCCGGTCAGCGCCGAGGTCGTTTCGCTCGACGCCGAGGGCATGTTCAAAGAGGGCAAGGAACTCTGCAAGATCGCCGACAACATCATCATCAAGGTGCCCTGCACTATGGAGGGAATCAAGGCGATCGGCATGTTCAGCGCCGAAGGGATCCAGACCAACGCGACGCTCTGTTTTTCGGCAAACCAGGCGCTTCTCGTGGCCAAGGCAGGCGCGACATACGTGAGCCCGTTTGTCGGAAGGCTCGACGACATCGGACAGAGAGGGATGGACCTGATCGCCGACATCGTCGAGATCTACGAGAACTACTCATTCGCGACGCAGGTCATCGTGGCCAGCATCAGAAGCGTACAGCACGTCTACGAGTCGGCTCTGCTCGGCGCCGACGTATCGACTATCCCGTTCAATGTGATCGGACAGCTGGTAAAGCATCCGCTCACCGACATCGGGATCGAGAAGTTCCTCGCCGACTGGGAGAAAGTGAAAAAGTAGCGAAGCAGGTGATCTGATATGAAAGAGTTCCAGTCGAAATGGTCCAGGGCGATCCCGTGGATAATAGGGATCATGTTCGGCCTCTCGCTCGCGATGACGGTGGTCAATGTCGTCATGCTCAAGCGAGCGGGGATCGGCCAGGCGTTCTATCCCCAGTCATCGGGGAATATCGTCCTGGGCGGACCGGGACTCTTCAGCGGAGACGCCATGGTCGCTGCCCGAGGACGTATCGGGCCAGCCGTTGTCTCGATCACGACGCTGCGAACGAGGATCGTCTCGACCAGAGCGAGAAACCAGTACGAGTGGTGGCAGATAATGGCCGGCAGGATCTCCGCCTACCAGAAAAAGAAGTTCCCGATCTACGGTTCGGGGCTGCTCGTCAATCCCGATGGATATATAGTGACGAACGAGCATGTCGTACGCGGCGCCGAGGAGATATTCGTGACGATGATCGACTCGACTGAGGTGCCGGCGATCCTTGTGGGCACTGCCGCCGAGTTCGACCTCGCGCTGCTCAAGATCGAAGGGTCCTCGCTCCCGTACGCTCCGATCGGAAACTCGGACGATCTCGATATCGGCGAGCCGGTGATCGCAATCGGATCGCCCTTTACCTATCTGTTCAATGACAACCAGACTACCGTCACCGCCGGTGTGATCAGCGCACTTCACCGTGATGTGAAGGAAACTGGCGACGGGGTACAGATATTCAAGAACATGATCCAGACCGATGCCGTGATCAACCCGGGCAACAGCGGCGGACCGCTCGTCTCGATGAGGGGAGAGGTCGTAGGCATCAGCACGTTCGTCTTCTCAACAGCCGGCGGGAGCAGCAATATCGGGATGGGATTCGCGATACCGAGCAATACGGTGAAGATGGTCATCGACGAGATACGCCAGTACGGGCACTTCCGCAATGTATGGACCGGCCTGGTCGTTTCCGAGCTGACACCCGAGGTAATCGAACAGTTCAGCATCCCGTTCAGAACGGGCCTCGTTGTCGTAGCGCTCGAAGAAGGCGGCCCGGCGGAGAAGGCCGGCATCCAGGTCGGCGACGTGATAGTCGATATGGACGGTGTCTCGATCCAGAATTCCGCGCAGGCCGGCAGGGTGATATTCGGCAAACAGGTCGGTGACGATCTGGACATCGTGGTCTGGCGCAACGGCAGCACGAGAACGATAGAACTGAGGCTCGTCGAGGCAGAGGAAGAGGCATAGGGCGAGAATTATAATAATGTCCGATAAGGGAGGTACCCATTGATCCCACGCTATTCGCTTCCCGAGATCGCGGAAATATGGACAGATGAAAACAAGTACGATCTCTGGAAGGAGATCGAGGTCCTCTACTGCGAGGGCCTTGCCGAGTACGGCCACATACCGAAAAAAGCGGCCCGCGATATCAGAAAGAACGCGGACTACGACATCAAGCGGGTCCTGCGCATAGAAAAGAAGACCCGGCACGACGTCATCGCCTTCCTGACAAACATGTCGGAGTACATCGGCGAGCCGGGCAGGTACCTGCACATGGGGATGACGAGCTCCGACCTTCTCGACACGACACTGGCCTGCCAGATGCGCGACGCCGGCATGATCATCCTCGGCAAGCTCAGGAAGCTGCGCACCGTCCTGAAGCGGCAGGCGCTGCGGTATAAAAACGTACCGATGGTCGGGCGCTCGCACGGCATCCATGCCGAGCCGATCACGATGGGACTGAAGCTTCTCGTCTGGTACTCTGAGATCGATCGTGACATAGCGCGTCTCGCCCGGGCGATCGAGGATATCTCGGTCGGCCAGATGACGGGAACTGTCGGCACGATGTCTCACACCGACTATCGGGTCGAGCGTTTCGTGATGAAGAAGCTCGGCCTGAAAGCGGCGCCGGTCACTACACAGATCATCCAGCGCGACCGCCACGCCCATTACATGTCGACGATCGCCCTGATCGGAGCATCCCTCGAGAATATGGCCACCGAGATCCGCGCCCTGCAGCGCACCGATATCGCAGAGGCGATGGAGCCGTTCACGAAGGGCCAGAAGGGCTCGAGCGCAATGCCGCACAAACGCAACCCTATCCTCACCGAGAGGATAGCCGGGATGGCAAGGCTCCTTCGCGGAAACGCGCAGGCGGCCCTGGAGAATGTCACCCTCTGGCACGAGCGCGACATAAGCCACTCCTCGGTCGAGAGGGTCATCATACCCGACTCGACGATGATACTCGGATATATGCTCGAGAAGTTCACCTGGGTCGTTTCGGGGCTGCGCATCAACAAAAAGAAGATGCGCGAGAACCTCGAATCCACCGGCGGACTTATATTTTCCCATCCTCTGCTGCTCCTGCTCGTGGGAAAGGGCCTCGCCCGTGAGGACGCCTACGTGATCATCCAGGCTGCCGCGATGGAGAGCATGGAAGGGAAGAAGAGCTTCCGTGAGTGTCTCGCCGAGGATAAGAGATTTACAGGTATCGTCTCCGAAGAAGAGCTCGCGGAGGCGTTCGATCTTAAAAGCCATCTGAAGAATGTCGATTTTATATTCAGCAGGGTCCTGTCGAAAAGGGACAGGCCCGGGAAAGGATAGGCCGATTTGCTGAAAGGCACCATCCAGATCACAGAGAGTGACGACTCCCGCGTGGCGGAGCTGCTGAAGGAGCACGGTTTCAACCTGACCATAAGCGAGGCGAGGCGCGTCGTCGATCTGCTAGGCCGTGATCCTACTGCCGTCGAGCTTACGATCTTCAACACGATGTGGAGCGAGCACTGCAGCTATAAGAGCAGCAGGAAGCTCCTCGGTGAACTACTGCCGACAAAGGCCCCGAACGTAGTGATGGGCCCCGGCGAGGATGCCGGCGTGTTCAGGTTCGCCAAGGCGGAGAACGGCGACTGGCACTGCCTCGTGATAGCGCACGAGAGTCACAACCACCCGTCGCAGGTCCTGCCTGTCGAGGGCGCCGCGACCGGGATCGGCGGGATCGTCCGCGACGTGTACTGCATGGGCGCTGATGTGATCGGCGTGCTCGATCCCCTGAGATTCGGCGATCCGCAGGGGCCGAACGCCCGCCATGTCATCTCGATCGCCCGAGGCGTAGTCGACGGCATCGCCCAGTACGGCAATCCTCTCGGAGTGCCGAACCTCGGCGGCGACATAGCGTTCGACGCCGGGTTCGACGAGAACTGCCTCGTCAACGTGGTCGCCCTCGGAACGGTCATGGAATCGCGGGTGCTGAGAAGCCGCGTCCCGAAAGAAGCAGCGACAGAACCCTACAAGATAATACTGATAGGCAAACCGACCGACGATTCCGGGTTCGGCGGGGCGGCATTCGCATCCGAGGACCTCGTCGAAGGGGAGGAAGCGAACAGGGGCGCCGTTCAGGTTCCCGACCCCTTCCTCAAGCGGGTGCTAGCGGTGGCGAACAGGAAGGTCCTCGACCTTGCCGAGGAGCGTGGCATCAAGGTCGGGTTCAAGGACCTCGGCGCTGGCGGCATCGCCTGCGTTACATCCGAGCTCGCCCACGCCGGCGGCTTCGGAGTGAAGATCGACCTCGACCTTGTCAACGTCGCTTCGGGGGCTCACTATCCTCCGCCGGTCGTTTCGTGCTCTGAGACGCAGGAGCGTTTCGCGCTCGCCGTTCCGGTCGGGTTCGTCGACGAAGTACTGAAGATATACAACGAGGATTTCGAGATGCCCCATCTATACCACGGGGCCGGCGCGTTTGTCGTCGCAGATGTGACCAACGACGAGATCTACACGATCATGAGCGGTGGCGAGAAGGTCTGCGAGACCCCCGTCGAGACGATAACGACTGGCATCGCGTACGACAGGCCGAAGTCGCCGAGGAAGGTCCTCTTCGAGGAACCGGAGTGGCAGGATGGACGTTCGCTGCGCGACGATTTCCTGAAGATCTTCGGCTCGCCGAACATCGCCTCGAAGAATTTCGTTTTCAAGCATTACGATTCGGAAGTGCAGGGCAGAGCCGTCATCAGGCCGGGAGAGGCTGACGCGGGCGTGATAGCGCCGGTCGCCGGCAACCCGGTCGGGGTCGCGGTGGCGGTCGACGGCAACCCGTGGTACGGGATGATCGATCCGTACCAGGGAGGCGCGCTGGCCGTCTGTGAATCGGCCCGAAACGTCGCGACTGTCGGCGGAGTGCCGTCGGCGATCACCGACTGCCTCAACTACGGGAACCCTGAGATCGAAGAGGTCTTCTGGGAGTTCTACGAGGGGATCCGCGGAGTAGGCGAAGCCTGCAGCGGTATCGGTCTGCTCTCGCACGAGGGAAGCCATCCGATACCCGTCGTCTCGGGCAACGTCAGCTTCTACAACCAGGGTGAGAGCGGCAAGGCGATACCGCCGTCGCCGATCATCTGTACGGTAGGAGTAGTCGAGGATTACTCGAAGAGCCGCTCGATAACATTCAAGGAAGAGGGTAACGAGATATTCCTCATCGGCGAGCCGCTCGACGAGCTCGGTGGCAGCGAATATTACAGGACGATATACGGCACGCTCGGCGGTAATGTCCCCGAGGCTGATTTCCCCCGCGAGCGTGGACAGATAAGGACGATCCTCGATCTTCACTCGCACGGCTGGATCAGGTCGTGCCACGACACGGGACAGGGAGGGCTGCTCACGGCGCTCGCCGAGATGGCTATCGGCGGTAACGGCGCCGGCAGGCTCGGACTGGCCGTCGATATCGACGAGTTCGACGGGACCAGGCTTCCGCCGGAGAAGGTCCTCTTCTCCGAGACGGGATGCTTCGTCATCGAGCTGCCGCCCGGCAACGAGCGTGAGCTTCTTGCCATATGCGCCCGCAACAGGGTCAAACTGCACAAGCTGGGCACGCTGAAGGCGTCCCCGAAGCTCGAGATCGTCGCTGACGGAAAGGCGATCGCTTCGTGGGATCTCGGCGAGCTGGAAGATATATACATGACCGGGTGCCGCTCGATATTCGGCATCGAGAAAGGAGAGTAAGTGGCCAGATCCTTCTCAGGCAAGGTTGCTATAATCCAGTTTCCCGGCGTGAACTGTGAGTACGAGACGGCTGACGCGGTGAGGTCAGTCGGGCTCGGCGCGGACATTCTGCGCTGGAACGAAGATTCCGCGCTGCTCGACGATGCTATAGGCATGATCGTCCCTGGCGGATTCTCGTACCAGGACAGGATCCGGGCCGGAGTGGTCTCGGCGAAGGACCATATAATGGACAAGCTCAGCGAGCTTGCCGCGGCCGGGCGTCCTATCATGGGGATCTGCAACGGCGCGCAGGTGCTCGTCGAGTCGGGATTCATCCCCGGTATCCACTGGGAGAGGGTCGACCTCGCTCTCGCGCCCAACGTGATGGAAGACAGGGACGGTTACTACTGCACCTGGACATACCTGCTGCGAGGCGGGACGGACTGCGTATGGACATCGGCGATCGGGAACGAGGAAATCGTTCCCGTGCCGATCGCCCACGCCGAAGGGCGGTTCACCACAGACGACAGCGATGTCCTCGATGAGATGAATAAGAACGGGCAGATCGTCCTGCGTTACTGCACGCAGGCGGGAAAGGTAGACCCGTCGTTCCCCGTAAATCCTAACGGATCGCTCGAGAACATGGCGGGTGTCTGCAACCGCGAGGGAAACGTCCTCGCGATCATGCCGCACCCCGAGAGAGCCTCATGGCTCCGCCAGGTGCCCGAGGATCTGGGCGGTGGATGGGGGACGAAGAGAAAGAGGGCCGCGGGCGACTCCGGAAAGATGGAGGCGGCCGGCCCGGGACGTGTATTTTTCGAATCACTGAAGAGATGGAAGGAGGGCGGCGCATGAAGATCGAAGCGAGATTGTGGGTCAGGCTGAAAACAATCGATCTCGTCGCCCAGACAGCGCGGATGACGCTGGCAGACAAGATGGGTTTCGCCGATGACCTCTGCGGTATGTTGAGGTACTCGTACTGGGCCATGGAGGCCGAGGGGGAGAGCGCCCGGGTGGTAAGCGAGGCGATCGACCGTGAGATCCGGATGGACAGCGCGTTCACCAATCAGAACAAGCATCTCTACAGCCTCGTCGTTTCAGGCGGGGACGGGGCCGCTACGGGCGACCTCAGTATCGACAGGGATTATCCCCGCGTGGAATGCGGGGGAAGGATATTCGCCTGTGACCTGTTCGTGTCGGAACAGGGAGGCGGGAAGGATGAAGGGTACGCGTCGAGGCTCAACGCGAGACTCGACGGCGCTAAAGTCACCGGAATGAAGTCAGGCGAGGTCTGGCGTATCCTCGTAAGGGCGGAAGACGCGGAGGAGGCCGCCCGAAAGGTCGAGGAAATGGCGGTGACGAGAACGCGTAAGCACGGACTCCTTCTCAATCCTCATTACCAGGCGTTCGAGTTTTTAGGTACGGCCGAGATAGACGGCCAGTAAGGAGTGCCCCTTGGGCCTCAAGGATGAATGCGCTGTATTCGGGATCTACGGCAGCGAGCAGGCGGCCCTGATGACCTACCTCGGCCTTTACTCACTCCAGCACAGGGGGCAGGAGAGCTCGGGGATCATCTCGTCCGACGGCGGAAAGCTGTACGAGCACAAGGCTATGGGGCTTGTCTCCAAGGTATTTGACAAGGAGACGCTCGACAGGCTTACCGGCCACCTGGCGATCGGCCACAACCGGTACTCGACTACCGGCGGCTCCAGCGTCGTCAACATCCAGCCCTTCATGGTCGACTGCAAGATCGGCAAGATCGCGGTGGCTCATAACGGCAATCTCGTTAACGCGGTCGAGCTGCGTAACGAGATGGAAGAGGACGGGTCGATCTTCCGCAGCACGATGGACAGCGAGGTGCTGCTCCACCTGATCGCGCGCAGCAAGGCGGAGACGGTCGAGGAGATGGTGATCGAGGCGCTCCGGCAGGTACGCGGCGCATTCTCGCTCATCTTCATGCTGAAGGACAGGATCATCGCGGCCCGCGACCCTCACAGCTTCAGGCCCCTTTCGCTCGGCCGCGACGGTGACACCTGGATCGTAGCCTCGGAGAGCTGCGCGTTCGATCTTATAGGCGCGGAGTATGTGAGAGAGATCGAACCGGGCGAGGTCCTTGTCATCGACGGGCGAGAGCCGAGGTCGATGAAGTTCGCCGAGCCAGCGAGCAATCTCTCGAGGTGCATCTTCGAATTCATCTACTTCTCGAGGCCCGACAGCAGGGTGTTCGGCGAGAACGTCGACAAGGTCCGCCGCAAGCTCGGCCGCAAGCTTGCCGAGGAAGCGCCGGCCCCGGCCGATATCGTGATATCGGTGCCCGACTCGAGCAACACTATCGCCCTTGGATTCAGCGAGGGCTCGGGGCTCAAGTTTGAACTCGGACTCATCAGGAACCACTATGTAGGACGCACGTTCATCCAGCCGAGGCAGGACGAGCGCGACTGGGACGTGCGAATCAAGTTCAACCCGGTGCGCGGTATCCTCGAGGGACGCAGCATCGTTGTCGTGGACGACTCGATCGTCCGCGGCTCGACGATGCGCAAGCTTGTCTCGATGATAAGGGGCGCCGGCGCCGAACAGGTCCATCTCAGGATAGGCTCTCCCGCGATAACGCATTCGTGTTACTACGGGATCGACACGCCCACGCGCGGAGAGCTCATCGCCTCCTCCCACAACGTCGAAGAGATAAGACAGTACCTCGGAGTGGACAGCCTTCACTATCTGTCACGCGAGGGTCTTCTCTCATGTGTCGACGACCCGGAAAACTACTGTACCGCCTGCTTCTGCGGGGACTATCCAGTCGAGCGCAAGGGCAACTACAGTAAGCACGTCTTCGATGAGAAGACCGGCGGGGTATGGGACCCGGAGGCGAAAGAGAACAAATGCTGAGAAGACCGTCTTTCTCCGACATAAACGACGTGCTCGAGTCTTCCGTCTCGAAAGGGGCCGGGTTTGCCGAGCTCTTCTTCGAGTCTACCGGTGTGCGTTCGATAGAATGTGTCGACGGCCGCGTCGAGCGGATATCGAGCGGAACGGACACCGGCTTCGGCCTCAGGCTTATCTCAGGCGACACGGCCGCGTACGGATTCTCGAGCATCCTCACGAGAGATGAGATGATGCGGGTCTCAGGCGCGGTGCTGAACGATCTCGGCTCCGGTGATGGAGGCCGGTTCACGGCGCCGGCCGATCCTGGAGGGCCGGGGGATGCCGGCGCGGATGATCTTTCCGGCGATGGGGCTCTCGAAGCGAAGGCCAGCCTGGTCCGCGCCGCCGACAGGGCGGCAAGGTCGGCGGGCGCCGAGATCACACAGGTCAAGGTCCGCTACGGGGACAGCCTCAGGCGGATATCCGTATTCAACAGCGAAGGCGTTTCAGCGGAGGATGCGAGGCCGCAGGTGGTCATGAGCATCAGGGCGATCTCGTCGGACGGGAATATCCTCCAGACCGGGATCAGGTCGACAGGCGGCCAGTACGGGCTCGACACCCTTTGTGCGCCAAAGGTGGAAGAACTGGCGCACGAGGCTGGAGAGAGCGCTATAAGGATGCTGCACGCACCCCACGCTCCCGCCGGCAGGATGACCGTCGTGCTTTCGGGACAGGCCGGCGGAACGATGATCCATGAGGCTATCGGGCACGGACTAGAGGGCGACGCTGTCTTCAAGGGCCTTTCGATATACAGCGGCAGACTCGGAGAGAAGATCGCCTCGGAGCTTGTCAGCGTCATAGATGACGCGACACTCGACGGGAAGAGAGGCTCGTACCGGGTCGACGACGAGGGGACTCCGTCCGGGAGGACCGTCGCCGTGGAGAACGGAGTGCTGAAAGGGTTCCTTCTCGACCGCAGGTCGGCAATGAAGCTGTCGATGGAGCCCACGGGGAACGGCCGCCGTGAGAATTTCCGCTACAGGCCGATCGTGCGGATGAGCAACACGATGATCGGGCCCGGCGAGCATGATCCGGAAGAGATCATAGCGAGCGTGGAGCGCGGGCTCTTCGTCGTCCGCATGGGGGGCGGACAGGTCGATACATCGAGCGGCGACTTTGTCTTCAAGGTAAGCGAGGCCTGGATGATCGAAGAGGGCAGGATCGCAGGTCCGGTCCGCGGCGCGACGCTGATCGGCAACGGTCCCGCCGTTCTCGAGCAGATAGACATGGTCGGCAACGATCCCGGCTTCGACATAGGCACATGCGGCAAGGACGGGCAGCACGTTCCCGTCTCTGACGCGCAGCCTACGATCCGGATACCGGCGATCACGGTGGGAGGAGAGGTCGGCTGATGAGCGGCTCACTGTCATACGGCTGCGACGCGTACTACGACGGGATACTTCCCCGCGTGGAGAAGCCGTCGCGGTATATAGACCGCGAGCTCAACCTTTCCTCAAAGGGATTCCTCGAAGAGGGCTATAACGTCCTGCTCGTCTTTCCCGACGTCTACGAGATCGGGATGTCGCACCAGGGGCTCAGATTCCTCTACCATGCGCTGAGCAGAGACGAGGGGGTCGGTGTCGAGTTCGCCTTCGCCCCGTGGCCCGACATGGAAGAGGGGATAAGGGAGGCAGGCGAGCAGCTCAGGTCGTGGCAGACAGGGACGCCCGCGTCGCGGTTCGATATGATCGGCATCACACTTCCCTATGAGCTTCACTACACGAACGCCCTTTCGATAATGGACCTCGCGGGGCTCCCCGTGACGGCGGCCGAAAGAGAAGACAGCCACCCCCTCGTAGTGGCCGGCGGGCCGTGCGTCTCCAATCCACTCCCCGTTATCGGCGCATTCGACGCCTTTTTTATCGGCGACGGCGAGGAATCGCTCGTCGAGGCGGTAGGCGCCCTGAAAGCCGCCGGCCGAGGCGCCGCGAGAAGACAGAGACTCGAGATACTTGCCGGCATCGACGGCGTCTATGTCGACGGCATCAGCGAGACTGTATCAGCGAGGACCTACCTGCTCGGGCCGGAGAACCTGCCGACTGCCCCGATCGTTCCCTCCGGCCAGGTCGTGCACGACAGGCTGGCCGTAGAGGTGATGAGGGGATGCACCCGCGGTTGCAGATTCTGCCACGCGGGGATGACCTACAGGCCGAGAAGGGAACGCAAAGTCGGCGATATCGTCCGTGCCGTCGCGGAAGGGCTCGACAATACGGGATGGGAGGAGGTTTCGCTCCTCTCACTGTCGACGTCGGACTACTCGAGGCTCGAGGAGCTTCTCGAGCGGCTCGCCCCGGAGCTCTCGAAGCGCCACGTCTCTCTGGCCCTTCCGAGCCTCAGGCCGGAGACTGTGACCGACAGGATAATAGAGGCGACTGCAGCAGTCAGGAAATCGGGATTCACGATCGCCCCCGAGGCGGGCACCGAACGTCTGCGCGCGGCGATCAATAAGGATATGAGCGATGAGGATATCCTCGATGGATGCGCGAGGATACTCGAAGCCGGCTGGCAAAACCTGAAGCTCTACTTCATGATCGGCCTGCCGACAGAGACGGACGAGGATCTCGACGGGATAGTGACGCTGATCGAGCGGATCATGGGGATGCGAGCGGCGAAGGGACGGTTCAGGCTCGGAGTTACGATCTCGCCCTACGTGCCCAAGGCCCACACCCCCTTCCAGTGGGAGAGGCAGTGCTCCATGGATGAGATCGCCGAGAAGGAGAAGTATCTCTCCCGCCGCATAAGGAACAGGAAGGTCGATCTGGGGCTTCGCGAGCCTCGCGTCAGCGCCCTCGAGGGTGTGCTGGCCAGGGGCGGCCGTGAGGTATGGCCCATCGTGCTCGATGCCTGGCGGGCGGGATGCCGCTTCGACAGCTGGCGCGATATGCTGAGGTTCGATCTCTGGGAAAAGGCTATCGAGAGACACGGTACCAGTATCGACAGACTCCTTGCGGGATTCGACCCCGGCGAGCCGCTGCCGTGGGAGGCGTTCACCGTCAAGGTGTCGAAGCGTTTCCTCCTTCGCGAGAGGGAGAGGGCCGTCAATTCCGAACCGACGCCCGACTGCCGCAGCGGCACATGTGGAGGATGCGGTGCCTGCTCTGGCGATGAAGAGAGAAAGGCAGGATTCGCTCCCGCCGACAGCGATGCCGTCTCTCTGGAGGAAGACAGGTATGAGCACGGGACAGAGAACGAGCAAGAGCAGATAAGGTACCGTTTCAACTACCGGAAAACGGGCAGGGCAAGGTTCCTCTCGCACAGGGAGATAACAAACATCATCACCAGGGCGCTGCGAAGGAGCGGGCTGCCCCTGAGGTTCAGCGCCGGGTTCCACCCCCACGCGAAGATGTCGCTCGGCCCCGCGCTTGCAGTCGGTACGGCCGGTGAGATGGAGTTCTTTGACATCGAGTTCACGAGGGACGACGACTTTACCTTCCGCGCGTTCGATGGTCTGATGCCGCCGGGGATCGAGGTAACGGCGAGCGCCGGCCCGTTTAACAGGGCAGGGGGAAAGCTCCCCGAAGAATCGGTGATGGAGTACGAGATCGATCCCGGGCCGGCAGTCTGCTTTCCGGGAAAAAAAGCTTCCACGGAAGAAAATTTGTCGACGGATGGCGATGTGTGGTATCGTTCCGGCGAACGTTCCGGGGGAGATCCTTTCGCTGAGGCGGCAAGGTACCTCGAGGACAGATGGTCCTCGCTCTTTTCAGCGGGCACCGAGGTGACCGACCGCAGGGGAAGGCCGAGGTCGCCCCGCGGATGTTCAGTGCGCGGGAACGGAGCGGATAACAGGCTCATCCTGCGCATAGAGTCCGGTCCGGAGAGTGCTCCGGGACCGGTCGACCTGCTGCGTGCCGTGATGCCGGAGGCGGCTGCCCGGCTCGTAGTGATAAAAAGGACAGGAATTTATTACAGGCAGGGTGATTCCCTGCTCGAACCACTGGATTTAATTACAGGAAATATTTGAAATGGCAAGAATCAAAAAAGAGATAGTGATCAACTACACGAACAGGGAGGTTCGGATAGCGATCCTTGAAGACGGGGAACTCGTCGAGTTCCTCATCGAACGCGAGGAGAGCAGGCGGACCGTAGGCGGAATATACATGGGAAAGATCAACGCTGTGATTCCCGGTATACAGGCCGCCTTTGTCGATATCGGGCAGGAGAAGGCGGCATTTCTTCACGTCAGCGACGTGGCCACGGGTTCGCTCGATCCCGACCTGATCGACATCGACGAGGATTTCGACTTCCAGAACAGCAGGCGGCGCCGGGAGTATCCGCCGATCGAGAACCTTCTGAAGAAGGGACAGGACCTGATCGTGCAGATCCGCAAGGAGGCGATCGGCACGAAGGGCCCGAGGATATCTTCCCAGCTCTCGCTCCCCGGAAGGTACGCCGTGCTGATGCCCAACCTCGACCATATAGGGATCAGCAAGCGGATCGAATCGCGCAAGGAGCGCCACAGGCTAAGGGACATCGTCCGCAAGAACAGGCCGAAGGGATGCGCCGTCATAGTCCGTACCGCCGGCAAGGGAGTCGATGACGACCAGCTCCGCGATGATATCCGCGGCCTCGAGAAGCGCTGGAAGGAAATCAAAAAGAAGATAGACAGGGCCGTACCGCCCTGCCTGATACACGAGGATGTCGATATCACAGTCTTCGCCATCCGCGACCTCTTCTCGAAAGACATCAACAGGATCGTCATAGACAACGTCGATGAGCGCGACAGGCTGGGGAAGTATCTCAAGTCGTTCGCCCCGGAGCTCGCTTCGAAAGTCCAGCTCTACAAGGAAAAAGCGCCGATATTCGACTACTACGAGATCGAATCGGAGATCGAGAAGACCCTCGAGAGCAAGATCTGGCTGCGCAAGGGGGGGTACATCGTCATCGAGCATACCGAGGCGCTCGTCTCGATCGACGTCAACACGGGAAGGTTCACCGGACGCAAGAACCAGGAGGAGACTATCCTCGAGACGAACCTCATCGCCGCGCGCGAGATCGGGCGCCAGTTACGGCTGAGGGATATAGGCGGGATCATCGTCGTCGATTTCATCGATATGGAGCGCGAGGAGAACCGCCGCAAGGTCTACAACGAGTTCCGTAACGCGATCCGCAAGGACCGCTCGAGGGCAAGGGTATCGCAGATCAGCGATCTCGGGTTGATCGAGCTGAGCCGCAAGCGTGTTCGTCCGAGCCTCCTTCACTATTACAGCGATGAATGCCCGTACTGCGCGGGGAGCGGAAAGATCCTCTCGATAGAATCGATGGCGATGAAGGTCGAGCACTGGCTCAGGCGCATCGGCTCGCTCAAGAAGGTGACCGGCCTGCAGTTCAGGGTCAACCCGATGCTCGGGATCTTCCTGCGCGAGAACCGCGAGGAGAACCTCAGGGAGCTCTCCCAGCTGTACAGATCTCGAGATCGTGCTGATCGACGATCCGAGGATGCATCGCGAGGACTATGAGATATACTCGCTCGACGGGAAGCGGGATCTCAAAGCAGAGTTCGTTTAGAGAGCATCAATCCCGGTTTTACCCTTCCGAATCCGGAGTGAGGACACACGGATTCTTCAGGGTAAAACCGGGATATTATTATCCCCACACATCCCCACCTCAAGATCCCCCTTCCCATCGCGCTCCCAACTGCCCAAAAGAAAAAAAACAAAAAATAAACCGGTGCCTGAAGAAAGGGGAGAGCCAGGATGAATAAACATTGAATAAATCAATAACCTTTATAAGATGAGTCTACGAGGGTTCCCTGTTTTACTTTTATTATTGGAGGTTTCTGCATGAGAAGAAAAGGCGTTCCGATGCTCGCCGCAATTTTCCTTATAGCTGTCTTCTTCTTTGTTTCAGCTCAGGATATATACGCCCAGGGAAAGAAACAAAAGGGTGAAAAGGGAAACGGCAAGGGGAAGAAAACCGAGGAAAAAGTCGAGGGAGAGGATAAATCGAAGGAGCAAGTTGGAGATTCTTTAAACACGAACAGTAAAAAAGGTCATTATACACCGAAGAAACTGAAGGAAGAAAACAAGATGGAATGGGAGGGGGGCAATCCTCCTGGATGGTCAAAAGGCACTAAAACCGGCTGGGGAGAATCAGGAGCGCCTCCAGGCAAGACAAAGCAGGGCGACAAGAGTGGCAGAGAAAACGAGAAGCGATACCCACCTGGAGCGGAAGACTGGGACAAAGGAAAAAGGGAAGAGTGGGATAAGGACGTGGAGGCCGCGAAGGAACGAGTCCGGAAAAAGGCGCGTCAGCGGAAGGGAAGTGCTGAGGGAGACGAGGAGAGTGCCGTCAGGTCGGTCGAAGGAGCCGCGAGAGAAGGCGTTCCGGTTGAACAGGCCGAGAAAACCGTTGAAAAAGCGATTGACCGCGGCATGAAGGGTGAGGAGATCGAAAAAGTTACCCGTGCGATGTCTTATGGTGCTGATAATAATGTCGATTACGGGAAACTCGATTCCTTTGTTAAAAAGAAAATGGATTCGGGTGAGCACGGAGACGAACTCGCTATTTCAATTTACAAGGAAGTCGACAGTGGAAACCTGGAGAAGGTCAAAGAGGAGAAAAAACCATGGTGGAAAAGGATCTTTAAAAGGGATTGATCGTCAATAAGCCATGGGCAGAAAATTCCGGCATTACTCCTCCGGCTTCTGGGTGAGAACACACGGATTCTCTGGGGTAATGCCGGAATTTCATTTGTCCCCCTGCGCTACCCATCCAAGCGAAGCGCGCCGGAAGGTGGAGAATAGTATTGAAATAGTTCTGAAGGCTGTCTTGCAATAATATCAGTGCGTTCACCGGATGCATGTTCCGGGGAACAGTCTTGCTGGAGGGGTTCCCCCTGGGAAAGAGAATCCACATGAAAATTCATAGTGCCGGAGTTCGTTCGATCTCCTGGATGATGCTCGCGGCGCTCCTGTCGCAGGGATGCACGAGCTATCATAATTATGAACCGGGAAACGCGGGTGAGATCATAGAGGAAGTCAACACGAAGGGCGCCGAGCGGAAGTCAAGGATAGCCACGAATGATGGATATCTATATTCGGCGACGAAACTTCACATCAGGCCGGACTCTTCATTCTGGTATGCGGGCGAGGATCTCCAGCCGATCAGTCGCCAGACTCCCGAAATAAACGAGGTGATATTAATCGATCGCTCGAAAGGCGCCGGCGAAGGATTCCTGCTGGCGGCCATCCCCATAATAATCTTCACGGGAATAGTCGCAATTAACGCGAGCTTGAATCCCACGATGTGTGATGGGAGCGAATTCTGTATCGATCCGGAGCCGGACGCTATAGCAATGGCTGGCCTGGGTACGGCAGTCGTCGGCGGATTGCTGTTTGCTTCAGCAGGTTACCTGATCGGCCATCAAGACGTGTACAGGTTCTCTTCCGACGCGTACTGGACAGGCGTTCTGAAGCAATGGGGATTTAAGGCCGGGCGCACCTGGGCGACACAGAGCTGGGAAGGGAGCGCACCATCTTCCTGGTACAACCCGAATAATGTGTCCTGGGAGCCTGGAATACATATTGGATGTTATGCCGAGTGGTTTGACTATCAGAATTTCAGTATTACGACAGGCGTGAATTATGAGGAGAAAGGATTCGAATACTACGTCGGTGAGCGGCAGGCGGCGGTTCATTCGAGATATTCCTACATCTCACTGCCGATAGCCGTAAAATATTCGATCAGACGCGGCTTTGTAAGGCCGTACATCCTTGGCGGCCCCAGGATCGACTTTTTTACGGGCAGCGCTGATGACGACTGGGGAGTGGCATCAAGCTATAATGATTTTATTTTCGGCCTGTCATACGGCGGAGGGATCGAGTTCTGGTCGGATAAGAAGAGAAGTATATTCCTGGAATGTATATACAATCAGGATCTGACCTACGCCAGTGAAGCAGAACCTCTTTATCCCCCCGGCACCTCTGTGAAGATCAAAAACGAATCGGTCAACCTTTCCCTTGGAATAGGATTCAACTGATACCCCGCACATGCTCGGGGACCTGATTTTTGATAATCTACGAAAAACCCTTTGTATTTATCAGTAATGATTCTAAACTGGCCGCATAGCTGGCTGCCACCTTGTTCCAGGTGATGGGGTTTAGTTCTAAACGGGGTTTCCATATTCACTGCAGTTCAGCGGAAAGGAGAGGTTATGCCTCTATCCAGGCGTCTGGGGGCGGAGTTTATCGGGACCTTCTGGCTCGTCTTCGGTGGATGCGGCAGCGCCGTGCTGGCGGCGGCATTCCCCGGGTTCGGGATCGGTTTCGTAGGGGTCTCGCTGGCCTTCGGCTTTACGGTCCTGACGATGGCATACGCGATCGGGCACGTATCGGGGTGCCATCTCAATCCGGCCGTATCGTTCGGCCTGTGGGCCGGCAAGCGGTTCGACGGGAAGGACCTGCTTCCCTACATCATCGCCCAGGTCCTCGGCGCTATCGCGGCCGCGGCTGTGCTGTACGTGATCGCCTCGGGCAAGGCGGGGTTTGAGATAGGCGGATTCGCGGCCAACGGTTACGCGGAGCATTCACCCGGCGGGTATTCGATGCTCGCGGCGCTCGTAGCGGAGGTCGTCCTGACATTCATGTTCCTCTTCATAATCCTCGGCGCTACGGATGAGAGGGCCCCGAAGGGTTTTGCGCCGATAGCGATCGGCCTCGCGCTGACTTTGATCCACCTGATAAGCATCCCCGTGACGAATACCTCGGTCAATCCCGCGAGAAGCACCGGACCGGCGCTCTTCGCTGGTGGCTGGGCACTCTCGCAGCTCTGGCTCTTCTGGGTCGCTCCGATAGTCGGAGGGATACTGGCAGGGTTTGTCTACCCGCGTGTGACTGGTGAAAAGACAGGCACTGAGTAAAGGAGACACAGGATGAATTTCCTTCTCTGGATAATAATAGGCGCCCTGGCGGGCTGGATCGCCGGCAGGATAATGAAGGGAAGAGGGTTCGGGCCCCTCGGCAACATCATGATCGGTATCATCGGCAGTATTCTCGGAGGATGGGTCTTCGGGCTCTTCGGGATAACGGCCGGAGGCATAATCGGCTCGCTGGTGACAGCGGTAGTAGGCGCGGTGATACTGCTCTGGATCGTTGGGCTGGTCAAAAAGAAGTAGTTCGCCCGTATCGGAAAACAAGGTAAGGAAGGATAGAAATATGAGATTCGTTTCCACAGTACTACTGGTCGCTCTCTTGTTCATCACACTGGCGGCTCCGGCCTCGTTCGCAGGCAAAGACAAGGACAAGCCCGACAGCAAGGCCCTCTGCTGGATGATCTGGCCCTGGCCGTTCACCGACCCGTGCGCAAGCTGCAATGACTCAGATGGCGACGGTGTATGCGACCACGAAGATGTCTGCCTGGAAACTCCGGCGGGAGTCAAGGTCGACAGCTATGGATGCCCGGTCGACACGGACGGCGACGGTGTCTGGGATACGTTTGATAAATGCCCAGGCACACCGAAAGGCGCGAAGGTCGACAAGAAAGGCTGTCCGCGCGATTCGGACGGAGACGGTGTCTTTGACGGTATCGATAAGTGCCCCGACACCCCGAAAGGGGCCGAAGTAGACAGGAAGGGCTGCCCAATCGACAGTGACGAAGACGGTGTATATGACGGGCTCGACAAGTGTCCCGATACGAACAAGCGGACCAAGGTCGACAAGGACGGGTGCCCTGTCAAGGTGAGCGAGGCCGCCTACGAATTCTTCAACACCGGCCTTTTCTCGACATCTGATATCGTGTTTGATGTCAGCAAGGCCGACCTGAAACCGGAGTCGAAGGGACTTCTCGACAAGATCGGGAAGGTCCTCTCCGAGTGGCCCGAGGCGGAGATCGAGATCGGCGGGCATACCGATTCATCCGGGTCGGAGAGCTTCAACCAGAAACTCTCCGAGGACCGCGCAAAATCGGTCAGGGAATATCTCCTGGAGAATTTCCCGAAGCTGAACCCCTCGTATCTCAAATCGGCAGGGTACGGCGAAAACAAGCCCGTAGCCTCGAATGACACCGAGGAGGGCAAGAAGGAGAATCGTCGGGTAGAGTTCAAGATATTGAACCAGGAGGAGCTGAAACGCCCGGTTAAGGAGTAATTCGTCCGTTAAGTCAAGTGTAAATTGATGTTACGCTTGTGAAGGGCAGGCCCGTTGAAACCCTCGGTTCCTCCGGGGTTTCTGAGGGCCTGCCCTTCACTCTTTCAGCTCATTTCCACTTGACTTACCGGGCTTAGTACGTTATATCTATATCTCTTTGGCATTTTCAGGAGGTTCGGAGAAGTGTACGCGGTCGTAAATCTGGCCGGAAAACAGTTTACTGTAAGGCCTGACGAGAATATTCGGGTTCCGCTCCTCGACGTCGAGGTCGGAAGCGTGATCCAGTGCGACGACGTGCTTCTCTATTCAGACGGTGATGACGTGCGTGTCGGACAGCCCACGGTCGATGGTATCAAGGTGACCGCCGAGGTCGTCGAGCACGGCAGGGAAAAGAAGATCATCGTCTTCAAGATGAAGCGCAGGAAAGGGTACCGTCGCAAGAACGGTCATCGCCAGGGTTTCACCCTGATCAAGATAAAGGATATTTCGGCATAACAGGAGTAGCGTAATGGCTCACAAAAAAGGCGTTGGAAGTTCCAAGAACGGTCGTGACAGCAATGCAAACCGGCTCGGCGTAAAGGCGCCCTCGGGACGCACGGTCGCGGCGGGAACTATCATAATCCGCCAGAGGGGCACCAGGATCCATCCCGGCCTCAACGTGGCAAAGGGTGGAGACGATACGCTGTACGCGCTGATAGACGGCAAGGTGCAGTTCGAGCGCTTTGGCAAGTCGAAGAAAAAGGTCAGCGTCTACGCGCAGAATTAAAGCCGACAGGCTTGATTGACAGCCCCGCGGCTATCGTGTAAGTTATGGAGAGTCCGGACAGGTAAGACTGTCGGACCCTCCATTTTTTTTGTCCGAAACAGGGAGTATGAACGATGAAACTCAGGTACCTCGGGCATGCCGCCTTCGAGCTCGAACTCGATGATGGACGCAAGATCGTCTTCGACCCTTATGAATCCGGGTCGTACGATGGCGCCCTCGCCTTCGGCCCGATCGAGGGGTCTCATGATATCGCCGTCGTGAGCCACGACCATCCCGATCACAGGTTCGAGGGTGTCACCTCCCGGGCCGGCACGATATGGGACAGGGCCGGCGAGACCGATATCGGCGGCGTCAGGATAACGTCGATCCCGACATTCCACGATGAGACCGAAGGAAGCGAACGGGGGACGAACCTGATCTCGATCGTCGAGGCTGACGGTGTGAGAGTCGCCCATCTCGGCGACCTCGGCCATGCGATCACGAAAGCTGATGTGCCGGCGCTCGAGGGAGTGGACGTCATGATCATCCCGGTCGGCGGGTATTTCACGATCGACGCGGCCACGGCGAAAGGGATCGTCGGCGAGTTCTCGCCGAAGATCGTCGTTCCGATGCACTACAAGTCGGGGAAATGCGGATTTCCGATAGCGCCCGTCGATGATTTTACTATGTTAATGGGAGATTTCAATGAAGCGGGAGGCAGCGAGCTCGACCTGACGGCCGGATCGCTGCCGGAGAATCAGAAGGTAATGATCCTCGATCCGGCTCTTTAGCCGGAAGAAAGAAGGAAACGCAGATGAGGGAGATCGAGGCCTCGAGAGATAACGGAAGAAGTGGCGCGCCTGTGCATGGAGGCGAACTTCGAGCTCGAGGATGACGTGCAGAAGGCCCTCGAAAAGGCTCACGAGGCGGAAGAATCGCCCGCGGGCAAGGAGGTCCTCAGGCAGATCATCGAGAACTCGGGTATAGCGAGGGGCGAGAGGATGCCGATGTGCCAGGACACCGGCCTGGCTGTCATCTTCGCCGAGGTAGGGCAGGACCTGCACATCGCAGGCGGCGGTTTCGAGGACGCCATCAACGCGGGCGTCAGGAAGGGCTATACCGACGGGTACCTTCGCAAGTCGGTCCTCGCCGATCCGGTCAAGGGCGGCAATACCGGGGACAACACACCGGCCGTCATCCATACGACGATCGTGCCGGGTGAGGAGCTCAAGCTCTGGGTCGTTCCCAAGGGGGGCGGCAGCGAGAACATGAGCCGCATCGCCATGATGAAGCCTGCCGACGGCATCGAGGGCATCAAGAAGTTCGTCGTGGAGAACGTCAAGTCCGCCTCGGGCAATCCCTGCCCGCCGATCATCGTCGGCGTCGGCATCGGGGGGACCTTCGAGAGATGCGCGCAGCTGGCGAAGAAGGCGCTGCTCCGGGAGATCGGCTCGCACGCATCCCGACGAGCTCTATGCCGGGCTGGAAAAGGAACTGCTCAAGATGGTAAACGATCTCGGCGTCGGCCCGATGGGGCTCGGCGGCCGGACGACGGCGCTCGCCGTCCACATCGAGGCGGCCCCGAGGCATATCGCCTCGTTCCCGGTATCGATGAACATCAACTGTCACGCCGCTAGGCACAAATATATCGAGCTGTAGAGAGAAGGAGCGATCCGGAAATGGCAGATTATTCACTTACCACCCCGCTCAGCGACGAGGACGTCAAGAAGCTGAAGGCGGGAGATACGGTGAAGCTCACCGGGACGATCTACACTGCCCGCGATGCCGCGCACGCGAGGCTTGTCGACCTTCTCGATGAAGGGAAAGAGCTTCCCATCCCCCTCGAGGGACAGATCATCTACTACGTCGGCCCGTCGCCGACGCCGCCGGGAAAGCCGATCGGATCGGCCGGCCCGACGACGAGCTACCGCATGGATCCCTACGCCCCCGCCCTGCTCGACCAGGGGCTCAAGGGGATGATCGGCAAGGGCGGCCGCAACGAAGAAGTCGTCAAGGCGATGGAGAGGAACACGGCCGTATATTTTGTCGCTACGGGCGGGGCCGCGGCGCTCATATCGCGCAGCATAACCGCAGCTGAGATAGTCGCTTACGAGGATCTCGGCGCTGAGGCGATCAGGAAGCTGACTGTCGAGGGATTTCCCGTGATAGTCGCCCAGGACTGCCACGGCGGGAACGTTTACGAAGAGGGCCAGGCGAAGTACGCGAGATGACCGGGTGATCCGGCAATAAAAGGAGAAGGCTCTGGCAACGAAAGTACTCGCGGTCATACCGGCCCGTTACGGGTCGACCCGCTTTCCCGGCAAACCGCTGGCGAAGATCGCCGGGCTGCCGATGATCCTGCATGTCACCCGGCGCGTCTCGGGGATAAGGGGTATCGAGAAGGTGATCGTCGCCACTGACGACGAGCGCATCATGGAAGTCGTCACCGCCGACGGCCACCTGGCGGAGATGACTTCGAAGCGTCACCGGACCGGCACCGCCCGAGTCGCCGAGGTGGCCGCGCGTCACAGCTGCAGCATCGTGGTAAATGTCCAGGGCGATGAGCCACTGCTTCCATCTGCCGCCGTCGAGAGGCTGGTGGCGAGTCATGCGAGCCGATCACAAACTGCTGATGGCGACTCTGGCCACCACGGGAAGCGGCGCGGCCGAGATCAACAGGCCCGACGTCGTCAAGGTCGCCGTCGACCGCGAAGGGTACGCGATGTATTTCTCGCGCTCGCCCGTCCCTCACGGTACCGACAAGTTCCTCCACCATATCGGCATCTATGCCTTCAGGCGGAAATTCCTGCTCGGATACGATGAGATGCCGAAGGGGCCGTTCGAGAAAGCGGAGGGCCTCGAGCAGCTCAGGGCCCTGGAAAACGGGTTCAGAATACGCGTTATGCCATGCAGGGCGCGGTCTTTCGGCGTTGACAGGCCGGAAGACATAAAAAGAGTTGAAAAAAGACTGGCCAGCCGTTAATGTAATCGGCGGTCAGCCACTTATTCGCAATAGACATAGGATCCAGCAACCGGGACCCCGGCGGGGAGCAGTTTGGGAGAGAAGACGAAATATATTTTCGTAACGGGTGGAGTGGTTTCGTCTCTCGGCAAAGGTATCGCTGCCGCCTCACTAGGGCTGCTGCTCAAGCAGCGCGGGCTCCGCATCGTCCTCCAGAAATTCGATCCCTATCTCAATGTCGATCCGGGCACGATGAGCCCGTTTCCAGCATGGCGAGGTCTTCGTCACCGACGACGGCGCCGAGACCGATCTCGACCTCGGGCATTACGAGAGGTTCATCGACCGCAACCTGAGCCAGCGCTCGAACGTGACGACCGGCCAGGTCTACGAGGCGATCATCAACCGCGAGCGCAACGGCGGGTACCTCGGCAAGACGGTCCAGGTCGTTCCGCACGTCTCGGACGAGATCAAGAACAGGATCAGGCTCGCCGCCGAGAACGGCGAGGATGTCGACGTCGTGATCACCGAGGTCGGCGGCACGACGGGTGATATCGAGGGGCTGCCGTTCCTCGAGGCCATCAGGCAGATGAGGCTCGACCAGGGGCGCGATAACGTTCTGTACATTCATCTTACGCTTGTTCCATATATCAAGACCGCTCACGAGATCAAGACCAAGCCGACCCAGCACAGCGTCAAGGGACTGCGCGAGATCGGTATCCAGCCCGATATCCTTCTCTGCCGCTGCGACAGGCCGCTCTCGCAGGAGCTCAAGGCGAAGATCGCGCTCTTCTGCAACGTCGAGGAGGGCGCGGTGATCGAGGCGATCGACGCCGAATCGATATACCACGTTCCTCTCAAACTCGGCAAGGAGGGGCTGGACGATCTGGTCGTCGAAAAGCTCCGGCTCGATGTCGGGCCTCCCGACCTCGAGGAGTGGGAGAGGATGGTCCACAAGATCTTCTCGATGACAGAGAGCGTCGACGTGGCGATAGTCGGCAAGTATATCCAGATAGTCGACGCGTACAAGAGCATCATAGAGTCGTTCACACATGCAGGTGTTGCCAACGATGTGCACGTCAACCTCAGGTGGGTCGACGCGGAGAAGATAGAAGAGGACGGGCCGGAGAAATGGCTCGACAGCGTCGACGGTATCCTCGTTCCCGGCGGTTTCGGCGAGCGCGGCACCGAGGGGAAGATCACGGCCGTGAAATACGCCCGCGAGAACGGCGTGCCCTACCTCGGGATATGTCTCGGTCTCCAGATGGCCGTTATCGAGTTTGCCCGAAACGTCTGCGGACTAGATGCCGGATCGAGCGAGTTCGATCCCGATGTTCCTCATCCCGTCATCGACCTGATGCGCGACCAGCGCAGTCAGTCGAAGATGGGCGGAACGATGCGCCTCGGAGCTTATCCCTGCGTTCTCGAGAAAGGGACGCTCGCCCACGAGCTGTATGGAGTGGACGAGATAAGCGAGCGCCACCGCCATCGCTGGGAAGTCAACAATACATACCGCGAGCAGCTCGCCGCGAAGGGCCTCATCTTCTCGGGGCTCTCACCGAAGGGCGACCTCGTCGAGATAATCGAACTGCAGGGACACCCCTACTTCATCGCAGGACAGTTCCACCCCGAGCTTAAATCCCGCCCCATGAGGGCGCATCCCCTCTTCAGGGGGCTCGTGGCAGCCGCGAAAGAACTGAACCACGCCCGGGCAAAGGGTGAGGGCACGGTCGCCGCGGGCCGCGACGGATAGCGGGAGGAGCAATGGACCCCCTTTCCATCGGAGATGTTCACTGGGAGCCTCAGCGGATGCCGCTCCTGATCGCCGGGCCGTGCGTCCTCGAGGACGGGGACGAGGCGATGAGGATCGCGTCGGCCTGCGTCGAGCTGGCTGACGAATTCGATTTCATCTACGTATTCAAGTCGAGCTACCTCAAGGACAACAGGTCCTCGGTCGATTCATATTCGGGCCCCGGCCTCGAGAAGGGGCTCGCGATGCTCGAGCGGATAAAGAACGAGACCGGAGTCCCGGTCCTGACCGATGTTCACTCGCGCGATGAGGTCGGCCCGGCCGCGGAGGTCTGCGATATCCTCCAGATCCCCGCCTTCCTCTCACGCCAGACGAGCCTCATACTGGCCGCGGCCGGAACGGGCAAGGTCGTCAACATCAAGAAGGGCCAGTTCCTCTCACCGGAGAATATGCATAACGCCGTCGAGAAGGCGAGAGCCGGCGGAGCCGCGGGGATCATGATCACCGAGCGGGGGACCTCGTTCGGGTACAACAACCTCATCGTCGACATGACGGCCTTTCCGAGGATGAGAACGTCAGGCGTACCGGTCATATTCGACGCGACGCACTCGCTGCAGCTTCCCGGCGGTCTCGGCGACCGGTCGGGCGGCAGGCCGCAGTTCGCCGCGGCGCTCGCGCGTGCCGCGATGGCCGCCGGAGCGGACGGACTTTTCATAGAGACACACCCCGAACCGCTCTCCTGCAGCTGCGACGCCGAGGTGATGCTGCCGCTGGCCGAGCTTGAGGGGCTGCTTCGGGACGCGTCGAGGATATTCCACGGGAACAGAGATGGCTGAGAAGACAGGATCTGAATAAGGACTGTGCCGCGGCGGGATCTCCCGGGGAGACCCGGCGAAGGGATGCTCTGGACCTCGGCCGCGAAGTGATCGCGCTCGAGATCGAGGGCCTCGAAGAGCTGCACCGCTCGATCGGCCCGCAGTTCGCCGAGGCGGTCGAGCTGATCCTCGGACTGCGGCGGCAAGGTCATCGTCTGCGGCATCGGCAAGTCGGGGATAGTCGCGCGCAAGATCGCGGCGACGCTGAGCAGCACAGGCACACCATCGGTATTTCTCCACTCGGTCGAGGCGGCGCACGGCGACATGGGAATGGTCGCGAAGGACGATATCTTTCTCGCCGTCAGCAAGAGCGGGGGAGACGACGAGTTCTCCAAGCTCCTGCCCTACCTGCAGGCTATCGGCGTGAAGATGATCGCCATTACCGGCAATTCCGGATCGAGACTGGCCGAGGAGAGCGATGTCGTCCTCATCATACCGGCCGGCAGGGAAGCCTGCCCGATGGATGTCGTCCCTACTACGAGCACGACGATGTCACTCGCGCTCGGCGACGCCCTCGCGGTGGCCGCGTTCAGAAAGAGGAATTTCGGCAAGGAAGATTTCGCCCGCCTGCACCCGAGCGGCGTGCTGGGCAGGCGCCTGACACTGACCGTCGGCGAGATCATGAAGAAGGGGGAAGAGGTCCCCATCGTCAGGCTCGAGACCTCGCTGAGCGATGCCCTGATGGAGATAGTCGACAAGCACGTCGGCTGCACCGCCGTTGTGGACAATGACGGAAAGCTCGAGGGGATCATCACCGACGGTGATCTCAAGAGGATATTGATAAAGAATCCCGACGCGCTCGGGCTTCCTGTATCGGGACTTATGACGAAATCTCCGCTCACTGTCGGCGCCGGGGTTCTCGCAGTAGAGGCGCTCGATCAGATGGAGATGAATCCGAAGGGCCCGGTCACCCATTTCTTCGTCGTCGACGAAGAGGGGAAGCTCGAGGGACTGCTCCACATCCACGACATCCTGCGCGCCGGGCTGAAGTAGAAAGCTACAGGGACCCCGCCCCGAACATTGGAAGATATGTCCGGTTCTATCTTCAGGATCTGGTCGATAGCTCGCTGTGAGGCGAAAGTCATCATGCGCGGATGGGCTTTCCGTATCGCGCTGCTGCTCAACCTGGGCGTTTACATCACGGCGTATGTCTTCACCCGCGTGAGCATGTTCGGCTTCCCATATTTCAAACCCGGAGTCCTCGAGATTCCCTCATCGTATCCGTACATCGGGATACTCTATTCAAACATCATCCTCGCGGTCGCTGGATCGCTGGTCGCCGCCGACCTGATCGACCGGGAGAAAAGTCTCGATTCGAACGAGGCGGTCTTCTCGAGAAGATTCTCGATGCTGGAGTACCTGGCGGGGAAAGGCGCGGCCCTCTTTTTCATCTTCCTCGTCCATATAGTCGCGGTCCTCGCCGTCACACTTGTCTACAACCTCGTATTCATCGGTTCAGGGGTTTCCTGGAATGCGTATCTGCTATATCCCTTTCTGATCTGCCTGCCGACATTCGTCTTCTTTACCGGAACCGCGATGTTTCTTCAATCGATCACCGGGAACAGGGCGCTGACACTCACCGCCCTGGTCGGACTGCTGGCGGTACTTGTCGTGCTCGCTCCGGGCAGGCTCTACTACACCTTCGATGCCGCCGCTTTCGGCTTGCCGGTGCTTCTTTCGGAGTATACGGGGCTGTCGGCGCCGCTCCTGACCGCCGCCCAGAGGGCGTCGTTCCTGCTGGCTGGGCTGGCGATGACAGCAGCCGCCGTACTCCTTCTCGGCAGGCCGAGGCAATCGAGATCTTCGTCATCGATCCTGGCCGCTTCGGTACCCGTTCTCGCCGCGGCCTCTATAGTATTGACATCGGGTTATCTCAGGTACCACACGGATGGATCGGCGATGAGGGCCGATATGATGGCAGCCGCCGAAAGGCTTCGGGCCGAGCCGGTCGCCACACCGGTATCTTTCGATATACAACTTGAACATGATGGAAGGGATCTGGAGATCATCACGGCGGTCGTGATCCGTAACGATACGGCCGGTCCATTGAATAGTTATCTGTTCAACCTCAACCCGGGACTTAAGGTCGATTCGGTCGTCGCTGAGGGATCAGGGCTGAGGTTCACAAGGGATATGCAGGTCCTCGAGATATATCCTCAGCGGGCCCTGCAGCCGGAAGGGCATGATACGGTCACCGTCGCCTGCTCGGGGACGATCGATGACCGGGCCTGTTTCCCTGACGCTGACGAGGATGAGAGATGGAGAGGTTTCAGCTATATCGATGACTCCATGTTTGACCGTAACCCCGACTTCTTCTACAGGCATTCACGGTTCAAGTTCAGGAAGCAGTTTTCCTGGGCGCAGGACGATCAACTCCTCCTGCCTCCGTACACGATGTGGTATCCGGCGCCGGGCCTGGTTCGCGGCTCGCAGGATCCAGGCCTCGAGTACCGGTTTTTCGCCGTACACAAGCTTTCTGTCCGGACTCGGGAGGGGCTGATGGCGGTAGCGCAGGGCTCGGGTACGAGGACCGCTCCGGGACTTTTCGAATTTCTGCCCGGGGAGCCCCTTCCGGGAATGACTCTTACGGCCGGCAGATACTCGAACAGATCGGCCGAAGTCGATTCTGTGACATACTCGCTCTCGACCCTCTGCCCTGATGACTATTTTATGCCCTTTTTCATCAGCGTGGCTGATACGATCCCGTCCCTGATAAGGGAGCTCAGGGAGTGGGCCGACTCGGAGACAGGGCTGGAATATCCCTTCGCGCGGCTGGCGATTGTGGAGGCGCCGGCGAATCTCTACTGTTTCGCGCGTCCCCTGGTGACCAATGGAAAGGATTATTCGCAGCCCGGGATAATCATGGCGCCCGAGAGAGGGTTCGACTGGTCCATGGGATTTCTGTATTACATGTATGATTCCCGCTTCCGCGGCACGTTCAGTTGGAGCTCAGAGGATCCGAGGACAAGGAAATCCAGGTCATTTGTAAACACCCTCAGAAACTCGATCCTCGATGCCGGACAGTATATACCGGTCAGCTCGTACTATTCCGGGATCTTTCATATCGGGTCGACGGGGAGGTCCGCCCTCGATCACGCCGTCGAGTCACACTTCGCCGGCAGGCTCGACTACTGGCTTGATATCGACAAGAAGTACGAGCCGGGAACGGGGGGCTCGCCAGGGCTATCGTGGCTCTCGACGGTACAAACCTTCCCGATCTTCTCGCTGACAGGTCAAGGCGTGATGCCGCTCTCAATGCCCTGCCGCTCAAGGGAAAGCAGTTGATCATAGAGATGCAGGGGCTCGCCGGAGAGAGAGAGGTCGATGATTTTCTCTCCGGACTGATATCCTGCAACCGCGGACATATCCTGCCGGAAGAGGAGTTCCTCTCCGCATTCGAGGAAAGGACCGGGGCCGATATCCGTCCTGTTGTAGAGCGATGGTACAACTGCAGAGACCTGCCGGGATTCATCATCGAGGATGTCGAGTGGTATGCGGTCGACGACGGCGGGAAGGAGAAGTTCCAGTTCAGGATGAAGGTGTACAACCGCGAGCAGTGCCACGGGATGATCCGCGTGATCTACAGTTTCGTCAGGAAGAAGGGAAAGGCGCCGAAGCCCGACAGGGGAGCGGGCAAGTACGTTAGGACCTTCCTCTTCGGGCCGGGAGAAGGGAAAGAGATCGGCATTGTGACGCCGGCCGAGCCGAGAACGGTATATGTCAACACCCTCATATCGAAGAACCTTCCGCCGGTCAGGGAGTACCGTACGAGAGGGTTCGAGGGCCGCAAGAGCGAGAAGCCGTTCGACGGATCCAGGACGATCGACAGCCCGGAGGCCGATGAGCCGGAGGCTGCGCTGCTCGTTGATAACACTGATCCGGGATTCGAGATCGTGATCGATCCCGAGGTCCCGTTTGTAAAGAGGATCCTCGGCATGGGCATGGATCGCGAGGATAAATATCCGTACAGGAAATTCCTGCCGAAAGAGCCTCCCGTCGTCTGGCGCGAGACGGTCCTGGAGCTCTGCTACGGACGGTATGTCAAATCCGGGCATTTTATCGCCGCCGGAACAGGGACCGGCGGGGTGCGGTGGACGGTGGATATTCCCGAGAGCGGCACGTACGAGGTCTATCATCATATGGTCGACACCTGGCACAGCATGAAGCCCAAACACAGAAAAAATGCCTCGGTCCAGGAGTATCATTTCTCGATCTCTCACGATGAAGGCGTCGATGACCAGATCCTCGTGATGCATCAGTGTCCCCTCGGATGGAACCTCCTCGGGACGTACTACTTCTCGAAGGGCAGGGCAACCGTGGAACTGACCGACGAGTCGCCGAAGTGGTTCATCATGGCCGATGCCGTAAAATGGGTTAAGAAAGATTGATCGCCGCCCTGGATCCCTCCGTAACTTCCTGAAATATCATGCCTTGAATAGTATGGCACATTTGTTGCTTGAATACGTTGAAGGCCTGTGTTATACCTTGAAAAGTGGTAAGTTATTTACCTTGTTTTTCAACATGTTACGTGAGATGACACGTTTCGTTACGGTAGAACGCAGGAGGACACAGGTTGTCCAGCAGCCCGCGGAAAAAAATAAAAAAAACGGTCAAACGGCTCGGCGAGACTATTCTCGTCAAAACGCTCGTTCTACTGGCCGTAACACTGCCGCGACGCGCTGGTCTCTCACTGTTTACATTTTTCGGTACGTTTTCGTACAGGTGCTACAAGAAGGACCGTGTGCGTGCTCATGAGAATATCGCGCTCGCCTTCCCCGGCACGCCGGCTGTCGTCGTCAAGGCGATCGCCGCGGGGGTGTTCAAGTCGCTCGGCAGGAACGGGCTCGACTCCCTCAGGCTGACGCGCCAGACGAAGCAGCAGGTACTCGAATCGTGCCTCGTCACCGGAGAGGAGAATCTCCGCAGGGCGCTTTCCCGCGGGAAGGGAGTGCTGGCGATCACCGGGCACATCGGGGCCTGGGAACTGCTCGGCGCCTATCTCTCCGAGAAGGGGTACAGCCTGAGCGTGATAGCGAAGAGGCTCAGCAACGGGGCGCTGAACCAGATGCTCCTCGATCTGAGACGAAAGCACGGCGTAGAGTCTCATCACCGCGGCAACACGGCGATCGCCGGGTACCGCACCCTGAAGAGGGGGGAGATCCTCGGGATGCTCATAGACCAGAACATAAACACCGACGGGGTCATGGCGCCCTTCTTCGGCAGGCCGGCATGGACGCCGATCGGGCCGGCGGTATTCGCCCTGCGAAGCGGGGCGGCTGTCGTGCCGATGGCTATCCACATGCAGTCCGGGGGGACTCACCAGATAACGATCCTGCCCGAACTGGAGCATCCGCCCGAAGAGTTGACCAGTAGGGAGCGGCAGAAGATCTTCGTGAAGGACATGACCGCTTCGATCGAGCAGCTCGTCAGGCTCTACCCGCAGCAGTGGGTCTGGTTTCACGACAGGTGGCACGTGCGAAAGGAACGTCTGGAAAAATCCGGCGATTCGGGATATCTTGAGATGGACGGCACAGCATGAACGTGCCGGACGTTGAGGTGTATAAGAAGACAGGACGGATGAATACAGGGATGAAGACGAAGAGAGGGATGGCAGCGACACTGTTTATCTGCGCGGCGATAGCCGCCGCGGCCGTCTCGTGCGGCCAGGGCGACCGGCCCCAGCGCTCGCTCGGAACGACGGAGATGGCCGATCAGGAGTTCTCCGACTTCACGACGATGGAGAGCGACTCGGGACAGGTGAAGTGGACCCTAGAGGCTCCAGTCGCGAGAGTATACAACATAAGAAAGCTGCTCGTGACCGACGATCCAAAGATCACATTCTACGACGAGAACGGCGAGATATCCTCGATACTCACTGCCGACAAGGGCGAATACAACCAGGAGACACACGACCTGACTGCTCTCGGGAACGTCGTCGTCACGACGATGGAGGGGTACACCCTCGAGACGGAGAGCCTGATCATGATCCGTGAGCTCGGGGAGATACATTCGGAGGATTTCGTCAAGGTCACCAGGGGAAACGACATCCTGACGGGATACGGATTCCAGGGATATCCTGAGCTGAAGAATGTGGACATAAAGCGCGATGTAAGGGCCTTCCTGCGCGACGAGGATGGACTTATAGACGGGGAAGTAAAGAAGGAAAAAGAAGGAAAGGGAAGCGGGGATGAGTGAAGGCAGGGGACTCGGCTGTGACGGCCTGGTAAAGGTCTACGGCAAGAGACGGGTCGTAAATGATGTCTCGATCAACGTCAAGCGTGGAGAGGTCGTAGGGCTTCTCGGCCCTAACGGCGCCGGCAAAACGACGAGCTTCTACATGATCACCGGGATGATCAAGCCCGACGACGGGATGATCTATCTCGACGGCCATGATATAACGAACCTGCCGATGTACCGCAGGGCCCGCAAGGGGATAGGCTACCTTCCGCAGGAGGCGTCGATCTTCAGGAAGCTCACCGTCGAGGACAATCTCAAGGCGATCCTCGAGACGCTGAAGATATCGAAGGCGGAGAGGAAGGAGCGCCTCGAGAGCCTCCTGAGGGAGCTCAACGTCGAGCACCTGCGTAAAAGTTACGGCTATCAGCTCTCCGGCGGGGAGCGGCGCAGGGTCGAGGTGACGCGTTCGCTCGTCACGGAGCCCTCGTTCATGCTTCTCGACGAACCGTTCGCCGGCATAGATCCGATCGCCGTTGCCGATCTGCAGGGGATAGTCACCAAGCTCCGCGAGAGGGGACTCGGCGTACTTATCACCGATCATAATGTCCGGGAGACGTTGTCAATAACCGACAGGGCGTATATCATGTATGAGGGAAGCATAAAGCGCTCTGGAACCGCGGATGATCTGGCCTCCGACCCCGAGGTGAGGGAAATATACCTCGGCGAGGCTTTTCGTCTGTAAGCGAGGACGTATATAGATGGAAATGAAGATGGGGCAACGCCTGGGATTATCAGCAGCGGCTGGTGATGACACCGCGGCTGCAGCAGGCCCTGAAACTGCTTCAGATGCCGACCCAGGAGCTGCAACAGGTCCTCAGGCAGGAGATACTTCAGAATCCGCTGCTCGAGGAAGTCGACGAAGTCGAGGATATCAGGGAAGACGAAGCGACCGTGGAGGAGGAAGAGGAGGCAGCCAACAAGAAGGAAGAGACAGCCGCTGAAAAGGATAACCAGGAGGACTGGGACGACTACTTCGAGACAGCCTTCGGTATGGGAGGGACCCAGGCGGAGATCGAGGAGCGGGAGGATTTCCACGAGAGGGTTCCCATCGCGCAGCCCAGCTTTTCCGAATTTCTCATGAGCCAGCTCAGGCTTGTGACGAAGGACGAGAAGGACCTCGAGATAGGCGAATATATCATCGGCAATCTCGACGACTCGGGATATCTCGTGTGTTCTCTCGAAGATATCATGCGTACATGCGGTACGACGATGGAGAAGGTCGAGGAAGTCCTGAAGATCATCCAGACTTTCGAACCTTCCGGGATAGGCGCCCGCGACCTGCGGGAAAGCCTTCTCATCCAGCTGGAGGCAAAGGACCAGTCGGACTCGATGGCCGCCAGGATCGTCGCCGATCATTTTGAGGAGTTCAAACAGAAGAAGTACCTCGACATCAGCAAGAAGCTGAAGATATCGCTCAAGGAGGTACAGGCACAGGCTGCCGTGATCGGAAGCCTGGACCCGAAGCCGGGCCTGGATATAATCTCCGAGGGGCCGAAGTACGTCATCCCCGATCTCATCGTCGAGCGAGTCGGCGACAAGTTCATCATATTCCTTAACGACCGCAATGTCCCCAGGCTGAGGATAAGCCAGTCGTACAAGAGCGAGCTGCAGAACACCCACGAGATCAGCGACGAGACCAGGACCTTCATCCAGGGCCGCCTCAAGAACGCCAAGTGGCTGATCCAGACGATCGAGCAGCGCCGCCGTACGATGATCAAGGTCATGGAGAGCATCGTCGAGGCACAGAAGGATTTTTTCGAGAAGGGCGCCGGTTTCCTCAGGCCGCTGACGCTTCAGCAGGTGGCGGGGAAGATCGGAATGCACGAATCGACGGTAAGCAGGGTCACTACGAACAAGTACGTACAGACGCCGCGAGGCGTCTTTGAGCTGAAATATTTCTTCAGCAGCGCGCTCAACACAGAATCGGGCGGTGAGGTCTCCGCGAAGAGCGCCAAGCTCAATATCAAGGAGATCATCTCGAAAGAAGATCCGAAGAAGCCGATGAGCGACCAGAAGATCGCCGATCTCCTCAAGAAGGACGGCCTGATCATAGCGCGGCGCACAGTCGCGAAGTACAGGGAGCAGCTGGGTATACTCCCGGCCAGGCACCGGAAAGAGTACTAGATATTGAAAGCACTTAAGTTGACAGGCGATAGATGACATTGATAACGAGTAAACGCCGCGGCGAGAGGCTTCCCGCGTGGCTCAGGAGGAAGATTCCCCTCGCCACCGAGTCCTCGAGGATCGAGGGAGCTGTCAGGCGGAGGGAACTCCATACGATCTGCAGGGAAGGTCTCTGCCCCAACAGGGCCGAGTGTTATTCGAGGGGCAAGGTCACCTTCATGATGCTCGGGGATGTCTGTACCCGCGGATGCAGATTCTGCTCTGTCACGAAGGGCAGGCCCTCGGCGCCAGACAGCGGTGAGCCGGAGAGGATCGCCGCCGCTTCAAACGAGCTGAACCTCAAGCACGTGATTGTAACATCGGTCACAAGAGACGACCTGCCGGACGGCGGAGCCTTATGGTTCGTCGGGGTGATCGAAGCGCTTCGCGCTCTCGATCCGGCCCCCGTCGTCGAAGTGCTCGTCCCCGATTTCGGCGGCGACCTCGAAGCGCTCGACACGGTGCTCGATGCCGGACCGGATATTTTCTCACACAACATGGAAACAGTCAGAAGGCTTTATTCGGATGTAAGGAAGGGGGCCGATTATGACAGGTCCCTGTTCCTGCTCTCCGAGGCGAAGAAACGAAAGAGGGAGGTGCTCACGAAGTCGTCATTCATGCTCGGTCTGGGCGAGACGACAGAAGAGATCTACAGCGCGCTCGGTGACCTGAGGTCCGCCGGAGTGGATTTTACCGCTCTCGGACAGTACCTGCGTCCCGGGCTGGATCAGGTGCCGGTCGAACGGTACCTGCCCCCCGAGGAGTTCTCGGAAATCGGGAACCGGGGGCGCGCGATGGGGTTTCTCGAGGTGACGGCGGGACCCCTGGTAAGAAGTTCATACCAGGAAAACCGCACAGGAGTTCGTCGCAGTAATTGCCGGACGATGCCGGCTGGTTGATGCGAGGAGGATGTGCAATGATTATCACGACCACAGCCAGACATTTTGAAGCCAGTCCTGAACTCAACGAACATATCGAAGAAAGGGTCGGCAAGCTCAAGCGATATTTCGACCATATTCTCAAAGTCGACGTCATAATGGACGTCCAGAAATTCCGTCATATAGCCGAGGTGAATGTCCATGTGAATGGGCATGATTTCACGGCCAAGGAAGAATCCGAGGACATGTACGGCTCGATCGACCTTGTCACGAAGAGCCTCGAGCGTCAGGTAAAGAAGTTCAAGGAGAAGATGATCGACAATCATCATCACCCGAAGAAGAACGGCTTTAAGCCTGCTTCCGCCGAGAAGATCATAAAGGCGGAGAGTGTCGGCAGCGAGGGCGGGATCGACGTGCTCGAACAGGTATCGCACGAGATAACGCATCTCAACATCGAAGAGGCGATAATAGCGATGGTCGACCAGGAAAGAGATTTTCTCCTTTTCAATAACACTGAATCAGGTAAACTGAACTTCGTGTACAAGCGGTCCGACGGCCACTATGGGGTCCTCGACAGTCTGGACTGACGTCGCCGCGATTCTCGATACGGAGGAAGCCAGTGCCACAGGAATATACGGTAAAGGAATTCTTCGAGGAAAACTCGGAGGAATTCGACCTTGAGGCCCTAACTGAAAACCTGGAGGGGCCGATCAAGATCACCAGCCAGGACATCCACAGGCCGGCGTTCGCGCTGACAGGATTCATGGAGAACTTCCTCCACAAACGTATACAGATCATAGGCGAGACCGAGCTGCTCTACCTCGATTCGCTCAACGAAGAGCAGGTCACCGACGCTTTTTCGAGGGTCTTCTCACAGAAGATGCCCTGTATAATCGTTTCGAAGGGGCTGGACGTGCCCAAGCAGCTGCTCGACTTGGCGGTCGAGAACGGGATACCGGTGCTGCGCACGACGATGCAGACGACCGAGTTCATCCATGACCTGACGGGACATCTCGAGCTGATCTTCGCGCCGACGACCATGATCCACGGCTCGCTTGTCGATGTCTACGGGGTGGGCCTGCTCTTCTCGGGGCGCAGCGCGATCGGTAAGAGCGAGATCGCGCTCGACCTCGTCGAGAGGGGCCACAGGCTCGTCGCGGACGATGTCGTCGAGGTGTTCAGGCACGGGGACGCCATCCTGGGGCGCGGGCGCGAGCACCTGAAACATTACATGGAGATCCGCGGCATAGGGATCATAAACGTGATGGACGTTTTCGGGATCAGGGCCGTAAGGATCCAGAAGAGAGTCGAGGTCGTCGTGCAGCTCGAGGACTGGGATCCTTCGAAGGACTGGGACCGCCACGGGCTCGATGAGCACTATACGGATATCCTCGGCATAGATGTGCGTCAGGTCGTCATCCCGATCTTTCCCGGCAAGAATATCACCGTGATCGCAGAGACGATCGCGCTCAATCATATGCTCAAGATCTACGGCATCGACGCTGCCAAGCGCCTCGACCAGCAGCTGCTGGACATGATGGAGAGCGAAAAGAAGACCAGGCGATATCTTCTGTACGATCACGAGTAGGAGCCATGACGGACAAGTACATTACCGGTATCGTTGTCACCCACGGACAACTGGGCGAGGAGCTTCTCAGGACTGTCGGCCTTATAGTCGGAGATGTCCATGACTGCTATGCGCTGTCGGGCTCCGATCTGGGAGACGAGAAAGTCATCAAGGCGATTCACGAGATACTCGACGCCAATGATGCGAGCAGAGCGGTTGTCTTCGTCGATTATTTCGGCGGTTCCTGCGGCGCGTCGTGCGTGAGGGCGACCCGCGGACTCGAAGGCGTCAAGGTCATCAGCGGAGTGAATCTGCCGATACTGCTCGACTTTGTCACGAAGCAGGGGACCATGGAGCTCGACGAGATCGTGGGCCATCTGATTCACCGCGGCCAGGAAAGCGTCAAGGTCATAGAGATCTGACAGGGCAAGATCCCACAGAACAGCAAGGAACGAGGAACTGGCGATGGTGATTCTGTTCCGTATTGACGACAGGCTTATACACGCTCAGGTCGTTGTGGGCTGGGGAAGAGACCTCCAGCCGGACAGGATCATACTTGCCGACGACCTGGTCAGCGCCGAGGACTGGGAAAAGGAGCTGTACGCCAGCGCCGCCGAGCCCGACTTCAAGGCCACGGTGCTTTCGATCGCTGACGCGGTCGAACAGGTAGGCGGAGGAGTCTTTGACAGCGAAAAGATATTCCTGCTCGTCCGGGGGCCCGCGGAAGCGCTGGAGATGCTGAACATGGGATTGACGATGACCGAGATAAATGTCGGGGGGCTGCATTTTCGCGAGGGCCGTAAAAAGATCACAGATAACGTCTGGGTCGACGACGGTGAGAAGGAGCTCCTGCGCGACATAATGAAGAAGGGTATAACGCTCGAAGCGAGGGCGCTTCCGGGCGACAAGAGGATAACGATCAATTCAAAGGTAGTATGACGATAAGGCGGAAGCTTATGCCGGGCAAGGTCACATTCATTTTCGGGCTCCACAATCATCAGCCGGTCGGTAATTTCGATCACGTTATCGAGGAGGCTTACGAGAGGTCCTACCTTCCGTTCATTGAGGTGATGAAGGACTACCCCGGCATCCCCTTCGCGCTTCACTGCAGCGGGATCCTCTGGGACTGGTTCGCCGAAAAACATCCCGAGTACTCCGAAGCCGTCGCTTCGATGGCGGCATCGGGCCAGGCCGAGATCATGTCAGGCGGCTATTACGAGCCTATCCTCACTATAATCCCCGAGAGGGACAGGCAGGGGCAGCTTGCGATGATGAAGGAATTCATCGAGGGCAGGTTCGGCTCCGGGCCGCGCGGCTGCTGGCTGACAGAGAGGATATGGGATCCGCACCTGCCCGACACCCTCTCGAAGGCGGGTCTCGAGTATGTGATCGTAGACGACTCACATTTCAAGAGCACCGGTTTCAAGATCGAGCAGATGCGCGGGTTCTACCTCTCCGAGGAGAACGGCCGGTACATCAATGTATTCCCGATAGACAAGACTCTACGGTACCTCGTTCCCTTTCACGAGCCGCACGAGGTGATAGCTCACCTCAGGTCGATATCGGAGGAGCCCGGCATCGAGAGGAAGATCGCCGTACTGGCCGACGACGGGGAGAAGTTCGGCCTCTGGACCGGAACTCACGACCTCGTATACAAGAACCAGTGGCTGCGCCGATTCTGCGACGAACTGATGAAGAACTCCGACTGGATCACCGTATCCACTTTCTCGAAGGTCATCGACGAGACACCCCCGAGGGGGATCGTCTATCTTCCTACCGCTTCGTACAGTGAGATGATGGAATGGGCGCTGCCGCTGCGCGCGCAAGAGCAGTACCAGGATGCGAAAGGCATCCTCGAGGGGAGCGGGCGTTTCCCCGATGCTGCCGAGGTCGTAAAGGGCGGCTTCTGGCGCAACTTCCTCGTCAAGTACGAGGAAGCGAACTGGATGCACAAGAGGATGCTCCGCGCGAGCAGGCTTCTCGAAGATTCAGGCAGGGATGACGCCGAGGCAGAGAGCCACCTCTACCAGGCCCAGTGCAACTGCGCTTACTGGCACGGCCTCTTCGGCGGACTCTACCTGCCCCATCTGCGAAGCGCGATATTCAAGCATGTACTCGAGACTGAGGCGATGCTCGAGAGCGGCACCTTCGAGCGCGGGGACATCGACGGTGACGGAGTGGAGGAAGTGATCTTTACCTCCGGGAAGATGCAGGCCTTCTTCAAGGCGAAGGGGGGTGTCCTGCGTGAGCTCGATGACATGCGGACGAAGTTCAACATCACCGATACCCTGACGCGCCGCGAAGAGATATATCACAAGGGTCTTGCTGACATCGGAAAAGAAGGCGGGAACGGGAACGAACCTGTCAGCATCCACAACCTCGCCACCGCGAAGGAGAAGGGGCTCGAGAAGAAGCTCCTATACGACCGCTGGCCGAAGGCATCGCTGTCCGACAGGTTCATGCCGGCCGATACCACTCTCGGCGCCTTCGCGGCGGGCACATACACCGAGCTTGGTGATTTTGTCGACGGACTCTACGAAGTCGAGACCGAAAACGACAATATCATAATCATGAACCGGGCCGGTCTCGTCGGCTCCGAACGTGCCCATGTCCGTAAGATGGTGACCATCGACGGCGCTGACTGCTCGATGAAGGTGGACTATACCATCATAGCAGGCAGAAACGGGCTCTCATGTCTTTTCGCCGTAGAGAACGTCTTTTCCTTCCTCGCCGGGGACGCTCCCGACAGGTATTTCGATATCCCGGGCCGCGAGATCGCAGGGGGCAGAAACCTTGCTTCCAGTGGTGTCGAAGAGGAAGTCGCTCTCCTGAGGATGGTCGACGAATGGCTCGACCTTTCGCTGAAGATGGAGTTTTCGCCGGGCACGGATGTCTGGCGATACCCGATCGAGACCGTCTCGAACTCCGATTCGGGTTTCGAGAGGGTCTACCAGGGCTCGGCCGTTGTGGCCGTGAGAAAGCTGGACCTGGGGCCGGACGAATCGGAAACGTTTGTCTTGAGATTCGGCATCCTGCCGGCGCGCCAATGATCTGGAGCTGAGATACTGATCATGCATCCCCTTCTTGTGGCATCTCTTCTCGGGGGAGCGCTCTCCTTCGAGTACCGGACGTCGATCAGGCTCTACCTGTCGGCGCCGCTGGTCAGCGGGCTCATAACGGGCCTTCTGCTCGGGTATCCCCTCCATGGGCTCCTGGCGGGGGTGCTGATGCAGCTTCTCTTTATCGGTTCTGTGAGGCTCAGGGGGAGGCCTGAGGCGGATCTGCCCCCGGCTGGAGTGGTCGCCGCGGCCGCCTTCATCATAGTCTCCCGTGATACGGGCAGGGTCACGACGATGGACGGGCTGATCCTGTTCTGGTCGCTTCTGCTCGGGCTGCTGACCGCCGCCTTCGGCTCGATATTCTATACTCAGTGGGAAAAGTTCGCGGCGAGGCCCGCCGGCAGCGGGCTCGAACTCGCCCGTAAGGGGAGAACGCGCTCCGCTTCGGCGATTCACCTCGGTCTATCCCTCGTACACTTCGCCTGGGGTTTCCTGGTGGTCCTGGTGGTGCTGCTGCCGGGGCTCGCGGCTGTGAGATATCTCTCTACGGGGATCGATGTCCTGTCGGCCGGATCGATGGGATCGCTTCCCTTTCTCATACCCCTGATCGCAGCCGGAGCGATCCTGAAGCTTCTTCGTGACCGGACGAGGCTCTTCTGGTTCGGAGCGGGATTTCTCATCGCCGCCGTATTCTTCATATTCGGGGGAGGCGTATGATCTGGCTCGCCATCGATACTGTCTGGCGGCTCTTCTTCATGCAGGGCTCCCGCAACGGCCGCACGGTCGACGGGCTCGGCTTCTTCAATGTCATGGAGCCGCTCGTAAGGCGCCTGGCCCGCACGGGGCAGGACAAGGGTGAGGCCGCCTCGAGATATACCGGATATTTCAACTGTAATCCTCTGATGGCCTCATATATAGCCGGCGCCCTGACGAGGATGGAACTCGATGAAGCCGGCGGGGGCGGGCTGGACGCTCGGAAAGCCGAAAGGGTCAAAGATACGATGTCGTCCGTTCTGACTGCCAGGGGGGACTATTTTGTCGAAATGGTGCTCCTTCTCGTTTCGTTGACAATCGGAAGTATTTTTGCTATTTATACGTGGTATGCCGGACCGGTAGTCTTTCTGGCTCTATATAATCTGTATAATTTCCGTATTAGGATAGGCGGTTACCGGACAGGCCTGCATCTCGGAGAGGGCACAGGGCGGGCGCTTGCGGCGCAACTGCTGAAAGAGCAGAAGCTGCTCGGTTCGATCGGGGCCTTTTCCGCCGGGGTCCTCGTGGCCCTTTTGACGGTCAGGGCCTGGAGATTCGGTGGGCCGCGCATCGCCGCCGCGGGAGTGGTGCTGGCGGCTGCGGCCTGGCTCGCCAGGGGACGGATGTCCATGCTCAAGACGGCCTTTCTGCTGCTCCTGGCGGCAGGGGTCTTTCTTACACTGTGGTAGATGACTGCCTGAAAAGGACAGGCTTTAAGATATGGTCACCAGCAAGGTCAAGGTCCTCAACAAGACCGGTATACACCTGAGACTCGCCAACCTGATCGTCAATGCCGCCTCGCAGTTCGAGTCGGCGGTGATGCTGGAGAAGGACGGTCTCGAGGTGAACGCGAAGAGCATGCTCGGAGTGGCGATGCTTGGCGCCGAGCAGGGGGCCGAACTGATGTTGAATATAGATGGAAGCGACGAGGAAGAAGCCCTGGATACTCTGACCGGACTGTTCGAGACGAACTTCGGCAGAGAGGTGGTCTGATGGATCGGATGGATCGCGAGCATATAGAAAAGACAGAGATGATATTCGATGGTATCGCCGCGTCGCCGGGGATCGCCTTCGGGGAGGCCTTTGTCCTCAATGTCGAGGACGTTTCGGTCGAAGACGAGCGGATCGGCGCCGATATGGTCGAGCCCGAGATCGCGAGGTTCGAGGAGGCCCTAGATGCGACGGAGAAGGAACTCAGGGCCCTTGCCCGCGCCCTCGAAGAGGAGATGGGGCGGGAGCACGCCAAGATCCTCGATTCGCACGTCATGATGCTCGCCGACGAAGTCATGCGCAAGGACACGATAGATGTTATCAGCACCGAGCATGTCTCGGCGCCGTGCGCTTTCCATCGCGTGATCGACAAGACGCTCAGGGCGTTCGACCAGATCGAGGACCAGTACCTCAAGGAGCGGTCAGAGGATGTCCGAGACGTCAGGCGGCGCGTCATCAGGAACCTGCTCGGCCAGAAGGTCGACGGGCTCGTCAACCTTCGCAAGGAAGCGATCGTCGTCGGGAAGAACCTGACACCGTCCGATACGATGGGATTCAAACGCAAGTATGTGAAGGCCTTCGTCTCGGACATGGGCGGCTCTACCTCCCACGCCGCGATCATGGCCAGGTCACACGGCATCCCCGCTGTCGTCGGGGCCGAAGGATTCAGCGCCCACGCCAAACCATACGACAAGCTCATTGTCGATGGAACGGCCGGACAGGTCGTTCTCAATCCCACCCCCGAGACGGTCAAGCTGTACGAGGTGGCAAGAGAGAGGTTCAAGCTGCTCGAGGCCGAGCTGCTGAAACTGAAGGATTACCCCGCCGTTACGCTCGACGGCCGAAAGATCGAGCTGTCCGGCAATATAGAGTCTGCCGACGAGCTCGATGACGTTGTCAGTCACGGAGCGAAAGGGATCGGCCTCTTCAGAACGGAGTACTTCTTCATGGGGCGGGCGACTCTTCCTGGCGAGGAGGAGCAGTACAGGTTCTACTCCGACGTGGTAAAGAGGATCGCGCCCGATCCCGTCATCGTGAGGACCCTCGATATCGGCGGCGACAAGATCGCCAAGTGGGTCGATGACAGGCCGGAGGAGAATCCCTTCATGGGATGGCGCGGCATCAGGTTTACCCTTTCGAGAAAAGATATCTTCCGGACCCAGCTGCGGGCGATTTACAGGGCCGCGGCGCATGGCCGGGTCAGGATAATGTTCCCCATGGTATCGGTCGTCGACGAGGTCAGGGCGGCTCTGGCTATCTGCGAAGAAGTCAGGGATGACCTGGAGAAGGAGAGATACCAGTACGGCAAGGATGTCGAGATCGGTATCATGATCGAGACCCCCTCCGCAGTGGCGCTCGCCGACCATCTTGCCAAGGAGGTCGATTTTTTCAGCATAGGCTCAAACGATCTCGTGCAGTATACGCTCGCCGTAGACAGGGGCAATTCGCGGATCGCCTATCTCTATGACGAGCTGCACCCGAGCATCGTCAGGATGATCAATGATACGGTGCAGGCTGCGCACAAGAACAACATATGGGCCGGCCTCTGCGGCGAGATGACCGCAAGCGCCGGCGTTCACGGAACGCTTCTTCTGATAGGGGCGGGCCTCGATGAGCTCAGCGCTCCCGCTTTCCTGATTCCCGAGGTCAAGAAGATCATCAGATCCGTCACTTACGATGAGACAAAGACACTGCTCAAGAAAGCGCTGAGGAAATCGACCGCAGCGGAGATACGGGCGCTTATCGACAAGTACCTCAAGGACAAGAGGCCGCAGCTGCAGGAATTCGCGATAAAGGGTTCGAAACAGGAATAGACCCGGAGGAGACGGGATGGCTCCCGACCACTCGGCAAGACATTACGGGATAGACACCGGGAAGATGCTCGACAAGGTCCTCGGACTGCCGGACCAGATGGCCGAGGCGTGGGACCTTGCCGACGAGCTGGTCGAATGCATGCCTGCCGGGGCGCCGACCCTCATCATCTGCGGGATGGGCGGGAGCGCCATCGGCGGACAGCTCCTTCGCGACCTGATAGCCGAAGACTCCGACGTCTCGGTGCATATCGAGAGAGGCTACACACTGCCAGCGTTCGCGGGGAAGGAGACCCCGGTCGTCTGTATAAGCTACAGCGGCAACACCGAGGAGGTCCTCGGCTGCTTTCGCGACGGGCTGGAGAGAGGGTCGCCTATGGCTGTCATCTCATCGGGGGGCATACTCACCGATGAGGCGAAGAAGGCGGGGATCCCGGGTCTGCTCATACCGGGAGGGATGCCGCCGAGAGCGGCGCTCGGCTACCTCTTCACACCCCTGCTGAAGCTCGCTTCATGCTGGGGATTCTGCTCGATCGATGAGGAGGAGTTCAGGTCGGTGCTTCGGAAGACGCGCAAGCTCCTCGACAAATGTTCCCTCGAGGCTGACCTCGCCGGGAACACGCCGATGCAGCTGGCCAAGAGGCTCTACGGGAAGATCCCGCTCGTGTACAGCGCCAACGGGCTCCTCGTCGGGGCGGCGTACAGGTGGAAGTGCCAGTTCAATGAGAACAGCAAGTGCATGGCCTTCGTCAATAATTTCCCCGAGCTGGGCCACAACGAGATAATGGGCTGGGACAGCCCTGAGAAGATACTGCAGGAGATATTCCTCGTAATGCTCACTGATGTCGACGACCACCCTCGGGTGGGAAAGAGGATGGAGGTGACTTACGAGATGCTCGAGCCGCTGGCGGCTGGAGCGATCAAGCTCAACAGCGTCGGAGGTCCGGGGTTCGCGGGGAGGCTCGCCAGGCTCCTTTCGATAGTCGCCCTCGGCGACCTCACGAGTGTATATCTCGCCGTGGAGTCGGGGAAGGACCCCACGCCGATAGACAAGATAGAAGAGATCAAGAATCTGCTCAGATCGGAGGATGAATGAAAGCCGTAATCCCCGTAGCGGGCATAGGCAAGCGGCTCCGCCCCCACACGCATACGGGCCCCAAGGCGCTCGTCACAGTCGCGGGAAAACCGATCCTCGGACATATCGTCGACAGCCTCGTCGAGATGGGAGTGACGGAGCTTATTCCTATCGTAGGATACAAGGGCGAACAGATCACCGAGTACCTCACCACGGCATACGACCTGAAGATCGATTTCGTCCATCAGCAGGAGCAGAAGGGGATCGCCCACGCGGTCGACCTCACGCGGCAGTTCGCCGATGACTCCGAGCTGATAATCATCCTCGGCGATACGATAATAGACACTGATTTCACGAAGATACCGGAGGCGGGCGATTTCGTCCTGGGAGTACGTGAGGTGGAGGACCCGAAAAGGTTCGGGATCTGCGAGGTGGACGGCGGAGTCATCACGAGCATAGTAGAGAAGCCGGATGACCCGAAAGGCAACCTCGCCATAGTCGGGCTCTACTATTTCAAGGATTCGGCTCCGCTCTTTAAGGCATGCCGGGCGGTGATCGACGGGGATATCATGACGAAGGGCGAGTACCAGATCACCGATGCCCTGTCGCTGATGATAGAGAATGGAACGAAATTCGTGCCTTACGAGATCGGCGGCTGGTACGACTGCGGAAAGGTCGAGACCCTTCTGGAGACGAACCGTGTGCTGCTCGAGGGAGTCAAGAACGGGGGGCACGGCAGTAATTCAGTGATAATCCCTCCCTGTTTCATCGATCCCGGATCGACGATCGAGAACTCCGTGGTCGGGCCTTACGTGTCGGTCGCCGGCGGATGCTCGATAACAGATTCGGTCGTAAAGGACTCGATATTGAACGAGGGATGTTCACTCTCGAATGTCGTTCTGGAAGCGAGCGTTATCGGGGCAGGAGCCGAAGTTACCGGAAACAGTTCGAATCTCAATATAAGCGACGATTCGCAGGTCGATCTGGGGTAGTGGAATAAGAATTTGACTCCAAGTCCGCAATTTAGGATATGTATACGTACTGTGATCTATAAATAACAAATGTGAGGGAGGACAATTCATGTCTGAGAAGCATCTTTTTACCTCTGAATCGGTGACCGAGGGACATCCCGACAAGGTCGCGGACCAGATATCGGACGCGGTAGTCGACGCTATCCTCGCGGAGGACCCGATGGGACGGGTTGCCTGTGAGACACTGGTCACGACCGGAATGGTATTCATCGCGGGCGAGATCACGACTGAGGCGTATGTCGCCGATTCCGACGATCGCGCGTGAAGTCGTCCAGCGATATCGGCTATAACGATCCCCACCTGGGATTCGCATCGGAGACATCGGCGGTCATCACTTCGATCGATCCGCAGTCCGGCGATATCGCGATGGGTGTCGATACCGGCGGAGCGGGCGACCAGGGGATGATGTTCGGTTTCGCCTGCACCCAGACCGATGTCCTGATGCCGATGCCTATCCACATGGCTCACCTCCTCGTCAGGAAGATGTCAGAGGTGCGAAAGGGCGGGGTCGACTGGATCAAGCCGGACGGCAAGTCGCAGGTCACGATCGAGTATATCGACAACGTCCCGCACAAGATCAATACGGTTCTGCTTTCGACCCAGCACAGCGCCGAGATCTCTCACGATGAGATCGAGGCCGGAGCTGACAGAAGCTCGTGATCGAGCCGGTCGGCTCGGGCTTCGACATCGATTCATCCGATTACAGGATCCTGGTCAACCCGACCGGCGAAGTTCGTCAAGGGTGGGCCCGCAGGCCGACACCGGACTGACCGGAAGGAAGATCATCGTCGACACATACGGCGGATTCGGCAGTCACGGTGGAGGAGCTTTCTCGGGGAAGGATCCGACAAAGGTCGACCGCAGCGCCTCGTATGCCGCAAGGCACGTCGCGAAGAATATCGTAGGCGCCGGATTCGCTCGCGAGTGCGAGGTCCAGCTGGCATACGCGATCGGCGTTGCCGAGCCGGTCTCGGTGATGGTCGACACCTTCGGCACAGGCAAGATCAGCGACGAAGAGCTGACGAAGATCGTCCGCGAGGTCTTCGACCTCACGCCGAAGGGAATCATAGAGAGACTCGACCTGAGACGCCCGATCTACCGCAAGACCGCGGCGTTCGGGCATTTCGGGCGAGAAGAGGATACATTCACCTGGGAGAAACTCGACTACGTCGACAAGCTCAAGGCAAAAGCATAGAAAGGGAAACGGATGAAATACGACGCCAAGGATCTTGCACTGGCCCCTGAGGGCAGGGACAGGATCGAATGGGCCGACTCGACGATGCCGGTCCTCCGCATGATCAGGGAACGCTTCGAGGCGGAAAAGCCGCTCGACGGTGTCAGGATCGCCTCCTGCCTCCACGTAACGACCGAGACCGCAAATCTCATGAGAACACTCAAGGCGGGCGGAGCCGAGGTTGCCCTCTGCGCCTCCAATCCGCTGAGCACCCAGGACGACGTGGTCGCATCGCTCGTAGAGGACTACGGGATCTCGGTATTCGCCGTCCGCGGCGCCGACAACGATCTCTATTACAGCCACATCAACTCTGCCCTGGACATCAAGCCGAACATCACGATGGATGATGGCGCCGACATGGTCAGTATGATCCACAAGACACGACGCGACCTGCTCGAGCACGTCATCGGCGGCTGCGAGGAGACGACGACCGGCGTCATCAGGCTCAAATCGATGGAAGCAGAACGGCGTTCTCGAGTACCCGATGGTCGCCGTCAACGATGCGATGACGAAGCATTTCTTCGACAACAGGTACGGCACGGGCCAGAGCACGATCGACGGAGTCCTCAGGGCGACCAACGTCCTGCTCGCCGGCTCGCGCGTCGTGATATTCGGCTACGGCTGGTGCGGACGAGGTGTGGCGATGAGGGCGAGGGGCATGGGCGCGAACGTCATCGTGTGCGAGATCGACCCGGTCAAGGCCCTCGAGGCCGTAATGGACGGGTTCTCGGTGATGGAATCGCATGACGCCGCGAAGATCGGCGACGTGTTCCTCACGCTGACCGGCAATGTCTCGGTCATCCGGATGGAGCACTTCGACCTGATGAAGGACGGCGCCATCGTGGCGAACTCGGGCCACTTCAATGTCGAGATCGACATTCCCGAGCTCGAGAAGGTCGCCACCGGCAAGAAGCGCATCCGCCACGAGCTCGACCAGTACACGATGCCCGACGGCCGCAAGCTCAACCTCCTCGGTGAGGGAAGGCTGATCAACCTCGCCGCCGCCGAGGGACATCCGGCGAGCGTGATGGACATGAGCTTCGCCAACCAGTCGCTGGCGAGCGAGTATATCGTCAAGAACGCCAAGACACTCGAGAAGAAGGTCTACCCCGTACCCGACGAGATGGACAGGGAGATCGCCAGGCTCAAGCTCGAGTCGATCGGCTGCGCGATAGACACGCTGACAGACGAAGCAGGTCAAGTACCTCTCCGAGCTGGGAGGAAGGCACCTGATAATCCGATCACGGGATCGGCCGCGATGATCCGGTCACGGTGACCGGCGCGGGATCGAAGATCCGTGATCTTGAAAGATCTGTTTATGATGGCCCCGGCGTCCGCCGGGGCTTTAATTTATCTCCAGTCTCCCCGGGGAGACTGGATCTTCGCAAAACTGCCGTTTGTGCGGAATCTGCGCACTCCCGGCGCCGGGACTGCGCAGATAACCTGAATAAAGCAGAAAAAGCGTAATGTCAGTATTTTTACCACCACCAGTGACGGTAAAAATCCTGCCACTTTCAACAGGTAATCCTTCGTGTTCTCTGTGCGGTCTGTCCAGGCGACCTTTTCTGTTTCTGTGTGCGGTCTGTCCAGGCGACCTTGTTATGAGCGATATCCATTCAGTCGAGGATCGCGAAGCTATCAGTCGAGGATCGCTAAGCTATCAATCGAGGATCGCGAAGCTTGATGTCTGCTCCGTGCTTTTCCACTTAGTGCGGTCAGTGACCTTCACCTTCAGCACAAAACGGCCGCTCCAGAGATTGTCGGTATTGATCTCGAGTCTCATCGGCTGCTGAGAGCCGAACCCGCTAGCCTTGAAGTCGGCGCTGATCCCCGTTTTCTGGTCGACGTAGACGAGCCCCCATCTCTTCTTCTCGGTCGGCGTTACGGTGTATTCCACTTCGTAGAACCCGAAGTCCTCCTTGTCCACGTCAAGACCGTAGATCTCGAAATAGAAAGCTATCGGGAATGACTTCCTGTAGAGGTGAAGCGGATAGGGGATCATGATCAGGTTCCCTTTCCTGTATCTGCTGTTCTCGTCCCCGTCGCTTATTCTTCTGGCGAACTGGATATCGCTTATCGCCAGGCCGTGACCGCAGGTCAGCCGCTTGTTTGTGCGGAAGACGCCCCTGCTTCCCGATTTCCTGTCGATAGTTTCAAGCCCGAACCTGTAATAGCCAGGGTCAAGGGTCATGATGATCTGCCCGGGCAGGTATGCCGGTACCCTGGCGTCGTCTGTGTTCGGCACGGAGACCCTCAACAATTCAGCGGCCTCATCTATCTCTTTCATGTCGAGGCCCCAGACCTTCACGCGCAGTTCCACTTCGCCCTCGAGCCGGGTGCCGGAAGTATCGAACGTTATCTCAGAGACAGGTATCTCAAAGTTGATCTCGGTCCTTAATTTGTCTGGTCCCGAGTGGAACGATGTGATGTCAAAGTACGCCTGCATGTCGAAATCGAATCCCGGATAATGGATGAATCTGGTCGACATAATCTGATGATGGAAATCATACAGTGCCTTGTCTGCCATGATATATTCATCGGTCACGTTCTTGAATACGGTTTCCCTGATAGCCCATCTGATTTCAGCATTCCTGACAAAATCGAGAGCATCAGGATTTAATGTGTTTACGGGATCGGTAAGATCCGGATCGATGTGCATTGGAAGGAACTTGAAGCTGACCGCATACTCGACCTGTCCCATGACTTTGTCGACCTTACAGCCTGTTGAAGAGGGTCTCCTCGTCGAAGACCTGGTAGTCTTCAGACTTGAGGAAGGAGGCGGCAGCGAGCATGAGACATGACAAGACCATAACCGACACGTTGTGCGTGTTCAGAAATCGCATTGTTACTGATGCCCCTCGGTAACACCCCTCTGTGGTGGGATCACTACTCGAGTATAGAGAAACTTGTCACCGTTTCAACCGATTTTCGCGTGCGCCTGTCCATCACGCGGACGCGGAGACGGTAACTTCCTTCCCAGAGGTCCCTGCTGTCGATCTCGAGGCGCTCGCACTGGGTCGAACCGAACCCCGAGGCGTTGAACTTCGAGCTGATCACCGTACCCATATCCCTGTATATTGGGCCCCAGCGCTTTTTTTCCGTGGGCGCGACCTCATATTCGATCTCGTAGAGCCCCAGTCCTTCCTTATCCGCATCAAGGCCGTAGATCTCGAAGTAAAAAGCTATAGGGAACGATGTCTTATATAGGTGCAGGGGATAGGGGATGACGATCAGGCTGCCCTTCCTGTATCTGCTGTTCTGGTCCCCTTCGCTGATCCTCCTGGCGAACTGGATATCGCTGAGCGAAAGTTCCTCGCCGCAGGTCAGCCGGCGGGTAGTCCGGAAGACACCCCTGCTTCCGGAGTTGATATCGATCGTCTCGAGCCCGAACCTGTAATAGCCCGGCTCCAGCGTCAGCAGGACCTGGCCGGGGAGGTAGGCCGGCACCTTCGCGTCTTCTGTATTGGGAACAGAGACCGTGACCCTCTCTGTCTTTTCAGCGATCTCATCGTATCTCATGTCCCAGACCTTGACCCGCAGCTCCGCATGCGCCTCGAGGTTCGTTCCGCTGGTGTCGAAGGAGATTTCGGAGACAGGTATCTCGAAATTCACCTCGGTCCTGAGTTTCCCCTGTCCCGCGTGAAAAGAGGTGATATCGAAGTAGGCCTGCATGTCGAAGTCGAATCCGGGGTAATGGATGAACCTCGTCGATATGACCTGGCGATGATATTCATACAGGGCCTTGTCGGACCTGACATATTCATCGGTGACGTTCCTGAATGCGACATCCATGAGGCGGTTCCTTGAGACGTCATGGTAACGGATGTAGTCGATCGCGTCGGGATTGAGCGAGTTGCGCGGATCGCTCAGGTCGGGATCGAGATATACCGGGAGAAAACTGTTGATGATGGAAGACTTGCCCAGAGAGTTGTCGGTATGATACATATGCGTGCTCAGGTCCATGACGGGCCGTTCATGGTATATCGCCGCGGCCGCGCCTTTTCTTGAAAGGTCCATCGGCCTGTCATAGCCCTGTGCTTCTCTCGGAGTAAAAGTGGGTACTGTCACTGCATCCGCCGTAGAATTATTCGGGTGATATATATCGGCCAGTTCCTCGAGGACCATCCTCGAGCTCTTGCCGAAATTGCCGTTGTAATAATCTTCCGTCCAGGATTCGCGGCCGGCCGCTTCGGAAGAGCGGACAAACTTTCCAGAGAGGTATGCGTCGCTGAAAGTCACCAGCATCGGCGGGGACCAGTAGTACCAGATCTCGGCGGGCCAGCGTTGCTCAAGCCTGTATACCTCCGACCACACCCTCTTTATCGAATCGGGCATGCCGAATCTTATAAGTGTCTCCCCCCGGTCGTCCCATCCGGGAGGATCGAAGCAGCCGAATCTTTCGACGGCGAGCTTGACCCTTTCGAAATGTTCCTTCCTACGTTCGTTCTGTCTGGTCGTCGGCGTCGGGTCCATCTCGAGCCAGAAGCGGCGGAGCCATTCTTCCCTTTCGTCCCGCGTCTCGAGGGAAAGGTATTGTCTCTTCTGATGATCGTTGAGGATATACTGAAGACCGTTGTACCGGACTCTCTCCCTGTAGTGGAGCCTGTTGAAGAGAGTCTCCTCGTCGAAGACCCGGTAGTCTTCTGCCTGCAGGAGTGCGGCGGCCGAGATCAAACACAATACAGCAGCCGCCGCTGCGAAGCGAGCGTGCGGAGTAACCATATTAATTTTCCCCTGTATCTCCCCGCGGTGGGATCCCTGTCTAAATATAGGGCGATTTGCCGCCGCTTCAACGACAAATAAAAAAATGTATGTTAATAAGAATTATTCCAGGATGGAGAAGCTCGTCTGTGTTTCAACCGATTTTCTCGTGCGCCTGTCCATCACGCGGACGCGGAGGCGGAAGCTTCCTTCCCAGAGGTCTTTGCTGTCGATCTCGAGGCGCTCGTGCTGCGTCGAGCCGAATCCCGAGGCGTTGACCTTCGAGCTCATCACAGTGGCGACATCCTTGTATACCGGCCCCTCGCGCTTCTTCTCCTTCGGTTCTACCGAATACTCCACTTCCCAGAACCCGAAATCCTCCTCGTCGAGGTCGAGGCCGTATATCTCGAAGTAGAACTTCACCGGGTCGGGCTTGCGGTAGGCGTGTACGGGGTGGGGGATCACACGCAGCGGCCCCTTGATGAAACTTGTCCGTCCGCCCGCATCGGTCGATAGAGCTGGCGAGCTGTATGTCGCTCACGCTGAAGGAATCGCCCATCGCCGTTATATTCCTGCTCGTGAGAAATACGCCGTGCTTCTTCGATCCTTCGGTCCCTGACCTCGAGGCCGAACCTGTAGTATCCAGGATCGAGGGTGAGGATGAACTGGGCCGGAAGAAGCCACGGAGAGTCGGGCTCCGGTTTCTCGGGAAGGTCGATATCGACCACATCCATGCCCGAGACGACCTCTTCCATGTTCAGGTCATATACAGCGACCTTCACCTCGAAATCTGTCTTGAATCCCTCGCGGACCTTTTCGAAGGTGAGTTCCCTCGCCGGTATCTCGAAGTTGACCTCTGTGCGCACCTTGCCCTGGCCGCCCCTGAAGTTCGTGATGTCGAAGTAGCAGGGGAGGGGCTGGCGTGCGATGTCGGCCGTGTGAAAGTGCCTGTTGTGCTCGAGATTCGAGTAGAAGTTCAACAGCTGCGGGGCTCGCCGGAGAAGAACAGGTCATAGACGTTCGAGCTGGAGTAGTGTCATCGACTCGAGGCAATCACTGTAATAGTCATCGAGCTCTCGGTAAGGATATTGTGGTCGTTATCCGTCCTTACCTCCATGAAGTAGATCATGCTCTCCGCTGAGATTCACGTCCTCGAATGGGACGACCATGCCGAGCCTGGGATAGTGCCAGACCTCTCCCGGCATCTTGATGTCCTCGGCGCTGTTCTGGTTGCTTGGTGCGTCGAATCCGCCGATATTCCCGGGGATGTCGGCTATGACACGCAGGTTTGCCGAACCTGATCAGAGTCTCGCCGCGGTGGTCCCAGCCGGGAAAGCCTTCCTTCGGGTACTGCTCCCTCGCGTCCTTCACCCGCTGCTCGTGCTCGATCCTTCGCTCGTTCTTCCTGGTGGCCGGTGTCGGGTCGTTCAGTTTCCAGAACCTCGCTATCCAGTCGTCGCGTTCTTTCCTCGTCGGAGTCTTCAGATAGTGCAGCTTCTGGTAATTGTTCATCAGGTAGCGCAGCCCTTCGTAGCGGCGCTTCTCGTACCGGTCGAGCTGGCTGAAGAGCTCTTCCTCGTCGAAGGGGACATCGTATCCTTCAGCCGCGATGGCTGAGGGGAGCATGCAGGCAAGCAGGACGATCAGGATCAGATATCTCAAAAAGGCGGACATCGACCGTGCCTTTCGCTGAACGGAGATATATACAGGCGGCGGGGTCCCTACTCCAGTATAGAGAAGTTGGCGATCTTTTCAACAGATTCACGCGTCCGGCGGTCCTTTACGGTGATGATCAGCCTGAACGAGCCTTCCCAGAGGTTGCCGGTCGCTATCTCGAGCCGCTGCGGTTGAGTCGAACCGAACCCGCTCGCCTCGAACTTCGATTCGACGGCGGTATCCATCTCCTCGAGGGTCAGCCCTGTTTTCTTCTTCGAGACAGGGACGACCCGGTACTCGACCTCGTAGAGGGCGAATCCCTCCTCGTCGGTATCGAGGCCGTAAATCTCGAAATAGAAAGTCAGGGGGTAGGGGATCCTGTAGGCGTGGAGGGGATGGGGGACGACCTGAAGGTTCCCCTTCTGGTACCTGACGGTCTTGTCGACCTGCGTGATCGTGCTGGCCAGCAGGATATCGCTCAGGGCGAGTCCCTTGTCCATGGGCGGGAGCTCGACGTTCGCCCGGTAGACGCCCATCCTTCCCGACTTGAGGTCGTGCGCTTCGATACCTATCCGGTAGTAACCCGGATCGAGGGTGACGGCGACCTGCCCGGGGATATACGACGGCCCGTCGAAGGTCTGGCCCCCTTCCTGGGTCGCGCCGGTGAATTCGGAGGCGGACGCGACTTCCTTCATGTCGATGTCGCGGACCATCACGCTCAGTTCCACACCCGCGCTCAGGATGCCGTCCCTGCGTTCGAAGACGAGCTCCCTGGTCGGCACCTCGAAGTTGACCTCGGTGCGGATCTTGCCTTCTCCCGCGTTGAACGAGGTGATGTCGAAGGCGACGGGGAGGAGGTCCTCGTCCATCTCGAACGAATAGATCGTCGGTTTGTCCTCGAGATACATGTAGAAGTTGTTCTTCGATTCGCGGAGCTGGTCCTGCCTGACGACGTCCTCGAAACTCCTCGTCGCGAGCTGCGCCCTGAGGTCGGGGGAGGCGACGTAATCGATATTGTCGGGATTGAAGTTCTTCAGCGCCATCAGCGCGGAGCCCTGGTCGAGCTGCATCTCCTCGATCGGCACAAGCTTCGAGTGCTCGGAGACGGCCCTCATCTTGTCGAGCGTCTCTCTCGCCGACATCGCCTGCGGCTCGATCGCGAATATATGTATGCCGTTGAGGTTGAAGTCGTGGAAAAGTATCGTCATGTCGAGCCTGTAATAGTACCACATCTCGCCGGGGGGCAGCATCCTGTAGAAGCCGATGTTTGCCGGGAAGTGCGACCGTACCCCGGGCCATCCCCACCTGATGAGGCATTCGCCCCTTTTGTCCCAGCCGGGCGCCTTCTTCATGCCGAACTCGCCGCGGGCGAGCCTGACCCTCAGGTCGTGCTCTATCCTGCGCTCGTTCTCGCTGGTCGCCGGCGTCGGGTCGTTCATCGCCCACCACCGCTCGAGCCATTCGTCCCGCCCGGCCCTCGTCGGCTGGGAGAGGTAATGACGTTTTTCATGGTCATTCAGCGAGTAGCGGAGGCCGAAGTATGTGAGCCTCTCCTCGGGTTCGATCTTTCTGAGGAGGTCGTTCTCTCCCTTGAAGTCCTCGGAACGCGCGGCGGGCAGGCGCAGAGATGCGAGGAGGATCAAGATTGTGATGGCACTGTACGTTATATCGGTATTTCTCAGTCTCGGGGCATGAACGGGATATCAATATAATAAACATTGTTACTTCTTTCCTACTTGTTCGCCCTCCACAGCAGGACGGCTCCGAGGAGGACGAATATGATATTGCCCATCCAGGCGCCGAGCAGGGGGTGAAGCACACCGCTGTGCCCGAGCGACTGGCCGACGCGCAGGATCCCGTAGTACATGAAACTTATAAGCAGTGTCAGCCCGAACCCGGTGGCCATCGACGGCTTTCTTTTCGCCGAGGACAGGGCCACCCCGATGATCGCGAAGATAAAGGCTGTAAACGGGAAGCTGAACTTGAAGTATAGATCGACGAGGTACTTGTCGATTGCGCCCCCGCCCCTTCTGATCTTGTCGATATGCTCTCTCAGCTCGAGGAAGTTCATCTCCTCGGGAGTGATCTCCTCCTTGGCGATGTCTTCCGGTCTCTCGGGAAGGTGGGGCATCTCCATCCTCTGGAATGTCGTGACCGTCTCGCCGGCCTCCTGGAAATCCCTGACCGCCCCATCCATGAAGACCCATTTCGAGCCGTCCCAGAAAGCCTTCTTGGCGTCTACGCGGCGGACGAGCTTCGCGTCCTCATGCTCGTGCAGCGCGACATTGAGCAGCACGCTCAGCTTGATGTCGTATCTCTCGGCGTACCAGGTCCGGTTGCCTTCGCCCTGGTAATGAAGGTTCTTCCTGTACTTGAAGCTGTCACTTTCCCTGCTCCCCTTGATATCGACCGACATTATCTTGTCGGCCCGCCGATTGGCGTAGGGTACGATGAATTCGCTGAAGACAAGCGAGGCAAGGCTGATCAGCAGGGCGGAGAGAAGTATCGGCCTCGCTATCCTCGTCAGGGGCATTCCCGCCACCACCAGCGCGGTGAGCTCGTTTTCCCGCGACAGCCGTCCGAGTGTAAACACGGTCGAGAGAAGGACCGAGATCGGCATCGTCAGGAGAATTATCCATGGGAGCTGAAAGAGGTAGTACGACGAGACCTCGCCCATCGTCGCCTTGCTGTCGTAGTAATCGTCAGATTTTTCGCTGAGGTCGACTGTGACATAGATCACCGTAAAGGCGATGAAGCCTATGATCAGGTTTCTCCAGAACCCTCCGAGTATATAGCGATCGTGGATCCTCACGGCTGGTATTTACCCCTGGAAAAGCACGAGGTTCCCTGCTGTCGGGTTACAATATACCCGCAGCGCGCTTCTGCCGCCAACGTTTTAAGATGTTAAAGCGGTCCCAGTTGATAGTCTGCGACTCGCGGACGGTGCTCCAGAGGAGCAGCCCGGCGGCGCCGAGGAGGACGATATTGGGGAGCCACATCGCGAGCCAGGGCTCGAGCACCCTCCTGTCGGCGAGTTTTTCCCCGGTGATCAGGAAGACGTAGTAGACGAGGAAGAAGATGATAGAGAAGGAGATCGACATCGTCATCCCCTTCTTTCCCGACCTGATGGCGAGCGGAGCGCCGAGCAGGACGAATATCAGGCAGCTGAACGGTATCGAGTATTTCTTGTGGATCTCGACCTCGTACCTCGATATCTGCTGATCGAGGCCGGTGATCCTTCTCATTATCGTCTCGAGCGCATACATCTGCTGCTCGGCGGGATTTTTGGCGTTCTGCTGAGCGCGCTGTTCGGCACGGCTCGTCGGGGGTTCGGGCGCCTCCCGGGCTTCGCCCTTGAATGCGTCGAAGGCCATCACTCTCGAGAGGTTCCCGACCATATCCTTCTCGGCGCTGATGTGCATGTCCCTGCTGTAGCCGGCTATCTCCCCCTGCAGCTGCCTGACCTTTTCGCGCATCATCCCCCCGCTCATCTCGCGGTCCCCCCGGTACGAGCGCCGGGAGCGCGCGAGTCCACGGTCGGTATCCTTTATGTTGATCGTGAAGTTGCTGAAAAGGGTCTTCCTGTATGTCGAGATGTCGGACGGGTCGGGCATCTCGTGTATCTCTCCATCCTGGAGCTCGAATCTGAGGACATTCTCCGACTCGATGAACGACATCCTGCCCCGGTCGGCGACGATAGTCGTGGGCACCATCCCTTTCTTGGTGCGGAAGATCTGTACATCCTCGATCTTTCCCGTCTTGTCGTCTTTCTCCCTGACGAGGATCGTGTAGCCATCGACGGCCGAACTGAAGATGTTTTCCTTGATCTCGAGGGTCGGTTTCATCTTTCCGATATCGAGCATCAGGTTCATCAGCCGGTGGTTGGCCTCGGGGAGGATGATGTTCTGGTAATAGACGAGGCCGGCGCCGAGGAAGAGGGAGGCGATGATGACCGGGGCTATCATCCGGTAGAGGGAGACCCCCGTCGCTCTCATCGCCGTGACCTCATTTTCGGAGGCGAACTGGCCGAAAGCCATTAGGGTAGCGGGCATTACAGCCATTGGAATGATTAATGCGAACATATGACCGAGGCTGAGGAAAAAGAATTCGAGAACGACGAAGAATCCGACTCCTTTGTCTATAAACATATCGAGATAACGGATGATGAAATCCATGATAAATATGAAGGTGATTATGATGATACTGAAGAGATACGGAGGTATGTGGCTCTTCAGTATGTATCGATCAAGTATGTACATGACAACAGCTTAGTTTAAAGTAAATCTTCCGGCGCGTCGCGGATCGTACCTTTCGGTCAGGTGCAACGATCGTTCCGGCGGCGCCGGCCGGAAGTGATGAAATAACGGATATCCGGCCTGTCCGCTCCCCTGGTCGCTTGATAAAAGAGGCCTCAAGGGGATTTCTATACCTGTACCCGATAGTGGACAGGACAGGTGTATTCTGTCCCCGTAACGGGACATCGCCGAGCCCCATTCGAACCGGCAGTCAGCCGGGCCGACGGCGCTTTCATCGCCCGGTAATTTATCACATATCCGCGTGCGGATGACAGCCTATTCTGAATGCTTGCCCGGAGGGTAAGTGATGACGCCCGGACCGGACAGAAAAGAGAACCGGAGAGATAAGCTGCGGCGGAGTGCGCTTTCGACGGCGCTGCCTCTCCTTGTCCTCGCTCTTCTGTCTCCGCCCGCCGCCTCCCAGGCCAACGATCCTGTATACCTGCTCGAGATCGACCTCCTGAAGATGTCCGATCAGCTCGATGTCCGCTACAGGTGGGCCGAGACAGGAGTGCTGCCCCCTGAATATATACTCCTGGGCGACCCCGAAGGTGCCGTATTCATGTACCCCTCCTTTCTCAAACCGGAAAAGGAGTTCAGGAAGAATTACACCGAATACGATCCCGTCTCCGGCCAGCTCTACAGTTTTCAGGTGCCGGGGTACCAGATGTTTTCAAAGAAAGCGGAACGGTCCGGCCCCTATTTCATCGAGACCGGAAGGCCGATGGATGTCGAAGGGATGAAGATATCGATCACATCGATCGATCATCAGGCGGACGACCTTTGGAAGGAAGGGCTCCGGGTGGTCTGGGTGGACGATGTCAAGTATGCCCTTTCGACGAGAAAATCGTCACGCGGCGGCAGGGGCGGGCTGATCGATATCAATATCCCGATCTCGCTTCCGAAACAGCTCGAGGCGATCTTCGGCCGAGGCGAAGAGACGAGACTGACCGTGTCGGGAAGGGAAAAGATCACTATCGGCGGTACTTCGCGCTGGTGCGCCAACTGCCCCCGTACCGAGGGAATGCCCCAGCAGCAGAAGTTCCCCGACCTCGAGATGGAGCAGCAGCTCACAGTCAACCTCCACGGGACGATCGGCGAGAAGATCAACGTGGCGATCGACCATTCGAGCATGGGTGGGGGAGCGCCGTCGACGAACAGGATCAGGCTGAACTACACCGGGTTCGACGACGAGATCATCAAGCTTATCGAGATGGGCGACACCGACCTGACCCTTTCAGGAGCGCAGCTGATCAGTTACTCGGGACAGGCGAAGGGTCTCTTCGGCGTCAAGGGCGTCGCCCAGATCGGCCCGATCGACCTGACGGTCATAGCGAGCAAGGAGGAGGGCGAGTCTTCCTCGGGCACCTTCTCGGCAACGGGAGGCCAGAGCAGCGAGATCTCCATAAACGATTACGCGTACATCAAGAGACAGTTCTTCTATCTCGAATCGCCCGGCGATGACTACCAGGCCCCCGGGTTCGGAACTATATACCCGGTGATCGGCGGCTACGACAGTCTCGAGGTCTTCGCGTCCCTTCGGCCGGATCTGGAATGGAACAACTTCAGCCCGAAGTATTACATCAAGGCGTGGACGGATCCGGGAAACACGGGGGACCTGTACCTGGGGGAGAGTTTCGCGCAGTGGTTCTACCTGCTTGTAGAGGGGAGGGATTACGACCTGATACAGGTCTACGGGGGGGAAAGCACCACGCCTAAATATCTTGGTATAAGGCTGAGGCAGCCCCTTGGAGAAAACAGGGCGCTCGCTGTAAGGTACAAGATGGACCTGGGCAACGGCGATCATACGGTAGTAGGAGATTATAATTATTTCCCGCCCCTGCCCGACACACTGGTCGTAGTCCCCGACGAATCGACGTGGATAACAGCCGAGCTCATCTGTCCTCCCGAGGACGATTTCCTGCCTTCGTCCGTTCCGGGCGCGAAGTACACCTCGACATGGAACATGATGTTCAGAAACGTCTACTCGATCGGCCTGAGCGGACTCGATGACGCAGCCATAAATGTGAAGATCAGGGATCGCAGAACGGTCATCGGCACAGCCGAAATAAACGATTTCTCGAACGAGAGCTACCTGAGGATATTCGGCCTCGACCGATACAAGTCGACGGGGGCATGGGGGGAGGACGGATTTGTCGATAACAGGCAGGGTGTGATCGACTTCAACGATGGATATATCATGTTCCCATCGTATCGTCCGTTCGATATCACCGAGTACGAACTGCAGAGGTATTTCAGTGAATCCGAGAACAATATTTCGAGCGATCCTGAACTGATAGCATCGGTGGAGGCCCTCAGCGACACGCTGAGGAGAAACAGCTCGATATACAATGAGATCCTCGACAAGAACAGCCCGGCCAACGAGTACGAGATAATCATCGAGGCATCGAGCGGAAACCGCGTGTTCAACCTCGCCGCCTTCGACATACTCGATGGAACGGAAGTCGTCATGGTCGATGGTGTGAGGCTCTCAAGGGGCTCCGACTACGACATCGACTATATCGGCGGTTCGGTGACCCTCAAGGGTGATTACGCCAACCTGCCTCCCGATGCGAGCGTGAAGATCGATTATCAGCACAAACCTCTTTTCGGCGGGGGTAAAAGCTCGCTGCTCGGCATCGGAGCCAACCTCTACCTCTCGGAGAACGCGAGGATCAACGCTACATACCTGTATAACTCGGTAGGCGCCCCTAAATACAGGCCCAGGCTCGGAGAGGAACCGACACGGAACATGGCCGGTGATATCAACGGATCGTTCCAGTTTCAGCCGGGATGGATGACGTCTCTGGCTAACATGCTCCCCATGGTCAATACCGACGCGGCAAGCAGCCTGAGCCTGACCGGTGAGATAGCGATGAGCATCCCCAATCCCAATACGAAGGGAGAGGCCTATATAGACGACATGGAGGGGGTCGAGGACAGCGATCAGATCAACCTCGTCCGCGCCCAGTGGTACGAGGCCAGCCCCCCGATAAGTCCCCTCGATTCAGTGACCGTGCTTCCTCCTCTGCCGCCGGAGAAGGAATTTTTCTGGTACAACCCGGCCAACACCAACGAGCAGCAGTTTCTGACGACGAGCAAGAAGGATCTCAATCCGAACCTGGACGACCGGGAGAACTCGAGGCAGACCTCGATGTTTATCAAGGCCTGGGAACCGGATCTCAACCAGTGGTCGGGGATCATGACGGGATTTACAGGCGGGATCGATCTTTCTACGTCGCAGTACATCGAGATATGGGTCAACGACTATACGGTGGACCAGGATGACAGGCGGGGAGTGCTGCATATCGATTTCGGAAAGATCGATGAGGATTTCCATCAGCCCGAGTTGAACCGGCACGACAACGAGAACGCTATCAACTGGACGAACGAGGCCGACACCGGGTTCGTCGGCGAAAAGTATGAAGATAGGCCGTTCAACAGGGATTTCAACGAGGACAAGTTCGACGAGGTCATGGGCGTATACATGTGGATCAACTCGAGGTTCGGGAACTCCAGGGCTGACAACGAGGACATGAACGGGAACGGCCGCCTCGATGAGAGCAACGAGTACTATACCATCGCGCTCGACCTCGCTGACACGGCGATAATCGATGTACAGAGGGATTTCTCCGGGGTCACCGAATACTGGAATGATCCCGAGAAGGGATCGATCAACAGGCAAAAGAGCTGGAGGATGTACAGGCTCGATATCACCAAGGCGGCGCGGATGGGCGACCTGGCTCCCAGGCTCGACAAGATCTCCCATATGAGGATCTGGGTGGAGAACATCGATCAGGTCCAGGCGATCACGCAGACTGACAGGTCCCCCGATAACATGGTTGAGATCACAGGGGTCAAGTTCGTCGGCAGCAGGTGGGAGTACAACAATGTAAGGGACCTTGCCAATCATGAGGTCCCGATCAATCCCGATACCCTGGACCCCGCCCATGAAGGTCAATCTGGGGACGATAAACAACAAGGACAACCCTTCGATCTACACGACGCCATATCCGCCCGATGTCGAGGAAGGGATACAGAACCGCGAACAATCCCTGCTGTTCGCGGTCGAGAACTTCCATCCGGGCTATTCGTTCAAGTCGATGAAGCGATTCTTCGGGGCAGGGCCTGAGTTTCATGCAGTACGAGGAGATCCAGTTCTTCATCCGCCCTGACAACGACCTTGTCGGCGGAGTGGCAGAGCAGGACAGTATGGAGTTCTTCCTGCAGATCGCATACGACAGCCTCAACTATTATGAGATGGCCATACCCCTCAAGGACGCGCTGGCGAACAAATGGCAGTGGGTCAACATACGGATGAGCGACCTGACGAACATGAAGATCGACGCGGTGCCCGGCAAGATAACCGAAAAGGAGATCACCGATACGGCCGATCCGTCAATGACATATATGGGGAGGCTCCGGGGCGATCCCAGCCTGTTCAGGGTGAGATTTCTGTTCGCCGGGATCAGGTATCCTCGCGGAGAAGAAAGGGCGAAGGGTACTCTGTGGTTCAACGACATCGCCCTTGGATGGGTGCGCAAGGATATCGATCATGCGGAAAGGGTCGGCTTGTCGGCGAGTTTCGCCAATGTATTGTCATTGAATGCCAGCTACCAGAGGACCGGCCCCGAGTTCAGGTCGCTGAAGCAGAAGGCAGGAAGCGGCACGACGAGCGACAATTTTCTCATGTCGGGCAAGACCGAGATCAATCACATCATCCCGACACTCGGGTTCACTATCCCTATCACCGGGAAATACAGCAAGTCGCAGTCGAAGCCGAAGTATCTCTCGCAGAGCGACGTGGAGATTGCCGACGAGGCGGTCCAGGAATCGCAGAAGACGATAAGAAACAGTTACTCATACAGTCTCTCAATGAGCAGGCGCGGTTCGAAGAACCTGATAATGAAGCACCTGTTCGACAATCTCAAAGCGGGCGCCAGTTACTCGAAGTCCAACCTCGCATCGCCGACGGTGCTGGATACGTCGTGGTCATACAGCTGGAACACGAACTACCAGATCCAGTTCAGCAAGGACCGGAAGCTGAATCTCTTCAAGGGAATCGGTTTCAGGTACTGGCTCACGAGCTTTTCCTACAACGCGGCCGGCTCGAAGGCTCTGAAGAACACATATTCGTACAACGGTGAAAGGTATATCAAGAGCCCGACAGGATTCTCGCACAACTGGAACAACGAGATGTCGATGAGCTACGATCCGTTCGAGTCGATCAAGATCAACTTCCGGAGGAACGAAAAACGGAACATGATGAATTACCGGGAGTTCTACGGAATTCCCATCGGAAAGCTCTACGACTACAGGGAGAGCTTCGAGTTTCAGTACCAGCCTCGCGGACAGGTGTGGCTGCTCTCGCAGTTCAACCCGAGATTCGAGTATACATCGCGATACGGAGAGAACCTCAATCCGAGTTTGAGAGGGCCCGGCGATCCCGAAGACACGAGAAACGTCAGCAGCGAGAGACAGATCAATGTCGTCTTTGATGTCGACATCGGTGGATACGCCATCGATTTCGGTAAGTTGATCAGGGTGTTCGGTGAAGACGAGACGGCAGTGAGTATGCCAGGATCTTCCGGCGCCACGCTTGACAAGCAGAAGGAGGATTTCAGGAGCAAATTCGACGGCAGGGTGAAGTCGGACCAGGGGGAAGGCCTGGGCGAGAGAAAGTCGCTTGTCGATGATGCTCCGCAGCAGGAGCCGCCGCCAGAGGGGCAGGAAGAAGGTGAACAGGAAGAGAAGAAGGGCGCCTACTCGGATCTGATGGTCCAGAAGCCGCGAGGGGAGATAGCCGGGCTGGGACAACCGAAGACAGACGAGGAGAAGGCCGCCGAGGCGGATACGATCAAGAAACCGAGGGGGGACTCCTGGAGACTGGTCAAAATGGCCCTGAGGTTTGTCGGCAGGATAGATCCGATAAAGAGCGCTATCCGTATCGATGACAGGAGCAGCTATCAGCGTCTGTACGAGAGGGCGAGCCTCGCTTACCGTTTCGGTTTCGACCGTGGATCGGGCGTGATCGGTTCCTCGTGCACTGAGGAAGAATGTTCGCCTGAGAACGATCCGAACAGAGCTTCGAAGAGGATCAATCTCGATCTCAGGTCGGGCCTCGACCTGACCAGCAACATCTCGGCCGATATACGCTTCAATATGTCGAGGAACACCGATGAGGCCGATGCCAGGTTGACTGAGTCCGAGAACATGACCTGGCCCGACATAGCCGTGAACTGGAAGGGCCTGGAGAACTGGGGGCTGCTCAGAGGACTGGTGAAATCGCAGCAACTTCACTATCAACTATATAAGGAAGACGACGAAGAGTATCGCGGTCGACAGGCAGGAATTACGCGTTGAGTCCCAACTGGAGCCTTACCTGGAAGAACACGCTCTCGACGAACCTGTCGTTCTCATTCAGCAAGCAGACGAAGATCGAAAAGAACCAGGAGATCTGGGACCAGACATGGTCGGGTAATCTCGAGCTGCGCTACGACATCAAGGGATCGAAAGGGCATATCGATACCCGGACTCGGCAGCAGGCTGTCGTTCGAAAGTAACTTTGACCACGGTACTTAACCTCGGTTACAGTTCGACGGAGAGCCATAATCTGCCTGCGTCGACTGTCTTGACGGTCTCTCCCCGTTTCACATATACTTTCAGCCGGAATATTTCGGGAAGCCTGACGCTCAACTACAGGAGGGTGGCAGGCGGCAGGTACGGGTACATCAACCACGAGGTCGGGCTTCATGCATCCGCGGAATTCAAATTCTAGTACATTGCGGAGGCTCGTCTCATCGGCGCCCTTCCTGACCGCAGTAGTCCTCACCGCTTTTACAAGCTGCGGTTCCGGCAGCGTGCCGGAGTTCGACAGCGAGTCAGCGTTCACTTTTCTCGAGGAGCAGGTCGATATCGGATTTCGCTACCCGGGCTCTCCCGAGCATACGCGGCTGCAGAGGTACCTGACAGACAAGCTGCGGGATTTCGGCGCTGATGTCTCCCTTCAGCCGTTCGACGCTGTGCTGACGACCGGAGATACGCTGCACCTGATCAACATCATCGGTAATTACAACAAGGGGGCATCGAAGCGGATCATGCTCGCCGCCCATTACGATACCAGGCCGTTCGCCGACCGGGATCCCGATCCCGCGAATCGCGACAAGCCGATCCACGGAGCTAACGATGGAGCGAGCGGAGTCGCCGTCCTGCTCGAGATAGCGAGGCTTCTCGGAAACCACGAACCGCCCGTCGGAGTAGACATCGTCCTTTTCGATGGAGAGGATTACGGCAGGGAAGGTTCGCCGGCCGACTATTGTCTCGGTTCGGGCCACTTTGCCAGGAGGCTGAGGGGGTACAAACCGTCGGCTGCGATCGTGATCGACATGATCGGAGACAGTGATCTGGAGATTCCAATGGAGGGGTACTCGAGGGCCGCTTCGCCCGCCCTCCTCGGTGAGCTGTTCGATATCGCAGATCAGCTTGGTTACGAGCAGTTCAGCAGGAAAAAGCTCGGCGCCATAATAGACGACCATCTGCCCCTGATACAGGCTGGCGTCAACGCTGTCGACCTGATCGATTTCGAATATGAATACTGGCACACCCTCGAGGACACTCCCGACAAGTGTTCGCCCGGATCGCTTGAAGCTGTCGGGAATGTGCTTCTGCACTACATCTGGCGGCAGTAAACAGGGCTTCGGCCGGCGGTTTCCATTAAAAAGTGCTTGATTTATCGGTCCCGGTGGGATACTTATTATAGCGACGTATGAATGGGGCGGTGGCGCCCCGTTTTCTTTTATATCCGGCGTTTCGGCGTTCGGAGGTGTTGGGGTGGCTGTCTATGAATCCGGAGCAGGGACTCTCTTCCGTAGTAGAGAAAGAAGTCGGCCTTCTCGGCTTCGAGCTGATCAAGCTCGATGTGATCTCGAGGGGCCGCAAGAAGGTCCTGCGGTTGTTCATAGACAATCCCGAGGGGAGCGTGTCGGTCGCCGACTGTGTGAAGACGTCGAAGGCGGTCGGGTTCGTGCTCGAGGGCGAGGATCTGATCCAGGGGGCATTCAACCTGGAAGTCTCGTCTCCAGGCATCAACAGGCCGCTCGTCAAGCCAGCGCACTTCGAAAGATTCACCGGGCACGGCGCCAGGGTGGAGTACACCGCGGGCGCGGGTGAGAAGAAAACGGTCATAGGAGAGATCGCGAGGGTCGGAGACGGCTCTGTAGTGATCCTCTCGGAAGGCGATGAGACGGCCGTCAGGTTCGACCGGATGATCAAGGCGAACCTCCATGGAGAGAAATGGGATATTGGCTCAAAGAAGGAGCGCGACAGCAAGCGCGCCGGGAAAAGCCGCTAGAGGAAAAGATTTTGACACTTCAGCGTGCGTACACTAGAATGTCTTGCACGGTTTGAAGGGAGCGTCGAGGATGAACGCAGGATTTCTGGAAGCATTTGCCCAGATAATAAGGGTCAAGAGAGTCGACAAGACCACTCTCATCGACACTATCAAGACAAGTCTCATATCGGCTGCCAAAAGGAAGTTCGGGCAGGAGGCGGAGATCGAGGTCGAGCTCGACGACGCCAAGGGCATTCTGGAGGTATACCGGATATTCAAGGTCGTCAAGAAGGTGGAGGAACCCGATACCGAGATCGACCTGAAGGAAGCCCGCGAGATGGATGACGAGGCCGTGGTCGGGTCCGAGATCAAGCTTATGCTTCCCCTCGAGGAGTTCGGACGTAACGCCGTCCAGACGGCCAAGCAGGTCCTGATGCAGAAGGTCCGGGAGGCTGAGAGAGACAGGGTCTTCGAGGACTACAAGGACAAGATCGGGGTCATCGCCTCGGGCACGGTCCGCCAGGTCGATCGCGGAAACATCCTCGTCAATCTCGGCAGGGCGGAGGCCTATCTGCCCAACCGCGAGCAGATCCGCAAGGAACGCTACAACCAGGGCGACACGATCAGGGCAGTCATCATCGAGGTCGACAAGGAGGCCAAGGGTCCCCTGATCATCCTTTCGAGGACAAGCAACCAGTTCCTCCAGAAGCTGTTCGAGCAGGAGGTGCCCGAGATATTCGATGGTGACGTAGAGATAAAGAGCATCGCCCGTGAGCCGGGAGGACGTTCGAAGATCGCCGTCCATTCGAGAAGCGAGAAGGTCGACGCCGTCGGTTCTTGTGTCGGAATGAAAGGATCGCGCGTGCAGGCCGTAGTAAACGAGCTTCACGGCGAGAAGATAGATATCGTCAGCTGGAACGAGAGCTCGAACGAGTTCGTCTCCAGGGCGCTCGCGCCGGCGAAGGTGTCGGCGTTGAGGTTCAACGAGGCCGAGGATGATGTCCTCGCCATAGTCGAGGAGGACCAGCTCTCTCTTGCCATCGGCAAGGAGGGACAGAACGTCCGTCTCGCCTCGAAGCTCACCGGCTGGAAGATAAACCTGGCGACAGTCAGGAGCGTCGAACGCAGGGACAGGCTCGAACAGAAGCTTCAGATGGATATCGCCGATATGGTCGGTGTGACGCAGACGATCGCGTCGAAGCTCAGGGGCATCGGCATCCTGACCGTCCAGAAACTCTACAAGACTACGCTCGAGGAGCTGCTCGAAGTCGATGGCGTCGGCCCGAAGACGGCGGAGAAGCTCAAGGAGAGCGCGATAGAGACGATGGAAGAGCTGAACAAGGCGCTCGAGGAACTTCTCGAGAAGGAAAAGGCCGAAGAGGCCGTTACCGAGGAGCTCTTCGACGAGACAGCACTCGCTCCCGAAGTCGTCAAAGAGGTCGAGGAAGTCAAGCTCACCGAGGAGGAGCTGTTCGGCGAACCTGTCCGGTTCCGATGAAGAAGATGAGAATGAGCAGGACGAAGAGGATGTCGAGGAGGCCGGTGAAGAGGTAGCAGCAGAAGAGGACGAGGCAGAGGAAGCGGAAGAAGAAGAGGAAGATGAAGAGGAAGATGCCTCCGAAGAGAAAGAAGAGACAGGGGACGGGGAAGAGTCTCCTTCGGAAGATATAGAGACAGAGGAGCCGGGCGGCGAGGATACCGGTCCCGGCAAAAAGGAATAACAGGTGCTCGAAGGGAGTTGAGGTCCTTTGGCGAAAGTCCGCGTATATCAGCTTGCTCGCAAGTACGAGATCTCCAGTGATGCTCTGCGCAAGATCCTCGTAAAAGAGGGGATCACAGTCAAGAGCCACATGAGCTCCGTGGACGAGAAGGTCGAGACCTTCATCGAGCAGCATTTCAAGCGCGTCAAGGCTGCCACGACTCGCGAAGTAAAGAAAAAGAAGGACAAGCAGCCTCCCAGGGGCGATACCAGACCCCCGAAGAAGGCCAAGGGTAAAAGGCCGAGGAAGCAGGCGAAGAAGCCCGAGACCGACCACAAGGCAGTCAAGGAAAGCGTAAAGCGCACCCTCGCCAAGCTCGATGTGACGAGAAAATCCCGCAGGCGCAAGCGTGAGAAGGAAGATGTCGTGGTGGTCGAGGAGGATCAGGGCGTCATGAAGCTGCCTGAGTTCTCCACCGTCGCGGACGTTGCCCAAAAACTCGACATCGATCCGGCCGAGATCATCCAGAAATGCTTCGCTATGGGCCTGATGGTCTCTATCAATCAGAGACTCGACTCGGATACGATCGTGATGCTGGCCGAAGAGTACGACTTCACCGTTCAGTTCGCGTCTGTTTACGGACAGGACATGCTGGCGGGCAAGAAGGAAGTCGACCCCGAGCGTATGATCGAACGTTCCCCCATAGTGACGATCATGGGTCACGTAGATCACGGAAAGACATCGCTTCTCGACAACATGCGCGACAGTAATATCATCGCCGGAGAAAAGGGCGGGATCACGCAGCATATCGGTGCGTACGAAGTCGAGATCGGGGGCAAAAAGATAACCTTCATCGACACACCCGGCCACGAGGCCTTCACGGCTATGCGGTCGAGGGGCGCGCAGCTCACCGACATCGTGATCCTGATCACGGCCGCCGACGATGGAGTAATGCCCCAGACGATCGAGGCGATCAACCACGCCAGGGCCGCCGATGTTCCGATAATCGTAGCGATAAACAAGATCGACCTGCCGAATGCCGATCTCGGCAAGGTCAAGCAGGGCCTGATCCAGCAGAACCTCGTGCTCGAAGAGTACGGCGGTAATGTCATGGGCGCCGAGATCTCGGCGAAGAATGGCGTCAATATAGATAAACTGCTCGAGATGATCCTTCTGCAGGCGGAGATGATGGAACTGAAGGCCGATCCCGAGGCCGAGGTCCGCGGAGTGGTCCTCGAGGCTCGCAAGGAAGAGGGCAGGGGCAATATCGCCACCGTCCTTATCCAGCAGGGAACCCTCAGGGTCGGCGACAATTTCATCACCGGAAATTTCTTCGGGCGCGTAAAGGCTATGCTCAACGAGCGGGGTAAAAGGATCGATGAGGCGCCTCCTTCGACACCTGTCGTCATCCTCGGCTGCACGGGGATACCGCAGGCTGGAGACGCGTTCTACCAGATAGAGGACGAAAAGACGGCCAAGGATATCGCCAGCAAGCGTCAGCAGTTCGCTCGCGAGAAGGACCGCAGGCTTGTCCAGAGGATCACCCTCGAGGACCTCTACAGGCAGATCCAGGAAGGGACCATAAAGGAGCTCAACATCATCGTCAGGGCCGATACGGACGGCTCGGTGGAAGCGCTCACCGACAGCTTCACATCTCTTGCCACGGAAGAGGTCAAGGTCAACGTCATACAGAAGCTCGTCGGCATGGTGAACGAAAGCGACGTCCTGCTCGCCTCGGCTTCGAACGCCGTCGTTATCGGGTTCCATACAACGATCACTCCGCAGGCGGAGATGCTCGCCAAGACCGAGAATGTCGACGTGAGGTTCTACGAGGTGATCTACAAGGCTATAGATGATATCAAGGCGGCCATGTCGGGTCTCCTCGAGCCGGAGATCATCGAGACGCCTCTCGGCGACGCCGAGGTAAGGCAGGTATTCAAGGTCTCCAAGACAGGTACGATCGCGGGATGCTACGTCACTTCGGGAACGATAAAGCGCAACGCCCTGGTACGCGTGAAAAGGGAAGGGGATGTCATCCATGAGGCGGCGATCAATTCGCTGAAGCGCTTCAAGGACGACGTCAAGGAGGTCCAGTCAGGGTTCGAGTGCGGTATCGGGGTCGAGGGCTTCGATGACTATGTCGAGGGTGACATCTTCGAGGTATATGAAGAGGTAGAGAGGCACAGATCGATCGATGACTGAGCGGGAGGCCCGTGATGATCGTGGCTTGCCTCAGGATCAGGCTGCACTTGCCCGGCTGTACTTCACTCAAGGAAAAGCGGTTCGTTCTGAAGAGCCTGAAGGACAGGCTGCACGGCAGGTTCAATGTCGCACTCTGCGAGTACGGCAGCCATGACAAGTGGCAGCTCGCCGATTTCGGCGTTGCGACTGTGACTACCGACACGAGGGGTGCGGACAGCGTTCTCCAGTCGGTCCTTAATTTCATGGAAAAGGACGGCCGCATCGAGCTGGTCGAGATAGATAGAGAGACATACTGACACGGCGGGACAGGATATGAGCGAGAGGATCAAGGGACGGATAGAACAGACGATACGCCAGACAGTCGCGTCGCTTCTCATGCTGAAGGTCAAGGACCCGCGAGTGGCCGATGTCTCTATCCTGCGCGTCGATGTCTCGAGGGACTATTCCGTAGCGAAGATATACTTCAACCTTATCGGCGGAAGTGAGCCGGAAAGGGTCGCCGAGGCCGAGAAAGGCCTGCTCAGCAGCAGGGGATACATGCGGATGCACGTCAAGAAGCACCTCAGGCTCAGGGTCATCCCCGAGCTCATCTTCAAATATGATTCCTCACTCGACAGGGCGATGCATCTCGAGGAGATCATCGAAAGCATTCACAAAGAGGAAGAAGGCACAGAAGGCGAAGGAGAGGAACAGGGATGAGCGGGGAACGGTTCGAAAAGCAGTTCTCGGAGATGATGGCGTTGTTCGAACGGCACGATTCTGTACTCGTCACCGGACACATCGACCCGGACGGAGACTGTATCGGCTCGATGTTCGCCATAGCCCTGATGCTCGAGAAGATGGGCAAGAAGGTCATCTGTTACGCACCGGGTGAGATATCGGAGCTATTCCTCAAGCTTCCCGGCGCATCGATGCTAGCCGGGCGCGAGGCGGCTTCGGACTTCGAGCATGACCTCGTCGTTGCGGTCGATTCTCCCAACACGGCGAGGACGGAGCATTTCGCCAGGCCGTGTGAGAACGAGGATGTCATAAACATAGACCATCATCCAACGAACGAGATGTACGGCTGCGTGAATGTCGTCGATGGTGACGCCGCCGCTACTACCGTGCTGGTATACAGGTTCTTCATCTCCGCCGCTCCTGACAGGATGACAGCTGATATCGCCGACTGCCTCTATCTGGGTGTCCTTATGGACACGGGCGGCTTCCGGTTCCAGAACGTGAATTCCGAGGCTCTCAGGATCTCTTCCGAACTGATCGGCCTGGGAGCGAGGGGATACGACCTTGCTCATGAATATATCTATGTGAAGAAGTTCTCCACTCTCAAGCTGCTCGGCCTCGTGCTCGATTCACTGCGTCTGCATGTAGACGGGCGGGCTGCGACGATGGATGTTACCCTGGAGATGCTCGAGAGGACGGAGACGACCCTGAAGGATTCGGAAGGATTCGTGGATTACGGTGCCGCGCTTGACGATGTGGAACTCGTGGCGCTCTTCAGGGAGAACGCTCCGGGCGAGATAAGGGTCAGCCTCCGCTCAAGGAACCATCACGACGTCTCGGCCCTCGCCGAGAGATTCGGCGGCGGCGGACACATGAGGGCCGCTGGACTCACCCTTGAGACCGACCTCATGTCAGCGAAGGAGACTATCGTCAAGGGCTTCGCGGAGATGCTCGACTGAATGGGCGCGGAGACGGCGAACCGGATATGGACGACAGACTCGATAATCTCGTGATCCCAGTTAACAAGTCACTCGGCCTGTCGACATACGATGTCATCAGGCGTTTCAGGAAAGCCGTCAGGGTGAGGAAGGTCGGGCACTCGGGCACGCTGGACCCCCTGGCCACCGGTCTCGTCCTGCTTCTCACGGGCGATGCCACGAAGCTGTCGGGCTACCTGATGGAACTTCCCAAGACATATATAGCCGATGTCGAGCTCGGAAGCTCGACCGATACGAACGACACGGAAGGTAATGTCGTAGAGACAGGCGACTGGAGCGGCGTCACTGAGGATGCCATACGCGCGGTTCTACCCTCCTTTCTCGGAAGGAGGGAGCAGGTCCCCCCGATGTTTTCCGCGCTGAAGCACAAGGGCGTGCCGCTGTACACGATGGCTCGCAGGGGCGAGCATGTGGAGCGCAAGCCGCGCGAGGTCGAGACGTACGGGCTCACGCTGCTTGCCTGCGAACTTCCCGTCTTCCGGGTCGAGGTCGTCTGCTCGAAAGGTATGTATGTAAGGGTCCTCGCTGAGGAGATCGGCGCCAGTCTCGGTGTGCCCGCGCATCTGAAGAGTCTCGTCAGGACGAAGATCGGGCAGTTCGACGTCGAGTCGGCCGTCAGGGACGATGCTTTAGACGCTATTACGGATATGGATGACCCGGGATTCGGGCTGGCGGAGGCGCTCGGACATCTCAGGCCGGTAGAGCTCGATGAGCAGCAGGTCGCAGGGGTGCGCAACGGCGCTGCCCCGAGGATGAACAGCGCGGTAGCCCGCGTAGGAGAGATATTGCGGCTGGTCGACGCCGAGGGAGCACTCTGCGCTCTCGCCGAGGCGGGGCCGGCGGGGATCATGAAGCTCAAGAGGGTCTTTATCAATGATGACCGGAGATAAGAGGCTATGACACTGCTTGTCAGGAGTGAGGACGCGGCAGGGATCGAACGGATCGATTCGGCCGTCACTATCGGGGTCTTTGACGGGGTCCACACGGGCCATCAGAAAGTCATCTCCGAGGCGCTCGGGAAGGCGCGGGAGGCAGGCCTGAAGAGGACCGTCCTTGTGACATTCGACAGACACCCGATGAGTGTGACTCGGCCGGAAGCGGCTCCGGGGCTCCTTACGACCCTCGACGAGAAACTCTCGCTCCTGCAGGACCTTGATCTCGACATGATATTCGTGGAGAGGTTCGACGGCGAGACCGCCTCGATCCCCTACACAGGCTATATAAGGGAAAGGCTCGCGGGCTCCCTCGGGATGAAGCAGCTGGTCGTCGGATACGACTTCCATCTCGGCAGGGGAAGAGAGGGGGGCAGCGAGGCTCTTATCGAGGAGGGACGCAGGGCGGGATTCGGCGTGACCGTCGTTCCCCCCGTGGTAGTGGGCGGCACAGCCGTTTCGAGCACGCGGATACGCAAGGATGTCATGGAGAGGAAGATGGGCCGTGCGGCGAGATTCCTCACCCGACCCTATTTCTTTGATGCCGACGTCGAGAGCGGGGGCGGGGTGGGCCGCGAACTGGGGTACCCGACAGCCAACGCCTGCGTTGCGCACAGCGAGAAGCTCATACCGCCGGGAGGGGCCTATGCGGTAACCGTCGATACGGGCGAGAAGGTCCACTGGGGGATGATGAACATCGGTCTCGCTCCGACGATCAGGTGCGACGGGCGCGAGAGTATAGAGGTCCATCTCTTCGACTTCAACGGAGACCTCTACGGCAGCCGGCTGCGGATAAATGTCGTCGAATACATCCGGGACGAGAGGCGATTCCGCGGTCGTGACGAGCTGATGGAACAGCTTCTGCAGGATAGCGTAAAGGTCAGGGGGATTCTGGAAAAGAAACGTTGACAATCCTAAAAAGTCGTGTATGTTTGGTTATTGCGCTTGACATACAAGGCAGTTTGAGGCGGATTGGGCATGGGGCCCTTTCTGCTGCCATCGTGTATCAGCACGAGTATGAAGGAGGTCAGGACGATGGCACTGCAAAAGGACACGAAAAAAGAGGTTATCAGCAAGTTCCGGCTGCACGAGTTGGACTCGGGGTCGCCGGAAGTGCAGATCGCGCTCCTCACAGAGCGAATCAACGCTCTTACCGAGCACTTCAAGGTTCACAAGAAAGACTTCGCGTCGAGACGCGGGCTTCTCAAGCTCGTCGGACGCCGCCGCAAGCTTCTTGATTACCTGAAGAAGAGCAGGATCGAGAAGTATCGCGAGCTCATCAAGGAACTAAACCTCAGGAAGTAAGCTCAGGCTTTATTGTTTCCACCGCCGGTGTCGTGGCCGGGTAGGTGGAGTAGTACCTTCTGTTGATATTGGCAGATGGAGAAGAGAGAAAAGGAATGATCAGAAAGACAAAGCAGATCGATGGAAGAGAACTCTTCATCGAGACAGGGCGAATCGCCAGACAGGCTGACGGCTCGGTCCTGGTAGGGGAAGAGGGGACCACCGTCCTCGTCACGGCAGTCTCATCAGAGGCCGTGAGCGACAGGGGGTTCTTCCCGCTCTTCGTCGAGTACAGGGAAAAATTTTACGCCGCCGGCAAGATCCCCGGCGGATTCTTCAAGCGTGAGGGAAGGCCCTCCGAGAGGGAGACCCTCGGAGCGAGGCAGATAGACCGGCCGATCAGGCCGCTCTTTCCCGAGGGCTTCATGAGCGAGGTCCAGGTGGCTTGTACGGTCCTGAGCAGCGATCAGCAGCATCAGGCAGACATCCTGGGTATCATCGGCGCGTCGCTTTCGCTGAACATGTCGAACATCCCGTTCGACACGATTGTCAGCGGAGTGCGGGTCGGCCTGAAGGACGGCGAGTTCATCCTCAACCCGACCTTCGATCAGCTTGAGGAGAGCGAGCTCGAGCTCGTCATCGCCGGTTCAGACGAGGCGATCATCATGGTCGAGGGGGATGCCAAAGAGCTCCCCGAAGCGAAGATCATGGAAGCGCTCGAATTCGGACACGTGAAGATAAAGGAACTGAACGCCTTCCAGAGGGAAGTGCTCGCCGAGTGCGACATCCCCGAGAAGAGGACGTTTGAGGTGACCGAGGTAGATCAGGACCTCCAGCAGAGGCTGAGGCATGACTATCTCCAGGGAGTCGACCAGGCCTGTCGCGTAAAGGGCAAGCATAAGAGAGCGAAGGCTCTTTCGAATCTGACGGCCGAGGCCCTCGAAAAATACGGCGAGGAATTCCCCGAGTCGGAAAAAGCCATAAAGAACATCATGCACGACCTCGAGCGTGAGGCTGTCAGGAAGATGATCCTCGACGAGAAGGTCAGGACCGACGGCCGTGCCTACGATGAGGTACGTGACATCAAGTGCGAGATCGCGGTACTCCCGAGGACCCACGGCAGCGCCCTGTTCACCAGGGGAGAGACTCAGGCTCTCGTCGTGACGACACTCGGCACCTCGCAGGACGAGCAGCGCATCGACGCGCTGTCGGGCGAGAGCTGGAAGAAGTACATGCTTCATTACAACTTCCCGCCGTTCAGTGTCGGCGAGGTCGGATTCTTCCGCGGCCCCGGCCGCAGGGAGATCGGCCACGGAGCGCTCGCCGAGAGGGCGATCAGCCCCGTTATCCCCACTGACGAGGATTTCCCCTACACGGTCAGGGTGGTCTCCGACGTCATGGAGTCGAACGGCTCCAGCTCGATGGCCACTGTCTGCGGCGGAAGCCTCGCGCTGATGGATGCCGGCGTACCTATCAAAAAGCCCGTTGCGGGTGTTGCGATGGGTATGATCACGGAGGACGGCAAGCACGCGATCCTCACCGATATCCTCGGACTCGAGGACCATCTCGGCGACATGGACTTCAAGGTCACCGGGACGTGCGACGGCGTGACCGGGTTCCAGATGGACACCAAGGTCATGGGTATCTCGAAAGAGGTAATGACCGAAGCGCTCGAGCAGGCGAAGAGGGCAAGACTGCAGATCCTCGATATCATGAACGGGACAATCGACAAGGCGCGAGACGACATCTCGCCCTTCGCTCCTAAGATCCACCAGATCAAGGTGCCTGTCGACAAGATCCGTGAGATCATCGGCCCGGGAGGCAAGATGATCAGGCATATCCAGGATACTTCAGGCGCGAAGATCGACATCGATGATGACGGCACAGTCACTATCGCCGCCATCGACGGAGAGTCGCATGACAAGGCGATGGCGATGCTCGAAGAGATCACCGCCGAGCCCGAAGTCGACAAGGTCTACAAGGGCAAGGTCAGGAGCGTCGTCCAGTTCGGCGCCTTCGTAGAGATCATGCCGGGCCGTGACGGGCTGCTGCACATCTCCGAGATAGACATCAACCGTGTCGAAAGAGTCGAGGATGTTCTCAACGTCGGTGACGAGATCGAGGTCAAGGTCGTCAACGTCGATCGCGACGGCAAGATCCGCCTCAGCCGCAAGGTGCTTCTCCCGGATTACGACGAGGAAAAGCACGGAAGCAGCAGGGACGGGGGCCGAAGAGGCGGCGGCGACCGTGGCGGTCGCGGCGGCCGACGCTGATCCATTATGATAAAACTGCCAGAACCACGCAGGATCGCCCTTGATTCAGGGGCGGTCCTGCTTTATCAGAAGAACATCGTTCCGCAGACAGCGGCGTTCGGCGTATGGATAAGGAAGGGCTCCCGTGACGAGGGACCCGGCCAGCGCGGGATGTCGCATGTCCTCGAGCACATGGTGTTCCGCGGAACGCCGTCACGCACCGGCCTCGATATCGCGCTCGACCTCGAGTCGATCGGCGGCCAGTGGGACGCTTTCACCAGCAAGGAATCTGTCTGCTATTACGGGAGGACGCTCGAGGAGCACTTCCCGCAGCTGGCCGACGTCTTCTCCGACATCGTCCTCAATCCCCTGGTCGAGTCTCCGTCATTGAGGACGGAGCTGAAGGTGATAAGAGAGGAGATCAGGAGCGTCAATGACTCTCCCGAGGAGGAGGTCTACGAGCTCTTCTTCAAGGGGCTGTTCAACGGAAGCCAGCTCGGGTACCCCGTCGCGGGCAACCTCATGGACCTTTCCAGGATAAACCGGGACGGCCTGACGGCCTTTCACAGGAAGACCTACACGGCGGCGAACACGGTATTCGCCTATATCGGCACTCTCGCTCCCGGAAAGGTGGCGCGGATGCTGGACAGTAGATTTACCTTCCAGCTCAAGGGGAGGCGCCCGGGGCTCAGGCGCGACAGTATCATGCCGGCCGTCTCCAGGTCGATCCGCAGGAGCGGATGGAAGCAGTACCATACGTGTATCGGCAGCCGGACCGTTTCCGCGGGCCACCCTTTGAGGTTCGCCGTGATGCTCCTGTCCGGGATCATAGGCGGCGGGGTCTCCTCGAGGTTGTTCCAGAGCATGAGGGAGAAGGCGGGTCTCGCTTATTCGGTCTTTTCAAACGTTAATTTGTGGAGCGACACGGGCGCCTTTTCGGTATACTTCTGTGTCGATCCGAAAAATCTGCGGCCGGCTCTTGATATCTTCGAAAAGGAGATCGAAAAGCTTCGCAGCGGCGGTGTCACTCGTGAAGAGCTAGAGAGCGCCAGGGCGCAGCTGAAGGGATCGATAATCTTCGGCCTCGAAAGCTCGGAGACGAGATTGTTCAGACTCTTTCACGAAGAGTGCTACCTCGGCAGTTTCAGGAAGGTCGAGGATGTGCTCAGGGACATAGACGCGGTAGATACGGGCATGATCGCAGAGGCAGCAGATATGCTTCTCGCGCCGGACCGGCTCATCCGGGCGACATGCGGTCCGGAAGGCGCGTCCGGAAGGAAAACGGGCAGATGAGCAGCGGGTCTAAAGAAAATGCGCCAGTCACCATCGAGATCAGGTATCTCCCCCACTACGAAAAATTGCCTCCCATCGCCCGCATGACCGAAGGATCGAGCGGATTCGATCTTCACGCGGCCTGCGAAGGAGAGATAATGGTCGAGCCGGGCAGGGTGGCCCTCATCCCCGCCGGGTTCGAGATGGCCGTCCCCCGGGGATTCGAGGCGCAGGTAAGGCCCCGCAGCGGACTTGCCCTTAAAAGCATGATCGGACTGCTCAACAGCCCCGGCACTATCGACAGCGACTACCGCGGAGAAGTCGGCGTGATCCTCTTCAACTTCGGGAGCGAGGATTTCGTTGTCCGCAGGGGGGACCGGATAGCGCAGATGGTCATCTGCGGCCTTCCCGAAGCTGAGCTCGTCGAGACCGAAGAGCTCGACGACACAGCCCGCGGCCCGGGAGGGTTCGGCCATACGGGCAGGGGACGGAGATGACGGATCTGCTTCAGGTGTCGGCACTCATCATCCTCGCCGTCGCCGCTCTCTACGCCTTCTGGCATCACCGGTGGGGGTATCCCGGCCGCGAGATCCCCGGGGTGCTCACATATCACAAGGTGATCGATTTCGAGCTCGGGGGGACCTGGATCAGCCCCCGCAGGTTCGAGGGGCATATCAGATCGCTTATCGATTCCGGATACAGCTTTATCGATGAGACGGCGTTCCTCGAGACTGTCGAAGAAACGAGGCAGGCCGCGGAGAAGGAGATCCTCCTTACATTCGATGACGGTTACGACTGCGTAGCGCGCAGCGCTGCCCCGGTACTCGAGAGCCTGGGCGTTCCGGCGCTCGTCTTTCTCGTCTCCGGATTCGCTGGCAGGGAGAACAGCTGGGAACTCGACCTGCCCGGGAGAAAAGCGCGGCACATGGACTGGGAGACGGTGAACACTCTTCTCTCGGGGAACTTTTCTTTCGGTTCGCACTGCGAGAACCATCTGCCGCTGACCCGCCTTCCGCGTGGGGAGGCGCTGCGTGAGATGGCGAGATCGAAGGAAGAGATCGAGAGGCGCACCGGCACCCGGGTCCAGAGCCTCTCCTATCCGTTCGGAAGGACGGACCGGGATATCGCCCTGCTCGCGGCGGAAGCGGGCTACAGGGCCGCTTTCACCCTCTATCCATCAGGAAGCGCGGCGGAGACCGACCCTTTCCGCCTCAGGCGCGACGGGGTCTGGGTGATCGACACGCCAGTGACTGTAAAGATCAAGCTTTCACGCGCAGGGCTCTTCTGGCTCGAGGATATCAAGGGGCGGATGATAAACGCCGTCGCCGACCTGACTCCGCTTCTCAAGAAAAGATAAGATCGATGTGGATCATTCGCGGGCCAGAGCATAATCGCGTCCGCTGTCGCCCATCCTGTACACGATGCCTGACTGGTGGACCTGCGATATCGTGTCGCGGGTGACGAACTTCCTGACGACGAGTATCTCGAGCGTAAAGGGATAGGTGCCCTTGACGGCGAAGTATTCCTCGAGGCCTTCGCTTACCGTTGCCTCGAGCCGCCGCAGCTGGAATTCCGGGAGATCGGCCGACAGCATCCCTTCGCCGGATGAAGCCGCCGCCCTGGAATCGCTCGAGAAGGCCTCGGCGGTCCATCCCGGCGGCAGGATCGCGGGCACGACATATTCACCGGCAAAGAAGCATGCGATAAGCATGAAGACTACAGCGAGGGTCGGAGCGAATTTCTTTCCGCTCTTTGCTTTCTCTTCGAGGACCTCTTCCTCGATCTGCTCGGCTACCGGGCTCGTGTCCTTCGTGATCTCGAGCAGCTCTTTCTCGAGCAGGAGCTTGAGGGCCTCATAGGTGCTGAACCTCGCCATACGGGAGTGCGCCATCAGCTCGGATATGCTCGTCTCTTCGGACAGCATGTTGTAGAGGACCTCTTCGTTCTTCTCCAGCTTGGCGCTGCTGCCCGTCGGCGCGGGAAGCCGGCGAACGACTATCTCATCCGAAGGGAATATCCTCTGCATCTCGGGGAGCTCATCGATGCGTCTCATGCTCTCCATCAGGAGCCCCTCGACCTTGATGGCCGAGAAGGTCCGGACGCCGACGAGGACTCCGCTGCCGCTGACGAACTTGTAGTAACTCTTCGGCCAGGAGAGGACCTCCTGGACCGTCTCGTATATCTGCTCGTTGAATATCGTGCTCAGCTCGTCGTCCGAGAAGTACTTCTCCTGAAGCAGGATGTCGGTCAGGTCCATGCCGGACCTCGCCTGGATCTGCTGCAGGTTGTTCATCTCGTCGCGGCCGATAAAGCCGTACCTGAGAAGGTATTCCTTGAGGGGATCGCGCGATCTGGCCCTGCGGTCCCTCGTCGAGACGATAAGGCCGTCCTGGAAGAATATTGCCATATTCTCGTCACCCGAGACCGAGAGCATCCCGGATTTCTTCTGGATCGAGATGAGCTGGAATATCTCACTCAGCCCGAAATCCTTGGCGTTGCCTTCCAGTGCCATCGATCTTCCTTCCTACAGCGTTTCGAGGTAATCCTTGAACGCTTCCTGGGCCTTGTTGTCCTGCTCGGTGAAACGCCTGCGCTCGGGTGACTGCATCGCGCCGTCCTGCGTTCCGGCTGGCCGGCTCATCCCCCAGATCGAGGCTCTGCCTCGCCGCGGGTCTCTTCTCTTCGGGTTTCTCCACCCGGTAGTCCTGGGGCAGTATACGGTAGTTTATCTGTTCGTGGGGTTTTCTCGACCTGAACGTCGCGAGCCAGCAGAGGGCGATGACCGCCGCAGTGGCAGCCTGCTGCATCAGCGGAGCGGCAGAGCCGGCGCTGCGCGGGTCATGGAGATAGAATCCGTTCCAGATAAGCATGAAGACGGCGCCTGCCGCTGCCGACATGATGAACATGCCCTTCCAGGCTGATCCGAGGATTATCTTCGATGATCCGGGAACGACGCCCATTCTCCACCATTTGCCGCGATTGCCTCTCGACCTGACCTTCTGTCTCCTGTGCCGGAGCAGGGCCTCCATGACCTTCACGCTCGACAACCCTCCGATAGCAGTGGCGCAGTTGTGGCAGAGCATGATTCCTGTATCCGTATCGCAGCAGTCGGGACATGTCGTCAGGTTGCAGTTGGCGCAGAACGATACCTTCCATGACCGGGGTACGATCCTCGCCAGGATCATTCCAGCCGCTACCGCGATGACGAGCAGTATCCAGATGTACCTGAGCGGGAAGAGCAGGTAGGGACGGAAAACACCGTCGAGTATCCTTGATCTTCCAGAGCCGCCCTCCCTGTATGCGATCCTCCACAGCTCGGCGGCGGGGAATCCGCAGTCATATATGTCGAGCTCGAGCAGGGTAGTGGCGGGATTCGCCTCGTTATATGCCTCTATGCCAAATTCGCGAGCCCTCTCGAGGGCATCGCTCGATTCCGCGAAAAGCATCTTGTTGATGTAAGTCTGTCCGATGTTGAACCAGGCGAGTGCGTTCGTCGAGTCGATCGAGACGACGCTCTGGTAGCCTGCCAGCGCCCGGTTGAAATCGCCCTGCCTGAAGTAGACATTTCCGAGATTAAGGTACGCCGGCTCGAAATCTCCGCGCTTAGAGACGCTCGCGAGCAGGTGGTCGCGGGCCTCTTCGTACAGCCCCATCCTCGACTGCATCGTGCCGAGAGCGAAATCTTTCTCTGCCGAGAACCTTTTATCATCGATCGATCTTATCGACCTGATGAGCCTCGAGTCGGCCCCGGTCTCGTTGATCATGGCGAGTCGCCGTGTGACGCTTCCCTCGTCGACCGCCGCCGTGAGCGATTCGAGCCTGGGGGTAAGGACCGATATGGCGCAGATGAAAATTGTCAAAGTCAGAAGGGCGGCCTTCTCCCTGCGGCCTATGACCGGCCAGAGGACAGCCATCATCAGTGCGGAGTAAAGGGCGATACCGCCTCGCGCTATGAGCAGGCCGAGTATCGCGAGAGGGCCGATGAACCTTGCCGGCGGGAAAGCGAACCTGCCGCCGTACATCTCTCTTATCTTGTGGTCGTACTCGGGCCAGTGCCTGACGAGCAGGAATATCAGCGCGAGAAAGAGGACGGCGAAGGATACTGATGTCGACAGTATCACAACGTTCGCGGCAAGCAGGGCCTGTCCGTAGAAACCCCTGACCTTGCGCTTGTATCCTTCTAAAAGGTGGACCACGAAATCGGTGTTTCCCTTGCGGAGGTCTATGCGCGCCAGGGCGAACATCGGATCGGGATAGTCGCCCGACATCCTCGCGGCCAGCATGAGTTTGCGTCGGGCCGTATCGCTGTCGCCCGCCTTGAGGGTCTCCATCGCGTCGCGGTAGACCGCTCTTGCCGGGACCTGGAGCGACCACGCCCCGTGCTGGAGCTCAGCGGTCGTGTATGACTTGAGTATCTCGTTGTCTATCTCATCCAACGGGTTGGCCGTCAACGGTTTGCAGAATGCAACCATGAGAATGAGAGCGATGATCGCGCTTGTTCGATGTGCCTTCGTAAGTCTTTGCGGCGTATAGATATTCACTGGTCCCTGTCATCCCGTTCGTATATATTGAAATCGTTTTTATTTCCGTCGGTTGCTTATCGGCAATTATCGTGCCGTATCGCGGCGTTTGACTTCTGGCGAGCCGCGGTGTTTATTTGTTTGTTTACAGGGGTCCCCCCCGGTGATATAAAAAACAGGGTCGTTTTTAAGGGAGATATAGATGAAGCCGGCAGAGATATCAGGAATCGGCGAGTTCACCGGCCAGGAAGTGACGCTCAAGGGCTGGGTATACAACATGCGCTCAAGCGGCAAGCTCCTCTTCCTCCAGATGCGCGACGGCACGGGTATTATCCAGTGCGTCATAGAGAAGGCCGTAGTCGGAGATGAAGAATTCGAGCATGCTTCGTCCCTGACCCAGGAATCCTCGCTCGAGGTTACCGGGAATGTGAGGGAGGACGCGCGCGCACCCGGCGGGTACGAGATGAGTGTCGCCCGGTTCAAAATAATCCAGATCGCCGAGCCGTACCCGATAACTCCAAAGGACCACGGCAACACATTCCTTATGGACAACCGCCATCTCTGGCTGCGCAGCCGCAGGCAGAACGCCATCCTGAAGATAAGGGCCGGGCTTATCCGTTTTATCAGGGAGTTCTACGACAACAGGGGATTCATCCTCTGCGATACGCCGATATTTACTCCGAACGCGTGCGAGGGTACGACCACTCTCTTCGAGACCGAGTACTTCGGCGACAAGGCGTACCTGACACAGAGCGGGCAGCTCTACAACGAGGCGACAGCGGCGGCCTTCCGCAAGGTCTACACCTTCGGCCCGACTTTCCGGGCGGAGAAGTCGAAGACGAGGCGGCACCTGATCGAGTTCTGGATGGTGGAGCCCGAGGTCGCGTTCGCCGACCTCGACGACATCATGCAGCTCGGTGAGGATTTCATCGTGGAGATCGTCGGCCGTTCGGTCGAGACATACAGGGATCTGCTCGAGGGAGAGCTCGAACGCGACATCTCCCAGCTAGAGAAGGTGCAGGGCCCCTTCCCTCGGATCTCCTACACTGAGGCGGCGCGTATACTCAGGGATAAAGGTGTCGATTTCAACGAGGGGGGAGACTTCGGCGGCACTGACGAGACCATCCTTGCCGGTGAGTTCGACAGGCCGGTATTCGTCCACCGTTTTCCCTCGGCGATCAAGGCTTTCTACATGGAGCCCGATCCTGACGATGAGACATACAGCCTCTCGGTCGACCTTCTCGCCCCCGAAGGGTACGGAGAGATCATCGGCGGCGGACAGCGGGCCTCAGACCTCGGCCTGCTTCAGAAGAGGATCGAGGAGCACGGCCTTCCGGAAAAGGCGTTCGAATGGTACCTCGACCTTAGAAGGTACGGCACATTCCCCCATGCGGGCTTCGGCCTCGGGGTGGAGAGGACGCTCGCCTGGATATGCGGGATCCAGCACGTAAGGGAGACCATCCCCTTCCCGAGACTCCTCAACCGGCTCTCTCCATAAAAAAGCAATGCCGGATTACATCTTTTCTGCCTGCCTAACTTGTAACGATTACAGCAGTTACTCCATTATTGATGTCTTTTGTCATGTATAGTTGACAGAAGGCCGATATTTATCTAGATATTTACCCCTATTTCTGATACAATCCTGCCACATCCCCCTCTAAGACGACGTGGTGCGGCTGTGACGGGCAGGGAGGATTGTTAGTTTACATCAGAATCGGGAACAGGTTGCTTCAACACCAGGAACGGAGGGATGCAAGTGAAGCTTCTGCGATTGTTTTCCGTGATGATACTCGCCATCGTGACAGCGGTCTCACTGACCGGTGTCGCGTCTGCGCAGACTCATCCATGTGGTGATGGTGCGCTGCCGTACGAGGGCAGCTGGACAGCGCCGGGCGGGGGCCTGCTCGAGGGCAGGATCTCCGAGGCGTGGTGCTACTCACCATTCTATTCCGGAGTACCCGGCAACACTCTGAACGCGGAGTCTTGGGACGGGGCCGCTCTGGGCACTCAGTGGAAGATATGGGGAATGTCGATCGACGCCGCCGGCGGTGTCGAAGTCGATCGCGATGTCAACGCATCGGGATTCGGCTGGATCGACTATGTGACGAACTACGAGGGAGGCAACTTCTGGCTCGAGGGGAACAATCCCTGGAGCGACGGGACTGACCTCGATGGGTACGTCACGGTCTGCAACGTGAACGCGAGAGTGACTGTCGTGGGCAATATGCCCGTAGCAGTCACGTCGAACATCACCATAGTAGGCGTGTTCGACCTCTGTGAGCTGTGCTCGATCGAGATATCCGCAAACTCGACGAGAATGTGGAAGACCGGGGACGCCGCCGCGATGCCGGCGGGTTATCCGCCCTTCCTCTGCAGCGCTGACAGCGGCGAGCTGCACTATACGTGCTGCCTGACCGCTACGATAATGTGCTCCGTGACCGGCACCGAAGAGTCGACATGGGGCGCGATCAAGGATATGTACAGGTAGGTCCGCTGCCTGACATAAGCGAATCCTGAACTTGCGGGGGTGATACTACTCGCAGTGCTTTTCATCCGGCCCGCTGACGGGAGGTGATCGCAAGGTAGATTCGCAAGACGGGTTTCCGATGGATAGAATGATCCGTCACTTTATCTGGAACCGGAGGGAAATTATGAAGGTTTTGAAAATGCTGCTCATCGTTGCGGGAATGATGCTTCTCGCGACGGCTGTCTCCGCGCAGTTCTGCAACTGCGATGTTCAGTACATTCCCAACCAGGGCTACTATTCCACTTACGCGGGAACACTCCTTCCCGGGCGTGTATCCGAGGGATTCTGCGGGACCCCCGTCAATGGAGGAGTCCCGGGCAACACACAGGATGCCATGTCGTGGGATGGCGCTACCCTGGGCGGGCAGTGGCACGTATGGGGCATGGCGATCGACGCTGCCGGCGCTGGTGAAACGGGCCGCAGTCTAGACGCGACAGGCACGGGCTGGATCGACTACGTCACGAATTATGACGGGGGCAACTTCTGGCTCAACGGTGCGTACTTCGGCTCGTCGGGATTGGATTTCACCGGCACGATCTCGTACTACAATGTCAGTGCGAGGGTCAGCCTGCTGTACGGCCAGGTAACCGGTGTCACATCGAATGTGACCTTCAACGGTCAGTTCACCGAGTGCGAGTGCTGCTACATCGAATTCGCCATCGCCAACGCGATGAGGGTATGGCCGAACATCGAGGGCACGTCGATGCCGTCTTTCTACCCGGCGTTCTACTGCGGGCCGACAGGCGAGCTCTTCGATGCCTGCTGCATCCTGATGAGTGTCTCCTGCCCGGTGGGCACGGAAGAGACGAGTTGGGGCGCGATCAAGGAGATGCACAAGTAGGCCTGCATGGAGACTGTGATTTTTCGGATGTGACGGCCGGGCAAGGGTCGGCCGTCACACCCGGTTCGAGCATCGTCGGAGGGGCAACCAGGGGATTCAGCGATCACATTACAGGAGTGTGGCTTCTTGTCCGGCTGACGCCGGATCAGGAGGGGGAGAGGCATTCTTGTCTCGATTTTACACAGGGACTATCCCGAAAACATACATGACAACCGCGAGGGGAGGTATGCGATGACCGGATTGTCACCGTAACCTCGACCGCAGGGGTACGGGTTTAACTGATAGTTGCTTCTCAACTGTTTAGGAGGGGGTACCATGAAAAGACTCGCGTTAGTGTCCGCACTCTGTCTTCTCGTCTGCTTTTCGCTGACGGCAGGATCGAAGGCGGCTACTCTGAACGTCCCCGGTGACTACGCAACGGTCCAGGCGGCGATAGACGCGGCGGTAGCTGGTGACGAGATCGTCATAGCTGCCGGGACCTGGACTGAGAACATCACAATAAACAAGACTCTCACACTGAAAGGTGCACAGGCCGGTATCGACGCTAGAGGCAGGACAGGTTCCGAGACGATCCTGACCTGCGCCTCCGGGCACCTCGTGACAGTCGCCGCGGTCGACGTGGTCCTCGATGGACTCACGATGACCGGTACCGCAGCGGCCGGACGTCTCGGCAACTGCGACAGCCACGGCTCAGGATTCGAGATGCGCAACTGCGTCATGGACGGAGTCGCGCAGAGAGGTTTCTGGTTCAACGTCACATCACCGGACATCGTGCTGGAGTACAATGTCTTCGATGCGGCCCTCTGGACCGATTCTTACTCTGTAGCGCACTTCGACGGCTCCGACGTATTCAACGATCTGTACATCGGAAACAACGAGTTCACCGGTGGTTCGATCTTCGCCGGGAACGTTACATTCAATTCATCTGGATTCCAGTTAGTCGACAACCTGTTCGATGGCTGCTCCATGAATCTCGCATCAGCGTTCGAGAACGCGACTGTTTCGGGGAACATCTTCCGAAACAACGGCTACACGAACATGCAGGCGGCATTCAAGAACAGCACGATCTCCTACAACCAGTTCGAGGCAACGGGGCCTTCGCCCTACGCGGGCTACCCGTCCGCCTGCCTGCAGTTGTACGGGACAGATTACGGATTGGCCTCAACTAATGTGACTATCGAAGGAAACACATTCGAGTTCAACGGTTCTGCCGCGCCGGCCGATCCGGCCAACGGCATACGCTTCCGTGCGGGACTCGATGCCTCGACGATCACGGTCCGCGACAACGCCTTCATCGACGGCGGAGCCCAGGCTACCGCCCTTGCGGTGAGGCACCAGGGGACCGGCGACGCTGACGCCTCCGGCAACTGGTGGGGATCGAATGATCCTGCTGGCGTGAACGCGCTTGCCAACGGCGGAACGCTCGTCGATTACACCCCGTGGCTCGATACTGGTACGGACAACCGTCCCGGGATCGGCTTCGAGGGCGATTTCTCCGCTCTGCACGTCGATGACGACAGCCCCCAGACGGGCATCGTCGGGATCGCGCAGGAGGGTATCGACCTCGTCGACGGCAGCACCGTCTATATCCATGACGGCACCTACGAGGAGCAGCTTGATATCGGCAAGGATCTCGTCCTCCAGGGAGACGGCCTGGGTACGGAGATCCTCTCACCCGATCTTCTGGCGCTCTCATGGGCCACGAGCAAGGATTATCGTGCGATCATATATATCCATGATGCTGATGCCGAGATCCGCGACATAACACTGAACGGAGCCGGCAAGGGGAACGCGAATACAGGGTTCCTCGGTGTCGGGTTCAGGAACGCGGGCGGCGGCATCTATGACTGCGATATCCTCGACATCCGAAACACGCCGTTCAGCGGCGCACAGTATGGTGTCGGTATCAGTTCCTGGAACGACGATCTGACCTCACGGTCGATCGATGTCCACGGCTGTACGCTCACCGGATTCCAGAAGAACGCTATGGCGCTCAATGCCGACGTGACGACAGGCCTTGCGGTCGATGTCCGCGGTAACACGATCACCGGTGCGGGCGCGACTACAGTAACAGCGCAGAACGGTGTGCAGGTCTATGGTGACATCGCCACCGGTACCATAGCGGACAACGTCATAAGCGGGATCGCTTACGACAATACAGCCGATGTCACGAAGTGGGTAGCGACCAGCATCCTGAATTACTATGCTGATGTCGATATCACCGGCAATACGATCACGGCTGCCCACATGGGTATCTACAATATCGACGGTGCAGGCCTGATCAGCGAAAACGACCTGACGATCGAGAAGATCGGTGTATACGCTTTCGGTATCATCGGCAGCGATCCGCCGAAGGCTGTTCCCTCTCCGGCAGGGATGGATGACATGCCAGTCGGTTCTTCGAGGCCTTTCGACGGGGCGCCTCTCGCCCTGCTCGATGTCGACATACTCGACAATGTCGTGACATTCACCGGCCCTGACAATACGGCGACCTTCGGTATCGAAGTAGATGCCGGCTGGGGACCGAATGATCTCGATGCGACGATCAATGGAAACATCGTCACCGGTTTCGAGGTTGGTATCGAGGTATATACCTGCGAGAGCGGTTGCGCCGCCGGTATCTTCACCGCGGTCGATGCCAGATTCAACGGCCTGTTCAGCAATACACTGGCTGTCCGTTCGAATGTCGACACGATCACAGTCGATGCCTCGGGCAACTGGCTCGGATCAAACGTCCCCGCGGCGCTCATCGCGGGTACACTCGATTACACTCCGTGGCTCGACGTCGGAACAGACATGAGTACCGACATCGGGTTCCAGGGTGATTTCTCCGCCCTGCACGTCGATGACGACAGCCCGCAGACGGGCCTTGTCGGAATCGTGCAGGAGGGAATCGATATGGTCGACGGCAGCACCGTCTACATCCACGACGGTACATACGAGGAGCAGCTCGAGATCACAAGCGATCTCGTCCTTCAGGGAGACGGCGCGGGGACTGTGATCCTTTCGCCAGACGCCCTTCCGCTCTTCTTTACCACGGGTACACTCAACAACTACCCGGTCGTCTATATCCACGACACAGACGATGTGGAGATAAACGATCTCACCGTCGACGGCGCGGGAAAGGGTAACGCGAACTACAGGTTCCTCGGGATCGGATACCGCAACGCAGGCGGAGGAGTCTACGACTGCTCGATCCTCGGGATCATGGACACCCCGTTCAGCGGCGCGCAGCACGGCGTAGCGATGTACTTGTACAACGATGACCTGACTACAAGGTCGATCGACGTACATGGGACTACGATCACCGGGTTCCAGAAGAACGCTATGGCGCTGAACGCGGAGCGAACGACACCTCTCGCCGTCGATGTGCGAGACAACATTATTACCGGTGCCGGAGAGACCGGCGTTACGGCCCAGAACGGTATCCAGGTCTCGGCGGCCCTTGGTACCGGCGATATCGAAGACAATGTGATATCGGGAATCGCTTACAACGGCGGCAGCTGGGTCGCTACCTCGATCCTCAGCTACTACGGCGTTCACGCGATAGACGGCAACACGATCACCGGTTCCCATATGGGAATCTATAATATCGATGGAGCGGGAACGATCTCGGGGAACGATGTCGAGGTCGAAATGATCGGTGGTTACTGCTGGGGTATCGTTGCCAGCGATCCACCGAAACTGAAGCCATCTCCGTTCGTCGAAGAAGAGGCTCCGCTGACCTCGGGCAGGGATATGCTCAAGGCCCCGCTAGCCGTTCTCGACGTAGATGTCATTGGCAACACGGTGACGAATGTCGGAACGACTGTCGCAGGCACATACGGCATCGAGGCCGACGCCGGATACGGTCCCGACGACCTCGACATCACGATCAGTTACAACACTGTCTGTAACTTCGAGGCCGCGATCGAGTTCTGGGTCTGCCAGAGCACCTGCGACACGGGTGTCTTCACCAGCGCTGTGGCCAACTACAACTATATAGGCTGCGGCAATACGTACGGTATCCGCTCTAACGCCGATTATCTCATGGTAGACGGCACGAACAACTGGTGGGGCGACGCATCCGGGCCTTATCACGCCACGCTCAATCCGACCGGTACGGGAGACGCTGTCTCCGATTACGTCGACTTTGATCCGTGGCTGGGTGCTCCCAACCAGCTCAGCGTAGTGCCGGCCTACGGCACGACGAACTGTCTCGATCCGATCACCTACACCTTCTGGCTCGACCATGTCGGTGTGGATGAGGTACGCGGAATCGACGTGACCTTCCAGGTCGACGGCGCGGTAGTGTCGGTCGGCAACGTATCGACTGATATCGTCGAAGGATCGTACCTGCCCGGAATCGGCGGGACGACCTTCTTCGCTCTCGACAATGGCGGCGGAGAGTATCAGATCAGCACGTCGATCCTCGGCGGGACCACCGGCGCCACAGGTTCCGGCGATCTCTTCACGGTAGTATTCACGCCTGTGGCCGAGGGACTCAGCGCGATCACGATCACCGACCTCAAGGTCCGTGACGTGAACAACGTGCCTCTCAGCGTGGCGATGGTCGACGGAGAGGTCCGCATCGACTGCACCGGGCCGACGATGGAGCCGATCGCCGAGGCGGAGGGCGTCTGCTACAACGTGGCGCCCACATTCGCGAACTTCGGATTCGACGATGACCAGGCGCTCGACTGGGCCGAGTACCAGATCGACGCGGATGGATGGGTCACGATATTCACCGGCATCGATGTGCCCGAGTGGAACGACGACGGCTGGGCGCTGCCCGGCTTCGCCGGACTCTCGGAAGGGAGCCACACCGTTTACTTCCGCGTGGCAGACATGGCGGGGAACGAGAACGGAGAGGGCACCCCTGATACGTACAGCTGGTCGTTTATCAAGGATACCGTGCCGCCGGCGGCGCCTTCCGGATTCTCGGCGATGCCGGGCCACAACAAGGTCCATCTCGCCTGGACGAATCCCACGGGCGACGCTTCGTTCGTCGGCGTGGAGATCAGGCTCGTCGCATGGGGCGACTATCCCCAGTATATCACCGCGCCTTCGTACCCCGCCGATCATCTCGGCGGAACGTTCGTCACGCAGGTGCCCGGTGAGTCGTTCGACGACGATCCGCGCGCACCGCGCGACATCTATTACTACGCGGCATTCTCGTACGACTGCGCCGGCAACTACTCGGTCTTCGACGCAGGAGCGGCGGACAGGTCGACGAGCTACTGGCTCGGCGACATCTTCGCCGGGTATGACGGCCTCGTCAACTTCAACGATCTCGGAGATTTCTCCAACGCGTTCGGCTCTACAGAGGGCGGAGGCGGAGGATGGATCGCCGAGGCGGACTTCGGGCCGACCGACGACTGGTCGAGGTTCGGAATACCTCTGCCCGACGACGCGATCGACTTCGAGGACCTGATGATCTTCTCGATGAACTACGGCAACGTGGATCCCCTGGGATTCGACTTCGTGCCTGAGGAGAGATCGACGGAGAACCTCGAGAACATGGTCGCCTTCGATCTCGTTCCCACGACTACCGATGCGGGAACGATCGTCTCGATCATGATGAGCAGCCGCGCCTCGACACTGAAGGGCGCGAGGCTGGTCATCGAGACTGGCGACGGATGCGAGATCGTAAATATCTCGAAGGGTGACGCTGTCGCCACGCGCGGCGATGTCTTCTTCGGGACTATCCCCTCGTTCGGCGGCATGGAGGTCTGCCTCTCGGCGCTCGGCGTCGACAAGCCTCTTGCAGGCTCCGGCGAGGTCGCGAAGATACTCGTAAAGAGTGAAGGTTCGATAAACGTCTCGCTCGCCGAGGCCGATATCAGGGATATCGAGAACAGGCAGTTCGTTCTCGAGGGGACCGGCAGTTATGAAGGCCCCGAGGTCCCGATAGCCGACGCGCTTAACCAGAACTTCCCGAACCCGTTCAACCCGGCGACAACGGTCGCCTTTGACCTGGCGAAGCCCGCTTCGGTCAGGATAGGGATCTACGACGTCTCGGGACGCCTGGTAAGGACGCTTATCGACAGAAGCATGGAGGCCGGGAGTCACGAGGTCGGCTGGAACGGTACGAACAATATGGGTACCGGTGTTCCCAGCGGCATGTACTTCTACAGGATGACGACATCCGACGGCTTCACGGCTACAAGGAAGATGATCCTGCTGAGGTAGTACCTCAGGATCGGTGCGGGGAGCGGCCGTTCCGTTTCCCCGCACCGGTGATCTTCATGGAGAAAAGATTGAAAAGACTGAAGTCAATGATCAGCAGCAGGGCAGGGGCCGCAACGGCGGCCCTCGCCCTCTGTCTGCTCTTTCCGGCACCTGCCGCGGCGCAGACCATTTCCGTATGGGTCGAACCGGCGGAGACGAGGGTCGCACCGGGCGAATTCTGTACGCTGTATGTCCATGTCGACGATCAGGTCGATTCGCTGAGTTGCGCGGAATGCTGTCTCGGATTCGATTCGACGGTCGTATCCTTTGTTTCCGCCCGCCAGGGGCAGCTCTACGACGAGGCGCCTTTCCCGAAGTTCTTCGACCTCGACGAGCCGTCGGCGGATTCGGTCCTGGCCACCGTCTGCGTACTGGGATACCGCTCTTATATCATCGCTCCGGGGAGTATCTTCGAGGTAAGGTTCGAGGCGCTCTCTCCCGGGGTGACCGATGTGGAGATCGGGCGCATCTCGGTGCTCGACATCGACAGGGTCCCGCTCAGACGAGGAAGTCGGGCAGGCTGGAAGGATAATCGTCACGACACAGACTGGCGGCACGGTCCCGCCGGCGGAGGAGGGAAGGCTGTCCAACTTTCCCAACCCGTTCAATCCGGTCACGACGATAGTACTCGAGCTTCCAGGCGGAAGCGGGGATCGACTCTCTACGGATATCAGGATATACGACGCGTCAGGCAGGACCGGTGCGCAGCCTTTTCAGCGGCGCGGCTCCCGCCGGGCGCAGCGAATTTCAATGGGACGGTATGAGCGACTCCGGCTCGGCCGTAAGTTCCGGTCTGTACATGGCGGTCTCGAGGACCGGGACGCTGAGGCTGGAGAGAAAACTGGTACTTATACGTTAGGATCGGGAGAAGACTATGACACTTATGAGATACAACGTCCTTCTGGCAGCCGTGGCGCTGCTCGCGATGGCTTCAAGCCCCGCCATGGCCGATGAACTGTATTTCTCGCCGGCAGACACGATGATCTGGGACTACGCTCCCTTTCCCGTTCATGTCATGATCGATGACGTAGACAGTCTCATGGGCTGGGATATATCGGTATCGTTGACCGGGAATCCCTGCGTGAAGATACTGGGTGTCATCGAAGGCTCCCTTCCAGGCAGTAACGGCGACGAGACATTCTTCTACTGGCTCGATCAGTTGAACCCCGGCTCCATCCATGTGAACGGATCTGTCCTCGGTACAGTCGTCGACGGCCCCGGAATCCTCTTTACGATATACTTTCAGGCTCTTCTGCCGGGTGTAGCATGGCTCGACTTCACAGACTCCGAGCTGCGCAACGGCGTCAACAGCAGCCTGGCACATGTCAGCGACAAGCGGGCGCGCATCGAGGTCCTCGAAGCGATAGCCACGGAGGAAACGACCTGGGGAGCGATAAAGTCGGTCTGCCGCGATCGATGACAGCGCCGGGGAACCGATTTATCCGGCATTTCCGGCGCCCCTTCCATGTTGACCTGCCACGGGTCATTTGCTAACTTCCTAATGCTGTTTTTTTTAAAAAAGTTTTTTAAGCTGCGCCTTCCTATATATACCGGGAGGAATTTCTTTGAATATCCATTCCAGGACACGCAGGGGTGTCTCTATCGCGGCCCTGGCCGCGTTCGCTGCCGTTCTCGCCGCCGGAATCTCCATGGCGGGGGAGAACGAGGATCTCCGTTTCGCGAAAAGGCTGCAGGGTGACAGGATGTTCGTCGCCGCGGCGGAGGAGTTTCTACGGTTCTCCGAGAAATACCCGGCCAGCACACTTCGAGCCTCGGCCCTCTTCTCGGCCGGCGAATGCTGGATGCAGGCAGGGAGGGCGAACGACGCCCTGGCATCATTCGAAAGACTTCTGTCCGATTACCCCGATGACGTGAACGCCTGCAAGGCGAGGTACTATCGCGGCACCATACTCAAGGCCCTGAAGAAGTTCAGGGAGGCTGCCGATGAGCTGATGATGATACCGGAAGCTTCGGGAGGTTGTCCCCTCGAGGGGAAAGCCCTTCTCGAGGCGGGGGAATGTCTTGTCGCAGCCGGCGATCCGCGCGAAGCGGTGACTGTCCTGAGACGTGTCTCCGACCCGGCGAGGTATCCCGACCAGGCATCGAGAGCGGGGTACAGCCTCGCGGTCGCGCTCGAGAGATCGGGCAGGGATCTCGAAGCGGAGAAGATACTGAAGGAAACGGTCGACAAGTATCCGAAGTCGCCGGTGGCCGCCCTTTCGATGATGAAGCTCGGCGACAGGTCCCTGGCCAGGGGTGAATATGACGAGGCCGCCCGGTATTTCAGGCAGGCGGCGGAAGACTACGAGGAGGATTCCCTCCGCGAAAAGGCGATGTCGAAGCTGCTCGAAGCGGCTGAAGGGGCGGGGGATAAGGAAACGGTCCTGAAGACATCCGAAGAATACCTCAAACTCTTCCCCGACGGCGCGGGCAGGCCCCGGGCCTATGAGCTCGGGATATTAGCCGCCAGGGAGACCGGAGACCGTGACAGGGCGATATCGATGATCGATTCGTGGCGGTCCGAAGAGGGGTACTCCGACCCGGAGGGAGAGTTCAGCCTGGTGAGGGCATCTCTCCTCGAGGAAAAAGGAAAGACTGAAGATGCCCTTGCAGAGCTTGCATGGTTCAGGCGCTCATATCCAGCCTCAGGATTTCTCGTCGACGCTCTCCTTCTTGAAGGGCGCCTCCTTGAAAAATCTAAAAAATATGAAGATGCCCTGCACCGCTATAATGTCGCGCTGGCTGAGGGAGCCTCCGGCGAAGAGAAGCTCGAGACCCTCGATCGCCTGGCGGAGATATCGGTCGTCCAGGAAGCCGATACCCTTTCCGCATTGAGATACTGGTCGATGATCGCCTCGGCTGACCGGGGCGGAGAAAAGGGTGAGGAGGCGCTCTGGCGCTCGGCAGGGGTAAGGGAGGCGGCGGGCGATATGCGTGGCGCGGCTGCCGATCTTCGCAGGATAGAGAAGGAATATACAGGCGGCAGATATGCCGTCGAGGCCGCTGAGAAAGCGGGCAGGATCGAGCTGCTTGCCGGCCCGGGTGGAGACGCTGAAGGAGCGCTCGCCCGTCTCGCTGTCGATGCCTCCATCACCGGCGGGGCGCGATATCTCGAGGCTGGAAGGATCCTCCTCGAGGAGGCGGGAAGGTTCAGGGAGGCTGCCGTATATCTCGAGAGGGCGATCGGGTCCGATCTGCCTGACGCCGAAAAGGCGAGGGCAAGGTACTATCTCGGCAATGCCCGGGCCCTCGGGTACGAGATATCTGGCGCGACAGGCAGCCCGGACGACGGCTTGAAGAAGAGCGCGATCGATGAGTGGTGGAAGGTAGCGCGAGAGGCCCCCGGCACTGAATGGGGAGGAAAATCGCACCGCGCGTGGCTCGGATACAGGCTCGATGAATGGGACATCAACGGGAAACTGAAGAGGCTCAACGAGTTTCTCGGCTATTACGGTTCGGACGGCGGGCACTACTGGTGGGCGCAGGAGAAGAAGCTCGAGAGTCTTTACGACGCCGCTCCAGGAAGGGACAACTGGGCGGCAGACAGCGCGCTGACGATCGCGGGGCTGTTCCTTGACAATACCTCGCCGAAGGATGGAAAGAAGGAGGCTCTTCTCAGGTCGGGTTACCTCTACCGGATGACCGGTGATACGGAAAGAGCCGAATCGGCGCTCGCTTCGTTCGCGCGGACTTATCCTGACGATTACAGGACCGCGTCGGTCTATTACGATCTCGGCGAGACAAGGCTCAAGAGAAAAGATTACGCGAAGGCGCTCGAGGCCTACCAGTCATGCCTGACGAGGGATCCCCCGAGGAATCTCGCGGGCAGGTGCCTGCTCCGCTCGGGAGACTGCCTCTACTATACGCACGAATATGCTGGGGCTGCGGGGAAATACGCCGCCCTCGCGAGCCACGATCCTCCGACCGGGCTCGAAGACGAGGCGTCTTACAGGCAGGCCCTCGCCCTGAGGCAGGCCGGGAGGGGGGACGAGGCCGATGCTATACTCGGTTCCCTTTTCAAACGCGAAGATCTGCCCGCCGGGTTGCGGGCGCGGGTCCTCGAACTCACCGGCCGCCGGATGATCGATACGGGAGACTACGCATCGGCACGCGGAGTCTTCGAGGAACTCTGCAGCGCCCGCAAGAGTCCGGGTCCGCTGACGCTGCTCGGTGAGACGCTTCTCGAACTCGATCAGACGAAAGAGGCGGCCAGGCGTTTCGATGAGGCGATCAAGCTCGAGGGTGCCGACACCTGCCGTATACTCTCCGGGAGGTCGAGGTCGTACTTCGCCGCCGGTGACGACGAAGAAGGGAAACCGCGATCTCGACGAGATGACAAGGCTCTGCCCCGGCTATCCCGGGACCGCGCTCGCCCTTCTGGCGCGCGGCGAATCGGCTGTCGAGGCGGGAGACTGCGAGGGTGCTGTCGCGACCCTCGAATACCTTCGTGAGCACTATGCCGGGACCGATGCGGCGGCGGGCGCCCTCTACCAGCTCGCTCTCTGCGATGTGCGCAGGGGAGGGTATGCCGAGGCGATAGAGAAGCTCGGGTTATTCCTGCGGGAGTCACCCGAATCTCCCCTGACCGGCCAGGTCTATTTCAAACTGGCCACGGCACACTACGCCTCGGGGAGCAGGAATCTCGCCGCGGTGAATTATGCGCTTGCCGCTGAATCGACGGCCGACCGCGACACGAAATTCACAGCGTTGTCGAACCAGGCCCGTGTCTACCAGGAACTCGAGGAATGGGGGAAAGCGGGCGATGTCTGGAAAGATGTGACCGGGCAGTTCCCCGAGAGGGATGACATCGTGGAGATATTCTTCAACCTCGGATTCTGCTACAGCCAGTCGGGTGACTTCGAGCTGGCCTGGGAGGTGTACCGCAGGATACCGGCTGTCGCGCTGAACGAGGAACAGCAGGGAAGGGCCCATTACTGGGCCGGAATATCACTAAAATATCTCAACCGCTGCGAAGAAGCGATCCGAGAGTTTCTCCGTGTCCCCTACCTGAGGACGGGAGGGATGTGGGGGGTCACCTCCAAGCTCGAGGCGGCGGTCTGCTACGAGAAACTTGGACGCGTCGATGAGGCGAAAAGCATATACGCGCAGGTAGTCTCGGCCCACGGCGAGAAATCCGACTGGGGCTCGATGGCGAAGAAGTCCCTCGACAGGCTGGAGGCGGGAGAGCAGCAGCCGGAAAACAACGAAGAGTGATCAGCAGGTGACGTGCAGGAAGGGCAGCCGAATGGCTCGTGAAGACCTCGTCGTCAGAGGCGCCAGGGAACACAATCTCAAGAATATCACAGTGACCGTGCCGCGCGGGAAGCTCGTCGTGATAACGGGGCTGAGCGGTTCGGGCAAGTCGTCTCTCGCCTTCGATACGATCTATGCCGAAGGGCAGAGACGTTATGTCGAGTCGCTGTCGAGCTACGCGAGGCAGTTCCTCGAGCAGATGGAGAAACCGGACGTCGACTCGATCGAGGGACTCTCGCCGGCGATCTCGATCGACCAGAAGACCACCTCGAGGAATCCCCGTTCTACGGTCGGGACGATCACCGAGATCCATGACTACCTCAGGGTCCTCTTCGCCCGCGCCGGCGAGCCTCACTGTCCCGGGTGCGGGCGCCCGATCAGCCGCCAGACCGTCGCGCAGATCGTCGACAGGCTGACCGCCGCCGGAGAGGGAAAGAAGCTCGTCATCATGGCCCCCGTAGTGAGGGGGCGCAAGGGTGAGCACAAGGCCCTGCTGGCGAAGCTGGCGAAGGAGGGCTTCGCGCGGGTGAGGGTCGACGGTGAGATGCACGACCTGGGCGACGAGATCGCCATCGACAAGAAACGCAAGCACGATATAGAAGTGATAGTCGACCGCGTCATAATCAAGGATGGCGTCGAGAGGCGGCTGGCCGACTCGGTCGAGACAGCGGCGAAGGCGGGAGAAGGGATAATCCTTGTCCAGCAGGGAGGAGAGGAGACCCTGTACAGTCTCGAGTACGCCTGCCCGTGGTGCGGCGGCGGACTCGGCGAGATATCACCGAGGATGTTCTCGTTCAACTCCCCGTACGGGGCCTGCCCGACATGCCACGGCCTCGGCACTACGAACGATTTCGCCGAGGAGCTTCTCGTGCCCGATCCGACCCTCAGTGTTGCCGAGGGAGCTCTCGCATCGATAGGATCGCCGAAGGCGAACTGGTACAGGCTGCGGCTCGAGGCACTCGCCGAGCTGCATGGTTTCTCGCTGACAAGACCTTTCGGCAAGCTCTCGAAGAATGCCCGCCGGATGATACTCGAGGGGACCGACGACGAGATAGTCGTCCAGTACGATTTTGAACGGGGCAAGGGGGAGTACTACACAAATTGGGAGGGTGTCGTCCCGAACCTCCGCCGCCGGTATCACCAGACCCGCTCCGATGCGATAAGGCGCTGGATCGAGACGTTCATGACTTCGAGTCCATGCTCTGACTGCCATGGAACACGGCTGAAGCCCGATAGCCTCTCCGTTACCCTCGCCGGCAGGAATATCGCCGAGATATCGTCTCTGACTATCGAGAGGGCGTCGGAGTTCTTCGGATCGCTCGGCCTCGAGGGGAACAGGGCGATCATCGGCGGCCCGCTCCTTCGTGAGATCACTTCGAGGCTGCAGTTCCTCCGCAACGTCGGCCTCGACTACCTCTCGCTCGATCGTTCCGCCGGAACGCTTGCCGGCGGCGAGGCGCAGAGGATCAGGCTCGCCACGCAGATAGGCTCGAAGCTCGTCGGTGTCCTCTACATACTCGACGAACCGTCGATCGGCCTTCATCAGCGCGACAACGCGAGGCTGATCGCTACGCTCAAGGAACTGCGGGACGCGGGCAATACAGTTATCGTCATCGAGCACGACAGGGACACGATCCTCGCGGCCGACTACGTCATCGATCTCGGGCCCGGCGCGGGAGAGCACGGTGGCGAAGTGGTCGCCGAAGGGACTCCGGCAGGAATATCCACCGTCAAGGAAAGCCTCACCGGGAAGTACCTCTGCCAGCGAGAGATACTTCGAGCTGAAGAGCGGCGAAGGGAGGGGCACGGGCGAGTCGCTCATCCTCAGGGGCGCGAGCGAGCACAACCTCAAGGAAATAGACGTCGAGTTCCCTCTCGGCAGGCTGATATGCGTCACCGGCGTCTCCGGCTCGGGCAAGAGCACACTCGTCGGGGATATCCTCTACAGGGCCCTTCACAGGATATTCCATCGAAGCACGAGGCTCGCGGGGAGGCACGACAGGATCGACGGCGTCGAACATATCGACAAGGTGATCAACATAGACCAGTCTCCGATCGGGCGGACGCCGAGGTCGAATCCCGCTACATACACGGGGCTGTTCGGCCCGATCAGGGATCTTTTCTCCAGGCTCCCCGAGTCGCAGGTCCGCGGCTACAAGCCGGGGAGATTCAGCTTCAACGTCAAGGGCGGAAGGTGCGAGACGTGCAGGGGAGAGGGGATGATCAAGGTAGAGATGCATTTTCTCCCCGACGTCTATGTCCACTGCCAGCAGTGCAAGGGCAGGCGCTACAACAGGGAGACCCTCGAGGTCACATTCAAGAACATCAATATCGCCGAGGTACTCGAAATGACCGTTGACGAAGCGTTCGATTTCTTTAAGAATATCCCCTCCGTCAGGAGAAAGCTGAAGGTGCTCAGGGAGGTCGGGCTCGGGTACATCCGGCTGGGGCAGCCGGCGACGACGCTGTCCGGGGGCGAGGCGCAGAGGGTCAAGCTCTCGTCCGAGCTTTCCAAGGTGAGCACCGGAAGGACGCTGTATATACTGGACGAGCCGAGCACAGGCCTTCACTTCGAGGACGTCAAGATGCTGATGAGTGTTCTCGACAGGCTCGTCGAGAGGGGAAACACGGTGCTCGTCATAGAGCACAATCCGGATATCATCAGGCTCGCCGATCATATCATCGACCTCGGCCCCGAGGGCGGGGAACGTGGCGGCGAGGTAGTATACACCGGTTCACCGGCCGGCATCACTGGCTGCCGGGATTCGCACACAGGCGAGATGCTCAAGCAGTATGTGCGGGCCGGGAAAAAGAAAAGTAAAAAGAACAAGTCCTGACCAGCAGCGGAAAGAGAGGATCAGATGGCCCTTAAGACACCCCTTTACGATTCGCATGTAGAAAGAGGCGGAAGGATAGTCGAGTTCGCCGGGTTTCTCATGCCGGTCACATTCGAAGGGATCGTCGCCGAGCACGAGACAGTGCGGACGGGGACCGGCCTCTTCGATGTGAGCCACATGGGAGAGATCTTTATCACGGGGCCGGGAGCCGTCGAGTTCGCCGACTACGCGGTGACGAACTCAGTCGCTAAACTCGATGAGGGGCAGATCTGCTACACGGTCTGCTGCAACGAAGAGGGACACGTGCTCGACGATCTGCTCGTATACAGATTTTCCGATGAACGGGTGCTGTTCGTCGTCAATGCCGTCAACGTCGACAAGATATTCGATCACCTCCAGGCGATAGTGCCTGAGGGCCTGAAGGTAAGGAACCTCACATCCGGTATCGGGCAGATCGCCGTTCAGGGGCCGGCTGCGAGGGATCTTCTCGCCTCGGACTCCTTCTTCTCGCGGGTGGCGGCAGGGATCAGGGAACTGGGGTACTACCGGTTCTTCACCTTCGAGCACGAAGGCTCAGAGATCCTGCTGTCGAGGACAGGTTACACCGGCGAGCTCGGTTACGAGATATATCTTCCCTCGAAGATGGCCGCGGAAGTCTGGAACGGGCTTCTCGATGGGGGCGAGGGCCCCTCCGATAGGCCTCGGGGCGAGGGATACGCTGAGGTTCGAACCGGGGTACTGCCTCTACGGCCACGAACTCGATGAGGACACCTCGCCGCTCGAAGCCGGCCTCTCCTGGGTAGTGAAGCTCAAAAAAGGCGATTTCGTCGGGCGGGAAGCGCTCACCGCGGAGAAGGAAAAGAAACCCGCCCGCAAGCTGATCGGGCTCGAGATTACGGGCAAGGGGATCCCCCGGCAGGGATTCTCCGTCCATCACAATGGCGAGACGGTGGGAAAGGTGACCTCCGGGACATTCTCGCCCGACTCTGAAGAAGGCGCTCGCGATAGCGCTTGTTAAAAGGTCTGTACCGAAGGAGGCGGAAGGGATTACAATCGACATCCGCGGCAGGGCCGCAACCGCCGTGCGGACGCCGCTGCCCTTCTACAAGGGGAGCGTCAACGACTGATCCTGATAGATTGAATAAAACACGGAGTATACGAACAGATCAGGACTCTATTGAAAAGGAAGGTGCGCGATGGTTCCTGAAGAATGCACTTACACCAAAGAGCATGAGTGGGTATGCCACGAGGGCGGCGTTGCCACGATCGGTATCAGCGATTACGCCGCGACCGAACTGGGTGACATCGTCTACATCGAGCTTACCGAGGCAGGATCGAACGTGAAGCAGATGGATCCGATCGGAACGATCGAGGCTGTAAAGACCGTGGCCGAGCTCTTCTCGCCGGTCAGTGGTGAGATCGTCGAGGTCAACGAGGCTATCCTCGAGCACCCGGAGATCATCAATCGCGACCCGTTCGAGGAAGGCTGGTTCGTCAAGATCAGGATCAGCGATCCTGGAGAGCTCGACAACCTGTTTACATTCGAAGAGTACTCGGAATTCCTCGGCGAGCAGGAGGACTGACAGAAAACAGCAAGGAAGGTCGATGAGCTACGTTCAGAACACCGAAAGTGACAGGCGTGAGATGCTGGAGGCGACAGGAGTCGCCTCCTTCGAAGAGTTGCTCGAGCCGATCGACGAAAGACTTCGTGTCGATGGAGCCCTCGATATAGGCCCTTCGATGAGCGAGGCTGAGGTAGCCTCCAGGCTCGGCGCTCTAGCCTCGGCAAACAGCCCGGCCTCTGAGATGGTCAGCTTTCTCGGAGGCGGCATCTACGACAGGTTCATACCCGCCACCGTGAGGTACGTCCTCTCGAGAAGCGAGTTTTACACCTCTTACACTCCCTACCAGGCGGAAGTAAGCCAGGGGACACTGCAGGCGATATTCGAGTACCAGACGATGATCGCCCGGCTCACGGCGATGGATGCCGCGAACGCGTCGATGTACGACGCCTCGACGGCGCTCGCCGAGGCGATGCTGATGGCAAGCGTCATCAAGCGCACCGGGCGCGTGGTCGTACCTGCATCCCTCTCAAGAAGGGTCCGCGCCGTGCTCGACAGTTACGCGGCGGGCAAGGATGTCGTGATAGACGAAGTCCCCTTCGGCGACGACGGCACGATCGATACCGGCGCCCTGGCCGGGATGCTTTCTGAAAAGGCCGCCGCCGTCGTTCTCGCCCAGCCTAACTATTTCGGCCTGATCGAGGACGCGCGGGCAGTCTCCGGTATCGTCCACGAGGCCGGGGCCCTGCTCATAGTCCTGGCCGATCCGGTGTCGCTCGCCCTTATCGAGCCGCCCGGAGAGTATGACGCCGATATCGTGGTCGGTGAGGGACAGTCGCTCGGTATCGCCCAGAGCTTCGGGGGGCCGCTGCTCGGGTTCCTCGCGGCGAAGACTCCTTACCTGAGAAAATGCCCCGGCAGACTGATCAGCGCGACAGTCGACATCGACGGGAAGAGGGGTTACACGATGACCCTCCAGACGCGTGAGCAGCATATCAGGAGGGAGAAGGCCACCTCGAACATATGCACGAACGAGGGGCTGGTGGCGCTGGCCGCCTCGGTCTACCTCGCCACGCTCGGCGAGGACGGCTTCAGGGATGTCGCGCTGCAGAGCGCCTCGAAGGCGAGGACCCTCTACAGGATGCTGAAGGATGCGGGAGTAGGGCTGCCCTTCGGCGAGAACTTCTTCCAGGAATTCGTGATGACGATACCGGGAGGCGCGGACGCTTTTATCGCCAGGGCGAGAGAGCGCGGCGTTCTCGCCGGTATTCCGCTCGGAAAGGACTTTCCTTCTCTCGGCGGCGACGCGATCCTCGTGGCCGTCACCGAGAAGCGTACCAGGGAGGACCTTGAGCTGCTCTGTGAGCTGGCGTCGGGGAAGGGGGGTGCGGCATGAGTACGACGATATTCGAAAAAGGGACAGGCGGCAGAAGCGGAAGCTTCATACCGGCAAACGACTGTCCGGTCGACGATCTCGGGTTTGCGCATCCGCGCGGTGGAGAGGTCGGCCTGCCCCGTATCGGCGAGCAGGACCTGATCAGGCACTACGTCGAGCTTGCCTCGAAGAACTATCATATCGACAAGGGCATGTATCCGCTCGGCAGCTGCACGATGAAGTACAATCCCGTCATCAACGAGGAAGTCGCGAGACTCGGCGGCTTTGCCGGCCTGCATCCCCTGCAGTCGGAAGATGACGTGCAGGGAGCGCTCGAGCTGATGTATGAGCTCGAATCGGACCTCTGCGAGATCTGCGGGATGAGCGCGTTCAGCCTCCAGCCGGTAGCGGGCGCCCACGGGGAGCTGACCGGCATGATGATCGCGAGGGACTGGTTCCGTCGCAGAGGAGAAGAGAGGAAGACCGTCCTCGTCCCCGATTCGGCCCACGGCACCAACCCGGCGAGCGTAGTCATCTGCGGGTTCACCCCGAAGACTATCCCTTCCAACGAAGCGGGCCTTATCGATCCTGACGTGCTCGAGCGGGAGGCGGGCGACGATACGGCGGTCCTGATGCTGACGCTGCCCAACACGCTCGGCCTCTTCGAAAAAGACATCGAGAGGATAATAAAGATAGTCCACGACGCCGGCGCCCTCGTCTACATGGACGGGGCTAACATGAACGCCCTGATGGGCATCGTCAGGCCCGGTTCGATAGGTGTCGATATAATGCATCTGAACCTTCACAAGACTTTCTCAACCCCTCACGGAGGCGGCGGCCCGGGCTCAGGCCCCGTCGGGGTGCGCGAGCATCTGGCGGGCCTTCTGCCGGTGCCGAGGGTCGTAAGGGAGAACGGACGTTTTACCCTCAGGGAGACGGACGAGGAGTCGATCGGCAGGGTCCATCCGTGGTTCGGCAACTTCAACGTCTTCGTCAAGGCCTATGCCTATATCAAGGCGCTCGGTGGCGAGGGGCTCAGAGAGGTCTCCGAGAACGCGATCCTCAACGCCAACTACCTGATGAAGAAGGTCGCCCGGGATTACGACATAAAGTATCCGGGCAGGTGCATGCACGAGTTCGTCGCTTCGGGAAGAAATCTGAAGAAGTTCGGGGTGAAGACGGTCGACGTGGCCAAGCGCCTTCTCGACTACGGCCTTCACGCCCCGACAGTCTACTTTCCGCTGATCGTCGAGGAAGCTCTTATGATCGAGCCTGTCGAGACGGAAAAGAAAGAGACCCTCGACCATTTCGCCGACGTGATGGCGAAGATAGCGAGAGAAGCGGAAGAGAACCCGGATATCCTCCACGAGGCGCCGGTGACGACACCGGTCAGGCGTCTCGACGAGGCCGCCGCCGCTCGCTGCCCGGAGCTCTGCTGGTCCGGCCTGGAGTGTGTACCGATGGAGGACGAATGACGCAGTGGCTGCTTATCGACGACGCGCCGGCAAGCGGCGCGAGGAACATGGCCGTCGATGAGTTTCTTTTGAGAAGAGTTGAAAACGATGGCGGAGCCCCGGTGCTCCGCCTTTATTCTTTCAGTCCGCCGGCGATCACGCTCGGTTACCACCAGGATGCGTCGAAGGCGATAGACATTTCTGCGGTCGGGGCCGACGGGCTCGACATCGTCAGGAGGATAACGGGGGGCAGGGCCCTGTTGCACGACGGTGAGCTGACCTACTCGGTGACCGCGCCGATCGGCCCGCCCTTCGGGCAGGGGCTCGCCGATACCTTTCTCGTCATAGCTGGGGTGATCGTCTCTGCCCTTCGCCGGTCGGGGATAGAAGCCCGGCTCGGAAGCGCCAGGCATACCGGGGTGGAGAAGCTCGATGTCATCGCCCTGCCTCGTATCGACGAGCAGGCACGAGATAACGGCCGGGGGAAGGAAGATATCGGGAAGCGCGCAGAGAAGGACCGGCGGAGCGTTCATCCAGCATGGATCGATACTCATGCGGACCGGCTCCGAGAGGATCGAGCAGTACCTTCGCGGGGGATGGAAGGGGCTCGCGGGGATGATCACGACTGTCGAGGCGGAGACGGGCGGTGCTGGAAAGGACAGGAGAGCTCCGCGGCCACATCATAGATCTGTTCGGTGAGCGCATGGGGGGAGAGCCGAAAGAGCTCCAGCTCGATCAGGCCGGGCATCGCGGCGATTGATATCGCCGAGGCGGACAAGAAGGCCGAGTTCTCCATCGGAAAGGCGGCAGCGGTGATGCTGCGGTACTTCGCGGGCAGGCTCGGGCAGTCGGTCCTTCTCGTCTGGCTCGTCCTGACCATCACATTCTTCCTCCTGCATCTCGCTCCCGGCGATCCGATGGCGAGGTACGACGATCCGGAGATGGCTCCGGAGACTGTCGAGATGATGCGCAGGCAGTTCGGCCTCGACCGCAGCATCCCGGAACAGTACGTGAGGTGGATCTCGAACTTCTGCGTGGGGGATTTCGGGCTCAGCCTCAGGTATAACCGTCCGGTCTCCGAGCTTCTCGCCCGAGCGGTTCCCAACACCCTGCGCCTGACCATAGCCGCCCTGACAGTATACATCGTCCTCGGCGTGGCTCTCGGAATAACCTCGGCGGCGAGGAAGGACTCGCTCTTCGACCGCTCCGGGACGCTCGCCGCTCTCGTCGTATATTCGATCCCGTCGTTCTGGCTCGCCCTGATGCTGATCATGCTCTTCTCGCTGAAGCTGGGATGGTTACCATCGTCGCACATGCAGTCGATCGATGCGGCAAGCCTCGGCGCGTTCGCCCTGTTCCGCGACAGGGCCGCCCACCTCGTCCTGCCCGCCTTCGTCCTCGGAGTGGCGTCGGCGGCCGGGATGGCCCGCTACATGAGGGGAAGCATGCTCGACGAGCTGCGGCGAGACTACGTCAGGACGGCGAGGGCCAAGGGGCTTTCCGAAGGTTCGGTGCTGATGAAGCATGCCTTCCGGAACGCGGCGATACCGATCGTGACGATCGTCGGCCTGAGCTTTCCCTTCCTGCTCGGAGGATCGGTCATAACGGAGAGGATATTCTCGTGGCCCGGAATGGGATCGCTGATGGTCGAATCGATATTCACGAGGGATTACCCCGTCGTCCTCGCTATCAATTTCATCGTCTCGGTGATGGTCATCCTCGGCAATCTTCTCGCCGATCTCGGTTACGCGCTTCTCGATCCGAGGATCGCCTGGTCCGGAGAGGAGGGGAAGCGATGAGCGGCGGCAGGTCGTTATGGTCGGCCGGATGGGCGAGGTTCCGCGGGAACCCCCTGGCGATGGCAGGGGCCGTGACGGTGCTGATCCTCTATCTCGTCGCGATATTCGCCCCCGTGCTGACCCCGTACGACCCGGTCTCTCACGGCGACCTGCCCGGGATGAGGCACCAGCCCCCGTCGAGGGCGCATCCGCTCGGAACCGACAAGTTCGGCCGCGACGTATTCAGCAGGATAGTCTACGGCTCGAGGATCTCGCTTACCGTGAGCTTTCTCGCCGTCGCGCTGTCGGTACTTCTCGGATCGATAATAGGGGCGGTCGCCGGGTATTCCGGCGGGTTTGTCGATGCGGTGCTGATGCGGATAGTCGACGCGCTCATGTCGATACCGAGGCTCTTCCTGCTGCTTACATGCATAGCGCTCTTCTCGAGGCGCCTTCTGCTGGTCACCATACTGCTCGGAGCGACGGGATGGATGGGTACGGCCCGCCTTGTACGCGGGCAGATACTGACTCTCAAGAGCAGGGAATTTATCAGCGCCGCCGAGGCGCTCGGAGCGGGGAGCAGGAGGATCGTCCTCTGTCATCTCATTCCGAACGCCCTGACGGTGATAATCGTATCGGCGACCTTGAGGATAGGGCTTATCATCCTCGTCGAGGCATCGCTCAGTTTTCTCGGCCTCGGTGTCCCGCCTCCGACGCCGAGCTGGGGGATGATGGTCTACGAGGGACGCGAGGTGCTGCTCGACGCATGGTGGGTTTCGACCTTTCCCGGCCTCGCGATTGTTGTTACAGTAGTCGCGTACAATCTGATGGGCGACGGCCTGAGAGATTCGTTCGATCCGGTACAGTTCACATAGACGATGGAAGAATAATATGCCTGAAGAGCTGCTCAAGATAGACGCGCTTAAGACGGTCTTCCATACCGAGGCCGGGACGGCCAGGGCGGTCGACGGCGTGAGCTTTACCGTCGGGCGCGGAGAGACCGTCGGACTGGTCGGCGAGTCGGGATGCGGCAAGAGTGTGACGGCGCTGTCGATATTGAGACTCATAGCAGATCCTCCCGGACGGATCGAAAGCGGCAGCATCCTCTTCGAGGGGAGGGACCTCCTCGGCCTGAGCGAGAAGGAGATGAGGAAGGTCAGGGGGAACGAGATATCGATCGTCTTCCAGGAGCCGCTCAGCAGCCTCAATCCCGTATTCACCTGCGGGGAACAGATCAGGGAAGCGATAGCACTCCACCAGAAGCTGGGCCGGAAAGCATCGAAGGAAAAGGCGATCGACATGCTGAGGCTCGTCAGGATCCCCGACCCGGAGAAACGCTACGGCAGCTACCCGCACCAGATGAGCGGAGGGATGAGGCAGCGGGTGATGATCGCGATGGCGCTGAGCTGCCAGCCGAAGCTTCTCATCGCCGATGAGCCCTCGACCGCTCTCGACGTCTCGGTGCAGGCCCAGATCATAGAGCTTCTCGACGAGCTTCGCTCCGGCATGGACATGGCTGTCCTGCTGATCACTCACGACCTTGCGGTGGTGGCGCAGATGGCCGACCGTGTCGTCGTGATGTACGCCGGAGCGGTAGTAGAGGAATCACCGGTAGGCGAGATCTTCAGTTCACCTGCCCATCCATATACGAAAGGGCTTCTCGACTCTCTCCCGAAGCTCGGGCAGGACCTCGAAAGGCTGCCGATGATCCCGGGTACAGTCCCCGACCCGCTCCATCTCCCCGAAGGATGCAGGTTCAGCGACCGTTGTTCCGAGAGGTTCGAGAGATGTGCCGCAGAGCCTCCTCTGTTCGATCTGCCCGGCGGCCGCCGGGCGAGATGCTGGCTGCTCGAGGAGGGTGACGGATGAACATCCTCTCCGCGAAAGGGTTGAAGAAATATTACAGGAGCGCCGGCGGGTTGTTCATGCGCGGCAGCAGGCTGCTTCGCGCCGTGGACGGCGTCGATATCGATCTGGAAAAAGGAAAGACGCTGGGTCTCGTCGGAGAATCGGGCTGCGGCAAGAGCACGCTCTCTCGCCTGCTCATGCGTCTCGAGGAACCGACCGAGGGGACACTCGAGATCGACGGGACCGATTTCCTCTCCCTCAAGGGAGGGGAACTGCGCAGGGCGCGAAGGAAGATACAGATGATCTTCCAGGATCCTTATTCCTCGCTCAATCCGAGGCTGACGGTGGGCAGTACGATAGCTGAGGGGATAAGGATACACAAGCTGGCAAGGGGCGCTGATGTGCAGCGGCGCGTCGGCGAACTGCTCGACAAGGTCGGCCTGCCCAGGGCGGCTTATTCGAGGTATCCGCACGAGTTCTCGGGAGGGCAGAGGCAAAGGGTGGGAATAGCGCGCGCCCTGGCCGTCGAACCCGACATCATAGTGGCGGATGAACCTGTATCGGCTCTTGATGTCTCGGTACAGGCCCAGATCATAAACCTCCTGGCCGATCTGCAGAAGGACCTGGGGCTGACCTATCTTTTTGTCGCGCACGATCTCGGTGTAGTCGAGCATGTGAGCGACCGTATCTCGGTGATGTATCTCGGCAGGATAGTCGAATCAGCACCGGCGAAAGAGCTTTTTTCCGCCCCGATTCATCCGTACACGCAGGGCCTGCTCGCCTCCATCCCTACGGCGAGTCCCGGTCGAAGAGTAAAGGCCGCCATCAGCGGGGACGTTCCCAGTCCCGTAGATATTCCCGACGGCTGCTCTTTCAATACGAGATGCCCGATGGCGTTCGGCCGCTGCGGAACCGATATACCGGAGCTCCGGGAGGTCTCGCCCGGGCGCCGGACGGCGTGCTGGCTGCATGAGGAATAGTCGGGCGCCTTGTTCAGCGCCTTCTGGTCTGTCCGTCGAGGATACGTTTCGATACCGAACCACCGGTCTTGAGCACCTTTGATCCTCTTGTGATCTTGCAGAGACTCACTCCGAGCTTAGAGGCGATGTCGCGCTGAGAATGACCTCGCTCCAGCATCTCCATCACCTTCCATCGCTTGGATATATCCTCGATCTCAGAGGGGGTGAAGACCTCTCTGATGAATCTCTTCATCGTCCGAGGATCGTCTATCGAGCAGAATATCTTTACAAGCCTGTCAGTTGCTTTCATCTCTCCAGTCCTGTGTGAAAAAAGAAATCGGAGTCACCCTCCGCTGCAGGTGCTCGCATGTGACGGGACCTGGGAGAGCCGGATTATCCGAGGGGTGCGACCGGCCCTTTGAGCCTCTGCGGAATCGTGACTCCGATATCCCGGAATTAGATATCAGGTGGCACCGCGTATGTTACTGTCAATAGAATCATGTTTCTATTGACAGTAACAGTATATCCGGGAAGCGGGGTCTTGTAAAGGGTTATTTTCAGGACCGCCTCTTTTTTTTGAATATTCTCTCCGCATGATGTACAATGTAGCCCCCTGGAAGGAGAGGATGGATGAAGCGCAGCTGTGAATGGCCCTCTGGCGACCCCCTGATGATCGAATACCACGACACGGAATGGGGAGTGCCTGTCCACGATGACAGGAAACTCTTCGAGTTCCTCGTCCTCGATGCCATGCAGGCGGGGCTGAGCTGGCGGACCGTATTGAACAAGCGTGAGAACTTCCGCAAGGCGTTCAGGTCGTTCGATCCCGTCAAGGTGGCGAAGTTCGGGAAACGCGATCTAGAGAGGCTGATGAAAGATTCCGGCATCATCAGGAACAGGCTCAAGATAGAATCGGCTGTGACAAACGCGAAGGCTCTGGTAAAGGTACAGAAGGAGTTCGGGTCGTTTGATTCGTACATCTGGTCGTTCACCGGCGGCAGGACGATAAAGAACAGGTTGAAGAGTCTCGAAGAGATGCCCGCCGAGTCGGATGAGTCGAGGGCGATGAGCAAAGATATGAAAAAGAGGGGCTTCAGGTTCTGCGGCCCCGTGATATGCTACGCTTTCATGCAGGCTGCCGGGATGGTCAACGACCACCTCGTCCACTGCTTCAGGTACAGGGAGGTCGGAAGATGAGATCGATGATACTGCTGATCGTTCTGATGTTGATATTCATGACGGCGGGGTGTGATGAGACTGACCCCCTCGTCGAGGACGAGGATTTCATACTGGCCGTTATGGTCCTCGACGAGGGCGGGCAGCCGAAGGCGGGGATGAGCGTCGCGAGACTCAACAGTCTCGATGGCATCACTCCGGGATTTTCAAACCAGGTTCCTGCGGTCGCTGCTGACGATCTCGGGATATCGTATCCCAATCCCTTCTACGGCGTTACGTCTATCGAATATTCGACTTCCGAAACGAGGAACGTTCTGCTCGAGGTATTCGACTGGCGCGACAATCATGTCAGGACGGTCCTTGACGGCAGGATGCAGGCCGGCTCCTACACAGCGAACTGGGACGGGATGGATACGGGTGGGGAAGGTGTCGTTAATGGTGTGTATTCCTTTCGCCTGACCATCACCGATACGCTGGATGTCCCGGAGTATTCCTGGAATGGAAGCATCGACTGTACGGTATTCGATCTCAGGGACACCGGGAGGTACTGGATAGGTTCGACCGACGCGACCGGATTCTTCTCCACCCGCGACCTCGATCTCTTTCCCTCGCTGCAGGGGCATGGATCCCAGGATGCGTACAATGAGGTGAAGGACTTTTTGGGGAACTTCTCGTTCAGCGACACAGTTACGATAAAGGTCTCGACGCCGCCTCCCGCTGAGGGAGGATGGATCTATCACATGAGCCGCCGGGCCGTGCTCGTCGACGGGCCGAACTATCTCGAGTTCTATTTTGTTCCGGACGATTCGACCGGAGTCTTAGCAGAGGGCCGTTGACCGGTCTCAAAACCCTTTTCGGCTGTTTTCGGGCCGTCCCGGTTTTTTCCCGGGGCGGCCGTATTTTCCTTGGGGCAGCCTGCCGAATGTATTAATATATCAATCCCCGATTTACGGTGCATCCGTGCGCTGCCGGGGAACGCATCTCCGGGTCCTGACGGCGGACCCGGAAAAACCAACGAAAGCAAACGGGAGCTGAACATGGTCGAAAAGCATCTCGATGCCATTCGCGCTAAGGAATCGGAAGCGCGCGGACGCCTCGCGGAGACCGCGAAAGAAGCTGAGCTTCTCCTGGAAAAAGCGCGCGCCGAGGGCGAGAAGCTGATCGAGGAAACCAAGATAAGCGGAAACGAACTGATGCGCTCGATGACGGCCGAAGCGAAGAGCGAGGCCGACAGCGAGATCGTGACGCTCAGGGCTGGGAGCGCTGAAGCGTGGGCGGAACTCGATGGAGCCGCCGGACGCAACCGGGACAAGGCGCTCGAGCTGATCATCCGCACTTTCAGGCAGGGCCTCTGACCCTGGCCGGGAGGGACTCATTTGGCTGTCAGCCGCATGCTGAAGATGCAGCTGCTGGGACATTCTTCCATAAAGGATGATCTCAAGAGGTACCTGCGCGCCCACGGCGTCGTGGAGATCACGACGAGGGAGGTGGATTCGGCCCCTCTCGAGCCGCGCAGAGATCTCGAGACCGGACTTGAGAGCGCCGACAACGCGCTCGATTTCCTCTCCGCGTACGAGCCCCCGAGATCATTCTTCGAGAAAGTCTCAGCCGGCCCGCTCGAGACGAGTGACGGAGCGTCGGCGGATCTTGCCGGGCGGATCTCCGTGACAGAGATCTCGGACCGGTGCGCGGGCCTTCAGGCCACCGCGCGTTCGGCGAGGGACGAACTGGCGAGGAGTATGGAACTCGTCTCGGCCCTGGAGCCATGGATCGAACTCGATGTATCGCTGGGATCCCTGCGCGCCGGAGATTATTCCGTCGAGTTCTGGGCATTCCCCGAGAAGGTATCCCCGGTCATACTCGATGAGGCTGATAAAAGGTTCCCTATGACCGTATTCGAGACCGTTGCGACCGCCGGCGGGAGGAGTTTCGTCGCCGTGACAGTTTCCGACGACGATACCGACCAGCTCGGCGAGATGCTCAAGGAATGGGGCTGTTCAAGGAACTCGTTCGAAGGTCTCACGGGAACCCCGTCAGAGATCATCGAAGATGAAAGATCGAGCTGGTCCGGATTCGAGAAGGCCGCCGAAGAGGCCGAGGAAGAGGCGAAGCGGCTCGCCGCATCGAACGACGAGATAAGGATACTCTCCGATTATTACAGGGAAGCGATCGGCCTCGAAGAGGTCGAAAGGCTCCTGTCGAAGACAGATTCGACTTTTCTGATGGAAGGATGGGTGCGTGCCCTCGACAGAGCCTGGCTGGTAAAGGAGCTGGGTGAGCAGTTCGCCGAGGCAGAGGTGTCTTTCAGGGAGCCTCTCGAGGACGAGGATCCTCCCATACACCTCGACAACAGGGCGTTGACGAGACCGTACGAATTCGTCACGACACTTTACGGCAGGCCGGTCTACAGGGAGGACGACCCGACACCGCTGCTCGCTCCTTTCTTCGTCCTATTCTTCGCGATGTGCCTGACCGACGCCGGATACGGGCTTACCCTGGCGGCGCTCGCTGCTTTCGTGCTGCTCAAGTTCAAGCCGAAAGGAGGTGCGAGGAATCTCTTCAATCTTCTCTTCTTCGGCGGACTGGTAACGGCTGTCATCGGGATCATAGCGGGCGGGATATTCGGGTTAGGTATCGATTCGTTCCCCGGCTGGCTTAAGCCTTTCGTCCTTATCAATCCGCTGGCGGAACCGATGAAGATGCTGAACATCTCGTTCCTCATGGGGATCGTCCACATCCTTTTCGGTATAGGATTGCGGATGAGAGCCGACTTCAGGGCGGGCTTTATCGCCGACGCACTCTTCGACGACCTTACCTGGATCATATTCATCGCGGCCCTCGCGCCTCTCGGATTCGCCGGCATACTCGGGGGCGAGGTGCCGTCGCCGATCTTAAGCGCCGCTACCGGGGCATCGCTCGGGTGCGCCGTCGTAATATTCCTGACAGGCGGCAGAAAGCAGAAATCGTTCATCATGAAGGTCCTCGGCGGGCTGGTGAAATTCTACGATATAGTCGGCTACTTCGGCGATGTCCTCTCGTACGCACGCCTCCTCGCTCTCGGGCTGGCGACGAGCGCGATCGCGCTGGCGGTAAATGATATCGCGGCGATGGTCAAGGGGATGCCTTACTACATCGGCTATATCGCGATGGTCCTCGTACTGATCGGCGGCCATCTGTTCAATCTCGCGGTAAACACTCTCGGCTCCTTCGTCCACTCGGCGAGGCTTCAGTACCTCGAGTTCTTCGGGAAGTTCTTTACGGGCGGCGGAGCGGAGTTCAAGCCTTTCAGAAGTGAAAGAAAGTATTCTGTACTCAAGGATTCCGACTGAGGATCCAAGGAAGGAGAGAAAATGCTCGGATTCATGCTGGTCATCCTGGGAGCCGCCATCGCGGCTGCCCTGGCCGGAGCGGGCTCGGCGGTGGGTACGGGGATCGCCGGACAGGCCGCCGCGGGAGTGGTAAGCGAGGACCCGGAGAAGTTCGGAAGCCTTCTCGTTCTCCAGGCGCTCCCGGGAACGCAGGGGATCTACGGGCTTGTGGGCCTGTTCATGATCGTAAACAAGCTGCCCGCCATGGGCGACCTCGGCAAAATAACGGTCGCCTCCGGACTCGCTATCCTCGGCGCGGCGCTGCCGGTGGCCCTCACGGGCCTCATCTCGGGCATCTACCAGGGCAAGGTCTGTGCGGCAGGCTGTAACCTCGTCGCCAAGCGTCCCGGCGAAGTCGGCAAGGGAATGGTCTTCGCCGTAATCGTTGAGACATACGCGGTGCTCGGGCTGCTCGGTACGATCCTGCTCCTTCAGCGGATCGTGCTCGGGTAAGGCAACGGCACCAGAACGAACGGAAGATATGTCATGTCGATCGAGAAGATAATAAGCAAGATAGACGAGGATTCCCGGACCGCCGTAGCGGCCGCGCTCGAGCGGGCTGGGGAGGAAGCTGCCTTGTTGTCCGCGAGGTACGTCCGCAGGGCGGAGGAACTCGAGGCAGGGCTGCGCGCGAGGGCGGGGAAAAAGGCCGCCGAAGAGAAACGCCGGCTGCTCGTAAGCGAGCAGCTCGAGCTGCGAAAGGCCGAGCTGGTCCGTAAGAGGGAGATCCTTGCGAAGCTGTATGATGACGCCAGGAAGAACATCAATTCGCTTTCGGGCGAGGACTATCTCGCGCTCATCCGCGCCCTCATCATATCGAGGTCCATATCAGGGGCAGAGGAGATAGTGCCCGCGGCCGGACAGACCGCTCAGCTCTCTCCGGATTTCCTCGCGAAACTGAACAGCGGGTACCCGGGCGGCGGAAAGTTCACGGTCGCCGCCGAAGAAGGATCATTTGACTGGGGAGTGGTGCTGAGAGAGGGCAGGCGAACGATCGACCTGTCGCTCGGCACTGTATTCGACCAGGTCATGGACAGGATCGAGCCGGAAGTCGCGGCGATCCTGTTCCAGCAGTAAAGGAAGAGAGAGCCGTTGGCCGTCGATTTTACATACGCTGTAGCGAGACTCAGGTCCATCGAGGCGGGCATGCCGGACAGGGCGTGGTTCATGCGCATGGTGCGCTCTCCCGCCCGCCAGCTCCTCTCGGGAGTCAGGGAGTATTACGACGGGTTCGAGGGAGTCGACGAGCTTCACGGATTCGAGGCGGGGATAGAGGCCGACCTGGCCTCGCTCTTCGATCTCTTTTCGTCGGTCCTCGGCGAGGGCCCTGTGACGGAGTTCCTGCGCGCCTCGGCTGATTTCGACAATTATGTGCTGGCCGTCAAGGGCGGGATGCTCGGCGCGGAGCCGGTTCTTGTGCCGTACGGGCAGGCGGGGACAGATGTCGTGGCGGCAGCCGCTTCGAGCGGCGACGCGACCTTCCTTCCCGCTTACCTCAAGGAACTCGGTGAGATCCTCGCCGGCCCCAGAGAGAAGGGCCTTCCCGTATCGCTCGACCGTGAGGGAGAGAGCGCGAAATGGAGGTTCCTGCTCGCGGCGGCTCCTTCGGAGGATGCCCGCCGGTGGGTCAGGCACAGGATAGACAGGGGAAATATAAAATCTTTCGCGAGGCTCCGGCTTACCGACCTGCGAAAGGGAGATACGGCGGACGCATGGGTAGCCGGAGGAACGATAGAGGCGTCGAGATTCGAGTCCCTCTACCCCGAACCGTTCGAGGATTTTCTCTCCTTCCTCGGATCGACTGAGTGGCGGGGGCTGCCTGCCAGGGGATTCGGCCGCGATATGGAAGCCTGGAGGATCGACACGGCGCTCGATTCGGCGATGTTCGACCTTACGAGCGGCAGCCGCTCGTGTTTCTTCGACATCGTGCCGCTGCTCTATCACATCGAGCTTAGAGAAAGAAACGCACGCATACTGAGGACGATATTCACGGGCAGGATAAACAACCTGCCGGAAGACGACATGATAGAGAGCGTCGAAGCGCTTCTCTCATGACGCGGACCCGAAGGGAGCGGCGATGGCCGTTAACATCGCGGTAATAGGTAACGAGGATTCGATCGAGTACTTCCGGGTTCTCGGGTGCGTTACGTACGAGACCCACGGCGGCGAGCTGACCGAGAAGCAGTTCCTCGAGATCGTCGAAAGGAAGTTCAAGGTGATCTTCGTCACGGAGGAAGTCTTCCACAAGTACAAGAACCTGATCAGGAATAGATCGCAGAGGATCTTCCCCGTGGTCAGCATCATTCCCGCGATACACGGAGCGGTCTGGAAGGACGGAGAGCCGCAATCCGAGGGTGTCGCTTTCGAGGAAATAAGACATGCGGTCATAAAGGCCGTGGGACAGGATCTGTCCAGTCCGGATTAAACAAGGAGAAAGGCACGAGATGGCCGACGGAAAGATAGTGAAGATCTCGGGTCCCCTCATCGTCGCCGAGGGGATGGAAGAAGCGAGGATGTTCGAGGTCGCCCGCGTAAGCGACCGCGAGCTGATCGGTGAGATCATCGAGCTGCACGGCGACCAGGCGTATATCCAGGTCTACGAGGACACCTCCGGGCTCGGCCCCGGGGAGAAGGTCGTCTCGACCGGCCAGTCGCTGAGCATCGATCTCGGCCCAGGCCTCCTCGAGTCGATATACGATGGTATCCAGCGCCCGCTCAACGCCATATACGAACAGGCGGGCCATTTCATCACGCGCGGGATCAACGTGCCGGGCCTTGACAGGAGCCGGAAGTTCGACCTGATCCCGAATCCCGACCTGAAGGAAGGCGACGAGGTACAGGTCGGCGATATACTCGGTGAGGTCAAGGAGACCGAGCTGATGGTGCACCGCGTGATGGTGCCCCCGACCCTCAAGGGGGGCATCCTGAAGAAAAAGCCTGAGAAGGGGACTTACACCATCGAGGATGTCATCGCCGAGATAGAGGCGGATGGAGAGGTGCAGGAGGTACGGATGGCCCACCGCTGGCCCGTTCGCACACCCCGCCCGATAAAGAGAAAGATCCTTCCAGTCAAGCCGCTCGTCACGGGACAGAGAGTGATCGATATGTTCTTCCCGATCAGCCAGGGCGGAACGGCCACCGTTCCCGGCCCCTTCGGAGCGGGAAAGACAGTCGTTCAGCATCAGCTGGCCAAGTGGTCGGACGCGAACATCATCGTATATGTAGGATGCGGGGAGCGTGGCAACGAGATGACCGACGTTCTGCAGGAGTTCCCCGAGCTGATCGACCCGAAGACGGACCGGCCGCTGATGGAGCGGACCGTGCTTATCGCCAATACATCGAACATGCCGGTAGCGGCCCGTGAGGCCTCGGTATACACCGGCATCACGATCGCCGAGTACTTCAGGGACATGGGGTACGATGTCGCGGTGCTCGCCGATTCTACATCGAGATGGGCCGAGGCGATGAGAGAGATGTCGGGACGGCTCGAAGAGATGCCGGGCGAGGAAGGTTACCCGGCCTATCTTCCCTCGAGGCTCGCGGAGTTCTACGAGCGCTCGGGCAAGGTGATCTGCAGCGGGAGCGATGAGCGCCAGGGTACGCTCAGCACGATCGGCGCCGTATCGCCTCCGGGCGGGGACCTTTCGGATCCCGTCGTCCAGGCGACGCTGAAGGTCGTAAAGGTATTCTGGTCGCTCGAGGACACACTGGCCTTCGAGAGGCACTTCCCCGCGATCGGCTGGCTTTCGAGTTATTCGCTCTATCACGACAACCTCAGAGAGTACTTCCGCAGCGAGGTCGAGGAGGAGTGGGATGATGTGCGGATCACCGCGATGACCCTGCTCCAGAAAGAAGCGGAGCTCAAGGAGCTCGTACGGCTCGTCGGAGTCGACTCGCTCTCGTCGAGCGACAGGATCGTGCTCGAGACCTCGAAGCATATCAGGGAGGATTTCCTCCACCAGTCGGCGTTCGATCCAGACGATGCCTACACAAGACTGAACAAACAGTTCCTCATGCTCAAGATGATCGTCGAGCTCCACAGGGCATGCGAACGGGCGATCGAGAAGAAGGCCCCGCTTCGCAAGCTGCTCGAGCTTCCGGTAAGGGAGAGGATCACGAGGATGAGATACATAAAGGAAGACGACCTTGCCGAGTTCGATTCGATCCTCGGCGATATCACGGCACAGATAGCCGACAGCATGACCGAAAACAGGGTCGGGGAGGCTGAGTGACATGGTAACCGAGTACAACACCATAACAGAGATAGCAGGACCGCTCGTAATTCTCGAGCATGTCGATCACGCGACTATCGAGGAGCTTGTCGAGGTCGAACTGCCCAACGGGGAGCAGCGGCGAGGCAAGGTGCTCGAGGTCAACCGAAACAGGGTCCTCGTGCAGATCTTCGAAGGCACGAGGGGCGTCGACATCGCGAAGACGAAGGTCCGATTCCTCGGCAAGAGCCTCGAGCTCGCCGTATCCCCCGATATCCTCGGGAGGATCTTCAACGGGCTGGGCACGCCGATCGATGACGGGCCCGCGATAATCCCCGAGAAGAAACTGGACATAAACGGCGATCCGATCAACCCGTACGCGCGTGTCTACCCTCAGGATTTTATCCAGACGGGCATCTCGGCGATAGACGGCCTCAATACCCTGGTTCGCGGACAGAAGCTCCCGATCTTCTCGGGCTTCGGCCTTCCGCATTCCGAGCTCGCCGCCCAGATCGCCAGGCAGGCGACGGTTCCGGGGAAGGAAGGGGCGTTCGCCATCGTCTTCGCCGCGATGGGGATCACGTTCGAGGAAGCGAACTACTTCATCCGCGATTTCCAGGAGACGGGCGCGATGGAGAGGGTGGTACTCTTCATCAATCTCGCCAACGATCCTACGATCGAGCGTATAGCGACGCCGCGTTCAGCGCTGACAGCGGCCGAGTATCTCGCCTTCGAGAAGGGGATGCACGTGCTCGTCATCCTCACCGACATGACGAACTACTGCGAGGCGCTGCGCGAGGTATCGGTCGCGAGAAAAGAGATCCCTGGCAGGCGCGGATATCCCGGATATCTCTACACCGACCTGGCGACGATCTACGAGCGAGCCGGTATCCTCAAGGGCGAGAAGGAGGGGGAGGTCCTTCCCGGATCGATCACCCAGATCCCCGTCCTCTCGATGCCCGATGACGACAAGACCCATCCGATTCCCGACCTTACCGGTTACATCACCGAGGGCCAGGTCATCCTCGACCGGGTCCTGCACCGCAAGGGGATCTATCCGCCGATCAACGTCCTGCCCAGCCTTTCGAGGCTCAGGGACAAGGGTATCGGCGAGGGGCGCACACGCGAGGACCATCCGCAGATCGCCAACCAGCTCTTCTCTTCATACGCGAGGAGCAAGGAGATCGAGGAACTCGCCGTCGTGCTCGGAGAGGCCGCGCTGACGGAGACCGACAGGGCCTTCATGAAGATGGGGACGCAGTTCGAAGACAGGTTCGTCCGGCAGGCCCTCGATGAGAACCGCACGATCGAGGAGACCCTTTCGATCGGCTGGGACCTGCTCACGATGATTCCGCGCAGCGAGCTCAAGAGGATCAAGGACGACATGATCGACAAGTACCTGCCGATGAAGGCCGATGCTGAAGAAGACCTCGCGGCGGTCGAGGAGGAATCGGCAGAGTGAAGAGAAAGGTCAACCCCAACAGGATGATGCTGCTTCGCCTCCGGCGCAGGCTCGAACTGGCCCGCCGGGGACACAAGCTCCTGAAAAACAAGCAGGAAAAGCTGATGCAGAATTTCATCTCGCTCGCCCGTGAGACGACGTCCCTGCGCCGCCGCCTCGAAACGGTCTTCATGGATATATCGATGCATTATCTCAAGGGCCGCTCTGTCACCGGCAGGCAGCGCCTCGAGGATGCCCTTTCACTCTCCACGATGAAAGGCACCCTCGAGTCTCAGATGCAGAGCGAGATGAACGTCAGGTACCCGAAGTTCACCTTCACCATCCCCTCCGACGATCCGGCATACGGGCTCGCCGGCACCTCGCCCGAACTCGATGTCTCGTTCGAAAAGCTGCGCGGGAACTTCCAGGAGCTTCTCGACCTCGCCGCCTCCGAGGACGGTCTCTTCAAGCTGGCCGATGAACTGGAGAAGACGCGCCGCCGGGTGAACGCCCTGGAGTATATCCTCATCCCGGACCTGGAGACGCAGATCCGGTCGATCGAGAGTAAGCTGAGCGAGGCTGAACGGAGCACGCAGACCCGCCTGATGAAGATCAAGGATATGGTCGAGGCGAGGGAATCCCGGCAATAGGATTTGACTGACCGGCTTTCTGTAGATATATTGAGATATACTCACTCCGTCGGGCTTAACGGAGACCCCACCTGATTCTTCCCCGGCCCACCTGAAGGGAATACCCGAAAGACACACTCGAAGAAGGAGCCGTGTCATGGGTAACCGTCCCCTGTTATCCCTTTTGATAGTGTCCCTCCTCGTGTCTCTCTCTTTCGGCGCGTTCTCGAAGGACAAGAGGTATGACCACTACGACAAACTGAAGGACCCCGACAGGATCTGGGTGCTGGACTGCTCCGCGATCCATAATGTCGGCAATCTCCACATGAACGTTACGAACTGGGGATGCTTCGGCTCTTACCCGGGCTCGACGCAGCCGACCGCCGAGTGCCCGTCCGCACAGTGGCCGGCGAACTCGGGGGTGGAGCATCTTTTTATCGCCGGGCTCTGGGTGGGCGCTAGAAAGGGAGGGATCCCGGTCGTGTCAACGGCCGCGTTCGAGAGGGAGTTCAGGCCGCCGGGAAACGAGGATCCACTGGCCAGGGTCTACGAGTCGTTCGAGGGGATCTCCGGCGGGGCCCGTCTGCCGGCGCCAGCGGACGACGACAACGATGGCCGGAGTGATGAGGACTGGAGGAACGGAGTCGACGACGACAACGATGGTGTCATCGACGAGGACTTCGCGGCGATCAGCCAGCAGATGTTCACCTGCTGGTTCACCGACGACCACCCCCAGGCGTCAGTCGTCAATCCCGAGCACGTCCCGCTCCATCTCTTCGTACGCCAGGAGAGCTACCAGTGGGAGGACGAGCAGTTCTACGATTTCGTGGGAGCCGAGTACCGGATACTCAACTATGGGCACGATATAATCGAAGATCTGTACATAGGGTTCTTTGCCGATGGCGATGTGGGGCCGAGGACCGACGATGAATACGCGCAGGACGACTGCACCGGGCTGTGGCAGGGATTGAGATGCGCGCAGCGCGGCGACATCCTCGTTCCCGTCTACATAAGCGTCGCCTACTTCTTCGACTGCGACGGCGATAACGGGGTGACGCCGGGATATTTCGGGATACTCTTCCTCAACCATGACATCGACCCGCTCGGAGATAACGCACCCGCGACAGTCGGCATCACATCATACCAGAATTTTTCGGGCGACCAGCCGTTCGAGAACGGCGGTGATCCCAACGACGACTACCAGCGGTATGACCTGATGAGCCGGACGAACTTCGACCGCAACGCCGAGGTGCCCCGCGACTACAGGATGCTGATGGCGACAGGGCCCTTCAGGGAACTGCTCCCCGACAGCCAGATGGTCCTGCAGGTCGCTTTCGTATCGGGGTACGGCCTCGAGGGGATGCTCGACGCCGCCGCAAGTGCCGTGATGGTCTTCGAGGGGAACTGGTTCAATGTCGACGGCAACCCTCTCACCGGGATCGACGGGAGGGAGACTCCTGTATACGGGCCGGTCAGTGAGATCGATCCCGATACGTGCGACACCGATTTTTCACTCCAGTCGGCGACAAGGGGAGAGATCATCTGGGTCAACGCCGATTGCGGCAGGGAGAGAGAACTATTCGACAGCAGGATGCTATGCGGTACGAGCGCCGCGACGCAGGAGGATTTCCAGACGGGAACGCTCGGGCGGGAGACGAATGTCAAGTGGCTCGTAGGTACCGCTCCTCCGCCTCCGCAGATGAGGATCCTGCCGGGTGACCACAGGATAACGATCCTGTGGGACAACTTCAGCGAGTCGACACCCGACCCGAGCACGCTGCAGTACGACTTCGAGGGATACCGCGTATGGCGCGCCGACGGATGGCACCGCCCTGTCGGGACATCTGTCCAGACAGGACCGGCAAGGGACCTCTGGCAGCTCCTCGATGAACGTGACCTTATAAACGGGATCGGAGCCGACAGGGAGTTCCAGATGCCGATCTCCCAGGGAGGCTGGGAGTACGAGCCGCTTACCGGGCTTGAGGGCCGCGAAGCTTTCATGGAATACTTCGAGGAAAACCTCATCCATTTTCCGCTCGAGGACGTGCCCTGTCCCCCGGGCCTGACCGGGGAAGAGTGCGACACGTTAGAGGCGCTGGCGAGGTATGGACTCGGCTACGACGGCGGCACCAGGTACTACAAATTCACGGACGATTCCGTTCACAACGGCCTTCACTATTTTTACAGCATCACCGCC
>CAWIIQ010000003.1:0-568781 GCA_963836185.1 Candidatus Krumholzibacteriia bacterium
CAAGGACAAGACCCAGATCTACATATACGACATGCGCGGCGGTTCGCCTGAGAAGCTCACATCGGTCGCCCGGGGCGTCAGAAGCTATGCGTGGCGCAACAACGGCGAGCTCCTCTTCACCGCCGCCGAGGACTCGACGCTGCGCGAGCGCAAGCTCAAGGAGAAGAAGGACGACGTCATCGTCGTGGCCGACCAGGAGCATTACGGCCCGGTCAGGCTCTTCTCGATATCGCTGGACAAGAAGAAGGTCAAGCGGCTCACCCGCAACGCCGGCGTGATCAACGAGTTCGCCGTCTCGCCCGACGGCAGATGGGTCGTCGGCAGCCGAGAACATCGACGTCGACTACAGGTACGACCACAGGACGAGGCCCGTGCAGCGCCTTCTCGACCTGGAGACGGGCGAAGTCAGGGAGATATTCACCGAACCATTCCTCGATCCATCGAGGTTCGCCTGGGCGCACGACGGGAAGGGATTCTACTGCCGCAGGGCCATGGCCTCCGATTCGACCGAGGATTACGTGAGCATCTCGCACCTCTGGTACTTCGACATGAAGTCCGGGTCCCTGGAGCCGGTGACGACCTTCTGGGAGCGCGGCCTCGGGATGGGCGGCGGCTACCACGTCGCGGGCGACGGGATCCTCGTCACGCTCGCTGACGGCTCGAAGAACAGGCTGGCGTTCATCAAACGCAAGGGTAAGGGGTTCTCGCACAAGTTCGTCGAGTCCCCATCGAGCCTCCAGGTCCGGATGCAGGCCGCCAGGCCGGGCGGAAAGCGCGTCGTCTACATGATCGCCGACGCCTCCACCGTTCCGATGGTGATGACGGCCGAGCTCAAGCGGCGGCAAGTTCAAGGGCGAGCGCGAGCTGGTCAAGCTCAACAGCGCCGCGAAGAGCCGTATCCTCGTCCAGTCGGAGATCGTCACCTGGAAGGGGGCGCGCGGCGACGTTGTGGAGGGCATCCTCTACTACCCGCACGGCTACGAGGAGGGCAGGCAGTATCCCCTCATGGTCAGCCTCCACGGCGGGCCGGCGGGCGCCGACACCGATTTCTTCTCCGAGAGGTGGTCGAACTACCCCCACCTGCTCGGCGGGAAGGGCATCGCCGTCCTGAAGGTCAACTACCACGGCAGCGGCAACTTCGGCCTCGAGTGGGTCGAGTCGATAAAGGGCCACTACTACGAGTACGAGGTCCCCGACATCCTCACGGGGGTCGACATGCTCGTCGAGAAGGGGCTCGCCGATCCCGACAGGCTCGGGATCATGGGATGGTCGAACGGCTCGATACTGGCCATCGCGGCCTGCCTCGAGACGGACAGGTTCAAGGTGCTGTGCGCCGGGGCGGGCGACGTCAACTGGACCAGCGATTACGGCAACTGCGCGTTCGGCGCGGGATTCGACAACGCATACTTCGGCGGCCCTCCCTGGGAGATACCGGACGTCTACATCGAGAAGTCCCCCCTGTTCAGGATGCACACGATGAAGACCCCCACCCTGATCATGTTCGGCACGAGGGACACGAGCGTCCCCACCGAGCAGGGATGGGAGCACTTCAGGGCGATGCAGCAGTCGGGAGCGGCGCCGGTGAGGTTCATCCTCTTCCCCGGCGCGGGGCACGGCCCGACCAAGCTCTCGCACAGGAAGAGGAAGATGCACGAGGAGCTCGCCTGGATAGACCGTTACCTGCTCGGCGAGGAGAAAGAGGTCAACGAGGCGTTCGATGAGACGTCGCCGTTGGCGTATGAGCTGAAGAAGGCGGAGGCGGCGCGTGTCGGGGCAGTTTGCTGGGGGAAATGGTGAATGACGCCTCAGGCGGCGTGCTGGTGCCGGAGACGGCGGAGTTCGCGGGGCTTCCCGGCGTGAAGGTCGGGCGGTTCGAGGTCACCAGGGCGCAGTATGCGGCCTTTGACGAGTCTTACGAGATCCCCGAGGGGACGGAGAACTGGCCGGCGTCGGGGATCACCTTCGAGGAGGCGTCGGATTACTGCAAATGGCTTTCGGAAAAGACCGGGCGGAAGTACAGATTGCCGAAAGAAAGCGAGATGGAGAAGCTGATCTCCGCCGCTGCCGGCAACGCCTCCAACGAGAACAACCTCGACTGGTGGGCAGGATACAAGCTGACGCCCGACGAGGTCCCCTACCTGATGGCCAAGGTCACCGAGCTCGAGAAGCACGGCCTGCTGCTGAAGGAATGCGGCTCGTTCCCGCCTGCGGGCAAGAAGGACGAGCCGGGCTTCTGGGATCTGGCCGGCAATGTCGCCGAGTGGGCGGTCACAGAGGACGGCAAGGGCAAGGTGCTGGGATTCTCGGCCGTGTCACCGACGGACAAGCGCTGCGAGTACACCCCTCCCCCACCGGGATATGTGGGATTCAGAGTGATAGAGGATAGTGAGGCGCTGCCTCATCATCTCAGTAGAGATCATCTTCTTAGTCTGCACGAAGTCGCCAGCAACGAGGCGGCAGAAGTAGATACCGCTCGATACCGATCTTCCTCTGTTATCCTTTGCGCGTTCCAGTTAACCTCTTTACGTCCCTCCGTCATGTGCTGGTCAATAAGGGTAGTAACTAATTCACCCTTAACGTTATAAACGCAAAGCTTGACATGCGTGGCGTGCGGCAAATCATACCTGATCGCAGTCATCGGATTAAAAAGATTGGGATTGTTCTGAAATAACGCAAATATATTTGGTGCGTTCCAGGAATATCAGCATTCGTCAACTCACCAGGAAGGACGGGATGGCTCTCGTTACCAGAATGAGTATATGGAAGTCACTTTATAGCAATATCTCCATCCTTCATTGACTGTATCCAGCCACTCCGTACTCGATGTAGAGTGAACTAAGTTCACTGGATTAACTTCAAAATCCTCAGATTCACCTCTATATACATTAATGCATTTAAAATCTATATCCTGATTCTTTGCCCAATATAGTGCATTCCCCCCATCACTGTTATATGTAACGGTAAAGCCCTCTGGGGGAAGCGGACAAAGGTTGTCAACAGAATATCCCGACATGGGTGAAGAATCGTAATGAATTCCAATCATTCCTGTGTGAGCGCGTATAAAGAACATTGAATTGTGTAAACCGAAAGAAACAGTTGAGTCTGCAATTGTTGGCACAACGACAGAATATTCCTGTTCTGAACAAGCAGGAACACTTGCAACATAATCCCAATCTCCTGGCGGGTACTGTAACGATTGGCGGTTAGAATTGTCGAGGGTCACCAAGGTGCCTCGCAAAAGGCTTGGATTAAATGCGACCACAGGTGAAGATAGGGCGTAGTTAATCTTTCTATAAACCGTATATTCTAAGAATAGGCGGCGAACTGCCAATATAATCGTAACCTATCCTTTGCCACTGTATCCTAACCTGTTTCCCTTGATCGTTTGGCACGTCTGATATTGAGGTAATTACCGGTACAGTTGTACGATTCGAGTTATTTATAAGCACTGTTGCTGGTCCAGCGGTGACCAGGTCGGTAACTCCATCTCCATCAACATCACTGCCCCATGACGTCATGTTTCCTAAAGAGGTAATGTAACTGAAATTGCAGACAAACGAACCATCGCCGTCTCCAATCAAAAGAGAAGCACTATTTGATTCCTGGTTTGCTACTGCCAAGTCGACTTTCCCATCACCATCATAATCATTTGCACAGATTGATCGAGGCCATCGACCAGCCACATACTGAATGAGCCGGTTCAAATATCTCAGGAAGCATTCCCTAACAGGACCGATACATCGTCCGAATAGCCGTTTGCCACAGCAATATCTAAAATCCCATCACTATTCAAATCACTGGTACAAATACCCCATGGTCCATCCCCGAGCATCATGAGCTCCCAGAGAAACCAAAGGTCCCATCCCCATATCCACTCAACACAGTTACATCATTTGAATTGCTGTTTAGCTACTGCTAGATCATCGATTCCATCTCGATTAAAATCACCAGCACATATTGCCCATGGTCCTACTCCTGTTTCGTAATCAGCTCCATAGCCAAATGTTGCATCCCTGCTAATCCTATAAATATTGACAATGTATTTGGAAGCCTATTTACTACAGCAAGGTCATATATTCCGTCGCAATTAAAATCGGAAGAGCATAATCAACGAGGATATCGTCCAGTGGGATAGTTTGTGGCTGGCCCGAAGGATCCATCCCCATTTCCCAAAAGAACAGACATATCATGTGAACTCCGAGTTTGCAGTTGCAATGTCATTGAATCCATCATCATTAAAATCATTAGTGATAATAAAGTACGGAGAAGTGCCCACGCTGCGAGACGAAACCAAAGACAAACGAACCGTAACCATCGTTCAGCAGAACAGAAATACTATTAACACCTGCAGTAACTATGTCATTGTCACCATCACAATCGAAATCCCCGGAACATCCCTGTGACCCTACACTGGAAGAGTAATATTCGGCATCCATAACGAACGAACCTTCACCATCTCCAACAAGAACCGTGACATCATACGATCCGTTGTTTACTACTGCGACATCGGGATCACCGTCATAGTTGAAATCATTGGTACAAATTGAAGTCAGGATTGCCCCCGACTACATAATGTACATCTAATACGAATGATCCATCGCCATTTCCAAGGAGAATGGCAATAACATCGTCCTCATAATTAGTCACAGCCAAATCCAGAACACCATCATCATCGAAATCATTGACACATTAGGAATTGTGGGTTTTCAGAGGAGGCCACAACTAATCGCACTTGCAAATGTGCCATCACCATTTCCTAAATGAACAGCAACAGTATTACTTATTGAATTTCCTGTCGCTAAATCCAAAATAAAATCTCCATTAAAATCAGCAACACAAATATCCCATGGTCCATTTCCAGTCAAATACTGAATCGCAGCTCCATACGTGCCGTCGCCGTTACCAGTAAACACTGAAATGCTATCACTCATATAATTTGATACTGCCAGATCTAGAACGTCGTCTTCATTATAGTCTCCAACACAAAAACAGACTTACTGGCCAGTTCCCAGATATGTAATTTGTTGCCGTGCCAAACGTGCCATCACCCATGCCTAAAAGAACCGAAAGCATTTCCCGCTATAGCCATTTGCTACCACAAGGTCTAAATTGTTATCATTGTTAAAGTCCCCTGCACAGATTGAAACAGGCATATCATCAGCAGCATAGTTCACTGCCGCTAGGAAGGCGCCGCTCCCATCACCCAATAAAACAGAAACACTGTCGCTACCCAAGTTGACCACTGCCAAATCTAGGTCATTGTCATTATTGAAATCCCCAGCATCATATTGAGTAAGGATGACTGCCGACACTATAAGTGTCTGTTACCGAAAAAGCACCACTGCTTAATCCGATAAGAATGGAGATGGTTCTATCGGAAGTATTAGTAACAGCAAGGTCGATTAGATTGTCGCCGTTAAAATCTCCTTCGCATATACCCCTTGGCTCAGCTCCCACCCTATATGACAATCCTGTATTGAAAAGAGGGATATCCGCAAAAATATCACGACAAGGACAAAACATGAATACCATGCTAACGAGAACAATCCATTTTTTCACGATTAACTCCTCCTGCTCCTGCTGTTTATTGTGTTTGCGTAGCATTCTTTGCGCTTATGTCATCTCCTACGAATTATTCCCAACCATTTAGTCGATCCATATATTGCACACAGAATCAAATCAATATGACTTATCGCGTCCTGCCGCGGTTACTATTAGCAAGAAAATAAGTGCTACAGCCGGCAGAGCCTTGGATTTTCTGTTGGTGTTTTGCCCCTCTAGTTAGAATTTAACCTCGGCGCGCAGTATAGCACATATATACCTCTGAGTTCAATCCAACTAATTTTTAACTTTCATGATATGCCCCCGATTATTCTAGAGTGCCCTCCTGGTGTCCCCACCTTATCCAGTCATATAATAGCCAGATACGATTATCCTGTAGTAATTAGCATCATTAGATAGAAACCGGCTTAAAAGACATTATTCGCAGTTAAGGCTCCCTGCATGAGAATCAGAAGCCCTCAGGAGTTGAAATATAGCAAATCAAATCTAAATGGCCTTAGCACCACTTGAGTAACTTCTAGCAAGAAGAAGCAACCTCTTATTTCCGCGGCCTGGCCGCCCCCTAACACCTCCAGGGGGCAGGGCCCAAAGGCCCCGCCCCCTGCTGATATGCTTGCCTGATGCACCTGCCGAAGACGCCATGCACCCCCCCTCCCCAAGATTTCCCGTGAACGCCGGCCCGGTTGCCTATATAATGCCATCTGATTCGGTGCAATCGGCACGCGGCCTCGCACGATGCCGATGCGCACGACCCCGACAGTACCCAAACCAAAGGAAGAGTACCGATGCGTAGATTCACACTGATACTGATCATCTGCCTGATCGCCACTGCGGCAGTCTCATCAAAAGACAAAGGGGACTGGGAGGGTGGAGTCCCTGAGGGCTGCACGACCATAACAGCCGGAAAGGCCGCAACGGTCGACGGATCGGTGATCACCTCCCACACCGACGACAGCCACCGCACCCGCTCCTGGATGGACATCATGCCGGCTGCCCGCCACCGGAAGGGCGACCAGGTCACGATGTACAGCCGCGAGCAGGACACCACGCTGGCGATGCCCGCCTACAAGCACGTGCCGGTAGGGACCATCCCCCAGGTCGAAAGCACCTTCGGGTACCTCAACACGGCCTACCCGAGCATCAATGAGAAGCAGCTTGCCATCGGCGAGTCGACCTTCGGCGGGCGGGATGAGCTGAAGTCCAAGGAGGGCCTGATAGACTGCCAGCGCCTGTGCATGCTGATGCTCCAGAGGGCAGCGACCGCCCGGGAGGCGATACGGATCGCCGGCGAGCTGACCGCGCAGTACGGATGGAACGACAGCGGGGAGTGCCTGACCATCGCGGACAAGAACGAGGTGTGGCACCTCGAGATCGTCGGCCCGGGTAGGGCAAGGTCGGCTCGGTATGGGTCGCCCAGCGGGTCCCCGACGACCATATAGCGGTAAACGCCAACGCCAGCACGATAAAGCAGATCGACCTCGATGACCCCGATCACTTCATGGCCTCGGATAACATCTACGATGTGGCCAGAGAGAACGGCTGGTGGCAGGAAGGGGAGGTCTTCGAGTTCTGCTACGCCTACGCGCCGGAGGGCCGCGGATCGGTGGCGGCGCGCCGGCGGGAGTGGCGGGTATTCGATCTGCTCGCCCCCTCCCTCGAGCTCAGCCCCACATCGGAGAACTATCCCTTCTCGGTGAAGCCGGACGAGCCGGTATCGCTGCAGGACCTTGTCGCGGTATTCCAGGACTACTACGAGGGCACCCCGTACGACATGACCAGGACGATAACGACAACGGACGAGGACGGGAAGACCGTCGTCTCCCCCATGGCCAATCCGTTCATGCCGTACGACCAGCTCGAGATCGACAACGTGCGCGGCGGATGGTACAGCGTCCCCGACTCGGGGAGGATCAGGTTCCTGGGCGAGCGGACGATCGCCCGCTGGTACACCATGTACGCGACGCTCATTCAGCTGCGCAGCTGGCTCCCCGACGAGATAGGCGGCGTCGCCTGGCTGGCCCAGGATAACGTGGCCACCTCCGTGTACATCCCGATCTACTGCGGGGTGACCGATCTGCCCGAGTCGTACAAGACGCCGGGGCGCACCGAAGGGTATACCCGCGAGTCCGCCTGGTGGGCCTTCAACAGGCTCGGCACCCTGGCCGCCCAGCGCTGGGGAGATATGCGCCACGACGTGAGAGACGCCCTCGATCCGATACAGGCGGAGCTGTTCGCGAATCAGGGGGAGTTCGAGGAGAGGGTCCTGAAGATCGGCAGTGAGAAAAAGAGGCGCAGGGAGCTCACCCGCTACACGATCGAGCAGGGGGACCGGGTCGTGGATAAGGCATGGGAACTCGGCGATCTGCTCTGGACGAAATACGACGAGAAGTTCTGAGAGCAGGGGATTATCTGCTCGGTTGAATGCGGCTTTCTGGATATGAAAATACCCTCTTGTTTCTGACTCCAGATTATACATAAAGACTGGAGCCGCTTCAGGGGGTCAGGTCACGATTAGCTTTAGTGAGAAGCATCTTCGACGGTAGCTCAAGGAGTATTTCAAATATTACCACGAATCGCGCACTCATCTAGGGCTTGTGAAGGATTACCCGAAGTCTAGACTGATTGAGCCGCCTGAGTCTGGCCCAATCAGTTCAGAGCCGAGGGTTGGCGGATTATACCATCACTATTTTCGACAGGCTGCCTGATTAAACAGTATTATTGGAAACGGTCCTTTGTGTGTATTTTTCTGCCCGAATTTGAGAATGATTACCCAATGTCCCATTTTTCCCCCATCAAATTATAAATTCTCAGGTTTTTAAGCAGATTAAAAGCTCTACTCAGATCCAAGAAACACTGATTTTTACCCGGATGGAATTTTTAGAAGGGACAGCAGTTCTTCATATCCAGGGAAGACTATAATCTGAAATGTCCCGCTTCAAGCAGCAGGACGAGTATTGGAAGAGGAAAAGGACCCGCGGAACATCAACGATATATCGTCTTGATCTTCCCCCAGCTGGCTGACTCTGTTCCGATCTGAATGCAGTATGGTTCATCGTAAATACCACCGATGCCATTACCGCATAAAATTTTTACTAGCAAAGAGTACACTTCCCAGTAAAAACCATTTTCGGCGCCTGCTGAAAACTCTGGATATTCTTCGGGTACAGGAGGATATTCAGGATCCATGAAATTGACGGCATTCACTACATCAATTGCAATCGCGCATCCTGGACAGTAGTTGAAACTGCCTCGTATCCAAATATTCGACGACACACTAATAAGAGTATCAGCCATATAACAGGCTCTGGTCTGGATGTTCATATAGAATATCCATCCATCTAGACCAATCGTCCCATCGCCGAAATGTGTATTGTCCAGCCAGAACCGACCTCCAGTCAAATCGACCGAATAGTCGATACAATGCCACTCTGGACCAACAAGCTCATTTATTATGACTGCACCGTCATCATCTACAACTACATCCCAGATGCGCCACTGAGATCCAAGCGAACTTCCATCCCAGGACATTATGTTGATTACATTTCCGGGAACGAAGAAATCGAGAGAATCACCAAGCCAGGACTCCGACATCCTGCCCTGAAGCAATGTGCCGTCATAAGTCATATAATATCCAGGGTTTATACCCCATGCACCCGGCCTGGCTGGAATATCCTCCGCTTCAACAGATACACAGACACAAAGCAGAACTGCAGCGCTTATCAGTATCAATGAGGTCTTCAATGGATCCCCCCCGTTGAATGTGTCCCTGTGAGTTGAACTGGCGATATTATAGCACAGGCTTAATACCAGATTCAACAGAGCAGCCAGGACTGACCTGCCCCCCTGAAACGGATCCAGATATTATCGGCTCGGCCTTCGCCTTTGACCTTTCCCCACTAAACTGATCTACGACAGGGGTTGTCATTTCTTTACAAGTTGATCCGCCACATCACCCAGAATGCGTTTGCCCACATCATCCCTGCCTCCGCTTTTCCAAATAGTTCAACATCTCCCCACCCTGCCTGCTGAATCCCGATTCATGCAGGTCCAGAAGGCATTCGACCGGATCGGCCCAAAAAAGTCCGTCCTGTCCTTCGACGAAAAAAGATTCCTTCCTGCTGACCAGATGCACAACGAGGTCGGCTGGTCGTTTCAGATCTTTCACTTGTTCTAACGCGGGGTCGAGTCTCGTCACAAATTCCAGGTCCACGTACTTATTTCGACTGACTATCGACAGGTCGAGCCTCGGCAGGCCCACGATATCCAGCTCCGGGTAATAGTGCCCCGCTCCTGCCACTCCACCTATCCCTATCTCGCCGGCCTTGGTGTCCCTTAACCGAAATATCATCTGCTCCACCTCCCTGGCAATACCCTGCGGTGCCGCAAACCTCTTCGTCGATCTTACCCGGCTGGAGACTGCCAGTAATCCCTTCCATTCATCCCTCGGAAAATATTCAAAAACAACACTGCGGTCGCTCGTATCGGCCAGATATGGCTCCAGCCTGCCAAGCGCCTTCGCCACCGTCGGGTAGCTCATTCCGGTGATCTCCATCAGGCGGGTCCTTGTGATCGGCATCGCACCCCTGATCCAGAGGACGATCAGGACCTGAAGGATGGAGTAGTACGAATCACGGGGTCTAAATACCGGCCTTTCCTCATTGATCAGCCTGGACAAACTGACTTCGATCTCATCGCCCAGGTTCTGGTGAGGCCACCACTGCGAATTGTCCACGCTCGAGGGATTCCACTGAGGGGAGCCATCTGTATACGGGAGTATATAGATTCGATCAAGAATATCATTGCGCATCACCTGCCTCATTCGATTCGTCTCCGCATCCAGCCGTTCCTTCGTAAGACGCGAATTGACCAGGACAAGAAGTCCCCGCTTGTCGGGCCTCATTACAAGCTGGTACGACAACTGGAGGAGAGCCGCACGCAGGTCCCTGGCTGAATGGATCCCCCGTTTGACCTCGATTATCAGGTCACCTATGACCGCATCTGCCTTGATATTATTATATTCATCCACATCATCACCCCCGGATCCCGACCGGACCAGAACTCTCTGACACACTATTCGAGTTGCAACTCAATATTATAGTAGCAACTAATGTTCCAAGTTGCAACTATAATCTTGCGAGTATGTTGAAATCGAGACACGGTCCCGTTTGCGACGTGAGAGACGCCCTCGATCCGATACAGGCGGAGCTGTTCGCGAACCAGGGGGAGTTCGAGGAGAAGGTCCTGAAGATCGGCAGTGAGAATAAGAGGCGCAGGGAGCTGACCAGCTACACGATCGAGCAGGGGGACCGGGTCGTGGAAAAGGCATGGGAGCTCGGCGATCTGCTCTGGACGAAATACGACGAGAAGTTCTGAGGGCGGGGCCTGCGGGTTCTTGTCGGGCCTGCAGGCCGTCTCCGGATCCTGAACGCATAGGGAACGTAGAACGGCCACGCTCCTGTTTCTCCGTCCTCGACCATAGAGGGAAGAGGGATTGTCGAAGAGAGAAATTGACTTTTCTGTCTATCGAGTCTTACCCGTTTATTCTGTATTTTTGTGGCTGTTTTGTGGTATAATCCAAGTCAATCAGGGGTTCACGCAATACAATCATCGCTGAATTAGATTTGGAGGGGAATATGAGATGTTGCGTGGGTATCATTCTGCTCATTATCACATTTTCGGCAATCTGGACTCCCGGACACTCCGTGTGGATCGAAGACGGCATCCGTATCAACGAAGACGGTGGCCAAAACCGTTATTCACGGATGGTTCTCAGCAACGATAACACCCTTATCATCGTCTGGTGGCGCGGCGATCAGATATACGCACAAAAGATTGATATGGAAGGTAATCCTTTATGGGATCCTGAAGGCATAGCAGTCGGAACCATGATGAGAGGAGGGCTTGATCCCGGCCCGGAGGAGCCACCCGATGTGACTTCAGATGGTCAGGGAGGAGCAGTGATCACATGGTTGAATTATGATTCTTCCATCAATTTCAAATTCATCACAGCACAGAGAGTACATTCCACGGGGATTACCTTGTGGACAGAAAACTATTTCCCGACTGAATATGGAATACGCATCTCTCCTATATGTTGCATTAGACCCAGAATCGCTGCAGCTCCTCGTTCTTACCCCATGTTTGTGATTGCCTGGTTAGATCCTGGGTGGAGCGATGCGGACCCTGGGATTTACGCTCAGAAAGTTGACCAGTCCGGATCCAAAATGTGGCCAGAGGAGGGATATTCGATATGCGACACAATGGGCAGCCAGTCTAATCACGAGATCTGTCCGGATTATCTTGCTGGTGTCTTTTTCACCTGGCAGGACAGCCGGAGTGGCGAAGCAGATATTTATCTCCAGAGGATATGGTACTACCAGGATCGAAAAGCTTATGCACCGCAGGGCATGCCCATATGCACTGCTGCCGGCAGTCAGACCAATCCAGTAATCGAACCATTTGACACATTTGCAGTCGTTGCGTGGAACGATTCAAGAGAAGGAGCCGGCGGGTTCTATGCACAAAAAGTCGGAAGAAGCGGGACTATATGCTGGGAAACGGACGGCATACCAATCTGCCCTGCGTCAGTCTTTCACGACAGGCCGATCTTTGCCCCGGATAATACGGGTGGATATGTATTTGCGTGGCTGAGCGGAGACGGCCCTCACGCTCAACGCATAGACAGCGACGGCAATCCCCTCTGGGGAGCAGGTGGAGTCCGTATCGGCCCTGAATGGTTTTTTGCCCAATACCCCCTTTCCCCCCCCCCGTCAATTACAGCAGACAGTCATGGAAATACATATGTTTGCTGGTCAGACTCAAGAATAGATACGACGGAATCAATGCCGTGGGTTCCTGTTGAAGACCTATATATCCAAAAGCTCGACCCCGCAGGAGTAACGCAGTGGAAAGAAGGGGGTTTTCCACTATCCACCGCTATCGACAAACAAACTGATTCCCAGATTCTTTGCGTCGATGATGAAGCAGTAATCTGCAGCTGGATAGACTGGAGAGATGGTTGGAGCGGAACAGACATCTACTGCCAGTACACTGATTGTCCAGTCCCAGACAAGCCCTCAGGACTTCGCGGGCGGCCCCTGTTCAACGAATATGAACTCCTTGGTCTTCTGCTATCCTGGGATGAACATCCGGACGATGACGAAATGTCCTTTACGCTGCACAAAGGATCCGACAAAGATTTCATCCCTTCGCCGGAGAACCTGGTGTGCATCACTTCGGATACTATTCAGTTTGATAGTAGCTGGGATTATATGCCTCACGTTTATTACAAACTTGGAATCGGCCCAATGGACGGATGTCACAGCTGGTATGCCTTGCTTGAATACGATGACATCTATACTGATACTGATATCGACGACACCCCACCCGCTCAGACAGAGTTCAACAACTATCCTAATCCCTTCAATCCGTCGACGACTATTACATTCAGCTTGCCCGCACCATCTCACATACAAATCGAGATATTCGATACAGCGGGGAGGCGGATCAGGACAATCGTCAATGCATCATATGATGCGGGACTACATTCGACAGAATGGAACGGCAAGTCCCACAGCAATGTGCCAGTGTCCAGTGGTATCTATTTCTGCCGACTCAAAACCGACAGCCAGACACAAGTTATTAAAATGTTACTTGTCAGGTAGGATCAGCGTTTTATCATCGCCTGTAGATTACATAGCGAGTCCAAGGCGGTCACGACATTCATCGTCAGCCACCTGACGGAACAGCTGTTTCCAAATGCCACAGGGGGCAGGGCCCAAAGGCCCCGCCCCCTGCTGTTTGCTTGTCTGATGCGTTTACTTAATCTCTTTTATTGAGCTTTTGCTCCCCTTCGGGACCGTTCCCGCCCTGGCGATACGTTTCGCTTCACCATTAGATACGACGCGATCGTACAGAATGACATCATCTATAAGCCCGTCAAACCAGTACCCTCTCCCCTGCGCGTTCGGTGACGGCTCATAGTAGGACAGCACCACGTTGGAGTATGTCTGTGCCACGGTCAATCCCGGGCAGTCAGCCGAATAGACGAGGTCCCCGTTCTTGAATACCTTGAAATTGCCATCTTCACGAGTGCCGCTATACGTCATGATGAAATTGTACCAGACCCCCGGAGAGAGAGCTGTGGTTCCAGGATTGCCCCAGGGAACGCTTATATATGCTCCTGATTCATCAGTAAAACTCAGATGCAGATCCCATCCCCGCTGCATGATTATCCAGCTGCCGTATTTTTCGATTACGTGATACGGGAAGTAGTATGGCGCCGATGACCTGAGCTTTACCCAGACTGATATCGCGAATTCATCGGTGAAATGAAACTCCGGCGCGTCTTCTATGAAGATCCAGTCATCGCTGCCATCGAAAAAATAGGCGTTGCCGGCATTTCCAATCCTGTCTTCCGACAATGTCGCACCGTAGACAATGCCGTCATGACCGAATTCACTTTCGTCATCAGCGTTTCCTTCGAACGGATAGAATGCGACAAAGTCATCCTTAAAGGGCCATATTTTCCGTTCCTTCTCTTCTTTGGTCGGCGGGTCCGGATCGACCGGGTCATATGAATCGATTGCGAGAGGCTCTGTTTCAAGCTGAGGACTGACGCCATTCTCCTTTTCGCAACCTGACAGCCCGAGAATCAGAATAGCTGTAATGAAGACCGTAACGCTAAAGAATCTCTTTGCGAAGTGCATTTCCCCTCCTGTGGCTTATAAAGCGGAAGCATTCAGCAGTAGCCCCGGATTTCCTTCCTAGTATGACGGGTCGTAATGGAATCCAAGGTCGGCCCACCCTTCGTCGACCACCCTGTCAAGCCTGGTGGTCCTGCCATTCAGGCCGTATGATTCCGCGGTGTCATTGCCCATATCGATACAGGGGCTGTCATGGTCCTGTCCGGCGGCGATATGGCTGAGAAAGTAACGCCCGCCCCCGCCGAGGCCGCTGATGATGAACAGCGGATTGCTCCGCAGGTTCCCGTTGCCGGTATAGCCGTCCTGGTCGATATCAGTGTATGTCAAGTAGACGACCGCAGAATTTACAGCCTGGATATGATGCGGCCCGATCATGGACTGATTATTCCACACGATACTGTTCGAAACGGACACCATGGATCCAGGCATAGTGCTGTATATTCCAGCGCCTTCCCCTGCGATATTGTTGGTTATAGTACAGAAATCCAGCTCAAGCGTCCCTATCGCATAGATGGCGCCGCCATCGCGCTCGTTGTTGCCGTTACTCTGGAATATGCAGTTGAAGATACGGGGGATCCCGGCTCCGGCATGATACACCGAGAGGAGGGTTGATGCGCCATTACCCCACAGGATGCAGTGCTCCATAACATACGAGCAATTGTTCAGATGCAGAGCTGATCCGGCAGTCGTGGCTTCGTTCAGATTGAAAATACAGTTGGTGAACCCGATTTTGGCCTGATCTGCGGCTATCCCTGCGCCCCGGGGCGCTGAATTATCGGCTATCCGGCAGCCAACGAATTCTATCTCAAGTTCCGGTACATCAGCATTGTAGATATATACCGCCCCCCCATCCGCGCCGGTGCCCGACAGGCTGTTCTGGTCAATAAACGAGTTGCTGATATGAGCACTCGAGTTATAGAGAAGCATCCCTCCCCCGTTGTTCCGGGAATCGTTGCCGCCGAACGAACATCTATCAAGTACTGCCCTCCCCGTGCAGATATTTACACCACCGCCCCCCGCTGATTCGTCCAGGTCTATTTCATGAGAGACGTTTGAAACAAAACTGCACGAGTCGATGACCACGGTATCGCCCTCAGAATATATCCCGCCCCCGAGGAAAGCTTCGTTTTCAAATATGGCGCAGTTAGCGACCCTCATCCTGTCATTCAGGCAGTATATCCCCGCGCCCCGCATTTCCGTGGGGTCTGACGGGTTCAGGGCCCTGCCGTTTGTCACATTTATTCCATCGAGAAGGGCATCGTCAGCACCGGTCACAACATGATACAGGCTGTCGCCGCCATCGAATGTCGCTCGATAGTGGAAATTCCGCTGCGAGAGATCGGTTTCGTCACCGTCGAACTCACCATACAGCTTAACGCCCGCCTTGAATGCTACGACAGGTTCGCGCCTGTCCCCCGGGCCGAAGTAATCAGCAAGCGCGACCCATATCTGATCGCCGGCCGAAGCAGAATCCATCGCTTCCGAGGGATGGAGGAAGGCGTTTTCCCATCTGTCGCCGCTGCCTGTGCCCGTCGCGTCCGCATTTACGTACCAGATACGCGAACCTGCGGGATCGCCGTTATCATCGTCATCATCATTATCCGGGCCAGTGGAACTCTCGGAACCGCAGCCTGCTACCAACAGGAGGGACAGCAGGAAAGAAAGCACAGCCAGCGCATTGAAACAGCGGCGATTCATCGAGAACCTCCCGGTAGATTATTGTGAATTGTTCTGAACCCCATACCCGGCTGTCAAACCGGCCTGACCACTAGGGGGATTATATCACAGGAGAGCCGGCAGTCAAGGTACGGTGAGTCTTTCAAGCTGCAGCCTTTCGCTGCGGCTCGGCAGCCTGGCTCTGAACCCCAATTCTTGGACCACGGCTACTCGCAATTGTACTAGCCTTGGTCTATGCTGGAACGAATGAAATCAAACCCAGAAACCGGTGCCCTCCGTGTGCCCCCACCACATCCTGCTGGATAATTCCCAGTTCAATTATCCCGTAAGAGCTGAATTATACGATAGAATCCGGTTTCTTCAGCAGATACCGCGCTTGAGACCCCCTGCGTGTAAAACAGGAGGCCTCAGGAGTTGAAATATTGCAGATCGGATCTATCCAAGCACAGCACCACCTTGAGTGATTTTCACAGCAAGAGCAGTCTCATGCCTCGGAGGCCTGACCGCCTCCAGTTCCTAACTGCAGCAGGTAACCTTTCGCTGTTGCCACTCGTATTGCCAGGTAAATATCAAAGAAATGAGGAGAACTATATGAAACGTCTCGCAATACGTCCCGCGGCAGTGATGTTGATGATCTGCTGTTTCACGGTGTCTGCCGGCCTGGGTCGGGAGGGTGAGCCTCTGGCAGAAGAGGTCGCGCGGAACCTTGAGGAAAGACTGCCGGGATTATTATCTCAGGCATCGGTCACTGGCGCGGCTGTCGCAGTGGTCGACGGCCGGAATATCGTGTGGGAACAGGTATATGGAAACACTGGCAGCCCGGACGCCAGGCCCGTGGACGCAGCCACAATATTCAGCATCCAGTCCATGTCGAAGAGCTTCACCGCACTGGCCGTCATGATGGCGGTGCAGGAGAGGTCGGTCGACCTCGACTCCCCCATCAATCGATATATCCCCGGCTTTACGGTCAAAAGTATTTACGATGAAGATCCCGGAGAGATCATCACCCTGCGACATCTTCTGTCGCATCACTCCGGCCTGACGCACGAGGCGCCCTTCGGAAGCAACTGGGATGACCGCAATGATTTCGGCAGGCACATCGAAAGCATCTCAGAGACATGGCTGCGATACCCCGTGGGATACCGTTACGCGTACTCCAACCTCGGCATCGATCTGGCCGGCTACATACTTCAGGAAATCTCCGGCAGACCGTTCGAATCCTGCGCGGGTGAAATGGTATTCGATGCTCTCGGCATGAGCGGCAGCTCGTTCGACATGGTCTCGATCGAGCAGGTCGAAAACCGCGCCATCGGCCGCGCGGGAAATGGTGGACCGGTTCCTCTCCGGGTGCCGATGATCCCGGCCGGAGGCGTGTACACGAACATCCGGGATATGGCGAAGTTCCTGCGGTTTCATATAAACGGGGGCGTTGAGGAGGAGCGAAGGATCCTGCGGGAGAGCCTTCTGGAAGAGATGCACGAGATACAGTACGCCCGGCCGGACCAGCGGTTCGGATACTGCCTGGGCCTGATCCGTGAGCCTGTAAGTGATTCATACTGCGTATATCATGCGGGCGGCGGGTACGGGTTCGAAAGCATCATGGTCATCTATCCCGAAAAGAAGCTTGGCTTCATTCTTCTCACGAATACAGAGGGTGCCGACGTGATCTGGCAGGCACGGGATCTGGTGAGGGAGACGATCGTCAGGCGGTATGGGGAGACTCCTGTCCAGGAGCCGGGCATCGAGAGGATGACCGAACTCGAGCCGGATAACCAGAGAATACGGGCCGTGATGGGCCGTTACGGGGACGAGAATATCTACACTATCGGATTCGAAGAAGGCGTCATGGGCATCACAACGGGCAGTGGTGATTTCTATCCCGTCACCTTCCATGATGACAACGGAGAGCTGGCAGGTATGTTCGGAAGCTTCTCCGAGGTGAGGTTCATGCCGTGCATCAGTGACCGCAATGGACCGATGATGTTAATAGATCGCCGCCTGAGCAATCCTGATTTCAATACGGTGGATTTCAACGACTCTTCCGCCGATCCTCCCGGCCCGGCCGAGCCGCACTGGGCCGAATATACAGGCGAATACGAGCTTCTGAAAAACGGTGATCCGGTCGCCTCTTTCGACGTGACGGTAAGGAACGGCTACCTTTACGCGGACGAATGCAGGTGCCGGGAGCTCGACAGAGGAATATTCTTCACTTATGACGGCCAGGTCATAGACTTCAGTTCAGATCCTCAGTCAGCGCTGAGTATCCAGATCCGGAAAAAGATAGCGAGATAAGCCTCGCGACAGGCAGGGGTCAATATGTTCTCTGGTGCAATTGCCACTGATCAATCCGTCTTGGGCAACGTATAGCAACTGCGATGGTATTCACCTCTCCGTACTCCGCCTGTTAACAGCTACAGGGGGCAGGGCCCAAAGGCCCCGCCCCCTGATCATGTTCGATACGAGCGTCACGTACTACCGTAGCAGGATCATTTTCCTGGAGATAGTCTCTTTCCCGGCTTTCAGCCTGTAGAAATACACTCCCGAGCTGACAGGATTGCCATTCTGGTCCTGCCCATGCCATTCTACAGAGTAGCTGCCCTGAATCTGAGATTCATTTATCAGCGCCGCTATGCGCCTGCCTGAAATGTCGAAGACCTCAAGTAGTACCGGGCAGTTCCCGGGAAGATAATAATTTATCGTAGTGGCAGGATTGAAGGGATTCGGAACGTTCTGATAGAGAGCCATGGCTCTCGGCACCGATGAAACGGGGCCGGTCTCGAAGAGTGTCCTGGCCTCGCCCTCGATGACAGCGTCGATTCGATAGTAATACTCGACTCCCGACGAGACAGTCTCATCGGTGAAGGTGAATCTCAGGTCCATACGTTCCGGCTTCAGATATGGCATCTCGACGAAGTCGCACGTTCCATCTCGCCTCGAGACCCGGAAAGACGTACCATCGTCGATCGAGGACAGGGTCCATTCGACAATTATTCCACCGGCGCCCGGTGACGCGGAAAAAGCCTGCAGCATCGTAGCCGTGTACCCGCCATCGTTCAGTATTCTCATCGCGTAGACGCCGGCATCGGTATCCCTGGAATCCTGCCATGCGACTATCGCCCCGCCCGCCCCGTCGGTTATGATGTATGGAGATCTCTGGTTCGCCGTGTTAACGCAGAGAGGTTCGCCATGAAGTGTCCACTGTGCCGCTCCGAGCGAATCCATCCTCTGCACGTAGATGTCATTTAAGCTCGTCGCCATGTCTCTCGTGTCGCGCCAGGTGATTATCGCTCCCCTGCGTGAATCGCTCACGATGTCGAGCTCGTATATATGCTCGCCGTAGGCGCTGACCGGCACACCGCTGGCACCCCAGAGGACGGCGCCCGACATGTCTATCCTCTGGGCGTACGCCTCGTAGTGATCGCCGTTCTGGTAATCCTGCCATGTCAGGACCGCCCCTCCGATACCGTCGCCGGTCAATCTGACGTTTGACTCGGTATAGTTCGTGGCGCAGACGCTGACGCCGTCTTCCCCCCATTGATCGACACCGTTGTTATCGATCCTCTGAGCGTAGGCTTCAGTGTTGTATGGAAGAGATGGATTGCTTTCAAAAGCGATGATAGCTCCCCCGTGCGCGTCGGATGTTATCCTCATATTCCCTATGTAATAGTCAGCGCCGTTGTTTTTCCCGAAATTCCAGACTTTGTTGCCGTCATTGTCCAGGCGCCATGCGTACGTCAGGGACTCATCGCTCAGTATCGCTTCGCAGACGATCAGAGCGCCCCCGGAACCGTCCGGGGCCACATCGAGATGGTGCAGGGATTGGCCGTAGCCGATCATGATCCCCCCGATATACCACTCGTTGCCACCCGCTGAATTCAACCTCTGGGCGTAGACTTCCCAGCCCGTGCCGCTTCTGCCGTCCTGCCATATGATTATCGCGCCTCCGGCGCCGTCGGTGACTATGTGGGGATAGAACTGGTTTCCGCTCACGTTGCACACGGCCACCCCGTCCGCGGTCCACAGGACCGTTCCGGCCGCGTTGACGCGCTGGGCATATATATCCATCCCGGTCCCGCGAGAATCTACCCAGGCGATTATCGCGCCTCCCTCACCATCGGAAACGATACAGGGGTCATTCTGGATATCCGCTGCACCGCAGATCACCACGCCGAGCGTGTCCCATTGCCTGACTCCCATTTCGTCGAGCATCTGCGCGTATATATTCGCCGTAGATCTCTTGTCGGTCCATGTAATGATCGATGCTCCGGTAGTCGTCGGACAGGCGCGGATCTCCTCCTGGACACCCGCCACCCGGCAAACCGGTGCGCCGTTCAACGTCCATCCGGCGTGCGCCGGGGATACGGCCATAATAGAAAACACTGATATTGAAACCAGGAACAAGACTGTACCAGTCCTCATGGGATCCCCTTCCTCTTGTGATTTAAACTGATATTTAAGAATCCTCGAGGATTGTAGCAATAACAGGGTTCTGGAATCAAGGGGAGCTCTGAATCCCGCTTCCTGGACCTGTCGCGGCGGCGCCATATCGAAAGATTGAATCAGCAGCCTCTGCTATTGAAATGATCCCTCCCTATATGGTAAACTATCGTTGACTTTCCGGAGCTCAGTCTCCATAGGGGAAATTCAGAAAATTGAATCTCACAGCGGTTTCTTCTCATGTCGTCAACTCCTGAACGGAGGTCCAGCATGCATTCGCGAATCGCCGCGTCCAGCCTTATCCTCATCTTTTCGATTATCCTGACAGTTACCGGGCCTGCTCATGCGGCATCACACCTTGTCAGAGCCGACGGCACGGGCGACTACGCCACGATACAGGATGCCATCGACGCCAGCGTGACGGGGGATACTCTGCTCCTCGTCCACGGCGTTTTTTCCGGCACGGGCAACTGGGACATCGATTTCGGGGGCAGGGACCTCGTATTGAAGCCGGCTAACAGTGTGTCTGATGTGACCATAGACTGCCTGGGCGGTGCTTCCGGGGCGCACCGGGCATTCCACTTCCATTCCGGCGAAACGTCCGCCGCAATCATCGAACACATTACGATAACTGACGGTTATCTCCTCGATGAAAACGGCGGCGGGATATTGATATCAGGATCGTCACCTACTATCAGGAATTGCATAGTCAGGTATTGTGAAGTCGTCGACACGGGACTGCCGGGACTCGCCTATGGAGGCGGCATCTGCGTTCAGAACGGCAGCCCGGTGCTGGACCACCTTGTTATCTCTACAAACACGGCCGGCACTTATGGCGGCGGGATATTCTGCTCGGGCAGCGGCACTCCGCTCGTATCCAGCTGCACGTTGAGTAACAACCTTTGCGATTACGGGGCCGGGATGTTCGTATCCTCGTCGTCGATCAGGATCGTCGGCTGCACATTCAACTGGAACGGCCAGGCGGGGACCTCAGGCGGCGGTGTGTACGTAAGCGGCGTCCCGGCAGAGGGAGTCACTTCGATAGCGAACTGCATCTTCTATACAAACTACGCAACGGCAGGCAGCGGCATTTTCGCCTCGACCTCGGATCCCCATGTAGCAAACTGCGATTTTATTAATAACGATCCCTGGGTGTTCCAGGGAGACGGGGGAACCATCACCGACTGTATATTCTCCAACGGCGGCTCCGAGATATCCGCCCCCGGGGCGACTGTGGACTACTGCTGGGTCGAAGGAGGCCATTCAGGCACGGGGAACATAACCGGAGTGACGTTGAACAGCGTGATGGGAATGTCGGGCCAGTTCTCCTTCCCTGCCGGTCATGAGATCGAGAATGCCGGAAGTGATCTGGCCTCTAATATCTGCTTCGAGAACGCGGCAGGAACTTTCTGTATGGACGAGCGCACCTTGTTGACCTTCAACCAGCTTGACACCGGACAGGTCGACATAGGATACCACTACGTGAGAGTACCCGGGATATTCGATATTCCGGGAACCTTCAGCACGATCCAGGCGGCGATCGACAACGCAATGGACGGCGACAGGATCCGGCTCACTTCTGAAGTCACCTATCACGAGAATATCGATTTCATGGGCAAGGACATAACCGTCTATGGATATGTGCTGACGCCTGGAGTAGCCGCTCATATCGAAGGTGACGGGACCGGTCCTGTAGTGACAATCAACAGCGGGGAGACTTCCAGCGCGGAGCTGAGGGATTTATGGATAAGCGGCGGAGATGCCCAGCATGGCGGCGGGATATTTATCCGAGATTCTTCGCCGACGATCGACAATTGCGCTGTCTATTCAAACACCGCTACATACGGCGGCGGGATATACTGCAACAACAGCAGCTCGGAGCTGATCGATGTGTCCGTATATGACAATGAGGCGGCGATCGGCGGAGGGATCGTCGTGACATACGCTGACGTCACGATCGACGGCTCCCATATCTACCGGAACCTGTCGACAGGCGCGGGGGCAGGAGGGGTCGGCGGCGGGATATACTGCAATTACGGCAGTCTGTCGATGACCGACACAGAGCTTTATGGAAATACGGCACAGGAATATTCAGGAGCTAGTCGTGGCGGCGCTGTCTACCGCACAGGATTCGCCGTGCTGCCTACTGTCGTGTCACACTGCACTCTCTACAACAATACGGCGATCACGGGCTCGGGAATCGCTGCCGAAGATGTCGACATTGCCGTCAACAACACTATCATCGGCTGGGGCAATGTTGGAGAGGCCGTCAGTTGCGAGGGGACCGCGACCACCACGCTCACATGCTGCGATGTCTACAACAACGAGGGCGGCGACTGGACGGGCGGAATCGACGGGCAGGGTGGGGCGAACGGCAACATCAGCACCGATCCGATCTTCAATGACGCCGCGAACGACGATCTGGCCTTCGCGCGCAATTCGCCCTGCGCCATGGAGCTCTCCGGTGGCTGCGGCAATATCGGAGCGTCGTGGGAAGGATCCATGCCCCAGACAGTCACCGTGAATCCGGACGGAAGCGGATTCCGGCCGACGATCCAGGATGCAATCGACGCGGCGAAGGGCGGCTGGAAGATCCTTCTGGCAAACGGCACCTTCACAGGCGCGGGTAACCGGGACATCACATTCGGTTCGAAGTCGATCGAGCTCTGCGCTCTGGACGGCACCCCCGACTCGTGCGTGATCGACTGCGAGGGAAGCGACATCGATGAGCACCGCGGTATTCTCATTAACGGACGTGAGGGGAATTTCACACGCGTCGAGGGGATAACGATACGAAACGCGTTCACCAGCGGCGGTGGTGGAGCCGGCATGCATATCAACCGGAGTCATCCGACTGTCGACAGCTGCACCTTCATCAACTGCATCGCGTTCGACGGGGGCGGAATACAGACATACAAGAGCGAAGCCGTGATCACCGGCTGCCAGTTCCTCTTCAACTACGCTTTTGACGCCGGCGGCGGCATCATGAATCACACATGCAGCCCAGCTATCAGGGACTGCACATTTATTAACAACTTCGGGGAATGGGGAGGCGGCGGGATATACAACCATTACAGCGCCCCTGACATCGACAGATGTGTCTTCTCCGGCAACTCATCCCACCACTGGGGCGGGGCCCTGCACAACAATCATCCCGAGAGTTCGCCGGTGCTTCGGAACTGCACCTTCAGCGAGAACTCTGCGCCGCTCGGCGGGCATCTCTACAGCAGGGATAACTCGGCCCCCGTTCTATATAACTCGATACTGGTATTCAGTTTCGAGGGTGTAGCGGCACACGCGGCTACGGGCGCTACTACCACCCTGCACTGCTGCGATGTATACCTGAACACCGGCGGCGACTATGTCGAGGCTCTTGCGGGGCAGGACGGCATCGAGGGCAACTTCTCCGCCGACCCTGAGTTCTGCAACCAGACGTCTCATAACTACCGCCTGCTGGAGACATCCCCCTGCGCCCAGTCCAACAGCGGGAGCTGCGGACTTGTCGGCGCGCTATGGCACGGATGCAGCCCCACGACCGACGTCGAGGATGCTGACCAGACACCAACTGCGAGCAGGCTGCACAACTGCTTCCCCAACCCGTTCAACCCCACCACGACGATCCGCTTCGATATCGCACAGCCGGCTCCGACGAGCCTGAAGATCTACGATGTCGCCGGACACCTGGTCAGAGTGCTTGTTGACGAACATCTGGTCGCGGGCAGGTATGAGGAAGCATGGGACGGCAGAAACGACGCCGGACAGAAGATCTCGAGCGGCGTATATTTTTACAAGCTGACCACTGCAGAATACGAGCAGACGAAGAAGATGGTGCTTATTCGCTGACAGACCAACAGGGGGTCGGGCCCCGAACCTGTCGATTATAGTTGCCTTCTCGAGCGTCCCCATCAGGCTCTGATCCCCGATATTTGCCCGGAATCCACGCCAAATGACGCCTGTATTGCATCCTGTAAAGCCATATTGAAGTTTGTGCATTATCGCAATTTGTTCTTCAACTTTTACGTATTATTAAGTGCAGGAGCTTCTCGCGAGAAAATCTGGGAGTCCATGTTGTGAACCGAACTCAAACTGTTGAAAGGGAAAACCATGAATAAACTGAATTTATTCCTATCATTGATTCTGATCCTGGTGATGGGAACCGCTGCAAGTGCTCAGACGGTAGATGACGTGATTGCCAAAGCTGATGCCGCCATGGGCGGTCAGTCAGCGATTGATGCAATCAAATCACTTAAAATGAACATTTCAGGAACATACATGGGCGAGGAAGTGGAAATGGAAATGGCTGTCGTGAAGCCAAATAATAAGTTGATAAGAATGAACATAAAGGCCCTGAGCGTTGACGTTATAAGTGCAACTGATGGCATAGATTACTGGACGAGCCGGAATGGCCAGGTTACGGATATGCCAGTTGCTGCCAAGGATCAGTTCGGGTCGAGCTTCCAAATGTACAGCGGTACTGGTGCTGCTGACTTGATAGGAAACGGCACTTTCACCTACTCAGGAAAAGAAGATGTTGATGGCATAAGTGCCGACGTTGTGAAAGGTGTTATGACAGGCTCTGGCGATGTGTCAATATACTTTGACGAGGCCGGCCTGCCATTCAGAATGCTGATGCCTACTGAAGAGGGTGATCTGGATATGTACATGAAGGACTATCATGATGTCGGCGGCATGTTAATAGCTTACAAATATGAGTCCTTCGCAAACGGCTCGCCTAACATGTTTCTGGAAATCACTGAGGTAGAAGCAAATGTTGATATTGATCCTTCAGTCTTTGCCAGGCCTGCTCAATAAACACTGATGATTTTAGAATTTTAAACAGCCCTGCCAGTTCAGGTGGGGCTGTTTACGGCTTCAGGGTAGTATAATAACTCTCCGCATGGTACAAGAATGGTGCAGATTAGTTTACTTTGGGCTGAGCGGCCTGGAGAAGAGTTGAAAGATTGACATATCATGCACATGCATCAACATGGCGGCACGCTATTGCGAGGGCAACACTCTCATTGGTTGTTTTTACTGTTGTTGTAATCGTTTCCAACCCGATTTCCGCCCGATCAACCGATTCAATTACCGTAAATACGTACGATCTCTCCCAGGAACATTCAGGCAACATCAGCTACTGGTACTATGAAACAGGAGATGATTCAAGCTTGTCGATCCAGGATATGGATACGGCCAGTTGGGAATACATAGCCGATCGGAATCGCGGCACACGGTTGCCGGGGATTCAATGGTTTCGTGCGGATATTCAATTGGATGGCACGCAGAATGAGTATGATATCCTGGCCATTTCAGTATCTGGCCTGGTATCGGCTTTTGAAATCTACTGGGATGGAGTTCTGGTCGATACAGGCGGCGTTGTTGCCAACTCTCTGGAAGATGAAGTGTCGGGCCCGCTCAAAAAGATTGTCAGGCTGAAAAGAGAACAGACAGATCCTGGAAGTCACACTCTTATAATCCGGCTCTCCGATTTTCATACTAAAAACAAACATCCTCTGGGAAGAATTGATATCGGGTATCACTACAACTTTCTTTACGATTATTCATACAAAGGCAGCTCTCGTGTGTTTGTCGGAGGGGCTTCTCTCATAGCAGGCCTGTTTTGTATAGCGATGTTCTTTGCCGGAAGTCGTCACCGGTCTTATCTTCTCTTTGCCTCGTATTGCTTTATCAGCCTGTTCTTTGATGTCTTCACCATTCTCAGCCTGTACAATGAGATCAATGTTGAACATATCTCATGGATTTACATGCTGCTTTATTTTGGCCAGACCTTATCCAGTTTGTTTTTTGTAACCTTTGTCATATACACGTATAAGATCCCGAGAAAAGCATTAATAGTTCCATTCGCCATCCTGACTTTCCTGGTGTCATCCTTACTGCAGTCAATCATTCCAGGGCGCCCTCTCGTATATACTGAACTGCTGCCTGTCTTCGCCGGAGTCCTTCTTCTGTACAGCATGTACAGGAAGACTGCCGGCAGCGTTGCTGTGTTTGTCGGCTTGATCATCTGGCGTATATTCAAATATCCATATCTATTCAGCCAGGCGAGTGACAATCATCTGTTTTTCTATATAGCCAGTGATATAATCTTTTTGTTCTGTATAGTCCTATCTATCAGTCGCATGATTCATGCGCAAAACATGCAGTTACAGGAAATCAAACTGCGCTCATCCCGCCTCGAGGTCGATCTTCTAAAGAAAAATATCCAGCCGCATTTTATCCTGAACACCCTGCAGTCCATCATGAGCTGGATCAAAAAGAAACCGGACAATGCCTTTCAGCTTATCGAAGCACTTGCTGAAGAATTCAGAATGATCAACCGTATTGCTGATAAAAAACTGATTCCCCTCCATCAGGAAATAGCCTTGTGTAATACACACTTAAAGCTCATGGGCTTGCGAATGGGCTCGACCTACGAGCTTATAACTGATGGATTATGTGAAAATGGACAAGTACCACCGATGATATTTCACACACTTATTGAAAATGCGCTCACGCATTCATTCAAGTCACTGGAAAATGGTACGATCCGTTTGACGTGTGAGAGAGACGGGCAGAAGACCATCTATCATCTGTCCAATAATGGCTCACGATTGAGAGAGATATCTCAGAAAGCAGAAGAGGAAATACAAGAGGGTATGGGGCTGCAATACATCAAAGCCCGGCTGAATGAAAGCTATTTAGACAAATGGGAACTGGACTATACCTTAGACGATGAACTATGGAAGGTGACCATTGCAATCACGCATCCATCTTCATGAACCTGGAAAACCGACAGATGCCAATGAAAATATTAATTGTTGAAGATGAGTATCCCGCCGCGGAGTACACCATGCAGCTCTGCCGCGAAATCCTGCAGAACGAGCTTGGTTCTATCACCATGGTTCATGACCTGGGTGAAGCACTGGAGTATGTAGAAAAGCATGCTGTCGATCTATGTCTGCTGGATCTCAACCTCCACGGCGAGGACGGATATAAACTGTTGCAGACCGCGGCTGCGCAGGCATTCCATACGGTCATAATATCAGCCTATGCGGATCAGGCTCTTGAGGCGTTTCAATACGGTGTCCTCGACTTTATTGAAAAGCCTTTCGGGAAACGTCGATTAATGGAAGTGCTTGACAGGGTCAAAGAACGGGCTAAAAAGCAAGATGTTGATACCAGGTACCTCAGCGTGAGAGTGAACGAGAAGTACCAGCTGGTAGAAATTGAAAACATCATGTATATGAAATCGGTCGGGCCCTATGTTGAACTTCACCTCAAAGATGGGGAAATGGAACTGTTATTGAAAACCATGAATCGGCTCGAACAGATATTGCCTGCCTATTTTTTTCGATCGCATCGCTCTTATTTCGTTAACCTGAATGAGATCGAATCATTCTGCCACACCGGCGGCGGCAAGTACGAACTGTCCCTGAAAGAAGGCACAGTGTTGCCGTTAAGCAGATCGAAATACAAGAGCCTGTACGACCTGTTTCACGATTGATTAATCCCGAGTTTCCGATCAGTGGCAGAGGAAAAGTAACCGGGCTGGAGACGCCGCCTTCCACTTCTGAACGGCGAGCAAGGGGCAGGACTTGCGTGTATCCCCATACAGTACTTTCGCATATCAAGGACGCATCCGCCGTGCTAGAATCACGGGAAGGATAGGCACAACTCGTTCAGAACATGGCGCAGGTTTATGTTTTAGCAGGGCTTGAACCTGAAACCAAAGGAATGTTGAAAGAATTATGAGCGAACATTACGAAGCCGTAACCGATCAGCTGGAAGTAGTTCCTGTCGGTCAGAAGATCGCATTCGGGATCGGAATGCTGGCAAACCAGATGTTTCCTGCCGCCCTGGGGATCTTTATGGTCGTACTGGTGAAGGACCTGGGTTTTCCTCCGATTCTCTGGGGTCTCGCCTTCCTGCTGCCGAGGATCTTTGATGCCCTCACTGACCCGATCATGGGTTTCATTTCAGATAATACGAGATCGCGCTGGGGCAGGCGTCGCCAGTATGTCCTTCTGGGCGCCATCATTATGGGAATCAGTTATATCCTGATGTGGCAGCTGCATAAAGAGAACAGCCTCACGTACAATTTCGTCTACTTCATGAGCTTTTCTTTCCTGTTCTACCTGGGATTGACCATATTCAGCGTCCCGTATGTGGCGATGGGCTATGAAATGAGCAGCGATTTCCATGAGCGCACCAGGATCATGGCTGTCGCGCAGTGGATCGGCCAGTGGGCCTGGATCATCAGTCCCTGGTTCTGGGTTATTATATACAAGCCCGAATGGTTTCCTTCTCCGGCTGCCGGATGCAGGACGCTTTCTGTCTGGGTGGGATTGATCTGCATGGGATTTGCCATCGTTCCCGCACTTTTCATCAAGAGTAAATCTACACTAGATGCGGATCACCTGCAGGAATTGAGCAGAAGGAATCTCAAGAAGAATGTAGGAAGATTCTTCAAAGGATTTGCCGACGCTTTCAAGAACACCGCCTTCAGGAAACTCTGCATTTCCACTTTTTTCATCTTTAATTCATTTAATACGATAGCTGCGTTTACCTTTTTTATAATTGTTTTTTATCTCTTCGGAGGAGACGCCGGAGCAGCAGGGGTCTGGCCCACCCTGCACGGAAGTTTGGCTTCCCTGGTCACGGCATTTATGGTCATCCCGACTGTTTCCTGGGTCTCGCAGAAGATCGGCAAGAAGAAGACATTCATGATCTCACAGTCGATCTCGATAGTCGGATACATGCTGTTCTGGTTCCTCTTTGTACCCGGCAAACCATATCTGTTTCTCATCGCCCTTCCTTTCTTCTCGTTCGGGATCGGCGGGCTCTTCACCTTGATGATGTCCATGACTGCTGATGTCTGCGACCTCGATGAACTCAATTCGGGCATGCGCAGAGAAGGTGTCTTCGGAGCGATCTTCTGGTGGATGGTAAAATTCGGTTTTGCCATCGCGGGATTGCTGAGCGGCCTGATAATGGCACTTGTGAAATTTTCTCCTGATGCAGCCGTTCAGCCCGAAGGCGCTATCACAGGGATGAGGATCTTCTACTCGGCTCTGCCGATAGCCGGGACTATCGGTGCGCTGCTGGTGATGCGGACCTATGATCTGACGGAGAAAAAAGCGAACGAGATCCGCAAGGTACTGGAGGAGCGTCACCTCGTCGATGAGAGTGGTTGAGCATCAGAGAAGGAAGAAGCACATCTGAAAGGGATCACATGGGTAAGATTGCCGAAACAGCCGAAAAGAGATTTATCGAAGGATTCTCGTGTTCGCAGTCTGTCTTCTCAGCCTTTGCGGAGGCGGAAGGCATGGATCTCGATCTCGCACTGAGTATCTCCACGAGCTTCGGGGCAGGAATGGCTCGTCTGGGGGATACGTGCGGTGCGGTAACGGGCGGCATGATGGTCCTGGGATTGAAGTTCCCCCGCCTTGTCGCTGATGACGCTGAGGCCAAGGAGAAGAACTACCGGCTGGTCCATGAATTCGTCGAAGAATTCAACAGGAGGTTCGAGAATACCATCTGCCGGGATCTGCTTGGATTCGAGCCGGGGTCACCTGAAGCTTCTGAGCGGTTTGCAAACGAGCCGGAGCTGGGGAGGCGATGCTCGGGATTCGTGCATGAGGCGGCGGAGATTCTCGAAGACATCATCGAAAGGGAATAATAGAGACATATACTATCGTAAAACAGCCATTTTCATGGAAACGGTCCTTTTCCCGGCCCTTAGCCTGCAGAAGTAGATACCCGAGCCGACCTGTTTCCCTGAATTGTTCTTCCCGTCCCATACAATAGTATGGATTCCTTTTTTCTGGTTTCCTTTTACCAGCGTGACGATCCTTCTTCCCGCAACATCATATATCTCCAGTACTACCTGCTCAGAAGCGGGCAGATAATATCGCAGCGTCGTCGTCGGATTGAAAGGGTTGGGATAGTTCTGGTACAGCCTCAGCGGCAGAGACGGAGTCCGAATACCCTCCGTTTCGAAGAGCAGTGACGACTCGCCGTTCTGCAGATACATCACGCGGTAAAGGTATTCCTCTCCATACTCGATCGTGTAATCGCGGGCGGTGAAGGAAAGCCCGCAATTGGAGATTCCCGGAGCGGATATCTCCTGGAAATCCCCTTCCCCGGCATCGGCCCTCAGCACCACGAATTCTACGCCATTATCGATCTCGTGAAGACGCCAGCCGATCTCGATGCACGGATCCTTGAATTCGGCCGAGAAACTCGTGAGAAGCGTAGCTACATACTCGTTTTCTACGAAGAGGGAGTCGTCTATCGTCCCGTCGTTTCCCGTATCGATATATATCTTCACAGGGACCGTTTCGAGCTCCTGCCAGTCGGGGATGATCTGATGGCCCGTGCCGGATGGCAGCGAAATGCCGGCATGTCTGAAAACGAACCTTCCACCTCCCGAGACTGATTCTATCCCCAGGTCGTAGCTTTTTGCGCCGCCGTAGTTCGAGGCGATGCCTGCATCCCTGCCCTGCGCCTCGAACTGGATCGAATCGTCCTGTGCCAGACCGATTCCCAGCAGATCGATCACGCGCTCCTCTCCGGTTCCGATCGTTATCGTCCTCGTATTGATCGCCTTGGTGACGCCGTCATAGTTGCTGATCATGAATCCGTCGCCGCAGAGGATACGATCGGTCTGGGTGACATCCGCGCCGGTACGCGCGAAGCTGAACATCATCGAGTCCCTCGCGACGCTGAACCGCATCAGGGTGTCGGGGAAATCGCTCAGCTCCGCGGTATATTCACTGGCAGGGACGAGGAATCCGATCGGAGGCGAATACTCCGCTCCCAGCGGGATAATCGGGACGGCATCCATCATCGTGTTGAAGGTGATGCTGTCAGCGAAACCGATCGATTGTCCCGAATCATCGGCGATCGTGATCGCTGTGCCCGGCGCAGTGTAGAACCCGTGGTGCGTTCCGTTCGCGGCGGCAGCGAGCCTGGATCCCGAGGGCGCCGGTCCCGGGCCGGACAGTGTGACCGGGGACAGAAAGTCACTTGCCGGATTCGCGAGAAAGAATCCCTCATCTCCCCCCCACGTCGGAAGATTCGAGTAACTCCAGAAATTCAGTTCCTCGTGAACCATCAGTCTGGCGGTCCGGTCCCCCGGGAAATTAGAATCGTAAACATATATCCACGTGCAGTCAGGATTAAAATCATCCCTTACGAGTCGATACGGATTTACGACATGACCGCCGGAACCGTTGTTGTTCCTGATCGCCAGCACACAGTCATCTCTTGTTTCATCAAGGAGCATCTCTCTAATCTCACGCAGGGTCTCCCGCGCGTCTTTTGTGCAGTTGGCGATCAGATGATCCCTGAACTCGCGGCTGTGCTGTCGGATCATGAGCAGGTTTATCGTCTTTCTGTGCCTGAAATCCTCCATCGCTTCCAGTGCGTAAAGACTGTCGAAAGCGTCCGTTTCCGGGAATGACGCGAGGAATGCCGGCTTGTCATCATAAGCCTGATAACTCGACTGGCCGAACCCGAAACACGAGCCGCGCCATTCTCTCTTGATCTGCAGCCAGTTCCACAGGGCTGAAGGACGGTATTCCGGACCGCCGGGCGTATCTATGTAACACTGGTCCTGTCCGAATGCCTCCACGAACAGGGGCCAGTCGGGAAAATCATCCGGCTGCGCCTTGATGTACCAGAACTGCGTGAACTGATCGGGATATGCTTCACCGGTGTAGGGGTCGATCCCGTTCTCATAGTCGAACCGGCTCCACCACGCCTCCGGCCACATGCTCGCGCCGTTGTTGCCGATCTTCCAGCCGTCAACCTCAGGAATGTACGCTTCGTACTCTCCATCGAGGCCCATTCGGGCCAGCATCGGCGATCTTATAGTGAAGAACCCGCTCTCGACGAAATGATTCGCGTTGGTGTCATCCTCTATTATCACCTTGCACCTCGTCGACAGCGAATCGGGTATGGTCCATCTGCATTTTCCCTCTGAGGCGGGGACTTCCATCCTGATAACGACAAGGTTGCTGTCGGGGTGGTACGGGGCCTGGTAGTAGAGATTGACCGTATCTATCCCGACGGCGGACCACGTGATGATCCTTTCCTCTTCAGCCGTCCAGTAGGCGCCCGGCTCCGGCGTCAGAAGGACGAGGGTAACCGAATCGGCGCCGTATTCGTCCGCTCCGATATCGACGTCGGGAATGATATCTCCGTTTCCGTCGATGACCCTGTGATCCCCGTCGATATCGAGCGACCAGGCCGGAAGGGTGCTGTTTCCCGCGTCGACGATCGACGACGACCAGTCGAGATGGTGATCGAAGATATTAAACGTGTCTCCCGCCGCGGCGACGGCCGTGATATCGCCGGCGATGACGAGGGTATCCCCGGAATGCCGCGTGATGAAAAACCATGGGAGTTCATGTATGTCGGGCCTTACGATGAGTTCCGAGAGGTCGCGCCCGTCGTCCGCCGCGTCGCCGCTGAAGAGGTACGAACTGTTCTCCTCCTCGAGGTAGCGGACAGAGTCGACCGCACCCTCGACGCCGGCCACAAGGTCAGGGTCAGCTGAGATATTGGTCGCGTAATCGCCGCCCAGCGCCTGCAGGTCCTCGACGCTGCTGAAACTCCCCTCGTCGGCGTCGATCCTGAGCTCGCCGCTGTCGTTATCCCAAAAGAGGTTGTGGCTGAACCGGGAAGGAAGCTCGTTGTAATTGACAAATCCGTAACTTACGTTCCGGAAGAATATATTGTTCGCGATATCTTCGTCGCCCCCATATGGGTAAGGCGGCACGCTGTAGTATCCCTGACCTTTGTTCCATGCGACGGTATTGTTTATGAAAAATGGCCTTCCGCCATTTATACCGGCACCATGCGCACCCTCCCCGGTGAAGAAGTCGTACCCGTTCCCCGCTATGACGCAGCTCTCGAAGCGAAGGATGGCATCATCTCCATCATAATCGAACGTACTGATGCCGGCGCTGAAATTCCCCGAGACATTGCAGCCCGACATCGTGCATGTCTGAAGCCCTGGAGCGACGATGATCTTGACAGCGGCCTTCACGTTGCCGGCGAAGACCGATCGGGAGATTGTGATATCAGCCGGATTCGTTCCATATCCGCCGATATAAATACCCCGTGTATTACCTGTCGATCTCACATTGTCGATCATCATCGTCTGGCGCAATCCGTCGTTCTGAAAGGAGATCCCGTTGTTCCCGTTATTGTTGAAGGTCGAATTTGTGATCTCGTAGTGGCCGTCGACACCCCCCCCACCTCCCCTAAAGCCCGTATACTCGTTGAGCTGGAAGGTGCATCCATCTACGATTGCGTCCCCCCAGGCGTCGACACCGCTTCGCGCGTACCGGATAGTCGAGTTCCTCAACTGAAGCGTCGCGTTCTGGCCCACGAAGATGCCGCCCTCGTTCGTAGAGCCCCAGTAGCCGACAGCAAGGGGCTCGGGCTGCATGTCGTTGTCGCCCCCGATAGAATCGTCCTCCCACGATGTGAATATCGCACCCTCGGCGATCATTTTCCCGTACACGCGGAAGTTCGCCTCGTACTGAAGCTCGCTCATCTTGAGGACCGATCCTTCCTCGATCGTCAGGGTCCTGTCCTCCGCCACGGTTATCTGGTATATAAGGAATGGCAGTTCTTCTGACGACCTCAACGTCACCGAACCGTCCGCGTAACCGACACCTCTTATCCAGAAGGCGCTGTTCGTATTGCCGCTCCCGGTGTTCCCGGTGATCCTCCCCTCAGCGAATGACCCCAGGTCGATCAGCACACCGTCGCCCGCGTTCGAATCGTCGAATATCACGTCCCTGAACTCGTTCGACTCGATCCTCACCTCACCGAACGGGCCGTAGAGATTTCTCAGATCGATCGGCGGCGCCTCGCCCAGGAAGAGATTGTCGAAAAGGCACTCCCTTATCGTTATCCGCTCGTCGGGCGTATCGTATGCAGACGCCATCTCGCATAAGATCACCCTGTCTATCTCGAGTGGATAGAAGTTAGAGAACCTGCAGTTCTCGAGAGAGAGATTCGCGCTCCTGATAGTGATCAGGTTCGTGCTGCAGGTGCCGCCGTATCCGACGCTGTCAAAGACACAATTTGTAAGGTATATATGAGGTCCGCCGGGAGAAGGATCGCTGTGACCCCACTGCCCGTTACTTATGCTGTAAGATCCCTTGAATATGATCGGATCGCTCGAAGTGCCTTCGATCGAGACATGCCCCATGACACTTAACGTTGATAGATCGCCCCCTCCATCGGGAGGACGGAACTCGAGGGTGAACGGGGCTGTTCCCTCTCCCGCTGTCGTGACAGTCAGACTTCCCCAGTCATCTACCTCGTTGTATTCATCGTAGGTGTTTTCTACGATTATATCTTCAGTGATTATGAACGGGGGGCCTTCAGGAAGACTCATATGCCGTCCATAGGCATTCTGATAGGAACGGTTGAGACTGAGACCCTCACCCTCCAGATAAAGCCTCCTGGTCTCCCATTCCTCCCTGTCCTCGTTCCACTGTATGTTGAGAAAAACAATGCCCAGAACACGCGCAGGTAGAATGATCAGTCCCGTGATAACGATACAACAGAAAAGTACCCGCCGCATGATTCCCCTCCATAGCCAGAGCGGTTCGATCGACCGAGTATTTTATCGCCTGATTTTATTATTATATCCCTATGTGATACTGCTGTAATGATACCTCAGTTTAAGTGGAATTTCAAGGCTCGATCAGGCCGGTGCGCGGGGAATGACGGTTATGAGGACCTCGATCAAATATTGACAATTTCCGGCCTGCTGCGGTAGCTTTCAGTTCGGAAGCCGGTTCTCCGGCACCCGGCGCCTTCAGCCATGATAAAGGCGGAATGCCTGCTGAAATACAACTGACCTGTTCACACGAAACTCAAGGAGATGGACATGCGTTTTCGATTTGCCGTTATATCGCTGGTGTTGCTGCTGCTCGTCTTTCCGGCGGACCGCCTGCGCGCCGAGGAGAAGGATTATTTCACCCTGTCCGGCGGATGGTCGTGGCCTGTGGGCGGCCCCGTCAAGGATTCCTACACGCCGGGCTTCACTCTCGCGGGCTCGTTCCGCGTGGGTATGACCGATCACTATCTCAGCGGTATCGAGTTCGGATACACCTGGCTGTCCCTCGACACAGAAAACCTGGAGGCGCTGAATCCAGGCTCGACTTTCTCCGGCGGAGACATGGGTCTTATGAGCATCACAACGGAGAACGACTATATATTCGGCGACCCCGAACATTCCATGCGCCCGTTCTTTAATTCGGGTCTCGGTTTCTACAGGTCTTTCATCGACGATGCGGTGATGACGACCGGGTCGGAGACTGAGATTTACTCGACAGGAGTCTACAAGGGGAGCTTTTTCGGATTTCACCTCGGGGTCGGCGCGCTGATCAACCGTGACCGATTCGGCCTGCGCCTGGATGCGAACTACACCTATCTCTTCGCGGGCGGCCCGGACCTGGAGTTCTTCAGCGCGCGCGCGGGATTCATCTTCTATCTGCAGGGCGCATCGACTGTAACAGAGGTCGACATCGACTGAACAAGTCCCGGGAGTGATCGGAATCGCCATCAGTGAGAAAGAAGACGGACCCGCATAAACCCGGATTCACAAGCGGAAATGAGGGATACCCGCCTGGGTATCCCTTTTTGTGATGTTCCGGATCCACTTCACATGATTACGAAACATCTCCTGCCCGCCTCCGTATATTTGAAGTACCTGATATATGGCTGATGCGTTAAAATGACCGTTCAAATCAATCGAAAGGCGTTCCGGATGTTACGTCGATTTTCGCTGTTTCTCGTGCTGTTGCTGCTTACCCCCCTCCTTCTTGCGCCTCTCTCCGCCCCCGCCGCGGCATTCGATGACGACGAGGACGAGATCAAGCACACCAGCTTCGACCTTGCCGTCAACGGCTACGGGGTCGGATTCGGAAACTCGGCCCGGCTGCGCGGCCTGAGGTTCAACTGGAAGGACCGGGGTGTCGAGGAGGTCATCGGCGTCAACCTTACCTTCTGGAAGCCCGGCGACAACTCCGACGGCCGGATAGTCGGTCTGCCGCTCGGACTCTACGGCCCCGGCGCGGGGACCCTCGACGGCCTGTCGATCGGCGTTCTCGCCATCGAGGCGGACTACTATATCAACGGAGTCGCTGTCGCCCTCCTGGTCATATCGAACCTCGGGGAAACACGGGGCATCTCGATCGCGGGCCTGGCGAACGTGACTGGCGACAACATGTATGGACTTGGTATCGCAGGCCTGGCTAACGTATCGGGCGGCGAGCTCTACGGAATCGGCATCGGCGGATTGGCTAACGTTATCGACGGCGGCATGTACGGGGTCACCGCAAGCCTCCTCGCCAACGTCTCCAACGGCGAGATGAAGGGTATCGCGGTCGGCGGGCTCGCCAACGTCATCAACGGAGAAACACACGGCATCACGATCGGCGGCCTGGCAAACGTGACCGAGGGCGAGATGTCGGGGATATCGGCAGCCCTTCTGGCCAACGTATCGGGAGAAGAGACGGCCGGCATCATGGTAGGCGGCCTGGCAAACGTATCGGGGGACCAGACGACCGGGATCGCGGTCGGTGGGCTGGCAAACGTCGCCGGCGGTAGTATGACGGGTATCTCAGTCGGAGGCCTGGCGAATGTCGCCGACGGAGACGTCACAGGCATCACCCTCGGCGGGCTGGCAAACGTGGGCGACGGGGACGTTACCGGCATCACATTCGGCGGCCTGGCAAACGTCGCGAACGGCGACATGACCGGCATCAACGTCTCCCTCCTGGCTAACGTCTCATCGAGGGAGCTGAAGGGTATCTCGTTCGGCGGCCTGGCTGCAGTTGGAGAGGATGGGATATCGGGTATAACATTCGGAGGGCTCAGCGTCCTCTCCGATGAGAACATATCGGGTATTTCAACAGGGCTCGGCGGCATCAACGCCGGCGAGGACCTGTTTGGAATTAATGTCGGCGTCATCGGCATGATCACCTGGGAGGGTTTCTCTGCCGAGGAAGGCAAGGAGATCGGCTACTATGGCATCCGCGCGCAGAACGCGGGGCTGCTCACCCTACACCTCACAGACATCAAGATACACGAGAAGGCAGTCGGTCTGACCGTAGCGGGCGTGGATGTCCGCGCGGGGAGCATCACCGGAGCGGCCATGTCGATCGCGTTTGTCGACGCCGACCGGCTGCACGGATTCTCGGCGAGTGTCGTGAACAACTACACGGAGTACCAGCGGGGCTTTACGATCGGGATCGTCAATATCGCCGAGGATCTCAGCGGGCTCCAGCTCGGCATCATCAACATCGCCAGAAACAACGAGGGCTGGAGGAAGATCCTGCCGATAGCGAACTGGTGTTTCTGATAACCTGTGCTATTATCTCTTCATAATCTTTTCGATGTATAAGCAAGGAAAGTCTCGTACGAAACGCTTTTCTGTCAGGGAAAAGGCATAGTGGGACGATGCCGCTGGCCGCGGGTGAACCGTTCCGGGCTATTCCGGTCCGATTATCCCCGACAATCCGTCGTCGCCTCTCGGGGCCTGTGTACCTTCGGAAATATGGTCCACAGCCTGGCCGCCTGCTCCTCCACGACCCACCTGTCCCGGATGAAAATCCCAGGTGTTGCATCCAGAGAAGTCGGCGTTCAGGCAGGCAGTGCCGAACCGGTAGACGCAGAAGCTGTTGCCCCCGGCGCCGCCTCCACCGCTGCCTCCCAGACCTCCGTGTCCTCCCCAGCCTCCACGGGCGCCCTTGTCACTCAAGCTGCCCCCATAGCTTATGCCGGGATCGCCGCCGATGCCCCTGTCTCCGCCATTGCCGCCTATGCCGCCACGTCCGCCTTCTCCCGAATAGAACTGGCAGTCCTCGAATACGGGAGAGGAATTCCAGAGGTATACGGCGATAGACGACCCACCGCCTCTGCCCCCTGTGCCCGGGCCGCCACCGTTTCCTCCTCCACCGCCGCCGCCGCCACCCATGGCCCAGTTAACATCAGTAAGATGAGATCCGCCGCCGCCGCCACCACCGCCACATCCAACCGCCCCCTGGCTGCCATTCCCTGCGTATGACGGCGACCACGTATCCATTGCAGCTGTGCCGTCAGTAGTACCTTTGCTGCCGTTCGCCCCGTTGGCTCCCCAACCGCCATTGCCGCCCACTATCGCCACGGATGGCGGAATCGCTCCCGATCCGCCCAGGCCACCGCACATCCATCCCCCACCAGCCGCTCCCATAATACCGGGAATCAACCAACAGCCATTGCCACCCCCACCGCCAACGAGAGGACCTGTCCCGCCTGCGCCTCCATGCCATCGTACAGGCTGGCCAATTCCGGCGTCCCCTCCTCTTCCACCGTCACCGCCTTTGCTGCCGTCACTCCCGGGGCTGCCGTCGGCTCCCCTGCCAGACATGAACCGGCAATTCACGAATTTAAGGCCTTCCCCGCAGTCGACCACGCGAAGCGCTATCGAGCTTGTCGACGACACGGTCGCATCGTAAGCCACGACCACCAGGCCCGCAATCCTCGTCGATTCCGTGATTCCCACCGCGTATGCCGAGACGTTTCCCCTACCGACGACCGTATTCGAGCCCGCTTCCGAAGGATGCTCCCAGGTCTCACCGTCGAGCCCGCCCTGAATCGACACTCCCTCGGCGAACTCGATAAACTCATCATAGGTGCCGGCCGCGACCTTGACCGGAGGATATGGGACCCCTGCGGCGAGCGACGTCTGGATGCCGGCGCTGATGGTCGGCAGCGGATCGTCACTCGTCCCTGCAGAGTATGGTCCCTGCGAGTCGGTCGAAACGTAGACCTCCTCGAGTGGCTGGAAACTCGTCACGCTCAGGATGCTGAAGGTGGAGCTTTCACAGGTCGCTGTCCCCTCCGTGCAGTCGGCGCTTCCGACCGGTTCCCAGGAGGCGTCGGTATCGTCATCGAGCCTCATCATTCCCGGATCCGCCGCTTCACTGTCGTAGGTGACGCCGATCGTGACGGGCAGGTTGAATGGATATCGATGAGGAGTAAAGCTGTATGCGAATCCTTTCGAGACGTAGTTCGCCGGAGGATTCAGAGGATCAGGCTCCCTGGTGATTTTGATTACCAGCGCGCTGTCGAGGGCCCCGGGCGGGATGGTCACCCAGGCCTCATTTCCCAGGGCTACCTCGCCGCCGTTCTCGTCGATCGTCCTGCTGACACTGGTATGCAGCGACGGATCCGGATCCGGCCCCACGGAATCTTCGTTTCCGCACTGCACGGATAAGATGAGAATAATTGCAAATGAAATGAGAAAGAAACTGGACCCGGGAGTTCGCAACTTCATCGCAGTACCCCTCTTTTTTCGGCGCAGACGCACAGGCCGCAGGCCTCCTGAGGCACCTTCGTGGCATTGCGGCCTCTGACGCCTGTCACCTTATCATATATTTTGGAATTAAGGCATTTAAAAATGATAAGGGCAGTGGTATAGTTGCGCTTGCCAGATGGATTCTGCAGAATCATCTGCTTTCGCTGAATCTGATGTGGAGTGCGCCATGAGGAACCGCATGCAATTCCTGTCCGTCCTCTTCTTCTCTATTCTGTTCCTGCTCGCAGCACCCGTTGTCAAAGCCGATGACTGCGGTGACTACGTTGGCCCTGCCGGCATCTCCGACGAAAGGACTTTCACTGTCCATCTGCCGGTGGCGCCCGAGTATGCATCGATCACAGCGATGCAACCGGACTCCATCGTGATCCCCGCCGGCCGGCCGATCTACGCCATCATCGTCCATGGCTATACCCAGAATCAGGGCTTCAATCAGCTTCTGTGTTACAACTTCGCCAAGCGCCTCATGGAAGAAGGCGCCTACGTCCACTGGTCCTGGTGGAACAACCTCTGCGCTGAATACATGGCCCGGCCTCTTCATAATCCCGATTCTTTTCCCGGGCACAGCGGCCTCTGGGGCGTGTGGGACGGCGCCTTCGAGGCGGATGACAAAGCTTATCCTGTAGATGACTATCAGTTTCAGGCCGATGCCGAGGCCTTTCTCCAGGCGATCCGCAATAACAATCCCGGTGCGATCATCATAGTTGTGGGTCACAGCATGGGAGGCGCGGCAGTAGCACGCCTGGGATCCAATACCAATGCCGTGATTGATATCCTCGCTCCGATCGATCCGGTCGGCAACAGGAGCCGGCCGTGGGTTGCTTCGGGTGATTATTACAACTGGACGCGCTACCGTATCGCACATGAGGACCTCGAGACTTCGACTCCGCCGAATCCCGAACGGCCACGCACGTTTGGCAGCAACGTGATCAATCTTTATCATCGATACCAGAAGGAGTTTGCCTTTCCGATGGATATTTCTGTCACCGCGCATTTTGTCGACACCATACCACCGGGCGGTTCGAGCACTCAGCGGCGCGTGAGCACATGTGACACAGAAACCATTACATGTTCAGGATATTGTTGCTACATGGATGGACACGGCGAGATCGTCGGTTACCGGGGAATGAAGAATCCCTTTGAATCCTACCCCACAGGGCTCCAGGCGCAGGGCGACTGGCCGACAGGGCGTACACCTGAGGATGCCTGCCTGCGCCGGCGGCTTCTGATAGAAATGCCGCATGCAGATTTCCGTAACGACTGGAAGTATCGGCCCTTTGATCCTGATCTCTGCCTGGTGTCGGAAGGTCTGATCAGTCTGTATGAATATATGAATCGCCCGCCCGTAGCGATTGCCGGCGGAGATCGAACAGTCGAGCACTCGACATCCGGAGTGACACTGGACGGCTCAGCCTCGATCGATCCCGATTATGACGTTCTCAGCTACACATGGCGGAGCACGCAGTGGGAGATGGATGGACAGGTTGTCACAGTCAACCTGGGACCGGGGACACACGAGATCACGCTGACCGTGATGGATCCAAGTGGTCACATCAATCGCGACGACTTCAAGGTGACCGTTGTGGATAACATGGACAGCGAATTGTCGACTACGTCGATGATGGTCGGAGTGTACCCCAATCCGTTCAACGCCAGCACCCACGTAACCTTCGAGCTGGCAGAGCGGCAACGGGTCTCTCTGCAAATCTTCGACACGCGGGGGGGCCTGGTTCGAGCCCTGGAGGAAGGCACCTTCGACCAGGGCCGTTACGAAATTTTCTGGGACGGTCGCAACGATACCGGGAATATCGTTTCCAGCGGCATCTACTTCGTGCGTTTGATCGCGGGTGATCGATCAGAGATCTCCAAGATAATACTCCTGAAGTGATATCGTCGTGCGACGAGGATATCGCCCTCTCTGCTTTCTGCTCCTGAAAAGCAACAGGGGGCAGGGCCCAAAGGCCCCGCCCCCTGATTAATGTCTGCCTGATGCGTTCGCTGCGGCTCGGCGGCCTCAGCGAGACGTCGATTCCGGCTGTCTTACCGAGTCATGCTCTTGATCCTGCCCCAGGAGCTGCTCTCGGTGGCGACCGGGTTCGTCTCGCCCCAGGTCGCGGTGATGGAACCGTCTTCAGGGACCACCTGGATGAGGTCCTGGCAGCCGGGGGAGATCCACTTGAGCCCGACGGGGATCTCGTAGTCCACGGTGACCGTGAGCACGTCATAACCCGGCGAAGTCTCGGTCCAGTTCACGGTGAACTCGCCGTTGGAATCGGTGGTGCCGCTTCCGCTGCCGACATGGGTGATCTCGTAGCTGACCGGCACTCCGGGCATCGGGGCGCCGTTCTGGTCGTACAGCGTGGCGGTGACCGTCACCTCCGTGCCGGGGGCTATCGGCGGCATATATTCCGGGGTGAGCACGAGCGACGTCGGGGTCGCCGGAACCGCGGCCGCCCCTGCGGCGGCTATTATGGCGCGCGCGGCGTCGAAGACCGCGATGTCTATCCCGCCGGTCGAGATGTCAACGCCGGTGTAGAAGTGCCATATGGCGAGCTGTACCGCTGCGCCGCGCTTCTTCTCTGTGGGGAGCTCGCTCGGCATGCCCGGCACGGCCGGGTAGTAGTTGTTGAGGATCCAGATTATCTCCTGCGATGTGATATCGGGGGCCTGCGTGTATTCGGCCGGGTAGCACAGGTCGACGTCCCAGTTCAGGCAGTACACCAGCGTGGGTGTCGTGCAGTCGAGAAGGACGTTGAATGTCCCCGCGACGGCTCCGATGCTGTCCGCTATGTTCGGATGAAAGGTCGTCTCGTAGTCTCCAATGACATACCCGAGATCATCGGGGACGCAGAGTATCGTGGCGGAGGCTGAGAGCGGAAGCAGGAATACGGCTAATGCGATGAACGATACCAGTCTCTTCACGTCGGTCTCCCTTTGCGGCGGCCGAAACGGCCCCTCATCCGTTCGCCGGTGATAAACTATGTCTGTCTGAAGTCGCCCGTTGCTCTCTCGATGTTCCCGTTCTTAACGCGGGGGCGAGCCGCAAGGAAATCACGTGGGGCGGTACTTAAAGCTGCCAATGCGGAATCATTATAGATGAATATGCCTTATTTGTCAACAGGTTATCGCTGTCGGGGTGGAATTTGGAGTGCTATTTCGATCCTGGCGATTTGATCGACTGCATCTGCTCGGCCTTCTCGTCGAGCAGGTCACGAGAGAGAGTATAGGCTATGTAGTACTTGTAGATGTTCGACACATACTTCACCGTTTCCTGGCCGACGATCCTCAATGCTGCGTACTCCACGTTCTGAAACCATTTGTCGGGGTCCAGATTCATCTTCACAGCCCGGGCTCGCATCTTCCTTACTTTGGTCGGGCCGGCGTTGTAGGCGGCCCAGGTGAAGGCAAAGCGGTCGGTCTCCGAGAACTCCGGTCCCGAAAAGTATTCTTCCCTGAGGAAAGAGAGATACTTCACGCCGGCATGGATATTGTCTTCCAACTCCGTAATCTCCGGAAACCCGACGTATTTTGCGGTACTCGGCAGGATCTGCATGATGCCGACGGCGCCGGCCTCGCTTTTTGCGCTGTGATCGAGGCCGGATTCCTGGTAGGCCTGGGCCACTACCGCCACCCAGTCGAATCCATACTGATCGCCGTATTCCTTGAACAGGAGTATGAATCCTTCGAGCTTCTGCCTCTCGATCTCGTCGAGGGGGTTTCTTATCCATTCAGTCGTGCCGAAGTATCTTTCGGTAATGACGTTGCCGAGAAGACTGCCTCTGCGCACCTGGGGAAGAAACGCCTCGAGGCTCGCTTCGAGCTCGGGGTTGTCCCTGCGGATCGCCCAACCGATAGTGCCGCCGGCGCTGATATGCATGTCTTCGCGAACGATGACATCGGGGAAGATCTGGGCCCAGAGATTCGCCTTGAAGTCATCGATCACAGTCATCTCCACGACGCCCGCGTTGACGAGCTCCAGGATATCTTCGCTCAGGAGGTGAGCGTCCGCCTCGACTATCTCGATCTGAGGAAGCCTCCTGACGAGAAACCGTTCGTTGATCGTCCTGAGGTGCTCGATGTAGCTGCTCCCCCGGAGGACGTATATGCTGCGCCCGGCCAGGTCATAGAGATCGTTGATATCCTTTACGCTCTTGTGGGTTACGAGGACCTCGCTGACGTCCCATCGGCGGCTTGAGATGAACTTTACCTGCTTCTCTCGCTCCGGGGTGATCGTCAACAGGGCCGCTGCCAGGTCGCCCCTGCCTTCATTGAGAGCAGGGATCAGCTCGCTGAACGGTACGGGTACGTAAGCGACACGGGTCCTGAGCTCTCTTCTCGATACTCCCGCGTTGAGGAACTTCTCGTACTGCTCGAGAAGCTCGACCTGGAGCCCCCTGGGCTGACCTTTATCGATAAAGAAGTCGGTCTTGCTGGGCGTTACCAGGACACGGATGAGCTTGCGTTCCTTTATGGCCGACAGGTCCCCGGTAGAATTCTCTTCGAAGAGGTCCGGAAAGACATTCGCGAGCGAATCGACCTGCTCCTGGGCAGACACCGTGGTTACTGTGCCGGAACAGAGGAAGGCAAGAAGCAGCACGATTCTGAGATGAGTCCTGGATAGCAACTCAATCACCCTTTCAAAGACTATTTGCATATATGTTTCCAAGAGTGAAGCGGGCCTTATCGATACCCGCCTATTCGTCTTTCAACGCCGGCAAGTGTACGCCCGGGGCACCGGGAAATCCAGCCCTATGAAACATTTTTTTCTGTGTATGGTCTACACAGTCGATCAGCAGATGTCATGGGTGCTCTTACTTCAGCAGCACCATCTTCTTCGATATCGTCTCTTTCCCCGCTTTCAGTCGATAGAAATAGACCCCCGAGCTGACAGCATTGCCGTACCGGTCCTGCCCGTTCCATTCGATCGCGTGCTGCCCCCTCTCCTCGGTTCCATCGATCAGGCAGGCAACGCGTTTTCCTGAAACGTCGAATATCTCCAGGAGCACGGAACCCTTTTCGGGGAGATAGTAGCTGATCGTCGTTGAGGGATTGAAGGGATTGGGATAGTTCTGCCGGAGGGACATTTCGGGCATTTCGACAGACATGCTCTCTGTGACAAACAGCAGCTTTATGCCATCCTCGTCCCTGGCATACACGCGATACCTGTAGCTGGCGCCCGGCTCGAGGCCATCGTCTATCACCACAAATGACATATCCTCCGGGCTGGCCACCTCGGCCGCGACTGTGAGGAATCTGCCCGACCCGTTCTTCTCGCGCTGGACCTCGAACTCGAGCTCCTCTCCCGCCTCAGAGAGGGACCAGGAGATCTCGATGCCCTCTACGATACTCGAGCACATGAATGACTGCAGCAGGGTGGCGGTGATATCGGCTGTGATCTCGAGGCGGACGGCCGTCTCGCCGCCGATTATCCGCTCCATCGCTTCAGTCGACGAATAGTCGAGCAGATAGCTCTGGGTCCTGCCAGCGACTTTGCCCGATCCCGGCGATCCCATCAGGTCGATTATATTGGCGTCATGCACCCCGTCGGTCCCGCCGCCGAATTCCCATTCCGTTACGGCGTCGTGGACCCATCTCGTGCCGCCGAAGTTCATCTCATCACTGATTCCGTCGTGGCCGGTCATCAGCACCATTATGTCCCAGCCCTGGATATCCTCCACGGAAGGGTCGCCCAGCGCCTCTTTCGAGACTACAGCGGTAATCGTGTTATCGTCGAAATCGGTTGAAAGGATGATGTCCCGGTCCGATTTCAATGCCGCAAGCGCCCAGGTCGCCGGCGTATCCCCGCCGACCGAGACCAGCGCGGCCTTGTACCAGCCATCCATCACCACGGCGTAGTCCCAGGCGTCCCACTCGGCGAAATCGTTCTGCCTGTGCGGCAGGCCGACGTAGATTCCTCCTTCGGAGGCGTCGATGTAGATATCGACCTTCTGTATATTGATGTCGCCGTAAAGGGGGCTCCAGTCGGCGGCGCCCGGCTCCGCGGGGTCCGGGACATCGCCGGCGGTCACGACGAACGCAATGCTCGGCACTATCTCTCCGCCTACGACCTTGGCCGTCTCGTATATCCTGCACTCCAGCAGGTCGTAGGATCCGTCGAAGAAGACGGCGTTATCGGGGTACAGATAGTAGAGGCCGGGCGTTCCGAACTGGTCGGGGCCGTGGTCATCGCCTGTCGAATCGACGAATGACCTCACCAGAGTCTCGAATCCCGTTACGGTAAATGCGATCGCGGTATCCGCGACAGAGACATTGGATGCGTCCCCGGCCGATATCTCCGCAAGGTATTCTCCGCTCGGGATAAGGCTGTCGACAGGCTGCCGGCAGCTGTACGTCCCGTCTCCGGCCGCCTGGTCGCCACCTGTCCCGTCATCGGTCATAGGCTGGAACCCGGCGCCTCCTACGGGGGACAGGTCTATCAGCACATCGCCGATCCCGTCGCCCCCGTCTGTGACATCAACGTAAAAGAATATCGTATCACCCGCCGCAACGGCCGGCGGATCTGCCGCCGGATTCGACAGGACCGGGGCAGCGGGGAAGGCCGTGATGATACCGTATCTCTGCGAGTAGTGATGCAGCGAAACGGGCGCCTCTGTGATCGACCAGTCCGCTCCCGGATCGGTCGGATCGAAATCGATATCGAGCGTGGAGTCGTGAGGGGCCGAATCGAATGCCGACCTCTTGATCGCCTCGAACTCGATCACTTCCTGTGTCAGATAGACCTCTATATCGATCGAGTCGGGCTGTACGAGCGAGTCGAATATATACAGAGGGATGGCTATCTCGACCGAGCTGCTCCCTTTCGTTATCCAGGTGGGCCTGATGTTGATCCCCGGCACCCACCCCTGGGCCTGCGCGCGGTATTCCCTTCCCGCATCGTCCCACCACATCCAGTCCCCGTTCCAGAACCGCAGATCGGCATAATCATTGGAAGTGTACTTGAAGGTCAGGGCGAAGTCCGGTTTGTTCGGATGCTCGTACGATACCGGGAATCCGAACGGGTCCGCGGTGCCGCCGTACACGCTGCTGCTGAAGCCTGTCTCGAGAAGAAGGACCAGATGAACACCCTCGAAATCGCTGCTGAAGTCGATGCTGACCAGGATCTCATCGAGAGTGTTGCTCAACGTAACCGTGGTCAGGTCCATCTGGCTGATGCTGTTATGTTCCGGGTCCGGCTCGGGTGCGGCCGGGTCGGTGATCAACAGTTCGCTCACGGCGGCAAGCGAGGCCGCGGAGACGATCATCAGGGCGATCAGGATAATGCGTTTCATAGGAGCCTCCGGGAAATGAGAATAGAAATATGTTCCCCTGTATCAATTATATCTGGATTTTCGATTGGTCATCCCTCTGATTGAGATCCTTTACTGGACAGTATTCTAGTACAGTCACAGTCAATATTCCACTAAAGCTATGCGGAACCCGGCCTGCGAGCATCGATTTTTGGGTGACTTTGTCCGGATATCGTAATACCATCCCTGCGTTACCGCACCCACCGGCTGAGCGGGACAATCTTGGACAACATGGGAATCAAAGGAGGTCTGCGATGAGAAGAATGTCGTTATTTGCGGTGGTCTTTGTGACTTTGGCGATGCTTGCGCTGCCGCTGTCGGCCCAGGAAGGAGCCGCGGCGAGAAAAGCGGTGGGCAAGGAGGCCGGAAAGGCAGTGAAGACGGAGCTGGCGGTGATCGAGATGGAGCCGTTTTCCTACGCTGCCGTCGAGGTAACGGGGAGTTACACACAGCACGGCGACGCCTTCATGAAGCTGTACACCGAGGCGGGAAAGCAGGGCCTGCCGATGACAGCGACGCCGTTCGGCATCTATTGGAACTCGCCTGATGACACTGCCGAGGAAGACCTGAAGTGGGAGATCGGCCTGCCCGTATCGGACGACAAGAAACTCGAGGCACCGATCGCACTGAAGAAGTGGGAATACACGACGGTCATCCAGCAGGATTTCGAGGGTGTTATCGATGGGGATGAGATCAAGGCGGCCTACTATTCGATGTACGAGTGGATCGGCGCGAACGGATACGAGATGGCCGGCCCGATGCTGGAGCGGTTCCTCAACACTCCTTCTCCTGATGAAAAGGGCGAGATGATCGGCAAGGTGCAGATCATCTTCCCGGTCCAGAAGAAGAAGTAAGCCTGGGCTCAGTTCGACAGGCTCTATTCCGCAGCGAATGAGAAGTGCTGCTGGACAATCACCCAGCGGCCATCGCGTTTTTCAAGCACGCCGGTCCAGCGAGTGTCCTCCCAGTTGGCCGGGTTGCCGTCCCACGTGTTCATATCGTCGAGTCTGCAGTAAAACCAGGCTGTGTCCCCTGATTTTGAGAGCCCGATCTTCAAATCCGAGATCTCGTGCCGGACGTACTGGAACCCGTCATATCTGAATGTCTCTGCGTTCTTCTCGAACTCGGCGAATCCCATGACCACCCTGTCGGTCGGATGGACGCTGACGTAACTCGAGTCATGGGCCACAACGCTGAAGAGAAGGTCGAAGTCCTTCTCACTGAACCATCCGATGCATGAGTCAATCGACTTTGTGATCGCCGCGATCTCCGCCTCCCGGCCAATTGCCTCCGGCTTGCCCGTGCAGGAGAACATGGAAGCGGCAATGGCGAAGATGAGCAACGACGGAATGATCCCGTGAATGACCTTGTCGATGATCCTTTGTCTCAATTTCAATCCCCCTGCGTTATCGGTGGTGACAGATTTTTTACCGTCACCGGTGGCGGTAAAAAGCCTGTCACAATTTTCGCAAATCTACACCATTCCGATGCATTCCCGAATGAAAAGCGTTACCTCAAAAGCACCATCTTCCTAGTCCGCACAAAATCTCCGGCGACGAGACGGTAGAAGTAGATGCCGCTCGATACTGCCCGCCCCCTGTTGTCCTCGCCTCTCCATGTGAACTCCCTGCGGCCAGCGCTCATCTGACGGTCCGCGAGAGTTGACACCAGCTCGCCCTTCACGTTGAAGACCGAGAGCTTCACATGCTCGGCCCGCGGCAGGTCGAACCTGATCGTCGTTGCCGGATTGAACGGGTTGGGGACATTCTGGTACAGCGCGAATGCATCAGGCGCCGGAGGCGTGTCGTCTCCAGTCGTAATCCCAGCCGATGCCGCAGCGCTCTCATTCCCCGAAAAGTCGAGAATAGTTACCTTGTAGTGGACGTCCCAGCCGTCATACTCGGGGTCGCTCCAGGCGGGAGTGGCAGTCTGGTGAACGAGGTTGCCGGGCCCGGGGATGAATGTCTCGCTGTCTCCGCGGTAGATACGGTAGTACTGAAAATCGTTTTCAGGCGCAGGTTCCCAGCTCAGGCCGTTGCCGCTGCCCGTGTTGTAGGCGACCGCAAGCCCGAGAGGTACCCCGGGGGCGATGTTGTCGACCGAGTAGCCGCTGTCCGGAGGGGAGTCGAAGTGAACGCCCGGCGTGTTCGTAAGCGCTCTGACGAAAAAGGCCGTGTTGTACATCCCCTCAGCTATTGTCGAGTCCACCACTGTGGGAACCACTACCGCATACTCATCCTCGCAACATGCGGGCACTTCGGCGACGAAAACCCAGTCGCCGGGCGGGTAGAGGCCCGGCTTTTCAATCTCCACCGGAGAATACGCCGAAACGCTCGCGAGGGGAAGGCTGTCATCGATCTTCCGATAGATCGCGTACTCGGTTATCGGTACCGCACTACCCAGGCAGTCATGGTCACTCCTCACCCACGAAATCTGCACTTGTCGGCCCTGATCGTTTGGAAGGTCCACTATTGATTCGACGGCGCCATATTCGTAGAGCCACTCGATCTGAAGTTCTGTCACTACCGGATCGTCACCTGGAACTTCCCATGAAAGCATTGAACGCCACACGAGATCTGTCCCCGGAACGGCCATCTGGTTCCAGCTCCCATCAGGCGCAATCCCCTGCCAACTCACGCCACCATCGACACTCAATTCCCAGGAGACTGAATCGGCCTGTTCCGTTCTAAGACGTGCCGACAAGATAGTATCGCTCGACACATCCACAAACAGCGACCGGCCTTCGTTGCCGCCCAATATAACTTCACTTTGGAACACCTGGATCACCTGGAGTCCGGAAAGTTCATCCGCCACAAAGGCGTGTTCTCCTGAGACGGTGACGCCCCGGGCGTTGCCCGGCGTGTTACGAGTTCCAGCGAGTGTGGGATTTGTGGGATCGCTGATATCGATTATCTGAAGGCCGGAGTAGTAATCCGCGACAAAAGCGTAGTTTCCCGAGACGGCGATGCCATAGGCATAGCTCGGCGTATCGTAGGTTCCAATGATTGTGGGATTGGTGGGATCGCTGATATCGATCACCTGGAGTCCGGAAATTTGATCCGCCACAAAAGCGTGGTCTCCAGAAACGGTGACGTCCCGGGCCTCGCCCGGCGTATCGCAGGCCCCCACTATATTGGGATTTGTGGGATCGCTGATATCGATCACCTGGAGTCCGGAAATTTGATCCGCCACAAAGGCATGGTCTCCAGAGACGGCAACGTTCCGGGCCTCCCCCGGCGTATCACAGGTTCCAACGAGTATAGGATTTGTGGGGTCGCTGATATCAACAACCTTGAGAGAATAACTCGCCACAAATGCGTGGTCCCCCGAGACTGTGACGCCAACGGCCTCTCCCGACATGCTGCAGGTTCCAACGATCGTGATATTTGTAGGATCGCTGATATCGATCACCTGGAGTCCGGCATAATTATCACCCACAAAGGCGTGGTCTCCCGAGACGGCCACACCAAGAGCATAAGCCGGCGTATCGCAGGTTCCCACGAGCGTGGGATTAATGGGATCGCTGATATCTACAGCGTGAAGTCCATACGAGCGATCCGCCACAAAGGCGTGGTCTCCCGAGACAGCGGTGATATAGGCATGGCCCGGCGTGTCGCAGCTTCCGACTACCGTGGGATCTCTAAACTCGCTGATATCGATTACCTGGAGTCCGGAAGTATAATCCGCCACAAAGACGTGGTCCCCCGAGATGGTGACGCCATAGGCCATATCCGGCGTATCGCAGTTTACAACAATCGTTGGGGTTGCAGGATTGCTGATATCGATCACCTGGAGTCCGGACAGGTCATCCGCAACAAAGGCGCAGTCGCCCGAGACGGTGACGGCCCAGGCATAGCCCGGCGTATCGCAGGTTCCCACTAGCGTGGGATTGGCAGGATCGCTGATATCGATCACCTGGAGTCCGAAAATTTCATCTGCCACAAAGACGTGGTCTCCCGAGATGGTGATACCCCAGGAAATGCCCGGTGTATCGCAGGCCCCCACGATAGTGGGACTTGTGGGATCGCTGATATCGATCACCTGGAGCCCACTAGAGCGATCCGCCACATAGGCGTGGTCTCCAGAGACGATGACGCCCCGGGCATAGTTCGGCGTGTCGCAGATTCCCACGATCGTGGGATTTGTGGGATCGCTGATATCGACCACCTGGAGTCCATAAGAGTGATCCGTCACAAAGGCGTGGTCTCCAGATACGGTGACGCTGTTGGCATAACCCGGCGTATTGCAGGTTCCCACAATCGTGGGATTTGTGGGATCGCTGATATCGACCACCTGGAGTCCATAAGTGTAATCCGCCACAAAGGCGTGGTCTCCCGAGACATCAACGCTCCAAACAGAGCCAGGTGTGTTGCAGGTTCCAGCAAGTGTGGGATTTGTGGGATCGCTGATATCGATCACCTGGAGTCCGGAACTGTGATCCGCCACAAAGGCATGGTCTCCCGAGACGGTTATGCCCACGGCAATCCCCAACGTATTGTAGGCTCCAACAATCGTTGTCACGAAAGGAAAAAGCTTGAGCTCCCCGGCGTCGGTGTCCCACCAGGCCGTTGTGTTCAGTGCATCCTTGTACTGCGTCGTCATGAAATCTTCGGTGTACTTTGGCGTGATGGCATGCCCGGGAAGAGCGGCAAGAAAACTGACCGCGAGAAATGCGGTGACGGCAGCAAGGCTCACTGATCTTCTCATGACGGATCCCCTCTCAGCAAAACCGCTCAGTCTATGTCTGGAATGGATGCATTATATCACATTCGCCGCCCGATTTGGAGCTTAAATGCACAAAGGGGGCAGGGCCCGAAGGCCCCGCCCCCTGTTTATTGTCCGGCTGATTCACCTACTGCTGCTTTGTATATTATTTTCTAGAACGGCGTAAGAAGTATCGATGTCTCGGCATCGCCAACGACATAACGCCAGCCCGTCTGGGACGGATAGTCCGTAACGGTCGGGTGATAGTACATGTTGATTCCCTCGATCTGGTCATTGATGACCCACAGATTGGCCTGAGGACCGGTGGATGAAACGAGAATGTTCAGACCGATAGGGTTGGATCGATAATGCGGTTTGCCGTTGATGATATCATAGTAGTTATAGGGATAATCCACGCCTCCGCCCGGCGATCCCGAGATCTGAAAACCCGCGGGATTGTCGGTCGACCCATACACGGCAGGGGAAAGATCGCTCTCGCCGCCGGAGTTTTCAGCGCTTACCTTGTACCAGAAATCGCTGGCATAGAGCAGGCCACTGTTAACAAACCCCGCCGCAGCTCCTGAATAGACCTCCGCGTAGGTCCCCAGTTCGGTATCCGACCTGTACAGCTTGTACTCGGTCGCGTCATCGACGGTATCCCAGGACAGGGTCAGGCTCATCACCGCGGTAGCCGATACGGCCAGGCCGGCCGGTGTATCAGGCTCGGCCACCGGGGCGGCTCCGTTGTCGGAATCCTCATCGGAACATCCCGCCACCAGGCAAAGCATAAGAACAGATAACAGAATTGATGTGATCTTCATGGACCCTCCTTACAGTAATGATACCTCTGACTACCCCTCACAGATCGCGAAACACTAAACTCTGAGACGGCTTCGTAAAAACACAATATGATCTGATTCCGCGACGGATCATCAATACATCGTGTTGATGCCGCGCGATACACCGACCAGCTTCCATGCCCCGTCTCTTTTTCTGAAACAGGCGATTCTTCGTGTATCGGGTTTTACCCTGGCTCCACTGCACCGGTAGGCGTTGGAGTATATCACCAGGGCCTGGGTACATTCGGAATCAAACCCGACTTTTGAGAATGTCAGGTATCCCTGGGCATCGGGGAAAACCTTGTCGAAGTTGTCCCAGTCTGGTTCGGCCGCTTCGCTTATCGCGGCGTATGCATCCGTCCCGGAAACTGCGGGCTCATTGCCCGCCTTGAGCGTCTTGCCCCCTGCTGGGTCCGCGTTGTTGTAAAGGGCCTGCATGTATTCATGATCGGATACAAGCCTGTAGTCGACGGGGATGCGGAATTTTTTGTCGAGCTCACATGTCTCGCCGCTGTTGTTGACTATAAGAGAATCGATCGTCTCCTGTTTGAGCTTCGGCCACTGCCTCTGGAGGAAACTCAGCTGCTCGCGCAGACACCAGCTTTCGGTGTCGCTGTTGATCAGTATCATGTTGAATTCCGAGCCGTACTGTTCCCGGATAAGCAGCGACATCACTTCATATTCATCCGACTTGCACGAAGCTTCCCTGCCATGCTATCTGCAACCTGCAGCAGCATGGCGATGGTGATCATTGCCAGGATCGCGGGTAGTCTATACTTCCTCATCATTTCCCCTGTGGTTTCTGATTTGCGCCTTATTGCAGAGCCCTTCTGATTTACCTGTACCTGTTGTGGTTAGTCCTGATTTTCATGCAAATTCCGGTCCATTCAATCGGGGCGATCGATCCGTCCGGAGAGATCACGGCAAACCGAGGTCATTTGCCGACAAGTTCAGTGAGAGAAAGCACTTGCGACACCCTTAGCCCTTGACAGAGGCCGTTATTTATCATACACTTTCAGGCGCTTAAGGGTTTTTTAAATATTTTCCTGAGATTTTCACTTTGTCGGAACAGTCACCCAGGGGACTGCTGTTCTGCACGCCTCCTTTGGGCCGCATGCAAATGTTCCGGCAGACGCAGTCTGCGCGCATCTAAAGAGGGGGTCCATCATGTCCGTCAATAAATTCTTTTTGATATTCATTCTTTCAGTCTTCACGCTGACCGCTCTTGCGGCTGTGGCCGCCGCTGAGTCGTGGACCATCGAACCTGCGGCTTCCAGCACCGTTGGCATACCTGATACGTATATCGATGCTGCGGGGAATGTGCATGTCGCTACCAAAGTCTCCGGTTCAATCGGGATAAAATACCTCAGAAGGAACGCGATAGGCACATGGTCGAGCGCGACGATCGAGGGCGGGAATGTTGCGGGCGACCGCGCCTCGATCGCGATGGACTCTGACGGTTATATTCACATCGCCTATGTCCGTGTCGAACTCAGCCAGGAAATCCTGGTTCACGCTACTAACGCGTCCGGTATGTGGGTGAAGACCGACGTCTCGGCTCCCGCATACAACCTCAATGGCGCCGAGATAGCGATCGACTCAGATGACAACGTTTATATCGTATATTCTGAATATGCCGAGATCGGCATAGACGCCAGGAGCAGGTTCTACTGCTACTCCAATGCGACCGGCTCATGGGTCCGCGAACTGATCGCCGGAGCGACCTATCTAAACATGGGCGTTGAGTGCTCGATGGTGATCGACGAATCAGACTACCTGCATTGCGCCTATATTGAATCCCATCCCTCGACCGGTGACAGGGTAGTCGTATATGCCACCAATGAAACGGGCTCATGGGTAAGCGATCCGGTCGATCATACCTACAGCGACTACGCCAAGCATACCGGCATCGCCGTCGATTCGTACGGTGATGTGCACATCTCTTTTTACGATTATCTCGATGACCTGTGGGAGTCGGGCTCCCTGAAATACGCGAAACTGGACATGGGCTCATGGTCGGTGACTACCGTTGACAACACCGGGTGGGCGGGCTCGTACTCATCTATAGTCGCGACCGCACAGGGTCGCCTCCGTATCAGCTATCACGATTCTGTTAACGATCTGATGAAATACGCCTCGAACGCCACCGGCTCCTGGGTCGTCAGCACCGTTTCCGACAGCATCGCTTATAGCGGCAATACATCCATTGCCCTGGACAAAGACTATGGCCCCCACATAATATTCAGCCATGGCTTTTCTGACTTGAGACATGCATACGCCGACCCCGTGACCCCCCTTGCTCCATCAGATCTCAACGCCACTGCGCTGCCGGGACAGATCCACGTCACATGGGAGGACAATTCCAGCAATGAGACCGATTTTGTGCTGCAGTATCAATATTCTCCCACGTTAGAGCCCGGCTGGCACAACCTGGCGGTCCTTGATCCCGGCACCACTTCCTATCAGTACGGCACTCCTGGTTCCGGCATCACATATACCTTCCGGGTTTACGCCAGAAACAGTAACGGCAACTCGGCTTATTCAAACGAAGACGATGTATATTACGGACTGATAGTTTTCAGTCTCGGGCTGGACAGCCCCGACGGGGGAGAAGTGTGGGCCGCGGGCTCTACACAGCAGATCACATGGACCACCGGTGTCGGTGCTCCGCTCTATATCGATATCGAATACTCCACCGATGGCGGAAACAGCTGGCATCCGCCTGTCGCGACACACGTGCTCGCCATGATGCACTCATACAACTGGACAGTTCCGGCAGCTGACTCCGACAACTGTCTCGTGAAAATATCGGACAATTCCGACGGCTGGCCATATGACTTGAGTCTGGCTCCTTTTACCATCACCCCTCCTGTTCCCATGCCGGATCTGATAGTGGAATCTATAGTGACCGACCCCCCGCAGCCAGTCGCAGGTGAAAGTTTTGACCTGACCGTCACGGTAACAAACCAGGGTACCGCCGCCGCAGGCGGATTCCATGTAGCATGGTATGCGGACAGGGCTACCCCTCCCACTCCCGGCACAGGAGCCGAACGATATGACTGGGTCAGCTCCCTCGCCGCCGGTGCCAGCCATGTGATGACGGATACCTACACCTACGCATCCGAGGGACAGTACAATATGTACGTGTTCCCGGATGTAAACGAGATCGTCACGGAATCGGATGAAGGCAACAATGTCTTCGGGCCCCAGGAGATCACCGTCAACGAGTTTGAGTTCATCGAAGATGCCAGCAACGCCAGCGGCTTTTTCGGCGGGGATGACCGGGTCTCGTTCACCAGGAATATCGGCGCCGGCCAGAGCTATACGCTCGCGCAATCCGCCCACATCAACTCCGTAGGGTTCCAGTTCGGCGACAAGTTTGACTACTATGATAATCCGACCGGCTCGGGACACGAAGTCACCCTGGTACTCAATGTAAGGGCCGATAACGGCTTTATCCTGGAAACAGAGGAAACAGTCGTCCCCGCCGAGTTTAACGGCGGCTGGGTGATATTCGATCTGGATATGGACCTTATAAACGACAAGGAATATATCTTTACCTGCTACCTGCAGGACGGTCAGATCAACGAATACTACAATTCTATCAGGGCTCGCACGGATGACCCATGGCCCGACAGCCAGGGATATAACGCTAATGTAGGTTCGGCGCCTTTTGACATGGAAGACTGGTCAAACTGGGCGGCACATCCCTGGGACTTCAACTTCAGGATCGGCGGAAATTACATCGCGGACCCGGACAGGTATGAGGTGATCCTTCCGATAGATGTGACGGGAGTCGACATACCGTTTGTGTCAGGCCCCGACACGATCGCCATAATTAACTTCGAGTCAGAAACGCTCGACAGCCTCAGGATCGTCGCTTACCCCGACATGATCCCGCCGTTTATCCCCGGGGGGACAGACTGGGTCCGCCGGTACTATGAGATAACGCCATATCCCCCGGCCGCGAGCTTCGTGGCGGATATCACCCTCTTCTACGAACAGACTGAGTTCGATGCCTCAGGGCTCTCCGACGAGTCGCTGCTTCACCTCTTCAGGTACGATGATGCAGCATTCGAGTGGCAGGCCCAGAACGATATTCTCGACGTGACAGAAAACACTGTTTTCGTCGCCGGTGTGACCGAATTCTCGACCTGGGCATTTACCGGCTCGGCTAGTGTGACCGATTCGGAGGACCATTCGCCCACAGCGAGCGTTCTCTACCAGAACTATCCGAACCCCTTCAACCCGGTCACCCAGATACAGTACAGCCTGAAGGAGAGCGGCCACGTGAGGCTGGCCGTATATGATGTCACGGGCCGTTCGGTCGCCATCCTGGTCAATGAGGTCCAGGAGAGCGGAAACAGGACGGTCACCTGGAACGGGCAGGATCAGGCAGGCAGGCAGGTGGCAAGCGGCATGTATTTCTACCAGCTCATCGCCGGTGAATATACAAGCACGAAGAAGATGATCCTGCTCCGTTGATCAGCATTCCAGGGACCACCCGCTTCTGACGCAGAAAGACCGGGGAGGAATCGACCTCCCCGGTCCTTTTATAGTTATCTCGACTGATCCAGCTGCGCGATTACTCGCTCAGTTTTCCCTCGCAGTCCGGACGGAGCTCCTGAAGAGCTTCGTACTGCTCGGCGGTCAGGATGAGCTGAAGCGCCGCATCAAACTCGGTGCGGAGCGCCTCCGCGGCTTCCCTGGCCTCATCCAGAGTCAGCGTTTCGGCTTTGACCTGATCATGAAGGTCGTGTATCCCGGCGCGGAATATCGCCAGGGCCTCCAGAACCTCTGCCGTCTGGTCCTCGTCGGCTCCGATCTCTACCAGCCAGGCGTCCCAGCGGTCGTTCGCCGTACGGTGACCTATCTTCCGGTCGTGCTTGCTTCTGCCTCATCTCCTGGAGCAGGTCGTACTGCTCCGGGGTCAGGATGACCTGAAGCTCAGCTTCAAACGCCTCACGAAGGGCAGTTACCTGCTCTCTGGCTTCCTCACAAGTCAGCTCGCCGGATTTAACAAGTTCCCTGAGCGCCGCGACGCCGTCGCGGAACTCGGTATACGCCGCCAGAAGGGCTGTCTTCTGATCCTCGTCGAGGCCGAGGACCTCAGCCAGCTTGTCGATCCTCTCGGTCGGATCGGGCGGTGTATTGTCCATGGTGGAATTCAGGACGCCGTCAAGCGGGTCCTCCGCGAAAAGTACGTCGGTTCCTGACATCTCCACGTCGGTCAAACCGGTCTCATCGCTGCAGCCGGTGAATGCCACAGCGAACATGATGCCCAGGATCATGATAGATCTGGTCATCGCTCCATGATGAAATTTCACGTCGATTCTCCTTCCTCGTTCTGTATACCTAGGGGCTGTTGGACGGGAAGCATGCAAGCAGGGGACCAGCGATGCGCCGCAAAGTTCGTCTCCGTTAACCAGATGAAATGGCTGTGGTTACAAGATATGCGAAAGGGGAGCTGTGAAGCCCGGCGGATGGAATTGTGAACCATATGGTACAGCCCTGCCCCTGAGGTTGTCCCCTCCGGGGCAGGGCCGCTTCTTTCTCACCGGCCCTGGGGCAGACCCTACATCCTGATGAAGATCTTCTTTTTATACACCGGCAGCATGCAGAGCCAGATAAAGATTATGAAGGCGATCGCGTACGCTAGGGAGGCGTTCCGGCCGCCAAGCCAGGATAAAAAGAGGGTGTCGTAGATCCATGCCTTCAGGGTCATCGCGTTTCCATCGGCGCCGGTGACTTTAATCAGGTAGAGCAGTCTCGCCGTGATCCCGGCCAGCACGAATGCTGCGATCGCGTTCATCCCGAATACCAGCGCCGGCTGAGCCCATCTCTTTTTCCCGCGAACATCGACGACCCAGTAGATGGCGCTTAAGGTCAGCAGCGCCAGGCCGGCCATAAAGACAGAGTAGGAGCTGGTCCAGAGGGATTTGTTGATCGGCAGCAGGATCTGCCAAAGCGCGCCAAGGGCCGTCGCCGCGCCTCCCGCGGCGAGGAGCCCGGCCGCCTTGTCGCGCGGCGTCCTTTCGCCAGTCAGCCACTGCCCTGCCAGGGAGCCGAAGAGTGTCGTCGAGATCGCCGGCAAGGTGCTGAGGATTCCCTCCGGGTCCCATGTCTTCGTCACAGCCCACATGTGTCCTTCCAGGAGCTGCCCATCTATCCATGCGGCCAGGTTGGTTCCCTTCTCGTAGAGGCCGGCGCCTGCTCCCGGGACCGGTATCCATTCCATCGCGGCCCACCAGGCAAGGAGCAGCCCTGCCGCCCAGGCCAGTCGTCCCTTCCATGTCGAGTTCATGAAGATAACCGCGGTGATGAGATAACAGACCGCTATCCTCTGCAGGACGCCGGGGATGCGAAGGGTCGACAGCTCAAAGGAGGGAAAAGCGTTCAGGAGAAGGCCGAGCGCGAAGAGGATCAGCGCGCGGCGGATTATCTTGATGTACAGGGGGCGTCTTTGGGCTCCCGCCTTGAACCTTCTGCCAAGCGCTATCGCTACCGACACTCCGACGATGAACAGGAAGAACGGAAAGACGAGATCCGCAAGGGTCCACCCGTGCCACGTTGCGTGGCGAAGCGGACCGTAAACATGACTCCAGCTCCCGGGATCGTTTACCAGGAGCATCGCGGCGATGGTCAGTCCCCGGAATACATCCAGGGAGACGATACGCTCTGGCCGGCACTTGTCCATGCTTCCCTTTTGATACAGCCTCTACCGTTCCGCGTAATTTGAGGATACACCTGTGCGCGAATTGATTCCATCACAGATGCGAAGCAGCCCCGGGGCCTTAAATGCTAATCATTATTATAGCTATACCAGTTGACATGGCATGAGCGCCCTATCTAAAATTGCATCGCCTTAAATAAAAATATGTGATCGTGGGGTGCTCGCTACATGTAAAGGACAATCAGCATGAATGTATCGCGGATAGTTCTGATCGCAATATTCTGTCTCGCCCTGACTGTCATCGCCGGCTGCGGCGATGATGCCGTCGCGCCCGAGGAGGAACCGGAAGAGGTCCTCGACAGGCCGCCGATCCCCGAGCCGACTTATTACTCCGGCCCGGTCCCCGAGAAATCGATAGAGCTCGTGGTCAGGACGGTCAGGCTCTCCAACTATGTCGCCTCTGCCGACAGCATCTATCCCGTCTCGGGATGGTGCTGTCACGGTTGCGATTTCGAATGCCATTTCTACGGGACCAATCCCGGCCCCAACAGGATAAGGCTCGTGGAGAGCGACACGACCATCACCCACTGGGATTCGCTTATGACCGATGTCTATTATGATTATGGCGGTGAAGGCCCCATGGGCATAAACCCTCTTTCGTCCGCACCCTATCTTCAGCACAAGCGCTACTGGGTGAGGCTCGGCATTATCGAACGGTACTCGGGGAGCACGTCGACCACAACTACCCGCTCGACGACGCGGGGCATAGAGCGCAACTCGGCCCAGGAGTTCGGCATGTCGATCGGGATGGAGGCTTCGGTCTCCGGCGGGCTCTTCGTCGAGTTCTCGATGACGCTGCGAACGGAGTTCTCGTACTCATCATCGACTTCCCTCACTGTCAGTGAGGAGGAGACGGTCGAGGAGTCTTTCACCATCGCCTGTCCCGACAATATGAACATCGTCTACTGCGTCTGGCAGCTCGTCGACGAGTTCAGGATCATCGGCGCAGACGGGGAGCTCTTCACCGATCCGAATTACCAGTTCACGCCCGGCACACACGTGGCCATCGTCCCGGCGCCCGAGTTCGTGCCGATGACGACCTATTTCGACAATCCGTAAAGATGATTTCTTTCCTGCGGACAGCACAGGTGGCGGGGCCTTCGGGCCCTGCCACCTGTTTCATATCCATCTGGCGCATCGGCGTCACTGACACTCGTGCTGGTAGTGCTCGCCGAGATACGAGAAGTCGCTCAGGTTGCACCAGTCGTCATCGTTGAAATCGCAGCAGGTGTCGTATTCCGGTTCCCCTGCCTGATGATTGTACGAATCCCCGAAGAACGAGAAATCCGAGAGGTTGACCTTGCCGTCGGCTGTCAGATCGGGGCCGACGATGATAACGTCGGCGCAGACCGGACTGGAGCATGTCTCGTGATCCATGATGGCGACTCCCTGACACACCACATATATGCCGCCTGCCGGCACGCACCCCCCCGCTTTTATCTGTCCTGAGAATGTCGTTCGGCCATCAGGGCCGGTCATCGAATCGGCCATGATGGGCTGGGCGCATATGGCTAGCCCGTACTGAGTATCGCAGGCAACCATCCAGAAGTCCGTGGGCGGGATGCCCGCAAACGGCCGCCCGCCGGAGTCATATATGACAACCTCGATATAGTCGCTGCCGCCGCCGCACCCGTTGCGGATATTCTCGAAATCTCCCGCGGGGCAGACGGTGATCCTCAGGCTGCAGGAAGTGTATCAATTCATCTAAGCATCCGTCGCGGGGGTCTCCCGCGAATCCCGCCGAAGAAAGGGCCGACAGAAGGATTGCCGCGGCAACCAGAGCTTTCATCTCCCTTCCCGCGTGGATATACAGCTCTCTCATTTCAGCAGCACCATCTTCAAGGCTCCTCTCGTAATCGCCCGCTTCCATCCGGCAGAAGTAGATCCCGCTGGCTATGCCGCGGCCCTTATCGTTCGTGCCGTCCCAGACGGCCTCGTACGAACCTGCCTCGCGGACCTCGTCGACAAGCACGCGTACCAGCCTTCCCGAGACATCGTATACGCGCAGCGAGACGGGCCCCTTCTCCTTCAGGGCAAACTTCAGCCTGGTGACGGGATTGAACGGGTTGGGGAAGTTGTCCGCAAGCGAGGTCGCCGCCGGGATCTCCGAGTGCGTCGTGGTCGCGCCGGTCTCGAGGAATCTGCAGGTCCTGAACAGGAAATCGGAGTGGACAAAGAAATAGGGCTCTGCTTCGCGCATGAACATGAAGCTGAACCCGGCCCAGACGGTTCTGAGAGGCTGGTTGGCGCCGCTGATCTGATCTGTAAAAATGCCGGCGTAGCACTGCAGGCTGCTGTAATCGGGATACCGAAGGGCATTCTGGCCTATCCCCACCGGCAGCAGGACGTCGAAATCGTTGATATTGTAGCAGCCGCCGTAGGTGTAGCAGGTAAATCCGTCGTACGGCCCTCCGGTCACGCCGGTGATCATCGGTGTCGTCGTGCCGCCTGCCGTGATGCCTCCGGTCAGTTCGAAGTAGCTGTTGTTCCCGGCCGTGACGCCGCACAGCGTGCCGGCCAGTTCAAGCGCGACAGGGGCGATGGAACCGGCGAGATCGGAGGCGATATTGTCCCCCATGATCAGCAGCCCGACCCTGTGCCCGGATAGATTCATCCAGTCGACGAGCAGCCCCGCGTCGTTCGACTTGTCGGAACTGTTCGTTCCCTCCGATATCGTCACCCGGGAGAGATCCCCGCTGTCGAAGATGACCTTGTCGTACGCCCGGCAGAAGACCGACGAGGAGTCCGATACTGAGGTATATGCGCCGATGCCGTTGTCGACACCCGAGGAGGGCCCGTTGACGTCGTACCTGTCGGGTATGAGGCCGCCGGGAAGCACCGAGGCGAAGGCCATGTCGTAATATTCCTGCGCCTCCCCGTTGAACGTGCCGCGGCCGTGATAATCGTCGACATAGAGAGCGCCGGGGATAGATCTCAGGGTCGGCAGACAGGTGAACTCGTACCTGTTGCCGCCAGATCCGGCGTTTTCAGGATACGTCGTAGAGTTACCTTCTGCATCAAACGCCTTGAAGTAGTACTCGATCATGTAGCCCCGCGTGAAGAGCGAGTCATTGAGGTCGACGCAGTACCTGCCTGGAGCGAAGCTGCCGGCCGATGTTGCGGCAGGCTCGCAGAGCAGGATCGTCCAGTCCCCTTCCTCGCCGGCGTAGGAGCCGTAAGTCCCGGCAAGCTGCGGGCCTCCCAGGTCAGGCTTGCCGTCCAGGCCGAGGAACTCGACATTGCAGTGCAGATAGACCATCGCTTCGCCCGTGACGAGGGTGTCAAGACCTCCGGAGTTCGGAGCGGCCACCTGGACGACGGCCGAGTCGCCGGGATCGATCCTCCCATACTCCTCCCCCGGAGCGAGGTCGATCGCCATATCGGCACGGCAGAACTCCTCCATCGGGTCGGGACTGTCGGGAACCTCCCGGGGGAAGGTATCCTGAAAGAGCTCGGCCGCCCTGACACTCCACTGGGGCCCCTGCGAATCCCACCGTTTTATCCTCACACTGTCAAACCAGGGAGCGGGTGTGTGATACTCGCAATCACCGTACGTGCCGTACCAGGCGTCGCACATGTCGACTACTCCTAAAGCGACCTGGATAGTATCGGCCGTCACGATACTGCCTATATCCCAGAACGCCGTCCACCACCCTTTCGGCTCGTACGGGAACAATATCCCCGGTGCGATCCAGTCTCCCCCGCACCCGTTCTCGATGTTCCTGACAAGGTGGGTGCGAAAGACGAGGTTGCTCACCGGATTGTCGCTGTACACGGCGTACTCGAGCCCGAACCCGCCGAGGAATCCCAGGTCCACCGGCGGGATCGATGCGTCCTGGTCCTCGTCTCTCCCCGTAGTGTAGCGGGTCAGGTCGATCGGCGGAGAGACGATCATCTCGTTCTGACACGGCTCCGCGATCCCGCCCGGCCCTGAGCAGAAAGGGGTTTCCAGGAGGCCGGGGTACTCCGCACTGGGATACGACGAACCCAGAAAGAACATCACGACCGTCGAGTAATTGTCTCCGCAGGGATCCTTGTCCATGAGGTTGGTCGTCAGGCCGGAAAATGTGCCGAAACTGTCTTCCCACGGCGAGCCGTCAGGATGATTTCCTCTGTGCGCATACCATAGTCCAGCTGATGTGTCTCCGCTTTCATAAGACTCGAAATCCTCAAAATCGAGGATGCCCGAATCGTCAACGATTGTAATGCTGTCGATTATGCAGGCACCGTCAGTATCGTAAAATCCATCGGCGTCCGAGTGCGATGCATCAGATTCGAAACGAAAGCGAAGCTTCGATCTGGCCCACCTGGCAGAAAACTCATAGGTCACGACAGTATCTACTACGCCGCTGAAGGTTCCGTAAGTCTCGAAGGGAAGTAGAAAGTAATCATCCGAGTGGTCGAAATATACGAAATCACACCCCTCCTCCGTATCACAGACGAGGTGAAACGATACAGTTATCAGCCCCTCATGATAGAAATGACGGGTCCGGAACGACTGTATCCAGCCGTTCCCGTAACCAGGCGCCGAGTCCCAGGAACAGGAGTAATCCAGATTTGATCCATCCGCGCCGCACCATATCGATTTCGTTCCCTCGATCGGCACCAGCCGGCCATATGTGCCGCCGCCGAGGCCCGTGAAATCCTCCACGTGAAAGAAGGTGCCGGGTTGCATCCCGTTATCGACCCGGGTCCATCCCTGCCAGTCCATTATCTCGAAATCGTACCAGACGATGCAGTAGGTATCGACGGCTGCCGCTGCCTCAGTTGCCCGGGATTCATGCCCGGGAATATCAAGGGCTGCCTCCCTGTGGTCCGGCCGGTAGAAGCGGGGATGATCCTTCCTGAGCTCCTTCGCTCCTGCTGTCGACTGGGCCGGAATGACGAGCGCTGCCGCGAGGACAACAAGCAGCATGTGTCTCATCGAAAACCCCTCCCCGCGTAAATATACAGCTCTCTCATTTCAACAGCACCATCTTCAGGGTCCGCTCGTACTCGCCCGCTTCCATCCGGCAGAAGTAGATCCCGCTAGCGATGCCGCGGCCCTCGTCGTTCGTGCCGTCCCAGACGGCTTCATACGAACCAGCCTCTCGTACCTCGTCGACGAGGACCCGGACCAGTCTGCCCGAGACGTCGTATACGCGCAGCGAGACGGGCCCCTTCTCCTTCAGGGCAAACTTCAGCCTGGTGACGGGATTGAACGGGTTGGGGAAGTTCCGCGAGAGGGCAGTGGCCTTCGGCAGCTCGGTGTCTACAAAATCCCAACTGACTTCCTGCTCAAACAGATCCATCACTTTTCTGACGAAAATATTTCTGACCAACCAGCCCAGCTGGACATCCCGGATATACTGGAAGCTGTGCCCCACCCAGAAGGTCCTGAGCGGGTAGCCGGCGCCGTTTAGATCTTCGGTCCAGATGCCGGCATAGTTAGTCGCGCCGCCGTAATCAGGATAAGCCAGCCCCCAATGGCCGTAGCCTGTCGGCCAGAGGACATCGAAATCGTTGACCCAGGGACATCCGCCGAATGCGTAATACGACAGGCCGGCGAAGGGGGTTCCCGGTATCCCGGTCACTATCGGAGAGACCGTCCCCCCACCGTTGACTCCTCCGGTCTTCTCGAGGTAGCTGCTGCTCTCCAGCACGACACCGCACATCGTGGCGGCCAGTTCGAGCGCGACAGCTGAGGCGGAGCCGTCGAGGTCGGAGGCGATGTTGTCCCCCATGATCAGCAGCCCGACCGGGTGATCAGAAGCGTACATCCAGTCGACGAGAAGTTGAGCGTCATTGCTCTTGTCCGAGTGCTCCGTCCCCTCGCTGACCGTGCAGAAATCGAGGTCCCCAGAGTCGAAGATCACAATTTCGTATGCCTGGCAGAAGATCTGGTTGGGATAGTCCGCCGAAGTGTATGCGCCGACCCCGTTGCTCAGGCCCGATGACGGAGCGTTGACATCATACCGGTCAGGCATGCACCCCAAGGGCATGCTTTGCCTGAACGTCCAGTCGAAATAGAGCTGCACGACTCCGTTGTGCGTTCCCCTCCCGTCAAAGTCATCGACGTACAACATGCCGGGAACGGCCCGGAGCGTGGGCAGGCAGGTGAACTCGAGAAGGTTGCTCGTGCCGAAGAATGCGCTCGGCGGCATCGATTCCGCATTGGCCGGCCAGGTGCTGCTCTCCCCGCTCAGAGCGTAGGCCTTGAAATAATACTCGATCATGTATCCCCTGGTGAACAGGGAGTCGTTGAGGTCGATGCAATACGTGTTGTTCACTTCGTTGCCGTTCGAGTAGTACGCCTGCTCGCAGAGGAGGACCGTCCAGTCCCCGTCGTCGCTGATATATCTGCCATAGTCTCCCTCAAGCTGTGCCCCGTACAGGTCGGGCTTGCCGTCCGGGCCGAGGAAGGTGGTATTGACATGGCAGAAGACCATCTCTTCTCCGCTGTCGAGGGTGTCGAGACCGCCGTCGCCCGCTACATAGACCTTTACCACTGCCGAATCCCCCGGAATTATCAGGTCGCGATCTCTGTATGAAGCGATATCGGTGGCCATGTCTGCCCGGCAGAACTCCTCCATCGGGTCGGGGCTTCCCGGTACCTCCTGCGGGAAGGTATCCTGGAAGAGCTCCCCCCTGTCAACGCTCCAGACCGGGCCTCCTGTGCTGTACCTGTAGACACGCACATTGTCGTACCAGGGCGCCCGGGTGTGCACGGAGCAGTCCCCGTAGACCCCGTACCACAGGCTGCACATGTCGATCACGCCCAGCGCCACCTGAAGAGGGGCGTCCGCAGAGGTCACCATATCGGAGATATTAATCGATTCCTGGTACCAGACCTTTAATGGTTCATCCGGGAATACATACCCGGGGGACTGCCATATCCCGGGGCAGCCATCCTCGATGTTTCTCACCCTGTACGTCCTGAAGACAAGATTCTCGCGAGGCAGGTCGACATAGGCTGCATATCTGAGCAGCACGCCGTCGAGTGACGCGGCGTCACCTGGCGGAATAACGGCGTCCTGGATCTCGTCGCACGAGGTCGAGTACATCGCCATATCGATCACTGGCGATACGATCTCCTCGTTATGGCAGGGAGGCTCTATGCCTCCCGGGCCCGTGCAGTAAGGCGTGATGCATTCCTCGTCCACCCAGCCCATGCTCTTGTCGAAAAAGGCGACCGCCGTGCTGAAGTTGAGCCCGCAGGGGTCCTCGCTGATGAGATTGTTTCTCAGAGCGGCGTATGATCCAAACGCATCGGAGGGAACGCAGTCCCAGATACCGAGGCCGGTCGTGGCGCCGGCGGGGTAAGTCTCGAAATCCTCATAATCGATCATGCCGGCCACATCCCGCACCGTGATGCTGTCTACGATGAATGCGCCGTCGGTATCCCACAGGCCGTCTTCGTCGGACCATACATTGTCCGAGATAAAGTGAAATCGAAGCTTGGTGGCGACCTGCGCGGGATAGACAGTGTGCTCCACTACAAGTGTATCGACCTCCTGGTAATCGGCTATATAGACCCAGTTGCCGCCACCCGCGTCATACTCGACATATGTCCGGTCGAAATAAGGCTCCGAGTCGAAAAGACACTTGTATGACAGTGATACAAACCCGGTAAACCAGATCACGTCCGACTGGCAGCTCTGGTCCCAGTTGTTGCCGTAACCGGGAGCGTTGAGCCACGAGCACAGGTAGAAGTCATCGCCGGGACGTCGCGCCGCACCAGAGCGACTTCGTTCCCTCCAGGGCAACGAGGCGGCCGTGACTCCCGCCGCCGAGGCCGGCGAAGTCATCGACGTGGAAGAATGTATCGACCTGGGCCGTCCTGTCGAGGCTCGTCCATCCCTGCCAGTTCATGGCCTCGAAGTCGAACCATACGATGCAGAATGTGTCGACAGCCACGGCGGGCGCAAGGCTCGTCATCGTCTCGTACCCGGGGATATCTATGCTCGTTTCCACGTAATTCGGCCGGTAGAAACGGGGGCGTATTCTGTCCGGTTCTTTCGCCTCAACGATCGAAAGAGCGGAACAGACGATGATTGCGGCGAGAACAGCCAGCACTGCGCGTTTCATCGATCCCTCCTTTACCCTCTGACTCTATTTCTATCCGGGCGGCGGTCCTTTACCGGTCCGCCCGGCTGAATCCTCACTTACCTCAACTGGACCATCTTCAGGGTCCGCTCGTAGCCGCCCGCCTCCATCCGGCAGAAGTAGATCCCGCTCGCCGTGATTCTGCCGCCATCGTTCGTGCCGTCCCAGACGGCCTCGTACGAACCGGCCTCTCGTACCTCGTCGACAAGCACGCGCACCAGTCTTCCCGAGACGTCGTAGACGCGCAGCGAGACGGGCCCCTTCTCCTTCAGGCTGAATTTGAGCCTGGTGACCGGGTTGAACGGGTTGGGGTATGCGCCGGCCAGGGCCGTGACGGCGGGAATCTCATCGCCTGTAATGTCGGAGCCGGGGGCCGGGCCCATAAGCCAGCTTCTCCACGCCCGGAGCAGGAACTCGTTTCTGGCTATCGTCCCGAGCCCTGTATCCCTGATCCGCATGAAGCTGAACCCGAACCATTCCGTCCGGGTATCGGCGCCCTGGAGATTGTCCCTCTGCGTGATTATCCCCGCATAGTACGGGTTCCCTCCAAAGTCGGGATAACCGAGTGCCGGTATACCGATCCCTGCAGCTTCGAGAACATCGAGACAGGCCAGAGCGGGGCATCCGCTGTAGACATAGAACTCAATACCGTCGAACACCCCCCCCGAAAGGCCGCCGACAAGGGGAGAGACTACTCCTCCTCCCTCGTAGCCGCCTGTCATCTCCATATAACTCGGTTCGGCGAGCTCAGTCCCGCACAGGTCGCCCAGAAGATGGAGTCCATCGGAATACTGCGACACATCCGAAGCGGCGTTATCCCCGAATATCATCAATCCGCTCTGCGAAAAGACGGTCAGGTCGAGCCAGTCCGTGAGAAGCCCTATGTCGTCGCTCTTGTCGGTGCCGTGTTCACCCGGGATGATCGTACCGTCTTCGAGGTCCCCCGAGTCCCAGATCACCACCGTGTAAGCCGCCAGAAGGTGCGCCATCCTGATCCGGCTGCCGAGGCTGTTGCCGACCATCGAGGAAGGCTGGTTCACATCGTACCTGTCCGGCATGCAGTAGTCTGCAGCGATGACATCCCTGAATGTCTGCTCCCAGTAGAGCTGCGCGGCGCCTTCGGGACTGCCCCTGCCGTCGAAATCGTCCACATACAGTACGCCCGGAACAGCCCTGAGCGTAGGCAGGCAGGTGAACTCGAAAAGATCGCGGCCCGACAGGCATGGTTCCGGAGGATGGCTCCCGGCGTCAGGCGGCAGTGTCGAGCTGACCCCGTCGAGGTCATACGCCTTGAAGTAGTATTCGACCAGGTAGCCGCGGGTGAAGAGGGAGTCGTTGAGGTCGACGCAGTATTTATCGGGCACGACACTTCCTGATGATCCGTACACCGCCTCGCAGAGCAGCACGGTCCAGTCGCCGTCGTCGCTGACATACCTTCCGTAATTGCCTTCGAGCTGCGGGCCGAAGATGTCGGATTTGCCGTCGGGGCCGAGGAAGTGGGCATTGCAGTGAAGATAGACCCTCGCCTCGCCCGTGCCGAGAGTGTCGAGCCCACCGGCGTTCGGGGCCGTGCATGATATGACGACCGAGTCGCCGGGGACGATTCCCGGGGATGAGAGCGGGCTTATATCGGATGCCATATCGGCGCGAACGAAGCTCTCGATCTCGTCGGTCGAGGGAAAGTTGTCCTGGAAGAGATCCGCCTTCTGGCAGCTCCACTGCGGGCCGACCACGGCGTAGCGGCTCACCTTGACATTGTCGAACCAGGGCGCCGGAGTATGGTCCTCGCAGTCGCCGTATATCCCGTACCAGACCGAGCACATGTCGACTACCCCGACGGCGACCTGGATAACGTCCGATGTGACGAAACTGCTGATATCGTGCTCGAACCTGTAATACAGGCCATCGTCTCCATGGTAGCGGACAAGCGGTTCCGAAAGCCACTGGCCGGGGCAGCTGCTGTCCGTGTCCATGTTCCTCACCTTCCAGGTATGGAAGACGAGATTCTCTACCGGATTATCGAGGTAGACCGAATAGCTCAGTGTGTAGCCGCTCATCCCGTCGAGCTCGCCGGGCGGGATCCCGGAATCCTGGGTCTCGTCGCAGTTGCTGCTGTAATACCGCAGATCGATCCAGTACGACGCGACCATCTCGTCCTGACAGGGCTCGCTTAAGCCCCCGTAGCCTGTGCAGAAGGGTGTAGTATAAAGACCGGGCCGGGGGTAGTCGGGCTCAGGGTATGCTGAGCCGTGAAAGAAGACAATCTGAGTCGCGAAATTGTCGTGGCACGGATCGAGGTCCACGAGGTTGTTGGCGAGACCGGAATACTGGCCGTAAGGGTCTCCCGGCCTGGCGTCCCACCGTCCGTCAGGGACCGTGCCGGGTGCAAACGACTCGAAGTCCTCGTAATAGTAAAGACTCCCGTCATAGTTGATAGTTATGCTGTCGATGATAGCGGCGCCGTCGGTATCGGTCAGGCCGTCCGCGTCCGATACCACTCCATCAGACGTGAAACGGAAGTAGTAGTACGCTCCCCATTCTGTCGAATACGACTTTTCTATAACGTGAGTGGCGACCGTGTCGACGACGCCGGAATAAGTCGCCCAGACCTCTTCATTCCCGCAGTACCAGCCTACCGTCACGATATCCTGTCCCGGCTCCGTGTCGCATACGAGGTGGTAGCTGAATTCCACAAGTGTATCTGGTGCCCAGATCACGAGCCACTGGTCCCAGTCGTTCCCGTAGCCCGTTGCCTCCGCAGGCCAGGAGCAGAGATAGGGGTCGCTGCCCGGCCTCGTGCCGAACCAGGCCGATCGAGTTCCCTCGATCGGGACGAGACGGCCGTGCGAACCTCCGCCGAGGCCGGCGAAATCCTCGACCGTGACGAAAGTGCCCACCTGCCGGTTGTTGTCGATCCTGGTCCAGCCCTGCCAGTTCATCGGCTCGAAATCAAAATTGACAATACAGTATGTGTCGACAGCGGCGATGACGCTCGCGCGGGAATCATTGTAGATGTCTGGAAGGTCTTCCTGCACGGCCGGCTTATAGAACCTCGGCCTGGGAACCGGTCTTGTCTTTCCCATATGACGTTGAATCGGCCACGAGGATAAAAAGAGCCGCAAGCAGGACGCACCCTGCCGCGGCAGCGATTCGGATACCCGGATTTTTCATCTCTCCCCCTCAGAACAGCATCCCGGCAGTACGGTCACTCCCCCGAAGGCCGCGCCCGTGGCGCCGGTTTCAGATAGCGCTGGTCGGCAGGTATCGGGCGGAGCGGGTATCCCCGCCAGGCGACATGGCAGGTTCGAAGTCAGATGTCGGGGTCTGCAGAAGGGGCGCGTGGTTATCATCGGCACAGACAGGTATAAGAGAGCTGGATCGGTGGAGCCTCCCCTGCGCCGGCTCGCCCTGGCGGGGCACCGACACTAATTATCGAACCACCATCTTTTTTATATCATAAATCCGTATATTTTTCAATAGCTTTCATCGGCTTAAGGGAGAGTGTTTTAACAGGTTATTTCAATCAGTAATCATTTTCAGCCTCGCATTTCAGCCCCGATTCGGCTATACTCCCGTCTCACCTGCCTTTAACCTTGACATTGGCTCTCGTGGTGCCCTTTATTGATTGGACTAACCGCGAAGGAGGAATAGCCATGACAAAGTCGGAATTGCAGAAAATGACGAAGAAGGACCTCCTCGCGCTCGCGAAGAAGAAGAGGATCAAGGTATCCGAATCTATGCTGAAGGCCGATATCGTCGCGACGATATCCGGCAGGCTCTCCAAGGGCACGGGGAAAACCAGGACCAAAGCTAAATCGAAAACAGTAACAAAGCCCAAAGCGAAGGCAAAAATAAAACCCAGGGCAAAAGTAAAAGCTAAGGCGAAACCTAAGGCCAAGGCAAAACCCAAAGCCAGGGCAAAGGCAAAGACAAAGGCCAAGGCTAAAACAAAAGCCGCGAAGCACGCTCCGGCCCCTTCGAAGGGCTGGGACAACGGCCGCACGATCAGGCAGAAGGCCGTAGCCGGCAAGTACGAACTTACCGCCGGCCCGGTGATGATGCCGCCGGTCGAGTCGATGGAGATACCCGCCGACTATGGCGTGACACGCATCGTCGCGATGGCGAAGGACCCCGCCTGGCTCTTCACATACTGGGAGATCACGGCCGAGCGGTTCGTGCAGCTCGAGAAGAAGTTCAAGGATGAATGGACGAAGTGCACGATGGCGCTGAGGATATACGACCGCGCCGCAGAGAGTTACTTCGACATGAACATCAGTTACGAGGCCCGCGCCTGGTACGTAGGCGTCGCCCCCGGCGGCCGTTACCAGATAGCGATCGGCGTCATCACGCCGGCAGGGAAATTCGTCATGATCGCCGAGTCGGCGGTCGTCGAGACTCCCCGCGGCCGCGTCAGCGACCGTGTAGACGAGCAGTGGGTCATCCCCGCCGACGTATACGACCGGATATTCGCCGCATCGGGCGGGTACGAAGTCGTCGCGGGAGGCGGCTCTGCCGAAATGCGCAGGATGCTCGAGGCGAGGCTCGAGGAGCAGCTCTCCTCCGAGGGCGTATCGAGCTTCGGCAGCGGAGAGCTAATGCCCGAGCAGAAGGAGCGCGGCTTCAGGCTCCGTGTCGCTACCGAGCTGATACTTTACGGCGCCACTGAACCTGACGCTAAGGTCACTATTCAGGGAAAGGCCGTCAAGCTGCGCAGCGACGGGACATTTACGGCGAGATTCGCCCTTCCCGACGGGAAGATCGACATACCCGTCACCGCGGTCTCCGGCGACGGGATCGAGGAGCGCACGATAGATACAGACGTAAAGAAGAAATCAAACGAGAAAGCGCCGGTCATCCGATGAAGAAAGACTGTAAAGGGTACCTGGCACTGGTACTGCATGCCCATCTCCCCTACGTGAGGCATCCCGAGTATGAGGATTTCCTCGAGGAGGACTGGTTTTACGAGGCGATCACGGAGACATACATCCCGCTCATCGAGATGTTCAACAGGTTCGAAGAGGAGGGCGTCGATTACCATATCACGATGTCGCTCACCCCTTCGCTCCTCTCGATGATGGCCGACCCGCTCCTTCAGTACCGCTACCTGCGGCACCTGAACAGGCTGATCGACCTCGCGGGCCACGAGATAGAGCGCACGAGATGGATGCCCGAGTATCACGAGCTCGCCCTGATGTACCACTGGAAGTTCACCCGCGCGAGGCAGGTATTCCTCGAGAGGTACGACAGCAACCTGATCACCGCCTTCAAGCACCACCAGGATACCGGGAAGCTCGAGATCATCACCTGCGGCGCGACGCACGGGTTCATGCCGCTGATGCCGAACGACAAGGCGGCGCGTGCACAGATCATGATCGCCGCGGACCATTACGAGAAGCATCTCGGGCGCAGGCCGCGGGGGATCTGGCTCGCCGAGTGCGGCTACCGGCCCGGCATCGACCAGCTGCTCAAAAGACGCCGGCATCAAGTACTTCTTCACCGACACCCACGGGATACTCTACGGCGATCCGCGGCCGAGGCACGGCGTGTTCGCGCCCGTCTACTGCCCCGATACCGCGGTGGCCGCCTTCGGGCGCGACCGCGAGTCGTCGAAGCAGGTCTGGAGCGCCAAGGAAGGGTACCCCGGCGATTTCTACTATCGCGACTTCTATCGCGATATCGGGTTCGACCTCGACTACGACTATATCAGGCCCTTCCTCCACTCCGACGGGAACAGGATCCACACGGGGATCAAGTACCACCGTATCACCGGCGCGGCAGAGGAGAAGGAGGTCTACAGGCCGTCGATCGCGAGGGAGAAAGCCGCGGACCACGCGGGGAACTTCATGTTCAACCGCGAGAAGCAGGTCGAGCACCTCGCAGGGCTCCTCGGCACGAAGCCGATCATCGTATCGCCTTACGACGCCGAGCTCTTCGGCCACTGGTGGTACGAGGGGCCGGACTGGATCGAGTTCCTCCTGCGCAAGATCCACTACGACCAGGATACTATCGACACGATCACACCGTCCGAGTATCTCGAGCGCCATCCGATGCAGCAGGTGGTCCAGCCGTCGATGTCTTCGTGGGGTTACAAGGGGTACAACGAGGTATGGCTCGAGGGTTCGAACGACTGGATCTACCCTCACCTGCACATAATGGCGGACCGCATGGTCGAGCTCGCCGGCAGGTACGCCGACGCCGACGGACCGCTGCTCAGGGCGCTGAATCAGGCTGCACGCGAGCTTCTTCTTGCACAGAGCAGTGACTGGGCGTTTATAATGAAGACCGGAACGATGGTCGAGTACGCACACAAGAGGACGAAGGACCATATCGGGCGCTTCGACCGTCTCTACAACGACATACTCGCATCGAGGATAAACGAGAAATGGCTCGGTGAGGTCGAAAACAGGGACAATATATTCCCCGACATCGACTACCGCGTCTATGCATGACGGGGCGCGGCGATGAATAAAGAAGATCAGAAGCGGTACCTGATCATACACGGACATTTTTACCAGCCACCGCGGGAGAATCCCTGGACGGAGAGGATCGACCGGCAGGACAGTTCCGCTCCGTATCACGACTGGAACGAGCGGATCGCCTCGGAGTGCTACCACCCCAACGCGAGGTCGCGAAGGCTCGACGGGTACGGCCGCATACTCAAACTCGTCAACAACTACGAACACATCTCGTTCAACTTCGGCCCGACGCTGCACGCGTGGATCGAGAAGCACCACCCCGTCCTGCACAGGCAGATCCTCGAGGCAGACGCGATCTCGGCCGGACGCAACGGCGGCCACGGGAACGCGATCGCGCAGGTCTACAATCACATCATCATGCCCCTGGCGAACCGCCATGACCAGGAGACGCAGATCCGCTGGGGCATACACGATTTCCGGCGGCGTTTCGGCCGCGAGCCTGCCGGGATCTGGCTCGCCGAGACGGCGGTCAACGAGACGACCCTCGAGATGCTGATAGATTTCGGGTTCAGGTTCATAATCCTCTCCCCCTTCCAGGCCGACCGCGTAAGGGCGATCGGCGGCGGCGAGTGGCTCGACGTCTCGGAGGGGAACATCATGACGGGGATGCCCTACCGCTGCTTCGGGGCGAGACGGAAAAGGAGCAGGAAGAGGTTCATCGACATATTCTTCTACGACGCTCAGATATCGACAGACGTCAGCTTCAACCATCTCTGCCGCAGCGGCGACATATTCGCCGACGCCGTGGCGTCGGCATACGAGCGCACCGGCGGCGACCTCGTCACGATCGCTACAGACGGTGAGATATACGGCCACCATGAGCCGTTCGCCGACATGGCCCTGGCATACCTGATCGACAAGGCCGCCGGCGAGCGCGGCATCGAGCTTACGAACTTTCCCGCATATCTCGACACCCACGAGCCGGCCTTCGAGGTGCAGATAAAGAAAGGCTTCGAAGGCGAGGGCACCGCCTGGTCATGCACATCATGGAGTCGGGCGGTGGCAGGAGAACTGCGGGTGCAGCACCGGCGCGCCCGAGGGGTGGAACCAGGAGTGGCGCTCGCCTCTTCGCAAGGGACTGGACGAGCTGCGCGACAAGCTCGCCGGGCAGTTCATAAAGGAGGGCGGCGCGATCCTGTCTGACCCGTGGAAGGCGCGTAACGACTACATCGAGCTGATGGACAACCGGATCGTCCGAAGCGGCTGCAAGCATTTGTGCGCGACAGGGCGGCGGGAGAGCCTGATGATTCCGACGATCGCGAAGGCGGTCTCCCTTCTCGAGGCGCAGCGCAACGCTCTGCTGATGTATACCTCGTGCGGATGGTTCTTCAACGACATATCGGGGATAGAAACGACCCAGCTGATGAAATATGCCGCCAGAGCCGATCGAGCTCGCCGGCGGTGACAAGGCGGAGGAGCTCGAATCAATACTTGTAGATGAGCTCGAGAAGGCCGTCAGCAATATCGTGGCGCACGGCACGGGGGCCGACCTGTACAGGCAGGAGAAGAAATACTCCGCCGTCGACGAGGGATTCCTCGCCGGGCAGTACGTCCTCTCTATACACCTCGGTTGTCCCCGAGGCATGCCCCGACATCTTCGGATACGAGTTCGAGATCATCGAAAGCGGCGGGATCGAGTTCGACGACGAATCGATCCGCACGGGGCTTTTCAGGATGACCTCTCCCTTCTCGATGAAAAGCTGGATGTTCGGATACGCCCTTATCCTCGGGTCCCCATCGAGGGTCGTCTGCATGGTCAGGGAGGGTATCGGCCATGAGGAGTACCGCGAGCTGAGAGCGCGCCTCGACAACCTTCCGGACGGATCGGACCGCAAGGATATCATCAGGAAGTTCACCGAGCTCTTCGGCGGACATGTCTTCGCGATGCGCGACCTCTTCCCCGAGGACAGGGAGAAGATCCTCGCTATCCTCGCAGCCAGGCAGGTCGACGGGATGGAGGACCGCCTCGAACAGCTCTATCTCGAGGACCGCGACATGCTGAGGCTCTTCAGCGAGACGCATCTCACCGCCCCGGCCGTGATCCGCGTGCCGGCCGAGACCGTTCTCTCCCGCAGGCTCGAGCGGGAACTGGAAAAATGGGAGAGAAGACTCGATCCGGCGGGCCTCGAAGGGGTCAAGGCCGTGCTGGCAGAGGCGGACTTTTACGGCGTATCGCTCGACAGGACCGAGGTCTCCAGGATGTTCACCGAGCTTCTCGAAGAAGCTCTCGGCGTGCTTCGCGAAGGGATCGACGACATCGCGGCGGCAACGCTGATAGACTTCGTAAGCTTCGGCGACGAGGCCGGAGTCGCTTTCGACGACCACGGGATACAGAACGTGATCTACGAGATACTCACCGGGCCGCTCTGTGACGCGATCGGCAGGCTCGAGAGGGACGAGCCGGACAGCGGCAACGAGCTTGTCGGAATCAGGAAGATGCTTGCCCTCGCGAAGAGATTCAACTTCAACGTCGAAGCTTTCGAGGAACGGATACCTGTATAGCATGGACAAGGGTTCGGCGAAGATCAGGATAACGGAGCTCAGGGAGCAGATCGAGAGCCACGACCGCCTCTACTACATAGATAACGACCCCGCAGATATCAGACGCCGCATACGACGTGCTCCGAAAGGAGCTCGAGCGGCTCGAGGAAGAATTTCCCGGCCTGGCGACGGATGATTCCCCGACCAGGCGTGTCGGAGCGCCGCCGCGGTCCTCCCTGCCATCCGCCGTACATCTCATGCCGATGCTCAGCCTCGACTCGACAACTAGCGCCGACGAGGCGAGGGCCTTCGACGAGAGGCTGCGCAAGGCTCTCGAGGAGGACACTCTCAGATATACGGCGGAGCCGAAATTCGACGGCCTCTCTCTCGAGCTCGTCTACGAGAACGGAGTGCTGATCCGCGGCGCCACCCGGGGCGACGGCAGGACCGGCGAGGATGTGACCCCGAATGTCCGCACGATACGAAGCGTTCCCCTGCGGCTCCAGGGAGCCGGCATCCCATCGCTGATGTCGATCCGGGGAGAGGCGCTGCTTCCGCTCGACGGATTCCGCGAGCTGAACAGGCGAATGACCGAGAGGGACGAGCCGGGGTTCGCCAACCCGAGAAACGCCGCCGCCGGCGCGCTGCGCCAGCTCGACTCGCGGATCACAGCGAATCGGCCCCTGAAATTCTTTGCGTACGAGATAATGAAAATGGAAGGAGCGATCGAGCCGCCGACTCACACGCTGGAGCTCGAGCTACTGTCTTCTTTCGGATTTATAGTCGATGATCACTTCAGGGCCTGCAACGGGATAGAGGATGCGATCGACTTCCATGCCTCTCTCGCCGGCGCGAGAGAGGAGCTCCCCTTTGAGATAGATGGAGTCGTCATCGCGGTCGAATCGATGCTCGCCCGCGGAGCGCTCGGCGCAAGATCGCGCTCGCCGAGATGGGCGCTCGCACTGAAGTTCGAGCCAAGGCGCGAAATCACCGATGTCGAGGATATCGTTGTCGGCGTCGGGCGGACCGGCAAACTGACTCCCGTCGCCCTGCTCAAGCCAGTCGACGTCGGGGGCGTCACCGTGAGCCGCGCGACGCTTCACAACGCGCGCGATCTCGAGCGCAAGGATGTGCGCCGGGGCGATCGCGTGAGAATAGAGAGAGCGGGCGATGTAATACCGGCGGTCGTCGAGAGGATCCCCGCTGAGGGAGAAAAGAGAGACGAGCCGTTCGCCATGCCGACCGAGTGCCCTGTTTGCAACTCACCCGTAGAAGCTGAAGGGGCCAACCACTATTGCACCGGCGGGCTCTCCTGCCCCGCGCAGCTCAAGAGGGGCATCATGCATTTCGTCTCGAAGGGGGCGTTTGACATCGACGGCATCGGCGAAAAAACGGTCGAATCAATGGTCGACCTCGGGATGCTCGGCAGTGTCGCCGACCTCTTCCGCCTCGAGCGCGAAAGGCTCCTCGAGCTCGATGGGTTCGCCGAGAGATCCGCCGACAACCTGCTCGCCGCCATCGAGAGCTCGAAGGATGTCGAGCTCGCACGTTTCATCTACGCGCTGGGGATAAGGAACGTCGGGGAACATGTAGCCGGTCTTCTTGCCATGCACTGCGGCTCGCTCGACCGGGTTGCGGCGGCGACGGAGGAGGAACTGACGGGAATCCGCGAGGTAGGGCCCGAGGTGGCGGCCAGCGCCACCGGCTTCTTCGCAAACGAGAGGAACAGGGCGACGGTCGACGACCTGCTCGCCCTCGGAGTCGCGCCGAGGCCTCCCGAGAAGATAGCCGCGGACCTGCCCCTCGCCGGGAAGAGCTTCGTATTTACCGGCTCCCTCGAGGGGATAACGCGCAGCGAGGCGAAAAGAAAGGTGCAGGCCCTCGGTGGAAGGGTCAGCTCGAGCGTCAGCGCGAAGACAGACTACGTGGTCGCCGGGAGCGATCCCGGCTCCAAATATGAAAAAGCGGTCAGGCTTGGCCTGACCGTCCTTTCGGTCGATGATCTGATGGCACTTCTGGCGGAAGATTGATCCCGGCCCGGCCTACTCCTTCAGCTTCAGACCTTCTCCGCAGCACTTGAGCTCACAGGGCTCCACGCACTTTCCCTTATTACCATCGTAGCAGTCCTTGTTCTCCTTTACGACCTGGAGCTCGAGCCCGCACTTGCCGCAGTAGTAGATCTCTCCCTCTTTCATCTCCTGGCAGTATGACATGCAAGATTCCCCTGTTGCTTCAGTTGCCGTTCTATTCCTTTTTCTCAAGCGGAGCGCCGCAGCATTCAATATCCTTGCAGTCATCGCTGCATGCTTCCTCGTTCTCATCCACACAGCCCGCGCAAGCCTTGTTGACCTTGATCTCGAAACCGCAGTTCCTGCACCACCAGACCTGTCCAAGCATCATGTCGTGACAATGAGCCATTATCAGTCCTCCTTGAATCTGTACGGCAGAATTTTCTCATGAACCAGTATTTATGTAAAGCGTCCTTCAGCGGCCGGCCAGGAAACGGGCAAGGCGCCTTATATACCGCTCATCGGTCCCGCAGCACCCGCCGAGGATCTTTATCCCGAAACTCTCCTTAAGCGCAGCCATCGCCCCCGCCCATCTGACGGGATCGTCGGCGTCGAGTTCCTCGCGGCCGTCGAGCTCGTCGGGATCGAGGGCCGAGGCGTTCGCCTGAAGGCCGATGAGCCTCCCCGAATCTCTCAGGGGAGCGTTTCCGTCCCTGCCCATCGCACGGGCGAAGTTGGCCGGGTGGATACAGTTGGCCATGTAGAATATGGGCGGGTCGCAGCCCAGGGTATCGATCCTCTCAACGGCGTCTCCGAGAAACGTCCCGTCGAGGACCTTTCCGTCACTCCTGGGGACAAAGCTCATCACGAGGGGAGCGCCGGCCTCCGCGGCTGCCATCGTTATCCCCGCAGCCTCCTCTGCCGACGGGAGGGTCGAGGCCATCACGAAATCTACGCCGCTATCGAGCAGGACCTCGATCTGCGGGGCGTGGTACCTTCTCGCCGTCTCCCGGGGCAGGGCCTCCTCCGGCCGATAGGCGTCCCCCCTGCTCCCGACGAGCCCGCCGACGAAGATCCTCCCGGCTAGGGAGGGATACTCCGAGACGGTCTCCATCATGAAATCGACGCAGGCCCTGTTGGCCTGGCCGAGCTCGAGACCGGCCCGTTCGCATGCATCAGCTCCCGTTTTCCATGTAGGCGCGAGGACCATGATCGGCAGGCCTGTCTCGGCCGCGATGTCGATGTACGCCCTGTATATATCGCCCAGCTCCGCACGGCTTTCCTCTTCGAGAACGAGCGGAGCCAACAGGAAGTCCTCGACGGCGGGGCCGCCCTGCCTGCGGAGCCGTTCGATCACGGCGCCCTCTGCGAGGACCGCCTCTTCCTTCATCACAGCATCCCTGAGATCTGTCATCCGCTCTCCTCTATCCGGGACAGGACATGCCTTACCACGAACCAGGCAAGGAGCCCCGCGATGATGTACGAGAGGCCTACACCGGCAAACAGCCCCTTGAGGCCGGCCAGCTTCATCCCCGCCCATGCCATCGGGATGGACAGGGCGAAGGTCTGGCCCGCAGCAAGTACGGCAGCGTGCATCGGCCTGTGAAGCACGTTCAGCACGAAGGATGATATCACGAATATCCCGTACATGCAGTATGCCGCCGCCACCGACCTCGTGTAGAGGACTATCGTCGAGATGACTTCGGGGTCCCTGCTGAAGATCCCCGCTATCGGCCGGGCGAGCAAGGCAAGCAGGGCGAACATCCCGATACCCCACAGAAATGAGAACCTGTTGCTCAGCGAGATCCCCTTTCGGACCCTGCCGAGCTTCGCTGCGCCCCAGTTCTGCCCGGTAAACGGGTTGAGCACGCTCGAGAGGGCGAAGATGACGGCCAGGGCGAAGAATTCGATCCTCGTCCCGACCCCTAAGCCCGCTACGGCCTTCGGCCCGACGCGGGCGACCATACTCGTTATCACGCCGACACCGATCGGGACGATGATCCTCGTCGCCGCCGCCGGCAGGCCTACGTAGAGGATCTTCTTCCAGGAGGCAAGCACATCGGCGAATGGGACCTGCTCGAAAGTGAGCATCTTCATCCTGAAATGGACTATATAGAAGGAGAGGGTGAATGTGATCATCCTCGTAAAGACGGTAGCCACAGCGGCCCCGGCGAGGCCGAGGCGGGGGAAGGGGCCGATCCCGAAGATCAGGAGCGGGTCGAGGACGATATTGGCGAAAACCGCCGCCAGCATGATGAGGGCGGGCGTCTTCATGTCCCCGTTGGCGCGGATCGCGTTGTTGCTGACCATCGGGAAGAATACGAAGAAAAGACCGGCGAACCATATCGACATGTACGTCTTCACCAGCGGCAGTATAGTCGCGTCGGCGCCGAGGGCGCGGAATACCGGGTCCATCGTGAGAAATCCGGCCACCGCGAAGATCACGACGGCGATGAAGGCGAGGCTGAGGCTGTCTGTCGTAAGGCGGCGTACGGCGTGAGCGTCCCCGCGGCCGATCGCCCTGGAGATCACCGTCGAGGCGCCTATCCCTATCCCCAGGGTGAACCGCACGATGACCAGTACCACGGGAAAGGTGAAGCTCAGCGCGGCAAGCTCGATTGTGCCGAGCCGGCCGACAAAGAATGTATCGGTGAGGTTGAAGGCGACCATACCGACGATCCCGGCGACCATCGGAACTGTGAGCCTTACAAGGGTCCTGCCGACAGGGCCCTCGGTCAGCACTGCCTTCCAGCGGCCGCTTCCCGCGGCGGTTCGGTCTTCTGTCATATGGCCCCGTTTCTCCAATTTGGGGGTTGTTTCATTTCGGGCCGGGGTTTATTATATTATTCCTCGTTGAGAGGCAGTTAGTTTAATTTTCAGTGGCCCCGGACCTATAACAGAGGTGAATCGCATGATCATTGGCGTTCCCAAGGAAATAAAGAAGGACGAGCACCGAGTCTCCCTGCTCCCCGTCGGAGCGGAAATACTCACCAAGAAGAAGCATACCGTTCTCGTAGAGAAGGGCGCGGGCCTCGGCAGCGGGATCAGCGACTCCGAGTACCGGGCCGCGGGCGCGCGGATTCTCCGCTCCGCCGACGAGATCTGGAAAAAGGCCGACATGATCATCAAGGTCAAGGAGCCTCAGCCGATCGAGATCAAGAGATCGCGCAAAGAGCAGATCATCTTCACATACTTCCATTACGCGGCGAACAAGCCCCTCACGCTGGGCATGCTCAAGAGCGGCGCGATCTGCATCGCTTACGAGACGATGGTCGGAGCCGACGGCACCCTTCCCCTGCTTACACCGATGAGCGAGGTCGCCGGCCGCATGGCGATCCAGGAAGGCGCCAAGTATCTCGAGAAGCCGATGGGCGGACTCGGGATCCTTCTCGGCGGCGTCCCCGGTGTCGATCCGGCGCACGTTACGATCATCGGCGGCGGAGTCGTCGGAACGCACGCCGCGAAGATGGCCGCCGGCCTCGGCGCCAACGTGACGATCCTCGACATCGACCTCGAGCGTCTGCGCTACCTCGCCGACGTTCTTCCCGCCAACGTTACGACGCTCATGTCGAACCCGGCGAACATCCGCTCCGAGATCGGCAAGGCCGACCTCGTGGTCGGCGCGGTCCTGATCCCCGGCGCGAAGGCTCCGAAGCTGATCACCCGCAGGATGCTCAAGCTCATGAAGCCGGGTTCCGTTATCGTCGACGTCGCTGTCGACCAGGGCGGCTGCATCGAGACGATCGTACCGACAACGCATTCGAAGCCGATCTACGAAGTAGACGGAGTCATACATTACGCCGTGGCAAACATGCCCGGAGCGGTCTCGCGCACATCGACCTACGCGCTGACCAACGCGACCTTCCCCTACGCCCTCGAGATCGCCAACAAGGGCTGGGTCAGGGCCGCCAAGAACGACCCGACGATCTGGACGGGCATCAACACGCTCCGCGGAGTGATCACCGACGCGGCAGTGGCAAAAGCCTTCAAGATGAAGTACACGCCGCTCAAAGACGTGATATAAAGCTGTCATTCAGGAGACGGCGGATCAGAAAGACGAGACCCCCGGTGCAACGCCGGGGGTCTTTTCGAATATTAAAGAAGCCCCCGGACGAAGGCCGGGGGCTTAATGATCTTCGGCAGATTTTGTGGGTGCAGGGCACCGCCTTACGGCATGCCTTATGCGCCGCCGAATCTCAATGTCACGACGCCGGACGGCAGCGTTCACTGCCACAATTCACCACACTCGCCACTGCCGGGGTCGATCGACCGGGAACCTTTCGGCTCCGAAGTCGAAGCAAGATAATGAAAGGCCCGGTCCGTGTCAACACGGCCGGGCCTTTTTAATGATTATTTATTATTTTCCCGTCTACCTGACCATCAGAGATACCATCTCACTTACCGCCTGTTCGATCCCTGAGAAGACAGCCCTCGAGATTATGCTGTGCCCGATGTTAAGTTCCTCGATCTCCGGTATCATCACGATCGGGTGGACGTTGTGATAAGTGAGCCCGTGGCCGGCGTGCACATGAAGCCTGTATTTCACTCCTGCGTTCGCCGCGTCCTGTACCGCGCGCAGCGTATCGCCGGGATCCCGCCTCGACGCGTTAGCGTACTCACCGGTGTGGATCTCGATCGCGTCGAATCCGAGCTTCGCCGCCGCCTTGATCTGCGTCCGGATCGGGACCGATGAACGCCGCCGTCTTGATCCCGCCGTCCTTGAGGGCCTTCACCGTCGCTGCGTATTTCTCGCTCTCCCTGAGCAGGTTGAGCCCCCCCTCTGTCGTGACCTCTTCGCGTTTCTCCGGCACGAGGGTCACGGAGTCGGGGTTCATCGCCAGCGCGATCTCCTGCATCGCCAGGGTAGCGGCCATCTCGAGATTGACCCTGGTCTGCGCCATCTCGCAGATCAGCCTCGCGTCGCGGTTCTGGATGTGCCGCCGGTCCTCTCTGAGGTGAAAGGTCACCTGGTCGGCCCCTCCCATCTCGGCGAGCATCGCCGCGGTGACCGGATCGGGCTCGGTAGTCTTCCTCGCCTCTCTCAGGGTCGCGACATGGTCGATATTGACTCCAAGCCTCATCCTGTTCATTATGACCTCGCTTTCTGCCGGGGACGCGTCAGATCCCCATCATATCCGTCAACTTGATTATCCTCACGCCTTCTCTCTCCGCTTCCTGCGCGAACCAGCGGAGATGTTCGGCGTTGCCTTTTCTGATGTGCATTATAACCGTCACTTTGCCGCTGCGCGAGGCGATTGATATGGCCTTGCGCATATTCTCCCTGACATCCTCCCCCTTGTTGTCGAGAAAGAGGTCGTTGCGCAGGGTCCTTACCCCTGCCTTCTTCGCCGCCTCGGCGACTACCGATTTCGACGTAGTATAACTGTCTATGTAGAAGAGTCTTCTTTCGGCGGCAGACCTTCATGACCGAGTCCATGACTCTCATGTCGGAGGTCGCCTTCGAGCCCATGTGATTGTTCATGCCGATCACGCCGGGTGTCGACTCGAGCGCCCTCTCGACGATATCCTCGATCTCACCGCCGCTCATCGCCGTTCGCACGAGCGGTATCTCTCCATTGTCGCTGCCGTTCTTCTCCGGCTCCATCGGGAGGTGGCAGATCACTTCCTTGCCCGCTTCCCTCGCCTGCCGGCAGATCCTGGCCGAGTGCTCGAGGCCGGGTATGACCGAGACGGTAAACGGGGTGTCGACGGCGAGAAATTCCCTGACGCGGCGGTTGTTGAAATATCCGAAATCGTCGACGATAACAGTGATCGCGGGCCCGGACGGTTTTTCCGTCCTGCTCGCCGCTCTCCGGTTGATCCTGAACTCGCATCTGTGGGTAATGGCGGTCCGCGTCCCGATCTCTATCTCCAGGACGCTGCCGTTTCTTTTCTCTGCGCACCTGCGCACGCGGCCGCCGCCTGAACTGACCGCCCTGTCGATCGCGACGTTGAGCTGCAGGAGGGAGCGTCCGGCGGGCAGGTCTCCCTTTACCACCGCGACCGGGCCGGGCTCTCCCTGCTCGTCCGAGGCCGAGATACGGACCGCACCTTCAGGTATCCCCGTCTCCGAGGCGCCTTTCTTTACCAGTTCGCCGAGGCCTGTCTGCACCTCGGTGTAATACCTGTCGAATCCCAGGTCGAGCAGCAGAATCCTGCCGCGCGGGGTGTCGGCATACTTGACCATCGCGAAGAAGAGTATCGCAGCGCAGGCGAGAAAGATCGCGAGCCGCCCGAGCGAACGCCCGGAGCCGGTGCTGTTTTTCTTTTTCGCCGTCTTCTTTTTTGTCTTCCTGCCTGCCATGTCGCCCCATGATGAAGGTCATGTGCCGCCGCGCGCGGATACGCACAGCCGGAGGCAGGAGTACTATATGCGCGGGGTGTGCCGCGTGTCAAGAATGGGCAGTGTCACATGGCGATATCGTAGACGGCCCTGACGGCCCACTTCTCCGGATCGCTCTCGTCAGGGGCGACGACGATCGTCACCAGGGAAGTCGATGGAGAGCTCGCGTAGACGGTCCCGTCCCGGCTGAACTGCACGCGGATGTAATACTGCCTCGTCGTCTCGCGGCAGCCTTCGCAGGGCCCGCCGGCGATCTCATCGCGGTCCGACCAGGCGCCGCTGGTGGAGATGCTCAGCTCGAGCTCGAACTGCCTTTCGAATATCAGCGGCCGTAACATCGATATCCTCGCTCCTCGTTATGACCGGGCCCTCCCCGGGGCCGACATCATCGGGGGCGAGGTAGAAGAAATACTCCGAGTGAAGGATGCTTTCATATCTTGCCATGGCATCTTCGTCGGAGGGATTCTTGTAGCACCAGAGGATGGCCCTGACGGCGTCGTCTTCGCTCGTCATCCCGGGCCAGGTCGAGGGCGGCGCTTCCTTTATCGGCTTTACCGCATCGTCGAGGCACGATGGGAGCACGGCGAGCATCGCCAGTATGATCAGGCTCTTTCGGAACATTTTCCCCTCCTTATATACCGAGGTCGTAGATCGCTCGAAGGACCCACTTCGACGGGTCGCTCTCGTCGGGCGCGACGATAAAGACTGCAAAGGCCCTGCCGGGAGGGCTCTGATAGATCGTCGTCTCATCCCCGATCTGAACCCTTATAAAATACTGCCTCTCCGTTCCCCAGCAGTTCGCGCAGGGCTCTCCCCCGATCTCCGGGTACTCATACCACGATCCCTCTTCGGGGGTGATGGTAAGATCCAGAATGGTCGAGTTCGAGAACATGAATTCTGTGGACGCTATATCCTCCGCCCTTGCCATGAACGGCGGGTCGCCCGGCTGGACATCTGTGGCGTCAAGCCCGAAGAAGTACTGAGAGTGGAGCACGGCGTTGTACTTCGATAATGATTCCCCATACTTCGGGTTGTTGTGCGCAAGAACGACAGTCTTTATGACATCGTCCCGGCTCGTCATGGCCGGCCAGGTGAGATCGTCGTCGTCCTTTACCGGGTCTGTCGGATCGTCGCCGCACGACACCACAAGGAAAAGCGCGGCGGCCAGTATCATCACAAGTGTCTTTTTACTCAAAATCGCCCCTCCATCTGACAGGTGATATCTGACCCGCATATTATAACAGAGGTCCGGCGCGATTTCAATGGACCGCGCCGGACCCGGGCAAGACCGGAATCATTCCGGGCACTCAATCATCGTCTACATCGTACATCGCCCTGATGACGAACCGATCGGGGAAGTCGGGGTCCGGAACCGCTACTATCACCACGACATCGTTACCCCTGTGTATCCTGCCGCCATCGCCGAAACTGGGCGATTATCAGGTAATTCCTCGTCGTTGTGAAACAGCCCTCGCACGGCAGCCCTTCGAAATCGCAGAGGGCGTACCATACGCCGGGAGAGATATCGAGCAGAAGGATCGTGGCGCTCGCGAATATCTTTCCCGTGACCGCGATATCCTCTTCCCTGTCGAGATAGGGGCGCTTGCCAGGCTCTACATCCTGCGGCTGGAAGTGCCACCTGTAATCGGGATGAAGCACGCCGGCGTACTTCGATATCGCATCGGGATCCGTGAAATCTTCGTAGCAATCACGTATCGCGCCGATACACCCCTCGGGATCGACCATCAGGGCGGCGTCGGAAAGCGTTCCCGCGGGGCCGACCGGATGATCGCCAGGCGCGCAACCCGCGACGGCGATGATGATGGTGAGGATGATGATAATGGCTGCTGCAGGCGGGTAACTCCTGTGACCCATGATCCTCCCCCCTTACCGTATGCCGCTCGAAAGAGGGTCCAGGGGGGGGCGGTTCCACACTTTTAATATAGGGCCGCGCGGAGCGAAGCGCAAACAGGGGACAGAGCGGGCACAAAAAAGCCCCCTGCATGGCAGGGGGCTTCAGTCTGCTTATTCATTCGATACGTCAGATGCCGAGATCGTACATCGCCCTGAGGACCCACTTGGTCGGATCGGACTCGTCCGGCGCTACGATGACTACGGCAAAGGCCCTTCCGGGAGGGCTCTGCAGGACGTTCTCCTCGTCCCCGCGCTGGGCCCTGATAAAGTACTGCCTCTCCGTTCCCCAGCAGTTCTCGCAGGGTTGCCCCTCGATCTCCGGATACTCATACCACGATCCCTCTTCGGGAGTGATGGTGAGCTCGAGCAGGGTCCAGGTAGGACTGAAGAGATACTCCGTGGACTCTATATCCTGCGCCCTCGTCATGATCGACGGGTCGCCAGGATCGACATCCGCGGCGGCAAGCCCGAAAAAGTACTCGGTATGGAGAAGGCCGTTGTATTTCGACGTAGCCGCTCCATCCGTACGGTTCTCGTATGCGAGGACGACAGTCTTTATGACATCGTCCCGGCTCGTCATATCGGGCCAGACGACCTCCTTGTCCGGCGGGATGACTGGATCTTCCTTCGGATCGAAGATACATGCCGGAGACATCAGGAGGGCCGTGATAAGCAACAGGGGTAGGGCTGTTTTGAATACAATACTACGCATATGCATACCTCCAGTTGTAAATACTAGCACATTCCGGCCGCGGATGCAAGCCCGGCGTCCGCTTTAAGATATATCTGACGAACTCCCTTCCCGTCAGTTCGCCGCCCGGAAGGTTCCCCTCAGATTTCCGGACGTGGGGTAACTACCTATTACATCAATATCTTCCCATCTCACGATGATCCAGCCGGAGGTCCCCTCCTCGAGGTAGAAGACCGCTGTCCCGGCATATATCTCAGGCTCCGACCCGTCCCCCGGATCGAGGGTCCACCTGTACTGCCCCTCGTACTCGGCCCATCCGACCTGGACCTCTTCTCTCTCGAACTGCCCGTTCTCATCGCCGAACTGAGCCGTCCGTTCTCCCTGGTAATCGCCCTTGACCCTCGTCAGTACATCCATCTCGACATCCTTTGTCCAGTCGTCGAATGTCCCGTCGGGGAAATTGCTCCTGTCCTGGTCCCTCGGCGTAAACGAGAACTCATCCGCGAGGCTTCTCTCGTAATTCGAGTTGCCCGGAGAGGAAAGCCCGGTCGAAAGGTTGAGGAAGACGTCCTTGGGCGTCTTGGGCACAACCCAGTCCCCCTCGCTCTCGTCGAGAGGCGGCTCGGCCTCTCTCGGTTCGAAGAGGCAACCTCCCGCAGCCAGCAGGGCCGCAAGCATGATCGCTATAACTGCTGATCTCTTCATCGTCAGCTCCTAAAAGTTTATCTCCAGGTTCATGTCTATCTGCCAGAATTCCCTTCTCTCCGGTGTGAGATTGGGACCGAACCTCCTCACCCATCCTATATCGAAGTCGACCTTCCCTGAGTCGGTCACCTTCGTCTTTCGCTTGACCCCGAGGGTCATCTCCCCTGAGTCGTAAAATCTTGTGCTTACAACACCCATCCCCCCGTCCACTTCGCCGAGCCTGTTTGTCTCCTGAAACCTGTAATTCGAGACCGAGTAGAGGGTGAAATCGAGGACCGGCGTGTACTCGTACCTGAAGCTGAGCCCGTGCTCATATCTCTCTTCTGTCCTTCCATACAGCCTCTCCCCTCCATCGGGGGGCAGGAGATAACTGCCCGTGTCGATGAACTGGTACCTGTGGGTGAGCGCGAGGTTCGACCTGTAGAAGCGGAACTTGGCCCTCGTGAGCATGATCGTCGTGCGGTCGAGATAGTTTTCGTTCTCATTGAATGCGAAGTCGGTGAACTCCATCTTTATCTCGTATTCCTGCCCGATATCGAACCAGTCGGCCGGCAGCAGGGTAAATCTCGGCACGACCCAGTATGTATAATCGGTACGGTTGTCGCTCGAAAGAGACTGGTCTATGTTTATCGTCTCATACTGCCTGTAGGTGAATTTGACGCCCGCCTTTATATTCAGCGGCAGTATGGCGTCGAGGTCGGCGAGGAATGAATAGTTAAGGTAATCGGCGTCGCGCGGGTTGGCGTCTCTCTTCTTGTAGTATCTCTGCTTGAGCGATCCCGAGCCGCGCATCGACAGTCGGAGGGATTCGGTTATCTCATGGCTCATCGAGAGCTTGAAGACCTGTTCCTTTTCGAGGTAGCTCGAAAGGGATGTGGGGCCGTAATCGACGTCGTTTTCCCGTCTCTCTACCTCGAAGTTCGCCGTGCCTTTCACCGAATATTTATACCCCGCCTTCGCCTTCAGCCTTTTCATCTCGGTCTCTTTCGAGAGCCTGACGTCTACGAGGTTCTGCTGGTCGAAGTAGTCCTTGAGGAACTCGAAATCGAGGGTCAGGTAGTGCAGCGGCTGTATCCTCGAAGTGACCTGGATCTTCTCGGTCTGCCTGCTCGACTGCTCCATCATTGCCAGGTCGGGATTCTCTATTACCTCGAGCGAGTTTCCTCGCGGGGGATCGACTTTCCTGATCACTCCCATCGTCCTCTCGTAATCGAGGTCGAGGAGCCTGGCATCCCCGGAGCCGTACCCCACCCTGGCCTTTATCGTGTCCATGTCGCTCGGCATGTTCTCGAACATGCGTCCGCCGACATCGCTGTCCTCTCTCTTCCTCCAGACTCCGTACCCGCCACTGAACGTGAGCGCGGAACCGATCCCGTACCAGAGGTGCCCGCTGACGCTGCCCTGAAGATTGGTATCGTACTTGAAATCGTTCTGTCCGCCGCCGGCCCTCCCCATAACGGAGAATCGCGAATTTCTCGCCCACAGCTCGGTGCGGTCCCACGAGGCCCCCGTGTTGATGAACTTGTTCTCTATCACCATGTCGCCGCCCGAACGGGCGAGACCGACCGCCTTCTGTCTCAGATAGTCCTGCCCTATGGCGAAGTTGACGTTATAGAGACCGGGCACGATCTTGATCGAAGGAGTTGTTGAATTTCTCGTTTATATCCGACATGTCCCTGCCGCGATAATTCCTCTTGGCGATATTGATGTTGCTCGAGCCTTGCCAGGCTCCGCCCAGATCGTATTTCAGGGCCATGCCCGTTCCGAGGCGGTAAAAACTCTCGCTGGCCTGGTATTCGGTCTTCCACGTCGGAACGACCCAGGGAGGTCTTGCCGTATCGGCCGGCGCCGTCGCGGCGGAAGAGTCCGCCACGGATTCCGTGCCGGCCAGCAGGCCGCCCGGCTTTTCCGGCGCCGCTTGCCGCCGAGGTCGTGTCGGCCTCCTGCGCATGCGCCGGCGCCGCCGCGCAGGCGGCCGCCAGGACAAACAGTATGCATGCGGCTTTCTTCATCGTTTCTATTCGCGGCCAGCCGCCGCGGCGAAGAGGGCGAACCACTCCTCGAGGCTACAGCTCCTCCGGCCTGCCTCCCGAGATCGATGCCGGAGAGCTTCTCCAGCTCGGCCGTATCCGGGATGCCGGGCACCTTTTTGAGCGCGTTCGCCAGCTTTTTTCTCCTCTGCGAAAACGCCGATTTCAAAAACAGGAGGAACTCCCTATGGTCCCCGGGGGCGTTTTCACGGCTCACAGGCGCAAAAATAAGGACAACACTGTCCACTTTCGGCTTCGGTCGAAACGAGCCGGGCTTGAGTGTAGTTACCTTTTTTACATCGAGGTACGACTGGAGAAAGACCGTCATGATCCCGCTTGCGCGGCTTCCGGGGGGGGCGAGTACCCTCTCGCCGACCTCCTTCTGGACCATGATCACGGCTCTGCGGCATCTCTCGAGGGCGGGCAGGCCGAGCAGTATGGTGCTTGTAAGCAGATACGGGATATTACCCGCAAGGGCATATCCGTCCCATCCCCTGCCGGCTGCCTCCGCGTCGAGATCGATATCGCGGATGTCCGCGAGGACGATTTCGGCGTTTTCGAGCCCCTCGAGCCGCCCTGCGGTCTCTTCCGCCAGCGCCTCGTCGATCTCGAATGCCGCAATTTGCGTGCCGCCTTCGGCCAGCGGGATCGTCAGGGCCCCTCTGCCGGGCCCTATCTCGAATACGGGGAGATCGTCATCGGCCGTAATGGCCGAGATCAGGCCCCTGATCGCCCCGTCGGAGACGAGAAAATTCTGTCCGAGGCTCTTTTTTGCCGGCCTTTTGTCCTTGTTCATGGTTATTTCCTGACCACATCAACTCTTGTCTGACAAACAGGGGATTCCGCTCAGGTAACGGCAGGGGATGCCAGGTGATATTTCCTCGCTCTGAAACGTGCTCCCGGGATCGAATCTACGAACCTGCGGGTCGCCTCCATATCTACTTCGGGGTAATCGAGAGCCGACACGGAGCATTCCATCTCCGAAGAGGCAGCTTTCCTGATGAAATCGACTACAGCCGCGAAAGCCTTCTCCCCCGCGTCGGGCCGGCAGACTGCCGTGTATGTGCCTGCGTCCGGGGCGTTGAGGCTGACCGACACCTTCTCGAAGAGCTCCTCGAGCTCGGGGACTATGTTCCGCTTGTTGATCATGTTGCCGTGCCCGTTCGTGTTGAGCCGCATCGGGAGCCCGTGTCTCTTCAGTTCGCGGGCGGCGGCGGCCAGGTCCTTCATCCGCGCCGTCGGTTCCCCGTACCCGCAGAATACGATCTCGTCGTATTTCCCTTCCGCAAGAACTGCGTCGGCCGCGGCGACCATCTCCGCGACGGTCGGGTCGGTGAGCAGGTTGAGGTTGTACCCGTAGAGGTAGTTTTCGGTTCTCAGGCGGGTGCAGAATACGCAGCAGTTGGTGCAGATGCCCGTGACATTTATATAGACGCTGTTCTTCAACCCGTATGCGATCGATATGGGGAACTCCTCCTCGCCGTGGAGAAGCCGCCTGTAATTCGTCTCCGCCGCCCGCTCGATATCCGTGACGCTCACGCCGCGCAGTTCCGCCATCTTTTCGGCGACTATGCGGACGTACGCCGGCTCGTTGCGCTCTCCCCGGTACTGCTGGGGCGGCAGGTAGGGACAGTCCGTCTCGAGGACGAACGCGCTCGACGGAAGCCTCGTCGCCACCTCGGGCAGCTTCGAGTTCCTGTATGTCAGGGGGCCGCCGATGCCGATAAGAAAGCCGAGGCCCAGCACCGCCTCCGCCTCGAGGCTGCCGCCGGAGAAGGCGTGGAATATCCCGCCCACTTCGGAGGCGCCCTCCTCGCGGAGGATCCTGATCACGTCATCGAACGCGTCGCGGCAGTGGACCACTATCGGTTTACCGAAATAGAGGGCCATCCCGATCTGCCGCCTGAAGATCTCCCGCTGCTTCTCACGAGGCGAGAGGTCCCTGTAGTAATCGAGCCCGATCTCTCCTACCGCGAGGACCTTGCGGCGCATGAGCAGCTGCTTGAGCTTTTCCTCGAGGCCTTCGTTCCATTCGGAAGCGTTATGAGGATGTATCCCGAGCGCGGCCCATATCGATCCGTACCCGTCGACAAGCTTCAGGGTCGAATCGATCGTCGATTCGTCGTACCCGACATTGAGGATCTCTCCGACTCCCGCCTCGGCGGCGCGGTAGATCACCTGCTCGCGGTCAACGTCGAACTGCTGCAGGTCGAGATGCGCGTGTGAGTCGATCAGCATCGGGGATCAATCCTTGAATATTTCTTCCGGCTTCTCCTGGATCCGCGGGAAGAGCGGCTCCGGGGCTGAGAGCCCTTCAGCTCCCGAGACGGAAGGGGGAAGTTCATCAAGCGATGGCTCGCCCACGCCGAGCTGGCCGAGCATCGCGCTCATCTTTACAGGCATGAATGGATAGAGGGCCGAACCTGCCGTGCGCAGTACGGCGAGAAGTTCACTGAAGACTGCCTGGAGCTCATCCTTCTTCGACTCATCCTTCGCGAGCGCCCACGGCGCTTTCTCCTCGATGAACCGGTTTGCCGACTGTACTGCGGGCCAGAAGGCTCCGAGCGCCTTCGAGAACTCCATCATCTCCATGTGCCCCCTGTACCGGGCGACCGCTTCGGTGACCTCGCCGTACAGCCCGCAACCGCTGTCGAACGGCGCTTCGGCAACATTGCCGCCGAGGTATTTCGAGATCATGGCCAGTGTCCTGCTGAAGAGGTTGCCGAGCTCGTTGGCCAGATCGGAATTGTACCTGTCGACGAGTATCTGCGTCGATATGTCGCCGTCCTTGTCGAAGGGGACCTCGCGCAGGAGGAGGTACCTCAGCCCGTCGGCGCCGAATACGCCTGCCATCTTGTCGGGATCGAGGATGTTTCCCAGCGATTTGCTCATCTTCTCGCCGGCGAGCGAGACGAAGCCGTGCGCGAAGACGCTCTTTGCCGGCTCGACGCCGGCCGCCATCAGCATCGACGGCCAGATGACGCAGTGGAACCTCGTGATGTCCTTGCCTATGACATGTACGTCGGCGGGCCAGTACTTGTCGAAGAGGGCAGTGTCACCGCCGAATCCGAGGGCGGAGATATAGTTCGTCAGCGCGTCGAACCAGACGTAGATCACGTGACCGGGATCGATCGGCAGGGGAATGCCCCACGTTATCCCCGATCTCGAGATCGAGACGTCCTGGAGGCCGCCCTTGATCACGTTCACGATCTCGTTCTCGCGCGTCTTCGGCCTGGATGAAATCCGGGTTCTTCTCTATATGCTCGAGGAGCCTGTCCTCGAATTTCGAGAGGGCGAAGAAGTAGTTCTCCTCGCTGATCTTCGTCGGCTCCTGCTTGTGCCGCGGGCAGAGGCCGTCCACGAGGTCCTTCTCGACGATGAACTCCTCGCACGACTCGCAGTAGAGCCCCTCGTACTTTCCCTTGTAGATATAGCCGTTCTTCTCGATCCGGGAGAAGAGCTCGGTGACCGACCGGATGTGCCTCTCCTCGGTCGTATGTATAAAATCGTCATACGATATGTTAAGGGTCTTCCACGTCCCGGTGAATACATCCGACATCTCACGGCAGTAATCGCGGGGGTCCATCCCCCGGCGCACCGCTTCTTTCTCGACATTGGTCGAGTGCTCGTCATTACCCATCACGAACCAGGTATCATATCCCCTGAGCCTCATGTAACGGGCCATGCAGTCGGCCCCGATCTTCTCGTACGCTGTGCCGAGATGCGGTTTCTGGTTCACGTAATCGATCGCCGTGGTGATGTAGAATGTCTTTTTCATATCGTCAGTTTTTCCTGTTTCTCCTGCGCGGCGGACGCCTTCCCCTGCTGCCGCCTTCCTTCTTCTCTCCCTGGTCGCCATTTGCCGCGGTGCGGCTGTCGCGAGGGGGGCGCGTTGCTTCGCCGGCATCCTCCCTGGCGGACGCCTGCTCGACGCTCCTGCTCAGCTCCAACTTGAGATCCTCAATAGTGACTTCGATGGTGTTGCCGTCCTCGTCGCTCAGGATGACCGAGGCCCTGAATATATCGACCTTCTCGAGGCGGTGCCTGCCTCCGAAGCAGTTCACCTTGCTGCCGACCTTGGGGATATCCCTGACAAGCTCCTTGTAGTCGGACAGTTCGTAGGCCAGACAGCACATCAGCCTGCCGCACGCACCCGAGATCTTCGAGGGGGTAAGGGGCAGGTTCTGGTCCTTGGCCATCTTCAGGGTGACCGGTTCGAAATCCTTGAGCCAGGAGGAGCAGCAGAGCTTTCGGCCGCACATCCCCATCCCGTCGAACCTGCGGGCCTCGTCGCGGACGCCGATCTGCCTCAGGTCGATCCTCGTCCTGAAAACGCCGGCGAGGTCCTTGACGAGCTCCCGGAAATCGATCCTCCCGTCGGCGGTGAAGTAGAAGGTGATCTTGTTGCCGTCGAACTGGTACTCGACGTCGACGAGCTTGATCTGCAGGTCGTGTTCGCCCGCCTTCTGCTGGCATATCTTCAGCGCTTCGAGCTCCTTCTCGCGCTGTCTCTTCCATCACTTCGACGTCATGATCGGTCGCGTGCCGGAGGATCTCCTTCATTTCAGAATCGATATCCTTCGGACTGATCTTGGCGATCGAGACTATCAGCCCCATATCCTCGCCGCGGTCGGCCTGCACGACGCAGTGATTCCCCGTGTGAAGAAAGAGCTCGCGTCGCGTTTATGTAGAGCTCCTTGCGCTGTCCCTTGAACTGAATCTCGACCAGTTCCACTATTGTATTCCTCTTCTCATACGGCAGCGGCCCGATCACGGCCCGCCTGACCGTTAACTACAGGATTTTTCATCGCTTAAGCGGTGAATTCAATCTAATACCACCTGCCCGCCAAATCAAGGAGGAGTTGAGAGAGGGTCAGCTCGATATCGACGTTCCTCCCGAGATTCCGCGAGGCTTTCGCGATCTTCCCTATATCGGCCGGGATATCGCGTCCGGAGGCCGCCAGGGCAGTTTCGGCCTTTATTCCCGCCTCCTCGCCCCTCATCAGGGACCTCATTATCGCGATCATCTCGTCGAGAAGGTCGCCCGTCTCCTCCCGTGAATAGTTATGCGCGGCGGACTCCGCCTCGGCGGGGAGCTGTCTCGCCTTTCCCTCGAGGACGAGGGAGACCATCGTCGCCGCGTCCCTGCGGAGCCCGAGGAACCTCTCGTCGAGAAAACGCGCGGCCCGCTGCAGGTTTCCGCCGGCGATCGCGGCTATCCTCTCCGCCTCGCCTTTTTCGACGGACAGGAAGGTCTCGAGGAAGCGCGCCGTGATCCCGTCCGGAAGGGGATCGAACCTGATCTCGCTGCACCTCGATATTATCGTCGGGAGCAGGAGGTCGGGCCTCGCTGTCACGAGGATGATGACTGACGCCGGCGGGAGGCTCCTCGAGCGCCTTGAGGAAGGCGTTCTGAGCCTCGATCGTGGCCATGTGCGCCTCCATGACGATCACTACCGAGCGGGGACCGGAGAAGGGGAGTCTCGAGATCCTCTCCATGACATCTCTTATCTGCTCTATCCCCGTCGACCTGGCGCGGTTGCCGAACTCTCCGCGCGCGAGGAAATCCTCGCGCCTCGATTCGATGATCACGGGTATGTTCTTCTCCCTGTCGGCAGAGGGCACGGGATAGACGAGATGGACGTCGGGGTGCTCGAGGGATGAGACGGCCCTGCATGCGGGGCACTCGCCGCACGCATCCCGGCTTTCACATTCGAGCAGGAACGCGGCGTACATCGCCGAGAGTTCCTTCCCCGAGCCTTCGGGTCCGGTGAAGAGCATCGACGAGGGGAGGGTGTCTGTCGAGATCATCCTCTCCAGCATGGAGACGACCCTCGGCTGCCCCTGTGCTGCGAGGCCTGCTGCGGCTGCGATGTCTATGGCGTTTCTCCCTCTCGGCCCCGCTACCTGACGAACCAGTCGCCCGGATCGAGGGCCTTCTTGGATTTTCTTATCTCGAAATGTATCGTCCCGCCGCTACCCGACGCCGCGCTGCCCGCCTCCGCGATCACGCTTCCCTTTTCCACCTGCGCGGCCTGAGCGACGAATATCTCCGACGTATGAGCATAGAGGGTATAATATCCGCTGCCGTGATTCAATATAATGCAGTTTCCGTATCCCGGCAGGTCGCCGGCATATTCGACGCGGCCCCTCGCCACGGCGCGTACCGGCTCGCCTGTCCTCGTGCTGATATCGATCCCCGTGTTGAAGGTGACCGTCCCGTACTCGGGGTGCCTGAACCTGCCGAACTCCCGCGTGATCTTGCCGTCGACCGGCCGGGGAAGCCGTCCCTGCAGGGACGCGAAATCTCCCTCGCCATAATCCCCCCAGTCCTGGGACTGCGACAGCCGCGCCTTCTCCAGCTCGGCGATGAGGTCCTGCATCTGCCGCTCACGTTCCTCGAGCTCCGACGCCCTCTTCTGGTGCTGCTGCTTGGATGTCCTCAGGTCGGCGAGTGTCTGCCGCCTCTTCGCCTCGTTCTCGTCGAGTTTCTTTATCTCCGATTCCTTCTCGGTCCTCGAAGACGAGACCTCCTGCAGGAGCTCCGTCAGCTCCGCCTCCTGCATCTCGATCCCCGCCTTGCGCTCCCTCACGTCCGCTATCATGTCGGCGTCCCTCTCGGCTATCAGCGAGAGAAACTTGTACCTCTGAAGGAGGTCGGAAAAATCCTCCGCCGTGAGAAGCTCCTGCCAGACATGGCGCGGCCCGTCCTTGTATATCTCCCTGAGCCTCCCTGTGAAGACCTCCAGCCTGTGCCTGTATATGATCTCGTTCGTCTCTAGATCGGCGCGAAGCTGCCCCACCTGCTCCTCGAGCATCGACTCCTTGTCCGAGAGCCCCTCGAGGAGCCGCTTCATCAGTTTCTCCTCGTTCTCGAGCTTCTTTATGTACTCGCTGACGTCACGTTCCTGCTCCTCGATATCGGATATCTTCCTTCTCTGTTCGTGGATCTCGCGGCGAAGCTTCTGGAGCTCGTCTTCCTTGCCCTTGATGTTCTCATCGAGGTCCCTCTCCTGGGACCACGCCGGAGAGACCATCAGCGCGGCAAGTGTGAATATCGATATGAGAAGCCTGGCCGTCATGACGGAGTCCGCCTGTCAGAGCTTGAGGAACCGGCGCATCGCCGAATAGCTTCCGACCGCGCCGAGCAAGGCGCAGAAGAACACGAATCCGCCGAGAGCGTCGTACCTCATGAATACAAGCCCGGGGAGGTATTTCGACGAGAGCGTATAGATCACAGCGAGGAGCGCGATCGCAATGAGCGAAGCTGCCATCCCCTGGAGGGCGCCCTCGAGGATGAAGGGAATGCGTATGAAGGCGTTCGTCGCGCCGACGAGCTTCATCACATCTATCGTCGTGCGCCTGTGCAGCACGGTCAGCCTTACGGTATTGTATATGACGAATATCACGGAGAGGAATATGATCAGGCCGAAGGCGAGGTCGATTATGTATATCCCCTTCGCGAGCCGTCTCGCCCCTCTCGAACCATTTCTTGCCGTAACGGACCTCCTCGACCCCTTCCCACTTCTCCGTCGCTGCCGCGATCGAAGCGAGGAACTCGCTCGTTATGTAACCCTGCTTGGGCTTCACCCTGAACGCGTCGGGAAGAGGGTTCTCCACGAGCTCGTCGAGAAGGTCGCTCTCCTCGCCGAGCATCTCCCTGAACTCGATCAGCGCCTCGTCCTTCGATATGAACGAGACCTCTTCGATGCCGCGAAACCCGAGGAGCTTGAGCTGTATATCCTGCGTCACTTCCTGATCGAGCCCATCCTCGAGATAGACGAAGAGCCGCATCTCCTCGCTCGTCTTGTCTATCAGGCTCGCCATGTTGAGCGTCACCATCAGGAAGACGACGAGGATCAGCAGGGAGAGGCCCATGATGATCACGGCGATCGTGTTCCCGCCCTTCCTCCTGCCGAGGTTGGTCATCATCTCGTCGATCATGTATTTCGCGGTCCGGAGATTCATTCCGTCTCCTCGTCGTCCCGAATATCGTGATCGGAGAGCTGTTCCGCTCTTCGCGCCACCCTCGACTCGTCGAGCCTGTCGCGCACGTCGCCCACGAATATCATCTCGCGGTCGCGGGCGATCTTCCCGTCCTCGAGGTAGATTATCCTCTGCCCGAAGCTCTGCACCATCTCTATGTCGTGAGTGGCCATCAGCACCGCCGTGCCGCCGGCGTTGATCTTGAAGAGGAGCTCGATCACATTCTTCGTCGCCATGGCGTCGAGGTTCCCCGTCGGCTCGTCGGCAAGGAGGATGGCGGGCCTGTTGGCTACCGCCCGGCGATCGCGACCCTCTGCTGCTCCCCGCCCGAGAGGGCCCGGGGGAAGTCGTGCCGCTTGTGATAGAGGCCGACATATGTGAGTATCTCTGTGACTCTCTGCTTTATCTCGCCCATCTGCGTGCCGGTGACCTTCATCGCCAGCGCGATATTCTCGAATACCGTCCTGTCCTCTATCAGCCGGAAATCCTGGAAGACGATGCCGATCTTCCTGCGCAGGGCGGGAATCGTCTTTCTCGTGACACGGGTCGAGACGAAGGGGCCGACTACGATCTGGCCCTCGTCCGGCCTGTCGTCCATGTACATCATCCTCAGCAGGGTGCTCTTCCCCGCGCCGCTCGGCCCGACGAGGAAGACGAACTCGCCGTTGGTCACCTGCATGTTTATATCGGTCAGCGAGAAGTGCCTGCCGAGATCCTTCGAGAGGTGATAGACGCCCGCGATGATCCTCTGTTCCTGTGAGCTCATCCGGCCGCCCTCCTCTCCGTCTGCCGTGTGCGGCAGCAGTGCACGGCGAGCTCGAGCGCCGAGGCGAGGCTTCCGCTCTCCGCCTCTCCCCTGCCGGCGATATCATACGCGGTCCCGTGGCAGACCGAGGTCCTGACGGCGGGCAGCCCGATCGTCATGTTCACGCCCCGGTCGAACCCGGACATCTTGAAGGGGATCATTCCCTGGTCGTGGTAGAGGGCGACGAAGGCGTCGCATCCTCTCTTTTCGGGGTGGTAGAAGAGAGTGTCCGCCGGGAAGGGCCCGCGCGCGTCGATTCCTTCCCGGGCCAGTTCCTCGATCGCCGGTATGATCACTTCGTCTTCCTCGGTGCCTGTCACTCCGCCGTCACCCCCGTGAGGATTGAGGGCGGCTATGTCGATGCGGGGGCTCTCTATCCCCCAGAGTTCCCTGAGCGCGGTGTCGGTGACCCTGACTCCCGTCATGAGCCTCCTGGCGGTAACAGCCGAAGGCACGTCGACAAGCGGGATGTCGCGGGTGAGTATAACTATCCGCAGCGCGCCGGAGACCATTATCATCTGGCAGTCGGGCGCGTCGAGAAGGTCGGAGAGCATGTCCGTGTGGCCGATGTAGCTGTACCCGGCGAGCCCCAGCGCCTCCTTCGAGATCGGGCCCGTTACGATACCCTCGATGATCCCTTCGGAGGCGAGTCTCGCCGCCGCTTCGACCGCCTCGCCCGAGACGGCGCCACCGGCCGCGCTCGGCCCTCCGGCGGGGACGTCCCGCCCCTTTCCTGTATCGATTATCACCGGCGAACCACCGGCGAGCGCTTCGAGAAGCTCCGGGCCAGCAACCGATCCAGTGCCGATCACGCGCGGCACCCGCGCTCCCGCCTTCACTACCGCTTCCGTAATGGCTGAGGCTGACCCGATCAGCGCGATGTCCGCCCCGAGATCTGTCCCGGAGGCAAGAAGCGCCGCCGTGATCTCCGGCCCTATTCCGGCGGGATCGCCGACCGTAAGCGCTATCTGTATCCGCCGCTCCATCATTCTTTTCCAGTCTCCCTGACCACGCGGTAATATCCGGGCGCGTCTTTTCTCGCCACCTGCCCCGGCGGCATCTCGAGGATCTCGACAACGAGGGAATGCCCCGGCTGCCTGATCTCGATAATATCGCCTTCCGCCGCTACGCGCGACGGCTTTACAACCGCGCCGTTGATCGTGACGCTTCCCGTCTCGCATCCCTTTCTCGCGAGGCTTCTCGTCTTGACGAGACAGAGCGTCTTGAGAAGGGAATCTATCCTCATCGCCTCATCCCTCATCATCTCATCCACTTCCCGTGCTCTTGTGCTGCACGTCCGATTCCACGCCGATCTTTATGTCGACGTAGTATATGCCCTTGAGCTCGTGGACGTATTCCGCGAACTTCTCCATTCTCTTCTGCTGCAGGAGATGGCTCTCCAGCTCCATTTTCGCTTCCTGGTAAGTGTAGGGACGCGCCGGATTCTTCTCCAGCACCTTTATTATCCTGAATCCCGCGTCTTCCTTGACGACAGGCGAGATCCCGCCGACCTCCGTCTCTCTCAGTATGTCGAGGAGATAGTCGTTCTTGCCGACAAGCGCCTCGAGGGGGAGCTCGTTGGCGATGACTCCGCCGTTGTTCCTGGTCTTGTCGTCCGCTGAATATTTCGCGGCGGCTATCGCGAAATCGAGGCCGTCAAGTATCTCTTTCCTGATATTCTCTGCCCTCACCGCCGCATCGGCGACCTGGGTGTCATCCGTCTCCACCTTTATCAGTATGTGCCGCAGCTTGACCTGGTCCCCCCTGACATCCTCGAGCTTGATCAGGTGCCACCCGAATCTCGTCAAGCACCGGGGGGCTGACCTCACCGACGATGAGTTTTCTCGCCGCATTCTCGAATGGCGGGCTTCCGAGGTCATCGAGCTGGATATATCCGAGGCTTCCCCCGAATTTCGAGCTCGGGTCCTCCGAGTACTGCTCTGCCGCCTTTTCGAATTCCATCCCCGCCTTTATCTGGTCCTCGACCGCCTTGATCCTCTCGAGCGAGGCGTTGCTCGCCTCGTCGGCTAAACCCGGCATGATGACTATCTGCGCGAGCTTCATCGTCGACGGCCTCTTCGGCAGCTCGTTCTGGTGCTCCCTGTAGTACTGCCTTACCTCTGAATCGGTGACGGTGACATCCTTGAACACCTCGCCCCTGAGGAGCTGCTCGATCAGGTATCTCGACCTGATCTTTTCCTTCCACTGGGAGCGGAGCTGCTGAAGGGTCAGGCCCGCCTTCTCCAGCTCCCTGTTGAAGATCTCGTCGCTGCCCGCGTTTCGCCGGCTGTCCTCGAGCGCTCTCTCGAGCTCTTCCTCTACGGCCTCGTCCGGGACCACGACCCCGGTCTTGTCGGCGTGCACGGCAAGAAGCTGGTCGGAAACAAGCTGCTCGAGTATCTGCGCGCGGAGCTGCGCTTCCTGGTCGGATGGAAGCGAGGTCGTCTGGTTCTGGAAGAGGTACTGCTTGTACTCCATATCCATCTCGCTCTGGAGGATCGCCCGGTCCTCGACCACGGCGATGACCCTGTCGATCACCTCGCCCTTCGGCTGGCCGCTCTTCTCGCTCTCCGGCTGGACCTCCTGCGCGAAGACCGCGGCCGCGGCGAGCAGCACGGCGGTCAGCGCCGCCGCTGATATCCTTGACTTCATCATCATCCTTCCATTATCGATCGTATCGGCCGCAGACCGTGTCAGCCGGCGGGGTGTCCCCCGAATAGTCACCGGCGAAATATTCCACTTCGGTGATCCCGTGACAGCCTGTCGATCAGCTCGCGGTATGCCGCGTTCCTCCTGGCCATCACCAGCTGGTTCATTATCCTCTCGCGGACATCGTCGAGCTCGACCTTGACCTGCGCCTCGCGCGTCCCGACGAGTTTGATTATGTGATAGCCGAACTCGGACTGCACGATATCGCTGATCTCGCCCGGCTTCATGTCGAAGACGACCGTCTCGAAGGCCGGTATCATGTTTCCCTTGGTCAGGTAGCCGAGATCGCCGCCCCTGCGGGCGACCGGATCGACCGAGTGCCTGTTGGCGACCCAGGTGAAGCTATTCTTTTCGAGCATCTCCTCGACCTGCAGCGCTTCCTCGAGCGAGTTGACCATGATATGGCTGACCCTGTATTCGTATATGTACTGGTCCCTGTTGATCCGCGAAATATTCCTCGATCTCCTCTTCGGAGACCTCGATCCTCTCGCGCAGCTCGATAAATGTCAGGTGGTCGGCGAGAAACTCTCTCTCGAGGCTCTCGAGCCTCGCTCTTATCCTCGGATCGTTGTGGAGACCCCTCCTGACCGCCTCGCCGTACAAGCAATTCCACCTCGACCCACTGGCGTACCCAGGCGGCTTTCTCCGACGCGGAAAAGGGCGTCTTGTCGCCGGCGGGAAGAAGTATCTCAAGGTGGCTCCCCGTAAGGACATTCCCGTCGACCATGACGATCGCGTCGGGGGGAAGGGAGGAGTCGTCACGCACGTCCCCGCCCCCGCATCCCGCAACCAGCAGGAGCAGGATGAGGAGGGCGGATCGAACCGTGCGCCTGTTCATATCGATTTTCCGGGCCCTTCCGATCAGAGCCGGGTCCTTTTCAACTCGGCCCCGGCCAGGGCTTTCTCATCTATCTCGATTGTAAAGTCCTCACGCCATTTTTCGAGCTTCACGTTAAGATGCTCTTCGTACCTCTTCTCGAGAAGTGTCTTTTTGATAGTCATCGAGGCTTCCTCGAATGTCGGCAGCCTCTCCTCCTCGATCGTCTCGACCTTCAGCACGGCCCAGCCTCTCGAGGTCTGGAAAGGCGGCGATATCGATCCGGGGCCGTCGAGCATGAATCCGACCTCATCGTATTCCGGGATGTTGCCCTTGACGTGAAGCCCGGTAAGACCCAGCGTCTCCTTCGCGGTTTCATCCACCGAATACTTCCCGATAAGCTTGGTGAAGTGCCATCCCCTCCAGAGCCTTCTCATAGACTTTCTGAGCATCTTCCGGTGTGGCTACGAGGATGACGGCGAAATCTCTCATCTCCATCCTCATCAGCTGGTCGAGATTCTCGGCGTAATAATCCCGCATATCCACCATCGTCACGGTGACCTCATCCTTGATCTGGTCCTCATACAGCTTCTGAACAAGGAACATCTCTTTCTTGTTATCGTAGTTCTTCTTCACTTCGGGGATCTCGAGGATCTTCGCTTCCTCAACGGCATAGACGGGAAGGATCTGGTCGAAGACGATCCTGTGCATCTTCTCGATGATACCCTTGCGCCCGAACTGCTCTTCTCGGCCTGTCGGGAAGGCTCAGGCCGTAATAGATCTCCTCGAAATCGCCGATCGTATAGCTGCCGTCCTCATACTGGCAGATCAGCTTGTCCTGGAATTGCGGATCTATTTTCAGCCTCGGGGCGTTCTCCCGGGTGACCTTGTACGACATTATATCCTCGTACGGGATGTCCTCGGGCAGTCCGTCGAATGCGATGTTGACCGCGTCGGTGAAGAACTGCAGGCCGATGTCCTCCTCGATCTGCTCCTTCAGCGCCTCTATGCCCTTCTTCTCCTTGATCGCCTTCACGCGCTTCGCGGCCCATATCTCATCGTACGAAGGCTCTACCTTGCGTTTCCTGTGTACCTTTATGATCGCCCAGCCGGTCGATGTCTTCAGCGGCTCCGAGATATCCCCGCTCTGCATGCCGAAGAGCGCCTCTTCCACCCACCAGTGGATCCTTCCGACAGCGTTGGCTCCGACATATCCACCATGCTCCGCGCCTGTACCGATCGAGTACTTCTTGGCCAGCTCGGCGAAATCCTCGCCGGCGAGAGCCTTCTCACGGACCTCGATGATCTCGTCCTCGTTGGCCGTGACGATCTGGCTGAGGGTATACTCGTAGTGCATCTCCCGGAAATACGCGGCGACTTCCTCGTCTGTGACCACTACTTCTGCGCGCCACCAGGTAATCCATCATCTGCGCGACGATGAAGGGATTCTTGTACTGCCCCCAGACGTTGACGAACCATTCTTCCTTCTCGTACCCCATAGCGAGGGCCTTGAGGGCCATGACTTCCTTGTTTATCATGTGGTTGAGAAGTGCTTTCTTCCCTTCGAGATCGTCCGTCGCGGGCAGGAATTTCGTGTCTATCGTCTCCGAGACCAGCTCGAAATCGGCTACGGTGATCTCTCTCGTATCGACCCTGGCGACTACCTGCGTGCTGTTATCCTTCTCTCCACAGCCTGCCGTGACGGCCAGGATCGCGATCGCAAAAACCAGTATTGCCCTTCTCAATGCTCTCTCCTTCCGGAACTCTGGTCCATCTTCCTGTTATTCAGGGCGTTTCCGCCCATGGTGCGTATCAGTTAAACTATTCTATTTATCAAAAAATTCCAATAAATTCAACAGACTTTCGAGATCGGCCGTCCCCGGCTGGGAGGACCACAGGTCATCATCCGGGTACTTTTCGTTCCCCGGAGGAGAGACCGTCATCGAAAAACCCTTCTCCATGTGGAAGGTGAGCCTTCCCTCGAACTCCTTCGCGATCTCTGCGATCAGTTTCCTGGGTGGGGTGCCTTGCGGCGTAAACACCGCTTTTACAACGCCTTTCGTGTCGATCTCTACGCTGTCGAGCCCGGCGGCAGCCGCTCTCGCCCTGAATTCGACGAGTTTGACCATATTCTCTCCCGGCGGCGGCGGCGGCGCCGAACCTGTCGATGAGCTCGCTCCGCATCGCGCCGACCTCCTCGATCCCGCGGACCCGGCTCAACCTGCGATATATGTCCATCCTCTCCTCGGAGTCGGAGACGTAGCTGTCGGGCAGGTATGCCGGCACGGGGACCGATATCCTCGCCTCCTGCTCTTCCTCGACCTCTTCGCCCCGCCTCCTGGCCACTTCTTCCCTGATCATTCTCGAATAGAGATCGAGCCCGACCGCGTTGATCTGGCCCGACTGCTGGTGGCCGAGGAAGTTACCCGCCCCGCGGATCTCGAGGTCCCTCATCGCTATCCGGTAGCCGGCGCCGAGATAATCGAATTCGGTGATCGCCTGGAGGCGCCTGATCGCGGTGGAGGTCACCCCTCCCCCCTTCGGGATCAGAAGGTAGGCGTAAGCTTTCCTGTCCGAGCGCCCGACGCGCCCCCTGAGCTGGTAGAGCTGAGCGAGGCCGAACCTGTCGGACCGGTTTATTATGATCGTGTTGACGTTGGGGAAATCGAGCCCCGCCTCTATTATCATCGTGCTGAGAAGGACGTCGAACTTCTTCTCGACGAAATCTATCATTATCCGCTCGAGATCCCGCTCTTTCATCTGCCCGTGGGCGTGGGCGATCCTCACCCGGTCGGGCAGAAGCCTGCGCGAGGTAGCCTTCCATCACCTCGATCGACTGGACGCGGTTGTGGACGAAGAAGACCTGCCCGCCGCGGCCGATCTCGCGCATCACCGCCTCGCGGATACTCTCGTCGTCGAAGGGAAGTATCTCGGTATGGATCGGCAGCCTGTTGCGCGGGGGCGTGTCGATAACCGATATGTCCCGTATCCCCGAGATCGCCATCGAGAGCGTCCTCGGTATCGGAGTGGCGGTCATGCTCAGCACATCGACCGTCTTTTTCATCTTCTTGAGTCTTTCTTTCTGGGCGACGCCGAACCTGTGCTCCTCGTCTACGACGACGAGGCCGAGCTCGGCGAACTTTATGTCCTTCGAGAGGAGGCGGTGCGTGCCTATCAGGATATCGATCTTCCCGTCCACCACGCCTTCTACGACCTTCTTCCCCTCAGCCGCGGACACGAACCTGCTGAGCATCCCGATATTGACGGGAAAGCCCGTCAGCCGCTCCCTGAAAGTGTTATAGTGCTGCAGCGCGAGGACGGTCGTAGGGACGAGCACCGCCGCCTGCCGGCCGGCGAGGACCGCCTTGAACGCCGCTCGCACGGCGACCTCCGTCTTGCCGAAGCCGACGTCTCCGCAGAGGAGCCTGTCCATCGGCCTGAGGTTCTCCATGTCTGCCTTCACCTCGGAGGAGGCCTGCAGCTGGTGCGGGGTCTCCTCCCACGGGAAGGAGGCCTCCATCTCCTTCTGCCACGGCTTGTCGGGGCCGAAGGCGAAACCGTCGGTCATCTGGCGCGCCGCGTAGATCTCGATCAGGTCCTGGGCGATCAGGCCGGCGCTCTTGCGCGCCTTCTCCCTCGCCCGGTTCCAGACACCGCTCCCGAGGCGGGCCAGCGATGGCTGCGCTCCTTCGGCGGCGGTATATTTCTCTACCATCCTGAGCTGCGAGACGGGGATGAAGAGCCTGTCGTCCCCCTCGTACCTTATGTCGAGGCACTCGGTCCTGCTTCTCTCGATATCGAGGACCCGCATCCCCATGTACCTGCCTATCCCGTGGCTGACGTGGACGACGAAGTCGCCCGGCTTGAAATGGGACGGATCGTAGACAAGGGACCTGCTTCTGGCGCGGGGAGAGTGCCACGGCCTGTGGAAGCGGCCGAAGACCTCCTCCTCGCTGAGAAAGACCATGCCGGTATCGGGCCATCTGAATCCGCTCGAGATCTCGCCGATCGGGAAAATCGATCTCGATAGCTACTTCGGAGAGGATATCCTCGGCCCTGCCCCTCTGGGTCTCGTTCGCGCAGAAGAGAAATATCCTTCTGCCCCGGTCGAGCTCCCTGCGGACATCGGCCACGAGCCCCTTTATGTTCCTGCGGTAATCACCGACCGCCGATGTGGAGAAACGCACATCGTCACCGCCGGTGAGCGCGGTGAAATCGAGCCGTCCCGACGCCTCCTGCGCCGAGGCCCACTCCGGGCCGCCTGCGTAGACGAGATCGGGCGAAGGGTAGAGATTCTCCTCTCTCGACCTGTCATGCTGCCTCGCGGCCTCCTCCCTGAACTCTTCGATCAGAGACTCGATATCCTCGCTGTCGTAGAAGACGATCAGGGGGGGCTCCTCCCAGTAATCCGTCACGGGGACGACGTCGTGGACGATGGAGGCGTAATGCTCCATGCCGAAGAAATGTATCCCTGCCGCGAGCCGCTCGGCGGGAAGCATCATCTTCCTGCGCGCCTCCTCCTCGAGCCCTCCGCTCTCCTTCTCGAGAAAGGCTCCGAGTCTCGCTGATCCCCTCCCTGTCGGGGACAAGATGATGCAGCGGGTGGACCCTGATCGATCCGGCCGCGGCGATCGACCGCTGCGTCTCTATATCGAAGGACCGGATGGAGGTTATCTCGTCGCCATCGAACTCCATCCTTACCGGATCGACTGAGGTGACCTCGAAAAGATCGAGTATCCCTCCCCTCAGGGCGAACTGCCCCTTCTCCTCGACGATCCCGTGCCTCTCGTAACCGAGATGGACGAGGGTCTCCGCGAGTTCGTAGGGGTCTTTCTCATCTCCCGTGACCAGGTCGGCCAGGAGATCGAGGAATAATCCGGGCGCGAACACCTTCTTCAGGAGCGACGCGGGCGTGCAGACAAGAACGTCGCATCTCTTTTCGGCCATGGCGGCCAGCGCGGCCATCTGCATCCCGGTAAGGTTCCTGTCGGGATCGTGATAGTCATATGGAAGGATCTCATCCTCAGGATAGAAGATGACACGGCCGGCCCCGAAATGATCGAGATCGGCCGCGATATCCCTCGCCTTTACCGGATCGGAAGCTACGACCACGATGCCCCTGCCCAGAAGGGGGGCTAGAGTCGAGAGCACGAGCGAGCGCGAGCTGCCCGTCAGGCCGCCGGCACGGGCGCCGGCGCCTCGCCGCGCCAGCTTTTGCGACAGTTCGAGGAACGGGGGCAGCTCCGAGATCTTCTTTCTGAGATCTTCCCACATCAGCTCTTCTCTGCCCCGCTTTCTCTTCCGGGGCGCTGTGCCACGGCGAGTTCCGCTACGAGAAGGAGCGCGGCCGCTATAATCAGCACGTCGGCGATCTCTTTCCCCTCTCTCGCTTCCCTTACGGCTTTCGATATCCCCGCGTCCGCCCGTGCGGCCGCCCAGCTCTCAAGGCCGAGCGAATCGGCCGCCTCATCGGCTGTCATGTAGTCGAGAGAGGACTCCCTGCCGCAGTCGGGGTTGACGGCGACCTGCCATTCTCCCTCCTCGCATCTGACCTCCAGGTACCCCTGCCTCTCTCCGGCGGGGACCGTCAGTCTTCCCGGTCCTGTCCGGACAGGATCGATATACTCCGTTCCCCCGGGCAGAGCTATCGAGCAGCCGCCGCTTCCCGGCAGCGCCACATCGACAGACGCTCCGACAAGAGCGCCCTCCTTTCCCGGCGAAACGGAGAGGGGCGCAAGCGCCATCTGCTGCACAAGAGGGAGAAAGAACGGAGACAGCACGAGATCGCCGCTTTCTGGAAGCGGCGCGGCCGCGGCAAAGACGATCGCCCCTTCACCGGAGCGCTCGGCCCACACGAAGGGTGCGCCGTCCGAGAAGGAGAGCGCGGCGGTCCCGGGCGGAAGGCCCGTCACCCCGGCGCTTCTCGCGAACCGCAGGCTGGAGATGCCGTCGAGGTCGGCATCACTGAATATCGAGAGAATGGGGCTCTCTCTTCCGGGCCGTTCGAGCTCTGCGAAGCCGACCCCTCTTACGTGAGCCTTCACCGTTATGTCATGCGAGCTGAGCCCCTCGGCGAGCCCTTCCATCCCGGGCGATATGAAGACCACGACCCTTCCGCCTTCAGCGGCAAACCTCTTCAGCAGCGCTGTGTCTTCCGGGCGTGTCTTTTCGCCGGGGCCTGCGATCACCACATCGGCTCCGGTGAGATCCGCGGTCGTGTATTCTCTCCAGCCCTTTCCGGTAAGGTCGATGTCGCCGTCCGCTCCGTCGGGGACGAGGGCCTGCTCGAGGAAAAAGGCGCCTTCTCCCGATATCAGAAGGACCGGCGTCTTTTCCCTTACAAGGAGTGTGAAGAGCCTCGTGTCGTCCGCGGGGAGCATGTCCTCTCGGCAGCTGACGCGCCCGCGGATCCAGCCCGCCCTCCCGGCATCGAATTCGAATATATGTTCCGCTGCGCCGCCCGGCGGAAGCTCTATCTCCTTCTCCACGATCCGTCGCCCGTCGAGATCGACACGAAGCGGGAAGCCCGCGGGCCGGTCGGGAGATGTGTTGCGCACGAATACCCTCAGCGCGGCCGCCTCTCCCCTGTGGAGCGCTGAGCCGGGAAGTATCACCTTTTCAACCGCGACGTTGGGGCCCGACGCGGGAATCACGGGAACGAGGAAGACCCTCATCCTCCCCGGCACCTTCACCTCTTCTCCGGCCGCAAGACCGGTCCTCTGAAAATCGGAGATGATGAAAAGCTCTCTCGCCGTCCTTCTGCTCGATTCCAGAAGGGATATCCCGTGCCCCGCGGCTCCTCTCAGCGAGGTCCCTCTCAGCGAGGTCCCCGCGCCGGCAAGGGCGCCTGCCGCAGCGGCCCGTCCCGTCCTCTCCGCGGTGAATATCTCTTCTACGCCCTCATCGAAGAGGGCGATCGTCAGCTCGTCATCCTCTTCGAGGCTTCCGGCTATATCGAGGGCCGCGGCGGCGGCAGCGTCGAACGCGGTCCCCGCGCTCCCCCGCACCCCCATGCTGTAGCTGCGGTCGATCATCACCACGACCGACTTCGGCTCCTTACCTGGAAAGAGGGACGCGGTCCTGCCGGTGATCACCGGCCTCGCGAATGCCAGGGCGATAAGCGCGATCGCCGCTGTCCGGAGCGCGAGAAGGATAAGCCTTCGGAGGTTTATCCTTCTCATGCTCTTGCGGTCCGATCTCTCGAGAAAGCGAAGCGAACTGAACGGGACCTCGCGCGTCCGGCGCCGGCTGAGCAGATGTATCAGCAGAGGGACCGCCGAAGCGGCCAGAGCGAAGAGAAATGCGGGGTTGAGAAAATTCATGCCGGTCAGCCCATCCTGCTTCTCTTGCCGAGATAACTCACGAGCGCCTCGTCGAACGGCGTCGCCGTAGTGACGAGATTATAATCTATCGCGTTTTCCACGCACCTCTTCTCGAGGTACGAGGTCCAGTCGCCGACGCTGCGCCGGTATTCTTTCCTGACGAACCACGGCTGTGCCCGCAGCTTCTCACCCGTCTCCCTGTCGACGAACGTCACCTCTCCCCCGTAATCGAGAGAAAGCTCGAGAGGGTCGAGCAGGTGGAAGACGACGAGCTCGTGGCCCCTGTGCCTGAAATGCTTGAGCCCGCTTATCACTTCCTCCGGATCGTCGATCAGGTCGCTGACCAGCACGACCAGTCCGCGCCTGTGTATCCGTTCCGCCATGTCGTGAAGGGCCCTGCTGATCCCGGTCATCCCTCCCGGCGTGACATTCTCGAGCGCCTGAAGCAGGCGGAAGAGGTGCCTCCTGGCCGACCTGTGCGGGACGATCTCACCGAGCCTGTCGTCGAAGAGGGCGAGTCCTGCAGCATCGCGCTGCTTTATCATAAGGTAGGAGAGCGCCGCGCAGAGCATGGCTCCGTACCGGAGCTTCGTCACTCCTCCTCCCGAGAAATCCATCGAGGCGCTCCGGTCGAGCAGCAGGGTCCCGCGCAGATTCGTCTCGTCTTCGAATACCTTGAGATAGTAGCGGTCCGTCTTGGCGTAGATCTTCCAGTCGATATTCTTCGTCGACTCGCCCGCGTTGTACTGCCTGTACTCGGCGAACTCGACGGAGAATCCGTGATATGGCGACCTGTGGAGGCCCGCTATGAATCCTTCGACGATCAGTCTCGCGCGAATCTCCATGTTCGCCAGGCGGCTGACAGTCTCCGGGCGCAGGAACTCCCCCGCGTTGTCTTTTTCCGGGGACATAGATGTCTTTCCCCGCGCCGGGTCACGGCGCGACGGTATCGAGCAGTCTCCTCACCAGTTCGTCAGTAGTGACGCCGTCCGCTTCGGCGTGGAAGTTCGTCACGAGCCGGTGCCTCAGGACGGGGTACGCGACTGCCCGCACATCCTCGATGTCGGGCGTCGTCCTGGACTGCATCACAGCTCTCGCCTTGGCGCCGAGGACGAGGTACTGACCCGCTCTCGGGCCGGCTCCCCACGACAGGTACTCGCCGACACCTTCGATGGCGCCTTCGCGGCTCGCCCTCGCCAGCCGCACCGCGTAGGCAAGGACATTCTCCGAGACGGGCACCTTCCTGACCAGGGACTGTATCTCCACTATCTCTTCTCCCGAGAGGACCTGGCTCGACGGCGGCTCTTTCGACCGACGTCGTCGTATCGACGATCCTCAGCTCCTCGCTCTCCTCGGGATAATCTACAAGGATGTTGAACATGAACCTGTCGAGCTGCGCTTCGGGCAGAGGATAAGTTCCCTCGAGCTCGATAGGGTTCTGTGTCGCCAGCACGAAGAACGGCGCCTCGAGCGGATGGGTCTCTCCGCCGACGGTGACGTTCCTCTCCTGCATCGCCTGGAGCAGGGCCGCCTGCGTCTTCGGCGGCGTCCTGTTTATCTCGTCCGCCAGGACCACGTTCGCGAACACGGGCCCCTTGATGAACCGGAAGACCCGCCTGCTCGAGCCCGCTTCCTCCTCGAGCACCTCTGTTCCCATGATGTCGCTGGGCATCAGGTCGGGAGTAAACTGTATCCTCGAGAATTTCAGCCCGAGACAGGAAGCGACCGTCGATATCATCAACGTCTTCGCCAGTCCGGGCACTCCCACGAGAAGGCAGTGGCCCCCGGCAAAGAGTGCCGAGAAGAGCTCGTCGAGAACCCGCTCCTGACCGACTATCACCTTCGCCGTTTCCGCGCGAAGATCCGAATACGCTTCCCCGAACTTTTCGAGCAGCCGCCCGTCATCGATGTTGCTCATACGCTGATCAATCCCCGTCCTTGAGGTGTCTGTCGAGGAAGAGTCTAATCGCCCTGTATCCCTCGATCTGGTTTTCCTTTTTCATAAATCCGTGGCCCTCGTCCTCGAAGACCAGATACTCTACCTCGACGCCGTTCTTCTTGGCCGCCTCGACTATCTCGTCCGACTCTACCTTCAGGACCCTCGGATCGTTCGCGCCCTGCAGTACCATCAGCGGCCTTACGATTTTGTCCGCGTGGAAGAGAGGGGAGATCTTGACCAGGTACTCGCGGTCCCTCGCCGGATCGCCCATCTCCCGGTAAAGCGCCTTCCGGTAATACTCCCACCATGACGGTATGCTCTCGAGCGTGCGCACCCAGTTCGAGATTCCGAAAATGTCGACACCCGCGGCGAACTCCTCGGGCGCGAATGTCAGGGCCGCCAGGGTGATATATCCGCCGTAGCTTCCGCCGGCGATGGCGATCTTTTCGGGGTCGACTGATCCGCCTGCCGCCAGCCATTTCTTTCCCTCTATGCAGTCTCGCAGATCGTCTTCGCCGTGCCTCATATCGTCGAGGCTGTAGAATCTCTTTCCGTACCCCCGGCTGCCCCTGTTGTTGACCGCCAGCACGGCGTACCCGTTATTGACAAGGTACTGGAGGAAAGAACTGTAGCCGACGCGCGACTGCCCTCCCGGCCCTCCGTGCACCCAGACCACTCCCGGGACCTTCCTGCCGCTGCCGTCCTTGTGCGGTCTGTAGTAGATCGCCGGTATCTCGAGGCCGTCGAAAGACTCGAACCTGACGACCTCCGCATCGACGAGGTCCTCCGGGTCGATCTCCGGGTTGAGCGTATCTGTCAGCCTGCTGTAACTGCCGCTGCCGAAATCGTAGATGTACAGGTTGTTTGGCGAACGTGATCCGTTGACGTAGAACCTCATCAGCTTCTCGCTTCTCGAGATCTCTACGGCAGTGATCACTCCCCCGGGGAGCTCGGGAAGGTCGACCGGAGAGCCCGTCTCCATGTCAAAGACCCTGATCTCCGTCCTCGCGTCGTTGTTGATCGCGGTTACCCTGTACCGCCCCGAATGGGAGAAGTACGCGTAGCTGATATCCCAGTCGGCAGTCTCGACCGTCTCGCTTCCACCGCCGGCGATGTCGTACCTGCGCAGGTATGTGAACTCGGCGCCCTCGTCGGTGAGGTAGTAGAGATAGCGTGAGTCGCTGCTGAAATCCATCGGCGAGAAATTGACATCTCCATCGTGCGGAGTGATGTGCCTGACCTCTCCCGCCTTGCGGTCGTAGAGGAACATGTCGGAATCGTGAGTCGTGTTCGTCTTCGACATCGCCAGGTATCTCATGTCGTTCGACATCCACCCGAAGCTGTAACCGGCATCATTGAGATAGATCATCTTCGACCTCATCTCCCTGATGTCCATCAGGTAGACGTCCATGAATTTCGAGTCCCGCCTGTTGGAACCGAAGAGGAACGCTGTCATGTCATGCGTCCATCCGTAGAACACGGCGCGCGCGTCGGTGTACGGCGTCAGGTCGGTGACTGTCCCGTCAGTATCGTAGAGGAAGATATGATAGAGTTCGTTCCCCTCGTGGTCAGCCAGACAGAGGAACCTGTCGTCCCCGGGAAAATACGAGAGGGCGAAGACGGAGTTGTCTTCCGAGAAGGTAAGCTGGTCCATCTCCCCGCCCGCCACGGGGATCGACCAGGCGTTTCTTATCCCGGTCCTGTCGGTAGTAGTGAGCAGTTTTGTCTCGTCATGTGAAAATGATCCGCCCGAGACTGTGAGCGTGTTCATGAACTGTTCGATGGTATATCGCTTCGGCCCTTCCCCGGAACACCCGGAGAGAGCCTGCAGTGCGACCAGAAAGATAACAAGGGCGGTGCGTCTCATCTTCCCTCCTTCAGACGGCCTTGGCCGCCGACAATGAATGGCTCCGCCCGGACGGTGCCAGATCGAGTGAACATTATCCATCTATGGTCAGTATTACTTTATACGGTAAAAACGATATAGGTTCCATTGTTTTTCAGCCTTTGCGGGCTCCAGCCCGTCATCCGGCAGGAGAAGACGAGGCTCTCGCAGAACCCTTGCTGTCACAATGGCAGTTGCGCCCCTGTCAGCAGGTCTATTCTGGCAGGCTTCTGTCATGTCCGGGGTTTGAAATCGATTCTGCGCGTATCGAAAAGCCGGGTGTGCGCTTTGATAACTTCTTGTCATAATACATGTTATGTGGTGGCAGGCAGTTCTGGCATACAAGATGCGTATCAGGTAAGCAGAAAATGGACACGGACATCAGATCCGGACACAAAACAGGAGGTATCGAAATGAGACTGGTAAGATGGAATCCCGGGACAAGACTCCCCATGCATCACGATCACGCCGAGAGGATGTTCGACGATTTCTTCGGGCTGAACCGGCGCAAGATGGATCTCCAGAATTTCGACTGGACCCCGAGGGTCAACGTCGAGGAGAAGGAGGGCGGGTTCGAGATAACCGCGGAAGTCCCCGGCATGAAGAAGGAAGAGATCGATATCGAGGTCCAGGACAACGTCCTGACGATCAAGGGCGAGAGAAAATTCGAAAAGGAAGAAACGGACAGGAACTATCACATCTGTGAGAGAAGCTACGGCACCTTCCAGAGAGCTTTCACCCTCCCCGAGAATGTGAAGACCGATGATATCGAGGCGGAGTACAAGGACGGTGTGCTGAGGCTTGTCCTTCCAAAGGTCGAGCCGCAGAAGCCGAAAGAGATCAAGGTCGAAGTAAAGTAAACGCGGGCCACTCCCAGAGACGTAAAAGGGGGCGCACAAAGCGCCCCCTTTTTTGATATATATTCCCGCATCGCCGGGCGGATCGTACTCTGCCCGCTTTCAGAACGGAACGGTTTCCTTTTCCCGCGCCTCTTACCCTACTTGTTCCAGGCGCCTGTCTTTTCCTTCTCTTCCTTCTTGACCTCGGGCTGAGCGGGCGTGGAAGCCATGGGCTTTCCATCCGGACTCATCTTGCACGAACCCTCGAAGAACACACCCTCGTCGATGACGAGCCTTCTCGTCTTGATGTCTCCCTCGAGGCGCGATCCGGCCTGAAGCTCGATCTTCTCTTTGGCGTCGATGTTGCCATTGACCGTTCCGCCTACTACCGCGTTCGAGACCTTGATATCGGCCTTGACTTTTCCGCCCTTGCCGATCACCAGAGTGCCGCCGGGGCAGTTGACGTTCCCCTCAAAATCACCATCGATCCTGAGGGTCCCGTCCTCGACGTCTATCGTCCCGTTTACCTTGCATCCCTTGCCGATAATCGAATTCATCTTTCCTTCGTCAGCCATGCGTTCACCTTCTTTCCCGAACATTGCGGGCCCCTTCTTCGTTGTCTTTTTCATCGCAATCCGTTCCTATTTCAACAGGTATTTCAACGGATCTACATTAACGTTGTCCTGTATCACCTCGAAGTGCAGGTGAGGCGCCGTGCTTCTCCCGGTATTGCCGGAATATGCGATCGTCTGCCCCCTGCCGACTCTCTCGCCCCTCATTACTACCAGTCTGTCGTTGTGCCCGTAAAGGGTTTTTATGCCATAGCCGTGATCGATCCGCACGTAATACCCGTACGTATCATCCCAGGATGCCTCGGCGATATACCCCGAAGCGGCCGACCGCACCGGTGTTCCCCTGTCTACGCCTATATCGATGCCGGGGTGGTAATCCGCGTCGCCCGGGCCTCCCGCAACGTTATACGACCTGGTTATATATCCGCGAACAGGCCAGAAGCTGGGAATCGATCGCAGCATCTGCTCCTTTCCGCTCAGCACCTCCCTCTCTGTCAGCCCGTCTGTTTCCTGTGCCCTTTTCAGGGCAAGGCTGTCCTCTTCAGCGATGTCGACGCCGAGCATCCCCCTGACCTTAAGGTCCATCGCGTGGAGCTCTGAAAGGTTGCGCATCACCTCGCTGATCTGCTCGTTTCTCTTCGTCAGCTCTTCGACCTGTCCGGCCAGCATGACCGATTCCCTCGCTTTCAGCAGGAGCCTGCCGTATGTGGCGACGAAGAGGACCATCGCCACGAGCCCGATGCACACGAAGGTGACCAGCACGTAGAAAAGCCTGTAAGGGATCTTGTAGTTCCGCGTCTTCTGCGGATCGTGCGGAACGACGATGACTGTAAAGGTGTCCTTCTCCATTCCCGTCGACGGAGCCTTACATCTCCGTATCCACCCCCATCTTCTCCAGTATCCCTTCCAGCTCTTCGGTCGAATAGTAATCTATCGTTATCACGCCGCCCTTGCGCCTCGGCGTGATCCTGACCCTTGTCCCGAATCTCAGCTCAGCCCTCTCCTCGACGGCCGCAAGCTGAGGATCTGCCTGCCTGCGCTTTTTCTTCTTCGCCTTCTTCGCAGGCGCGGCCTCCTCGATCTCCCGTACGGTGAATCCCTGCGACACGGCCCTCTCCGCCCACTCGACCTGTGCTGCCTCGCCCTCGACCGAGAGTATCGCCCTCGCGTGCCCAGCGGTCAGCTTTCCCTGTTCTAGAAGCTCTATCACCCGCGCCGGAAGATTCAGAAGCCTGAGGGTATTGGCTACCGTGCTCCTGTCCTTGCCCAGCATCCCGGCGACTTCCTTAACGGTGAGTTCGAACTCATCCCTCAACGCGGCGTATCCCCTCGCCTCCTCGACGGGCGTAAGGTCCTCGCGCTGGAGATTCTCCAGGAGTGCGAATTTCAGTGAATCGTCATCGTCGATATCACGGACTATGGCGGGTATCGTCGTCCTGCCGGCGAGTCTCGAAGCGCGGAACCTTCTCTCTCCGACAACGAGCTGATACCTGTCCCCTGCCCTCCGGACGACGACCGGCTGCAGCACCCCGTGTCTCTTTATCGATTCGGCGAGCTCTCCGAGATGCTCGTCGCTGAAATGTTCCCTCGGCTGGTGGGGATTGGCGTCGATGTCGCCGAGGTCGAGCTCCTTGATCCTCTCGGTCTCCGAGACGCTCTCCTTCAGGTCGGCGGAAAGAAGGGCCTCCAGCCCCCTGCCCAGGGCTTCCTTCTTCATATCAGATCCCTCCCCCCGCTATTGCTTCCTTTCGCGGACGGCCGCGCCGGGAACGTTTCTCCTCGTGATGCGTATCCTGCTTTTCTATTACTTCGAGAGCGAGCTTCAGATAGCTCTTCGCCCCCTTGCTCTGAACATCGTAGAGGATCACCGGCTTGCCGAAACTGGGACATTCGCTCAGCCGGACGTTCCTCGGTATTATGTTGTCATATACCTTTTCACCGAAGTACGAGATCGCCTCGTCCGCGACCTGGCTCGCCAGCCTCAGGCGCTTGTCGAACATCGTCAGCAGAACACCCTCGATCCGCAGGTCGGGATTTAGGTGCTTCTGCACCATCCTTATCGTCCCGAGCAAGCTGGCTGAGCCCCTCGAGCGCATAGTATTCACATTGTATCGGTATGAGGATCGAGTCCGCGGCGGTCAGGGTGTTCAGCGTGATCAGCCCGAGACTTGGCGGACAGTCGATGATGATGAAATCGTAGTCGTCGGTCAGGCCGGAGAGAGCCGTCTTTAGCTTGTGCTCTCTCGCTATCTGCGAGACCAGCTCGATCTCCGCGCCGCTCAGTTTCGGATGGGAGGGAAGGAGGTCTATCAGACCGGCGCTCCTTATTATATCTTTCGCCTTCGCCTCACCGATAAGGACCTCGTAGATCGTGTCCTCTTCCCCGGGAAGCCTCACCCCGAGCCCGCTGCTCGCGTTGGCCTGGGGGTCGGCGTCGACAAGAAGGACCTTCTTTTCGGCCACGCCGAGGCTCGCGCTGAGATTGACCGCCGTCGTCGTCTTTCCGACGCCGCCCTTCTGGTTGGCAATCGCTATGACCTTTCCCATTCCTCCGCCCTTCTTTTCCTGTCCGTCAGTCGCCCAGGGGCTCCGCGGACAGCCATCCTGAATAATCTACCGCGCCGTTGGCGCCTTGTCTTATGATCTGCGGCGGGATCTGCAGGGGATCGTTCGTTCCCCAGTAGTTCCCCGTCATGTCTACAGGATCCGTGTTCGAGTATGAGTCAATAAACATGACTGTCCGCAGGACCATCTGCCCGCCTATTTCCGGTCCGTTATTGAAAAGCGAGCAGCCATTCACCACGGGACTGGCGCTTCCCGCCAGGACAAACCCGTACTGGCCGTTGTTCGCGACGACGCAGCCCGTCACTTCGATCGCGGTGGATCCACTTGCCATCATGGAGATCCCGTAGTTACCATTAAATCTAATTGATGAATCGCTGACGAGCAGCGTCGCATACGATACATATATTCCCGAGCCGTTATCCCATATCCTGGATTCCGATAACGTCATATCGGCGCCGTTTTCGACGGATATCCCCTCGCCGCTCGTCTGGTCCACGATGATATTGTCCGCCACGACAACGCAGTCATCCTCAGCATCTAATCCATCTGTCGAAGAGGCTATTGTAAGATAGTTCAGGTTGCCTGACGCAAAAGATCCCCTGAACTTTACACCCTTCCATACCTTGTCCTCGCCGGGACACTTGTTCGGTATGAAGAGGACCCTGTCCTGCTCGGTGCCGTTGACTATCAACCCGCCGGCAACATCGAGTCCGCCGCCGGTACTGTTGAAGACGACCGTCACGCCCGCTTCCAGCGTGACCGTGATCAGATTGCCTATATTCAGCGGAAGCGCGTTCGGCACTATATAAGGATAATCTGTTTCATCGAGCACTCCACCCGAGATGAAGATGTCCAGCGTTCGGCCGACATCGAGGTCGATCCCCTTCGACGAATCATCGAGCCCGTCGGTGGCCCTGAGCGTGACCCTGTAAGTGCCGTGGCTGCCCGGCGCCTGCCAGGTCACGGCCTGGCCCTTGCCGTCGGAGGGAGTGAGAGTCCCCTCTTCGGCGTACCAGCTGTAACTGACCGAGTCGCCGTCCGCGTCAACAGCCTCCCCCATCAGAACGACCGAATCGTTCGGCCCGAGGTAGCATATGTTTTTGGTGATCGTCAGGTCGCCGGGCGGAGTGTTCGCGAATTCGATCGAGTCATCACACCCCGGAACGGACGCAACGATTGTGGAAAAGAACAGTAACACTATGGTAGCGCTGAATTTAGTGCGCATTGTCGCCTCCTGGAGTAACTTGGTGGGGCTTGCGGCATTATATTAATCGCCGGTGGCTAAAGCAATGAAAAAATCGGGGTTTTTCGGGGAATTATTGTTTCACGTGAAACAGCGGCGCGTGTTTCACGTGAAACGTTCAGGTTCATCGGCCGAAGATCAGCGAGACCGCCTCGCCCCTGCCGCCCCCCAGCGGAGCCCTTCTTCCCGGCGAAAATCCCGTCGCCCCATCCATCTCCCTCTCCCACCCCTCTCCCTTTGCCGTAACGTAGATCCCTCCCTTTTTCAGCATTCCTGCCGCTATCGGAAGTATCTCGTCGAGCCGGCCTGCCGCTTTCGAGGTCACTACATCGAAGGGGCCCCCTTCCGTCTCCGGCGTCGCCTCTTCGGCTCTCACCGCTATCCCCTCAAGGCCCAGCAGGGCCACCGTTCTCTCGAGGAACGAGGCGAGCCGTTCTTTTCTCTCGAACAGGGCCAACTCCAGGCCCGGGTTCGCCAGTTTCCATACGATTCCGGGGAATCCGGCGCCGGCGCCGATATCCGCGACAAAGGGGCCACCTCCTGCCAGCTCCAGCATTATCATCGAATCGGAGATCTGCGCGGCGATCACGTCGGCCATCCTCTCCCTGCCTGTCAGGTGCATACGGCCTCCCCACCTCACCAGCTCGGCGACATACTCCCTCGACTTCTCGGGAGGTTCCGCTCCCCCGAGCTCCACAAGCACCTTTTCCCATGTCTCGGCCAATTTATCCTTCATAGCCGCCCCTCTCGATGAAGACCATGAGGACCGATACGTCCGAGTTCCTCACCCCGGCGAGCCTGGCCGCCTTCCCGAGTGTCTCCGGCCTGAATTTCTCGAGCACTTCCCTCGCCTCTGTGCTCAGCGCCTCTATATCCCTGTATGAGAATCCCTCGGGGATCCTTCTTCTCTCCATCCTCTTGAGCTTTTCGGCGGTCCTGTCCTGGCGTTTGATATATCCGCTGTACTTTATCCGGATCTCGAGAGCCTCCCTTTCCCTCCTGCCCAGGCCGAGCGGGCCATAGGGCAGAAGGGGCTCCAGATCGTCCAGTGTGATCCCGGGACGCTGAAGAAGCCGTGCCGCGCGCATCCTCCCCGTCTCCTTCGTGCTTACGCTCTCTCCTTCCAGCCTCCGCCTGCCCCCCTGGACAGCTCTTCTGGATTCCGTCATCCTCTCCCACTGCTCTCTCTGAAGGAGCCCGAACCTCACGGCATACTTCAGGAGCCTCTCGTCCGCGTTGTCCTGCCTCAGGGAAAGCCTGTATTCCGCTCTTGAGGTAAACATCCTGTACGGCTCCCTTATCTCCTTTGTCACAAGGTCATCGATCAGAACACCCGCGTAAGCCTCGCTCCGCCCCGGTACGAAGGGCTCCTTCCCCTCCATCGCAAGGACGGCGTTGATCCCTGCGACAAGGCCCTGGGCAGCGGCCTCCTCGTAACCTGATGTCCCGTTGATCTGCCCGGCAAGGTAGAGGCCGCGCAGGTCACGCGCCTCGAGGGTCGAATGTATCTGGTGCGGAGGGAAAAAATCGTACTCTATGGCGTATCCGTATCTCGCGATATCCGCCTCTTCCAGCCCCGGCACGGACCTTACCATCTCAAGCTGCACCTCTTCCGGAAGGCTTGTCGAGAGGCCGTTTACATATATCTCCTCAGAATCCCGTCCTTCCGGTTCGAGGAAGAGCTGGTGCCTCGGCTTTTCCGAGAACCTTACCACCTTGTCTTCTATCGACGGGCAGTATCTCGGCCCCGTTCCCTGGATCTGCCCCGAAAAGAGTGGAGCGCGTCCTATATTCGCCCTTATGATCTCGTGAGTCTTCTCTGTCGTCCAGGTGACATGACACGGGACCTGGTCGACGACGAGCCTCTCCGTCCTGAACGAGAAGGGGGCCGGGTCCTCGTCGCCCGGCTGAGCCTGGCACCGGGAAAGATCGATCGATCCCTTTACCAGCCGGGGGGGTGTTCCAGTCTTCAGCCTTGCCCTCTCGAGCCCGAGCCCTGCCAGCGAGTCGGAAAGAAGGCACGAAGGAGGCTCTCCCTCTCTGCCTCCAGGTATCTGCTTTTCACCTATATGCATCAGCCCGTTCGGAAATGTGCCCAGCGCGAGGATCACCTTCTCCGCGTCGATATTCCCGCCATCTGCCGTTCTCATCCTCCATCCCCCCGATCCATCCTTCTCCAGGCCGGTTATCTCCGCCTCTATCAGGTCGAGGTTCTTCTGTGCCTCGAGGACCGAGAGCATCCTCTCGTGGTAGGCCGCCTTGTCCGCCTGCGCTCTCGGGGACCATACCGCCGGCCCCTTCGCCCTGTTGAGCATCCTGAACTGGATCCCCGCATGATCTATGCAGAGCCCCATCTCTCCGCCCAGGGCGTCGATCTCCCTGACAAGCTGCCCCTTCGCCAGTCCGCCGATCGCCGGGTTGCAGGGCATCCTGGCGATGTCTCCCTTTCGTATCGTGACAAGAAGCGTCTGCACGCCCATCCTGGCGCAGGCGAGCGATGCCTCGCACCCGGCGTGACCTCCTCCGATAACTATAACAGGGTATCTCAAAAACAGACCGCCAGAATGTGGATATAGTTAGTAACTATTTGCCAATACAGAAATTAGAAAATATCTCGTCGAGGATGTCCTCGGCTGCCGACCTGCCCGTGACCTCACCGCAGGCATCGAGCGCCTCCCTTATCTCGAGGCTGAGGATCTCTGCCGGGGAATTTTCCCCCAGCTCTTTCAGGAGTCTCTCGAGCGCCTCCTCTGCACGACGCAACGCCATGCCCTGTCTTATGTTAAGGGCAATACGCTCGCCCTCGAGGCTTGATATCCCGCCGTTTGCCGTGAACTCGAAGATCTTCTCCCTGAGGTCCGCAAGCCCTTCTCCGGTGACCGCCGAAGCCGTTACCGTCCGCTGCGTGCCTGCGGGCGAATTTTCCGCCGCCTCCCCGCCTCCAGGGACAAGGTCGGCCTTGTTCACCACTACGAGCCTGCTCCCCGTTTCGTGTGCCCTCAGCTCCTCCATCGCCCCGTCCGTCCATCCCTCGCCGGCGTCTATGACGAAGAGGACGAGATCGGCCGCGCCGGCCGCCTCTCTCCCCTTGCGCATCCCTTCGCTCTCGATCTCGCAACCCGTCTCGGCCAGACCGGCCGTGTCCTCGAGATAGTACGTGTATCCCCGGATATGGATCCGCTCCCTCAGCACATCCCGCGTAGTGCCGGGAACGGATGATACGATGGCCCTTTCCTCGCCGAGAAGGGCGTTGTACAGGCTGCTCTTTCCCGCGTTTCTCGGCCCTGTGATCGTTACCCTGATGCCCCGCCTCAGCTGCGCTCCGGCCACCTCTGATTCGAGAAGGTCCGAGATCTCAACGATCAGGGTCCGTGAAAGGGCAGCGAGGCCTTCGGCCGAATATGTCTCTATATCCTCTTCGGGGAAATCGATCGATGCCTCGACCAGCGCGAGGTTCGTCCGCAGCCTTTTCTCGATCGCCACGACCTTTCTCGAGAGGCCTCCCTCGAGATGCTCGAGCGCCACCTGGGCCTGAAGCCTTGTTTCGGCAGCTATAAGGTCCGCCACGGCTTCTGCCTGTGCGAGGTCGAGCCTGCCCGAAAGGTAGGCCCTCCTGGTAAACTCGCCAGGCCCGGCAAGACGCGCCCCCCTGCGGACTGCCTCCTCGATGATCGAGGATACGACCTGCATGCTCCCGTGGCACGAGATCTCAACCGAATCTTCGCCTGTATATGAATTCGGGCCGTGAAAGAGGGATGCTACGACATCGTCGAGCATCTCCCGGCCCTTGCCGCAGAGAGCGCAGTTGTGGAGCGTTCTCGGCTCCCACGCCCCCGCTCCGGGCGCCATCGTCTCCAGGATCCCTGCCGCCTCCGGTCCCGAGATCCTGATAACCGCGATCCCCGAGCTGCCGGGCGGCGTGCTCAGGGCGACGATCGTGTCACCGTGCATGGCTCTAGTCTCTGTCTCTGTACCGGCCGCCGCCCCTTCTCTCCCGCCCCTTGCCCGCAGGCGCTATGCAGACCTTCCTCATATCGCCGTTGCCGGTAGTATATGTCGATATTCCCTCTTCGTTTGTGAGGGCAACGTGGACGATCCTTCTCTCGGACGCCTTCATGGGCTCCATCTGGACCTCACGGTTCGATTTCCTCGCCCGTTCGGCCGCCTTGACCGCCTTCTGCCGGAGGATCTCCTGGCGGTTCTTGAGGTACCCGCCGACATCGAGCGTCAGCCTCTGGTACCCTCCCATCTTTCTCGAGACGATCCGGCCGACAAGGTGCTGAAGGGAATTGAGCGTGTCTCCCTTTCGCCCTATCAGAAGGCCGTCTACTCCCGCCGTCTCGATATTTATATAGGTGGCGTCATCGTCGGTCTCGGAGAAGAGCCTGTAGCTGATATCAAGGCTTTCCATTATGTAGCCCGCTACCTCGTCGGCTATCTCCTCGATCCCTTTCGAGTCGGTCTTCTTTGTGACCCTTATCCTCGCGTCCCTCGCGCCGAATATGTTCAGCACGCCCTTCTGTCCCGCGTCGAGTATCTCTATCTCGACATTCTCTACCTTCGTGTCGAGCGTCTTCAGCGCCCTGGCGAGAGCTTTCTGCACACTTTTGCCGGTAGTCTCTATGACTTTCCCGCTCTCTTCTATTCCGGAACCTCTCATGTCGATATCTCCTCTTTCCCGATATCAGAATCCTGTCGATATGCTGGCCTGTCAGGCCCTTTCGACGACTGTCAGATCTTCGGACTCTATCTGTCTGTGAACTATATACTGCTGGACGATCGAGAATATATTGTTGACCAGCCAGTAAAGCACAAGCCCCGAGGGCATGTTGTAAAACAGGACGGTGAACACTACCGGCATCATCGTCTGCATCATCTTCTGCTGGCCCGCGGCCCCGGTCGCCGGGCCACCCGTGGGCGAACCGCCTCCGGTCTTCGACTGGACGTACATCGCAACGCCCATCAACAGCGGCAGAAGGTGGAACTCGCTCCCGAGGAATGGGAGCTTTACCCCGAAATCAAAAAGAACGTCGGGCGAAGAAAGGTCGTTCATCCACAGAATGAACGGAGCCCCCCTCAGCTCGATCGTATTCCTCAGAACGCTGAACAGCGCGATGAAGACGGGCATCTGGAAGAGGAGCGGCAGGCATCCGCCCAGCGGATTGACTCCGGCCTCCTTGTACAGCTTCATCGTCTCCTGGTTCAGCTTGGTCTTGTCATCCTTGTACTTGTCCTGCAGCTCCTTCAGCCTCGGCTGAAGCCTCTGCATGTCCTTCATCGATTTGAAGCTTTTGTGTGTCAGCCTGTAGAAGAGGACCTTTGTCAGGACCGACAGGATGATGATCACGACCCCTATGTTGGGGATGAATCCTCCCATCCATATCATCAGCCCAAGGATGAATTTGCTGAAGAACCGCAAGCGTCCAAGGTCGATAGTCTTCTCCAGGCCCACACCGTATTCCTTCAGCGCGTTGATGTCCTGCGGGCCCATGTAGAGAACGAATTCGTCCCTGACCATCCTTGGATCGCCGCTGAAAGGATAGGTGACCGACCAGCCGACCTGCGGCAGGTCCTTGTCCCCTGTCATCCCCAGCGTCCCTGTCCTCTGCGTCCCCGTAAGGACGGCGGTGAGGAAATACTTGCTCCTTGCGCCCGCCCAGACGACAACGCCTTCCTGTTCCTTCAGCCCGGTCTTTCCGAAACTCCGCGCCGATTCGGTGAAGATCTCCTCGCCGACCTTGCCCATCGAGGCAAGCTGGCGTTTCTCCCACTTCTGGTCCTTTTCGTTCAGCGCCAGGCCGCAGCTCCAGGAAACCGAATAGGAGCGGCTGTCCCTGAGCGCCCCTTCCCTGCCTATCGCAACGGAAAGTCCAGCTTCGTAGCTGCCGCGCATGAATCTGAACCGTTTCTCTACCATTCCTCCATCGGCCGATTCCCTTGTGAAGGCTATCTCGGCCTCGTCGTTTCCCTCGCCGAGGAGTACGCGCTCTCCGTCAACGGCCTCCCTGCCATTCACCATGACCGCATAGCGAACGCCCGAAAGCCCCATCCAGCGGCCGTCCCTCTCTATGCTGAGCGAGACCGCGCCACCCCTGTTTTCCGGTACGAGCTGCACGTCGCCCCCGCCGAACCTCCTGTATTCGGTAAGCTCTACGCTTGATATCTCCCCTCCCAGGCTTGTCAGCCTGACGACCATGGGGCCTGTATCAACCGTGATCGAGACTTCCTCCCCATCCTCGCCGAAAAAGCCTTCTGCTCCAGGCTCTACGGCTGTCTCCAGCTCCGGCACTTCTTCAGCTGCCTGCTCGAGATCCGGCGTCTCTACCGACTCTGTCGCCCCGGCTTCCGCCGCGGCGATCGAATCTGCCCTGGCCTGTTCGATCCTTACCCTCGCGGCTTCCTGCTGCCGGGGACGCACGTAGATCATCTGCCAGGCTATAAGTATCGCGAATGTGATAAAAATGGCGATTAATGAACGTTTGTCCATTCTTCACTTCCCTTCGGCGATGCGTCAGGTTTTTCGCAGCTTGAGTCAGCGGACGGGGTCATAGCCCCCGGCGGAGAATGGATGGCAGCGCAGAAGCCTCATGAGCGCCCTGGCCGAACCCTTGAAAGGTCCGTACTTCTTCAGCGCCTCTTCGGCATAATGTGAACAGGAAGGTGTATATCTGCAGACTGGTCCGTGATACGGGGATATGGCGATCCTGTATATCCTGATGGCCGATACGGCCGCTTTTGTCAGAATTCTTGTTATCATACGCCGTTTGATATCAGTCCGGCTCTCTTTAAAGAGCTCTCTACATCTTCCGTCAGCTGCTTCAGTGTTGTCTCCGACGGGTCGAACGAGGCGATGAATACTATCCAGAGATTCTTTTCGTTGATGTGGCGGGCTATGCTTCTGTATGCCTCTCTCATCAACCTCTTCGCCCTGTTTCGCTGACTGGCCCTGTTTCCTACATTTTTTTTGCTGGCCACAAATCCCGGGAGGATCCCCCCGTCGCCGGTTTTCAGGAAATAGATGACGATCTTCTTTCCGGCTTCCCTGCGGCCCTCTCTGTAAGCACGTCTGAATTGACTTGTGTTCTTGAGTCCCTTCGGTGCCATGGGTTCATTCCGCCCCCCGCACCCTAGGTCGCGAGGCGCTTTCTTCCTCTTGCCCTCCTTCTCTTGAGCACCAGACGGCCGTTCTTCGAACTCATCCGTTTGCGAAATCCGTGTGTCCGTTTTCTTCTCTTGTTATGCGGCTGATATGTTCGCTTCATATCCGGGTCCCCGATCCTCTTCTAAATAGTTGAAGGCGTTGCCATTTACAGTATATAAACAACTTACAATAGAAAAGGGGGTCAATGATGTCAAGCATTATATGCTCCAGGCGCCCTAATCCTCAGCGCCCCAACCTCTTTTGAAAGCATGGGCCGGAGCGTTCGGCGGTCCGCACTGGACATCATCCGGAGTCAACGAATTTTGACTTTCGTATCTCCATATTTGTTAGATGCTTGTAAAATTTTTCCTCTTTTTGGAAAAATTGCCTTGCTAAGCTTTCTGCCAGCGTGCTACATTTCCGTCCGCGGGATGAGGGGAGTATTCCAAATTTCCATGTGCCAACACCCTTGATCTACACCATCCGGACCGAATGCGTGGAATTGTGGAAAACGCTCTTTAGACACTCAGGGTAGCCCGCCGAATCGATTGTCACACTTAAAAATAACGGGTTTTCCACAATTGTGGGAAATTCGGGGGAAAAGGGAAATAACCGTTATTTCCTGTGCATTGGTGTCGCTGGTGCCCAAAAAGAGATACAGGGGTGAAGGGTGTTGGAGATCGGCCGTTCAGGGGGGAAGAATCAGTGCTCGCGCTATGGGAAAAGCTGCTCGACAGCCTGAAGGAACTTGTCAATGAGCAGAGCTACCAGACCTGGTTCTCTCCGATGCGCCCGGTGAGTTACGAGGGCGGTGTGCTCCGGATCGAGGGGCCGAATCCTTTCTTTGTCGACTGGGTGCACGCCCACCACATGGACAAGATCGAGAAGGTTGCCAGGGATATGCTGGACAAGGACACAAGGGTCGAGCTTTCATCCAGACCGGGGCCGCCCCGGGTCGGGCCGCCGGACAAGGCCCCCGGCCGATCGATGATCATCCGCGAACAGGTGATGCTTCCCAACAAGATCCATCTTAACAAGCGCTATACCTTTGATGAATTCATAGTAGGTAACTGTAATCGCCTCGCACATGCCGGGGCGGCCGCAGTCGCCGAAAGGCCTGCCCAGGCTTATAATCCGCTCTTTATATATGGCGGAGCCGGCCTTGGAAAGACACATCTTATTCAGGCTATCGGCCACCAGGTCCGCCGGGATCACCCGGCGATGGTCATCGCTTATGTGTCGACGGAGAGTTTCGTCAATGAGTTGATCCACGCTATACAGAAGAACAAGACCCTTGATTTTAAGAAGAAGTACAGGAATGTCGACATACTCCTGATCGATGACATCCAGTTTCTGGCCGGCAAGGAAGCGATGCAGGAGGAGTTCTTCCACACCTTCAACGCCCTGCACGACGCCAACAAGCAGATAGTCTGCACAAGCGACAGGCCCCCCAAGGAGATACACACCCTCGAGGAGCGGCTTCGTTCACGTTTCGAGTGGGGCCTGATCACGGACATGCAGCCCCCCGACGTCGAGACGCGCATCGCTATCCTCAGGAACAAGGTAGAGGACGAGAATATCCAGATATCCGACAGCGTCATAGAATTCATCGCTGAAAACATAACCAACAACATTCGGGAGCTCGAAGGCTCCCTCATCAAGATCCTCGCCTTCGCGAGCCTCACCTGCCAGGAAATAACGGTAGGAATGGCGAAAGAGGCTCTGCATGACCTGGTCAAGGCTCCGGAAGAGAAGAAGATCACACCGCGCAGAATCAAGGAGATTGTCGCCGGCGAGTTCGACATCCCCGCCGACAGCCTGAAGGCAAAGACGAGGATAAGCAGGGTCGTCAGGGCCAGACAGATGGCAATGTTCATCTGCCGCGAGATGACCGACCTCTCCCTTGTCATGATCGGGAAGCAGTTCGGCGGCAGGGACCACAGCACGGTCCTTCACTCGATCAGGAAGATAGAGGGCCTGATGAGCGACGATCCCGCCTTCAAGGCCATTATCCACGATATCACAAAGAAGATATCCGGGTGACACATCATTTCCACACTTTCCACAGAGAACCTGTTAACAACCCCTTGATACCTTGTGGATATCGCGATTGTGGAGAAGCCCGCCTCGTTTTTCCGGCCATATTCACATCGCTTTATACATCGCAATATCCCGGATTTTTCAATACGGGCACTTCTTCCAGGGTTGTTATGAACATTTCAACACCCCCTACTACTACTAATGTTCTATTTGATTATTTAAGAAAAGAAGAAGAAATCCGGAATCCGGAGAGGTACCTTTTTTCATTGAATATCACACCCCGATTGAATTATGATTTCGTCCCCGGATGTAATAAAAGGATATATCAGGAGGTTTCGGCGTGAAGATCCAGGTGCCGCTAGGAGAGCTCACAAAAAAGATGAACGCGATATCGTCAGTAGTGCCGGGTAAGACGACCATGCCCATTCTGTCGATGGTGCTGGTCAGCGCCGAAGATGCAGGAATCAGATTCTCGGCGACGGATCTTGATATATCCGTGACATCAAAGGTATCGGGCAAGGTCGAGTCAACGGGCACTATCGCCGTTCCCGCGAAGAAGATCGCCGAGATCGTGAAATCTCTTTCGGGGGACGAGGTGACCCTCGAAGCCGAGGGAGAGAAGCTGACGATAAGGTGCGGCAAGAGCAGGTTTTCTGTAAACGGCCGGAGCGCTGATGATTTCCCGAAGATGCCGAAGCAGGAAAGCAGCACGGAATTCGAGTTACAGTCGCCTCTTCTGAGAAAGATGATACAGAAGACGATATATGCGGTATCGACAGACCTTACCAGGCCGGCGCTGTGCGGTGTCCTGTGGGAGGTGGACCGCAGTGGATTGACGATGGTTTCGACGGACGGGCACAGGCTTGCGAAGGTCGAGGCGAAGGTCGAGCTGAAAGGATGTCGAGAAGGCCGAAGTCATCGTTCCGCCGAAGGCGATGGCTACGTTCCGGTCATATTCAGAAAAGGACGAGATGATAAAGATCGGCCTGGGAGACAACAGTGTATCGATAGAGATGGACGAAGTATCGATATACTCAAGGCTGCTCGAGGGGCCATTCCCAAGCTATCAGAAGGTCATTCCCTCGGGGAACACAAAGGCTCTTACCGTGACAAGGGATGAACTCTCTGCAGCCACAAAGAGGGTATCGATCCTTTCCGACGCGCTCACTCACCAGGTCGTGTTCTCTGTAGACAGGGACAAGCTCACACTTCATGTGACGACTCAGGACCTTGGCGATGCGAGAGAGGAACTCGAGGCGAACTACGCGGACGAGCCGATGGATATCGGATACAATGCCGCGTACATACAGGATATACTCAGGACTATCGATGGTGATGAGATCTCATTCAGGCTCGACAGGCCGGACAATGCCGGCATGGTCACGCCGGTAGAGGAAAAGGGAGATCTCAAGCAGCTGTGCATCGTCATGCCCCTCAGGATAAACTGATCGGCCGGGAGGGAGCGGTGAACGGGATTGATAGTCGAGAGCCTCCATCTCAATTCCTACCGTAATATCGAAGACGCCGCACTGGAGTTTTCCGAAAGGTTCAACTACATCACCGGCAGGAACGCCCAGGGAAAAACAAATCTTCTCGAGGCGATACACATCTTCTCTCTTGGAAGGTCGTTCAGGACCAGGCGGGCATCCGAGCTTATACGCTTCGGGAGCGAGCACTTCTTCCTCAGGCTGACCGGAAGAAGTGATTCCGGCGTCGGGTTTCGTCTCGAGATGGGGCAGGAGAGAAGCGGAAGGACGAAACTTTCTATCAACGGGAAGCAGGCGGGCGGAATCTCGGAGATCATCGGGTTCATGCCGAGCGTCATATTCACTCCCCGCGACGTAGAGCTTTCATCCGGGCCTCCGGCAGGCCGGAGGGTCTACCTCGATTACACGGCGGCCCAGGTATCGCCGGCCTTCTTTGCGGATCTCAAGGAATACAGGAAAGCGCTGAAACAGAGAAATTCCCTGCTGAGGGCGGCCGCGGCCGGCGGGACGATCGATGATACGCAGCTCGGGGTGTGGGATGAGGCGCTGGCGAAGAAGGGGGCGTCGGTAGTGAAGGGGAGGGTCGAGATGCTCGGGGTAATCAGCGAACGGGCCTCCTCGATATTTGCCGAGGTCCTCGGCCGCGATGACGGGCTCGAGCTTGCCTACCGGTGCTCGTACGGACAGGAAGCGGGTGGGGAGGAGAGCCTTATGGCCGCGCTGTCGGCGGCCCGCGAAAACGAGAAAAGAAGAGGATACACACTGGCGGGGCCGCACTATGATGATGTGACGATGAAGATAGACGGGGAGGAGGTGCGCCGGTACGCCTCGCAGGGACGTAAACGCCTGCTCGCCGTGGTGCTGAAGCTGGCGCAGGCCGACGTGATCATGTCCCGCAGGGGAGAGAGACCGGTAGTCCTGCTCGACGACATCTTCTCGGAACTCGACCCTGGCGTCGTCGCGGGAGTGAGAAAAATGCTTTCCGACAGGTACCAGAGCTTCATAACATCGCCCCGCGGAGAGGACTTTCCGGGCGACATCTCGGGTGCTTCGAGGTACGAGGTCGAGAACGGCATTTTCAGGGCCTCCAGGGGGTCTCTCGGAAGCCTCCTGAAAGGGCCATATTTTCCTTTATTTTCAAACGGTTTCACCGTAATATACGGGGAGCGAAAGAACGTCTGGAGACGCGGGATATGACCGAAAAAAAGGGGCCGGGAAGTGTAGGAGATATCATACCCGCGGTCATGCGGATCCTCGGACTCGAGGGCCGTATGGACGAGGGGCGCCTTGTAAAGGAATGGCCCCTCGTAGTAGGCGATCTTCTCGCGTCGAAGAGCTGTCCCCTCGATCTCAAGAAAGGGGTTCTCACCGTCGAGGTCAGGGACAACTCGTGGATGCAGGAGATAAGATTTCATCAGAAACGGATAATAGAAAAGATCAATGATAGATTCCCGGATCTTGGTGTGACCGCGATCCGGCTCAGGATGGAAAGGGTGAGAGACGGGGAATGAGCAAGGAATACACAGCTAAAGGTATCCAGGTCCTCAAGGGTCTCGATGCGGTGCGCAAGCGCCCGGCGATGTACATCGGGAGCACCGACATCCATGGCCTGCACCACATGATCTACGAGGTCATCGACAACTCTATCGATGAGGCGATGGCGGGGCACTGCTCGACGATCGAGATAATCATCTCGAAGGAGGGATACGTGACCGTCTCCGATGACGGCCGCGGCATCCCCGTCGATATGCACCCGACCCAGAAGAAGCCCGCGGTCGAGGTTGTCATGACGACTCTGCATGCCGGGGGAAAGTTCGACCATGACAGCTACAAGGTCTCGGGCGGGCTGCACGGCGTCGGCGTCTCGGTCGTCAATGCGCTCTCCGAGTGGCTCGAGGTCGATATCTACCGGGACGGAGAGGTCTACTCGCAGCGATACGAGAAGGGCATCCCGAAGACGAAGCTGACGTCGAAGCCGCAGAAGACCAAGAAGAAACGGACCGGAACGGTCGTAAGGTTCATGCCGAGCGACAAGATCTTCAGCACACTCGAATACAGCTTCGACACATTGTCGCTTCGTATCCGCGAGCTTGCTTTCCTCAACGCCGGCGTCAACCTCATCTTCGCCGACGAGCGCACGGGCAAGAAACACGACTTCAACTACTCGGGCGGCATCGTCTCGTTCGTGAAGTTCCTCAACGAGAACCGGGACGTGATCCACAAGAAGCCGATATATATTGTAGACAAGACCGATCCGTACGAGATAGAGATCGCGATGCAGTACAACACTTCATACGGTGAGAAGATATTCTGCTTCGCCAACAACATCAACACGGTCGATGGCGGCACGCACCTCTCGGGATTCAAGAGCGCCCTCACCAGGACTTTCAATAACTACGCGACGAAGAACAATCTCTTCAAAAAGAGCAAGACAAGCACGACACTCTCCGGCGACGATGTGCGCGAGGGTATCACGGCTGTCGTCAGCGTCAAGCTCCCCGACCCGCAGTTCGAGGGGCAGACGAAAGGAAAGCTCGGCAACAGCGAGATGAAGGGGCTTGTCGAGGCATCGGTCGGGCAGAAACTCGCCGAGTTCCTCGAGGAGAACCCGTCTGTCGCGAAAAAGATCATCGAGAAATCGATGCAGTCGGCGCGAGCGCGTGACGCGGCGCGGAAGGCCCGTGAACTTGTTCGCAGAAAATCGGCTCTCGAGTCGAGCGCCCTGCCGGGCAAGCTGGCGGATTGTTCGATGACCGACCCGGAGCAGTGCGAGATCTACCTCGTCGAGGGCGACTCGGCGGGAGGCTCGGCGAAGCAGGGAAGGGACAGGCGCTTCCAGGCGATCCTTCCCCTGAAGGGAAAGATCCTCAACGTCGAGAAGGCGCGTATCGACAAGATACTCGCCAACGAAGAGGTCAAGACGCTGATCACCGCCCTCGGGACGGGGATCGGCGAAGAAGAGTTCGATATATCGAAGGCGCGCTACAGGAAGATCATCATCATGACCGATGCCGATGTCGACGGCGCGCATATCAGGACCCTGATTCTCACCCTCTTTTTCCGCTACATGCCGAAGCTGATAAGCGAAGGATGTATTTACATCGCGCAGCCGCCGCTCTACCGGGTGAAGAAGGGAAAGACGGAGAAGTACGCGTACGACGATACCGAAAAGGACAAGCTTATAAAAGAGATGGGCGGCTCGAAAGGGGTCTACCTCCAGCGCTACAAGGGACTCGGTGAGATGAACCCCGACCAGCTCTGGATGACGACGATGGATCCGGAGAGGCGGACGATCCTCAAGGTCAAGCTCGAGGACGCAGTCGAAGCCGACCACATCTTTACGATACTGATGGGAGACCAGGTCGAGCCGAGAAAGAAATTCATCCAGGACAATGCCCTTTCGGTGCGCAACCTGGACGTTTAAAAAGTAATAATACATGGGCGCTCCCGGGAGGAGCGCATTCACCGGGCGGTGAAGGAGGAACTGACGGATGGATATCAGCAGGCAGCGGGTCATACCTGTTTACATCGAAGACGAGATGAAGGGCTCATACCTCGACTACGCAATGAGCGTCATCGTCTCACGCGCACTGCCTGACGTGAGGGACGGGCTCAAGCCCGTTCACAGGCGCATTCTGCTCGCGATGAACGACCTGAACCTCGCGCACAACAGGCCGTACAGGAAGTCGGCGAAGCTCACCGGAGACGTGACGGGTAACTACCACCCTCACGGAACGACTGCTGTCTACGACGCCACGGTGAGGCTCGCGCAGGACTTCACGCTGCGGTACCCGATCGTCGACGGACAGGGAAACTTCGGCTCGATCGACGGCGACCCCGCCGCGGCGGAGAGGTACACCGAGGTGCGCATGACCCGGCTTGCCGAGGATATCCTTGCCGACCTCGACAAGGAAACGGTCGAGCTCGGGCTGAACTACGACGAGACACGGGAGATGGCGCTCGTTCTTCCGTCGAAGGTGCCCAACCTCCTGCTCAACGGAGCGTCCGGCATCGCGGTCGGAATGGCGACAAACATCCCGCCCCATAACAGCACCGAGATCATCAACGGGCTGAAGGCCCTGCTCGAGAACCCCGAGCTGTCGGTCACAGAGCTGAGCAAGTTCGTGACCGGCCCCGATTTTCCGACAGGCGGGATCATCTACGGACGGGCCGGGATCAAGGAAGCATACGAGACGGGCAGGGGAAGGATAACGGTAAGGGCCCGCGCCAATATCGAGACGCAGAAATCGGGCAAGGCGAGTATCGTCATCACCGAGATACCGTTCCAGACTAACAAGGCGGCGATCATAACGAAGATAGCCGAACTGGTGCGTGGCGGAAAACTCGGCGGCATTTCCGATATCCGCGACGAGTCGGACAAGGACGGGCTGCGAATAGTCATCGACCTGAAGAGGGACTCATACCCGAAGGTCGTGATGAACCAGCTCTTCAAACATACACAGCTCCAGGGAACATTCGGCGTGATCATGCTTTCGCTCAACAAGATGCGCCCCGAGGTGATGAACCTCAAGAAGACTATGCAGCTTTTCCTCGAGCACCGAGAGGATGTAGTCAGGCGCCGCACCGAGTATGACCTGAGAAAAGCCGAGGAGAGGGCGCATATACTCGAGGGATACAAGATAGCGCTCGACAACATCGACGCGATAATCAAACTGATCAAGAAGAGCGCGTCGCCAGAAGAGGCGCGAAACGGACTGATAAAGAATTTCAGCCTCTCCGAGATCCAGGCGCAGGCGATCCTCGACATGAAACTGCAGAGGCTCACCGGCCTCGAGCGCAAGAAGATCGAGGACGAGTACCTCGCGCTGATCCAGAAGATAGAGTACTTCCGCTCTATCCTCGAGAACAGGACGAGGCTGCTCGGTGTGATAGAGGAGGAACTCGACGAGGTCGGGGATAAGTACGGCGATGAAAGGCGGACAGAGATAGTCGACGCCGAGGGGGAACTCGAACTCGAGGACCTTATCGCCGAAGAGGATATGATCATAACGATCACCCACACGGGATATATTAAAAGGATCCCCATCGGCACGTACCGAAGGCAGAGAAGAGGCGGCAAGGGGATCACCGGGCTCGGGATGAAGGACGAGGATTTCGTGGCGAACATGTTCATCGCTTCGACGCACAGCTACATCCTCTTCTTCACCGACAAGGGAAAATGCTACAGGGTCAAGGTCCACGAGGTGCCCCAGGGCGGAAGGCTGGCAAAGGGCAAGGCGATGGTCAACCTCCTCGAGATAGGCAGGGATGAGACGATCGCGGCGTATATACCGGTCCCCGACTTCAGCACGGACTGCTACCTTACGATGACGACGAGGAAGGGCCTGATCAAGAAGACCCACCTCTCGAAATACTCGAACATACATCGCGGCGGCATCATTGCCATAAAGCTCCGCGAGGACGACGGGTTGATCACGGCCAAGCTGACATCGGGGACCGACGACATCATCCTCGCCAAGAGGGACGGCAAGGCGATCCGCTTCAACGAGAAGGAAGTCCGGTCGATGGGCAGGAACTCGGCGGGAGTCAAGGGCGTCACCTGCAAGGGGGACGACGAGGTCGTCGAGATGGTCATCGTCAAGCGCGAATCGGCGATACTTGCCGTCACGGAAAACGGCTTCGGCAAGCGCACGAGGATAAGTGATTTCAGAAACAAGCATCGCGGCGGTCAGGGAGTCGCGCTGATTCCGGCCTCGGGCAGGAACGGCCCCGTCGTGGCGGCGCGAGAAGTAATAGAGACCGATGAGGTCATGATGATAACGCGCAACGGGATGATAATAAGGTGCCCGGTTCGCGGCATCTCGGTAATCGGCCGCCAGGCCCAGGGCGTAAAGGTGATTAATCTCAACAAGGGCGATTCCCTTGTTGACGTAGCCCTGCTTGCCGGCGAGAAGGACGATAAAGGCGTGGAAGGCGAAAGGGCGGACACGGAAGACGTCCTGTTGGATTCCGAGATCCAGGAGATCGCAGAAGAAATGGCGGAGGATGCGGCGTATGAAGCGGCGGAAGAAATCCGGGAGGCTGAGCTCGAGAAGAAAAAGAAGCCAGGGCCGCCAAAGAAACCCGCTGCAGGGAAGAAGGGAAAGGGCAAAAAGTAATGAGTCCCCGAAGACTCACAACAGTCGCGGTGATCCTTGCCGCGCTCGCGGCGCTTGCGCCGGCACGCGCCTCGGAGCCGGGAGACGAGGCTCTCTCGGTCACCGGATCGGGCCGGATCGCTCTCTCCCTCGATGGCCGCGGATATCTTCATGAGACAGATTCGGGCAGCCTCAGGCTCGGCCTCAGGTGGCCCGGAGCCGGGGGGACCGAGTTCCTCGGAGGCGGCGGACTCCTGATGAGATTCGGCACGGGCGAAAAGAGCGGGACGATCCTGCTCGGGCCGGGCGATTTCGAAACGGCGCTACCGGGAGCCGGCGTTGCCGGGGCGGCCGAAGGATGCCGGGGCGGAAAGCGATACCCCGAGGGCGGATGCGACGATGACGGCGATGGAGCGGTCGACGAGGATCCTCTCGACGGGCGCGACAATGACGGCGACGGGGAGACGGACGAGGATTTTGCCGCCGTGGGCGACGGAATGTATGTCACCAGCTCGATTGCCCGGCCGTACGGGATCAGGGTGACACGCGAGCACCACGTATGGAACTACGGACACGTCAGGGATTTCATCGGATTTTCCACGACGATAGAATATCTGCCTCCCGAAGGCGTCGATGAACCTCTCCGTGATATGGAACTGATCCATTACATCGATTTCAATATCGGGTCCAGGGATGATGCGGCACGCGGGCGGGATGACAGGGCCTTTTTCCTGCAGAGGGCCCATGTTGAAGACGAGGTGACGGAACACCCCGTAGCGGTCGTCTCCGGCGCTGACGCAGCCGGGCCGCTGGCGGCCGTGATCTTCTTTGACGCGGCCGGGCCGTCCGCTCCTCTGGCCGCAGGAGCAAAGTTCCGCATGAGGCAGAGACATGTAGATTCCCTGTGGAGCGGGGAAGACGAGGCGCGCGCCGTGCTGGGGGGTGAGCCGGAGATCCTCGATTTCGACGGCTCGGAAGAGGTGCGGGGCAGAGACGGGCGGACAGCCATCATGTCAGCAGCTGCGAAGGGCGATATCGTACTGGTACATATGTTCAGCCGGGTGGGGGATATCTACCCCGGAGAAAAGATCGAGATCGAGTGGGCCATAGTCTTCGGGAAGGACCGCGAAGCCTTGACGAGGAACATCTCGAGGGCCAGAGAGACCTGGGAAGGGCTTGTCGTGACCGGTGATGAAAAGCTCAGGTGGGTCGTCCCTGCCCGAAGGGCGGTCCGGATCGAGGCAAAGGCGGCCCTGGCGCCTGTCTGGGTGCAGGGAGAGAAGCGCCCCGCTGTTTCAATCGATCCTTCCTTCCGTCGAGGGCGAGGAGATCGAATGGCTCAAGGTGGCGGGAAAGCAGACGGATGATTTTGAGACAGTCGCCGGCAGAGTGGTGATCGCCCTCGAAGGGGCGGAGGCCCTGGCGCCGTTCGCGATAGAGGGACAGCTGACCGATGGAACGATATTCACCTCATATATCGGAGAAGAAGAGCTGGAACGCTATGCCGGAGAGGACGACCTTCAGCCTGGAAGGCTTCCCGACGACAGCATCAGGCTCTTCCCCAATCCTTTTGTCCAGGACCTTACGATCGATATCCTGGTCCACGAGCCGTTAAGGAATGTCAAGGGCATGTCTGCCGAACAGCAGACCGGGATAAGCTCGGTCAGGGTATACGATGTGAAGGGGCGGCTGGTCAGGACCGTCCTCACCGACAAGGTCCTCCATCCCGGCGAGCATACAGCCGGGTGGGACGGAACCGACGAGGCCGGCATGAAGGTAGCGGCCGGCGTCTACTATTGCAGGCTTCAGATCGGCGAGAGATCGCTAACCAGGAGAGTGATCCTCCTCAGATAACATGTCCCTATACACTCCTCCCCCAAAAAACCCTGATGAATCAGCCTTTCTTGTCGGTGTCAAGCTGCCCGGCTCGACCCTGGAGAACGAGCAGGAGAATGTAGCCGAGCTCAAGCTCCTTGCTACCACAGCCGGTGCAACCGTCACCGGCACTATTATTCAGCAGCGGACCCGTCTCGACGGAGCGACATATATAGGGAAGGGAAAGCTCGAAGAACTCGCCGCAGTTGTCGAAGAAAAAAAAATCAATCTCGTGATATTCGATGATGACCTCTCGCCGGCACAGGCGCGCAACATCGAGAAGATGGTCGGGGTCAATGTGATCGACAGGACTGAGCTCATCCTCGACATCTTCTCCAAGAGAGCGAGGACAAAGCAGGCGCGGATCCAGGTCGAGATCGCCCAGCTCACATACGCCATGCCGAGGCTGAAAAGGCTGTGGGACCATCTCTCGAGACAGGCCGGCGGCATAGGCACCAAGGGGCCGGGCGAAACGCAGCTCGAAGTAGACCGGAGGAAGATCCGCGAGAGAGTCGCAGCGCTCAAGCGCGAGCTCGTCAAGATAGAGAGCCGGACGAAGGAAAGGCGCAAAAACAGGGAGGACCTGTTCAACGTCACCGTCGTCGGCTACACGAACGCCGGCAAATCAACTCTCCTGAACAGGCTCTCGGGGAGCGATGTTCTCGAGAGCGACCGGCTTTTCTCGACTCTTGATTCAACGACAAGACGAGTCGAGATTCCGGATGGACCGGCGTTCCTCATGACCGATACGGTAGGGTTCATAAGGAAACTGCCCGCTCATCTCGTCTCGAGTTTTCACGCCACCCTTCTGGACGTGGAAGAGGCCGACCTGCTTCTTCACCTGGTCGATTCCTCGTCGCCGGCCTTCAGAGAGAAGATATCTATCGTCAACGACGTTCTGCACAAGGTACTCGGAGACCGCACGCCAAGTGGAGGAGACGGATCGATCCCGACTATCCTGGTTTTCAACAAGGCCGACCTGACAGGCGATGAGGCCCTGTCTCTTCTCGAGCAGAGATATCCCGGTGCCGTCCGGATAAGTGCGGCGACCGGAGAGGGTACGGACAGGCTCTTCGAGGCGATCGGCGAACAGATCGACCGGGGGACTGATCTCGCCCGCGTGGCCGTTCCAGCCGCGGACGGCAGGACGATCGCGTTTGTCGAGGAAGCCGGACAGGTCATCGAAAGGGATATCGACGGCGAGAAAGTGATCTATACAGTAAGGCTGAAAAGAAGAGATATCGGCAGGCTGGAAAGGTCCGCCGAAGTAACGATACTCTAGGGTCAGGGTTTCTCTCGCATCCTCAGCTCGCCGTTCTCCATGTATACATCGTCATACCAATCCGCGAGGCGCAGCCTGTACTCCTTCATTATGGGGCTGGCCGCCTTTACGCGGTAACTTCCGTCGAGCTGAAGCACGATAAACCTCGAAAGCAAGATGAACGCGAGGGGGACCACCATCGGCACGAGCCTCCTCCACCTGTTCTCCGATATGAGACGGGAACAGTAGACGGCGCCCGCGGCAATGACCGAGACAAATCCGACAGAGACGAGATAGAGGTGCCGGATGTTCAGCCAGTCGCCGGGGAACTGGAAGAAGGCGAACGGAAGCACCATGATATAGGTCCACGCGATGAAGAACCTGATAGTCCTGTTACCGAAGATGAATCCGAAGAAGGAGTATGAAAGGACGGTCAGGGCGATGAGTATCCGGATCTGCGTGGCGAATCTATAGAAGAATCTCACCGCCGGCCCCGCGCCCGTCACGAGATGGGAAGTGTGAACGGGGAAGATCATCCTGACAAGATAGTTGATCACGTTTTTGGCGGCAAAATAGATGAACTTGAAGGCGCCGGGATACTGGTCGTACAGGGGAGGAGCATAGTGGAAAAGAGTCGCCTTTGCCACCAGCGAGGCGATTGACATGAGGAAAAGGATCATGAACCCCGCATCTGCCACCTTCCTCTTTCTCTCCGCCCGGAAGAAGAAATTGAAGGCGAGAAATGCTCCGAGAATGGAGAAACTCGTACTCCGGGTGAGCATCGACGCGACGAAGAATATCAAGGTCAGCAGATACCAGAGAGAAAGGATCTTCCCTTTGTGGCAAAGCTCGTTGTGAAAATAACAGATCATGGTGCAGAGCGTGAGGAATGTGATGACGAGGTCCTCCAGCCCGGAGGCTATCATCACCGACTTGCCGTAGCTTCCCACGGTGAAGACGAACAGCAGGCCGGCCAGGACGGCGACGGCCCTGTCGCGGATCAGGGTGTTGACGAGGATGTAGACGAGGAACGAGTTGAGCCCGTGCAGCAGTATGTTGAAGAAAAAATACCCCGAGGCGTTGAAGAAGAAATGTTTGAAAAGAAGATAATGGATGCTGTAAACAAGAGGCTGAAACTTGAACGGCGGGCTGCTGTCGAATGCGGCGCCCGGATCGGAATACATCCTGATGCTGTTCTCGAGACCGACGTAGTCATAGCCGTTCCAGAACCCGTTGTCGAGACAGAGCCTGAAGAAGAGTAAGCTCAGGACAAGAAAGGCTATGAGAACAAGAAGGTGCTTGAGATACTTCAAAAAACCCCTCCTGAAGGATGGCGGAATGCACAGACGGTATTATAGCATGCCTTTATGTGTAGAGGAAAACCATAAATGATAAATGACAGAGGTGAAAAAAATGACTGATAGACTCTGCCTGGCGGCTGGCGAATGGATGGACAGGGGCGAGAAGTTCGAGATCCTGTCCCCTCATGATGGAAGCGTGGTCGGAGAGGCGCTGCGGCCCTCTTCGGACGTGATCGAAATGGCCGTAGCGGGGGCGAGTGCTGCCTTTCCCGTAATGAAGGGGCTGGCGACCGGGGAGAGGGCGGGGATACTGGAGCGGGCCGCGGCGCTCCTGCGCGAACGCGGGGGTGAGCTGGCGAGGCTGATAGCGCTCGAGTCCGGGAAGCCATGGAGATATGCGGCCGGCGAAGCGGCCCGCGCAGTCCATACCTTCACGGAGGCGGCTCAGGAGTGCAGCAGGCTCTACGGGGAGACCATACCCCTCGATACATCTACCCCCGGCACTGGGCGGATCGGGATCACAGGCTGGTTCCCCGTCGGCCCAGTTCTCGCAATAACGCCTTATAATTTTCCCCTCAACCTTGTCGCACACAAGCTGGCGCCTGCGATCGCCGCGGGGTGCTCTGTGATCCTCAAGCCGTCGAGCGAGACTCCTCTTACGGCGCTGCTTCTCGCCGGGATCCTCATCGAAGCTGGGCTGCCGCCCGGGGCGCTGAGCGTCCTGCCGGTGAGCGGGGCCGAGGCGGGCCTGCTCGCCGTGAGGCCGGAGATCAAGAAGGTGACCTTTACGGGGAGCGCGGTGGTCGGCTGGGAGCTCAGGCGCAGGGCTCACATGAAAAAAGTCACCCTCGAGCTCGGCGGAAACGCGGCGGTCGTGCTGCACGAGGACTGGGATGATATCGCCGGGGCGGCGGCGAGGATCGCAGTCGGAGGTTACGCCTATTCGGGGCAGGTCTGCATCTCGGTACAGAGGATATTTGTCCACAACAGCATATATGCCCGGTTCATGGAGGAGTTTGTCCGTGAGGTCTCCGCGATCAGGCGGGGCGATCCTCTCGACGAGTCGACCGGCATCGGTCCGATGATAACCGTGGCCGAGGCCCGCAGGGTCGGGGAGTGGGTGGACGAGGCGGTCTCCGAAGGGGCGGCAGTCGTTGCCGGAGGGCCGAGAGACGGGTCGTTCTATCCGCCGACGATCCTAGAGAACACCCGGCACGGGATGAAGGTCGTCGATGACGAGGTCTTCGGCCCCGTCACCTCGGTCTTCGGGTATGACGACTTCGATGATGCCCTGCGCGAGGTAAACGATTCGAGATTCGGGCTCCAGGCGGGCGTATTCACGAAGGATATCGGGCTGATCAGGCGCGCCTTCGAAACGCTCGAAGTCGGCGGGGTCATCGCGGGGGACTTTCCCACCTTCAGGGTCGACCGGATGCCCTATGGCGGAGTGAAAGAATCGGGCTCGGGACGAGAGGGGCTTCGCTGGGCTATCCGCGAGATGTGTGAGACGCGCCTTCTGGTGCTGGCATGAAAAAGGGCCGGCGTGTCAGCCGGCCCCTGAATCATCGACTCGAAACAGGTCCTGTCATCCCTGCATGAAGAGATTGGCGAAGACCTTCGTGTCTCCGACCATGTTCTCGATCGTCGTGTACTCGTTCGGCTGGTGGCAGGTGTCCTCGATTTTCGACCAGACGACAGCCGGAAGCCCGGCGCGCCTGAAGAAAGCCGCCACGGTTCCGCCGCCTATTCCCATCGGCTTCGCTTCGATCCCGTAGACATCCTTTATCGCCGCCGCGAGTGCCAGGACTACTTTCGCGTCCGCGGGGGTCGCCGGGGCGGCCTCCTCCTTCTGGGCCGCGGAGAGGCTGATCGTCACGTCGAACTCCTTCTCGACACCGTCGCAGATCTTCCTGATCTCCCCTTCGACCTCGGCGAGGTCGATGCCGGGCAGCACCCTCATGTCGAGATAGAAGACGTCGTCGCCCGGGATAGTGTTGACGTTGGGGACATTAGCTTCCTTTTTCGTAGCCTGGAACGTGCTGATCGGCGGATCGAAGACCTCGTCGACTTTCGGGAATATCTCGTGCAGCTTGTAGAGCCTCGTGATGAGATGGGCGCCCGCGTAGTGGGCATTGACGCCTGCCGCCGGCGTCGAGGCGTGGCACTGCTTGCCGGCCGTCTCGACCTTTAGCCAGAAGATCGACTTCTCGGCGACCTCGATCATTCCGCCGTCCGGTTCGCCGGCATCGGGGACGATGATGTAGTCGTTCTTGCCGAAGAGGTCGCTATTCTCGAGGAGGTAGCCGATTCCATGCTCGCTTCCGGTCTCCTCGGCAGAGACTACGACCACGCCGACGTCATATGGGAGGGTCCCACCGAGCTCCTTGATCGCCTTGAGGGCGAACAGCGGGGTGACGATCCCGTGCTGATCGTCCTCCGTGCCGCGGCCGTAGAGCTTGCCGTCCTTCTCGACGACCTCCCAGGGATTGGTGTCCCACTTCTCGAGGTCGCCTGGAGGGACGACGTCTATATGGCCCATGACCCAGACTTTTCTCTCGCTCGAGACGCCCTTCATGACGGCGACGATGTTCGGCCTGATGCCGGCCGGCACCCTGTCGTCGGGGGCGTCGTAATGCTCGACAGAGTCGAAGCCGATCTCGTCGGCCATCCATTTTTCGAGGAAATCGGCCTTTTCCTTCTCCCCGACCCCGTCGTTTTCGGGACCGAGGGCGGGAATCGCGGTAAGCTTTGACTGGAGGTCGACCATCCCGGCCTTATAGCCGTCGATCTTTTCGTAGATATCCTTGAGCATGCCTTGTTCCTTTCGATTTCTGGTGGTATTACGGACCGGTCCACGCTATCACCCGTCGCGCGTACCGTCAAGACGAAAGGGGCCCGAAGGACACTCCTGCTTGATTGAAGCCCGTTTTTCTGAGATAATCGCCCGGCCGTCAGTGTATATTACGTTGTCTTTTAATCGAGGAGGAATGGCATGAGAAGGATCCTTATAGCGGCCCTTTGTACGGCCGTAATCGTCGCGGGAGGAGTTACCGTGTCCGCTCAGGAAAACAGGGAGAAGACGATTGAGCAGAGGCTCGCCGTCTACGCGCCGGTCAAGATCTCGGTGCCCTGGGAGCTGCTCGACAAGAACGAGACGGCCGCGCTGGAGAATATCTACAGGGCTGCCGTCGTCATGGACGAGATTTTTCTCAGGCAGGTATGGAAGGGTAACGTAGAGCTGCGCCAGGCGATGAACTCGAAGGACATGATCAAGGAGCTCAGGTTCTTCGACATCAACTTCGGCCCATGGGACAGGATCAACGAGAACGAACCCTTTATCGGCAAGATACTCAAGCCCGACGGAGCGGAGTTCTACCCGACAGACATGACGAAGCAGGAGTTCGAGGACTTTCTCGCGCCGCGTCAGATGGATCGGGAGGCCTTCGAGAGCCCATTTACCGTGATAAGGCGCGGCGAAAACCCTGGAGAGCTCGTGGCCGTTCCCTATTCTAAGGAGTACAAGACGCTTCTCGATCAGGCGGCAAAGTACCTGCGCCTCGCCGCCGACCAGACAGCCAACGAGTCGCTGGCGAAGTTCCTGCGCTCACGCGCGGCAGCCTTCGCCTCGAACGACTACTTCCAGAGCGACATGGACTGGATGGACGTCAAGGACAACCTTATCGATGTCACGATCGGCCCGTACGAGGTCTACGAGGACAACCTCTTCAATTACAAGGCCGCCTTCGAGGCCTTTGTATGTATCCGCGACCCGAAGGAGAGCATGCGCCTCGACGGTCTGGCCGGATATCTCGTCAAGATGGAGCAGAACCTGCCCATCCCCGACGAGCACAAGAACCTGAACCGCGGAAGCGAGTCGCCTATCTCGGTAGTCGACGAGGTCTTCTCCGCCGGCGACACGAAGGCCGGCGTGCAGACCCTCGCCTTCAACCTTCCCAATGACGAGAAGGTGCAGGAGGCGAAGGGAAGCAAGAAAGTCATGCTCCGCAATATCATCCACGCGAAGTTCGACAAGATCCTCATGCCGATAGCAGAGCAGCTTATCGACAAGGACCAGCTGAAGCATGTCACCTTTGACGCCTACTACAACCACATCCTGCTGCACGAGTTCTCTCACGGCCTCGGGCCGGGCAGGATCACACTCGCGGACGGCACAGAAACGACCGCGCAGAAGGCTCTGAAGGAGACTCATTCTTCTCTGGAAGAAGCAAAAGCTGATATTGTGGGCGAGTACAATATTTATTATCTTATAGACGAGGGGTTCTTCGGCCGCGAGCTCGAAAAGGACGTAGCGGTCACATTTCTCGCCGGTTTCTTCCGCTCCGTCCGCTTCGGCGCAGAGTCTGCGCACGGAAGGGCGAACATGGTCATCTTCAACTACATGAGAGAGAACGGGGTCTACTCCTATAACAAGGACAACGGGACATGGTCTGTCGATACGGAGAAGATGCGCGGCGTGGTAAAGGACCTCTCCGCGGAGATACTGATGATCCAGGCCCTCGGGGACTACGAAGCCTCGAAGGGCCTTCTTGATAAGTACGGGACGATGGACGCCGACGTGGAGGCATCGCTGCTCAAGCTCAGAAAGGCGCGCCTGCCTGTCGACATCGCCCCGGAGTTCGAAATACAGAAGAAGTACGCGGCAAACTGAGCATTGGCCGGGTGTCACCTCCTGAGAGTTTGGTCGGCCTTCAAGGGGGTAAGGTTTTCTGAGGAGATTACCGGGGCGCCCGGCCGCACCCCCTGCAGTTTCGCCGCATGGGAGCCCGGAGTGAGTATATGCCCCGGGCTTTCCCTTTTTGTCCGGCGCCTCTCACGGGCGCCGGCATTTTTTTGATTGATATCACGCACAATCTGATATACTCCACAATCTGCGCACATACCTGAAGGCTATATCGTAAGGATGGAGGATTCCGGATGAAGGAACACCTGGACAGCTGCAGGCAGGCGGTCATAGACGGCGATGCCGAAAAGTCGGAAGAACTCGCGAAACTGACCCTGGAGAAGGGGATGAATGTCCTCGAGGTGATCGAGAAGGGATTCGTCTCCGGGATCCGTGAGGTCGGCAGGCTATGGGAAGAGGGGGAGCTTTTCCTCCCCGAGCTCGTTATCGGCGCCGATGCGATGAAGAAGGCGATGGATGTCCTTCAGCCCTCACTCGAGGGAGGAGAGGGCGGCAAGGATTCGCTCGGGCATGTCGTCATCGGGACGATAGAGGGTGATATCCACGATATCGGCAAGACGCTTGTCGCGACGATGCTGTCTGCCAACGGGTTCGAGGTGACCGATCTCGGCGCTGACGTTCCCGTGGCGAAATTCGTCGAGACGGCCGAGGAAAAAGGCGCCGACTGGATCGCCATATCTGCCCTTCTCACGACTACGATGCCGGGGCAGAAGAAGGTCATCGAGCAGCTGGCGGCGAAATCGCTCGCTGATATCAAGGTGATGGTCGGCGGAGCGCCGTGCAGCGCCGAGTGGGCCACGGAGATCGGTGCTGACGGGTACGCAGGAGACGCTGTCGCCGCGGTAGCGCTGGCAAAGGGACAAGCAGGCTGAAAGAAGTACCGGGAGGGGCCATGAGTGGATTTCTCGAAGCGTTGAAAGAAAAGGTGCTGCTGTTCGACGGCGGCATGGGCAGCATGCTCATCGCGGCCGGCCTCGGCGACGGCGAAGCTCCCGATGAGTGGAGCCTCTCGCACCCCGATGTGCTGATCGACATCCACAGGAAGTATCTCGAGGCGGGCGCGGACGTCATCCAGACGAACACATTCGGCGCGACCTCGATTAAGCTCGCCGCTTCGTGCCGCGGCGGGGCGCCCGACACGGCTGCGCTGAATATCAGGGCGGCAGAGATTGCGAGGAGGGCCCTCGATGAGTTCATCCTGGGAGGAAGGTTCCTTGCCGGCGACATCGGTCCGACGGGCGAGTTCTTTCCTCCGATGGGGATCCTCACTACGGAGAACGCCCGCAATGCGTTCAGGGAGCAGGCGGCAGCCCTCGAGAAGGGCGGCGTCGACCTCTTTCTCATAGAGACGATGTACGACATACGCGAAGCCGTCGAAGCGATACGGGCGGTAAAAGAGGTCTCGGACAAGCCGATCGTATGCGAGCTGACGATGGACAGGAAGAAAAAGGGATATTTCACGATAGTGGGGGATACACCCGAAAAGGCGATCGATATCCTCGTCGATGAGGGCGCCGCGGTCATTGGCGCTAATTGTTCGATAACGAGTGGCGAGATGCTGGATCTTGCCGTTGCAATGCGCTTTCTGACCGACACACCGCTTGTTTTCCAGCCGAACGCCGGCATGCCCTCGCTTCTGGACGGGAAGGCGGTATATGGGCAGAAGCCGGAGGAATTCGCAGAAGATATCATGAAGTTGATCGATGCGGGCGTCAGCGCCGTCGGGGGATGCTGCGGAACGACCCCGGAATTCATAAAATCGATAAGAGAGCGCATCGACAGGATGTGAGAGCCGTAATATGGAACCCGTGATCCTCGAGGGATTTGATATAGAGCCCGACAGCGCCGAGCTGTCGAGGCTGCTCGGAAGAAAGAACGGCGAGGCGATCGGCGCTCCGGCAGCTGCCGCCGCTGGAAAGATAACCGCGGCCCTCGATGTTGCGCTCGAGGAATCGCAGGATCTGATAAAGCCGAAGGCGATATATGTGACGGCAGCCGGGGCCGACCTGCCCGGCTCGGACATATTCAGGGACCTCGAAAAGGTCGCCTTCTGTGTCTGCACGATCGGACCGGCTCTCGAGGAGAGGGTCACGGCGCTCTCGAAGGAGGGCGACATGCTGGCCGCGGTCGTTCTTGACTCGATCGGTTCGGCGGCCGCTGAGGCGACTGCCCGTTACGCGAATGATCATATCGATGAGGCCGCCGCGGCGATCGGCCTGAAGACCTCTTGCAGGGCGAGCCCGGGATACGGCGACTGGGACGTAAAGGAGCAGAAGAATCTCTTCGCGCTTGTCCCGGCTGAAAGGATCGGAGTGACACTCACCGCGAGCAGCATGATGGTCCCGCGCAAATCGATCTCGTTCGCCGTGCATATAGCGGAAGACCCGGTCAGGCTCCGGAGCGAAGGCTCCTGCAGGAACTGCGACATGGAGACCTGTCCGTACAGGATACTGGATTAGACAGACAATAAGATGGAAGGAGCTGGCGAGATGGGCATGACCCCGCGCGTTACCTGGTTCGATGAAGCGACACGAAAGAAGATCGTCGCCGAAGCGATGGAGATCCTCGAGAAGGTCGGAGTCTTCGTCGAGAACGACGAGGCGATCGAACTGCTGACCGGCGCCGGAGCGAAGGTCGTCGGCGGCCGAGTGATGATACCCTCGCCGATCGTCGAGAAAGCACTCGAGACTGCGCCCTCGCGGATCCGGCTCTACGACCGTCACGGCGAGGTAGCGATGGACCTCGGCGAAAACAGGAGTCATTTCAATCCGGGCTCGGCGGCGCTGAGGATATTCGATCCCGAGATAAATGACGCGAGGGTACCGGTAACAGCAGACGTCATCAAGTACGCGCGGCTCACCGACGCTCTTCCGAACTACGCGGCCCAGAGCACAGGGATGATACCGGGCGATGTTCCCGAGGAGATCGCCGACAGGTACAGGGTCTTCCTCGGCCTGCTGAACTCGGTCAAGCCGATCGTGACAGGCACATTCAAGATCGAAGCGTTCAAGGTGATGCACGAGATGCTCGCCGCCGTATCGGGGAACGCCGATACGCTGATGGAAAAGCCGATGGCGATCTTCGACTGCTGCCCCTCGCCCCCGCTGATGTGGAGCGACCTGACCTGCCAGGCCCTGATCGACTGCGCCCGCACGGGGCTCCCTGCCGAGCTGATCTCGATGCCGCTCACCGGGGCGACGTCACCCGTCACCCTTGCAGGCGCCGTCACGCAGCACTGCGCGGAGAGCCTCAGCGGGATAACGATACACCAGCTGGCGCGCGCCGGTTCGCCGATCATTTACGGCGGCTCGCCGGCATGTTTCGACATGCGCAAGGGAACGACCCCGATGGGCGCTATCGAGACGATGATGATAGACGGAGCCTACGCCGAGATCGGCAAACACCTCGATGTCCCTGTCCAGGCCTACATGGCGCTGAGCGATTCGAAGCCGGTCGACTACCAGGCCGGTATGGAAACAGCGATGGGAGCAATCGTCGCCGTCGTCTCGGGCATCAACAATATCTCCGGTCCCGGTATGCTCGATTTCGAGTCGTGCCAGTCGCTCGAGAAGCTCGTCCTCGACCACGAGATCTGCGGGATGGCGCTGAGACTCACGGAGGGGATAGAGCTGCGCGACGACCCGATAGCGATGCCGCTGATCAAGGCCGGACTCGAGAAGAAGGAGTTCCTCTCCCTGCCTCATACGGCGAAATGGTACCGCAAGGAGGCGTACTTCCCCGATAAGGTCATCGAGAGGGGAACGCTCGAGGAGTGGCGGTCGAAGGGTAAAAAGGACGCCGCGGAGAGGGCCCGCGAAAGGGTCGACGAGATCCTCGCGAATCACGAGCCGGAAGCTCTCGATCCGGCGGTCGTCGAACATATAACGGGACTGATGGAGGCCGAAGCAAAACGGTACGGCCTCGACAGGCTGCCCGTCTGATATGGAGTGATTTTAAATTTGAAGGAACGATATCTCACTCCGGGGGATATAGAGGAAAACGCCCACAGCCTGATCCCTGAGGTGGTGGGTCGCGGCCCCGCGTTCGATATATCACGCGCGGCGCTTTTGATCCTCGACATGCAGGCTTACTTTCTTGATGAGAAATCTCACGCTTTCGTGCCGGACGCACCAGCAATAGTATCGAGACTGGCCGGTCTCGCCCGGCGCTTCGGCGCCGCCGGCCGCCCTGTTATAACGACGAGGCATTCGAACACGGAAGACGATGCCGGGATGATGAAGGAGTGGTGGGGCCATCTCCTCGAGCCCGGCTCACCCGAAGCGGCACTCGAGCCTGTTCTCAAGGAACTCTCGACCGCTGTTGTAGGCAAGGCGCAGTACGATGCATTCTGGGAGACGGATCTGGAGAACATCCTCCGGTCCTCCGGCTCGCAGCAGGTAGTCGTCACAGGCGTAATGACTCACCTCTGCGTAGAGGCAACGGCCCGCTCGGCATATATACGAGGCTTTGCCGTCTTTCTCCCGGCCGACGGGACGGCGACATACAACAGGAATTTTCACGCTGCTTCTCTGCTGAACCTCTCACACGGCACGGCTGCGATTACGGTCTGCTCTAAACTGATGGAGACGAAAGAGAAATGAACGATACGGCGATAATCGGAGCCGGGCCGGCGGGGATATCTGCCGCCATGCAGCTGGCGAGGTACGAGATCTATCCGTTCGTCTACGAGGCGGACGCGTCCGGGGGCCTCCTCTTCAACGCGGGAACGATCGAGAACTATCCCGGCTTTCCCAAAGGGATAGCGGGTCCCGAGCTGGCAGCTCTATTCGCCGCCGGGCTTGAAGCGAGCAAGGCGGTCGTCTGCCCCGAGGAGGTCTTTTCGATCGACTACGCGGCGGACGTCTTCAGGGTGCAGGCAGGGACAGCGGCCGATTTCTCGCGCCTCATCATCGCGACGGGAACAAGGCCCGTTCCTCTCGACAGCGTGGAGTACGACGAACCGGCGACAGAGGAAGAAATCGATTACGGCGTCGGAATGATCAGGACGATTGCAGGGAAATCGGTAGCCGTCATCGGCGCCGGAGACGCAGCCTTCGACTACGCGCTGACCCTTTCGAAGAAGAACGATATCGTGATCCTGCAGAGAGGCGAAAAACCGAGGTGCAACGCTGCGCTGAAGAGAAGGGTCTCGGCGCCGTGAGCGCGTCACGGTGCTGGAAAACGCCTCGGTCGAGAAGATCTCGAAGGAAGAAGACGGGCGATTCGCGCTGTCGCTCTGTGGAGCGGGATGCGGTTCGCGCAACAGGATGACGGCCGATCACGTGATCGCCGCTATCGGCAGGGTGCCCCGCGAGATAGCCCTTCTGCCGGGGCTCTCGGAGAATTTCGACGAGCTCGTAGCGAGTGGAAGGCTGCGCTTCGCGGGAGATGTCATAAACGGGATGTACAGGCAGACAGCGATTGCTGTCGGAGACGGCGTCCGCGCCGCGATGGAGATATATGAAGGTAAGGGCCTGGACGGGTAGCGACGAGGTCGCGGTAGTCTATATTGCAGAGGCGGAAGGGGGCAGGCACGTCGAGTTCGTCGAGTCGGTCGAGCCTCCGCTGCCGCGAGAGAAGAAGTGGGTGCTGATCGTATCGACACTCTTCGGGTGCCCGGGAGGCTGCCGTTTCTGCGACGCCGGCGGCTCCTACGAAGGGAAGCTCTCAGCCGACGAGATCCTCTTCCAGACAGACTACATGATCGACCGCCGGTACCCCGGCCGCCGAGTACCGGCGGAGAAGTTCAAGGTGCAGCTCGCGAGGATGGGCGAGCCGACCCTGAACGACGCGGTCCTCGATGTCCTCGAGATACCTGCCCGCGCGTTACGACGCCCCCGGCCTGATGCCGGCCCTCTCGACGATAGCGCCGGCCGGGAGGGAAGCCTTCTTCGAGAGGCTCCTGGAGACCAGCAGGGAATTATACAGGGGGCGCTTTCAGCTGCAGTTCTCGCTGCACACCACCGACACTGAAAAACGTGACTGGCTCCTGCCTCCGAAGAAATGGGACTTCCCCACTATAGCCCGGTACGGCGAGAGGTTCTTTGTGGACGGCGGAAGAAAGATCACGCTGAACTTCGCGCTTGCCGAAGGGATGCCTCTCGATGCGGCAGTCCTCTTCAGCCACTTCGACCCTCAAAAGTTTCTCGTCAAGCTTACGCCGGTAAATCCGACCTGCGAAGCGGACCGCAGCGGCGTACGCTCATCGATAATCCAGGGGACAGAGCCGGAGAATGTGACGGTGCCCCTGCGGGATGTGGGGTACGAGGTGCTCGTCTCTATCGGTGAGCTCGAGGAGAACCATATCGGCTCGAACTGCGGACAGTTCATCAAGAGCTATCTCGACAGCGGCGCCGAGTTCAAGGCCGGCTATAACTACGAACTGGAAAAGACCTGAGAAGGAGAGGTGCGATCCATGACCGGATTCATCGCGGAGATATCCTCCATCGTCATCGCGGCATTCTCCAGTGCGGTGGTCATGTTGAGCCTTCAGAGGCAAGGCAGAGTGAAACATCGCCTGAGGGCGACGATCGGTCTGATGCTCGCTGTACTCTCGATCAGCCTGATCGTCTCGAGATTTATCCTCGGCAGACTCGACAGCGCGACGCTTATCGTCGATGTTCCCGTAATGGTAGTGGGGGCGGTGCTGTTCAGGACCGGGGTGTACTGGGGGAAGCAAAAAACAGATAATTGAGATAGTCTTTGTTCAGATCGGATCGAACGACAGCCCCATAATTAATCCGGAGCTCACGGGCCAATTGGGATTTTATATTCTGAGCCATTTTCTCATATTGTCCCGTCGGGTCCTTGAGATACTTCACGGCAGGTTGCCAGAAATAGTGTCCTGTCGGTTCCTTGAGATAACATCCGACAGGCGCTCTGGCATATTGTCCGGGCGGTTCCTTGACATACTGCTCCATGTGCTTCTTTCCGTAGGCCCTCTCGGCCTCGAGCCGGTTGTGCTTCCCGCACAGCAGCCTGAGATTCTCCGGAGAGTTGTCCCCGCCCCTGGCAAAGGGGACCCTGTGGTCTATCTGCAGGTCCCAGGTAGACCCGCATCTCCTGCCGCCGGGGGAGACAAAGGAACATCGTCCCTTGTCCCTGGCGTATACCTCGTCACGGACCTTCCGGGGGATATACGCGCGACTTGATCAGGGGCCCCTGTCTGACCTGGGATCCTGTACTATTCGATTTTACGGCAGCCAGGCGACTGATCGATTCCTTCTCGGCCCTCTTCTCCCGCTTCTCTTTCTCCTGATCCTCCCCTCAGGGCTGTGTCTCTCGATGTACTCGTCCATCAGAAGAGAGAAGAGCTCGCCAAGCTCAAGATGCCTGTGATACTTCGAGGAGAGAAGAGAACGGACCTCTCGACCTTTCGCATGAAGTCGGGGTCCGCTCCGAACGTGACCTTCAGCCTCTCCTCGAAAACCACTGTCTGCGCGGCGAAGGGCCTGCTGCCAGTATCAGGGCTGGCTGCCGGCCCTTCGCCGCTGCCAGCTCTCGCTCCCCTTCGAAGTGGCAGGATTTTTACCGCCACCGGTGGCGGTGGAGAATTTACCACCCCCATCTAACGTGTTGTCTCCGAGGCTGTTGCGATCGCATGTCTTGTCTCCGTCACTCTTACGGTCGCATGTCTTGTCTCCGCTGCTCTTGCGATCGTCGTCTTTTACAGCTAGCAGCGTTTTTACATATACCGGGGTGACCCTGTCTCTGATAGCGCTCTTAGGCCTGCGGCTGCTGACAAGAAGCTCGACCTCCCTTTTCGAGGCTCCCTCTATCCGGCAGAGAAGATCAGAGACATTCTCCGGGGTCATGATCCTGGCGATCATCGCGAGGTTGGTCATGCTGACCTTCCCGCAGCAGAGCGCGCGGTAGACTGCCGGGTAGTCCCGGATGCACCTGGCGATACATATCCTCCTGCCGGCTGTGGACTCGGAGTACCCGAGACGCTCTGTGCAGAACTCATAGAGAGAGCTGAAGCCGAGAGGAAGATAGAGCTTTCTTCTGTCTATCTCGATCAGGTGGACGAGGATAGAAAGCACGGTCTTTCTCTCAGTCTCAGAGAGCTTACGTATACCGGATAGAAGGGCCCTGTTTGAGACACCTTTGAGGGCTTTTACTTCCGGGATGGTCTTTGTGGATCTACTGCTGGAAGGGATCGAGCTCTTCGTCGTCCTCATCATCGTCACCTCCGGGTGAGATCAGGTCATTATCTCTGCCCCCCATTTGCCCTCTCCATCTGCAGACATTATAACACGGACTTCTGGCGCTAAAACAGATGGCGCCTGGCGCCTCGACGGGGGCCGGGATGAGCCGGATGTCTCGATCTTCGAGAGAGGCGAAGAGAGGGGCGCTGAGGTCCGCCTGGCAGCGTAATTGACGGCAGAGTCGGAAGATGGAGATCTGGGGCTGAAAATTATGTCAAGGATAAAATTGAGAAAATCCAGGAATATTTTAGTTTCTCCAGGGATAATTATATGAAAAGAAGGGGAGCGACAATCATATCGCACCCCCGCGCTATCACAGGAATTCCGGATATCCGAATATCAGTTATCGCAAGAGGACCATCTTCTTCGTCTGCGTGATCTCACCGGCGTTCATCCTGCAGAAATAGACCCCTGTCGCTACTGAAGCCCCGGCGCTGTTTCTGCCGTTCCAGACGACCTCATGCCGTCCCCCGTCGACGATATCATCCATCAGAAGACAGACAGCCCTTCCGGCGGCGTCGTAGATGGAGATCCGCACGCGGGTCCGCTTGCTGATGTCGAAGGTTATCGTCGTCGCCGGATTGAACGGGTTCGGATGAATCGATTTGAGCGCCGTCGCTGAAGGCAGAAAATCCTCCGCGTCACCGGCATCTGTCGGGGGATCGACGAAATAGCAGCCCGATCGCGTCTTGTCGTTCCGGTAGAAGGGCCAGCAGAGGTTATAGGCTGTTTCGAAATCCTCGACAACGCCGAGGTCGAAGGCATAGACCGAATCGGCCGATGTCGCCACGACCATATCGAGATATCCGTCTCCGTCGAGATCTCCTATGGCCGGCGAAGAATAGACCCTGCCCTCGACATCGAAAGGGAACCCCAGGATCGCGGCAGCGGAACTCTCCCAGCCGTAGACATTCCCGACCGGGCTGCCGTGCAGGACCCTTTCATAAAAGGCCACGGGGGAAGGCGGCGTAAGGCCGGTGATCCACGCCCCCGCGCTCTGCGGCCAGGATGACATTATGGTCCCGTCGTTATCGATAGCGGTCACTCTGCTGTAATAGAGCCCGGGATAAGGCGTATCGCTCCAGTATCTCGACGCCGCGATTATTTCCTGGCGGTCATCTGTGTCAAGCTCGGCCAGGGCGAGTGACATGTCCACGGAGCCCTGTACCTGGGGCAGACTCGGCCAGATACCGCCCGCTAGATTGATCGCGTAAATTGTCCCGTTCAGGCCGCCTGTGATGACCTCGAGGTCATAATCGCTTGCGATATTTCCAAGGACAGGTGAGCAGGTCGAGATAGTATCGATCAGCACCGGCCAGTTCATGCTGTTGAAATATGTGCCGTCGGCATTGAACAGGTGGACGAAGGACTTGTCCTCAAGCTTTTCCATGCCGCTTGATATGACCGCTATCTCGATGGTGCCGTTCTGGTCCATATCCCCGACCGCCGGGGAAGTGACCGCTGTGCCGCCGAGAGGCACGGGCCAGGAGCCCGGGCATATCGTGCCGTCACCCTCGAGGGCATACAGCTGAATATCTCCGATAAGGGTTTTGCGGCTGAACAGGATCTCTAGCAGGCCATCGTCGTCGAGATCGACGAGAGCCGGCGTTGAGGTTACCACCTGGCTCGGCCCGAAAGTCCAGAGCTGCGTTCCCGCCCAGTCGAATGCGTAGAGATACGACCCGCAGCCGACAACGATCTCGTTATGGTAGTCCCCGATGATATTGCCGACCGCGGGAGAGGAATAGACCGGGTTGCCCAGGTAGACGGGCCACTGGCCGGGCAGTGTGGTCCCGTATGCGGAATAGGCGTACAGATAACCGTCGTCGCAGCCTATAACTACTTCCTTCGTGCGCGGGTCGTTGTCGAGAAGCGCGATCACCGGCGAGGAATGAAAATCCCCGCCGCCCGGAACGGGCCATCCGTCCGTCGGTGGGATCGTCCAGTTGATCAGATGCGGACCGCTGACATTGTTATTTTCGTCAAACTCGGCAACAGCGTTCGTATAGTCGACCTGGAAATATGAGGCCCATTCCTCGACCTCGTCATTCGAGATATTCGGTATCCAGTGCGTCAGCGAATCGCCGGCCGCCAGGCTGTCGGTATGGAAGAAAATGTTCCCGCTCTGGCCGGTCACGGGAGGGGTGAGCAGGTCGTAGTAGTACCCAGTGTAAAAACCGTACGCGGTTATGTGACCGACATTCCTGATCTTGAGCGTCGCCTGAATATTGCCGTCCACAGGGGGGTAGTAGTCATCGAATTCAACGCTGGCGATCACCAGGTCGGGAAGCGATGTGCAGGCGGCCCCGCTTCTGCCGATGAGCTCTCCGCAGGGGCTGTTGGCTGCCGCGCAGGGAGATGCGGTGTAGATGAAGGTATCATAGCTCGGCTGAACGCAGAAGAGGGGATCCTCGGATATGTTGTCGTTGATACCCGTTTGGTCGGGCTGATGCCCGTAATAGTTTCGGGCCGTGTTTCCGAATACATCACAGCACATTATAACGGGTGCGATACTGCCTTGCCAGATACCGTCTTCGTTGTTGAAAGCGATGATCGTGTTGGTGATAGTAGTGTAAGAGCCGGCAGCCGAAAGGCCGCCCCCGGCAACTCCAGCGGTATTGTACGCAATGGTGCAGTTGTCTACTGTTATGGAATCAAAAGAGATATCATGCCCGAGACCCATACCGCCGGATGACCAGATCGCATCGTTGCCCAGAACATTGCAGTGCAGGACCTTCATCTCGCCCTGGGAAACCACGCCCCCACCAGCGTAGGCAGTGTTATCGATAATCTCGCAGGCATCAAGAACAACGGACGTATTTCCAAAGGCATATACTCCGCCGCCGTTGGATTCGGCGTGATTATCGATGATAGAGCAGCCGAATATCGTTGCGTCGATTTGTTCCAGGTAGATCCCGCCCCCGTCATCTTCGGTCGAGTTTCCCGAGATCACACAATTCTCTATGAGCAGGCTGGCGCAACTATCGGCGTGGATTCCGCCACCATGGTGGCCCGATTCGGGACCTGAATAATTGTCACTTATCGTACAGGTAGTGATTGTTGCGGGAGTATCGTACAGATAAATGCCTCCACCCGATTCACTGGAGCCATTCTCCGAGATCACACAGTTTTCCAAAATAAGGCCGTCACAACCATACGCAGCGATTCCGCCCCCTCCGCCCCGGCGGTGATTGTCAGTAATAGTGCAGTTCTGAATTGTCGCGGTTCCACGTCCGCCATTTAAAATGCCGCCGCCGTTTACATAGTCATGTGTCAGAGAGGAATCGTTTCCGGTTATTACGCAGTTGCGGATTGTAGGGCTTGCTTCGCGTATCCTTATCCCCCATGCGGCTCCATTGGTTATCGTGAACCCGTCGATCACCGCCTGGCTTTCCAAGATATCGAATCCCAGTGATGCAGCCTGCAAAGTGCTGTAGGCATCGATGATTGTAACGGCAGGGCCGCTTTCTGAGATAATGTGTATACTTCTATAGTTCACAAGGATGTAACCATAATAAGTCCCCGCGGCGACGAGTACCGTATCGCCCTCCTCACTGTCGAAGACCGCATCATTTATCTGTGTAAAATCGCCTGATCCCCCGACGTCTACGTACCAGGTGGTCGCCAGCGCGCCGGAACCGGCGTGAACCAGAATCAGAGTGGCTATGATTAGCGCGAGAGCTGCGGGTGCCCTGTTCATGATGTGATCCCCTTCTTCCTGTAACACCGAGGCTGGTCTGTGCCGCCTGACGTGCGGCTATGCAAATCTATCGGATCAGCGTCATCTTCCGCGTTCTTTCGAACTCCGGCGTGATCAGCTGATAGAAATAGACACCTGAAGCGACGTCGTTTCCCTGCAGGTCGCGGCCGTTCCATGTCTCTGAATATCTCATCGCCTCGCGCTTGTCATCCACCAGCACTGAGATGAGGCGGCCCGACACGTCGTAGATCCGAAGCGATACCATGCCCGGCCTGTCCAGCCCGAAGTCGATCGTCGTCGACGGGTTGAAGGGGTTGGGGTAGTTCTGGGAAAGGAACGCCGCGTTCGGCGATTCCGCCGGATCGGCATCGGTGGACCCGTTGAAGTAGACCCTGCCCGTATAAATGTCGCTATAGGGCTCCCGGGCATCGCGCCATACCACAATACCGCCTCCGGCGCCGTCGGTGGCGATCCTGACTTCCAGCTGGTTCTCTGTATTGGAGCAGATCGCCGTGCCTATACTCGGCCCCTGTACGTTTCCGTAAGCATCGACCGTACGGGCATAGACATCGCCGAGGTACGAGACGTTCCTGTTTTCCTGCCATGCGATAGCGGCGCCGCCCTGCCCGTCGGAAGCTATCTGGGGGTCGTACTGGGATGCGATGGCCTCGCAGATCATGACGCCATCGACGTTCCACAGAAGATCGCCGGTGCCAGTGATCCGTTGGGCATAGACTCCCCGTGGGGTCCGTGAGTCCAACCAGCATAGAACCGCTCCGCCGCTCCCGTCTTGCGCGATCTGGGGGTCGGTACGGCTCCCGGCATAATAGTAGTTTACGGCCAGGCCGTTCGCCGCCCACAGGGTGTCCCCGCTGGCGTTGACGCGCTGGGAGTATAGTCCGGGGCGAGAGCTCTCCTCCCACGTGATGATCGCGCCGCCGGCCTCGTCGGAAACGATCTGGGCGAATGTCTGCTGGCCTGCTTCGATGCATATCGGGATACCTGCCGGGTCCCACTGGAGTGTCCCGCTCGCGTCGATCCTCTGGGCATATACGTTGACGTCCGCGGGAACGCGCTCGTCGTCCCAGACGATGATCACGCCGCCGGCTCCATCGGTAGCGATACGGTGCCGTACCTGGTCGGCCGCTTCTGTGCAGACGCGGACGCCGCCGTTAGGCCACTGCCGGATGCCGGAGGCGTCGAGGCGCTGGGCATAGAGGTGGTCGGTCGAGGCGCTGTAGTTATAGTCCCGCCATACGACGATCGCGCCGTCCGCCCCGTCCGATACAATAAGGGGGTAATGCTGGGTTTCCGCCCCCTCGTAGACGACCGTGCCCCATTCTGTCCAGAGTCTGCTGCCGCCAGCGTTGAGGCGCTGCGCGTAGATGTCCTGGCCATAGGTCGCGGATTTCCGGCCGTCGGACCAGACGACGAGAGCTCCACCGGCCCCGTCCGGGGTTATATCGATCGGCGTCCAGGCGTAAATGGAATCTGAGTTGAGCATGATGCCTGCGCCCCATAAAAGATCCCCGTTTGTGTCGATCTTCTGGACAAAGACACTGGGATGTTGCAGAGAGCTGACAAAACCCTGCACCCAGGCGATATACGCCCCCCCGTTGTTATCCGGGGCAATATGCGGGTCGAGCTCGTACCTGTCTCCCCATGAGACCTGCACCCCGTCAGTCTGCCACGCGGCCCATACGGACAGTCCGAAAATCACGATAAATGTGACGGTAAAGACCGCCGTTCCAAAGGTCCTGTGTCGCATGAGTATGCCCCTCCCGTTGAAATGTAATGAGATTTAACCCTTAAGAATTCTAGCAGATTTCCCTGCTAAACTCAATGTTTACCAAGGGTAATACCCACGGGCAGGGTAAGGATTAAAGGGATGGATGTGAGCAGCTCGGGGCTATCAGGGGGGTGTATGAGGAGCGGGCCTGCCCCGGGCTGGATGTGAGTGGTGGGAGGGTATTCAGGATATATGGAGAGGGCTTACCCCGGAAGAAACCCTCGGTGCCTCCGGGGTTTCGAAGGGGTAAGCCCTCTCTGCCTGTAGCTACTTGATAGCAGCCTTGACCGCGAACTGGAACCTCATGGCGTCGTAGTCCGCGAGCGTGCTCTCGACCCCGTACGTCGTGTCCCTGTACTTCGTCTGCATATAGGCGAGCTCGAAGAGCAGCGAGACATTATTCGTGAGGCCGTACATCACGTTGCCGTACGCCTCCGAGTTGAAGTCCCTCATCGAGTAGGACTCGCCATCGTCGGGGACCAGCCACTTGTCTCCATCCGGATCGTCCCAGCCGTAGCCGACATTGATCAGCGTCTTCTTCGACACGCCGACCTGTATCTGGCCCCAGCCGCCCATGGAGGGAAGGGGATCGCCGACGGGATTGACGCCCTGCAGGACGCCGCCGAGATACTGGCTGAGGTTCTCGCCCATGAAGAACTCGCCGAGCAGGGAGACACGCTTGTTGATCTTTATCAGAAGGTCACCGTTGAGCGACCAGGAAGGTGTGTCGTTCGCGTCGATATCCTCCGCGCCGAGGGCGGCATACTTTTCCTGGCCATAGTGGCCCGAGACGCCGATCGCGAACTTGCCTTCCTCGCCCATCGGTGTGCCGAGGCCGAGGCGGCCCTGGAACGCCGGCATACCCGCATCGGTCCCGTCGTTGAATTTGTCGTCATCGAGGTCATGACCGAGATTCCTCGAGATACCCAGATCGATCTTCAGGTCAGTGCTTTCGCCCGGCTTCATCTTGAATGTGAACCGCATCTGGGGCCTGCGGTAGCCGATGTTGCCCTGTGTCCAGTTGACGGAGTAGTTGACCGTCTTCGGGTTAAGGGGCGAGATGATGTCCCACGTCTGTCCGAAGAGAAGGGCCCATGTCTCTCCATCGAGCTTGATGAAGGCGTGGCGCAGCATCGGCTGAGCCTTGTTCTCTGCGGGGGCGGCGCCGTAGAAGTCGAACTCGAGCTTGGCGGTAGTCTTGTATGTGCCTTCATCCCACCAGAAATCAAACCCCAGCCTCGTCTCGTTAGCGGTGAGGTAAAAGGCGTCGTTCTTTACTTCCATCTGTGTGACCCAGAGCCTGTAATTTCCGGGGTAGATCCTTGCGTTGTCCCACATGGCGTCAGCTTTGACAAAGCCGCCGAACTTGAATCCATAGGTCGGCTCACCTGCCGTTACCGGCAGTGAAGCCGAAGCGAGGACGACAGTTGCGAGGACTGCGATGATAACGCGCTTCATTTGACTCTCCTCCCTTTCATTGATGCAAAAAAATATTTTTTCAGCGACAGAGAGTCGGGCATAAGGGCACCCGGTGTCAATTGTTTTTGAGGAGGCGCCACTCGCCCGCGGAGCGAAGCGGCTCGAATCCGTCGGTGTCGTGCTCGTGCCCGGCGGGGGCCGATCCGCGCACGACGAGGTAGTCGAGGCTGGAGTATCGTCCATCATATTCCTGGAACCTGCCGATCCATTCGAGGTAGGCGGGCAGGATCGTGATCGGGGCCTTCCTTCTCACCGCTCCGAACCGGTATCCGATAATGCTGGTCGCTGCTATCCCCTTCTTCCAGGTGATGTAATAGCCGGGGTAATGGATGTACACGGGAGAGCCTCGCCACCTGAAGTCATAGATAAGCCCCGAGAGCATCTTTCCTTTCCAGTGGCCGGGAAAGAAGTCCCCGGTGAAGCTTTCGTTCTCACGGTTGAAGGACCGAAAATCACTCCACCAGAGGGCCAGGTGGACGAGGCACACGGCAATTGCGACAGCGGGGACAAGGCGGACCCCGCGGCCCTTCCACAGGATGCCGGCGACTATGACAAGTGATAGCAGGACAAGGCTGGAGAATCTCTGCGCGAGGATCGCCTGTCCGGGAAGATCCTTCGGCAGAAACGCGTAGCATGCGGCAGAGACGGCGAGCAGAAGAAGGGCGTATCTTGTTCCCTCCGCCTCACCGGTTCTGCCTGCGCGCCAGCGGATCAGCGGGATCAGCGCGATGACCGCTATGGCCAGAGAGAATGCTATACCGACACGCTTTGCCCGGCGTGCCGCCGAGGACGGTGTAGTTATCGAGAAAGAGGATCTGCCACCTGTCGGCAAATGAGGTGAAGAAATCTCCCGAATAGTAGTCGGCGAGATACTCCGTGGTGGACCGGCCGACCCAGAACGACCTTCCGTAGAACCACCAGGCGGCCAGCATCGTCAGCGCCGGCAGGACAGTCAGGAGATTCGCCGCCTTGCGATGAGGCCTGGTGTTTCTGGCAAAGGTGATGAATACGAGATGAAGCACGATCGCGAAGATCGCAGCAAGAGCATGGGCGAAGAATATCAGAAGCAACAGAAGAACGCTTGCGGCGGCGGACCGCGCGCCGGGCTTCATCGCCATTCCCGCCGAGGCCCATGCCGAAAACAGGACAAGCGGTATCGCCATAGTATACCCTGTGAATCCCCAGATCACCGGGTAACTGTAGAGCAGCAGAAGCGACAGCACCGAGGTCCACATCGCTCCCCCGAGCCTTCGTGTCAGCAGCAGGACCGAAAGCGGAAGAAGAAGAGCGTAGAGGAAGTACCAAACCCTGCTTGCCGTTTCGACGGAGGGAAAGATCTTCGCTGAACAGAAGACGAGGTACAGCACATTCGGTTTCGGAAAGAGGTCGACGCTGAAATATTTCGCGAATTCATTGCCGAACTCGCCGTAGTGACGGACGATCGTCGATGCTGCGAGGTGGTTGGGCAGGTCGGTGAAGGGAAGAAGCCGCGGACTCGAGACGGCAAAGGCGTGAAGGATGACAAGCGCCGCGAAGATGGCGATAAAGAGCTTTTTCGATGAGTCTGGTCTTGTCATCTGCAATCTGACGTCAGCCGATTTCGATCATTCGTTCTATGGCGGTTCTGGCGGCGTCGGCCGTCTTCTTCGGAACCGTGACTACGGGGCCGAGGTTTTCGAGGGAAGCCAGGATCTTCTCCAGCGAGATCTTTTTCATGTTCGGGCATATCGCGTTGGGCGACGCGGGGATGAATCTCTTTTCAGGGTAGAGTTTCTCGAGGCGGTAGCACATCCCGACCTCGGTTCCCACGATGAAGGTGGTCGCGTCGCTCTCTCCGGCGAATTTTATCATCGACCCCGTTCCAAGAGCGATGTCAGCTTCGGCCTCGATTTCAGGATTGACCTCTGGATGAACCATGACGACCGCGTCGGGATGCTGCTCTCTGAGTGCCCGTATCTCTTCGGGCATGATCTTCTGGTGTGACGGGCAGAACCCGTTCCACAGGATCATGCCGCGGTCGGTCTGCAGCGATACCCACCCGCCCGAGATACTGGTCGGGCCCGAAAATGATCTTGTCATCCTCCGGGATGGAATCGATTACGGCGAGGGCATTGGCCGAGGTGCAGCAGATGTCGGTCAGCGCCTTGACCTCGGCGGTCGAGTTGACATACATCACCGTCACGGCGCCGGGGTGCTTCTCCTGGAGCGCGCGCAGCTGTGCGGCGTCGATCATGTCGGCCATCGGGCAGCCCGCGTCCGGGTCGGGAAGGATGACCTTCTTGTCCGGGGAGAGGATGGCCGCGGTCTCGGCCATGAAGTGGACGCCGCAGAAGATTATGATCTCCTCTTCCAGCCTGGCGGCAAGACGGCTGAGGTCCAGCGAGTCGCCAAGGTGGTCGGCGACGTCCTGGATCTCGGGCGGCTGATAGTTATGAGCGAGGATTACCGCGCCCGTCTCTTCCTTCAGCCGGAGGATCTTCTCTACGAGTTCTTTTGCCGGCATGGCCTGATAAGCTCCCCGCTCAGTCCTTTTTTTCTTCGTCGCCGAGGGTGCAGCCGCAGTGCGGACACTCAGCCAGTGAGTTCGATACGACCTTGCCGCACTCAGGGCAGTCCTTAAGCTCGGTCTTGCAGGAGTTGCAGAAAGTGTATGTCTCCTCGACTTCAGAATCGCAGTAGGGACAGGTCTGCCCGTGCATCTCGCTTTTCTGCGCGTGAGGTGTCGGAGCGGGCTCGCCCGTTTCCTTCCTCTTGCGATAATCCTCGATCGCGGCGTGCAGCGCGTCGGCCCCGAGGTTGGAACAGTGCATCTTGTTCTTGGGAAGCCCGCCGAGCTCTTCGGCGACCATGTCGTTTGTGATCTCCATCGCCTCGTCGAGTGTCTTCCCCGTCGCCATCTCGCTGACCATGCTCGAGACCGCGATAGCGGCCCCGCAGCCGAAGGTCTTGAACTTGATATCGGCGAGCCTGTCGTCCTCGACCGTGATCATGAATGTCATCATGTCGCCGCAGGTCGGGTTCCCGATCTCTCCCACGCCGTCCGCGTTCTCGATCTCGCCGACATTGCGCGGCTTCATGAAATGGTCCATCACCTTGTCGCTGTACATTGGCATTGTTCTTCTCCTGTCAGTTATTGTCCTCTTTCAGTCCTGGTCCTTGTTATATATGGGGGACATCTCGCGCAGGCGCAAGACGATCGGCTTCATCTCTTCTATTACCGTGTCGACGTCCTCGATCGTGTTCGAATCGCCGAGCGAGAATACTATCGAGCCCTGTGCAGTAGCGGCGTCGTAGCCCATCGCCTCGAGGACGTGGCTGCCCTTGAGCGCCTTCGATGTGCAGGCGGAGCCGCTTGCGGCCATGATCCCGTTGTGGTCGAGGAAGAGCAGAAGGCCCTCGCCCTCGATGAATTTGACACAGAACGATGCGTGTCCGGGAAGGCGCTGTTCGGGGTGCCCAGTCGCTATCACATCGGGGATCGCAGCGGGCAGCTTCTCGATGAACGCGTCCCTTATAGGGATAAATCGCGCCGCCCTGTCGGCCAGCTCGGCCAGTGCGAGTTCGGCCGCGACTCCCATGCCGGCGATCGCCGGTATGTTCTCCTGGCCCGCCCTGAGGTTCCTCTCCTGGACGCCGCCCTGGATCAGCGGCCTCACGGGGAATCCCTTCCCGAGGATCAGCGCCGCGGCTCCCGGGGGGCCGCCGAAATTCTGCGCCGCTATCGTCATCGCGCCGGCGCCTGTCCTGTTCATGTCCGTGTCGATCATGCCCGCGGCTCCCCACGAATCTGTGTGGAGCGGCACGCCTGCCTCCCTGCATATGGCGGCGAGCTCCGTGACGGGCTGGACCGTGCCGACCTCCGTGCTCGCGTGGATTATCGAGACGACGGCCGCTCCGCCCGCGAGAGCTTTTTTCAGGCCGGAGGGGTCTACGAGGCCAACGCTGTCGACCGGCAGGGTCACGATCTCGAACCCTTCCTTCTCCAGCGTTCTGGCCGGCGTCATTATCGAGATATGCTCCATGGCGGAGATTATCACGCGTTTCGACTTGTTCGCGCGGCCTCTCGCTATGCCCTTGAGGGCCATGTTGTTCGCCTCTGAGCCGGACGCGGTGAATATCACGTCGTATGCGGACATTCCCGCGAGAGACGCGACCTGCTCCCTCGCTCGCGCGAGGACCTCGGCGGCCCGCTGGCCGCGAGTGGTCACGCTCTGGGGATTGCCGAACCCGTCCTCGAGAAGGGGCACCATCGCCGCGACGGCCTCTTTCCTGACGGGTGAAGCGGCAACGTGGTCGAGGTATATCTCTTTTTGTTCGTTCATCAGGTTCCGTCCTGTCTTTTTGCGGCCGGACCGGAGGCACGTCCGCTGACTTCGGAGACACCCCTTCCGATCGATACGGCGTATTACATATTCGAGATCGGTAATAAGTAGAAATAATTTACTGCGAGCCCCCCATAAAGAAAAGTAAAATGACACTGACTGTCAACAATATACGCTTCCTGACGAGAGCCAGCCCCTTCACTTTATCGTATTTATTGCTATATTGTATATGTTCGCACAAATTGTTCGCCCGAACTCTGTTTGCTGGCCACATTTCAGGGGGGTGTCATGAAACGCACGGGAATGCCCTGTATGGGTACGCTTGCCCCTGCAGCATTTTTGATCACAACGATATTTCTTGTTACCTCGGCGATCCTGACGGATGCCGCTTCCGCCGGGGACAGGCGCGCCCCTGTCTCAGGAGGCAGAAAAGAAGGCGGTATTCAGAAGACGCCTGACCGGCCGAAACCACCGCCCCCGGCGTATAAGCCCGCACCTGCCCGTAAGCCCGATCGCCCGGTGAAACCGGCACCTGGCAGAAATGACCCCCCCGGTGAAGTGACAGGCGGGAGAAAGACGCCATCGGGCGGTTCGTACAGCAGGCCGCCGAGAAAATTCGAAAAATATCCGGACCGTTATAAAGAGAAACGAAAGGAAAAAGGTCCTGTTGGAAGGAAAGGAAAAGAAGACTGCAGGCCTCCAGCCCGTCCGGGCGGCGGGCCCTGCTGGCGGCCCCCCGGGCACCGCCCCCCTCACCGGCCTCCCATACCCTGCCATCCCCCCGTCTATATCAGCTACGAGTACACGTATGTCGACCAGACGATCATAATCGGCGGGCTGATCGACAATGACCTCTACGGGATAATCCTGCCGTTCGGCCCGATCGTTCCCTGGGAGATAGGCGAGTTTTACCTTATCAGGCTCAAGAATCTCGAAAGGGAAGGTCTCGGCGGCTCGATGATGACCACTATCGTGCAGACGCGCGATGAGATGGGATGGGAAGAGTTCCTCGACAGGTTCGGGGACGATATCACGGACGTGATCTATTACGGCCCGGTCGGACGCACATCATTTCTTGTAGCCATGACCGTTTCCGATATCCTCGACCTGATGGTGCTCGAAGGGATCAGGTGGGTCGGGGAGCTGTACCCCGAATACAAGATAAAGCCCGGGGGAAGGAACGCGAGATTCTACGTGCGCTCTCTCGAAGGGGACACGATCGCGTTCCGCAGGGAGCTGCGGGACACGGGCGTCTTCGTCATGAACTTCGATCCCGATACCGGGGAATACTTTGTCCGTAGCAGCAGCGACAATTACGACATGATAGCGAAGCTCTGGTGGGTCGCCAGGATCTCCGGCGCTCGCGGAGAGCCGTTCTTCCAGCCGGAATACGAGTGGGTCGATGTCGGGTTGGCGCCGTAACCCGCTGGTTTGAAAGGCGCAGTATCATTACAGGGCGTTGCCGTAGGGGCGATGCCCTATTTTCTGACGAATCGATAAAATAATTACCCATAATATTTGTAATGTATTATATTCATAGCATTGAAGTACCCGGCGGCGCCTGTTGGCGGAGTCAGGGGCCGATCTTCAGGCGCCGTGCCGGGGTTAACCTTCTTCCTGTAACCTGCTGACTGCTGTACAATGACTCGCGGACATATACCGGGAGGAGAGTACAGATGTCACGCAGGCCCGCCGTTATAATCACGACATTCCTTGCAGCATGTATCATCGCTCTGTCAGCCGCGCCCGCGCCGATTCACGGGGATAGCGCAAACTCGTTCCGATTCGTATTCATGACCGACATTCACCTGATGCCTGAGCGCCGCGGGGCAGATGGGTTTTCAGCCGCTATCGAGGCGGTCAACAGGCTGGCCCCCGACTTTGTCATAACAGGCGGGGACCTGATATATGACGCTCTCGGAACAAGTTACGAGCGGGCTGATTCCCTTTACAGGCTGTCCGCCGAGCTCTGCGAGAAATTCGAGATGCCTGTCCATCACACGGTCGGAAATCACGAGATCTTCGGGCTTTACCCCGGAAGCGGCGTCGATCCGGTGCACCCGGAATTCGGCAGGAAGATGTTTGAAAAAAGGCTCGGCGGAGGCTCGACGAACTCCTCGTTCGATTTCGGGGGCTGGCACTTCATCATGCTCGATACGATAGGTTTCACCGGCACGAGACGGTATTTCGGGCATGTCGGGCCCGGGTCGCTCGAGTGGCTTGTCCGGGATCTCGAAAAGACGGCACCCGGCACGCCTATCGTCCTCTGCGTCCATATTCCGCTTGTATCTCCGACACTGCAGGCCACATACGGCGCTAAAGAGGGCATACCGGCGGCTGAGATGGTGACCAACACACCGGAAGTACTTGCCGCTTTCGAGGGCCGCGACCTGAGGCTCGTGCTCCAGGGGCACCTGCACATCGTCGAGCAGGCACAGGTCAGGGGGACAAAGTTCGTCACGGGCGGTGCCGTAAGCGGCGCCTGGTGGAAGGGCCCTTTCAGGGGATTTGCCGAGGGCTTCATGGTCGTCGAGATCAAGGACGGCGCAATCGACTATCATTATGAAGGTTATGGGTGGCAGGCGGGCGAACTGCCTCTTTCCTCCCCTTAAGCGGAACGCTTGTTGCACCTCCATCCGGATGGAGGAATGCGCATGCTGGTCGACACAAAGATCTCCGTTTCCGGCTGGGTGAAGGATCTCGCCTCGTTCACCGCAATGGTAGCGGTCGCTTCATGGCAGGGCTGGGAAGCGAAGGAGCTTATCTGGGGCCTCTGGATATCGAGCCTTGTCATCGGCTACGCCTTTATCCTCATATCAGCCATATCGATATATTTCACAGGCAATATGCCTGGTGAATCAAGGGCGATGAAAACCCTGAAAGATATACGGGGCCTGAAGGAATTCAGGACGCTCGGGATGAATGTCTTCGTTACGATCGCCGCCTTTTTCATCTTCGGTCCGTTTCGTGCGATTTCCTGGCTGGTCCTCCTCGTAAATGCCTTCTTCGCGGGAGCCACACTCTATCTCAAGTACGGGCCCGGTCACGATGACGGGTCGGTCATTCGGAGCGTCGCCACGCGGTTTTTCGCCTACACTCCTGCTGTTGCTTTCACTCTCGGCTTCTTCTCTCTGCATTTCGGGGGCTTCCACTTCGTACACGGGATGTTCCTCAACTCCTTTTTTCCCATAGTCGAGGGTACCCCGTTCGGTGAATCGATCGGCGGAACCTTCGTGTTCGTCTTCGGGATCATCAACGCTGCGGCCCGCAGCTACTGGCCGTTCGTGCTTATCAGCGCCTGGTCGAGGCTTGGCGACATGAAGAGATCGCTCGAGCCCGGCAGGGAGCCGAACATGCTCCTTCCCTATATCAGCGTCGTCAAGATGCACATCCTGATCTTTGTCTTCGCCGGCCTGCACGCTGCCGGGCTCCAGGCGTGGGCCCTCTACCCCGTCCTTTTCTTCTATTTCTTTCCTGCCGGAACGGTCTTCAAGGCGATTTTCGGGAGAATCTCCGGTGCCGGAAAAAGATTCGCCATAAAATAATTGGTGGAACCTGCGGCTATTAATATTTTATAATGTACTACTGACTGATACGGATATGTCCCGGTCCCCCTGATGGAGCCGCAGGCAATAGATGGGGTATCGGGTCTGTTTTCAGTGGATGAATCAAACAAGTGCGGGCGTGGCTGCGAACAGATGCCCGCGAGACAGAGGAGACTAGATGAATCTTTCGAGAAAGCTGGGCCTGTCGGTCGTGACCTTCGCTGTGATGGCGACTGTGCTGGCATCGATGGCCGTGGCGGGCCAGAAAGATCCGCCGAAGCTGTACATACGGGACAAGGAACCCGACCTCGGCACTTTCTATGAAGGCGTGGACATCGAGTATGAGTTCAAGGTGAGGAACCACGGGGTTGCGGAACTTCATATTCTCGGCGTCCGCCCCGGGTGAGGCTGCTCAGTGGCCGACTATGACGAGGTCATCCCTCCCGGGTCGGAGGGAAAGATTGGTGTAAAACTCATAGGACACAAGCTTCACACGGGGCGCTTCAAGAAAAGCTTCACGGTGAAGACTAACGATCCTGAAAATGCGAAGCTGACGCTGTCCGTTACCGGAATTGTCAAGCAGGTCTTCCAGGTCTCGAAGGGGATGTCCCTCTCGGGGTACAAGGGCGATGAGCTCAAGGAGGAAGTGATCCTCACATCTACTGTCGAGGAGAAGATCAACCTGACTGGATATCACTGGTCGGATGCCAGCAAGGATAAAGAGGCTCTCGAGGAGGGCATCGGCGTCAAGATAACGCCGATCGAAAAGGGCAAGAAGTACAAGATCGATACATGGCTGAAGAAAGACCTTCCGCCGAAACAGTACTATGCCGACCTGTATATAGAAACGGATTTTGAGATGCTTCCCGAGAAGAAGCTGCAGTTCCGGCTTCATATCATGGACGATGTCGAGGTTCACCCGAGCACGATATACATGAGAGAGCTCCAGGTAGAAGAGGGAACATCGAAGAGTTTCGAGAAGATTGTCTCGATCATCGCGGCAAGGGGAGACTCTCTGAAGGTACTGGAGGTAGTGCCGAGCGATCCGACAATCACCTGGAACATCAGGGAGGTCAAGCCCGGCAAGGCCTACACATGCAGGTTCCAGATCCGGCCGAAATCGGAGCCGGGCAAGTACGAAGCGACGCTGAAATTCCTGACCAACTATCCCGGATACAATGAGCTTGTGGTGCCGATCAAGGGCTCCGTCAGGATAGTGAAGAAGCGGGGCGGCTGATAGCGGTCCCGGCGCATTACAGAGGGGATTATCCGGGGCGTGTCCGGCGTTCGGCGCGTCCCGATTTTTGAAAGGGCAGATATCATGACAAGAAGTATAAGGATATTTATGCTGGCGATGGCGGTGGTCGCCATGCTCGCCGGAGCGGCGTCAGCCGATGCCGCCAGGGAGAACGAGGCGAAGGACGCTTTCATCAAGTTAATGGGCGAACTCCAGCAGGACCGGAACCGGATCCCGATGGATCAGCTTCTCGTAAAGGCCGAAGAGGAGATCAAGAAGTTCATCGAGACTTACGCCGGCACTGCCGCGTCGGGAAGCGCGATGGTCACTCTCAGCCAGATATATTCGCAGACCGGACGGAACGCGGACGCCAGGGAGTTCCTTGACAAGTATATCGCGGCGACATTTCCGAAAGAGCCGTCGGAAGAAGGAATGGCATGGATGACGATTGCCGGTGCCTGCATAGACGACGACGATTTCGAAGGAGCCAGGAAAGCGCTGGACAAGGCAGTCGCGGTCAAGGGGCTCGATGACAAGATGAAGAAGTCGGCCGAGGACATGCTCGCACGTCTCGAGACGATGAAGAAACTCAAGATCGGCGCCGACGCGCTGGACTTCAAGACGACAGATATCGCGGGCAAGGAGATCAGCCTCTCCGACTACAGGGGGAAAGTGGTCCTCCTCGATTTCTGGGCCACGTGGTGCGCCCCATGCCGGGCGGAGATGCCGCATCGTCAAGGAAGTATACGCGGCCTATAACGGCAAGGGCTTCGACATCCTCGGCGTTTCGATGGACAACAACCGGCAGGCTCTGGATTCCTACCTCGAGGAACAGGGCATGAAGTGGCGCCAGATCTACGACGGCAAGGGCTGGAAGGCGGAGATCGGCGAGCTCTATGCGGTCAGTTCGATTCCCGCTACGTTCCTCATCGACAAGCAGGGAAAGATAAGGTACAAGAATCTGCGCGGCGATGAGCTGAAGGCGGCGGTCGAGGCGCTGGTAAAGGAATAAAGAAAAAGAACGACCACACTGACCATTCGACGGGCGGGCCATCCGGTCCGCCCGTTTTCATCAATGCGGGCGATTCGTTTCCTGCCAGGAAAGGTCCTGTCGAAAAACCACACCTTTTACGGTTTTCCGAAAAAAATAATCTTGACACTTTTGTCCTGTTTGTGGAATTGTACTCTCTGCTGTCTCGGGCATGCCGAAGGTGGCATGCTGCTGGTAAGGTGAATTTAGGCCGCCGTCTTCTCGGCTGCCGATTCTTTTTACGGAAAAAACTACATGCAGTTTATCGACTCGACAAACTTCGAGCGGTTGCTTAAAAAACTCTCCGGCGAGGGAGAGCTTTTTGTGCCCGTCAAGGAAGAAGACACCGGAAAACTTCATATTGAGCGCGTCGAGGCCTTTCCTCTTCCCGAAGGGATGAGTGTCGAAGGCTTTCGTACGGTCGAGACACTGAAGGGATTCGCTCAGCTGCTGCGTTCGACAGTCGCCGAGTATCCCGCAGAGGAACTCGATGAGCTAGAAGCCGGTGAAAACGCGCCTTCACATATAGTGGTCGGCGCGAGGGCCTGCGACGTCGCAGCCATGGAGCTGGTCGACAAGGTGCAGGTCGAAGGAGAGTTCGAAGACCCGTTCTACCGGATCCGCAGGGAGAAGATGTTCACGATAGCCGCCGATTGTACAGACTGCGGAGATTCGTGCTTCTGCGACCTGCTGGGCAAGAGGCCGTGGCCGGAGAAGGGTTATGACCTGTCGATCTCAAAGGTTGACGCGGGGTATCTCGTCGAGACGGGATCGGAACGCGGCGAGAAAGTAGTCTCTGAAAACGGGGACCTTTTCACCGCTCCTCGCGAGGGACAGGAGAAATCGAGAGATGACGCGCGGATGAAGGTCGTCGCGAAGCTGAAGGAAAACAACAAGGATTTCCCCGACGCCACAAAGGTGACCGAGCCCCTCAGGGCGGCGCTTTCCGACGGGCTCTGGGAAGAAGAGTCGGCCAGGTGCGTGGAGTGCGGCGCCTGTACAAATATCTGCCCGACCTGCTATTGCTTCCTCCTGTACGATACCGTCGAGGGAGAGAAGTTCAGGCGGGTGATGTCCTGGGACAGCTGCCAGGTGACCGGATACGCGAGAATGGCCGGTATGGGCAACCCGAGGCCCCGCCTCGGCGACCGCGTGAAGCACCGTTTTTATCACAAGTATGATTATCTGCCCGTCAGTCATGGCGAGATCTTCTGTACCGGCTGTGGCAGGTGCATCGACACCTGCAGCGCCGGGATAGACATGCGGGCAGTGTTCAAGAATGTAATGAGCAAGGCAGCCAAGTAAGGGAGCTGTTGGGATGAAGAATCCGTATTATCCCATCGATACCGTTGTCGAAGATGTCATAACGGAGACCCCGACGATCAAGACGTTCGTCCTCAAGCCGGTAAGGCCGATCCAGTTCAAGGCCGGCCAGTTCATGCAGCTTACCGTCCCCGGAGTAGGCGAGGCGCCGTTCACGCCCAGCTCCGACCCGAACATAACCGAGAGGATGGAGATAACCATTCTCAAGACGGGAAAGGTGACGGACGCTCTGCACGATCTCGGGCCCGGCGCGAAGGTCGGGCTGAGAGGGCCGTTCGGAAAGGGATATCCGCTCGACAAACTCGTGGGCAAGGATGTCCTCGTGGTAGGGGGCGGCGTGGGCCTTGCCCCTATGAGGGCGCTGCTCTACGGTCTCTTCGCCGACCCGTCGAAGTACAGAAAGATCGTCATAAAGTTCGGCGCCAGGGAACCGGCGGAGCTGAGCTTCCGCAGGCAGTATGACGAGTGGCGTGCGCTGGCGGGAAACATATCGCTTGAGACCACGATCGATATCCCTCATCCCGACTGGACGGGGCATGTCGGCCTGGTGACGACACTGCTCGATCCCGGCAAGCTCGAGGGGATCGACATAACCGACAGCTTTGCCCTCTCGTGCGGCCCCGAGATCATGCTCAAGTTCGTCACCCTGAAACTTCTCGAGATCGGTTACAAGCCCCCGCAGATATACCTTTCGATGAACAGGAAGATGTCCTGCGGCATGGGCAAGTGCGGACGTTGTAACGTCGGCCACTATTATCTGTGCGTCGACGGTCCAGATATGTGTTACGACAAGATCAAGCACGTTCCGAACGTGTTCGGCTAGTTCACTTGTGGTTTGGGCACGCATCGGCGGCCCGGGAAGAAAAGCAGTCTATGAGTGAAATACGCAGCAACTGTTCGATCTGCTCCCTCGCCTGTCCTCTGATACTCAGGGGCGGCGGCAGGAGCCCGATCTTCACGAACGAATCGGTCCTTTCGCTGGACTGGGACGATAGTGAGGATTCAAAGTACGGCGGAAGCCTTTGTGCCCGCGGGGCGGCGATGGTTGAACTCATCTCCCATCCCGACAGGCTCAACTACCCGTTCGTTCTCGGAGAGAGGACCTCGTACGAGGCCGCCGTCAAAGACGCGGCGAAGAATCTCTCTGCCGTAAAGGGCGAAGCCGGCGGTGACGCCATCGGCGTTCTGCTCGGCGACAGCCTGACGAACGAGGAGGCGGCGCTGGCGCTGAAATTCGCCCGAGAGGTGATCGGCACCGAAAACATCGCCCTCATGGCCCCCGACGATGTCCCGCTCTTCAGGGCGTGGACGGGGATCGACCTTTCCGGCCTCACTCCCGCCGGGCAGAAGCCCGCTGGCGAGAGGCAGGTCTTCCTGCTCGTCGGAGATCCATTCACCGAACATCCATGCACGGCAAAGGCCGTAGCGGCGGGCAAGTTCGGCGGCAGGGGGAACGAGGTTATCACTGTCAGCCCCGAGAAGAACCACTCGGCGTGGTTTGCCAACAGGCATCTCGCCTGCAGGCCCGGAGGCGAACCGGCGGTCCTTGCAGGACTGCTCAAGGCGGCGGCCGCGAAGAGCGGCGCGCAGCTGCCCGGTGAACTCGGCAAGCTGGCCAGTGCCATTGACTGGAATGAGATAGAGCGTCTCGGCGGCGTCTCGAAAGATGATATCGAGGGCGCGGCAGCTTCGATGCTGGGAGCCGCCACTGTCGAGACTCACGTTTCGAATATATTCGGACGCTTCGGAGCGCCCGGCATCGTAGCGGTCCTGGCCGAAGCGGTCACCCGGATCTGCCCCGGTGAAAGTCTTTTTGACGCCCAGTTCGTTCAGCAGAACACATGGGGGATCTGGTCCGTACTCGCGGGCGCGGGAATGGGCAAGACCCTGGCGAACATCGCTTCGGGCGGAGTGCAGGCTTTCATCCTTCTCGGGATAGACCCGTTCTCGGTCTTCCCCGCCGCTCCGGTGGAGAAGGCCCTTCGCGACAGCAAGTTCACCGTAGCCACGCAGCTCTTCCGGGGAGCGGCCGCATCAGGCGCCAATGTCGTCATACCGGCGGCGACCCTTGTCGAGAAGAAAGGCACGGTATCGCCCTCGTTCGACGAGGATATCGTCCGCGAGAGTACGATAGACCCGATAGCAGGGGCGGTCACGGACGGACAGTTCCTTACCGACCTGGCCAGGGAGATGGGAGCGAGGCTTGAAGGCGCTGCCGTCGAGAGAAAGACCGGAAGGACAGGAGCCGGAGAGAGCCTCGTCGCTGACTGGGCTGGTTACACGGCGGATATGAAGAGTCTGGAAAACGCGGACACAGTCTTGATTCCATGGAGCGAGGCGGTACATGCCGCGGACGGATCGATCAGCAGGAACCTCTTCTGGTCAAAGGTCACCTGCCCCGAGCCGGAATTGATGGTCTCCATGCAGATAGCTGAAGAAATGAACCTTCGTGACGGTGACCTCCTGAAGATCACCTCCGAGGGCGGAGAGGCCGTTATACCGGCCACGATAACGGGTAAGCTCGAGGGAAGGACCGTCGCTGCGACGATACACTTCCCCTCGGTCCGCAAGCTGTTCCCGTGGAAACTGGATGAACGTCACGGAGAGATAAGCCTGGCCCCGGTCGCGGTGACCCTGGGCAGGCAAAGCGAGAAGAGCTGAGGTTATGGAGAAGAGAATCTATATCAACATGAACCTGTGCACCGGGTGCCGCGCATGCGCTGCCGCCTGCGCCCAGGGACACCATGACCAGGGACTGCTCAAGCACGGAGCCGTGGAAGAGGTCGCCCTCATGCCTCTCCACTGCAGGCACTGCGACACGCCGCTCTGTCTCGAGGTATGTCCCCAGGACGCGATCCAAAAAGACGACGACGGCACGATCATACGCAAGAGCCAGCTCTGCATCGGCTGCAAGTCGTGTATCATGTCCTGCCCGTTCGGTGTGATGTTCATGCATTCGACATGGCACGTGTCGCCGAAATGCGACCTCTGCTATGATCGGCTGGAAGAGGGAAAGCAGCCGCGCTGCGTCGCGACATGTACGTCGGGGGCTCTCGTATTCGAGGAGCTTACCGACCTGGAGAAGAAACACAGGCACGCCGCTGAAGGCGGGCGTTATTTCGCCCGCTGGATGCTGGAGCGTTAGCGGAGAGGACCTATGGACGCTGCGAAATATCTGCTCAACTTTCTGATATTTCCCGGGTTCCTTTTCACGGCGGTCGTCGGCCTTCTGACGACGTGGGTGGACCGGAAGGTCACCGCGCGGGTACACTGGAGGGTCGGCCCTCCCTGGTACCAGCCTTTTGCCGATACCGTGAAACTGCTCGGGAAGGAAGTCATAGTCCCCGCGGGGGCAAAGTCGACCGGATTCCTCATCGCCCCGGTCATCGGCCTCGCCGGCGCCACTCTGGCATCGACGATCCTGTGGATGACAAACCTCTATCCCACGTCGTCGTTCGTCGGCGACTCGATAGTAGTCCTCTACATAATGACGATCCCCGCCGATCTCGATGATCATCGGGGCGAGCGCATCGGGCAACCCGCTGGGAATACTCGGCGCGGCCCGCGAGATGAAACTGCTCTTCGCGTACGAGCTTCCTCTGGTGCTCGCGATGCTGACGACGGTATACAAGGTCGGCAGCTTCTCCATCGAGGAGATAGTGAGCTTCCAGTCCTCCAACGGGGTCATGCTGGGAAGCTTCTCGGGAGTCATAGCGTTCATCGTCGCGATATTCTGCGCTCAGGCGAAATGCACGCTGCTTCCTTTCGATATTCCCGAGGCGGAGACGGAGCTGGCGGGAGGCTCTCACATCGAGTATTCCGGGGCGCCGCTTGCCGTCGTGAGGCTGAATATGGGCATCATGTTCTTCGTCGTGCCGGTATTCATCATCACGATGTTCTGGGGCGGAGTATCCCTGGAAGGCTGGAGGATCCTCACGACGATCCTCAAGTATGTGGCGATCGTAACAATAATGGTCCTTATAAAGAACACGAATCCCAGGGTGAGGATCGACCAGGCGGTGCGGTTCTTCTGGGGTCCGATGCTCGTACTTTCGATTATCGCAATGATCCTGGCGGTGCTGGGGTACTAGACGGCGGAGGCTCTTTAAATGTCACTGGCGCTGAAAGCTTTAAAGAAATCGCCCTGGGTCTTTCACGTGAACACCGGCGCGTGCAACAACTGCGACATCGAGGTCCTCGATTGCCTGACGCCGAGGTTCGATGTCGAGAGATTCGGTATCGTTCTCGTGGGCAGCATAAGGCACGCAGACGTACTGCTTGTCAGCGGTCCGGTCACGCGCAACGTCCTGCCCCGGCTGAAGAGGCTGTACGAACAGGCGCCGAAACCGATAAAGGTGATCGTGCTCGGTGCTTGCGGATGCCGCTGCGGCATCTTCCGCGACGGATACAATATCATCGGGCCGGCAGACAAGTTCATACCGGTCGACGCGTATGTCCCCGGCTGTCCCCCCAAGCCGGAAACGATCATAGCGGGGGTAGTAAAGGTTCTTGGAACACTCTAGGGATGACGAACACGGGGAAACAGGAAATATGGAACGGGAAGAAGTAAAGAAAAGAATCGCGGAGAAGTTCGGCGGCAAGGTAGAGATAGCCGACCGGTCGGAGAAGAGGGTCTATATATACGCGGAGAACGAGATCTGGGTCGATCTCGCCTCGTTCCTCTTCAACGATCTCGATGCCAGGTTCGATACGGGCGTCGGTATCGATGACCGCGACGGCGTCGAGGTCATGATGTTTTTCCCCTTCGACAAAGAACATTATTTCGTGACGATCAAGACCTTCGCGAAGAAGCCGCATCCCGAGCTCGATTCGATCTCGCCGGTCATCCCCGGAGCGAAATGGATCGAGCGTGAGATATGGGAGATGTTCGAGGTCAACTTCCGGAACCATCCCGACCTCAGGCCGGTACTGAGGTCCGACACGAGGCCCGTTGACTTCTATCCCCAGAAGAGGGAGAACAAGACCAAGCACGAGATGTCCCGGAACAAGCTCGATGGCCAGGAAAGGGCCGACGAGGTTGCGGGAAGGCCCGAAAAGGGGAAGAACCCGTAGATGATTTTCAGGCCGCAAGGCTGTGTTGATAAAGAGGTGAACAGAAATGGTTAAAAAGATCCCGATCGGCCCGTTTCACCCGATTCTCGAGGAGCCCGAATTCTTCGAGCTCCACGTCGACGGGGAAAACGTGGTCGATATCGACATGACGATCGGCTGGAGCCACAGGGGGATCGAGATCCTGTCCGAGTCGAAGACCTGGGACCAGGTTCCCTTCCTCGTGGAGAGGGTCTGCGGCATCTGTTCCTGCTCCCATCCGTACGCCTATGTCAAGGCGGTCGAGGATCTTCTGCAGGTCGAGATCCCGAAGCGCGCCCAGTACCTGAGGATCATCACCGCCGAGCTCGAGAGGCTGCACAGCCACCTGCTCTGGACCGGGCTTGCCGGCCATTTCATCGGCTACAACACGGTCTTCATGTGGTGCTGGAAATACCGCGAGCCCCTTCTCGACGTTCTCGAGGCTGTTACGGGAAACAGGAACCATTACGCGATGATGCGCATCGGCGGCGTCAGGCGCGACATCCCGGCGACGGAATTCGGGATGGTCCGTGAGCTGCTCGACTTCATCTGGAAGAAGAACGACATGCTCACCAACGCGATCATCGACGATCCCGTGATTCACGCCAGGACGAAGACTGTCGGCATCTTCAACAAGGACCAGTGCCGTCTCTACGGCGCCCTCGGGCCGACGGCGAGGGCCGGCGGATACAATATCGATGCCAGGCGCGATCATCCGATCGATGCTTACGGCGAACTCGATTTTAACGTCATCGTCTGTGAGAACGGCGATGTCTTCGACAAGGCTGTCGTAAGGCAGCTCGAGAACTTCGAATCGATAAAGATCATCAGGCAGTGCCTCGACAAGCTCGAGGAGATGGGCCCGATGAAGGACGACAGCGAGCTCTGCATGGAGATCGGCGAGGTGCCGCCCGGCGAGGGCATCGGGGTATACGAGGCCCCGCGCGGCGAGGTGCTTCACTACATACGCTCGAACGGCGGGAATATGCCGATGAGGCATAAGATCCGGGCCCCGAGTTTCAACAACATCCTCACGAACGAGGCGAGCGTGCCGGGCAATACGGTGGCGGATGCCGGCCTTATAACGGCGGCAGTCGATCCCTGTTACTCGTGCACCGAGCGCGTCGGGCGCATGGATGTGAATTCCGGAGAGAGGTATCTTCTTTCCGAGGGAGACCTGATAAGGATGTCGGCGGAGAAGACCGAAGAGATCCGCAGACAGCTCGAATTGTAACGTAACACTTATACGCGTAGCGGAGTTGAACGCATGCATGAACTTCTGTACGTAATCGTAATGCCGGCAGCGATGGGCGTCCTCACTCTCTTCTTTCCGAAGAAAGCAAGGTTGCCAGCCGGACTGATCGCCCTCCTGGCCGCTGCCTGGATGTTCGTGAAGACCATTCAGATCTTCGCGCAGGAAGGGGCCATCGGCCCGTACGCGAAGACCGTTTTCACGATCGGGGATGTCTTCCAGTTCGATTTCGCCCTGAAGCTCTCCAGCTTCAACGCGTTTGTGCTTCTGTTCATAGCGCTGTTCGGCGTTCTGATAATACTCTATTCGATAGGATACTGGTTCAAGGACAGGGCGACACCGGGGATCTACTATTCGTACATCCTCTGGACGCTCGCGGGCGCGGCGGCCGCTGTGCTTTCCGACAACCTTCTTCTGCTTCTCGTGTCCTGGGAGGTCCTGACGCTGCTTCTCTACCTCCTCGTCAACATGGGCGGTGAGGGAGCCGAGACGGCGGCGCAGAAATGCTTCACGATCCTCGGGTTCAGCGACGCGGCTATGTTCCTCGGCGTAATCATCATCTGGATGGTCTACGGGACACTCTCGATCTCGGCGCTTGCTATCTCAACGGGCACGACGACAGGCGTGATAGCGTTCCTGCTCCTCTTTATCGGGGCCATTGCGAAGGCCGGGGCCATGCCCCTGCACTCATGGGTGCCGGCGATAGCGAAATCCACGCCAGCTCCCGTGATGGCTTTCCTGCCCGCTGCGCTGGACAAGCTTCTCGGAATCTACCTGCTCGCGAGGATATCGCTCGACATATTCGCGATCAGGCCGGGATCGGGCCTTTCGCTCATGATGATGATCGTTGGAGGGGTGACGATACTGTTCGCCGTTCTAATGGCCCTCGTGCAGCATGATCTTAAAAAGCTTCTTTCTTTCCACGCTGTCAGCCAGGTGGGATACATGGTCCTCGGCGTTGGAAGCGGAATCCCTGTCGCCATCGTCGGCGGGCTGTTCCATATGCTCAACAATGCCATATACAAGAGCGGGCTCTTCCTTGCCGCCGGGGCTATAGAGAAGAAGGCCGGGACGACCGACCTCGGTCAGCTCGGAGGCCTGGCGAAACTGATGCCCGTCACATTCCTGACGACTGTGGTGGCGGCTCTGTCGATCTCCGGCGTACCGCCGTTCAACGGGTTTGTATCGAAATGGCTCGTTTACCAGGGAATGCTCGAGGGGCCCAGCTACAATATCATTTTCCTCGTGGTGGCCGTGTTCGGAAGCGCCCTGACGCTGGCTTCATTCGTCAAGGTGCTTCACTCCGTATTCCTCGGAAGGCGCCAGGAGAAATTCGACGGCGTGCGCGAGGCCGGATTTACGATGCAGGTCCCGATGATATTCCTCGCGATCCTCTGTATCGTATTCGGGATCTACGCACAGCTTCCGCTCGGTGAGTTCATCACCCCGAGCGTAGCGGCAGCGACAGGCGTCACCGTGGAAGAGATGACGGTGATCACCGCATCCGGCTACTGGAACCCGGTGGCGGCGACAGTGCTTATGGCTGTAGGGATCGTCGTAGGGCTGATCATTTACGCCTTCGGCCAGACAAAACGTGTACGTATAGACGAAAACGTGTGGGTCGGCGGAAACATCCTTGATAACGAAGAGATGAGGATTCCCGGCACGCATTTCTATAAGACTGTGACTGATGACCTGTACCCCGCCTATTCGGCGCTGTTCAGGGACGGGCAGACCGGTGCCATGGATGCATACAACATCTGGGGCAAGCTAGGCTCCAACATCGTCCAGGTGCTCAGCCGGCTTCACAATGGTATTCTGTCGACGTATCTCTCCTGGACCATAATAGGCCTGGGAGCGCTTACATTCGTTTTGATGTTTTTCGCCTTGTAGCAAACAAAGAGGGAAAGGTATAACGGATGGAGATCATTCTCCTTTTTCTGATGGTATTCATGATAATCGGATCGATTATCGCGATCGAGACGAAGAACCTGCTTTCTTCGGTCATCTCGGTCGGCGTTGTCGGGTTCAGTCTCAGTATCATCTTCCTGATGCTTGGGGCGCCGGACATCGCGATTACACAGGTCGTGGTCGAGATCCTCATCCTTGTCGTTCTTATCAGGGCGACGGTAACGACGGACAATACCGCCATTGAAGGCGCAAGGGATACATTCCCGTTCGTTTCGAGCCTTATATTTTTCGGGCTGTTTCTTATGTTCGCCTTTTTCGCCGTCCAGGAGCTCCCGAAGTTCGGCGAGCCCCTGATGCGTGTATCAAAGGAATATCTCAGAACGGGCACCGAGAAGACGGGCGCGACGAATATCGTGACAGCCATTCTCCTCGATTTCAGGGGTTACGATACCCTCGGCGAGGCGACGGTTCTTTTCACGTCGATAGTCGGCGCCTTCGTCATCCTCAGGAGAAAGGGCCGGAAGGGCAAGGGAGAGGTCGACAAGGAAAAATTCGGAATACTCGAGGACGAGGATATCAAGCAGAACTTCGAGGGGTTCTAGGGAGCGCTAAATGGACAGACTCGAACAGGAAATCAAGGATACCAGCAAGGGGATGACCCCGATAGTCAAGACTATCGTAAGGTTTGTGATCGGGATCATCATCATTTTCGGGGCATATATCGTCCTGTACGGACACCTTACCCCGGGCGGCGGCTTCGCCGGCGGCGTGATCCTCGCCTCGGCCTATGTGCTCCTTACGCTGGCCTTCGGCAAGGAAATGGGCCTGAGCAAGATGAGCAACACAGGGGCCTCGCTTCTCGATAACTCGGGTGCGCTGGCGTTTGTGATCATTGGGCTGCTGGGATATACCGGCGGGTACTTTTTCCTGAACTTCCTGCCGCGGGGAGAGACGTTCCAGCTGTTCAGCGCTGGATCGATACCCCTGGCGAATATAGCAATAGGCGTGAAGGTGACAGCGTCGGTCTTCGCGATATTTATGGCCCTCTCGATCTTCGGAAGGTTCATATACAAGGCAGCCGAAGGCGATGAGCTGGAAAGCGAGGAATAACGGATGATCCTGTATTTTCTTTCACTGGTGATGCTGGTAATGGGGCTCTACTGCCTCATCGCCAAGAAGAATATCGTAAAGAAGATCATAGGGATCGTGATCGCCGAATATTCCATCAACCTTTTCCTCGTTCTCGTGGGATACAGGCGTGGAGGTATCGCGCCCATTCTTCTGAAAGGTATGCAGCCCGAGGAGCTCGTGCAGAAGGGCGTCGATCCTCTGCCGCAGGCTCTCGTGCTCACGTCGATCGTCATCGGACTCGGAACGCTGGCCCTCATGGTGGCCCTCTGTCTGAGGATGTATGAGAAGTACAAGACGTTCGACATGTCAAAGATAAACACGCTTAAGGGATAAGAGGAGTCAAATGCAGACGTATTATCCATTGTTCACGGCGATTCCGCTTGCTGCGGCGTTTCTGAACCTTCTTCTGTCGAAGATCTCGATGAAGGTGAGCGACTATATCGCGTTCCTCGTGACAGGGATTCTGGCCGTGATGTCCGTCAAGATGCTCTTCGAGGCTCCTTTCATCTATGCTGTCGGAAACTGGCGGCCGCCCTTCGGCATCCTGCTCGTCTCTGACGGGCTGAGCTCGATGATGCTGGTAGTAATCAACGTGATCGCCCTGCTCGCCGTCATCTTCTCGATGAAGTACATGTCGACCTACACGGCCAAGCCGAAATATTTCTCTCTATTCATGCTGATGATCGCCGGCATGAACGGCGTCGTCATCACGGGCGATATGTTCAATCTCTACGTTTTCCTCGAGATCGCGTCGATCGCCTCGTACGCACTCGTCGGATTCGGCACGGGAAAGAAAGAGCTCGAAGCGTCGTTCAAGTATCTTATCCTCGGCGGCGTTGCCAGCACGGCGGTCCTCTTCGGGATCGCGTTCCTCTATTCGATGACAGGCACGCTTAACATGCCGGACCTCGCGCAGCAGCTCGAGGTGATAGGCATGACGAAGACGATCGGATTCGTGGTCGCCCTGTTCATCATGGGCTTCGGGCTGAAAGCCTCGGCCGTTCCGTTCCATGCCTGGCTGCCCGACGCTCATCCCAGCGCCCCGGCGCCGATCTCCGCGATGCTTTCGGGCGTTCTTATCAAGGCCCTCGGGATCTACACGATAATGCGCATAATGTTCAACATAGTCGGCAAGAACGAGCTGATCGGAACGATCATAATGTTCCTCGGCGCGCTGTCGATGGTGATCGGCGGCCTCCTGGCCGTGGGCCAGAAGGATTTCAAGAGGATGCTCGCCTATTCCTCGATCAGCCAGATGGGATACGTGCTGATCGCGTTAGGTCTTGCCCTGAAACCCGGCACTGAGATCGTCGTCGCTTCACTTGCCCTTATCGGAGGGCTTTTCCATCTCGTCAACCACGCCGTTTTCAAGTCGCTTCTCTTCCTCGCCTCCGGGGCAGTAGAGTACCGGACGGGAACACGCGACCTCGGAAAGCTCGGCGGACTGATAAAGAAGATGCCGATTACCGGCGCGGCGACCGCTATCGGCTCGCTGTCTATTGCCGGGGTTCCGCCGTTCAACGGTTTCTGGAGCAAGCTGATCATCATCCTGGCCCTCTTCCGGGGAGGATACTGGATCTATGGAACGGTCGGTGTCGTGGTAGGATTCATTACGCTGATCTATTTCGTGATGCTCCAGAAGGAAGTGCTCTTCGGGAAGCTCCCGGAATCACTGAGCAAGATCAAGGAAGCTCCGTTCGCCATGGTGCTGCCACTGGTTATTCTGGCGGCCCTCTGTGTGGCGATGGGAATCGGATACATGGCCATCGAAGGGCAGATGCTCGATTCGGCGGCGAACGCGCTGCTCGACAAGATGGCGTACATGAACTATCTGATCGGTGGGTAGAAAAAGAAAAGGTAGAAGATGAAACGCTTTGTCCACTTTCTGTTGCTGTTGGGTATCTGGATGCTGCTGACATGGTCGCTGCACTGGCAGGACCTTCTTGTCGGGGTGATCATCGCTCTGATCGCCGACCTGATGCTTGGTGACATCTACCCTGTCAATGCGGTCAAGATCCTGAACCCGGTCCGGTTCTTCTGGTTCATCGTATACGGCATCACCTTCCTCGGGTATGTTGTCAGGGCGAATTTCGATGTTGCCTACAGGGTGCTGAACATCAATATGCCGATACGGCCGGGAATAGTGAAAGTACGGACCAGGCTCAAGACCGACCTGGCCAGGACCTTCCTCGCGAACTCGATCACGCTGACCCCGGGCACGCTCAGCGTCGACTGCGTGGATGACCATCTATATGTCCACTGGATTAATATCGTTTCGGACGATCCCGTGAAGGAAACGGAGATTATTGTTCAGCATTTTGAGAAACTGCTAGAAAGGGTATTCGAGTGATCGTATTTGTCTCATTGCTGGTCCTCTGCATCTTTCTCTGTCTGTACAGGGTAGGGAAGGGTCCGACCGCTCCGGACAGAACGGTGGCGATCGACATACTAGGAACGCTCGTAGTGGGGTTCTGCGCGATATACTCGATCATCACCAAGAAAGACCTGTACATGAACATCGGAATATCATGGGCGCTCCTGAGCTTTATCGGGACACTCGCCCTTGCCAAATATCTGGAAGGGAGGGGTTTCGATGAATGAGATAATCGGATTGACACTGTTGATCATCGGCATCTCGTTCGATGTCATCGGGTGTATCGGACTCGTCCGGCTGCCCGACATCTATAACCGCCTCCAGGCGGCGACGAAGTGCGTAACGCTCGGCACGTGCATGATCCTTCTCAGCGTCGTCTTCTACACCGGACTCAACTCGATCGGTGTAAAGGCTCTGCTGTGCATCTGGTTTGTCCTGATGACATCGCCCACGGGCGCGCATGCCATCGCCAGGGCCGCCCACCGTTCGGGTATCAGGCTCTGGGAGGGCAGCATCATGGACAAGTACGCGGACGACAGGGAAGGCGCGGAGGATATAGCCTGAGAAAGGCGATGGAACATCGGGGGTTTTTCAAGTGGCGATTCGTAAACCGAAGCTGAGAGAATTAAAAGAGGCAGTGACTGCCCTGATAATGGGGCCGTACACGTCGAAGTTCCCGAAGGTGATGCCAGTCATGCCGGAGGGCTTCAGAGGGACCCCCACGTACGTTCCCGATGAATGTGTGGGCTGCGGGTCGTGCGGCCAGGTCTGCCCGGCCGGAGCGATCACTATCGTCGATCGAGTGAACGACGAGGGCAGGATGGTGCGCTATATAGAGCGCAACTGGGGATCGTGCATATTCTGCAGCCAGTGCTTTGTATACTGCATAACGGGAAAGGGGATCAAGCTCGATCCCGATTTCGAGAAGTCGGCCCTTTCTCCCTCGGACGTCATCGATTCCCATGAGAAGGAGCTCCTCTTCTGCGAGAGCTGCGGCGGTGTCGTAACGGCCGAGGACCACGCGAGGTGGTGCTCGAGGCAGCTCGGCGAGCTGGCATTCGGCAACCAGACACTCAACGTACTGAAGTACAAGGATCTCGGGCTGGTAGAGGAGAACACGGGAACGAACGAGAGGAAATCTCTCGAAAGAGACAGATACATGAAGATCATGTGTCCCAACTGCCGCTCTTCCTATATCCTCTCCGACGAGTGGGGAACGAGCTGATCGAACGGGAAAAGGATTCGTACTTTCAAGGCCCCATACGGGGCCTTTTTATTTGAACCGGCCGGAGGAAAAGGATGAACGGGTTCGAAAAGGAACTGCTCGAGAAACTCAAGGGAAAGAGATTCGGAGTAGTCGGTATCGGAAACGTGATAAAGGGTGATGACGGGGCGGGCTGCGTGGTCATCGAACGGCTCGGCGAGGGTTTCGCTATGCCGACGGTAGACTGCGCCGAGGTTCCCGAAAATTACGGCGGCTGGGTGGAGAGGCGCGACCTCGAAGCGGTAGTATATATTGACGCGGTAGAGTTCGGTGGCGAGCCCGGAGAGGTGAGGATAATCCCCCTCGAGAAGATGATGGAGTCGGCTACGAGCACGCATCACCTTTCACTCCACTATATGATCAGGTTCCTCAAGGAAGAGTGGGAGGGGGAAGCGATCATGGTGGGGATCCAGCCTGTCTCGATGATGATCGGCGACGGGATCTGCGAAGAGGTGTCGGCGGGAGTCGATCTGGTCGCCGGTGTCCTGGCGAAGGCTCTGGAATAATCCGGAATCAATGTTTAAAGGGATAGATATGAGAAGGGCGGCCTGGAAGGCCGCCCTTTTTGTCCGATTCATAAAAGGGAGAGTCCAGATCCCATATCAAGTAGATCTTCCAGCCAGGAAAGCCTTCCGGTTGATCTCTCCCGTACCCTTCGGCGCCATCTTCTCGATGACTTCGAGCCACTTCTCTTCCGGCAGGTCCGTAGACTGTGACAGCACTCCGAGAAGGATCGTGTTGACCATGCGCGGATTGCCGAGCTCCTTCGCGATATCGGTCGCCTCGATCAGTTTAGCCTCCGGAGCTCGTGCCCTTATCCTGCCCATCACATCCTCGGGATAGAAAAATTTCCCCGTGGCGGTGATCGGAGGGACGAGCTTGTGATCGTTCACGATGAAGGTGCCGCCCTCCGCGAGCTGATGGATCCACCTGAGGCCCTCTGCCAGCTCGAAGGCGAGGATGATATCCGATTCACCGGCAGGGATCAGCGGCGAATAGACCTTCTCGCCGAAGCGTATATGGCTGGATACCACTCCGCCGCGCTGCGACATCCCGTGGACCTCGCTCTTCTTGGCGTCGAGCCCCATTATCTTTGCCACCTCGCACAGGATCTCGCTGGCGAGTATGACACCCTGTCCCCCGACACCTACGATCAGTACATTCGTGATTCCATTCTTCATTATTCGTGCAACTCCTCTCTACTGCTCGAGCGGGATGATTGCGCCCGAGGGGCAGACCTGCGCGCATATGGTGCAGCCCGTGCATGTGATCGGGTCGATCTCTGATTTCGGCTTGCCCTTGTCGTTCTTTTCGTCGCTCGCGGCGATCGAGGGGCAACCGACGCCGAAGCACAGCCCGCAGGCAATGCACTTCTCCAGCACTACCGTATAAGGAGCATCCTTGATCTTCGACGGGAAGAGCATGCACGGCCTGTTCGTGATGACAACGGAGCAGGCATCTCTCTCTGTCTCCTCCTTAAGGACGCTTATAGTCTCTTCGAGATCGTATGGGTCGACCTCGCGGACATGCTCCACTCCGACGGCCCTGCAGAGCGCCTTGAGGTCGACGGCGTTTGCCGGCTCGCCCATCAGGGTCTTCGAAGTCGCCGGATTGTCCTGGCCGCCGGTCATGGCGGTTATCCTGTTGTCGACGATTATGTTCGTCGTTGTCGCCTTGTTGTAGACTGCCGAAGCGAGAGCCGTTATGCCGCTGTGCAGGAAGGTGCTGTCCCCGATCAGGGAGACGACCTTGCCGTCTGTCTTGCCGACCTTCGTTATCCCGAAGGCATGGCCGATCGAGGCGCCCATGCAGAGGCAGGTATCGATCTGGCTCAGCGGAGGCAGGGCTCCGAGTGTATAGCAGCCGATGTCGCCTGTCGTGTAGAGCTTGAGTTTCTTCATTGCGACCATCATGCCCCTGTGCGGGCAGCCCGAGCACAGGACCGGAGGCCTCGGAAGCACCTCTTCCGGCTCTGCGGAGGCGGTCGATGACTTGACGGAATCATCAAGCAGCCCTGCCTCGATGAACCCGTCACGTACACGGTCGACGTTCAGTTCCATCCAGCTGGAGAAGTATTTTTTTCCCTCGACTTCTATCCCGGCGGCCTTTATCTGCTCCTCGTAGAAGGGCTCGAGTTCCTCGACTACGAAGAGGTTCTTCACCTCGGCGGCGAAGGTTGCGATCTTTTTCATCGGGAGAGGGTAGCCCATCCCGAGCTTCAGAACGCTCGCGTTCGGCATAGCCTCTTTGACATGCTGGTACGAGATGCTGCCGGTGACGATGCCGACTTCCTTGTCGTTCCACTCGATCCGGTTCAGGTCGGTCGTCTCGGCGTACTCCTTCAGGGCCTCGAGTCTGTCTATTACGACCTTGTGACGCTTTGCCGCGTGGGCAGGGACCATTACGTACTTTGTGATATTGCGCTCAAAGCCGCCATGCTCGACGGTCTCGCGTTCGCCGATCTTGACGATCCCCTTCGAGTGCGAGATGCGGGTCGTGATGCGCAGGAGGACCGGCGTGTCGAACTGTTCGCTGATATCGAACGACGCCTTGACGAAATCCTTCGCTTCCTGGCTGTCCGAAGGCTCGAGGACCGGTATCGAGGCAAACTTCCCATAGTACCGGTTGTCCTGCTCGTTCTGCGACGAGTGAAGGCTCGGGTCGTCGGCGCTTACGAGGATCATTCCCGCGCCGACGCCGGTATAGGTCAGCGACATGAGCGGATCAGCGGCTACGTTTACACCGACATGCTTCATTACGGCAATCGATCTCGCTCCGCCGTAGCTTGCGCCGACCGCTACCTCGAGAGCGACCTTTTCATTGATCGCCCACTCGGCGTATACATCGTCCTTGAAGAATTTCGCGATCACCTGGAGTATCTCGGTGCTCGGCGTTCCCGGGTAAGCGGAGGCGAACTCGCCGCCGTACTCGTACACGCCGCGCGCGAGAGCCTCGTTTCCGGACAGAAGCATCTCCATATCAGGGTTCCTCCCGCTTTTCTGAATGTATTGAAAACACTGTTGCAATAATCAGAGGTTGATTCATAGCCATAGAAACCTAACCGAAATACCGGAAAAATTCAACCGTAAAGAAATGAAAAAAACAAAAAAATTATTTGGCTGTACCGGTCGGAATCCCTTATGATTACTAAAGTTACTGAATCAGGGGGAGAATGGGTATGTCCGGGAAACCCCGATACGAGATCACAGGCGAGATTTCACGGTTCGATGAGAGGGATACCGTCTTTTCGAGAGAGGCATTCCTGCCTGGAAGCCCCGAGGAGATAGAATATCACAGCAGGCATCCCGAACTTATCGAGGTCGACTCGAAGCTTTCGAGATTCATCATATCGAAGATGGAGGGGGGTGAAGAGGTCGACCAGCTCGCCCGCTCCGTCTACGAGGCCAACTTTATCCCTCCCGCTGCTCTCGCCCTTCCCGACATGGTCGATGGTACGCCCGAACCGGGCAGAATCAGCTGGAACAGCCGTGAAGCGGCGGCCAGGATCAAGGAGTTCGGCAGGAGGCTTGGCGCTGACGACGTGCGTATCGGGCCGCTGAAGCAGGAGTGGATCTATACTCACAAGGGCTCGAGGCCCTTTTTTCGCGAGGAATATATCAACCCGCCCTACTTCAGGGGCTTTCCTGAGGATTACCAGGGAAAACTCTATGGAGACCCGATAGAACTCGATCACCCTACAGCCATATCGCTCGCATTCAGGCAGGAGAAGGAGATGACGGCGACAGGTTCGACCCGTGCCGTGGATTTTGAGGTGGGCAGGATCTACGCCCTCTCCGCCCTTGTCTCGGTCCAGCTGGCGAGGTTCATAAGGGCCCTGGGCTGGCGCGCGAGGGCCCATCACCTGCGAAACTACCTCGTTCTGTGCGTTCCCGTCGCAGTCGATTCCGGCATCGGCGAACTTGCACGGTGCGGATATGTCGTCAGCCGGAGCCTCGGAGCGAATTTCAGGCTGGTGACCGTTACGACGGATATGCCTCTTGACTATGACGACCCCGTCGATCTCGGAATGACGGATTTCTGCACCAAATGCGAGAAGTGCGCGACGAACTGTCCGTCGGGAGCTATTCCGAGGGGAGAGATGGTCGAGGTCAGGGGGATCCGTAAATGGAAGCTGAATCCCGAGGCCTGTCTGCTCTACTGGGGGAAGACGGGGTACACCTGCTCGATCTGCCAGACGGTCTGCCCCTGGACCAAACCGGACAATCTCTTTCACAGGAGTATCGCGGCGACGGCGGTAAATGTGCCGTGGATCAGGAGGGCTCTCGTAATGGGGGATGACCTCGTCTACGGGGCCAGGTTCAGGCCGGCCAGGCTGCCCGGCTGGCTCACCGCCGGGGACAGCCGTACCACAGGGTCCAGCGATCGGTAGAGCCGACTCCCGCCTGGATGAAAAAACAGCCGTACCCTTCCGGTCTTTCCTCCGAGGGGCGTGATCCTGCCAGCGTGCCGTCTGACAGGGCCGATCTGATCTCCGGGAAACTTTTCTCAGATCCCTTCTCAAGCCTGAAATCTATACGGTGGCGCGGCCAGCATGGGCCCTCGCTGATGACTACAAGCCGGGGCATGCCGCAGATACTGACTCCCATCGAATCGAGAAGGGCGGCGAGCCCTGACGCGGCTGCCAGGTAGGTCTCGTCACTCGCCCGCTCGACAGACAGTATCGAGATCCTGACAGGAGACACGGGGTCGTCACATGAAGGATCGACATCGATTTCAAGGGAAAGGGTGTCAGCGGAGCATCCGCCGACCCGTTTCGACTGCGAACGTCCGTCGCCCGAGCAGGCGCCGATAAGGAGCATGCAGGTCAGAATGGAAAAGACCGGTATGATGGCTCGCATCTTTGCCCGCTATCCTAGAATTCTCCATACTTGGAAGGCGGCTTGAGCCATGCCTGAATGCCGATCCTCAGGTCGAATGACGAGAACCTCTCCTCGAGGGGTTCTCCACTGCTGTCGAAGATCGAGTCGTAGTCAGAACTCTCAAGGAACGAGGAGTCATACTTGCTCTGGTCGAAGGTCGTCAGGAAGACGCTTTCCATGAACAGAGTGATGTTGTCCTTGATCCTCGATTCGAACTGGAGGAGGATCATTCCCTGGAGACCGTCGATCTTGCCGCCGGCCCGCGCGATGTTCGTGTAGCCATATCCCGCACCGGCGCCAAGGTATGGCCGGAATATCTCGTTTGAGGGCCAGAGGTTCCTTTTACCGACGAGCATGAAGTTGTAATGCGTCATGTCGCCCTCGAAGCTTTCGTAGGCGTTTTCGTACTTGAAGCTCTGATAGCGGGACAAGTCGAACCAGAGTTCCAGGGCCCACTTGTGCTTGGAGAACGCCCGCCCGATCGACATGCTGAAACTCGGTCCCGCGGAAAGCTCGCATCTCCCCTGGGTTTTGAGCTCGTTATTAAGGTTCGGCATCAAAGGATAGCTTCCTCCGACTGTGGCCTTGAGGAAGACGTTGCTGTCAGCCGCAGTCGCCGGCGCCGTCAGTGCGGCAGCCAGAAGAAGCGCCGCGGCCATGCTCGTAATGAATCGCATTAACTTTACCCCCTGTCCTGGTCGGGTTCGGATATGTCCAGCCCCGGGGCTCCTTCCGCGCCGGGAAGGTGGCTTTCAATCCAGTTTCTAAGTTCCGTTATGTTTATAAGCCCGGTCGTCCTGTCAACGGTTCCACCGGGGGTGAACACCGCAAGTACCGGCACTCCTCTGATCTCGAGAGCTGTTACGGCGTGGGGGCTCTTTGTGGCGTCCATCTTGTAGAAGAGCGCTCTGCCGATATAATCCGGCCCGACCTCGTTGATCAGCCCGTGCATCACCTGGCACCCGGAGCACCAGTTGTTGAAGAAGAAGACGAACACCGGCATGCCGGGCTCCCTGACGGTCTCGTCGAACATCTCGTCAGGCAGGGCCACAGGCTCACCGGGTTTTGTCTCTATCCCTAACAGTCTCTTGAAGAATCCCACGTCGGCTCCATGTAAAAGACTTCCATCAAGAATCATTAGGCGAATATACGCCCGGGAAACTATAATATACAGGAATGCCCCGGATTTAACAAGGCGGTGAAACGATGAAAAGCACGATGTTCATAATGTCTGCCCTGCTGATACTGGCGTTTGCCGGCTCCGCGGCGCACGCCGGAGAGCTTTCTCCCGGCATGCTGCTTCCGTCGGAGAAGGATGTCGATGGCTGGAAAAAGGACGGGGAAGCCCTGTTCTATACCCCGGACAACCTCTGGGAGTATATCAACGGCCAGGCTGAGACATTTCTAATGTACGATTTTCAAGAGGTGGCGGCGCAGCACTATCTCGACGCCTCTGAACTCGAGATAAAGGTCGAGATATACGAGCATGGAGATCCGCTTATGACCTTCGGGATCTACTCGCAGTTCCGAAGCCCCGAGGGAGCATACCTCGATATCGGAAACGAGGCTTTCGGGGACGAGTACTCGATCCATTTCTGGAAGGGACGCTTCTATGTGAAGGTCTATGCCTACGACGAGGGGGTAAAGAGCAGCGAGGCGATGAAGATGTTCGCGGGTCTTGTGGCCGGCAGTATCCCCGCCGAAGGGGGAGAGCCGAAGGAGACCTCGCTTTTCCCGCGCGGCGGCCTGATCGAAAAGAGCGTTACTTTCGTCAGCGAAGGTGTAATGGGCAGCGGGAAATTCCCGCCGGCTTTCACCGGAGACTACCTTTCAGGCGAGGAGAAGGGGAAGCTGTATATATTCCCCCTCGAATCGAAGGATGCCGCCGCTGAACTGTTCTCCTGGTACACGGGGGAACTCGAATCGAAGGCCGGCGATGCCGTATCCGGAAAGATAAAATATGCCGTGGCCGAAGGGGAAGCGCCGTACAGGGGGCACGTGAAGGTCTTCAGGTACCAAAGGTTCATGGGCATTGTCACGGGATTCGAAGCTGGCTCTGGGACCGCGGCCGCTCTCGCTGATGAGACGGTATCGCTTGTCGACGGGTTCTGCGGCGGGGATAAATAGACTGGACGGACAGTTTCAGGCAGAGATAAAAATGAGGGGCCGGGATTTCCCGGCCCCTCTTCTGTTATTCTGACACCTGATCGCCGTGGATCAGTCGTTGTACATGCTTTTGATCGCTCCCCAGGTGCGTTCCGCGGTAGCTGTCTCGGAGCATTCCGGGTCTACGCCGTCCTGGTAGTTGACGTAAAGGTTGGTGAACGCGACAGCGGGGTAGATCGGACGATCGCCTTCGCATTCATTCATATTCGGTCCGCCTGCGGTGGGATGCGCGACGACAGATATGACCCCCTGCGCTGCCGAAGTCGTTATGATCATCTGGGTGGCGATGACATTCCATCCGAACTGGCAATCCGTGATAACTCCGCTGACTCCCGATCCGAGGTTGCCCATTACGAGATAGTCGGGGTCCCAGGTTTCCGTGGTGGCGATGATCGAAGCCTCCTCGGGATAGTCGAGCATGAACTCCACTCCTTTTGTGCCATCGGCCCACGGAAGGATGAAGACATACATCGTAAATGATCCCGGAATCGATGCGGCGGAACCGCACCACGAGGTGTGCGTGTCGTCGGCGAAAAGGCCGATGTAGCCCCTTGTCTGGGCTGATGCCGCGGTGGAGAACAGAAGCACCGCGAGAAAAATCATTAGATATCTTTTCATACCGGCTCCTCCCGATATCTGGACCCTCTATCTGATCCGGAACGGCACGATGCCGGCCCGGAAATTCCCTGCTCGTCTCAACCTGTCTCAAACCGGCAGGATATCGTCCACCTGCCTTTGACGCAATGACAGTCCCTCTTGCGGCGCGATTCCCCGAAAGTGCCTGCCGGACGGGGAACCCGGTCATTTCACCCGTATCTTAAATCGTGCTTTCCCGGTACTGTCAACAGGTTTTTCACAGGGGACTTACAAGATGCATGCCAGCGGCCCGGCGGAATCTACTATGTCACTTTTCCAGAAGACGTTCCGCGCGCTTCATCAGCTCGGGGATCGGAAGGTTGTAGGGGCATTTTTCAAGGCACTCGCCGCATTCGGTGCAGTCGCTGTATTTCATCTTCTGGGTCTCCATCCTTGAGATTGCCCAGTCTTTAAGCTCGTATCGGTTGTAGTACCCCTCGAGCAGAAGAAGGAATGGTATGTTCAGGCCGGACGGGCAGGGCATGCAGTATCCGCACCGGCGGCAGAAAAGCTCACCCCACGCCTCTTTTTCCGCGACGAGCCTGTCGAGCTCTCCCGTGGAGGGGGGCGCGAGGTCTCCAGCCGTTATGTTCTCGTCGACCTGTTCGACTGCATCCATGCCGGGGATAGATATGTCTATCCCCCGGGTGAGAGTGAACCTTATCGCGGGGGCCACATCGGCCAGGGCTCCGCCTGCGACAGGCTTCATCCCGATCGTGCCCATCCCCGCTCTGCGCGCGGCGGGAAGGACCTCGTCCTCCCACTCCGTCTCTATCGCGTTGAACGGGAGCTGGACCGTGTCGAACTTTCCAAGGCCGGCCGCGTGGAGAAGGATGTCCCTCGAATGGCCGGTGATACCGATCCATCTGACCTTGCCTTCCTCGCGCGCCCTGGCCAGTGTCTCGTAGGCGCCGCCTGGACCCAGGACCCTCTCGAGCTGCTGCATGTTGCCGACCGCGTGGAACTGGTAGAGATCGATCATCTCCGTCCGGAGGTTCCGCAGGCTCGTTTCCAGCTCGCCCCTCATCCCCGCCGCGTCTCTTGACATCGCCTTGGTCGCTATCCAGACCGAGTCCCTGTGACGGGCGAGGGCGCGGCCGATCTTTTCCTCGCTGTCTGTATATCCCCTGGCGGTATCGTAAAAATCTATCCCCTTGTCGAAAGCGTGCAGGAGAACGCGCTCAGCATCGGCGAATGAGAGCCCCTGCAGGGGGATGCCGCCGAATCCGACAACGGATGCCTTTATATCAGTCTTCCCGAGTGTCCTCTTCTCCATCTGCCTTCCTCCATTGTTTTTCTTCGTTGTGACTTTCGATGGTGGTAGTATACAGGGTAAGGTTGCGGTTACGCAATGAGGAGACGACGGCTGCATGGAACGGTCAAAGAGTGGAGGTCGCCGGTGAAAAGGGCAAAGATCGTCTGTACGATCGGACCTGCCTCGAGAGACAGGGTAACGCTGGAAAGACTCGCCGCGGCGGGCATGAACGTCGCGCGGATCAATTTTTCACACGGAAAACACGAGGAGCACGCGGAGGTCTGCGGCCGGGTAAGGGAGCTTGGCGCCAACATCGCGGTTATGCAGGACCTTCAAGGGCCGAAGATCCGCGTGGGAGAGATCGAAGGCGAGATGGAGCTCGTCCGGGACGCGGGGCTCGTCCTGACCGCCGGGGATCCCGCGGGAAGGCCGGACGTCATACATATCGATTATCCGAAGCTCGCCGACGAGGTGAAACCGGGGAACGACATCTTTCTCGCTGACGGCATCATCCATCTTACGGTCGTGGGGATCGAAGGAAGAGACGTTCGCTGCAGCGTGGTCCACGGGGGGCTCCTTACCTCGCGGAAGGGGGTAAATCTTCCTGGCGTCAGCATAAGCGCACCGGCCCTTACCGACAGGGACAGGAAGGACCTGGAATTCGGGATCGGGCTCGGCGTCGATTTCGTCGCTCTGTCCTTTGTCAGGAGTCCCGATGAGGTCATCGAACTGAGGCAGATCCTCGAGGCCGCCGGCTCGACCGCGAAGATAGTGGTGAAGATAGAGAAGCGAGAAGCTATAGACAACCTTCCCGGCATCCTTGCCGCGACTGACGCGGTGATGATAGCGCGCGGGGACCTCGGCGTGGAGATCCCCGCCGACCAGGTCCCGGTAGTGCAGAAAGAGTTGATCGGCAAGTGCCTGTCTGCGGGAAAGCCGGTCATCACGGCGACGCAGATGCTCGAATCGATGACTGTTTCAGAGCTTCCAACGCGAGCGGAAGCGAGCGACGTCGCTAACGCCGTGCTCGACGGCAGTTCGGCTTTGATGCTCTCTGCCGAGACAGCTACCGGGAAATATCCCGTCGAGACGGTAAAGATGATGAGCCGGATAATAGAGACCGCGGAAGAATACGCGTTAGTATCTCGGTGCGAAGAGCCCCCGGCAGGTTCCCTGGCGATGCCCGGGGCCGTGGTAGACTCGGACACCGATGCCGTCATGGCAGGAGCGGTGATAACAGCGCGGGAAGTCGGAGCGAAGGCGATCGTCGTGCTGAGCCATTCGGGCAGGACGGCGAGGCTCGTGGCCCGGCGTCGCCCGTCGGTTCCCATTGTCGCCCTGACCGATCTCGAGCATGTCGTCAGGCAGCTATCTCTCGTCTGGGGTGTGGAGACGATCCATATAGACAACATAGCGGGAACGGAGGAGATCTTTGCCGTGATCAGGGAGAAGGTCACAGCGGCCGGCTACAGGGGGCGGATAGTGCTTACGGCCGGGATACCGACCGCGGAAAGGGCGCCCACGAACACCGTTCACGTTGTCGACGTCTGAGGAAAGAAAGTTTACGCGAGAGAGGCCTCCGTCAAATTATTTAATAACCGGGTCCGGTTCGCTTTCCTCCCGCCGGTCAAGGTATTACCTCTCCAGAACAGCCTCAATCCCAACGCCAGAATCTTCGCTTATGCTTGTCAGGCAGCAGGTTACACCGTTTTTCAACAGGAAGCCGGCGGCTCCCCGCGCACCGCCCGGTCGGGCTCCTCGCCATTGCCGGAAATTGGCACGGATATTGATGATAAGGTACTGTTAACCTGTGGTTGAGCCCGCGGAAACTCTTTGATGAACGGGGCCTCCCCCCCCTACGTTAAGAGAAGGCTCTTCAGGTTGTCACATAGCCGAAGGGGGCAAGAGCAGCAGGAACGCAAGACTAAGCCTTCGGGACCTGGGGACGGACTCTATTTGGGTCCGTCCTTTTTCTTTGCCCCGGCCAATTTTTTCCCTGAACCTGTAGACAAATGGGGCTGTATTGTTTAGATTATCGGCTGGTACGGCGGCCGGCCGGTCGCTGACTGCGATTTCACCTTGTGAGGAAGGGAATGGACTCCCCCTTATCACGAAGGAAGAAGTGGCTGACTCACCCTTTACGATCAATCCCGGAAGTGGACAATGAGTGATTCTGTGCAGACCCGTGCCGGCAGGGAAGGCAAGAAAAGCGATCTTGCTGTTCTTCTGACGGAAAAGGACGCCGGCGGCATCGACGTATCTGTCAAAAGCTCCGTCGGTCACATGTTCGGAAGCCAGATCGAGAAGACTGCGGTGGATACACTCGTGGCTCTCGGCATCGAGAACTGCGAAGCGGTTATCGACGACATGGGGGCATTCGATTACGTCATCATGGCGAGGATCGAAGCAGCCGCCAGAAGAATGCGGAAGATAGACGGTCCCGGGTGCATCCCGGAACGCAAGGTCGAATACGGCCCGCCCAGGAAAGAGATGCTGCGCAGGACCCGTCTCTACATGCCGGGCAACAACCCGGACCTGATGCGCAATGGCGGTCTCTACGGCGCCGACAGCGTTATCCTCGACCTGGAGGATTCTGTCTCTCCGGGCGAGAAGGACGCCGCGAGGATACTGGTCCGCAATACTCTCCTCACGATCGACTATTTCGACTGCGAACGCATCGTCAGGATCAACCCCCTCTCTACAGAGTACGGGGCTGACGATATCGAGATGATAGTCCCTTACGGCGTCGATACGATTCTCGTGCCGAAGTGCGAGAGCGCCGGGGATATAAAGGCCGTCGAAGAGATGATCGCGGAACAGGAAAAGAAACATTCACTCGGATACGAAGTCCTTATAATGCCGCTTATCGAGACGGCCAGGGGAATACTGAACGCATACGAGATCGGAGCCGCAAGCGACCGTGTCGTAGCGCTCTGCTTCGGGGCGGAAGACTTCACAGCCGACATCGGCGCCGAAAGGACGAAGGAAGGGAAGGAGAGCTTTACTGCCAGGTCGATGCTCGTGCTCGGAGCCAAGGCGGCGGGAGTACAGGTAATAGACACGGTCTTCTCCGATGTCCAGGACGAGGAGGGCCTTATCGCCAGCACGCAGGAGGCGATGGCTCTCGGGTTCGAAGGCAAGGGGGTCATCCACCCGGCCCAGATCAAGCCGATACATGCCGTTTTCAGCCCGGCCCCCGAGCGTATCGAGTACGCCAGAAAGGTCGTGGCGGCGATAGAAAAGGCCCGCTCGGAAGGGAGCGGAGTTGCGACAATAGGAAGCAAGATGATAGATGCGCCTATCGAGACGAGAGCCAGGAAGATCCTGAGACTTGCCGAGGCGCTGGGGCTGCTCGAAGACGAGACAGGGGGAGGATCATGAAGATGGTCCCTAACTCTCTGGGACGCATGGTCCCCGAGGAAATAGACGGCAGGAAGCTCAAGCCCTTCATGGGCGCGCACGCTGATCACGGCGGCGGCCGCAAGGCGGCACCCCCGATAAAGGCGGTCCCCGATTACGCGGACAAGATGAGGGCCTCGCTGGACGAAGCGATCGACGCGTGCGAGATAAAGGACGGGATGACAGTCTCGTTCCACCATCATCTGAGAAACGGCGATTACGTGATCAATATGGTCGTAGACAAGCTCGCCGAACGCGGGCTGAAAGACCTCAGGATCTTTCCCTCGGCGCTTTTCCCTGTCCACGAGCCGCTTATTAAGCATATTGAGAACGGCGTCATCTCCCACATCGAGGGATCGATGAACGGCCCGGTCGGGCGAGCCTGCTCGCTCGGAAAGATGTCGAAGACATGTGTTCTCCGCTCGCACGGCGGAAGGTACAGGGCCATCCAGGATGGCGATGTGCATATCGACGCGGCCTTTATCGCCGCGCCGGCCGCCGACCATTTCGGTAACTGCAACGGGCACAGCGGCCCTTCGGCCTGCGGCGTGATGGGATACGCGCTTGCCGATTCGCTCTACGCCGAGAAGACGGTCGTCCTCACAGACAACCTTCAGCCCTTCCCCGTATTTCCATGGGTGATCAAGGGCGGGAACGTCGACCATGTCTGCACCGTTGACAGGCTGGGGGATCCGGAGCAGATAATCTCCGGTACGACAAAGATAACACGCTCCCCGACCAGGCAGCTGATCGCCGAATACGCGGCGAGATTCGTGAAGGACATCGGCTTGCTCGATGAGCCCGATTTCACGTTCCAGTCAGGCGCGGGCGGGATATCGCTGGCCTTCCTCAAATATCTCGGCGACATCATGAGGGAAACGGGCGTCGTGGCGAGGTTCGCTCGAGGCGGATCGAACAAGTACCTCGTCGACATGCTCGAGGAAGGGCTGATAGAGTACATCCTCGACGGTCAGTGTTTCGACCTCGTAGGGGTAAGGTCGCTCGGTGAGAACCTGAGGCATCTTGAGACCGACCCGTTTACGTCTTACTGTTATCATACGAAGGGCAATTTCGCGCCTCTGGTAAAGCTCGGTATCCTGGGTGCGACCGAGATAGACACGGATTTCAACGTCAACGTCAATACCCACACCGACGGCTGGCTTCTGCACGGCATCGGCGGCTTCACCGATGTGACCGACTCTCAGATCACCATGATAACGGCCCCTCTGCTTCGAGGGAGGCTGCCGGTGATCACGGACAGCGTCACGACGGTAACCGCTCCCGGCGAGGTCATCGACGTCCTCGTCACGGAACGAGGCGTGGCGGTAAACCCGGCGCGCGAAGATATACTCGCGCGGCTCAAGGGGAGCGACCTGCCCGTAAGGACGATCGATGAGATGAGAGATATGGCTGTCGGCCTCTCCGGCCTTCCCGATAAACCGGAGTACGAGGACAGGGTCGTGGCTCTGATCGAATGGCGGGACGGCACGGTTATTGATACGGTCAGACAGCTTAAGGCGCAGGAATAGGACCCTGTGCGGGAGGAAGTCAATTGAGCACCAGTGACGGTGCCCTCGCGAGGGTGCTTGCCGCGAAGATCAATGCCCTGGCCGAAGAGAAGGGCAGTTTCATAAGCGACCGTGACGAGATATTCAAGCTCGCCCTGAAGGACAAGGTCACGCTGGAGACAAGAGGGACCGAAGACACCCTCGACAGTTTCGGCAGCCCGGCGTTCGTCACGAAGAAGACGAGCAGGTCGGCCGCGATGACCGAGATATTATTCGGCGATCCCGATGAGCGCCAGGCGAATATCCTCCGCGGGGCCTTCGAATACCTCGAGAAGCATATCGAGGCGGGCGGCAAGCTCCTCGTGATGGACAAGCTGATGGGCCTGCATCCCGAGCATTCATATCACTGCAGGACGATACTCACTCCTGAATACGCGCGGCTCCTGGTAATGTGGGACAAGCTGATCTTCGACCTCCCCGCCGACCGCGCCGGGAACGAACCGGACCAGGTCCAGGTGATGATACCCGAATGGGGAGAGTACGCCGCAGGGAAAGAGCTGCCTGCCGTAAGCATACTTGCCGACGCGGAAAACATGGCCACGTGGGCACTGGGCAGCGACTATTTCGGAGAGATCAAGAAGGGCCATCTGCGGATGGCGATGTACCGCGAGAAGGTCCTCATGAAAGAGGGCAGGGGCGGCGGCCTCGGCATCCATGCGGGCGGCAAGCTGATAAAGGCGAGAGACGAGGCCAGCGGAGAGCTCGTCGAGAAGGGCGCGATCTTCTTCGGCCTCAGCGGAACGGGAAAGACGACACTGTCGGTCCACCATTTCTGGCTCGACCCCGAAAAGGGCGAGACAGTCGTGATAAGGCAGGACGACTTCTTCTCCCTCTCCCCTGACGCGCAGGCGTTCGGTACCGAGGACAACGCGTATATCAAGACCGAGGGGCTCGAGGGAGAGGGCCAGCCCCTTCTCTACGCAGGGGCAACCAGCCCCCATGCGGCCCTCGAGAATGTATATGTCGACCCGGAGACGAAGGAAGTCGATTTCTTCAGGTACGATCATCCTTTCGTGCCGGGCGGCAAATGTCTTAACGGCCGGGGCGTCGTTATCAGGCGCGAACTCGATTTCACAGACGACAAGGTAGACCTCGATCATGTCGACATGATCTTCTTTATCACCAGGCGCGAGACGATAGTCCCGCCCCTTTCCAGGCTCAGCACCAGACAGGCGGCGGCCTTCTTCATGCTCGGCGAGTCGATCCTCACTTCGGCGGCCGATCCGACGAAGGCGGGCCAGTCGGTCCGGTCTGTCGGGACAAATCCCTTCATCGTCGGTTCGGAAGGCGAGGAGGGAAGCATCTTCTACGATATCCTCAAGAAGAACCCGGGGATACAGTGCTTCCTCTTCAACACGGGCGGCTTCGGTGGCAGGCAGGTCGATGTAGAGAGGGAGCTTCTTTCCAATCCCGGCGCGATGGAGATCCTCCGCAGGTACCTCGGCGGCTTCTGGCACCTCGACAAGGGCCTGGGAATAAAGAGAGAGCTTCTCGACAATACCGAGGAGTGGTTCCGCGTCAATCAGGTACGTTTCGAACTGATCGACCACGGCGAGACGCGCCTGTCGATGAAAGAGGATATCGAGAGAGTCTTCGAGGATATCGAGAGCGGCCGGAAGGACGCAGCCGATTACGAGCTTGTAAAGACGTACTGTCTCGCCGGGCAGAAGGTCCGGATCCAGGATTCCGCCGCGCTGATCAGGGAGATCGCACGAGGAAGGATCAAATGGACCACGGAGGACTACTGGGGGTATGAGGTACCGACCGAAGTGCCCGGCCTCGACCTGCACCGGTTCGACGAGCACCGTTACTATCACGACGGCGAGATAAAGAAGCTCAAGGACCAGCTGAAGGAAGAGCGCCTCGAGTGGCTCCACTCCTTCGACGATCTCGATCCTGAGATAAAGAATATATTCGGGTAGGTTCCGCCGGCCGCGCTCAGGCTTCGGCGGCGATGATGGCGTTGACCTTCTCGATGATCTCGTTCGCGACGCGCTCGGCGTCCGCCATGACGGAGGCCGACGTCACCGCGTCAAACTTCAGCCCCTCCATGTCCGGTTTCCAGTCCCCGTTACCTGAGGTGAAGAGCACCACCATGCCGGTGAGCTCCGCGTTCTTTTTCAGGAAGGCTTCCGTCGTGGAGTCGACGCCCCAGGCGATGCACTTTGTCATCACGATTATCGCTGAGTATTTCGAGACCTCCTCGTTCTTGAGCTGGTCTATGCCGATAAACTTGACGTAGACAGGCCTGTTCCGCAGCGATTCCCCGATCCTTCCGGCGACCTCCACCTTGAAATCGCTGTCTCGTGACGCGATAAGGATCTTTGTGACTGACACATCCTCGCCGACCTCGTACGCGGCGATATCGGACTGCGGCACGACCTTGCGCCCGACAGAGCAGGCTGTCATCAACAGAGGAAAAATCAGTAACAATGGGATGAGTACGGGAGTTTTGAGCCTTGTTCTCTTCATCGCCCGATTCCATTAAAACAGCGTGTGTATACCGACCGTCAATCTCGGGGCCAATTGCTCTTCCTCGCCGGAGAGCTCCGGATGGCTGAGCCACAGCGGCATCTCCGCCTTGATGACCCAGATCTTGATGCCGATACCGAAGTCCTGCAGCCAGGCGTCGAAGAAGTTGTGGTCGAGGCTTGCGGCCAGGTCGGCCGGCAGGGCCTCGAACGGCTTTGCGTCGAGGACGGTGCCGACATCGTAGAAGAGGTAGAGCTGGCGGCCGCTTAGCGACTTTTTCAGGAACCGCGGCACCCAGAAGGGAAGGCCCAGCTCGGCGTTCGCCGCGAACGTTTTCCTGAACGAATAGTTGCCGTCGAAATAGCCCCTGAGGTTGGAGTTTCCCGGCAGCACCCAGTTGTTGTAGTAGTCTTCGGGGAAGGCGCCGACACTGCGGAGCCAGAAATACTTCTCTTTCTCGAGGATACCGGCTCCGGCGAGGTTGAGCTGCTCCTGCTTCGGCGGATCGACGGCGCTGCTTCCGTACCAGAGGCGGAGTTTCGGTTTCAGCCACCCGTCGAACCTGTGCGTAGGCCATATTCGGGTATCCACTGAGAACTTTTCGTAGTCGTCCTTGCTTCCCCAGAACGATGTGTCGAAATCGAACTTGAACGAAGTGGCGAATATATCCATCTTCGGCTTGAGCTCGAGGCTTCCGCCGATCTTGAGGTTGGTGCCCTTCTCGTACGTGCCGGGATAGACGTAGCTGTCGTCAAAGAGATCGTAATAGACGAATCTCAGCTGCCAGTATTTCGGCATCGGGTCGCTGAGGCTTTTTCTCTGTATCTTGTCGAGGACGAACGATCCTCCACCTCTTCCTTCACGGTAGAACCCCTCAAGTGTCAGCGTGTTCTCCCGGCCGAGCCATGAGACAGGCTGGTTGTATTTGAGGTAGCCGTCGATCGCTTCGCTGTCGATACTGTATGTGCCCTGGAGGATCAGCCTGCTGTACCTGTTATCATAGCTGCTTTTCAGCCTCAGGCCGGCCTTGACGCCGTCGACGTCGTTGTACCAGCCTATCGGGACGAACTCGAGCAGTCTTGAGGCGCGGGGCCATTCGGTGCGCCACGGGTTCTCGATGGCGAGTTTTGTCTTTCCGGAAGAGTTGTTGTTGAGCTGGTAGATGTCGAGAATCTCGTTATCCGGGTTGATCGATACCGATTTCGGTTTCGAGTCGAAAGAGTACGATTTTATCTATCTGTCTCGATATTCCGTCGACTTGTTCCTTCACGATGCTGCCGCTCTTCAATTTGAATTCGAGGGTAAGGGGCATGATCATCTCGCCGGCGCGTCTTATCGTTACATCGGCCCAGTTGACCCCGTCCTCTTTCCTTGTCTCGAACTTCTCGAGAACGTAATCGCAGTTCTTGACCGAGTTGACCCACTGCTGTGAAGAAATCGTCGAGGTCGGCTCCCGTCACATCCTCGCAGACGGCGAGAAACACCTCCTCGTCGACATGCTTGAATTTCCAGATCCTGAAATACTCCTGCATTATCCGGTTGAAATTATCCTCGCCGACCCGGTACTTCAGGGCACGCAGGAAGAGAGCACTCTTGTTGTAGGCCATCGTCCGGCCGCCGCTCTCGAATTCGTGGTACGGCGTGGCCATCGGTTCCGCGAAGCCGCTGCGGTGAAGATCGATGACCGAATCGCTTATCTTTTTCCAGAGGTCTTTCTGGCCCCTGTTCTCGATGATCCAGTTGAACATCTGGTACTGGGCGGGGCCCTCGTCGAGCCATGCGTCATCCCGCTCGTTATTGGCGAGCATCCCGTAGAACCACATGTGCGCGACTTCATGGACGATAAGCGCCATGTCGGGGCTGCCGTTCATCACGAGCATCGGGTATTCCATGCCGCCGTGCGTGGGGGAGTCGACGATGCTGATCTGCGGCCATTCGTAAGCGCCGATCATTCTTTCGTTCCGCTTCATCGTTGTCACCGTGCGGGCAAGGACGGAATCGGCCCATGCGCGGTTCCACTGGCGGTAGAAACTTCTTACTGAGTATTCGCCGATCTTTGTCTCTTCCACTACGTAGAGGGGATCGGCACACCAGGCGAAATCATGGACGTCGACGGCACGGAACTTGACCGTCTTGAGCGAGAGCGACAGGGCGGCGTCGTCCCGGCCGCGTTTCATCCCGCTGGCGTCGGGCTGGGCGCCTCCGCCCGGATGGCCGCCGGGGTGTCCCCCGCCGCCGCTGCTTTTGTGCTCTGGCTTCTCGTTCCGGGTCCAGCCCGGATCTCCCTCGATGGGCACGCCGGTCGCCGCGATGACGTACTGGTTGGGAATCGTTATGCTGACGTCGTAAGTGCCGAACTCGCCGTAGAACTCACCCATCCTGAACTGGTCGTGATGCCAGCCGGTCTTGTCGTATACGACGATCTTCGGGTACCACTGCGCCATGTCGTAGTGGTTGCCGATATATCCAGCGCGGCCGACCCGTCTTCGGATCTTCTCGCGGAAGCTCATGTCGAACACGACAGTGCCGCCTGGCGGCAGCGGCTTCGCGAATGTTCCGCTTAGGATCGTGCCCTCGACGAGGTAGTCGCCGGGCACGCCGCCGACCGTCATCGAATCGATGTCGATCCAGCTCGTGCTCTCCTCGGGCAGGCTCGTGAGGAAGGACCAGGTCCCCGGGAAAAAATCCCGGTAAAGCTTCGATTCCCTGCTCCTGTACGCGTTAGGGTACAGATGGATGAAATACCTTTTAAGGGTATCGGGAGAGTTGTTCCTGTAGGTTATCGTCTCCGTCCCGGTGAGCATCTTCCCCTCTATATCGAGGGTGCACCGTATGTCGTAGTCGGCCTGCTGCTGCCAGTAGTCGGTGAGCAGGTCCTGGACGGCCGGCCCCTGGGCGGCAGCGGTGCCTTGAAGCACAGCCAGGGCTATGAAGAAGGCTGAACAGGGCATTTATGACTGACTTCGGCATCATTGTCCTTTCGAGGGGTCTCGGCGGCGATATCCGGCATAACCGCCCTGGATACCAGCCTGCTCAAGTTAGCACATAGCCCCGCCTCCAGCAAGAGCCGGATAGGGCGGTTTCGGGTTATACCCCGAAATCGATTGAATGATTCCCTCCGGACTGTTAATGTTTTTTCCTCAAAAAAGCCTTCAGAAAGACACGGATACGAACTTGCAGAGAGGAGGAAGCATGAGCTTGAAACGCAGAGGCCTTACGATCCCTGTAGCGACCATACTGGGAGTCCTGCTGCTGACAGCAGCGGTTCTGGCCGGCTCGCTCGAGGACAAGGTCAACGAATTTGAGCTGGATAACGGGATGAAATTCCTCGTTGTCGAGCGAAAGGAAGCTCCGGTGGCATTCATGTCCATCGTCTTCAACGTCGGCTCGGCGAACGAGTGGCCGAACGTTACCGGGATATCCCATCTGCTCGAGCACATGATGTTCAAGGGCACGCAGATGATGGGGACTACCGATTACAAGAAGGAGATCCCGTATATCGAGAAGACCGATGAACTCGGCGGGAAGACGATAGATCTCCGCAAGGCGATCGGTGAATGGCGCTTCGAGAAATTCGAAGAGCTTCGCAAGGAGGTCCTCGCCACCTTCACCGACGAGGAGAACGAGGCGATAGGGACCGACAAGTATCTCCAGAACAAGCTCGTCGTCGAGAAGATCAGGGGGATGGAATCGTACCCCGGCGACCTCGAGTCGGAGAAGTACCTCATCGCGGAGGGTGAGAGGGATTACCTTGCCCTCTATCTCGAGTATCTAGAGACCTGGGGCGAGATCGTCAGGCTCACCGATGAGCAGCGCACGAAGTACGTGGTGAACAACGAGCTCTGGGAACAGTACATGAACAACGGGTCCCGCATGCTCAACGCCGGTACATCGAACGATTTCACGGTCTACTTCGCATATCTTCCGTCGAACCGCCTCGAGCTCTGGATGACGATGGAGTCCGACCGCATGGACACCCCGGTATTCAGGGAGTTCTGGATCGAGAAAGATGTCGTGATGGAGGAGCGCAGGCTCGCCGACAACGATCCTGACGATGTTCTTGACGAGGCTTTCAACTCGGTAGCGTTTACCGCCTGCCCGTACAAGTGGCCCGTCCTCGGATGGATGAGCGACCTGCAGACGATCGACCGCTTCGAGCTCGCCGATTACCATCAGAAGTACTACGCGCCTAACAACGCCACGGCCTGCATCGTCGGCAATGTCGACGTCGAGCAGGTAAAGAAGATGGCGAAGAAGTATTTCGGATCGATAGACGCCCAGGATCCGCCGAACCCGGTAGAGACGAGAGAGCCGGAGCAGCGGGGCGAGCGCAGGGTCATCGTCGAGCACGATGCGAACCCTGCCCTGATGATAGGCTGGCACAAGCCGATAAACCCCGATCCTGAAGCGGTCATCTTCGACGTCATCACAAGCGTGCTTTCAGGCGGCCGCACATCACGTCTGTACAAGTCGATATACGAGGAGCAGCAGCTCACCGCGAGCCCGCCCGCCGCGTACACCGGCCCGGGCGACCGTTACGACAACCTGATGATCATTTCGGCAGAGCCGCGGAACCCCCATACCCTCGAAGAAGTCGAGGAAGCGATATACGTGGAGCTCGAGAAGCTCAAGACCGAACCGGTCGAGGAGAGGGAGCTGCAGAGGATCAAGAACCAGATCGACGCCAACCAGGTGCGTCAGCTCGGCTCCAACCTCGGCATCGCCTTCACGCTCCTGATGGGCGAGATCTACATGGGTGATTACAAGGCGATGTTCCGATACATCGATATGATAAAGGAAGTAACGGCCGAGGACGTCATGAGAGTCTCGGAGAAGTATCTCACCGAGCAGAACAGGACCGTCGGATGGCGCGTCCAGGTCGTGGATGAAAAAGAAGAATCCGAAGGGGGATCGGCTGAAGAGGATGAGATGATGAAGTACCGCGCGGTGCTGATGCAGTACATCCAGTCTCTTCCCCAGGATGAACAGATGGCGATCTTCCAGAAGTTCCAGTCGATGCGTTCGGAGCAGGAACAGATGGAATACGCGAAAGAGCTTATCCAGCAGGCGAAAGACGCCGGGTTTATCAAGGAAGACAAGACGGAGGGCGAGTGATGAAACGCAGGATCCTGGTTACAGTACTTGCGGTGGTACTCGTGGCGGCCCTCGCGTCGCCGCTCCTTGCCGGGAAGCGCAAGCACCCGAGCAAGTTGAAGTACCCCCCCATAGAAATAACATCCCCCGAGGTGATAGGCATCGCTCTCGGCAACGGGATGGAGGGCTTTCTCATCGAGGATCACGAGGTCCCCGTGGTGGATATAGTCATCCTCTTCCCGACCTATTTCCCCGAAGAGGGCAAGTACGGCCTGAACGAGATGGCGCAGTGGGTAATCCGGAACGGCGGCAGCGAGAACTGGCCGTCAGACAAACTGAACGAGGAACTCGAGTTCCTCGCCGCTAGCGTAGAGGTCTACGGCGGCAATCTCAATACGAGCGTCGCGATCAACTGCCTCACAAAAGACCTCGACGCCGTCCTGGCGATAGCGGCCGACCTGATCATGAATCCCGTGTTTCCCGAGGACAAGATCGGGAACAAGAGGGGTGAGATGCTCGAGGAGATCCGCCGCAAGAACGACCAGCCAAGGGCTATCGCGCGGCGCGAGTACTACAAACTCATCTACAAGGGCCACCCCTACGGATGGGATACGACAGTCGGCTCGGTCGAAGCGATCACGAGGGATGACCTCACATCGTTCCACGCCGCTTATTTCCATCCAGGCAAGGCCATTCTCGGCGTCAGCGGTGACGTCACAAAAGACGAGATCATCACCAAGCTTGAAAGCGCGCTCGAGGGCTGGGCGCAGGCCGAAGTCGTTATCCCCGAGGTCCCGGCCGTCGAACCGGTTTTGGAACAGAACTGGAACTACGCCTACAAGGACATCAGCCAGGCCTACATGATGCTCGGACATTACGGTATCAACTCGAAGAATGAGGACCGCTGTGCCCTCCAGGTCATGAACTTCATCCTCGGAGGGGGCTCGTTCACCTCCTGGATCGTGACAGAAGTCCGTGAGAAGAAGGGGCTGGCCTATTCTTCAGGTTCGAGGTTCGGAACGGACGCCTTCACGCTCGGCGCCTTCTATGCTTACGCCCAGACGAAGGGCGAAGAGTACAGCAGGGCGATGCAGATCATGGTCGAGCAGATCGTGCGGATGCGCGATGTCGGCCCGACCGAGGAAGAGTTCACCAAGGCTATCGACTCGTACGTCAACAGCCAGGTCTTTGACTATGACTCGAAGAGCGGTATGGTGCGCCGCCTCGTAAGACTCAAGTTCGAGGGCAGGCCGCTCGACACACCCGAGAAGGACATGGAGAAGTACGCGAACATGACCCTCGAGGATGTCAGGGCGGTCGCGGGTAAATACCTGCACCCCGACAAGATGACAGTCTTCGTTGTAGGCGATGAAGCGACCTTCGACAAGCCGCTCAGCGACTTCGGAAAGGTCAACGTCATAGACATCAAGGAATAGAAGATGCGCAGAAGGCCCCGGAGGTTCTCCTCCGGGGCCGCCGCACGGGAGAGGACAATGGACGATATTACCGCGGTGGTCCTTGGTGGCGGGAAGAGGGACGAGACTCTATCCCCTGACGAGTAACAGGTCGAAGCCGGCCGTCCCGCTGGCGGGAAATTACCGTCTGATCGACGTTCCGGTGAGCAACTGCATCAACGCGGACATCAACAGGATATACGTCCTGACCCAGTTCAACTCGGCCTCTCTCAACCAGCATATCTCAGAGACATACCGGTTCGACACGTTCAGCAGGGGCTTCGTCGACGTACTGGCGGCCGAGCAGACCCTCTCGTCCTCGGACTGGTTCCAGGGGACCGCCGACGCAGTCCGCCAGGTCCTGCCCCATCTGGAAGACAAGAACGCGAGGGATGTCCTGATCCTCTCCGGCGACCACCTCTACAGGATGGACTATCGCGAATTCGTAAGGCACCACAGGGAGTCGGACGCCGACATCACGATCGCCGTTCATCCCGTGCCGGCATCGAAGGGCCCCGACCTGGGGATCCTCCACGCCAATAAAAAAGGATGGATCACCGAATTCAGGGAGAAGCCGAGCGGCAGGGCGCTGACCGAGATGAAGACGGATACCCGCGCGCTCGGTCTCAGCGCGACAGAGGCGCGCAAACGTCCCTATCTCGGCTCGATGGGGATCTATGTCTTCAAGGCCGATGCTCTCGCGAAATGCCTCAGCAGCGACCCGTCGTCGATAGATTTCGCGCGCGAGATCATTCCGGACGCCCTGAAGAAGATGAAGGTCAGCGCCTACGTCTTTGACGGGTACTGGGAGGATATCGGGACGATCCGTTCATTCTACGACGCCCACATGGAGCTCCTCGCACCTGTTCCGAAGATGAACCTCTTCGACGCCGACGCGCCGATCTACACGCATCCGAGGTTCCTGCCCGGATCGAAGATAAAGAGGGCCGACATCAGGCGCTCGATGATCAACGCGGGCTGCATAATCGACAGGGCGACGATCAGGCACTCGATCATCGGGCTGCGCTCGAGGATAGAAGCGGGGGCCATGATCGAGGACTCGTTCATATTCGGAGCCGATTTCTATGAACTGGAAAAGGGCCGGATCAAGAAGGGTGTCCCCCCGATCGGCATCGGAAAGAGAGCGGTCATACGAAAGGCCGTGATAGACAAGAACGTCCGTATCGGCAGCGATGTCGTTCTCGACAACGCGAGAAGGCTGAGAAAGTACGACGATCCGCAGGAGAGGTTCTTCGTGCGGGACGGGATCATCGTCGTGCCGAAGAACGCCGTCATCCCCGACAGGACCAGGTTCTGACCTCCCCGGTCCATTTCTGCGAAAAGTCACGGGATATTCTTAAGAACCGTGAGCCTTTCTTGTGTGTAATCAATCTCCGGCAGTCCCTCGTCGGCACCTTGCCACATCTCTAGAAATCTTTCGTAGTGTCGGATCGCTTCGGGATTCATCCCGGTTTTTTCATACAACATGCCCAGATGATAGTATGAAAGGGCATGACCCCTGAAATAATGCAGCAGTTTCTGGTGCTGGTCGATGGCGGAGTCGAAATCTCCCGCCATCTCATGTATTTCAGCGATCTTCTCCCTCGTGAACATCTGCAATCCGCCGGCCCCGCCCATTCTGGATTCCAATGCAGCAGTCAGCCTGGCTACAGCTTCAGCGTAACCGCCATTGTGTATTTCGATCTCCGCTTCGAGTATCTCGATTACAACAATCAGGTAGCCTCCCGCATAGTCGATCAATCCGCGAAGCTCCTCCAGCAATTCAGACATAGCCTGAATAGAATCGAGTGCTGCATAGCCCCTGGCTCTATGTGCGAGATTGCCGGTCAACCCGGAAAAAGGCTCCCCGGTATTATTACCTGCAATAGGTGATATCTTCAGAATCTCTTCGCCCTGCCCCAGTCTCTCCAGCAGATAGATTCGTTCTCGATTGAGCCTTGATAGTTCACGAGGTGTCTGAACGTACTCTTCAGCCTCTTCAAATGCTTCGACAGCCTCTCTGTATCGCCCCGCCTCAAGATAGTAGTACGCCAGACCCGGCGTTTGACGCATGGTGGCGAGAGCATCTCGCTTCTCACTTCGAGACAACTCCAGCTCCTCCAGAGTCAGTTCTGTGCGAGTGATAGCCCCGTCGAGATCGCCTCTGCAGTAATTGCTGAAGGCGAGTCCCTGGAGTGATGCATAGAATTCCGGATCGATTTCGAGCGCTTTCCGAAAAGCCAGGTCGGCGCTGTCAGGATTCGCCACCTCCAGATAACGGAGTCCCATTTCGTCCCAAATGTTTTCATTGGATGGAAACAGGCCCGTATTGACTCTACCTTCTTTTACGGCGAGTTCGTTCTGCCCTGAAGCAGCTAACGATGTCGCCAGGTATATTCGCAAATCAGCGTCATCCGGATAGAACTCGAGCCCTCGCCTGGCAACCCGGACTGCATCGGAAAAGTACCATTCGTAGAGATTCACCCAGGTTATATCTCTGTGAGTCTCGAGATCGTCCGGCCAGAGATCGAGAAGTCGTTCATATGTATTGTTGATCCCACTGAAGCTGGCGGTCCCCCCGCCATAATTTGTCTTCCAGATCTCTATTCTGAGCCTGTCCTTCGGGCTCACCCTGGACTTGTACGTTACGGCCATATCGGCATAAGCATCTACGGGCCCTCCTCTTTGGCCCGCACGAAATAACACCTTACTAAGTTCGAGGTATGCCAGTGCAAAAGTAGAGTCAAGTTCAACAGCATTTTCCAGGTGGGCGATCGCCTCATCGAGTGAGAATGTTTGCCATGCGGCAATCCCAGCCATATATGCATCATAGGCTTCGGGAACATCCGTAGTCACTGCCGTGACGGACACGATCGGCTCGTCCCGGACGCTTCCGATTATCTCGCTGAGGGCAATGATCGATTTGTCCTTGATCTCGTCGGCGATGACGAACAGGTCCGCACCTCTTGATGCTCCTCCAGTAACATTATCACCCGTTCTGACGTCCACAAGGCTCCATGTCGCGAACCTTTTCCCGTCGACCTCGTTGATCTCACCAGACAAGAAATAGATCGCCCTGCATCTTTTAGTTATCTCTATCTTCTGATGGGCCCCGATCGGCTCATCAGACTCACCGAACACCTTGTGTCTGCTGTACTGGACCATTTCCTCACTGACCACGCGGATTGGACAGGGCTCGATAAGACCTTTATTGAGAAGGCTCGTCAGAGTCTGAGCAAGGCGGTTATCTTCCGATCCACTCAGGTCGCCGAATTCAATCACTGCAAGAGCAAGTTCGTCGGTCCTGGCTTCGCTTCCACCGAATTTGCCCTTCAGCGCGAATATAGCTATGAGAGCGATTACAATGATGCCCGCAGCTACAGGAATCCAGCGGGGGTGAGATGGTCTGTCGGTGTGTACTTTTTCGCATGCTGTAGAAATGCCGCCTTCCCTGACAGCATCAAGATCGCTCTTCATATCAGCGGCCGCTTGATACCTCTCGTCCTTATCCTTATTCAATGCCCTGTCGATGACAGCACACAGCTCCGGATCGATCTGCCCGCATTTTTCCGAGATCTTTTCAGGCTCCTCGTGAACGATCCCGTAGAGCATCGCAGCCTCGTGCTCCCCCTTGAACGGCGGCTCCCCGGCGAGCATCTCGTACAGCATCGTCCCCAGTGAGAAGATATCCGAGCGATGGTCGATATCTTCCCCCCTCGCCTGCTCGGGGGACATGTAGGCTGCCGTACCGAGCGTATTCCCGTCTCTGGTCAGCTTCGTCCTGCCGGCGAGCTTCGCCAGGCCGAAGTCGATTATCTTCGCTTCTCCGTCCCTCGTCAGAAGAATGTTCTGAGGTTTTATATCGCGGTGGACAATACCTTTCTCGTGGGCCCTGGCGAGCCCCGAGGCTATCTGTGAGGCGATTGTAACTGCCTCGCCTGTGGTCAGGCTTCCTCTGTCCATCTTCTCCCTCAGTGTCCCGCCTTCGTAGAGAGCCATCGCGATGAAGGTCTGGCCGTCCTCTGTCTCGTCTATCTCGTGGATGACGCCGATTGCGGAGTGGTTGAGCGCAGAAGCTGCCCTGGCTTCGTGAACGAACCGTTTCACCGCCCCGGGATCCGAGTTCAGGTGCGGCGGCAGGAGCTTGATTGCAACCTCGCGGTCGAGCCTGGTATCGCGTGCGCGGTAGACCACGCCCATCCCGCCCTCACCGAGCTTCTCGAGTATCTGATAATGAGAGATGGTTTCCCCTGACATCGTAAGGAGATTCTATCCAGGTGCGATTGAATATGTCAAAGGAATAAGGACAGTTATCGTATAGCAGCAAAGGGAATATCTGCGCCGTCAGAGGGCCATCGTAAAATATCTCTCGATGCTACCCGGATTGACAGGGTCGATGGCGCGCGTCTTCTCCGCCGGGGAGAATCCGCAGAGGATGTAGACCTCGCGGGCCGCCTCGAACTTTATGTCGGACCAGAGGCAGAGCTCTTTGCACCCCTTTTCACGGCACCACGAGATGGCCGTCTCGATCAGCTTACGGCCGAATCCCTTTCCCCTGCAGGACGGCAGGAGATAGAGGCGGTGCAGTTCGCATTTTCCGGCCGTCTCCCTGGTCACTCCGACGCATCCGGTCACCTTCCTCTCCTCCTCGAGGACCCAGAACTCCCCGCCGCTCTCCTGGTACGTCTCCGGGATGGAGTCGAGGTCGCAGTCGAACTCATCGAAATCCATCGTGTAGCCGAGGGTGTCATATGATGCCTTCACGACATCGATGACTCCCGGGCCGTCTTCGGGGAGATAAGGCCTGATCAGCATGGGGATCACCGGCCCTCCGGCCGGTACCTGTTCGTGATGGGAAGCCTGCGGTCGCGCCCGAAGGCCTTCGGGGTGATCTTGATCCCCGGAGGGCCCTGCCTGCGCTTGTATTCGCTGAAGTCTATCATCCGGATGACCCGCCGGACGGTAGCCCGGTCGATGCCGGCCGCGACGATCTCCCTGACAGAAAGGTCGCCCTCGACGTAGAGCTCGATGATCCGGTCGAGGACGGGATACGGCGGGAGGGAATCCTCGTCCGCCTGTCCCGGCTTCAGCTCTGCCGAAGGTTTCCGCCTGATCGTGGATGCGGGGATGACCGCACTGCCCGCCTCGCGGTTCCGCCAGCGGCTCAGGGAGTAGACCGTCGTCTTGGGGACATCCTTGAGGACGGCGAATCCTCCGACCATGTCACCATAGAGGGTGCAGTAGCCGACGGCGATCTCGCTCTTGTTTCCGGTGGCCAGCACGAGCCAGCCGAACCGGTTCGACAGCGCCATCAGGATATTCCCCCTGATCCGCGCCTGGATGTTCTCCTCGGTGACCCCGATCTCCCCCTTCGGGACATCGGGGCTGAGAAGGTCGCGGTACGATTCGAAGATATCCGATATCGGGTATTCGTAGAGGTCGATGCCCAGGTTATCTGCCAGCCTGAAAGCGTCGCTGAGCGTTCCCCTCGAAGTGAACCCCGAGGGCATCGTCACGCCGTGGCACTCTGCCAGGCCCTATGGCGTCAACCGCTATGGCCGCGGTGAGGGCGGAATCGATTCCTCCGCTGAGCCCGAGCACAACTCCCCCGAACCCGTTCTTGACGATGTAATCGCGCGTGCCCATCACGAGAGCGTCGTAGATCTCCTCGACGGGACCGGGGTGATCGGCCTTTCTCCTCGCGTGGCAGCGGCACGGCTTTTCTCTTCGGAAGGGCTGGAAGGGGTATCGTCTCGACCGTGATCGCCGCGCAGGTGGTTCCGCGGCTGTCCGGCCTTTTCCCCCTGCGGACGGGGACATCGGCGATGATCATCTCCTCGCTGAAGGGGGCCGCCCTGGCGACCGTTTCTCCGCGCGGCGAGCAGATCACACTGCTTCCATCGAAGAGAAGCTCGTCCTGGCCCCCGAGGAGGTTGATATAGCAGAGCCAGACGTCGTTTTCGCGCGCCCTTCTCTGCATAAGCTTTTCTCTCTCGGGCCCCTTGCGGCGGTGGTAGGGCGAGGCCGAGATGTTGACGGCTATTCCCGCGCCTCCGGCTCCGGCCTGGCACCCGATCGGGCCGTCATCGACCCAGACGTCCTCGCATATGTTGATTGCTATCTTCGTGCCGTCGAAATCGAGTATGGTCGCAGACGAGCCGCTCGTGAAATATCGCTTCTCATCGAAGACGCCGTAGTTGGGGAGGTTTATCTTGCGGTAGCGGCGGCGACCTTACCTCCGTAGAGGAGCACGGCGTCGTTGTAGAGGGGGCCGCCCTTCTCTCGGGGCCTCTCCGGGAGAGCCGACGATAACGGCTATCCCGCTTGCTGTCTTTGCGAGGGATCTCAGCTCTTTCTCGCAGTCCCTGAGGAAGGCGGGTTTGAGAAGAAGGTCCTCGGTCGGGTAGCCGCAGAGGACGAGCTCCGGGAAGGCGAGAAGCTGGACCCCGCGCTTTTTCGCCTCACGGATCCATCTTCGCACCAGGGCGGCATTCCCCTTGAGGTCCCCCACGGTGGGGTTTACCTGGGCCAGCCCGATACGGACCTTATTCTGCCTGTCGCTCATATCGGGATTATTGTAACACCCGCCGGACCGGCCGGTGAAACAAAATCGCCCCCATCTCGCTGGCAAAAAAAATCACGATGTTGATGAATGGCAAGAGGCACTGTATCCGCCCATTTACCGTTGATGTTAAAATCGAAATTCTTGCTACTGGTACAAAAATTGACGCCCATTCAGCCTGCCTTTGTGTTAAATTCATTTTTGGCAGAGAGGCGACGACAGGGCAAAAACAGTCGGGGGAACGGATAAATGGATGAATTGAGATTCGAGCAGCTGACGGTTGGAATATTGATTAAGCGTGAAGGTGGCATGTTTGCGTCTTGCGGGCTGGGTGTATTCTATGACCCGACTAAAAAGAGAGAAAAGCCTGAAATCAAATCTGCTTACGGGGAATATGAAGAAGAAACCATCTATGGAAAGAACAGCAGAATCGGCGGCAAGCATAAATATCCAAATGTCGACCCGGCGACAGCCGCAGAAATATTTTTTGAAACAATGAACATGGCTGGCGTCAAAGCCGAAAAGCCGGTTGAAAGGCAATTAAGGCTGGACCTCGAGGGCAATCTGGGTTATCTGGTGCGGTTTCCGAAGGAAGACCTTGAAAGGGGACGCTCAATATTTGAGTTCCTGTCGACTCTGTATTATAACCATCGAAATGTGCTGACATCTTTTAAATATCTTGATAAGGCCAAGAAAGAAAATCTGGGGCAGGCAACGGTTGTGACACTCTGCCCTCATGTAAGAATGTTGCACACGGAAAGGTTCCAGCCGATCTACATTGGAGGAACCCAACTGTTGGACAATGCAGAAGTTGATAAATCAACAATCGCTCTCAATTTTTATGGTGTTAAATTACAGCGACTCAAGCAATTTAAAGACGAGATCGATTCCCGCTTCACTATCCATTCCATCTCTTTTGAAGATATGCCGGCTGATCAGGTCGCCTATACGCATTCTGTGATTTGGGACAACAAAGATCTGCCAAGAGGGTACAGGGCAAATCTGATAAGGAGAGGACTGGTCGGATTTCAGGACAGGGATTCGGGCAAGTTGGTTGCTTACAGTCTGTTCCCGGCGGAAATGGAGACAAGACTTCTCGAGTCGCTGGAATTGTTTCAAAAAACGTCCCTTGATACGAACGGGCTGCTGCAGAAATACATAGCTGTAAACAAACTTATCAAACAGGTTGTGAAAGACGAGTATTTCGCCGATTTTTAAATGAGGCACCTTCTGAACATCCCGGCCGCCGAAATTCTATATCTCACCGATCCATATCCTCATGTTCCCCTATCTGCTTCCGCGGCTAAGGCCGGTGAAACAAAATCGCCCCCTCTCTCGTAAACCGGAATATGAAGGGTAACGGAAAGGAGTTCCAGATGAAGAGATCCATGGTTATCGTGGTGGCCGCGTTGCTTGTCGTGATGCTGCCGGCGATTGTACTTGCGGGCGGGGACGTCCGGAAGGTCGAGAAGACATTCGAGCTGAAAAAGGGCGGAAGTCTCAATATCGAGATCAAGGTCGGCGGTGACATCATCATCGAGGGCTGGGACCGCAACGAGGTCTCCGTTAAGGCGAAGATCAGCGGCAGGGACCGTGACGATGTCGAGCTCGATTTCGAGAAGAAAAGCAAGGGGCTCGAGATAAACGCGGAAATCGACGATAGAAGGGACAAAAAGGCGAGCTGCGATCTCTACATCATGGTTCCCGAGAAATTCGACATAGAATTCGAGACTATGGGCGGCGACGTTTCCATAAAGGGCGTCGAAGGGGAGGTCACCGGCCAGACGATGGGCGGCGACGTCGATTTCGAGAAGCTTTCGGGTTATCTCGCAGTGACGACGATGGGCGGGGATATCACGGTCCTCGACTCCGAAGTAGACGGCAAAGTCAAGACGATGGGCGGTGACGTCGAGATAATTGACGTCAAGGGCGACCTGAGGGGATCGACTATGGGCGGCGACGTCACTTACGAGAATGTCGAGCGCACCGGCGATAGCGATGATGAGATAGTCATCTCATCGATGGGCGGTGACCTCGCGCTCGACTACGCCGGCAAGAGCATAAAGGCTAAGACTTACGGCGGCGACATCGAAGTATCGAAGGCCGAGAAGGTAAACGTAACGACTATGGGCGGCGACATCAGTGTCGAAGAGGCCCCCACGGGCGCCAGGATGAAGACGATGGGCGGGGATATAGAGATAGGCAAGGCCGGCGAGTATGTCGATGCCGAGACGATGGGAGGCGACATCACGATCGATGATATCGACGGCTGGGTCAAGGCCGTTACGATGGGCGGAGATGTCGAGGTCACCATGACGGGCGATCCCGACAAGGGAAAGCGCGATGTCGAGATCAAGTCGATGGGCGGAGATGTCGACCTTACGGTCCCCAAGGGGCTTTCGATGGAGTTCGACATAGAGATACAGTGGACGAAGAACCACGATCGCAAGCCGAAGATCGTCTCCGATCTCAGTATCGATGTCGAAGAGACGAAGGAATGGAAGAAGAAGAACGGCAGCAAGAGAAAATACATCTACGGCACCGGCAAGACAGGGAGCGGAAAGCACACCGTCAAGATCAGGACGATCAACGGCAACGTGCACATCAACGAGGAATAAAGGCGCGGGAAACCAGCGACCGCGTTTTTACGGACCCGCTGCGGCGTTAAGAGGCAGAGAGGGGGACGGGCCAGGAGCCCGGCCCCCTCTCTGTATCCTAAAGCTCCGGATATATATCGGGCAGGCGCGATGGAAGGAAGAACCTGCGGGCATTGCTGCTCTCGATCTCGGAGAGGTCGACGTCGCAGTAGAGGATATGGTCCTCCCCTGCTGGTGACTGGGCCAGGACCCGCCCGTCGGGCCCGACGACGTAAGATTCCCCGGCGAAATCGAGACAGTCCTCTTTGCCGACCCTGTTGGCGAGGGCGGCGAAGTAGCCGTTCTGGAAGGCGGCGACGCGGAGCTCGGCCTCGTAGAGGCCCTCGGGCCATTCGCCGATCGAACCGGCCTGCGGCACCACCACTATCTCCGCCCCGTTAAGGGCAAGGGCGCGCATGTACTCGGGGAAATGGCGGTCGTAGCATATCGCCACCCCGACCCTGCCGGCGCTCGTCTCGAAGACCCCCGCACCGAGGTCGCCGGGGGCATAGTACCCCTTCTCGCGAAAGCAGGGGAGATCGGCGACGTGGACCATCCTGTTCTTTCCGGCGATCATCCCGTCTGAATCTATCACGGGTGAGCAGTCGTACGTCTTATTCCCGTCCCGCTCGAAGAGGTTGAGGACGACGACTACGCCGAGCTCCTTCGCCTTCGCGCAGAAAGCATCGGTGACAGGGCCGGGAACCGTCTCGGCCAGCTCGAGGACATCTCCCTGCGCCTCGTGCTGGGGGAGAAACCAGCTGAACGCGAGCTCGGCGTACGCGACGAGGTCCGCCCCGGCACGGGCCGCTTCCTCGAGTGCCGCGAGCCCCCTGTCGATATTGTTCCTCATATCCCTTTCGGCGTGCTGCTGCACGAGCGCTATCTTCATGTCATATCCCTTCTAAACGCGGTTAGGCCCCTTTTCACCATTCTAGCACCCTCTGTCCGGCGCTTAAACATGAATTATCCACGGAATTGTTGTTGATAGCATTAATAAAAGTTGACAATTATCGACAATTTCCTTACTATCTTCAGCCTGAACGCAGATATCCCTAATAAATCAAGGAGAATCGCGTTGGCAGCGGAAGTAGTGGAAATGCATCCGGTCGACAGGCAGATCGTCGAGATCCTGCAGGAGCAGGGCCGTATCTCGAACGTGCAGCTCGCCGAGCGTGTAGGCCTCAGCCCTCCCGCCGTCCTCGAGCGCGTAAGGAAGCTCGAGGAGAAGAACGTGATCACGGGGTACACGGCGCTGGTCGACAACAAGAAGGTCGGCATGGGCACCGAGTCGTTCGTCGCGGTCTCGCTGAACCTGCACCAGAAGGATTCGATGGAGAATTTCCACGAGTTCGTCGATGCCTGTTCGAGCGTCCGGGAGTGCTACCACATCGCCGGGACCGACGACTATCTCCTCAAGGTCTATACGAGGGACATCGACGATTACGAGAACTTTCTCCTTCATTCTCTGACGAGGATAAAGGGGATAGACCGCGTGAAGACGATGTTCGTTCTCTCGACCGTCAAACGGGAGATCAGCGTTCCGATAGAGGAATCGGGCTGCACCGGCCCGAACGGAAACGGGCAGAAGAAAAACAGCAGGAAAAACGGAAAGTCACAGCCATAAGGAGGCGGAAATGGAAGAGAAGGATCTGAGATTCGACACACTCGCCGTAAAGGGCGGGTACCCCTGGGAAGAGCAGCTGCGGTACAACACGATGCCCCCGCCGCTGATCCAGAGCTCGGTATTCCCGTACGAGTCGGCTGAATGGGCCGCGGAGCTCTACAGCTACAAGAGGGAAGGATTCGCCTACGGGCGTATCAACAACCCGACATGCGACATCTTCGAGAAGAGGATGGCCCTGCTCGAGGGTACCGAGGCGGGCCTGGGCACAGCTTCGGGGATGGCGGCGATCTTCATGGTCGTACATCATCTTGTCGAATCGGGAGAAGAGATAGTCTCGTCGCAGAGGGTGTACGGCGGGACGCAGCAGCTCTTCGCTACGTCGTTCCCCAGGATGGGCATAAAGACGAACTGGGTCGTCGAGCCCGACAAGATCGAGGAATGGGAAAAGGCGATAACTCCGAAGACGAAACTGATGCACGTCGAGTCGCCGAGCAACCCGAACCTCTTTGTCGCCGACATCCCGGCGATCGCAGAACTGGCGAAGTCGAAGGGGATCCCCCTGATGGTCGATAACACGATCTGCTCGCCGGCCCTGATGAGGCCGGCAGAGATGGGCGCCGACATAATCATCCACTCCGCGACGAAATATATCAGCGGAAACGGGACGAGCCTCTCCGGAGTGATCTGCGGGAAGAAGGAATTCATCGACCATGTAAGGCACATCGGCTACAGGAACATCGGTCCTTCGATCGCTCCGTTCAACGCGTGGCTCTGTCTTCTCGGACTCGACTCATTGTCGCTGAGGCTGAGAAAGCACTCGGAGAACGCGATGGCCATTGCGAAGTTCCTCGAGAAGCACCCGAAGATCGAATCGGTCAGGTATCCCGGCCTGCCGAGTCACCCGCAGCACGAGGTGGCGAAGAAGACGATGTCCGCCTTCTCATCGATGATGAGCTTCAACGTGGTGGGCGGCCTCGAGTCGACGAGAAATGTGATCGATAACCTGTCGGTCGCTGTTCACACGACGCATCTCGGTTCGTCGCAGACCGTGGCGATCCAGCCGGCGGCGACGACCCACTATCAGCTTGGCCCAGAAGAGAGGGCGAAAGCGGGAGTCCCCGAGAACATGATCCGTTACTCGGCCGGGCTCGAGGATGAGAACGATCTGATCGAAGATCTCGATCGGGCGCTGAACGCGTAACGAACGATACGAAACGAGGGAGCAAACGATGCAGAAACTCGCATTCATAGGATTCGGTGTCGTCGGGCAGGGCCTGGCGGAGATCCTGATAAAGAAAAAGGATGAGCTGAAGGCAAAGTACGGGTTCGACTATTCGGTCGTCGCGGTGAGCGATTTCAAACTAGGTTCGGCGCTCGACAATAACGGGCTCGATCTTGGCAAGGTCCTCGAGCTCGCCGCGGACGGGAAGATCTCTGAGTATCCCGGCGCGACGACGGGGCTCGATGCTCTCGAAACGATAAAGCAGAGCGACGCCGACACGGTGATCGAGGTCTCGTACACCGACATCAAGACTGGCGAGCCGGCCAACAGCCACTTCAGGGCCGCTCTCGAGGGAGGCAAGCACCTCATCACGACGAACAAGGGCCCGACGGCCCTCTTCTTCAAGGAGCTCGCCGCTCTCGCCGAAGAGCAAGGGCGTGCAGTTCCGCTACGAGGGAACGGTCGTAGCCGGTACACCGGTCCTCAACCTCGGCGAGTTCACGCTCGCGGGGAACGAGATCACCGAGATCCGCGGGATCCTCAACGGTACGACGAATTTCATCCTCACAAACATGGAGGCTGGAAGAGCGTACGACGAGGTCCTCAAGGAGGCGCAGGAGCTCGGGTTTGCCGAGGCCGATCCGACAGCGGACGTCGAGGGATTCGACGCGCTCGCCAAGGTCGTGATCCTCGCCAAGTCCGTGATGGGCGCCGACATCTCGCCCGAAGACGTCGACAGGACAGGGATCACCCAGATCTCCCTCGATGATGTCGCGGCGGCAAAGGCCGACGGGAAGCGCTGGAAGCTGATCGGCAAGGTCACCCGTGACGGCAGTGGCGTAAAGGCTTCGGTCAAGCCGGAGAAGGTCGCCCTGACAGATCCGCTCGCGGCGGTCGGCGGAGCGACGAACGCTCTTACCTTCGTCACCGATCTTCTCGGTGAAGTCACGATCGTCGGCCCCGGCGCCGGTAAGATCGAGACGGGATACTCGCTCCTCATAGATATGCTGGCAATAGACAGGATGGTATAGATATGAAGATGCTTATCGCGGGGAAATGGGTCGAGGGCAAGGAGACTATCGAGGTCCGCGACCCGTTCGACAACTCGGTGATAGATACGGTTCCGAGCGGGACCGCCGACGATATCAGGGCGGCGATCACCGCTGCCGAGGAAGGCTTTCGCGTCAGCCGCGCCCTGCCCGTCCACGAGAGGGTCAGGATCCTCAAGAAGGCCGCGGAGATCATCGACGCCAATGCCGAGGAGTTCGCCGTCATCATCGCGAGGGAAGGGAGCAAGACGATCTCCGAGGCCCGCAAGGAGGTCTACCGCGCCGCCCAGACGATGACGATATCGGGCGAAGAGGCCCGCAGGATAAACGGCGAGACGATCCCGTTCGATACGAACATAGGCTCGGAGAACAGGCTCGGGTATTATTTCAGGTTCCCGATCGGGATCATCGCGGCGATCACACCGTTCAACGATCCGCTCAACCTCGTCGCCCACAAGCTCGGCCCGGCGATCGCCGGCGGCAACTCGGTCGTGCTCAAGCCAGCGACAGTGACACCCCTGTCGGCGCTGAAGCTCTGCGAGGCGCTGATGGAGGCGGGCCTGCCCGACAACATCCTCAACTGCGTGACAGGCTACGGCTCGAAGATCGGCGATCCCCTCGTATCTGATCCCAGGGTCAGGATGGTCAGCTTCACCGGCGGCGTCGAGGCGGGACAGGAGATCATGAAAAAGGTCGGCCTGAAGAAGGTCGGCATGGAGCTCGGCTCCAACACGCCGGTCATCGTCTGCGACGACTGCGATCTCGAGCAGGCCGTGGAGAACACCGTATCGGGCGCCTTCTGGGCGGCCGGGCAGAACTGCATCGGTGTCCAGCGGGTCTATATCGAGGAAGGGATCTACAAGAAATTCGAGACACTCTTCGTATCACGGACGAGGCAGTACAAGGTCGGCCCCAAGCTCGACGAGGACTGCAACATGGGCCCGATGATCGCCGAGGGAGAGGCGAAGAGAATAGAAAAGTGGGTCAACGACGCCGTCAAGAAGGGCGCGAAGATCCTCACCGGGGGAACGCGCAACGGTGCGATCTACGATCCGACCGTTCTGGCCGACGTGCCCGAAGGGTGCCGCATCGACAAGGACGAGGTCTTCGCCCCGACGGTGAACCTCTATCCCGTTAAGGACCTGGACGAGGCTATCGCCAGGGCCAACGCTGTCGACTTCGGCCTGCACGCCGGTATCTTCACGAAGGATATCGGCAAGGCGTACAGGGCGATCCAGGAGCTCGAGGTCGGCGGTATCATCATCAACGACTCGTCCGACTACCGCGTCGACATGATGCCGTTCGGCGGAGTGAAGAAGAGCGGCCTCGGGCGCGAGGGGATCAAGTTCGCCCTCCAGGAGATGACAGAGCCGCGCGTCGTCTGCTTCAACCTGTAGGCAGGAACTGCACCTGGTTAATAAAAGGGCGCTCCGCGTGGAGCGCCCTTTCTGTTTTGTTTCGAGGCCCCCGGTCAGAGTCCGAGCACATCCGACATCTTGTAGAACCCGGCCTGTTTCCCGGCGATGAACCTTATCGCGCGGAGCGTGCCCATCGCAAAGGTCTGACGTGAGTGGGCCCTGTGGGTCAGCTCGACACGTTCGCCCTCGCCGGCGAATATGACGGTATGCTCGCCGGTGACGTCGCCGCCTCGCAGCGAATGCATGCCGATCTCTCCCTCGGGCCTCTCGCCGACCATCCCCTGCCGCCCGTGGACGACGTTCGCACCGGCCCTTGCCTTCAGCGCTGCTTCTGCCAGCTTGACGGCCGTGCCGCTCGGAGCGTCCTTCTTCCTGTTGTGATGGATCTCGGTGATCTCGATGTCGAACCCGGGCAGGGCCTTCGCGATATCCTCGGTGACCTTGAAGAGGAGGTTTACGCCAAGCGACATGTTCGGGCTTACAAGTACGGGTATGGAGCCGGAGATCTCCCTCGCGCGGGTGACCTGCTGTGCGACAGCCCCGTCGTTCCCGTTATCGCCGCGACTCCGGCAGCGGAGCAGGCTTCGAGGAAAGCGGCGGCCGATTCGGGAGCGGTGAAGTCGACGGCGACGTCGGCGCCCGCGAGGGCTGCCGTCAGATCGCCGGTCGCCTCGATCCCACAGACGAGGCTCCCGATACCTTCATGGTCACCGTGGCATCGACAGCACCGGCAAGGGTGAGATCGTCCGCCGCGTCGATCTCACAGGCGACGATGCCGCCCATCCTGCCGAGGGCGCCGTTTATAACTACCTTGATCATTTCGTGCCCCTATGCCGGCGGGTTCTTTACCTCGAGGCCGTAATCGGTCAGCGCGGCCGCGAGCTTGACGAGATTGCCAGGGAGCATCCTGACAAGCGGCAGGCGGACGTTACCTACGCCCATGCCGAGCATGTTCATCGCTTCCTTGACCGGCATCGGATTCGTCTCTATGAACATCGACTGGTTGAAGGGGAGGAGCTTGTAGTGCAGCTCGCGGGCCTTGTCGTGGTCCCCCTTCTCGAACGCCGATATCATCGCGCGTATATCCTTCGGGATGATGTTCCCCGAGACGCTTACGACACCCGTTCCGCCGATCGTCAGGATCGGGTAGGTTATCGCATCGTCGCCCGACAGGAGGTTTATTCTTCCTTCGCAGAGCATGATGATCTCGGCCATCTGCTCTACCGAACCGCTCGCCTCTTTCACCGCCACGATAAGGTCGTGGTGCGAGAGCCTGGCTACGGTGGCCGGCTGCATGTTAAGGCCGGTCCTCCCGGGTACGTTATAGAGCATCAGCGGAAGCTGGCCGTCGTCGGCGAGCTTCATGAAGTGCGCGTACAGCCCTTCCTGCGTCGGCTTGTTGTAGTAAGGGGTCACTACCATGGCGCCGTCCGCACCGAGTTCCTTGGCCTTCTGTATGTTCTCGATCGATTTTGTCGTCGAATTGGTGCCGCATCCGGCTACGACCTTGAGCTTTCCCGCCGCTTCCTCGACGACGATCTCGATGATCCTGAAGTGCTCCTGCCAGGTATACGTGGGATTCTCGCTGGTGGTAGCGCAGGGGACCAGCCCATCGGTGCCGGCATCGATATGGAACCGGACCAGCTCGCGGAGCTTCTCTTCGTTCAGGTCTCCGTTCTCTTTAAATGGCGTAACGAGAGCAACATACAGACCTTTGAGCATAACACCCTCCTCCTTCATTCACAGCCCTGTCCGTGCAGTCGCGGACGCCCTCAAGCGGCTTTTCACCGCTCTCGGGCAAGACAGACTCTATTCCCACTCCAGTGGCGATGTCAAGATTAAGAGGAAGATATCCGACATAAAATGCCGCCGCTCGAAATTTCCTCTTGACAATAACCTAATATTATGATATCATGATATCGTTATGAGAGAGATAATGAAAGAAACGAAGGGAGCGGCGGTGTCGCCGGGACCGCTCAGGGAAGACGAGATCGAGAAGTCGGCCGAGATCCTCAAAGCTCTGGCCAACCCAGCGAGGCTTCGGCTCGTCAATATCCTTGTCGGTGGCGAAAGGACCGTTTCCCAGCTCTGCGAGATTTCCGGCCTGAAGCAGTCATGGTATCACAGCAGTTGAAAAATTTGAGGCTTAACGATATCGTAGAGCGCAGAAAAGAAGTTTCGAGGGTCTATTACAGGCTCAAGGAAAAGAACGTTGTAAACATGCTGAACTGCCTCGGCAGATGCGGGTGTTCCGGCATCTGACGGCAAGGAGGAGAAATGAGCGACAAGGTACTTCATGTGGGCGAAGATGAATTCCAGGCACAGGTGCTCGACTCGGCTGTTCCGGTAGTAGTGGATTTCTGGGCGCCGTGGTGCGGCCCCTGCCAGATGATCGGACCGATCATCGATGAGCTGGCCGGCGAGTATGAAGGAAAGGTCTCTTTCGCCAAGGTCAACACGGACGACGCGAAAAGCATCGCTATCAAGTACGGCATCATGGGGATCCCGACGCTCAAGATATTCAAGGGCGGCGAGGAAGTAGCTTCCGTGTCGGGTGCGCTTCCGAAGGAACATCTCAAGCAGTGGATCGACGAGGCCGTATAGCGGCACTAATAAAGAAAAGCAGGCAGACGGCGGGCCGCTGAAGATGTATGTTTTTGCATCGGGCGGCCCGTCTGCTATATACTCCACCTGCGCGAAGAGACCTCGCGCGGGGATACGATAAATACTAGATGGAAAGAGAAGGAGACCGGTTGATGAAGATCAAAGGATGGATAGCTCGCGGCGGCGCTGGCGGCCCTGGTCGCGGCGGGATGCTCGCGGCAGGCCGACATAGGAGGCAAGGGGCTGGTCCGGCTCGATGAGAGGGTCTATGCCCTGATAGCGTACGGGCCCGCGTCGGCTGAGGGCCTCGGCGCGAACTCGGGTTTTATCGTGGGGGATGAGTCGGTCCTCGTGGTCGATTCGAGATTCACCTACAACCACGCGAGGCAGCTGCTCAAGGCGGTCCGTTCCGTCACCGACCTTCCCGTCAGGTATCTCGTCAACACGCACTATCATCCCGATCACGTCTGGGGCAACTCGATCTTCCGTGCCGAAGGAGCGATCATTCTCGCCAGGCCGGAGACGAGTATCGAGATGGAGAGGTACAGCCCGGTCTATATGGATTATTACAGGGGCCGAAAGCCCGATGTCTACGAGATGATCAAGGAAGTCGAGCCCGCCCTTCCCGACTCGTTCGTTACCGATGAGCTCCGTCTCGATCTCGGGGCGATAGAAGCGGTCGTCAGCTTTCTCGGGACCGGCGCATACGGCAGGCGATCTCGTCGTCTCTGTCCCGTCGAAAAGGATCGTTTTCACCGGAGGACTGGTCAGCAACGGGTATCATCCGAACATGGGCGACCAGGGCGCGGATTTCGTCGAACTGGCTCGTCATGCTCGACAGGCTCGGCGACAGCGCAGCCGAAGATCGTTGTCCCCGGGCAGGGGCCGGCCGGAGATGCCGGTATGATCGAAATTCAGAAAAGTTATCTCGTGGACCTGACCGCCTTGACGGTCGATGCGATGAGAAGGGGGCGCCCCCTTTCCCGGGCGATCACTCGAGATCAAGATCCCCGGGACAGAGGGATATCTGCAGGACAACCTTCTTCCCTTCAATATCCAGGCAATATACCGTACGAAGGCTCTCGAAACGGTCTCACCCCGCGTCGAGATGGATATCCCCGCCGTGATGGCTGTAAGCGATGCCTACGGGGGACCCGATGCCGGCATGGTCCAGTGGGTCGTGCAGTCGGACGAAGGATATCTCGAGCTTGAGATGAGCTGGCAGCCGACGAGCAGGAACGAGGTGATCCTCGAGGACATCCACGACAGGATAGCCCGGTATGAGGGATCCAGTGACGGGCTGTACAAGCTTACCCTGGAAGGCTCGAAGAAGCTGATAGTGGGAGAAGATACCGCTCCGGCGGCATACGGCAAGTGGGCATATCGGAAGGGTATGGGGGCGAGCGGCGGTGGAGCCTGGTCGTGGACGATGATCCTGATGGACGGGAAGAGCTACTCTTTCAGGATGCTCACAAATACGGGGGGCGACTCCGGGCTGGAAGAACGGAACATCGCCGCCCTGGAACAGATCATCTCGATGGTCAGGAAAAAGCAGGGCGTCACGCGCCGTACTTCTTGAGCCTGCCCGCGTTTGCCAGCGCCAGCGTCATGATGTCTACGGCCGGGAATATTCCCAGCCCTCCCCGGTCGCATTCAGCTTCGCTGAAGGCTGCCGCGCCGTCTATGCCGCAGAATTCCGACTTCAGGACAAACGGCAACGGGATGCCACGAGTGGCTCTTCATCGCGCATGGAGTGGAGTGGTCGCCCGTGACGATCAGCACGTCTGGCTCGAGGCCGAGCAGGACCGGCAGGCAGGCGTCGACCTCCTCGATGACCCCCTTCTTTCCCTCCAGGTTGCCGTCCTCTCCGTAAGAGTCGGTCTTCTTTATATGGATGAAGATGAAATCATGTTCTCCGCGGCGGAAGATCTCCGAGGCCGTCTCGAACTCCTCCTTGACAGAGAACCCGGTATCGGCCAGCTCCATCCCGCAGAGCTTTGCCACGCCTCTATAAAGCGGGTAAGCGGCGACGGCGGCGCCCGAAAGCCCGTACCTCTCTGAAAAGGGCTCGATGGCCGGTTTGCTCGATATCCCTCTCATCAGGACAGCGTTGGCTTTTTCTTCGTCGGCGAGGACCTCTCCGGCCATCTCGACAAAACGGGCGATGATCGCGGCCGTTCTCTCCGCGGCGGGAACCATGGCAACCGGCGGCAGGGGTTTTTTGCCCGTCACCTGGGGGTCGGTCTCCTCGACCTCGGGGGAGAGGCCCTCTCCCCTGAGGACAACGCCGAACCTGTATTCCCGAACCGGCATGACGATTACCTCGATGCCGTCGATCTCCCTGATCCTTTCGCCGAGCTTCGCGCAGATCCTCATCCCTTCCTCGTGCGGGATCCTTCCGGCCCGCCGGTCGGTCAGAACGCCTTCGGCATCGACCGTCGCGAAGTTGCCCCTGATGGCCACATCGCCCGGGAGGAGATCGTACCCTGTACCCGTGACTTCGACGACTCCCCTGCCCGCGTCATTTTCAGGCGCCAGCGGATCATATCCGAACAGCGAGAAATGAGCAGGTCCGCTTCCCGGCGTTATCCCCCTCGCTATCGGAAGGGATCTGCCGCATATGCCGCCGGCGGCGACTGCGTCGAGGTTGGGAGTGACAGCTTCGTCGAGTGCGGTCCCGGGCATGGACGGCGTGCGTATCCCGCCGAGGCCGTCCATCACGAGGAGGATTATCTTCGAGTCGTTCGCGCTGATCAGATGGCGGAGCATATCGGTTCTCCTTTTCGTTAGTGTTCCAGATTACAGCCGCCTGCCGCCCATGTCAACCGGCCGATGCGGCCGGCCCTCCTCAATCGGTTTGGGAATGAGGCGGAACAATGTTACAATACGAGGGTAGAGGATATTCTGACGTAACAGATGGAGGAATGATGATATCGACAAGGATTAGGGCCTGGTTGTCAGCGGGTGTGCTCATCGCGCTGGCAGTTGCGGCGGGGTGTGGGCAGAGATCCTCCGTCGTGCTCGAGAAGCCGCTGCGAAAAGTGGTCAAGACCGAGAGCAATTCGCAGACACTGATGGCCTGGGCGGAAGCGGGAGTAAGAGCAGATGTGCTCATCCATATTGACGGCACCGATGACCTGGCCATCTTCCCGACAGCGCTCCACGAAACGATAGAGAATACGGCCGATCACCTCGAGAGGAAAAACGCCGAGGTCGTCTACAGGATCGCGACGATCATCGAGAAGGGCGGCACGGTAAATATCGGCATGAAGGCCGGGATGTACGACAGGGTCATCTGGGTCCTTCCATCTCCCGCCTCCGTGACCGATCTTTCACTCGAGAACTTCAAACAGGTGCTGATGACAACGCGCGGATATCCCGCACAGGAGCTGGCCGACTTCGCCATATCGGGCAGGCATATCACCGGAACGATCGCCGGGGTGCCGCTGACGATAACTAACATCGAGGATCTCGAAATAAACGACGAGACAGCGCTGCTCGATATCGATCTCGCGTATTTTACAGGGCTCCAGGCAGCATCGGCCGAATATAGACCGGGCACGGCGGCCCTGCTCGATTTTCTCAGGGTCCTGAAGAGCAAGAGAGTCTCCGCGGTCATGGCCACTGTCAACCGCACGGCAGGGTTCCAGCCGGTGCCGCTCGATATCAGGTATTTTGCCACTGTCATAGAGGAGACGCTTGCCGACCCCTCTCTTCTGGAAAACGCGTTTTCGGGGAAGTACGGCATGATGATGGAGGCGGAGAAGTCACTCACTGAAGGAGACTTCAGCAAGGCGGCCGCTCTGTACACGGGACTGACTGGAAGCTATCCCGATGATGCGGGGCTGCACTTCTCGCATGCGGTAGCTCTCGGGTTCCTCGACAAGGGTACAGAGTGCCGCGAAGCGATGGTCAAGGCTTACGGTATCGACGCCGTCTACCTGAAGGGCTTCTTCCAGCTTGCCAGGGTCCTCGGGGCAGGTGGCCGTATAAGCGCCGGAGAAACGCTGCTTGATACAGCCGACCTGTACAAGACCCTTTCCACGGAAGACATGAAATATCAGAGGGCGCTCTTTTACATGCAGGCGGGCCTGCCCGACAAGGCTTCGCAGTTACTGGCCGAGGTGGCGCAGACCAGGCCCAAAGATTTCGCCGTCAGGACGGTCCTTTACCGCGCGTACGAGGAACTCGGGAATACGCAGGAGATGTATCGCGTCCTTGAAAATCTCTTCAGGCTCGACAGGGAAAGGTTAGTGCGCGACATGCCCTGGGCCTTGAAAAAACTCGGTGATCTGGCGAGGGACGTCCGCACCGATCTGGTCGCGGCATCCTGGTATGCGAGGTATCTCGTGCACGTCCCCGATGATCCCGATGCCGGGATGATGCGCGAGTTTATCGAAGAGCAGGGGTATGTCAACCCGCGCACGTCAAACGTCGAATAGCTCCCCGCGCGGGCGGCACAGACATCATACTTACAGGGCGGCCGCCGGCCGCCCTTTTTATCATAAAGATGTAACAATACAGCGCTGGCCGCCGTATTTGAAGATAGATGGCGGCATAAGGAACAGGAACGTCCCGGTCTTGCCGAGCATAAAAGATATTGAGGGGGCGCGTTGTTCAGTTGAAAGCTGACTGAATACCCGGAACGCTCAGCCCAGCGCGCGCCCCCTCATTTTCATGTCAGGACCTGCCCCGCAGCGCTTCGAGAATACTTTCCACAAGGCCGTCCTCGAGCGCCTCGTTGAGCCGCGAGAGTGAGATCCGCAGATCGTCCCCCTCACGGACCCTTATTTCCACACTGAAGCAGTTTCCCTCGAGGTTTTCAGGGAAGTGCACGGATGCCGCCGGCGGGAGCTCGATCTCCGAGACTGTGCGCTTCAGGAACGAGATGTCGTCATTCATCCTGGGGTGAGTGATGCTTCTGACAGCTTCGTCGAGCGGCGCCTCCTGCGGATCGTACTCCTCTGCGAACCGTGCGAAGAGATCCCGGCCGTTGTCAGCCATGCTGAGCATTCCCCGGACAGCTTCGCGCCTGCCGCTCCTGCTCAGGCCGCTTCCGGCGAGCATGCGGGCGGCATCCTCGAGATCGATCCCCGGGTGAACGCCGAGCTGGAGCAGGTCGCCGGGAGATACCCTGCCCTCGTGAATGGCCAGCCTTACATCCGCGTCAAGCCGGGAGAGGCCGGCGAGTCTGTCGAGGAAGTCCGGCGTGATCTTCCTGCCGAACAACCGGGAGAGGAGCGGGAGGGACTCCGCGATCCGGTCGCCAGCGATGGCTAGTGTCTTCGATGCGAGGATCAGCTTCTCCATCTCCGACAGGGGATGGCCGTGGGGTGAGGATTCGAGCCAGACTGGAAGGGCCGCGAAGCGGCCTTCAGCCCGGGTGTCGATCACGAGCGCCCTGATCTTCCCGAGGCCGGCCGCACGCGCCGCCGCTATCCTTCTGAATCCCGAGACGACATCGAGTGAATTCCCTGTCCCGGCGAGGACCGGAGGCGAGATCATCCCGAGCCGTGTGATCGATTCTGTCAGTGCGGCATCCGGGGCGGCGCTGCCTTCCTCGCCAGGAAGCGTCCACCTGAACCTGAAGGGCGCATCCGGGCCGAGCTCGAGGGCGCAGATATCTGAAGGCATGTATTCCATTTCGAAGGGCTTTGTCATTCAGCGCTCTCCATTTCCGACGAAGGGGCAGAGGGCAGAGATCCCGCATTCGCCGCAGCGTGGCTTCGGCGCTTTGCAGACTGTCCGTCCGTGGTTCTTCAGGTAGAAGGGGAGCCATTTCCATTCGGATGGGGCGAAAAGGGCCATGAGGTCACGCTCGATCTTCACGGGGTTTTTCTCGCCGGTCCAGCCGAGCCTCCCTGCGACCCTGATCACGTGTGTATCGACTACGATCCCTTCCGTCTTCGAGAATCCATGCTGAAGGATGGCATTGGCCGACTTTCTCGCTATGCCGGGAAGCCCGGTGAGGCTGTCCATCTCTCCGGGGACCTTGCCGCCGTACTTTCCGGCAATGATCTCGCTCGCGCCCTTTATCGATTTCGCCTTGTTTCTGAAGAAGCCCGTCGGCCTCACCGCCTCCTCGATATCCTCCAGGGGAGCGGCCGCGAAGGCCGCGGCGTCGGGGTATTTCCCGAAGAGAGCGGGTGTGGTAAGGTTGACCCTCTCGTCCGTGCACTGAGCCGAGAGGATAGTAGCGACGAGAAGCTGGAACGGTCCATCGAACTCGAGATAATGCCTGGGCTCCGGATAGATCTTCTTAAGGCTGCCGAGCGCCTTTTCAGCAGCCTTTTCATTTCCTGATGCCATCTTTTCTCCATCGGGGGATGCGCGTGTGATATTGCTGCCCGCATTGTATTGGAGGCCGGCCGGCATTTTCAATATCGAAGATGAATTAAAAAGGGCGAATCGGGCGGGGAGCGGTGTATCACTGATTTGCACGCCGAGGATTGATTTTTAACCCTTTCGGCTTTATATTGACTGCCGATATGAGATTAAAGAGAGCAATAGCGCAGGCTGCGGCACTTATCCTTTTGGGGACGGCTGCCGGGCTGATCAACAACAGTTTCTCGGTCAACGGGATCGATCCGTTCCGCAGTCTCGATGATATCCCTGTCTATGAGAACGGGGATACCCTGGCGACGGGATCGGATTCTCACGATCACGACGGTATCTGCTTCGTGTCGTTCGAGGAATTCCGCCGGATGATAGCCGCCGGATACCCGATCCTCGATTCGCGGACCGCCTCCGAGTACGAGGCCGGCCATATCCCGGGCGCGATCCTCTGTGACTATTTCGAGATGGGCCGCTATTTCGAGACCGTTCTGCCTCGCCTCGACATCGGTGGCAGGATCGGCGTCTACTGCACCGGCCCCGACTGCGACGATTCCGAGATGCTCGCGAAGGAGCTCTACACGCTGGGGTACACGAAGCTCTGCGTCTTCAAGGGTGGTATCGAGAAATGGGAGGAAGCGGGGCTGGAGCTCGAGTACGGGCCGGAGGAGGAATGGTGATGGACCGGCAGGCCGATACGGGACTCTTTTTCGAACTTTCCGCCGGTACGGGGCGCAGGCAGCTGCTTCTGCTCGCCTTTCGCATAATCCTTGCCGCCGTATTCATATATGCCGCCCTGCAGAAGATCGGCCGCCCCCTGATGTTTGCCGATGAGATCGAGATGTACAGGGTCATCGGTTACGGTCCCCTGCTTTACCTCGCGGCGATCATCCTCCCCTGGGTGGAGCTGTTGTGCGGATTCGCGCTGCTGACCGGGATCTTCATGAGAGGCGCCGCCCTGATACTCTCGGCGATGAACTTCGCTTTTATCATTGTCATCGCATACAGGACTGCTGGTATAATGTCCGCCGAAGGGACGCCGCTGAGCCAGGTCTACTTCGACTGCGGCTGCGGGTTCGGCGCCACCTACGCATGGAAGAAACTGATCGAGGACGCGATCCTGCTCGTGTTCTCGATTGTCATACTGTTTTCATCGTCTTACCGATTTGTCATCGGAAGAAAGAAGGGGTAGGAAATGAATATGAGGAAAGTGGTCCCGGCGGCGCTGATCGCTCTTTTATGTGTGTTCTCGATGGCTGCGGCCGTCTCGGCTCAGGATGATACGGCGGGCGCTACAAAGCCCGCGTCGAGCTTCGAGCACGGCAAATTCGGCATCGGCGTGATCTTCGGAGAGCCGTCCGGCCTGAGCGCCAAGATGTGGACGACGAATACCACCGGGTTCGATCTCGGGCTGGCCTGGTCGTTCTCGGGAGATGGGAATTTCCATATCCACGGCGACTATCTCTTCCACAACTTCGGCGTTTTCGACGTGAGCAAGGGATCGCTGCCGGTATATATCGGTATCGGCGGCAGGATACTCTTCCAGGATAACACGAAGGTAGGCATAAGGCTTCCGATCGGGCTCGAGTATTACTTTGCCGACTGGCCGCTCGCCGTCTTCGGCGAGATCGTACCGATCCTCGACCTCGCGCCAGACACGGAATTCGATATAAACGGCGGCATCGGCCTGCGGTTCTATTTCTAGGGACGGCAGCCATATGAACTGAGATTTCGAGGGCCCGGCCTGTTGAGCCGGGCCTTTTCATGAAATACTTGCCTGAGGCCCTGCATGTTTCATATTTTCCATAAAGTTGAATTATCTGCCGATAGCGAACGGCAGCGTCGGCACATTTGTCTGAAACGCGTTATTGCTCAGGAAGTTACGTCAGGAGGTCCCTGGATGAGCACCGAGAGAAAAAGCATTTCCAAGGTCGGGAAGAGCTACGTCTTCGTTGGTTCCGACGAGCCCCTCATCGGGGAGACGATCGGGTTCATGCTCGAGCGGATCGTCAGGACATACCCCGAGAACGACGCACTCGTATTCGTTCCCGATGGAAGGCGCTGGACCTACGCGCAGTTCTACAGGGAGTGCCGGACGGCGGCGAAATCATTCATGGCTATGGGGGTCCAGCGCGGCGACCGCGTCGCGATATGGGCGACGAACCATCCCGAATGGGTGATCGCGCAGTTCGCTACGGCGCTTATCGGCGCGGTGCTCGTTACGGTCAATCCCGCTTACCGTACGCATGAGCTCAGGCACGGCCTCGGCGATTCCGAGGCTCAGACGCTCGTGATGATCCCTTCTTTCAAGTCTTCCGATTACGTGAAGATGCTCGGCGAGGTCGTTCCCGAACTTGCCGCGAGCGAGCCGGGAGCCCTCGATTCGAAGACGCTTCCTCTTCTGAAGAACGTCGTGCTGATCGGGGCGGAATCACCGGGTATGCGATCATGGGAGGAGTTCATGAAACTCGGCGCCGAGGTGAGCGAAGATGATTACGAGAAGCGCCGGCGTGAGCTCGACTTCGATGACATCATCAACATACAGTATACATCGGGCACGACGGGGATGCCGAAAGGCGCGAGCCTGACACATTTCAATATCCTCAACAATGGTTACCATGTCGGCGAGACGATGAAGCTTACCCACCGCGACAGGCTCTGCATACCGGTACCTTTCTACCACTGCTTCGGCATGGTCCTCTCGAATCTCGCCTGCGTCACCCACGGAGCGACGATGGTCGTCCCCGGCGAGTACTTCGAGCCGAAGACGGTGCTCGAAGCGGTCGAGAAGGAAAGGTGCACCGCGCTGCACGGCGTCCCGACCATGTTCATCGCCGAACTGGCTATGCCCGAGTTCGGCGACTATGACCTCGGTACGCTGAGGACCGGGATCATGGCAGGCGCCCCGTGCCCGGTCGAGATCATGAAGAGGGTCAATGACGAGATGAACATGAAGGAGGTCACGATCGCCTACGGCCAGACCGAGACCTCGCCGGTGATCACGCAGACGCCTTACAATGGTTCGCTGGAGATGCGTACTACGACGGTCGGCCCTCCGATACCTCACACCGAGGTGAAGATCATATCGCCCGATACGGGAAGGACAGTTCCTGTCGGCGTTCAGGGAGAGTTGTGCTGTCGCGGCTATCAGGTAATGCGCGGCTACTACAACAATCCCGAAGCGACCGCCGAGACGATAGACGAGGCGGGGTGGATACATTCGGGTGATCTCGCACTGATGAAAGAGGACGGTACCTTCAAGATCACCGGCCGGATCAAGAACATGATCATCCGCGGCGGGGAGAACATCTACCCGCGTGAGATCGAGGAGTTCCTATATACGAACGAGAAGATCCGCGACGCCCAGGTCTTCGGGGTTCCCGACAGGAAGTACGGCGAGGAGATCGCAGTCTGGATCCAGCTTCACGAGGGAGCGGAATCGAGCGAGGACGATATAAAGGCCTTCTGCAAGGGAAAGATCGCCCACTACAAGATCCCCCGCTACATAAAGTTCGTCGATGAGTACCCGATGACAGTGACGGGCAAGATCCAGAAGTTCAAGATGAGGGATGTCTCGATCGCCGAGCTCGGCCTCGAGGAGGACGCGGGTATTGAGACGGCGTAGGGCCGCCCGCGTAGCGATATCCGATCAAACGGGGCGTTCCAGTCAGCCGGAGCGCCCCATTGTTATGCCCAGAGCTTCGGCGGTCTTGACGAGCTGACCTTCGGGATCGACCCAGTTGATCTGCTTAATCGCCTGCTTGATCTCCTTGCTGACTATTTTGGTCCCCTTCAGGCAGACCATGTGGCCGTAGTATCCGAGGGCAATGTAATTGATCGCCTCGACACCGAATCTCGTCGCGAGGATCCGGTCGTAGGTGGTCGGGGTGCCGCCTCGCTGCATGTGACCGAGGACCGCGGTTCTGATCTCGGCCTTTGTGACCTCGCCGATCCTGGCGGCGACCCACTCTCCGATGCCACCAAGCCTTCCCGGGGAGCCCTCGTCCGGTTCCTTTTCGTAGATCTTCCCGCCGCCCTTCGGGAAAGCCCCCTCAGCGACGACCGCTATGCTGAACCTGCTGCCCGTCTTCTTCCTCTTTTTCAGATGAGCGATCACCGAGCCCATGTCGAACGGGATCTCGGGGATCAGTATGACGTCGGCCCCGCCTGCTACGCCCGCCTCCAGTGCTATCCAGCCGCTGTCGCGTCCCATCACTTCGAGTATCATGATCCTGTGATGACTCTCCGCGGTAGTGTGCAGCCTGTCGAGGGCCTCGGTGGCGACCGATACTGCGCTGTTGAAGCCGAAGGTCACCTCGGTCGCTTTCAGGTCGTTGTCGATCGTCTTGGGGACCCCCATCACAGGCACGCCTTTTTCGAAGAGAGCCTGGGTGATCTTCATCGTGCCGTCGCCTCCGACCGAGATCAGGACGTCTATCTTGAGCTTCTTTATGTTTTTTACAATAGTGCCGGTGACGTCCTTGTATACGATGCCGTTCTTTCCCTCTACGGGGTAATGGAGCGGATTGCCCCTGTTTGAGGTTCCCAGTATGGTCCCTCCGCGCGCCTGGAGCCCGCGGACATCCCTCGAGGTGATATTGCGGCTCTTTCCTTCGATGAGCCCGTCGAATCCATCGAGGATGCCGGTCACTTCCCAGCCGTGCAGGTTGACGGCGGCCCGGACCACGCCTCTTATCACGGCGTTCAGGCCGGGACAGTCGCCGCCGCCGGTCAGAATCCCTATCTTCCTTATATCTTTCAGAGCGGGCATCTTCTGTGAGGATTTCCTTGTTTTTGGTGACACGTCAGGTCCTTTCTGCGTCGGATCGTTTCTGCCAGCATATACGGTAACGGGATTCCCGCAGTGAGGCGATTTTACACCAACGCCTCTTCTCTCTCAAGGACAAGAAAAAGGTCCCTTCTGCAAGTCCGGTACCCTTGACTGATACAGGCTAATCTGTTATCTTCGCCGTGCCTGAACAATGTGAACTGGAGGTATGCAAGATGAAAAAACTACTAGTGATCTGTCTTGCGCTTGTCATTTTTGCTTCGGTGGGATGCGGCAACAAGCCTGACAGCGCCAGGGAATCGTCCGAGACGGATACCGAAACCGCGAGACTGGTCCATATCTGTGACCCGGTAGACGGAAGCGAGCTAAATCCGGGTATCGATTCGAAGTACATGTACGTCTACAAGGACACCGAGTACCACTTCAACAGCAAGGACAACTACGAAGCCTTCAAGAAGGACCCCGAGAAGTATGTGTCACAGTGATCGAGGCGGGTGCTTCCATGAAGTAATTCGTGTTCTGACAAGTCCCTGAATGGAATTCATCCACGGCCCCCTTCGCGGGGGCCGTTTTTTTATCCCCCCTCTTCCTCGTCGTTCTCCATCGTTCCTTGTCGTTCCCTTACGTTCCTTCATTTCTTAATTGCCGCTGAAATAGTCAGTTAGGTCCATGATGCCCTGGGAATCCTTTTAGGGTGTTACCCCTGTTTTGCCCTCCAGGCCGCTTGAAACGGCCCGGTTCGGCATATCCCTTGCGCAATGGCCCGATCGTAGGAGTTTTCCGTGACCGCCGTCCAGGCGGAACACGGATCTTGAAATCAGACCTCCATAGACGAGATGTCCGTGCATCACCGCGTGCGAACTCCATTCGGACTGGAGGAAAACAAGGAGGACAGCCAGATGAGAAGGAGTCTTTCCGTAGCGATCCTTCTTCTCTTCGCAGCCGTCTCCGCAGGCGCCGCCTTTGCCCAGGGCCCCGAGCTCAAGGGTGAGATGGCAGCCGCGAAGATCGTTGTCGATGAGGAAAAGGGAGAGATCGCTCTGCCCGCCGAGCAGGTCTACCCGAACGATATGGTCGAGTATACGCTGAAGTATACGAACTCCGGCACCGCTACGGCGGCCGGTGTCGACCTGATCGGGCCCGTTCCGGTCGGAACGGTCTACATCGAGAAAACAGCAACCGACATCCCCGGACTCAAACCCATGTACAGCATCGACCAGGGCAAGACCTGGCATGAAGCGCCGGTAATAGTCGAAGTCGCCCGCAAGGACGGGACGGTCGAGAAGAAGAAGGCCGACCCGGAGTTGATCACTCATGTCAAGTGGTCGATGGCGGAGAACCTCGATGTCGGGGAAGAGATCATGGTCAGCTACCGCGTCCATGTGAAGTAGGCCGCAGAGGCTTCAGAAGTTTCGTTTTTCAAGTTCCCCGCGAGGGGATAGTTCCGTTTGAGGATGCTCTCCGTACGGAGGGCGGAAGGATGGTGATCAGGCATGACTTTCAGAAAGTCAGCTGGGCTCCTGGTGCTCCTGGCGATAGCGCTTGTCGTATCGTCGGCTGCCAACGCCCAGACGCCTGCCGGAACATTGATTCAGAACCAGGCTTCGGCCACGTTCCAGGATCTCTCCGGCAACACTTACACGGCGACCTCTAATCAGGTCACCACGATCGTACTCCCGGTATACGGGGTATCAGTCCTTCCGGATGGTACCGTGGCTGCCCCGGGTATGGTCGGAACCTCGATACCCGGACAGACGGTATACTACAGCTACAACCTCACCAACACGGGTAATGACCCTGAAGATTTCACGATCGTACCTATTATCGACGCGGCCACGACGATGACGCTCGGGCTGGGCGATATAGACATCTACCATGATGTCAATGGTAACGGCGTGCTCGATGGCGGCGAGCCCGTTATCTCGGCTGGCGGCGTGGCGGGCAATACCGGCCTCGTTGCCGCCGGTACGACGATTCAGCTTCTTGTCGAGTATCAGGTCCCCGCGCTGGCTGCCGCCGGCGAGGTCGCCTATGTCGGCATGACGGCTACATCGGTCACCGACATCACCCAGGTAGATACGGGAAACATCCACCAGACAGACGTAGTGAGCGATGCTTCGCTGACCGCGACGATGTCCGGCCTTCCGGCCAGCCTCGATCCCGGCGACATCGCGACCTACACGATCACCGGACAGAATGTCGGTAACGACATCGCCAACGGCGTCACCGTAGCTTCGGTAGGCCTGACCGGCGTTCTCGTATATGACATCCTCCCGACCGATCCTTCGACCGGTAACCCGCTGGCTCTCTCCGGCGCTCCTGCCGGCGCTCCCGCGGGCGGCACGGTACTGTACCTGCCTGCCGGAAGCCCGACAGTCGGTAACCCCGAGACGTGGGCATGGTCGACCTCCGCCGCTGCCGGCGACATAGCGGTTGCTTATGTCACCAACGGCGGCCTGACGATCGGCATGAACTACAACTTCACCTATGACGTGACCGTTCCTCTGACGATGCCTGCCGGTATCATCAACAACTTCGGCGATGTCGCCTACGTGGACAACAACGCCGGCACGGCCGATCCGACGATCGTCACGACAAACAACACGCAGATCGATGTGAACGTCCTTGCCGACGTCCTCGTCGGTCCGAACGGCGTCCCCGATGCTGGAACGCCTCCTGCGTATAACGACGATTCACAGGCTGTCGCGAACGCCTACGCGAACGAGACGGTCGACTTTATCAATACTGTAAGGAACGACGGCAACGCCGCGGACGTTATCAATATCGTCCTCGATGCCGGCGCTTCGACATTCCCTCCGGGATACGGCATCCAGTTCTTCCGTATTGACGGTGTCACTCCTCTGAGCAATACCGGCGCGGACGCGATCCCCGATGTCGGCAACATCAACCCCGGCGCGACGCAGGACTTCATCGTCCGAGTCACCATACCGGGTAACGCCGTTGCTGGCGGCCCCTACCTGGCCGTAATCAACGCCGTTTCAGAGAATGTCCCGGCCGAGCTCAACGTCACCACCGACGAGATCACCGCGGTCAACCCCGCGTCGGTCGATATCGGCAACTATGACGGACTGGTCGGAACCGACAACAACCCGCTTAACATCGATACCGATCCGGGCCTGTCGGTCGACTTCGCTCTCGACGTGATCAACACAGGTGGCTCGAGCGACAACTTCGATCTGTCCGCGACCATCCCGGCCGCCTGGACAGTTACTTTCTATCTCGATGCCAACGGTAACGGCATTCTCGACAACCCCGAGCTCACCCCGATCGCGAATGTCGGGCCGGTAGCCGCGGGCGGCGAGGTCAATGTTATCGCGCGCGTCGATGTTCCCGCCGGCGAGGTTCCCGGCGTGAACGCTACGACATTCAGAGCCGCTTCGGCTCTCAACGCAGGCATCTTCGACGAGATCGCCAACACTGTGACCGTGCTCGGCGCGGCCGCCGTGACGATCACGCCCGACAGAAACGGTACCGGTACCGCTAACGGAACGATCCGTTACCAGCATACCGTGACCAACACGGGTAACGTCGACGATACCTTCATGCTCAGCGCGCTCAGCTCGAACGCGTGGAGCTACGCCTTCTTCGATCTGGCCAACAACCCGATCCCTTCGGTCACCCTTGTTGCCGGCGCCACCCAGGACATTATCGTCCAGGTGTCGATCCCCGGAGGCGTGGCTGTTGGAACGATCGAGACCGGCACGATCACAGTTACCGGTAACGGTACAGGCGCCACCGATTCGGCTGTCGACGTCACGACGATCGTCGCCGGAAACCTCGTACTCGCGAAGTTCGTCAATCCTGTGGGCAATCAGCTTCCCGGAACGGAACTGACCTACCGCACGGACTACTCGAACGTGGGTGTGGCGGACCTGACAAGCATAGTCATCTATGACGCGATCCCTGCCTGGACCCAGTTCAGGGTCGGCTCGGAGTCCGACGGCACACTGGCTCCCGGGATCACAGCGATGACGATTGAGTTCTCCAGATGACGGCGGCGCGACGTGGGTATACGTGCCTGTCGAGCGGCGGCAGGCGGAGCCCCCGCGGGCTTCGACGCCACTCGTGACCAACGTACGGTGGACCCTCACCGGTACGCTGGCCGGCGGCGACAGCACTGTCGACGGCGTCTCCCTCATAGTGAGGATCATCGCGGAGTAGCAGTACGCAAAAATAAGGCGGGAGGGGCCGCAAGGCCCCTTACGCCTTACAGTTAAATGACGTATTCAGAGGCAGGTCCCCATGGCGGGGCCGCCTCTGAATCAGTAAAAGGGGAAAAGGCGGAAAGACGGAAGGCACAAACGCAGCAACTGCAATAAACAGAGAGAGTTATGAAGTAAGGCACATACAGGAAAGTTAACCGGCGAGGCGGCGCCGTGAAGAGAAGGAATTACATCACTGATTTTTCCACCGGGTCCACCGGCAGGGGGATACTCCTGTGCGCGCTGGTCCTGGCCGCCATTTTTGCGCTTTCCTCGCCCGCATTCTCCCAGATCCCCCCGGCCGGCACGGTAATATCGAGCCGGTCGTCCGCATCGTACGTCGACAACGGCAATCAGCTCACGATCCTCTCCAACGAAACAGCGTTCAGCGTTCTGCCGATGTTCGGGCCCCTTCTGACGCCTGACGGCACTTCCGCCGCGCCTGCCGCCACACGGACGGCGTTCAGCGGGGAGACGGTCTACTACCCGTTCACACTGACCAACACGGGAAACGCCGACGATACGTTCGGATTGGCAACGGTCCTGGCGGCGCCATCCGATTTCGTTCCCTCGGCCACGGCGGTCTATCTCGATGGAAACGGTGACGGAGACGTCGACCCCGGCGAACAGGAGATCACAGAGGCCGGACCGCTCGCTTTCGGGGAGACGGTGCAGCTCGTCATGTCCGCCACCCTTCCTTCCGGCCTGACCGGGGGAGAGATCGCGCACATGGATCTCGAGGCGAGATCGCTCGGCGACACATCGCAGGTCGATCGCGGGAATGTCGTACGCGTCACGGCACGCGACGAGGCGAGAGTGGAACTTGCGCTCGAATCGGATGTCTCATCCGTCATGCCCGGCGGATTTGTGACATACACGATGCGGTACGTAAACACCGGTGAACGGACCGCGACCGGTGTCTCGATCACCAGCATGATCGACACCCTTGGATTTATCGATGGAACAGAATACCTGGCAGGAAGCGCGTCCGCCGTGCCCGCCGGACTGATCGAATATTTTGACGGCGAGACGTCGGCCTGGATCGATGTCGCCCCGCCGGAGAACAGGGTAAAGGGCGCCCGCCTGCGCCTCGATACCCTCGCCCCCGGAGAGGCGGGATCCTTCTCACTGACCGTCCGCGTCGACGACGATCATGCCCGCGGCAATATCGTGAACACGGCCACGGCCGGATTCACGGGAGGCGACGGGTTGCCCTACCAGCTTCTTTCCAACGAAGTGACGGTCCTCGTCGGCATGATAAGCGAGGTCTGGCTTGGACCGCTCGGGGATCCGCTCGCGACGCCCGGGTCGGATGACGACAGGGTCGTGATCTCACTCGGCGCCGCGGATTCGGTCTGCGTCTTCAGGCATGAGATCCTCAACGCCGGTAATTTCGCCGACACCTTCAGCCTCGTGCTTTCCGACTCGGTGATGATCCCGTCCGGCTGGCAGGTCGAGTTCCTCGGTCCCGGCGACGTGGTCCTTCCATCCCTTTCGGCGTGGTCCGCGAGGCTCGGTCCGATCGAGATCGGAGGAACCAGGGAAGTCGCGGTAAGGATATCGGCCAGCGCCGAGATACTCCGCAGCTTCACGGGCCGGGAATTCGCTTTCGATGTCGATGCGAGATCGCTTGTCGACGATGCGGCGCGTGACGAGGTGCGGAACGTGCTCGTCAAGGGGGACATGCCTCTGCTGTCGGTCAAGCAGTCGATCCGCGAGCCGAACGCGATGATCGGCGACGTCGTCAGTTTCATCATCACTGTCGAGAATATGACCGAAGAGACGGTCATCGACAGTGTCAAGCTCGTCGAGAACTTCCCCTCAGGGCTGAAATTCTCCAAGGGGTACGAGCAGCCCGTCATCGAGAACAACAAGCTGATATTCGATCTCGGGCAGCTTCTGCCTGGAGCGAAGAGAGACATCGTCATCAGGGCGACAGTCGCGGCGGGGCAGGAGAAAGACGAGCTCGTAACGACCGCCTACGTCTACGGCTCGACGCAGTACGGCGAGGCCGCTGAAGACGGTCCTGCCTACGCGTCCGTCAGGCTCTACGAGGGAGAGTTCACCAGGCGCGGGATCGTGATGGGAAGCGTCTTCATCGACCGTGACGGAGACGGGATTCGCGGTCGGGAAGAAGAGGGTGTCCGCGGGGCGGCCGTCTTCTACGAGAAGGGCACATACGCAGTAACTGACTCGAGCGGGCTCTGGTCGATACCGGGCGTCGAGGAGGGAAGGCACGTCTTCCGTGTCGATCCCAAGTCGCTGCCCGATTCGCTTGTGCCCGGTCCGGCTGGACATTTCGGAATGGGTATCGCGGGGCAGTATCTGATCGATCTCGCCCCGTCGGGCAACCGCCGTGTTGATTTCCCTCTGCAGGTGACCGAGGTCGCTTCGGACGGGGACGCTTTCGCCGCCATTGAAAGCGACAGCGCGGCGGTTACCCGACAGGGCTCCGTCGGTACCGAGACCGCTGCGGCATCAACATCACCGGAGAGCAACGGCGCGAGCGATGACGCGGTGTCCGGGCCGGCGGGGCCGGAGAGTTCAGCCGATACGTCAGGTACGTATGATGCCCTTAACCTTCCGGGAACACTCTTCGCCGCGGGAAGCTCCGTGATGGAGGAGATCCCGCTGCGCGAGGTGGCGGCCCTGAGTCTCTGGGTGCGCGAGCATCCCGGCTGGAAGATTGAGATCGCGGGACACTCGGACAGCACGCCGATCAGGACGGCGGATTATCCGTCCAACTTCGAGCTTTCACTCGCCAGGGCGCGGAGCGTATACCAGCTCCTGCGGATGAACGGGATCCCTGAGGGCGTGATGGACTACACCGGATACGGCGCGAGGTTCCCCATCGCGAGCAACGACACGGCCGATGGAAGGGCGAAGAACAGGCGAGTCGAGATACGCGCCCTGCCGCCTGAGGGTTACGCGGGAGTCGATCCCGACATTCCTGCCGCGCTCGCGATGCCCGACACGACGGCGCCGAAGGAGTTCCAGCTCGCAGACGACGCAGGCCTCTGCGCCGAGATCGTCAAGCCGGCCGAGGGAACGATCTTCACTGAGAGGGACGGGATCGACATCGAAGTCGTCGCTCCTCTCGTCTCTACGGTGGAGCTCTACGTTAACAATATCCCTGTCGGCAGGGAGAAGATCGGGCAGAAGCAGATCGACATCGGCGAAGGCACGCTCGGATTCATATTCTACGGTGTCAAGATCTCTCCGGGACTGAACAATATCCTCGTCGTCTGCCGATCACAGGGTGAGAAGAATGTCTGCGTCCGCCACGTATATCTCGCCGGCAAACCCTCCCTGGTCGTTGCCGAGCACAGGGATGTAGAGGTGCCGGCGGACGGCAGATCGAAACCCGGGCTCGTGTTCCTCGTCAGCGACGAGCACGGCCTGCCCGCCAGGGACGGACTGTTCCTCACCGTGTCGGGCCCCGGCGACCTGATCGACAAGCTCGACGTCAATCCTCAGGTAAGGGGCGTACAGGTAGCCACGAAAGACGGCCGCGTCTCGGTCGATCTGCCGCCCTCCGATTATTCGCGCAGGGAGAAGATAGCCGTTACGCTTGAGGATCTCACCGCCGAGAGCCGCCTCGAGTATGTCTCGCCGATGCGCGACTGGTTCCTCTTCGGATTCGGCGAGGGGGACGTCGGATACAGCAGCCTGACGGGGACCGGTTCTACACACAGGACATACGAGCGGTATCCCGACGGTTTCTATGCCGAGGGCAAGCTCGCCTTTTACGGCCAGGGCGAAGTAAGCACGGGCCATCTCCTGACGATGGCGATCGATACGAGGCCGATAGTCGAGGATAAGCTCCTTGACCGGATCGAACCGGAAAAATACTACCCGATATACGGCGACGCCAGTGAACTGAGATTCAACTCGTACTCGAAATATGGTACCTACGCGAGACTCGAGCACCGCAGCTACAACGCGATGATCGGGGACTACAAGACAGAGTTCGGCACGATGGAGTTCACCAGATACGACAGGACCTTCTCCGGATTCAGGGGATGGGGGCGTCGCGGCCGGTTCGATGTCGCCGGGTTCATGTCTTACAGCGACCAGATCACCGTCCAGGACGAACTGCGGGCGAACGGGACTAGCGGATTCTACTTCCTCCACAGGTATCCGCTTCTCGAGAACAGCGAGAAGATCAGGATAGAGGTCCGTGACAGGTACCAGCCGGAGAAGATCGTCCGCGTCGACTATTACAGCATCAACAAGGATTACGACATCAATTACCTGGACGGCTCGATACTGTTCAAAAAGCCGATCCTCGCCTTCGACGAGAACTTCAACCCGAGGCATATCGTCGTGACATACGAGTGCCGCTCGGCCGATGACAACAATGTCATCGCCGGTATCCGGCCGACCATCGAACTGGCCGACTCGCTGATGATGGGAGTCACGGCGGTCATCCAGGACGAGGGCGAACACAATTACTCGCTTGTCGGCGTCGATCTTGCCGGGCACCTGTACAAGGATCTGTTCATCGAGAGCGAATACGCGCACAGCGAGAAGTTCATCGTCGGAAGCGGAGACGCCTTCAGGTTCAAGCTTATGGGACGGCACGACCGGATGCTTCGCTGGAGCGCCTACTACCGTGATATCGACGAGAGCTTCTTCAATCCCTCATTCTCCGGAGGAAAGACAGAGCTGGGCAGCAGGAAGATCGGCGGCGGACCTCGACTGGAGGATCGGACGCGGATGGTCGCTGATCTCGAACGGATTCGGACACAGGTACGCACAGCGAAACGAGAAGAAAAGTTACATCGACGTAAAAGGAAACTATCGCTCCGGCGCGCTCGATGGATCCTTCGGCCTGGCGCACGCGACGTTCAGCGATTCGAGGGACGGCTCCTCCGCTTCAGGGCTTCTCGTCGCGGCAGGAGGGTACGGCAGCGAGAATACGAAGGCCGAACTGCAGCTCGACAAGAACGTCACCGGCGATGAAGTGCCCGATTATCCCGACCGGATACAGGCGAAGCTGACACAGAAGATATGGAGATGGCTCAACGGTGTCCTCTCATACGAATACAGGTCGGGTAGCCGCTCCGGCTCGAGGCATCTTACTCAGCTCGGTATCGAGTCGAGCATAACAGAGAATCTCAGCGCCTACTCACGCTACCGGATGGAAGGCGCGATGAGCGGTGAGCGCTCGCAGGCGATGATCGGGATGAAGAACAGGTTCAGGCTCTCCCCCGGGCTGACATCGACCCTCTCGGTCGAGAAGCTCGCTACGGTAAGCGGGACTGATCTCGAAGACTTCACGGCGTTTGTGACAGAGTGGCTCTTTACGCCGCCGGGTAAGGATTACAAGTTAAGCGGCGGGTACGAGATCAGACTCGACAGGCAGAGGACGAAGCATCTCGTAGGATTCGCGGCACTCAAACGCCTCAGCGAGACCTGGGCGGGTCTCATCAAGGTCGATGCCTGGCTGTCCGATGAAAAAGAGGGGATGAACCAGTCGAAGAGCTCGGGAAGGCTCGGCTTCTCGTACAGGCCGGCATACAAGCCACTGACTGTTCTTTCGATGATAAAGGGTGTTTATGAGAAGAACAGCCCCGCTCATCCGTTCGGGGTAGACAAGGCCCTTACCGTGATGACCGAGGCGAACTATCACCTCAACGACAGGTGGGAGATCGAGGGCAAGGTCGTCGGCCGGTGGGTCGAGAACACCTTCAGGCTGCTTACGGTCAGCTCATCTTCGTACATGTACCAGGCCCAGCTGATCAGGATGTTCGGCAAGGCCTGGGACGTAAGCGTCGCCGGGCGCGTCGTGCAGCAGATAGAGACGGGCACCCTGAGATACGGCGGCGGGATCCAGGCCGGCAGGATGATCCGCGAGAATGTCTGGGTCGGCGCCGGGTACGATTTCGGCGGTCACAGGGACGAAGACACCGAACTGAACGAATTCACGCAGAACGGGTTCCATATAGGCGTCAAACTGAAATTCGACGAGAAGCTGCTCGGCTATTTCAACGGCAGCTCGGGAGATTGAGATAGAGAACACGGAGCACTGAAAAAGAAATGATGAAGAGAAGTATCAAAAGTAAGACATTCAGAACGGCAGCACTCTTTGCCGTCCTTGTCATATCGGCAGCTGGAAGTGCCGGCTCTGGCGAGACAGTGATCGAAGGCGGGTTCGAGGGTGGATCGTTCGGTGCGGGCTGGGTGCATGGCGCGGCAAGGCTCAACGGGAATGAGAACGCCTTATGGGCCGACCATGATGTCGTTCTCGACCTTCCGTACACGGGAACCTGGTCTGCGCTGCTCGGCTACAAATACACAGCGGTCGCGAAGGACCGCTATGGATACATGTACCAGGAAGTCACGATCCCCGCGGACGCCTCCAGCGCAGTGTTCACCTTCCGTTACAGGCAGCAGGGATTCGATGGGCGCGCAAACGATCCTTTCGTGGCGGCAGTACGCGACCTGGCGGGCAACGTCCTCGCTACGATCGTCGATGTCGCCTTCGACGATCAGAGCAGCCACTACAAGGACAGCGGATGGGTCGATGTCACCTACGACATGAGCGCGTTCGCAGGCCAGACGGTACGTCTCGATTTTCGCCAGCACAACCTCCAGGACAACAGGTTCGAGACGTGGGTCTTCGTCGATGACGTCTCGTGTATATACAGGAAACATGTGGACCTTGCCGTCGACGGAAACGGCGACGACGAATTCGGGGCCCCCGGAACAGGATCCGGGGGAATATCTGTTTCCAGCGGCGTGGCGGGTGGGACGGTTACCTACCTCATAGATATCGAGAACGAAGGTCTCGATATCGACTCCTACACAGTCTCCGCCTCACCCCCCGCCGGCTGGAGCGCCGTAATAAGATACGGCGGGGCCGACTATACCTCTCCATGGACCACTTCGGCTGTCGCGCCGGGAACGACGATCTCGGCCGAGGTCATTTTGACTATATCAGCTGGTGCACCGGCAGGCAGCTATTCATCGATAGTCGATGCCGTTTCGGTGTCCGATGGAACGAGATACGACAGCGTCACGCTCGGCACCACTATCACTTTAGTCCCGTTCGTGGCCGACCTCGTCATCGACGGTGACGGACTGGGCACGATCGATCCCGCCGGAGGAGGCGGATCGTCGTCGGGAAGTGCCTATCCCGGAGCCTTTGTCGACTACGCTATCGAGCTTGTGAACGGCAGCAGCCAGCAGGACGATTTCACGATCAGCTTCGATTTCGATCCGGGAATAAGCGCAGTAATTATAGACGGAGCCCTGACCCATACGGCTTCGTTCAGTTCCGGGACGGTCGATTCCGGCGACTCGCGGACATATACGCTTCGCGTGACGGCCGATCCGACCTTTGCAGGAGGGGATTATCTCTCACACGTCTACGCCGCATCCTCCGGCGATCCCTCCTCCGTGGACGGCGTCACGGCGACACTGACGGTCATCGCTCCCGTGCTCGACCTGGTCATCGACGGTAACGGAGACGGGATATACGATCCTTCCGGCAACGGCTTCGGTGGTGCGTACACCGTCGACGGCCTTCGTGGCACGACCGTTTATTTTTCGATCGCAGTGCAGAACGAGGGGGGAGTAGCGGATTCCTACACATTTACCTGGGACAGGCCTTCCGGCAACTGGTCCGCCGTGATCAACGACGGCACAACGGACCACGCTTTCCCGTGGACCTCTCCAGCCTTCGCTCCGGGTGAGGAGCGGACGTACACGCTCGCCGTCTCTATACCGAATAACGCGGCTTTCAATACCTGGGTATCGATCCTCGATGCAGTATCGGTCAGCGACGGCAGGATCGCGGAGAGTGTCTCGGCCGTCATCATGGTAAGCGACAAGATCGGGGTAGATGTCATCATCGACGGTAATGGTGACGGGGTTTACGGTGGCCAGGGGACGGGAGCGGGCGGGTTGTCCTCCATTATGGCGGCGCCCGGCGACACGGTGACATTCGCGATAGTGGTCGAGAACGAGGGCGGAGTGGACAGCCACGACATCCAGTGGAACACTCCGGCAGGATGGTCGGTCCTTCTCGATGGGCAAGTCTCCCCGGTAGCCTCGGCGCCGGCGGGAGCCTACACCCTGCAGGTGATAGTGCCGCTGATGAGCCCGGTCGGGACCTTCGACATAATCCTCGACGCCATAAAGAGCAACAAGAACTTCTATGTCGACAGCGCGACCGGGCGGATCACCGTAACGGCCTCGCGACTCGTCGACGGTGTGATAGACGGGGCCGGCGACGACATCTTCGGCTCGGCGGGCCTCGGTGACGGCGGAACGTCCACGCGCGGGACGGTGGCTGGAGTGGCAGTCGCGTTCATCGTCGAGATCCAGAACCAGGGGACGTTCGATGAGAGCTATACGGTAACGTGGAGCGAGCCGGCGGGCTGGACCGGGATCCTGGATGGATCGGTGCAGCCTTTCTCGACCGGTGTGATTCCCTCCGGAGGATCCGTGTCATACATCTTCGGGGCGACTGTGCCACTGAGCGAGGTGCCTGGAGATTTTGATTATATCATCGATATAGTCTCAATCGACGATCCTCTGAACACGGAGAGCCTCACGGCACGTGTGACGGTTTATCCTCCGCCGACGGTCGACCTGGTCAAGGCTGTCGACCTGGCCGCTGCCCAGCCGGGCGAGGTGGTCACCTATACACTTACATACTCGAACCCGAGCGCGGCGCCCATCATCGAGATCGAGATCGTCGATCCGGTACCGCCCGAGATGGAGCTCGTCCTTGACGCGTACGGCGCGGGGAGCGATATCTCCTGGACGACAGGGGCGGGCACAGTCTACCTTACGGCCGACCCTGCCGACGCAGATGAGGCCCTCTTCGACCCTGGCACGGGCGTCCTGCAGGTCATCCTCTCGCGGCAGGCACCGTACATGCTCTCGACGGGTGAATCAGGCGTCATCGAGTTCCAGGTTAGAGTCAGGTAGTCGGCCGCAGCCGACCGGGCTCTTCATTGCCGACACCCGTTTTCTGTGCTATAATCCCTATGTAACACCACGGCAGCTTATCCTTTTATTCGGCCCGCGCCAGTGGTCCCTCGACCCTTTACGGCCGGATTACAGTTTCTGTCATTGTCTGGAGGGGTGATGATGAGACGCGCCCTCGTTCTATTTATTCTCCTGGCTATAATTCCGTCCACAGCACCGGCCCAGTCTCCTGAAATCGGGCGTATCGCGCTCTACGCCGATTCATTCAGAACATCCAGTGAAGTCGACCTGCCCGAGGCCTACACCTCGTTCGATCTCTACATCTTCTGCCAGCCGAGCGAAAACGGCATGTCATGCGCCGAGTTCGCCCTGGCCTCTACGACAGGATCGATGGTCGTTGCCGGGGGTGACTGGCACGATGGGTTGTCCGTGACGCTCGGGGATCTGATGACCGGAGTGAGTGCGTGTTTCGAGGAGTGCCAGACCGACTGGGTCTGTTTAGCCAGGGTGACGATGCTGAACTCTGATACGGACCCGGCTGTGATAGAGGTAGTGAGACATCCGGAGGCAGGTTACTACCAGTTCAGCAGCTGCCTTCCCGACCGTCCGATCGAACCGGTCTTCTTCGGGCCGGGCCTCTGTGTCAACTCTGACTGCACGCCTGATACAGATCCTCCCGTACCTGTAAGCATAGCTGTCGAGGACGATCTTCACATGACCCTGTACTTCGATGAAAAGGTATTCGAGCCCGACGCTCTGGATCCGGGCAGCTACATCGTCTATTCGACAGAGGGCACACCGGATTCCATCCCTGTCATCTATGCGCTGCTGCGGCCCGAGGAGGACAGGGTGTGGCTGGTGCTCGGCGAGCATCTCACCGCGGACCCTTACAGGCTGGAGATAAGGGATCTCAGGGATGTCACGGGCAACCCCTCCCTGCCCGGAACCGGGATAGCGTTCGGCGGCGAGGATACTACTCCTCCCGATCTTCTGTACGCATACGCTCCGGACGATTTCAATGCGATCCTGGTCTTTACCGAAACGCTCGATCTAGTCTCGGCTGTTGATATCTCGAACTATACGACCGGTTGCGATGGTTGCCCCTCTGTCCCTCAGCCTGTCTCCGTGTCGATGAGGTCCGACGGCAGAAGTGTGTCACTGGCCCTCGACCGGCAGATGGACCAGGAGTGGATATACAACGTCACGGCCGGGGGTATCTTCGACATCTCGGGTAATGAGATGGCTGCGCCTGTAACGGTCTTTTTCAAGGCGCCCGATACGACCCCGCCATCTATCGGCGAGGTATCGATCTCGTCGGATACCACGTTGAGGATACTCTGGAGCGAGACGCTCGATCCCGCATCGGCGGTCGATCTGGAGAACTACTCCTTTTTCAGGGACGGGCCGCCGGCCGAGCCGATGAATCTTGTATCAGCCGAACTTTTCGGCGGCATCCATGTCAGTCTCGATTTCGAGCCCGCGATAGAGATCGATTGCGGGTATACACTGTTTGTAAGCGGGGTGACGGACAGCTCGATGAATGTGATGCTTCCCGACACCTTATATGTAACACCTCTGGATACGATCCCTCCGGTCCTGCTCGGCGCTGAATGCATGGGGCTCCGGGACGTCGACCTGACATTCGACGAACCGGTCGATCCATCGGTGGCGGGAGCGACCGGATTTTTCCAGGTCTATCCGGCGGGAGATCCGGGGACTCTCCTTGATATAGACGGGATCTCTCTCTATCTCGGTGATACGGTAACCCGCCTTCATCTGATCGATGACCTCGCACACGGGATGAGTTACACGGCCCGCGTCATCAGCATCCGTGACCCGGCCGGGAACTCACTGCCCTCTCAGCAGCGCGATTTTACCTGTTACGACATATATTCCCCCGAAGTCCTCGAGATATTCCTGTCCGACCTCACGCATGTAAATATCCGGTTCGATGAGATGGTCGATGGCGCGGCGGAACAGACGGCCAGCTATATCCTCCGTGAAGCGGCCGATTCCACTGCCGTGGTCGATCTGGCCTCTGCCGCCCTTTTCGATGGAGCGACGCGGGCAGTGCTGATAACGGCGGCGCCCCTCGGTATTGGCGAGATGTATATCCTGAAGATGAGCGGGATAGGGGACATGATCGGGAATATGGTCGACCCGGACACTTCTTGGACCTTTATCGCTGAAGATACGGTCGATCCGGTCCTTCTCGGCCTTACCGTGACCAGCGACAGCATCATCCATCTGGAATTCAACGAGCCCCTCGACCCGGCGGCGGCTGAGGATATCGCGAAATATGCCGTCGTGGAAACGGGCGACACATCAGTCAGGCTGCCGCTCCAGTCGGCATCGCTCGATCCGGCCGGCACTACGGCAGATCTCGAGATCGACGGGCGCGCAGCGATCGGGACGACGTACGCCGTCTGGATCGCCGGTGTGACGGATGTAGCGGGAAACGCATTCTACGGGGCCTCCGGCGACTTCCAATTCATCGACGACATCCCTCCGCGCCTGCTCTCCGTTGCCGGGGTGACGACGAGGGATGTCATCGTCTTTTTCGATGAAGCGGTCACGGACGCCACGGCCGGTGACGAGCTCAACTACAGGCTGTATCCGACGGGCGACCCGGCATCAGAGGTCGGCATATTCCAGGCCGACAGACTCGCGGACCAGGTGACCGTCAAGCTCATGCTTTTCGAGGACCTCGCTCAGGGTACGGACTACACCCTCGATGTCGCCGATATCATGGACCTTGCCGGACATGCCATCGAGCCGGTTTCGATCGAGTTTCATTTCCTCGACCTCTTTCCGCCGGGGATCGTGGATGTGGACCTGATCGACCCTTCGAGGCTGTCGATAGAGTTCGACGAACCTGTCGATTCGGTGACGGCAAGTGATATCAGGCAACTACGATGTATATCTGAGTTCTGATCCATCTGAGCTGATATCTGTGAATTCGATAGACTGGATGACCGGCGAGGTCCGGCTGAACCTCGCTACCGAGCCCCAGCCGAACGTTGACTACACGGTAAGGATCGATGGGGTCGAGGACCGGTTCGGCAATGCCTGCAGTGGACTCTACGGAAGCTTCAGGCGTGATGTCCTCGCGCCGTCGACAAAGATGTACCTCTTCGCCGATGAATACAGGAGCACACACGATGTAGATGCCGATGTTCTTTACCAGCCTTTCAGTTATTACGTCTGGCTCGAGCCCGGCGGCAACGGAGTCTTCAGCGTCGATTACTCCCTGAGCGGGCCGGAGACGTATGTCCCGATAGGTATAGAGATGAATCCTGCCTGTGTGTCCGGGGTCCTTGGGGACCCCTGGATCGGGCACACCGTCGAGCTGTCGGTCTGTGAGCACGACTGGCTCTGGATCGCCCGGATCGACTGTATCTGTATCGATCCTGGAGAGCAGGAGGTAGTATGGATCGTGCCGCATCCCGGCGAGGGAGCGGTACAGGTCGCTTCATGCCTGGCAGGAAATCCGGTGGAGCAGGTGGTGGCGACATACCCGCTGCTCATAAACGCTGTTTACATAGGCACGATGCTGGAGAGCTGGGACGTATCGCTGAGTGGCGGCGGTATCGAGCTGACCTGGTCGATCCTCCAGGCGGCGGGTTCGCCGGGGTTCGAGGTCTCACGAAGTTCCGAAGGCGCTGATATGTGGCAGAACCTCGACAGCGAGCTGATCCGCGGCGACGGCCTGAACTATTCGATGCTCGACATCGATGTCGAGTTCGGCCTGTCGTACAGGTACCGGGTCGAATGTGTCGAGGATGACGGGCGAAAGATCCTTTTCGAAACAGGTCCGGTCGCGACCCCGGCCATGCCGCTCACGCTCAGGCAGAACAATCCCAACCCGTTCAATCCTTCGACCCGCATCGAATTCCTCCTGCCGCGTCCCGGCCACGTCCGCATCGAGGTGTTCGATGTCAACGGGAGGCTGATCAGGGTCCTCGCCGACGGGCACTTAGCGAGCGGCGGGCATTCGGTCGACTGGGACGGACGGGACCGCACAGGCACGATGGTATCGTCGGGAGTATATTTCTACAGGCTGACGGCGGGGAAAGAGAGCCTGTCGCGGAAAATGGTGCTTCTGCGGTGATGATCAGACCGAGCCGACTGTCTCCCTGACAGCCTCGATCACGTACTCGACCTCTTCGTCGGTCAGCTTCGGGTAGAGTGGAAGGCTGATCGTCCGCACGCCGATCTCCTCGGCCACCGGGAACATCCCCTCCCTGAATCCGAACCTCTCCCTGTAATAGGTCATCTGGTGGACAGGGACGAAGTTTATCGATACGCCGACTCCGCGCTCCTGGAGGCCGTTCATCACGGCGTCCCTTTTGGCGGGATCGACGAGGATCGTCAGAAGGTGGTAGGCGTGCATGGCCTCGGGCCTTGTCGTATGGAGATCGATCCCGTCGATAGCGGAGAACGCCTCGGTGTACCGGTCGAATATCTCTTTTCTCCGGGCGCTGTACCCGCCGATCTTCTTGAGCTGCTCGATCAGTATCGCTGCATGGATCGAGTCCATGTTGTATTTCCAGCCGAACATGCCGATGTCGTACTTCTCGTAATTACTCGTGTACCTGTCGACGGCGAGCTGGTTGAACCCGTGAAGGCGCAGCATGTTGACCAGTTCGTACTGCTTCTCGTCGGCGACTGTTACGGCGCCGCCCTCTCCCGAGGTGATGTTCTTTGTCGCGTAGAAGCTGAAGGCGGCATATTCGCCATAATGCCCCGGCGCTTTCCCGTTCCATTTCGCCTCGATAGCGTGAGCGGCGTCCTCGACGATAAATAGGCCGTGCCTGTCGGCCACCGCCCTGAGTGCGTCCATGTCGCACATCTGCCCGTAGAGATGGACGGGGATTATCGCCTTCGTGCGCTCCGTGACTGCGGCTTCGACTGCCTCAGGGTCGATATTACCGGTGCCCCGGTCGACGTCGGTGAGAACAGGCGTCGCTCCTGCCATCAGCGCCGCGTTGGGAGAGCCGATGAATGTGAGCGTAGACGTGATGACCTCGTCGCCCGGCTGAACGCCGCCGGCGAGCAGGGCGAGCTGCATGGCCGCGGTGCAGCTCGTCACCGCGACTGTATGCGGCAGATCGAGATACTTCGCGAAGTCGTTTTCGAATTCGTAGACGGCTTTGCCTGTCGTGATGAACAGGGAGCCGAGTACTTCACGCAGCCTGTTGAGCTCCTCTTCTTCGATGCCATGTTTGAAAAACTCGACCTTTTTCAATCCGTGCTCCCTTTCTCCCCGTCAACGCGATGTTCTTCAGCGAACGCGCCTCTGTCCGGGTCAACATGAACGAGGACCTTGTCGACGTCCTCGAATTTTCCGGTTATCACCTCGACTACATCGTCGATGATATCATGAGCCTCTGCAACGGTCATGCCGGGATCTACCACAATATGCAGTTCCATCCGTATCCGCCGCGCGTAATATCTCGCCATGATGTCGTGACACTGCCGTACGCCGGGCACCCGTTCCACGCTGATCCTGACCGCGCCTATGAACTCGGCCGAGGGTGCCGTGTCGACTATCTTCCGCAGCGCGCTCCAGAGGATGCCGGCCGCTACGCGCACGATGAAGAAGGACACAAAGAGCGCCGCGTATGAATCGAGCACCCGCAGGCGCGGCACGAAGACGGCGGCCGATACTCCGACGAGAGTGACGACCGATGACCACGCGTCGCTGCGGTGGTGCCAGGCGTTGGCGATCAGCGCTTCGCTTCCGACGCGCCTGCCGATCCTGACGGTGACCTGGTAGAGGGCCTCCTTGGCGACGACCGAGAGGCCCGCGATGATTATCGTGAAAAGGTGAGGCGCCGAGATGTCGCCCCTGTAGATCGCTATGGCCGACTCATATCCTATCTTCGTCGCGGCGGCGAGAAGAAGCAGGCCGACTCCGACAGCAGCGAGGGTCTCGATCTTGCCGTGGCCGTAGGGATGCTCCTCGTCCTCCTCCTTGCCGAGGAAATGAAGGCCGACGAGCACGATGAAGTCCGATACGAGGTCGGAGATAGAGTGGACCGCGTCGGCGATCAGGGCGCGGCTCCGTCCTGCCAGGCCGCCCCACAGTTTGAGCGCAATAAGGACGGCATTGACGCCTATCCCCACCCAGGTGATCCTTCGGCCTTCCTCGAGGTCGTGATGATGATCGTGTGAGTGCCCGCCCATTCATTCTCCGTAAGCTTCTATAATGCAGGGCCGCCCTGTAAGGGGCGGCCCGTTGTTATGGTCTCGTTATGCGGATTCTACAGCCCGTATCAGCGGAGGTAAACCATCTTTCTCGTCTGCGTGAACTTGCCGGTGCTGATCTTCGCGAAGTAGACCCCGGAGGTCACGGCTCTTCCGGCATCGTCCTTGCCGTTCCATTCGGTGACGTGCCTGCCTGACGGCCTCGATACCGCCGTCTCGACCGTTTTGATAAGCCTTCCAGCCGTATCGTAGATACGCAGGTCGACGACCCCGGCTTCGGCCAGGGTATACGCGATGTTCGTCACGCCGTTGAACGGGTTGGGGTAGTTCTGTTCGAGAGACGTTACGTATACAGGCGTCTCTTCCTCTTCCCCCTCTTCTTCGCCGATCGAGGTCTGGTCCTTCACGGAGAAGTATTCCTCGCTGATCCCTTCGCCCGTATTGAGCGACGGATCATAGGCGACGATCCTGATCACGCACGAGTCGGCGTCCATCATCGGGATCACCCACTCGCACAGCGAGTCGTTCGGTTCGCTGCTGAAGAGGATCTCGTAGTCGGCGCCGGCGTTGACCGACAGCCAGATGCTGACCGAATCGACAGCGTCGTTATCGGTCGCTATCCATTCGATCCCCATCGTATGCCCGACGTAGAATCTCTGTGATCCGTTCGGGTGGACGACCTGTACTACGGGATCGATATCATCGCCGGATGTGCAGTCGCCGGTGATGTTCGACCAGCCGCCGCTGTATCCCGCCGCGTTGACCGCGGCGATCCGGTAGTACGTGCAGACGGTCGGCGGCACATGGTCGAAGGTAGCCTCTGTCGACGGGACCGTCCCGAGCAGGGTCGCTACGCCTGGTGTAAAGCTGGACGAAGGTGATCCGTATATGTGGTAAAGGTCCGCATCCGGGAGCCCTGTCCAGCTGACCTGCAGGGTCGTATCATCGAGGGTCGAGGCCTGAAGGTCGCTGACGAAGGTGGGAGCGGCGAAATCGGCCGCCGGCCCTCCGAACGCTCCCTGGTCCGCTCTCGATCCGTCGGGGTCGGAAGGTCCCGCTGGGTCGCCCGCGTCGATAGCTCCGGAATGAGATCCGAGATGATAGTCGAAAGCAGTCGTGTCGGCATAGAACGGATCGCTTCCCGCGTTCGTCCCGTCGGGGGTCACGACGTAGTAATCGGCGGGCGAGTTGCCGAAGGCGTTGTTGTATCTGAAGTCGATGTTATCCAGGCTGATCGCCTGGAACCCGTAACCGGTGCCGAAGGTGAAGAGATTGTTCTTCACGGTCATCGTCACGGTTGTGCCGAGCATCGTGTTGCCGCCGCCGTACAGGGCTGTGTTGCGGTCGAAGACGCTGTGTTCGATACTGCCCCAGAGGCTGTCCGCGTATAGCCCTCCGCCTATCAATGACGCTTCGTTCGCCGCCAGGATCGAGTTGTCGATATCAATCGAGGCGTAACCGTGATAGATGCCGCCGCCCATCGAACCGGCGGTGTTGCCCGAGATGAACACGGCTGAGGCTGAGAGCCCTGCACGTTCGGTGCAGATCCCGCCGCCCGACGCGTTGCATGTGTTCGAGGATATCGTGTCGCCGTCGAGGGAGATCGAACCGAACTTCGCAAAAATCCCGCCTCCATTGACGTAACCGCTGCAGTCCTCGATCACGTTGCCGGACAACGCGGCATCCGAGTACAGGGAGAATATCCCGCCGCCGTTCTTCGTGCCGTTATACTCGAGGAAGGGGGAGGTCCCGCTGATCGTGTTGCCCGTGATCACGGCCGATGCCTGATAGAGGTATATCCCGCCGCCGCTCTGCGCGACACAGTTGCTGATCGTGTTGCCCGCTATCGTCACGGTCCCGTCGTAGCAGGCGATTCCGCCTCCGCCGCTGAACTGCGAGGCGTTTATATATCCGCAATCAGTTATGATGTTCCCTGTGATCGTCGGTGAGGCGATGTATGCGAAGATGCCGCCGCCGTAGATCCCGTTTTCGGGGAGCTGCGCGCTCTTGCCGGACCCGCCGGTGATGGTGAATCCGTCGATGCCGCAGAAACCGTCGATATTCATGAAGGCGACGACGCTTCCGGGGTACTGTAAGGGTAGTCACATTCACGGACGGGTCGCGCGACTCGAATCCAGCGTCCCATCCTCCGAGAAGCATTACGGCTTTTTCGACTACCACGGGGTCATTGTAGGTCGCGGCGGCGACCATGATCGTATCGCCGTCCCACGCGACGTCTTCCGCGTCCTGGATATCGCGGGCCGCCCACTCGGGCAGCGAGTACGGGAAGATGTTGTTGCCCGTGGGCGAGACGTAACGGTAAGGCTTACCGATGATCCTGAAATCAGCCCTCGCTCGCGTCCGAGCCTCCGACCTCTCCTTCGGAATACGCGACGACCTTGATACGCATCGTGCGGACGGGCCATTCGGGAACGGTCCACATGTAGCTTGTCGCAAGGCTGTCAAGGCCGGTGACTATCGTCGAGTCGAAGCTCGCCCCGCTGTTGAGGCTCGCGAAGACGCTGATCGAATCGGGGGTCTGGCGCGAGGTGGCCCAGGTGATCTCGAATTCCTCGCCGACATCGAGTTCCTCGCCGCCGTTGGGCGAGGTCACGTTGACGAAGATCCTGGCCGGGATGTAGTCGGGCACATATACGGAGCCTTCGCCGATGCCGCAGGCTCCGTACGCGATGTATGCGTATCCGTTGTCGCCCCAGCTGAGTCCCCAGCTGTTCTTGACTATCCACGCGCCCTGGCCGCCGCACAGGTTGTCGTTCCAGCCGACGATGAGCATCGCGTGGTTCGGCTGGCTGGCGTCGTCGTAGCTCCAGCATCCGCCTGTGTAGTCGTAGAAGTTGTTGTGGACGTAGAAGGATGACGTGACCGGGCCGTAGTCGAATATTGCCTGCTTCACGGCGTCGACGGTCCTGGGGACATCGTAATATTCGGGGCCTATCCTGGCCTGAGGCTCGCAAAGGTCCTGCCTGCAAGTATGGCCGTCTGATTCCGTATAGGGCATGCAGGCCTCCGCCACTGCGCCGTAATCCCAGAAGACATAGTAGGCCGACTCTACCCAGCCGCCGCTGCAGTCCGCTCCGTGAGGGTTGCAGTCGATCACTGCCTGTTCGGAGAGATCGAGCAGGCGCGAGTCGTAGATCCTCGCGAACGATTCGAGCTGCGCGACCGCGGCGAATGCCCAGCACGACCCGCAGCTGCCCTGGTTGGTTATCGGGGTCGTTCCGTTGAGTGCCCGCCAGTCGAACGAAACGGGGAGGTCGGCACTTCCGGCCGGGGCGGCAGGCAGGGAAAGCCTCGGAGCCAGGCCGGCAGGCGCCTGAGCCGGAAGCAGGCCGAGCAGATTCTTTTTCTCCTCGGCGGAGAGGGAGCCGGGCCATGTCATACCCGCCGTCCAGGTGTCCCCGCTCTCGGCGATCTCGCGGTTCAGCCGCGCGACCCTCTCAGCCTGCGTCTCTTCGGCGGACGAAGGGGCAGAGAAGGCGAGGATCGAGGCAAGTAATACGGCAGAAAGAAGAAGGGCGGGCAGAATTCGGAATCGGTCTCTCATCGGAATGTTTCTCCTCAGGTGGCGGAACCCAGGTGTCAGGTCGTATGTAGCCGTCGGTAAAGGAATAGTATACTATATCTGTAACTAAAATAGAAACACTGGATACTGCTCACAAGGGAATTCTCGCCCGCCCGGGGCGCCTCGTCTTGAAAGGGCGGCTCTCATGCGTTAGATTGTCCGTTGTACGCAGCGGTAGATCTTCTGCCTCGCTGCTCGTCGCTCAGAACGGGAGTGAACGATGGAACTGAAAAAAATATCGATTGCTGTGATAGCCACGGCGCTGCTGCTTTCGGCTGTCGGCGGTCTCAGGGCCGACGGGAAGAAGATGATCGACGCGGCCGACATGACCCGCGGCGAGAGGATCGCCGCGGTAACGGGGCAGGTCATGGCCGGCTCGGAGATCCGCGAGAACCTCGGGTGCTCTGCGATGAGATCGGCGGCAGGGTGACAGGGACCGAGGCGGGCCGGAAGGCCCGCGACTTCGCCGAGAGGACATTTGCCGGGTACGGGCTTGACAATGTCCGCCAGGAATCGTTCGGCATGTTCGGCTGGGAGGGCGGCGACCTGAGGGCCGAGATCTTATCCCCGAGGGCATTCAGGCTCGACGCGCTCGCCCTTGCCTACACCCCCTCGACCCGGCCCGGGGGACTCGAAGCGGAGGTAGTGGACGCGGCTCACGGGAATCCCGTCGAGCTCGACAAGCTCGGCGATACGCTCAACGGCAGGTTCGCGCTCATAGAATCGGGCCGTATGCCGGGTGGCAGGTGGATGCACCGCTCCGAGGTCATGGCGGAGGTCGCGAAAAGGGGCGCCGTCGGGATGCTCTACCAGAACAGGAGCGAGGGGAGCCTTCCAGTACTGGGGATGTGCTGGCACGGCGGCCTCAGCCCTATACCGGGCATCGGCATCTCGAAGGAGGGGGGCGAGTCGATAAGGCGCATGCTCGAGACGGGGTGAGAAGGTCGTTCTGAGGCTCACTGCCGACAACCTCTCGGGAGACATCAGGAGCGCCAACGTAATCGCCGAGATACCGGGCAGGGGCCCCGACGTGGTCGTCATCGGCGCTCATCTCGACTCGTGGGCGAACGGGCAGGGAGCGGTCGACAACGGGACGGGAAGTGTTTCACTGATCGAGGCGGCCAGGGCGATAAAAGCGGCGCGGATCCGACCCGAGGCAACCATACGATTCGTCCTCTTCATGGGCGAGGAGATGGGCCTCGACGGTTCGAGGTCGTATGTCGAGACGCATGCCGGCGAGCTCGACCGCCACAGGGCGATGATCAACCTCGACATGGAGGGTACTCCGCTCGGGATAAGGGCGATGGGACGCGAGGAGGCGGGGAGCTGGTTTGAGGAACTTCTCGAAGATCTCGACGCTTTCGACCTGACAGAGGGGATCTCGTACAGGGCGAGCCTGTACGGCGATCATCACTTCTTCCTGCTTGCCGGGGTACCGGTCCTCATGCCGGTCTCGAGGGTCGAGAACGACGCGGCCCGTTACTATCACACGGCAGCCGACACATACGACAAGGTGACCTTCAGGCAGCTCAGCCTCAACGCCGCCTTCGTCGCCTCCCTGGCGCTCGAGCTGGCCAGCACCGACAAGCCGGTCATGGAGAGGCTCGACAGCGAGGGGATGAAGGAGTTCATCGAGAAGCACGGGCTCAAAGGGGCGATCGAGGTCTGGGGAGGCTGGGACTACGAGACGGGATGGTTCGAGGCCAGGTGACTTAAAATCCAGGGGGAACGATTTCTATACTGGAATTCCAGTACGTAATTGACTATATTGGTCAGGCATTTATAATATCAGTAGATCGACCGGTAATCAGACGGAGGTATGGATCATGAAGGAACAGGTAGCAGCGGTACTCGAGGAGATCAGGCCCAGCCTTCAGGCTGACGGCGGGGACATCGAGCTCGTGGACGTCGTCGACGGAGTGGTCAAGGTAAGGCTCAAGGGCGCCTGCGCGGGCTGCCCGATGTCCCAGATGACACTGTCAAACGGTGTCGAGAGGGTCCTGAAAGAGAGGATCCCCGAGGTCGTAAGGGTCGAATCGGTATCGATGTAGGCTCCGGCTGAGAGGATTTCAACGATCAGATTTATGGGGGCGCAAGCCCCCTTTTTTATTGTGGTTAGGCCGAATCACGACAGACATGCCCTCTCCTCCCGTTTTGTCATAATTCTTGCAAATCACCCGCCTGGAAGTGAATGAAACCCGGGTTTCGTCCGCACGGGAGTGCATCATGCGACGTATACGTGATTTTATCGGCATTTTTGCAAGGGTTTCAAATGCCCGCAGAAAGCGGCGCGGGCTCGGAAGGCTCGGATTCACCCTTCTCGAGCTCTTTATCGTGATAGAGATAATCGGATTCCTTGCAACTATAGTGCTTTCAAACTATTACCGCTCCAAGAAGGCCGCCCAGGTGGCCGTGACGGTCCAGAACCTCAAGAACGTCCAGGTGGCGCTGACCTCGTACTTCGCGATGGAAGGCGAGTTCCCTGCCACGATCAACACGATCTGGCTCCAGTTCTACGGAGGCCGCGTAGCCGAGGACCTAGAGTATATCGGCGGAACAACGGCCGCCAACCAGGGGGGATGGGATTTCTTCGCCAGCAACAGTGACGATATCAGGTTCGGCGGGCCGGATTTCCAGGGATACGCGATAAGAAGCAAAGAGAACCTCCTTCCGTATGCCCTGTATGTCTACGGCGATGTCGCCACTGCGGCAAAGATCGTCCACTGAGCGGGGCGCCTGTGCGCCGGGATGTCAAATCTGCGTGACAAAAACCGCAATGCGAGTATAATCGCCGCATGGATGACATGCGGCGATTTTTTGTGTTCGACGCTCACTGCGACACCGCGCTGAGGCTCACCGGGGACAAGCGGGTCGATCTCGGAAAAAGGCTTGCCGACGGGCATGTCGACCTCCCGAGGATGGCCGATGGCGGAGTCGGCGCGCAGGTCTTCGCCTGCTGGGTCGATCCCGACCTGAACGCCGGCAGATGGATGCCAGATACCATGGAGATGATTGAGGCCGTTCACGGCCAGGCGAAGAGACACTCCGACAGGTTGACCGTCGCCCTTTCGGGATCCGATATCGTTTCCGCAAAGGATTCGGGCAGGATAGCTGCCTTGATCGGTATCGAGGGGGGGCACGTGCTCGGTGGAAGCGTCGAGAGACTCGAGGAGTTCTACCGCGCCGGCGTGAGGTGCCTGACCCTTACCTGGATGAACACGAACGAGATCGCCGACTCGTCAGACGGCGAGTCCGAATGGAGCGGCCTCAGTCCCGCCGGGCGGGAAGTGATCGCCGCGATGAACCGGCTCGGAATGGTGATCGACCTCTCCCACGCCTCTGACAGGACCTTCTTCGATGTCATCGAGGCCTCCGCACACCCTGTGCTCGTATCGCATTCAAGCTCGAGGGAGATCTGCGATATCCCGAGGAACATCAGCGATGAGATGCTCCGGGCCCTCGCGGAGAACGGAGGCGTAGCCTGCGTCAACTTCTTCCCCGCTTTTCTCGACAAGAAGTGCCACACGAAGGTCTTCGAGATATGGGGAAGCTATCGTGAAGAGCGCAGCCGGCTGGCCGCCGAGTACGGCGGCGACCCGAAGCGGGTCGATGAGGAGATAGGCGGAGCCTACATCGAGCGGATAAAGAAGATACCGATGCCGGGGATAGAGGCGGCCGCCGATCATATCGAACATATGGCCGAGGTCGCCGGAGTAACTCACACAGGTATCGGATCCGATTTCGACGGCATCATGGTTGTCCCCCCCGGACTCGAGGATATCTCGAAGATGCAGGCACTTGCGGCTGTTCTGGCCGGCCGGGGCTGGAACGATGACGATATCGCCGCGGTGATGGGCGGGAATCTCCAGAACCTCTTTACAGCGGTTTGCGGCTGAACCTTCGGAATTCTCCGAGAAACTGCCGGATAGGGGTAAACATCTATTTACCTGGATCCGTATTAATTATGAAGGATATTCGGGATTCAGGCGTTTATAATAGTAGTGAGAGGATTTTTCAGGCCGATTCGAGTAAAAGCCATTTCCTACCAACCGGTTGAAAAAACAGCTCATTGGCCGTGAATCGCTTTGCAGGGAGGGGAAGGTGTCTCCCTGGCGTGCGTCATGTCAGGAGATCCTCGAGAGGGCGCTCCAATGATCGACTGGTCAGACAGAAACGAAAGCAGGAAAATGAGAAGATTATCGAGGCCGATCCCCGTCGCGACGGGGATTTTCTGCGTTTTACTCATCCTAGCGATGATCTCATCGCCCGCAGGGGCGGCGAGAAAGGGAAGGCTCGTCGGCAAGGTCATGGAGACGACCTCGAGAAAGCCGGTCCCCGAGGCGATCGTGGCGATCCAGGGGACGACGATGAGTACGATGACCGACAAGAAGGGGAAGTTCCAGTTCGACCTCGACCCGGGCAAGTACGGCATCACGATCTTCAAGGAAGAGTTCTTCAGCACGAACTACCAGGATATCGAGGTAGAGCCCGGGAAGATCACGACATACGAGTGCGAGATGGTCTTCGGCGATCCGACGCAGAACATCTTCTTCTCGATCGCGGGAATCAATGTCCTCGACAAGCGCGAGCTCCTGCCGGAGCAGATCGAGACGACCCACGAGATCTCGAGCGCCGAGATCGAGCATAACCTCTCGACCAACCTCGGCGATGTCCTCGAGCTCGTCCCCGGTGTCGAGAGAACGGCGCCTCCGGGACTTTCGAGAAAGACGAACGTCGGGCTGAGGGGCGCCGGCGATGTTTCCGGCTCCGAGGGAACGGCTGCCCTTTTCGGCACGAAGGTAATGATCGATGACATCACGATGTCGAACAACGCCAACCTCCAGTCGGGAACAGGGACGTCGTACGGGGCGACCAGCACATCGGCGGGCGGCCAGATCGACCTGAGGACGATCCCCGCCGACAACATCGAGAATGTCGAGGTCATCACGGGCGTGCCGTCGGTCGAGTATGGCGATGTGACGACCGGCCTGGTGAAGGTCAGGACGAAGATGGGCCGCCAGCCGCACAGACTCAAATTCAAATCGAATCCCGACACGAAGGAAGCGAACTTCAACGGAGGGATCATCGTCGGGGGAGGGACGGGACTTTCGTACAACCTCAACGGCGCCTACAGCGAGAGAGACATACAGGCGCGACGGGGACGAGTATTACCGGTACAGCGGCAGGTTCAATGTAAGGAGCCTCCTTTTCGGCGCCAGGATGGACATGCTCAACATGTTCGGCCTCAGGGGGGTCCAGGACGAGCAGAACGTCGACGTAAACGATCCCCTTTCGATAGAGACATACAACAGGGACAAGACATACATATACGGCAATACGATCGACTACAAGCCCACCGCTGACACCAGGATCGAGTGGCGCGGCAGTCTCACATATACGAACCGCGACAGCTATCAGCAGAAGCTCGTCGGCTCAGACGTGAGAGTCCTCACCGATGCCACGGAGAACGGGACCAATCCCGGATTTTTTGACGCCGGAGCCTATCTCTCCCAGATATGGACAAAGGGAGAGGAATGGAACGTCGGCGCGAAGCTCAGCTTCCGCTGGAACACGAACACCTACAGGTTCGACCACGGCTTCCTGCTCGGAGGCGAATATACATACGACAACAACACCGGACAGGGCAAGATCTTCGATCCCTTCCATCCCCCTTACGGCAACCCGGGGCAGCGTCCGCTGTCGTTCGATTACTCGCCCGCCCTTCAGACGGCAAGCCTCTACTTCGAGGACGAGATAAAGGGATCGCTGAGGTTCAGGCCCTGGTCGCTGATAATCGGCGCGAGATATGAGATGTATACGCCGCAGAGCATCAACTGGGGCGGACTGTTCGACAGTGAGGATTTTGTCGAGTCGAACAACGGTTCGTTTCTCAATCCCCGCATCAGGTTCAGGTTCGATTTCTCGGACGATACCCGCCTGCGCCTGAGCTGGGGCAAGGCCTCGAAGATGCCTCCGATGACGAACATCTACCAGTCGCCGATGTATCTCGACGTCACCGAGGAAAACGTCTCGCCTCCCGACTCGATGCCTCTCGTTTCGACTTACGTATACAACTGGGACAACAAGTATATGGAAGGGTATCAGAACTCCAAGGCGGAGGCCTCGATAGACCAGAAGATCGGCCCCGTGGCCCTTATTTTTACCGGGTTCTATGACGAATCGAAAAATCTGCCGCGAAGGGTGACGGACCCTATTACCATCTATCGCTACAGGTGGGAGAACTATCCTGATCCCGCGTCGGCCTCGCCTATCGATACGATCTACACCGACAATGATACGGGGCACGGATATTTTAACACGGCGGGTTTCTATAAGAAGTGGGGGCTGGAATTCCAGTTTATCACGAAGAGGATAGAGAGCATCTCGACAGTCTTCCGCGTAGACGGGTCGTACTATAAGTCCGAGTCGGGCGCTGAGGGCGTGTACATGACTTCCCCGAGGTACAATTCGGCACTGGACAGGACAATATATCCGATAGTCAGTTATACCGAGGGCTGGAACCAGAGGATGGTAGTAAACTACAGGGCCGACTGCCTGGTAAAGAGGATCGGCATGTGGTTGACGTTCCATGTGCAGCAGACTCTGTTTGACTCGAATCAGTCGCCTGTCGATCCGGTTGTATATTCCTCCGGATATTATGACCCGCTCCTCGGCGAGACGGTATACATCACGCCTGAGGAATCCACGGAACTGGGCCTCGACAGGCTCTACGATGATTACGACCTTTCAGTCAAGAGCAGGCCGAACGACAGGCTCCTGTTCAACATCAACATATCGAAATCGCTGGGAAGAGGCGCCGAGGTGTCGATGTTCGTCCATAATTTCTTCGACGATCCGGCCTTCTATATGAACGAACTCGGGAATTATTCCGCGAGAAATCACGATATCTTCTACGGTATCGAGTTCTCCGTGATTCTCGACAACCTCTTCAGACGAGGAGGCGAATGATGAAAAGAGTTTATATCATCCTGATCGCTGCTGGTTTTCTTGTCGCGGGATGCAGCAACGACAACAAGCCGACCATGCCTGACGGTGACGGGATAATGCAGATCGTCATAGTAGATACGACGGGGACGATCCCGGGCTCTACTCCAGGAATCCCGACTGTCGTCGATGGCGCCCAGGTCAGTATTCAGGCGAGGACACATGAATATATCGACATAACAGACGCAGAGGAAGGAGTGGCCGGCTTCAGCAGTCTGCCTGCAGGCGAATATTCTCTCTTTGCCCGCAGGGAACTGCCGATCGGCGCCCAGAAAAAAGTATTTACTGGATTTATCGACGTCTATATCTCCGGGCCTGAGATGCTGGTAGACACGATCTTTGTCGGCACAGTGACTGTCAATGCTCTGATGATCAACGAGATCTACTACGCGGGCGGAGATTACTCGAAATTCTATTTCTATGACCAGTTCGTCGAGTTGTACAACTCGTCCCAGGACACGCTGTATCTCGATGGCTGTGTCCTGACGAGAAACTTCGGAACGGTCGATACCGACATAGAGGCGATCGACTACGTCCGCGCCATCTATGCCTTTCAGTTCCCCGGCACTCCAGTCACCGGCCAGGAATATCCGATCTATCCGGGACAGCTCGTCGTCGTGGCGGCGGATGCGGTGGATCATTCTCTGTATGCCAATGCGGTAGATCTTTCCGGCGCGGACTGGGAATTCTTCAATCCTCTCGGCAGTGATTACGATGTCCCGGGGATTCCAAATGTAGTCAGCGTCCATCCTGAGAGCGGGACGGACTTCATGATCAACCTCTCCCACAATGCCGTCGTTTTCACGACCGGAGAGGAGTTCTGGTACGAATCGTATATAAACAGCGCGGGGTACGAGAGGATAAGGATCGCCCTGCCGCTTTACACGGTAATAGATGGTGTCGAGTATGCCTCAAATTCGGATGCGACAAAAGAGCTGACCGCGCGTGTCGACGCCGGCTTCGCAGGCCTGGGATGCACGAAGTACAGCTTCCAGTCGACCGAGCGGCGCGAGATCGGGATGGACGTTAACAACTCGACCTTTGATTTTCGTTTGCTCCCCGTGCCGACACCGGGATGGACGGACCTGGAAGAATAGATATGAAGATAGCGATCTCTATAACCTTGCTCGTTCTTTTTGCTGCCTGCAGCAGCTCGGAGAAGCCTTACGCTCCGGACGGCGAGGGCGTTATCACGCTCCTGCTGGTCGATACGACGGGGACCGTCCCGGGCTCGGTTCCAGGCGAGCCATCCGTTCTTCAGGGCGCGAAGGTAAGCATTCAGGCGCGTACGCATGAGTATGTCGATGCGAGTGAATCTGACGATACCGGCGTCGCCGGATTTACGGGGCTCGCGGCAGGCGACTATACCGTATTTGCGAGGAGTGAGATCGTTGCCGGAGCGCAGAAGAAGGTGTTCACGGGGTTCACGGAAGTGCATGTTGCAGGGACCGACGCGGTCTCGGACACCCTCTATCTCAGCACGGTGACGGTCAATTCACTTATGATTAACGAAGTATACTACTGCGGCAGCGATTACTCGAAGTTCTACTTCTACGACCAGTTCGTCGAACTGTACAACTCATCAGCGGATACGCTCTACCTCGACGGGTGCATCATCACAAGAAACTCATCGGCGAACGTGACCGATATCGAGGAGATAGATTTCATCAGGGCGGTATATGCCTTCCAGTTCCCCGGCACCCCGGTCACGGGGCGGCGGTATCCGATAGTCCCCGGACAGTTTGTCGTTATCGCCGCCGACGCGATAGACCATTCAGTATATGCCAACAACGGGGCCGATCTTTCCGGCGCCGACTGGGAATGCTTCAATCCCCTCGGCAGTGACTACGACGTGCCGGGCATACCGAACATCATAAGCATCCATCCCTCAAGCAGGACCGATTACATGATCAGCCTTTCCCACGACGCGGTTGTCCTGGCGACGGGGGAGGAGTACTGGGTTGACGTGGTCGATGGCGCCACGAGGATCGCTCTGCCCCTGTACTCGGTGATCGATGGTGTCGAGTACGCTTCGAGTTCCGACAAGACCAAGTATCTGACATTGCGCGTCGACGCCGGGTTTGCCGGTCTCGGATGCGCCAAATACAGCGGCGAGTCGACCGAGCGTCGCGAAGTGGGTATGGACGTCAATAATTCAACATTCGATTTCACTCTTCTCCCGGGGCCGACGGTCGGTTATTCGCACGTACAGTGATGATATGAAGACAAGAGCTATAATAACCTTTCTCGTGATCATTCTGGTCATGGCCTTCTCATGCGGTGAGGAGAAGCCGACCGTGCCGGACGGCAGCAATAACATCAAGCTCTACGCGATAGATACATCGGGTGTGCAGGGTGGATGGAATGCGCTCGAGGGCGCCACGATAAGAGTAAGCAGCTCGACCAGCCTTTTCGAGGCGATTTATGAGACCGGGCCCGATGGATTCGTCATACTCGATGATCTTGTAGCGGGTACCTATATGCTGCAGGCAGAGTTGATCAATACTGAGGAGAGTTATACTATCCTGGGCCAGAAAGAGATTTCCGTACTGTATGATCCGCAGATGTCCGATACGGTTTATATGAATTACCAGCAGTCCTCGCCGCTGACAATCAATGAGATTTACTATTGCGGCTGCAATTCTTCGAGATTCTACTACTACGACCAGTTCATCGAACTGTACAACTCATCTCCCGATACATTATGGCTCGATGGCTATTTCATGTGCCGGAACACCCAGATCGCCGAGGTGATCGATCCCGAGGTCGAGGATTATGCGCTGGCATACTACGTTTTCGAGTTCCCCGGCGAGAGTGGCGTTACGAAGACCGTACCGATCGCTCCCGGACAACATCTTGTCATCGCGGCCGATGCTCTCGACCATTCCACCTACGGCGGAACCTGGTGTGTCGACGTCTCCGGTGCCGACTGGGAGTTCTTCAATCCGCTGGGCAGCGATTATGACACTCCGGGAGTTCCCAATCTGACTCCCGTATCCAATCTCGAGGGTGAATTCTCGATGAACCTCGCCCACTGCGCTATCTATCTGGCGACCGGAGAGGAGTGGTCGTACGGAATGCATTTCGATGGAAACGACATGAAGGAATACATACACATACCATTGTATACGATCGTGGATGGTGTCGAATACGCGAGCAACACCGACGCGACAAGATATATGACGATAAGAGTGGACGCGGGCCTTGCGGGGATAGGTATGAGCAAGTACAGCGCGACTTCGGTCCAGCGCAGGTTCCCCGGCCTGGATTCGAACAACAGTACTTTCGATTTTGAGAACACGCAGCCGCCGTCACCCGGCTGGCAGTAGGTGGAATCGATGGAGGAGAATGTGAGAATATTCAGATGCAGGATGTCACGACTGGTCACGCTTGTCTTCATGGCGGTGCTTATTCTTCAGGCCGCGCCGGCGCGTGGAGACGAGATCAGGATCAAATCCCTCGCAAACGCGCGCCTGGCCCTTGAGGACAGGGACAACCAGATCAATCCCTATGATTTCGGGCGCAACCCTGCCTGGCTTCACCTCGATTACGAGTTCCGTTACCTGAGGTTCAACACGAGCCTGTACGAGACGAGCGGCGACCTGAGGCGGGAATACGATCCGCATCTCGTCAACAATTTCTTCATCGGTGTCGAGGGGAACAAGCAGCTCAGCGACCGGCAGACGGTCAAGGGGTACATCGATTATCAGCGCCTGCGCGACCGTGAGGTCTATCAGAACCTCGAGATAGACCAGTATAACGATCCGTTCTACCTCACAGACCAGACCACCGGAGATTTCGATTATTACGGGCCGCGGGCGAGCGTGGACTGGGGCATCAGGCTGAAAGAGGGGCTCTGGCTCGGCGCCGGACTCGATTATTTTATCAGCACGGGGCTCAAGCAGGTCTACACAAGACCGGAGATCGTGCACAACTTTGCCGAGGCGATATTCAGCCTCGCATGGCAGCCTGCGGGGAAATGGGCCCTCGGCCTTGCTTACAGGCCACTGAGAAACCAGAACAGGACGGAATTCGCAAAGACGGACGAGGGATACGACAATGTCATCTATGGATACTCGGGAGACGAGATCTACGAGGTCAGGTCCTTTAGCGGCTACACGATCGGGGAGGTCGAGTACGGCCACTATATCGATCTGCAGGGATTCTACATGGGTGACGAATTCAAGGTGGGCCTGAACGCGAAGGGCGGCTTCAGCGAGACAGAGGTGAAATACAGCGCCACCCGGCAGTACCCGAAGGGATACTGGAAGGAAGAATTGATCGACGCCGAGCTGCGCGGCAGGTGGACACCGGCGGGCAAGTCGCTTGCGGTGGGATTCAGCGCTCAGTACCTCAAGAACGACGGGTGGGGCGTCAGGCCCGACTTCGACGAGGTCCTGCTGTACGACAACCCTTACGCGATGTATTCGGCGGGGCTCGGTCTGTCATACTTCTTCAGGTCGATCGACCTGCTTGTGCTAGGTGAATATACAGCCGAGCAGTATGACATCGAGGTCTGGGACAACGGAGCCAATCTTTATCGCAAGGCGGACCAGCTCTCGCAGATAGCCCGGGTCGCGGTCGAGAAGGATATATCGAACGTATACTCGTTCAGGGCCGGATACGAGTACACCGACTACCCGATCGACCGATGGGTCAAGCTCCCGAGGAACATCGATGTCTCGAGGATCACCGGCGGATTCGGTGCCTTCTTCAATGGCTGGAACATCGATTTGCACGCAGTGTATGGATTAGGAACCAAGAAAGATTCTGACCAGGAAAGGCAGGAACTCGGCGGGGCCATCTGGTTTACGAGATACATGAATTGAAATGTGTAAACAATGGTTGACAAATGTGTTATAATTGTTCGGCCTTTTAAAGGTGTTCTGAAAAAAGTGATGAAGGAGGTGAACTTCTAGAGATAGAAGGTACGAAGGCTAAATTCCCCTGTTAACAAGGTTTTGATACAGCAGATCAGGAGGTGGCTACATTGAGAATTATCACCTGTTGTATCGCACTGATGCTTCTGCTCGCAGGGCCCGCCAGCGCCCAGTGGACAGTCGAGTATCAGCCGGGCGGAAATCACGATGCCCACTACGGCATCACATTCACATCCGCCAGTATCGGTTACATCGTAGGCGGCGGTGGGCTGATCCTCAAGTCGACCGATGGTGGAGTCACTTGGGTTCAGCAGACATCCAATACGACCAGTACCCTCTACGGTGTCTTCTTCAAGTCTGACACAGAGGGCTGGGCGTGCGGCGCCGGCGGCACACTCGTGTCGACGACCGACGGTGGCGCCAACTGGACCGTTCACGCGCAGAGCGGCGTTATCGCGGGCTCCAATTTCAACGATATCTATTTCGTTGGAAGCGCCGGATGGGCCGGTAACGACGATGACAGATTGTACGGCACGACGGACAATGGTGTGACCTGGGATACGTTGGGTGTCTTTGCTGATGACGTCAACAGCGTCAGCTTCGCCGACGCGAACAACGGTTACATCGCTCTTGACGGTTCCGGTATCGCCTACTCGACCGACGGCGGCGTGAACTGGACGGCCGCGTCGGTCAACCTCGGTCCCTACCCTTACACGAGGACCGATATCGAGAGGATCTTCACTATCGATGCCACGACCGCGGTCGCGACCGGATGGGGCTCGATGGTAGGATACCAGCCGACGATCATCATAGTCTCCAACGACGCCGGCGCAACGTGGAACGTTCCCAGCGTCGGGTACGAGTGGGACAGCTATGGATATGGTTACGGCATCACGATGTTCGATGACGGCGAAGTCATGATCGTCGGCGGCGGCTCCGGCTTTGCGGCGCCCAACATCCACAGCGGCGCGACTTATGCCAACTGGGGCCGCGTTCAGGAGTTCTTCGGCGACGATCTTCGCGCCGCCGCTACCGTACCGGGAACCAACACGGTTATGGCAGTCGGTGACGAGGGCTGTATCGCCAGGTCGACCGACAAAGGCCTGACCTGGGATTACCTTTACGATCCCTGCTTCGGATTCGGCGGGATCACAAGGTTCGCCCATAGTGGAACGACGACATACGCGGTCGGTGCCAGCGGCCTGTTCATGAAGAAGGAAGCCGGCGTTCCCTGGACGGCTCCGAATATTCTGTCGCCCAACGGGTACGCGCCCAACTTCAGGGACCTCGCCTGTATCGGTAACACGATCTACGCCAGTGCTGGGTACGACTACCTCGCCATGTCGACAGATGGTGGTGCGACATGGACCGAGTTGCACTCTGGCGGGTCTCTTGCCGAGGGTATGTACGGTATGTCCTGGTTCAACGACGGGAGCGGCGTCCTGGTCGGTGAACGCGCCGGCGAGGATGTGATCTACCTGACCGATGACGGTGGCGTTACTCGTAACGAGGTATGGTGGAACGTCAAGAGTGCGCAGTTCAACCATGTCAGTTTCGCTCCCGGCCAGGCCAAGTTCGGAGTAATCGTCAGCGATGACAACGCCTTCTTCTACACGAATGATGGCGGCGAGACCTGGACGCAGGGAACCGAGGATCTCGTGTCGACCTCCAACGATCTCGAGAAGGTCTGCATGCTCGATGCCATGACCGCATGGGCGGTCGGCGATAATGGAACGATCGCCAAGACGACAGACGGCGGCGCGAACTGGTTCCAGCAGCCTTCCTGGACTACTGCGATCGAACTGATGGACGTCTATTTCAATCCGCTGAACGGCCATGGCTTCATCGGTGGAAACGACCAGACTGCCATGCACAGCAAGGACGGAGGAGTGACCTGGGAAGATATGGCACCTGTTCTCGCGGCTCCTGGTGACGATATCAATGCTATCTACCTGGCCGCCGGATCGAACAAACTCTATATCGGCGCGGATCACGCTATGATCCAGTACTGGGACAACTCCCCGACTGGCGATACGCCGATGAGCCTTCCGTTCGCACTCAACCAGAACTATCCCAACCCCTTCAACCCGTCGACGACGATAAGCTTCTCGCTCGACAGGGACGGCTTCGTAGCGCTGAACGTATACGATGTGGCCGGAAGGGTCGTTGCGACGATTCTGAACAAGTCGATGACGGCCGGCACATACGATGTCGGCTTCAACGCAAGCGGACTCTCTTCAGGCGTCTACTTCTACAAGCTCAAGACTGCTGAGCAGGAGATGACCAAGAAGATGATCCTTCTGCGGTAATACCCGATACCGCGTGCAATATGAGGGGGCGGTCCTGCCCGCCCCCTCAGTTTAAAAAAGGTGGCAGAGGGCGAAGGGAAGATACACATCCTGCAGATCACTTCAGCGCTCGCTTGATCCTGACATCATGGAATCGACAGGAACATAAGTAGTACAAATATATTAAATGGCAGCGAGAGTTCATTTTTCAGAACACCCTTAGAGGAGGATCCACGGGCATGAAGAGAACCATTACGATCCTGGCGCTTTTGCTGATCGTGTCGGCAGCGATGCTGAGCGATACGGCAGCGGCAGCCGACGGGCGCGGCGAACCAATTCGCCTGATGAGACGGCCGGACATCCACGGCGAAACGATCGTGTTCGTCTGGCAGGGCGACCTCTGGTCGGTTCCTGCCGATGGAGGTATGGCGAAACGGTTGACCGTACATATAGGCCTGGAGGACCATCCCAAGTTCTCGCCTGACGGCACGATGATCGCTATCACCGGCGACTACAATGAAAGACACAACGCGCTCTTCGTGATGCCCGCCGAGGGTGGACGTCCGAAGCAGCTCACGTGGCACACCGACAGCGCAGAGCCGGTCGAGTGGGCTCCCGACGGGAAGAGCATCGTCTTCCGCTCGAGGCGCGATTCGTTTGTCGGCTTCTTCAAGCAGTTCTATACCGTTCCCGTAGATGGCGGCCTGCCCGTCGATATGGGCGTCGGCAAGGGGAGCCTCGCTTCCTTCTCCCCCGATGGAAAGCAGATCGCGTTCAACAGGCACCCCGAGAGGTTCTGGTGGTGGAAGAGATACAAGGGAAGCCAGAACCAGGACGTTTGGATATACGATCTCGAGAAAGAATCATACGAGAAATTGACCGAGTACGAGGGCAACGATTCCTGGCCGATGTGGGTCGGGGACAGGATCTACTTCGTCTCGGATCGCGATACCGATGTAAAAAACATCTACTACCTCGATCTCGGCACGAAAGAGATCACGAAGGTGACCGATTTCAAGGGCCGCGGCGTGACCTGGCCCTCGCTGAACGAGGACGGCAGCAGGATAGTCTTCGAGAACGACGCGAAGCTCTTCGTTCTCGATACGGCCAGCGGCGAGGCGAAGGAAGTTGTCGTCTACGCCCCGGCCGATGACCGCGAAAATATGATCAGCTATATCAATCCCTTGAAATACATCCGAAGTTTCGATATCTCGGCCACAGGAAAGAGGATCGTATTCGAGGCACGTGGTGAGATCTACACTGCGCCTGCCGAGCACGGCGATGTGAGGAACCTGACGAACTCGTCCGGTTCCCGTGACTCGTATCCGACCTGGTCCCCCGACGGCAAATGGATCGCTTACATCTCCGACAAGTCGGGCGACGACGAGGTCTACCTCGTCGACCAGATGGGAGAGAAGCCGGAGAAGAAGCTGACCGATTCCGGGCACTTCAAGGAAAACATCATGTGGTCCCCCGAGAGCGACCGCATGCTTTTTTCGACCGAGGCGAACGAGCTCTACATGCTCGGCATCGACGGCAAAAAGGCGACTCTTATCAACAGGAACGAGCACAGGGACATTACGACATACGCCTGGTCGCCTGACGGCCGCTATGTCGCCTACGACTTCGCCATCAGGAACAGGGCAAGGGATATCTACCTGTACGACACAAAGGAGAAGAAGCACCACCAGGTCACAAGCCATATGGCAGATGACACAGAGCCGGTCTTTACGCCTGACGGCAAGTACCTACTTCTGATCAGCGAGAGGTATCACGGCGCGAGGATGCTCTGCAGGCTGAGTCTCCTGCCCGAGGAGGAAGAGCCCTTCATCTTCGAGGACGATGAAGAAAAGGTCGACGGTGAGGATGACGAAGAGGAAGAAGTCGCCGACAAGGACGACGAAGATGACGAGAAGGACAAAAAAGACAAGAAGGGCAAAAAGAAAAAGGACGAGAAGGTCGTCGTGAAGATCGACTTTGACGGTATGGAGGGACGCATAAGGCGCGTACCGAAGGCTGCCGGCAGAATGATGCACAACATCAACGCGACCGACAAATATTACTACTATCTCGTAGTCGGCCAGGTGCGGATGATGTTCCGCCGCTCGTACGACCTCTACGCGTACGATATCGAGAAGATGAAGGCCGACAAGGTCGCATCGACGATCGTCGCTTACGGCATGTCTGCCGACCGAAAGAAGATCGCCGTATTCGACGGCTCCAATTTCGAGATCTTCAAGGTAGGCGGGAAGAAATCGAGCGGGAAGAAGCCCGCCACAGCCGCTGAGGCCAAGGCGAAGACAGGAAAGCTCGACATCAAGCGCAAGGTCATCATGGATCTCGACCGCGAGGCCGAGTGGAACCAGATCTTCAACGAAGGCTGGAGACTGGTTAAGTACCATTTCTACGATCCTAACTATCACGGCGTCGACTGGGACGAGGTTCACGATTACTACGAGGCACTTCTGCCTAACGTGAGGACCCGTACAGAGCTCAACTGGCTTATGACAGAGATGGTCGGCGAGCTCAACGCCTCTCACCAGGGAGTCTCGGGCGGAGACGCGGGCGGTGCGCCCCGCACCTCCCTTGCTTTCCTCGGCGCGAAGCTCGAGCTCGACGAGAAGAGCGGCTACGCGAGGTTCACGAAGATATTCAAGGGCGACAAGCTCTCGACCCGCGAGAGGTCGCCGCTCGACGCCGATTACGTCAAGGTCAGGGAAGGCGATTATCTTCTCGCTATCGACGGTATTGAACTCGAGCCTGGCGAGAACTTCTTCCAGTACCTCATAGCGCGAACGCGCAACAAGGTGACGATCACGACCAACGACAAGCCGACGATGAAAGGCGCTATCGAGACGAAGTTCACGCCAATCTCGCACGACCTCGTCCTTCGTTACAAGAACTGGGTCGACGGGAACGTTGAGCAGGTCGACAAGGCAAGTGAGAACCGGATCGGCTACATGCATCTGAAGGACATGAGCGGCAGCGGCTGGACCGAGTTCAGGGAGAAGTTCGAGCAGTTCCGTTACAAGGATGCCGTCATCATCGACGTGCGCTACAACGGCGGCGGCTCGATCGACACGAGAGTGATCGATTATCTCGAACGCCGACCTTATCACGTGCAGCAGTCACGCGGCGAGTCGGTCATCACCCGCCCGTGGGACGTCTTTACCGGCGAGGTCGTAGTTCTCCATAACGAGTACTCGTACTCCGACGCCGAGGTGTTCCCCAGCGCGGTGAAAGAACGCGGGCTCGGTACATGTATCGGTGTTCCGACACTCGGGTTCGTGATCGCCGTGACGCCGCATTACCTGATCGACGGCGGCGCGATCCGCAAGACCTTCATCGGCATCTGGGAGGAGAGCACACTCTCTCAGCTCGAGAGCCGCGGCGCGATCCCCGATATTTATGTCGAGAGTCCTCCCGAGATGGAGAAGGCAGGACGCGACATGCAGCTCGAGAAGGCGATCGAGTTCCTTCTCGGCAAGATAGGCGACAAGCCGCGCGACCACGATACGAAGGTGAAGATCGAGGAGCGGTAGGCGAAGCGTCATAAAGTAGATGAGATGATAGAAGCCGGCAGCATCCGCTGCCGGCTTCTTTTATATGCTGTCTATCAGCTCAAGGTACTTTGCTGCGATACGTGAGGGTGCGAAGTCCGCCGCGCGCTCTATCCTGAGCTCGCGATTTTCCCCGGGCGATTCCAGTGCCGTGCGCATGGCCATCCCGAATCGCAGATCGGTCCCGAAGTAACCGAGATGTCCGAGCCTTTTGTCATTGATGATATCGATCGGCCCCTCCGTACTGGTGCTCACGACCGGAATCCCTGTTGACAGAGCCTCGACAAGAGTGAGTCCGAACGGCTCTGTTTCAGAGGAGAGGACGAAGACAGACGCTCTTCTGAGCCAGGCAAACGGGTCGGGGACGAATCCGGGAAGGCTCACACAATCCTCGAGCCCGAGATCCCTGATCTGAGCTTCGAGATTTTCCCGCTCGCTTCCTTCGCCGAGGATCAGAAGCCTCGAATCCAGAAATTCCTTTATACCAGCGAATGTCCTTATGAGAAAGGTGAATCCTTTCTGCTTCTCCAGCCGTCCTATGGAGATGAATACCGGTCTGCCGCTCTCGAAGAAAGGATGCTCTGGCGGAGAACTGTCCGGATCTTCCGGCCTGACAGCCACCGGATTATGGATCACGTGACAGTTGGCCAGGCTGAAGTCCTCCCTGAATTCGTCCGCTATGGCAGTTGAAACGCCGATGACAGCATCCGCTTTCGGCAGCAGAGACCGCTGCAGCATATCGAGGAGCGATCGCCTGCCGCCCGGCATGTTCAGGCTGTGGTACCGCCTCGATCCATCGGCCCTGACGATGACCTTTCCTTTCCAGCGTGAGAGGATACGCGCCATGAGAGCGGCTGTGCCCACATGGGCCATCGCCGCTATGACGACATCCGGATCTGCTGCTTTGAGGAATCGGGTCAGCGGCATGATACCGCTCGCTATCCTCGGTACCCCGAACACGGTCAGCTCGACACCTTCCGGGACCTCGCTCCGCAGCGGACCGTCATCCTCGAAGGCTACGAAGTGAACCTGATGCCCCAGGCGCGCGAATTCTCCGGCCAGGGTGATCTGTACCCTTTCCGCTCCACCGCCGCGGAATGACGCGCTGAGAAGCACTATCTTCATCTCTTATCTCCTGAACACGCTTCGTGCCCTGATCATCAGTTTCCATCCGGGAATCGAACCGGGGAGATTGTACAGGAAATGCCCGACCCTTTCCATAGTCGAGGGGTGTTTCAGCAGGAAGGGCATCCTCCGTCCATTTCTGCACCAGAATATCAGCCGGAACTTCCAGACCTGGAGAGTCCGGATCATTCTGCTGATTTCCGCTCGGCGGCAGATCAAGATAGTCGAAAGCCGCCGGGATCATCATCCCCTTCTTTTCAAGCCAGACGATGCATTCCAGAGCCAGGAAGCATCTTGCTTTTGGCGATGTGACGGAGGGTCGACTTCTCGACCTGGGCGGGAGTCATATCTCTCGTCGAGATCCGTCCGGCCTGCCGGGCCGAATCAAGCATGTCGCGGCCCCTCGCTGTCCGGCAGACGATCACGTTCTCCCTGTCTCCTCCCGCGTGGATATCCCCCAGCGTTATATCGCTCAACCAGTTTCCACTGTCCGGGCAGAGAAAGCAGCGGTAGAGAGAGAAGAACGGGATCGCCAGATCGTAGTACCTGTAAAGAGGCTTCAGTGCTTCACTGCCGTCGGGACGCTCGAAGCGCAGGCCGCCGGGGTAGGGTCCGTACCTCCAGTGAGTGAGCCTGGCGCCGCCTGGATACTCAAGCCCGAGCGTTGACGCGACGAAGGTCAGGGCTTTGTAACTCTGGACGTATCCGCAGAAAAGACCGATGGAGATGACCTCGCTTTCCCGCAGTCTCGGGACATGCTCGGTGGCCTCGCGCCAGCCGGCGAGCTGGCAGGGGGTAAATGTCCCGGCGATCCGCCGCGGCTCCCTCATCAGTTCGGGGATCAGCCTGGTGAGAACCGGGACCGGTCCGTACTTGCTCCCTGCCGCTTTTCTGACTTCTTCGATATCATCCGTCAGCCTGACGAGCGGCAGATCATCCTTCATGCCGACCACGAGCACCGAGTCGATCCTTCCCGATTCGAGGAGGTGGATCAGCAGCGCGGTCGCAATGCCGCCCGAAGAAGATTCGGAACGGATGTCCGGATCTGTCTGAATGACCGGCCAGGCATTCGATGACTGGTCCGCGTTCTGGGTGAAAGAGGGCACCTTCGCAGCAGTTATTCCTGGACGGCACGGCGACCGCGTATCCTTTACCGGGGCATACATCGACGCATAATCCGCAGTCGGTGCACTTTGACTCGTCGATCACCGGCTCGTGTGACATCGTGATATCTATAATCAGGGCTCCCGCCGGGCATGACCCCGACGCAGGCGCCGCAGCCGCAGCAGAGTCCGCAGTCGATTACCGATCTTTGCAGGTCCATGCAGTTCATCCGGACCCCCGCAGCCGGATAGCGAAGATCCCGGTATATCATTATCGGGGAGAACGCGAACCGTGCAGTGTCGCTATTCTTGGTATATAGATATATTCCCCAGCTTCGCGGCGGCCACCAGGAGATTATCCGGACGGTTTCAGGTGTATCCGTATATGTAAAGCGCGAGGTTGTTATGCTGACGGATCTGCCGTACGGCCTTACCTCTATCCTGTCCGCCTCTTCGACCAGAAGTGTGAGGTATTCGAAGAGCTGCGCGTTCCAGTTTGTCGAAGCGGCGACATCCTCCCACACGGTCCCTCCGCCGTCGCGTCTCCTGTGTCCCGTATCGTTCCTGCCGATAAATCCCGGGTATGATCCGTTGGCGTATACCCGGCTCAGTATCGACTCGATCGTGTCATAAGGAATCTCCCCGATCTCATACAGACCCGTCAAGCGCCATTCCGGCGCCGGCTATGAACTGCGGGTTCTTCTCTACGCGCCCGGTCTTTGTCGTGTGATAGAAGAGGCGCGTGTCGGGGTCCCGCATGGCGAGGATATATTCGCTCTGCGCCCTTGCTATTTCGTCGAAACGCTCATCCTTCGTGATCGCGCCGAGGCAGAGGAAGCCTCCCAGCGACAGGCCCGTGTAGAGAGTGACATAATTATCGGGGTCCCGCTGCGATCCGGTAAACTGGTACGGCATCCCTCCGGGAGCCATCCATTCCGACCGGGGGTCCCCGGCGACTGTCGTACGGCCCTCGAGGATCGTATCGTTGTATTTATGTGACTGCTCCCAACGAGCCAGGAGCCATTCACCGATTCGAAGCATGATGTCATGATAGAGGGGATCATCGGTCAGCAGGTGAAGCAAGAGCAGCGCTTCGACAGCGACCATGTTGAAGTTGACGATGAACCGGTCCTCGCCGGGGCTGTAGAAATCGGTCCCGGACACCTTGAATGCGCCCTCGGACTCGACCCACAGGGAATCGAGCCAGTAGTGCCGGACATGGTCGATGGCCAGGCGCAGGTATCTTCCTTTCCTTTTTTCGTCCAGGAGATCGTAGACCGACAGGAGGGCGCGGATCGCGAGAGCGCAGCTGACGAGCGACTGGAAACGGTCGTCCTCGTGTCCCGTATTTCTGATCCTGCCCGTCTCCGGATCGTACCGGCTCACGAGCAGGTCGGCCGCCTCTGTCATTGCCTTGAGCCATCGCGGGTCCCCGCCTCTACGGTAAAGGTTGGCGTATCCGCGGATCATCGCCGACTGGGTCCACGCAGTGTCATGGACCCGCCCCATCCGTTTTGTCTCGGTGCGATGCACGACAAAGCCGTTGTAGGCCCCGCTTTCGTCCCGCCAGGTCTCCAGCCAGCCGATAAGGCCTCCAAGAGCGCCGCGTATCGTTTCCTGGTCAATCATCGTCTTCCATTTCCATTCCGCAGGAGATCGCGCCGACGACATCCATAACCATGGCTGCCTGCGCCGCTCCCGTTTCGGGATCTTTGCCGCGTTCGATACAATCGGCGAACTCGATGAACTGATCCACGCTTCCCGCTCTGCCTCGCGGACTAACGCTTTCCGGCCTTGAACCTTTGCGCTCGATACGCACAATCTTTCCGTCCGAAGTCAGTTTCCCGTCATCGAACTGGATCTCAATACGCAGATATTTCGGGGACGAGAAGCTGGTCGACACGGCGGCATGGATATCGTTTTGAAAAGTCATCATAACGCAGCCCCACTCGAGGCCGCTCGAGACTGCCGGTATATTTTCCGACCAGCTTTCAGTATCGAGAGGGGGACCGAAGAGGTATATAAGCACATCGATGATATGCGCGCCGAGCTGCTCCATGCTTCCGCCGGGACATGACCCGGCGTCACGCCGCCAGTCATCACGGGCGCGGCGGTCCAGGGTGTAGACTGCCTGGGCGTTGAGCGGCCGTCCCAGGGAACCGCCTTCCACGATACGCTTTATCTCGCGAAAGACAGGCTCGCGGCGCATCTGGTGACCGACCTGAAGGATGACCCCTCTTGTACCGCAGTACGCTCCGAGCTCCCGGCAGACCTCCGCGTAGACGGCCAGCGGCTTTTCCATGAAGATGTGTTTTCCCGAATCGGCAGCGGCCCTCACCACCTCGGCGTGAAACTGGTTCGGGATGGTCGCGGCAATCGCCCGTATATCCGGATCTTCCAGCATCTCTTCGATCCTGTCGTAGCGGTTCGTCCCGTACCTGCCGGCAAACCGTTCTGCTGCCTGTGAACGCTGGTCGAAGACGCCGATGATATTGAACCGCCTGCTCCGCATAATATTGGCAGCGTTCGTAGAGCCCCATCCGCCTACTCCGATCAGGCCGATCCCTGTCGGACCGCGGTCAGCCTTCAGGGTAAGCCTGTTATACGCCACCCTTAACAGTTCCGCCGGTGTGACCCGTTTCTTCTTTGCCGTCTTTGTGCTCCCGGGCTTTGTTGCCGACATGCTCTCTTCCAGGCCCTCCTCCAGGCCGATGGCAGGCGTCCATCCGGTCCGGGACCGCAGCTTTTCCGTACTGTAGAGCAGGCGCCGTGTCTGGAAATAGTATTCCGCCCTGATGAGTTTACAGGAGACCTCGGCCCTTCTGCCGAACACTATCCGGGCGATGCTTCGAACTGTCCACATCAGCCAGAACCCGAGCCTGCCGATTCGGCGGGGCGCTTTCCGGATAATGCCGAGCTTCATCTTGAGAGTGTAAAGGTCCCTCAGTGCCGGTTGCTCATCGTCGACTACGAGGAAGACACCCTTTTCCTCCCGGCCGGCCGTTCCGACGAGAGCGTTCGCGAAGCTGTCGATATGGACGAGGGGGATCCGCTGTCCGGGATCTACAACCGGGGGGCTTGAAGAGGAAAGAGATTTCCTTCCGTAGATCAATCCGGGGCGCAGTATCAAGAGGCGGACAGGGCCGTTCTCCGCACGCTCCTGAAGCGCCTTCTCCGCGGCGAGCTTGCTTCGTCCGTAGAGATCCCCTTCGGCATGGCATGGCGGGGACGATTCATCGAGAGGGGCGCTCGAGGGCCTCGGCATGTATCCCGTCGAGGCGACGCTGCTCACATATACGAAGCAGCCCGCTCCCCCCGCCGAAGCCTGGTCGAAGAGGGAAAGGGACCAGTCCCTGTTTATCTTGAGGTAGGAGTCGAGAGAGCCGCTGTTCCCGACCATTCCGGCGCAGTGCACGAGGATCTCTCCGCCTGACAGTATCGAGGGGAGGTCGTCGTATGTGCCGCAGTCTATCCCCGCTTCCGTGAGCCGGGCCAGGGATCTGCCGGCGCGGGCCAGCCCCGTCACACTTTCGCCCCGTTCATGCAGTATTCCGCACAGCTGCCCGCCGAGATAGCCGTTCGCTCCAGTTATGATCCATCGTCTGCTCATGAATCCTTCGAAAGGCCCAGCGCTTCGGAGACAAAGCGCTTCCACGAGAATCTGTCGACAGCATATTCGCGGCAGTGCCGTGACATCTTCGCGTAGCCGTCGTCATCGAGAGAAAGAATGGAATCGATACCTTCAGCGAGGGCTCCGGCGCTGACATCCCTGACCACCGTTCCTGTCTCTCCGTTCTGGATGATCTCACTTGTCGCTGTCAGCACACGGCGTCCGTCACCGCCGAACCCGACAGCCGGCGTTCCCGAGGCGAGGGACTCCAGATATACCTGGCCGAACGATTCGATAGTCGTAGGGAGGACGCAGACTCGGCTCATAGCGTAGAAACCGGGAAGCATCTCCTCGTGGGTCCCGGCGAATACGGCCCTGTCGGACATGCCGATCCTGCGCGCGTATGATTCAAGTCGATCCTTGTCCCGCCCGCTTCCTGCCAGGACAAGCTTCGCCTTGTTGCCCAGAGCCAAGACGGCGTCCATCAGCATAGGAATATGCTTGGCGCTTGAGAGCCGGCCGACATAGAGGACAAGCGGCTCGGAACGGCTGAGTCCGTAGTCATCTTCTATCGTTTTGAAATAACGTTCGCCATTTTCAGGAGAGAAGATCCCGCTGTCCACTCCGGGGCGGATCAACCGGCCCCTGCCGCCGAGCTGCTTCCGCAAGTTTTCGCTGAAGACTACAGGGGTGCACAGATCGAGAAGCTCCCTTTCGATCCGGGAGGAGACGATAAAGGCGGAGGGCCAGAGGCCGAGAAGCATCAGCCGCCGGCGTACCGGCAGCCCTCTGGTCATCAGAAAACTTCCCCGGCAGTTCATTCTCGCCGTTGTCGGGAAGATCTGAAGGAGGGGCCCGTCATAACCACCTCTTCGGAGCCCGAGGCCGACCGAGGCGTTCCGGCACCAGACCGCGTCGGGCCGGAAATCGCCAAGCACTGCCGGGATCCCCTCCCGCGCCGCTTCGACACGATTTCGGTACTGACGGTGGGGCCATCTCGAGCTCTCGCAGGGATGACGGACTATCGTGATCCCTTCATGGTCCATCCGGAGCGGTTCAGCGGGGAGGAACTGAAGGCAGAATATCCTGACTTCATGGCCCTGCGAGACAAGCTCCCGCCCGATATAACGCAGCGAGTTCTCGACGCCGCCGATATATGGATACGCTGTCGTATTTGCTAGCAGTATTCGCATGGCAGAACCTGAACTCGTTGGAAATTAAATAATTCGGCATTCAGCGGTTCCATGATAAGTAAACGGTATATTCCTATCAATGGAAAACGGGATAGGTGATAATAGAAAAGTCCCGGTCCCGAACGATCCCATTTTCACGCATACAGAGGCTCATTATGAGACCTGGTCGGAAGATATCACTGATACTCCTGCTCTTTTTCCCGGGTGCCGTAACAGCGGCTGCTGTCTGCGCCCAGACGGCACCGGTATTGCCGCACAGGTGGGTCTTCTCGTCCGGGTACGGACGGACCCGCGATGACGTGACAGAGATAAAGGCTCTCATCGATACTGCTGCGGCCCACGGGCTCAACGGCATTGTCCTGTCTTCCTTCGGCCTCGATGAACTCTCCCGTTGGCAGGATGAGGACATCGCTCTTCTCGAGGAAATTCGATCCCAGTGCTCGGAAAGGAATATCGAACTGATACCGATCGGTTTCTCGGCAGGGTATGGTGACGGCGCGCTGAGATACAATCGTGACTTCGCGGCGGCGTTACCCGTGACTTTCGACCTTGTGGCCGGCGGCGGCAAAGTGGTTCAGGTTCTCCGGGAAGGGAACCTGATCAGGAACGGGGGCCTGGAAAAACATCATGGAGATCGTTTCGACGACTTTCTCTTTCACGATCAGCCGGGAGAGGTGTCGTTTGTCGACAGGGAAGTCGCCTTCTCCGGAAGCGCATCCATTCGAATGGAGGACTTTCGGGCAAATGAGCATGGTCTCGCGCGCATCATGCAGGAGGTCGAGGTAAAACCGGGATGCTCGTACCGGTTTTCAGTGAGGATAAAAACGAGGGATGTCCACCCGGTTTCGGGAGTCAGGCTCCTTGTCCTCGACGACAAGGGGGCTACGCTGATGATCATGCCGACCGATGTCGCTCCCACTCAGGACTGGACAGAGTCCTCCGCCGAATTCACGAGTTATTCAGACAAGAAGATCCGCGTCTACGCGGGGGTCTGGAGAGGGACATCGGGTACTATCTGGTTGGACGATCTCGATCTGCGGCAGGTCGGTTCTCTCTCCGGGATCGTTCGAAGAGACGGCACCCCGATAGAGCTCAGAAGCAGGGACAGGGAGATGACATTCATCGAAGGGACGGATTATATGCCGGTGGAGAATCTGCCGGACCTCGATCGCATCGAACTGACCTCCGGCACGAGGATCAGGGAAGGTGAGAATCTGGCCCTGTCCTGCTACAGGATTCCCTTCGTCAATAAGGCCCGGAGCAGGCAGACAAGTCTCTGCATGTCTAACCCGGAATTATATATCTGGTGGGAAGCCCAGGCCCGAACCCTCTACGAGTTGACCGGATTCAAAAAATTCCTGTTGTCCATGGACGAGATCCGTAACGGGGGAGGATGTGAACTGTGCAGGCAGAGCGGCAGGTCCATGGCTCAGATTCTGGGAGAATGCGTCACAAGGCAGTACGGGATATTGAAGGAGATCGATCCAGAGATCGAAGTGTTCATCTGGTCAGACATGCTCGATCCCGGGCACAACGCTCACGATAACTACTATGGTGTCGTCGGGGACTTTACGGGGAGCTGGGAGTATGTGCCTGATGACCTGGTGATCGTGTGCTGGTATCACGAGAAAAGAGACAGCTCCCTCGAGTTCTTCTCGAAACGGGGGTTTCGGACTGTCGGCGCGGCGTACTATGACGCTGACGATCTTGTCAGTTCGGGCGAATGGCTCGTGTCGCTGCACTATACACCCGGCGCGGCGGGGATTATCTACACGTCATGGAGGAAACGATACGGCCTCCTTGCGGACTTCGGGGACATGGTCTCGGGAACGGACGTTAAGAGATAGCCTGGACCGGTCGTATAGTATCAAAAAGAGCCCGGGCCGCCGGCCCGGGCTCTCTGTCTGTCATGTCTCAAGGAGCCTTACTTCGCCGCCATAAACTCGGCGTAGTCCTTGACCGCTTTCCACTGTCCCTCTCCGTGGAGTTCGGCCTCCTCGAAGACCTTGTGGGCCTGGCCGCTTCCGAGGTAGTGGCCCTTGCGGAAGGCGTGTACCGTCCTGCGTCGTCCCTCTTCCGAGGTGACCCAGCGCATCATCGTCGGAAGGGTGAGCCCGGTCATCCCCATCGCCTCGAGCGCGCACTCCTCGGGGAAGATCTTGCGCTGCTCCTCTACCGGCAGCATGTCGAAGAGCTCGGCGCTCGCTACGTAGAAGATGTTCATGTTCAGGTCCGCCTCGATGATCCTCGGGAGGACCTCCTCGACGAAGGTGTTGGTGATGCCGCTGCCCTGGAGGACCAGTGTGCCGTGGTACGGCTTCTTCGTCCGGTCGGCCCTGCGCATCGCGTAGACGCCCTTCGCCGCGGCGGTTGCGGGCGGCATGCCTAGAGCGGCACGGTCGAAGATCTTCTCGTTCGGACGTGTCACGAACGGAGCGATCACCGCCGGCCTCTTCTGCAGGGCCGTTATGAGCATCGGGTACATCTCCTGGGGATCCCACGGCGTCATTGTTACCATGATGCCCTGCGGGAAGTTCTCCTGGAGGAGCTGCAGCGCCTGCGGATCGGCATGGGTCGGTCCATCCTCGCCAGTCTTGAGCCCGGCATGGGCGCAGACGAGAAGGAAAGGATGGAAGGGCTCGCCGCAGTAGTCGTGTTTCATCTGCTGGCCGATCCCGTGGAGCCGTGCGGTGATGTGCTGAAGCGCGGCGATGAAGGCTCCATACGATGAGCCCGCTCCGATGTGGCAGCCGTAGGTCGAGATGCCGGCCATGACGCCGCCTATCGCATCCTCGCAGATACCGCCTATCGAGAGGAGCCTTGCTCCGGGATTCGATACGGCGTTGAAGAATCCCTCCGGGAACCCTTTCGCGGCAACGTTGATCGATGTCGAGCCGATAAGGTCGGCTGAAGCGGCGAAGATGCCGCCATTTGATTTCTTGTTGAGGTAGTTGAGCGCCTCGCCAAGAGCGGCGCGCAGCGTCTGCGAACCGCCGACTTCGTAGGTCAGTTCATCAGGGATCTCGGTCGCCGAGACGGCGTCGGTATAGATGACCTCGATATCAGGCGCGCCGTCGCGTACCTTCCTGTCTGCCTTCGTGAGATCCTCGGCAGCTTCCTTGAGGCGGTCGCCGAAGTAGCCGGCCAGCTCGGTATTGGTTTCGAGGATCTTCCTGATTTCCATCAGGTAATCGAAGAAGTTCCCCTCGATGCTCGTCGGCGTCTTGTCGGCGCACCACTCGGGGAACGATACTCCGAACCTCTCTTCGAGCGGCTTGAGGGTGTTGCGGAACTCCTCGGAGCAGAAGTCGTGGCCCGCGCCGTGCGACTTGCGTCCCTCGATCCCGTACTTCCAGCCCTTGACCGTGCGGTAGACGATCGCTGTCGGCTGCGTGTTGACGTTCTCCATCGCGTATTTCTGCGCGGCGAGGACCTGGGCGATGTCATGGCCGTCCTCGACTGTGATGACGTTCCAGTCGTGCAGGTGGCAGAACTCGGCGGGCGTCCACTGTACGTAATCGCCAGGCTCCGCTCCGTCGCGGCATACCTTGTCCGAATCTATAGACGACTGGTTCCAGTCGATGTGCATCATGATGTTCCACATCTGTGCCGTAGCCGCTGCGGCCATCGCCTCGGCGACTCTGCCGGGTGTCATTCCGCCTTCGCCCTCGATGACGTGGAGGAAGGGCGAATCCTTGCCATACATGTCCATCGCGCCGAATCCGAGGCCGAAGCTCGTCGTGACGCCGACGCCCGAGGCGCCTGTCGAGAGCCTGACAAACGGGGTCAGCGGGGTCGGGTGCCCGTCGAGCGGCTTCGCGTTATACTTGGCGAAAAGGGGAGTCTCCTGTGTCGGATTGCGGCGGAAGCCGAGAAGATCCTCGAGCCGCAGCTGTTTCTCCGGTCCGGGGAGCATATCGGGATGCGATACGCGGAGGCACTCGTTCCTCAGCGCCCACATCGCGTAGAGGCCCATTGCCTTGTGGCCCGCGGCGTAAGAGATTATGTCGGCACACTTCGCCTCAGGCTCGTTCATGCGGTACTTCATCATCGAGAAGAGGACGCCCTCGACGATCTTGCCCGAAGAGATGCTGCCGCCGGGATGCCCCGACTTCGGAACGAAGTTGTACAGGATCCCGCACAGCGTCCTGTATATAAGATCGAAATCATCGTACATCTTCACCTGGTCCGCGGGAATGCCTTTGGCCTCTTTGGGGCCGATCTCGGCATAGTATCCCCTGCGGGGGGCGAAATCGAATTTCTTGGTGGAAGACAAGTGCGAGCCTCCTGTTCAGTGATTCTTCTCAGCCGGCTGCGGCGAAAAGCCTTGCCGGCACCGCATTGATTCAAATATAAACGGGAAATCAATATATATCATACGGCTCGGCGTTGTCAACCATGTCGCCCCCTGCAGGCGTATAAAACGCGGCCGTTGCAATCCGGTCCGAATCTCTTTATTCTGTAATGTGTTAAGCGCGGCGAGATACGGCTCCCGCGTCACCTCCCGAGGAGATATATTTGACGGATTTAAACATCGGCGCGGAAAGCATATTCTTCGGCCATTTCGGCATCCGTTCGGGCGACCCCGATCTAGACATGCTCAAGGCCGTAGTCGCGAGCTATTCGGAGCTCCCTTACGAGAATGTGACCAAGATAATCCGCAAGTTCAACGAGCCTGATCCCGCCCTGCGCCTGAGGGGGCCGGAGGAGGTCATGACGGGTTTTATCGAGAAGCACACGGGAGGGACCTGCTTCTCCCTGACATGGTGTCTCGGCGCGATCCTCTCATCGGCAGGGTATAAATGCTACCCGGCGATGGCTGATATGAAGAGACAGAATATTCACTGCGCGCTCATCGTCCGGGTCAGCAGGAAGAAGTATCTCGTCGATCCCGGGTACCTTCTCGGCGATCCGGTCGAGCTGACCGGCGAGCCCGTGATCATCCCGACCTCGTTCGGGAAGGTCGAACTGCGCCCGAGGGGGGCGGCGAGCTACGACCTCTTCACGATAGCGGGCGGCGAGAAGAACTGGAGGTACAGGCTCAGGACGACACCTGTCTCGAAGGCGACCTTCTTCAGGCACTGGCAGGCATCGTTCGCGCTGCCGATGATGAACTCGCTGCAGCTTACGAAGCTGACAGATGGCGGGCACCTCTATATACGCGATCACCATCTCCGGCTTCGCCGCGAGGACATGAAGTTCAACGAGAATATCCGGGCGGACCTCGAGCTGCGTATCGAGGCCGAGTTCGGCATACCGGGGGATATCACAGCCGAGGCACGCGGATTTATTGAAAGGATGAAGGACGGATGGCGCATCCAAAAGCAGGCAGACCGGGCGAGGGCGCGCCGGTAAAATATTTCGCCGCGCTCCTTCTCTCCAGCGGCGCCGAACCGCAGGGCGTGATCGACGGTGGATTGAGCGACATCCTCGGGGAGGCCGACTTCATCGGGCCCCCGCATCCCTTCGATATGACCGACTATTACGAGGACGAGATGGGGCCCGGCCTGAGAAGGGTGATCGTTTCGTTCAAGGATCTGGGAGAAGCGCCCGACCTTGTAACAGTAAAACTCGATGTCGACCGGCTGGAGAAGAAGCTTTCGGGCGAGGCCGGCCGTACGGTCAACATAGATCCCGGATATATCGACTATTTCAAGGCGGTCCTCGCGTCGTTCAAGGAGGGACCGCAGAAGATATATCTCGGCCGCGGGGTCTACGCCGATCCGGTGCTCATGTTCGAGGACCACGAGTGGCGGACGCTCCCATGGTCGTTCCCCGACTTCAAGGAGGGGCTGTACATGGAGGAGTTCGGTTCGATACGGCGTATTTACAGGGAGCGGCGCCGCGAGGTATAATCGCTGAAACCCACACGGGAGAGCTCTTTTGACACGGATCACCCTGACCGGCGACCAGTACATACTCTTTCTCCTCTTTTTGAGGCTGGGCATCATGGCGAGCATCGCCGGGGTGCTCGTGACATCGAACTACTTCAAGAGGCTGATCTTCATACAGACGAGGACGCGCAGGGAGGACTGGTGGTTCGCCCTGATATTCGGAGCGCTGATCACGGCCGGCACCGCCGTACGACTGATGGTAGGTTACGAGGGTGTCGACATATCGATGCCGGGGGTCTTTCTCATCGGCCTCCTCTGCGGGACGGGGCCGGGAGCGATGGCGGCCCTGCTTGTGTCCGTTCCGGCCGTCCTGGCCGGGGAGTGGCTCACGCCCGTCTATCTCCTCGCATGCTCAGGCCTGGGCGGGGCGATAGGGATGATACCGGAGAGGCGCGAGGAGATATGGGGCTTCACCCCCTTCTTCTACAGGGGGCTCTCCAGGTCGTGGAAGATATTCAAGGAAGAGAAGAGGTTCGACGCGATCGCGATGGTCTTCTTCGCCGTGCTGGCCCTCGATGTATCGAGGACCGTCGTTGCAGGTTACGTGGGCAAGAGGATCCTCTTCGCCTTCACTCCCGATCATTACTGGATGAACCTGCTTGTATGGTTCTCCACGCTGGCGTGTGTCGGTATCCCGCTGAAGATATGGAACAACACGCGTGTCGAGATGCTCCTCGAGGAGCAGCGGGCCGCGGCGGTCCAGGCGAAGTTCGACGCCCTGAGGCGCCAGATCAATCCCCATTTTTTCTTCAATACTCTCAACGCCGCGACATCGTGCATCTGGTCCGAGCCCGACAAGACGAGATGGATCCTCGTCAAGCTTGCCGGCATCCTGCGAAAGCTTCTCCACGGAACGGAGGATTTCGTGCCGCTGAGCAGCGAGCTCGATTTCATCGATGACTACCTCAGTCTCGAGCAGGCGAGATTCGGCGCCGAGAGGATAAGAGTCGAGAAGGAGATCGATGCGAGAGCGCTCGATGTCCCCGTTCCTTCGATGCTTCTGCAGCCGCTCGTCGAGAACGCCGTAAGGCACGGGATATCGGGGCGTGTCGAGGGAGGCACGATCCACGTCGAGGCGGAAAGCGACGGGGAGAGGATCTTGATAGTGGTCAGGGACGACGGCGAAGGATTCGCCGGTGAAGCGGGTGACGGGATAGGCCTGAAGAATGTTCGCGAGAGGCTGTCCGTGGCCTACGGGACGCAGCAGTCGATGACGATAGAATCGGTCCCCGGCGAGGGGACGGAGATAAGGATAGAGCTTCCCGTCGAAAGGGGGAGCCATGTCGAGTGAGGCACTGAAGGTATTGATAGTCGATGACGAGAAGCCGGCGAGAAAGGATCTGGCGAGAATACTCGGCAAGATCGAGGGGTTCGAGAAGTCCGGTGAGGCGGCAGACGGCATCAAGGCGGTCGAGATGATACGTGACGGCAAGCCGGATATCGTACTGCTCGATATCCAGATGCCCGGTCTCGACGGTTTCCAGGTCCTCGGCAGGCTCGGCGAGACCGGAGACATTCCGCCTGTGATATTCGTTACGGCTTACGACCAGTACGCGATCCGGGCATTCAACGTCCACGCGGCGGACTATATCCTCAAGCCCGTAGACGAGGAGAGGCTGCGCGAGGCTCTCGGCAGGGCGGCGGCGCGGGTCCGCGGGGCGGAGCCGCGGCAGGATATGGACGAGCTGCTTCGATCAGTCGGCGCGCTCTCTCAGAGGGTGCCGGTAAGGAGGGGGGCCGGCGTGGTGATGGTAGATGTGCAGGAGATACTCTATGCCAGCGTCGCCGATGGAGAGGTCTCGATCGTTACCGGCGATATCGATGGAAGTTCCGCGCGCCGCTCGCTCGATGAGCTGCAGGCAGAGCTTCCGGCCGGGATGTTCATGAGGATCCACAGGGCATACCTCGCCAATGTATACAGGATCCGCGAGATAATCCCCTGGGAGAATAATTCGTTCAGGATAAGGATGGGAAGCGATGACGGGCCGGTCATACCTGTCAGCCGCGCTAACGCCCGTGAGCTTAAACGGCGGCTCCACCTCTGAGGTGTCCGCGGGGCCAGCAACTTAGAAAGGGGTCGGTGATGAAGAAGGTCGGGATCATCATCTGCGATCGTTACCACACATGCGCCGGAGGAAAATGCTTTCGGTCACTTCGCGAGCGTGAGGGCGGATTCGCCCGGTACGCCGATGAAGAGGTCGAGCTTGTCGGGTTTACCACTTGCGGCGGGTGCCCCGGCGGCAACGTCGAGTACGCCCCGGAGGAGATGAAGAAGAACGGCGCCGATGTGGTGCATCTGGCCACCGGCCTGGTCGTGGGATATCCGCCCTGTCCCCGCCTCGATTATTTCAGGGAGTTCATTCCGCGCAAGTTCGGGATGGAAGTGGTGGTCGGCACACATCCGATCCCCGAGAAATACAATCTAATCCACGAGGACTTCGGGACCTGGCCGATGATGGCCGCGAAGAAGGATCTAGAGGATCTTCTAGCCGACAGGGAGACGCGCCTGGCATACGACTGAGGATGGTGCCGGTCAGAAACGATACACTCCTGAAACTACCGCGTAGTGCAGCCAGGCGAAGTTGTAGACCGACTCGACATCCGCACCGCCCTCAACCATCCGGTAGCCTCCGGTGATTCCCCAGTGATCGTTGAAGTTGTAACCCAGTTTCAGTGCTATGTCGAATGCTCTGCCGGGCCCGCCTGCAAGTCCGTCGAAGTCGAACAGCAGGTGCCACCGTTCGACAAAGTTCCAGTCGGCGGCAAGATAAAGCAGGGGCACAAAGCCGACATCGGTTTCCTTGCTCGTTGTGTCGCCCTGGCTGAGTTCTATCTTCGCGTCGCGGATCTTTGCCGTGAACCCGACCCAGAGGCTCAGCTTCTCGCGGTCCAGGAACCTGTAATGGTATGTGAGCCGCCATGAATTGAACTGGTAGGTCGCTTCTACCGGTTCCCCAGGCTGATACGTCTCGCCGGCGAAGTTTACCGGTTCAGATATATTCCCCGTCTCCGTGATAGAGAGAGGAGCGAGCAGCGCCCGGAGGCCGTGTCTGTCGTTGATGTTCCATGTCAGGTAGAGGCGGCCAGCAGGCCACGGTCCCTTACCGGTAACGTCGATGATGGAAAATCTCGTCCCAGTCTCGTCGTTCGGGATCTGGACATCGTTGCGGCTCTGCCATACGGCACCGCCCTCGAGTTCTATTACAAATCGGGCAGTATCATTAGCAAAAGCTTCGGATGTGACATTGAAAAGAAACAGGGCAGGAAGGACAGCGAGAAGCATATGTATCGTTTTCATTCTGATCGACTCCAGGTAAGAGCAACGGACGTGTATTCATGCATTTCAAATGCATTATTGCACAGCGGGCAGGCAGGGACAATGGCTATGGGTGAAATGGGCGTGATAAAAAATGAAGCGGGGGCGGGATCTCTCCCGTCCCCCGCTTTCGTCGCAGGCTGGTCGGCCTTCCGGGTACATTATCGTCTTCTGTATTCTCTTCCATCGTAATACGTGACATGCTGCTTTTGCTTTCCGCGGCGCTTCGCGTGCCTGCGCTCCTGGTGCAGGAACCTGTTCCAGCTCTTCTGGTTGAACGCGGCGCGGACTACCGTACGCGGTACATGGATCATGCGTCCGATCTCGAACCACTGGAAGCCGCGGCGCCTGAGCCTTACGAGCTCACGGGCCGGCACGCCGCTGAAGTACGCGAGGCGCCGGGCGATCCTCTTGTCACGATTGTTTATCTCATAGCGCATCTGCCTTCGGGCAGGCACGCGCCTGTCATAATAGGTCCCGTAATAACAGGAGGGGACATTGCACGCGTGGACGCTGACGCCGGGGGTATTGACGCTCGCTACTATGCGGACCTCGGCACTGGCCTGCATCGCGATAACGGCAACTGCGGCGAACGTGACTGCGGCGATAGTCATCTGTCTCATTCGTTCCTTCTTCATGAGACACCTCCTGTTCCGGCCGCCCCTATTGGCGACTCACTGATACGTTATTGCATACGCCGTACCGGGAACGGGAAAGTCCTGTATCTGGTTATATCAAATCAGGTTACGCAACATGCCCTGTCTTCATAAGTGGACAGGAAATGGAGCCTGAGGGGTAATCCTCGTCCATTTAAGAGGACATTCCGGGTCATTTATGTGAAACCTTTCAGCGGGTTTTCCTGTCATAATAAATGATGTGCAGGGAATAGCCGTTCAACGACTGGAGAACATCAATGAGAGCCATGCTGACCAGCCTGATCCTTCTTGTCCTTGCATTTTCCGCCGCCCGGGGTTCCGAAGAGATGGACGCCCGTCGCCGGGACGCCGGAACCTACCTGATCGAGAACTATGACAGGACCGAGCATATGATCCCGATGCGCGACGGGATCAGTCTTTACACCGAGGTCTATACCCCGAAGGATCGTTCGGCCGCCTGGCCGATCCTTCTTAACAGGACCCCATACTCCGCATTCTTCGCCGGCGAGCGGGTCGACGGCTTCTTCTGCTGGCCGGGGCCCGGACCGGCGTTCCCCGCTGAAGGGTATATTTTCGTCATCCAGGATGTCCGTGGACGCTTTCTCAGCGAGGGTGATTTTGTGGTGATGCGTCCCAACACGGCCGGCGAAGGGGAGACGGATGAAAGCACCGACGCCTTCGATACGATCGACTGGCTCGTGCGGAATCTCGACAACAACAACGGGCGGGTCGGAGTATGGGGGATCTCATACGGCGGATATTACTCGGCACTCTCGCTCGTGAACGCTCACCCTGCGATAGCCGCAGTTGTGATAGAGGCGCCTGTCGCAGAGGGATTTCTCGGGGACGATTACCATCACAACGGCGCCATGCAGCTTCTCTACCCCTTCCGGTGGATCAACAACGTCGGTCTGACCGAACGTGAGGGACCGTCCGCCGACCCGGTACCGCCCGTATTCCGGGGCAGGGAGGATGAGTTCTTCACCTTCTTCCTCGAGACAGGATCGGCCGCCGATATCGACGCGAGATGCTTTCAGGGGAAGATAGATTTCTGGAACGGGATCGTAGAGCACGGTACGTACGACGATTTCTGGAAGGCCCGCAACCTCGGACAGTATATGAGAGATATCGACGGCCCCGCGGTCCTCGTCTCCGGGTCCTGGTTCGATGACCAGGACCTTTTCGGGACCCTCCATACATACCGCGCGATCGAGGATCAGAACCCCGGGATAACGAATACCCTCGTGATGGGAGTATGGAACCACTCCTCATGGTGGGATCAGAAGACGAAGCCATGGGGAGGCACCGGACTTCCGGCGAAGGAGACGGGGGAGCACTATCGCGGCGAGGTGCTGGCCCCTTTCCTGAAAGCGCACCTGAAAGGGGAGGGTGAATTTCAACTGCCCGAGGCTCTCGTCATCGAGAGCGGCACGAATCGTTGGTGCGAGTACGACAGCTGGCCGCCCGCGAAAACGGAACAGGTGAGTTTCTATATAAAGGGAGACGGCACGGTTTCGACGGAGCCTCCCGGAAAGGGCGCTGTTGGATTCTCCGAATTCGTCAGTGATCCGGCCGATCCCGTCCCGCACCTTCCGACGCCGATCCACGGCTGGACGGCGGAGGTGATGCACTTCGACCAGCGGTTCGCCACGGAGAGGGAAGACGTACTGGCATATAGCTACGCGATCCTCGATGAGGACCTGACGCTCACCGGACCGGTCGAGGTCGATCTCTACGTTTCGACGACGGGGACAGACGCCGACTGGGTGGTTAAAGTGATCGATGTCTATCCCGACGATGCGGACGATCTCGCCGGGTACCAGATGCTCGTGCGGGGCGACATCATGCGGGGCAAGTTCCGCGGCAGCTTCGAGGACCCGGAGCCTTTCGTGCCCGGAGAGGTGACCCGTGTGCAGGTTCACCCTGCCCGACGTCAATCACACATTCCGCCGGGGGCACAGGCTCATGATCCAGGTGCAGAGCAGCTGGTTCCCGATGTTCGACCGCAATCCGCAGACATTCGTCGATATATACCGCGCGAAGGAATCGGATTATGTGAAGGCGACGCACCGGGTCTACCATTCTCCCGGCTATCCGTCACTATATAATGGCAAGGGTGCTTCCCTGATCCTCTTTGAATGTTGCGGCTCGGCGCGGCAGCAAATATACTGGCCATGACAGGCTGCTGTATATTGTCCGGCCCTTAAACAGGAATACTGACTTATGACAGCTTCTAATAATTCCGGCCCTGCCGGCGGATTTATGACGATCGAAGGCGAAAGATTTTACCGAATCGGGAATTACGACCGGATGCCCCCATTCTTCATGAGCATCGCGAGCGATACCGATCTATGGATGTTCATCTCCTCCTCGGGCGGTCTGACGGCCGGAAGGGTCGATGCCGACGGGGCCCTGTTTCCCGTACGAGACCGTTGACAAGCTGCACGTGAGCAACCACCACACGGGGCCGGTCACTCTCATCAGGAAAAAGGGGGAGTGGAGACACTGGGTGCCTTTCACCGTAAGCTCGATCGAGGATTTTGATGTAGAACGGAATCTCTACAAGAACGTGATCGGCAACAAGGTGATCTTCGAGGAGATCAATCATGTCCTGGGGCTTTCCTTCAGATACCGCTGGGCCGCCAGTGATACTTTCGGGCACGTCCGGACCTCCTGGCTCGAAAACATCGGCGATTCGATGGCCGAGCTCACCGTTCTCGACGGCCTCAGGAATGTCATTCCCTGCGGCGCGCCGCTGCTGCTGCACCAGCAGCTCAGCTCTCTCGTCGATGCCTACAAGCGGACCGACGTGGATGAGGCGTCTAAAATGGGCATCTTCTCGCTTACCTCGAAAATCATAGACAGGGCCGAGGCCGCCGAGTCGCTGAGGGCGAATGTCGTGTGGTGCGACTCTCTCGTCCCTTTCGATGTATCTCTGGCGACGGATACCGTCAAGACATTCCGGCTCGGACAGGATCCCGAGAGCGAGACACTTCTGACCGGTCAGAAGGGCAACTATTTCGTGAAGATGCAGTTCGATCTTGATTCGGAAGCCGAGACCAAATGGCACATAGTCGCAGATTCGGGGAAGGACCATACTGACATTTCCGCTCTGAGAGACACGATCACAGGCAGCGGGAGCCTCGACGCGGATATCGAGAAGAGCATCACGGAGGCCGGAGTCGCACTCGAACGCAATGTAGGGAGCGCGGACGGGATCCAGCTCACCGGATACGAAGAGGCCTCGGTGCACCATTTCGCCAACGTACTCTTCAATAATATGCGCGGAGGCGTATTCACGGATAACTACACAATCGAATCTTCCGACCTGGCGGACTTCATCCGCCTCCGCAACAGTGAGGTCGCTGAACGGGAGAAGGGCTTCATCTCGGATCTTCCCGAACGCCTGAACGTGAAAGAACTTCTCGAGAAGTCCGCCGGGACGGGCGATCCCGATCTCGAGCGGCTGTGCCACGAGTACCTGCCGATATTCTTCGGGCGGCGCCACGGCGATCCGAGCAGGCCGTGGAACCGTTTCTCGATACACCTGAAGGACAGTGAAGGCGGCCGCCTGCTGAGGTACGAGGGGAACTGGCGCGACATATTCCAGAACTGGGAGGCGCTCTGCATGAGCTTCCCCGGTTTTCTGCCATCGGTGACGGCCAAATTCGTCAACGCCTCTACCGTCGACGGATTTAATCCCTATCGCATCACGCGCGAGGGCATCGACTGGGAGACAGTCGATCCTGACGATCCCTGGAGCTATATAGGGTACTGGGGGGACCACCAGATCATATATCTCCTCAAGTTCCTCGAGTCCCTGACGAAGTTCTATCCCGGGGCCCTGGAGGGGATGCTCTCCAGGGAGATCTTTTCTTATGCCGATGTTCCATACAGGATAAAGCCGTACGAGGATATCCTCGATGATCCCGACTCGACGATCGAATATGATCACCAGCGCGCCAGGCTCGTCGATGAACGTGTCGAGGCGATCGGTTCGGACGGACGCCTGCTTCATGAACCCGGCGGATCGGTCTATCACGTAAACCTGCTCGAGAAACTTCTCGTCCCCGTCCTTTCGAAGGTTTCCAATCTCGTTCCCGACGGCGGCATCTGGATGAACACGCAGAGACCGGAATGGAACGACGCGAATAACGCGCTCGTCGGAAACGGCATCTCGATGGTGACTCTCTCGTACCTCAGGCGGCACGTGAGCTTCCTTGCCGGCCTTCTCGACCGGGGGGGAGACACAGGGATGCCGGTCTCGGACGAAGTCGCGGACTGGCTCTCCGTCGTGGATTCGGTCCTCGGATCGGCGCGCGGGCTTCTCGGCGACAGCGCCATTGACGATTCCGACAGAAAGAGAGTGCTCGATATGCTCGGGCGGTCTTTCTCCGAGTACCGCTCGAAGGTTTATGCGAAGGGGTTCTCCGGGAAAAGGACGGTCAGGACGGCAAAGGTCGCTGGATTTTTCCGGACCGTCCTCGTCTGGCTCGACAACTCGATGGAGATGAACAGGCGCGAAGATGGCCTTTACCACGCCTATAACCTCCTCGAGATATCGAGAGACGGTGAAAGCGCGGCCGTGAAGCACCTCTACGAGATGCTCGAGGGCCAGGTAGCGGCTTTGAGTTCGGGTGAGGTGGCGCCGCAGGAAGCGATCGGCCTGCTCGATGCTCTCTTCAAGAGCGATATGTACAGGGAGGACCAGCACAGTTTCATGCTCTACCCGAAGAGGGAACTGCCGGCCTTCATGGACAAGAATGTCGTTCCCGAAAAGAGTGTTCTCGCGATTCCTCTTCTGGGCAGGCTCATCGATTCGGGGGACCGTTCCGTGATAACCCGCGACGCTGGCGGCACATACCGGTTCAACGGTGATTTCGCGAATGCTATCGACCTTGCTTCCGCCCTCTACCGCCTTGCCGAGGACGAGAGCTGGGCTTCCGAGGTGTCAGCTGATAGGCAGGCAGTCTTCGATCTCTTCGAGGAAGTCTTTGACCACAGGTCGTTTACCGGCCGCTCAGGGACGATGTACGGGTACGAAGGGCTCGGCTGTATCTACTGGCACATGGTATCGAAGCTTCTTCTCGCGCTGCAGGAAGTCACGCTCAATGCCACCGACGAGAAGGATCTTCAGGTCCTGGCAGATTATTACTACCGTGTCAGGGCAGGGCTCAGCTTCGAAAAGACCGCCGAAGAGTACGGGGCCTTCCCGGCTGATCCCTACTCGCACACTCCGCCTCACGCAGGCGCTCAGCAGCCTGGTATGACCGGACAGGTAAAAGAGGAGATCATCGCGAGATTCGGCGAGCTCGGAGTCATCGTGAAGGATGGTGTCCTGAGTTTCCGGCCCGTTCTTCTGAAGAGAGATGAGTTCCTCGAGGAAGCGGGCAAGTTCCTTTATTACAGTCTCGACGGGGAGAGAAATTCGATCGATCTTCCCGCCGGCTATCTCGCGTTTACATTCTGCCAGGTCCCGATCGTCTACGAGGTGACATCGGACAAGCCATGGATCCGGATCACCTCTTTCGACGGAACCACATCATCCATCGAGGGTGACAGCCTCGACGTGGACCGGAGCAGGTCGATATTCAACAGGCTCGGGACGATAACCCGGATCGATGCCGGAATCCCCGCAGATACCCTCAGATAAAGCGAGGGCCGGACTCGGTGTTACCCGGCCCCGGCCCTGTCTGCAGAGAACTGCTGACGTTCGCTATCTCAGAAGCACCATCCTCTTTGAAGCCATTCCAGTCTCCGTCTTTAGGACGTAGAGGTAGACCCCGGTGGCGGCCGTGGTGCCGTTATTCGTCTTTCCGTTCCACGTGACCTCGTGGGCCCCTTCACCGAGATGTCCACTGAAGAGGTCCGCTACGAGCCTTCCGGAAACATCGTAGACGCGCAGGTCCACCGTTCCGGCCTTATCGAGCTCGAAGTCGATACGTGTCGTCGGGTTGAACGGGTTCGGAACGTTCTGGTGAAGGGTAAAGCCCTGCGTTCCCGGCATCGGATCTGCGTCGGTTGCGGTATCGACCTTATAGAGCGAAACATCGTCCACGAATGCCGCTCCATCTGCCTAGTGTGGGCTGCATGAACAGGATGTAGGATCTTACGTAAGCCGTGTTCGTCGGCGCGACGCCGGTCAGATCGTAGTGCGCCCAGGTCCCCATCGGAGAAGAGGCGTCAAGGACCGTTGAGGCGACTTCGTCGATCACGAGAGTGTCGCTGTCGTAGAATATGAGCTTCGCCTGGATGTAGTTGTCGTTCGCTCCCTCGATCGGATTCTCCCGGCAGGTAGTCAGGGTGTTGATCCCGAAGATCCAGATATCGCTTTCGCTTGCAGGAAACATCTGGTACATCCCCGAAGCCGAGCCTTCCACGTAGGTCCCGAAGAGTTTGGCGCATCCGGTCGGCGTGCGGATCGCCCAGGAACGGGTTTCGTAATATGCGTTGCCGAAATACTCCCAGCCGAGAAGATCGGTGTCGAAGCTGGGATTAGCAAGAACGTTGGTTGCAACTTCCGGCGTCTGCTCGAACAGGTAGAGGTCATCGATGTAGACAGATCCCGTATCGCAGGCCGGCTGCAGGAAGAGGATCAGCGCCTCTCCACGTAGCGCCCCGGGCGGCGCGATGGCCGACACGGAGAATCCGTTCCACTCATCAAGAGGTGTAGTGGAGTAGTCGCCGATCACTATTTCGTTCCCCGAGATCTCGGATCCCCCGACTGCGGCGTTGAAGAATACTACCTTCATAACGCAGCGGTTGAAGTCGCAGTTGTTCGTTCCGGGGATCGCGTCCTCGCTCGATACGAACGAGTATCCGCCGAACTCGTAGATCTGCCCTGCGACAGGTGCGTGAATGTCTGCCCGTATCCGCCGACGTCGAATGCCGAACCGCCTATATCGCACAGCGAGAATTCGCCGTAGATCTTCGAAGCGGCGTCGCCCGTCCGCATGATGTTGTCGTCCGCGGCCGTGGAGATGTTCGGACCGCTTCCGAACGTGAACCAGCCGTCGTACGACCCGCTGAGATCCTCGAAGCCCGGGTTGGCCAGCATGTTCTGGGCGAGAGACTGCGAGCCGATGGCCGAAATGGCCAGAAGTCCCGCGACCAGAAGTACCGTGATCATTGTTCGCCTCATCATCTGCCTCCTCTTGTGATGAGATTGTTGTTTCGAACGATTTGCGGAATGTCCGCCATTTTCATCCTATCTGAGAAGAACCATCTTCCTTGTTTCTGCGAAATCTCCTGAACGGAGACGATAGAAGTATACGCCGGAAGAGACCGGCCTGCTGCTGTCGTCGAGACCGTTCCATGCGATCTCATGTGCACCGGTCGGGACGAAACCACTGGCAAGCACACGGACCCTTCTCCCCGCTACATCAAAAACAGTCAGTTCTGTATGGCCCCCCTTCTCAAGCGAGTATCTTATCGTCGTATTTGGATTAAACGGATTCGGGAAGGCTGACGACAGGCTGTAGGCCGGGGTCGCAGGCGGCTGCGTGTCTGTCGTGACGCCCTCGGGATAAAAGGCGAACCTGTCGATCACCACTTCCTGGTCGGAAGAAACCGGATCGGCCAGTTTCCAGAGGTTGATATGGACCCTTGGCTGCTCGGGCCTCGGGATATGCGGCCCGTAATATGTCCATTCGTGTATCATGTTCTGAGGCGATTCGTCGTGCGGCCCTCCGCGCCAGGCCCTGAACTCGACCCGGTCGCTGAGCCACCTGAACGCGTGGCTCACAAGCTCGCCCTCGGAAAATGTGTAGTCGAACCTGTCGATGTTCCCCTCATAGTCCCAGGGCTGCGCGACGAACTGTCCGACACTGTTGCCGGGATCGCCCCACTTGCTGTACTCGATGTCGATCTCGTTGTAGGCGCCCCACCACCAGTATTCTTCGCTCCAGCACGATCCGTATTCCCAGAGAAACATGCCGAGCACGATGTTGTGGTGGAGCTCGTCGAGCCTGCCGACTGTGGTGAAGATGTAGTCCCCGTATCCGAGCGCCTCCTCCGGGACGACCTCGGAACAGTACCAGGTGCCGCCGACGTCTCTTGCCGTGACATGGAGCCGCTCCTCGGCGTCGATCCAGACGGATGAGGGAGAGTCACTGAAATAGTTATAGCCCGGGCCGTACCATCCCGGCCCCTTGACCCGCCAGGTCCTGCCGCTGAACTCGATCGTCCTTCCGCCGGGGAAGTCGTTCCACTGCTTGTCGTACTGCGAAGGAGGGCCGACGTTATAGAAGGTCGCCTGGTCGTAGTATACATCGGGGGGAGGATCGGTCGGGCTCTGCAGCACGCCCAGCATGAAATGCGTCCCGGCCGTTCCCGACGGGGCCGGCCCGCTCGTCACCGAGATCTTCTGAACCTCGCCGCGCACAGTGGAGGGAAGAATGATCTCGTGGGATTCGTAGCTTATGAGGTTATGCCACTCGTCGCGCCACTCGATGTTGAGGATCCCCCTGCTGCCGCCGGTGACCGGGTTCGTCGATGTGTGCCACGCGTCTACCGTTGCCGTCCACTGCTCGCCGGGAGCCGTATCGAACCTCTGCCAGTATGCCGATACGTCCCAGCCGCCGATGTCTGCCCCGCTGACCACCGCCGAATAGTATCCGTGGGTGGCGCTGGAGGATATCCCTGTCGAGCCGAACTGGAACCAGCCGGCAAAGTTATATGCTCCGGAGTCCTCGAACTCGAAACTGGGATTGGTCAGGATGCACTGGGCCGATGAGTCCCGCGGTACGGAGGCTCCGAACAGAACAATACATAGAAGCAGGCAGATTCCCCGTTGATGCGACAATTTCGCTCCTGTCACTTCTGAACGGCTTGATGGTGCTTGCGCCGGCTCGGGCAGGCGGGCGCAAGCCCGAAGTGCCGGACTGACTGATAGCATAATACCATAAATCCGGGTGCAAGACAATGGACTTGATTGTAATCATTATCAGTTAATCACGCTTGACAGGTACAGGAGCTTCTGTCATTTTTCTTCCAGTAGCATATTGTCCGCTCGTACTTTCCGTGCCGCATTGCGGCCTGCATGTATAATGATGGCGCGATAAATCAGCGACTGATTATTTTCAAATGGATTATTAACTATACTCTGCAGTGGTCGAAGACACCGGTAGACATCCTTGAAAAGGAGAATTCCTTGAACGCACTGGTCAGAAGCAAAACGATAGTCAATCCTGGTACTGTCGGCGGCGGTCATCATCGCCGCCAATACTCCCGCATCCGCCCAGGTCGAACCTGAAGTGGTAGCCGTCAACAGCCCGGACGGCTCGAGACTCCTGGTCGACGGCCGGGACTTCATGATCTTCGGGATGAACTGGGGGTATATCCCGATCGGGGAGAACTATCTCTACAGCCTCTGGGCCCAGCCCGAGGACTTTATCCGGGAGGTCCTCGACCGGGACATGCCGATGCTGAGGGACATGGGCGTAAACGTCATCCGCCAGTATGTGGGGATCCCGCCGAAGTGGGTAGAGTACATCTACAAAAACTACGGCATCTACACAGTCGTGAACCACGCTATGGGCCGATACGGATTCACGATAGACGGCGTCTGGCACCCTTCGGTCGACTATTCCGACCCGAAGATGCGCAAGGCTATCACCGACGAGATCGTCGCGATGGTGGAGGGCTTCAAGGATACGCCGGGGATGCTCTTCTGGCTCCTCGGAAACGAGAACAACTACGGCCTTCACTGGTCCTCGTCCGAAGTCGAGGCACTTCCCGAGGGTCAGCGCGACGAGGCGAGGGCCCGCTACCTGTACACCCTGTACAGTGATGTCACCGACGCCGTAAAGGCGGCCGATCCGCACCACCTCGTGGCTATCGCCAACGGCGACCTTCAGTACATCGACATAATCGCCGAGGAGTGCAGGAACCTCGACATCTTCGGCACGAACGTCTACAGGGGGATCTCGGCACGCGATCTCTACAGCGAGGTAAAGAAGAAGCTCGGGATCCCGGTGATGTTCACAGAGTTCGGCGCCGACGCGTGGGATGCGAAGAACCAGCGCGAGGACCAGCTTACGCAGGCGAAGTTCCTTATCGGACAGTGGGAGGAGATATACGAGCAGTCGTACGGCAAGGGCCGTGAGGGCAACGCTACCGGAGGTATGATTTTCCAGTGGACCGACGGCTGGTGGAAGTTCGGGCAGGAAAGCCGCCTCGACTTCCACGACACGAACGCATCCTGGCCGAACGCCGGCTACCCCGATTTCGTCGAGGGACAGAACAACATGAACGAGGAGTGGTGGGGCATCGCCGCCAAGGGCTACCCCGACCAGAGGGGCCTTTTCGAGACGTATCCGAGGGCAGCGTACTACGCCCTGATGAAGGCCTTCACACTCGACCCGTTCGCGCCTGACACAGACCTGAAGGCTATCCGGGAGCATTTCGGAGCGATATCGCCGATCACCTTCATGATCGAGGCGAGGGCCGACCATAACGCGATGGTCGTCGAGAAGGTCGAGAAGATCAGGGTCTCGAACATGAGGATGGAGTTCGAGACGTACAGCACCGGCGGAACGAACATAAGCACTCCCAAAGTCGGAGGAGCCTCAGCCCACGCTTCCCTCCTACCTGGGATTCGATCATCAGCAGTCTTTCTACACCGATTTCGAGGTGAAGCCGGCGCAGAACTTCACCGGCACACTCTCGCTCAACATCCTCGGCAACGTCGCGGGTCAACCCGGTAGACGAGATCTTCTACGAGAACCGCGGCAGGCGTCAGACAATCACTGATATCCGAGGGACGATACCGATCCGCCTCGACGGCATCGAGCGCGTCAAGGTCTACGGGGCCTCGGTGACCTGGGACGAGCCCTGGTTCCGCCTCGACGGGTACTACCGCGTCGGTCATACCCACTGGGGATACGAGGGAGATCTCTTCGGGATATACAGGGACGCCTTCTACGGCGAGAACCTGAACATCTACAACGCGCGACGCTCCGATCGGCGTCGAGATGACGCTGAAAAAGCAGCTCGATGGGCTCAAGATCGCCTTCGGCCCGCAGATGTGGTGGGGAGCAAACCCCGGCGATCATCTTCAAGTACTCGAGAAATGTCGGCAGAACGACCATCACGGGCCTGTTCCAGGAGGAATTCGCGAGGCAGGCTGATATAACGACCTCTTTCGTGGTCCCGCTGGCGCCAACACGCAGGGCCACTCTCGGCGTCAAGTCCAGCTGGCGAGGGCTCGGTTTCGAGGTCGGCGGTATCTGGTCAGGCTCGACCAAAGAAGACGAGTGGTTCCAGGTCGTACGTGAAGAAGGAGGCGCCGTCCAGATCTACGACGACCAGGTCAAGGCGAGCGATGCCCTTGGCGCAAAAGCAAGACTCACCTTCCAGCGCGGGAGGTGGAACTGGTACGCCGAGGGTGCCGTCCAGGGCCTCGTGGCGGATGGAGGGCCGGTCGCGATCCAGAACTTCACAGGCTGGAAGCTGAAGAACACAGGCTGGTACAACAACCAGGTCGTCGTATCGGGCCTGGCAGTGAACTTCGGCAATTTCCAGCTCGGCCCGAACTTTCTCTGGCAGAAGCCGATAGAGGGACCGATACCGGGAGACGTGCCGCCCCCCGGGCGCCCGAGAAACGTCGTAGACGATCCCTTCGCTGTCCGCTACCAGAGGGAGATGACGGCAGGCGAGATCATTCTGACACACGATCCGACGCCGGCGACATGGATGTGGGCGTGGGACAATGACATCCGTGAGGACGCCAGGCTGGCGTGGGCCCTCGGTTACGTCTACAGGCACATGCCGACGACGATGGATGCCTCGATAGGCGTCCTGGAGGATGGATACACATTCTTCGCCTTCCCCGGCGCGACTCCTGCCCGAAACCTGTGGGAGGTATGGGGACGCACCGCGTCGAGGCTGTCTGCGAAGACCCGCCTCGATCACCCACGTTCTTGTCGGAACTGCCGAGCCGCGCGGCGACGACCCGAGGCTCGTCGAGCGGTTCAGCGTCGATGCCAGGCTCACATCGGGCCCGTGGGCATTCGGGACATTCGTGAAGGTCAACGACTTCGGCCCTTATGACTATCACCACGACTTCAACCAGACCTATCCGCTGCACCTGATGGGAGACCTCTCGTTCGCGCTCGGTGCGCCGAGATGGTTCGGATTCCCGCAGACGCGCATCGGGGTCAGGGGGCTGTGGAGGTCGCTCGACGAGTACTCGAACAGGTACTGTCCGGGGTATGACGGATTCGGGGCGTGTGATCCCACGCTGCCGGGTGACGACGGAACGGAGTGGGAGATCCGGACCTACATGCACATCTCTCTGTAGGGCGATGGAGCCGCGGATCCTGAGAGCCGTTACCTGACCAGTACCATCGTCCTGGTCGCCGAACCTGCGCCGGATCTCGAGCCGGTAGTAGTAGACCCCGGAGCCGACACCGGTCCCGTGGTCGTTGCGGCCGTTCCAGTGCAGCGTGTTTATCCCTGCCGCCCCGATCCCGCTGAACCCGGTGACCCGGCGTCCGGCTACATCGTAGATCGTGAGGGTATAGGTCCCCGCCGCGGGCAGATCGAAACGGATCTCGGTCATCGCATTGAAGGGATTCGGGACGTTGGACAGGAGCTGGAGTCTCCGTCCGTCGGCGAGCCCGCCCTCTTCGACTCCGGTAGTGATACCGTCATCCCAGTAGATATCGTCCAGTGCGAATTCACAGGCCGCTCCGTGCTCTTCCAGAATGACGAAGGCATAGCTCAGCATCCGCAGATCGATGGCGAGCCCCCGTATGTCGATGACGGGGATCGAGGCCTGGCCCCATTCGCCGTCGCGAACCAGTCCGTAAGTCGTCGTATAGGCCGGAAACTCGACGTACTGCTGATTGCCCCATGCATCGATGATCCCGATCTTGAACGTGACGTATCGCGGGTATCTTGATCCGGAACTTCAGATGCCCCTCGCCGAAGTCGAACAGGTTAAGCGGCTGCATCGACATGATGCCGGCGCCGAACCAGCCCAGGCCGGCCGTCTGCCACGACAGCACATTGTCGCCCTCGTACGGGGGGATGGATCCGTCGATGAGGGTCCCTTCCCACACGTAGATCTCCGATGAGACCTCGGCCTCAAGCTCGCCGTTGACAGGCGTCTCATCAGTGTAGATACCGAACTTGCCGCTCTCGAATTCCGGCGGCCCGAGGTGGACCTCGCCCTGGCCGTTCCACTCGTAGACCCTGATGTAGTCGATGTACATCTCCGCGGGAAAGGGCATCGAAACTGCGGCGCCGCTTCCGGGATCACCGAGATTGTAAGCATCGGTGAAGACCCCGCCGATGGCGAGGTTCGCGATGAGATAGAAGGGTTTCGTGAATTCGTCCGAGACCTCGGTGATCTCCAGCGGGTATGCGTAAAGGTCGTATTCTACGCCGTCGTCGATGACGGTAAATCTCAGGCTGTCTTCGTCCCAGTATGTACGGTAGATCAGGAAGCGTTCGGTAAGGCCGGGGGAATAGTTGTAGTAAGGGCGGCAGTAGTCGTCATCCGGATCCCACGAGATGCTTGCCGCGCCGGTAGGATTCTCCGGTGAGACCGCGTCGTCGGAATAGAAGATCGCGTTGGCGCCCACAGCCTCATTTACAGTCGAGTTGTCCAGCCCGTTGCCGCCATTGTGCCCGTCGTGCAGGTTCCTGAATGACTGCGTTGCCCCCATCTCCATCAGGTCCATCTCACCGCAACGGGGCCACGCGTAATTGGCGTTGCCGAGGAGCCAGACCGCGGGCCAGCCGCCCAGGTCGATGTCGGGGATCCTCACCCTGGTCTCGATCATGCCGTACCTGATCGTGACAAACGACTTGGACATCACCCTGCCTGATGTGTAGTTCAGCGGATTTCCCCACTGGTCGACGATGCCAGGGCCGCTCTCCTGCCGGGCGGTGATGCGCAGGGCCATGTTTCCGGTCTCGCCGGGGATCTCGGCGATATCGACGTTGTTCTCTGCGTAGAACTCCAGCTCGCCGTTTCCCCAGCCCCAGCCCCCGTTACCGGTGAGCTTGATCCAGTTGTCCAGGTTGTTGAAATCATCTTCCCAGACCAGGGTGCCGATCTGTGCGTGCGCCACATTCCCGGCCAGCAGTATTGCCACGATCAATACGATGATCATTCTCACGTGTTGTTCTCCTCTTTACCTGGCCAGAATCATCTTTTTAGTCTCTGAGTATCCGTCTGCGTCGAGCCTGTAAAAATAGACGCCGGCCGCGACGACCAGTCCCGCCTGATCGCGCCCTTTCCAGGCGATCTCGTGATGACCGGCGGGAGTCGATTCCGCGGAAACCAGCTTCTGCACAAGTTTGCCGGCCACATCATAGATGGCCAGGTTGACGGTCGCCGGAACCTGCAGGTCATAACTTATCGTCGTCACCGGATTGAAGGGGTTGGGATAACAGGGATGCAGTATTACCCCGGGTGTCCGGGCGCCGGGCGTGGCGCCGGTCGACACCCACAGGACTTCAAAGTAATTGACGTTGAATCCCTCCGCGGTCGGCACAAATCTCATCGTCTGTGTGCCGGCGGTGAGTGTCGATGTCACCGAGACGGTCGTCCATGTCTGCCATCCGGTCGTGACAGGCACGATGACCTCGCCGGTCTCATCTATGCCGTTGAACTCCACATGGAATGTGCCTCCGGAGGAAAGTGAGGCTACGCGCTTGCTTCTATCACGTAATCTCCGTCTGGCGGGAACAGTCACGGTGTATTCGAGCCATTCGCTCTGGTTCAGCCACCCGACGTTGTATCCGCCGCCGGTGTCGGTACATTCCTCGATGTCGACATCATCGGAGCGGTACTGTGAGCCATTGTTGCCCGCGTCCGTATCGTGGTATGCGACGTTTTCTCCTCCGGCATCGTAATCTTCCGCTTCTATCCTTGCCGGAAAGACAAACGCGCTTCCGAGGAAGGGCGCCTGCCCGCAACCTGTCCCGACGGTGATATCGACAGAGGCCGTTTCGACTGCCGCCGAGGTCATCGATCGCTCTGGCGACTATCTCGTAACATCCGTCAGGGACGGAGGCCCAGGTGAAGGAGTACGGCGCCGTCGTGTCTTCTCCCAGATAGGCATAGCCATTATAAAACTCGACGGTCGCGATAGAGCCGTCCGTATCGGAAGCGGTCGCGTCGATCGTGATGTCTCCCGCGGGAAGGGTGCTGCCTGAGACGGGCGATGTTATGGAAACAGTGGGTGCGGCGTTCGGTATATCTTCGTATACCCGTGACGTAGTCGACCAGGAACTGCTGTGGAAGCGTCGCAGTAATGCAGCCCGGGTTCGTGCAGCCGGTGTAGTTGCCGCCTATAGCGGCGTTTAATATGATGTAGAAATCCTGGTCGAAGGGGGCCTGCGGGTTGCCGGGCGCCGCGTCGGTATACCACTGCGCGCTGGTCCTTGTATAAAAGAGGACGCCATCGACATACCAGCGCATCTCGTCGGGCTCCCATTCGATGGCATAGATGTGGAAGTCATCGGCGAAACTCGCTCCGCCGAGAGAATATGATCCGCCCGAATAAGTATTGCTCGGGATAAGCGCCGCCGTAATGGATCGTTCCGCCGACAGACGTCATCTCGTTCGCCGATTCCATGATATCGATCTCACCGCTCGCGGCCCATCCTCCATAGACGTCATCCTGGGGCATCATCCAGAACGCGGGCCACATTCCGCCTCCGACCGGCAATCTGGCCCTCATCTCGATCTTTCCGTAGAGGAAGGTGTGCTTGTTTCTCGTGGTGACCTTGCCCGATGTATAGCTGCGGCCTCCGTATGATTCCGCGAGGGTCGTGATGACGAGGTTCCCGCCTGAAACGGACAGGTTCTCGGCCCGGTAATACTGGAGCTCGTTATTGCCCCACCCGCACAGGCTCGGGCACCCGTCGCCGATATCGGGGGTCCACCTGGTGAGGTCGAGGCTGGATCCGTTGAACTCGTCCGACCAGACGAGTGAAAAGGTGGCGCTGGCGGGAGTGATCAGACCCGGTGGTTATAATGATTCCAAATACCAGAAGGCCTGATTGATGCGGCAGTTGATGTCTTCGTCATTCAATGTCCTCCTGGACCTGCTGTACGATTGAGGATAGGGGGCGGCAGAACACAGCTTCGTTCTGCCAGGGCAGAAAAGCGCGTCGCTATTATTCTGTCTAACCTTATGTGGTATTTATAATAACATACCGGGCGGGAATCCGCAACGCCGGGAAGCGCTGCACCGGCACGAAATCCGGGATCGCAGTCCGGCAGGAAAGCATTCATTTTTTTAAACTTGTAATCATTACTAAAATCGTGTTATAATACGTCCGGATGTGCACTTAATCAGTACTCTTAAACATCGGAAAGAGCATAGGACAGCCCTGAGGATCCACGAGCTTCCGATGATGCCCTCAAGCAAGGAGAATGGATATGAGGAAACTTGCTATCGCTGCATTTCTCCCATTACTGCTCGTAGTCATGGGGATGGGGACTGCCCAGGCCCAGACCCACGTTACGGTCGATCCCGCCGAAATGATATTCGGGTACATGAACGTGTATAATCTTCCTGCCCCCGATGGGGACGGATCATTCCAGTTCGACAGCGGATGGGGACTTGCCCGACCTGACAGCCGTTTTTGCAGGTGGCGAGGTTACCCTCGGCCCGAACTCGATCGGCGATATCAACGAGTACTGGTATCAGTGCGTCGGCGATTCAGTTCCGCCCAACTGCGGCGGCCCCGGGGCGCCCGGCAACAAGATCATGGAAGCCAACTGTTATGCGCAGGTGGATGGGGGTCTGGCGGGCCAGACAGTGGTCTTCAGCGGGATCGTACAGTCCACCGACCTGACCGATGCGCACGTTGTCATCGCGTTCATCAAGGACTTTGCCCCTGACTTCTCATCGTTCGTTCAGGAATATGTAGTCCTTGATGCGGTCGGACCGTTCAGCATCAGCCTCGATACTGTCAACGATGGTGCGCGCCACGTGCAGTACGGATTCCAGATGACCGGCGTAAACGTATGGGTCACCGATGTCGAGCCGTTCGGATCGATCACGATCGGACCGTTCAACCCTGTCGGAACTGAAAACTCGACCTGGGGTGGCATAAAGTCGCTTCTGAGCGAGTAGGAACTTACATACCACTGGATTTCCAGTGGGTAATATCGCACATCCAGAAATCGGCCCTCTCGCTTCGAGGGGGCCGATTCTTCATTGAATGACTGTTGAACTGGTCCCGGGCTAACTGCCGGCCTCGCCCGACATGGCCTCTTTCGCGCTCCGGTCAGCGCGAAACAGCCCCCAGTGCTTCTCGACTTCCGCAGGATTTGTCCCGCCTTTCCAGTTCTCGTCAAAGGCTTCGAAGAAGAAGACTGTCTGCCGCTCCTCCACCGCCCAGGCGCGGATCGGCCTCGTAGAATAGCCGCTGTTCTGCTTCCCCGGGCTTCCCCTTGATCAGCTTGCCCTGATCGCCCTCGTCGATAACGGAAGTGGCCCATCCCGTTTCTCCGATCACGACGAGCCGGTCCGGATGCATCTCCTGTACGATCTTCAGCTGATCGCGCTGCCAGTCCAGCGCCTCTTCGAGCTGGAGGCCGTTCCACATCGGATGACCGTGCAGCAGTATAAAGTCGATCTCTGAAGAGAGCTCCCGGCTTTCCGGCTTGTTCCAGTAAGTTGAAATCATCGGCCACCGTCACGGGAACTTCGACACCGTCGCGTACCCGCCTTACATGCCCTTTCACGATATCCACGTAATTGACATGTGCCGACCAGTATATCATCGTCTCGTTACCTACGCTCACAGCGGCGACTATCGCGGGGTATTCATTTGCGAGGCGTATTCCCGCGTCGACTTCCTTCCGGTTCTTCGCCGCTGCTTCATCGAATCGCTCCAGGACCTCGCCCGCTTCATCGCGCTTCTCCTCCGGATCGATCCATACGCCGAGGATCACCTTTACATCGATGTCATTCTCACGGATCACCTTCAGGAAGGTCTCGGCAAACCCGGAGGCTCCGTAGATACGGATCAGTTTCCAGTGCGGCAGCATCAGGCGCAGGTCCTCGAGGAGCTCTTCCGCCGACGGCTGAACTGCATAGGGGCGCTGGCCGTCCCGATGAGGCCCGTAACATACCGCGTTGTATATCCGTTTCCCGTCCACGACCGGATCGAAGGGCCGGACCTTGAAAGATCTCCGCATGACATGACGGAAACGAGCACTATCAGGGCCAGGATCATCATACTGGTAAAAGGCGCATGAAAAACCACTCCTTCTCGATTACTGAATGTGACAGCTTGAGCTGGAGACGATCGTTACCGGATAATATTGTCCTGTCTGCGAAAAGACTTCAAGACATCAAATTCCCGGACCGGTTTCCCATGGTGGACGGCTCTGGAACAAACCACTATAATTGCCGGGAATCTGTATTTTTAAACGGGATCAGGGAGCAAACCGCATGTACAGGATCATTTTATCATTGTTGATTGCAGGCCTGTCTGTCGGCGTGTGCGGGGCAAAAGCCGGTGGAGGAAGAGATGCGGGCCAGGATAATCCAGACCTCGCGGGCCGGTGACAGGTTAAAACAACTGGAACCCCGTACATTTTCGAAAATAGAATCCGGCAACAAAACAGGGATAGAACTCGATCCCGGTGTCACATACCAGGAGATCGTCGGTTTTGGAGGATCCTTTACGGAGGCCTCCGCCCATGTGCTCAGCCTGTTGAGTGCGGAGAAACGCCAGGCTGTGATCGACGCCTATTTCAGCTCTCCGGCTCTGCCTACTCCCTGACAAGGACCCATATCAACAGCTGTGACTTCTCCCTGGATCACTATGCCTATGTCGAACGAGGGGACCTCGAGCTGGAGACTTTCTCCGTCGAACACTGACATGAAGGTTCTGATACCCCTGATCAAGGGACGCGATGGCCGCGGACGGCGCCGACTTCAGGATCATCGCGTCACCATGGACCGCGCCGGACTGGATGAAGGACAATGACAGCTGGTACGGGGGGTCGCTCAGGCCCGGCCTGGAACCGGTATGGGCCCGGTATTTCAGCATGTACCTCCAGGCTTACAGGGAGCAGGGGATCGAGATATGGGGCATTACTCCTGAGAACGAGCCTCTCGGCAACGATGGCAACTGGGACAGCATGCACTTCACTCCCGAAAGCATGCGCGACTTTATCCGTGATCACCTCGGGCCCCGGCTCAGGCAGGACGGCTGGGATACAAGGATCCTGATCTTCGACCAGAACCGTGACCATGTCGAGGAATGGGCAGAGGTGATCCTCGGTGATCCGGAAGCTGCGAAATACGTATGGGGCACCGCGGTCCACTGGTACAGCAGCACGGTGGACTGGTATCCCGACGCACTGGGCAGGGTACACGAACGTTACCCGGACAAGCATATTCTGCACTCGGAAGGGTGCATCGATACCCAGGTCCCGGTCTGGCAGGATGATGACTGGTACTGGCGCAGGGAAGCAAAGGACTGGGGTTTCACATGGGCCCCTGAAGACAAGAAGGCCGATCACCCCATATACGTCCCGGTCTATCGTTATGCCCGCGACATCATCGGCGGCCTGAACAGCTGGATGACCGGCTGGATAGACTGGAATATCGTGCTGGATACGCAGGGCGGGCCGAACCTCGCTCAAAACTGGTGTGTAGCGCCGGTCATCGCCGATCCCGAAACGGACGAGGTCTACTTTACGCCCCTCTATTACACGCTTGCCCATTTCAGCAGGTACATACGGCCCGGAGCCAGGCGGATCGAGGTCAGAGTCTCACCTGCCGGCGCTCATGGCGACAGCCTGCGTCAATCCTGACGGCCAGATCGTACTGGTCCTGCTGAACCAGCAGGAGGAGGAGCTGGAATTTCCGCTCCGGCTCGGAGAGCTGGAAACGGTGATCTCCATCCCGGGGGAATCGATCCAGACGATACTGATCGACTGACCACACTGATAAAAGGAGAACAGGATGAATATCGAAGACAGGCTCTCTGTCAAAGAAAAGATCGGTTACGGGTTCGGGGATACCGCCTCCAATCTTTACTTCCAGATGTTCATCAATTTTCTCCTCTTCTTCTATACTGACGTCTTCGGGATCCCGGCCGCCGTGGCGGGAACCCTCTTCATGGTCTCGCGATTCTGGGACGCGGTAAACGATCCGCTTGATGGGGATAATCGCCGACAGGACAAATACGAAGTGGGGGAAATTCCGGCCTTACCTCTTGTGGATGATGCTCCCGATGGCCGTCACCGGTGTTCTGGCATTTACGACACCCGACCTCGGCCTGCAGGGCAAGATCATCTATGCCTTTATCACCTATATCCTCGTGATGATGGCATATACTGCGATCAATATTCCTTACTCCGCGCTGCTGGGGGTCCTTTCGCCCCATTCAAGGGAGAGGACGAGCGCCTCGACCTATCGATTCGTGCTGGCATTCGCCGGAGCTTTCATAATACAGGGCGCTACTTTGCCGCTCGTGAATTCCCTCGGGCACCAGGACCAGGGGGTCTCGTTGTCGGGCGGTATCGTCACAATAGAAGAAGTCGACACGCGGACATCCAAGATCATAGTCGAAGCTGGCGATGGCCAGAACAAGACATCCCGGGAATTCCTGGTCAAGATCAACAGGGAGGGTGAGGGCCCCCCGGTTGTTCATAATCCTGCCGGAGAGATCGTCCTGGAGCAGGGATTCGCAGCGAGGCGGATCGCCCTGGGCGACATATTCAGCAGCCCTTTCGGGGACAGGCTGCTCTATGAAGCATCAAGCAGCGAGACCGGTGTCGTCGAGATGGCCGTAGAATCGGAATCGGTCCTGATCCTCAGGGAGACAGGGCCGGGGATCTCCAGGATCACCCTGACGGCATCCGACGAACACCATGGAAGCAGGGACCACTCGTTCACCGTCAGGATCAATGAGGCGGGGAACGGTCCGCCGGTCCTGGCAGAAGAGATTCCCGACGTGACGCACGATCCGGAATCCGGAACGGCATACAGTAGACCTCTCGGAATACTTTACCGACCCGGACGGGGACCAGCTCAGCTTCAGCGCGTCATCCGGGGACAACGCGGTGGTTTCGGCCGATATCGAGCGGCAACGGGGCGGTCCTTGATATCAGAAAGGCCGGCATCTCGGAAATCACCGTAACGGCGACCGACGGCAGGGGAGGCTCGGCGACAGGTTCCTTCCTCGTCAAGGTCGAGTCGGGGGAGAACGATCCTCCGGCAATCGATCAGCTCCTTCGACAATGTTGAGCTGAACGAGGGATTCGGCGAGTACGTGATGGATCTCTCTGGAGCGTTCATCGATCCGGAGGGAGAGGATCTGACATTCTCCGTCAGGAAAGTAGATGTCGCGAAAGGGTTCCAGTATACGCTCGTCATATACGGGGTGCTCGCATGTATCCTTTTCTACCTGACATTCGCTCTTACGAAAGAACGTGTTCAGCCATCGAAGGACCAGCAGACATCGCTCAAGAAGGATCTGGGAAACCTCGTGCGGAACAGGCCCTGGATGATCCTTCTCGTGATGAGCATGTTCACTCTCGGGTACATAATAGTCCGTATGGGCACGATCCTTTATTACTTCAAGTATTACATCGAAAACGAACTGCTCGCTTCCCTCTTCATGGTAACGGGGACCGTCGCCGTCATCGCCGGCGTGGCCTGCACCGCTTTTCTTTCCAGGAAGCTGGGCAAGAAGAGGCTCTACCTGATCGTCATGGGCCTGGCGAGCCTCTTTACGCATGGTCTTCTACCATATACCGAAGGACCAGATAGCCCTCGTCTTCGCGGTGCAATATAATCATCTCGTTCGTGATGGCCCCGCAGGCGCCTCTCCTCTGGGCGATGTACGCCGACACCGTCGATTATTCGGAATGGAAGTTCGGGCGAAGGGCCACGGGCCTGATCTTTTCCGCGGCGACATTCTCGCAGAAGTTCGGGATGGCGCTTGGCGGCGGACTGGCAGGCTGGCTGCTGGCCAGGTTCAATTTCCAGCCGAACGTGACCCAGAGTGCCGAGACGCTGACGGGAATAAAGCTGATGATGAGCTACATCCCCGTGGCGGGAACGGTAATAGCGATCATTGCCGCTCTCTTCTACGAGCTGGACGACAAGACGATGGAAAAGATCGAGAAGGAGCTCGCCGAGAGGAAGGCGAACTGAGCCTCTTATCTGTCGGGCCTGTACACCCGGACCCAGTCGATAAGCATCGTCTGCGGGAAGACGGTGGTCTCGTCAGGCGGCCCGACGTAGTTGCCGCCGACGGCGACGTTGAGGATGATGAAGAACTTGTGGTCGAAGACCCAGCTGCCCCTGGCTGTGACGCTTGTCTTCGTGAGGTTGAAATATTCCTTGTCGTCGACGTACCAGACTATCCGGTCCTCTGTCCACTCGATGCCGAAGACATGAAAATCGTCGTTGAAGCTGCCGCCGAGCAGGTACTGGCGGTAGAGGGCGTCGCCGCCCGAATAGCCGGGACCGTGAACCGCCCCTGATACTATGCTCGGAGACTGTCCCCGGTATTCCATGATGTCGATCTCGCCGCAATCGGGCCAGCCCACCGTGCCGATGTCCGCGCCGAGAAGCCAGAAGGCCGGCCAGATCCCCTGGCCTATCGGAAGCTTGATGCTCGCTTCGAACCTGCCTCCCCCCTGCTCGAAGAGACCCTGCGTCTTGATCCGCCCCGAGGTGTAGTCGCGGGTCTCATACCTTTCCTCAATGGCGATTATCCTGAGGTTGCCGTTCCCGTCGAGGGAGACGTTCTCCGGCCTGTCGGTGTCGTACTCGAGCTGATCGTTTCCCCACCCGTTTGTTCCGGTTCCGATGTCGTATGTCCAGTTCGCCGGATCGGGAAGCTGACCTTCCGGTCCCTCGAATTCGTCTTCCCAGGCGAGCACGTACGTCCAGTCGTCCTCAGTGTCGTCGCTGCATCCGGGCAGTACCGTCAGCAATACGATGACGACGGTCAGGAGGGTGAAAATCCTGCCAGAGTATTTATTCCACGTGCGCTTCATGTTTCTCTCTGCCTGTGCTGCCCGCCGGTCTACTCTTCAGGTGGTACCTTGTAGAAATAGATATTGTCGGCAAATATCGTGATATCCGATCCCGTGAGGTACATCTGAGCCAGCGCCGATCTCCCGGTCAGGCCTCCGGGGACCATGTAATCCTCGAGGGGGATGTCGAGGCTTGACCAGCTGCCCGGTGTCAGGGGCGGGGTCGAGCCGAGCGAGATGTAGATCTCCTTTTCGGAGTCGTCGCCGCCGAGGTACTCTTTGTCCGGCCCGTAATCGATCAGCTTGATCCCGACCACGGACACGCCCGTGGGTATCCAGAGGTCGAGATGCAGGTAGTCCATCTCCGTCGCGTCGATGACGTATGTCTCGGTGATGATCCCCGCGTAAGTCACATTCGTGTAGAGCAGGACGTTGTCGCCGTCGATCTGGAAGTCCGTGAGATCCGCGCCGTCCCATTCGGGCGAGTACGAGTCCACGGGCCAGTCGGAATAGACGTCGCTGAACACCGATATCACGTCACCGGAGGGCTCTGTCGGCTCATCCGCCGGCACCACCGGGGCGGCGAGGGCCGTGAAATCTATATCGCCGTCGGCGGGGACCGTTCCGAGCGCCGCCGTGAGTATGGCGGTTCCGGTGCTGAGGGGCTGGGCCATGCCGTCGACCACCTCCACCACGTCGTCGTCCGAGGAGAAGAAGGTGAAGTAGGCGGGCATCGAGCTGACCAGCATATCGGTCCCGACGACATCGAATGTCACTGTCGTGCCGGGTATCGGGACAGATGCCCCGAGGTAGGCGCTTAACTCGGGATATCTGAAGCACGGGCCTCGGATTCTCGATAAGATCCGTTTTCTCGAACATGATGTCGTCGAACCAGATCGTATATCCCGCGTTGTCCTCGTGCCCTTCCGAGAAGAAGAACAGGCCGCCCTCGAGGGCCAGCTTGGAAGGCTCAGGAATGGGAATGATATACTTGTCCCAGGAGTTGGATATTCCCAGGTTGTACACTGTCGCCGTGTATATCGAGTTCCCCGAGTTGTCGTTTGCTATACCTATCTCGTTTATCGTCGCCGAAGCCTTGCTGCAGCGCGCCCAGAACGTCAGGGCGTCGTAACCCGTCAGGTCGCGCCCGTAACCGTCGACGCAGGTGCCGCCGGCGTACCAGTTCGCGTCCGGCGTGGCATCTTCCGGGCCGGGGATGGTGACTTTCAGAGACGCCGTCCCGTTATACTTGACCTGAAGGATCGACCTCCGTGGCGTCGTACTTGCTGTTCAGGAACGCCTGGTAGTCGACTCCGGGTGCGAAATTGTCCGTGAACACCAGCGGGTCCGTGTTGGCGGATGCCGGTACGAAGCCGCTTTCGTCACGGCTGCAGGCTGAGACCATCAGCGTTGCTGTGACAGCCACGGCTGTGAAAAGGATCCTCTTCGTAATCATCATGCGCCTCCATTGATATCAGGAGCTTATATCCCTCTACGGGACAGGTGATGTATTCGGTATTCCATAACAACTATCAATTAACCAGTGATTCCCTTGTAATATATGACTATTCATAAGTTCCGGTCAATGCGGGTTTATACCTAAGTACCCTTTCATACTTACCAGCACAGGAGGTCCCGGCCGCCGGCGGTGAATTCTTCCCAGAACTCCTCCAGCCTCCGGCGGTCCTCAGGTTCGAGTGAGCAGCCTGAAGCTTCAATATTGCTCCTGAGATGCTCCATTGCGCGTATGCCGGGTATTACGGTGCCTATCTCCTCATATGATAGCAGATATGCTATCGCCTTGTGCGACAATTCCGAGCCGTCGGCGGTCAGCCAGCCCAGCTGTGAGACGAGCTCCGCCCGCCTGGCGATATCCTCTTCGCTCCAGCGCCCTCTGACACCCTCGAACCTGCTGTCTTTATTATACTTGCCGGTCAGCCAGCCGCTGTCGAAAGGGATCTTGGCTATGGTCCCGGCACCCTTTTCCCGTACTGTCGGAAAGGCTCTCCTGACATCCTGGTGGAGTATGTTGAAGAATATCTCGAGTACTTCGGAGCCGGTATTTCTCAGGCAGGCCTCGGCTTCGGAGGCGAAATCGAGGCTCGCGCCGTAGTGACGGATCCTTCCATCCTTCCGGGCCCCTTCAAGGGCGTCCCATATCGGGTCTGTACCCTCATACATCTCCGCGGGCGGGTTATGGAGGAGCAGGACGTCGAGATAATCCGTCCTGAGCCTTTCGAGGCTCGCGTCGAGGCCCTCGTTGAACCTCCCGGCCGAGAAATCCTTCGGCCCGTCGGGCCGGTGGCCGAACTTGCTGACCAGCACGACATCGCCGCGCCTGCCATGAAGGGCCTCCCCGAGTATCCTCTCGCTTTCGCCCCCTCCATAGTTGGGGGCCGTATCGAAGAGGTTGATCCCGGCCTCGAGGGCCGCGTGGACCAGCCTGAATCGCTGTCTTCTTCGTCCATCCCCTCCCAGGAGTCATCGTTTCCGATCTGCCATCCCCCGAACGAGATCTCTGATACCGACAGTCCCGTATTTCCCAGTTTTCTCTTATTCATCATGATCTACTCCATCGGGTATCTCAGTCCCCAGTGCTTCCGTATCCTGTCCATTATACGCATCACGGCAAGGCTGTCATCGAGGGGCATGAGCTTCGATTCCGTCTTTCCCGCCCGGATAAGATCCATGATCTCCTCCGCCTGGTAGATGAAGCCGTTCTCGAGGCGCGGGAGGTCGATCGTCCTTTCGCCGGCCCTTTGTGACGTACGACGATCCTCTCCGATTTCCACCACCCCCGGGGTATCCATATCGAACCTTCGGTGCCGAGGATAAAGGCCTCCTGCGGAGATTCCAGCCGCAGGGCCATCGTCAGGAGGGCCTGCGCCCCGGATTCGTATCCGAGAAGAGCGGTCGATTCCTCATCCACCCCTGTCTCGCCGAAGTGGGCCATGCCGGACACGGTCGCCGGCTCTCCGAGGAGATAGTACGCGAGAGATACAGGATATACACCGACATCGAGAAGGGCTCCGCCGCCGAGAGCGGGATCGAAGAGACGGCTCTTCGGATCGAACTCGGCCCTGAACCCGAAGTCGGCCGTGATCTTCCTTATCTCACCGATCTCGCCCCCTTCGATCAGGTCGCGCACCTTCAGCATGGAGGGCATGAAGCGCATCCACATCGCCTCCATCAGGGCGAGGCCTTTCTCGGGTGCGCGCGGCGGCGATCATCTCCTCAGCCTCTGCCGCGTTGATCGCGAACGGTTTCTCGCAGAGCACATGCCTGCCTGCCTCGAGGCAGAGTATCGTGTCGTCCCTGTGGCGGGAGTGGGGTGTTCCTATATATACGGCGTCTACTTCGTCGTCGCCGGCCAGTTCCTCATAGCTGCCGTGCGCCCGGGCGAACCCGAACTCGGAGGCGAACCGTTCTGCCCTCTCGAGGCTTCGCGAGCCGACAGCCGAGAGTTCCGCGCCCTCGGACTCCTGCAGGGCCGCGGCGAATTTTCCCGCGATCCGCCCGGGCCCGAGGATCCCCCATCTGATCTTTCTCTTTCATCTATATCCTTTATCAGGGTACGTCGGTCCCCTTCGAGGCGCGGAGGATACTGAACCAGTCCTCGCGGGGGAGTTCGATACTCTGTCGCCTCAACGGCGCGCTTCATCCTCTCCGGGCAGTGGGTCCCGATGACCGGGACGATTCCGGCGGGATGCCTGAGGAGCCAGGCCAGGGCGAGGATGTCGATCGATCCGATCCCGAGCCGGCCGCAGATCAGATTCGAGTTCCAGCGCGGACCCTTGTGACCTGTTCCGAGACTTCGGTGAAAAGCTCTCCGCCCCCGAGCGGGCTCCATGCCATCGGGGATATCCCGCGAACTGCGCAGCTATCGAGGGTGCCGTCGTCGAACGGCTCGGTGTGAAGGACCGAGATCTCGACCTGGTTCGTGACCAGTGGAAAGGAGAGTTTCGACTGAAGCATCTCGAACTGGGAGGCGTTGAAATTCGATACGCCGAAGAAAAGCACCTTCCCCGATTCCCGCAGCTCCGTGAATGCTTCGGCGACCTCGCCCGGGTCCATCAGGGGGTCGGGGCGGTGAATCAGGAGAAGGTCGATGTAATCGGTCCTCAGCCTCTCGAGAGAGTTCTCGACAGACTTCAGGATGTGCTCGCGGGAAGTGTCGTAATGTTTGACCGTGACATCCCGGGTTGTTCTCCGAGACGAGCTGGATCCCGCATTTCGTTACGAGCTGGATCTTCGGCCTGATGGAAGGATCCGCGGCAAGCGCTTCTCCGAATATCTTCTCGCAGGTGTAATCGCCGTAGATGTCCGCGTGATCGAAGGTGGTGACGCCCAAGTTCGATCAGCACCCTCGATCCATTCGCAGCAGATCGGATGTCGAAAGGTCCCCAGCCGCTGAGCCTCCAGAGGCCGGCCGCGATGCGGGAGACCTCGGGCCCGTTTTCATGAAGTCTGACTCTGTTCATCGTTCGGCTCCCGGGGACAGGGTATAGATAGTATCAGAATCTTATTGTGCCCGATTCGGGCCGTGTGAATCAAGGGGCATGTATTCTTTGATTCCTGCCGGTAATCGGATAGAATCCAGTGACCGTCAACCACTTGTAAAAAGGAAATGATAATTAAGATAAACAGAACAGCCGGACCGTACATGCTGCTTCCAGAAGGTCGAGCTCAACGGCGATACTGCTAGATCGCAGCTACCTGCTCCACAGCGAGCTGGCCGCCGGCGGAGAGCTCCATTTCCACCTCGGGGACCGGCTCCCCTGATATCCCCTGCCTTCGGCCTCCTTTCCGGAGGGAGGAACTTGAGCGCGACGGTTCGGTTGAGTTTTATGTCCGCCGCCAGGTAGACGACGCCCATCCCGCCCCTGCCGATCTTCTCGACGATCCTGTAGTGTGATATTGTTTTTCCGATCATGGTAGTCCCCGTGCCGCATTGAGAGACCTGTATTCATTATACACGGTGAAAATTCCATATGAATATTATTAAATCGCCATAGACTGGTGACAGCCCCGCCGTTCGGCCCCCGTATAGTGCCTTTCACCCATGAAATTCGACCGTCCGCTGTTTTGAGGTTGTGGCAACCCCCTAGCACAGTACAATTTACCCTGTCTGATAACGGGGCTGATAAACGAATAAGACATCTTTGCATTTTCAAATATGGCGCGGCCCGTCGGAGGGCCGCTGAAGTGTACGGAAGGAATATCGAATGGGAATCACGATCGGAATAGACGTCGGAACGGTCAGCACGAAGTGCGCCCTCTTCGGAGCGGCCGAGCGGCTGAAACAGATCGCCGCCTCGGGCGACGCTCTCTGCAGCGTCTTCGACTATGCGCCCGAGCCTGATAAGGCCGTGGCCGTTTCCGGTTACCGCCGCATACAGGGCAAGCCGCTCGACGCGGTAGTCGAGCAGCTGCGTGAGTTGACCGGGCTGCTCGAGCCGGGCGAGCTGCAGGAGCGTCGTCATAACCGGATCATCCGGCAAGCTCGTAGGCGAGAGTCTCGGCATTCCCGTCGAGAACGAGTTCAAGGCCGCCGCGACCGGGATCGGGCGGATATACCCCGATGTAAAGAACATATTCGAGATGGGCGGCGAGAACTCGAAGTTCATCCGCGTCGCCTGCGAGGAAGATGTCACCGGGATCATCGACTACGAGACGAACGGCGACTGCGCCGCCGGCACCGGATCGTTCATGGACCAGCAGTCGACCAGGCTGCAGTTCGGAATAGAAGAGGTCGGCGGACCTCGTCCTCGGCACCGACCGCTCGCCGAAGATCGCGGGCCGCTGCAGCGTCTTCGCCAAGTCGGACATGATCCACGCCCAGCAGAAGGGGTACAAGCCCGAAGAGGTTCTCAAGGGGCTCTGCGAGGCGGTGGCGAGGAACTTCAAGAGCAATATCGTAAAGGGCAAGGACGTGCACGGCAGGACCGCCTTTATAGGCGGAGTCGCGCTGAACACCGGCGTCGCGAACGCGGTGCGGGATGTCTTCGAGCTCAGCGAGGACGATTTCTTCGTTCCCGAGGAGGGCGTCTTCGCCGGCGCGATCGGCGCGTCTATCATAGCGGCCGGCAATGGTAACGGCTTCGATGAGGGTGAGTTCCTCCGCGTGCTCGAGAGCGGCGGCGGATCGTACGGCAAGTCGTTCCCGTCGTGGAAGGTGCTGACCCGCGACAAGGTCAGCTTCCTGCGCGACCGCGTGAAGGAATACTCGTTCGAGGGCAGGACACTCCCGGTCAATGCCTACCTCGGAGTCGATGTCGGCTCGGTGAGCACCAACCTCGTCCTCGTCGACGACAACGGCGACATGATCAAGGAGATCTACCTGCGCACACAGGCCCGTCCTATAGAGGTCGTCAGCAACGGGCTCCACGCGCTTCGCGACGAGCTCGCCGACAAGGTCACTATCAGGGGCGTCGGCACGACCGGTTCGGGCAGGGAGCTCGTCGGCGAGCTGATCGGCGCCGACACGATCAATGACGAGATCACCGCGCACAAGACGGGCGCGACATTCATAAGCGACACGCTCCTCCACAAGAAGGTCGATACGATATTCGAGATCGGCGGGCAGGATTCAAAATACATCAGGATAGACGACGGTATCGTCACCGACTTCACGATGAACGAGGCCTGCGCCGCCGGCACCGGCTCGTTCCTCGAGGAGCAGGCGGAGAAGCTCGACATAAATATCATCGACGAGTTCGCCGAGAAGGCGTTCGCCTCGAAGAAGCCGCTGCGTCTCGGCGAGCGGTGCACGGTATACATGGAGCAGGACGTCTCGGCCTACATGAAGCGCGGGGCGGAGAAGGACGACATCATCGCCGGGCTGGCCTACTCGGTCGTCCAGAACTACCTCAACAGGGTCGTGCGAGGCCGGCGCATCGGCAACGTGATCTTCTTCCAGGGCGGAACGGCATACAATGACGCCGTCGCCGCGGCCTTCAGCGAGGTAGTCGGGCGCGAGATCATCGTCCCGCCGCACAACGGCGTCATCGGCGCAGTCGGCGCGGCGCTGCTCGCGAAAGACAAGGTCATTTCTCTCGAGCTGCAGACGACTTTCCGGGGCTACGAGATAGAGAACATCGATTACAGCATCCGCGAGTTCACCTGCAAGGGGTGCACGAACTTCTGCGACATCCAGGAATTCACCGTCGAAGGAGAACGCACCTACTGGGGAGACAAGTGCAGCGACAAGTACCGCAAACGGGCCAAGGTGCCGAAGAAGCCGGTCATCGCCGACCTCATGGCGGTATACGACGAGCTTCTCGAGCGGGACTACCTTCCCGAGGCGGCTGCCGCCGCGGGGCTGGAGATACCCGGCCCACCGGCGAAGTTCCGGATCGGGATACCCAGGGCGATGTACTTCTTCGACCGCCATCCCTTCTGGAGCACCTATCTGCGCGCTATGGGTATGGAAGTGGTGATCTCGAAGGCGACGAACAAAAGAATCGTCCACCAGGGCGTCGAAGCGGTCGTCTCCGAGCCGTGCTTCCCGATCCAGGTGGCGCACGGCCACGTCGAGGCTCTTCTCGAGGAGGAAGGGCTCGACAGCATCCTCGTGCCGAACGTCATCGACGCTGAGACCGATATCCCCGAGATCAACTCGTACGTCTGCCCGTGGGGGCAGACCCTGCCGTTCGTCATCAGGAGCATGCCCTCGCTGCGCGGCCGAGAGGATTTCATCTCGGCGCCGCTCGTTCACTTCAGAGAGGGCGAGAAGTATGTCGAGAAGGAGCTGCGCTCTTTCGCCGCGAAGTTCGGCATCGGCAAGAAGCTCCACAGGAAGGCTGTGAAGGCAGCGTACATAGCCCAGGAGACATTCCGCGGGGCGGTTCGTGCGGAGGGCGCGAAGGCGCTCAGGACCCTCGACGAGACGGGCGAGCAGGGGATCATCCTGGTCGGGCGCCCTTACAATATCGTTGACCGCGAGGTTAACCTCAACGTTCCCGGCAAGCTCCGTGATTACTACGGCGCCAACGTGATTCCTATCTTCTTCCTCGATCTCGAGGGGATCGGTATCCGCGACCTCGGCCCGAACATGTTCTGGAACTACGGCAGGAAGATCCTCCAGGCGGCCCGCTACGCCGCGCAGAGGGAGAACCTGCACCTGATATATGTCACGAATTTCAAGTGCGGCCCCGACTCGTACGTGAAGCATTTCACGGGCAAGGCGGCGGTACGCCCCTATCTTACCCTGCAATTCGACGCGCACGGCAATGACGCCGGCATCATGACACGCTGCGAGGCCTATCTCGACAGCAAAGGAGTCCTCAGATGGTGGAAAACAAGGGAAACCCCCTCGAAGGAAGAACCCTCTACGTACCAAGAATGTCTTCCGGAGGATCAGAAGCATTCGCTGCGGCCTTCAGGTACCTCGGGATAGACGCGAAGCCGACGCCGGAGGGTGACGAGAGGACATACGAGCTGGCCGGAAAGTGCACCTCGGGCGACGAGTGCCTTCCCGCGCGCGTTACGATCGGGAACCTTCTGCGGATCATCGAGCAGCCGGGATTCGATCCGGCGAAGGTCGCCTTCTTTATGCCGACCGCCGGCGGACCCTGCCGTTTCGGGCAGTACTCGCCCTTCACGCAGACAGTGATGGAAGAGATGGGCCACGGAGAGGTCATGATCGTCTCGCCGACGAGCGCGGACGGTTACGCGAGCCTCGGCGAGAACGCCCAGGCCGCGCTCAAGCTCGGCTGGTGGGGACTTGTCGCGAGCGACGCCTTCCGCAAGATGCTCCACATCTACAGGCCGTACGAGACGGTTCCGGGAGCCGCCGATGAGGCGCACGCGAAATCGCTCAAGCATTTCTGCGACAACCTCTCCGACAGTTCCGAGCCTTTGAACAGAAAACTCGACTCCCTTACAGGATCGATGGAGGCTGCCCGCGATTTCTTCCGTGCGGTGCCGGCCGACTGGAGCCGCGACGTGATGCTCGTCGGAGTCGTCGGCGAGATCTTCTGCCGCCTCAGCACCTTCAGCAACGAGGACCTGATCAGGCGCCTCGAGCCGTTCGGCGCCCAGGCGTGGCTCTCCGATATCACCGAGTGGGTCCACTACACGGACAGCGACAATGTCAGGAACCTCAAGAGGCTCGGCAAGACCTTCTCGATGAGCATGCTCGGCGCGATCATGAAGAACCGCGTGCAGCACGGGTACGAGAGAAAGCTGCTCGCCCCGCTGCAGAGCGAGTTTGTCGGCGTCGAGGAGCCGCACGACGTGCAGGAGGTCCTCGACATGGCGGCGCCGTACCTGCCCGTGGAGGGCTCGCACGGCGAGATGGTACTGAGCGTCGGAAAGTCGATCTACATGTACGAGAAGGGCGCCGACGGCATCATCGATATCAGTCCCGTTCACCTGCATGAACGGTATCGTCTCCGAGGCGGTCTACCCGAGGGTCAGCACCGACCACGAGAACATACCGATCAGGAACTTCTACTTCGACGGTACCCAGACAGATCTCGAGAACGATCTCGGGATTTTCATGGAACTCGTCCGCAATTATAATCGTAAGAAAACAAGGAAGCGGATCAGGCGAAACGTAGCCTGACGGAAGGCTAAATGTAGCCTGACGAGCCTTTTTACGTTATCTTTCACATTCCCGGCGGCCGCACCGGCCTGCCGGGATGTGTGTGCTTATTTTCACATTGGAGGAGAGATGAAGAAAAGGATGCCGGCGGTCGCTTCTGATCGTCCTGTTGTCCGTTCTTTCCGCCGCGGTCCCGGCGACCGCAGGCGAAAAGATCGATGTTTCTATCAACGCCACAGTCGAGACTCTCGACAACGGCCTCAAGGTGATCCTCGTCGAGGACCACTCGGTGCCGGTCATAAGCTACCAGACATTCTTCCGCGTCGGCGCCCGCAACGAGCGCGCCGGCATCACGGGCATCTCGCATTTCATGGAACACATGATGTTCAACGGCGCCGACAAGTACGGCCCGAAGGAATTCGACGCCGTCCTCGAGGCGAACGGAGGGTATTCTAACGCCTTCACCTCGGATGACATGACCGCGTACTACGAGGACATATCGAGCGACGGATTCGAGCTCTGCGTAGATCTCGACTCCGACAGGATCAAGTCGCTGACCCTCGACCCGAAGTTCATCGTCAGCGAGATGGGTGTCGTCATGGAGGAGCGCATGCTGCGTATCGACAACTCGGTGCGCGGCCAGATGTGGGAGGACCTCGACGCTCTCGCCTTCAAGGCCCATCCATACAAGTGGCCCGTCATCGGCTGGATGTCAGATCTCGAGGCGATCGACCGCGACGACTGCGTCGAGTACTTCAAGACGTATTATGCGCCGAACAACGCCATTCTCATCGTCGCGGGCGACTTCGATACGAAGCAGGCGATGAAGCTGATACATCAGTACTACGATGATATACCGGCACAGGACCCGCCCGCTGCGGTGCGCACCGTGGAACCGGAGCAGCTCGGCGAGCGCCGCGGAGTGGTCAACAAGAAGGCCGAGCTTCCTGCCGTCTTTATCGCCTATCACACTCCCGATATCAAGAGCGACGATATCTATACCCTCGATGTTCTCCAGCAGATACTCACCGGGGGGGAGAGCTCGAGGCTCCACCGCAGGCTCGTCCGCGAATTGCAGGCGGCGATGTCGGTGACAGCATCCTTCCCCTGGAGGATCGATCCCTACCTCTTCGAGTTCAATGTCAAGATGAAGCCGGGGCACGAGACCCTCGAGGCCGAGGAGGCCATTTACGCCGAGCTGGCCGACATCATCGAGAACGGTGTCCTCGATGAGGAACTCGCCCGCGCGAAGAACGTCCTCGAGGCCGACTTCGTCAGGTCGATGCAGACCGTTAACGGCAGGGCGAGCAAGATCGGCCGGTACGAGATACTCTTCGGCGACTACACCGAGATCATGAATGTACCGGGCCGCTACAGGGCAGTGACCGATGAGCAGGTCCGAGCGGTCGCGGAGAAATATTTCGCGCAGAGGAACAGGACAGTCATAACACTGGTGCCTGAGGCATAGGAGGGACTTGAGATGAGAAGGATAATATATGTACTGATCGCGGCGGCCATGATCGCCGCGGCCGTCCCCGCCTCAGCGGGCACGAAGGACGTCGAGCTCCCCGGTTACGAGGAGCATGTCATGAAAAATGGCCTGAAGGTCTTCATAGTCCCGACACTCGAGGTCCCGCTTGTGACGATGCGTCTCCTCATTCCGGCGGGTTCGTGCACGGACGCAGCCGGAAGCGAGGGGCTGGCAGGGCTGACCGCGAGACTCCTGCTCAAGGGCGCCGATGGAATGGGAGCCGAGGAGATATCGGCGGCGATCGAAGGGGTCGGCGGAAGGCTCGACGCCTGGGCCGGCCGGGACTACGCGATAGTAACGGGCGATTTCCTCTCCCGTGATTTCGAGCTCGGGCTCGATTATATGGCCCGCGCCCTGACTAATCCCGATTTTCCCGAAGCGGAATTCGACCGGGAAAAGTCGACCGTTCTCGCCGAGGCGATGAGCGTGAAGGAGAACCCCTCATCCCTGGCGAACAGGGAATTCCTCAGGCTTCTTCTTGCCCCTCATCCGTACGGCAATCCGGTCGACGGCTATCCCGCGAGTGTCGGCACGATAACGCGAGACGATGTCGCGGCCTTCCACAAGAGGTACTACGTGCCTGATGGCGCCGTTCTGGCCATCGTCGGTGACATCGATGCGGGAAAGGCGAAGAAACTCATCGACAAGAAGCTCGGCGGCTGGAAAGGCAATGCTCCAGCGGGCAGCGTCGCCGCACTCGAGAGGGGGCCGGCGCAGAACCGCAAGGTCATCGTCATCGACAAGCCCGACCTCACGCAGAGCCAGATCAGGATAGGGAACGTCGCAGTCGGCAGGGACACGCCCGATTTCTTCGAGCTGACCGTGGCTAACAGCATCCTTGGAGGCGGCTTTACCTCGAGGCTGATGGATGAGATCCGCGTCAATCGCGGGCTCTCGTACGGCGCGAGGAGCATGCTCGGCCAGTACAGGTACGGCGGTTTCTTCGGCGTTATGACCTACACGAAGAACGCGACACTGCGCGAGACGATCGACGTCGCACTCGATCAGGTCAGGCTGATGCGTGACGTGAAGGTCGACGAAGAGGAACTCGAAGGTAGCAGGCGTTACATCTCTGGCCTCTTCCCCTTTGACATCGAGACGAACGCCGATATCGCGCAGTGGATGACGGACCTCGAATTCTATCAGCTGGGCGGGGATTTCGTGGAGAAGTACCGCAGCAGGATAGGCGCGGTATCATCCGATGACGTCATGCGTGTAGCGAAGGAGCAATTCGGCTACGACGCGAACCTGATCGTCGTGATGACAAACTACGACGAGACAAAGGAGCAGCTCGAGGGCCTCGGCGATATCGAAGTCATCTCGATATCGGAGATAGAGTAGCAGGCTCGGGGTAGTCTAGCCGATTACCGTCGTCAGCTCGAACTCGGGCGGATCGAGCATCGTCTTCTTGACGGCGCAGAGATCGACCGTGTGCAGGAGCGCCTTCTTGTACTTCTCGGGGAAGTCCTCCGGAAGGACGATCTCAAGTGTGATCTTCGTGATCCTGTGCGTCTCCGGATCGCGCTCATCGCGTTGGATCACCTTGACGTCATCGAGAGAGATCCCTCTCTTCTCGCAGAAGAAGACGACGTAGATCCCCGCGCATGAGACGAGGGATGTGAGAAAGAGGGCGAAAGGCGAGGGAGCCTCCCCGTCGCCGCCGGCCATGACCGGCTGGTCGGTTATTACGTCATACTGGCCCACACGGGCGCTCGTCTTCTTATTGCCTGGAAAGGTTACTGTGATTTCCACTGTATTCCCCCTGTCGTGATGTATCCCTTGAGAAAAGAAAAATGCCTGAGGGGGGAGTCGAACCCCCACAAGGTTGCCCTCACTGCGCCCTGAACGCAGCGCGTCTACCAGTTCCGCCACTCAGGCATTCTCTTTGCAGGTAAGTACAATAATTAACGCCGGATAGTTTGTCAAGAACGCCGTATTGGCGGAGATTCTTGCACTATCCGGGGTATAGGCGTACTATATCGTCAGTTTTACTGTCAGCGGTCCTTATAAGAGGAGGAAATGATGTTCAGACTCTTCGCGGCTCTCCTGTGCATGTTGCTTGTGGCCGGATGCGCGCCGGAGCAGACGACCGAGATCGACCTCGATACAGACACGGCCGAGGATGCCGACTATTCGAGTGCCGACCTGCTTATCATCTCGGACGAGATGATCGCCTCGATTCAGGCGAACGGGTTTCATAACCAGTACGCCGCCGCTCACAACGGCCAGAAACCGGTCATGATCCTCGCGCGGGCGATGGAAAACAATACGGACGAGCACATCGACACCCGGATGATCCTCGACAAGGTCCGCACTGGCCTGATCAAGACAGGCGTGGCGCAGTTCGTCGACGACCAGGCCTTCGACCAGGCCCTCGACCAGCTCAACATGCAGGCGACCGATCTCTACGACGACTCGAAGGCCGCGCAGCTCGGCCGGTTCGTCGGGGCGCATTACATCATGCGTGGATCGATCGGCAACATCCGCAAGGTGGACGGCGGAGAGACGAGGAACTACTTCCTCATCACGATGACGATCGTTGATATCGAGACCCTGCTTATCACGTGGATCGACGAGATCGAGTACAAGCGCAAGAGCACGAAGGGTACGACGCGCTGGTAGGCCGCGAGATCTGAAACGATGAACAGATGGGTCCCATAACGGTCCTTGCTGTCCTCGTGGCCCTCGTGGTCACGTCGGGCTGCACTACCTATACTGCCCGTATGAACGATACGGGCGCCTTCTACTATGATGGGGAGTACGACCTCGCGAGGGAAGAACTCGATGAGCTGGTCACCTCATCTTCCAACGAGGATATCTTTCTTTTCCTGCTCGAGAGGGGCAAGGTCCGTCTCGCCTCGGGGATGTATGACTCGGCTATCGTCGACTTGCAGGCCGCCGAGCACCGGTTCGATGAGATCGAGGGGACAATTTCGATCGGGGAGATGCTTTCGGCACCGCTCTCGTCAGCGACGCGAGCCGGGAATACCAGCCGACAGCCCACGAGAAGATCCTGGTGAACACCTACCTTCTGCTTTCATATCTTGGCGCCGGCGACCTTGAGGGTGCCTATGTCGAGAGAAATCGCGTGATAAGGCGTCTTTCGGAGTATGTCGGCCATGTCGAGCCCGGAGATGATCCGCCGCTCGATGTGCCGTTCGCGCGATACGTCACTGCCGTCATGTATGAGAACGAGGGGAAGCTCGACGATGCGAGGATAGAGTACGACCGCGTCGAGGACCTCTATCCGGAGGCTGTACCCTGGTCGCCTAACGCGCACATGACCGAGATCGTCGTCCTCACCGAGATGGGAAGGGCGCCGGTGAAGATCTCTCGCGAGATCAGGGGGTATTTCGAGAAGGTGAACGGGCAGACATTCGGATATTTTACACTGCCGGGAAATGCAGGCCAGCAGGCCTACCCTGTGTCATCGGCTTTCGATAGGCGACGATAGCGGATTCGGGACGGTTTTTACATTCGCGTTCCCGGAGTACGTCCGGATACCGCGGGGCGCTGTTTTCGCGTATCCGGTATCGACGGAATGGAAGCGGGGATGGCTGTTACCCTCGACGATCTGGAGGAGACGGCGATGGAGACATTCAAGAGGAACCTCATGACGATCCTTATCAGGTCCGCCGTGCGGACCTACCTGCAGCTCCTTCTTCAGAACGAGCTTGATGGCGACATCGGCAGGATAGCTGGCGCTGTGGCGAAGCTTCTTCTCCGTGGTCGAGACGGCCGACACCAGGTCGTGGCAGACGCTTCCCTCCGAGATCGCCGTATTCAGGATGGAGGTCGAGCCGGGAAGCCACGAGGTCTCGATGAGATACTACGATGCCGGAGGCATGCGTATCGGTGAATCCGAGGCGCGCGAAGTATGGGTGCGGAGGGAAAGAAGGAGATCGCCTGGATGCCCGGCCCCCCGTAGGCCGTCAGATCTCCTCCAGGGTCATTCTGGCCGATTCGGCGTAGAGGCCCCCCAGCGCGGCCGTCCTCTCGAGATACTTTTTCGCCTCTTCTTTATTTCCCTCAGAGAGATGCATCATGCCGAGGTACCAGGCGTACGTCTCGTTCAGCATGTCAGTCTCGGCGGCGGCTGTGACAAAGAGGATCCCCTTGAGTGGATATCCCGCGGTAGAACTCGGAAAGGCCGAGTATCAGCTCGAGGTTCCGGGGCACGCTGTCGAAGCTGCCCTCGCTGATCCCGGAGTGTATGAAGAAACCGCGCCCTGGATAGCAGGCGCGCCGTTTCATCGTAGTCCTTCTTTTCGAACGCCTCGGTCGCGCCGGATATGAGCGTATCGATCTCCGCGAAGCCGATATAAGGGATCCCTGCCGCAGGGGGCGGGATTATCTCGATGCTGCTGCCCCTGTCATCTCCGCCTCCCGAGATCAGGAGGAACGCGATGAATGCCAGGGCCGCCAGGGGGACGGCCCACGAAAGCGCCCGGAATGCCGGATGGTACTGCCTCTTCCCGTTGTCGTCCGTCATCTTATACCTTGCCAGCGGTTAACCTCTCTGGTACTTTTTCCCTGACCAAGTCTGGCCGAAAAAAGGCGGTCAGTCAACGCCGTTGTGCGCCGTTTCCGTTTTTTTTCGCCCGAATGAGCGAACGGCGGACCCGGCTGCGGTGTATCAGCGATATGAAGATAGTGTGCACAAACAGGAAGGCAAGGCGGGATTACGAGATCCTCGAGACGATGGAGGCCGGAATGGTCCTCACCGGAACCGAGGTGAAGAGCCTGCGCAAGGGCGGGGCCCATCTGAAGGACTCTTACGCCGCCGTAGAGCGGGAGGAGCTTTTCCTGCACAATGCGCATATCGCTCCGTACGAGATGGGGAACAGGTTCAACCATGAGCCGCTCAGGACGAGGAAACTCCTGATGCATGCGAGGGAGATCAGGCGGCTCCTCGGGAAGATCCAGGAGAAAGGGCTGACCCTTGTCCCCCTGAAGATGTATTTCAACGACGCCGGCAAGGTCAAGATAGAGCTGGGGCTGGCGAAAGGACGCCGCGCGTATGACAAGAGGCGCGATATCGCCGACCGCGACGCGAAGAGGGATATGCAGAGGGCGCTTAAGGACGAGGAGCGCAAGTAAGGATATGAAGCGACATACAGCAGCAGTAACGGCATTGATGATGATCGCGGTGCTCCTGTCGGCAGCCGCGAGCGCGAATGATCCGGAGAAAGTCGATCCGGAACGTACACTCGGCGTAGTCTACGGCGACGATCGCGCCACCGAAGACGTTCCCCTCTACCGTCTAGCGAAGCCGAGCGAGGAGCTGTTTATCTCGGCGTACGATCTCGCGAGGATATTCAGGGCGACCCGCTACTGGAACGCCGGCGCGAGAAAGCTCGTCCTGCGCATCGAGAGCCATTCGTTCATGCTGACGATCGATACCCGGGTCGTAGTCGTCGATGACGAGCCTGTCCTGATGAGGATACCCGTCTCGTACGCGAACGGCTCGGTGATGATACCGCTCGAGTTCGTCTCGAGCATCCTTGCCCCGATGACGCTCGAGGAGATCGAGCTCGACGAGGAGAGGCATCGTGATGACTATCGGCTCGCCTCGCTACAATATCACTTCAGTCGATTTCGAGGAGGGCGATGAGGGCACCAGGGCCGTTCTCGCCCTGACCGAGGAGCTTCTCTACCATGTCGACAGCGAGACTCCGGGCCTGCTGAGGCTGAAGGTCTACGGAGGCAGGCTCAATACGCTGAAGATCAACGCGACCGGGGGACGCGGGCTCTTCAACCGCGTCAGGGCGGAGCAGACCGAGCACGACTCGTATCTCTTCTTCGATGTCGAGAAGACGGCTGAATCTTTCCGCGTCGAGTTCACAGGCCCGGCGGATGGGGACACGAGGAAGCTCGTGATCCACCTCGAGAAGGGCGAGCTGCCCGAGATCCCCGACGTAGATTTCGCCGGCCGGAGGATGACGGAGATACTCGATGACTCCCGCAAGACAGGGAGGCGCGAGGTTGTAAAGGTCGCGATAGACGCGGGTCACGGCGGAATAGACAAGGGCAAGGTCGGCCCTACCGGGCTGATGGAAAAAGAAGTGAATCTCGATATAGCGATGAGGCTGCGCGACCTTCTCGTCAGCGATTACAACATGGAAGTAGTCATGACGAGGACCGATGATGTCCTCGTGCCCCTGATGAGAAGGGCCGAGATAGCCAACTCGGAAGGGGCCGATATATTCGTCAGCCTCCACTGCAACGGCTGGTTCCATCCCGACGCCGGCGGATACGAGACCTTCTTCCTCTCACAGGCGAAGACCGAGGAAGCGACGAGGCTCGCGATGGAAGAGAACGCCTCGATGCAGTTCGAGGGATCGGGCGTGAGCGCCGAGGAGCTCGACGACCTCGGGTTCATGCTGTGGGACATGGTCCAGAACGAATTCGTGACAGAGAGCAGCGAACTTGCCGAGCTGATCCAGAGAGAGCTCGGCGACGTCGTCGATATACGTAACAGGGGCGTCAAGCAGGCCGGCCTGATCGTCCTCAAGGGATGCAGGATGCCGGCCGTGCTCGTCGAGTCGGCCTTTCTCTCCAATCCCCAGGAGGAGAGGCTGCTGGCCGACAGGCGGTTCCGCGAGGAAGTAGCCCGCGGGATAGCCGAGGCGATACAGAGATACCGCGCCAGGTACACCGGGCCGGGCGCTGAGGAGTGAGGGAAACGGACCTCGGCAGAAAGATACTGGTCGTCATCATCCTGCTCGCCGTAGTGATCGTCGCGGTCTACGCGGTGAGGCACTGGACGGCTGGCGAGAAAGAGGAGCTCCCAGGGATCCAGGAGGTCGCCGAGGAGACCAGAAGCGTGACCCTCTATTTCGCGGGGCGTGACGCCGACGGGCTCGTCTCGGAGACGCGGGAGATCCCGGTCAGGGAAGGGATCGAGAACGAGGCTAAGGCCGTCATGGCCGCCCTTCTCGCCGGGCCCGAAGACGGCGATGCCGTCTCCGCGATACCTGCCGGAACGAGGATACTCCAGGTCTTCTGGGTCGAGGATACTGAGACACTATACCTCGACTTCAACAGGGGGATCACTACAGGTGAAGGCAGCACCGGCGAATACTACACTATCAGCACGATCATCAGGACGATAGGCGCGAACTTCCCGCAGGCGGGCAGGCTGCAGCTGCTCGTCGAGGGATACCCTGTCGAGACACTCGCGGGGCACTACGGCGTCAGCAAGCCGCTCGACATCAGGAAATGGAGGTAGTCCTCGACATATGGACGGCAGCAGCGACAGACCGATAGGTGTATTCGACTCGGGAGTCGGCGGCCTGACCGTCGTCAGGGAACTGATCAACCTTCTTCCCGGCGAGGATATCATCTATTTCGGCGATACGGCGAGAGTGCCCTACGGCACGAAGAGCGCCGAGACTGTGGTCAGGTTCGCCCGCGAGGATCTCAGCTTCCTCAGGAGCAGGGATGTCAAGCTCATCGTAGTGGCGTGCAACACCGCTTCATCCATCGCACTTCCGCAACTGGCCGACGAGTCTGAGATACCGGTGATCGGCGTCCTCCTTCCCGGCGCGAGGGGAGCCGCCGCGGCTACGCGCAATAACCGCATCGCGGTCATCGGCACGACAGCCACTATAAACTCGGGGGCATACGAAAAAGCCCTTCGCGATATATTCGATGGACTCGAGATCATGTCGCACTCCTGCCCCCTTTTCGTCTCGCTCGCCGAGGAAGGCTGGGTCGACGATGATGTGGCATTCATGATCGCGAAGCGATATCTCGAGCCTCTCACGGGATTCGGCGCGGATACGCTGGTCCTGGGATGCACGCATTACCCGCTGCTCAAGGGCGTCATATCGAGAGTGATGGGCGACGGCGTCGTCCTTGTCGATTCGGCGACGGAGACGGCGGCCGAGGTCAGGGAGAAGCTCGCGTCATCGGGCCTCCTTTCAGGGAACGACTCGGGGGGGCACATCTACGTCTACCTGAGCGACATACCGTACAGGTTCAGGGAAGTCGGCGAGAGGTTCCTCGGCCGGCCGATCAGGAGCGTCGAACAGGTGAAAGGGCCCGGGGGCCAGGAAAGAGAGGGCGGATGCCGAGACACGACGGCAGGAAAAGCGGCGAGCTCAGACAGATAAAACTGAAGAGGAAGTTCATCAGCAGTGCGGAAGACTCGGTCCTCTTCGAGATGGGCCGAACGAGAGTGCTCTGCACCGCCACTGTCGAGGATAGCGTGCCTACTTTCCTCAGGGGCGCCGGGAAAGGCTGGATCACGGCCGAGTACAGCATGCTCCCTCGCTCGAGTCCGCACCGGATACAGCGCGAGTCGATGAAGGGAAAGGTGAAGGGGAGGACCCAGGAGATACAGAGGCTGATCGGACGCTCGATACGCGCCGGGGTCGACCTGGAGAAGATCGGCGAGAGGACGATAATCGTCGACTGTGATGTCATCGAGGCAGATGGCGGCACGCGCACCGCCTCTGTCAACGGCGGGTTTCTGGCGGTCGCCTCCGCCCTGCGCCGCCTCGGTATCGCGGCCGGCTCTATAGACAGTTTCGTCGCCGCGGTGAGCGTCGGAATCGTCGGCGGAAAGGTCGCCCTCGATCTTGACTACGTAGAGGATTCGTCGGCCGAGGTCGACATGAACATAGTGATGAACGAGCGCGGAGAGCTGATCGAGATCCAGGGCACGGCCGAGGACGGCACCTTCACCGAGGAGGATCTCGGCAGGATGCTCAAGGCTGCCCGCAAGGGGATCGGCGCGATAGTGAAAGAACAGAAGAAGGGACTCCGCTGGAAGTGAAGATAGTCGTCGCCTCGCATAACGCCGGAAAGATCGCCGAGATCTCCGGAATACTGTCCGGCTCTGGTATCGAGCTCGCGGGACTGGACGATTATCCCTCTTATCCCGAACCGGAGGAGACAGGCTCGACCTTCCTCGAGAACGCGATGATAAAGGCCCGTGCGGCCCATGAAGCGACCGGCCTTCCTGCCCTGGCGGACGATTCTGGGATCGAGGTCGATGCCCTCGGTGGCGCGCCCGGGATCCGTTCGGCGAGGTATGGCGGCGAGGGGCTCGACGACCGCGGGAGATACACAAAGCTTCTTTCGGAACTTGCGGGAAAACCCGACGAAGAGAGGACAGCAAGGTTCAGGTGCGTCATGGTCCTCTATCCCGCCCCCGAAACAGAGGGCGAGGCGCTCGTCACCGAAGGCATCCTCGAGGGCCACATAGCATTCGAGCCGGCCGGTGAAAACGGTTTCGGCTACGACCCGGTATTCTTCGTCCCCGGGGCGGGAAAGACCGCCGCCGAGATGGACAGGGAAGAGAAGAACTCGATCAGTCACAGGTACCGGGCGCTCGTCGAGATGAAGGCGATACTCGAGCGGGGCGGGGAGACCCTCGAGTAAACGGCGCCGCTGAATATCGATCGCCCCCGCCGTGTATAACAAACGACTGTACGCAGCAGCGGCCACGTATACATATTTCAAGGAGGAAGCGTTTTGCTTTCGATCGAGAATGTCACGAAGAGGTATGAGGGCCATACCGCCGTCGACGATCTCTCCCTCATAATCGAGCCGGGTGTCATCTACGGCCTGCTCGGGCCGAACGGCGCGGGCAAGACGACGACGATCACGGATGACGATGGGCATCATCCAGCCCGATGAGGGAAAGATAGAGATCCTCGGTGAGCCTTTCAGCGAGTCTCTCAAGGAAAAGATCGGATACCTGCCGGAGGAGAGGGGCCTCTATCGCAAGATGAAGGTCCTCGAGCATCTCGTCTTCCTCGCCGAGATCAAGGGACTGCCGGCAAAGACTGCGGCTGAACGTGCGAGGAGCTGGCTTGAACGGGTAGACCTGGGCGGCTGGGAGGACAAGCCGGTCGAGGCCCTCTCGAAGGGGATGCAGCAGAAGATACAGTTCATCTCCACGATCATCCATGAACCGCAGATCGTCATCCTCGACGAGCCGTTCACGGGGCTCGACCCGATCAACACGCAGATGCTCAAGGACGTCATCGTAGAGATGAAAAACGAGGGGCGCACCGTGATCCTCTCGACCCACCTGATGGAACAGGTCGAGAAGCTCTGCGAGAAGATATGCCTTATCAACAAGGGCAGGAAGGTCCTCGAGGGCGGCATACAGGAGATCAAGATGAGGTTCAGCAAGAACGTCGTCGCGATGAGATTCACCGGCGACGTCTCGCGAGCTGGAAGCGCACCCCGACGTCGAGAGAATAACGGAGTTCGGGCAGGGGCTGTCCGTGACCCTCTCCGAGGGCGCCGATCCGGCCGTCATGCTCCGGCATGCTCTCGATCGCGGCAGGGTCGACAGGTTCGAGGTCGGGGAGATGTCGCTTCACGATATTTTCATTGCCCAGGTCAGGGCGAAAGGGGGTGACCTCGATGAAGAAGATGCTGCTGGTAGTCAGGCGTGAGTATCTCGATCGCGTTAAAAAGAAATCCTTCCTCATCGGGACGATCCTCGGCCCGGTCCTGATGGGCCTGCTGATATTCGCGCCGGCCCTGATCTTCAAGCTGTCGCCCGATACCCAGACGACTGTCACTGTCGATCGACCTGACAGGAGAGGTCTACGAGCAGATGGAGTCCTCGCTGGTCGACACCCTCGACAACGGGACCCTGAAGTTCAGCATCAGGGAATATCCGGCTGATGAGATCGGTCTCGACGAGGCCAAAAGGATCCTGAACCTCGAGATCGAAGAAGACGCTATCGACGGATACCTCGTCATCCCCCCCGATATCATCGATTCGGGGAAGGCGACCTTCTACGGCAAGCGCGTAGGGGACATCAAGAGCCTCGAGAGCCTCGAGAGCGCGCTGAGCAATGTCATCATCGGGATGAGGCTGTCCTCGAGGGGGCTCGATTACACCGAGGTCAAGGGGCTCGTCAAGCGTATCGACCTCGAGACGATGCAGGTCACCGACAAGGGAGCCGAGAAGCGCGGTGGATTCGACTTCGTGTTCATGTCGAGCTTTCTCTTCATAATGATGCTCTACATGACGATCCTCATGTGGGGCGTCGCGGTACAGCGCTCGATCATCGAGGAGAAGAACAACCGTGTCATAGAGGTACTTCTGTCCTCGCTCAGGCCCGAGGACCTGCTGTTCGGGAAGATATTCGGAGTAGGCGCCGTCGGGTTGACCCAGTACGCCATATGGGGCATTTTCGGCACAATCATGACTGCCTACGGCCTGACGATGGGCGGTCCCGTCGCCGAGCTCGCCGGGAACCTCTCCTTCGCGACCCTCGGCTTCTTCATACTCTACTATGTGCTCGGATTCCTCTTCTACGCGACGATGTTCGCCGGGATAGGCTCGGTATGCAACACCGACCAGGAGGCGCAGCAGATGCAGACGCCTGTCGTGCTCTGTCTCGTCTTCACGATCCTGCTTCCGATGATGGTCATCCAGAGGCCGGACAGTCCCTTCGCGACGGTGATCAGCCTGATCCCCCTCTTTACCCCGATAGTCATGTTCATGAGGATCAATGTGCTGATGCCGCCGGTCTGGCAGATAGCCCTGAGCCTGGTCCTGATGGTTCTCGCGATAAGGTTCTCAGGGATGCTGGCGGCGAGGATATTCCGCACCGGCATCCTGATGTACGGCAAGAAGCCGGACGCGCGCGAGATCCTCAAGTGGCTGAAGAGAGCGTAAGCAGACATCCGCATATAAAAAGATCCCCGCCGGAAGGCGGGGATCTCATATCACGTCATTATCTGAATGATCTTTAGAACTTGATGATGCTGTAATCTACCCGCAGCTGAACATAGTCGAAGATGCCGGCGTCGCCTTCTGTCGTGAAAGCGTGGTACTCGAGCTCGAAGGTCACTCCCGTTGTGAGGAGGAACCAGTAATCGAACCCGATGCCAATCGAGCCTCCGGGACGAGTGCCGTTGCCGCAGACCCCGCCGACACAGCCGCCGCCGAGACGGGCGATCGTGTTGTAGACTCCGACGCCCACCTGGGCATGGACCTGGAACATCGTGCTGAACGAATGGTAGTATCTCGCCTTTAATGTGATCGGGATCACGCTCAGTCTCTCGGTGTAGTCTCCGCCGCCTTCGTCAGCAGATGATGAGACCGTGTACTTGTAGTAGTGAACGATGTCCATCCCGAAATAGGCTCCGAGACAGAGATTGTTCGTGAGCATCTTGCCGGCGTAGAAGTCGAGCCCGAAAAAGCCGTTCTCGGCACCATCGGGCAGCGCCTTGCTGTAAGAACCGCCGATGTATATGACGGCCTTGCCGCTGTTCGCCTGACCGAAGACCGGCACGGCGAAGAGCAATACGGCCAGAGACAGTAACAGCGCGCGAGAGCCCAATTTTCTCGATTTCAACGCAATCCTCCGATTTGAGCAGTAAATACTTACAGTATAAGATTTTTATAATAAAACAACGCCTTACAGTCAAGGGGTTTTACCTTGCCGGCCGGTGGCCGGGCGGGGCGCATTTCCTTTGATATCAAGGTTCTTTTGGGGTACAGTCGGAGACCGGCAGCCCCGACGGTACGGCAGGGGCAGAGGAGGAACTCGCTTGAAGGTCCTGATGGTCCAGACATTCCATTTCCGCCGCGGCGGGGATTCGACCTGCATGCTCAATCTCAGCACGCTTCTCGAGGAAAAAGGCCACGAGGTGGTCCATTTCGCGATGGAGCATCCCCGGAACCTTCCCTCCGCCCATGCGGAGTACTTTTCGAGCGAGATCGACTTTCCCGGCCTTCTCGAGGACGGCTCGCCGTCATCGGCATGGAAGGTCCTCTCGAAATCGATATATAACGGCGAGGCGAGAGAGAAGATAGCCAGGCTCGCCGACGACACGAAACCTGATATAGCCCATTTCCACAACATACACGGCCACCTGACGACCTCGATCATCGAGCCGCTGCGCAGGCGCGGGATCCCGATCGTCTGGACATGCCACGACTACCGGCTCGTCTGCCCCAACACCTCGTTTCTCAGCCACGGCGAGATCTGCGAGAGGTGCCTGCCGGCTAGGTACTGGAACGCTCCCCTGCAGAGATGCAAGAAGGGGAGCGGCCCGGCGAGCCTCGTCGCGATGCTCTCATCGTGCTGGGACCGGATGACCGGCGTGCCGCGCAGGATAGACAGGTTCATAACGCCGAGCAATTTCCTCAGGGGAAAACTGATAGAAGGACGGATAAGCCGCGGCAGGATCACGGTGATCCCCAACTTCACCAGCCTCGATGTCCGGGCCGACGCTCCCGAGGGTGATTACTTCATATACACCGGCCGCCTGCTTGCGGAGAAGGGGATCGACCTGCTCATCAGGGCCGCCGGAGCCGTCGAGGGGGCGAGGCTCCTTATAGTCGGCGAGGGGCCGATGGAGGCGGAGCTGAAAAGCGAGGCGGAGAAGTTCGGGAGCGGCCGGGTCGAGTTCACCGGTTATCTCTCAGGCGAGGATTTCGAGAGGACCGTCGCCGGGGCCCGCTTCGTCGTACTGCCGTCACGCTGGTACGAGAACCTTCCGTTTTCGATCATGGAGGCGATGGCGGCCGGCAAGCCCGTTGTGGCCACAGATATCGGCGGCATCCCCGAGATGGTCGACGACGGCGAGACCGGCCTGCTCTTCCCCATCGGGGACGAGGAGGCTCTGCGCTCATGCCTCGAGCGGATGAACTCCGACGCGGGGCTGAGGCGGGAGATGGGGCGCAAGGGAAGAGCGAAGGCCGAACGAGCTCTACGGCAGAGAGAAACATTATTCGGATATTATGGAGGTATATGATGCCGTCCAGGCGGCCCGGAGCGGAAAATAGCTGTCGGGGATTACCCGCAGGTATTATATAGATATCCTACCAGGGTCGGGGTGTAGCGCAGCCCGGTTAGCGCGCCTGCTTTGGGAGCAGGAAGTCGCTGGTTCGAATCCAGTCACCCCGACCATGTATATTTCGCAGCCGTCTCCGGAATAACGATAATTATAAGCCATGGCGCTACCGCCGCGCATATATCGGAATTGGCTTGACATGTTCCGCGGGCGCGGGTAAACTTCCTCTAATCACCTAAGAGGCATACTAATTAAATCACGGGGCGAATCCGGCAAGCCCCCGGTATCTGCATATCGGGTGGATTTCGCTCGTTCGGAGCGGTCGTTCTCACTGAAAGGAGTAGCAGGATGCGTATATCGTCGAATGGACCTTTCCTTCTGGTCATGCTTGCTGTTCTGGCGGCTGTGGCCCTGTCTTCATGCAGCGATGAAGACTCGCCTGTCGAGCCGAAAGCGACTTACAGCTGGAAACAGGAAGTCACGGGTGTGTCTGAGGTTCTGTACGGTATCGGAGGGACAGCTGAAGACAACGTCTACGTTGGAGGGACCGCCGGGCGCCTCCTTCACTGGAACGGATCTTCCTTCAGCAGGCTGCAGAGAATGTGCACTTCACGCATCAACGCAATTAAAGCCATGTCTGAGACCAGCATCTGGATGTGCGGGGCAAACGATTCAATCTTCCATTACGATGGGAGCTCATGGACCGGATATAAGGGCAATACCGGCGTGAACCTCTACTGTCTCTTTGTCGCGGCGGAGAATGACATCTGGGTCGCCGGAGACGGGGGGTGGACATCACACTTCGACGGCTCAACATGGAGTGCGGAGCAGATCGGCACCTATATCTGGCGGGGGCTCTGGGGCACTGGCGCTTCAAGTATCTACATCGCCGGCTTTGAGGAGGTCGTCTTCTGGTATGACGGGAATGACTGGTCCCAGATCACATCATCGGGATACAACAATAACTGCCAGGCTGCCTGGGGAACGGCTGACGACAATGTCTACTTTGCAGCATGGTCCAAGATCTTTCATTACGACGGTGGCCTCCAGATGACTCTCGCGGTAGATCTTTCCCCTACTCGTTATTTCGGAATATGGGGAAGCTCCAAAGATGATATATTCGCGGTCGGTAATGACGGTGAGATCGTGCATTGGAACGGTACCGCATGGAGCTATATGACCAGCGGCACGACCACTGATTTCAGGAACGTATGGGGGACCGGACCCAGGGATGTCTTTGCGATCGGCGGCAGCGGGCTGATCCTGCATTACTGCGAGGACTGATCTCCTGTCCGTCGACTTGACGCGGAAACGCCGGGCACGGCCATCGGCTGTACCCGGCGTCTCTGCAGGATCCTATCTTATCAGGACCATCTTTCTCGTGATGTTCTGCTTTCCCGCCCTGAGCCTACAGAAATAGATGCCGGACGCTGTGGCACGTCCGCCGTTGCCGGTTCCGTCCCATGAAGCTTCTGTATATCCCCTTTCCCTGTCCCCGTCGATCAGTGTCCTGACGAGCCGGCCCGCGGCGTCGAAGATCTCAAGCCTGACGGCACTGCGTTCAGGAAGGTAAAAACGTATCGATGTCGAAGGATTGAACGGGTTGGGCGTGTTCTGAAAGAGCGTTACAGGCAGGTCGGGAACCTTCAGCAGAACAGTCTCGAACAGTGTCCGGCTGGCCGAACCGTCGGTGTATTCCACGCGGTAGCGGCATTCAGTGCCGGGAGCTGCCTTGTCATCAGTAAAACGGAAGGTCAGGTCGTCACGAAGGATCCCGGAAGAATCGAGAAACAGCGGGGTGTCGTTGTCCGCATCGATTCGTGAGACTGTAAACTCGATCCCCTCATCGAGATGCGACAGACGCCATTCTATTTCGACGCTTTCCCCGATGACTTTCGCCGAATAATCCTGAAGCAAGGTTGCGACTTCGCTGCTGTAGTCGATCCGCAGATAATCCAGAGTCGGATTGATGCCGTTATGCTGGTAATTAAGCACAGCGCGCCATATCAGGTCCTGGCCCGGATTGGTGAGGAAGTGCCACGCCGCCGGCATCTTGTCAATAGATCTCGAGGCGGAATAGTATTCCATCGGGACACTTTCCCAGCTGGCTCCTCCATCCGCGCTCAGTTCGAAGGATACGCTTCCGGTCCTTTCCACCTGGACGCAGACGAGGCGTATGGTCTCATCGGTGGTATCGAGGATGATGGAACGGGCGGTATCATTGCATTCATCGAATGCGCCGATGAATGATCTGAATACGGACATTCCGCCGATCTGGTCGGCAAGAAACAGATAGTCTCCGTGTCTTGTGACATGCATCGCGGAACCCGGCGTGTCGTAGTGGTCTGCCAGGACAGGGTTCGCCGGATTGCTGATGTCCAGCACGTACAATCCCGACAGCTGGTTGGCTACGTAGGCATAGTCACCGTCTACCTCAACATGAAAAGCCCGTTCCGTCGTATTGTAAAAGCCCAATGGAGTCGGATTTGAAGCGTCGGAGATGTCGGCGATACGAAGTCCGCCGGTATCTCCCGCAAGAAACGCGAGATCACCCTTTACTGTGATACTGCGCACGAACATCCCCCATTCGTAGGAGCCCTTTAAGCTGGGGGCTGAAGGATTGCTGATATCCACGATTGTCAGGTCGTCGCCGTAAGGGTCGGCGACGTAAGCGTAATTGCCCGCGACACATACATCGTACGGACCGGTCAATCCGCCGAAAAAGCCCGTGACAGAAGGTGAGGCAGGATTGCTTACGTCGATTATGCTCAGTCCACTGCCGTTTCCCCCGACCGTGAATAGCAGGTCTCCGGCAAGGTACATACCACTTGTTACCGGAAGGCCGGTACCCGAATGAATCTGCGACCATGCAGTCGGATCGCTGATATCCCACGTAGTTGGCGCCGTTCCGCCGTGGGCGACGAACGCGAAATCGCCCTGTACGACTGATATTGGAGGCATCAGCGGCAGCGACAGTAGACGAGACGGAGGGCTGGCGTGGATCACTTATGTCAACTACGTTTATGCCGCCCGAGTAACTTGGCACGAACGCGTAATCTCCTGCAATCGCTATCCGGTTGGGTTCACCGCCCATCGGCAGGGTCGCCACATTAAGCAGGTCGGTGCATTCCGAGACCTGTATCACGTACAGGCCGTCAGATGTTCCTACATATGCGTATGACCCTTCGATGATCACCTGGTGTGCTGAACCGCAGTCTAGACTTCCAATCCTGGCTGGCGATGTGGGATTTGATATGTCGTAGAGGATAAGGCCATCCACCAGGCCTGCCAGGTATGCGAAGTCCCCGCTTACCGTGACGTACCGCGCGTCGATCACAGTAGGCGTGCTGGTTACTAAAGAGACATTCTCCGGGTCGCTGACATCGGCCACGACGAGTCCACCGGGATCATACGGCATGAAGGCGTAATTGCCTTCGATATCGGCCATATAGCCGGTACATGTCGAGCAGGTGTCGACTAAAGCCATAGCTGATGGGTCGCTGATGTCGAGCGTCAACGTGCCGCGATATCCCCTGGGGACAAGTAGATAGTCGCCTGTAACAGCCGCTCCCCTGGAGTTGCCGGTATTAATGTAGTGCAATTGAGATGGATTCGCCGGATCGCTGATATCGACAGAGACCAGGATGTTAGCAAATGCGACGAAAGCATAATCGCCATGGATCACTATCATTTGCGGATAGGCGCCGAAGATATCTGTGCTGCCGATTATCGTAGGATCTGTCGGATCGCTGATATCGATGGTGTAGAAGCAGCCGTTATTTCCCGTGACATAGGCAAGGTCGCCGTCGACAGTTGCAACAGGGTACCAGCAGGGGATCGTCACTTTTCCCAGGTAGGAAGGAGATTCCGGATCGGATATATCGATCACTATCAGCTCATCGGAGATGCCAGATGAGATTATGACTGCGAAATCTCCGCTCACTGCAAGGGTTTTCACCGAACCTGAAGTCGCGTAGAATCCCGCAACGGAAAACTCGAACTGCCTGAGACCGAGTGTTCCGCTGACCGTATCCCACATCGCGGTGCTGTTGAGCGTGTCGCAATACACCATACTTGTGAAATCTTCCCTGTACAGGAAGTTGGTCGCCATCGCGTTCGTGTTCGAACCAGGCAAAGGAATGATCCCGAACACCAGGATTGCAGATGATACCGGCGATTACAGTACATGCTTTCATGACAACTCCTTTCTTGAAAGGCATGCGGTTGTAACGAGGTGAATCACCCATTATTAAAGTAGTGTCTGATATATGTGGTGGTTTTCCCTCTGAGTAAAAAGCCTACTCCTGAGATTTACCTTTGTCAACCGCATATAGAAGGATAGTTGTGGTGTTGTCTGGAAGGGGTTTATAGACGGCGTGCCTTGCGGGCGATCTGGGCAGATTCCTTGCCGTCGGTGAGATATCAAAGGGGCAGTGCAACCCGGGTAGCGCGCCTGCTTTGGGCGGCGGAAGTCGCTGGTTCGAATCCAGTCACCCCCGAACACTTCCGCGATGTAAATTAATTATGACATTATGTGTAAAATAGATTGTCAGTGTAAAATTATAACTACAATAGTAGCAATATGTAATATAGTCATAAATCGTAAATAAATATATATATCTATACATATAATATTGACAATAGTCTGAATTGTGCGAGATGGTGGGATTCAGTGCCGTCTCTACCCCCCTGATTAAATTGAGGCCGTGTAGTTGTCTGTAGCCTGATCAGAAAGAAGGGAGAATGTGTATGGAAAAATAAGTGAAGTTCGCTTAAGGCAGGGATGTGTCTAAAACAAGGAGGGATGAACTAATGATCGATAAAAAGCATGTTCTGGGCTGTGGAATTCTCATTTGTCTAATGCTACTTATATCATTTCAGGAGGTGAGTGCACAATGCTCGTCGCCTCCAGTTGTTAATGCTGCTTATAGAACCTTTGTTCATAATTCTGGCTATTTTAACAACTGCGTGCAGGATTATGATTTGGATATACCTGAAAGTTCGGCCTTTAAGACTTCTTTCGCCGGCTATTTTGCGAGTGCGCAACGACCTGTAATAGGAGATTGGTTTGATTATGATAATTCAATATGTATTCCTTTAGGTAAAGATCCGCACGGTGTTGTTGTTGAGAGATATGTGAACTGCATGTCAAGTCTTTCTGCCGATATAGTAGATAACTCCTATTACACACTCCCCTGGGATTCATTGGTTATCTATATCACTGAACAGTATTCAAATTCGGGGCGTGTCGTGAATCTCAGTACTGGTATGAGTTATAACCCCGGCTGGGATATGGGAGAGATAGAAGCTATTTGCGCTGCCTATGATTCCGGGCTCGTGCTGTCTGGTCCGCATCCAGTGTGGATTGATGATCCAAATTATGGAGGATTGGAAGAATATGGGGATAAAGTGCTTTTATCCATGCCCATGAATTCTATGGGAGAACTGCTTCGCTATCATCCAGATCCGGATTGGGTGAACGCATGCTACATAGGCGTGCCCACTAATTGGCAAAGTGACACTAAGGCCAATCTTGCATTGCAAGGCACCTCTGTATTATCGGGCTTGACTATGGGCTATGTGGACGAAGGAATATCAGGGTCATATACTTCTGGTCTGTTATCAGGCTCGATGCAGTATATAGCTGATGTTGTTTATGAACGCGGATACCGGAATGGCGAATTTACACAGAAGGTGTTGGACTACGTACTTTCCTCCTGCGATCGTATTGACGATCCGGAGAGTTACGCGTTTCATGAGCACGAGATCGGAGTCTTTCTTCATTCATATGCTCCCTGGTCACCGACATGGGGATATGGAGTGTACAGCGCCTGGAAAGCCTTGGTTTATGCGTACGGTTTCGGGATACTGGAGGCGAAAGATAGTGAGCTGGATCCAGGCAATTTAAATCCCCCTACTGTATTTTCCGATCATTTCCTGCTTCGGGGAGATCTGCTTGTCCCTGCAGATCAGGCATTTCGTGTGAGTGAACTGGCCAGTATCAACATCGATCCCGACGCTTCAACTCCTGAAGGGCCGACTGATCTGGGATTATATCCAACACTTCACGAAATCCGGGTTGCTGGGGGCATGGAGATTGTAACGAGTATCGAGAACGGTGTGAACGCCACGGTCGTAATCGATCCTAGCGGATCGTGTACTGTTGAGGATGGGGGATTGATAACGATCGGCTCAGGACAGATTCTGCATGTGATGACTGGCGGAGAGCTGAACCTGGAACAGGGCGGTCAAATAATCGTTATGGACGGCGGCAAAGTGGTGATGAAGGGTGATTTCAACATTGCCGGTCAGTTGACTATGCTACCGGGAAGTACTCTCGAGTTGTGGGATGAAGCACAGCTCTATCTTGAGGCCGATTTAATGATCCCAGAAAATGTTGTCTTCTCTGCAAACACATACCCGCCATACAGCTTGAGTGCTGCCGAGATCATTGTCGCTGCTGAAGATGTTTCCTCATCAGGCGCTGATCCGGACAGGGTCGAAATCGTCTGTGAGGGCAGGATGGTATTCTGTACTAGTAATCCGCAATTCCCGATTGTCATTAAGGGGGAAGAGGCGGGATCGGATACCTGGGCCGGTATTGTTCTGGACTCGGATAACACCACTGCCAGCCTGTTTTCAGCTGTTGAGATTTCCGATGCTGTCATCGGTCTGGATATCAGCGGCAGTAACTTTACTGTCCTGATGAATATGGACTATTCAGAATGCGGAACCGGCTTGAGATTGTTCGGCAAACTGGGATATCAGGTCCTTATTACAGGCGGTAAAGCGACTGCTTGTACCACTGGAATCAAACTCTGGCATTCAGATGTCAATCTCACTGGAATGTGGATCAACGGCAACGAAAAGGGTGTCATATGCAATGGCAGCAGCCCTAAAGTGCGTGACTGCCACATCTATGATAACGACATCGGTATTCATATCCTTGACGGGCTTTCTATCCCGGATCTCGGCACGATATCTGATTCGGGCGAGAACGATTTCCATGGAACTGATCCCGCGTATCCCGGCCTTGCAAATGATATCCATATCTATGCAACGAATCCGATCAGTGATATCTATGCACAGAACAACTGGTGGGGCACAACGGTATCGTCGTTGATAGAGGCCAGAATCACTGTTGAATATCTCCCGCCGGTTGGTACAGGAGTAGTGGTTTATGTGCCTGTTCTGACTGCACTCCAGGGAATCTTGCCGGATCCGGATGCAGGCGCGATAAAGGATGACCCGAAGCGCCCGATGCATAGTGAGGGCGATGAGATTCCTAAAGCGAACTATCTCAGTCAGAACTACCCCAATCCGTTCAATCCGGTGACGACCATCGTATTTGGTCTGGAAAAAGCCGGGCAGGTCGATTTGCAGATCTATGACGCCTCGGGACGGCTTGTCAAGACACTGCTCGGGGAGATGAAGTCGGCCGGACGACATGAGGAAGTCTGGAACGGAACGGACAACCTTGGGAACCAGGTCGCGAACGGTGTCTATTTTTATCGTCTGAAGGCAGCTGATTTTATGCAGACCAGAAAGATGATTCTGCTCAGATAGCTGCTTGAATTAAAGGAGATTAAGACTGAAACGAGGCAGTTCCGGATGAGCTGCCTCGTTTTGTGAGTGCCCTGATGTGTTGTGCGCAGTTTTCTTATCTCAGCAATACCATCTTTCTTGATAAAGTTTCCTTGCCCATGGTCAGCCTGTAGAAGTATGTGCCTGAGCTCATGGCTTTGCCGCGTCCGTCGAGGCCGTCCCATCCGATTGAATGGTGTCCCTGGTCCTGGGCCTCATCTGCCAGGCGGGCGACAAGTCTCCCCGAAACATCAAAGATATTCAGAGTGACCCTGCCATCGGCAGGCAGGAAGTAAGTGATGCTGGTCGATGGGTTGAACGGGTTGGGATAGTTCTGGTTCAACGTGAGGGGGAGTCTCGGTACATTGATTGGATCTGTCTCGAAGAGTATCTGTTCGCCGGTCTCGTCGAGGACGGACACGCGATACCTGTACGATTCCCCGGGAACAATCCGATTGTCTACAAACGAAAAAGAACTCCCATCTCCCGCAATCGGCGGATCGGGGATGTCGGCGTACTGCCAGGCAGGGCCCTTTGCTCTTTGCAGAGTGAAAGCGTTCGATTCCCTGTAGCCTGAGACCGACCAGGTGACGGTTGCCGCAGACCGCCCGATTGATACCGAATGGTCCAGGAGAAGAGTCGCTACATAGTCGCAGCCGACTCCAAGAGCCCCGATCAGGCCGCAGCTGTTGTCGTACGGATGATTCCCCGCGCTGCAGGGCGACAGTACATGAAGGTAATACTCATCCTCTGACGGGCAGAAGAGGGGATTGGCCGAGAAATTTCCATTGATGCCGGTCTGGTCGGGGATGCCGACGTACTCAATGTCTCCGTTGTTGAACAGGTCGCAGCAGGAAACGGTGATGTCTGGAGATTCTGTGTAGATTCCGCCGCCGCCTAGTTCAGGAGCTCCTTGTGTGTTGTTTGCGATTATGCAGTTCTTAATGGAAGCGTTCGATCCGGATGGGCACCTTATTGCTGCGAATCCGATGTTGTTAACAATAGTATTCTGCTCTATGACTGGGGCTTCTCGAGTGCAATATATTCCCCCTGTGTAGTACCCGAAGCCATTGTTTTCCTCAATAACGTTATTAATAATCCTGGGTGATCCTGATCTACAACTGATACCAGCTGCATCGGCCCCTACTCCTGCGAAATTCTGTTTAATATGGTTGCCGGATATCAGAATTGATGAGTAGCATACAATGCCGCCGCTCCAATTCCCTATAATCAGGTTGTCAGTGATAGCTGAAGTCGAAACGCCATTGTAATAGATCCCGCCCGTATAATCGTCTGAATTGTTGTTGCTTATAACATTGTTGCTTATTGAAGAGTGCAGCGAACTGTTCAACGCGATGCCGCCTGGCAATTGGGATGAGCCATCATTGTGATGGATGTTGTTGCCATCGATGTCTGTTTCACAGTCCCAGCAGTAAATTCCGCAAGAGGAGTTGTTCCCGATTTCATTGTTATGAATCTCAAGATTGCTGTAGTCGGCAGTAATCCCTCCGCCGTTATTGGTGATTATATTGTCTTCGATCAATACTGATGATTCCACGACCCAGAGGCCGCCTCCCAGTGTTGCGCCGGGGGCAGAAATGGTGGAGGGGGATGCTGTCGGGAGGGCGGAATCGCTCCTGTTTTGCTTATAATCAGAAGCCGAATAGTTATATCTAATATCGTTTCCCGATATGTAAGCATCGCTGCATGTCCAGAGCAGGATCCCACCGCCACCGCCCATGTGACAATCGTTGGAGTACAATGTGTTGTTCTCTATCCTCGGGGATCCATCGCGGCAGTATATGCCTCCTCCATCACTTACAACGTAACATTGGGAGATCTGGTTATTATTGATAACGGGGGAACATGAGAAACTCGCGATTCCGCCTCCCTTTATTGCGGCACAACGCGAAATGACATTGAACTGGATCGTCGGGGATGAAGATTCACACAGGATCGCGCCTCCGTCATCCCAACCTACACTTGCTGCCCCGCCGTTGATTATCTCGAAGCCCTCGAGTATGGAGGATTCCGTCTCTCCTGAATGGAAATGAAAGCCTCGGTGCGTAGAAATATCCTCGCAGTCAATGATGGTGGCATCTGTGACAAGCGCGTCGAACCTGCTCATAGACATCACGACGATCGGCTTACCTTTGAAGTCGAGATCCCAGTTCCCGTCGCCCCTGTAGGTGCCGGGCGCGGCGAGCACCGTGTCCCCGGCGGCGCAGGAATCTATCCCCGCCTGAATATTGATGACCGAGCCGGTACTGTCGGGCATGACCTGCCAGATCCTGGCAGCAGGATCGCCCGAAAATATCACCAGGAAGGTGGTGACTGATAACAAGAAGATGCCCCTCATCGATTTGCCCTCCGGCCGGACTGTGTTTTAGTTTTTTAGTACGGATGTACTGCCCCTCTACTCTATAAGAACGTTTCGTGCCATCGTTCCTGAGCTTTGAGTGTGGAATTGTAACGCAATTCAAGGTATCGGGTTATGCGGTTCGTTCTCTCAGGGCTCCCCGCCATTTGTGTCGATTCCTGCGGGCTATTACCCAGCATGAAGAGAGGCAGTGGGAAGTATCGCTCATCGTTTGCTGCAGGGGTGGTGCCTGATTCGGCTGTTTCCGTCTCCGGCCGCTTGACACGGGAGGCTCCCTGATATATATTATGGAATAACAGTACTATTATTCCAATTATGTTTACAGGGAGGCTCGGATGAAAGGCATTCTCAAGTTATCAGAGGCGGCTTCGATGGGGTATCACGCCCTCGCCGTCCTTGCGGGCAATCCGGACAAGTACCTTACTGCCGGGGAGATATCAAGGATGATCTCCGGCTCGGAGGCGCATCTCGCAAAGGTGATGCGAAGGCTCGTCCGCGCGAGGCTTGTCTCTTCGACCAGGGGGCCCGGCGGAGGATTCAAGATCGCGAAACCTGCAGCCGAGATATCTCTGCTCGATATCTACGAAGCTATCGAGGGCAAGTTCGAGACGGCCGACTGCATGATGGACTCACCGTGCTGCGTCGAGAACGAGTGCATCATGGGCTCAATGATCAGGTCGGTCAACCTCGAGGTCTTCGAGTACTTCAGGTCGAGAAAGCTCTCCGACTTCGCCGAATCGTGCCAGCTGGGCAAGGAAGCCTGCTGAGGTGACCCGTTACACCTCAATAACCTCGTGGGCCCTGGTGTCCATAGCGGTCCTCGTGATCTCATCGGCGGCATTTGCCGCCGCCGGGACCGATGAGCAGAAGAAGCTCGCCGAGGATGCCGGTGGTGAGTTCGCCGGAGAGGCGGTCCTCGCGGGCGATCCGTCACTTGAGGATTACCTTGCCTATGCCGCCCAGAAGAATCCCGGCCTCAGGGCCGCTTACTACGGATGGACGAGCAGGCTAGAGCGTGTCCCGTCAGTATCGAGCCTTCCCGAACCTGTTTTCTCCTACATGTATTACGTCGAGAGTGTCGAGACGAGGGTAGGCCCGCAGAGGCAGAAGTTCAGCCTGAGGCAGTCCTTCCCCTGGTTCGGGACGCTCGGCGCCCGCGAATCGGTGGCCGAACAGGAAGCCTGGGCCGCCTACCGCCTCTTCCAGGCGGAGAAGCTGAAGCTCGCCTACCAGGTGAGGAAGGCTTACAGCGAGTATTATCTCCTCGGCCGGCGCATTGAGATCGCGCGCTCGACGCTCGAGCTTCTCGACGGCTGGGAGTCGATCAGCCGGACGAGGTTCGAGACGGGGCAGAGCGGGCGAAGCGACATCGTGAGGATAGAGATCGAGATCGCACGGGTTACCGACGCTCTGCGCGCCCTCGAGGATTCGAGGGAATCCGCCGCGGAAGATATGAGAAATGCGCTTGGAGCGCCGGAAGGGACCGAGGTCCCTTTCCCCGGCGTCATGCCCGAACCTGCCGCTATCGAGCCTGACACGGTGATGGCAGCGGTCCTGATCAACAATCCGTCAATACTGGCGATCGACCATATGATCATGCGCGAGGAGAACGCGCTCAGGCTCGCGGGAAAGTCTGCATGGCCCGACTTCTCCCTCGGTCTGGATTATATAGACACCGGCCCGGCCCTCGATCCGGAGATGCCGGACAGCGGCAAGGATCCATGGATGGTAAGCCTCAGCGTGAAGCTCCCGATATGGTTCGGCAAAAACAGCGCGATGAAAGATGAGGCGAGGGCGAAGATAGAGATGAACAGGTACGAGAAGAAGGATACGGAGGATGACCTGCGGGCACGGGTGGAGAAGGTCCTCGCTGAGCACAGGGACGCCTCCTCGAAGACGGAGCTCTTCGCGGGCACGCTGATCCCGAAAGCCGAGGAATCGCTCGCCGTGACACTTATTGAATATGAAGGAGGGGACGCCGATTTCCTGCATGTGCTCGACGCGCAGCGGCTTCTCCTCGATCTCAGGCTGGAGATGGAGGAGGCGCTGGTCAAACGGGAGATCAGGGCCGCCGAACTCGAGATGCTTGCCGCAATGACATTCCGGCATGACAACTGAAGGAGGACGAGATGAAGTCGATTATTACGATTCTTTTTGTGGTGCTGGTCGCTTTTGCCGTAGCAGTGCCGACCCTGAACGCTGAGGACAAGAAAGAGACCGGGAAGAAAGCCGAGATCCCCGAGGGATTCAACGCACAGACGACCTGTCCCGTGATGGGCGGGAAGATCACCTCTGATTCCTACACGGACTATCAGGGACAGAGGATTTATTTCTGCTGTGCCGGATGCGAAGGTTCTTTGCTGAAGGATCCCGACAAGTTCTTCGAACAGGCGGCAAAGGACAAGGTCCTCTTCGAGAACGTGCAGACGACCTGTCCCGTTATGGGAAACCCGATAGACAAGAAGTTCTTCACCTACTACAAGGGCCGGGGGATCTACTTCTGCTGCGCTGACTGCATCGAGAAGTTCAACGCAGACCCCGACAAGTACCTCAAGGTGTTGAGAGAGGCCGAGGAAAAGGATCACGAGGATCATGAGGGTCACGACCATGACCATGAGGGACATGGTGGCGACCACGATCACGGCCATGGACACTGAGAAAAGGAAAAAGAGTATGTCTGGACGCACACGCACCATCACTATCGCCGCGCTGGTCGCGGTGGCGTTCATCGCGGGGTTCCTGATCCGCGGGGGAGGCGAAAGCCCCCCTGCTGACGGCGGCGCCGCACGGCAGGCTGCGGCGGAGGTCTGGACCTGTTCGATGCATCCTCAGATCAGGCTTCCCGAAGCGGGCAAGTGCCCGATCTGTTTCATGGACCTGATTCCCGTCGACCAGGGAGCGGGAGAGGATCTCGGGGACAGGCAGCTTGCGATGAGTGAGTCGGCGATAAAGCTCGCCGAGATCGAGACGCGGCCTGTCCTGCGCCGGCCGGCCGAGGCGGTGGTCCGCGCCGTCGGCAGCGTAGCACTCGACGAGACGCGCATGTCGGAGATCACTGCATGGGTCCCCGGACGCATCGAGAAGCTCATGGTCAACTTCACGGGCGCTTCGGTGCGAAAGGGCGATCCGCTCGCCGAGATCTACTCCCCGAGCCTGGTCAGCGCGCAGGAGGAACTCCTGCAGGCCAGGCGCGCATATGACGCGGCGCCCGAAGGGGACAGCCCGGCGCGTTCGACCCTGGATGCGGCACGTGAGAAACTCAAACAGTACGGGCTTTTTGGCAGCCAGATAGAGGCGATAGAGAGGGCTGGAAGTGTCAGAAGGCAGATCGTGATCTACGCTCCCTCGTCGGGAGTCGTCATCGACCTGGCCGTCAAAGAGGGACAGTACGTAAAGACGGGCAGTACCCTGATGAGGATCGCCGACCTGTCAAAGGTCTGGGTGACGCTGAGGGCTTTCCAGAGCGATCTGCCGTTGATAAAGCGGGGGCAGGAGGTCAGCTTCAGTTCCACGGCGCATCCTGGCGAGACATTCCCCGGGGAAGTCGTGTTCGTCGACCCTGTCCTTGATCCGAAGACGATGACGGCCGGAGTGAGAGCCGTCGCATCGAACGAAGAGGGTAGCCTGAGGCCCGACATGTTCGTCAGCGGGGAGATATCTGTTCCCCTTGATACTGACGGCATGGATCCCCTCATTATCCCCGCCACGGCGCCGATGCTGACTGGAAAGAGGGCCGTCGTATACGTTCGGCTTCCGGGAAGCACCGGGCCGGTATTCGAGGGAAGGGACGTTGTTCTCGGTCCGAAGGCGGGAGACAGTTACGTCGTCCTCTCAGGGCTAGAGGAAGGCGAGCTGGTCGTCGTCAACGGCGCCTTCAAGATCGACAGCGAACTGCAGATCAGGGCGCAGCCCTCGATGATGAACCCGGACGGGGATGCTGCGCCGGTCCTGCATGAACATGGCGGGCATGAAACGCCGCCCGCTCGCGTTTCCGCCGAAGGGGCGGATGCGGAGAGGCCTTACGGTCACATCACGGCGGGCTTTGTCATGCTGAAGGAACTGGAACCTGTCTACGACGCCTACTTCGACGTCCAGATGGCTCTTGCCGGGGACGACCACGCGAAAGCAGTTTCAGCTTTCAAGGATCTTGTAAAGAAGACCGCCGATGCCGATATGACAGCCTTCAAGCACCCGGTCCACGAATTCTGGATGGGTGTCTCATCGCGGATAGTCAAGTATTCCGCCGAAGGCAGCAAGTCCCGGGATATGGAGGAGGCGAGGGATTCGTTCTACCACTTGTCAAAGGCTGTCATCGAGCTCCATGACAGGATCGGTCATGCAGAGGGAGACTTCTACCTCACCTTCTGCCCTATGGCCCGCGACAACACGGGGGCGTTCTGGATCCAGGAGGTCGACACGGTATACAACTCGTTCTACGGCGCAGTCATGCTGCGCTGCGGTTCGATCGAGAAGAAACTTCCATCGGCGGGGGGTGAGTAACGGGGATGCAGGCCGGCGGACCTCACGATAAGGGGTTTTCGATACTCGACAAAGTGATCAGGTTCTCTCTCGAGAACAAGCTCGTCGTCCTGATCGTCCTGCTCGCTGTCGTACTGTGGGGCGTGATGGTCGCTCCTTTCGACTGGCAGATCGATTTTCTTCCCCGCGACCCCGTTCCCGTTGATGCTATCCCAGATATAGGCGAGAACCAGCAGATCGTATTCACACGGTGGATGGGGCGCTCGCCCCGTGACATAGAGGACCAGGTCACATATCCGCTGACAGTTTCCCTTCTTGGCATTCCAGGCGTGAAGACGATACGGAGCTACTCGTACTTCGGATTCTCGAGTGTCTACGTGATATTCGAAGACGACGTCGAGTTCTACTGGTCGCGTTCGAGGGTGCTCGAGAAGCTCGCCTCGCTCGCGCCGGGGACGATGCCGGCAGGAGTCAGCCCGACACTCGGGCCCGACGCCACGGCCCTCGGGCAGGTCTTCTGGTACACGCTCGAGGGGTACGGCGATGATGGACAGCCCTCTGGAGGATGGGACCTCGACGAGCTGCGCTCGGTGCAGGACTGGACGGTGCGCTATGCTTTGATGTCGGCCGACGGCGTAGCGGAAGTCGCCTCGATAGGCGGCTTCGTGCGCGAGTACCAGGTAGACGTCGATCCCGACGCGATGTTCGCCTACGGGATAGGGCTCGGCCAGGTCTACGACGCCGTTCGGATGTCGAACATCGATACCGGCGCGAGGACGATCGAGATAAACCGGGTCGAGTACGTGATCCGCGGACTGGGATTCGTGAAAAACGTCGGCGACCTCGAGAAGACGGTGATCGTCGAACGAGGCGGCGTGCCTGTCACCGTCGGCGATATCGCAACGGTGGCGCTCGGGCCGGCGGCGCGGCGCGGGGCGCTCGACAAGGGGGGCGCCGAGGCAGTCGGCGGCGTGGTAGTCGTCCGCTACGGCGAGAACCCTCTCGCGGCGATAAAGAACGTCAAGGCGAAGATCGCCGAGATAGCGCCGGGGCTTCCGAAGAAGACCCTCCCCGACGGGACCGTCTCGCAGGTTCGCGTCGTCCCCTTCTACGACAGGACGGGGCTGATCTACGAGACGCTCGGCACTCTCAACACGGCGCTGATCGACGAGATCCTCGTGACGATCATCGTAGTGCTCGTGATGGTGATGAACCTTCGCGCGGCCATGCTGATATCGGGGCTTTTGCCGCTGACCGTGCTTGCCGTATTCATCGCGATGAAGAGTTTCGGTGTCGACGCGAACATCGTCGCCCTCTCGGGGATCGCGATCGCTATCGGGACGATCGTTGACATGGGAATAGTGATCACCGAGAACATCATGCGGCATCTCGCTGCGGCCGGGCCGGAGGAGTCACGTCTCGAGGTCATATACAGGGCCGCCTCCGAGGTCGGAAGCGCCGTATTGACGGCTATCGCAACGACGGTTATCTCGTTCCTCCCCGTATTCGCGATGACCGCTGCCGAGGGAAAGCTCTTCAAGCCGCTTGCGTGGACAAAGACATTCGCACTTGTCGCTTCGGTCCTCGTGGCGCTCGTGATGATACCGCCGGCGGCGCACATGATCCTGCGCGGCGAGAGAAGCCGCGGGGAAAAGCGGAGCTACTGGATGGGACTGATATTGATCGGCGCTTCGGTATTCATCTTCTCGATCGGGCTGAGGCTCGTCGCCGGGGCCCATCTCTTCATGGGTGTCTGGCTTCTTCTCGGGCATTATCTACCGGCAGGGATTCGGGAACGTATCTCCAGTCACTGGACCCACATCACGATCGGCGCGGTCATAGTCCTGCTCGCCTCGCACTGGCGGCCCCTGGGATACGAAAGCCATTACATCCTCAACCTGCTCTTTGTCGGCGGACTTATCGGCGGGCTGCTGATACTGTTCAAGCTCTTCTATCGCGTATATGAGCCGGCGCTGAGGTGGTGCCTCTCGCACAGGAAGATCTTCCTCTCGTTCACCGTTGCGCTCGTTCTTCTCGGAGGCTTCGTCTGGAAGGGATTCGACTATTTCGCCGGTTTCATGCCGAAGCCGGTAAAGGCATCGGCGCTCTATATCGTCGCTCCACCATACCTTCCCCGGACTGGGGAAGGAGTTCATGCCGTCGCTCGATGAGGGGTCGTTTCTATACATGCCGACGACGATGCCGCACGCTTCGATAGGCGAGGCTCTCGACGTGCTGCAGAAGCAGAACATGGCATTCACAGCCATCCCCGAGATAGAATCGGTCGTCGGCAAGATAGGACGCGCCGATACACCGCTCGATCCGGCTCCGCTGTCGATGGTCGAGACCATCATCAATTATCAGGTCCGAATACGTCACTGACGCTTCAGGCCATGTAATGCGCTTCCGATACGATAATAGTAACAATGTTTTCTTCCGCGGCGCCGATGGGAGCCTTATCCCCTACAGCCGAGGGAAACCCTTCAGGAACTGGCGCGATCACATAAGGACCACCGATGACATATGGGACGAGATCGTAAAGGCCGGGGCGATCACCGGCACGACCTCAGCCCCGAAGCTTCAGCCGATAGAGACGCGGATAGTGATGCTCCAGTCGGGGATGCGCGCTCCGATGGGGGTCAAGGTCAGGGGGCCGGACCTCGATTCGATCGAAAAGTTCGGGCTCGAGATCGAGCGCCTCCTCAAACAGGTTCCGCAGATAGAGCCGGCGGCAGTGCTTGCCGACAGGATCGTCGGGAAACCGTATCTAGAGATCGTCATCGACCGCGAGAAGATCGCCAGGTACGGATTGTCCATGAGAGCGGTCCAGGATGTGATCGAGGTGGCGATAGGCGGAAAGAATGTGACCACTACCGTTGAAGGCAGGGAGAGGTATCCAGTGCGTGTCCGTTATCCGCGCGAGCTTCGCGGCGATATAGACGACCTCGGCCGCATCCTCGTTCCGGCGCCCGGTGGCGCGCAGGTCCCGCTCGGTGAACTTGCCGAGGTGCTGTTCGTGCGCGGCCCGATGGTGATCAAGTCGGAGGACACCTTCCTCACCGGGTACGTGATTTTCGACGGGAGGGACGGATATGGAGAGGTGGAGGTAGTAGAGGCGGCCCGCTCATACCTGCTCTCGCGTGTCGAGGCGGGGGAACTGGTTGTTCCCGCCGGTGTGAGCTGGGCATTCGCCGGCAGCTGGGAGAACCAGGTCCGCTCGGAGAAGAAGCTCGCCGTCGTCCTTCCGATGGCGCTGATGGCGATATTCCTTATTCTATATCTCCAGTTCAGGAGGGTCTCCACTACGTTACTGGTCTTCTCCGGGATATTCGTCGCCTGGGCCGGCGGGTTCATCATGCTCTGGCTCTACGGCAGGGGATGGTTCCTCGATTTTTCCGTCTTCGGCATTCACATGCGTGAGCTCTTCAACATCAGGCCGTACAATCTCTCGGTGGCAGTGTGGGTGGGGTTCCTTGCCCTCTTCGGCATTTCGAGCGACGACGGCGTCCTGATGTCGACCTATCTCGAGCAGACCTTCGCGAAGAAAATGCCTGGCAGCCGAGGTGAGATCCGCGACGCGGTCGTCATGGCGGCGATGCGGCGGGTCAGGCCCGCACTTATGACGTCCGCGACGACTATCCTGGCTCTTATCCCCGTGCTGACCTCTACCGGGAAGGGCTCCGACATCATGGTCCCGATGGCGATCCCCTCGTTCGGGGGGATGACCGTCGTTATGATCTCTGTCTTCCTCGTCCCCGTCCTCTACAGCATCGTGGCCGAGCGGAGGCTGAGATAAGGGATTGCATTTATTTTAACGGGAATCTAACATCCCCCTAACATTGCGCTCATCCGTGCATATTATCTGTTAACCTGTAATTCGCTTAAGTCTGCGGACACTGAAAGGTGAGCGATGGCACAGGAACATATTCTCGTTGTCGATGATGAAGAGGACATCCAGGAACTTGTCCGGTACAACCTCGCGAGGAACGGCTTCGACGTGACAGTGGTCGGGACCGGGGAGGCCGCCTTTGAGAAGGCGAGGGCAAAGTTGCCCGACATGATCCTCCTCGACCTGATGCTTCCTGGTATAGACGGGCTCGAGGTCTGCAACATCCTCAAGCATGACCAGAAGACATCTCATATACCGATAGTGATGTTGTCCGCCCGTGGCGAAGAGGCTGATGTGGTTGCCGGGCTCGAGCTCGGAGCGGACGACTATATTACAAAGCCGTTCAGCCCGCGTGTGCTTGTAGCGAGGATAAAGGCCGTCCTGAGGCGCAGGTCCGAGGCACCTGCCAACTTGAGTGCGGTCCTGAAGAGGAAGGACCTCGTAATACATCCCGGCAGGCGCGAGGTGCTCGTGAAAGGGAAGCCGGTGACGCTCACTTCGACCGAGTTCGAGATCCTCTACCATCTTGCGAGGCGTCCGGGCTGGGTCTTCACCCGGCACCAGATCATAGATGCGGCCAAAGGCGAGGAATACCCGGTGACCGACCGGTCGGTTGATGTACATATTGTCGGCCTGAGAAAAAAGCTCGGCCCGGTAGGCAAGCTTATCGAGACGGTCAGGGGTGTCGGTTACAGGTTCATGGAGAGTTAGATGCATCCGAAGCGCCTCGTATGGTTCATATTCCCCTGGTACCTCGTCATCATCGTGGTCTCTCTGGCCATCGTGACGGGCTATTCCTCGCGCGCAGTAAAAGAATTTCATTTCAACACGACGGCGGATGATCTCGAGGCCAGAGCGGTTCTTTTTGAAAAAATGATCGCCGACAGGATCGATGGTCCATACTCAGTCGTAGACGGGTTGTGCAAGGAGCTCGGCGGCTCGACAGGTACCCGGATAACGGTTATCCTGCCCGATGGGCAGGTCATCGGCGATTCGGACAGCGATCCGGCTTCGATGGAGAACCACGGGGACAGGCCCGAGTTCATAAGGGCCCTGTCGGGGATGACCGGCTCCTCTATCAGGTACAGCGACACGCTCAGAAAAAGGTTTATGTACGTCGCCGTTCCGATCAGGGTCGATGGTGGGGTCCCCGGCGCAGTGCGGGCATCAATGCCTCTTACCGCTCTGGATCAGTCTCTGAAGACCATGTATCTGCGGATCATCATCTCCGGGATCCTCGTAGCGATAGTGGCTGCGGTGGTCAGCATGCTCGTAGCCAAGCGGATCAGCCGCCCTGTAGAAGAGATAAAGAAGGGCGTCGTTCATTTCGCGAGCAATGACCTGAGCTATCGCCTGCCCGTCCATGAACTGGAGGAGATCGGAGGGCTTGCCAGCGTTATCAACGAAATGGCCGGACGGCTCGAGGACAGGATAGAGACAGTCGAACGGCAGCGCAACGAGCAGGAAGCGATATTCTCGGGGATGGTCGAGGGCCTCCTCGTCGTCGACGAGAATGAGAAGATAGTACGAATTAACCCTGCCGCATCTGGATTCCTGGGAGTTGATATATCCGAAGCGGAAGGCAGGATGATCCAGGAGGTCGTGCGTAACCCGTATCTCCAGAAATTCGTGGGCAGGACTCTCGGCAGTGCTGTCAATGTCGAGGAGGATATCACGCTGCGCAATGACAGGGGCGAGATGTATGTGCAGGCTCATGGTGTCCAGCTGCTGAGGCCCGATGGGAGGCTGCGCGGGGGCGTGATAGTCCTCAACGATGTAACGAGGCTCAGGAGACTCGAGAACCTGAGGAAGGATTTCGTGGCGAACGTTTCGCACGAGCTTCGGACGCCGATCACCTCGATAAAGGGATTTGTCGAGACTCTCCTGGACGGAGCGATGAAGGATCCTTCCGACGCAGCGAATTTTCTCAATATCATAGGCAGGCAGGCCGAGAGGATGGACAATATTATCGAGGACCTTCTGCTTCTCTCCGGAGTCGAACGCGGCCTGGAAGAGAGCAACCTCAGGGTCGAGAAGGCAGGTGTAATCGACATTATCAACGATGCCCTCGAGGTGTGTGATTACAAGGCAAAGGAAAAGAAGATCGATATCGAAGTCGACTGCGCTTCGGACATGGAAGTCGCGGTCAACGGGCCCCTGCTCGAGCAGGCTGTGATAAATCTGCTCGACAACGCGATCAAATACAGCGAGGAAGGGGGCCATGTGGTGATCGTCTCCGCGAGGCATGCCGAAGAGATCACTGTCGAGGTCCGTGACGAGGGGTGCGGTATCGATAAAGAGGATATGCCGAGGCTGTTTGAGAGGTTCTACCGCGTCGATAAGGCGAGGAGCAGAAAGCTCGGGGGGACCGGGCTCGGACTGGCGATAGTCAAACACATCATGCAGGTTCATGGCGGATCAGTAACGGTCATGAGCACACCTGGAGAAGGCTCCGCCTTCACGCTGCATCTTCCGGATTCCGCGTCATAACGGGCCGGAAAGCACTCACTGCATTCTAACTTCGCCTTAATAATCCCTTAATACAGCCGGTTTACTATTCTGGTGTATGAAGTAGTCGAAAGACATGGAGGAACTGCCCGGGGCAGTAATCCCCGGAACTCGAACAATGGGTCAGGCGGGTGGGGTCCCGCCGAGTAAAAAGAGAAAGGACATCATGAAGAAGATAGCGATACTGGTGATCCTGGTTATAGCGGTCGCTTCAAGCGCCGTTGACGCGGGCGAATGGTACGAGAAGATCAAGCTCGGTGGAGATTTCAGGGACCGTTACGACGGCATCTGGGATGACAGCAAGGATTTCAACAGGAACAGGAACCGTATCCGCGCGAGACTCTCGATGAATGTATCGGTCAATGAAGACTTCACCTTCGTTTCACGATTCGCGACAGGGGTCAACGATCCAGCTTCTACCAACAGGACATTGACCGATGCCTTTACCACCAAGGGGTACTGGCTCGACCTCGCCTACTTCGATTTCCATCCAGTCAAGGCCGAGGGTCTTCACATCTATGGCGGAAAGATGAAGAACTCATTCTACAAGCCTGCCAAGAACCAGCTCATCTGGGACGGCGACGTCAATCCTGAAGGTGTCGCGGTCAATTTCAAGAGGGACGCAGGGGAGAAGGTGTCGTATTTCCTGACCGGTTCCTGGTACACCATCATGGAGCAGAAGGCTGATCCTTACGTCTACATGCTCGGCGCACAGAGCGGCCTGAAGATCAAGACCTCAGAGAAGAGCCACATCGGCTTTGGAGCGAGCTACTACGGGTATGAGAACCTCAAAGGTTCTGAAGCCCTCTTCGACGGCGTGTTCTTCGGTAACACGTCCGTAGTTGACGCTGACAGCAATGATGTTTTCGCCAACGATTACAGGCTGATCGAGGGATTTGCAGAGTTCGGATTCAAGGCCGGTAAGGCCTCCTGGACCGCCTGGGGCTCCTATGTAAATAACACTGCCGCAGACAGCCTCAACACCGGCTGGCTCGCGGGGCTCGGAGTAAAGAGCGGAAAAGGCAAAGGCGCCTGGGCGTTGGGCGGCTTCTACAAGTATGTAGAGACCGACGCTGTTATCGGCCTGTTCGCCGACTCAGATTTCGGCGGCGGCACGACAGACGTCAAGGGCTTCGCTTTCACCGGCGCATATGAGATAGCGAATAACGTCGCGCTTTCCAGCACCCTGTTTCTCAACAAGAGAGGCGTAGAAGAAGGTACGGACTTCACTCGGCTCTTCATCGACCTGGTATTGAAGTTCTAGAGAATATGGCAATTAAGCCTTAACGGGAATCTGACAATGTCTTAACAGATGGCTAACAGAAGGAAAGTAGATTTACAGGCAGAAAGGCTCAAGGAGGTCAAGATGAAAGGTCTTAAACTCATAGCGATGATAGTGGTCCTCGCCCTCGCGGGTTCGGTCGCAGTCCCCGGCGCAGTGGTCGCCGAGGAGAAGATAATCATCGACGGTTCGACGACTGTCGGCCCGATCGCCAAGGCGTTCGCCGAGTACTACATGTCGAAGAACAAGGACGTCAACATCACGGTCAGCGAATCGGGCAGCGGCAACGGCGCCAAGAGCCTGATCAACGGGATGTGCGACATCGCCGACATGTCACGTTTCATGAAGGACAAGGAATTCGCCGCGGCGGTCGAGAAGGGCCGCATCCCGGTGGCGCACGTAGTAGCCATCGACGGTATCGTAATGATCGTCCACCCGAGCAACCCGGTAAAGGGGCTCACCGTGGCGCAGGTCCGTGACATCTACATGGGCAAGATCACGAACTGGAAAGAGATCGGCGGACCGAACGTCGATATCGTGATGATAAGCCGCGACACGAACAGCGGCACCTACGAGACCTTCGAGAATCTCGTAATGAAGAAAGAGAAGATCTTCGAGAAGGCAGAGTACGTCGGCAGCAACGGCGCGATCCGACAGCGCGTGCAGAGCACTCCCGCCGCGATCGGCTATGTCGGCCTCGGCTTTGTCGACCGCAGCGTCAAGCCGCTCGATATCGACGGCGTAACGCCTGATATGAACACGATCTCCTCCGGGATCTACCCGATCGCGCGGCCGCTGTTCATGTTCACCGACGGCTATCCGAAGCTCGGGACCCATCTCCATCGTTTCATCACGCTCTACCTGTCCCCCAAGGGCCAGGAGATCGTCGAGGAGATCGGCTTTATCCCGGTAACAAAGTATTAACCCAGGGGACGAAAGGTCCATGCAGGGAACCGGCTGTTATGAATGACAGGATCGTCGAACACACCGAATCAGATATTCGCAGCCGGTTGCTTATGAGCAGGGGTGCCCAGCGCCACAGGCGACTGGGTACCCTTGCCGGTAATACAGTCCTGATCACGATAGCGTCGAGCTCACTGATCGCTCTTCTCTTTATCTTCTACTTCATAGTCAAGGATGCCATTCCCTTCTTTCAGATCGAGGGGATCAAAGAGTTTTTCACGAGCTCCCGCTGGTATCCTTCGAGGGAAGACGCGGAGTTCGGCGCCCTGGCGATATTCGTCGGGAGCGCGCTTGTCACGCTCGGGGCGATCGTCGTTGCGGTGCCGATGGGCGTGCTCGCAGCACTTTGTCTCAGCGATATCCTTCCCTTCTCGGTCCGCCAGGTCGTCAAGCCGGTGATCGAGATGCTCGCGGCGATCCCCTCGGTCGTTTACGGATTCTTCGCGCTCGTCGTTTTCGCCCCGCTCCTGCAGGAGAAGGGCGGCGGGATGCTGTCGGTCGGGGCGATGATCGTGCTCGTGCCGCTATCATCTGATCGGGATCGGTGTTGCGAGCGATCTCGATCGGAACGAGATTCAAAGAGAGCAGGCGCGGAATCGCGAAGATCGCTTCCGCAGCCGTCATGGCAGCCGTCATCGCGCTGGGGCTCTGGCAGATCAGCAGTTTCCTCGGCGGCCTGAAGATAGGCAGCGGCACAAACGCGCTCAACGCCTCGATTATTCTCGGCATCATGGCGCTGCCCACCGTGGTCAGCGTATCGGAGGATGCTCTGAACGCTATCGGCAGGGAGCTGCGCGAGGGAAGCTACGCCCTCGGAGCCACGCGGGCGGAGACTCTACTGAAAGTCGTACTGCCGGCGGCAAAGAGCGGAATACTAGCCGCGGTCATTCTGGGCGTCATGCGGGCCATCGGCGAGACGATGGTCGTCTGGATGGCCTCGGGCAACGCCGCGAGGATACCCCAGCCGATATTCAACTACCTCGAGCCGATAAGGACGCTGACGGCGACGATCGCCGGGGATATGGGCGAGGCCGATCACGTTACAGGCTCGGCGAGGTATCACGTACTCTTCGCGATGGCGTTCTGCCTGCTCGTCTTCGCGTTCGTATCGAATCTTGTCAGCGAGATGATCCTGAGAAGATCGAGAAAGAAGCTGGGCTGATATGGAACTGAGGACTCGCAGGATGCTCGACAGGTCATTCACCGCGATAGGCGTGATCGCTATCGTGCTGATGGCGGTGTCCCTCGTCATCCTGCTGCAGCCGATCGTCTGGCGGGGAGCGGGCGCCTTTATCTTCAGGGAGACAGTTGAGAACAGGAAGCTCAACCTCGATCATTTCGGACGCGGAAGCCGCGCGAAACTCGAAATAGACATCACGGAGACCGAGGCGGCCAGGAAGCCGGTCTATGACATGCTTGCAATGTTCGATGCGGAGATGGAGGAGGGTGGGTCTGCATTCAGGAGACAGTATCGAAGCGAATACTCTGAGTTCCGGGAGATGCTGGCCGAACTCCTCGGGCCTTTTCCCGGCGACAGGGAGCCGGTCCTCATACGCGACCAGTACGGCCAGACGAGGTGGGACAGGACGCAGGTAAAACTTCACCAGATATTATTTGTCGAGGAATACGACTACTCCGATCCTGACCGGATGGGCGTGAAGATCGAAAAGCCCAGGTCCGCACTGTTCGAATCGACATCACTCGCACCCCTTTTCGTGTATCTCGAAGATAACATAGAGCAGATGATGCGCCCGAAGATGACATTCTACTGGCGTTTTCTCTTCGACGAATCAAAGGACGCGCATTTCTTCGGCGGGATCTGGCCCGAGATGCTCGGGACCTTCTACCTCGCCTTCGGCGCCATGCTCTTTGCTGTGCCTCTCGGGATAATCACCGCCATATACCTTGCCGAGTACGCCGGAACGGGAAGGTTCGTGAGCCTGCTGCGCACATGTATCAGCTCGCTCGCGGGAGTGCCGAGTATCGTATTCGGCCTCTTCGGTCTCGCCTTCTTTATAAATACGATGGGTTTGGGGAACGGGAAGAGTGTTCTGGCTGGATCGCTGACGCTCGCCTTCCTCGTGCTCCCGACAGTGATCCGCGCCTCCGAGGAAGCGATCCTCGCAGTGCCGCGTATATACAAGGAAGCGGCGATGAGCCTGGGCGCGGGTAAATGGCATACGATAATCTCTGTGATACTTCCGGCGGCGCTTCCGGGGATCCTGACGAGCATAATCATCAGTCTCGGCAGGGCTGCCGGCGAAACGGCGCCTATCATATTCACGGCAGCCGTCAGTGTGGGGAGGCCGCTTGCCTTCTGGCAGACGCTCAGCCAGCCCTCCCCGGCCCTGTCGTGGAATATCTACAATCTCGCAACCGAGCACGAGGCAGTCGACGAGATCCGCCACGTTCAGTACGGGATGGTGTTGACCCTCGTATCGATGGTCCTCCTCCTCAACCTGGCAGCGGTCATAATGAGGGCCCGCATATCGAAGAGATTGAGAAGCTGAGTCATTAAACGAAGAATATGAATCGGAAGGATGAAAAGACGATGTCACAGGTAGCGGAAAGGACCGGCGGGGTAGCACTCGGAATCACTGAGTTCCGGGATAATCCGCTGACGGACAGGCGGCCGTTGATCGGATCGAAAAAATTCTCCATCTACTATGGCGATAACGCTGCCGTGAAGGATGTCTCGTTCGATATCCCGGAGGGACTGGTGACAGCTGTCATCGGGCCGAGCGGGTGCGGCAAGAGCACCTTCCTTCGGGCGATCAACAGGATGAACGACCTGATCCCCGGTTGTCATGCGGAGGGAGAACTTACTCTCGACGGACAGGACCTCTACGCTCCCCAGGTTGACGTAGTATCCCTTCGTAAGATGGTCGGGATGGTCTTCCAGAAGCCGAATCCTTTCCCGAAGAGCATATTCGATAATATCGCCTACGGGCCGAAGATCCACGGGACCAGCGACAGAAGAAGACTAGGTGAGATAGTCGAAAAGAGTCTCAGGCAGGCAGCATTGTGGGACGAGGTCAAGGACAGGCTCGACGACAATGCGCTCGGCCTCTCGGGAGGACAGCAGCAGAGGCTCTGCCTGGCCAGGGCGGTCGCGGTCAACCCTAAGGTCCTTCTTATGGACGAACCTGCATCGGCACTCGATCCGCGCTCCACTTCGAGGATAGAGGACCTGATCTCGGAACTGAGGGGCGAGTACACGATTGTAATTGTAACTCACAATATGCAGCAGGCAGCGAGAGTCTCCGACCTGACCGCCTTCTTCTACGAAGGACACCTGATCGAGTACGGGGAGACAAAGCAGATATTCACCAATCCGGCGGAAAGGCAGACCGAGGATTATATAACGGGAAGATTCGGGTAATATCACGGAACAGGCGATGCAACCGAAGAAATAAGTAATGTTCCGGGGCAACAGATATGATCAAGGGAGTGTAAAGATGTCAAAACACATACTCAGAGAGATCGCCGCTTTGAAGAAGGAGATACTGGCTCTCGGAGCGGCGGCCGAAGAGATCCTGTATAAGGCTATGAAATCGCTCGAAGAGCGGGACAAGGCACTGGCTGAGCAGATCATGAAGGAGGATGCCGACATCGACCAGATGGAGGTGGAGATCGAGGAAGACTGTCTGAAGGTTCTGGCCCTTCACCAGCCTGTCGCGCGCGATCTTCGGCTGATCATAGCTATCCTGAAGATCAACAACGATCTCGAGCGGGTCGGCGACCTTGCGGTCAATATTGCCGAAAGGGCGGCCTTTCTCGCGACGAAGGAGAAGGCCGAGATCCCGGCCGACTTCATGAAGATGTCCGAGATCTCGAGGGACATGCTCAAGAAGAGCCTCGATGCACTCGTAACCGAGGATACTGCACTGGCGCACAAGGTCTGCGGGATGGACGACGCTGTCGACGCGATCAACCGCGAGATGTACATCCTCATACAGAACGAGATAAAGAGGGATCCTTCGAAGATGGAGAACCTGATACATCTGCTCTCCGTTTCGAGGCATCTCGAGAGGGTCGCCGATCTGGCGACTAACATCGCGGAAGATGTGATCTACATGATCGATGGAGAGATCGTCCGGCACAAGGTGGAGGACTACAGGTAGGGGAATGATCTACTCCCGGCACCGGGAGTGGTTTTCGTGCTCAGGAGATAGATCGATCATAGAAGTGGCAGATAATTTACCGTCACCGGTGGCGGTAAAAATCCTTGCATCTGATTCGTGAAATGTTTCTATCCTGCTGTATTCCCGCAACGCTGAAGTCTCCGGGGCTCACTATTTCAGCAGTACGATCTTCCGGACGGCCGTCATCCGTCCAGCTTCATCCTGACAAAATATACTCCCGATGACGCCGCGCGGCCCGCGTCGGTGGCGCCGTTCCATATGGCCTCGTGAGACCCCGCCTGGTAATGTCCCGCCGCGAGGGTCCTTATCCTCCTGCCTGCCGCGTCGTAGATCGTCAGTTCGACCGTGCCGTTCTTTTCCAGCGAGAAGGGAACGGTCGTCGCCGGGTTGAACGGGTTGGGATAGTTGGCGCCGAGCGAGACGGCTGGGGGGAGCTCCACCGATGAGAATGCCGGTTCGCTGAAGCAGATCTGGAACGGGGGCAGCCCCGTGCTCTTCAGCGAGGGTGTGATCAGCGTATCTGCCGACGTATCCCAGATCCATATCCCTGGCGCCGTCTCGGTCTGGTCGGCGACGAAGAGCTCTCCGTCGGGAGAGATCTCTATGTCGTTGAGGACCCAGCCGGGTGGTGAGTATATCGGCGGCCCCGCTGTCCCGGCCGATGGGTCGAAGGGGACGATGTCGGTCGTAAAGGACGGGGTTGCGAGGATAAGGTACCCCTTGTCCGCTGAAAGTATCTCGAACTCGTTGATGTCTCCCCCTGCCGCGGACTCCGTTATCATGAATCCAAGGGAGCTCATCGTGACGGGATCGATCATCTCGATCCCGCCGTCGTTGAAACCCCAGAGCCCGGCACATCCAACCAGTATGGTGTACCCGTCTGAAGCGAATTTCAGGTCGGTGTAGGGGTTTGAAGCCGTCAGCGGAATCGCCTGCACACCGGGGCTTCCCGGGTCTACGTCTATCAGGGTGTCGGCTGCCGCGTCGATGACGGCGATATAGCTGTCCCCGACAGGCATCCAGTAGTTGTTGCGGTCGATCCTCTGTATCGACACAAATAGGATGCCGTCCTTGATCAGCATGTGGTCCATCTCGCATAGCCCGTCGCCGTCGGCGAAGCCTGAAAGGTCGATCGTGCCGAGATGCGTTCCCGTCGAAGGATTCATGATGAGCAGGTCGTTCGAATCGTACCTCGATACGAATGATCTTGCCGGGTGAGACGAAGGCGATATCCTTAGGATTGGTCCCGTTTCCCGCAGAATGCTGTGACAGCGTCGAGAAACCGTCCTCCGGATCGAGTATCTGGATATTGTCCGCTCCTGCCCTGTTGATGACGTATACCAGCCCGCCGTGCCATCTCGCCACCGCGTCGCTGTGTATCGGAGCGACGCAGATGTCGGTCGTATAGCCCGGATCGAGCCAGATGACCGAAGCGCAGCCTGAGGAGTAGTCGGTCGTCGTGATGAACGCGAACTCCGTTGCGGTTACCGTGGAAAAGAGGATAGTTGACGCGGCTATGATGGTTGCCGCGAATAATGCTGCGTGCCGGATCTTCATCTGTGTTTCTCCTGTCAGTTGCTGTATCCGATAGTCGCGAAAAGCGTCCTGCCCGGCAGGGGGAATCCGCTTACGTCGTATATCCGCTCGTCACTGAGGTTGTGTCCCTCGAGCGACAGCGAGATCCCGTGCGCGGGGGACCGGAGCACGAGGATAAGGTCATGTATCTTTCTCTCTCCCGACCGGGCGAGGTTCGCCCTGTCGAGGTAGTTGCTTCCCATGTAATGGAATTCCCATGTAACGCTCCATCTCCTGCTGAAAAGCTCTGAGCTCAGAGATGCCTCGTCCCGCGGTCTTCCGGGCAACTCGTTCCCGTTGTAGTAGGGAATGGGGCTCGTATCCTTCGAATCGAGGCGCGTGTAATTTACAGACAGCCTCAGGTAATCCGCGATCAGCCCGGAGGCGGAGATCTCGAATCCGCGTATCGATGCAGACCCGATATTTCTCGGCTTGACCGTGTGCTTGGAGTTCTGGAAGAAGAGGATCAGGTCATCCATCTCGTTGTCGAGGTAGACCGCTTCGAAGCGCGGACGTTCGATCTTCCAGAGCCGCTTTCCGGAGCAGACGATTCCGATATCCCTGTTCGTTCCTCTCTCGGGCCCGAGGTCGGGTGAACCGGTCACCGTTCCCGAGTTGCCGAACATCTCGTAGAAGGTCGGGAGCCGGTAATGCTTTCCCCAGTTTCCCTTGATCGTGATCCAACGCGCGGGAAAGGCCCTGAATCCAGCTGAAGGTGTCGTCTCATCCCGTTCGACCGGACCCTGCTCGATCGGGGGGAGCCAGGGGAAATTCGGTTCATCATAGAACTCGCTGCGGCTCCATTCGCGTCTCAGTCCACCTGAGACAAAGAGGATCTCACTGACCACGGCGAGCTCACCGGAGGCGGAGGCAGTGACAGTGCTCCGCTTGCGCTCAGGCCCTTCTGATGGATAGGGCAGGAGGTCGCCTGGCCGGAAACTCTCGCCGCGTCCCTCGAAAAACGCCTCTATCGAAAGCCTGGCGGCAGGCACGAACATTCTCGACCGGATGTTGCCGCCGGCTGAGACGATACGGTTGTCGGTCGACTGGCGCAGGAGACCTATATCCCCGTGGGGGTCGTCAAAGCGGTCGGCCGTCCATGAATAGAACGCTGTGCCGTCGAGATGGATCTTCCTTCCGGCCAGTGGTGACGGTTTGAGTTTCAGGTAGCCTATGCGTCTCTCGCGCTCAGAGCGCGCCGTTGACGACTGGTTCGAGCCTATCCCGGGGATCCCGCCCTCTCGGGACACCATGCTGAAGTTGAGGGAGAGGTCATCGAATCCACGCAGCGCAGCTCCGAGTTTCCCCGCGGCGTTCCATCTTGTGAAGTCACTGTTCATGCGCAGCGCCTCGGTATCGTCCCCGGGGTTCATGGGAGTCCCGTTGTCGTCGGTGAACGGGTAGTCGCCCATCGACTCGAGATACCCTCCGCTGAGACGGAGGGCGAGAGGGGAGGATGGTGTTCTCACCGCCGCCGTAAGTCTACGCGTCCCGAACGATCCTGCCGAGCCGTGAGCCTGGAGCCAGGATCCATCGCCTCCATGTGCGGCCGTAACAAGGTTGACCGTACCGCCGATCGACGATCCGCCGAATCCGGTCGGGCTCGCGCCGCGATATATCTCTATCCTGTCGAGGCCGCCAGTCGAGATGTCGTTGAGGTCGGTTACCCCCGAATGAGGGTCGTTGAGCGGGACTCCATCGAGGTAGAACCGTACCTGGGAAGACGATGAGCCGCGTATGGACATCGTGGCGAACGAGCCCAGGCCGCCTTCCCGCCCCACATGTACGCCTACAGACCTTGCAAGGATAGAGGCGGTATCCTCGACCCTGTGGCGGCGCGACGAGAGGTTCACGACGGCGGAGAAACCGCTTCTGCTCATGATGTCCTCTTCGGGACCGATACGATCGGCCTCGACGAGGATCTCCGGCGCCCAGAAGAGGGTGTCGAGAATCCCTTCCCTTGAGGCTGGAGAATCGCCTGCGGCTTTTTTCGATGCGGCTGGAGATGTCTCAGACTTTTTTGATGTGGCGGAGCCGGGCGCCGGTGTCAGCACAGATATGGCGATGCATGCTGCAAGGCAAAGCATGGCCGCAGGTGCGGCGCCGCGGATTCTCGGCGATCGAGGAAACAAGTCAATCCTCCTGCAGCCCGGCGGAATCGCTCCGCCACGGGCAGGCAGTCCTCGATGATCGGAAAATGGAAACTTATCAGGAGGGCAAGAAAAACCCTCCGCCTCGTGGTGCGAGAGCGGAGGGTATAAACTACCTCTCCCTATCCTCTCAATCCTCGAAGAGGGCCAGGGAACAAATCCTCCAGGCAGGTATCCTGACTTACGGCTCCGGGGCCGATCACAGTGGCGGGTCCGTGAGGGATTCTCACCCTCTTCCCTTTTCATCCCCGATGGGACGCCTGAAGTTATTTCATGTGGCCGGAGTCTACCCCGCTCCACGGAAAGGTGTCAATACGTATTCGCCGGGGCGGGTCCTCGCAGCCTCCTTTGTCTGTCTTTTCCGGATGACGGACAGCCTATTCGGTCTTGTCTTCCGCCGCCTTTTTCAGCTTGTCGTTTGCCATGATCGCTATTTCGACCCTGCGGTTCTCCTGCCTGCCCTCGATCGTGGAGTTGTCGGCGACAGGCTGCGCTTCGCCGTATCCCATTATCGTAAAGCGCGTTACAGAGACCTGACTTGTCGACAGCTGGCTCGCGACCGACTCGGCCCGCCTTTCTGAAAGCTCGAGATTATACACATCGGTGCCAGTGGCATCTGTGTGCCCCTCGATGAGGATGTCGGTGTCCTCATACTTGTTCAGTATGACGGAAAGGTCGGCGAGGTTCTCCTGCGCTTCGGTGCGCAGACTGGCCTTGTCGAAGTCGAACATTATCCCGGAATCGAAGGTGATCTTGATACCCTCGCCGACTCTCTCGACTGTCGCGCCCTCGATGTCACGTTCGATCTCCTCGGCCTGATTGTCCATATAGTTGCCTATGTAGGCGCCTGCCGCTCCTCCTATCGCCGCGCCGAGGATAGCCCCGAGAGCAGTGTTGCCGTGCTGATGCCCGATCGCGGCGCCGACAGCTCCGCCCGCCGCCGCTCCCGTCGCCGCTCCCTTCTGGGATCGCGACCAGCCGGAACAGCCGTAAAGCGCGAAAGAGACCGTAATGACCAGAATGATCGCTGTTAATTTCTTCATGGTTTTCCTTCCTGTGACATGTGCTTGTCAGCCTGGCCGATACGAGCTCCAGCAGACATCCGTCATCTCAGGGTCGATTCTAATCGATGACCGGCCGTATGTAAAGGACCTCAGCGCTTGTTCCTGTGCCCGGTCATGATGCTCGCCGCGCTGTCGATAAACTCGCTCTTCGAGATAAGGAAGACCATGTCATCCTCCTCGAGGATCGTATTGCCCCTGGTGATCAAGAAGTCGTTAACCTCATCCCTGTAGATGCCCATGAGGACGCATTCATCCGGGAAATCCTTCATCTTTGTTATGTCGGCCACCGACCTTTTTATCACTGGGGATCCTTCCGGAACCTGGACGGCGTATATCTGCGCCTTCCCACCGCGAAGCGTGGTGATCTTCCTGACCTCGGGATTCTCGAGTTCCATCAGCATCTGGTTTATCACCAGGTCGATCGTCCTTATGAGGATGTTTACGCCGGCTAGCCGGTAGGCCTCCTCGTAGCTCTGCGTGATAAGCCTCGCTATGATCTTCGGTATTCCGAGGCTCTTCGAAAGAAGGGCGCAGGAGATGTTGTCCGCCTCCCGAGGGATAAGGCAGATAATCGCGTCGGCCTTATCGGCGCCTGCTTTCTTCAGCGTCTTGAGGGTCGTGGCGTTCCCGCATATCGTCATGGCGCCCGTCTCTGAATAGAGCATCTCGCAGGTGGACGGGTCCACATCTATGACGACGACATCGTGTTTCTTGTTCACGAGGATCTTGGTAAGCTGGGTGCTGATCCTTCCAGCGCCGGCGATAATAATGTACATCTCTGGCTCTCCTTCCGTCAGTGCTGCCACGCGCGTCGGCTCAGCAGGAGCAGCGCGGGCAGGATCTCGAGTCTGCCGGCAAGCATGCCGAATATCCAGACGATCTTTATGACCGGGGACAGTCGTGGAAGCTCCGCGGTCGGGATGAAACATGGGCCTACGTTGTTGACGGCGCTGAACATTCCGGAGACCGATTCGAGCCCTCCATAGCTTGAGAGAAGCGCAGTCACGATTCCTCCGGCGGCTAGCAGGGCTGCCCACACGAAGAACAGTCCCGTTATCCTCTGTATCTCCTCACGCCTCACAGGTTCGCCGTCTACTACGATAGTTGATACCGATCCAAGCGGAGTCCTGAGCAGGAACAGCTCCCTTTTTATCACTCTCATGAGGATTGAGATCCTGAGGACTTTGAATCCTCCTCCGGTTGACCCGACACAGCCGCCGATGAACATCAGGACAAGGAATATTAGCCGGGATGAGGGCCCGAACCAGCCTGAGGCTATATCTCTGGTCGCGAAACCGGTAGTTGTCATGATTGAGACGACTTGAAAAGTCGTGTCGCGGAAGTTTTCCTCGAGCGTCTTCCAGAAGGCTGCGGAAGTGACCGGCATGACTGGGATCTGCCCGCTGCTGAAGTACCTCCATACCAGTATCAGGGCTATCGCTGAGCCTGATATACACCAGAAATACCGCATCTCGACCCCGTTGAAGAGAGCTCGCACGTTTCCCATGAGTATGCGGTAATGGACGAGGAAGTTGATCCCGCCGAGAAGCATCCCGGCGATCAGCACGTACTCGATCGCCGCGTACCGGCCGTACCCCGTCAGTCTGTAATACTCTATGCTCGAGTCGTGTGGCGAATATCCACCCGTTGAAAGTGTAGTGAAGCTGTGACAGAGAGAATCGAAGGCCGGCATCCCCGACAGGACCAGCCCGGCGAATACCGCCAGCGTGAGGCCGAGATATATCAGCCAGAGTATCCTTATAGTGTTGAACAGGCCCGGCACCGGCCGGCCCATGTCTATCTTGTGGCTCTCGGCGCCGAAAAGGGTGTGAGCACCCAGTCCTTTGAGGCCGATTGCCAGGACGAATGCGAGGATGCCGATGCCCCCCAGCCATTGCGTGAAGCTCCTCCAGAAGAGTATGCTTGCCGGCATCGTGTCGAGCCCCGAGAGCATGGTGATGCCGGTCGTCGTGAATCCGCTCATCGTCTCGAAATACGCATCGATATAGCCTGTCCCGAGACCGATGACGAAAGGCAGGGCACCAATAGCTGAACAACCCGTCCAGGCGATGCCGCATATGAGCATCGACCTGACCGTGTTGTTATTTCCCTCGCGGAATATCCTTTTCAGGGCGACGCCGAGGATTAAGGAGAGAGCTGAGGGAATGGCGAAGGCAAGAGTGGTCGTATATCCGTCACGGAACTCTCTGAACACAGCGACGCAGACGAGCGGGAGAAGTATGACCGCACCGAAGAAGATGAAGATACTGCCCGTGTAATTCAGGACGGTATGGACTGTATCAAACCTGTTCCTCACGGGGCGTTCCTTCCAACCTGGTCAAGCATGCATAGAGCTATCCGATATTGCAGCGTGAGTGCAAGCAAAATCTCATGGCGGGAGGGTTCGGGGGCGGTATCATTCGCGGACGATATCATCCTGCATGAGGGGCACCTGCCAGGTCTTGAAGATCGCCGTAGACAGCGAGTCGACCTGTTCCCGATCGAAGAACCAGAGGGGGAAGCCGAAATGTACACTCGGAGCTGCGACACACCCCGGCGGAATCGCCTCGACCTCGGCGTACTTGGTATACCAGAATGCCACGGTCGACTGGTAGACCAGCGACCACGAGCTCATAGTCGTGGCACGGTACATGGGGTGGTAGCAGTCCTGTGAGGTTTTTCCGACGTAGCTCATGTAGTACTCGGGATCGTAATACTCGACATAGTGAAAGCCGCGTACAAAGGGATCGAAGAACATGCCCGGATTTGTCGGCTTGTCCCAGAGCTCGAGCTTTTTCGGGAGCCATTCCATGCCGGCTATCAGGGGATCGGAGTCGTCGAGGTAGGCGTAGCGCATCGCGTCGTAATCTAACCTTCTGACCCCGAGATATTGCTTGGGGAATATGCCTTCGGCCTTGTCGAGGGCCGATACGCAGAAATCCCTGTATGCCATTGTGTTTTCACCCGTTATGTTGCTGCAGTTGATGCTTGGCCCCCAGAACTCGCAGCGTATGTATAACGGGAATGCCTTGTCGTAGATGCAGGCGGCAAGAGCGCCGCTCCTGTGCCCCTCGCCGACGGTCCACAGGTGACCGCCGAAAGCGAGGTAGTAGGTGAGGAAGTTCAGGTTCAATACATCCGCCGTGCCTGATGGCGTATAGTAGACGACACGGTTCCAGACACTTCCAGCTGCAGGATCGATCGCCCTCGAGAAGGACCAGATTATATTTTTGTACCTGAAGACCAGAGCCATCGGGGGCACGTAGTAGTCGTTGTCATGGACATCATATACATCTCTGACTGGATCGAAGTCCTTGACCTTGAGGCAGATATTTTCCCAGAACTCATCGTGCTCTGACTCGGTCGGAAAGGCGTAGTTCGTCTGGGTGAAGTCGAGCGAAGGGAAGTCATCGACCCATAGCAGGTCCCTCGTCATCACGATAGGTATCACAGTTATCTCGATCGTGCCGAGTGTCCTCGTGCCGAGGTTGTCCGCAGATTCGACGTAGAGCGTGTGGATGCCTGAATAGAATGTCTTTTTGCCAGCCGAAGTCGTATAGGGACTGGGGAATACGTCCCAATCGGCCGGATCGCTGAGATTGGCTATATCCCATCCATATCTGAACGACTTGACGATTCCTCCATAGCTGCTCGCATCGCCGGTCCAGGTCCAGTTCATCTCGAACCCTGGAGGTACCTGGACCTGCTCGGTACGGTAGTCGACGCCGAGATAAGAGAATGTACCGAGGTAAGGCTCGTTGATGCGAAGAAGCGGTCCTGTCGGCTGCATCGCCATGAAATGTCTTACGTTTGAGCTCTTCTCGAAGATCGACGATATCGCGCCAGCGTCGTCCTTCGCCTGAACTGCAAATATATACGATGTGTTCGTCTCGAGGAATTCGTCGTCTCCCAGTGTCGTCTGCTTGCCGGAGTCGCCGGGGGCGTTGTACGAGATCCAGTCGCTCCACATATACTCAAAATCTTCAGGCGAGTTGTTGAGCGCGGTGATGATGCCGTTATAGTAGAAGGTGTAGAGATACCTTATGGAATCGACCTCCTGGTAGTTCCACGGTGCGTCGATCGGGTCCTTGCCGTACCACTTGAAGGTCGATATCACGCTCAACATCTGCACCCCAACATCGAGATTGGTCGCGTAAGGATAGTTGATGAAGATCTGGGGAGCGAGTGTGAAGGCTGTGAACGACCTGTACGCGGTCTCCGAGACGGAGCCCCTGTCGTCGATTGCTTTGATGAAGAAGGTATGCATCTTCATGAACTTGCCGTAGAGGCTCTGGTTGATCTCGACATTCATGTCATAGTCGTCCGCCGAGACCGAGAAAACGCTGTCCGTCAACTCCGTGGTGATCCACGCTCCGACCGTGTCCTCCGGATCGAAGCCGATAGGGTCTCCCTCTACCATGCAGAATTCGTAGTGGTCGATCGTTCCGTCCTGGTCCTCGCCGAGCCAGAAGAAGTGGACGCTGTACTGGGTCGTATCACCCTCGAGAGGGCCGTTCGTGAGCTCGATCGTGGGGCGCTGGTTATCCTTGATCTCGCCCGTGTATACGTCAGACCCCGAGCAGCCTGCAAGCATGGCCGCCGCTGCTGCGAGGAGGGCGACGAGGCACAGATATCCCACGGCTATGAGGCGAGCGGGCCGCTCCCCGTGGTCCTTGTTCCTGGCGATATGTGCTTTCTGCTCATGTTTCATGTCAGATCCATCATCTTATTATAACAAATTTTCCGATCGTCTTGGGAAATTCGCTGTTGTCAGGGTCCACCGCGAATATGTACACGCCGCTCGTCACGTTCTGACCGTTCCTCGATACGAGGTTCCACTCCGCAGTGCCGTCTCCGCTGCTGCCGTCGTGGTAGATGGTCTGGACGAGATCCGTGGCCACTGTATATATGCGGATAGTTGTGCGGCATTTCGGCAGGTTTCTGAACTCGCACTTCAGCCCCGTGACGTCCGCATTGTTCGGGTTGAGGCGCCAGGGCTCCATGGCATCGTCTGTTACCGGGTTGGGCACGACGTAGACTTCCTTGTCGACATAGCTCTCGCTGCTCTGTGCCTCAGATCTCGCGGTCGTGAACAGAAAATTCGATGACGGCGAATTGAAACGGCCAGGTTCATACGGGATGTCGTGAAGAAAGGTGTGGTCATATGAGGTGACAGAGTAGAAGTACGGCAATCCGTTCTTCGCTTCCTCGTCGACATACCTGTAGTACTGCCTGCCCCCCTGGTATCCGAGTTTCCATCGTGCCATGCTCTCTAGAGTATCGCAGACCTCAGGTGTCAGTCCGGGAGGACACGGAATGGTGCCGAGCGGATAGTTCTCCACCAGGAGCTCGAAGCTGGCGATGTACCCTTCCCTGTCCTCGAGATCCTTGAGAGGCGAATAGATCCAGCCGCCTTCCGATTCGGGATACTCGAAGCCCCTGTCGGGGGCTACGCCGTTCAGGAGGTCCCCGGTATTCAGCAGGCTCCACAGCTCATGTTTCGGCCCCGTCATCTCTGTCGTTCCGGGAGGCCTGTGCCAGTCGTCGGCACGCCAGATCTGATACCCCTCGAAGTCGACCACCAGTGAGATAGGGTCGGCGAGCAATTCGCTGAGATTATCCCAGTAGACTTCGACTGCCCCGCTTCTGGAGACGAGTCTCATGTTGGGGGTCGCCGGTGCCGTTCCTGTCACCCAGTGGAGCTGATGCTCCTTCCCGTTCACCCCGGTGGCGAATGTCATGCGGTCGGTGTCTGTCCTCCTGTAGCATGTCGTCGGCCAGGAATATCTTCTCATCTCGAGCCAGCAGTCGTTGTTAGACCAGATAGAGTCGCCTCTCTCTATTTTGAGCTTCTCCACGATGCCGTCGCATGGATCGGGATCGAAATCCTTCAGTTCGCCGTATCGGATAGACTCTCTCCCATTAATACCGGTCTCGGGCTTTCCGTCGAGATCGTACCAGGTCCCTTCCCATGACCGCTGTGCGGCGGCGGCATGGTCGAGCATATCATTGAGATTATCCCCGGCGACGAACGCGAAATCTATGAAAAAAGACCCGTCCGGCGAGAGATAGTAGAACGGGCCGCAGCTGAGCAGGATCCTGTAATCCGCCGCAGTCTCGGTGTCGGGGTCTGTCTGCCTCGTGGAAAGTACCTCGAACCGTTCGTAATCATTGGTAGCGTCTCCTCCATGGATGAAGGGGGAGAGCCCCTTGAAGGTCCGGAAGGCGTTGAATAGTGTTGAGGGGAAATATGGAAGCCCGTTCCTGAAATTGGGATCTGTCGAGTGTCCGAGGAGCGCGATCCCGAAATATGAAGGCGTCCGTCCATCGTCGCCGTCGTTGTCATAGACATACGCCACGTGTATCATGATAGGTATCTCCGAGGAGCCGATGTTCGCGCACCAGTCGCCCCTGAAAAACCCTACCTGGTCATCCATGTGGTAGCTTCCATATTCGCGAGGGCCCGCGTCCACGTCGGCGTAGATCCCGACGTAGAGGTTCGTCAGGAAGTTATTGCCGACATTTTCTATCGTGTACCTTAATCCGACATAATCCTGATATTGGTCTTCGCCCCATTGAAACGATTCCTGGCGGACCCTGAGGCCGAGCGGCTCGTGGTTGGGCCATACGGTCTGGCTCATCGGCAGGTCGTCGAAGAACTGGCAGGTGAACATCTGCTTGCCGGTAGCGGCGAAGTCCTCGTCGATCCTTCCGTCTCCGTCATCATCGTAGCCGTTGAGAAAATCTTCATCGATACGCCCGTCATCATCATCGTCAGCGTGTGCGGGCAGCTTACTGCCCCTCGGGTCTCCCTCGTACGATCTGTACAGGCCGTCTCTCGGATCTGAGTCGGGATAGAACTCCGTTTCGGGATATCCGGTCGTCACAAACGGGATGCCGTTCTTCTCCGCGCCGATCCAGAGGCCTGCCGCGTAGAGATACTCGATGCCCGAGCCGGAGGGGTACTGCGCCGAAGGGACATCGGCCATGGCGTAACGGCTCTTCGGCAGAGAGCCGACGAAGCCCCAGTTCGTTATGTTCATCTGGAGGCTGCCTACATTGTGGACGAAAGAGCCGTCGAGCACAGGCGCCATTTCGAGAGGAGTCGTCTTTCCGAAAAGATCAGGATCCCTGAGGTCGGGATCTTCTGAAAGGAGGGTCGAAGAGACAGTCAGCAGCAGCGCGCACAGAAAAGCGCACCCGTACATATTAGACCATTTACGGCCCGAAAACATAAATACCCCGTGGTCCGCGGAAACCTGGCAGCAGGAACTGCCGGACGGGTCACCCCCGCCATATCCTTCTATACACAAATCTAACCCTTTTTGTTTCGCCGGACAGCTATTTTTTCTTTATAAATACAGAGGTTAGGTGGGTTTTGTGGTGGTTTTCCACTATTTGTACTCGACTCGGCCCTTGCCCCTGGAGGATAATTTCTTCCGTGAGGGAACAATACCGTTTCTCCGGCGTATTGAGATATTGCGGGGCGGCTGCTCGCCGGAAGGAATACTGACCATGGCGGATCCCGGTCATACGGAGGTACTGAGCGACGGTGTCGCCGCGTGGAACGCGTGGCGCAAGGTCAGCGGCGACGTTCGTCCGGACCTCTCCGGATCCAACATAAAGATACTTGAGCTTTCCGGAATCGATCTCTCGGGGGCCGACCTGCGAGGAGTCATGCTTGCTGGAGCGGACCTCTCTGAAGCTGTCCTCAGCGGCGCCGATCTTTCAGGAGCAGACCTGATGGAAGTCGACCTCAGCGGTGCCGACCTCTCTGGTGCCGATCTCACCGGCGCCAATCTCATGGGCGCCGATCTCTCGGGCGCCGATCTCACCGGTGCGGGCCTCGACGGCGCTATACTCTACCGAGCCGACCTCGAAGGATCCGAATGCGTCAGTCATCACCTCTGGCTCAACCAGCTTATCGTCTTTGCCGACGGTCTCGGATGTGTCGACGAGAAGGGCGAGGCATTCGTCTTCGATGATATGGAGGATTCGACGGTCGAGAGCAGCTTCATGTCGACGAAGATGTCCCGGCTGGAGGTCGAGCTTTCCGATCCCATCCCCGCGCGAGCGATATACGAGATACTGGGAGCGCTCAACAGGCTGTTCGGCATGGTCGCGGATCACGATCTGCCCGGCCCGATAATCAGGATCGGCCCGTCCGGAGAGGGTGAGGAGGGATGAACAGGATATCGTTCAAGGGGTCTTCAGGCGTCATCGTAGATTTCGCGGAGAGGTTCCTCGAGATACATCCTGTCAGGATCGAGCCCTCCGCAGATGTTCGCGAGAGGTACGGGAGAGACCTTGAGAACCTCGCGAAGGCCGAGCGTGTAGAACTGAGGCACCTCGAGAATGTCTTGGACTTTCTCTTCGAGCACGGCGTCGCGGATGATGAGCTCGAAGAACTCACATCGGGCCGCACGCGCGAACTCGCCGACCTGGCGAGGGACGCCGCCATCCTCGAACGCTACCTCGCTGACTGCACGATCATGGACGTCATGATCGTTGATGACAACGCCTGAGCCGGCCTACCTCAGAAGCACGAGCTTGCTGCTCTTCTCGACACCGTCGGCCCTGAACCTGTAAAAGTAGACCCCGCTCGAAACCCTTCCTCCGCCGTCCTTTACCCCGTTCCATACGATCTGGTGAGTGCCGCCGTGCATGAACCTGTCGCGGACGAGGTGTCTTACCACGCGGCCCGCCGCGTCGTAGATCGTCAGGTCGACCTTTGTGTCCCTGGCGAGGTAGAACTCGATCGTCGTCGCCGGGTTGAACGGGTTCGGGAAGCTTCCGACAAGCTTTGTCGGCGTCTCCGGAGTCGGCGGGTCGGCATCGACCGTATACTCAGGTATCCCGCAGAGGCGGATGTCCCTGCATGTCTGCCCTTCGGGAGTCTCCGCGACGATCTCGAGAAGATAGAGGCCGCCGGGGAACCCGGTAGTGTCCCAGTGGAAGGTGTCTACGATTCCACCGCCCACGAGGACGCCGCTGTCGATCTCGATCCATCCAGGATCTGCCTCGCCGGGGACAGCCATACGGCTGCCGCCCCCAGCCTCGGGCGGGGAGACCTTGATAAACTTCTTTATCACGGCGTTTCCTGACGCGCTGTCATCGACCTTGTAGCCCTCCAGGGTAGGCTTGCCGTTCGCGTCGCTGCCGACGTTGTACTCGTGCTGTTCGGTGCCCTCGCCGCCCCACGGGTCCATGAAGTCGAGCCTGTACGAGACTGCCGTTCCCATGACGACCCCGTTGTCGAATCCGTAGACGGTAGAGCCCTTCGAGCCGAGCGTCACGCAGTGCTGCACCTTTTTCCCGTTGGGAAGAGTGTTCTCGACGACCATCATCACATCCTCGCCGTCAGCCTCGAACTCGTCGAACATGTCACCGATATCGAGGTAGTGCTCTATATCGGTCTTTTCGACCGTCCATCCGGATTTGCCGTGCGACGTAAGATAGCTCTTGATCCCGGAGACCATTCCGCCGGGCGTTGTCCCTCTCGAGGAGTTTGTTCCCATCGCGCCGCGTAGTTCCCTGGCCATCTGTTCGCCCGTCTGGTCCGGTTTGCTGGTATCGCCTCCTGGATTGTCGAGCTCCGGATGCCCGTTGTCCGCGAAATACTTCAGGCAACTCGCAGCCGAGGCCGGGCCGCAGGACATCGAATCGAGCCTCGTGGGGGCGCTGCTCAGGCCGAGCTGGTTGACGGGAGTCAGGGTCCTCTTGAAATCGACTCCAAACGGGAATACCTGGATCCTTGCCGGAGCAGGTGCGGGTAAATACTTGATCATTCTCGCAAGAAGGATTATAAGGCTGTCCATGGGGACCGCCTTGGCAGTGTCGGGATAGATATCCACGAACTCGGGGAAGGGAGGAAACGAATAGATCCTCACCGGGGGAGATATCCCGGTCACCGGGCCGTTATGCGCCGTGTTCGCGGTAGCCTGGAACTCGTAATAGCCGCCATCTTCCGGAAAGGACCACCTGTCGAGATAAACGGACCAGCCGTCCCCTGTTCCAGCGTCCTCTATCGTGGACCAGCTTTCGGCGCTTCCGTCAGTGTCTATTCCGATAGGGATCCATGGATCGGGGCTGCCCTCTTCGCGATAGCTGAATTCTACCTCTATGACCTCGTACGGTCCCGATACCTCGGCTTGTATCCTGTAGATATTCTCGTCGTAGCGGTTCGGCTCCAGTATGTCAGAGCCCTTCATCTGGTCGACGATCAGATGAGTCTCCGGCGGGTAAAGGCCCGAGTAGCAGACCGAAGCGCCTGTGCCGAGGGCCAGCGGAGTGTCCATCAAATTGTTAAACCAGACTTCGTTCGGATCGGCTGAATTGGGAGCAAGGCGTCCGTTCCCGATAAAAGCGTCCTCATCCGCATCGCCGTCAAGGTCGCCAACCGCTAATCCCTGCTGGTTCTTGAGTATTTCACCCGGAAGGATGCCGGGCAGCTCGACCTGGGCGACGACCTCTACCGTGAATATGGCCGGATACGGGATTCCCGGATCGACGCTTCTCACAAGGCCATGTGAAGGGATGCCGACCTGGTGTGTCATCGTGATGCCATCACCGCGAAGATCGATCGCCATTATCTCGACGAGCTGTTCTATATGACCGTCAGGCGCTACAACCGGATCGGACCAGCTGACGTCCCATGTCCCGGACAGCTCGAAGGTCTCGAACCCGTGTCCGTAGATATCGAATTCGTATAAAGCGGTGACGTATACAGTCTCGTTGTTCACGTACTGGGCCGTCGACTGGTGCGGCCAGACAAACAAAAACGCCGCTGCAAGAGCGACGATCACAAGACACCTGCGGTTCTTCAAGGGGCCCTCCTCCCGGCGAGAGACGTAGACATCAATGGTGAACAGAGGCGGCGCTCAGAATTTCCCCGAGTGTCAGTATATATTTTTTCGAAACCCTGAAGGCCGCCGGACATCCCTGTAATTTGCAAGATCCATTATACCATAAACTTACAGGATGATTCAAGGAGAGTATGCCGGAGTCTTATGATCAGGGATCACTTGGGCGCGAAGACCTGGATGCGGTTGTTCGCCGTGTCGGCTATGTAGACCCAGCCCTCAGGCGAGACGGCCACGCCTCCCGGCCTGGTCGAACTCGCCCGGCCCGTCACCGGATGAGCCGATGCTCGATATGATGTTTCCCGAGGGGTCGAGTTTGTCGAGGATGTCGAGGTCGTAGTCGAGGACAAAGATATTTCCCGCGCTGTCGATGGCGAGATCCGTCACGCAGAGATCGGGCCCGAGTGTGGCGATCAGCTGTCCCGTCCTGTCTGTCCGGGTGACTCCGCCCGACCTGCACCCTGCCGTGTAGATATCAGACGCCGCGTCGAATGCCGCCCCGCGCGCGAGCACAGAAGAGAACCGTCCGATAAAGCTGCCGTCGATCGTGTATATCGAGAAGCTGCTTGTGCCGCTGTCGCAGACCGCGACCAGGCTGTCGGGGCCGGCGGCTATCCCTTCGAGCTGGACGAACTGGCCGTCGGCCGTTCCCTCGCTGCCCCATTCGCCGAGAAAAGCGCCGTCCGCGGTGAATCTCTGCACCCTGTGGTTCCCCGAGTCGGAGACGAGCACGCTTCCATCCGAAGCGACGGCGATTCCGGACGGGAAGATGAACATCCCCGCGGAGGATCCGTACGATCCCCACTCGCCGCTATATTCGCCGAGCTCGTCGAAAACGACGACCCTGTGGTTGTTCTGGTCGGTCACGTACAGGTTTCCCTGTTGCCCGACCGCGATCCCGCGCGGCTGGTCGAATCCGTCCCTGCCGGTGCCCGGGCCCCCCCATTCGCGCACGAAGATATAGTCGGCCGCCTCGTACGGACCCGAATCGAGGACGACGCTGTCGGCGAGCGCCTCCGTCGTGAAGTCCGGCAGCTGCCGGTCGAGCATCCCGGCCGTGAACCGCCTCGTGATCGACAGGCCGCCGGTGAGGCTCCATTTCCATACGGGGAACTGCAGGATATCGCACTTCGCCCCGATCCAGGGTTCGATGCCGATGACTGCCATGTCGGCCGAATAGAACGAGACCCGCAGCTCCGTGCGGACCGTTAGCCTGATCGTACAGTCGCTCAGGGGTCCGACGTTCATCCCGGACAGTTCGAATTCCATGCCGTGCGCGTCTCCCGTCCCATCCCACCTGCCCGAGTAATCGATGCCCGCGCTTATCATGCGGCTGCCCGAGTATCCCGCGTCACACGGTTCCGTGACGCTTCCCTCGATCACCGAGTCGAGAAAGATGTCGAGTTCGAGAGTCACCGGAACAGGCACATTTTCGATCTTCATCTTTGCCGGCTGGCTGAGCGATGCCACCCTCATCACCCCTGAATGACTGACCTCGGACGGCAATTCGGCGCGGATGGAGAGGTCGATCTCCAGCTCTCCCTCGAGTGAGACGCCGAACCGGGTGACCTTTCGCCCGTTGATCGCGATGCCTATGTCGACGGCGGGAGAGAAGACGATGCTGCCTCTCTCGATCGAGACTACCGGAGAGCCTTCTTCCTCTCCTCCATAGAGGATTATCCCGTCGAGGCTGATGCCCGCCCGGGAAGTCAGCGCCGCAGTCTCCATAGCGGCTGCCGAACCGGGGCCGATCGTGAACCTCCTGTCGTCGTACCCGTTGACGACTGCGTCCACGAGGAAACGGGGCTCGGCCTCTATCCTGATCAGCCTGCCGTCTTCCTCGATCACCCTCGCGCGGCGGATATATCCCCCCATCTCGCTGCCTACGAGAAGAGCGCCGCTGCTGACAGTCGCATTGCCGAGCCGCTCGAGTATGAGGGTGTCATCAGTGATGTCATAAAGCCTGAGCGCCGGATCGTCATCGACTACCACTACATCGTCCTTTATCCAGGGTCTCGGGTAATCGGGTGTCGAAGGGGAGATATCCTCTCCCGAACAACCGGCGAGGACAAGGGCCGCAAGAAGCAGGGGCTGCAGGAGGTGTATCACCGGCCTGTTCATATTCCCCACCTCTCGAATATCACGTCAGCTATCGAGTCGGCCGACTCGTGACGGAAGTACCACAGAGGCAGCCCGAAGTGCGCGCTCGGAGCGGCGACGCCGCCCGGCGCGTCGGGAACGATGTCTTCATACCGGGTCACCCAGAAAGCCACCGTCTGCCCGTCAAGGACCGACCGGTCCGAAGCGGCACGCATGCGATACATGGGATGGAAGCAGCTCCTCGACGAGGTGCCGATCCTCGATATCCAGTAGCCTGGGTCGTAGACCTCGACGTATGTGAATCCTCCGGGAGAGCACAGGGAGTCGGTGCAGAAGAAGGACCCTTCGCCCGTGATCTCATCGCGGAGGGCTAGAGTCGCGGGAATGCCGGGGAAGTCGGCCGTGACCGGATCGTCATCGTCCCTTGCCGCGGACAGCAGCACGTCATGATGATCGAGGGACCGCCACGGCATGGAGTAGCCGGTCCGGAACTGCCCGCTGATCTTGTCTATCACCGTCACGCAGTAATCCCTGTAGGGGAGGCTCTCGAGCCCGCTGTTGTCGCTGCAACCTGAGGGACCGTTTATCTCGCAGCGGATGTCGAGCGGGAAGATACGGACATCATCCTGGACAACGGCGGCAAGGCCGCCTCCCTGGTCGGACCTTCCCGAAGTCCAGACATGCCCTCCCATCTGCAGGAAGAGCGAAATGATGTTCGGCGTTTCGTCGCGCGATGTGTTTATCGCTGATTCCGGGGGTGAACTCGACCACCCGGCTCCACCTGTTGTTTATCGCCGGGGCGTATATCCAGACGAGGTTCCTGTACCGTCCGACCAGTTCCAGCGAAGGGGCCCTGTACAACGAGTATGTGTCGAAGATGTCCCTTGTCTCGTCGAATCCCGCCGCCCTCGAGCAGATCGATGTCCAGAACTCATCATGTTCGCTCTCGGTGGGGGTGGAAAAGTCAGGCACCGGATATGATGAAGCGTAGTAGTCGTCTACGAGAAGCAGGTCCCTGTCCATCTCCCAGGGGACGATCTCGATCTTGATCTGCCCCCGTGTGATATTTCCGACGATATCCATCGCCTCGATCGTCAGGGTGTGCGTGCCCGCGAAGAAAGCGGCAGGTGTGTTTCTGGTGGCCTCCATCACGAAGGGCGCGTCCCATTCCTCGAGGGATGTGACGTCCCATCCATACCTGTGGCCGACGAGCTCGCTGCTGTACTGGCTGGCATCGCCTTTCCAGTAGAACGAGAGGCTGACGCCCGGCGGCAGTTTCCTCTCCTCAGGCATGAACGATGTTCCGATGAACATGAAATTCGCGAGGACGCGTTCGGCGATGAAAAGGGCCGGGCCGCGGCTGCGTGTCACGGTGAACATGCGCGCGTTCGTCTCACGTTTGAATTCTTCCGTCAGGTTCCCCCCGGAGTCACGGCCCTGGACAAAGAACAGGTGTGTCCTTCCATATGTCAGTTCTCCGTCTTTTCCTATGACCGCCGTTCTTCCCGAGCCGTCGTCGGCGTTGTACGGGATCCAGTCGGACCAGAGGGAGTCGTATCTTTCGGGATTAGCGTTGATGTCGCTGACGAGATCGAAGGAGGTGTTGTAGTTTCCGTTGGTGTCTACGACCATCGTTGCGAAGTAGCGGATGTCGACGGGCGGCTGCTCCCCTGCAGAGGACCAGGAAAATCTCGTGATCTCGAGATACCTGACTGTGCCATTCTGGTATGGGGGCGATGTTATCGTGAGCGAAGGCGGAGCGATCGAATCCGGTTCGCCGGGGCCGGTCAGGACCGTATCGTCCCTGTCGCACCCCGCAGACACGAGGAGCGCCAGGATGACAAGAATGTACCGGGCCATTCTCTCAGGCATCGTCGCTCGCTTTCGCAGGGGTGCAGTCAATATACATAACGGTGCCCGGCGGCGCCAGTACAGGCTGATCAGGACGCATTCAGGTGATGAACCTTGCCAGTATCTCCTTGAGGATCTTCGCGCATGTCATCGCCGTGATATCCCTCACATCGAGGGATGGATTGTACTCCACCATGTCAGCCCCGGCGAAGAGGGGAGCCTGTACCGACTGGATGAACGCGATAGCCTCCCGTGTCGAAAGCCCGCCCGGCTCCGGGTGCGATACTCCCGGGGCGAATGCGGGATCGAGCACATCGACATCGAACGATATGTAGAGCGGTTCGTCGAAGCTGAGGGCCGCCGCCGCGCCGGGATCCCTCATCGTGACCATCTCCACTCCGAAGCGTGCGGCCTGCTCGAGCTGGTGGCCGTTCGCGGTGCGGATACCGACCTGCACGAGACGTTTCGCCAGACCCTCTTCCATGATCCGCGCGAACGGGCAGGCGTGCGAGAGCCGGTCGCCCTCGAACCTGTCGTAGAGATCGGGGTGGGCGTCGAAGTGCAGGATAGAGACGGGGGCGATCCTCTCGACCAGGCCGGCGAAGGCCGGGTAGGTGACTGCGTGGTCGCCGCCGAGAAAAACGGGAGAGAACCCCTCGTCGATGACCTTCCGGGCCGCTTCGCTGATCAGTTCGAGCATCTCGTCCGGTCCGCTCAGAGGGCCGGGCTGGATATATCCCGAATCATGAAAGGCGCCCTCGGCTCCGAGGTCGATCCCCGACTCGGTCCACATGTTTGATGATTCGCAGCGAAGTGCCTTCCTGATCCTGGCCGGGCCTTCGGCCGCTCCGCGCATGAATGACGAAGCCGCGTCGAACGGCAGGTCGATAAGGGAGGGCGGCATCTGTCTGTATTCCGTATCCTGTTCCATATCGGCCATATCATACTCCTCTCAGGCGCTCGATGCAACTTATTCCCGAAGGGTATTCACGGCTCGAATCATGCACAACCGACCGTATAGCAACAACAGTTATAAAAAATATTCATTTCCCCCTTGACAGTGTATACTGTTTAGTATATAGTATACACATGATGAAGGTATTCGGAGATTACATAAGGAAGAGACGCGAGGAGCTCAGGGCCGCTGACAGGGAGTTCTCTGTCCGCAGGGTCGCTGCCAGGCTTGGCGTCCAGCCGTCATATCTCAGCAAGGTCGAGCGGGGAGAACAGGCGCCTCCGACAGAGGCGAAGATCACAGCGCTCGCGGAGATACTCGGCGAGGACACCGATGTCCTCCTTGCCCTGGCGGGCAAGGTATCGAGCGACCTTCGTGAAGTCATAGTGCGCCGCCCGCAGCTTTTCGCGCAACTCATACGCCAGCTCAAGGACATGCCCGACCACGCGGTGCTGCGAGTAGTACGCGAGGTCAGGGACGGCAGCTGGTAGGACAGGAGGGGAGTCATGATAGAACTCAAGAATGACCATCTCGTATTCTCTTTTCCCGAGGTGCACCCGAAGGCGCGCCTCAGGATCGATTTCCAGCGGACGCTGCGGATCCCGGACGACGGAAAGGACTATTTCCTTCCCCCCGGCCTGGGGAGCTTCCCGTTGCGGCATGTCGACGACTATGCCGGCAGGGTCCCGTACGACTGGCTCGAGCATGGCGGCGTGATGCTGCCGATGCACCAGGCCGAGGCGATGTGGCTGAACTTCGATTCGGCGTACATACCAGAGCACGAGACCTCGTACCCGTTCGCCGTGAAGGTCGCGGCCGGGAAGATCGACGCCGTTACCGGCGAGAACTGGACGAACGGCCTCCACGGCCTCCCGCAGGACTACATGGTGGTGCCCGAGCAGCCCTGGCTCGACGGCTTCTGCGTCGAGAAGGGGACGATCAGGCAGTTCGTCGCCATGCCGCTCGGCGAGGGGTACACCGCCGAGGAGCAGATCTCGGGCAAAGCCGAGCACGGCGGCCTGCAGATCATCGTCTACCCGATGAAGCGCGAGGTCTTCGAGCGGAGGTTCCCGAAGGTCGAGCGCAGGCGGGACAGGGGAGACATCAGGTATTCAATGGGCCATATGGACAAGATGGTCATGTCCGTCGATGCCTGCGCGAGCCCCGATATGGGCCTCGCCCCCGGCGGCAGGATGAAGCAGGAGATCAGCGAGGACCCGTACGGGTACGAGGACTGGGACCGCGGGACCAGAAGCCGCTGCTTCGTCCATCTCGCCAACTCGATCATGTGGCGGGCGATCACCGGCGAGGCTCCGCCGACCGTCCCGCCGACGGCGAGGCAGTACACCTCGGCGGGCCTTCCCTGGTACGACTATTACGATGCCGACTCCGTGGCCCTCGAGGGATCGGAGATCCTCGACGACCTCAGGAGCGTCATTCAGATGGGGTACGAAAAAGGCGAATATCCCCTGCCTGAGAACGACCCGGCCCGGCCGAAGCGGGTGATCCGCCTGCGGAAGGGTCTTGCGAGGAATCAGGTGAGGGAGGGGGCCTTCTAGGATCATCAGCGCCTTCTGAGCAGGGGCGCTTCGTGAAGCGGCGGTGGCTGCCGGCCGCGCGTGCATCGGAGGGGACGCGCGGCCGGCGCTACTCGTCGCTTTTTTTTGAGAAGTGCTTGTACAGCAGGTCGGTCATCCAGAAGGAGAAGGCGAAGACCGCCGCCGGCACGAGGATCCCGAATACGAGAGTTCCTGTGGTCACTGCGTCTTCCCCTTCCCGTGATGTTTCCTGTACGAGTGCCACGCGAGGATCAGGCCCGCGAAAGAGGTCACGTACGCGAGCGACATCCCGATCACCATCTTCAGTTCATTGCCCATACGATCAGTCCTCCCACTTGACCTTTCTCTCGAGTTCCTCGATATATCCTTTTTGCTTCTTCTCGTACCCCTCTGATATCGCGGAGAGCTTGGGATTGATGACTTTTATCATGATGACGAAGAGCACAGCCGCGGCAGCGAGCAGGATGAACCCCATCGGAATCAGCAGCATGGCGAGCGAGGATCCGACGAGTATCAGCACGTAGATGATCGGCGAGATTATCACCGCCAGCGTGTCGTGTATCGTCCATTCATCAGCCTCGGCGGGCGTCCAGTCCTTCCTGAAGAGGTTCATTTCGCACCTCCCTCTATGAGGCCGCGTTTGATAGCTTCGCGCTTGACCGGTCCCCACCATCCGACCGGCCGCGACATCACGTAGAACTTCACGAGCCGGTCCATGTCCTCCGGCTTCGTGAGGAATGTCACCGGGATGAAGACCACCGCCCCGAGCAGCATCAGGAGCCAGAACTGCTGGTAGTCCTTCAGGTGCGGCAGCACCCCGAAGGCGGGCAGGACCCAGACGACGAGCCATGAGAAGATCAGGTTGAATACCCACGCCGAGAGGTAGCCCCACCCGTTGAATCGCCACCAGATCACCTGGAGGATGCCGGGGAGCCAGACCCCGGCGGCCATGATCCAGAGGGCGAATATCAGCCACTCGGTGATGTTCTCCATTATCGAGCCGAAGACGAACGAGCCGAGCAGCAGTATCAGCGTGCCGATCCGCCCGACCTTGACGAGCTTCTCCTGGGTCGCCTTCGGATTGATGTAATGATGGTAGAGATCGCGCGTTATGTAGACCGCCCCGAGGTTGAGGTGGGTCGATATCGTCGAGATATGTATCGCCACGATCGCGGCGAAGAAGAATCCGAGCATCCCGGCCGGGAGGTTCTCGAACCCGAGGCGGAACCACGCCATCTCGTAATCCTTCACCTCCGTCAGGTCGGGGTAGAGGACGAAGAAGCCGAGTATCGCGACGGCCCAGATCCCGTTGCGCATGATCACGAGCGCCGAGCCGGCCCATATCGACCAGGAGGCGTCCTTGACCGTCTTCGCCGACTGTATCCTCTGCGCCTCGGGGTACCAGTCGATCGCCGTGCCCATGCCGAGCCCGCCGAGTATCCCGATGAACATCATCGTCACGAACCACGCGACGGGAAAATCCCCGTCGAACAGCCCGGTGAAATTAAACGGGTTGAGCTTCCCCGCTTCCCCCATCGCGGTGAGCCTCTCGATGATCGCTCCGGTGCCTCCCGCCGCGTGAACGCCCCAGAAGGAGACGATGATGATCACGATAAAGGCGATGATTCCCTGCTGGAAATCGGCCATCACCACGCCCCAGTACCCCGCGGCGAGGACGTAGATGGCGCAGGCGGCCGAGAAGACGATCAGGCCTATCCAGAGGGGCCAGTCGAAGAGGTAGTTGCAGACCTTCCCCATAGCGATGCCGACCCAGCCGAGTATGAACATGTTGAGAAATACCTGCCAGCCCGCGACCCAACCGCGCAGCAGCTCGCCCGACAGCCCGCCGAAACGGAGCGACTGCCATTCGGCCTGCGTGTAGGCGAGCGACCGCCTGAATATCTTGGTCGAGACGAATGCGCTGATCGAGCACCACGCCGCGTAGAACGAGTACCACAGCCCCGAGAGGCCGAACTTGTAGACCACGCCCGACACCCACATCGGTGTATCTGTCGCGGTGTGCGTCGCGTAGACCGATGAGGCGGGGAGCCACCACGGCAGCCCGCGGCCGGCGAGGAAGAAGTCGGACTCGCTCCGCTTGCCGAGGCGGTAGAAGCGCACGCCGCTCCCGATCATCAGCGCGATGAAGGCGAGCAGCCAGAACCAGTCGAGAAAGTGAAATGTCGCCATCCGTGCTCCTTGCCGTTGATTTTCGAAGGGAACCGTATCACGCGGGGGGCGTTTTGTACAGGAGGGACAGTTGCAGGTATGCTTGAATCGCTGACGGTGTTGCTGTACAATGCTGGTAAGCGGAAATCCTGAAAATATTATAGGCACAGGTATCAAGGGGTAACCAGAATGGATCACAGATCATCCAAAAAATTGATCATGGATCGCCGTGAATTCATGGCTATGACAGCGGCAGCAGGGGTCGCCTTTGTGATTCCGCAATTCGGGCCTTTCAAGGCGGATGCAGAATCTGTAGGAAAGTACTATGATGCCCTTGCCGATGCCCTGAATAAGCTTCCCAATGCTTTTCCCAGAACGGAATCAAAAATAGAACTGGCGATTCTCAGAAAAATTTTCACAAAAGAAGAAGCCTGGCTTGCCGGACAGATGACCATTGCGGCGGAACCCGTTTCGGATATCGCGGAACGCGTCGGCCTGACTGACGAGGAGACGACAAAACGTCTGGACAGGTTGTCCAACAAGGGGGGCGTCTGGGGAAGGGGCGGAAAGTACAGGCTGGCGCCGTTCATTGTCGGGATCTATGAGGCCCAGGTATGGGACATGGATCATGAGCTGGCCCACCTGATGGAGGATTATCTCGAAGAGGGCGGCGCTGAGTTCATGAGATTTCAGCCGGCTATCCATCGGGTGGTCCCCGCGCAGGGATCCGTAAAGACGGACTGGATCCTTCCGTATGACGATGTGAGAAAGGTGATCGAGGCCAATGTCTCGTTCCGAGTGAGGGACTGTATATGCCGGGTCCAGCAGGATCTTCTAAAGGAGAGAAAATGCGATCTCCCGGTGAAAAACTGTCTGAATTTCACTCCGTTCGAGAGGCCGCCGACAGACCGGGATATTTCTAAGGAAGAAGCCCTGAAACTGCTCGATGAATCGGAAAGAGTCGGCCTGGTCCACTGCGTGACGAATGTCGAGGAAGGTTTCTACTACGTCTGCAACTGCTGCGGGTGCTGCTGCGGCATATTGAGAGGTATTACGGAATTCGGCATAGAGGACTCTGTGGCCGCGGCCAATTACTACGCCGTTGTCGAACCACAGTCTTGTACAGGTTGCGGGCTTTGCGTCGAGCGGTGCCATATGAAGGCAATCTCCGTTCAAGGCGGCATAGCGGTGATTGATAGCGGGAAGTGCATCGGATGTGGATTATGCGTTTCCGGGTGCAATCTGAACGGTGTTGTGCTGGAGCGCAAACCGGAGGAAGAGATCATCCATCCTCCGAAGAATTTCAATATCTGGGAACAGGAGCGGCTGAAAAGCAGGGGATTGACCTGAGAAGCCGTGTGTCTGCCCGGCTCGGTGCACCATATGCAACCGAAGTTGCATATGGTGTCACTTTATGCAAAGCGAACTGTATTATCTATCCCGTCAATCCTCTTCTGGAAGCACGCAGCACTCCCGCGTGTCTCCCTGGCCGTAGTGATGGAACAACACCGGGATGACGACCATGTTGAGGATCGTCGCCGTAAACAGCCCGCCCAGTATCACGATCGACATCGGCGCCTGGATCTCGTTCCCCGGCCGTCCGGCGGCAAGCGCCAACGGAAGCAGGGCGAGGCCGGTTGTCAGAGCGGTCATCATGATCGGGCTCAGCCTCTCGAGTGATCCCTTCACGACCGCCTCCTCGCGAGTCAGTCCCTCCTCGGTCATCAGGTAGTTGTAATGCGAGAGCATCATGATCCCGTTTCGCACCGAGATGCCGAACAGGGTGATGAACCCGACCATCGTCGCGATGTTGAGGACACCGCCGGAGAGGAGGACGGCAAGCAGGCCTCCGATGAGGGCGAGCGGGAGGTTGACCAGCACGAGGGCCGTATCGCGCAGGTTGCCGAACTCGGAGTAGAGAGCGGCGACTATCAGCACGAATGACAGTATGCTCATCAGGCCTATGATCCGCGAAGCTTCACGCTCGCTCTCGAACTGCCCGCCTATCTGGAGGAAGTATCCTTCGGGCATCTCGAGCGAGGCATCGAGGGATGAGCGGATATCGTCCACAACAGAGCCCAGGTCCCTGCTCCCGGCGTTCGCCGAGACTACGATCTTGCGCTGCACGTTTTCCCTGCTTATGTAGTTCGGCCCGCGGTCGACCTGTATGTCGGTGACCATGTCGAGCGGGACTCGCGCTCCGGTCGGTGTGTCGACGAGCGATGATCTGATCGACTCAAGGTCCTTCCTGAACGGCTCGTCGTATCTCACCACGAGGTCGTGGCTGTTCTGGCCGTCGAACACCTCCGAGACCGGCATGCCGAGGAAGGCGATATCGACCATCGCGTCGATGTCGGCCATAGTCAGGCCGTAGAGTGACATCTTTGACCTGTCGGCGCGGATCCTCACCTGCGGGATATCGATCTGCTGGTCCCCCGACAGGTCCTCGACACCCTCGACCTCTCTCATGAGTGCCTCTGTCTGTGCGGCCAGGGTGCGCAGCTTCGTCAGGTCGGGGCCGAAGATCTTCACCGCGATGTTCGCCCTCGTACCCGAAAGCATGTGGTCGATCCTGTGGCTGATCGGCTGCCCGATGATGAATATCGTTCCTGGAAGGAGCTCGAGCTTTTCGCGGATGCTCTCGAGTATCTCCTCCTTCGACGGTTCATCCTCGAGGACTACCTCGAGCTCGTGCGCGTGGGAGCCGAGCGAGTGCTCGTCATACTCGGTGCGCCCTGTCCTTCTCGCTACCGAAGCCACCCCAGGTGTCTCGAGGAGAAGTTTGTCGGCCATGTCGCCGATCTTGTCCGACTCAACCAGGGCGGTCCCCGGTATCGATGCGACACTGATGTTGAGTGTTCCCTCGTTGAACTCGGGAAGGAACGACCTGCCGAGGAAGGGGACAGTCGCGATGATCATCAGCACGAGGACCGTCGAGACGATCAGGATATTCCTGCCGTGCCCGAGGGCTGACGACAGGATCGGCTTATAAATGTTTTTGAGCCATCTGACGACAGGGCTGTCGCTCTTCCCTTTCTTGTTGTTTCTCAGCATGATCGAGCTCATCGCCGCCGAGACCGTCAGTGCGACGAAGAGGGAGGCGAGCACCGAGATGCTGTATGCGATCCCCAGCGGCTTGAGCATCCTGCCCTCGATACCGCCGAGGAAGAAGAGGGGGATGAAGACGACGACGAGGATGAAGTTTGCACTTACGAGCGGCGCCTTCACTTCCGACGAAGCGGCGAGGACGACCTCGTAGAAGGGCCGTTGCGCCCCCGGGCCCCTCGCGTCGTTCTCCCTTATCCGTCTGTACGCGTTTTCGACGTAGATGATCGCATCGTCTACGAGCACGCCGATCGCGATCGCCATCCCGCTCAGCGTCATCGTGTTTATCGACTGTCCCAGCAGGTTGAGGATGAGTATCGTGATGACCAGCGAGAGGGGGATCGATATGGCTGATATGATAGTGGTGCGGATATTGGCAAGGAAAATGAGAAGCACTATCACGACCAGTATCGCCCCGTCCCGCAGCGCGTACATCACGTTGTCCACGGCACGCCGTATGAAATCTGCCTGCCTGAATATCTCGGCGTGGACTTCGACGTCTTTCGGGAGCGCCGCGCCGATTTCGACGAGAGCCTCGTCGATCATTCCTGTCAGGTCGAGCGTATTGGCGTCGGGCTGCTTGCTGATCACGAGCATGACGCCACGGTCACGGTTGATCGCCGCTTCGCCGAGCTTGGTCGCGGGCCCTATCGTTACATGGGCAACGTCGCGAAGGAGTACGGGGACGCCCTCTCGCATCGAGAGCACCGTTTTTTCGAGGTCCTCGATATCCCGAAGCCGCCCAAGGCCACGGATCAGGTATTCCTGCCCGAGTGTACGAAGAATCCTCCGCTCGCGTTGAGGTTCGATCCCGCTGCCGCGTCGAGCACTTCGGAGAGGCCGGCCCCGAACTTTCGCAGCAGGTTCGGGTCGACCAGGACCTGGTACTGCTTCACCTCGCCGCCGTAGACCTTGACGCTCGCGACGCCCGGCACCGCCAGCAGGCGCTTGCGGATCGTGAAGTCGGCGAGTGTGCGGAGGTCCATCAGCGACGTCTCTTCGGAGGTCAGACCGACGGCCATGATCTCACCCATCAGCGCCGTGACCGGGGCCATAAGCGGCCGGTCGACTTCGGCTGGTAGCGATCCCTCGAGCGTCTGGAGCTTCTCGCTCACGATCTGTCTCGCCCTGTAGATATCCGTTCCCCAGTCGAACTCGACATGTACCGTCGAGAATCCCTGGATCGATGTCGATCTTACCCTTCGAACGCCTGACGCTCCGTTGACGGCAGTCTCGACCGGGAAGGTAACGAGCATCTCGACTTCCTCGGGGGCCATGCCGTGGGCCTCCGTGAGGATCGTCACCGTCGGCGCCGTAAGGTCGGGGAAGACGTCGATCGGCATCCTCATCGCTATCATCACACCCCCGGCAAGCAGTACGGCCGCGCCGATAAGTACCGCGAGACGGTTTCGAAGGCTTGTCCTAATCATTTGATCAAGCATTTCCGTCCCTCTTTCTAGTGTACGTGCGCAGCGCCTGTCTCGCTCTTCGATGAGGCGAGTTTCACGCTGTATGCCCCGCGGGTGACTACCCGCTCACCGGCCTCGAGGCCCTCTGTTATCTCGACCAGTCCGCCCGAGCGTGCGCCCGTCCTGACTGCTCTCTTCTCGAAGCTCTCGCCGCCATGCTGTACGAATACGTACCTGGCATAGTCCTCATCGATGATGCTCTTTTCGGGCACCGCGACGGCGGCGATCTCTTCGCTCGTGAATATATCCATCTGGACGACCTGGCCGATCTTCAGCAGGTCATCTGTGTTCTCTATCTCGAATATCACCGGAATGGTCATGCTGGCGCGGTCGAAGACTCCGCCTTTGCTCAACATCTTCAGGTCCGCTTCGGCGATCCGCATTGCAACGTCGATCCCCGGTATGACCAGTTCCGCTCCGCGGGGGGTTCCCATGCGGTAGTAGTCCTTCTCGAACATGTCGGCACGCAGCCATACTACTGCCGGATCGACTATCGTCATCAGTTTCTGTCCGGTGGCGACAGACTGGCCCGGCATGACGTCGACCGACGCGACGATACCGGTAGCCGGTGCTTTGAGGACAAGGTGGACTTCGTCTATTCCCGAGCCGGATGAGGTCTCCACCGAGACTCCCTGAAGTATCGCGGCGAAGCTCGCCTTCTCGACGAGCCAGTTCTTCCGGATCTCATCGTATTCGCGCTCCGAGATCGCCTCGCGCGCGATCAGCTTCTCGGCTCTTTCGAACTCCTTCTTTGCGCGGTCGTACGCGGACCGCCGCTCGACCCATGAGCCTGTTCCCTCGAGAGGGGGGCAGAGGATCAGGATGGGGTCACCGGCCTTGACCCGTTTCCCCGGTACGGCCATATCGCTGTTGTGATCCACCCTGAGATACCCTTCGACGGGAGATACTATTTCGGCGTACCCGGACTGGCGGGGCACCACCTCCGCTACGGTCGGCAGGGAGGCCCTCATCATGACCCTGTGGATCTTTTCGACGAGGAACTCTGTGTTCCACTGCTGCTCCTTGAGAAAGGCGACCGTCTCAGCCTCGCTGCCGTGGTCGTGGGAGTCCTCCTCGACCTCCCCGACATGCCCCCCGTCCTCGGCATGCATGTGATCGTCGACGCCTCCATCGATGGATGCGTGGGAATGGTCATGTCCCTCATGGCCGGCATTCGCCTTGAAGGCGGCGATTCCCTCGTGGGCGGCCTCTTCCTCGGTCGCGAACGCCGTCACGGTCCCAGCCTCGAAGACTGCGCTTGCGTCGCCGTTGTACGAAAAGGCGACCTCGTAATTCGCCGGGCTCAGGAGCGTCGACCTCGACGATCCAGATGCCGCTGCGCGAAGCATGTTCGGCCGAGCCGGATGCGGCGATCCTGCCGCTTTCTCTCAGCACGACATTGACTTTACCATCGCCTGCAGGCCTGAAATCCTCAAGGCGTGTCAGGTGGATGAGGAACTCCGTCTTCTCTCCGCGCACCGGCGCGTGAAATTTGGTGAAGAGTTCGATTCCGCCTTCCCACGCCGTCACGCTTATCGAGTGTTCCTCGCGGGCGTGCCCTTCGTGCCCGTCGGTCTGATTCTCCGCGGCGCATGACGCCAGTATCAGAACGGCAGCCGGCAGCAGGGCCAGTCTCTTGAGATTCATGATCCGGTCTCCTCCTTCCGGGCGTTCCCCGGCGCGTAGATCTCTCGTTCGGTCAGTCTTTCGAGCTCGAAAACGATGTCGTTATAATCTTCCAGCATGTTGAAATATGATTCGATCCCCTCGGCATATGTTCGTATTCCCTCGAGAAAATCACCGAGATCGATCCATCCCTCCCTGTACGAAAGGGCGAGATCCTTGACGTGCTCCTCGATGAGCTCGAAGTCCCCGTGATAACGTTTCAGCAGGCCGGCTTCATCCCGGGCGGCAAGCAGCAATCTCGACAGGTGCCTTTCCCTGGCAGTCTCGTACAGGTCGAGTTCCGCCTGCGCCTTTCTGTGTTCGGCCGTGGCCCGGTCGATCCCGCCCGAATTACGGTTGAGTAACGGGATAGGCATGGAGAGCCCGATGACGAATCCGGTGAACTGGTCCTCGACATTTTTGTATCCGCCCGCGACGCTCAGGGAAGGGAAGAGGTTCCCCTTCTCGAGACCGATCTCTTTCTCGAGCGCTTCCGACGTGAGCCGTCGGCTCTCGATGTCGAATGTCCCGTCTGCCGTCAGGTCGCCGGATGACAACCAGTCGGCGGACAGGTCGAGCTCTGAGACGAGGATGACCGTATCTCCGGGCGGTATCCCCATCGCGGTCTTCCAGTCATCCATGACCTCACGTCTTTCCAGCCTGGACTCGATCATCCTTGCCCGTACAGCGATCAGGGACATGTCGATCAGCCGTTTCTCCACGCCCGATACGGTTCCCTGTTCCTTTCGGTCCGTGATGACCCGTGAGGCGTCACCGATGATCTCCTCGAAGACCTCGAGGATCTCCGCCTCGATGTCGCGGAGCTTCAGCGTCACATACCCGTGACGCATCCGTGAGATAAGCCGTGATTTCGATGCCTCCCGGCCGAGACGCGAGGATTCGAGGCGGAGGTCTGCTCCGCTTCTTTTCTTCGCGTACGACCACGGCATCGCGAATTCCTTCTCCAGGGCGATGACCCATTCACGCAGGCTGACATCGCCGTTGCCCACTTCCTCCATCTCCCAGACGAGCGAAGGGTTCGTCCATCGCAGCGAGAGATCTCTCTCTGCCTGCGCGATGCTCAGTTCACTCTCGAGGATGATAGCGAACGGGCTTCCTGACAGCGCCATCCGGGGGATGTCCTCGATGCCGACACGTATCTCGGCGCCGGATGCCGCATGAGACATCAGGGTGAGACAGATGAAGGCGAGGATCGATGATTTCAGGTTCATTTCCACTCCATGTGCAGGGCCGCCCGTATATCCGTGAACGGACGCCGGTCTGTAAAGATCAGTCTGAAAAAATAGAGATCAGTTGTGAAGTCAGCAGAGAGGGGGGGCTCTTTCGGAGAAGGTGAGCCCGTATCTTTCGAAGGGCGGCGATTCATCGACCGCCGTCAGGCTGGAAGCCAGCTTGAAATCGGGAGCTTCCCCGCTGGCCGTCTCGGCAAATGCCGATTCATCTGCCGGTGGCGATGAATCTTCGCTTCGGATGAGTCTTTCCATCGTGTGAGTGATGATGGATGTCGTGATCGTGATGTTCGTCCCCGCACGTTGAACCGGGCTCAAGGCCGCATTCGTGATCAGCTTCGTGGTCGTGGTGTCCGTTGCCGTGCGGCGTGTGAGATTCTTCACGGTGCTCGAAGCAGTCCGCGCCGTCACAGTGCTGATGGGTCAGGCAGGCGATCTGGGCGGACGCGAAGGACGCGACTAGAAGTATCGCGACGAGTATCCCGCCATTCGTGCAGATGCTGCATTTTCTGATCGACCCGATCATTCGTCCTCCAGCCAGCCTGTCATATATGACTTACCGGTAAATATATGATAAATATGGTCAGTATTCAACCATGATCTCATCGGCGAATATCCATGCCGGGTGCCCCGCGCCGGGGTGCCATTCGGGGCAGACGCCGATGTTTTTTGCCCTCATCCTTATATACCTCACCCGTTTATTGATTCCCGCCTTCATGAAGTCCCTTGTCACGGAGCCCTCGAGCTCCTGCGGGATGGCATGTGTGAGCACGGCCACGGTCTCGTACTTCTTCCCGTCTTTCGAGACGGCGAACTCGACCGACAGGGGCATGAAGATCCACGAACCCGTCTCCTGCAGGAATCCTGCCGCAACGCTCTTTACCTTCCGTGTTTTTCCCAGGTCCATGACCGCCTCGAGATCCGTTCCCTGGTATCCCTGCCACATCCCCGTCCTGAAATTGTCGCCGCCGCGGACCCGGTCGATCAGGGCCATCTCGCCGCCGGCGGTATACATCGAGCTGTACTCAGAGTGGAGCTCGAGTGATATGTCGTCCGGGATCATCTCGAAGCGGGTGTCGACCACGGGGCTCGGATCCATCCCTTTCTTCAGGGCGACGGTCCTGATCTCCGCGGGCCTGTTGATCCTCAGCGGCCTCGTGTACATGTTCGACCTGCGGGAAGGTTCGCTTCCGTCGGTCGTGTACCGGATCTCCGCATCCGGGTCGGCGCATCCCATCGTGACCTCGAGGGAACCGGAGAACGAGTAAGGTGTGGGATCGAGGAAAGGCGCGGGAAGGACGGGATGGTCGTCTATCCTCGACGGCGGCAGGTCCTCTTTCGCCGTTCCCCAGGATGAGCCCGCCGCAGGGCCCATCTCGAAAACCAGCTCGCCGCCGCCCATTATATCGTCGTGACGAAGATAGCTCTTCGTGTACGGCCTTCCCTTCCATGTCGCGCGCTGGATATAGACGTTCTCCCGGGACAGGCCGGAGGCTGTCACCTTGAATCTCTTGCCGTTCTCGAGCCGGATCTCCGCCTGTTCGAAGAGGGGTGACCCGATGATATATATGTCGGAGCCGGGCGTCACGGGGTAGAACCCGAGCGCGCTGAGGACATACCACGACGACATCTGTCCGCAGTCCTCGTTCCCGCAGAGCCCGTCGGGGGTGTCGCCGTACATCGTGTCCATGATCTCCCTGACACGCTCCTGCGTCTTACCGGGCTTCCCGGCGAAGTTGTAGAGGTAGGCCATGTGCTGGCTCGGCTCGTTTCCGTGGGCGTACTGGCCGATCAGCCCGCTCACGTCAGGCTGCTCGATGCCCGATGTTTCCGAAGAGGCCGTGAAGAGCTCATCGAGCCTGGCGGTGAAAGACGCGGCGCCGCCCATCATCTCTATCAGTCCCTCGACGTCCTGCGGAACGTAGAAGGTGTACTGCCAGGCGTTCGCTTCGGTGTAGTGGAAGTTGATCTCGGAGGGGTCGAAGGGAGAGAGCCAGCCCCCGTTTATCCGCGGCCTCATGAATCCGGTCGACGGATCGAAGATGTGCCTGTACCCCTGGGCCCTCCGGATGAACCTCTCGTAATCCTTCTTCTCGCCGGTCAGCCTGGCGAACTCGGCGATGCACCAGTCATCGTAGGCGTATTCGAGGGTCCGCGACACTGAAGCGCCTTCGCTGCCCGCGGGGATGAATCCGTACTTCCTGTAATATTTCAGGCCCAGATGGTCCTGGTCGGCGCTGTGCTTCATCGCCTCGAGAGCGCGGGCCGGCTCGAAGCCCCGTATCCCCTTGATCCACGCGTCGACGATAACCGGTACCGAGTGATATCCGATCATCGTTCCCGTCTCGTTGGCCGAGAGCTCCCATACAGGCAGCATCCCGCCCTGTTCGTACTGGGTGAGCATCGTCTCGATGAAATCGGCGGTCCGCTCCCGCTCGATGATAGTGAAGAGAGGGTGTGTCGCGCGGTATGTGTCCCAGAGCGAGAATACGGTGTAGTAGTCGAAGCCCTCCGCCTTGTGAACCTCGAGGTCCCGGCCCCTGTACCTGCCGTCGACGTCGACGTAGAGGTTGGGGGCGATCAGGCTGTGATAGAGGGAGGTGTAGAAGGTCGTCTTTTGCGCGTCCGTGCCGCCATCGACGAGTATCTTTCCGAGCGCGCCGTTCCAGAGCGCTTTCGCTTCTGAGCGCAGCCGCTCGAAATCCCAGTGCGGGATCTCAGCCTCGAGGTTCTTTCGCGCTCCATCGATGTCGACAGCCGATATGCCGATCTTCATCGTCACCTCGACACCATCGGCAGCCGCGCCAAAGGTGAGGAAGGCCTTGATATTCTCACCAGACGCCGATGACGCGCCTTCGAGCGTCCGGTCATTGAGGGCGACTCCGTATGCGGTAAAGGGCCGTGAGAACTCCGCGGAGAAATAGACATGCTGGTCTTTCGCCCACGCCCGTGAGCGCCTGTACCCCTCGATGCGCGTATCCCCGACCACGCGGATGGAAGAATCGATCACTCTGTCGCGATGAAGAAGGTCGACGATGATGTTCGCCTTCTCTCCGGCCGGGAATGTGTAGCGGTGCATCCCGGATCTCGCGGACACCGTCATCTCGGCTTCTATGCTGTAGTCGTCGAGATGGACCGCGTAGTACCCCGGCTCCGCCCTCTCCGTATCGTGCGTGAAGCGCGATTCGTAACCGCTGCCGGCCTCGTCTCCGATCCCCTGAACGAGCAGCGGCTCTCCCGTCATCGCCATGACGAGGATGTCGCCGTAGTCGGAGCATCCCGTCCCGCTGAGGTGAGTATGGCTGAATCCGTATACGACATCGTCGGAGTAGTGATACGCGGAGCATCCGTCCCAGCCGGTAAGCCTCGTGTCGGGGCCGAGCTGTATCATTCCGAATGGCACGGTCGCCGCAGGGAAAGTGTGCCCGTGTCCCCCGGTGCCGATAAGCGGATCGACATGGATGGTGAGATCCTCTGCTCCGGGTGAGCAGGAGACGATCGACAGCATGACCATCGCCGCGATAAGTGCCGCGCATTTCATCGTGATTTCCTCTTTCAGTAAGTATCCCTGAGAGTCCTGATCCTGATCCTGTCTTTTATCTCTTCGGCCGGAATATCGGTGTCGACAGTTACATTTATCGTCTTGCCGGGGAGGATGTCGAAGAAGTTGTCGGAGAAATGGCATCCATCGAGTTCCAGGAAGACATTCTTCGCCAGCACATCGGATGTCAGAGCCAGAGCGGTCCCCGAAGCGCCTTGAGATATTTCGAAGCTGACTTCGGCATCTGGAAGCTTCATCCCTTTTGGATGCTCGAAGTACCGGATCGCGACGGGCGGCTTCTCTCCGGGGCACGTGAATTCGGCCGAAAATACCACGGCCATACGGTCAACGCCTGCCAGGATCTGGTCGAGAGGGATGGAGAATATATTTACGCTCGTATTCGCCGGTGCTTTTACCGCTATCGTCCTGTCCCACAACTCCTCTCCGTCAAACCCGGTGAGTCTCATCGTCATCCAGCCACCGATCTCCTCGAGCCTGTCGGAGACTATGTAGATGTCGAGCATGCCGTCTTTGATCCCGGTCGATACGAGGACAGGCTCGAACGCTTTCTTCACGGTATAGTGCAGCGCCTTCCACTGGCCCGCGAAATCGATGCTGGACCACGAGACGGCAGGCCAGCAGTCTCCCAGCTGCCAGTACAGCGTCCCCATGCAGTACGGCATGGCGCGCCTCTGCGCTTCGAACCCGATCCGCATTCCCTCGGCCTGCAGGAGCTGGCTGACGTAGATGTAGTCCTCGAACTTCTCCGGCACGCGGTACCAGCGCTCCATGTATTCACGGATAAGCTCGTATCCGAGCGGATGCTTCTGATGGCTCAGCATGGCCGCGGAGTCGAGGCGCCTCTCATCGGGATCGGTGAACATCTCGATCGTCCTCATCGACGGGAGCGACTGGAAGCCGAACTCGCTCATGAACCGGGGTATCTTCTCTTCGAGGATCTCGAACGGCTCAGCATCGTGCCAGACTCCCCAGTAGTGAGCGTCCCCCTCGGTCAGGCTCCGCGGGTCGGCCCTGCCGTATCTCGGCGAGGAATGGATGTACGGGCGGATCCGCTTGGTTTTATTATTGTCGACCAGGCTGACCCTGCCCGGGAGCACACTGTCGAAAAGTTTGTTGTACGATTTCCATATCGCTTCTCGCTCCCCGGCCGAATAGTCGTCCTGAAACCCCCAGTTGTGCCACCCTTCGTCGATCTCGTTGTTGCCGCACCACAGGGCCAGACATGTATGATTGTATATACGCCTTATGTTGTCCCTGGCCTCGCCCCTGGCGTTTGCTAGAAACTCCTTGTCGCCGGGATACATGGCGCAGGCATACATGAAGTCCTGCCATACGATGAGGCCGAGCGAATCGCACAGATCGTAAAATATATCTGACTCGTATATTCCACCTCCCCAGACACGGAGCATGTTCATGTTCGCGTCTTTTGCCGCCGTAAGCATCCTGCGGTAGTCTCCGGGGCCGGGCCGCGGCAGGAAGCTGTCCATCGGGATCCAGTTCGCCCCCTTCATGAATACCGGTACACCGTTGATCTTCATGAAAAAAGATTCGCCAGACTCGTCCTTTTCATTGACCAGCTCGATGGTCCTTAACCCGAAGGACAGCTCGGCTGAATCGATCAGGACATCGTCGAGCCGTGCCTCGATCGTGTATCTCTCCATAGGCTGTTCGCCGAGCCCGGCCGGCCACCAGAACTGCGGGGCGGGGAGCCGGAATTCAAAAACGGCTGATGTGCTGCTGGGGCGACCTGCCTCGTATCCTAGATGTTTGGGGTATTTGTATCGCAAGCCCCTGATATTATCGATAAGGGCTATTTCGCCGTCAGCTTCCCGGGAATTGTTCAGGGAGACGTCGACAGCTACTACAGCTCTCTCCCTGGAGAGCGCCATGGTCCTGACGGTGAAGCTTTGGATATGGAAGCCGGACCAGCCTGTGATCCGCACAGGCTTCCATATTCCGCATGTGACGAATCGCGGCCCCCAGTCCCAGCCGTAGTGATATGCCGCTTTCCGCGTGAAGACCCTGTCACCGCCGGGGAGGCCGTACCCGAGGGCGGCTCTCTTTTCCGCTTCGATCGGGCCGGGCGGGAGAAATTTTATCTCGAGAGTGTTCTCGCCTTTTATTAACAGGGATTTGATCCAGACCTTCCACTTGCGGAACATATTATCCGCGGAAAGCAGGTGTTCGCCGTTCAGGGTGATCTCGGCATATGTGTCGAGCCCCTCGAATTCGAGGGTGATGCGATCATACTGGAACAGGGAGTCGTCCGCGACGAATGTGCATCTGTAGGCCCATTCCTTTTTCTCGATCCATTGAAGGCCATTCTCGTTGTTGCCGAAGAAAGGGTCGGGTATGACGCCGCCGGCGAACAGGTCGGTGTGTACGCAGCCGGGCACGGTAGCGGGAAGCCAGTCATCGTCGCTGCCTGCCTCGCGAAACTGCCAGCCCGAATCGAGCTCGACTACGGTTTTCGGCCTCGGCGCGCTTTTCTGCTGTGAATCGCACGAAGCGAGAGCTGTGCAGATCATCGATGTTAAGATTATTGCGGCAGCCGTTCTCATGGAGCGGATTATGTTACAGGCGGCCATGGACGGTCTACACGAAATTCTCAACGCAGAAGGACCATCTTGTGTGTCCTTACCCGGCTGTTTGCGGCAAGACTGTAGAAATAGACACCGCTCGCCAGGATCGAACCCTCGTCGTCCGTTCCGTTCCAGACCACCTCGTGACTGCCCGCTTCCCTCTGTTCTCCGAGAAGGACACGGACGAGCCGTCCCTCTACGTCGTATATCCTCAGGTCGATATGCCCGGCATCGGGGATGTCGAACGCTATCGTCGTCGATGGATTGAACGGATTGGGGTAATTCCGCGCGAAGAGCGGGAGCGGAGGATTATTCCCGGTCCCTGTCGGAGGCGTGTTCCCCTGACCATTGATGCGCTGCGCGAAGATGCCGGGCGACGCGAAATGGTTGTACCATGTGACGACCGCGCCTCCCGTTCCGTCGGAGATGATCTCGGAGTCCTGCTCCTCCCCGGTTACCTGGGCCACAGGCACGCCGTTTTCCTGCCACTGAGCGTGGGCATGAGAGAACGCCAGCAGCAGGCAGATCGACACGCAGATCAGACTGTTTTTCATGATTGTGCCTCCGGTCGGCCAGGTGAGATTTCCAGGCAGGATCTATTTTGTCTTGCTCCTCTCAGTGAAATTTGATGCCACCGTTCTGGTACAGGTATAGATGCCCGCTGTGAATGCGCATCCCCTTCGACTGATCTCCCCGTGCGAAGAGGCGAGAGTTGCTGGCGCTCCATCCCCTGAATTCTATTTTCCCTCCCGTGGTGCTCGTGCATCTTACCGTGATCCCCGGCAGGAACTGCAGGTAATGACCGGCGTCAAATATCGCGGCGGTCCCGGTCGCGTCACGGTCGAAGTAGCGGTAGGGAAATGATGGAGGTGAGTACGTTCCCGATAGCGAGCTTCCCAGTGCGCAGCTCGGGTATATGTTCTCGAGCATGTATTCCTCGGCTATTCCACCGTAGAGCAGAGCGTCGAGTGTATACCAGGTGGTGGCATTACTCGCCCATCCGTAGTTCATGTGGTATTCACGAAGGGGAGTTGTGCCTGTTTCCTGCCATCCGTCTCCGACGATCGAATGTCCCTCGACCCTGTAATGAACGGGACGGTTCGCGTTGAACTGTGATTTCATGCGGTCGAACCACTCCACAGCGGTGTAGCTGCTACGATTCCGTTTCGTGCAGGCAGTCGCGTAACGGTAATGGTTTTCGTAAACACCCTCCATGTACTCAGTGGGGATGCCTGAACCGCAGACCCCGTAGTCCATCTCTACGGCTACGCCGACCTCGTAGCAGAGTTCCTGCACCGCAGAGAGATTGGTCGAGTTCAAGGGTGCAGAATTCTCGTCCTCCCATCTGCTCAGCCCCGTATTCCATGTATACGCGTTCGCCATATGAGCCCAGTCGTAGGTATCGGTGATTGTGACATTGAGCAGTCCCCCACCGGTGGCACCATCGCAGGAGTTGTCTCCATCCCATGTGTAGCTGTTGTTCGAGCTCCCGTACGGGGGCCAGGACCAGTATTTCATGATCTGGGCGCCCGCGGTTGCTACGCAACCGACCAGCGTCGGCGGGGTCGGCGGACAGACCCAGGGATCGGTTGGGCAGCAGTCAGTGCACCCCGTGTCACCAGTGGGGCAGAGGACATTATACGGATCACCCTGGTGCCAGTTTGTGTCGAGCAGGCTGTCACTTTCCTGGTAATTCATCTCGATGCCAAGATCGCCCCGCTCAAGCTCATCCCATGACTGGCGGTAGTCGATCTCGAGAAGCCGCTCCAGATCCTCGCTCCGCACGTTGGCGAGGGCCCCGTGCCTCTGCTCGACATGATCGACTATCCTTTCCATCTTGCCCTTCAACAGGTCGACGAGTCCCCTGTCGGATTCGGGATCAAGGTTGCAGACAGCCGAATATGCCTTCACTGGTGCAAGTTCCCTTCGCAGCGAAACGATGATGTGGCCCTGTGGCTTCACACGGCAGAAATAGCCTATGGTCCTGCCGTTCCGCCTGAATTCCTCGATATCCTCGATCTCCGCGGTCGGGGAATCGCCCCATCCCCCCTTCTTGTCGATAATCAGCCGTATCCAGTTCTCGGCTACGGTCAACGCCTCGTCCCTGTCCACCATCTGGGCCCTGGCCTGTGGCGCGAAGCATGTCACTGCGATGGAGGCGATCATTATTGCTGTGAGTATCTTTTTCATGATCATAACCTCCCTTACTGCAGTGTGACGAGGACCAGTATCTGTCCCTTTTGACCTTTTTCCAGCCCTTCCATGGCCTTGCCGAGGATGGCTCCCCGGGCACGGGTGTCATCGGCCGCCTTCATCGCGTAACCCGGGATGTCGGAGGTGGTCAGCTGGTCTCCCGGTTCGATCCCGGCCCTGGTCGCGTCCACGTTGCAGTAGACCCTTCCCGCCAGGGCGACATCGTGGTCGAACTCGCCCACTCCGAGACGGACGCCTGAGCCGAGCCCGTTTGCCCCGGCGACAATGCCGGCAACTCTGCTGTCGTACGGCCCGGTGCTCAGTGTCAGTTTGCCGGGATTACCTGAATCGATAATGAGCACCGATCCCGCGGAAATGCCTCTGTTTTCTGATACATCAAAGCCTTCCGCATAATCGAGGCCTTCACCGAGTTCCATGACGGGGTTCCCTGTGCTCTGCGCCCTGATTATAACTTTCCCCCAGAAATCGCCTGCGTAGGCGCTCGATCCTCCTATTGCGAGTAGGCCAGTTCCGGCGGAGTGCGTGGCTCCGGCATACACCGCTACAGTATTGCTCTCACCCTTGACGCCGATGCCTTGGCCTTTTCCATAGACACCCACGGCCTGGTTGCCCCAGGTGGCTACAAAATAGCCGCCGTACCGCAGCGCTCCGTCACCACTCGCCCCGGTTGCGCCCATGACACCGATGCCATATGTGCCGTCCGCCTGGAAGCGTCCGCCGATGTTATTGGCTGAAGTGCCGTAGGCTGTAGCGTGACCCAGGACGGCGGTGCCGTTATTGCCCGCTGATTCGAAATAACCACCATAGTTGGTTACATCTCCCGTACCCGCGGCTTCCGCGTAGATGCCCCTGCCAGTGCCGGTGTTGGTTATTGCCAGCGCGTTGCCGCTGGTCGAGGTCATGCCCGAATAGGGCAGAGTCAATCCCTCGACACCGGAGTCTGCCGTCGTCTGGAGAGTCCCGTCGGGGAACCTGAATCCCCCCGTCGTGGAGTGGATGGTCCCGACAACCTGCAGCGCTTCCGTGGGAGTTTCCGTTCCGATACCCACATTGCCGCCGTAAGGGTTGAGGCTAAGATCACCCCCGGCGAATTCGTTCACGTTCTGCAGGCGGAGATCGTCCTCGCTGTCATCATACCAGAGGTACGCCTTGAAATTTCCCCCTTCGTAGAAGGACATGAAGACATCCTCGGTGAGGGGAGCGGAAAGGGAGAGCTGTCCCCTCGAGGTGACGGGTGAGCCCTCTATGTGGAGATAGGTCTCAGGAGCCAGCGTGCCTATCCCGACCTCACCTTCATTGTCGACATAGAGAGCATCTGCAGGATCTCCGTCTGCGGCATCGAGTGAATGCCCATCCCCTGTCGCTCCGCCCGCCGTTATGGCTGAATCTGCGATGGCCGCCCTGAAGGACCATGGAACCGAGGTGATCCTCGTGCGGGGCTCCATCTGGTCATCGCTGTCGACCGTTATCCCGATCCAGCGGCCCTCTTCATCGAAGGTGAAAGCTGGAACAGGGGTCGTGGCGCCCAGTATGACGTTGAAGAGCCCTTCGTCCAGAAGCACTCCCGCATGTATCTCCTCCCAGATCGGAGGCCCAGTCGACAAGCTGTCGTCATAGATGCTGAAAGTGAGATCATGAGTCCCCGTGATCGGCGTGCCTCCTGTATCCGTTATTATCCCCTGGTAATTGATGAGATGGGGGACGCCGGCAGAGGCACATGTCACACAGAGGAGGATGATGGCCGATGTTAGAGTACAAACGGTAAGACTTTTCATTTCAATCGCCCCTCTCTACCTGAGTAAAAGCATCTTCTTGACAGCGCTGAAGTCGCCGACTTTCAGTCGATAAAAATACACGCCGGATGAGACTGTGCCCCCCCGTTCATTCGTTCCGTCCCAGTTCATGCGATGCTTTCCAGGAGATTTGATATCACTGACGAGGCATCGTATTTTTTGTCCCTTTACGTTGAATATTGTTATCTCGACCAGGCTTTTCACGTCGACCATGTACTCGATCGTTGTCACAGGATTGAATGGGTTGGGGTAGTTCTGGAAGAGCTCGTTCCTCAGGACCTGAGGTGTGTCATCGCCGGTTATTATCTCCTGCCAGACAGTCTTCCAGAATCCCAGATACAGGACCTTCCCGTCGGCCGAGAGTGCGCCCGGAGTGGAAGGTTGCCCCATGGTTCCGTTGATCCGTTTTTGTGTGTTTGATGCCTGGGCGCCAGAAGAGCCGATGACAGATGTCCGGAGAAGGTACGCAGATTGCGCCGCCGAATCTTTGCTTTTCGCTTTCGCGTTCTGGTTTGGAGTGACAGAAGGCAGAAGGAGAAGGAGCACAAAAAGCACACACAGAAAATTCGATTTCGACATCCCGCATTCACCCCCTTTGCAGGAATTGAGAATCGCATCGAGTGAAGGCAGGAATATCTGAATCCCGTGCGGTGCCTGACTTCGCTCATGATTTAACCTAAATAAATTTCTGGATTTGCACACAATTGTACATAAATGGCTGAATAACATCAACTAAAATATAAACAAGCGGTTACAGCATCACAGGGATATCACAGCTGCTCCCTCGGGAGACGCTGTTATCAATATTGGGTGTTCCCTGTCGCGCATGAAGTTCAGAGCTGTCTTGAGATAGTGTTACAGTCCTTTATTCTGGACTTTCCACATATGTACTAGTAGATTATGTTTTCGGAATAGAAGAGTGGAAAAATAATAACCTGTTGATATTGATGGAACTGCGCCCGTAGCTCAGCTGGATAGAGCAGCGGACTTCTAATCCGCAGGCCACAGGTTCGAATCCTGTCGGGCGTATTTTAATACTCAGAGCCGCCCTGGATATCCCGGGCGGCTCTGGAGTTGCTTTTGTAAGAGGAATCTCATTGAAATCCAGTAGTACGAAGCTCATCGCCGCGATTCTCGCTGCAGGCCTGCTCCTGTCCATATCTTCCGAACAGTCATTCTCTGCATCACCGGTAAACCCTGATTCTTCCGGAACGGCAGAGAAGGAGTCCTTCTGGTCGAAGCTCAAGGATCCGGAGGACGGAGCCTTTGATCTCGGCCGGCTGATCTCGGGAGGCGCCGGGTTTGTGCCTGTTCTGGTCCCGATCACCGAACCGGCAGTAGGATTCGGGCTCGCAGGCGCTCTCCTGTACATACATCCTTCCAAAGATGCCGGACTGACAAAGGATGGCAGGCGTATTCCTCCCTCGATCAGCATGCTCGGCGGGGGAGTGACCGAGAACGGGACGTGGGCCGCCGCGCTGGGTCACATGGGTGTGTGGAAGCAGGGAAAGATCCGTTATCTCGGAGGGCTTCTCTACGCCGATGCCAACCTCGATTTCTACGGGACAGCTTCAGGGACCGGCTCGAGCTTGGCATCGGTCTCATGGAACATAAAGGCCGGCGGTACCGTCCAGCAGCTTCAGTACCAGGTGTGGCCGGGAGTGTTCGTCGGCGCTAAATATTCATTTGTCAATACGAAGAACAGCCTGGACCTTACGGAAGTTGCTCCAGGATTGCCGGAGAGCGAAAAGGAATCGAGGCTCGGGGGCCTCGGCGCGAGCGTCAGCTGGGACAGCAGGGACAATATATTCACTCCGGACAAGGGACTTTACGGGAGAGTCCTGGCGACGAGGTTTGACAATATATTCGGCGGCGATTTTGACTATAATCGCCTTGATCTCGATGCTATCGGGTATTTCGGGATCGGCCCCGTTGTTCTCGGGACTCGCCTGCAGGGCACAGGTGTGGGTGACGGCGCGCCTTTCTACTCGTTGCCATTCCTGATGCTCAGAGGTGTTCCGGCTTTTCGCTATCTCGGCAGATACACCGCACTGGTCGAAGTCGAGCCGCGCTGGAAGGTGACCTCCAGATGGAGCCTGGTCGGCTTCTGCGGAGCCGGCTGGGTCGCCCCGGACTTCAGCGATTTCGGGGATGCCGAGACGATCGTCGCGGGAGGAGGAGGGTTCCGCTATCTGCTCGTCCGAAAGATGGGAATGGGCATAGGCATCGATGTCGCGCGCGGGCCGGAGCAGACGGCATTTTATATCATCCTCGGAAGCTACTGGAGCAGAGTTATGATAAGAGGCTCCCATTTTCACAGGGGCTGAAGAATGAATTCAAAATCGGCGGAGTCCATCGCGTGCCCTGTATGCAAGGGCGGTCTCGAACAGCGGGACGGCTCGCTGGCCTGCGAAACAGTGTTCTATCGACTACACTGTCACAGATAACATTCCGCAGCTCTTTCCACCATCCGACAGACTTACGATAGACCCGGCGGAGCTTCGCATCAAGACCCGCGAGGAAGCGGCCGGGACCCTCGATGAGATGGCCCGCAGTGACCGCGGCTTCATATCGTCTCCCCGGCATTTCTACGCGTTCTACCTGCTTCTCCTCGTGACACTCGTCTTCAGGCTCGAATCGGGCGTATTCATGATCATCGCTCTGCTGCTGGCGGACTGGATATTCTTCAGGGTGCGAAGGAGACGTGTCCTGGAAAGCGCCCTGGCGAATACTCTCCGCTTGAGATCTGTCGCCGATTACGAGGAGGTCGATGAGGTTTACCGCCGCGAAGGAAAGGCCCAGCCGACAATGACCGACTGGGTCCGGCTGGCAGGCGGGACCCCTGACGGGGGGACGGGATCGACCGATGCGGAGGACCAGGACGATGAACGCTACCGCGATATCCTTCGTGTATATCAGCAGAAGGATGCCGAAGTCGTCGTCGACGTCGGCGCGAATGACGGAAGGGCATATTTCAAGTTCGGCATCGGGGAGGGCAAAACTTTCATAGGGATCGACGTGAGCCATCTGCTCCTCGCGGAATTCATGTGGCGCGTCCCCGGTCAGACCGCTCTCCAGGCGGACGGGATCTGCCTGCCCCTGAAGGACTCGACTGTCGATTTTCTCTTCTGCACCGAGACGCTCGAGCACCTCGCCGACCCTCAGCAGGCGATGCTCGAGTTCGGCCGCGTTCTCAGGTCGGGAGGCCGCCTGATCATCCAGAGCCCGAACGCTCACCGCATCCGCAACCTCAATCCTTTCCACTTGGCGACGAACGCCTTGGGCCTGCTCAGTGACCAGGTCCTGCAGAAGAAGGTCGTCCACGAGAACACATGGCACAACGCGGCCACCTATCACTGGGACTTCTCGGTCCAGGATTACCGGAGGATGGCGGCGAAGGCAGGTTTGAAGGTCACAGAGCTTCGCAGCGGACAGTTCTTCTTTCCCAGGTTTCTCATGTCCGGGCGCGCCGATGGCTTTGATAAAGAAGGAAAAGCTCGTCGGGTCGATTCCCCTTTTCAGGATGTTCGGCGGAGACCTGGTGATGGTGGCATCCGCGAGGGCCGCTGACAGGAATTGAGCGAAGGACCTCCCTGAAAGCCTTGGTATTATCTCCCTGAGATTTCAGGTCCCGAAGAGTTCAGGATCGAATTCACCGGCCTGAACCCGACAGATCTCGGAGCAAGGATCGGATGGTAGCAGTCCCGGTCCGCCGAGCGGCACTGCGCAGCGCCGTACCGCCAGGTCCCGCCCCGGACTATCCGCCTGGTATAACCTGATTCGGGTCCCGGGGGATCGATGATCGAGTCCCCGCAGCCCGCGTACATGTCCTCCCTGTACCAGTCGTTACACCACTCGGAGAGGTTCCCGTGCATGTCGTAGAGGCCCCAGTCGTTCGGTATCTTCTGAGCGACGGCGGAGGACCAGTTTTCATCGTTCCCGCAGTACCATCCGATCACGTCGAGGACCGGATCGTAATCGCAGTATCGCTCCGTGATATCGCCGTTGGCGAATGCGGTCGTGGCCCCGGCCCGGCAGGCGTACTCCCACTCCGCTTCGGTAGGAAGCCGGTATGCGTATGCTGAACACGGATCGTGATCGTTGCACAGCCAGGTATCGTGATCGTAGGACATCGGGTCATCGGTGTATCTTATCGTCAGCCAGTCACAGTAAGCCGCTGCGCCGAACCAGGTGACATGATAGACGGGATGGTCCGGATTGATGCCGTGACCGCCGCGTCCCTCAGCGAGAAGATCCCGTCGTTGTACGCGATCTCGCTCGTCGGCTCGCCGATGTAATAGAGGGCTTCATCGTTGAAGTCCATATTGTCCCAGACGATAGTGTCGGTAACAGTCACAAGGTCCCAGTCGGCCGCCCACTGGAGCATCTCCATGTACTGCTGGTTGGTGACCTCGGTCGTCTGGATATAGAAGTCATGCGTCAATACGACGGTGTGCTGGGGACGCTCATCGAGATATGTGCCCGGTTCGTCGGATGGCGCGCCCCTCGTGTAACTTCCGCGCGACAGCAGGACGAAAGTCGCATTGGTCAATCCCTGCTGGGAATACACCCCGTTGAATGTCAGCGTGCTGTTGGACGACAGCGTGCGTGTATCGCCGGCCGGCGTTATCCATTCCGATACATCTCCCCAGTCGATCGTGTAGCTTCCCGCGGTCATATCGGTCATCGTGGAATCTCCCGTGCCGCTCGCGCTGAAACTCTCCGGGCCGGTCAGGTCCCATGGCGCGTCGAGCATTTCAGGCTCAGCGTCTATCACTACCGTACCGGGCTCATCCGATCCGACCGGATCGGTGGGGTCGTCTTCGCCGGCGCAGCCGGACAGCAGGAAGATGACAAGAAGGGACAGAACAACTCTGGGCGAGAATCCGTTCATGGCCGCACTCCTGTGAAAAGGGTGTTACAGATATTTATATATTCAAGCCGCTTCCAAGGTGGATCGTTCGAGGCGTATTATAGCAGAAGGGAAGGTCCTGTTTCAACCGCTCCTCATTGGTTTTCGCTTGCAGAAGGCCCGCAAGGCGGATAAATTATAGTTCTTGTGTGGTGGGCGTAGCTCAGCTGGTAGAGCCCTGGATTGTGGTTCCAGTTGTCGCGGGTTCAATCCCCGTCGTCCACCCCACTTTTATTAAAACAGAAGCCCGCCCCCATGAGGGAGGCGGGCTTTTCAATTCTACGTTCCGTTCCCCGGGAGCTGTTACTTCAGTTCCTCGAGCTTCGCCTGGATAGCCGCGAAGTCGGGCATCACCAGAGGATCCTCTGAGATGGCCGCGAAAGCGATCTTGCCTTCCTTGTCGATGATGAAGGCGGATCTCTTGGCTACGCCGTTCAGCGGCCCGAGAGTCTCGTGAAAGGCGCCGTATGCCGGGCTGACCGTCTTGTTGAAGTCGCTGACCAGGGTGTACTGCAGGCCGAGCAGCTCTTTCCACTTCTCCAGGACGAACGGATGGTCGACGCTGATCCCGACGATCTCGGCGTCGAGGTTCTGCCACTCGCTGAACCCGTCACGCACCGAGCAGAGCTCTTCGTGACAGGGAGGGCTGAACGCGAAGGGGAAGAAGAGGAGCAGTATGTTCTTCTTGCCCACGTAATCGGACAGTTTCCAGGTAGTTTCCAGGGTCAGGGGAAGCTCGAAGTCGGGGGCCTTGTCGCCTATGTTCAGCTGTGCCATCTGGGGTCCTCCTTGAAAAGAAGCGTTTCGGTTCGATAATACCTAAATGATAATCATTCCTAATATGCCTCGGGTTCATCGTAATGTCAATTAAAAACCGCCTGAGTGCCCATTATCCCCCCGAATAGAACCGATATCAAGGCTTATTAATACTTGACGAATGGCCTCAAAACGGTACAATAGTCGGTGTTCAAATAAGAAATAATTTAATGAACCAGGGGATGATGCGGGGATGAGGATGCGGCGGAAGGTTCCTATTTTTTTCACCCAGGAGGTGTGGTGATGAGTGGTGTGAACAAGGTCATACTCATCGGCAATCTCGGAGCGGACCCAGAGGTCCGTTCTACGGGCGGCGGAACGCCCGTGGCAAACTTTCGTCTCGCTACAAGCGAAACCTACAAGACCCGCGAGGGTCAGCGTGAGACACGGACCGAATGGCACCGTGTCGTCACATTCGGCAAGCTCGCCGAGATCTGCGGCCAGTACCTGAAGAAGGGAAAGCAGGTCTACATCGAGGGCCGGATCCAGACGCGGGAATGGGAGGACCAGACGGGCAACAAGCGGTGGACGACCGAGATCGTCGCGAACCAGATGACGATGCTCGGCCGCGCCGGTGACAGCGGCGGGTACTCTCCCGAGGGTTCGCAGGAGACCCAGTACGCCGACGGCGGCTCCCAGGCTCCCGCGGCTACTGACGATGACGACGATCTGCCGTTCTGATCAGGCAGGCCTGAAAAGCGTCTGAAATGACTCGAGGGAAGCAGGCTTCAGCTCTGCTTCCCTCGTTTTTACCTTGCATTCATCCGCCGGGCTGTTTACATTATTGGCCTGCAAAAAGATACGGTTTCTTGGGTGCGCCGCTAGCTCAACTGGCAGAGCAACTGACTCTTAATCAGTAGGTTCGGGGTTCGATTCCCTGGCGGCGTACCACTTGATTCCCGCAATAACAGCCCATCACATCTAACAAAGAAATATTCTTGACTCACTCTGTAACACTATGTCAATATTTTGTCAGCGGGACAGCGCTCCTGTATTTATCATCTATTGAGGCAACCGCCGCGCCAGCAGGCGATCGCAGCTGTAGCTGTACGTCAGGCAGGAAGAGAAATCGACCCAGGGCAGGGTATAACCCAGTAATGAGGAGGGCAGGATGAAAAAGTACTATAAATTGTTGACGGCGCTTATGCTCTGCTGTGCGGCGGTCACGACCGCAGCCGCACAGGAGTACGATCTGGTCATCAACAACGGCCGGGTCATGGACCCGGAAACGAAGTACGACGCAGTAGCCAACGTTGGTATCAAAGACGGCCGGATTGCCATCATCACTAAAGACAAGATCAAAGGTAAGGAGACCATCGACGCCAAGGGGCTGGTGGTGGCGCCGGGATTTATCGATGGGCACCAACATTGTATTGAGCCCTATCAATACCGGTTGATGCTACGCGACGGTCGTACGACGCTTCTGGACACAGAGATCGGCGCTCACGGTCCAAAGCTCGACGAGTGGTACAAACGACGAGAAGGAAAAGCACCGGTGAATTACGGTGTGGCGGTGGCTCACGAATTTGCGCGGGCGGAGGTCTTGGACGGCTTTACCGATTGGAAATATCTCTACACTCCCGATGCTGGCCAATCCCGTCTCACAAAGGAGGGTTGGTCAAAGACCCGGCCGACCCTGGAGCAGGGAAACCAGATCCTTTCCCTGATTGACGAAGGCTTACAGCAGGGAGGACTTGGCATTGGCTCTACCGTTGGCTACATGCGTGAAGGGGTCTCGACTCGCGAGATATTCGAACTGCAAAAGCTGGGAGGGCTATACGGCCGTTTTATCGCCATGCATTTCCGCTATACGCCCGGTGATGATATCACCGAAGTCAACGGTATCCAGGAGATGCTCGCAAATGCGGCGGCATTAGGGACGCCGGCCATCGCCTCCCATTTCAATAATCCGGGATACAATATGGTGCATGAGCTTTTGGTGAGGATGCGTGAGAAAGGCTATAACGTCTGGGGTGAGATCTATCCATACGCCGCAGGTTCTACGGCTTTGAATGCCGTTTTTCTCGAACCCGAAGTCTGGGTAAAGGCCCTGGGCAACAAATACGAAGAGACGATTCAAGATGTTGCCACCGGCGAATTCTACACCCAGGAATCGCGTGAGGAGATGCTCAAAAAGGAACCCACGCGTCTCGTGCTTGTCTACAAGATCCCGGAATCGGCTATTGTTGATTGGCTCAAAATGCCCGGCGTGGCCATTGGCAGTGACGGCATGCCGATGATCCCCGACGACAACCTGACCTGGGACACTCCCTTCGAAGATCTGCCCAATACCCACCCGCGGACTACCGGGTCTTTTGGCACAGTGCTTCGCCTTGCCAGGGAAAACAATATTCCGCTGATGCAGGCCGTATCCATGACCAGTTACAATTATGCGAAGCCTCTGGGTGAAATGGGCCTCAAGGCCATGCAGGAACGCGGCCGGATGCAGGAAGGCATGGTCGCTGATATCACCATATTCGATCCTGAAACGGTACGGGATAATTCGACCTATGCAAAAGGGACGCTGCCGTCCACAGGGATTTTGCATGTGATTGTTAACGGGACCCTTGTCATGAAAGACCAGAAGCCTTTGAAAGGAGTGAATCCGGGTCAGCCGATCCGCTTCGAGCGGGTCGAGAGCAAGTTCGAACCGCTCACCATAGAGAGCTGGACCCAGACCTACTATGCCTCCCCGATCGATTTCGGCGGTGGGGTTCCTTGTTGTGACTTTCATTGATGAGCATGTATTTTAATGTGAATACGCCACCGGCTAAAACTGGCGGGTTTAGATTACGGCTAAAAGCTGATTGTTTCCCTCTCCCAAAACTGGGAGAGGGCTGGGGTGAGGGTTCATGAAACAAGCTCAATACTAACCCCCTCATCCCTACCTTCTCCCATCAAGGGGAGAAGGAGTAAAAGAAAATATGCCGCCTAAAGGCGTGGGATTTCAAATCCCCTATTTAAGACATTAAAAATAAACGAGGACAAGGGAGACTTAATTATGAAAGACTCAGAGCTTAATTCTTCTACAACGGACCAAAACAAGAACACCGATGCAGTAACGGATGGAGTAACGAGTGAAGTGGTAGATGTGGGCCGCAGAAAATTCATGGCGACAAGCGCATTGTTGGGTGCAGCAGGCACAATCGGTTTAGGGCTTAATTCAACAGCGGTGCAGGCAGAAAGCGGCGGCTTGAATAAGGGTTGCATGTCTGGCTTTAAACCTCTTGAGGTCGACAGCCCGATGGCTAGGTGGAAAAAGCCTCAGTCAGTTGAGTTTGTCGAGAAGGCGACTAAAAACTACAGTTTCCCAAACTGGCAGTCGGGCAACGATGACTCGATCTATTACAACATGAACCTGCCTGAGTTCTTTAAGTGTTCCTACATCGCGCCGCCGGACGGCTTCTCGCAGCTTGAACGGGCTATTAATTCGGGGCTTTTGGATCTCACTTTTACTGCCCGTGACCGTAAGACCACGCCGCCGCTAAAGGAATATCTTGTCGGTAAGCGTCAAGTTCAGGCCATGTTGATGGCTCACAAGGGCAAGGTTGTGTTCGAGACTTATCCTGGCATGAATCCCACTGGTATTCACGTGTGGATGTCCGCCTCCAAAACAACAGTAGGCTTGCTGATCTCCATGCTAGCCGATGAAGGCAAGATCGATTTAAACAAACCTATTCCAACCTTCGTGCCTGAACTCAGAGGTTCCTCATGGGAGCAAGCTACGGTAGCGAATGTTATGAATATGGCATCGGGGCTCGATATCGAAGAGACCATCGCTAACTTGCTAAACCCCGAGTCGTGGATTGCCAAGTGGTTCACCGCCGCATTCGAAAATAAGGGCGATTTTCGTGAGATTGCCAAAAACGCGAAGCCGCTGGCAAATGAGCCTGCTGGCTCACATTTCAGATACTCTGGCGCGAATACACAAGCATTAGTATTGGCAACGGAATTTGTTACGGGCATACGGTGGCAGGAGTACTTCAACCAAAAGGTGTGGTCAAAGATCGGTGCTAAGGGCCCATTTATTACTGGCCTCGCACCGGATGGAACACCGCTGGGAGCAGGTCTGCACAACTCCACTCCCGAAGATTTTCTGCGGTATGCAATGATCTATACCCCAAGCTGGGATCGGGTGGCAAAGGAGCAGATCATTTCTGCCAAACTTCTTAAAAGTATTCAGTCGCTTGGTAATCCTGCAGCCTATAAGAACTCCACTGAAGAGGGGTATGGCACCGACTGGTTTGGAGAAACCCCAGAGCGAAACACCGCGCAATGGGACCATGCCTTTCCTGACGGAGCCATGTTTAAACATGGCAACATGGGACAAGGTATTTATGTTGATCCAAAGCGCGATTTCTGCGGCGTTTATTTTGGGCTGGCACCGAACCCAGACGAGATATCGGGCATCGATCACTCGCCTGGTTATCTTCGTGCTGCTGCGAAACGACTTGCCGGTAAGTAACTGATGAAAAGGATAGTCAGGCACTCAAATATGATAGACGCAATTATTCAAAGGAGAAGACCCATGAAACGAAACATAGCACTATTTTTCATTGCAATGGTCTCGTTATTTGTTGCAGTTCAACCTGCACTTGCTCAGGAATATAATGTTCAAGATATTTCTCAAAAGATTGAGAAACTTTCGGAGGGGCTGGTTGGCCGCATTGGTGTGGCAGCACAGGAAATTGGCTCGGGAGTAAATATCACCATAAACGGAGATGAATCGTTTGTGATGGCGAGCACCTATAAAGTGGCGATTGCAGTCGCCTTATTAGACCGTGTCGATAAAGGCGAGCTTCAACTTACTGATTTAATTGATGTACCATTAGAAGAGATGGTGGTAGGTCCCAATCCGATCGCCATGAACTTTGTGCATCCAGGTGTAAAGTTGTCTATAGCCAATTTGATTGAACCTATGATAACGGAAAGCGACAATACCGCAACGGATGTCTGCCTAAAAGTAGTGGGAGGTCCGGAAGTGGTAAATAAAATGTTGCGCAGCATTGGGATAAAAGACCTAAGAGTTGACCGGTCTACTGCCGAAATTTTAAGAGACTTTTATGGTTTAACTGATAAAGCCTACGTATCCGTAGCTGCAGCGGCCTATGCCAAAGACCCAACGCTTGCAGCAAGACAATCTGATCGAAACCTTGATTTCGAAAAGGACCCTCGTGACCACTCCACACCAAAAGCTATGTTGGAATTACTTCTGGCTGTCGATAGCGGAAAAATTTTAAGTGAGAAAAGCCGCGAATTCCTGCTTGCTACAATGTCGCGCACACGTACAGGTGGCGGAAGGTTAAAAGGACTTCTGCCAAAAGGTACACCGGTTGGTCACAAAACAGGAACTATTGGCGGTGTGGCTAATGATGTGGGTTACGTTACGCTGCCGGATGGCCGACGTTTTGCGATTGTGGTATTCACAAAAAGCAGTACGACCTCTGAAGCTGATCGGGATAGAGCCATTGCCGAAGTTACCCGAGCTTTATACGACTTTTATTATTTAACGGCACAAGACAAATAACCTTTGTCATGCCTAAAAAGCTTTGATTGATAAATGTTCTTTTATACCTGAAAGTAGAAATGAAAAATAGACCATTATGTCTATTTTGCTTCCTGGTGGTTTGTTTATTGGCAACAACTATCCACGCACAGGAAGTAGATTCATTAAAAAATGAAATCGAGCATCTTAAACAAAAACTGAATAAAATTGATGAGTTGGAATTGCGCTTAGCAGAACTTGAGGGGGACAGTGTTGCAGTTCAACAAAATCTTTCACCGAAATTTGCTGCAGATAGCACAAAAAAAGGACTTGAGCAAATTCCAAAGCAGGATTTACGTGATCAGAATATTGTGCCGCTTTCAGGCAGTGATCTTGTTGCCTCCGAGTTTCTAGGCTCATGGCCTATGTTCGGCACAATTTTTAGAATGAAAATCGGTGGTAAAGTCAAAACCGATTTTCTTTATGATATACATGGAAGTAATGATCGGACTCAATTTTTATTGTCGACTATACCAGTAGAAGGAACATTGGAATACGGAAATAGCGGGTATTTCAATGCTTTTGCACGGGAAACCAGGTTTAATATTGATATGCGAAGGGTGATTCCAGATGCTGTCCCTTTAAGAATTTTTATAGAAGGTGATTTCTGGACTTCAGGTAGTCAATTCAGACTACGCCATGCTTATATCACCGTGGGTAATTTTACTATCGGACAAACCTGGACTACCATTTCTTTTCTTGAAACAATAACAATTTACATTGATTTTGCTGCAGGTGATGCCTTGTATGGTGGGCGGACTGCTCAAATACGTTATGATCATAGTATAAATGATAATTGGAAATTCGCAGTCGGTTTAGAAATGCTCGACTATATGGGAATCGAAAACACTTACAGGCTGGATGGAGAAGCCAGTTTGGGATTACCTCTTTTGGCAGGGCGAATGGGCTATAACTGGTCCACCGGATTAGCACTGCTTGGAGCTCAGGTTGCTCAATTACGATGGGATGGTGGGGGTACCGGTCCTTATGACACAGCATTACAGGCATCTGTTGTTTTTGGTGGACGACAATACATTGGGAAAAATGACTTCTTGACCTGGAATATCTCTTACGGTAAGGGATCAGGTGAAAACATTATGGCTTTTGCAGGTAGTCAGGCTAATGCGGTATTAAACAATCAGGGCAATCTGGAAACTATGCCCGCATTATCATTTGTCGTTGGTTATATGCATCGATGGAATGATCAATATTCTTCAAATCTTGGTTATGCTTATGGATGGTTGGAAACGCCGGAATCCAGGGATCCGTGGGCACTGGCACAGGGCGGAATAGGCCATGTCAATCTTTTCTATAGGCTCTCTAATGAATTGTCTACAGGTATAGAATATATGTGGGGTACACAGAAGACAACAAATGATGCTTTGGGAAGAGCGAGCAGGGTTCAGTGTATGGTTGCATTTGAATTTTGAAATAATGAGTATCTAAATGAAATCAAAATATATTGCTCCGATAATTTTATTATTTCTACTATCAGGCTCGGGTCTAGCTCAGCAATTCAACACCGATAATTACCTGGCTATGCCGCACGGAACCACTACATTTGTTTTGACCACAGGAGAACGAAACGCGACATTTATCAACTCATTCGCTTTAATTCAGAATTGGGAGTTTTTTGCCCAGGCAAACCTATATTGGGAAAATAGAGAACTGGAGCTTTCGCAGCACTTTACAACAACTGTTTACTTTAAATATATGTTTTACGAAAATTCAGATAAAACAGGTGGATTTGCTGCATTCTTGGGTTATGGGGAATCACCAGGATATCACGATCAAACACAATTCCTTGATCGTCATACAAACTTATGGACTGCAGTCCCAATAACAATTCCTTTTTTTGAAAACACGTTCTCATGGGACATTATGCTCGGAGGTATGGTTGATTTTGATTATGGTAATAATAAAAAGACAGCTTGGGGATTTACATATACTACCAGACTAGCAATTTATAAGGTAATCCCACAGAGTGCCATTGTAGGTGAGTACTATGGCACTGCTGGTGAGCTTTATTCAGAGCCGGAATATAAGATCGGTATTCGCTGGGAACCAAATAATACTGTTGTTCCCGCGATTAGTTATGGTTCAGCAATTAATGGAATGCGGGCAGCCGGTTTTGAGATTGGTATAGTGATATATTCACCTCAATTTTTAAAATTATAATTTGAAAGAAGGATTTTACTTATCACTGATTAACCATTTATTAATAAACGGAGGGCAAATAAAACGTGTACAGTGATAGTATTGACCTGACACCTGTCTCTGCCCGGGTGTCTGTTTAGGCCGCGTTCACCTCCTTCTTCTTCCCATCTTTTGATTTTTTCTTCAAGCCTTTTATAAAGGCTTTTTCCGGAGTGCTTCCTAGCATTCCGCGTCCCTGATGAGGACGCTTTGTGTTGTGGTGATCAAGTTCTCCGGTGTAGTGGGTCTCGATGTGCCGATCTCTAAACTCGGGACTGAACCGCTCGAGAAGCCGTATCTGATCGTCGCTGAGCTTTATCTTACGTTTTCTCGTGTGTTCCTCGAGCCGAAGCAGCCTCTGATGACGGAGCAACAGGTTGTGGCGGTTCCAGACACCCCTGACGCCTCCAGAGCTTACCTGCACGCCTCGAAGTGCCAGCTCCTGGGCCACACGAAGTCATCCATGGGAGGGGCTCTTGCCCCCGGTATTTGGACAACCGCTACTCGCATTTATGCTAGACTTTCGGGGTCTACTATAGTGCAAGTATTGTAAGGCGGGCGGGAGAGACCGACATCGGTGCGTGGCGACATTTCGGGTCCGGAGTCCACAAAAACACTTGACATAATAGGCTATTAATGTATAGTATGTCCACGAAACATGGACATACATGCTAATGTATGGTGGAGCAGAAGATGGAAGAGATCACTCGCATACGCCGGGAAATATCCCTGGAGGTCTTTGACTACCAGGTTCTCACCGATGCCCTGTCTGGTTACAGCAAGCCGCGCGACAAGATCACAAGGTTGCTTGCGGGCGGCGCCATCGTCCGGATCAAGAAGGGATTGTATTGTTTCGGTGAGGGCTTGCGAAGGGAACATGTCAGCCGGGAGCAGGCCGCCAACCTGATCTACGGCCCTTCCTATATCAGCCTGGACTATGCTCTCAGTTACCATGGCCTGATTCCGGAACGGGTCGAGGTCATTACTTCTGTAACGACGCAGCGTTCTCGCAACTTTGAGACACCTCTCGGTTCATTCTCTTACCGCATGCTGAAGGAAGCCAGGTATGCAACCGGTGCAATCCTTGAGGCGACAGACAAGACTACGTTTCTGATCGCTACTCCCGAGAAGGCACTCGTGGACAAGGTCTGGACAGACAGACGGTTCGGCGGCAACCGCATCTCTGACTTCGGAGCTTATCTGCTGGATGATCTTCGGATCGATGAGGGGGCCCTGAGCCGGCTCGTCGAGTCCCGTCTTGATTCGATTGCCCTCGCCTATGATTCAGCTAAGATCAACAGACTGGTACGCTACCTGAGACACTTGGGAAGGGGTTCTGATGCATGAGGCTGTCAGCAACATGCTGGAACGCTACGAGTGTCGCACCCGGGATGATTACGCCAATGCGCTCAGGGAAATCCTGCAGGATGTTGCTCTGCTTGGCCTCTGGCGCAGCAAGTTTTTCGAACATGCGGCCTTCTATGGTGGCACGGCTCTCAGGCTTCTCTACGGATTGGACGATACTCGGAAGATCTGGATTTTTCGCTTCTTAAGACTGACGACGATTTTTCACTCGGGAATTACGGTGAAGCGCTATGCCGGGAAATCAGCAGTTTCGGATTCGACGTGGATTTCGAGGACCGGAAGAAGGTGCGGACGAGCGCTATCGAATCGGCATTTCTCAAGGCAAACACTCTCAAGGAATTGATCGTGATCGGGGTCACCGGGGAACTTCTACTCGATCTTCACCCTGCGAAGAGCCTCAAGATCAGGCTGGAAGTCGATACCGATCCGCCAGGCGACTTTGAAACAGAAACGAGATATGTTTTACTGCCTGTACCCTTTCCCATCCGCACTTACAGGCTGCCGGATCTCTTCGCCGGCAACCTGCATGCAATCCTGTGTCGCAGGTGGAAGACTCGTGTAAAGGGCCGGGACTGGTATGATCTGGTCTGGTATATCGCCCACCATCCGAAGGTCAGACTGGCTCACCTCGAATCCAGGATGAGGCAATCCGGCGACCACACCGACGATGAATCGCTCACGCCCGAAATCCTGCAGGCGCTCCTGCGCCGAGCCGTGGATGGTCTGGATGTCGAGAAGGCGCGACAGGAAGTCGTACCTTTCACCAGAGATCAACGAGCGCTTGAAATCTGGTCTCATGAGTTCTTCGCAGAAATAATTACACGCATTGTGACGATATGACCGGTAGAGATGCATGTTGCGGGTGTTCGGAAAAGTGGGATTGTGCCTTCTGTTTATTCCGGCGGCGGTTTCCCCATGCGTACGAGGATCCGGTGCTTGATCAGGTCCCGGTGCAACGTAATCACGCCATCGGGCACATGCTGTCCGTCCATCTCCACCCGTGAGACGCCTCGCTCGCAGCCTTCCGGGTTCTCGACCTGGATCTCGTATACCGCCTCTCCATGACGATAGCTCATACTGAACCCTTTCCACCATCCGGGAATGACCGGATCCACCTGCATCTGATCTCCCTGTACCTTAAGACCCAGGACCTCTTCGACCCAGGTCCGGTACATCAAAGCAGCCGAACCGGTATACCATGACCACCCGCCGTTACCGATCCGCCCCGGCAACCGGTACACATCAGCGGAGACCACGTAGGGCTCGACACCGTAGCGCCATACCGTTTCCGGATCGCGCGCATGCTCGATCGGGTTGAGCATGTGCAGGATCTTCGATGCGCGCGTACCATCTCCCCGGCGTGCCATTGCCATGGCGAGCCACAAAGCGGCGTGGGTGTACTGGCCTCCGTTCTCACGTACTCCCGGGGGGTACCCTTTGATGTATCCGGGTGACGGCTCTGATCTGTCAAAGGGAGGTGCGAGAAGCAGCACCAGGCCTTCGTCCTCGCGAACAAGATGTTCCCACGCCGAGTCCAGTGCAGTGTCAGCGCGATTCGCGTCGGCTGCGCCGCTCAGCCACGCCCAGGATTGGGGCAGGGAATCGATCATCGCCTCATCGTTCGCTGATGAACCAAGCAACGTGCCGTCGTCGAAGATCGCTCGTAGATACCATTTCCCATCCCAGGCCGCTCGCTCGACACGCTGAATCAGCGTCTTTCTCTCCTTCTGATAGATCCGGCTAAGGTCCGGCCGATCGAGCAGGTCAGACAGCTCGGCCATGCCTTTGAGCACATCCGCGATGAACCACCCAAGCCAGACACTCTCTCCCCTTCCCCCGGCACCGACAAGGTTCATCCCGTCGTTCCAGTCTCCTGTCCCGATCAATGGCAACCCGTTGGGCCCAAAAGTCAGGCCTCGTGTGACTGAGTGCTGGCAGTGCTCGAAGAGCGTACCTCGCTTGAACGAGACCTCCGGTGTGGAAAAGAAATCGTGCTGACCGTCTTCCAGCGCGGGAGCGTTGAGGAATGGGACCACCTCGTGCAGGATGTCCATATCCCCGGTGGTCCGGATGTAATGGGCAACGACGTAGGGCAGCCACAGAAGGTCATCGGAAATACGCGACCGGATACCTGAGCCCCCCGGTGGGTGCCACCAGTGTTGCACATCGCCTTCCTCGAACTGACGGCTTGCTGCGAGCAGTATATGCTCGCGCGCCAGTCCGGGATGCGCGAGCGGGAAGGCCATGATATCCTGCAATTGATCCCGGAAGCCGAATGCGCCGCTGGGCTGGTAAAAGGCGGAACGCCCCCAGATCCGGCAGGTGAGGCTCTGGTACAGAAGCCAGCGGTTGATCAGGAAATCCGCCGCGAGCTCGGGAGTGTGCACTTCGATCGTCCCCAGCAGATCGTCCCACCACGCTGTCGTCCGGTTTAACGCGTTGTCGAAAGCCGTGTTTTCCCGGTATGTCCGGACAAGTGTATGGGCCTCCTCCACTGACCCTGCCTGGCCCAGCATGCATGTGATCTCTGATCTTTCGCCGGGAGCCAGCTCGACGGTGATTCGCAGCGCGGCACACGGATCGAATCCCGCTCCCGTCCGTTTCGAAAGGCCGGTCTGTTCCATCGCTGCCGGCTCTGACATCGGGCGATTGCGCCCCAGGAAGGAGGTGCGGTCGCCGCTGTACGACTCCGCCGGTGGGGTCATGGCGGCGAAAGCCACCCGATCCCCGTAATCGGGGTGGTAACGGTTCCGGGCGAGCAACGCCCGGGCTTCGTCATCCCAGGAGGTCGTGACATGCATCTGGGAATCTTCACGGTTCTCACCCAGCGTCCATTCGACATAATAAGTGATCGACAGCACGCGCTGACGTGAGGAGTCGTTACGCAGCAGCAGTCTTTGCAGCTTGATCGGTTCGCCGCCGTCCTCATCCACCGGGACGAAGACCGTCAGTTCCTGCTCGATCCCATTGCTGTTATGCTCGAATACCGTGTACCCCGCCCCGTGCCGTGCCCGATAGGCGGGCTCATCACGGATCGGCAACGGGGTCGGCGTCCAGCAGTCGCCGGTTTCTTCATCCCGGATGTATATCGCCTCGGAGGGTGGATCCATCACGGGATCGTTTGACCACTGCGTCAGGCGGTTGCGCTGGCTGTTGCCATACCAGGTAACCCCGGACCCCGTTTCACTGACCGATGTCCCGAATGTAGGGTTGGCGATGATGTTGATCCAGGGCGCGGGCGTGTTGATACCGGGACCGAGATAGATCGCGTATTCACGCCCGTCCGGGGTAAACCCGCCCAGGCTGTTGAAGTAGGACAGCTCCATGAATGGGAGCGAAGGCGAAGGTTCCCTTGGAGCACTTTTTCTGGCGATGAGCTCCGGCAGCTCGGGAGTTTCCATGGTCATGCCTAATTGCTGGGGCAATGTGCCCCTGGCAGCGACCAGGACAACAGCCGCCGCGGCTCTGAGCAGCATGAGGTCTTCCTCCGGGATGAGATCCGCGCTGCGCAGATAGATCCCCCCTGGCCGATCGACCCCTGTATGCATCGAATGTGAATGGATCAGGCCCTCGATCCGTTCACGCAGCGGCTGCTCATAGCCGCTCGCCTCCTCGTTGAGGATCACCAGGTCCGCAGTCAACCCGCGCATCTGCCAAAGGGCGTGCGCCTGGAATATTTGACGGACCAGTGTGATATCCCGCTCCTGGCTTATGACGATCAGGACGATCGGCATATCACCAGAGATCCCGTAGGGCCAAAGGCCGGCCTGGCCCTTGCGGTTCTTTTCGATGCGTTCGGCGGGAGACCGAAGGTGAGGATTGGGGAACAGCAGGTGGCTTGCCAGCTGCTGGAAACGGCGGGCTTCGTCCGGCTGGATGCGAAGAAGGCGCAACTCGAGCTGGGCGGAGGCCCAGGCGATATCCATCGCCCGATCGATCGCATGGACATCGCTGTATTTACTCATCAGCTCCAGGACATGCTGGCGGTCTTCGCCGGCAGCGATGACCAGGGAAATCTGGATGCGCTTGCCCGGACCTATAGTCACGCTGCGCCGCAGGCTGAGGATCGGGTCGAGGACAAAACCCTGGTTGTTACCGGGTTCCTCGAATACACCCATAGGGTTCGCGAGTGTCCGTCCGATTCCGATGAACTGTCGCCGGTCGGTCTCGAACTGCAGGGCTTCATCCCCGGCATCGTTATGGGTAAAGCGGTGTGCGACATAGATGGGCGGATCGTCCTTGCTGCGAGGCCGGCGGTATGCAAGGAGCGCTTCATGTTCCGGCACTGCCTCGGTCTGGATGAACAGTTTGTTGAAGGCCGGATGCTGCCTGTCCGCGTTATGCGGCGCCATCGAGAGTTCAACGTAGCTCGTCAGATCGAGGCGGCGGGTGCGAACGGTCCGATTGAATAGAGTGATCCGTCGGATTTCTACATCGTCTTCCGGCGAGACGATGATCTCTGTTTCGGTCTGAATGCCGTTATCCTCTCGCCGGAAGACGGCACGGTCAAGCGCGAAGTCGGCGGAATACGCTTCGACCGTTCCGCCGGTCGGATGATACGCGTTGGACCATAACAGGTCCTGATCGGCTTCACGTATGTAACAGAAGGTTCCCCACGGATCCCTGGTGCGATCCGACCGCCAGCGGGTGATCTCAAAGTCGCCCCAGCGGCTGTATCCGCTGCCGGCGTTTGTGAGCATCAGACAATAATGGCCGTTACTGAGCAGCTGTGTCTTGGGTGTGGCGGTATGGGGCGTGTCGAACTTGCTTATTGATGGCGCCACCTCGCCGACGCTCATTACCGACGGCATACTGTCCCGCGTGGGGATGTGGTGCAGAGAAGGAAAGAGGGGGATGCGTTCGTGGAGCAATGGCTCGACCGCGCGTGCGCGCGGGTCGGCATGGAACCGGCGCTGGATGGGATTCCCGTGAATGAAGTTTGTCAGAGACAGGAACCCCATGCCCTGATGATGGGCCATGAAGGCCCGAACGATCACGCCGCGCTCGCTCTCGCGTCGCGGCCGCCGGCCGAAGTCCAGCGATTCATAGTAGCCGTAATCCTGAAGAAGCCCCGAGCTGGCCAATCGTTTCAGATTCTGCACTGTCTCTCTCGGCGCCGCGTTCACCGCAAGCAGGGTGGCATAAGGCGCTACGACTACCTCTTCCCTGGCGCTGCGCTTCAGCCCGAGCTCGGGTACGCCGAAGGCCTTGTACTGGTAGACCTTATTGACGTCCAGATCTCCAAAAGCAGATTCCGAGATCCCCCACGGCACGCGGCGCTTGCGGCCATACGCGATGTGGATCGCAACGGTTTCACTGGTCGCTTTATCCAGGAGTGAGTTTCCGTACGAGCGCTGGAAGATCAACGGCATCATATATTCGAACATGCTCCCCGCCCAGCTCAGAAGCGCCCGGTGCCGGCCGATAGAGCCGTAGGGCCGGCTCATGGAAAACCAGTGCTCGATCGGGACATCCCCCCTGGCAATCGCGATGAAACTTCCAAGCCGCGCTTCACTCGCCAGGAGATCGTAATAGGATTTATCCAGGCGGCCTTCAGAGACGTTGTAGCCGATCGAAAAAAGCCGGCGTCTGGTGTCGTACAGGAAGCGCATGTTGATCGATTCGGATAACTCGCGTCCGTCCAGTATGAACTGCCTTCCCAGCGCAAGCATTTCTCCAGCCAGCCAGGTTGACTCCGCGAAGGACAGCAGAAGGCGGTCGATCCATTCGAAGAGAGGGGCCGCGTCTGCGGGAGCCTCTTCCCGGATCATTCTGAATATATGAATGCAGGCGACGTTTTCGTTGGCGAGATCGAGAAGCGAAGGCGCGCGACGCAGATCGCTCCTGCATGCGAGCAGCAGATCCCGGCCAAGCGGCGCGATCTCCTCTTCCGTCTTTTCAGCGAGGATCTCGATCCAGGCGAGGTAGCGATCCGCGATCCCGAGCCAGGCCGCTGCTTGACCCTGCATCTGCCTCGCCCAGAAGACCGCACTCGCTTCAGCATCAGTGGACGCACGTACCTCATCGGCAATGGCCCATACGCGGCCTTCCACCTGACGCAGCAGGCGTATGGCATCGGCGATCCGCTCCGGCGGACTTTTCAACGTGTGCAGCAGTTCATCGAGGCCCCGGGCATCGAACCGGGACAGGGTTTCCTCTTCGACTGCCTCTTTCAGGATCTCCGCGGTGTCCCGCAGGCCCTCAAAGGCTTTCGAATCCAGAACATGCGCCTGGATCAACTCGTCGAGCCCCTGCTCCAGGGCCCACAGGCAACCAAGGAGGTTTCCACTGTCCACCATGGATACGTATCGGGGCTCAAGAGGGGCCAGAGTCTTAATATCGTACCAGTTCAGCAGATGGCCTTCATAGCGCTCCAGCTTGCCGAGCGTCTCCGCGGTGCGCGTCAGATCTTCGATGACCTGGTCCACCGTCACATATCCGAAATCATGCGCGCCGAGCGCGCTGAGCATCCAGAAACCGATATTGGTAGGGCTGGTGCGCATCGACAGCTGGTCCGTATGGGAGACCTGGTAATTGTCGGGGGGGAGCCACGAGCTCTCATCATTGACAAACTCCGAGAAATAGCTCCAGGTTCGCCTGGCGACTCTTCTGAGGAACCGGATATCGCTTTCAGGAAGGTGGGAGCGCCGGGGGCTCACAATCGGTCGACCGGCCAGGAGCCATCCGATCAGAGGAGATACGAACCACAACACGAGCCATGGAGCGGCTGCCGGAAGGCTCGAAGGAGCCCAGCGCTGCACCGCCCATCCCGCTGTCACACTGAAGATGCTCGACAAACCCAGTGAAATGACGAATGTCCGGACCTTCCCGGGAGCGTTCCAATGCATCGCCTGTGCGGAGGTCCACTCGAGCAACTTCCGATGTGTGATGAAGCGGCGATAACAGACCCGCGAAAAGGCATCCAGAGTCAGCCACGCCTGGTGCGGAAGGAGCGCGGCCTCGACGATCGCCCGCAGAAGGTCGTGAATCGATTTCGAGAATGAAAAGCCCTTCAGCCATCGACCGGTGGTTGCCCATGTAAATGGCTGCACCAGGGGGTGGAAGAGCAGCTGTATGGCGACGACGCAGGAAGATATCAACCCCAACCGGGAGGAGATCAGCCAGGAGGCCATGAGCAGGCCCAGGCTGGTCATGGGCACCAGGCTTCGGCGCAGGTTATCGAAGATCTTCCAGCGGTCGAACCCGGAAAGCGGATTTTGTTCCCGCCGTCCCGCAGGTCGGGGGACACGCGGGAAGATCCAGTCCGCGATCTGCCAGTCCCCACGGATCCACCGGTGCTGGCGGCTACTGTAACTCAGGTAATCCTGCGGGAATTGATCATAAAGCTCGATATCGCTGGCCAGGCCCACTCGCACGTGAGCACCTTCGATCAGATCGTGGCTCAGCAGGCATTCTTCAGGAAACCTTCCGGAAAGCACCCTGCTGAAGGCGCGCACATCGTAGATGCCCTTGCCATGGTATGACCCTTCGCCGGTGAGATCCTGATTTACATCGGAAACGGCTCTCGAATAAGGGTCGATTCCGACAGGGTCCGAGAATAGCCGGCTGAAAAGCGAGGCGTTCGTGCTAGGCAGGGAGGGGCTGACGCGGGGTTGGATTATAGAATAGGAGCCGGCGCTGATATTGCCTTCGGCATCAAAGCGCGGCTGGTTGAGAGGGTGTGCCAGCGTCTCGATCATCCTGCGCGCGGTGTCGTGAGGCAGCTGTGTATCGCTGTCGAGTGTGATGACGAATCTTACGTCGTATAGATGATCCGGATCACCGACGTATACCAGCCTGCCGGCATCCTCGGGCCGCGTTCCATCGATAAGACGATTGAGTTCTTCCAGCTTCCCGCGCTTGCGCTCCCAGCCGATGAATTTCTGTTCGGACTCGCTCCATTTTCGCTCCCGGTGGAAGAGGAAGAAACGCTCATCACCATACCGAAGATTGAGGGCCTCGATACCTTCGGTCACCGCTCGGATCAGGAGCTCGTCATCCTCACCATGTTCCTGATCCGAATCCGTATGATCCGAGTAGAGGCCGAAGAGCAGATTGGACTCTTTATTGGCCAGGTACCGGATCTCAAGATTTTCCGCCGCGGCCCTGATTGTATCCGTATTCACCAGCATCATAGGTACGACGACGAGCGTGCGAAATTCATCGGGGATCCCCGAATCCTCGAAATCCATCTTTGGAAGTGTGCGCGGCGGAAGCAGCCGCGTGATGACGTAGTTTACGATCTCGAGCGAGAGCTGGCTGGCTGGGATCGACAAGAGGAGGGCTATCAGAAGCCGTCTCCCCGTGGTCTGTCCACTCATGCCGGACAGGACAATCAGTGTGATGAATGCGGTGGAGAAAATACCGACCCCGAGAAAATACACTGCGGAATGATGGCGGTAGACCCAGTGCAGGAGGCGGAAACGAAGCTTTTCTCGGCATCCTGCGAGCCTCGCCAGCTCCTGTCTTCCTTCATCGATCAGATACGTTCCGACATGGGCCCAACGTTCATCCGCTGCCGGTTCACGGGCGGAGCGTGCCGCCAGATCGATGGCCTGCCGGGCAACCTGGTCCTCAGGCTGGCCGGACCCGCGGGCGAGTTCTTCGATCATCCGGCGATACCGGTCGCGTGTGTCGAAATCCATCCGGGGATAGATACCCGAAGGATCCAGGCGTAGCAGCCGTTCAACCCGGCTGAGCTTTTCGAATATTTTTCTCCAGTCCAGAAGGGCGAGTTGCCGCAGGCTGGTGAACGCGTTCCCGATCGATATCTGATCTTTCATCTGACGGGTGTGCTCGCGAGGGTTGAGATCGCCGAGAGGTTTCCGGAACGCCCGCTCGAGCCATCCCTGGACCGGTGCCAGCGCTGCTTCCTGATCGTAGAGGTTCTCGATCAGTTGAGAAGCGAAATAAGTGCTCGGGCTCGGCTGTATTTCGGCGAGTTCCGCGAGAATCGAGAAGAGTTGATTGGGATCTCGCCGGGTGGCGATAATCAGCCGGTTCGCCCAGAAATCGGCGATTTCACGCTCTCGCAACTCTGTCAGTGCATTTTCCGCGAGGTTCGAGATGCTCTCTATCAACACCGCGCGCAACATCTGCGGGACGGCCCAGAGTTCTCCGATCGACAGCGTGCTGATGGACTGATATGCCTCGATAAACGCGAGGATGTTCTCCTGGTCCAGACGAAGGTCCGTGCGGGAGACGAGATCCCTCGCGAGGCCGTAGATGCGAGGCAAGCCGCGGCAGGGCTCGTCGGCGAGTGACGGCAGATCAAGGTAATAGTGCCTGGGAAGGTTCATCTGGATCTCGCGGACATTGCTCTCGACGATGTACTCGTTGTCCAGGAGCCATTCGGCAGTCGGAGGCGTGCTCTGTCCAAGCCGACTCGCTTCGGCGAGATCCGTGCATGCCCGGTGTATCCATCGTCTGGTCTGTTCGAGCCGCTTGAGCAGTCCGATGTCCGGACGGGTATCCGGGTCCACACGTTGTTCCCCGGCGAGACGCTCCGCGTACTCCGGGATCTGCACAGCCGAAAGCGGATTTCCGAGGTTCTCCATCTCGCCAACGAGACTCTCTCGCTTCGGATGCAGTATGAATATGGCAGGAGGGATCTCGCCGCTCTCCCGCAGAATCGCCACCGGGGAATGCAGCTTTTCGACAGGCGTCCGGAGAATCAGAACGGTCTCCCCGGAAACCAGCCAGCGCGTGTGATCCTCGATCAGTCTTCGTTCCAGGCCGAACCTCGATCGACGTATCCATATTGCGCTGAAGAGGATTCCCGCTAATCCCCCCGCAAGGCCCTGAACCAGGGTGGAAGGGACTCCGCTCAGAACAGGCGCCTGCCAATCGAGGATTATAGAAATAACTCCGGCGAGTACCCCGAACAGGATGAAAGCAACGGCCGCCCAGAAAATCTTACGCCATGGGAAGGGGTCCCGCGTATGTATATCTCCATTCGTAGTCTTGCTTACAAGTGCAGCGCGGCGGAACCCTTTCCTCTGCAGCTTCTTGAAGACTGCGCGGGCTTCATCCCGTTTCGCGAAGTAAGCTATGAGAATGCCTGTTTCCATTCTCTATCCTTTTGTCACACTGGTTTTAGCCTCGAGGTATTGCGCTGGATTTCACAGGGCGGGAATCTTCAATGCAACTTCGGAGCGTCAATCAGGCTGCGTCTCTGATCAAGAGTACATGGGTGTATGAGATTTCACTGTAGCCCCGACACGAGAGTAAGTCCATACTTATAATCGGTTGTAGGAAGCGGTATCATCGGTCGTTCGGCGACAGCCTTCATCGATCTATCCCTGTGTAAGCCCAAACGCAGGATCGGCACCCCGACTCAGTCTTTTCCTTCCCTACCCGGGTCCATATTCCCCGCTCCATTCAAAGCAAAGAAAAACCCGGCCCTGAAGTCTCGGATCACTCCAGGGCCGGGCACCCTTTAAGTACTTTTTCTCAAAAGAGACACGTACTACCGTAGCAGAACCATCTTTCGTGTCTTTTCGAACTCCCCGGCGGAGAGACGGTAAAAGTAAACGCCGCTGGCCATCGGGCGGCCATCGGTGCCTCGTCCCTCCCAGTTCACCGTGTGATATCCCGCGGACCTTTGGCCGTTTACCAGGACCTCGACCAGCCGACCGGCAGCGTCGTAGATGCCGAGTGTTACATGTGACGGCGCTGTGAGGCTGAACGTGATTTCGGTGACCGGGTTGAACGGATTGGGGAAGTTCTGGTCCAGAGCGGACCGGCGGGGCAGATGGTTCCGTGGATAATCGGCAGTTTCGATCGTGGCCGATACTGCCGCAAACGCATTCACGATACCACCTGTTGCGGTTAAACCGCTTAGAGCCTGGTGTGGCTCCGCGTTATCGAGTATTAAATCCCGGAGTACGACCGGAGGCAGCGTCGGATCGACTGACAGGAGCAGAGCTGCCACACCGCTGACGTGAGCTGTCGCTATCGATGATCCGGAGAACAATTCCCAGCCTCCGGGGAACGTTGAGAGGATCTCGTCACCAGGCGCCGCGATATGAACTGTCATAGGGCCCCAGTTTGAGCCGTCCTCAACACCCCAATAGCATAGATCGCCAGTCTGGTCGATCGCAGTTACCGATATCAGGTTGGGTAGAGAATAACAGGCAGGGTAGTACGGGGTGACATCCGTGTCGACATTATCATTTCCAGCCGAAGCAATGAAAAGGATATCCGGGTGTGCTGCAATCGCGGCTTCTTCGGTTGCAGAGAAGCCGTACCCTCCAAACGACGCATTGATGATACGAGCGCCATTATCAGATGCATATTGAATTCCCTCGATCTCATGGGAGACAGAACCGCCATCATTTCCGATGAACTTTAATCCCATCAGATTTACACCCCAGTTGATTCCTGCGGTGCCTGCAGAGTTGTTTCCCTGGGCTCCGATGACACCTGCGACATGGGTTCCGTGATCATCCCGGTAGTCTCCCGGAAACAATTGACTATTGTCATTGTAAAAATTCCAACCGGCAATATCGTCGACGTATCCATTTAAGTCATCGTCTATTCCGTTGCCGGGTATCTCCCCGGGATTGACCCACATATTGGGATTAAGATCTTGATGTGTGACGTCGATACCGCCGTCGAGAATTCCTACGATCACGCTTGGATCGCCGGTCGTCAGGTCCCAGGCTTCCGGTGCGTCGATATCGATATCGGAATTATTGTCAAGTGCCCACTGGCTGACGAAATAAGGATCGTCGGGGACCCCTGCCGGCTGGCGGAGATAGTCGGGTTCGACGTAGTCGACTGCCGGATTGTGGTCCCACGCGTCCAAAAATGACTCGACATCCGACACGGGAACAACAGCTGCGATGACCGGTACACAGGTAAAGACGCGCTTCACCCTGCCACCCTGCTGCTCGATCGCGAGCACGTCCTGCTGGCCGGGAGCGGAATGGTACCCGATAAGTACTTTTCCCCCGAGATCACGCACGGTCGCCAGGCGCATCTCCCGGGCGGACCCGTCCTTCCCGGGAGGTTCAGCGTGACCTGCGGCAGGCCACTGGGATAACAGAAGTACAATCACGGATATAAAAATCCAAGTAATGGCAAATGGTGTGTTCTTGAAAAACGAAAGATTAAATAACATTCGAACTCCCCCAGATCCGAAGCAAAGTATCCCGCCGAGTATAACCCGCGCGGCCCCAGTGATCCTTGCGATTCAAGCAGATATAAATTATAACATATCCGAATACCTCTCCGGTTAAATTATTGGAATTTAGATTCCCTGGCGGCGTCCCACTTACACGTATTTTCGATATCCCATCCCCGCAAGCTCCAAGGGTCGAATACGCTCTTGAATTACCCTCGGCAGGTGGAGTATCCTCGACTACGGACGATATATCAAAAAGTTATCAATTCCAGCCGCAGTGGCGGTGTGCGTTCTCCAACGGGGGAAGTATGATGAGGTTTTCGAGACTATTTCTTGTCACTCTGCTCGCTTCACTGACCTTCAGCTGCACGGAATCGACAGAGCCGCATCCAGTGCCGCGGGTTCTGGCCATCGTCGATGTCATGACACTCAACCATTACGAGTTCGTGCCGGAGGGATTTACCGGGCTGGCTTTCAGTACATGTACCGATCCCTATATCCCCCTGGTCACTGGAGAGCATACAACTCCATCTGACGTCAACTTCGGGATCGGCGGCGACACCAAATTCATATGGGTGAAGTACAGGGAGCTTCCCGTGAACTCCGATGTGCCGGTGCTGGTCGATATAGAGGTCGCGCACTGGCCCTACTGGCGGCCCTATTACCCTGAAGGGTGGGAGCCGGCCGGTCCACTCACGACCGGCACATGGGGTGACTGCTGGCGCAACGGACTCAATGTCAAATACCTGCCGCTCGGTGAGACAGACACCTACGTATCGACGCTCTGTCTCAGTATCACGGAATCCGGGTATTATAACAGCTGCCCCGATTCGATTCTTACAGATGAAGAATACTGGCCCCGTGAGATGAGCGGGCTGGATATCCACAGAGGCTGCGGAGACGACTACTATGTCTTTGTTTCCTATTACCGCCCGGCGATTACCCATCCGGACGAATGGGAATGGAGGCGGGAAAGATGAGAAAAACATTCCTGATATTCTTCGGCATGCTGATGATCCTGACGATAAGCTGCTCCCAAGATACGATTATAACCGGAACGATGTCTCACGAGGAAGTGAAGGCGGCGATCCTCGAGAGATATGCTCCGAGGATGTGGTTCGCTACGGACGAGATCTATTACGCTTCTTCTGTCGAATGGGCATACCCGAATCTGAAACGGGTCCTGATCGGGGGCAGATATTGGCTGGTCACAAAATCGCCCCTGCTGGGCGAGTACCTTCTCGAGGGACCGGAATACAAGGACGTCTACGTGCATCCATACTTCACCGGCGACCTCGAATCAGCTGCCATCTACGCGTTCTGGGTCGAGAAGATGATAGGGCCGGTGGGCAGCAAGGTGGCCTATGTAGATCTCGTCTACTATGTCTTTTATCCCTACAACGCGGGCAAGAAATGCGGGGGCGTCCGGTACGAGAACCATGTCGGGGACTGGGAGTACCTGGTCGTGAGGATTCTCAAGGACGATCCGGACAATCCGCTGCAGGTTGCATACTCGGCTCACGATTTCGTCGGTGTATATGAATGGAATGATATAGATAAGGCCGAGGGGACTCATCCTGTAGCCCACGTGGCGTGGGGATCGCACGGCAACTGGAAGGACGAGGGAGCCCACTATTACAACACGATTGTCTGCGAGCTCCACGACTATTGCAGCAGGGGTACGGCCTGGGATACGTGGCATCAGGTCAGGGCTTTCGATTTCAATGAGCGCAAGGGACTGGCTGGCGATACATGGCCGGTATGGATGGGAGAGAATTTTTCTGATCCGGGCAGAGGCAATCCGTACGATCCCGCTGCCGGGGCGGTCTATCGCTGGGGCAATCCTGAAGCTTACTGCTGGGGTTGGATACTGTACGAAGCCTGCGTGCTGACGACCGGGCCGACCGGCCCGATATCGAAGGGCGTCTTTTATTCAGAGGGGTATGAGTAGGCCAGCTTCCGGGGGGGGCAGGTAGAGGTTCCTGGAATCTGGATGTTGCTGCTGATTATTCCCTGAATCTGTGCTAAAATGTCTGCATGAAGCGGCCAAGAATTGCTACATCATTATCTTTCATACTTATCGCCGGATTCTTCTGTGTGAATGCCGGCGCTCAGCAGGTTCCCGCTCCGCACGACACACTCTTTTTGACCGCTTCAATCCCGTTTGATGGGAGGTACGGCACCGGGATGGCGTACGTATACATGGAGGATTCGCTCGGCGTCCTGGATAACCCGGTCATCGCCGTCGAAGGATTCGACCTCGACAACAGCTGGGACTGGGACGATCTTTATAACCACCTCAACACGGAGGATCTGCTCGAGACGCTTCGCGACGGCGGATTCGATATCGTGATACTCGATTTCACCGACGCGACCGATTACGTCCAGCTCAACAGCTTCGTGCTGGTCGAGCTTATCAAGCAAGTGCAGTCGATGATATTCCCAAACCGCACGATTGCGGTCGCCGGGGCCAGCATGGGCGGCCTCTGCGCCCGCTATGCGCTGGCGTACATGGAGACGCACGGCATCGAGCACCGCGTGCGAAACTATATCTCGTTCGACGCGCCCCACACGGGGGCGAACATCCCGCTGGGAGTCCAGTACTGGCTCGATTTCTTCTCGGGGCTCTCTGACGCTGCGGCTGGTATGCTCGCCAGCCTGAACCGCCCGGCGGCGCGGCAGATGCTCGTATATCATTATACCGACCCCGCCGGCGCGACGGGAGAGCCCGATCTGCTTCGCGCAGAAATGCTCGCCGATTTCGCCGCTGTCGGCGAATACCCGCAGAACCTGCGCAAGGTGGCGATAGCCAACGGCAGCGGCAATATGCTCGGACAGGGATTCGGGCCGGGGGACCAGATCATCTCGTACGAGCACGAGGAACTGCTGACGACTATCACCGGCAATGTATGGTCGGTACCTGACGGCGCCGCACAGACCATCTTCGACGGGTATATCAGGATCATCATCCTGCCGACGTCGATGACGGTGAACGTATCAGGAACTAAACCTTATGACAGTGCGCCGGGAGGCTGGCGAGAATCGATGGCCGACATGGATTCGACCGAGGCGCCGTACGGAGATATCGTCGCGCTCCATGAACATCACTGCTTCATCCCTACGGTAAGCGCCCTGGCGATAGATACCGGGGACCTCTTCTACAATATCGGGGGAGATGCGGATCTGCTGAGCCACACTCCGTTCGATGAGGTCTATTACCCCGCGGCGAACCAGGACCATGCCTCGGTCACGGCAGAGAACAGGCAGTGGTTCCTCGACGAGATACGGCTCGGGGTGACTGACGGATCCCTTCCTCCGCTTGGCGATGTGGTGCTGCACCAGAACTATCCGAATCCGTTCAATCCGAATACGGTCATCCGGTTCGATCTGCCCCGGCCCGCGTATGTGAGGCTGCGTGTCTATAACGTGAAGGGCGAGCTTGTCTCGACGCTGGTCGATGGACACTTCGCCGAGGGGAGCCGGGAGATTGCCTGGAACGCCACGGATAGCCGTGGCCGCCGGGTCTCGAGCGGCGTCTACTTCTATCGTCTTGCCGCTGGCGAACAGGTCCGGACAAGAAAGATGATCCTTCTTCGGTAAGGGCCTGCCCTCTCTGATTCTTGTGCAAGAGAAAGCTTCCTGTGTGGTATATTCGGTCGGCGGACTGGAGACTCTCATGATCGGGAAAACATTCTCACATTACACTATAGTCGAGGAGCTCGGGCGCGGCGGGATGGGTATCGTATACAGGGCCGAGGATACCGACCTGAAACGGGACGTCGCCCTCAAATTCCTGCCTGCCGATCTCGACCGTACCCCCGGAGCCAGGGAAAGGTTCGTGCATGAGGCGCGGGCCGCCGCGTCTCTAAGCCATCCCAATATATGCACGATACATGAGATCGGCGAGTACGAGGGATCTCCCTTTATTTCTATGGAATTTGTCGATGGCGAGAGTCTCAGGGAGAAGATCGACGCGGGGCTGATCGAGATGGATGACGTGGTTGATATAGCGATAGAGACTGCCGAGGGTCTCGCCGCCGCCCATGAGAAGGGGATCGTACACAGGGATATCAAGTCGTCCAACATCATGGTCACCGGCAAGGGAAAGCCCATGATCATGGATTTCGGGCTGGCCAGATCGGCGGAGCGGACCCAACTCACGACGGACGGAACCACGCTTGGAACAGCTGCGTATATGTCGCCTGAACAAGCTCAGGGACAGGCGGCCGACCACCGATCGGACATCTGGTCCCTCGGAGTGGTCCTGTACGAGATGATCACGGGCGGCAAGCCCTTCCAGGGGGATTACGAGCACGCAGTCGTATATTCCATCATCCATACGGAGCCCGATCCACCGGCCGCCGTTCGGGCAGATATCACGCCGGAGATCGACAGGATAGTCTCCCGCTGTCTGCAGAAGGATCCTGCAGATCGCTATCAGACGGCTTCGGAGCTTGTTTCAGATCTTAAGAGATTTCAGCGGCAGGTATCGTCAGGGCAATGGTCCGGACGGGTCGAGGAAGCAAAGACACGCGGAAAAGACAGGAGAAGATTTCCCAAGCCCATGAGTCGTGGTCTCTGGCTCCTGCTGTTTTGTATTCCCGCCGTTGCTTTCCTGATCGCGAGGGTGATCGTCCCTCACTATTTTTCTCCCGAGGTTTATGATCCGGAGCCTGAAAGAAAAAGACTCGCCGTTCTGCCGTTCGAGAATCTCGGTCCGCCCGGAGAGGAGTATTTCGCAGACGGTATAACCGAGGAACTGATAGCGAGGCTTGCAAAGGTCGAGGACCTCGGGGTTATCGCCCGGACCAGTGTAATGCGCTACAAGGACACAGACATGTCTATCGATGAGATCGGGGCCGAACTGGAAGTAGACTATATCCTCGAGGGGACGGTACGCTGGCAGAAGCTTTCCAATGCGGACAGCCGCGTGCGCATAACACCGCAGCTTATCAGGGTGTCGGACGAGACGCATCTCTGGGCCGAGGTCTACCAACGGGACATGACAGACATTTTCCTTGTCCAGGAGGAGATAGCCGGCAGGGTCGCAAGCTCCCTCGGCACGGCCCTTCAGGGTGACGGATCAAAGGGTGTTCTCGCTCCTGTTCCGACAGAAAACACGGATGCATATCACGCCTACCTCGAAGGCCGGTTCTGGTGGAACAAGCGTTCGCAGGAGGGATTTGACAGGGCGATCGAGTTCTTCGACAAGGCGATCCGCGTCGATCCCGGATACGCGCTGGCATACGCGGCTAAGGCGGAATGTTATGCGATGTTCGCCATACACCTCGCAAGGCCAGCCGAGTATAACGAGACCGCCCGCGTTGCGGCAAGCAGGGCGCTCGAGCTCGATGATTCCCTTCCCGAGGCGTACTCCGCTCTCGGGTGGGTATCATTTGTCTACGACTACGATTTTCCTGAAGCCGAGCGACTTTTCCTGAAGGCAATCGATCTCGATCCGCGTTATGCCACGGCGTATAACTGGTACGGCGTATTGCTTTCGTGCGTCGGCCGTGACGACGAAGCGATAGAGATGATGACCAGGGCCCGGCAGCTCGATCCAGCCTCGATGATCATCAACCGTGACCTCGGCTGTGTCCTGTCGTGGGCGGGAAAGCTCGATGAGGCACAAAGCCAGCTCGAGAAGACGCTCGCCATGGACCCGGATTTTACTCCGGCACTGGCGCATCTTGGGCGGATCTTCGCGGTCAAGGGGATGTTAACGGAGGCATTCGCCGTCTTCGACAGGCTGAGGGCGATAGACAGCGAGTACTTCAATCTCGATATGATGACGTCTTACGCCCACGCCAAAGCCGGGAACAGGGAGGAAAGCCGGAGGATTCTAGACGGCTTGCTCGCTTTGGCCGATACCCAGAAAGGCAACGCCTTCGAGATAGCGGTTCTTTACGGTGCGCTCAATGAAAACGATTCGGCCTTCGAATGGTTCGATAGGGCCCTGAAGAACCGTGAGTTCACAATGGTGCTGCTGGACGCTACCATAATGATCGACGAGTTGCGAGAGGACCCGCGGTACGATGAATTGAAAAAGAGAATCGGACTGTGACAATAGAACAAATTGCATTTATTCTCAGCAACACCTGCTGGTATAGCGATTCTTCACCGTTACCGTGCCACAGACAGGGAGATTCATAGGATGCAGGGAGTAATGGCATTTTTTGTCGGTGTGGGGCTGAGCGCTACATGCGGATTCAGGATATTCGTGCCCCTGCTGGGAATGAGCATCGCCCACCATGCAGGGCAGATAACCTTGTCTCATGGATTCGAATGGATCGGGTCCTGGCCGGCAACGATCGCTTTCGCTGTCGCGATGGTAGTCGAAGTGATCGCTTATTACATACCGTGGGTGGATAATCTCCTGGACACGATCGCTACGCCTGCCGCGGTAGTGGCGGGCACGATAACGACCGCTTCGATGATCGGCGATATGTCGCCGATGCTTCAGTGGCCGCTGGCGATAATCGCTGGAGGCGGCGTGGCCGGCCTGATACAGGGCTCGACCGTTCTTACGCGCGGCACATCATCGGCGACGACTGCTGGACTGGGTAATCCGGTCTTATCAACTGGCGAATTTCTGGCCTCGATCGCAGGGACCATTGTCTCTCTTGTTCTGCCGGTCCTCGCTATAATCCTGGTTGCATTGATTGTGATTTTCGCATTCAGGAGGATTCTCCGCCTCAGGGAATCAGGTTGAATGTTCAGCCAAATCTCTTTCGCGTAAGCGTTCCAGTCTGGTATAATCTCCAGCGTAAAAGCGACTCTTTCTAGACACAGAATATTACAGGCAGTTTCAGGATCTTTACCGATGGGGGAACCATGAATATCCGCGTCATTCCTGTTGTGGTGCTTGCGGTTGCCGCCGCATGTCTTCCTTTAGTCTCGTGCAGCGACAGTTCGACGGAACCGGAGGCGGAGATCCTCAAATCTTTCAGCCTCGATGTGCCCGATACCGTTACGACAGGGGAATCGTTTGCCCTGTCGGTGACAGCTGTCGGGTCCGAGGGGACCAGCCCGTTCAGTTCGTTTGCTGAGACGGTCTTTCTCTCAGCATCGGGCGGATCGGTCACTCCCGACAGTCTCGTGCTGACAGGCGGCGAAGGTAGCGGCCAGGTCGTGCTCAGCGGGAGCAGCGATGCGCAGACGATCACCGCGACGTATGGAAGCGTTACCGGTTCCGCTGTCGTGAACGCTGAATTTATGACCATACTCGAGGGCGGCTCAGACGATTCTGCGAACGAGGCGATTCCTGGATTCCCGTTCATTGCCGATGGCGACGATTACTCTGATACGCATCCATCACTGGGAACGATGTTCGTTTCGTACAACACGATCATGCTTTCATTCGAGCCTGGGACTACTGTCGGCCAGGCTAATACTGTCCTCGCGGATATTGGAGCAAGCATCGTCGGCGGTATAACCGGAACAGATGGTGATGCGCCCGGGGTCCTCTTCCTGAAGCTTCCGACGGTTACACATGCCGAACTCGATGCTGTGATAAGCACACTCGATGCGAACTCATCCGTGGAGACGGTTGTTCAGGATATTCTGATGGGACCGAACGCGACCCCGAAGCCAAACGACGGAGATCCTTCGACATGGACGTGGGAGAGTACACCTGCCGGCGCTAATTGGGGGCTCGAGCGGATACGTGTCCCCCAGATGTGGAACTTCAACGAAGCTGTGGCGAAGAAACGCGCTACTCAGGCTTTTTCGGCGGCGGCTGTTCTTATAATCGATACCGGTTTTTCAAGGAATCATCCCGATGTCTACACAGCCAATTTCAGGCCCGAAGTCCTTGATCCGCACGGCGCGCACGTATCTGGAATCATCGGAGCGAGATACGATAATGGAAAAGGGATCGATGGTATCTGTCCGGATGTTTACATGATGGGGCAGAGTGCTATGGTCGATGCAGGTATGGGGGTTTTCACTGGTCGTATCAGTGCAGGGGAAGCAATCATCAGCGGGATGTACTGGGGCCTGCGGGCTTATACTGATATCGTGAATGTAAGCCTCGGGTACAACTGGGCCGCTGCGGGGATAGATTCAGACACGGATGTCCTGGCGCAGGCTATCGCGGCGAAGCAGGCACAGCTCCTCGTCAATACGCTTCGCCTCCAGTCACTTTACTACGGCTCTGTTGTCATTGTCTGTTCCGCAGGGAACGACAGCGGTCAGGGCTTCGGGGAGCAGGACGCGAGGTATAACAGCCCGATGTGCTATGCTGCGCTAGGGATGGGTATCGAAAACATCATTGTAGTCGAGGCGGTCATGGACAGCCCCGGGACGGGTGACGGCGACGTTACGCGTTATTCCGGGTCGTCTGTCGGAGGGCACGTTTCCGCGCCTGGGCAAGATGTCTGGGGGACGACGGGGACATCTCCTCTTTACAGCGCGGCCGACGGGACATCTTACGCCGCGGCGATGGTGTCGGGTCTTGCCGCATACATCAGCAATATCGAGCCCTACATAACATACAACGATATGATCGATGTGATACGGGTCAATGCTCTGTCGGCTGGAGGGAACGCTCAGCCGCGCATTGACGCCTGGGCGAGTATCGTCGACATCGACAGGGTGCGAGGGGGAACTACCGTGCTCGAGATGATGTGCGACATAGATGACGGAACCCTTGACGGCAACCAGCGGGTATTCTACGCAGACGGCACTGAATATTATGAAGAAGACGGTGACGGGGATGGAGGTATCGGCGACGGAAATATCGATATGAGTGACTTCCGCAGGTGGCGCGACTGGTACCTGATTGTGACAGCGCCGATCGAAGTAGATCTCGACGGCTCATCGAGTCACCCGAAGATGGATGTCAACGGCAATGGGTCAGCTGAAGGACCGGTGGGCGAGAGCGTTTATCCCCGAGGAGACTTCAACGGGGACGGTACGCTCAGCGAGACGGCGATGAGTTATGTGCCAGGCGCGATCGGAGATGTCGTTACCGATCTCGAGGTCCTGATGGAGGTGTTTGACGATCCGGAGTATGAAGCCATGGATCTTCCCGGCCTCGTCGAATCGTTCGATATCACACTCGACCTTACGTTTTTCTTCGTCGAATCCGGGATGACATCAGTGACCGTCAGGGCCTGGTATCACGACGGGACCCCTTACTGGGAACATGTGATGACCGACGCCGATCCGGTGAAGGTGATCACCGAGCCGTGCGATCCACAGGGATACTACCTGCATCTGTATCTCGACGGAATAATGGGAGCCGACTACTTTGAGTTCGCCCATGATCCTTCGGTGTTCGCCATGGAGCCCGGAGAGGATGTGTGGCTCTTTCCTATCGGGGGGATGCTGCTGGATCCCAAAGCCTCATTCCTGCATACCTGTGACGATCCGGGCGCGCTCAACACAGCGCCGGTCGATCTTGCCGCACACGGGATACTGCCTGGTGACTGGATCCTGATCGATCAGATCGGCTCATATGATGGTGGCGGGGGGTGGCATGATCTTACGAACATGCACGGGGTTTTCAGTTCGAGCAGTACCCTGCTGGCCGGGGACCAGCTCAACCGGGTGCCGGGTGCCATCGATGCGGGAGAGGATATAGTGACAATACCGACATTCAACTGCAGCGGTGAACCGACCGATATCGCGGAGGATTTCGATATTGATCCTTATGTCATCATCCAGGTGCCGGCAGGGGCCAAGTATATATTCATGGCACCTAACGAGTCGAAATACGAGGACAACTACAATACTGGCGGGTATGGCGTGCAGATATCGAAGATCAGGATGAAGGGATACAGATAGCGGGATATATGAGCCTACTGCCTGTACTGTGACTTGATGGAGCCCCAACTGGACTCCCGAGTGGGGGAAGGTCAGGCGCTGCATCCAATATTGTACCCGAATAATGTCCTGACACCCGCATCCATCCGCGGCTGGCCCGTTTCGCATGTATTAATGCTGAGGAATCCGCTGGTCTCATGCGCTTCTATCTTGAAGTATCCGGGAGTAGTGTCCATCCCGAGAAACGTAAACCAGGTGATAATTATAATGCCGGTCTGACAGCTCGTGAACGGGGCTGATATCCCGGGAGATCCGAGCCAGCTGCCCGTTATCGTCTCCGAGACGAAAGGAGCGATCTCCTGCTCCATCATGACACAGTTCGGAAGGGTAGTCATTTTATACTCTGCCGCGGATGCTCCTTCCTCCGGCGTTTCCAGATAGACATAGACGGTAAACGTCTCGAAGGAGGTGGTGGGGAAGAAATCACAGGAGCACATCCTGTCATCCTCCCACAGACTGTACATCTGGGCAGCCGCCTGTCCAGCGATGAACAGAGACATGAATATAATGACGAATCCGCGCAGTATCTTTCCTGGCATGAGGGCCTACTTCCTGTACAGCGCCTTGATCGTGCCCCAGCTTGAAGTCTCCGTGCCGTAATACCACATGCACGATTCATTGTACCCGAATACACCATGAACGGTAACGGGATGTTCCGGACGATCGCCGGAGCAGATGAAGACACACAAGGAGCCCGTATCATCATGCGGCTCGAAGGTATAGAACCCGGCCTCAATGTCCGGAGCCAGCATCGTCATGTGTACTATCCATGTCAGCTCGGTCTGGCATTCCGTAAATGGTGCGGTGATACCCGGGGCGCCGGCCCATGATCCCATGGAAGCGAGAGATATGAACGGCGCCAGGGTCACCTGGTCAGTGTAATGTCCGGGGAGGATGTCGAGCTTGTACTCGACCGCGAAGACACCGCCTGTATCTGGATCTATGAACACGTAGATCTCAAAAGGAACAAGAGGGCTTTCGTGCAATACATCACACGCGGACATGTTCGCGTCTGACCAGAGGCTGAATACGTGCTGCTGTGCATGCGATGATATCGATCCAAGCATGAGGACAGCCGCACACAGCACAACGGATGCCGATAATTTTCTCTCTGTTCTTCCGGCCATACATGCTCTCCTTGCGCTGCACACAGTGAGACTGCATGCCTGTTCTTCAGATAACCTGATTGTGACTGGAATCGTTAGCTAAAGTCCGATATACCCCTCCTCGACGGAATTATCAGGATACCATTTACATTATAGCAGAGTCCGGGCTTTCTGTCCATGAGGCGCATGCCGGGGTGCATGAATTGAGAAAATCGAAAAGATTGTATTCTGTATCTTGACCTTTTGCAGCAGGTTCGGGTATTATGCATATTGGTTGTCAGGTATTCAGGGGTGAGATCATTTTACATTTTTCAGGTTCGGGAAGGAGCGCGGTATGGCCAGTTCACCGGGACGTACATCTCTATCGGGGATTGCATCAGTATTATTGCTTCTGGGCGCCATGATCTTTTCGGGATGCAGTGATTCCGATTCCGGGACCGCGCCTGCGGCGGATGAGACTGATCCGACTGTTTCGTTGTCCGCCTCTTCGAATCTTGTATTAGCTGAAGGCAACGTCGTCTATACGGCGGATGCTTCGGACAACGAGGGTGTGACCGAAGTCGAGTTCTACGACGAGAACTCGCTGGTCGGAACCGACGTTTCGGCTCCATTCACGCATACGGTCAGTTACGGAGAGATAGATAACGGCGAACATGAATGCTGGACGATAGCAAGGGATGCCGCCGGCAATACGGGCCACAGTGATACCCTTGAAGTGATCGTGGCGATCAATGTGACGGCTGAATTCACCAACCCCGGCTTTACTGCCGACGGCTTGGGATGGACGGAGCATAACTTCGATGAGTGGAGCGGATGGACCGATGAAGCGGGAAATCCTCCCGGATGCTACAGGCTGAACGAATATGGCAATCCCGAAATCGACCCGGGGATCCAGCAGGATGTCTCCGGATTTGTTCCGGGGCTTACATACGAGATCACCGGTGAATACCGGCCGTATGTCGAATGGATCGGGAGCCCTTCAGCCGAGAGCTTTGCCGTGACCGTAGATAGTGTCCTGGTCGGCTCTTTTCCACGCGGTCCGAACGGACTGGACTGGTCGACTTTCTCGGCAGAGTTCACGGCGACAAGTTTTTCCCATGTGATCGGGTTCTGGGGTGAGCACCTTGATGATTCCTCGTATGAGCTCGACAATGTCTCGTTGTCGATAAAGGCGCCGGACTGAGGATCAGCCGGGATATCCGGGAAAGGATTCAGCGGGGACGAGCCGTTGCTCGATTAGCCATTCGATCAAAGTATTGCTTATCAGCTGATGGAACTCCTCGTCGCGTATCGTGACGTGTCCCGTGTCGAGCCATTTCACCGTTTTCGGCTCGCCAGCCGCGTCGTGGAGGAGCCGGCTGCACCTGGCCGGGATCCTCGGGTCCTGTATCCCGCTTATCATCAGAAGGGGCCGAGGCGCTATATCGCCTGCATATTTCAGCGGCTCGACAGGTGAGAGGAGGACAGCGCCGAGCCAGCCTGCGGGCCTTGTGAGGAACCGGGGTATGTCATGGCTCGCTTTGAGTATCGACTGTATATCGCCGGCGCCGTATATCATCACCGCCGCCGCCGGGCGGTCGTCTATCGCCGCGTGAGCGGGAACGAAGAAGGCGCCGAGGCTACCGCCGATCACGATGATCCGGGCAGGGTCGACATCTTCCCGCTCAAGGAGATAGTCGACGGCAGTCATCGCCGCCGGAGCCGTATCGATCACCGCGCGCCGGATGCGCGGTACAGATCCTATGAACTCCCACACATTCATCCTGCTCGTCTTTCCCTCGTAAGGGTAGTCGAGGGCGAGCATGACGATGCCGCGCGTATTGTCTATGTATTCGAGGGTCTTCCTTCCGGTACGCAGGCCGCCGAGGATGAGAAAGGCGGGGTGCATGGAGCCGCCGTCGGACGGGACCTTGAGAAAACCGTTCGTCCTGATACCGGTCGAGCTCTCCAGACTGATATCGAAGAGCAGGTGCCCGTCGCTTTCTCCCGCGAGATGTTCTTCGGATTTTTCGAGGGTCCCACGGCGCTCGATGAATTTGTCGCTGTAGTCAAGGGAGCGGTATATCTCACCTGTGATGTAGATGGCGAGAAGCGCTATCACGATCGAGAGAAAAATGACTGTCAGAGTCTTCTTCATAGTGTATATCGTTGCCCCGGCAGAGGATAATCTGGTATCCTGACCGTGCTCATTATACAGGCGGCTTATAACAAAACAACAGGGGGTTTTCCGTGCGACTTCGTACTGCGCTCGTAATCTCAATATTTGTAATTATGGTTTTTTGCGGAGTGTCCGCGGTTCAGGCCGGCTGGACTCTCGACGGCGCGCCGATCTGTGTCGCGGGGGCGAACCAGCAGATTCCGCAGGTCCTTCCAGATGGGGAGGGCGGGGCATTTATCGTCTGGAACGATCACCGGGCATCTACCTCTATCGCCTGACCGTGGGCAAGAGGGCCTTTACGAGGAAGATGGCCCTTCTCAGATGAGGTTTGTCGCCGTGAATCGGCTTTACTATTTATGACGATTCCGGTACAATATAAATGAGCTCATCAATCAACCTGAAACCGTTTCGAGAGGGGAAGATATGGATTTCTCTTCCACATTCCGCAGGGGAATCTGGTCTGCCGTGCTCGTACTGCTTCTTGCTTCACCACTATCGGCCCAGATCGAAGATCATCTCTCCGCCTACACGGGGAAAAACGCCGAAGGATATCTCAATCCGCTTGTCAGCGCGATGGGGACGACTCTCGGCGGGGGGTTGTGGCGCTCTGGCCATATACCGAAATCGGGATTGAACATCGCTGTCGAATTCCCGTTCGTGGGACTCTACTTCTCCGATGATGACAAGTATTTCACGGGGACGACAGAGGGGGGCTTCTCTCCCGAGCAGTCGGCCCAGGCCTCGACGGTCGTCGGCCCGACAGATGCGGTGCTTGTATCGGGAGACGGGGGGACTATATTCGCCTTCCCCGGAGGGTTCGATATCGGATCCTTCGCGATAACGGCTCCGCAGATAAGAGTCGGTGCCTTATTTGGCACCGAGGCGATGGTCCGGTTCATCGCATTCAGGATCGGTGACAGCGAGCTCGGCGACGTCATGCTCGCCGGGTTTGGCGTAAGGCACAGTCTGTCCCAGTACATGGGGCCAACGCCTCCCGTCGACCTCGCTGCGAGTTTTTACTGGCAGACCCTGAAGCTCGGAGAAAACTCTGATGGAGAGGACCTGGCCACTACGTCGAACTATTCGCTCGGAGCACAGGCCAGCAAGAAGCTCGGCACCGTTCTCAATCCGTACGCGGGACTCTATTACAACACCTACAAGACCGACATTAAATACACCAGTGAGGCTTCCGGCGAACCGGAATCGACCGAGATATCGTTCGATGACGGATACGTCCAGTTCACCTTGGGTCTGGAGTTGAATCTCTGGATCTTCAATGTATGGGGTGAATACAACATTGCCGAGCGTCAGAGCTTCGGCGCCGGTTTCGGCCTCGCGCTGTGACCACAGGAGGTTCCGAGATGAAGAAAGTATTATTGAGCGCAGCCCTGATGATCCCGATAGTCCTTGCTCTAGGGCTCGGCGGCTGCCTGCTCGAGGACAGGGATGTCCAGATCGTGCTGAACCAGGACTTCTGCAAGGTGTTCCCGGAGGACCACGCGTCGGAGACCTGGACACATTCCGAGACCCTGGAGGTCGGAGAGGATCTCGACCAGCTCCTCGCCGATAACGAGGTCTCGATGGATCAGATCGACAGTATATTCGTTTCCGGCGGGAATTATGACGTGATCGAATATACAGCGATAGACCATGACTGGCGGATCAGGGGCTCGATCATGATCGAGCGAACCGATGTAGTCAGGCTCTGGCTCCTGTCACCCTGATAGCCTACGATGATGTATCGATAGAAGAAGAGTACGCTTCGGGGCCGCAGGCGGTTTCCCTGGAGCCTGCCGGCGTTGCCCTGATCAATCAGGCCCTGTATGAGTACCTCCATGCCGGGGCGACTCCGGAATTCGAGCTTTCCGTGGTCATGGGTGACGTCGACCCGTCGCCGAGCACCGAAGACAGGATCATGTTCGACTGGAAAGCCTGCATCCTGGTACAGGTCATCTCGACTCTTGATGTCGAGATAGTAAACTGGATAGGCGGTTCCTGATAGCAGGGAGTCGAACGGAAAATATTAATTTTCGACAGGACGGATATATTGTCACTGAAACTACACGTCATCCACGCGAAGGAATTCGTGCAGATGACACCTGAAGGCAAATACGACTTCGAGTCGACGCGGAAGATGCTTATCGAAGCGGTAGCGGCAAGCGCGAAGAGTCCGGATCACGAGATACTCCTGGACCTGAGAGGCGCGCGTGCCGATCTCAGCATGGTGGACGTCTATTACTTGGCAGCGGAACTGGACCGGAGCGACACTGTATTCAAGGAGAGGATCGCGCTTCTTCTCACCCCGGAGCAGAAGTGGGACCAGGCAAAGTTCTTCGAGCTCTGCGCGGTCAACCGGGGACTCGACGTTGCCGCATTCAATTCGTACGAGGAAGCCATCAACTGGCTCTTCCCGTCTAGCGAGGTCAAGTCCGGGGATGACGGGTAACTGAGTTCCTGCGATTTCCTGCTTCACGATAGTGAGAATCTCACTATATTTGATGTATGAAGATCTCGATTTCAATACCTGACGTGCTTTTTCATGCTGCAGAGAAACTCATGAAACGGATGGGTGTGTCCAGAAGCGAATTCTATCAACGCGCAGTTCGTTCGTATATCGAGCAGCATCGCTCAGACAGAATTACCGAAGCACTTGATGTGCTTTACGGCTCCATCAACATGGAAAGTGGTGTTGATGCCGTAATACAGCAACTACAGGGCGCTTCTCTCTCGACAACGGATTGGTGATCTGGTCGTTGCTGACCTGTTTGACCGTCCGCGGACGATCTATTTGACCAATATCGTCCGTCCGGCCTTGTCTTCCGCCTCAAGCAGCAGCGCACGCAGGTGCGGCCACCCTTCCGGCTCTACCTTGCCGCCGGCCAGTGTCAGGCTGCGTTCTATTGTCACCCAGCCTTCATTCATCTCCACAGATATCGTGAAGCTTCCCGCCTCGTTCTTCAGTGAGCGGGCCTCAGGCAGGTGAAGGATGCTCTTCTTGCTTGCCTTTACGCGGACCTTCACCGTCTGCGACATCGCGCCGGGTATTATGACCGGCGATGTTCGCTGAGCATGATAGAGGTGGACATCGGCAGGGAGAACACCGGCGATACCACCGAGAGGGTCTCCGATCGTGATTCCCATGCGGCCGTGTCCGTCTGGCTCAGTTTTTTTCATCTCAAATTCGAAACCCGCAGCTACGTGAGTCTTCTCGAAGGCCGCCGGGTTGTATCCGGTCACTTCGGCGCCGGCAACGACCGATCCGGCGATCGCGTTGATCGCTGCTTTCGCCTCACCGCCGAGGCCGGTCATGTCTGCATACGGGCAGAAGATGCCGTCTGCGTCGAGATACCCCGTCCCCGTCCATCCCTCTTTGCCCGGTTCGAGAGTCATTGTGATATCGATCGAGCTCGGCCCGGCATCGGCCGGAGGATAGCTCCAGGGCGCGTCATCCGAGGCAGGTTTCCACGCCGTTCTGCCGAATACCGCGCGCGGTCCTTCCGAGAGTGTTCCCGCGGCAGGGTCATATATCGCCCTGAACGATCCGCTGTGAACACAGATCCTCATCTCGCCGAACCGGACGAGTCCCGGAAGGTCTGCGTCAACCCCGCTCGGTCCTGACGAGACCAGTACCGGCTCCGCTTTCAATCCCGCTTCACCGAACATCGCAGCGGCCAGCACGGCCCGGTCGAGTGCGTGCCCGTATGCAGTCTCATAGGTGCGTGATGCCGGGCGGGGAGAGAACTGCCAGTAGCGTGAATCGTAATGTATGCTTCGGGTATACTTGTTGACGAGCTCGGCGACCTTTCTCGCCCTGGCCGCTTCACTCGGCTCGTGTTTCAGAGGTCCCCTGATCTTGTCTTTCAGTTCCGTGTCCGGGGTTGACCGCTTCGTCAAAGCTGGCCATGACCGCGTCTCTGACTGCTGCCCAGTCCGGCCAGGTCGACCAGGCCACTGCTGGCGCGTAGACCGCAGGATCGGCGATCCTCGGCGAACCGAGCCTGTCGAGGTTCTCCAGCGTGACAATATGGATCGCTTTACTGTCGCCTCCCGCTTCATCGGGAACGGGGGCGCCGTTGTATCCCTTGATCCGCAGGGTGACATCGTCGGGCAGGGTTATCTTCAGTTCGGCCTTCACGACAGGGTCCCTGCGCTGCATGACGAAGAATCCGTCGTGTCCGGTCGCTCCGGGCTGTTCCTCTATCTCGTAAGCGGTCTCCATGATGCATGGCAGCTCTACACCGTCGTGAAGGAGCATCGCCTCGCGCATCATCGTGTAATCATCAGCGGTGGCGACGGCGCCGGGAAGGGTCTCGACGACCGCGGTCGGGCTCACCTTTGACTCGTGCGGCCACCACCTGCCCTCGCGCCAGGTCCTGAGAAGGTGCACCCTGAATGTCGAGACGGCCGAGTTCCAGGGGATCCTCAGGTCCGCGTGGTCGCGCAGCCCGGGCGGCGTTCCGATCCAGACGACGCGGTGGACCGTTGTCCGTCGTCCGCCGTTTTCGAGGATCGTCTCGTGCCTGCTCTCGAGGAGCAGGATCGCGTCGTGCTTTGTGATGTCGAACTCTTTCTGAGCCTGCGACCAGAGGGCATCGAGGTCATGGCCGCGGGATGTGCCCATCGTCTCCGCGCCGGATGCGCCCGCCGCGGCGAGCGAAAGGAGGGCAATGACGATCGCTGTTCTGATTGTATTCCGGTAGTTCATCACTTGCCTCCTTTCTCGATGCGGTAGACATTTCCGCCGAACTCCTTCGCCTCATCCATCGCTTTCTTGAATCCCCCGTATCCGTCAGGCGGTATCTGCCGCCTTCTTATCTCGGCATGCTGACTTATCTTCAGCACTCGTCCATCCATCTCGCTCGTTCCATTGAATGCGGCGTATGTCTCGTCGATCTTTTCCGACGACGGCGGATCGACCGCCTTGAATCCCTTCGGCAGGCGGATCTTCTCCGTTCCGTCTATCAGCTGGGTGTAATAGAGGAAAACGTCGGTCTCGCGCTCATCCTCCCAGCGCGCCGTGGCGGCGCGGAAGAGGTTGCCGTTGTTGATCACTACCTGCATCATCGGGCTCTGGAACTCGAAGCCGTCCGCTATCGGGTCGGCGAAACGGGGGATGCGGTACTTGATCTCGATCCACATGTCCTTGCTGAAATCCTCGGGCGTATGATGAGTGATACTGATCCCCTCGACGCGGTCGCTCACGTGGGCGAAGAGCTGCGCCACGGTATGTTCGACATCCTGGCGCCTCGTATTGGCGACCATCCGGCGCAGCCTCCCATCGAGGGCTCCCGATCCGGACATTTTCAGCGTTCCCTCAAGCGTGCCGTCAGCGCTCATCTTAGCGTCGTGCCTGACTATAAGGGGTGATTCTTCCGGGGGAGAGTAATCGATACGCGAGAGGAACTCTCCATCGGGCGTGCCGACGAGGTAATGCTGCTCGGCCTCGAGCAGGGACCAGATCGAGTTGTTGTACGGCACCCAGGTCGGGTCGTACATCTCGAATGTCCCGTCCTCTTTCTTCAGGGCGCAGACACAGTGGTTGAACTGGTCGGCCGGTACGAGGTCGATCCTGCTTCCCGCCATCGTCATAGCGGCGTAGCTGTCCATCCCCGCTCCGCGCATCATCGCGATCAGCATCCCCGCTATGTCCTTGCAGACTCCGCTGCGCTGCTCGAATATCATCGTCGACGGATGCAGGGTGAATCCCTCGCCCTCGCCCATCGTCTGGCCGCTGTACCGGATGTTCTGCGCGACCCAGTGGACAAGCGCCTTGGCTTTCTTCTCCTCGGACGCATTCGAGACCCCGGCATCTTTCAAGATCTCGTCGACCTTTTCCTGTATCTCCGGCGACACCTCGAACTGGTCGCGGTTCACGTCGAAGAACCAGCGGCTCTTCGCCTCCCAGCTCTCGGCGGTCGCCATCACGGCCTTGGGAACGAAGTCGCTGCGGTCCGGCTGGCGCGTCTCGTGCTTTGCCGCAGGGAGATTCAGTCCCCACCACGAATACTCGGTCCTGTCGCCATCGTAGGTAGTGGCCGAGTAGAGGGGACCGTTGTAGATCTCCGAATGGAGCCGCTTGCCGGCAGGCAGGCTGAGTATGTATTTCTTCTCGATGATCGGCGCAGAGCCGGCAAACAGGACTATATCGAAATATTCGCCCGGCATCGGCGGGATGTATCGGTCATCGTCGGGGGCCCCGGCCGATGTGTCCTGCGGCGGGCCGTCGAGCAGGGCGTATGTGAATCCCTTTCGGAAGACCGTTATCTCGATCCCGTCGTTTATCTCAAGCCTCGGCAGCTGCAGGGTCTTGATCCTGTCCTTCCAGTATATCGCCCGCTGGGGCGCCGGCAGTTCATGGACCTTTGAGACGTCGACCGGGATCTTTTTTCCGTCGCGGATGATATTTACCTCTCGCACCTCTACATAGCTGCTCTGCGGGTCGAAGTTCCACCTCAGGACCGACCTGTCGCGGCAGCCGGCATCGGTGAGGACCTTGTAGATGATGTAGCTGTCTACGTAGGTGACCCCGGAGGGCTTCATGTGATTCTTCGCGTAGTCGTAGACGACGAGGTGATCCGCCCCTTTATGATCGTCGGCGGTCCCGGCGTCTTCGACGCGAGAGAATACGTCCGCGGGCGGTTTCTCGCCGGGTGGGGGTCCTGTCTCGTCGGCGAAGGCCGGCGAGATAGAGAGGATGCACATTAAAAGTGCGAGGATGATGATCGAAGCTGGACGTCCGGCCGGTCTGCTGGCGCTCAAGGCGACCTCCTGTTGATGATTGTAAATCTCACAAAAATAGAAACGTAATAATAAAAAAAATAGCGAATACAGACGGGAAGAGTATTCTGGCGGCATTATCGAATTTCTCAGCCAGAGTATTATGTCCGTTGTCAGAGAGCGTACCTGTTGTCACAGCTTCTACCAGGGCGAGAAATACAAATGCCGTCGATCCCGTGATGAAGATGTCCATCCTCGTCAGGTACGGGACCGGTGGAAGGACAGTGGCAATGGCGAACCTGTAGGCAATAAGTGTCAGCATTGATGTCGCAGCCATCGTCAACTGCGAGCCAAGATGATGCGGCTTCACGAAAAATACACTCCACGACATCATGACGATCAGGATCAGAGGTATGACGACGCTCCACACGTAATAGTTGGATTTTCTGCTGCCTTCCAACATGATCTCGAACTGCAGGAATTCCCTTCCGTCGAGAACACGGAATACTCCCGTTTTCGGAATAACATCTCCCAGGGTCCAGTTGGGTATAGAGAATACTTCGGCCCTGCTGATAGTCGCTTCTGTGAAAACGAGGTGAATATCTGACGGCGGATGATCGACCGTTCCCATAGTGATTCTGATAGTTCTTTTATCAAAGGGGAACTGGTGGATATCGGCTATTGTAGTGAAGATGCCCGTATAGCGCTGTTCGTATATGACAATTCCAGAATTGTCGATGCGCGCTACTTCAGGGAAGTGCTTCTTTACATCCCTCTGATTGAGAATCCGCAGGCGAGGGTTCCAGATGTCGGAAAGGGGGAGGGCGATCACTTTATTCTCATCGGGCCGGGTTAGCCTCGGGTCGTGCCACTCCAGGCGGATAGAAAAATCGGCCAGGAAAGTCTGTTCGTGGTCGTCTATCTTCGCGATGTCGATGACGTATAGTTCTATGGTTACTTCGGTCGGCTCTCCATCGGTGCCTGGCCGTGCTATCATCCCCGCGTCGATATCGACCGCGGCAGAAGGTATTGTGATAGAAGCCGTAAGAATGATCGTTAAAGCAGCGATTATAGTCAGTGTCTTCATGATATTGTTCCGCCTTGTAAATATGGTCATTGAAATCCGGGCGAGTATAACTGAAATCCCCGCCAAATTCCAGTATTCAGGGCAATCGGTCCTCACCACACCCGAAATCGTTGTTGTTGATATCGTGGACGGTATACGTGGTATAATCGCCCCATCCAGAGGACTCACATGATAGGCAAAAACATATCTCACTATACGATACTCGAGGAGCTCGGGCGGGGTGGAATGGGTGTGGTCTACCTCGCCGAGGATACAAAGCTCGACCGGACAGTTGCGCTTAAATTTCTCGCGTCACGCGCGATAGGCGGAGAAGAGGACAGGGCACGCTTTCTCCACGAAGCGAAGGCCGCGGCAGCGCTCAGCCATCCGAACATATGCACGATCTACGAGGTCGACGAGGCTGACGGGCAGCCGTTCATCGCGATGCAGCATGTAACAGGGCAGGACCTCGGTGATCGTATAGCGCTGGGTCCTCTCAAGATAGATGCAGTTGTAGATATCGTTCTTCAGGCTGCCGCCGGTCTCCAGGATGCCCACGAGAAGGGGATCGTTCACCGCGACATCAAGCCGGCCAACATCATGATAAGCGACAAGGGCCGGGTGAAGATCATGGACTTCGGCCTGGCCAAGGCGCTCGGACGGACGATGCTGACGAGGGCCGACTCCACGCTGGGCACTTACGCGTACATGTCTCCTGAGCAGTCGAGGGGAGATGACGTCGACAGTCGAAGCGACATATGGTCGCTCGGTGTAGTCATGTACGAGATGATAACGGGCCGACAGCCGTTCAAGGGGGATTATGAGCAGGCTGTAGTCTACTCGATCATGAACGAGGAGCCGGAACCGTTGACTGCCCTTCGTACCGGAGTATCATTGGAGCTCGAGCGCATCGTCATGAAATGCCTGCGAAAGGATCCGGGCAGGAGATACCAGGGGATGGCGGATCTGATGGCCGACCTGAAGCAGGCCGGGGAGGGTTCCGGGAGGATTGCAGGACGGAAATCCGCCTCAAGGTCTCCTGTAGCTCGCTGGCCATGGATCGCCGCGGCCGTTCTGCTCGTCGTCTCGGTGGCATTGATCGGTCCGAAGATTATCCACAGGAATCAGGAAACAACACCTGTGGATACGAGGAAGATGCTCGTCGTGCTCCCCTTCGAGAACCTCGGCTCTCCCGATGACGAATATTTCGCCGACGGGATGGCTGAGGAGATCACAAGCCGCCTGGCGGTGGTGAGCGGCCTCGGTGTGATATCGCGCACAAGCGCTGTCCAGTACGACAGCGAGGGGAAGACGCTCCGTGAGATCGGAGAGGATCTTGGCGTCGATTACGTGCTTGAGGGAACGGTGCGCTGGAGCAAAGGCGCCGAGGGAGGTAACCGCGTCAGGGTCACTCCGCAGCTTATCCAGGTATCGGACGATACGCATCTCTGGGCGGAGACGTATGACAGGGTGCTGGAAGACATTTTCGCTGTTCAATCGGAGATCGCGGAGAAGATAATCGGGCAACTCGGCGTGAAGATGCTCGAGCGTGAACGTGAACTCATCGAAGCAAGACCCACCGAGAACCTGCTCGCATATGAGACCTACCTGCGGGGTATCAACTATGCGCGGGGTGCGGGCGCTGTCGAGGAAAGATGGGAAAAGGCGGAGACCCTGCTGAAGCAGGCGACCGAACTCGATCCAGGATTTGCGCTGGCCTACGCGAGACTGTCGATAGTCCATTCCGAATTCTACTTCTGGGGATACGACAGGACATCCGGGCGCGTGGTCAAGGCAAAAGCTGCAGCTGATAAAGCCTGCGAGATAGACCCCGGCCTTCCCGAATGTTCTGCCGCTCTTGGCTCCTATTACTACATATGTCATCAGGATTTCGAAACAGCCCTGCATTACCACTCGATCGCGTTACGCAGCATGCCAAACAATCCGGAGGAGATCGAGGCGATCGCATATATCTGGCGACGACAGGGACTTTTCGAGGAGGCCCTCGAGTATCTAGAGAAGGCGGCTGTGCTTGCTCCCGGGCAGTACTGGTACCAGATGCAGATGGGAATTACGAATATGTTCCTGAGAAGATACGAAGAGGCGGACAGGCAATTCGTCCGCTCGCTTGAGCTCGAACCGGACCAGGTCGCGTCATATACGATGCGATGGATCAACGGGCTTCTCTGGACAGGAGATATTCCCAGATCCCGTGCGATACTTGAAGCGGCCCCTCAAGCGAGGTGGAATGAGCTGGCGGTGGGTTTCTACAGCCAGTGTATGGCGGAGAGGGATCCCGAGGGGGCTCTCAGGGAACTCAGGGTGATGCCTGAGACAGAGACTTACTTCTTTGGCAGGGATCTCACTGTCCGGCCTCTCCTCGAAGGATTAGCATACAGGATGATGGGTGACTCCTCCATGGCTCGCGAGCGATTCAGGTCGGCTGAGGTTATCCTGGAAGAACGGGCTGGTAATAGCGGAGGCGACAGGGTGCTGGAAAGCACTGTCCGCAGTTCTCTCGGTAAGGCCTACGCCGGTCTCGGGCGAAAAGATGACGCTATCCGTGAGGGGCAGCGGGCCATTGAGCTTGTGAAATGGGACAAGCTTCTGTCGAAATACAGGATTTGGGATATGGCAGTCATATATATCATGGTCGGTGAATATGATGCGGCAATGGATAATCTCGAGCATCTTCTCTCTACGCCTGCCCTCGTTTCAGTTCCACACATTGTTGCCTCATCAATGGTCGATCCGATCCGCGAGCTTCCCCGTTACAAGAATATCATCAGAAAGTACTCCGGGAGGGGCGGTTCATGAAAGGCGGAGAGAATACCCTGACGATCTGCGGTGTCTTCTCCGAATCGGTCCGTCTCCACAGCGACAAGACCGCGCTTCAGTACAAGGACAGCACAGGGAAGTACCGGGGGATCAGCTACGGGGAGCTCGACCGGCTTTCCGGCCAGCTCGCCTCTTCGCTGCGCGGGCTGGGAGTCAGGCGGGGAGACAGGGTCGCCGTCATCTCATACCACGGCCCCGAGTGGGTCATAGCCGACCTTGCCGTACTCAAACTCGGAGCTGTCATCGTTCCTGTCTATCATACGCTGACACCATCGGCGATGAGCTATATACTCTCCGACGCCGGATGCAGACTCGTCTTTGTCGAGAACGCACTGATGCTTTCGTCAGTCGATGCGGTCAAGGAGGATCTGCCCACTCTCGAGCACGCCGTGATGTTCGAGGACGAGGGAGAATGCAGGAGGGACACCTGCCTCTATATCAAGGATCTTATCGATGGTGGTCATGGGACGGGCGAGACCACGATAGATCTGCCTGATGTATCTCCAGATGATACCGCCACGATAGTCTATACGTCGGGCACCACGGGTGAGCCGAAGGGCGTGGTCCTCTCGCACGGGAACATCGCCTCTAACGCGCTGGCTATCGCGGCGAGATTCAGGGTCAACAGCGAGGATTCCTTCCTCTCGTTCCTGCCCCTCTGCCACATGCTCGAGAAGACGTGCGGTTACTATGCGATGCTGTTCAGTGGGGTGACAATAGCTTACGCGGGTGACCTGACGACGATAGTCGATGACGTTCAGACGATAAGGCCTACGATCCTGATAATAGTGCCTCGTGTCGTCGAGAAGATATATGAAGCGGTCGAGAAGAAGGTGCTGGATAGCTCCGTTGTCAGGCGAAGCATGGTCCTTGGCGCGATCCGTGTGCTGAACGAGCGCACCAACCGCGAGTACAGGGGGGAGAGTATCTCTCCGTCACTGAGATTCAGGGCAGCGCTTGCTGACCGGTTCGTCGCATCGAAGTTCAGGATGATCGCCGGCGGAAGGGTCCGCCTGCTTGTCTCGGGGGGCGCCCCCCTCGACAGGGGGCTGGCCAAGACGCTCCTTGTCCTTGGATTCAATATCCTCGAAGGGTACGGGTTGACAGAGGCGTCGCCTGTGGTCGCTTCGGCGCTGCTCGAGGACAACAGGCTCGGCACGGTCGGCAAGCCTCTCGATGGTGTCGACATAAGGATCGGCGGCGACGACGAGATTCTCGTGCGCGGCCCGAACGTCATGAAGGGATATTTTAACAGACCGGATGAGACGGCTAAGGTGATAGATTCCGACGGGTGGCTTCATACGGGTGACCAGGGAAGGTTCGACGAGCAGGGCAACCTGATAATAACGGGCAGGATCAAGGAACTGATTGTCACTTCGTACGGGAAGAATGTCGCCCCGGTCCCTATCGAGGCGGAGATCACTAAGAGCCCGTACATCGACCAGGCGCTTCTGTACGGCGACAATAGAAAATACATAACGGCGCTTGTCGTTCCCGAGAAATGCGCCATCGAGGGTTACGCGCGGGAGAACGACCTGATCTCGACCGGGTACGAGGAACTTCTCGGGAGCGGCGAGATCAGGAAACTGATCGCGGGTGAGATCGAGAAGGCTACGGCTGACCGTGCCAGGTACGAGAAGGTCAAATCGTTCTCCATCGTGCCGGAGAGCTTCACCGTCGCTAACAAGCTCCTTACGCCGACTCTGAAACTGAGAAGAAAACGTGTGATAGATAAATACAGTGACGTGATCGCGGCCATGTACGACGGCCGGGATGGAGGGACGGGATGAACGGAACACTCTTTATGACGGGAGTGACCGGGTATATAGGTTCGAGCCTTCTGCAGAAGTACCTCGATGAAACAGAGATGGAGATCGATCTTCTCGTCCGAGGCCGGCGCGAGAAGAGCCCGGGCGACAGGCTGGATGCAGTGTTGGCGGAGCTATACCCCGGAGATGATACGGGGAGATACGCGGAGAGGATCAGGGTGCACGAGGGGGATCTCGCCTTTGAGAACCTCGGGCTCGACAAGAATGAATACAGCGATCTCGCTTCACGGACCACGCGAATCATCCACTGCGCGGCGGCCGCCCGGTTCGATCTCGACCTGGAGGACGCGCGCTCGATCAATGTCGGAGGTACCCGCAACATGCTCGATCTGGCGCAGTCGTGCACCGGCCTCGAGAAGTTCGACTATATAGGCACAGCATACGTTTCAGGCGGCAGGAACGGGCTTATCCTCGAGGACGAACTCGACACCGGACAGGAGCACCGTAATACGTACGAGCGGAGCAAGATGGAAGCGGAGAAGGTCGTACGCGGACACTTCGGAGAACTGCCGATAACCGTCATGCGCCCCAGTATCGTGATCTGCGACTCGAAGACGGGCCGTGCTTCCGACTTCAACGGGTTCTACAGAGCGCTGCGGCTCTACTGGCACGGATTGATGAAGATGCTCCCGGGCGATCCGTCGTGCCGGATGGATCTCGTTCCGGTCGATTACGTGACCGACGCAATATTTGCCCTTTCCGGAAGCGAGGCAAGTATCGGCAGGGGGTATCATCTGACGACCGGGGCTGAAAAGGCTGCGACTCTTGCTGAGATCAGTGATCTGTCAGCCGAGCATTTTGGGCTGGATCCATTCACGATAATCCCTCCCGAACATTTTCTCGCCGGGCTGTCGGCGAGAAAAAGTGAGCTGACCGATGACGAGAAACAGGCGGCGGAGGAACTGAAGCTGTACATGCCCTATCTCAGCACGAAGATGTCTTTCGACAATTCAGGCGCTGTCCGGGACGCCGGACTCGAACCACCGCCTGTAGGTGAGTACTTCGGCACGATGGCCCGCTATATCAAGGAGCGTGAGCCCCGGGGCCTCGCTTGATCCGGAATGTCGACGGGCAGGACTTTTCCGGTACCTGCCTGAGAACACAACCTGTATAATCCGCTGCATGACAGATAATGGACTTTCCGCGGCAAACGGTCCTGTCCGAGGCTTGAGCGTGACCGTGGTCACTATAATCTGCACGCTTTTCGTCTTCGTGCTGGCGCGCAGCGTCGATCCGATGACCTCGGACCATCCGGCGTTCGGCGCGGGCGGCGACCACCTGTACTATATCGCGATGGCTGAGGAGCCGGGCGGAGAGTACCAGGCGCCATTCTGCTTTCGCGTGCTGACGCCGGCGCTGGCCAGGCTGATGCCATTCGGGACCGCCGACAGTTTCTATTTCCTCACAGTCATCTTTCTTGTCGGAACCGGCGTGCTCGCCTACTACATCGTTCTTGAGACGGCGAAAGACGGTTATCTCGCGCTGGCAGGTATTGCCATCTTCTATTCCCTCAGCGCCGCGGCGAAGTTCTGTCTCTACGATTTCTGGCTGACTGAACCGGCTCTCTTCTTCTTCAGCACGCTCGCCGTGCTTCTACTGCTGAAAAACCATGACATATGGCTCAGTGTCGCGCTTGCCGTCGCCGTTCTTGCCAAGGAGAGCGCGCTATTTCTCATTCCGCTCGTCTATGCGGTCAGGGCGGAGAGTCTCTTTGACAGGAAGGCTGCGGTTCGCGCTCTGGCAGTGGCCGTCCTGCCTGTCATCGTCTATCTCGGTGTCCGGATGGTGGTGCCGTCGCTCCCGCAGTCATCTCCGGCCGAACTTTTCAGGGTGGTCGGCCTCGCGCGGTTGATCGAAGGCCTGGCAGGTTTCCTTCGCGGCGGCACGGTGGGAACGTGGGGAGTCCTGATACCGGCCCTGATCCTGCTTTCGGGAAAGAAGGGGGGCAGGATCCTGCTGCGCGCACTGCCGTTCCTTATCCTCGTCTACATCCAGCCCCTGTTCGCGAAGAATGTAGACCGGCTTCTCGTCTTTGCATTCATAGCAATGATCCCTGCCTCCGTGGAGGGATTACGCAGGATGACAGACCGGTTTCTGCTTTCACGATGGATGGCGGGCGGATTCATCATCATCCCATTCATCCTTACCGCGCTGAAGAGCGGATACAACCCCCCCAGCCCCGAGCAGCAGCTCGCCGTGCTGGCTGGATGGACCACGATCGTCGCGATATCTGTCTCCGTGAGGAAAAAGAAAACGGGACTCGAACCCTGAGGTCCGGCCCCGTTTTCCCTGAAGACTCATGTTCTTCAGCAGGAACAACGCGATACAGCCAGGTGCTATTTCTTGATCTTCGCTCTGCCCGTACCTGTACTTATCTCTATCTTCCTCGCGCCGCTTCCCTTTGTGAACCATTTCCGGATGTACGTTTCGTCGTTGCGCTCGTACTCTTCCTCGTCCTCAAAATCGAAAGAGGATGATATCTTGCCGTCCCGTTTTCTTGCCGACATCACGACGTGCGCGTCCAGGTCGGAGCCTCCGCATTCGATGGTGGCCCTGCCTGTCCCCGAGCTTATCTCGAGTTCGTAGGATTCCCCTTCGGGGAGGTCGATCGTGGCATTTCCCGTTCCGGACGAGAACTCACCAAAATCCTTCAGCGCCAGGCCGGACGCTTCGACGTGGCCCGTTCCTGAATTCGCGTCGAAATCACCCTTTGAGTTGCTGATCTCTACATCGCCCGTTCCTGAGGAGGCATCGAAGTTTCCGTCCGCGTCTTTGACAGTGACATCGCCGGTGCCGGAGCTGAGCTCGAATTCACCATCGGCATCCGACAATATGATATCACCTGTGCCGCTGCTCGCTTCGATGTCGCCTTTGAATCCCGAGATGACGATCGAGCCAGTTCCTGAACTGGCATCCAGTTCTCCGCTGAGCCCGGAAGCTTTCAATCCGCCGGTAGCGGAACTGAACTCTATTTCGATTCCTTTGGGCACAACGATGACCCATTCCGACTCGCCCTTGACATCATTTCCATCGATGTCTTCCTCGACTGACAGGGAGCCGCCCCTCTCCTTGAACTTAACCTCGAACTCGTCGTCATCGTACGTGTACTCGACGCGGATCTGGATGTCGCTTCCGCTGCCCTGCTTGATGACGCAGTCGCCGAGAACGGTCTTCACCTTCAGCGTCTCGACCCGGTCGAACGTCTTCTCGATCACCTTCGCCTTTTTCGCGAAAGCGGCCGATGACAGTGAGCATACGATCATGACGAGCACGAGTATCCCCAGAGTCCTTTTCATCGCTCCTCCTTCTGTGAGCGTAAATTTCCGGATACGCAATACAGCCACATATATAGGTACGAAGCAGGAGGGATCCTGTTGCACAGGAAAAGTGGAATCATTGGATATTGTTGATTATAAGAGAGATAAAGGCGGTGGGTGCCGCCGGCCGCTCACGTCTGACCGGCAGCAATGTCGCAGATCATCGCTGATCAGTCTTTCAGGTCCCACCATCCATACCAGTTGACGTAGATGATCACTTTCTGATCCATAACATCGTTTCCGTCGAACATCTGTTTTTCCCAGGCGTACTCCGCGCCGAGGGATCCCGAGAGACCGGATGCCACGAAGGTATCCAGTGATATTCCAAGTGTCGGGCCCATGAGGTTGTTCCACGGCAATCCTTCGGTATCCCACTTGAAACGCAGCTTCGCGTAGGTGTTCAATGACGTGTTGCCCCACTTGCCCCAGTCGAGGCCCTGTTTGATCCAGCCGTCAAGCACGAGGTTCTCAACACCTTCCTTCGGAATCTCATACCTCAGCTCACCCCAGGAAGCTCCGCGCAGTCCCGCGATCTCCGCACGTGCTCCTCCGGTGCCGGCCACCATCATGAGCAGCAGCACCAGAATTCCACCGATAAACCGGTTCATTGTTATCTCCTTCCGAAAACCAGGGCGTGTGTCTCGCCCCACGAATGCTCAATAGTAAAATCCTCGAGCAGCCTGCAGTCACCATCCAGGATGTCCCGGAAGCTCTCGCTCGGGTATTGCTTCCCGTAGTAATCGTCCTCGCAGATGACGAAATCGACCCGCTTGTCGAGTCTGCGTGCATCCTCGTCGCCGCGGATGAACCACGTTATATGGTCGAACCTCGCACCGGGATATTTCGACTCGAGGGCGTATTCGTACATGACTCCGTCCCAGCCGTTCGTCGCGACGGTCATGCCGTCAAATCCGTTGTACATGAGGTATTCGATGACGGGACTGACGTCGGGGTGCTGCTTCTCGAGCCACCTGAGGTTGTTGATCCCGTATGCCCACACGACGGTGACGACAGAAACGGTGAAGAAGACCTTCACCGCGCGGCTCGTCTCACGCATCGAGAAGAGGTGCGCTATGTGGTCTATTCCCATCGCGCCGGCGGGGGCGAGGAAGAGCAGGGCGAATACGACATTCTTGTTCACCGATGCCTCTGCCCTCGTGATAATGTGAATAAGGAGAATCGGCATCGAGGCGAGTATAAGCAGGGCGGCAAGATGCCTGTACCTCTCGTGAAAGAGGCCGAAGGCGGCGAGCAGGTAAGCGAGCGAGAGCCAGCGGAAGGTCCAGTCGAATATCGTCGCCAACGGCATATTCGAGGCCTCCCTGGCATTCTCGATCTGGTAGATCACCTGCGGATTCGGTGGATATGGAGTAAGCCAGAAAAAGAGTGTCATGAATATGGTCAGCGGCGCGAGTCCGAAGAGGACCGACTTCATCGCGCCGTGCCTCAGGATGACATATATCAGGAACGCGGGAATGAATACCGGCAGAAGGTACTTCGTTATCGCCGCGAGGCAGAGCAGGATCGTCGCCGTGACCAGTGCCGCCGCCTCGAATCCGGCCGAGCCGGCCTTGTGAGCTGCGACCGTCATAAGCAGGGCCCCTCCGAGGAAGAGGGCCGCCGTCATGTCGTATGTCGCCAGTTTCATCAGGTAGAGGGCCTGTCCGGAGAACATGAATATCGCGGCTGCCAGCAGTCCGAGGTCCCTGCCGGCGAGCATCCTCGTCGCTAGGTATATACAGCCGGTAAGCATCAGCCCCAGGATGATGTTCATCATCCTGGCGCCGTAGAGCCCGCCGAACGAGTCGCCGAACGAGGCGAACAGCGGCCACGTCATCACCGACCCGGTATGTGCGGGGCAGCCGGGGCAGTATTCGCCGGCGACGAGCTGGCGCCCCATCACGATGTGATAAGCCTCGTCGACGAAGACCGAGTTATAGTCGAGCTTCACCAGGCTGATCACAAGGCCGTAGGCGAGGATGCCGCCAAGGAGGATGTAATGTATCCTTCGCGATCTCATTATTCCACCAGCTCCTCGATCTGGTCGGCGATCATCACGAGATACTTCGCCGACTCGCTGTGCGGCTTGTCGAATTCGATTCCCATAAGGGCCTCGGGGAAGTCCTCGACCGGCAGAAGGGTCGTGCGGGCGACTTTACCCTCGATATCGATTATGTCCTGGCCGACGATGACCCTCATCTTCACCGGGTCGCCCGGTTCGACGGGGATCTCGGTGGCGATCATGCAGCCCGTCTCAGATACGTTTCTGATAGCCGAGTATCGCGGTTTCCTGTCGCCGTTCGTAACGACGGCGGGCAGCCAGGCCCGGACCCTCCGCGCCCTCTCGGGAATCTCCTCATCCTTCTTCAGTCGCCTGTCGAGGTATGTCTCGTATCTCGTCGAGTACTCGCTGAGAAACTTCGATACCGATGACGCTGAGAGGTAACGGGTGAGGCGGTCCCTTCGTGCTCGCGGCATGCCGTTGAGCTTTATGCCGAGCCTCGATGCGAGGTGGCCGTTAGCTTTGACCGTTCTGCTGTGCGTGATGTAGCCTTCCGTCTCGATGTTGCCGCCGGGCAGGATCAACTCGAGGCCGATCTTCCTGACGGCCGGAGCCTTATCGAGCGTCATTATAGAGATGCCCTCGTGTGTGAGGTTGTCGGCGACGGCGATCCGTTTCTCTCTGCCCTCGCCGTTCTCGTAGCGGTAGAACATCGGAACGTTGTCGGCGATCCGGAAATTCTCCCTCTTCTGGGAGAACTTCTTCCGCGCGTACTGTATGATCCCTATCCCCAGGCCGGTGTTGTAGAGGGCCCAGAGACTGTTGACTGCGATTATGAATTCGTCGCTCCGCTCGCCGAGCAGCAGGAAGGTAAGGGCCCAGACGATAGCGGTGATGCTTACGAGCACTACGACTATCTGCGGTATCAGATACCTTCCGGACGATCCACCGCTTCCCTTCGGCGTGACCGCGAACTTCCGCGACCGTTTCGGCATCAGGAAGGCGAAGAGCGAACTGAGGTATGTGATGAACTTGCCCATGCTGAACTGCTCGAGCAGCAGGTTCCCCCCGAATCCGCGTCCCATCTCATTGAAGGCGAATATCGATATCGCGTAGTACGGTATGAAATGGAGGAGGTACTTTATATCGATCGCGTGCATCGGCAAGACGCCTGTGAACAGGATTATCGGCGGAGTGACGTAGAAGACAAGCTTCTGGAATCCCTCGAAAGGATAGATCAGGCTCGCCAGGTAACAGAGGCGCTGCGGAAAGCTCAGCCCCTTTATGAAGAGGGGATTAGCCTTGAAGAAGACCTGCCAGCCGCCGAGCCCCCAGCGGCGCCGCTGGATGTGGAATGGCACGATCGTTTCGGCGGCGATACCGTAGGCGAGCGGTTCGTTGTGATAGACCGATCCCCACCCTTCCGACTGCAGCCTGATCGAGGTCATCATGTCCTCGGTGATCGAGTCGGTGGCGAAGCCGTCGATGTCGTCGAGCGCCTTCCTGCGGATGATCGCGCACGTGCCGACGAAGTAGGCGGCGTTCCAGTGATCCCTGCCGGGCTGGATGATGTAGTAGAAGAGCCCCTGCTCGGCCCAGATGTATTTCTTCTCGGGAGCTACCCGGTGCTGGAACGAGTCGATATTGTAGAACTCCTGGGGCGCCTGCGCGAATCCGAGCTCGTCATCCTCGAAGTACCCGAGCAGGCGGTCGATGAAATGGGGCAGTGGGGCATGGTCGGCGTCGAATACCGCGACGAACTCCGCCTCGGAATGCTCGAGGCCGAAGTTGAGGTTTCCCGCTTTTGCGTTCTCGTGTTCCTCTCGGGCGAGGTATATGCAGCCGAGCTCCTCGCAGAGCTCGACGACTTCGTCGCGGCCGCCGTCGTCGAGGACGAGGGTCCTGTGGGGATATTTCAGGTCGTTGCAGGCGAGCAGGGTCTTACGTAGTACCTCGACCGGTTCGTTGATCGTCGGTATAAGGACGTCGACCGTCCTGTCCTCGAGCGGTTCGGGGGCCTCGCGCGTCTTCGGTTTCCAGACAGTGAAGTAGAAGAGGATCGTTGTGAAGAAGCCGAAGACTTCGGCGCACCAGAGCGACCACGAGAAGAAGAGAGCGTTCGGATTGAACGTCTCTGTGACTCGCCAGTACAGGTAGTAGATCGTTACGGCGACCGCCAGTACGGCTATGACACGCCTGAAGCGTTCGCCTTTAAGGTTCCTGAAGTCCATGGCACAGATGCTCGTCTATTGAAGTATGACCTCAGGTCAGGGGGCAATTGAAAACTGCGAGATTCCCGTTGCGGCCCTGGACCCAATTGTTCGAACAACACCGTTCCCATTCGTGTGGGAACATGTCATAATTATACCATAGATCAACTGGTTATAACAATAGACGAGGAGGCGTAACGAATGGCTGAACGTGTATGTCCATGGTGGATGGGGTACTTCCTCATGACTCCGTTCAGAAAATTAATCGAAAATCCCCGGAAAATCCTCTCTCCATTCGTGAAAAAGGGGATGAAAGTCCTCGAACCGGGGTGCGGGATGGGTTTTTTCACTATCGAGGCGGCCAGGCTGACAGGGCCGGAAGGCAGGGTCTACGCCGTCGATCTGCAGGAGAAGATGATCAGTGCCCTCGAGCGCCGTGTGCGCAGGGCGAAGATGTCAGATGTCATCGAGGCGAGGGTCTGCCCGGCCGATACGATGGATGTCGGTGACCTGGACGGATCGATCGACCTCGTCCTCGCCTTCTGCCTCGTTCACGAGGTGCCCGATGCTGACAGGCTCTTCAGGGAGTTCCGGCAGGCGCTGAAGTCCGATGGATGCTGTCTTGTAATCGAGCCACCAGGGCATGTCACGGAGGAGGCTTTCGAGGTGACGCTTGAAACTGCCCGAGCGGCTGGATTTACCATCAGCCCGGGGCCGGATTTAGGGAAGAACCTTACGGCTGTGCTGGAGCTGGAGATCGGGGAGTAAGATGGATCTGGAAATACTTGGTTGGGATTCGCAGTTAAGCGCTGCATTCGAGGCATATCAGGGGGATGACTATGTCCCTTTGCGGGTAACAAGGGATAATCGAAACATATATTCGGCCATCGGTGAATCTGGCGAATACTGGTGTGAAGTTTCCGGCAAATTCAGGTATGGCACCGGGGAAAAGAGCGGTTATCCCGTTGTCGGTGACTGGGTGGCAGTAACGACACGGCCAGATGAAAAGAAAGCCACCATTCACGCGATACTCCCCAGAAAAAACAGGTTCAGCAGGAAAGTGGCCGGCGAAGTCACAGACGAACAGGTGATCGCCACAAATATCGACACTGTATTTATTGTTACCGGGTTGGATGAAAACTACAACCTGAGGCGGATCGAACGATATCTTTCGGTCGCCTGGGACAGCGGGATCATCCCTGTTATCCTTTTGAATAAATCTGATCTTTGCCCCGAGTACGATGCCCGGGTGAATGAAGTCGAATCGATCGCGATCGGAACGGACGTGCTGGCTGTCAGCGCGCTGGAATCAACAGGAATAGATTGCCTGGATAAGTATATCAGGAAAGGGAAGACCGTAGCCTTTTTAGGATCATCCGGAGTGGGGAAATCGACGATAATCAACTCACTTCTCGGCACCGAATATATGAAGGTCAACGAAGTGAATGAAACGGGAAGCAGGGGGCGGCATACTACTACCCACCGTGAACTTATAGTCCTGCCGGACGGGGGAATGGTGATCGATACTCCCGGTATGCGTGAGTTGCAGGTCTGGGGTGATGAAGACGGGTTGAGACAGGTATTCGAAGATATTGAACGCCTGGCGGAATCCTGTCAGTTCCGGGACTGTAATCATGAAGCCGAACCGGGCTGCGCGGTGCGGGAAGCCCTGGAGACCAATACACTGTCAGCTGAACGATTCGAAAGTTATCTGAAACTGAAAAAGGAATACGAATATCTGGCAAGCAGGCAGACGATGAAACCAAGCGCGATCGAGAAAGCTAAATGGAAAGACATCAAGATATTTGCCAGGCATATCAAGAACCGGGATAAACACAGATAGAATCGGATTCGTGTAGGATTGTCAGCGATCCGGACCGAGGAGATGCCCGTCGAAGTCGAACTGGAAGTTCATGTAGAGGATGTCGTCGTCGATATCTGACTCGAATTCGTTTGTTGCCTGCTTGCTGACGTAATTGAGCTGGAGCCTCAGGTGTTCCATAGGTGACCAGTTGATCCCCGCTGTCCAGTCATCCTGTATCGTCTCGTTTCCATCCTGTCCAGACTCGCTGACAAACCGGTCGAATCTCACGGCCAGCTCAAGACGGCCCTTGAATAGCGGCCAGACCCCCTGAATCCCCCATCCCGAGTAGTCATAGAGGTATTGAACGGCATCGAAGTAGTCGTCCATCTCACCGGCGCCGTAGAATCCGTAGAGCCGCGGCGCGTGCTCGTGCCCGATTGCGATGTCGGCCGACCATACCTTCCGGTCGATATCCATCACCGGCCCGCGGTCGCCGAGCAGAACGTCGCTGTGGCTGTTGTAGCTCGCGTGAAAGCCAGCGGTAAGCCAGTGAGTAGGATCGAACTCGAGCCGTCCCCCGTAGTACATGTCGCCAAACGAATTGGTGTAGAGGAACTCCTCATTCTCACGCCCCCCGATATACCTGTTGGCGCCCATCCCGTTTCCCGCCATCAGGAACCACCGGATCTCCCACTGCCTGCCGCCCGGATACGCTCCCTTGATGGCAAGCCCGAGGTCCCTGTCGTACGACTTCGCTGACATGACCGAAGATATGTAGGGGGTCCTGGTCATCGAATAGTCCCCGACCCTCCTGCCGAATGTCGTCCTCGACGCGAAATCGAGATCGTTATAGGCAGTGAGCACCTCGGCGGTCGAGGGAAACTTCATCTGCCCGATATACAGCCTGAAATACTCGGCAGGGAGCCAGCCGCCGTAGAAATCGACGACATCTGTCCTCTCCTCGAGCCGGATCCGCAGGAGGAGCTGGAGGTCGCCCTTCGGGGATCCGAGGATGAATGCGATACGGCCGTGCCTGAAGGCGAATCCGGAGGCATAGCTGTCAGCCTGGTCCCCGCTTCCCGGCTGGACCAGTCCGTTCTGGACCTGCTCGTAGATCGTCCACCAGAAACTCGCCGTCGCTTCCATGTCGAGGGTCGGGGATGAACCCGCGTCCTCATCCGCCGCTGCCGGACAGGGAAGGGCCGCCTGGAGCAGCAGGGCTGCCAGGACAGGTATAAGATATGAACGCACATTTATCATTTCTATTCCGCTGGTACTCCGTGTCCGTAGATCAGGATCGCGTTCTCATCGATCAGGGCCCATCCGCCGTTTATGATGTCGAACTCCTCGCATCCTGACGGCATCGGGTTGATCCGGATTATCACGGCCCCCTTGATCATGCTTCCCGCGTTGTGGTCCTTGAAATCGTCGAAATCCCACTCGAGCAGGGTGCATCCGGTGTTGTCCTGGTTCTTGCCCCTGTCGGGAGTGTTGTATTCATCGGTGGCCGAGCCGGGGGGGATGATATTTCTCAAGCGGGCCCTCCCCGTTGATCCTGCCTGTGACAGGATCTAGGTACGACGCTTCGAGGGGGGCGCCGTCGCGCTCCCAGGCGAGTATGTGCCACTGCTCGTGACCGGTCTCGGCGCCGATCCAGTCCCCGTTACCGAGGCCGTATGTTTCGGGGGGATACTCGACAAAGGCGCAGTCGGTGCCGAGGGCATCTGCGTCGAACCCTGCCCAGAACCGGTGATCGGGATACTCCTGCGTGATCTGCTCTATCGTGAACGAGCGGGCATATCCGTCGGGAGCGAGGATATCGACGCTCGTCGCGCCGGTCAGGTCGACCCCGACTTCTGAAAGCAGGTCGACGATCTTGACCCCGGTATATGTCGCGTAATAGTCGTACTGCTGCTTCGTCGTGTTTGCCAGCCCGAACTGCGTATGGGATAGGCATCTCGAGCAGATCGGCCATCGTAACCTTTACCGTCGCGCAGAGCTCCAGGCCGGGATAGCTTCCCGCGTCACCGGGGTATCTCAGGTCGTCTATCTCTTCATCATTGTCGAAGCCGTCTCCATCACTGTCCAGGCCATCGATCGCCGCCAGCGCCGCGCCGTCCCTGCCGGCATCGTCATAAGCTGTTCCGTAGGGATTCAGGGTCTCGGCGAAGCTCGTCGGCAGGCCTGTCCATCCAGCCGGCGGATGTATCACGAAGTGGCAGTAATCGCAGGGATTCGCCGTGACGGGGCCCCTGTCGCTTGTGACCTCGCCTCCTTTGTGGCAGGTCTGGCAGTCATCGAGGCGTGTTCCCACCGTGTGGGGGTTGGCCTTGACGAAGTTGTTGATGTCGGTGTCCGAGGCGTGCCCCTGGTATGACCGCGAGGACCTGATCTCATCGGGAGCGAGAGGGTCGTCATCGGAACAGTTGATAAGAAGCCCCATGGCCAGTGCCAGGAGGGGCAGGATGATAAACTGTGATCGAAAGCGCTGCGGGACCCTCATCGATACCTTCCTTTGGGACAGAGCGATATGCACAAAAACGCATAACGGTAATAAAAAGTAATCCGGCTCGTGTTCGCCGGTCTTCTCCGGGCAGTTCCCGAAGCGAAAGATTACCTTTCGGGCCGGTCCGAATCAAGGACAAAGTGGCTTGTAAATATTCTTGTTTGTTGAATATCCACCGGAAGAGGTGTATAATAGTCTGAAATCACTTGCTTACTTCACTGGTCTGAAACATCGGAGGACTGAGATGAAAAGAATGACGATCCTTGCCGCCGCGCTGATCATACCGGCGGCGCTTCTGTTTTATGGAGGCTGCAGTAACGACGACAGCCCTGTCGCTGGCGACGCTTCAATGAGTTTCGCAAGCTTCGAGAGCATGGACTACGGTCCGGACACATTGACGATATACAGCGGTATGGATACGTGCGGCGGCGTCGATGAAGAGATCACGGTGACCGTTCCGCCTCTCGAGGCGATATGGCCGGCCCTGGTGGGCGGCGGCGGACTGGCGCCGGATTGTTCCTGCGACGTGACTGGCGACAGGCTTCCCAATTCAATGCCCGTCACTACGCATGACATGACAGACTCGCTCGGCATATTCGAGACGACGTTCATGCTTCCCGACGGGATCTCCGGCATCTCGATGGATCTCAAGGTCATCGCCGATGACGGCGCTGAGATCTACCTCAACGACACACACATCGGTACGGCCAGCATTAACGGCGGAGTATGGGAGAGGACGGTCCCGGTCGATTCTCTCTTCAACTATATCCCGGACACATGCCCTGCGGGCGGCGAACCGTGCAGCACAATCTCGAAGATCAATACTCTGAGATTCGAGCTGGTCAACACCGGTACCGGCGATTTCGGTGAACCGGTCGCGCGAGCCGATACGGCGGACTGCATGTATGTCCAGTTCGAGGCCGAGATCACATGGATGGCGGCTCCGGATGTCACGATCGACATCAAGCCGGGAAGCGACAGGAATCCGGTTAACTGCAACGGCAAGGGGAACGGGGTCATCCCGGTCGCGATCCTGACGACCGACGGATTTGACGCACAGGCCGTCGACTGTATGACGGTGAGGTTCGGCCCTCTCGGCGCGTACGAGACCCACGGCAAGTGCCATCTCAGCGATGTCGATGATGACGGTGACCTCGACATGATGCTCCACTTCCGCAGGAACGAGACGGGAGTCGCGTGCGGCGACACGATGATGACCCTGTGGGGCATGACACTCGACGGGTTCGAGTTCGAGGCCTGGGATCATATACGATACCGTGCGACGCGACGATGACGATATGACGACTGACAGGTAACCGCCGCCCCTGTTCACCGATTGCGGCGATGCCCCGGTATCCGGCCCTGCGGCCGGGCACCGGGGCTTTTTTTGTCTTTCGCGGGAACAATACTCCTGGATCCCGGTATAAGTCTCCTGTAGGACAGGCAGAGCGCCGCAAAACGGCATTTTGGGGTTGAAACGCAACGCCGGGGGCCGTTAGAATTCTGCACCTGTTTATGAAACGGCAGAAACAGGGGCGCCCGCACCGCCGGACGCCTCTTTGCGACAGCGGAACCTATAATCAAACAAAAAGGAAAGGAGCCGTGCATGATCGAGATTTCAGGACTGACGAGATACTACGGCGACCTTTGCGCCCTCGATCATATCAGCCTGACGATCGAGAGAGGAAAGATCCTCGGGCTGCTCGGGCCGAACGGGGCCGGAAAGACGACCGCGATGCGGATTCTTACCGGCTTTCTCGCACCGACTGAGGGCACGGTCACCGTGAAGGGGCATTCGATCGACAGCGAGATGCTCGAGATCAAGAAACTGATCGGGTATCTTCCCGAGTCTGCCCCTGTATACCAGGACATGCTCGTCTACGACTATCTCCAGTACGTCGCCGATATCCGCGAGATGCCGGCGGGAGAGCCGGGAAGACAGGATAAGGGAGATCGCCGCGATATGCGGCCTCGAGAGCGTGATGCACAGGTCGATCCACGAGCTTTCAAAAGGGTACAAGCAGCGGGTCGGGCTTGCTCACGCGATGATGAGCGATCCGGAGATCCTTATCCTCGATGAGCCCACTACAGGCCTCGACCCGAACCAGATCGTCGAGATCCGTGACATCATAAAGAAGATAGGCCGTGAGAAGACGGTCATCCTCTCGACTCACATCCTCAGCGAGGTCGAGGCGACCTGCGACCGGGTCGTCATCATCAACCAGGGGAGGATCGTCGCTGACGGCTCGACCGAGGAGATCAGGCGCACGACGGCGGAGGATTACTCGATAAGCCTCCTGCTCAAGGGCGCTCCGGAAAGCGAAGCGATGCAGCTCTTCGAGGGCGTCGAGGGTGTCGCCTCTGTAGACGCGAGCGGGGAGGGCGGCATGACGCGCCTGCGCCTCTCCTGCATGACGGGCGATGACCTTCGCGAGCAGGTCTATTCGCGGGTCAAGACGAAGGACTGGGCGCTTCTCGAGCTTACGCGGGAAGCGAAGAGCTTCGAGAGCATCTTCAGTGAACTGACACAGGAAAAGGAGGGTTGAGATGACGGCCGCGGCAAATACAATGCATATATTCAGGCGGGAGTTCAGGCACTACTTCGTGTACTCCGATCGCCTACATCGTGATAGCGATATTCCTCGTGCTGACAGGCTGGTTCTTCTTTTCGACCTTCTTCCTGTACAGCCAGGCGGAGCTGAGGAATTTCTTCTCTCTTCTTCCGTTGATATTCTCGTTCATCATTCCGACGATCACGATGAGGCTCTTCTCCGAGGAGTACAATGTCGGCTCGTACGAGATACTCGTCACGATGCCGGTGACCGATCGCGATATCATCCTCGGCAAGTTCTTCGCCGCGCTGGCTTTCATCGCGGTGATGCTCCTGCCGACGCTCAGCTACGCGATCTCGGTCTCCTTCCTCGGCGATCTCGACTGGGGGCCGGTCATCGGAGGATATGTCGGGGCGCTCCTGCTCGGAGCGGCCTTCTGCGCCGTCGGGCTCTTCGCCTCGGCGCTGACGAAGAACCAGATCATCGCCTTCATCATCGGGATGATCATCTGCTTCGCCCTGACGATGGTCGACAAGATACTCTTTTTCCTCCCCGAGTCGATGCTCGGATTCTTCCAGTTTATCGGGGCGGACTATCATTTCGAGAACGTGGCGAGGGGAATACTCGACACGAGAGACATCCTTTACTTTGTGAGCGTCGTATTCGTGGCGCTCTACGGAACATTCCTGGTGCTCCAGGAAAAGAAATAGGAAGGGGGAGAGATGAACAGGCAGATGAGAATGGGCAAGTATTACAGATTCCTCGTTTACCTTGTGGTCGTCATCCTGGTCAATGTCGCCGGGCAGACCCTCTTCCTCAGGGCCGACCTCACATCAAACGGGATCTATTCGCTGTCAAAGGCGAGCAGTGAAGCGGTCGGGAACCTCTCCGAGCCGCTGACGATCAATGTGTTCTTCACGAGGAACCTGCCCGCTCCGCACAATAACACGGAGCGGTACCTGAGGGACCTTCTCGAGGAATACTCGGTCAAATCGAACAGGTACTTCAACTACCGGTTCTACGATGTCAGCCCGGAGGAGGGTGACATCGGCGAGGACGAGAAGCACAACCAGCAGCTCGCCCGCGATTTCGGGATCCAGCCCGGTGCAGATACAGGACGTCGAGCAGGACGAGGTGAAGTTCAAGAGGGCCTACATGGGCATGGTCTTCATACACGGCGATGTCGTCGACAAGATCCCCGCGATCACCTACGACAGACGGGCTCGAGTATACGATCACTTCGAAGATCGAGAAGATGAACAACAAGATCAGCGCTCTTGTGGGGATGCAGGAACCGGTCGAGATCAAGCTTATGTTCTCGCCCGCGCTGATCGAGATCGCGCCGCAGATACGGATGGAAGGGCTCGGGGAGATGCCTGTCCCGCATAGAGGAGATAGTGACGGAGCTCGGCGGGAAGTATTACGGCAAGCTCCGAGTTCTCCGTGACCGACCCGACGGCCGACGCGGCAACAGAAGGCGAAAACAGCAAGTACAACATCGTCACCCTGAGGTGGCGCGAGAGCACCGACGCGAGCGGCGCGGTAGTGACGCCCGCCGGACGCGGGGCCGCATCGATCGTCGTCGTGAAGGGCGAGAATTTCAGGACGCTGCCGCTGATCGAGGTCTTCAACGTACCTCTCTTCGGTACGCAGTACAAGCTGGCCGACATGAACACGCTCGGCGAGCGGATCGGCGAGGCTATAGACGACGTGATCGATATCAACAAGAAGATCGGCTACCTGGCGAGCCACGGCACCGCTCCGCTGAGGGGCGCGCAGCCGATGCCCGGTCAGCCGCAGCCGCCTGCGACGGGGCTGACCAATTTCAACAGCCTGATCTCGCAGAACTATTCGATCAGCGAGATCACGCTCGACGACGGTATCCCCGACGGGATCGACTGCCTCATTATGGCCGGCCCGAAGGAGACGCTCAGCGACTACGAGCTCTTTCAGATCGACCAGTTCCTGATGAAAGGCAAATCTCTGGCGATCTTCTACGATGCCTTCAACGAGATGAACATGCCTCAGAACCAGATGGGACGTCAGCAGGGGCCCGTCTTCCTGCCGGTCAGCACCGGCCTGGAGACGATGCTCGATCATTACGGCGTGTCGATAAAGCCGTCCTATGTGCTCGACAAAAGCTGCTTTGAGCAGCAGATGCCCCAGCAGTACGGCGGCGGCAAGCAGGCGATATACTTCGCTCCGATAATCAAGCAGGAGAAGATAAACGACGGTCTCGATTTTATGAAGTATGTCAAATCGCTGATCATGCTCAAGGTATCCCCTGTCGAGTTGAAGGAGATCGCGCTCTCAGGCGCCGGGCTGTCGGCCGACGTTCTCTTTTCCTCGTCCGATGAATCGTGGGAGATGAGCGGACGCATTGACCTCAGTCCGTGGGCGATGCAGCCCCCGGAGGATCCGGCGGAGATGGAGAGCTATGACATCGCGGCGCTGATAACGGGTGAGTTCCCCAGTTATTTCGCGGGAAAACCGGTTCCGGAGAAGCCGGCTCCTGAGTCCGGGGAGGCTGATTCGATCGCTGCGGCCGGCGCATCGGCGGAGCAGGGAACGGATCTCGTAACAGGCGATGGCGCCGTGATCGAGAAGGGAAGGCCGGGGAAGGTCTTTATCATCACCAGCTCGGAGATCCTCGGGAACAATATCCTCGACGAGGGGGGAGCCTCGACCCAGGCGACCTTTATCCTGAACGTCCTGGATCATCTCAACGGACGGGACGCCTACGCCGATATGCGGGGGAAGACGCAGCGCTTCAATCCCCTCGGTGATACAGGCGCCGGCACCAGGACTTTCGTCAAGACTCTCAATATAGCCGGGCTGCCCGTACTCGTCGTGGCGCTCGGGATCGTTGTATGGGCGAGGCGCTCGAACAGGAAGCGCCGCATCCAGGCGATGTTCGCCAGGTAGAGCAGGCTGGAGGAAATAGCAATGAAGAAGGAATACATTTTGCTCGCGGTAGCCATCGTGGCCCTCGGCCTCTATCTCTTGTTGCGCAACACCGACAAGACTCACTACGAGATTCCCGAGGTCGATACGCCGGACAAGGAGCAGGTCACCGGCCTCGATATCATCGGTCCCTCAGGCACGCTCGCGCTGAAGAGGTCGGATGACGGCTGGCTGTCGCATCCTGAAGGGTACCCGCTCGATGCGGGTAAAGTCGACGCGATGCTCGACGCCCTCAGCGGTCTCGACATCGTATCGCTCGTATCGGAGGCGGAAAGCTACGTGCAGTACGATCTCGACGATGACAAGCGCGTATTCGTCGAGGCGACCGGAATCGATAAGGAGCTGCTGAAGCTCGACATCGGCAAGGCGGCTTCGACCCAGCGGCATACGTACGTAAAACTCCCGGACGACAAGAACGTCTACCAGGTCAGCGGCAATATCAGGCGCACATTCGATGTCGAGATATGGTCGCTGCGCGACAAGAAGGTCCTGGCCCTCGACAGGAGCGATATCACAGGCCTGACGATCGAATCAGAGGGAGAGAAGATCTCGCTGTCGAAGATCTCACGCCCTGTCGAGCCTTCCGCGGAAGGACAGCCTCCGCAGGCTGTCACCGCGTGGATCACAGCCGACAGCACGGAAGCTGACGGGACGGTAGTAGACGGCATCCTCGGCCGCCTCGCGAACCTGCAGTGCGACGGTTTCCCTGAGGACGATCAGCAGGTAGAGACTGGCGAACCGGCATTCACGCTGACGATCCATGGTACGCGGGATGAGACACTGAAGATATACGGGCCGTCGGGGGAGAAGATGTTTCTGGCGACCTCGTCGCAGTACGAGTTCCCGTTCATGCTTGCCGAGTGGAAACTGGGCCAGATCAGGAAGACACCATCAGAGGTCATGGGGCTGACGGAGGCCAAAGAGTAACGTCATCATCGCGTGCCAGATATTAGTATCGCCCGGACCCGGCCGATGCGCCGGGCCGGGCGACAGTTATCCTTTGAGGATCATGGCAATGTAATAAAGATCCATTTGTCTCCGGTAGCCGAACCCCCATTCCCATCGTATGCGATGATCTGCCAGTTGAACGTAGTGCCGGCATAGAAGGTCCCCTGGATCGAAAGAGGTCCTCCGAGATGCCGAATCCATACTGGATCCATCCCATCTGGCTGCCGTTTCTCTTGATCCATACATCGTAGGTCATGTCGTCGCCGTCCGGATCGAGACAGTCCCAGTGGAGCATGAATTGATCTGACCGGACAGAATCGGCGTCCGCCTCAGGCTCAGGATCGAACGGTTTGAACGGCGGGTTGTTGAAGCCGTCTCCCGTGGTAAACGACCATTCGTACCTTGTGTAGTCATACTGATTCGAATCATGGACCGTGACGCTCCAGATATATGATGTGTTGGGGTCCAGCGTGCCCGGATAGTCATACCTGAAAATTCCGGTCACGCCCGATTCAATGGTATCGGCAAGCACACGGCCCTGATAGATGTCCGTAATCAGGAAATGGTATTCCATGTCCCATCCCGGAAGTTCATCCGCGCCAAAAAAATAGAAGGCAGGTTGCCTGCTCTGCGCCGTGTCGGCGCTGTCGGGATAGGCGTAATATATTCCGTCGAAGTCCTGCCGCGACGGCTTCACGGGGCCCGTCAAGGCCTCCGTGTCATCTGATCCGCAGGCAGAGTATGTGATGATAATTCCGCACAGGATGAATACTGCGATCAAACGGACCTTCATTTGATACCCTCCATGAAAGTAGCATTACCGGAAAGGGCTGGCAAATTTTCGCAGGTCCGAATGTATTACAGTACTCGACTTATGTAAACAACTTACATCACGTACAGCATCAACGTGCTGGTGACCTTCCCACGCCAGAAGCTTCTATGGAAATATCCCACCTCGGATATCGTGGACTCTTCCTCCGTGACTATATCGACAAAGAGCTCGAACGAGCCGGAGAAGCGACCCAGGTCACCTGAGTCAAACGAATAAGATCCACTGTTAGGGACACTGACATGCATGTTCTGCCCCAGGCCGTTGCGGACATACAGATCTACAGTGCCGGTGCCCGGGCAGCTCGAATACCACTCGACTGTGAATCCATCCAGCGAAACGTTGGTGCTCATACCCGGGCTGGTGAAATATTGCTCGCAGTCTGGCATTTCCACATCCACTTCGAGATAACTGATTCCTCCGCTGGGGCTGACCACGAATGCATATGTCGATCCGAGAGTCAGGAACGGCTCATTCTGAGGGTCGCGGTAGAAATAGAACGGCTCGTAGGTACCGAGCCATTCGAGGCTGTAGGGACCTCCGTTGACGGCATATGGCTGAAGGGGCTCGATGGGGCCGTCCGGGGCGTATGCGGCGTCGAACCTCGCTTTCATCATGTCACTGCGTGTCACGGTCCCGTAATACGAGATATTCCGGATCACCTCGATCTCCGCGTATATCTCGTTCGCCGTCGTGAATGTCCAGAAGGGGCCGTGTGTCTCCCCGCCTTCGCCGTCATGTGCGGTGACGCTCCATGAGTACTCTGTGTTCCCGCGCATCCCGTCCACGTAGACGATAGTCTCCGATATGCCGGTCGCGATCTGCAGCTCCATCAGCGGTGGCCCGAACCATACGTCGTAGGTCAGCGGGTCGCCGTCGGGATCGCTGCATGTCCAGGAGAGCGACGTGTGGAGGCCCGCCGCGGGTTCATCATCCGCAGGATGGGGTGCAGAGGGCACCGCCGGGGGATTGTTCTCCGCTTCCGTTGTGAAGGTGTGGAAGAGGCTGGGTGTCATGCCTCCCTGGTCGTCACGCGCGATAATATACCATGAGTACTCCATGTCGTTATAGAGGGAGCCGAGATTATGCGACGTCCCCGTCTGGCCCTCACTTACAACATCCAACCCGAAGCCGTCGTTGAAGTAGACGTCATAGACGACCGGATCCCCGTCCGGGTCCATGCATTCATCCCAGAACAGGGTAAGATCATCGGCGTCGACGTCGGTCGCATCATCTTCCGGAATCAGCCCGACCGGCTGCGATGGCGGATTGTTTGTACCGCTGCCGGTAGTGAAGGTGAAAAGACCACAATCTACCGGATCATTTATCTCGTCATCGGCTAATACGTACCAGCTGTACTCTGTGTCCGCGGCGAGATTGTCCCCGCTCCATTCGAGGGTATACTGATCCGTTACAGTCTCCTGGAGAGTATTGAGCAGGTCGTCCGCCTCATATATGACATGGGTGAAGATCAGGTCGTCGCCGTCAGGATCATCGCACTCCCATATGAAAGTCGGGCTGATACTCTGGTCTGTGGCATTATCCCCGGGATAGACCAGGGTCGGAGAATCAGGCGGATCGTTCGGGTCGGGCGGATCAGTCTCGCTCGTACCTGGAGTTGTCTCGCAGCCGGAGAACACCGACAGGGCGAGCAGAATCAGCAGAACAACCAGAAGTGTTCCGGAAAGTCTCATGGCGGGACCGTCCTTTCGTGCCGGATCGATTTTTCTATATAAATAAGCCTCTATGGAAAGACTGTATCAGTCCGCGCCGCGGCCTGTCAACCTAGTCATCAAGACTGCCGAGCAATCTCGTGATACGCGCCAGCAGGCCGCCCGGCTGCGCGCGTGTCGTGAATGTCCAGGTGGGGCTGAAGGTCACTTCGCCATGTGAGTCGGTGGAGGATATACGCCAGAAGTAGACGGTTTCGTAGTCGAGGGCGGGCAGGGTCCATGATGTCTCGGTGAGGTGTGTAGCGACCAGCGCGGGGTCTGTTACAGTGTCGAAGTATACATTGTAGGTGAGGACGTCATCCAGGTCGGGATCGTCAGCGGACCATGTAAGATGAATCCCGCTTATCTGGACATCGATTGCGCCGTCGGCCGGGCCAGGGTCGGCTGGCGGGTACGGCGGCTCGTTAAACTCGACGGGAGTGAAGAAGGTCCACCAAGCACTCTCCGAGGTCGTGAGGCCGTCTGTTGCGACGATCCTCCAGGTGTACATCTTGCTTTCTTCAAGGACGAATCCTGTGTCCATCGTCTTGAGGAGTGTCTGGCTGGCGAAGGCGGGAATGTCGCCGTTTTCCATCAACTGGAAATTGTAGATCACCTCATCACCGTCTGGGTCGGAGCATTCCCATGAGACGGTGAGGGTTCTTCTCATGTAGTCGGAGCTGTCTGCTGGCTCGAGCAGTTGCGGAACCCTCGGTGGTGAGTTTTCCGGCGCTATCGGCGATTCATCCTCGCCGCATGAGGCGAAGAGTCCCATCGAGAGGACTGCGATAACAGCGAGGATATTTATCAGTGTCGATTTCATAATCAAATCCAATAAAAAGCGCCGGGATGATACCCGGCGCTTTCATTGATTCATAAGAGCATTGTCCGGGATTACTTGCTGAGGTTCTCCCAGAGGATCTTCACCTGCTCTTTGGTCAGCTTGACCTTGCCGCCGTCGTCGTCGACGATGATTACTTCGTCGTTCTCGACGGTGACTTCGGGGCAGCACTTGCCCTCGCTGCAGAGATTGAACTTCTTCATTTTCGACCTCCTTGTTAGTCCGATGCTGTCAAGTTACGTAATAAGGCTTTATTGTGTCAATCTGTAATGCTTACAAAATTCATCAGAAAGGCCGCCAGATCCCACTGGCCGGGCCTGTCAGCCGCCTTTGGTGTACTTGATGAACCTTGCCGATATCGCCTTCATCTCCTCGTCATTGCTCGATTCTGAGCCGGATGTCGTAGTCTTGACTCCGCTCTTCGTCTCGGTCGTCTCGGTCGTTTCCGACCAGGAGGTGCCGCCTTCTTTGATGTATACATCGAGGCCGAGGATAACGACGGCGTCGGCGCCCTTCTCGCGGGCCTTCTCGATGATCTTCTCCTGCATCTTCTCGGAACTGGTAAACGAGCCTGCCGTCGCGGTGAGGTGTCCCATCACCTCGTACTCGCCCTTGATGTCCTCGAGCGCAAAATAGACATCGACGTTGGCGGTCGGGGCGTATGACTTCCCGACGTAGTCGATCTTGGTACATGAGACTGTCAGCAGGACAGCCAGTGCGAGCAGCGAGAGCTTTCTATCGATGACGGATCCTCATCCCGGACCTCCTCCGCTTCAGGGGGCCATAAGGGTTTAAATTACCAGGGCGATAATATCAGGATTCATGAAAAGTGCAAAACCGTTTTTGCAAAAAGGGGCGCCTCCCTGTGGAGACGCCCCTGAATCAGCGGTTGTCGCTGTCCTTTGGCCGCCGCTTTATTCGACCGATACGAGCTCGGAGGTGACTGAGCCGCCGCCGGCCATCGCCGGGAGCTGCATAGTCGCCCTGACCTGGCGGTGTGTCTTCGTATCGATGAAGACAGTGCCGCCGCCGGGCTCGTTGCCCATCGGCCTGAGCTCTACCTTGAACGCCTCGAAGGTCCCGGCCGGGACGGTCACGTCCTCGATCCCGGTCACCTCGACGACGTATACCTTAACCTGCTGCGAGAGCAGGTCGAAGTAGCGGAGCGAGGTCTTGTATTTCGGGGCGAGCGGCAGGCCGGAGATGGCGAGGTCGAGCGCCGTGCCGTCGCCGAATACCGGGGCCTCGAGCGCCGTGTCCACGGGGAGCGCCTGCGGGCCCATGACGATCTCGCCTGTTACGGCGGTCTCGCTGTACTCCATCGTCACCGTCGCGCCGCCCTGCTTGACGCCCCGGTAGAGGGGCAGCAGGTTCGTGCCGTCGACGATGAATGTATCGATCGCGTTGCCCATCATGCTGGTCTGCGTCGATACGGTCATCCAGCCGGGCTTTCCGTCGAACTGTCCCTCGGAGATCTCGATTACTACATCGAGGTCGACTTCCATGCCCTGTACGCTGGCGACAGCCTTGTACGAGAGCTTGGCCGGCGTGATCAGGTTCGCGTCGACTGCCGGGAGAGCGCGCGGTCATGGCGGCGTCGAGGTCGCCCTCGGGCTCCTGCAGCGTCACCGAAGCGACGGGGACCATCAGTGCGTCATAATTCTTCTGGATCTCGGGCCTGACATCCTCCTGGATACGTCCGCCGAGATGCTTGGAGAAGAACTTCTCCATCGCTACGTACATCGCCACACGATTGTCCTCGTTGGAGAATCCATGTCCCTCGTCGTCGGCGACCATGTACTCGACATCGCGGCCGAGGTCGCGCATCGCGACGACGATCTGGTCAGACTCGGCCTTGACGACGCGGGGGTCGTTGGCGCCCTGGACGACGAGCAGAGGAGCGGTGATCTTGTCGGCCGAGAAGAGGGGCGACTGCTTCTTGAGCCGCTCCATGTCCTCTGGATTCTCGGGATCGCCGACCTGCTCGTTGAGGAACTTCCTCGCCGTCTCCCAGTATGCGGGGATCGAGTTGAGGAATGTCAGCATGTTCGAGACGCCTACATAAGAGATGCCGCAGGCGTATACGTCAGGTGTGAAGGCCAGTCCGGCCAGCGTCGCGTAGCCGCCGTACGAACCGCCGTAGATCGCGACCTTCTCCGGATCGGCGATACCCTTGTCGATGAGGTAATTGACACCGTCGGTGATGTCGTCCTGCATCGTAAAGCCCCACTGCTTCTTGCCGGCGTTGAAGAACGCCTTGCCGTATCCGGTCGATGCCCTGAAGTTGGGCTGGAAGACGGCATAGCCGCGGTTCGCCATGTACTGGACCTCGGGGTTGTAACCCCACATGTCACGCGCCCACGGGCCGCCGTGCGGGTGGATGACTACGGGAAGGTTCTTCGCCTTTACGCCCTTCGGAACGGTGAGGTAGCCGTGGACGGTAAGTCCGTCGCGGGTCTTGTACTTGACCGGCTTCATCTCGGCGAGGTGTTCGGTCGGCAGGTTCGGCCTGGGCCTGTACTGCAGTTCGACTTCGCCCGTCTCCATGTCGTAGAGATAGGCGGCGCCGGGATCGACGTCGCTCGTGACGTGACGAACCAGTAACGGTCGTCGTTAGTCGTCGCGCCGAGGTAGATGTCGCCGTCGGGCAGTTGTTTCTTCAGCTTCTTGTACGCCTTCTCGAAATCCTTGTCGTGGAACTCGATCCTCATCCTGTCGCCGACATAGTACGTGGCGAGCAGTTTCTTTGTCACGTTTGAGAATACCGTTCCGCCGAAATCGACTTCCTTCTTCGGGTCCGACTCGACGAGCTTTTCCTCGCCTGTCTCGATGTTGAAGAGGGTCAGGCGGGAGAGGTCGTTTTCCTCGCCTATGTTCGTGTCGAGGTAGACGCGTTTTCCGTCCTCGTGGAATCGGATGACGCCGACGCTTTCTTCGTTTGTCGACTTGATGATCGAGACGAATCTTGTCGCCATCGATGCGGAAATACTCGGTGCCGCCGTCGTCGGTCGTCTTTGCCAGAAGCCTGAGGTTGCCGTCGAGATCGAAATCGTATCCGGCGTATCCCTCGGTGTTCTCGAAGATGAGCTCGCGCTCGCCTGTCGAGAGGCGTGAGGCGGTAGAGATCGTGATACCGCTCGTCGCGGTCGTTCAGGCCTATGTAGATGATATCGGGGGTCTTTTCGGGGAACGAGTAGAACATCGCCCTGATCCCGTCGATATCGGTGAGGTCACGGGCTGCCGGGACGCCTGTCGCGGCTTCGGGTTTGCCCTTCGGGATCGATCACGAAGAGATGGAAGTTTTCGTCTCCGCCCTTGTCCTGGACGTAGATGACGTATTTTCCATCCTGCGACCAGCCGTAATCGCGGACGTTGCGGATAGTGTCGGCCGAGAGGGGGATCGCGTCTTCGAACGGCTCGTCCTTACCCTTTACCCAGATATTAAGCTTGCCTTTGTACGGTTTTAGAAACGAGATATGCATCCCGTCAGGCGAGATCTGTCCTCGTGCGATCTCGGGATCGCTGAAGAATATCTCGCGGTCGATGATCGGGGGCAGCTTGTCGAGATAATCGAGCTGCTCCGCCGGTGCGCTGGCGGCCATCAGAGCGACGGCGACCAGGGCCAGAAGCGCCTTCCTCATTGGGGTCCTCCTTCCCTTTCGGGATGGTTGAGTGTTCGTATAGAAAGCCTTGATCAGACAAGCATTCTATAGACTGGCTGTATGGATACTACCTTGAACGAGCGGAGAGTATTCAAAGTTTCAGGAAAAATTTCAATAAGAAATCCTTCTTATTATCCCAAATCGTCCTGAATCGGGGCCGTGTGGCTTTTCCGGGTGTGTTCCGGGCTGCTGGCAGTCTATTTGAATATTCCGGGGCCGCTTTACATATATGTAAAAACGGCGTATATTGAAAGGGTCAAAGCTTCTGGTGTGGGGGCGAAAGGATTCGACGGGGATAGATGAAGTGAGAGAAGCGTGCCGAGGTGCCATCAGCCCTCGTAAAACAGGTGGCAAAACACAACTGCCAACGACAACTTGGCACTGGCAGCCTAAATAGGCTGTCCGTCCGCTCATCCCGTGCCGACGGGGGATGATAACGGGCGACGATTTCCGGCGGCTGGCTGGTAGACACTCACCTGGAAAACCGGCGAGAAACTAAAGGTGATAGCGTCATGGCAACATTGCCTGGAGGGGCACCGTGAGGCGAATCAATTACTCCGGGCTACGCACGTAGAAGTCTCATGGAAGTATTTTCGGACGTGGGTTCGATTCCCACCGCCTCCACCATTTAAACACACCGCCCATAGCATGGGCGGTGGAGTTCTTCCCACCGCCACCGCGCCTGTCAAGTACGTGACGTGCGAGCTCGTTTGGGAACTTTGTGAAGTTAGTGTTAGTCTGAAAAATCCTCGCAAAAGATCACTTCGACGATTTTGTACGTCTTCATCCCGACGGGCAGTTGCACGTCCACGACTTCACCCTGCTTGTGGCCGATGAGCGCTCTTGCCAGTGGAGCGGTGTAAGCGATGATACCCTTATCATAATCGGATTCGCCTTCGCCGAGAAACGTGAATATCATCTCGTCACTGGAGTTGACGTCTTTTATTTTTACCTGTTTGCCGAAGGTTACGGTGTTTTCTGGAAGGAGTTCTTGTTTTCGAACTACATTGGATCCGGAAAGCCGTCTTTGAAGTTCGCGTAGCTTGTTTGCATAGAATACTTGCTTTTCCTTTGCGGCGCTGTACTCGGCGTTTTCCTTCAGGTCGCCGTGGGCGGCTGCTGTCGCGATTTCTTTTGCGATATCTTGTTTGACCAGTTTGTCCAATCGTTGGATCTCGTCCCTCAGTTTAAGATAGCCTTTTTCGGTGCAGTAGTATTGAGCCATGTCAGCCTCTTGATAGGGTGAACTCTTTAAAATCTCCTATTAAGAAAGATCTATTTAATATGGTCGCGAGCGCCGCAACCTTCGTCGCGGTGCCAGCAGTTATGAACTGAACTATATTATAATAGGGAACTTCATTGCAACAGTCCGCGCATCTCCTTCCGAAGCCAGGGTCGGATGGCAGCGATAGTCAAAGATAAGTGCTTGTTATAAAAGTCAATACGTCATGATCATGAAAAATGTTACAAGATTCAGTGTACACTGAGAAATAAGACGATTTGCTTTTCCGCGGTTCGCTTGGATACTGGTTGCCAGCACCGTAAGCAGTCCTGGGACCACTTGACTAAGACGAGTCGATGGTTCGAATTCTTTGCGACGGTGTCCACCATTTAAACACATCGCTCATAGCATGGGCGTGACCTGCCCCCCGATTTAATACCACTCTGAGACTCAAACTGCCTCCTTGATTGACCCTCACTTCAGTATGACGACCGATCTTGTCAGATCGATGTCACCTGCAGAAAGCCTCACGAAGTAGACTCCAGACGGGACGCGTGCGCCTATACTGTTTCTCAGGTCCCATACGAAGTTTCGCTCGCCGGTCGAACCGGCTGCATCGTTCCAGCCGCGAACGAGGCGGCCGGCAGCGTCGTAGACGAGGAGACGTACAGGCTGCGGCTTTCCGGTGCGGAACCGGAAATTGATCCCGCCCTGTGCCGGATTGGGCCATGGCGGCGCGAAATAGAACTCGGAGCCGGTGATGTCGTGCTCGACTGAGGTCACCTCGCCGGTCACCTCGACGCCCCTGATATATCCGACCGCATAATCGTCGACACGTACCTCGAGGTCGTACGTTCCGGGGGGTATGTCGTCGATACAGAAGGCTCCCGTTTCGTCCGTAGCGCCGTGATGCCCCGTGTATGCTCCCGCTTGTGTACGAACGAAGATGCCGGCCCGGGCGATGTTTTCGCCCGTTGTACCGTCGCGGATCGTCCCGCATATCGTCCCCGCCGACAGATTCCCTGTCGCCAGTATAGCTGTGAGCAGGAGAGAAGACGCTAAGATTTTCCATCGTCTCATATCAGTGTCTCCCGCTTACGGATGTACGAATATATTTGACGAGGGGCCGATCGGTCCGGAAGGCGCCTGCACTGTTCCACCGCCATCCCATCCGCCGGGTCCGCCTGTTCCCCCGCTGCCAGTCGACCAGGTATTATTTATTAGTACAGGAGCGATCCCTCCATAGATGTACACTCCTACGCTCGGGCCGCCGGGGCCTCCCTGACCGCCGCCGCCGTGTCCTCCGCTGCCTCCATGTCCTCCGTTGCCTCCGGCACCGGCACTTCCGCTGCCGTCTATTAAGCCGGCGCCGCCAGCCCCGCCAGCGCCGCCCGACCCGCCCGTTCCGCCGTCGCTTCCCCGCCATCCGTTTCCGCCGTTGCCGGCCTGCACATAGCAGGAATCGATGAAAGAGTTACTCGAGATGCTGAGGACCGCAATCGAAGCGCCGCCGGGATATCCGCCTACTCCGCCAGCTCCGCCGCCGCCGCCGCCGCCACCACCACCGCCTCCGGCACCATTGATGTAGCAGGTGGAATAGTCGAAAAGGGCACCTCCGCCGCCACCGCCGCTGCCGCCCTGTCCGGCCGTGCCGCTGGTTCCTGACGAGCTGCTTTCTCCTGCCCAGGCGGTTCCGGCAATGGTACCGTAACTTGCCCCTATAGGCGAGTCGGTCGATCCATCGCCTCCAATCGATCCATTTCCGCCGAGTCCACCGTCATCCGCATCGTATGAGCAGTTCGTCGCGCTAGCGCCGCCGGTTCCTCCATACGGACCCGCGCCTGTTTCGCCGTCAAGCAATATCATTTGTGCGAAGCTGTCAAAAAATCCTCCGTCTCCGCCATTATATCCCGGAGCTTCTCCAGCGCCTCCATAACCTCCGACACAATACCAGAGACACCCCGATTCATTCGGGTCGCATGCGTCCTGTCCTTCTCCGCCCGTATCTCCTGCGATCCCGTTCTCACCATCCGGGGGGGTTGAGAGAGCCGCTGTAGCGTTGCCTGCTATGATGCGGCAGTCCTGGAATATGAGCGTCGAGTCGCACGAGATGAGCTTCAGCGCGATAGAGCTGCTGCCGCTTCCCTGAGCCGTCTCCGCTTCTATCTCGAGGCCTCTTATCGTCGCATTCGTGACGTTATCCGCCACAGCGACATGCTCGTAATATGACTGGAGCCAGACCTGGGAATAGCTTCCTGGATCTCTCGTCCAACCCGTCTCCCTGTCATATCCGCCCCAGACGGATACATTGCTCTTGAACTGTATATCTTCCCAGTAAGAGCCCTTGTGGACTATTACCGGGACGCCGATGGGTTCGGCGATATCGATCCCGTGCTGGATCGTCCTGACCGGCTGGGAGGGTGTGCCGGGGCTCGAGTCGTCCCCTTCCTCGCCCCAGACGTATATCCCGCCGCGGACATGATATTCGAGCACCGCGAGCCCAATCGCGCCGTCGTCGTCGGTGACGCGGACCTTGGCGCGGTAACTCCCCGTGTCGGGCGCCGCGAAGCTTGCAGCCCAGGCGGATGGGTTGGCATAGTCGAAGGTGCCGTCATCCTCGAAGTCCCATTCGACGAGAACGATGGAACCGTCAGGGTCGTCGCCGGCCGCATTGAACTGGACCGGCTCGTATATATTGGGGGAGGGGAGAGCTGGAAACGGAAGTATCTCGACGACTGGCGCCATGTTCGACTCGCGGGGGAGTTCCATGCTGGCAAGCCCGGTGGAGTCGCCCGCGAATGAAAGCGTGCCTGCCGTGTTCCGGTCGAGCCATCCGGTATGTGTCGCCTGGATCGTATGATCACCGATCGGCACGCCCCTGAGCTCGTAGTCTCCGACTGCGTCGGTAACGGCGACGTTGGAGCTTCCGGTGACATAGACGACCGTGCTCGAGTGGTCCGTAGCGTTCTGAAGTGTCGCGTTGCCCGTGAAGGTGCCTGTGGGCAGGAGGGCGATATCTACGAGTGTAGTATCGGCCGTCGCTGCTGCCGTCTTTGATATCTCGGCATACCCTGAGCCCGCGAGGTGGTCCTTCGCATTCGATTCGAGCAGGTATATTCCTTCTTCGAGCCTGTCGAAGGCGTACCTGCCCTCTGTGTCGCTGATCGTCACCCGGATGCCGGAGAGGGTCGGGAAGGTGGTCGCGGGGCCTACCCCGGATTTTCCCAGCTCGTCCTTCGCGATGTTCTCTATCATCGCGGCGACGCTCAGGGTGACTCCGTCGATGACAGGTTCGAGCCGTACCGTGGCGTTAGCTACGCCTGCGTCGCCGTCGTGGACAGTCCCTGTCAGGACGCCGCCGATGGGCGAGGAAGGGATCGGGTCAAAGGTCGTTTCATCGTCGCCGCAGTTCGTCATAAGCAGCATGGCGAGAAGCGCGCATACGACCACCAGGGATCTTTTCCTGTAATGGAAGCAATCGTTCATGAGGTTTCTCCCGAGCCGTCTGGTTGTTGAAAATATTATTGTTTCGTAGATGGATTTACCGCTTTTCTACTCTGATATTATATCACAAAGGAATTAATGGGGGGGATAATTTCCGAACAGATTTTGGTATATGCCGCGCGGACCATGGCTTTCTTGCACTGCTCAGGCGACAGCAGATATTTCGCTCTGTTACCCTGACGTTCCGCCCGCCTCGATTTCAGCGCGACCTTGTACGGGTAACGGCCGAGCAGGTAGAAGGCCATCACAGATCGGATGTGGGGCAGATTCCCGATACCTCGGCCATTTCTTTCCCCCGCATGAACATGCGGGGTTCCGCTCGCTATTTGCCCGGAAACATGTAAACACTACATATTCGTGCGGCTTATATAACCCTCCGGTTTCTTTTAAAATCAGTCAGGAATTTGGGTAAGACTCTGGTGTCAGTAAGGGACCCTGAACAACGGGAGTACCGGGAGGTTTTTTATGAAGTCGAGGTTTTTGCTTATTCTGGCGGCAGTCGTGCTTCTCAGCGTGTGGACAGTCGGCTGCAGTGATGACGGTCCGGCTGAGCCGGAGCCGACTCAGCCCACGACGGGAACCGTCGTTGTAAATCCAGCTCCTGACACTCTTGACTGTACATGGCAGTTGACCGGGCCATCGAGCTACGATCATAACGGCACCGGCGGTGAGACCCTGACAAGCCTTACGCCCGGTGACTATACTCTGACGTGGGGCGCTGTATCGGGGTGGAACACGCCCGATCCGGTCAGCCCGACACTGGCCCTGGCGGCCGGCAAGACAACAACATTCAACGGTACATACACGGCGGCAGTGACAGAAGCAGTCGGTACACCGGGCGCGCCGACAGGACCAGCGACCGGTGTTGAGAACCAGGACCTGTCATACTCAGCTTCCGGAGCGGTCAGTAATCTTGGCCATACCGTGGAATACAGGTTTGACTGGGGTGACGGAAGCTTCTCCGACTGGGGAACGACGGCCGTTCAGCATTCCTGGGCGACGGCGGAAACATACGATGTAAAGGCTCAGGCACGCTGTATCGATCATCCAACATTCGTGTCCGAGTGGTCCGCCGCGACCACGGTCACGATTTCAGTATACGTAGCGGAGACAGTCAGCGCTCCCGTAACGCCGACCGGTTCGGCGACCAACCAGGTCGGCCAGACCTCTGCCTACAGCAGCTCTGGCGCAGTGAGCAGCTACGACGATGATCTGCAGTACAGGTTCGACTGGGGAGACGGATCATTCTCGGGCTGGTCGGTCTCGACTTCGGCGTCACATTCATGGTCCGCTGAGGGCCCTTTCGATGTCAGGGCGCAGGCTCGCTGTGCCGATCATGTGGCGGTGGAATCCGGCTGGTCCCCTGTGCTGACGGTGACGATCACATCCGCGCCGGAAGAGGCGGTGTCTGAACCTGGCGCCCCTGCCGGCCCTGTCTCTGGCGAGACCGGTGATAATCTGATGTATACGGCAAGCGGTGCTGCAAGCAGCTTCGGCGATCTTGTGGAATATCGCTTTGATTTTGATGACGGCACCATTTCGCCGTGGTTGGGCGCAGCGACCAGTCGTTCACATGTCTGGTCGACCGCCGGTTCATATTATGTGATAGTTCAGGCCCGCTGCAGGACCCATCCCGCGATCGAATCCGACTGGTCGGCAGCGACGACAGTAGTTATATCTGATCCGGCCGAGATCATTGCCAGCCCTCCCGGAGCGATCAATGGAGTCGCCGCCGGCATTATCAACGATCCTTACGATTATGTCGTTTATCACAGCACACAGACGAATCTCGGCCACGCGGTCGAGGGCCGGTTCGACTGGGGTGACGGACGTATTCGGACTGGATAGCGACGGCTCCGTACGAGGCGACACACACGTGGCCAACCGAAGGTACCTATACCGTGAAATACGAGGCCAGGTGCTCGCTTCATAACGACATTTCCTACTCGGCCGATTCACTGGTAGTCACAATGACCACAACTGCTGTCGAGACTATCAGTAAGCCGGGATTCGTGAGCTATTCATATGACTTGAGGAATCCGGAGATCAATGTTGAAAGATCGTACTATGCCTCCGGGGGCGCCAGTTCGCTGGGACACGATGTGGAAGTCAGGATTGACTGGGGCGATGGAACTATGAGTGACTGGGTGCCTAACGCAACCTTTGTCTCCAAGACCTGGACTCATGCGAAGGAACCTTCGAGCTGATAAGGCAGTCCGCTGCATCGACCATCCCGAGGTCGTGTCCGAGTGGTCAGATCCGACCCTTATTTACCCGAGGGCTCCGGAAACAGTCAGTACTCCTGACGCTCCTCCCGGCCCGACCGTAGGACACAGGTACGATAATATGGCTTACACCGGCACCGGCTCGGAAAGCAGCTGGCACGACGGCTACATGGAATATCGTTTCGACTGGGGTGACGGGACAGCGATCACTGAGTGGGCAACGGATACCACCCTGGTACATCAGTTCACAGCCTATGGTGAGTACGAAGTCAAGACCCAGGCACGGTGCCGTTACCCGGGCCATGGCGAGACCGAATCCGAATGGTCGCCGCCCACGACGGTCAACATCGTCGAGAAGGTCACCATATACCAGTTTGCCCCCCGGGGCCCGTATTTCGGAGCCGTTGGTGAGAGCCAGACTTATGAGGCGTACGCCGAAGCAAGATCAGACGCGGGGCATACGACCTTTGAATACCAGTTTGACTTTGGCGACGGGACCTTCTCCGACTGGTCATCTTCTATGAGCGCCGAACACATATACACAGCGGTCGGTACGTATCATGTCTACTATCGGGCCCGCTGTGCCGTTGATACCGACGCGGTTTCGGAATGGTCAGAACAGTATCGCACGCTTGAGATTACCGATGCTCCCGAAGTGGTCAGCACTCCTGACGTACCAGGCACCTCCCCGTCATCGGGAATCATTGTGGGCGAGGAGATACATGTCAGCACCAGCCATTCTTTCAGCAATCATGGGCATCCAGTGGAATTCCAGTTCGATTTTGGCGATGGTACCTTAAGCGACTGGACAGCGGGCACTCCCTGGTCGAGTTTTTATCAGGTGACGGTGCCTTATACCTACACATCAATCGGTGAGTTTGAGGTCACGGTCAAGGCCAGGTGCGCAACACATCCGGCTGTTGAATCAGCTGTGTCGGTGATACGGCCTATCACTGTCAACGAGGATATTACTGCGCCTGCAGCACCGACCGGGCCGGCAACCGGTACCGTCGGGGCGAACCTCACCTTTTCGACTACAGGCAGTACCAGCAGTGAGGGGCACACACTCGAGTACTCCTTTGAGTATCGGCGCGGTACATATACCGTCGTCCACACCTCTGACTGGTCGACTTCCCTGTCTGACGACCATGTCTTCACGGAAGCCAGGTCCGATTACAGCGTCAGGGTCTATGCGAGGTGCGTGACTCACACCGGTTCGGTATCCCTGCCTTCGGCCCGATTCTATTTCACGATCACGGAATAGAGAGTCGAATCGTTCGAGGATCACGTAGCAGGCAGCAAAAGGAAAGGCCGCTCGAGAGAGCGGCCTTTCTTTATCGTCGTTATCGTGAATTCCCTCAGGCGCCGCCAGCCTCTTTCGATTTCGCTGCCGATTTGTACAGGTACCATCCGAGCAGCCCGAAGATCGCCGCCGAGACGATCTGGCCGAGCCATTCGGCAGGGTATTCTATCTGCAGGAACTTCGGAGTCTGCGTCATGATCACCGCTATGACCGCGATAACCACTCCGAGAAGGCCCTCTCCGGCGATAAGGCCCGAGCTGAGAAGGATGCCGTCATCGTTGCTCTTGCCGGCCCCTTCCTCCTTCTTCTTGTATTTCTTGTCGATCATGTGCCGGATGACCCCGCCGATAAAGACCGGTGTCATCGTGTTGAGAGGAAGGTAGATGCCGACCGCAAACGGCAGGGGCGGAATCTTGAAGAGCATGATCACGATGGAGAATGCCGCTCCGACACCTACCAGGTCCCACCTGAGATTTCCGTCGAGCACGCCGTCGAGAACCGTCTTCATCAGCGTAGCCTGCGGGGCGGGCAGTTCAGCCGACCCGAACCCGTACGCCTTTCCGAGGTAGAAGAGGGCAAGGCAGACGAAGAAGGCCGATCCAATCGCGCCCATGAGCTCGCTGATCTGCTGTTTTCTCGGGGTGGCGCCGAGGATGTACCCTGTCTTGAGGTCCTGCGAGATGTCCCCCGCGATCGAGGCGGCGATGCAGACAATCGTACCGATCGTCAGCGCCGTCACCTTGCCTGTCAGGTCGGTCCATCCCAGCAGCTTGAATATCACGCCGACGCCGAGCAGGGTCACTATCGCCATCCCCGAGGTCGGGTTCGACGAAACACCGATCATTCCCACGATCCTGGATGATACGGTAACGAAGCAGAAGGCGAAGATCGCGATCGCTATCGCGCTGCAGAACCGCATGATCATAGTAGTGTCGTGTCCGATGATGCCGGGGATGAAGGTCACGAGCAGCACGACTGCCGAAACGCCGAGAAGAACGTACTTGATCGAGAGGTCCTGCTCCGTCCGCAGCTTGCCGGCGTTGAGAAGGGCCGCGCTGGAGCGGAGCTCCTTCAATCCTATCTTGAGCGAGCTGATCATCGTCGGAACCGACTTGATGACCGTTATGATGCCGGCCGACGCGACGGCGCCGGCGCCGATAATCCTGATGTAGCCGTCCCAGATCTGCCACGGTGAAAGCTGGCCGATCGTCGTGATCGAAGGGTCGAGGCCCTTCGACTGGAGGTAGAGCAGAGTATTAGGCCATATCTCCATGTCGCCGAACTTCCAGGCTATGACAGGGATGAGCACTACCCACGAGATCAGGCCGCCTCCTACCATGATCGCGCCGATACGCCGACCGAGGATATATCCGACACCGAGCAGGGCCGGAGTCGTCGAGACCCCTACGACAGCTTTCTTGATCAGCGGAAGCCTTATCGCGACACTGGACGGCCAGAGGTAGAGAAAAGAGGTAAGGCCGGTGTAGAGGGCGCCGATGCCGAGTCCCTTGAAAACGCCCTTCGCGGAGGCGCCGCCTCCGCCCGTCGCCGCTATCAGCACCTCGGCGCTGGCTGTTCCCTCCGGATACGGGAGCGTCTTGTGCTCCTTGACTATGAGGAAGTTCCTCAGGGGAATCATGAAGAGGACACCGAGCGTTCCGCCGCACATCGCGAGCAGTGTTATCTGGAGCAGGGGAGCGTCATATCCCCAGATAAACAGCGCCGGTATCGTGAATATCAGTCCCGATGCGAGCGAGGAACTGGCCGAGCCGGTAGTCTGGGAGATGTTACATTCGAGGATCGTCGGCTTGCCGAAGATGGGGGTCAGAATCCTCAGGATCGCCACCGAGACGACCGCCAGGGGGATCGCCGTACTTATCGTAAGTCCCACTCTCAGGCCGAGATAGGCATTGGCGCTTCCGAAGACCGCTCCCAGGATTATGCCCAGGATGACCGTTTTCGGGTTGAAGTCCCTCATCTTCGTGTCGGCGGAAACGTAGGGTACGTGTTCACTCAATGTCCTCGGTCTCCTTTCGTTCCTTCATCGAACCGGGATATCTGAATATCAGAAGTCGCCGTTTCTGCGACCTGAGGGATGATACCTGAAGAATCAGCCCGCGACCAGTGCAAATTCCCCGAATTCCGGTATCACTATCTGTGAACTATACCCACAATTCACCCTATCAGGGGGTTTCAATACTCTTCGTTCTTCTGTATAGTCAAGCTATTGAACAGGGGCTGATCTTGAATCAATGGGAGCTGACTGATGTTACTGTCAGGAAAACAATCTATACTGCATCTTGCCATTCTTGTCCTGATAACAGGATTGTCCGTATCAACCTGTATCAGCACAGGACCTCGAGCCGCGGTCCTTTTCACCGGCTCCGAAGGGATTGAATATCACCGGGGTTAGGGATACACACTGTCCGCAGGGTAATGTCTTCTTCGACAAGGCGCTTGAGATCGAAGATGCCACCGGGACAGTGCACGGCGCGACGGCGCTGTACGCGACGGACATTCGGCCTGTTCGGAAAGTCGACCAAGGTCGTTGCCCTGGTCCCGTATGCCTGGGGTGACTGGGAAGGCCTGGTGGATGGGGAACCAGCGAGCACCTCCAGACGTGGGTTTGAAGATCCCGCAGTGCTGTTCGCAGTCGATCTGGTCGGGATCGCCCGGCGGTCGATCTGAAGGAGTTTGTCGCATATAAGGAAGGGATGATCATAGGTGCGAGCTTACTGGCGGTCGTGCCGCTCGGGCAGTACGATCCTGCGAAGCTGATCAATCTCGGTGCCAACCGATGGGTCTTCCGTCCGAGGCTCGGATTCTCGGGCAGGTTGAGGAAGTGGACACTGGAGGCGATGGTGGACGCCTATTTCTTCACCGAGAATGATGAGGCTTACGGGGGAACAGTCTTCACACCAGGAGCCGCTTTATGCGCTCCAGGCCAACGTGATCTATACATTCAGGAGAGGGATGTGGCTGGCGGTCACTGTTGGGAGTAGCAGATGGAGGGCGGCCCAGCGTGAACGGTGTCGAAAAGGAAGAGATCGACATGAACACCCGGATGGGCGGTGTTTTCTCCGTTCCGATCACAGGCGATACAGCCTCAAGATGTTCTACACCAACAGCGTAAGAACGAGCACCGGGAGGGGATTATCGACCTGCTCGGCATCTCAGTTCAGTACAAGTGGGGCGGCGGAATCTGATCTTTCCATATTGCTGACTATAGAAGAACACCCGGTGGACCGTGGAGTCTCACCGGGTGCCTTTATGATCTGATATTTATCTTTGCGGACTATTCCATCAGCGGGATCTCTGCGGCCAGCTCGTAGTTCACTATCGCCCCGATCTTGTTCTCGATCTGGATGTATCGTACTACTTTCTTTCCGGGCAGTACCTCGGAAAGCTTGCCGATATAATCCTTCTTCATCTTCATCTCGTCAGCGCTTACCATCATCGACTCTTTGAGCAGCTTCATGGCGCCTTCGTCAGTAATCGTATCGGCGTTATAGCCCTCCGCGTAAGCCATGATTACCTTGACGGTCCTCTCGTGAAGAACCTGAAGGTCCTTCTGGTATGCGTCGTAGATCGGCCAGAAAGCCTCTGACTCGGCGTCGGTCAGGACGAGGTTTGCTGCGACTACCAGTTTCTTGTCCGCCTGAAGCTTCTCGGCGAGGATCTCCATGTTGGTATCGACGGCGGTCTTCTCCTGCGCAATCGCGAGGCCGGGACCGAATGCTGCTATCACGATAAGTGACAGCGTGATCATCATTGTGAATTTCTTCATCTCCTGATCTCCTTTTACCTTTATTCCGCCGTTTTCCGGCAGATAATGACTTTCCTCTACTGAGGGGTTTACCCGGAACCACTCCTTTCTCAGCTCATGCAGGTATTTCACCCTGTGTTTTTCTGTTAAGGATTTAGTGCGGGCACCATAATACGGATTAAAAAGGGGCCGTGGAAAGAACTATTTCAACTGACTGCTAACGTCTTGTCCGTGCGCCAGTTATGCCTCAGTCCCTCGTCAACGACCTGTACTTGATCCTCTTGGGGATCTCCGCGGCTGCTCCGAGCCGCTCCTTCTTGTTCTTCTCGTAGTCGGAGAAGTTGCCCTCGAACCAGTGTGTCCTGCTGTCCCCCTCGAAGGCGAGGATGTGGGTCGCTATGCGGTCGAGGAACCACCTGTCATGGCTGATAACGACTGCGCACCCGCCGAAGTTCTCGAGGGCCTCCTCGAGGGCGCGCATCGTGTTGACGTCGAGGTCGTTAGTAGGCTCATCGAGGAGGATGACGTTCGCGCTTTCCTGCATGACCATCGCGAGGTTGACCCTGTTGCGCTCGCCTCCCGAAAGGATGCCGACCTTCTTCGACTGATCGGAGCCGGAGAAATTGAAGCGTGCGACGTAGGCACGGGAGTTTATCTCCCTTGTGCCGAGCATGAGCAGGTCCTTGCCGCCTGATATCTGCTCCCAGATCGATTTATCGGGATCGAGGTTCTCTCTCGACTGGTCGACGTAGGCGAGCTTTACAGTCTCGCCGATCCTGATATCTCCCGAATCGGGGGTCTCCGCCCCGGTGATGAGCTTGAAGAGTGTCGTCTTTCCCGCCCCGTTCGCTCCGATCACGCCGACGATCCCTCCCGGCGGGAGCTTGAAGTTCAGGTCCTCGAAGATGACACGCTTGTCGTAGACCTTCGAAACCTTGTCTGCCTCTATCACGACATCGCCCAGCCTGGGGCCGGGAGGAATGTAAAGTTCCAGGTCCTTCTGCCTCTTCTCGCCCTCGTCACCGAGAAGGTTCTCATAAGAGGTGATACGGGCCTTCGACTTGGTCTGGCGGGCCTTCGGCGACATCCGTATCCATTCAAGCTCACGCTGGAGGGTCTTCTGACGCTGCGATTCCTGCTTCTCCTCCACTGCGAGACGGTTCTGCTTCTGCTCGAGCCAGGAGGAGTAGTTACCCTTCCACGGGATGCCCTCGCCCCGGTCGAGTTCGAGTATCCAGCCGGCGACATTGTCGAGGAAGTACCGGTCATGCGTCACTGCGATGACGGTACCGGCGTACGCCTGCAGGTGATGCTCGAGCCAGGCGACCGTCTCGGCGTCGAGATGGTTCGTCGGCTCGTCGAGAAGGAGTATGTCCGGTTTCCGCAGTAGCAGCCGGCAGAGTGCCACGCGTCTCTTCTCGCCGCCAGAGATGACTTTTATCTTCGTATCGGGGGGAGGGCACCTGAGGGCGTCCATCGCCATGTCGAGCCTCGAGTCGAGGTCCCACGCGTCGAGGTGGTCGATCTTCTCCTGGATCTTACCCTGCTCCTCGAGAACAGTCGCCATCTCGTCGTCGTCCATCGGTTCGGCGAATTTCGCGCTGATCTCGTTGAATTTGCGCAGGAGGTCGGCTGTCTCCCGGACACCCTCCTCGACGATCTCCCTGACGGTCTTCTCCTCGTCGAGCTGCGGCTCCTGCTCGAGGAATCCGACCGAGTAGCCGGGGGATGGGAGCGATTCACCGACAAAATCCCTGTCAACCCCGGCAAGGATCCTCATCAGCGAGCTCTTGCCTGAGCCGTTGAGACCGAGCACCCCTATCTTCGCACCGTAGAAATACGACAGTGATATGTCCTTGAGGACCGGCTTATTGTTGTGGTACTTGCTTACTCCCATCATCGTATAGATGATCTTTTTTGAATCTTCGGTCATTCTTTCACCTCGCAGGAATTATTTCTGCCAGACGGCGTGTCCCCTGCGGCGCAGGATGTTCGCCAGCTCGATTTCCATCTCTACGGCATCGGAATACGAGAGCGGATTATACTCCGCGTACAGGTTCGGACACAACCGAAGGCCGTAGAGCTTTACATACTTGTTAGATTTATACCTTTCCTTGTGGTTCTCGAACCTGTTTTCGGGGGAGAGCCCCGTCATACCCACGTAGTAGCACCGGCAGCCCTCCTCGCAGCCCGGGTTGGCTTTCCTGAACTTCCATTCCTTCCAGACGGCGCCGTCGAGTTCGACTACATAGACGTTGTGGTGTTTCTTCCGGGGCATCTCCGCGTCCTCCATCACGCTGCAGGCGATGTTACCAGATTTGCTCCGTGTTGAATAGAATCGGGATTTGTACTATTGTGTCAGCCTCGAACAATAACAGGTCTCAGGAGGTTTTGATGTTTCCCTGCAGCCGGGTACGAATTCTCGCGATAACGATCTCGCTTGTCATTTTCTTCAGCACAGTGCAGGCCGCTGCGGACGCGAAATCGCATGCCGGCCAGATAGACGAGCTGATAAGCCTGCTTCACGAGCGGGGACAGTTCAATGGGTCGATACTGGCCGCCGAGGACGGGCAGGTCATTTATGAAAAAGGCTTCGGTATGGCGAACATCGAGTCGTCGGTACCCAACGAAGTCGATTCGAAATTCATCATCGGTTCGATAACGAAGACCTTCACAGCGGTGATGATCATGCAGCTCGCCGAAGAAGGCAGGCTCGGCCTCGATGACCCCGTCACGAAGCACCTGCCATGGTACCCAGCGGACACAGGGGACAGGATCACGATAAAGCACCTTCTAAACCACCGTTCCGGGATCCCCAACCATATGCGGGACATCCCCGAATTTCGGGGGGATACCCAGTACGCCTGGTTCAGGCACTACAAGCCGGAAGAACTGGTCGGAATCTTCTCCGGACTCGACCTGAAGTTCGAGCCGGGCGAGAAGTTCGAGTACTGCAATTCGGGATTCTATCTTCTCGGTGTGATCATCGAGGCGGTGACCGGTAAAAGTTACGCTGAGGCTCTTCGCTCGATGATTCTCGAGCCTGCCGGTATGGATGACACCGGATACTATTCGAGCTACCGCGATATCGTCGACAAGCGCGCCAGGGGATATTACGACTTCGGGTTCAGCGGCTTCAGGAACGCCCGCTATGTCGACCCGACAGTACTCTATTCGGCCGGAGGGATGCACTCGACAGTCGCCGATCTCTTCCTGTACGACCAGGCGCTGAAATCGGAAAAACTGCTTCCTGCGGAGTCGAGGGACAGGATGTACGAGATGCTCTTCGAGCGTCCGAATACGGGGGCAGGTTACGGGCTGGGCTGGAGCGTTGGGAAGACCTTCGTTTCCGAATCGATCGATTCGATAGGGTATGTCGGCCACGCCGGTGACGGGCCGGGATATTTCGGGTGGATGAACAGTTACGATGATGGAAATTTCATCGTCTTTCTGACGAACACGAACACTTTCAATATCTTTACGGCAAGATTCATACTGGATGATATCCTGCGTATACTGCACGACCTGCCCTGGGACAGGACCCCGCCGTTCGGCATCGGGCGGGCGATCCAGCCGGTGATAGAGGAGAAGGGAGTCAAGGCGGGGATCTCGGAGTACTACCGGCTCAAGAGAGAGGCCCCTGAAGACTATATCTTCCTTCCGCCTGAGCTGAACCGCCTGGGGTATTATCTGCTCAGAAATGGACAGATAAATGACGCGATAGCTATCTTCACACTGAACCGGGACGAGTATCCAGAAGTGGCGAACGTCTTCGACAGTCTCGGCGAGGCCTATATTAAGGCGGGAAAGAAGGATCTGGCGATAGAGAACTATGAAAAGGTCCTTCTGCTCGATCCTGACAGCAAGAACGCGGCGGCGATGCTCGAGAAGCTGCGGAAGGAGTGACCGGGCCTATTTTTCGCTGGCTATCGGTCATAAAATTCATATATTTGTCAGACAACCGGGTTGCGGAACGGTCCGCGGCCCGGATTTCATATTTAACGAAGAGTGAATAGATGAAGATCGCATACACAGGACTGGGCCTTCAGGAGGGCAAGGTAAGATACGAGGACCCGACGGTCCACTCGCTGACGGCCAAGTTCTCGCCGAAGAAGGTCACCCCGTACTACTTCGAGTTCATCGGCGACGATTTCGAATCGGCTGATATCATCGTTGTCACGCGCGACCACGTGCTCGATCTTCTGATATTCGACATCGAGAAGATGGAGACGAGGCTCGGACGCAGCGAGGACGAAGAGGAGCGTGCCGCTGTGGCCGCCGCCCTGGCCGCCCTGGAAAGCGAGATCCCAGTCTGCGATATGGAACTCGACGATACGGCCGCCGTCCATATGCGGCAGATCGGCCCGCTCAGCCTCAAGCCCGTGCTGATCGTCGACTCCGAATCGATCGATGTCCAGGAACTGATCCCGTTCGCCATGCATAAGGCCGGAATGATGTTCTTCTACACCGCCGGCCAGCAGGAAGTGCACGCCTGGCTGATCCCCTCCGGCCTGGGCGCCCAGGAATGCGCCGGGCAGATCCACTCCGACCTCGCCCGCGGCTTCGTAAAGGCCGAGATCGTATCGGTCGAGGACATGCTCCAGTGCCATTCGATGTCGGATGCCCGGAAGAAGGGCCTCACCCGCCTCGTCGACCGCGACTTCGTCATCACTTCCGATACCGTCATCGAGATACGTTTCAATATCTAGTCCTTTCAAATCCTCCGTAAATTCATCTGGCATTGACATCGGCCCGCGTTGCGTGTTCAATGGACGCAATAATCAACTCGCCGGTTTTGATTCATTTTCCGGAAGGACGGAGCATGAAACGTGTACTCGCAGTTACTCTCGCGGCAGCCATCGTGCTGTCAGCCGGCGCTCATGCCGCGCCTAAAGGCAACCTCCAGCTCGGATTCGGAGCCAACCAGATACAGGGTGCTCCCATGATGGGGCTCGACTGGAAGAATCCGATGCTTTATGCGGGGGGCATGTATTTCCCTTCGTCCTGGGCGGTGCTCGTCGCCGATATATCGTACGGTATGGAGAATGAATACGAGCAGACAGACGGAGAATTTACCGAAACAGTAAAGGTGGGAGCCGGCTATGCGGACTTCATGTTCGGAGCGGTAAAGCACTTCACCGATGGCGGTTTCCTTTATGCCGGCCTCGGTGCCGCGGTCGGCTGGGCGAGCATCGAGCTGTCAGACAACGATTCGGAGATTACGATCGATACGGGAGTTGGAGCGGTGTTTGGAGCAGGTATGCAGATCCCGATCAAGAATACCTTCATGGGATTCGCCAATTTCAAGCAGCGCTGCGTTCCGACCGATGTCAAAGACGAAGAATTTTCCGCGACCTTCAACGCCGGCGGCTTCGAGATGATAGTCGGCGTTGCGTGGACGTTCGGCGACAAGTAGGATATGGCAGGTTCCGATAATCAAGAGGGAGCATAGCCGTGGCAAGCAGGATAGTTATAGCGGTTCTGGTCATCGTGATCGCCGCGCTGGTCGTCAAGCTGGTGATGGACAGCAGGAAAGGAGAGAGCGAGGCGGGGTATGAGCTGCCTCCTCCCGAGACTCTCGACGCACGCGACGTCGCTGCATTCATAGACAGTGAGGCTACGACCTTCCGCGTACGGACTACACGTGATGTCCTTCCCGGCGGGTATTCCGCGGCTATGACCCCTCTTCTCGTCGACTGGGACAAGTCTGACCTCTCGCCGGGAGGTGAGATCCTGCTTCTCAACATCAACCATGGCGGCAATCCCGTCTCCGGTGTGACAGAGTTGCGTTCAGCGGTTATAAGGCCGGACAAGATCAAGGAGGCGCAGTTCATCATGGTCCCGCTCGGAGGGCCCGAGGCGATCTCCCACGGGATGGTTCGTTTCATCTTTGAGGAAGGGGGCGCCGAGTTCTCAGGCGGAGACAGGGGGGTGGCCGGCAAGAAGGAGATACTCGAGGACCTGATGATCTCCTGGGAGGCATGGCGCGCTCCGGGTGTCGACTACAAGATGATGAAGGGGATGGATCCCGAGACTTACGAACTGAGCTGCCGCGCGTACTCCGGGCCGCAGCGCTTTCTCGAGGATGCGCTGATGAACCGTGACTGGAACATGTACAAGCTCGATCTGCCCGACGGGATAGATGCTTACAGGGAACTGCTCCTTGTCGCCCTCGCGCTGGGAGACGGAGCATCCCGCCATTCGATAGTCTGGATGATCGAGGATGCCGAGAAGAAATGGCAGGAGGAGGGTCTCGAATCAGATCCGGAGCAGGCCGCCGCCGCAGGTATCTGGCGTGCACTCAAGGAGAGGGCCGGCTCGGCGAGCCCGCCGGTCGACGATCCCCGCGCCGATATGACGGGCAAGACGGGTTACCAGTCACTGACAAGGTCATGTGCGACTATGGCGCTATATTCAGTGGATCTTACCGTGGCGCGGCTTATCGAGGCGGGTCATCCGGCGGATGGCGCGAGGCCTACGCAGAAACCGGAGATGGTCGATGAGCCGGAATGGATGATAGAGCTGGGGAGCGCCGATATCGCAGGTATCCTAGTGCGGACCCCGAAGGCTCTCGCCTACGCCCGGGCTAATCCGACTGTTATCCCCGGCAATATCCCGAAAGCCCTCGAAGAGGCGGGGCTTCTTGTCATGGACGGCGACAGGCCGTGGCACAAACGCTATTCGATGCAGGGGGACACCCCCTGGGGGCACAGGTGGCAGCTGCTGATAAGATAACGGGAGGGGAAAAATGAAACGGATACTGATTTTCTCGCTGATACTTGTTTCTTTCAAGTCCGGCATCCGCGGTACTGACCTTTTATACCGATGAAGCGGCATACCTGGCCGAAGTAACCACCCTCGGCTACAGGGTTGTGAATGAAGGATTCGAGGATGACCTCGTCTGGGGGACCGTACGGACAACGATCAATGATCCAAACTACGGGGCGGTTATCATAAGCCAGGGAATCACCTGGACCTCGAATCATCCCGGAGAACGAGATCACAACGGGCAGCGGACCTGCTTTGACCGGGTCCTGGGGATTCTACTCGATGCCTCATGGAAATTACGCGACAGGGACGGACTGCCTGACCCCCGGTATGTGCGGGGACGGATTCATCGGCACCAGGCTCGATACGATATATGCCGTCGGGGGATGGATCACCGGATTCTATGGCGGAAGACTGAACGTGATACTCGATGGCGACACACTCAACGCTGTCGATTTCGACGGCGCCAACGATCTTGAGAATATCCACCAGTTCTTCGGGGTGATAGAGACGAACGGATTTACCGATTTCGAGTTCCGGGAGATGGAAGGCACGAGCGAGGACGCGAAGTACATGTGGGCCGATGATTTTACATTCGGCCTGCCCCTGACCTCCGCTGTGCTGATCACCAATTTCAGTGCCTCTGTCAACGGATTGAGCGTCGAGCTGGACTGGCAGGTATATGCCGACGAATCTATATCGGGGTTCAGGATCTATCGTGAGGATGCTGCAGGAAACTCCTCGACCTTCCCCGAAGACGGCCTGCTGGCCTCGTCGGCGACAGCGTTCACCGATTCGGATGTAATTCCTGGGATCGACTATATCTATATTCTCGCGGTCGTCAAGCCGGACGGCAGTGAGGTCAAGTCGCTCGAGACACGGGCAGGGATAGAGATCGCCCCCGCCCGGCTTTCACAGAACTACCCGAACCCGTTTAATCCAGTAACGCGGATCGGGTATTACGTTGACAGGGATGACGATGTATCCCTCAGGATATACGATGTGGCGGGGAGACATGTACGTACCCTTATGGAGCGGCAACTGCCGCCCGGAGAGTACGTGGAGATATGGAACGGAGTCGATGAGCAGGGCGATCCCGTCGCTAGCGGAATATATTTCTACAGGCTCAGGATCGGCAAGACCACGATGACCCGAAGGATGGTCCTTATCCGGTAGCTTTTATCGGACCTCGGCTTCTTCATGCCTGAACCAGTGCCTCGTTCGCAGGCTGATGCGCACCAGCATCAGCATCACGGGCACCTCTATCAATACTCCCACTACAGTTGCCAGCGCCGCACCCGATGACAACCCGAAGAGCATCGTCGCCGTGGCGATGGCGACCTCGAAGTGGTTCGAGGCCCCGATCATTGCCGCCGGCGCGGCATTTTCGTATGTCAGCCCAAGCACCTTCGCGGCCCCGTACCCGAGCCAGAAGATCAGCATCGTCTGTATGAAGAGCGGTATGGCGATCCAGAGGATCGTCAGCGGGTTGGCGAGGATGACGTCACCCTTGAAGCTGAAGAGCAGGATGAGCGTTATCAGAAGAGCGACGATCGTCACAGGCGTAAGGAGATGAAGGAACTTCTCCCTGAACCATGATTCGCCCTTTGTCGCGATGATCGCTCCCCGGGTGATATACCCCGCGACCAGGGGCAGCGCTACATATATCGATATCGACAGCAGCAGCGCCTGCCATGGAACGGGCAGCCGGCCGACGCCGAGAAGGAACCCGCCGAGTATCCCGTAGAGCAGGAGCATCGTCAGCGAGTTGATAGCTACCATGACGAGGGTCAGCCCGTCGTTGCCGCGTGCGAGGAATCCCCACACGAGGACCATCGCGGTGCATGGCGCGATGCCGAGAAGGATCGCCCCGGCGAGATAGCTTCTCCAGAGCGGCACCTCGAGCATCTTGATTCCGTCGACGATCACCACGGTCCCCGCTCCGTGCGTCGAGCCGAGAGGCAGGTCGAGCCCGAAAGGCATCTTTACCAGGTCGGTCGCCTCCGGTCCTATAAATCCCCTGAACAGGACCCCGAGGAAGAGCATCGCTATCGCGTACATCGTGAAGGGCTTGACCGCCCAGTTGATGATAAGGGTCAGGAAGACCGGCTTTCCGCTGCGTCCCGCCTTGACGACCTCGGCGAAGTCGATCTTGACCATGATGGGGTACATCATGAAGAAAAGGCAGACCGCGATAGGTATCGATACCACGGGGGCTCCCTTGACCGATATCGCCATCCCGTCGAGAGAACGCGCCACGCCCGGCGCCATTCTGCCGAGAAGTATCCCGGCTACGATGCAGAGGCCGACCCACACGGTCAGGTACCTCTCGAAGACGCTCTTCATCCTTCTCGTATCACTGTTGATTGCCATTCCCGATCAGTCCTCCTGTGATCCTTTCCGGTTACTTGACGGCCTCGATCGTCGCCGACCGGGCGTATTCCTCTACGCCGGTTCCGGGGAACCAGTCCTTGATGAATTCTACGCTCTCCTCATTTACGCATATCTCCACCTTCGAGAATCCGGCCTCGATCAGCATCTCCTCGTAGAGCGAGACCGATACTGCTCCGGCAATACATCCGGCATAGGCGTCGAGGTCGTTTCTTACACTCTCGGGCATATCGCCTATTGTCACGACATCCGAGATCGCTAGCCGGCCCCCGTCCTTCAGAACGCGCCATGCGTCCCGAAGCACCTGCGGCTTGGCGGGGGAGAGGTTGATCACGCAGTTAGAGATGATCACATCGACAGTGTCGTTAGCCACGGGAAGATGCTCGATCTCTCCTAGACGGAACTCGACGTTTACGAATCCGCCCTCAGCCGCTGCCTGCCTCGCCTTGAGGAGCATCGGGGGCGTCATGTCGATCCCGATCACGCGTCCCGTATCGCCGACCTTCATCGATGCGAGAAAGCAGTCGATGCCGCCTCCGCTGCCGAGGTCCACGACAGTCTCGCCTTCCTTAAGCGAAGCTATCGCGATCGGGTTTCCGCACCCGAGGCCCATGTTGCTCTCGACGGGGAGCGATTCAAGTTCTTTCTTTGAATACCCGAGCTTCTCCGAGACTTCTTTCGCCTCGGAGCCAGAAGGCGAGCAGCATGACGTACCACCGCACCCGCAGGAGTCTGCTGTTTCGGCGTAACGTTTCCTGATCTCGTCCCTGATATGGTCCTTGTCATTGTTCTGTGTCATGCTTCTGTTCCTTTTCGAGATTGCCCGGAATGCCTTCGACGAACATCCTGATCTCGTCCCGCACCCTGCGGTATATATCGAGTTTCTCCTCTTCCCCTTCGACATCTTTCGCGAGCGAAGGGGGATCGTCGAATCCGACATGAACTACCTTGCCGGTACCCGGGAAGAAGGGGCATGTCTCTCGCGCATTGTCGCATACGGTCACGACGTAATCGAAATCGATATTGATAAACTCTCTCACGTTCTGTGATTTCGCTCCCGAGATATCGACGCCCGCTTCGGCCATGACCTTGACCGCGTTCGGATTGAGACCGTGGGTCTCTATGCCGGCAGACATCGCTTCGATCTCGCTGCTCTTTAAATGCCCGGCCCACCCTTGCGCCATCTGGCTCCTGCACGAGTTGCCCGTGCAGAGAAAAAGTATCTTCAGCCTGTCATTTGCCATATTGATCATCTCCCTCACAGGACCTCGTAGAGCAGTACCTGGCTGCGCCGCATCTGGCGACCTTCCTGAGGTATTTCCGGTCGGCCCTGATCTCCGACGAGTTTTTGAGCGATTCCCCCAGCCAGTCCATGACTGTCACGACCGGTTCGGTCTTTGCCGCCTCGGAAAGCCTGTAGTATACCCACCGTCCGTTCTTGCGGCTTTCCACCAGCCCCGCACTGTGCAGGATGCTTATGTGGCGCGAGACGGTAGCCGGCGCGAGACCGAGCATCTCGGTCACCTGGCAGACGCATAATTCATCCATATCCCTGAGGGCCATCACTGTCCGCAGCCTGTTACCGTCTGACAGGGCCTTTGTCACTGATAGAACATCTTTCATCCTGATTCTCCATGCTTCTATATTTAGCCAAACAACGAAATGAAAGATAGCCTGTTAATGGAGCGGTGTCAAGAAAGGTTGTGTCAGGAAATGGTCAGATATAGTTGTAGATCGAGAAGCCGAATATATAGGTCAGGCAGTAATAGATCCCAGCCGCGATAAACACCGTGCCTGTGATCCTTCTTGCCCAGTACTCGAAAGAAGCCATCCGGTCATATGCCCTGCCTATCCTGTTGGCGCCGAACGCGATGAGGACCGCGAATATGAGTACGGGAAGCGCTGTTCCTATGCCGTATGCTGCGGGAAGGATGATGCCCGATTCGTTCTTTACCGCCAGCGCGAGCAGGCTTCCGAAGAAGAGAGCCGCCGAGACGGGGCAGAACGAGATGGCGAATACGATCCCTAGAAGAAGGGCTCCCCACATGCCGAGCCTGTCGACGCGGCGCTGCATCTTCTCGCTGACCCCGCCGCCGCGGCGGGAAAAGGAGATCAGCTCGAGCAGGACCATTCCTATGATAATGAGCAGCGGGCCCATCGCGAGGTTCATGTATTTCTGAAGCATGTGGGAAAGGCGCGGAGCTGAAAGGAGACTCGCGACCAGCATTGCCCCGAGAACAGTGTAGGTAAGTGTTCTTCCTGCCGTGTACAGAAGTCCCGCACTGAGTACCTTCTTCGGATCATCGACCCTGCGGCCTATGTACGAGATCGCGGTGATATTCATCGCCAGCGGGCATGGGCTGATCGAGGTGAGTATTCCAAGCCATAGCGCCGATGCCGCGGCAAGAGCGAACTGAGCCATCAGGACTCCCCGTTCATGAACTTCCCGGCCTCTTCCTGAACGTATGTGATATAAGCTTCTTTGTCGCCGACGAGTTCCCATACACGGGTGAGGTTGAGGTAATCCCCGCGTTCTCCGTCGACGACGCGCTCGAGCACAACCGTTCTCGCCGAGAGCTGGAAATCATCGATGAAGTGCTCGTTTTCGGCCATCTCCAGGTTGACGGGCAGAAACTCGATCCGGTTCGCCTTGAGCGCTTCGGGGAACCCTGTCTCGACAGCCTCGAGGGCGTACATCTCGATAGTCAGACAGGTCTTGCACCGGGCGTTGCCATGGAAATAGTAGAAAATATAATTAGTGCCGCTGTCAGCAAGGGCAGTCTCCGCGGCTCCCTCCATGTCCGATTCTCCCCCGCCGCTTTTCATGAAAAGGGCGACCAGGCTCGCCGCGACGAAGACGAGAAGGAGTATGGTCACTATCAGTTTGATCTTCATTGACTGGGTCTCCTTTATTCAAGCATTTCCTTGAGCTCGTCGATAGCCGGGACCTTACCGACTACTTTTACTTCACCGTCGATGGCGAGCGCCGGCGTCATCATCACTCCGAAATCGAGGATCTCGTTTATCTCCGTTACCTTCTCGACCTCGGCGTCGAGCCCGAGCTCCCTTACCGCGCGCTCTGTCTGCTCGGCGAGCAGCTTGCATTTGGCGCATCCAGTTCCGAGTACCTGTATCTTCATCGTCTGCCTCCAAAAATCATCATGGTCAACAGTTCATTTAAGCCACATATCCTAACGTGCGATCAATCCAAACAGCATGCCGCTGATCGTTGCCATGACCACGACGAGCGCGACGAATACGAGCGTTTTTTTCGTGCCCATCACGCTTCGTATCACGAGCATGTTCGGCAGGCTCAACGCCGGTCCGGCCAGAAGAAGAGCGAGCGCTGGTCCTTTTCCCATGCCGCTGCCTATCAGGCCCTGCAGAATCGGGACCTCGGTCAGTGTCGCGAAATACATGAGAGCGCCGGCGAACGAAGCGAAGAAGTTGGCTCTGAGCGAATTGCCGCCTACAGCGCTGCTGATCCACTCTGATGGTATAAGGCCCTCGCGCCCCACCCGGCCGAGAAGCGCTCCGGCGATCAGGACGCCGAAAAGGAGGAGGGGAAGTATCTGTTTCGCGAATCCCCACGAGGCTGACAACCAGTCCGACGGCTCGCCCTTTTCAGAGCTTGCAGTGAGCGATACACCGATCACTGCTCCAGCGAAGGGTATCATCGGCTGTCCGGGGAATACCAGGGCGAGGACCGCCGTTGCTGCGGCGGTGAGGGCGACCTTCCACCATCTCACGCCGAACCAGAATATCAGCATCAGGCCGAGACCCGAGGCGAAGATCGAAGTGCCGATCCATTTGAATCCGTAGATAGCGGCCCATATGCCTTCGTTCCCGGCCGGCCTTCCCCAGTTGGCGAATACGAGGATACCGACCATCGAAGCGAAGTAGAGCCCCGTCTGCCAGAGAGGCCTGCCTGGCCCGGGGTCGGGCATAGCCGCCTGTGCCGCCGCTTTCTTCTCTTCTTCTTTCCTGAATATCACGTGCATCAGCACACCGATTATGATGCTGAACAGGACCGCGCCGACCGCGCGGGCGATTCCCATCTGCACGCCGAGCACGCGGGCCGTCAGTACTATCGCGAGTATGTTGATAGCGGGACCTGAGTACAGGAACGCCGTTGCCGGTCCTAGCCCCGCGCCCATCCGGTAGATGCCGGCGAAGAGCGGAAGGACCGTGCACGAGCAGACGGCCAGGACCGAACCGGAAACGGAAGCGACGCCGTAGGCGAGCACCTTGTTCGCCTTCGCGCCGAGATACCGCATCACGGATGCCTGGTTGACGAATACCGAGATAGCGCCGGCGATAAAGAATGCCGGGATCAGGCAGAGAAGGACATGCTCACGCGCGTACCACTTCGCCAGGTGAAACGCCTCGAGGAGCGAATTGTCGAACCTCTCCGTTCCTACCGGTATGTAGAAGAGCGCGAGGAAGACCGCGGCTATCAGCGCCAGCTTTTTCCATTCATCCCGAAGATCCATATCATGTCACCTTCTGGTCTTTTTCAAGCATCTGTATCTGTTCCTCCGCGCCAGACCTGATGACCTCTTCGACACACCCCATGAAGTTCAGCACGCAGGGGACCCGGAGCCTGTAGAAGACCTGTTTTCCGCGCTTTTCATCCTCGATCAGCCCGGCCTGCTTCATTACGGCAAGATGTCGCGAAATGGTAGAGTAATCTACGCCGGCCATGTCGACGAACTCGCATACGCAGCGTTCGCCCTGGCCGAGTTCCTCGGCTATCAGGAGGCGCGTGGGATGTCCAAGGGCCTTCAGAACTCTTGATTTAGCTTCAAGATACGTCTTTTTTTTCTCGTCCATGGGGATTCTTCCTCATTGGTATATTTGGCATAATAGCCAAATGAAGAGCTGGAGTCAACTGGTTTGTTTTATGCAGGATAACCAGGTGGTTTGTGGAAGCGGCTCATCGACAGTCCTGAATCGAAGAGGTGGTGAGACGAATGAAGAGATCCGGATGGATGACTGGCCTGTTACTCCTTCTTGTGACGGCGTTTACGCTCGCCCTGGCCGGGGACGCCCTGGCCGGCGACAAGAAGGACAAGAAGGACAAGAAAGACAAGAAGGATAAGAAAGGAAAGCAGGAGCTGGTCGAAAGGGATGGTAAAGAGCGTTCTGGTTCGGCCGTTCGATCCGACGAGAGCCACAAAAAGTTCTCAGAAAAAAGGGAGCAGTGCGAAAGGACAGGGAAGCAAGGGGAACAGCTCGAAAAGTCAGAGCCAGTCGAGGAGTCAGAAGAGAAACCAGAAAAGAAGTCAGAAAAGGAGCTGCAAAAGAAGCAGCGGCGGGAAAAAGTAAAATATGGTATAATCCGGTCGGGTAGAGACCCCATTCTGCAATATCTGGCTCCCGATCCGCGAAAGCGCTTCCGCGTGTTCCGGGTCGTCGAGCGAATCCGACCGGAGGTGCCAGATGAACCGCACTGATATCAGGCGCGCTGTCGCGGCCATTGTCATCTGTTTTGTCATTGCTCTCACATCGATTGCTTTTGAGGTGGATGCCAAGTCATATATAGGCATTTACGCCGATGAAGAACACTCGGAATGTTCGTCGTACCCCACGCCGTACATGCTCGTGAGTTTCTGGGTATGGATCCAGCCGGGCGCCGACGGGCTGATATGCGCGGACTACGAGATCACCACACCGTCCAATGTCATCGATGCAGCTACTATCATAAATCCCGCGGCGGGTTATCAGATTGGCGATGCCATTGTCCCGCCCGGAGCGACTATCTGCTTCCCCACGTGCCAGGCGGACTGGATCTGGACTCATCAGCTGCAGTGCCTCGTAACAGACGCCACGCCATCGATCATCACGCTTGATCCTCACGACGACTACGGGATACTGCGTGTGACGACCTGCGTCGAACCGGAACCTACTGTTGAAGAGATGACGAAGATCAACGATCTCTTCCTCTACCAGGGATGCTGCCTCTCGACGGAGACATCGAGCTGGGGGGCGATCAAGTCCCTGCTGAAATGACTTCACGATGAGTACTCCTCGATGAGCGATCAGATCAGATATCCCGCCGGCGAGGGCCGCTGGAAAGCGGACGACCGTGCTATCGCTCATATCGATATGGACGCATTCTACGCCTCCGTCGAATTTCTCGATTTTCCCGAACTTGCCGGCTTGCCCGTAGTCGTCGGGGGGGACTCGAAAAGGGGGGTCGTCTCGGCGGCGAGTTACGAGGCGCGAAAGTTCGGGATCCACTCGGCGATGCCGATATTCCGGGCGAAGCGTCTCTGCTCCGAGCTGGTAATCAGGCCGGGCAGGATGACGAGGTATGTCGAGCTCTCGCGTGAGGTGATGAAGGTCCTTCACAGGTTCTCCCCCATCGTGCAGCAGATCTCGATAGACGAGGCTTACATCGATCTGACAGGCACGGAGAAGCTCTTCGGCCCGCCGTCCGCGGCGGCAGCAGAGGTAAAATCGGAGATATTCGCGTCTACCTTCCTGACCTGCTCGATAGGATTGTCATCGAGCAAGCTGATCGCGAAGGTGGCATCCGACATGAACAAACCCGACGGGATCACGATCGTCCCGCCCTCGCGGGTGATGGAGTTCCTCCGTGTCCTGCCGGTCGGAAAGATCCCCGGTATCGGAGGAAAGAGCGAGGAGCAGCTCAGGCAGCTCGGCATCCGCGAGATAGGGGATCTGTCACGGTATGGCTCCGAATATCTCGAGGAGAGGTTCGGCAAGTTCGGGCAGAGGCTCTCGGCGATAGCCGAGGGGAGGATACATTCCGAACTTGTCCCGTGGTCACAACCGAAATCGGTGAGCAATGAGCTGACGATGCCGGAGGACACCGGAGACAGGAGAACTCTGGAAAAATATCTCATGAGCCTCTCCGACAAGGTCGGCCGGCGACTCCGCAGGCAGGGGTTGAAGGGGAGGACCGTCGTTCTCAAGGTGAAGACTCACAAACACAGGCTGATCACGAGGAGCTCGACGCTCGAGAAGCCTGTCAGCCGCGGGAAGACGATATACGAGGAGGCCCGAAGGCTCCTCGATGAGTATGGTGTCCCTGTCGACCTCAGGCTGATAGGAGTAGGCGTCTCAGGGATCGAGCCCGAGAGCGGAAGCGGCCAGTTCGCGATGTTCGAAGGATCCTCACTTGAGGATGAGAAATGGGACCGTGTCGAGAAAGCCGTCGATTCTATCCTCGACAGGTTCGGACGAGACTCTGTTCGCAAGGGCAGGCAGCTCGAGTAGGGACTACCAGCTCGCCCCTTCTTTATTAGCGTCGGGCGGGTATTTCTTCAGCAGCTTCTGGACTGTGTAATTGATCTGGTCGTTCATCCTGCTGCGGTCCTGCAGGGCATCGGTCGCCCAGCCTCTCCATATGAGCTGCTTGTCCACGCGGTCGACGATGTCGATGATAAGGGTGCCTTCCTTGTACTGATAGACATTTGTCTGCGGGTACCAGTATCCATAGTAATGCGTGACATCGACCCTGTCGCGCGCGGTGAAGTAATAGGCCATCAGGAAATCGGGATGCCCCTCCTCGATCCTGGTAAACCCCTTTTTCGCCATCTCCGCGTTGACCGCGCTTTTGACATGTCCCTCGATAAGGGGATCGTTCATCAGGGGATTATCCTCTGTGCCCTTGACGTGAGGGATCCATCTGTAAGTCTTGTATTTCGAGAAATCGACCTCGCGGTTGTAATCCGTCTCGATCTGGACCGTGGAACAGCCTGTCATGAAGATGATCGCGGTGAACGCTGTGAATATTGCGGTTCTTTTCATTTCGACCTCCAGGTCTCAGGGGGTACCATGACGAATATAACACCTATGGCGGCGGGCTTCAATGATATAGGAGAGAGTTCAATATCAGATTGTTAACACAGGCCGAACACTGTAATATCTTCTGGCAGTCAGCAAAGATGCATTCAATAAAGCACAAGCAGGAGTCCTTCGCGAGCCGATGATTGATATTCTTAGAAACTCAGTGATGATAACGGGCTTTGTCTTCGTGATGATGCTCGTGATCGAGTATATAAATGTCGTCACTAGCGGCAGGTGGGGCGAGAGGCTCGCCCGTAACAGGGCGGGGCAGTATATCCTCGCAGCCGTGCTCGGAGCTCTTCCGGGGTGCCTCGGACCGTTCGCCATCGTCGCGATGTTTTCCCACAGGATAGTCGGGCTGGGGGCGGTCATCACTGCGATGATCGCAACGAGTGGTGACGAGACATTTGTCATGCTTGCCCTTATCCCGAAACAGACATTGATCCTCATCCCGGCGCTGATGGCTACGGGGATCCTCGCCGGTATCCTGACCGATTCGCTCTCGCTGAGGGTCAGTTTTCTCGAAAAGATGCATTGCGACGGCCTCGTCGTTCACGAAGGACATGAGGGTAACGCATTTCCCCGGGGTGGCATCGCCCGCCAGTGGAGAAACTGTACGCCGGCACGCGGGATCCTTGCCGTCGCGATAGTCCTTCTCCTGCTCGCTGTGGTATCCGGGCAACTGTCGCACGGCAGCCATGCCCTGGGGGATATGGGAGGACAGGAGAAAGAGACGATCGAACAGATTCATGGAGAAACGGATGTCCTGGATCACGATCACGAAGAGCCTGCAGCCGGGCAAGATCAAGAACATACTGCCGACGCCCATTCGGGGCACGATGGCTGGGGATGGATACGCATTACCCTGCTGGTCACATCTCTTCTCGCGCTTTTCATCGTTGTGACCGTTCCCGATCATTTTCTAGACGAGCATCTGTGGAGACATATAGCGATCCGCCACGTTCCGCGGATATTCCTCTGGACCTTCGGGGCCCTGCTCGTTCTGCATCTGCTTACATCATATCTCGACGTCGATCTCATCAGGCTCGTCGCGAAGGGACAGTGGTTCGTGCTGCTTGCGGCCTGTCTCGCCGGGCTGATCCCGCAGTCGGGGCCCCATTTGATATTCGTGACCCTGTTTGCCGGCGGATACATACCGATGAGCGTCCTGCTGGCAAACTCGATCGTTCAGGACGGCCACGGCATGCTGCCCGTGCTTGCCTATTCACGACGGGTCTTCATACTGATCAAGATCATAAACCTCATCTTCGGCCTTGCTGTCGGGGTGGCCGCGATGGCTGCGGGCATATGAGGGCTGATTCTCGATTTCTGAAAGGACCGCATGGCTGACCTTGAATTCAAACGCATAGTGACCCACAACGATTTCGACGGGATCGTCTCGGCGGCGATATGTTCCATCGCTTCTGGTGTCAATCACGTCATATTCACCGGCCCCAACTCGATAGCAAGGGCCGAGGTCTCCGTCGGCCCCGCCGACATCGTCACCGACCTTCCCTATCCGCTCGACTGCGGGATGTGGTTCGACCATCACCCGGGCAACCTCGACGCGGTCAAGCTGAGAGGGATCGATCCGGCCGGTATTCCCGGCAGGTTCGATGAAAAACCGTCGTGTGCCCGGGTCGTGTTCGAGCATTTCACAGGCGAGGGATTCGAGATGCCCGCTCATATAGCCGGGACAGTCGACGAGGCGGACGTGATCGACTCGTTCGACTACCGCAGCGTCGCCGAGTGGAGGGAGGAGACTCCCGGAAAGCTCGTCGATATGAGCATTAAATCGGATTTCCGCGATTTCAGGGAGCAGACAAGGTTTCTGCAGCGTCTCACCGAGATGGCCAGAGAGATGCCTCTCGGCGAGATCGCCTCGGACGAGGAGATCTCAGCGAGAATCGACAATTACAAAGCGGGCGAAGAGAAGATGATCAAGCTGATCGAGGATTCGGTCTCTTTCCTCAAGGAGGACGCCGGCCATGAGCTGATCGTGATGGACTTTACGCATCACAAGAGAAGGCCGAGGGTGATCCGCAACCTCGCCTACATGCTCTATCCCGAGTCCCTCGGTGCGATGACGATCAACTCGCTCTTCCGCCGAGGGACGAAGACGAACGACATCAGCATAACGATATCGCTTTCGATGAACATGACAGGCCGCGACCACAAAAAAGATATGGGAGAGATAATGCGTGAGCTCGACATAGGCGACGGCCACGTCGGCGCGGCGGCCGGTACTATCCAGTGTCACTCCAAGGATATGATGCTCCGCGAGAAGAAGCGCGCCCTCGACGAGATCTGGGCGATGTGGAAAGCGATGCCAGCTATCTGATCTCCCACTCCTCGAAGATAGTGTCGGTTATCCGCCGAACCTGGCTGTGGTCGATGAACCACAATGGAAATCCGAAATGGAAGCTGTCATGCGGAATCTGTCGATGAGGTTCGCATTGGCTGTAGTATCCCGCATAACCACCTGATACAAGTGTCCCCCTGAGAGCTATTGCCGCGTCATTGAGAGGAGACAGTATGTTGTACGTTCTCATGCGGTATGTCGGGGTGAAGCATGGATGTGATTGAGCATTGATATGCTCCATGTAGTACGCCGGGTCGTATGCCTCGATATAAGTGAATCCTTGAGTATGCGGATTGAAGAAACAGTAGGGACATGTGACCGACTCGTCAAGGGTGAGAGTGTCAGGGAGATCAAGATCCAGTGCGCCTTCTGATCTGAGCGCCATCGTCATCGCATCCCTTTCGTACGATCGGATTACACCGTTCGGGAGGTCCGACCTGAAGACACCGATGACTTTGTCGATCACGGTCACGTAGTAGTCATCATGCGCCAGCGAGTACTTTGCGCGTTTTCTGTCGAAATCGTACGGACTCAGATTATCCAGAACAGAAGAGGGATAGAGAGGTTCATACGGGAAGATCTCGCTAAGCCCCCCTTCCCTGTCGGTTCTGCCGCAGGTCAGCGCGCTGCCGCCCGCTGCCAGAAACATCCTGAAGTTGTCCGGCATGAACATGTTACTGCTGTTCTGAGGCGCCGGATCGAACACGATCGTATTCTTCCAGCAGGTATGCATGGAGCTGCTGTAGGTCCAGACGACATTTCTGTAATCCGCCAGGATCTCCAGTGGGACCGGGTCGTACAAGTTGTACTTGTCCGCCTCGTAAATATCTCTTGCCTGATCGAATCCCGGGGCCCTCGAGCAGATGCCGGTCCAGAATTCGTCGTGCTCGGCCTCACTCGGATTTGTCATGGCAGGTACATATCCCCCGAGCAGATAGTCGTCTATCCAGAGAAGGTCCCGTTCTCTTGTGAACGGGATCACCTCGAGTTCCACGCGTGCCCGGGTGACCTGTCCCGATATGCCTCTCGCTTCGACATAAAGGATGTGTATACCGGAGTTGAAAGACCGGGGCTCTGAGACCGTGGTGTTCGGGGACCACGGCCCGGACCATTCGTCATCGTCTTCAAAGTCCTCTATATCCCAGCCGTACCTGAACATGATCGGACTGAGATATGGAGCCGATATATCGGAATCCCACTGGAACGAGAATTCGACCCCCGGCAGAATGGGCGTCGCCGGCACTATCAATGTGTTGATACCTATGAACCTGCCATGACCGAGTATCGGTTCCCATACATCGATGAAAGGTGGGGAAGAAATTGTCGTACTGCCCCCGGTGGTTTCGTCCGGCGCGGCGATCTCGTCGTCAGAGCATCCGGTGAGGACGAGGCATGCCGCGGCGAAGATGATGAACAGGGGGATAAAGACATACTTCGGGAAAATGTCGTCCAGCACGGCGGCGCGGGCCCTCCGTTCCGGAACTGCGGAAAAGTGTGTGAGTCTCATCTCAATCTCTCCTTCCCGGTATCGGCGGGGTGGAGTGTGAGAGCGGGAGCGGTCAGTGGGTGATGAGAATGTGCGATCTGCTGTGGACCCCTCTATAAAAAGATAACTACAGGGAGAAGGCTGGGCAAGGTGAAATCCCGCTTGTGGCCGGCGCTGCGGGTCCATCGCCAGGTCCGGTGTGCTGGACTGACCTTTGAAAATCTGATAGAATCACTCTGCCTTGGGCGATCATTCTTCACATATGGAATCGGAGACAGCATGAAGTCCATCGACGCCGATTTTTCCGGTCATATTGTCCCCAGTCCTGGTGGCGGCCCTTATAATGCTGTCTTTTACGGATGGTCCTTGCCCAGAAGACGATAGATGGAAATTTCTTTCCGGGTGAGTGGCTGACCTCGGTGGAGCTTCGCGCCGATAATACTGACAGGCCGTGGGCCGAGGACAACGACCTGATAAACCTCTACGTCGGCTGGGACCAGACCGATCTTTTCGTCGGAGTCGAGGGATTCACCGGCAGCAATAACGTGTTTTTCATATACATCGACTCGAGCTCGAGACTGGTCGGTGCTGAGCAGAACGACTATTACCCGGGATTCAAGACACAGTCCGAGGGCTGGGACCCCGACTTCATCTACGCCGTAGTCGAGATGGAGAACGGTATCGGCGCCGATGTAAAAAGGATCATGGGTGACGGCAGTACCGTTTCGGTTCCGGGCGCCTTTCACGGTTCTAAATGGCCGCATAACAACTCCAATTTTATCGGAGGCTGGGAGATCTCGATTCCCTGGGCGGAGATAGGCGTTGCGGCCGGCGGTTCGGTCAAGGTGGCGGCCGGACTCGGCTGGGCGACGAACAGGCTGCTTCCGACAGCCCCTCTCGGGGGCGGGAGCGGGGACGAGCTTGGCGAAGACCTCGACGCCGACCTGCTCAGCCTCGACAACCCCGTTACTGTGATCTACGACTCGGACAACGACGGGATGCCCGATGATATCGTGGCGATGGCCGATTCGGTCGACGTGAGGTTCGAGTTCGAGGCGCCGCCCGGCGCGACAACTGTCAACCTTGCCGGCACCTTCAACGCCTGGTGCGACAACGGCGGCACCATCAATATCGATACCGCGATAGACCCCATGTCAGACGACGACATGGACGGGATATGGACTATAGACAGGAAACTCACCCAGTCGACCCACGAGTACAAGTTCGTCGTCAACACGAACCAGTGGTACTCCGATCCGAAGAATGTCCGGGTCTCGAATGACGGGTTCGGCAACTCGGTGCTGAAGGTCTTCAATCCCCTCGTATATCTGCTCGCTCCCCTTGACGGTAGCGATATCACCGACCCGACTCCGGTAATCGGATGTTACCTGGCCAAGGTGCGATACTTCGGCCTTTGACCTCGACATGCTGCGGGTATACATCGGCGAGGAACTCGTCGGCTCCGGGCCTGGCCTGTACGACGAGGCGGCAAGGAAGGTGATCATTCCGGTTGATCGATCCGCTGCCTAACGGCGAGCATCTCGTCCATATAATCATCGGGAATGTGGGCGGCCCTTACTTCTACGACACCACGACATTCACCGTGGCGAACGATCCCGAACCACCCGTTATCTCGCACGTTCCGTTCTCTGGCGCGCCCCCGCGTCGAGCGATCTTCCCGTTACCGCGACGATCACCGATAACGACATCATCCAGTCAGCTGCCGTCTACTACCGCGCTGTCGGCGCTGAGCACCTGGCTGTCAGCCGAAATGCTCGAGGGACTCGAGGATCAGTGGACGGGGATCATTCCCGGCGAGGATCTTTCCTTCGGGACAACAATGGAATACTTCATCTCGGCCTCGGACAGGGTAAACACTACCCTCGACCCGACGTCCGGCACACACACATTCCCCGTCTGGATCGACAGGGAGCCGCCTGTTATCGGCGAGCATTTCGCCTCACCGGCGGTGATCTCCCCCGGAGACGGCAGCGATGATGTCTCGAGGATATCGTTTCGCATCTACGAGACAGTCTCTGTAAACCTCGAGATACTCGACCTTACCCAGATGCCGGGAACCCATATACGGACTCTTGCCTTTGAGGCGCAGATGAACGCCGGCTACCAAAGCTTTATCTGGAACGGCCGAAACGAGCAGAACGAGATCATGCCGGACGGCACGTACGCTTACAGGATAACGGGCGTAGACCTCGCCGGTAATCCGGCCGATCCGGTCGAGGGTTCGATCGAGATAGACCAGGCCGTTCCCCCGGGCAAGCTCAAGGTCGCGCTTCTTTTTCACGCCAACCAGAACCTCAATTACCAGGGCGACAGGGCGAACGATGTCTGTTTCAACGGGCTTCTCTCAGTGCTGAGGCAGCATCCCTCCTCGAAATTTATGATTCACTTCTCCGGCACATTGCTTCATGACGTCCTCTGGTACGACTTCCGGAACAGCCCATCGACGATCCAGATGCTTCGCGACGGCGCTGCCGACGAACAGTTTGAGATCGTCGGTTCGACATACTCGCAGAACATCCCTTACTCGACCGACATGTGGGACAACAAGGTCGAGATCGATGTGCACCGCGATGTCATCGAGAAATCTCTCGGTGTGAGCCCGACGGTCTTCTGGAACGCCGAGCGCTGCTGGAAGCAGCAGCTCGTGCCACTCTTTACGGAGGGGGGCTACGCGGCGACATGGATCGAGACCCATATCCTTATCGACAGCGGCATGTCGTCATGGGAGCATATCGTCCGCCGGACCCGTCTCGGCGGGGATGAGATCATAGTCATCAACGACGATGGAGGGATGATCGGCAGGCTCGATTACGCGATCGATTCGGGGGATACCGGCCCTCTCGTCAACTATCTCTATAATCTCCATCTATCTGATGTCTATCGCGATTTCCTCGTTACTTACTGCCAGGACGCCGAAGCTACAGGGCTATGGGACTACGATGCCGGATACGACCCGCAGGATGACTGGGACAACCTCGATGCCGTGCTGACGGAGCTCGAGTCCTACGACTGGCTCGACATCACGACTATCTCGGAGTACCTCAAGACCCGCCATCCGACCGAGATGATCGAGCCTGTTGTCGATGGACAGGCCGAATGGATGATCGGGCCGTCTCAGTCCGACGGCTGGGACGACTGGTTCGACTACAACGCGAACTCGCCGCTCGTCAATCACTACCGCGGCTATTACTCGACCGTCAGGGCGAGGATACAGGAGGTGCAGGCCGGCAAGGTCCCGGGGACGGCGGCGCACAACCTTATCGAGCATGCCCTTCGCAGCTTTGCCGCTCACCAGTTCGAGTTCGGCTGTATAGGCTGCGGCCAGATGTATTGCCAGGACTGGCAGAAGATGGAGACCCTCGAGGCGGCGCTGCTCGCGGCTGAATACGCGTCGACGCCTGTCACGGACCCCGAGTTTCCCTCGATCGATGTCAACGGTGACGCGGTCGACGAGATCGCGATGATAACCGACGATGATTTCCTTGCCTTCACTCCATACGGCGGAAGGCTTCTCTACTGGTACGACCTCGAAGCGGGCGAGCAGCTGGTAGGCAATGAGATATTCATGTGGGGATATTATTATCTCCCGTACCGCGAGCACTGGACAGGTCCCGGGTACAATGACGACTACCACTACATGCAGGACTTCGAATGGAACGCCCCGTACTACTTTCCGTCGGCTATACCTTATCAGCGTTTCTACGCGATCAGAAAGAAAGCGCTCAGTGAGTTCCTGTCGGTCAATGGGGTGGAGCAGGTCCAGCTGCTCGACGATTTCCAGTCGGTTTCGCTGACCGGGGATACCCTGACGTTCGGCCATATAGATACGGATTTCAGGTACGCAAGGGAAGTCTGGCCGATAGAGGACGGAATAGCGGTGAGATATACGATGCAGAACACGAGCGGCACGACCAGGAGCTTCGAGCACCGCATTGAGAACAGCCTCTGCCCGACGCTTCTTGAGGCGATGGACGGCGGCCGCGAGGCCCTCAAGTACTGGAACGGGTCTGATACGTCGTCGGTGATCGGGCCGTCAGACATAGGAGTCATGAACGTTATCTCCAGCGCGACTGTACAGTTTGCCTTTTCTCCCCAGCCCGACGGGCTGTCAGGAGGCATAGACGTATTCGCGCTTCGTTATGATCCGGTCTATGTTTACGAGCTGGGATCCGGCGAGTCGAAGAGTTACTCGTTCGAGATGACGAGGACTCGCGACATTTCGACAGGCGGCGGGCCCGGGACACCTGTCCTTCGAAGGGACCTGCACCGCAACTATCCCAACCCCTTCAATCCATCGACGGTCGTGAGCTTTACCGTTCCGAAGTGGGAAAAGGTCGAGGTGAGAGTCTACGACGTTTCGGGCAGGTTCGTCAGGACACTTGCCGACGGGACCTTCGAGCCGGGGACTCATTCGATTTCGTGGGACGGAACGAACGAGGGCGGCAGAGATGTCGGGAGCGGAGTCTACTTCTGCAGGATGAAAGCCGCAGGGTTCTCAAAGACCAGAAAACTCGTTCTGATCAGGTGAGTTGGGTATGGCGAGGGTCAATGCCACCCGACAGGCTCCATGACATTCTGTCCCGTCTGTTCCTTGAGATACCACCCGACAGGTTCTCTGGCATACTGTCCCGGCGGTTCCTTGACATACTGCTCCATGTGCTTCTTCCCGTAGGTCCTCTCTGCCTCGAGCCGGTTGTGCTTCCCGCAGAGCAGCCTGAGATTCTCCGGAGAGTTGTCCCCGCCCCTGGCAAAGGGGACCTTGTGGTCTATCTGCAGGTCCCAGGTAGACCCGCACCTCCTGCCGCCGGGGGAGACAAAGGAACATCGTCCCCTGTCCCTGGCGTATACCTCGTCACGGACCTTCCGGGGGATATGACGGGAGACCTCTTTCTTGCGCGGATCGCCCGAGGCAATATCCGAGAGTCTTTCATGTCTCTTCGAACCGCCGGCAGCATTACCAGAGTTCTTTTCATGTCTCTTCGCACCGCACGTAGCCGAAGATCTCTTCGTCTTCTTCGAAGCTCCCGCTGGCTTACAGGTCCCAGGGTTACCCTTCGATTTCCTTTCGGCCCTCTTCTCCCGCTTCTCTTTTCTCCTGATCCTGCCCTCAGGGCTGTGTCTTTCGATGTACTCGTCCATCAGAAGAGAGAAGAGCTCGCCAAGCTCAAGATGCCTGTGATACTTCGAGGAGAGAAGAGAACGGACCCTCTCGACCTTTCGCATGAAGTCGGGGTCCGCTCCGAACGTGACCTTCAGCCTCTCCTCGAAAACCACTGTCTGCGCGGCGAAGGGCCTGCTGCCAGTATCAGGGCTGGCTGCCGGCCCTTCGCCGCTGCCAGCTCTGCTCCCCTTCGAAGTGGCAGGATCTTTACCGCCACCGGTGGCGGTGGAGAATTTACCACCCCCGTCTAATGTGTTGTCTCTGAAGCTGTTGCCATCGTTCGTCTTGTCTCCGTCACTCTTACGGTCGCCCGTCTTATCTCCGTCACTCATGCAAGCGCCATCTCGGACCTCGAGCAGAGTTTTTACATATACCGGGGTGACCCTGTCTCTGATAGCGCTCTTAGGCCTGCGGCTGCTGACAAGAAGCTCGACCTCCCTTTTCGAGGCTCCCTCTATCCGGCAGAGAAGATCAGAGACATTCTCCGGGGTCATGATCCTGGCGATCATCGCGAGGTTGGTCATGCTGACCTTCCCGCAGGAGAGGGCTCCGTAGACTGCCGGGTAGTCCCTGATGCACCTGGCGATACTTATCCTCCTGCCGGCCGTGGACTCGGAGTATCCGAGACGCTCTGTGCAGAACTCATAGAGAGAGCTGAAGCCGAGAGGAAGATAGAGCTTTCTTCTGTCTATCTCGATCAGGTGGACGAGGATAGAAAGCACGGTCTTTCTCTCAGTCTCAGAGAGCTTGCGGATACCGGACAGAAGGGCCCTGTTTGAGACACCTTTGAGGGCTTTTACTTCCGGGATGGCTTTGGGGATGCCACTGACTGCGGCAGCGCCTTTTCTGGGCCTGGCATCGGCATTGCTTTTGGCTCTGTTCATTGCGTCTGTGGATCTACTGCTGGAACGGATCGAGCTCTTCGTCGTCCTCATCATCGTCACCTCCGGGTGAGATCAGGCTATTTATCTCTGCCCCCCATTTGCCCTCTCCATCTGAGGACATTATAACACGGATTTTGGCGGTAAAACAGGTGGCCCGAGGCGCCTCGACGGGGGCCGGGATGAGCCGGATGTCTCGATCTTCGAGAGAGGCGAAGAGAGGGGCGCTGAGGTCCGCCTGGCGGCGTAATCTACGGCGGGCACGCAGGTTGGGGAATCGGGCCCTGAAAAGCCGTCAAGGATTATTTTTGGTTTTTGGGGGATTATTTTAAGATATTCTGGGAATTTGAGCGATTGAAAATAGTCCGATGCAGTCCATTCCGCCGAAACCAGATCCGATGAAATCCAGTCCGCTTAAAACCGAAGCAGATGAGAGCTGCCCTACCCTGACTGGCCCCCCTTGCGTGCAAAGATCATGTAATGGAAGTTGTGGTACCTGCGGACGCGCCCGTTCGATGAGAACTTTTCGTAAAGCGACAGGCCCGCCCTGCCCGTATTGGGGTAAGAGTCAAGCGGTACAGCCTCGATATCCTCTAATCCCGACATTTCCAGCAAACGCATCGATTCGAAGACATCGGTGGGAAACTCGTACGTCGCCGGGCGGTGTTTTGACCCCTTCATCTTATGCCAGCTCTCACGCAGCGCTCCGTGCAGCTGTCTCGGCATCATCTTCGACTTCCAGAACTGTGTAATTCCCCAGGCGTTGATGTCCTCGAGAAAGAGCATCCCGCCCGGCCGGAGGATCCTGGCGAACGAATCGAATATCGCCGCGAGTCTTTCCGGTTCGTGATGGATCAGGTCGATGCAGCAGATCGCGTCGAAAGCCTCGTCCCGGAAAGGAAGCGCATGCACCGCGCCGGTGACGTTGAACCGGGAGCCGTATTCATTGCGCATTTTCTCGAGAAGCGAACACATCAGGTCGAAGGCCACGAGGGTGTTGCCGCCGGCGAGCTCGAGGAAACTGGTATCTACTCCGCAGCCTATGTTGACTATGGTTTTCCCGGTACCGACCCTCTCCCGGACAAAATCCCAGTACTCCTTCTTCGATAGTTTCCATTGTTCCTCAGACAGGCCGTCTTTCTCCGAATCCGGCTCATCGGTCATCAGCTCTCCGAGCTTCTCTTCCTCGGCCAGATGCTCGAGGTCGATACCATCCGGCATCAGTACCGGGATGCCGCCGCGCACCTCATACTGTGTCCCGCACGAGAAACATGTCAGGGAGAAATCGCCCGGGCCGAGCTCTCCGCCGCATCGCGGGCAGGCGAGAAGGTCGAGCAGCTTGTCTTCAATAACCGGCGTCATGTGCGTTCACCTTTCATCGTTTCATTATAGACTATGGAGCGCTTTCTTGACAGCGGCTTTCGCCCGTGATAGCGTCTGCAGTTCGAGACAACTACTCACCGGCCCGTCCGGGCCGCTTATCATCGGAGGCTCGCTATATGGATATCAAGGCGATACAGGACGCTCTCGAAGACAAGGGGATCGACGGCTGGCTGCTCTACGACTTCCACAACCGCGACCATCTCGCGTATAGGATCCTCGATATGGATTTCGAGAAGATGACATCGCGCCGGTGGTTTTATTTCATCCCCGTCACCGGCGAGCCGATCAGGCTGGCGCACCGGGTCGAGCCGAAGAAGCTAGATTCTCTGCCGGGAAAGCTCGAGTACTATCATCCATGGGTCGAGCTTCACGCGAAGCTCAAGGAGATACTTGGTGAACCGAAGACGATCGCGATGCAGTACTCTCCCCTCTGCAACATCCCCTACACGTCGATAGTGGACGGAGGGACGATCGAGCTTATCCGCTCGTTCGGTCACGAGGTCGTCTCTTCTGCCGACCTGGTCCAGCTCTTCGAGGCGATCATCGACGAGGAAGGGTATCAGAGCCACCTCAAGGCATGCGACATCATCCAGAAAATCAAGGACGAAGCGTTCGCACTTATCGGCAAGGCTATAGCCGAGGGCAGCAAGCTGACAGAGTACGACGTGGCGAAGTTCATCCTCGACAGGTTCAAGGAGGACGGGATCGATCCCGGTCACGATATCCCCATCGTCGGGATCAACGACCATCCGGCGAATCCGCACTTCGAGCCGACTCCAGAGGGTTCCTACGAGTTCAAGAAGGGCGACATGGTCCTTATAGACCTGTGGGGCAAACTGGACAAGCCGGGTTCGATCTTCTACGACATAACCTGGTGCGGATACATCGGGGACGATCCGCCGGCGAAGTACGTCGAGATATTCGAGACGGTCCGTGACGCGCGCATAGCGGCGGTCGAGTTCGTGCGCAAGGCCTTCGCCGAGGGCAGGCCGGTCTACGGCTGGGAAGTAGACGACGCCTGCAGGAACGTCGTGAAAGAGCGCGGGTATGGCGATTACTTCATCCACCGCACGGGGCACTCGATCGGTGAAGAGGTGCACGGCAACGGTGTACACATCGACAACCTCGAGACGAAAGACGAGCGGCAGCTCGTCCCAGGTATCTGTTTCTCGATAGAGCCGGGCATCTATCTCGAGGGAGAGATGGCCGCACGAAGCGAGATCGATCTCTTTATCACCCTGGACGGCGAGGTCGTCGTTGCGGGCGATGAGCAGATGGAGCTGATAAAGATCTAGCCGGCTGATATCGGCGGGCAGGGATGTTCGAAGGCCGGCCCTCAGCGGGCCGGCCTTTTTAAGGACCGGAGAGCGTGATGTCGATCACTGAAAACTGGAAATTGGTAAACGAGAGGGTTGCCGAAGCGGCCGTAAAGGCCGGCAGGGATCCGTCAGATGTGACGATCATCGCTGTGACGAAGACTCATCCGGCGGAGACGGTCGAGACCGCACTGGCCGCCGGCGTGACCGATGTCGGCGAGAACCGCGTCCAGGAGTTCCTCTCGAAGGAGTCCGGGGTGACTTCGCCATGCCGATGGCACCTCATCGGCCACCTGCAGACCAACAAGGTGAACAAGGCTATCGGGAAGTTCGCGATGATCCATTCGGTCGATTCGCTGAAACTCGCTGAAAAGATAAGCAGCGCCGGCGAGCGCGAGGGTGTCGCGACAGATATCCTCGTCGAGGTAAACACGAGCGGTGAAGAGTCGAAGTTCGGGCTCGAGACAGACAGCACGTTAGAGCTCTGCGCCGGGATCGCGGATCTCCCAGCGCTGAATCTCCGCGGGCTGATGACAGTCGGCCCGTGGGTCGACGACAAGGCCATCCTCTCGAAAGCGTTCGGTTCTCTCCGTCTTCTGGGCGAGAAAATCGATGCGGCGGGTATAAGCGGCATATCAATGGAGCACCTCTCCATGGGGATGACTGACGATTTCGAGATCGCTATCGCCGAGGGATCGACGATAGTGAGACTCGGGAGAGTGATATTCGGGGCGCGGCGGCTGTGACAGAAAAACGGCCAGAGGATCCGGTGAACGGTCGGAAGGATTCCGGCAGCATGATTCGAGCGCCAGGCAAGCGATGCCGTAACAGGCAGAAATAAAGTGAGTTATGGGATATTTTGTCTCTGACACGGTTGGTCTGATAATTGCATTTCTCAACACGTTAACATTTCTGGTGTTGCTGTATATGTTTCTGCAGCTCGTCGGAGGGCCGGACAGCAAGGTTTACATGGCTCTCGACCGCATATTCTCACCGGTACTGAACCCGGCCAGGCGGCTGCTTAAACGAAAAGGATTCGACGCGTCGCCGCTGATTCTGGCGGCGGTGTTCCAGCTGGTCGCGCTGGTGATCAGAAAAAACTGGGTTTGAACCGACAGCAACGGCGTGGTAAAGATTCGGTAGCGAAAACGATGAGCCCGGGGAGGCAACGGACCGACGGGCAGGAAAAGGAAGACCGGCCGCGGTCCGACAAGAGGAGGCAGACTAATGAGGATCACACCTCTCGATATCCGGAAGCAGGAATTCCGCAAGACGATGCGAGGACTCGACTCAGACGAGGTCCATGCGTTTCTCGGCACCGTTGCCGATGAGTATGAGGCGGTCCTGTCGGATAACAAGAGACTGAGGGAGCATATCGTCCAGCTCGAGGAACGTCTCAAGGAATTCAAGAGCATGGAGACCAATCTTCGCAATACCCTTATGACGGCTGAGAAGATCACGTCTGATGCGAAGGACAATGCCCGCAAGGAAGCTGATCTCATCGTCCGCGGCGCGGAAGTCGAAGCGACCAAGTCGGCCGAAGCGATCCGTGCACATACCCAGCAGCTCCGCAGGGAGATCCTGGAACTCAAGAAACACAAGGACAACTATATCAGCAGGCTAAGGACCCTCCTTGACAGCCACAGTAACGTCGTCGATGGATTCGAGGAGGACTTCGCCGAGGTGGACCGTGAGATAGAGGCCATCGGCAAAAAGGTGGAGCAGGATGTTACGACTCCTCCACCCGCTTCCCGCATGAGCCGTGAGAGGATAGAGGAAGACTTCGCGCACGAAGAGCCCGAAGACAAGGTCACCTGGGGGGATGACCAGCCGAGAGAGGATGTCGAGAGGCCTACAATACCAAGGCCCGGAGAGTGGGAGCAGCAGAACCCCGACAGGCGGGGAGCGGCTCCTGACGACATCCAGTCAGGCCAGGACGAGAAGGCGGAGCAGGAGGAAGAGACGGCCTCCTCTCCCCAGCTCGATTTCGGGGCGGTTGGTGTCGGTGAAGCTGTTGACGTGGCTGCCTCGACGGTTACTGATTCTGAGGGAGAGTTTCGCGACGACCGTGAGGAAATGACAGAGGAAGAACTCGAAGGCGAAGCCCTTGCCAGAGACGTAGTCGCGCACAGCCTCGAGGAGCGGATGTATCCCGATCCTCATATGAATGGCGACGGTTCCGCAGCCGGCGGATCGGCCGGACAGGCCGCGCCCCAGGCTGCAGTGCCCGCCGCTCCGCAGCAGACGGTGCCGGGCGCCGGAGCTCCGGTCGCGCAGGCCGGACAGTCTCCCATGGCAGGAACGGCAGTTCACCCCGGGTCTCCGATGACACAGGGGACCGAAGAGGCATTTGCGCCGGCCGCTTCCGACGACTGGAAATCATACGAAGTAAAGGAATCGAAGCAGGACTGGAGCAGCTACGATGTGCCTCGCCAGGAGGCGCCGGCGGTAGCAGCCCAGCCGGCACAGCCCGCTCCTCAGCAGACGGACAAGCCCGTCGCGAAAGAGGCTCCGGACGATAACGAGGTCGAGGCGGCCCTGTCGGGGTTGACAGAGATGGCCTCTGAGCAGCCGAAACAGGCTGCGCCGAAGCCTGCCCAGCCGGCCGCTCCGAGAGCAGCAGAGACTCCTCCGCAGCGCTCGGAGCCGGCCGGCTCCGAAGACAGAAACCCCTCCGGCACAGGCCGCCGGGGAGATCGAGGAAGAGTCCGATGAGAACCAGAAATGGTCGATGGAAGAGTTGAGGAAGAACCTTACAAACATTGACAGGGACAGTTGACCCTGGATGAAGAAGATAGAGTCGAGACAAGACGGGAGGGTTGGATTCCGGATACGGGTCCAGCCCTCTTCGCGTAAAGACGAGATCGTCGGGTGGAACGATGACGGGGAACTGCGAATAAGGCTTGCCGCGCCGCCAGTCGAAGGAGCGGCGAACAGGAGGATCCCCGTATTTCTCGCGAAGGAGCTCGGCCTGAAGAAGCGCGACATCGTCATCGAGTCGGGCGAGAAATCGCGAAGCAAGCTCCTCTCAGCCCCTGATTCAGCAAGAACGCTTCTTGAAGGACTGCCGGAGATCTGACAGCCTGTATTTCCTGACATTACTACACATAAACTTGTTGCGGCCCGCCGTCTTTGCCTGTATAAGATTTTTGACCCGCGGCAGGGGAGATCAACGAAAGGAGTGGCGGTGCCGGAACTCTACAGCCAGATCAGGGAGAGCGCGAAGTATATAAGAAAACTCGCCGACGTGAGGCCATCGTTCGGCATCGTGCTGGGCAGCGGGCTCGGCGGACTGGCGAAGAGAATAAAGGTAAAGGCAGCCATACCTTACGGAGATATCCCCCACTTTCCCGTATCGACGGTAAGCGGCCTGCACGCGGGCAATCTCATCCTCGGCGAGCTCGCCGGCCGCAAGGTCGTCGCTATGGAGGGAAGGGTCCACTACTACGAAGGTTACACGATGAAGGAAGTGACCTTTCCGGTCCGCGTGATGAAGGCTCTCGGGGCGAAGTCGCTGATACTCACCTCGGCCGTAGGAGCGATGAACCCGCTACTGCCAAAGGGCTCGATCGTAGCGGTCACCGATCACATCAACATGATGGGGGACAATCCCCTGATCGGCCCGAATGACGAGAGGCTCGGTCCACGCTTCCCCGACATGAGCGAGCCGTACGACCGCCGCTACATATCTGTTCTCGAGAAGGCCGCGCTCGACCTGAAGATACCGCTGAAGAAAGGCGTTCTGGCTGCCCTCGCGGGCCCCTGCCTCGAGACAGCCGCCGAATACCGGTTCCTCAGGCGGATAGGTGCCGATATCGTCGGGATGTCGATGGTCCCTGAGAACATCGCCGCGGTCCATGCGGGGATGAAAACCATTGGAATATCGATTGTTACAGATGAAGCGCTTCCGGACTGCCTCAAACCGGCCGATATTCGCGAGATCGTGGCCGCAGCGAAGAAGGGCGAGAAGGTGCTCCAGGGGCTGGTAATCGAGTTTCTGAAGAGGGTCTAGTCCTTGACAGAAGCAAGTCTGTACATTATAAGATATTGTTCTCATTTAAGCTGGCCCGGCTCGAAAACCACGAAATCGGATGACACCTGCCGGGGGCTGACCCGTGAATCCCGAACCTGACCGTGATATTGCCCGGAGAACGGAAGATATGGCAGAGAGCAGAGAAGACGCAAAGAGATACGCAGCCATCCCTCCTCAGCGCGAGGCGCTCGAAGCGGAGGCGGAGGTCCTCGGTTACTGGGAAGAGAACGATATCTTCAAGCGCAGCATGGACGAGAGGCCCGAAGAGAACAGCTTTGTCTTCTTCGAGGGCCCGCCGACGGCTAATGGCCGCCCCGGTGTCCACCACGCGATGGCGAGGACTATCAAGGATCTCGTCTGCAGATACAGGACGATGAAGGGGGAGCGCGTACTGCGCAAGGCGGGGTGGGACACCCACGGCCTTCCCGTAGAGATAGAAGTTGAGAAGCTCCTGGGGCTGGACGGCAAGGACCAGATCGAGGAGTACGGTGTCGACAAGTTCAACAAGCAGTGCTACAAGAGCGTCTTCAAGTACCTCGACGAGTGGCACGAATTCACCCGCAAGCTGGGATACTGGCTCGACCTGGACAATCCCTACGTCACCTGCACGAACGAATATATCGAGTCGGTCTGGTGGATCCTCAAGCAGTTCTGGAACCAGGACATGCTCTACGAGGGGCACAAGATCATCCCTTACTGCGCCAGATGCGGCACATCCCTCTCGAGCCACGAGGTGTCGCAGGGTTACAAGGATGTCGCCGACCCATCGATCTTCATCAAGCTGAAATTGACGGATGAGGACGCATATTTTCTCGTCTGGACGACGACGCCATGGACGCTGATCTCCAACGTCGCCCTGGCCGTCGGCCCCGAATACGATTACGCGCGCGTCAGCCATAACGGCGACACGCTCATTCTCGCCGAGGAGCTCCTCAGTGTGCTCGACGGCGAATATGAGATACTCGGCAAGGTCAAGGGGCATGAGCTCGTCGGCAAGACTTACGAACCATGCTTCCCCTGGTTCAAGGATGAAGAGGGGGGCTTCCGCGTTATAGCTGCCGAGTTCGTGACCCTGAGCGACGGCACGGGAATCGTCCACACCGCGCCGGCATTCGGCGAGGACGACTACACCGCCGGGATGGAAGAGGGGCTGCCCTTCATCCAGCCGGTAGACGCCGAGGGAAAGTTTACGCCCGAGGTAACGAAATGGGCCGGCAAGTTCATCAAGGACGCTGACCCCGAGATCATAGAGGACCTGCGCGAGCGCGGCATACTCTACCGGGCCGAGACGCACGAGCATTCATACCCGTTCTGCTGGCGCTGTGACTCGCCCCTGATCTATTACGCGAGACGCTCGTGGTATATCAGGACGACCGCGTTCAAGGATCTGATGATCGAAGAGAACAAGAAGGTCCACTGGTACCCGCCAGAAGTGGGAGAGAACAGGTTCGCCCGCTGGCTCGAGGGGAACGTCGACTGGGCGCTCAGCCGCGAGCGGTACTGGGGCACCCCGCTCAATATCTGGACCTGCGACTCCTGCGAGGAGAAGTACTGCATAGGCGACCTGACCGAGCTTAAATCGATAAGCGAGCAGTTCCCCGAGGATTACGACCTTCACAAGCCGTTTATCGACGACCTCGACGTCGGCTGTCCCGAGTGCGGCGGTAAGATGACGAGGGTCCCCGAGGTGATCGACTGCTGGTTCGACTCGGGCGCGATGCCGTTCGCGCAGCATCACTACCCGATGGAGAACATGGACGGATTCAAACAGAAATACCCTGCCGAGTTCATCAGCGAGGGTGTCGACCAGTCGAGAGGCTGGTTCTATTCGCTGCTGGCAATCGGGGCGTTCCTTACTAAGCAGAGCCCGTACAAGAGGTGCCTGCCCCACGGGATGATCCTCGACCGAGAAGGTCAGAAGATGAGCAAAAGCAAGGGGAACGCCGTCTTCGCGAGCGACGTGCTCAGCACCGACGGCGCCGATTCGCTTCGCTGGTACCTGATGATCAGCGGCGCGCCATATCTGCCAAAGAGGTTCGACCTCGAGGCGATGCGCGACAACGCGAACAAGTTCCTCGGAACATTGAGAAATCTTTATTCCTTCTTCGCGATGTACGCCGAGATCGACGGTTTCGAGCCGTCAGGCGAAGTGAAGAGCGATAACACAATAGATCGCTGGATCCTGTCGAGGTTCAATTCGACGGTACACGATGTCACCGCCGCCCTTGACGAGTACGAGATGACCAGAGCCGCTCGCGCGATCCAGACATTCGTGATCGACGAGCTCAGTAACTGGTACCTCAGGCGCTGCAGGCGCAGGTTCTGGAAGAACGAGATGTCGGGCGACAAGCTCGCTGCCTACGAGACCTTCTACACTGTGCTCGAAGGCGTCACAAGACTGGCCGCTCCGTTCGTGCCCTTCCTCACCGAGGCTGTCTGGCAGAGGCTCAGGGGAGAGGCCGGCAGGACGGGCAGCGTTCATCTCGAGCCGTACCCGGTTGCGGACAACTCGCTGATAGATGAGGAGCTGGAGAAAAATATGGCCGGCGTCCTCAAGACGGTCACCACTGGGCGTGCGGTGCGCAACAAGGCGGCGATCAAGGTAAGGACCCCTCTCGCCAGGATGCTCGTTCACGGGAAATATCACGACGTGACCGGGTGGACGAAAGACGAGGAGCTCAGCGGGCTGGTCCTCGACGAACTGAACGTCAAGGCGATCGAGATCATCGAGGATACGGGCGAGCTCATCAGGATGAGCGTGAAGCCCGAGTACTCGGTACTCGGAAAGAGGTTCGGGAAGAACATGAAGGCCGCCGCGGCCGTCCTCGAGTCCCTCGGCGCGGAAAGCGTAGTAGAACTGGTCGAGAAGGGAAGCGTTTCGGTAGAGATAGACGGGAAGAATGAGGACGTATCCCTCGAAGAGGTCAGGGTCGAGAGCGAAACGGCGGAAGGGTTCGAGTCGGAGAACGAGGGCGACCTGACTATCATTCTCGACACGAAGCTTACCGACGAGCTTCGCAGGGAAGGGATGGCGAGGGACCTGGTGAACCGGATCCAGAACTTCAGAAAAGAGTCGGGATTCGAGGTCAGCGACAGAATATTGCTGGCATGGAGAGGCCCGGATGAGATACAACAGGTATTCAAAGGGTACCGTGATCATATATGCAGCGAAACTCTCGTCGAGAACCTCCTCGAGGGGGAGCAGGACTGGGATAACAAAACGTCCTTCGAACTCGACGGTTTCGAGATAGATCTATGGGTCAGGCTGGCTTGATGGGCTTTTAACAGGAGCGTACTCGAGATGCCGGCGAAAAAAGCAAAGAGCAAGGCAAAGACAAAGAAGAAGGCAAAGGCTAAGACGAAGGCCGCTGCGAAGAAGAAGCCTAAGACCAGGGCTAAGGTAAAGGCCAAGACCAGGCCTAAAGCCGGAGCGAAGGCAAAATCAAAAAAAGTGGCGAAAAAGCCAAAGACGAAAGCGAAGGCCAAAGTGAAAACTACAACGAAAAAGACAACAAAGGCCAAAGCCAAGCCGAAGGCAAAACCGAAGCCGAAAGCCAAGGCCAAACCGAAAGCTAAGCCGAAGCCGAAAGCCAAGGCCAAACCGAAGGCCAAGCCGAAGCCAAAAGCCAAGGCAGAGCCGAAGCCATCTCCGCCTCCCAAGATAAAGGGCAAGAAGCTCACGAAGAGTGAGCTCGAGGCCGCGAGAGCGAGGATACTTGCCGAACGCCAGCGTATAATCATGGAGCTTGGAAGGATCGAGGAGGCTATCAGCGACGCCACCAAGGAAAAGGAAGGCTCGAACCAGTCGTACTCGAACCATCTTGCCGATGTGGGCACAGATTACATGGAGCAGGAGAAGAACTTCTACTACGCGAGCCAGGAGGGCCACTATCTCAGAGCGCTCGATGAGGCGCTCGAGAGGATAGAGCGAGGCACCTACGGTATCTGCGAGATGTGCACGCTCAGGATAGGGCACATGAGGCTGGATGCAGTTCCCTCAGCGAGGCAGTGCATCAAGTGCAAGAGTGAATCGGAGAAAGGCAACAGGGGGCGCTGAGTGCTCTTCTTTGCCGTAGCCGCTATCGTAGTCATCCTGGATCAGGCCTCGAAGAGACTGATCTGGGCCGCGTTTCAGGACACTGGAGGCAGGGATCTGATCGACGGTGTCCTCCGCATCCGTCTCAGTACCAATACCGGCGCTGTCATGGGTATTCTCTCGAATTCAAGGCCTCTCCTGATCACCGTGACGATCATCTCGATAATCGCCCTGATTTATTTTGCCTACCGGATGCGGTACGCGCCCTTCTTCAAGCGTGTCTGCCTCGGGCTGGTCCTCGGTGGAGCATTCGGGAACCTCATAGACAGGATCGCCACCGGAAAAGTCGTCGATTTTATCGACATGGGTATCGGCTCGGTCCGCTGGCCGACCTATAACGTCGCCGATATAGCAGTAACCGTCGGTGCAGTGATCCTGATCGCGGGCTTCGCCTTCCAGAAGGACATGACCCCGGATCCCGGATCTGAGATTGACTCCGGAGATCCTCTCTCCTGATAACTGTATTCCACTCTCCGCCTCGTTGTATTATACTGGTCCACCTGTACCTCATTATTTATTTACCGGCATGGGGAAGATGAACGAAAGAAAGGTCTATACCTTCATAGTCGACGAGGAGGAATCGGGCGAGCGGCTCGACTCATGGCTGGCCGGGCATATCCCCGAACTTTCCCGGTCGAGGATTCAGAAGGCCCTCAAGGATGGCGAGGTCCTCATAGGCGGCCTTCCCGTCAGCAAGCCGTCCAGAAAGGTGCGCGGCGGGGAGAGCGTCGAGCTGCGCTTCAGTCCGCCGAAACCGGTGGAGCTGGTCCCCGAGGATATTCCCCTCGATATCATATACGAGGATGAGGGCCTGCTCGTGGTGAACAAGGCAGCGGGGATGGTCGTGCACCCTGCTCCCGGAAACGAGACGGGCACGATGGTAAACGCGCTGCTCGCTCATTGCGGCGATCTCTCGGGAATAGGCGGATATCTCCGGCCCGGTATCGTCCACAGGCTCGACGCGCAGACTACGGGCCTCCTCGTGGTCGCCAAGAGCGATGAGGTCCACATAGCCCTGAGCCGACAGCTGATGGAAAGGGCCGTCACCCGTATCTACAGGGCAATCGTATGGGGAACGATGCCTGAAGATCAGGGGGAGATAGATGCCCCGATAGGCCGCAGCAAGTCCGATCGCAAGAAAATGGCCGTCGTGCGGACCGGAGGCAGGGACGCGGTGACGTATTACTCAGTTGTAGACACATTTCCGCCGCTGCAGTATATTAGATTGAAGCTGGGGACGGGCAGGACCCACCAGATAAGGGTCCACCTGAACCATATCGGGCACCCCGTTCTCGGCGACCCCGAATACGGGGGAAGGAAATTCAGAAAGGGGAACCTCCCGAAAGAAGAGGTCGACCGCGGCGCGAAGGCTCTCAGCCTGATCGAGCGGCAGGCACTCCATGCGGGGGAGTTGTCGTTTTTTCATCCCCTGCTCGAGAAGGAGATGACCTTCGAAGCGTCCCTTCCCGAAGATTTTCAGGTCGTCCTTGAGACATGCACGGGGGGCCGATGAAATACAAGGTCAGGGAAGAGGGGAACGTTACGGTCATAGACCTGTCGGGGAAACTGATGGGTGGAGATGACGCCGATGTCTTCAGGGACCTCGTATACGAGTTGCTGGAGAACGGCAGGAAGAAGATCATCGTAAATCTCGCCAGCCTGAAATGGATCAACAGTTCCGGCGTCGGGATCCTGATCACGGGGTACACGACGCTGAGGAAGAACAAGGGAGATCTGAAGCTTCTCAATGTTTCGAAGAAGATCGAGAGCATCCTCTACGTAACGAAGCTGAACCTGATCTTCGAGTGTTTCGATGACGAGCATGAAGCGATAAGAAGCTATACCAGATAACGCAAGGGCGGCAGGAGCAGGAGGGAGATCGAGGCTGATGGCCGAAGAGACTTTTGTCCTGGAATTCCCCAGCAGCTACAAATGGCTGAACATGCTCGATCTCATGTGCACCGAGATCACGGCCGGCATGGACTTCAGCCCGGACGCGCTGAACGAGATATCGATCTCCGTCATCGAGGCCTGCACGAATGCCCTCGAACATGGCAACAAATGCTGTCCCGACTGCGACGTGAAAGCGGTTTTCAGACGAAAAGCTGACAGGCTGGTCATCGAAGTCACTGATTGCGGCCAGGGCTTCGATTTTACCGATTACCTGTTGCATATACCCGATCCTTCGGACATTCACAAAAAGCGCGGCAGGGGGATATTTATCATGAAAGCGATGATGGATTCCCTGTCGTACGAGAAGGTCGAGAAGGGCGGGATGAAGGTCATTCTCGAGAAGATGATCGATGGAGGCGGGGAGGAGGACGACGACTAGGTCGTCGTGATCCGCTTGCCGCCTTCCAGGAACAGGAACCAACCCTCCCGGACAGGCGTAATAAAGAACAAGCGGATGAACCGGCGGTTAAATACCCCTGTGGACCTGTCGGAGCGATAGAATGGCTACCTCGACACTACTGGCCTCCTTCTACTTCATATGTGGAGCGGCGATCATCTTCCTCGCCGTCCTGATAATGCGTTTCTCATCGAGGGACGTATCGACGTGGTCCACGGCCCTCGTCATGCTCTTTGCCGGTATCGGGCCTATCCTCGGCGCTATAGGCGTCATCATCCTGAGAAACCTTCCCGAGGGCACATATCTCTTCGAAAATGTCATTGAGAGCTTTGACTATACCTGGGAGTTCTTCTTTCCCGCGCTGCTGCTGATGGCCTTCGTCTACCCGAAACGCTATCCGATCTGGAAGTATCTGCGAAGATTCGCGTTCATCCTCTTTCTGCCCCATGTGTTCCATCTTCTGATGGTCCTTTTCCTGGTCAACAGGGTCAACCCGGCGAGAATCTTCAACTGGGTCGCTGATATCCCGGTGCCTTCCAGCGCGCTCGCGACATATACGAACACCCTCTCGAAATCGCTCAATGTCTTCTCCGAGCTGCTGTTCAAGGCGCACAACCAGATGTTCTCGCTGGTCAACGTGATGTATGCCGTTCTGGCCCTGATACTGCTCGCTGTATCGATGCGCAGGGACCTAACTCCGAGAATGAAACGGCAGACACAGATCATGCTCGCCGGCCTCGGGATAGCGATAATGACCTATTCGTTCGCCCGCGTCGTTCCGTATTTTATGACGATGGACATCGACAGGGCCGTCGCATCGGCCCTGGTAAATGCTTCGCTGATCATCAGCGGTGGCTCGATAGCGTATGTGATCCTCAAATACCAGCTTCTCGATGTGCGGCTTATCGCGAGAAAGGGCCTCTTCTACGCCGTGACGGCAGCGGTGTTCGCCCTCTTCTACCTGATAATCATCAAGCAGTTCACCAGGTTCATCCTGACATATACGGGGACCGAGCTCGAGTTCGTCGAGACACTTCTGATCGTCCTGTTCATCATCGCCTTCCAGCCTGTGCTGATGCGCCTGGAGGAGTGGACCGAGAAGGCCCTGATGAGGGGGCAGAGTCCCAGGGTGAAGCTGCAGAACCTCAGCAACGAGCTTCTGACCGCCGTGGACGCCGAGTCGATGAAGGAAAGGATGAAAAAGGTCCTTTCTGAAGTCTTTCAGACCGACGATGTCGAGTTGATATTCCGCGACGAGATCCTCGATCTGAAGGACGAGGATATATACGCCGAGAAGGTCCTCGAGCTCCTCGAGCAGGTCGCGGAGCCTGTCAGCCGTCTCGACTACATGGAGGCGCTCGGCTTCATGCGTGTAAGGAAGGGAATGTTCCGCCCCGGCAGAAAGCTGATCCGTGAAGCGGTAGATACCCTTCCCGGCATCGTCAGGGAGATGGCGGGTCACGAGCTTATAGTGCCCGTAGTACATAACGGCGAGTGCGTCGCCGTGATCCTCCTGGGCGATAAACGCGACGGCGGCAGGTACAGCATGCAGAATCAGGCGATGATGTCGATGCTCTCCAACCAGGTCGCTTCGTCTCTTTCGAGGATGGAACTCCTTGAAGAGCTCGTCGAGAAGAAGGTCATGGAGGAGGAGCTCAATATTGCCAGGACGATTCAGATCAACCTTCTTCCCTCCGCACCGCCCGAGCTCGATAATTACGAGGCGTCGGCGCTGAGCGTCTCAAGCAAGCAGGTCGGCGGAGACTACTACGATTTCATCAAAAACGGCCGTTATTTTGCCTTTACTGTAGCCGATGTGTCGGGCAAGGGCGTTCCCGCATCGCTGCTGATGGCCTCGCTTCAGGCTAGCCTGAGGGCGATGAAGGACAGGATGACCGATCCTGTCGCCATCATAGGGCGTCTCAACGACGTGATGTGCGAGATCACCTCTTCCGACAAGTTCGCGACGATGTTCTACGGATGCATCGATCTCGAACGCAACGAGGTCGCATACTCGAACGCTGGGCACTTCTTTCCGGTGGTCGTCAGGGAAGGCGGGATCGTAGATGTGCTTGATTACAGCGGACTTATCCTCGGTGTAAAACCAGGGTTCCCCTACGAGACGCACAAGACTAAATTCAAGCTGGACGACATGATCGTCGTTACGACCGACGGCGTCACCGAGGCCGAAAACCGTGCCGGTGAGCTATACGGAGAGGAACGCCTCCACCCATTCCTCGCCGGCATGCACGGGAGCAGCGCCGACGAGGTCAGGGACGCGATCGTCAAGGAAGTGGACAGATTTTCCCACCCGGTCGGTGCGAACGACGACCTCACAATCCTTGTAGTCAAGAGGACCGAATAAGATGTCAGGCACGGGCGATGCATCAAACGTGGAGGGCAGGATCCTCGCAATCGATCCGGGGACGAAGCGGACCGGCCTCGCCCTGAGCGACGAACTTGGGATAACTGCCCAGGGATTAGAGACTTACGCTGGTCCGTCGAAGGCGCTGGTCGAACATGTGGGTGCCCTGGCCGGTGAATATGGTATAATGACCGTTGTGATAGGTCTTCCTCTCTCGATGAGCGGAGAGGAACTGGAGAACGCGAAATACTCGAGGGAACTGGGCGCTGCTATCGAAAAGCAATACGGGATCGAAGTAGTTCTCAGGGATGAGCGGATGACGAGCCTGGAGGTCGAACGGGTCATGAAGCAGGAGGGCAGGATAAAGAACGCCGGTGATATCGACCGGCTGTCGGCAGTCCTGCTCCTGTCATCTTATCTCGAGGAAAGGGGGGCGCGGTGAAGATCGTTAGGCATATCTCGGTCACCATAGCTATGATCGCCACGGTTCTCTTTCTCGCCGGCCTTCACTTCAGCGTCCTCTACTACAAGGACGGCGGCGACCTCGACGCTCCGAGGATAGAGGTAAAGGTCGCACCGGGGATGACCTTCAGCCAGGTCCAGGCCGATCTTGTGGAGAAGGGGATCGTGACCAACCCCGAACTATTCCGATGGGCTGCCTATCTCACTAGACGCGAGGATGACATCCAGACGGGGCGGTACCTATTCAGGTACGGCGAGAGTGTTTCGTGCCTTCTGCGCAAGCTCTCCCACGGCGAGGTCGAATATACCCGCGTCGCCGTTCCCGAGGGCCTGTATATGACCGAAATCGCCTCTCTTCTCCAGAAGAAGGAGGTGGTCGATTCGGCCGCATTTATGGAGACGGCGACTGATTCACAGTTCGTTACCAGCCTCGGGATAGTGGAGCCGTCACTCGAGGGATACCTTTTCCCCGACACCTATCTTTTCAGATGGCCTATCGGTTCAGAAGAGGTCGCGAGACGTATGGTCTACCGTTTCCGCGAGATATACGATATGAACGTCGCTCAGGACGCCGATTCGATCGGCATGCACATGTCGCATGTGGTCAGTCTCGCGTCGATTGTCCAGGCCGAGGCGGTCTACGACTCGGAGATGCCGAGGATATCGGCCGTATATCACAACAGGCTCAAGGCAGGGATGCGGCTCGAAGCTGACCCGACGGTGGCCTACGCGCTCGGCGGCGTCCGCAGAAGGCTGTGGCTGAAGGATCTCAGGGTCAAGTCACCTTACAATACATACAGGAACAAGGGCCTGCCGCCCGGCGCCATCTGCAATCCCGGGCAGGCTGCTCTAGAGGCGGCCGTCAACCCGCTCACCGGAAGTAACGAGTATTACTTCGTCGCCGACGGTACGGGGAGGCATCATTTCACCAGGACATATAACGAGCACTTGCAGGCGAAGCACAGGATCAAGTACGGCCCCGTGCCGGCCGAGATCAGGAGCAGCCCAGGCCCCGCCGTAACGGACGCCCCGGGACCCGAAGCGGCAGACTCGCCTGATGACTCGTCCGAACAGAAATCACCGCCCGAAGATGAGGACGAGGGATAGGGAGGATCCGGAGTGGCGGCAGTCAAACTCGAACGACTCAAGGAAATGATAGGTGAATGTGGAAGGGCGGTCGTCGCCTTCTCAGGCGGCGTCGACTCGACCTTTCTTCTCAGCGTCGCGCACGAGGTGCTCGGCGATGATGTGCTCGCTGTGACCGTCGTCTCGTCATTCATGCCCTTGCACGAGAAGAAGGAAGCACACGAGATCGCTCATCTGATCGGAGCGAGTCACAGGATCGTCGAGATCGACGAGAACGACATTGAAGGGTTCACTGACAATCCGCCAGACAGGTGCTACATCTGCAAGAAGTTCCTCTTCTCGCAGGTACTCGCGATCGCTGAAGCCGAGGGCATCGCGTGCGTCATGGACGCGAGCAATGCTGACGACACCGGCGACTACCGTCCAGGCTTGAGGGCTCTGAAGGAGCTCGAGATCAACAGCCCGCTGATGGAAGCGGGCCTGACAAAGGAAGAGATCAGGGGGCTTTCCAGGAATCGGGATCTTCCCAGCTGGGGCAAGCCGGCTATGGCATGCCTCGCGACACGCGTTCCCTACGGCGAGAAGATAACGAAAGAGAAGCTGCGCCAGATAGACGAGGCGGAGGAGTTCCTGCGATCCCTCGGGTACGGCAACTGCCGCGTCCGCCATTACGGCGACCTGGCGAGGATCGAGGTCTCCCCGAAACGGCTCGAGCGGCTGATGAAGCCGGACCAGAGAAGGCAGATCACGGAACATCTCCGCGGGCTCGGGTTTAAATACATCACCGTCGATATGCAGGGGTATCGGATGGGCAGCCTCAACGAGGCCATCCGCGATGACAAAGACAAAGGATGACGCATCTTCGGGATCAGGATAACGAATCACTTGACTTGACGGGTTTTACCGATATTATTTCCAGTTACCGGGCAGGAATCCCGGTCTGACTGAAAGGTTTCGGAATGGAAAAGGTAAGAAAATACAGGAAATGGATCCTCGGGGCGGGGCTCGTGTCGATAGTGATCGGCTACATCCTGCTCGGCCAGGGCTCCATATCCGCAGCGCCGGCCCTACTGGTTCTCGGGTACTGCATCCTCGTACCCGTCGCGCTTATATAGGCACACCTTTTGTGGGCGATTAGCTCAGTTGGTTAGAGCACCTGCTTTACACGCAGGGGGTCACTGGTTCGAGTCCAGTATTGCCCACCATTTTACTTCAAATACATCAAAGGGATAGGGGATTATGCCATTCGAGCCGGTGGCGTAGCGCGAGGTTTTCCAAGGCAAGCGCACGGTGCGACCTCAGCGCCGAGATGAAGGTGCGTAGGGTTAGAAATATCATATAATTTATATAATGGTTGAATCTAGGTAAGTGCAAGTATTGTGGTGGATTAGTTAAGACTTAATCGGACAATTGACCTCGAAAGAGAGAGGGTCGTCATGGTACCCTGCTTGTGACAACCAACCCATAAGCAGGAGGCAAAACCATGACGACCCAGGACAAGCTTATCAAAGCCAAGCTGAATTTGCTAGAACTAGGTTCCTATCTGGGAAATGTCAGTGAGGTATGCCGCACGATGGTGTATTCCCGAGACACATTCTACAGGCTGAAAAATCTTTATGATGAAGGTGGTATGGAAGCGCTCAGGGAGATCAGCCGGCGAAAATCCAATCTCCGAAACAGAGTGCCGGAAGACGTCGAACAAGCTGTAGTGGAGCTGGCTGTAGATAATCCTGCCCTTGGGCAGGTTAGAGTCGCTGCGGCGCTGGCAAAACGGGGAATAACGATTTCTGTGGCCGGAGTAAGATGCGTATGGCAACGTCATGAGCTGGAGACTATGAAGAAGAGACTGAAAGCTCTTGAGGCGAAGGTGGCAGAAGAAGGATATGTTCTCACGGAGACTCAGATCCAGGCTCTGGAGAAAGCGAAGCTCGAAAAAGAGGCGCATGGAGAGATCGAAACGGAGCATCCCGGGTATCTCGGAGCACAGGACACTTTTTTTGTGGGAACGATGAAAGGTGTTGGACGCATCTATCAGCAGACGTTCATCGACACCTACAGCAGACACGCTATCTGTAAACTATACGACAAGAAGACATAGCTGACAGCGGCAGACCTGCTTGACGACAGGGTTCTTCCGTTCCATGAAGCAGAAGAAGTTCCTTTGCTGCGTATTCTGACAGATCGGGGAACCGAGTTCTGTGGTAATCCCGAGCGCCATAGCTACGAGCTGTACCTCGCAATCAGCGATATCGATCACACGAAGACGAAAGTGAAAAGCCCCCAGACTAATGGAATATGTGAAAGGTTCCACAAGACGATACTCGACGAGTTCTACAGGATAACCTTCAGGAAAAAGATATATACGACCATCCAAGAACTGCAGAAGGATCTTGATCAGTGGCTCGAAGAGTACAATTATCACCGGCCACATCAGGGAAAACGTTGCGAAGGAAGAACACCGTATGAGACAATGACCGAGGGTAGAGCGATCGTCCTCGAAAAATCGATCGCAGCTTGATCTGACAGACACCGTCACAAGTGGGGTGCCTGTCCGATGGAGTATTAACTTTTACATGTAAGGCGGACGGAATAAACAGAAGCTACAGGAATCTCAAGAAACGCCTGCTTATGTTGGCCGGGCTTCTCTCCGTAGGACTGGGAGCAGCCGGCATATTCATCCCCGTGCTTCCGACTACGCCTTTTCTGCTGCTCGCCGCAGCGTGCTTCATGCGTTCCTCGGACGAGCTTCACGCATGGATCCTCACCAACAGATGGTTCGGTTTTTACATCAGGAATTATCGGGAGCACAAGGCCATCACGAAGCGAACGAAGACGGTTACGCTCGTACTTCTCTGGGGCACTATCGGGTACTCGTCCTTCGGTGTCGTCTCTTCCTGGACCCTTCGCACGCTTTTGCTTGTCATAGCTGTCGCAGTTACCGTACATGTACTGAGTTTCAGAACACTCAGATAAAACCACCTTCCAGACGGGCCGCTCCGGCCCGAAAACTCTATTCCGAAGCCGGGCATCCGATGGTGCCCGAAGACCACAAGCCGGTGAACGGGCATTTCCATGATCTTTTCCAGGGAAGGGTTTTAATAGAAGAAATCCTTCAGCGCGAAGCGCATACCTTGCGCGCGATCAGCGCGCTGGGTATGTCGAAGTCGCATGGTTATCGGAATGTGGAGGCCTGCCGGAGTCGTAATCAGCCACTGATCAGCAGGGGGGCACTGCTCTTCTTTAATCTTCGGGGAGTATCTTTTGCCACCCATCGACTCCCCCTCCAGGCTCCATGTCATAGCGTGTTATCATGCATTTCTTTTAGAATCTCCTTCAGGGGAGGTACACCCTCGAACCACTCCTTTTGTGTGACTTCATTGGTACAGGCACAGTATACTTGTGAAATACCTTTTTTGATTCTTTCAGATAATGGTGGGGGGTCTATTCTGCATATCTCTTTCCAGTGCTGCCTGTCCTCGTTCTTTGCTTTTTCAACCGCTTGGTGCCATTCCGTATTGCGATAGAAAACTCGTGCAATTTCTTTGCTGACCGGATGTCCATCATAGGTAAACCTGCACTCATCCAGGGTTCCCAGGACATCAACGACCATCAATCGCCTATCCAGATCAAAGCCGAATTCTATCTTTCCATCTTCGTTCACAAGTCCTATCCTTGAGAATTCTCTGGATATGAGCGCATTGATGGTATTTGTAAGGACCTTTAACTCATCTATCTCATCATCGCTTAATCCTGATATCTGTCCTGCCTCGTTCCACCCCATATACCTATCCGTTATCTCTAACTTTGTGGAAACATCCAGGAAAGGAGGTTCCAGTATCTGGCCTTGGACGGGTGGTTTATTCAGGCCCATGTCTTCAGGTCTTACTGCCCCACTTTCGAGGCGCCTGAAAACGCTGCTGCCCTCAGGCAGGAAATTCCTGTAGATTACCTCAAGAGGTATCAGGAAACCTCCTCGTTCGCTTTGATATGTCGCATAATCATATCTGTCGTCTTTAAGTTCGGGCATGACCACACGTAACAATTTTATTTCCATTGTGGTTACTGGCCTCTTGACATCAGATAGTCTTTTAGCCATTCCATCCTCTACAAGACCGATATATTGTGTGTGGATGCCCATTTCTTCCAGTTTTTCAAAGAAGTACGCGCCTAAGATAGCAATGGCGGCACCCTTCTTTGAAATATAATCGGGCATCTCGCCCCAATCAAAGATCGAATATCTGTCAGAGAAAACGAACCGTCCTCTTCCTGTCTTGCCCATTTCGGGCCTTTCTAAGATCTCCAGGTCTTTCACGCTACCCATTGCTCATCACCTCTTTATCCTTTCTTTTCAACGGTTCCTTCACTTTTTCCTCAGCTAGAGTCGAAGACAAGGAAAATCATACCTCGACTAGTTTCCCTTCCAGCGCCGACTGACACTCGATGCACCGCGCAGTCTCCGGTAGTGCGTTCAGCCGCGCCTTGGGGATATTCCTTCCGCAATCCACGCAAATGCCGTAGGAACCTTCATCCAGGCGGAACATCGCCTCGCTGGCTGCACAGGCGCGAAGTTTCGTGTACGTTGTGCTTCGGTCCTCAATCATTTGGAGCAGAATCGCTCTGGGTTTCTTATTTTCCTTCTGCATGGTTACGCACCTCCATCGACGGACTTTTTCCTGTCAGTATTTCAACCTTCTTAATTGCCTCTTCGACCTGTTTCCATATAGATACTGGCTGCTCCATTCTCTTTGCATTATTCTTCTTCATTCCGGGTCCCCCAAAGGCACATCCTGGACCTCTTGCTCGTTGAGATCGATAATGTCCCCGGCTATCCTGTAGCGGAGCAGGCAGCCAACACCACCTAGCTGCATTAGCAGGTCGCTCTGGTCGACAATCTCGACTTCACAGCCTGTCTTAGCTGCCAAACGAACCATCTCCTCCCTGACCTCGGAGTCATAACCTTCGGCCAGCACCAATACGTCAGCTTGACCGTACTCGAGCGCGCGCAACGTCTCGCGCTCGCCTGACAATCCCAGACCATTGGTTCTGATTTCACCATGGAGCGTTTCGACGATGCTGAGGGACTCCCGTTGCTTTTCTTCGATGAAGGCGGACAGTGTCGTTTTCACAACATCCTCTGTCTTGTCCTTACCCGGGGCAGGAACGATGTCTACCAGGTGTTTTAAAAGCGACTTGGGGAGCCTCGTGCGAATCCTGAGTATGAACCCTGGCTCCCCGGCTAGAATGAGGTGCGTGAATCCGCCGGCAGACATGCGCTCAGTAAGGATCCCGATCACCTCCTTAAAGAACCGATCCCCTTGCTCGTGCTTGTGCCGAGAATAGTATTGCTTGCTCCATTCTCGACCTACCCGCCTCCGCAGCTTTGGTCGCTCCCTCCACACCTGCTCCGTCACTGCACCGAGGTTGACCTCCAGTATGCGTACGTGCTCCGAGGTACCCAGCAACACCACATAGCGGCGATAGGTATCCTTAAGTTCCATCAAGTGGTATATATTTGGGGTCGTGTTTATGACGATCCAATCGGGCAAAGGGACGCGAAACTGCAGCGGGAGGAAAAAAGGTTCTTCGCCCGCGCGCGAAAATAACGCGGCGCCCCTCGCTTCGCCAAGCAGTTCTTTGGCCAAGTACGCTTGGATACTACTCAGCGCTTCCTCAACCTGCTGCCTGTCCGCCCTGGTCAGATTCTTCTTGAGAACACCGAGTTTCCGGTGGAATGACTTCGGGTTCTTCAGGCGCCCCTTGTCGAGCTCCACGTAGCAGCTAACAACGGGAGCGTCCGTTTCTGGTAGTGTTGCCAGATTTCTGACGTGTCTCTTCAAATGTTTCGTTTCCATCGATTCTCTCCTTTGGCTCTGTCATGACAGGATGCTGCAAATGTGCAAAGTACGGGTAACGACCTGTCAGACCAAAGGGGCACCTTTCGATTGGATGGACCGTATTACTATCTGTATGGTTCTGAGCGCTTCCAGATCGAGGTTGCACTCCGGGCAGGAAAAGAGATGTTCCTCGAACCACACCTTTTCCGTAGGTTCCAATTCGTTGTCGAAGTAGGCACTTGCGAGAACGCCCCATTGGCATGACACGGCTTCCTCCTGTGAGCACCGATTGGTTATTTCGTTCACCGGTTAATATACTCCCACTAGTATCATAGGTTTCATAGATAATATGGTTTGATACATAGTTATAATCTATGTATGCTTGTAACATGAACAGATTGAACTATAATCATCTCTACTACTTCTGGATGGTGGCAAAAGAGCAAACTATCGCGGCTGCCTGCAAGGAACTCCATCTAGCACAACCCACGATTTCTGCTCAGTTGCGGGTACTCGAAGAAACGATCGGCACTAAATTGTTCAAGCGCGCGGGGCGTTATCTACTTCTCACGGATACGGGGCGAACCGTATATCGATACGCGGACAGTATGTTTGCTCTGGGTCAGGAACTTACAGGCGCGTTAGAGTCAGGGCGAGGCAGTAGTCGCGAACGGATTAAGGTCGGCATAGCAGACGTCCTTCCGAAGTTGGTTGTGTTTCGACTGCTCGAACAGATCTCTGCTTTTGATGATTTTGTGCGACTAGTCTGTCATGAGGCGCCGGCAACGGAGTTGCTCGGCAGATTGGCAACCCGAGAATTGGACCTGGTCTTGTCCGACAGCCCAATAGGGCCAGAAGTTAGTCTGCGCGCTTTCAGTCACCTGCTGGGAAAATGCGGCGTTTCGATCATGGGGACCAAGGATCTGGTCACAGTCCATCGTCGTCGCGCATTTCCAAGCTCGCTCGACGGAGCCCCATTCCTGCTGCCCACGAGGAATACGACGCTGCGAGAGGCGCTTGAGGAATGGTTCGATTCGGAGAAAATCCATCCATCGGTTGTAGCGGAAATTTCTGACAGCGCACTGCTCAAGGTGTTCGGGCAAGCTGGCACGGGACTGTTTGCTGTACCCGACATTGTCGAGCAGGATGTTATGCGTCAGTACCGAGTGCGGGTGTTGGGCCGTGTACTGTCCATCGAAGAACGATTTTATGCGATTACCATCGAAAAGAAGCCGAAACACCGCGCTGTAGCCGCGATTACTAACGCTGGCAGTGAGTTTTTCCGATAACTGATCTGTCCCTTCTGAAGATTATATCCGCGTGTTTGGCGAAGCGTCTTCTAGCTTATAAAACAGTGAGACTGATGGTGTTTCTATTAATCCCCGCCGAACTGGTCCGATAAACGCATATTCCAAAGAGCGTAAGCTTCCCTGAAAAAAGGACCACTTGAAAGTAGAACTTTCTGGCATACTCAGGCTAGGAGGTTCAGATGAAAAAGTCGAGGTTCAGCGAGAGCAATAGCCATGGGGTCGTGTCCGAGAGAGACCTGCGCTAGAATCTGTATCGCTTTCTTCCTGGCATCGATCGTAGTGATCTCATCGCTGCGTCCGATGGTGTAACGCCTGACCTTGTAAGTTCGGGTCCGGTAGCTGACGAAGTAGGAGCGTGCCCCCGAGGGTTTTACTCTAACGCCGAAGCCAATAACTTTGTCATCCCATGTCCTGTAATCGCGATCTCTCGGCTTCAATCCTTCTACGACCTTTTTCGTTAATTTCGGCATCCAAATCAGCTCCTGACAGGCGATCTCAAGAAATATCCGGGGCACCACGGGGGCACCACTAATGCATCGTTATAGTCATGGTCGCGTGGATTTCTGGGATAGTCAAGTCGCTATAACCTTTTATTACGCCTTATGTTGCGTATAATCCGGTTCCTGTCAGGTAATTTCAAAGAATTATTGGATCCGATGTTTTACACGCAGGGGGTCACTGGTTCGAGTCCAGTATTGCCCACCATTTTACTTCAAATACATCAAAGGGACACAGGATCAGGTCACCAGCCGACCCATTCTCATCGACCGGTCTTCTGACTGTCGGCAGCGGGTGCTCACTTTCCTGGATACCCGACTGTCTGGGCGAGAATCACCGCCTGGTCCGTCCGCAGCTCCATCGCCTTCGCCAGGGCTTCGCGGTCGACGGCGCCGCGCACCACTGTCGCCAGGCCCGAGGAAGCGCAGTACAGGTAGACGTTCTGGCTGATGAATCCCGTGTCTGTCGCCCCGTAGAATTTCTTTATATCCGCTTCCGCATCTCCCATGCGGGCGTAATCGGCTACGAAGACGAGGTTCACCGGCGCCGCTGCGGCGAAATCCTGCCGCCCCGTGACGGCGCGGATGTCGCCGGCCAGAACGGGGAGCAGAGCGTGATCATTCGGGTCATAGAGATACAGGCCTTCCGCCATGGCTACATAGACGTCGATCTCCTGGAGGTTGCGTGCCGTCGGCGCGGTGCGCTTTCCCGATTCGGGCCGGTTGATCCCCGTAGCGGCCCAGAGCAGGTCGGAAAGGACCTGCTCTGGGAGCTCTCTGTCGGCGAACGAGCGCGAGGTCGACCTCAGGGCGAGCGCCTGCATGAGGGGCATGCCGCCCTGCTTGTCGGGGGCCGGGAGAACGATTCGCTGCATCTCCTGTGCTCCGGCGGCGGAGCAGAGCAGCAGTGTCAGGGCGATGCTTGCAATACGGGCGGTATTTGGAGAAGAGAATCTCATGCTGTTCCTCCTGTGTTCATGGATGTCGGGGTTCTGTCCGGAGAAGGATACCACGTAGACGCACGCCTGTAATAGAACAACTGAAGTCCAGTCGAGGGCGCTGGTTCCACCTGGTCCGGCCAGGCCCTGGGGGGATCGATGAATATTTTCATTGTACGTCATATCCGGCGATCTTACGATAAACGGCAGAACAAAATGATGGCCCCGTTATCCTTGACACAGCCATACAGGAAGGTATGCAGACGTGGATCCATGGTGAAAAGAATAGTCCTGCTCAGGCACGGGGAAAGCCTGTGGAACAGGGACGGCCTGTTCACGGGATGGACCGACATCGACCTTTCGGAGAAAGGGATCTCTGAGGCACATGAAGCCGGGAAGGTGCTGAAGGCGGAAGGCTATTCCTTTGACATCGCGTTCACCTCGGTCCTCAGCAGGGCGATAAGGACCCTGTGGATCGTGCTCGACGAACTCGGCCTGATGTGGATCCCCATCATGCATTCGTGGCGCCTGAACGAAAGGCATTACGGCGCATTGCAGGGTGGCAGCAAGGCAGAGACAGCAGAGAAATACGGCGAGTCCCAGCTTCAACAGTGGCGCAGAAGCTGGGCAGTGAAACCTCCGCCTCTTGAGAGAACGGACCCCCGGTTCCCGGGACACGATCCGCGCTACGGCAATCTCGATGAAATCGAGCTGCCTGTCGCCGAGTCCCTGGAGGACACCTGCGAGAGGGTCCTGCCGTACTGGAGGACCTTCGTCGTGCCGGCCATAAAAGAGGGGAAGAATGTACTTATCGCCGCTCACGGCAACAGCCTCAGGGCCCTGGTCAAGTACCTCGATGATATCTCCGACGCGGACATAGCCTTGCTTGAGATCCCGACCGGGGTGCCGCTTGTGTACGAGCTGGACGGAGATCTGGGACCTGTCCGGCATTACTATCTCGACGGGCACGGTCATCCCTGAACCGGACCTTCCATTTGACGGCTCAGTATTATTAAAGATGTTCGCGGCAGGTAATGCCCCGCCTGCTTTCCCGCATTATCCTGTAGTTCCGGTCTGAGTTCTGGTACACTGTCAATCGGTCAATTAACCGGGGGATCACATGAAAAAACACAAGGGTATCTCACTGGTGCTTTCCGGTGAGGCGGGGCGCGGCCTTAATACTATAGAAAAGATTCTGGTCAGTACCTTAAAGCTCTCCGGGTTCCACATCTTTGCCGCAAAAGAATATATGTCCCGTGTAAGAGGTGGCAACAACACGATCGAGATCAGGGTATCCTCCTCGCCGGTCGAGGCGTTTGTCGACCGTATAGATATATTGATCCCCCTGAATCCGGGGGCAATCGATCGAATGGACTATCGGCTCGGCAAACAGACTCTCATCCTCGGGGAGTCAGCAAATATCGAAGATGAATACCGCGAAAAGCACAAGACCCTGGAAGCTCCTTTCTCGGCGATTGCCGAGAAAGCGGGGGACTCTATCTACGCGAACAGCGTTGCCGCTGGCGTGATCGCCGGGATGCTGGGAGCCGATCCCGAGGCGTTGGTTTTGCAGATAGACAAACACTTCGGGAAAAAAGATAAGGAAGTAATCGAGGGTAACCGTGAAGCTGCCCGCGAGGGGTTTTCCACGGGGACAGGTCTTCTGAAGGAGGCGAAGCTCTCCTTCGTGCTGGAACCGGATGAGAAAGTCATGACGGATATCGTTCTCAGCGGCGGGGATGCGGTCTCCCTCGGCGCTATAGCCGGAGGATGCAATTTCATCTCTTCATATCCGATGTCCCCGTCCACATCGGTCCTCGTATTTCTTGCCCAGCACGCGGATGAATTCAACCTTGTGGCCGAACAGGCAGAGGATGAGATAAGCGCGATAAACATGGCCCTGGGAGCCTGGTATGCGGGGGCGAGGGCTATGGTCACCACCTCCGGGGGAGGATTCGCTCTGATGGTCGAGGGCCTGAGCCTGGCAGGAATGATCGAGTCGCCAGTCGTCATCCACCTTGCCCAGCGGCCCGGGCCGGCAACGGGACTTCCTACCAGGACCGAGCAGGGCGACCTGCTTTTTGCCCTTACTGCGGGGCACGGCGAGTTCCCCAGGATCATCCTCGCTCCCGGGAGTATCGAGGAAGCATTCTATCTCAGCCAGGAAGCGTTCAATCTCGCCGACAGGTTCCAGGCCCCGGTCTTCATACTGACCGATCAATACCTGATAGATTCCTATCGCAATATAGCGGACCTCGATCCGGGCGGCATCAAGGTGGAGAAGGCGTTCGTCGAGACCGGGCCGGAGTACAAGAGGTATGAGATCACAGGCGACGGGATCTCACCTCGCGGCGTGCCCGGGTTCGGCAAGGGTCTCGTCTGCGTCGACTCCGACGAGCATGACGCCGAAGGCCGTATCGTGGAGGACGGTGAGACCCGCGTAAGCATGGTCGACAAGAGATTGAAAAAGCTGGAGAAGATCAGGGAAGCGGCCATGGAGCCGGTGTTGACAGGAGGTGACAGATACAAAACCCTCGTAGTCGGGTGGGGCTCGACATTCCCTGTCATAAAAGAGGCTCTGTCCGGTGCGGATATGGCTGATACGTCCTTTCTGCACTTCAATCAGGTCTATCCGGTTCATCCCCGCACTAAAGAGTATCTCGAAAAAGCGGAAAAGATCATCGTCGTCGAGAACAACGCTACATCCCAGTTCGGATCGCTGCTGAAGCTCGAGACGGGCATCCAGCCGCATGCGACCATTCTTAAATACGACGGGCATCCATTCAGCGTCGAGGAACTCGCGCGGCGCCTTGAATCGAATACCGGGGCGAAGGATTGACCATCTGTCAGTCAGGAGATCACAATGAAACCGCAGGAATACGATCTTGAAAGCGACGAGACGGCGTGGTGCCCGGGGTGCGGGAACTTCGGCATAAGAAAAATACTCAAACAGGCGCTTGCCGAACTGGAGATAAGTCCACGGGACCTCGTGATGGTCTCGGGGATAGGGCAGGCCGCGAAGATCCCCCAGTATATCAGGTGCAATTATTTCAACGGGCTTCACGGACGGTCCCTGCCCGCGGCCACGGCCGTCAAGATCGCAAATACGGGGCTGACCGTGATCGCCGAGAGCGGAGACGGGTGCACGTATGGTGAGGGAGGCAACCATTTTGTTCATGCCATCCGAAGAGGTGTCGACATAGCGCATATAGTGCATAACAATATGGTCTACGGCCTGACGAAGGGTCAGGCGTCACCTACCAGCCAGGCCGGATTCAGGACGCCGGTGCAGGTGAAAGGCGTCGTGCAGGAGCCGTTCAATCCACTCGCTGTAGCTATCTCACTGGGCGCCACATTTGTCGCGAGGGCCTACTGCAAGCATGTCGACCAGACGAAGGAAATGATCAAAAGGGCGATCACGCACAAGGGGTACGCACTCGTCGACATCTTCCAGCCCTGCGTGAGCTTCAACAAGGTAAATACCTATCAATGGTTCGAGGACAACACCGCCTACCTCGAGGATGGTTACGCCACCGACAGTCGCGAGAGCGCCTTTGCCAGAGCCATAGGTGACGGGAAACTTCTCCTGGGGGTATTCTACGAGCGTGAGATAGAGGAGAGTTTCGAACATAAGGTCCGGCCGGCCGGGTCCATGACACCGCTCTACGAGCATGAAGTCGAGGGGGACGCGTTCCGGGCCCTCGTGGAATCCATGCGGCGCTGAAGGAACAGGCTCCTCATATTAATCCGGACTGCGCAGCAGGTAACCCTCGCTGCCCCCGATCCAGACCTGGTCGATGCCGGCGCTTTCGACCGACAGGAAGTCGACTCCGGGCAGATGGGTCAACAATTGGGTCCACGCAGTACCGTCGAAATGGAATGTTGTTGCCTCATCACCGACTACCCAGATGTCGTCAACGTCGCCATACCACACGGAATTAAAACGATCGTCCCAGGTAATTTCAGCGGGGACCCAGCTGCCTCCGTCGTTTTCCAGGACAGTGCCGCCTTCCCCGACAATGATCGGACCGTCGACCGCGAGCAGGTCGGCTGAGGTGCCGCTGGATTCGCTGGTCCAACCCTCTGTTCCACGGCGGAGGATCAGCCCGGAATCACCAACGGCGACCAGGTCGTCCACGGCAGTGCCGGAGAGGCCGTTCAAGGCCAGGAATTCGGAGTGGGCATAATCCATGTCCCAGATATCGTCGTGGTACCACCAGATCGTGGCCGCGTCATCGGTTACGAAGACGTTGTCACCAGCAGCATCGCACCAGATAGAGTTGAATCCATCGAGGGAAGCGTGCTTGAGAATTTCCCAGTCCACACCATCATAAAAAAGGACGAAGTGGTCGACGCCGTCGGCCATTACCCCGATGGCCCAGATGTGGGTGGGGTCGATTACGTGGATGTCTTCAAGCTGGTATCCCGTTTCCCAGACCGCTAACTCAGACCAATCGTCACCCTCGAACAGCATCACCCTGTTGCCGTTGGTGGCGAAGACCGACTCGCCGGCGTGATGGTGCAATGCTGGCCAGGGACCTTCTGCATGGTGGTTCAGGTCCTCCCATCCCGTGGGGGAGTCCTTAAATATCTCTCCCCGTGACCCGCAGAGATTGATGATCCCATCGGTATCGAAGGTGGGGCTTATCGCGACGTCGGCAAGGTCGGCATCCCCGTCAACGAAGTCATCCCACCAGCCGGTACCGCCGACCTCTTTATGCAGGATCAGGCCGTTGTCGCCGACCACGATAGGAGAGTGGTCATCGTAGAAGGCAATGTCGTTCAGGGTGCCGACGGCAAAGTCGTAATCCAGGCTCCATGTGCCATCTTGAAACAACCAGATTTCGTCATCACCCAGGGCATAGATTATAGTCGGCCCCCCGGAAGTATTATATATGATCCCAAGTCTCGTGAAGTCCGGCCCGTCCTCGATCGATTCATCAAGGAAATCACTGTCGTCATCGTACCTGTGAAATATCGAGCCATTGTTACCTGCAGCCACGACAAAACGGTCTAACGAATTTACACGAATGATGGCGTTGAATCCGACTCCCTCGGGCGCTTGAAACACGGGTTCGAGATCTTCCCCGCTGAGGGCCAGGATCTCACCGGCGTCCGAACAGACGAACCCGTCGTCTACATCCGTCAGGTTGCCTGCCGCGGAGTTGGAAATGGTGTGCAGACCGTCTTCGCGGATCACCCTCATGGTGCCCCTGACGCCATCATGCGCGCCACAGAATTGGATACTGTTTTGGGTCTTATAGTCAACCGACAGGATATCAAACCGGGTATCCAGGAATATCGGTGTCGAAAAATTGTCGTTCGGGTATAACAAAGCTCGGCCGCTGCGGCCCACGGTAAGAAGAGCTTTTTCTGCGTCTATTGCGGAGGGCCAGGTGATGACGGCGTCGGTAATTTCAAGACTGTTTCGGTGGACTTCAAATGCCATGTACTCGGCGCCTTCCGGCGGTTCACCCGGGAGAGCAATGGAGTCACCAGTATCACAGCCCCAAAGTGCCAACAAGATTAAACATGAAAGTACAAGTAATCCGATAAGGCACCGCATGATTTCCCCTCTACTGTTTGGATTTGAATTCATTTATCCCTGCCTGGATTGTCACATTTTATATAAGCATCGTCAACACCGCTTCGAGTAAAATATTCGACGGAAACAGACATTAAACAGATAATCCGAAAAACGCTCTTTTTAACAGGAAGGGGCTTTTACCATGAACAGGTATTCGCGCAGAGAATTCCTCGAGATCTCAGTTGCCGCAGCGGCGGGAGCCGCAGTGCTGCCCCTGGTGGGCTGCGGCTCTTCCTCCGAGTACGAGGGTGTGGTGGGAGTGCCCGAAGGAGGTTACCCTCTCATTGAAGCGTCCGGTTCGCACTACGAGATCGGCATGCAGATCGGCACGGCGATGAAGAAAAGAATCACTGGTCACCTACGCTATACCGATGATTACAGGAACAGCGTCGACTATCTCGAGGGGGAGGGGAAAGATGTTCTCGAGAGGATGCTCTCTCACGCAAGGGCTTCCTTCCCGCACCTCGTGGAAGAACTCGAGGGGATGGCGGAATCGCTCGAGATCCCTTTCATGAGTCTCTTCGCATTCAACTGCAGGTCCGAGATCAGGATGCTGCAGGATCCGCCGGGCTGTTCGACTATCGCCATCAAGGACGGGGACCGGGCGATACTCGTCCACAACGAAGACGGCAACGATCTCAATATCGGCAGGATGTTCCTCGCCAGGATCACGCCTCCGAGCGGCACGGTCTTCCTCGCGTTCATCTATCCGGGCCTTCTCCCGGGCAATGGCCCCGGGCTGAACCAGAGCGGTATTGTGCAGACGACGAATTATATCCAGCCACGAAAGGTTGCCGACGGGACCCCGCGGTATTTCATAAGCAGGGCCATATTCGAGGCGAAGAGTCTCGAAGAGGCAGTCTCGCTGGCGACCATGGAACCGAGGGCCTTTCCTTTCCATCACAACCTGGTCTCCCTCGGCGAGCGGCGTATCCTCTCGGTCGAGACAGCCGCCTGGCCGGATCACAGACATGACATCATGGAGGTCGAAGGATTCTACGTCCATACCAACCACTTCCTTCATCCCGCGATGGTCGAGGGCGGAGAAATGGGAACGCGACCGTTCGACGTTCCCTACATCTCGTCGACGACCAGGATGGAAGTGCTCAGTCGGACGATTAGAAACGGCGGAGAGCCTTCTGACATCGAAGGGATACTCGGACTCCTGTCGCTCCATGAAGGAAGGCCCTACAGCCCCTGCCGACACCCGGAAGGAGAAGTGCACGGCGTGACGCTCGGGACCGCTGTCTTCCAGTCGCCCGAAAAGAGCATGACTCTTTTTCATGGAAATCCGTGCCTGAGGTTCGGGAGAGAATACGATCTCTGAACGAGAGTCAGGGCAGTATCTGTCCCATGCGCAAGACGACATGCCCGATGCTGAGGGATTAATCCTTCTGAAGCAACAGTATAGGATTGAAGGAGCATGCGGATTCGTGCAATCCTTTCCGCATGGCAGGCACAATAGGGACAGAACTGAACGAGATGAAGGAGTTCCTGCGACGCAATGCGATGCCGGCGGGGGTGATTTCGCTGTCGACGCTGTTTCTCATACTCAACCGGCAGTACAGGTTCGAAGGGGATCTACTCAACCAGCTGTTGTTTTACCTGGGACTCCCCTTATTTTCAATCCTCGTATTTCTCAGAAAAAACCCGCTCGATTTTGGCCTGCGCCCTGGAAAATGGAGGATATGGCTGATTCATGTCGCAGCCGCGTGCGTTGTCTGCGCTTTGCTCGTTTTCATCGGCGCGCGTATTCCGTCGATCCGCAAGTTCTACGGCGGTGCGAGTGACAGCCTCGCTTTGTACGCGGGCAAGCGGGTAATCAGGATATTTGCTCTCGAGTTCATGTTTCGTGGATTCATCCTCTTCGGTCTCAAAGAGAAGTACGGTGACGGTGCGATCTTCATCCAGATGATGCCGTTCGCCATCCTCCACATCGGAAAGCCGGTGGTCGAGACCGTCGGGTGTATATTCTCGGGGACCTACTTCGGATACATCGCTTTAAGGACCGGCTCTATCTGGCCGGTCTTTCTTATACACTTTTTAGTCAATATCGCGATGGTCTGGGCAGTCACGTAAGCTATAGTTGTCACTGCGGAGATGAGGCGCGTCATTTGTTTTTCGATCAAATCCGTTGATTTGCCTTCAATTTATCCTTCCCTGATCGCGGAAAGGAATAGATGGATTACGATCTCATAGTGATAGGTGGAGGAGCAGCCGGTATGCTCGCGGCCGGAAGGGCCGCGGAGAATGGACTAAAGGTCCTTCTCCTCGAGAGGAACGACCGTCTCGGGAAGAAACTTGGAATAACGGGGAAGGGAAGAGGCAATCTTACGAACAGCGCTGATACTGAGCGTTTCATCGAGAATTTCGGGAAAAAGGGAAAGTTTCTTTACGGGGCGCTAACGAGGTTTTCCAACGATGACCTTGTAAGATTCTTCGCCGGGATTGGCGTGGAGACGAAGGAGGAGAGAGGGGGAAGGATCTTCCCTGCGAGCGACAAGGCTTCCACTGTCGTAAAAGCGCTCGTAAAGTATGCCAGATCGAACGGAGTCGAGATCAGCGTTTCATCCAGAGTAGACAGGATAGTTACAGAAAGGGAAAGCAGAGCCGTCGAGGGAGTGATCCTGAGGAATTCCGGGAAGGAGATCAATACCGGCAAGGTGATCCTTGCCACGGGCGGCAAGTCGTATCCAGCCACCGGCTCGACCGGCGACGGGTACACTATCGCCGCTGCCCTCGGTCACACGATAGTGGAGCCGAGACAGGGCCTGGTGCCTTTCGATATAGAGGAGCGGTTCGTCAGGGACCTTCAGGGCCTTTCACTGGAAAATGTCGAGGTCACTGTTCTTACCGGCGGCAGGAAGACCGATTCCGGATTCGGAGACATGCTCTTTACTCATTTCGGAGTCTCGGGCCCGGTCATCCTCACGATGAGCGGCCGGATAACTGACGATCTCGCTGCGGGGAAGACTATCGAACTCTCTATCGATCTCAAACCGGCCCTGACCGGCGAGAAGCTCAACAGAAGGCTGATAAGGGAATTTGCAGCTTCGGGAACGAAGCAATTCAAAACTGTGATGAAAAACCTCCTTCCCAACCGGATGATCCCCGTTTTCATTACGTTGAGCGAAATCATACCGGACAAGAAATGCGGCCAGATAACATCTGCCGAGAGGAGCCGCCTCGCTGCCCTCCTCAAGGATTTCAGGATTACCGTGAAACGCCCGAGGCCCTTTGAAGAAGCGATCATCACCCGCGGAGGGATAGAGCTGAAGGAGATCGATCCAAGGACGATGAGGTCGAAGCTCGTAGATGGACTCTATTTCTGCGGCGAGGTGATCGACATCGACGGCAATACCGGCGGGTATAATCTGCAGGCGGCCTTCTCTACCGCCTGGCTTGCCGCCGAGGCATGCTCGAATCTGAAGTCATGAAACAAGTTGCTGCTGTATTTACGATTAAGTGTCAGGCGCATTGATATCAGCATCAGATTGTGTTAAAATGCCGTTCAGTATCAGTATTCAATATAGGGTGCCCCGCTGAAATACATATCTCATCGGAAGTATATTATCGCTATTCCTTTTGCCGGGTTGTGTTAATTGTCAGGCAATACTATATAGGGAGTGTAAACATGAGATGGATGGTTGTCATCGTTCTGCTGATCGTGCTTTTTCTGCCTGGCACGGTTTCCGCCCAGCAGCAATTCGTTGATTATTCGCAGGTATCACGTCTTCGGTGGATGGGGCCCGAGCCGCCCGACACATACGCCGAATACCTTGCAACCCACCCTCCACGACCTCTTCAGATCGTTCCCGTGCGAATGGCGCCTTCGCGCATCCCTCAGGCTGCCGGTCCTCCGCGCGTACTGGTCATCGTGAACAGCACACTCCTTCCGCTCATCCAGACGAAACTGGACCGATACATCTCCGACATCCAGGCAGCAGGCTATGTGGCAGATCTCTATAGCTCGACCTACGGTACGGCCGAGAGTCTCAAGGATTTTATTATCTCCCAGTCGACCGATCTGGTCGGCTGCGTGCTGTTCGGGGACCTGCCCTGCGCCTGGTTTGAGATCGAAAATGACCACGACGAATATGGTTACGCATCTTTCCCTTGTGATCTTTTCCTGACCGATCTTGACGGTACCTGGAGCGATTTCGAGATCGCGGCCCCCATGCAGAGCGGGGTCTATGATACCCATACCGGCGGCCTGGGTGATACTGCCCCTGAGATCTTCCTGGGACGAATCGATGCCTCTCGGATGACAGGTGATGCCGAGGATACTCAGATCAACGACTACCTGGACAAACTGCACGCGTGGTACTCATTGCAGCTGCCGATGACCAACTATGCACTCACTTATACCGAGGATGACTGGTCGAGCTTATCCTATTTCTGGACCGATATCGGCTATGCCTTTCCCGATAACGAAGCGATCAAGGCTCCCGATACAGACCGGGACGACTACAGCGACAACCGTTTGACTTCACCGGTGTATCAATTCATCCAGCTCTCCTGTCATTCCAATGCCTTCCAGCATTATTTTACTCGTGGTGGAACCCTTAACGGCCCCGCGATCAAGGCGATTCCACCGAAGGCCCTTTTTTACAACCTTTTTTGCTGCAGTGCGATGCGTTACACCTCCAGCGATTTCCTCGGCGGGGCATATGTCTTCAATCCCAGTACCACTGCCCTGGCCACGATAGGCAGCACCAAGACAGGCTCGATGCTGAACTTCTGGGCCTTCTATCAGCCTCTTGGAGAGGGGAAGACCCTGGGCCAGGCCTTCAACGACTGGTTCAATACGATTGCCCCTTATTCCTACTCAGAGATCTGCTGGCACTATGGGATGACTATCACAGGCGATCCCCTGGTCGTGCCAGTTGCCAGCGAGCCCTCAAACATCGTGCTGATCCAGCCGAATGGCGGTGAGGTACTCCTGGCCGGAGAGGAATATGAGATACGGTGGCTGACGCCGGGAGGGCCGCCGGACTCGATCAGCATCCTGCTGAGTTTAGACAGCGGCGAGACGTATCCCTTCACCGTAGCGAGCGGCCTGTCGGGTACCGACTCGACTTACGTATGGACCATCGATGACCTTCCCGTATCGCTTTCCAGGATCAAGGTCGAAGCCTGGCACGGCGGTGTTGTCGACGACTATGACTTCTCAGATTCCGATTTCGTCATCCAGGGTGGTCCTTACAAGTACGTCTCGACGACCGGCGGCAATATATTTCCGTATTCTGCTCCCGCCTGGGCGGCCCTGTCGATACAGGACGCCCTCGATGCGGCATCTGACGGCGATACGATCATGATCGAGACCGGCACGTACAACGAGGCTGTGACCGTTCAGAGTCCCGTGTACATCCTGGGAGGATGGGACGTCGGCTTCACGAACCGCGATTCCGGTGTCTACCCCTCGACGATCAACTCGATCGGCAGCCCGGTATCGTTCATAATGGTCCCCGGCGATGGGAGCGGCATCGAAGGGTGTAACATAACCGGGGGATCGGGAACGAGCTTGAATCTGCCCGTTTCCGGAATCTATGGGGGCGGAATATTAGCCTACGACGCTTCGCCTCTTATCAAGGGCAACACCATAGATGCCTGCGGGTACGTCACCGTCACGCAGTACAGCGCGGGAGGCGGCATCTGCTGTTATCTCGGAGATGTCGAGATCATCGGCAACACGCTCACAGACTGCGTCGCTCAGAGCGGAGGCGGGATATACCTCTACCAGGTAACGGCGACGTTGACAGGCAACACTGTCACCGGATCGCAGCCGAACGCCGAGTTCACCGGCACTCGTTATGGCGGAGGGATCTGCTCTCGCAACTCGGAAGTGATTATGTCCGGGAACGTCATCACGTCAAATACCGGCTTCGTGTCCGGCGCCGGAATATACTCGTACTTCGGTTCTCTTTCCCTCGACGGAGATACGATCGCCTCAAACGAATGCTCGTCATCCGGAGGCGGGATCATGTCCGAAAGGACATCCCTGTCCGTAAGCCGCGGAGTGATCACGGAGAACACTGCGGGGACCGGCGCGGGCATAATGCACAAGGCCGCCGCGTTTGACATGGACAATTCCCTGGTAGCGCTCAACACGGCATCCTTGATCAGCGGAGGCATTTCCGCCGACAGCTGCTGGGGCATATTCGAGAACAATACTATCGACGGCAACAGCGGTCTCTACGTGGGCGGCAACCTGATGTTGAGCAATGCGCTGGGACTGACGATCAGAAACAACAACTTCACCGGAGGTTCTCCAAGCGGATTTCACGCGACGGCCGCGGAGAACATCACCTACACATACAACAATGCGTACGGCAATACGGGGGGCGATGTCATCGGGATAACCCCCGACGCAACGAACATGAGCACCGACCCGCTCTACGTCGATCTGCCGGGAGCGGACTATCACCTCGGGCTGTTCTCTCCAGGGATAGATGCTGGTGATCCCGCCGGAGGTGATGATCCGGACGGTTCCAGAGCAGACATAGGGATGTTCGGGGGGCCTGACGCCCTCTGGCTGCAGCCCGATTTTGTCCAGAACTGCGCCGCGACAGCCTCGAGTGATACCGCCATCTCCGTTTCGTGGATCGTGCCGCCGATTCCTGACGGCGACTATTTCGCAGTCTTCGGCGATACGGTGTCGGGATTCGATATCGATGCGGAACACCTTCTCGGCACGGTCCCGAACGGGCAGAACAGTTTCGATCACCACCCGGTCTCGGGGTGCTGGTACTACAAGGTATGTGCCGTCGACGACTCGGGGTACTCGGGCGGATACTCGAGTGAAGTCGACGCCTGCGCGGATGGAGCCGACATGGAGGATCCCGTAGTCACGATCGTCCATCCAGACGGCGCAGAGACATTCACGGCGGGTGATCCGATCGAGATCGAGTGGATCGCGACCGATGATACCGGGGTCGATTCTGTGACGATAGCCTGCTCGATCAACGGCGGGACCGACTGGACAGTGCTCGCCTCAGGCGAGCCGAACGACTCCTCATACACGTGGGACGTACCGATCGAGACAGAAGGATCAGACTCCTGTCTCGTCCGTGTCACGGCATACGATCCGTCACTTAACGCGGGCTCGGGACAGAGCGGTGACTATTTCACTATCCAGGAATACGTGACAGACGCGGAGGGAACACCGGCCGCCACTGCTCTTCACCAGAACTACCCCAACCCGTTCAACGGCCATACGACGATCTCCTACTCGCTCGAAAGGCCCGAGCATGTGAGTATCCGCATCTACGATACGGCCGGAAGGCACGTACGCACCCTCGAGGACAGGGACCGCGGCGCCGGGATGTACCAGACCGTCTGGGACGGCCGCGACAACGCGTCGAGGCCGGTCGCTTCGGGTATCTATTTCATGAGGATGCAGGCGGGTGACTACGGCAAGTCGCGCAAGATAGTCTACTTGCGTTGATGCTGCCCCGACTGAATTAATAGCACTCGAAATTCTGAAACGAACCTCGGGTAGTTGTGTAGAAATTATTACACAACACTTAAGATGTCGTCATACCAGTCTGTCAAGAGGGGGAGTTCTTATGAAATCGTCCATTAAGCTGATTGCCGCAATCCTTTTCGTTCTATGGTCGATTCAAGTCTCAGCAGGAGAACTGCCTGAGACTCCGGCAGGTGTCCGAGCCGGTGAATTGATCGCCCTTCTGAATGGCACCTCTTCACTCGATGTCGACGACTATATCGCGAACCAGTATACACCGGGATTCAGGGACGCGTTCCCAATCGCTACTCACAAGGCAATTTTCGAGACGACACAGACGATGTTCGGCCGGTTGAGCGTTGCGAAGGTTTCAGAAACAGGCCCTGATGAGATAAGGGTTATCCTGAAGGCCGAAAGCAGGGATGCCTGGCTGGATCTTTCTGTCAAGGTCGAGCCGGACGAACCTCACCGGATAGCATCTATCGGGATCGCACCGGGCTCCAGGCCGGACGATTACAGCCCGGCGGATACTGGTGAAAAGTCACCGAAAGAGAATGGTGCTGAAGGCGATGCGAATTTTTCTAATATGGAAGAGCTGGAGCGATACCTCCGTGGAATGGAAAACAAGAACGAATTTTCCGGCGCCGTACTTGTTGCCCGGGGCGACGGCCCCATCTTTCAGGGAGCGTACGGATACGCATCGAAGAGATTCAAGGCGCTGAACAGGCTGGATACCAGATTCAATCTCGGCTCGTGCAACAAGGCATTTACGACTATAGCCGTTGCTCAGTTGATGGAACAGGGGAAGCTCTCCCTGGATGATCCGATCGGTACTTATCTCGACATGTTTCCTCCGGAGATAGCTGAACAGGTGACGATACGGCACCTGCTCAACATGCGCTCCGGGTGGGGCGACTACTGGTCGAACGAATATTTCATCAATAACATCACACAGCTGCGCAGCGTCTCGCAATACCTGGAGTTCATAAAGGATATCCCTCTTGATTTCGAGCCCGGGACAAACTTTCAGCACTGCAATACTGGATTCATCGTGGCTGGAGCGATAATCGAGGCCGTCAGCGGGATGGATTATTACGAGTATATAAGAAAGAATATCTACGAGCCTGCCGGGATGAGATGATACGGATTCGTATGACAAGGACGGGCCGGTGGAGAACCTGGCCATGGGGTATACAAACATGAACAGATCCGCTCCTGAGGGGACCGGCTACGAATGGAACAATATGTATACCCTGCCGCCGAAGGGGAGCCCGACCGGCGGCGGATATTCGACGGTGGAGGATCTCCTGAAGTTCGGAAATGCCCTGCGAGGCTTTAAGCTCTTGAGCGAGGAGCACACCTGGTACTTCCTGAATCGGTTCGAAGGCGATCCCGGAGATCACAAGGCTCCTCCGGATGAACCTTACCGGATCGCGGGTGCGGCACCTGGAATATGCGCTTTCATCGCGCTGGATCTCAAGTCATCATATTCCGTTATCGTCCTGTCGAACTATGACTTTCCCACCGGCGTGAATATCGGGATGAAGATACTCAGTATGCTCGGTGTCGATTGAGACCGTGTGAAGGGATGACTCGGCCCTGGAAACTTATCCAGCCGATCAGTACTTCTTCATCGCTTCCTTCAGATTCTCGCGGACTTCAGGCGCGTACCAGCGGTCGAGGAAGGCCTCTGTTTTTTCATCCATCGCATGATGTACGGCTTTTCTTATCTTTTTCGTGCGGGCGCCCTTTATAGCGCTGAATGTCCCCATGATATCGGCATCGACACCGCTGGTCGCAGTAATCGCGGCAGGCAGCACTTCGTCATCAGGCAGTACATTCTCGGCTATTCCCATTGTCAGGGCGTCCTCGGGAAGGAAGAACTCTCCCTCTTCGATGATAATTTTCGCGTTCGCCTTGCTGGCGACCCGCTGCAGTACCAGTTCGCTGAAATGAGGGACCGGTACCCCGAGCTTCGCCTCGTTCAGTCCCATCAGGTTATTTCCCACGGCGATGATCCTGTAGTCGCAGGCGAGGGTAAGGATGAATCCGCCAGCGGTAGCGTGGCCCTGAACAGCCGCGGCGGTAGGTTTCGGGAAGGTAAAGAGATCGAGGCAGAGCTCTGTGAAGGTCCTGTAGAATCCGCCGAAATCCTCTCTTGAGAGATCGAACAGGTTGGGGATATCAAATCCAATGGAAAAGAACCTGTCGCTGGTGCTTCCCAGCACCAGTCCGTGGATCTCCGGGTCTTCCCGGAATTCCTTCAGTGCTTTTCCGATCTCGCTGAGCAGTTCGAGGTCTATCGGATTCTTTTTGCCCCTGTCGAGCTTGAGGATGGCGATTGTTTCCTGCGTTTCTAACGAGATCATCGATCAGACTCCTTCCGTTCTTAATAGAGACTGGTAATAATACTCATACTTCGAGCCGGTATGAAGAAAATCTTGCGGAGATCCGTCCAATTCCGGTTTTCGGCACCTCGTAAGTTTACCTGGCCGAACCCGTAATCATCCGAGTATACAGCCCGAACCAATCCCTTTAGCATCAGGCCGTCACAGGAAGTGGAACGCTGGGAAGTCCGTGAACGAGGGATATCGAGGCTGGGTCAGTGATCAAAAAGACATTCAACTGTGTGCTCTTTGCGGACCGTCACCACGGTCTGACCGAGGGCGTATGCGGCCTGCTCGGGACGATATTCGAGAATGTCGTCATGGTGGCCGACGAGGCCTCGATGCTTGAAAGCGCCGGACGGCTGCAGCCCGAGCTGGCAGTGGTGGACGGCTCACTTACCCACGGAAACGGCCTTCGCTGGATACAGGGGCTTCGCCAGTCCTGTCCAGCGATGAAACTGATCGTCCTGAGCGTTCACGATGAGTCCAGTGTGCGGCAGGCAACGATGGAATCCGGCGCAGACGGCTTTGTGCTCAAACGAGACATCGCCACTGACCTGCTGCCGGCGGTCGAATCGCTGCTGGCCGTCCCGGGAGACGGCCGGCAGGACGAGAAAGGCTGATCCACGCCTGCCTGACAAGAGACAGGAGAGGGGATGCAACAGAAAAAGGGAATTAGCCACAGTCTCCGGAACAGGATGCGGCTGTTCACCATGTATTTACAGAGCATGACGCCACAGACAGGAGCCGGACCGTATCACCGGCAGCCGGGTGGCGTGGAAAGGAAGGCGACATGAAACGATTGTTGGCCTCATTACTGCTGCTGGTCCTGGCG
>CAWIIQ010000004.1:0-143220 GCA_963836185.1 Candidatus Krumholzibacteriia bacterium
CTTCGATCACGTGATCACAGGAGGTGTTCCGGTAAGGCTCGGCAAGTTCGGTGAACCCGCGTCCAACTTCGAGTATGTGACGGCCCTCTCGGACGCGCAGGAAGCCGGCGGGTTTCAGGAGGAGGAAGTGTATGTAGTGCCCAATCCGGCGACGACGGAATCGATGGCTCCATGGCAGCTCGAACCGAACATGGACGATCCGACCGGGATCAAGGTCGAGTTCAGGAACCTGCCCGCGTGCAGATCGACTGTGAGGGTGTTCACACTGTCCGGTGATCTCGTCCAGGTGCTGTATCACGACGGCGGCGACGGGAGAGGAACGCTCGTCTGGGACCTCGTTTCACGCAATCATCAGGACATCACGAGCGGAGTATATCTCTTCACTGTCGCCCCCGATAACGGGGCTTTCCCGAAGACGACCGGCAAGTTCGTCGTGATAAGATGACAGCAGCAGGTGCATATTATGTAATTTCAAGGATTTCGGGATATTTATCGTATTGTGAGGCGGAAATGACGGGAACCCTCGTTCCTTTTTACTCCACAGAGGGCAATTTGATTGACACCTCATGTAGGGATAATTATATTATCCGTGAGGAATTAGAGGAGAGTAACAGACCCCACACCTGTTCCCGACCCGGCATGCTAGACGTATGCCCTGGGATGGGTCCATTAATACAGGCATAGATGCTACAGGCAAGTACAAGGAGATTGACATGAAAGCCCGCTCTCGTTTCAGGCTGCTTGCCATTGTTCTTCCCGCCCTGATCGTTCTTACGGCTGCGCAACCCGCCATGGCGCAGACAGGAAGGGTCACGGGCAGAGTCACGGAAGCAACGACCGGCAGCCCCCTTCCCTATGCCAATGTAGTGATCGTCGGTACCAACATGGGTGGAATGACCCTTACCGATGGAACTTTCACGGTCGCCGGAGTCCCCGTCGGCACTTATACCATCAAAGTGATGATGATGGGATATGCGCCCGCTGAAGCAGACCGGCATCAGGGTCGACGCCGGCCAGACCGCAAGGGTCGACTTCAAGCTCGAAGAGCAGATCGTGGGAAAGACACAGGAGATCGTCGTCGAGGCGGAACAGGTCCAGATCGATGTGAAGAGCTCCGACGTAAAACACTCCGTGTCAAAGAGCGAGCTTCAGGAACTCCCCGTCGATGATGTCGTGGAGGCTCTCGCTCTCAAGGGCGGGATCGTCAAGACAGGTGACGAACTTCACGTGCGAGGCGGACGTGACGGTGAGGTCCAGTTCCAGATCGACGGTGTTCCCGTGGACGATCCTCTCGGTGGCGGGATGATCTCGGTCGGTATGCTCGGAACCGACGACAGCCAGGTCATCACCGGAGGGATGGACGCGGAGTACGGCAACGCTCAGTCGGCGATCGTCAATGTCAGTACGAGAGAGGGCGGACGGACCTTCGAAGGACAGGTCCGGTATATGACGGACGATTTCGGCCGCAAGGACAAGACATATACCAACTATGACAGGTTCAGTCTCGGTTTCGGCGGGCCTACCGGGGTCAATAACCTGACTTTCTACGTATCGGGCGAGTTTACTGCCTCTGACGGTGAGAACTGGGCGATCTGGGGCAGGGACGATCATATGTCCAGTACGCCTATTTCTAACTATGCGAGCTTTGCGCAGAGACAGTCGGAAGTCGTACAACGTGCAGGGAAAGCTTGCCTGGCAGGTAAAACCCGGGATGAAGCTTATCGGTGAAGCGATCTATTCACACGCGCAGAACCACGGGTACCAGCACAACTGGAACGTCGAGGGATACGTCGCAGAAGATATACAGGTTCACGACGCTGCGGGCGAGCCGTGAGAGTCTCGCCGAAGACGCGAGGGCCTTCGGCCCCTATGTGTCGGTCTACCACGGTCCATGGATCGAGCAGGAGGTCCAGAGGTCCCCTTCGTATCCCGGCACACTTGAGGGACGGCGAAAGACGATCTACCCGATCACTATCTATTCGAAGGTCCGCGATCCGAACAACCCGGACGCGGGAGCTTTCATAATCAGGTACGAAAACTTCTACGCCAGGCTGGTGGAGAACGTATACGGCGAAGAGACAGAGATCATCTGGGATGAGATGGTCGTCAACGAGGCCGGCGATGAGACCTACGACAGCAAGGTCCTCTTCGAGGGATTCCAGAATCCCGACTCGAAGTTCAGCTACTTCAGGGATGATTCGAGCTATGTATACTTCAACTCCGCGGAGCGGACGAACGTAGCTGTAAGCAACAACCTGAACCTCAAGGTGGCGCTGAACCATAATATAAACGACAACCTGCTCTATACGATCAACGTCAGCCGTTCGCAGTTCGACAGGGTCGTATCGGTCAAGGATCCCGTGACCGGCGAACTGAAGGACCCCCAGGACTTCCTCGTAGCGGGAACTCCGACGATCCTGCCGAGCGGAGTGTTCATGCTCAGCGGAGTCAGTAACGCTGATCTGGTACACGGATCCGGAATACCCCTACTTCGTCGACGCGTACGACTTCCCGTACTACCAGGACAGGACTTCGGTCATATACACGGTCAAGGGTGACATCACGTCCCAGCAGTGGTACGGACATGTATTCAAGACGGGGCTGCAGTTCATATACAACGATCTCGAGGACCAGGCGATCAACTCTCCCGGAAGCGTCAGGCGCCTCGAGGACGGCAGCTACATGATGGGTACAAGCGCCAACATATTCCATAACTTCAACCCCGAGGCTTCCTTCTATGTCCAGGACAAGTGGGAGTACCAGGGGATGGTCGTTAACGCCGGCGTCAGGTTCGATTTCTTCTCGCCTGGAAACAATACCGAGATCTCCATCAGTTCCTCGGAGATCGATCCTAACGTCGAGAAGTACAAGTTCCAGGTAAGCCCGCGTCTCGGGTTTGCTTTCCCGATCACGGACAAGGACAAGTTCCATTTCCATTATGGAAGATTCACTCAGTGGCCGAGCAGGACGTACCTGTTCCGTACCCAGGACATGGTCTCCGGCACGGGGGTCCTTGGAAACCCCGATCTCGACGAGGAGCTCACTGTCTCGTACCAGGCCGGCGTATCGCATCAGTTCACCGAGACGGTAGCGGCGAACTTCGTGGTCTTCAACAAGGACATCTACGGCCTGATCTCGTCGACAAGAGTAACGGACGAGGATCTCGGACTTCAGGGTTATCGATATATCAACAGGACGTACGCGAGTTCCCGTGGAATGGAGATCGCGATCAACAAGCGTCTCAGCCACCATATCGGTGGCGAGATCTCCTACACCTGGTCGTTTGCCGACGGAGTCGCCTCTGACGCGAACTTCGGCGTTACCGCCGAGGGACTTTCCCATCTGCCGACGCAGGAGATGCCCCTCGACTGGGATCAGCGCCATACGCTGAACGTCACGCTAAGGCTGCAGGACCAGAACAACTGGGGAGCTACAATGGTCTACTCCTTCGGCAGCGGGCTGCCGTGGACGCCGGTCGACAGGTTCGCGAGGCGCCAGGATCCGCTGTGGGAGAACACGATGAGGCTGGACCCGACACATGTGATCAACATTCAGGGAAGAAAGAAGTTCAATATATACGGACAGGAGCTGACGCTATTCTTCGAGGGCAGGAACCTGCTTAACGAGGATGTGCTTCTGCCCTTCGGTGTGGCTCCCGGCGCCGCTCCCGGCATGGTAAACGCCAGGATGGACGGCGGTTCCTATCTTACGGAGACGGGAAACTTCGGAGGAGCCTATCTGCAGGATCTTGATGAGGATGGCATCGACGACTTTACGCCGGTGAACGATCCCACGATCTGGGCCTCGCACAGGCTGTGGAGGATAGGCTTTGGATTCGAGTTCTAGGAAACTCTATGGAGAGGTAATGGAGGTCCTCAAGATGATACGCAAGGGATGCATGCTGATCGCGCTGATTGCGATGCTGGTCGTCATGCTTCACTCTCCGGCTTCCGCGAGGAAGGACGAGAGTGAGTGGAACGATAAGCTGAAGCAACTCGAGCAGATCTGGGTGTACGACGGAACAGGCATCCATAATGTCGGAAACCTGCAGATGCATGTGTGCAACTGGGGGTGTTTCGGATCGTACCCCGCCTCGAACTGGCCTACAGCCGAATATCCATCAGCGCAGTGGCCCGCCAACTCCGGCGTCGAGTATCTGTACATCGCCGGGCTCTGGATCGGGGCGAGAAAGGGCGGTATTCCCGTCGTTTCGACTGCCGCTTACGATATCGAGTTCAGGCCCCCCGGGACCGAGAACCCCGAACGCGAAGATATACACCGCGTTCGAGGGTATCCAGGACGGAGCGAGGCTGCCGAGCCCCGATGACGACGACAAGGACGGTGTGTCGGATGAGGACTGGCTGAACGGCGTGGACGACGATGGCGACGGAAAGATCGATGAGGATTTCGGCGCTATCGGAAAGCAGATGTTCACCTGCTGGTTCACCGATGATGAGCCGAACGCTACGCAGATCTATCCCGAGCATACTCCCCTTCATCTCTTTGTGAGGCAGGAGAGTTATCAGTGGGAAGAGGAGCAGTTCTACGATTTCGTCGGTATAGAATACAAGATACAGAATTACGGTACGGATATCATTGAGGATGTCTTCGTCGGCTTCTTCGCCGATGGCGATGCCGGACCGCGGGACCGCGAGCAGTACTGGACTGATGACTGCACCGGTCTCTGGGAAGGTATCCGCTGCGCACAGAGGGGCGAGAATCAGGTCCCGGTGAGGATGAGCGTCGCCTACTTCTACGACAAGGACGGCGATGAGGGAAGGACGACGGGCTACCTCGGGATCATTTTCCTGGGCCATGACATCGATCCTCTCGGCGATAACGCTCCCCAGAGGGTCGGGATAACCTCGTACCAGAACTTCTCGGGCGATCAGCCGTACGAGAACGGAGGCGACCCGACGAACGACTACCAGCGGTATGAGCTTATGAGCAGGGCAAGCAAGGATCGTAACGCCGAGGTTCCGCGTGATTACAGGATGCTGATGGCGACAGGCCCCTTCCGCGAACTGCTCCCTGACAGCGTGATGACGCTCCAGGTAGCTTTCGTCGCGGGGAACGGCCTCGAGGGCATGCTTTCTTCCGCGGCGAGCGCGACGATGGCGTTCCAGGGCAACTGGTTCGATATCGACGGCAATCCCCAGACGGGGGTAGACGGAAGAGAGACGCCGCTGTACGGGCCGGTCAGTTCTCTGGATCCAGATTCGTGTGACACCGATTTTTCTCTCCAGTCGGCTGCCAGGGGCGAGATCCTCTGGGTCAACAACGACTGCTTCGAGGAACTCGATCTCTGGGAAGACACGAGGTGCTCGAAGGGTAACGCGGTGTTCGAGGACTTTCAGACCGGTGTGTTCGGTAATGAGACCAACGTGAACTGGCTCGTCGGTTCCGCGCCGCCTCCACCGAATATGAGGGTCCTTCCCTACGACCAGAAGATAGTCCTGCTGTGGGACAATTTCAGCGAGGTCACTCCGGACGTTTCGACGCTCGAGTTTGATTTCGAGGGATACAGGATCTGGAGAGCCGACGGCTGGAAAAGGCCGCTCGGCACATCGGTGCTAAGCGGACCTGCCAGGGAACTGTGGCAGCTCCTGGAGGAGAGAGACCTGGTAAACGGGGTCCTCCCCGATCACGAGTTCAAAATGCCGATTTCGGAAGGTGGATGGGAATATCAGCCCCTATCAGACCTGGAAAACAAGGACGAGATCATATCGTACTTCGAGGAAAACCTCTGGTACTATCCGCTCGATACCGTGCCCTGTCCGCCAGGCTTGACAAATCTTCAGTGCGATACGCTCGAGTCGCTCGCCAGGTACAGCCTGGGCTTCGAGGGCGGCCTGCAGTATTACCAGTTCGACGACAGGGACGTTCATAACGGGATGCACTATTTCTACAGTATCACGGCCTACGATCATCTGCTCACTGACGGCGTGCCGATCAGGCCGAACAAGTTCGGCGATCCCTCCTCGAACTTCCAGTACACTGTGCCTCTCTCCGATGCGCAGCAGGCTGACGAGTACAAGGATGACAAGGTGTACGTGGTTCCCAACCCGGCAACGGCCGAATCGATGGCTCCCTGGGAACTCGAGCCCAACATGGATGATCCGACGGGGATCAAGGTCGAATTCAGAAACCTGCCCGCGTGCAACAGCACGGTCAGGATTTTCACACTCTCCGGTGACCTCGTCGAGGTCCTCTATCACGATGGATCAGATGGACGCGGCACACTGAGGTGGGATCTCGTATCCCGCAACGGGCAGGATGTTACAAGTGGTGTCTACCTCTTCTCGGTAGAGCCGGATGACGGCAGTTTCAGCAGGACTATCGGAAAGTTCGTAGTCATAAGATAAATGACAGTGAGATCAATTTCAGGAGGTCTGGTGATGTTTCGCAAGGTGTTTCTCGGGTTGGTCGTAGTGATGGTGCTGGCGCACGGCATCGCTAACGCCGGGACCGAGCCGTTTGAGAAGGTGGGTACTTATGCGGCCCAGTTTCTTAAAGTAGGCGTCTCGGCGAGAGCGGCCGGAATGGGTAGTGCGTATACGGCGGTCGCCGACGGCGCTACCGCGATCTACTGGAACCCGGCCGGTATGGTCGCGCAGCCAAGGACAGAGGTGACTCTCAATACGGTTACCTGGCCGGCTGACATCGATGTCTATTTTGCAGCCGCCACATTTTCTACTCCGTACCTTCCGGGGACCTGGGGAGTCAGCGCACGAGCCCTGACGATGGATCCCCAGCTCGAGCGGACGATCTATATGCCCGAAGGTACGAACCGGTACTTCGACGCGGGTGACATGTCTTTCGGCCTGTCATACGCGATGTATTTTACCGACAAGTTCTCAGCCGGTATTACGGCCCACTTCATCCATATGGGTCTTGCCGACAAGAGCGTCCAGACGATGGCGTTCGACTTCGGCCTCATCTACCGGATCGGCATCCAGGGAATGAAGCTCGGTATGATGATCCAGAGTCTCGGTTCCGAGGTCGATTATGACGACAGGGCGTCAAAGATGCCGACCCTCTTCAAGGTCGGTCTGAGTATCGACGCTTACAGGAGAGGCGCTCACGCACTGCTCGCGTCCGGAGAGTTCGCTCATCCTTCCGACAACAAGGAGAGGATGAACGTCGGATTGGAATATGGATTCAACCAGTTCTTCTTCCTGCGTTCCGGATACAATATCGATTACGATACGCAGGGTCTTGCATGGGGAGTCGGCTTCAGGTTCGATACGAGCCAGACTTCCGATATCGGTTTCGATTATGCCTGGGAGGACCTCGGGTACCTCGGACAGGCGCATCGCTTCACCCTCAATTTCAGTTACTAGGCTGGGGGGTGCCGGGCCTATTCAGATCGGAGGCCTGTAATGAGAGAAACACGAAACATCACGTTAATGACAATTATAGCTCTGCTGCTGCTTGCGCCGGCAGCAGCGGGGCAGGTCGCAAGAGGGGAAGGGGATTTCGAGTTCTTCCTCGACACCTCCGCTCTTCCCCTGGAAAACGGCAGGATACTGGGGCTCTTCCAGATCGCCATCCCAGTCAAGGAAATCCACTACAAGGAAGATGAACGGATCGTTCGAGGCCGCTGTAAAGGTCGAGCTCGTCCTTATGCGCGGCGACGAGAAGATCCACGAAAAAGGTCTTGTGATCAGGGACAGCCGGGATGAAAAGCCCATGATCAATGATCTCTCGGGATTCATATACATGTCCGATTCCTGTACAGTCGATCCCGGAAGCTATACTGTCAGCGTCCGGGTCGAGGATCTTCAGCGCAAGAAAAAGACTCTGATGGGCCTGATCAGCAGCAAGAATCTCTATTCCAGGATCGAGGACCTCGAGATAGAGATAGCGGGCTTTGCTCCAGGCCGACTGGCCCTCAGCGAGCCGGTGCTGCTATGGAGCCGGGAGAGCGGGGGGCGTTACGTTCCCAATCCGATGCAGATATACGGATTGAAGAACGATACACTCTCCTTTTTCGCCAGCGGCCTGGTGCCGGATGGAGATGCCGTCTGATTCAGTCGATGTTTACCTCTCGATCCTCGATTCCAAGGGAGAGACGGTAGGCACGACGAGCGGCCTGGTCCCTGTAAGAAATGAAAGGGTACTGATTTCGGGTCTTTCGACGTCAACACGTGGCCGGCCGGAAACTACACGGCCAGGGTAGAGGTCCTGTACGGCGGAGTCCTGAGGGGAGTGTCCGCGAAGGATTTCAGCGTCGCGTGGCAGATTGCTTAACTGGCAGAAGCCGCGCCGAGATATCCTTGTCGAGGCAAAGGTAGATCTTCGATGATTCCGACTTCATGGAGTTCCAGAAGATGAGCATCGGCGAACAGGAGCGGGTGCTGGTCGCTTTCTGGAAAAAGCACGATCCGACTCCGCATACAGCAGTCAATGAACTGTACGATATATTCCAGAACCGGGTCAGGTACGCGGACGCTAATTTTCCGGCGGCAACACCCGGGGGGCGCTGAATCCCCGCGGGCTGCTCTACATAAAGTGGGGCCCTCCCGATGAGATCATCTCGGAAGCGGTTCCCTTCAACAGGACCGATCTGAACGAATCACTCGGAAAGCTCGAGGACAAGTACAAGGTCGTATCCATTCCCCGTACAAGGGATTGGGCACGGATTTCGTGATGATGAAGGAAGCGACGAGCGGTATCAACAGACCCTACAGGGGCGGCGGAATGGATACCGGCGCGTACGAGCTGTGGATGTACGTGATGAGAGGTGATCCCCTCTTCGAAAAGGACAGGGTAATGATGGGTGAGGCCGGTATGAGGTTTCTGTTCGTCGACAAGGACGGTATAGGAAACTTCCTGCTGGTAGGCACTTCAGAGGAATTAGAGGGATTCGGCGTTACACCTGCGGATGAATAACGCTGAAAAGAAGCGCCCTGACCGGCCCCGGGAATTTTTCGTTGACAAGGGGGTTCGCATAAAGTATTTTACAGCAGTTAAGAGGCTGATACGGGCTGATTTGCGTGTTTCCATGGTTATTCTTCCAGCCCGGGGAGACTGATTGGGCCTCTCGACTTTTTCAACGGAAAATCCGTAACTGAGAGAAAGTACGCTATAAGTACTATTTATCCCTAAAAGGAGCGCGTCGCATGGTAAAGACAAACTCTTCGGTCAGGTCGATTCTTCTCATATCGATCCTCCTCGCAGCATTCGCTTCAGTCGCCGTCGTGGCGCAGGAAGCTGAGGAGATCGTTGAGCCTGAATTCACCGTCCAGGCCGAGACCGATTCACTTGCAACGGCAAAGAACGACTCGATGTTCGTAGCGAAAGCCGTCGAGGATATGGCTGAGAGTAAAAGGCTCGGAGCCGTTCTTTACAACCTCAAGCACAGCGGTATCGGTGAGAAGTACGTTCAGGGCGGAAACTTCATGCACGCCCTTCTTTTCGCCTCGATCATCGGCTTTGTCTTTATTATCGAGAGGTTCGTTACCCTGTCGCGCGCCCGTGTAAACGTCAGAAGGCTGATGTCCGAGGTCCTTTCGGCCATGCGGGCAGAGGGTCTTGATGGAGCCATGCGGGTCTGCGAAAGGACGAGAGGTCCGATCGCCGCCGTGCTCCACTCCGGCCTGCTCAGGGCGGGCCGAGGTCCGGACGCCGTGAAAGAGGCTATCGAGACGGCTGGCAGTATCGAGACATCGTTCCTCGAGAGAGGTCTCGTCGCGATCGCCACGGTCGCGCAGGTCGCGCCGCTTCTCGGATTCCTAGGTACGGTATCCGGTATGATCAGCGCGTTCGCCGCTATCGCGTCGGCCGAGCAGGTCAGCGCGAAGGTCGTGGCTTCCGGTATCGAGGAAGCGCTTATCACGACGGCGACAGGTCTTATTATCGCTATTCCAGCGAGTATCGGCCATTCGTTCTTCGTTTCACAGATCGACAGGTTCGTTCTTGAGATGGAGGAAGCCTCGGCCGAGCTCGTGAACGAGCTCATCGAGATGGGTATGGGGCAGTAACCCGTCCGGAGTAATAAAAAATGATCAAGAAGAGAAGCAAAGTATCTTCCGAATTCAGTACCGCCTCGATGTCGGACATCAACTTCCTTCTGCTCATCTTCTTCCTGGTGAGCACGATGTTCGCGGTCGAAAAGGGACTGCCGATGGCCCTTCCCGGGCAGCAGTCCAAATCGGTGAAGCTGAAGCGGGACAACGTTCTCACGATTCAGGCGTTCGCGAACGGATCGATCGTGATTAGGGGGACCGGGCCGGTAGGCATGAGGGATCTCAAGGAGATCATCGAGAACAAGCTTATCGCCAATCCCAAGCTCGTAGTCGTCATCGAGACGCACCCCGACGCTGAATACGCGGTCATGATCGATATCCTTGACGAGCTGAGGCTCGCGAACGCACAGAGGATCTCTTTGAGAACGATGAAGAGTAGTGGTTAACAGAGGAGAGACGCCTTGAAGATTACTAAAAAACAGGGTGTACAGAACGCGATCCCGACAGGATCGATGGCTGATATCATCTTCCTTCTGTTGATCTTCTTCATGGTCACGACGATCTTCAAGATGGAAGAGGGCCTTCCGATCTCATTGCCGCGCGCCGAAACAGGCTCGGAGCTTGAGCGGGAGAAACTGATGAATATCTGGGCCGACCGTTACAGCAGGGTCAGCATCAACGACAAACTGGTACAGGTCGATCTTATCGATATCGTGGTAACAAAGCGGTTCGAAGAGAACAGGAGCCTGATCGTAGCCTTCAACGTCGACAGGCGCACGAAGTATGACCTGGTGGACCGTATCATGGAGCAGCTGAAGGAAGCTAACGCCGTCAACGTGACATTCGTGTCCGTCGGCGATGATGATTAGATAATCGAAAAGGGGGCCTTCGTGGCCGTTACCGCTGTTGCAAACCAGAAATTCAAGGCGGGGTACAACAGATACCTGCGGAACGCTCTTTACGCGACGCTAGTTCTGCATTTCGTAGGCATCTACTTTTCGCCCCCCTTCGAGTTCAAGCCTTACGTACTGAAGGAGCAGGAGTTCATCGCGATCGATACGGCCGAGGACTTCGAGCTTCCTCCTCCTCCGAAGGAGATCGATCAGCCCGTGGTGCCGATCGCCGCAGAGGAAGGCGAGGAAGTAGACGAGGAGACCGAGATCGCTCCGACGAGTTTCGACCGTATCGAGAACCTTCCTCCTCCGCCTCCGCCTCCGTCCGAATCGTCGTCGGAATTCTACGCGTTCGATGAGCCGCCGCAACTGATCCGGTACGTTCCGCCCAGTTATCCCGCGCTTGCGAGGCAGGCCGGTATCGAGGGAACGGTACTGCTGCGCGTAGTGGTCGGAACGGACGGAAAGGTCGAGAGCGCTACCGTCATCCAGTCCGATGTGACGCCGGCGATGGAAAAAGCCGCCATGGCGGCGGCGAGGCAGTTCCTCTTCAAACCCGCGAAACAGAGGACGGTCCCTGTAAGGGCAAGTATGGCTGTGCCGATCAGGTTCAAGCTGCACGGCAGCTGATCTGTCGCGAATATCAGGAATCCAGGGCCCGGGCATATGCTCCGGGCCTTTTTTTTGTCCTTTCAGGCCTTTCTGGAGCAAGCCGGGGGACAATATCAAGGATATATTGACACAGGGTGATTCTTGATTGAAACTTAAGGTTCGAATATTCGTAACAATTAAGTGTATCGTTTTATAGAGTAACCGGTTTCACAGTCCATGACACAAGGGAAGGCTTCAACGATGTTTCGAGTAAAGAGAGGATTATCGCTCTGTGCGATAGCGGTCGGTGCGGCGATCATGGTGTCAACGGGAGTAACGGGAGCATTCTCCACGGAGAGGATCCTGTCGCTGAGGGAATGTATTGATCTCGCGCTTGAAAACAATCCCGACATGGGGATGGCGAGACAGTCATTAAAGAAATCAGAGAGCAACGTGCTTGCCAGTTACGGCAGCCTGCTTCCCAACCTTCAGGTCGATTTCTACGCGGGGCACAGATACTACGGCCCCTCTTCCGTGCTGATCGATGATTCGGGCCGTCCTGTGCAGTCGCAGGGATTTGACTATGAGGACTATACCTTCCGCATCGGTTCCGACATCGTCCTCTGGGACGGGGGCGCCAATTACGCGAGGGTCAGGCAGTCCAATCACAATCGAGAGGGAGCCAAGGAAGAGCTTCAGTACAACTACGACATGATCACCGCCACCGTGATCCGCTCCTACTATAACCTTGTCAGGTACAAACGGCTGACCGTCGTCGCCGAGGAAAGTGTCGATCAGGCCCTGCAGAGCCTCGAAAGGACCGAAGCGCTGCTGGAAGTCGGGTCGGGCACACGCGCTGATGTCCTCAAGGCGAAGGTCCTTCATTCGAATACGAAGCTCGATCTGATCAGGGCGACCAACGCGGTAGAGATAGCCCGCGAGGATCTGATCGCCGTGCTGAATATGGGTGACTACTCCGGCGTCAGGGTAGATACGACTCTCACGATGGAGATGTCCAATCCCGATCCGACAAGCGAGATAGCTTTCGCGATGGACAACAGGTCGGATCTGAGGGGGCTGAGAGCCTATCTCGAAGGGTCCGATGCCGGGGTGAGGGTCGCCCAGAGCGGCTGGCTGCCGACGCTGGGAGCGAACTTCGGATATTACTGGAGTGATCGCGAGATGGCCGACAATCTCAATTTCTTCAGAGAGGAATACTCCTGGAACGTCACGGCCTACGTGCGGCTGAACGTCTTCGACAGGTTCTGGACCAGCGCTAACGTCAAGACCGCGAAAGCCGATCACAGGATAACGGAATACCAGCTCGAGAAGAGCGAGCTCAACGCCGTCAAGGAGATCAAGAGCCTCATAGTCGTGATAAACGAGGCGATAGAGCGTGTTGCGGTCGCGACGGAGACGGTCGAGCAGGCTGCCGAGGATGTACGGCTCGCCGAGGAGAGATACAGGGTCGGGGCGGGTACGATGCTCGACACTATCCAGGCGCAGGTCTCCCTTACCCAGGCGAAGGCCGATGTTATCGGCGCCAGGTGTGACTACCTGATCGCCATTGCCGACCTCGACAGGGCGACGGGCAGCGAATCGAGGCTCAGAGCCGGGCTGGAGGGAGAATGATATGCTGATAAAGGTCAGCGATGTCAAAAAGATATATGAGGTCGGGGTACAGAAGATAGAGGCGGTCGCGGGGATCGATCTGGAGATCGACCGGAACGAGTATGTAGCGATAATGGGCCCCTCGGGGTCAGGCAAGTCGACATTCATGAACCTGCTCGGATGTCTCGATACGCCTACATCAGGTGACTACTGGCTCAACGGCAAGGAAGTAAGCAACCTCAGCGACGATGAGCTTGCCAGGATCAGGAACAGGGAGATAGGCTTCGTATTCCAGACCTTCAATCTCCTTCCGAGGGCGACAGCCGCCCAGAATGTGGAGCTGCCGCTGATCTACGGTGGTATCTCCGCGGAAGAACGGCGCACAAGGGCCGCGGAGGTGCTCGAATCTGTCGGGCTGACCGACAGGGCGAAGCATCGTCCCAATGAGCTCTCCGGTGGACAGCGCCAGAGAGTGGCGATAGCGAGGGCTATGGTCAACAGGCCTTCTATAATCCTCGCCGATGAGCCTACCGGAAATCTCGACAGCAAGACAGGCATTGAGATCATGGCACTCTTCGATACGATCCATAGTTCGGGTAATACGATAGTGATGGTTACTCACGAGGAGCATATCGCCGACTACGCGAAGCGTGTGATAAGACTCCTCGACGGTAAGATAGAATCGGATGTCAGGACTGGTTGAATGCCTGACGATTGAAAGCCGCGATCCGCTCTGATCGAAAGGCTTTCGGAAACATAAGCGAAAAATTCAGGAGGAGAGATGACCAGGAAGCACTGGATCGCCATCGGTGTCGTTCTCGTTGTGGCCGTGCTTGTGTTGATCAACCTGAAGGCGAAGGGTGGCAAAGAACTCGCCGTCCAGGTCGAAGAGGTGTCACGCAAGGACCTCGAGATGATCATATCAGCTTCGGGCAGCATCAAGCCGAAGAGACAGATCGACATCAGCGCCTCTAACATCGGCAAGGTCACAAGGGTCGCTGTTAAAGAGGGGGACTATGTCGAGCAGGGACAGTTCCTCCTCCAGATCGATCCGATACTGCTCGAGACGACTGTTGACAGGCTCGAGGCTGCCGTCCAGTCGGCCAAGGCGGGGGAGCGGCAGGCCAGGTATCAGCTGGATCAGTACGAGAGCGATCTCGAGCGGGCGGAAAGGCTTTTCAAGCAGGGATACCTCACCGACAAGGAAGTCAAGACCGCACAGACAGCAAGGGATGTCGGGACCTCGAACCTCGAAGCGGCCGGGCAGCTCGTGAGGCAGCAGGAGGCGCAGCTCTCAAGCGCGAGGCATAATCTCCAGGAAGTCACGATCGAGGCCGAGATGTCAGGTATCGTAACCCGCCTCAACGTAGAGGAGGGCGAGATCGCCATAATGGGAACGCTGAATAATCCCGGCACGGTGCTGATGACTATCGCCGACCTCTCGACGATCGAGGCCGAAGTAGAGGTGGATGAGACGGAAGTGGTCAGCATCGAGACGGGACAGTTGGCCGAGGTCACCCTTGACGCCTTCCCCGATACCTCGTACGCGGGGATCGTCACCGAAGTCGGTAACAGCCCCATCCTGTCTTCCTCGGTGTCGGGACAACAGGGAGTCGATTTCAAGGTCGTGATCACCGTGACGGATACTATTCCGCATGTCAGGCCCGGCCTCTCGGCGGACTCGGAGATCATCGCCGACAGGGCCGAAAACGGACTGGCGATCCCGATCCAGAGCCTGACTGTAAGGCAGGCGAAGGACCTGAAGGGGTACTCCGCGGCCGCTGATTCCGCTTCCGCGGATTCGACGGCGGTGAAAAAAGAGGAGAGCAGTGAGATCGAGGGAGTCTTTGTCGTGGTCGACGGCAAGGCGGAGTTCAGGCAGATAAAGATCGGCGTCGCCGGCCAGACGCATTTCGAGGTCGTCTCCGGGCTCGAGGAAGGCGACAAGGTCGTAAGCGGCAACTTCAGGGCTATCAGGGACCTCAGGGACGGACAGAGGGTCAAGATCACGGAGAAGGCCGCGAAGAAGTAGTGCAGGGTCATGCTGATATTTCAGGGAATGAACATCGCCCTCAGGGCGCTTCGTGAGAACAAGCTCAGGACCTTTCTCACTCTTCTCGGCAACATCGTAGGGACGATGTCTGTCATCGCTGTCGTGTCGCTCATCGGCGGTATCGATGACTACGTCAAGGAGAAGGTAGCCGGGGAGGGGAGCAATGTCTTCACCATCGAGCAGTTCAATTTCTTCGAGGCGATAACGGATCTCGACGCCTTCCTCGAGGCTATCGCGCGCAATCCGAGGATAAAACTCAGCGATGTCGACTATATGCGCGACAGGATACCCTCGGCCTCATACGTATCGGCGGCTGCGGACAATCAGGCCCAGGTAAGCTACCGTGAAGAATGGGTCGACAGGATATCGATCAGGGGGAGGTCGGAGCAGTATCCCATGATCGAGGATGCCCCCCTCTCCATGGGCAGGCACATCTCTCGCCTCGAGGACCAGAAGTCGGCGAACGTGGCTGTCCTCGGATGGGAGGTGTACACGAGGCTCTTTCCTCGGGGTGACCCCCTCGGAGCGAGGATCAAGATAGGAAGAAAGCATTTTACGGTTATCGGTGTCGTCGAGGACCTCGGCACCGTCCTCGGTGAATCGAAGAACAGGTTCGTATATGTCCCGGTCAATACATTCCTCAAGCTTTACGGCTCGAGGACGTCGATAGAGATCAAGGTCAAGGCAGCCGATATAACCCTCCTTCAGCAGGCCGTCGATGAAGCGACGATGGCCATGAGGATCAGGCACGGGCTAAGGCCGCTCGAGGAAGACGACTTCGCGGTCGTGACTTCGGAGAATCTCATATCTCTGTGGCAGAAGATATCTACCTCGATATTCAACGCGCTGATATTCATCGTCTCGATAGCGCTCGTAGTCGGCGGCGTGGTCCTGATGAACGTGATGCTCGTCTCCGTCACGGAGAGGACGAAGGAAGTTGGCTTGAGAAAGGCCCTCGGCGCGAGAAAATCCAACATAGTATGGCAGTTCATCGTGGAATCGGTGACCCTTTCGCTCATAGGCGGGATCATAGGTATACTGATCGGGTTCACGATCGCGGCGGTCATCTCGATAGTCTCTCCGCTCCCGTACGTGGTGGCCCCGTGGTCGATAGCGGCGGGGCTGATAGTCACCTTCTTCATAGGTATCGTGTTCGGGACATACCCGGCGAGTAAAGCGGCGAGCCTCGATCCCGTGGTCGCGCTGCATTCCGACTAGGATCATTATGACTGTTGACGAGGCAGGAAGAGTGAAAAAGAGGCTGGTCTGGAAGGAAAACTTCCGGCAGGCGCTCGAGGTGATCCGTACACACAGGATGCGGTCCTGGCTTCTCATCACCGGCGTTGCGATAGGGGTCACGACTGTTCTCGCGATGGTCACTGTCATGTCGGGCCTCGGGGAGAGGATACAGTCCGATATCGTATCGGCGAACAGGCCTTATCTCTTCCTCTCGAGGTTCGATCCGATGGGCGGCGGCAACGACAGGCGTGACCTGCTCAGGCGCAAGCAGCTCACGATCGGGGACGTGAAGTTCCTCGAGGATAACTGTGTGAGCTGCGACAGGGTCGATCTCAACATAGACCCGCAGGGAAGGATGCATGTCCTGAGGTACGAGGGCGAACGGACCAATCTTATCCAGGTCATGGGTTCCACGCACAACATGGCGAGTATGTACAGCATCGTCATCGAATACGGGCGGTTCTTCACCGAATTCGAGATGGACCGGAGCCGCCGAGTGATCGTCCTCGGGTACGGACCGGCGAAGGACCTCTTCCCGAATCGCGACCCGATAGGCAAGTGGATCAAGATAGGAAACCACCAGTACGAGGTCGTCGGCACGATGGCGACGAGGGATAATATCCTCGGGAGCATAAGTGACAACTACGCGGTGATTCCCTATACGACATACGAGAAGGATCTCGGTTACAGGTTCGACGACTACCAGATGGGTGTCACGATAAAGGAGGATTACTCCATCGAAGAGGCTGTCGACGAGGTCCACGCCCTGATGCGTGCGTCGAGGAAGCTGGGGCCCGCGGAGGAGGATGACTTCTATATCACGACCTCCGAGGGTTTCAGGGAGATGCTTGGCAGCATCATGACCTACATCGGCCTTGTGCTCGTTGTGATCTCGTCGATCGGGCTGATGGTCGGGGGAATCGGCGTGATGAACATCATGCTCATCTCTGTTACCGAGAGAACGCGCGAGGTAGGGATCAGGATGGCGCTCGGAGCGAGAAGAAACGATATCATGCAGCAGTTCCTCATCGAGGCGGCTACCCTTACCGGGGCTGGAGGGATGATCGGGATATTCCTCGGGCTTCTCGCGGCGAGAGGTGTCGCGAAACTGATCAGCTTCCCATACTCGGTACCGATGATCTGGGTAGTGATAGCGTTTGTATTCTCCGCTTCTATCGGCCTTATTTTCGGCCTCTATCCCGCCAACAGGGCGGCGAAGATGGACCCGATAAAGGCCCTCCACTACGAATAGGCCGCGCTGCAGGCTTCCACTTCGCTAATGACTTGCCCATACCCTCTGCCGATGGCTATAATCCATATACAGGGAGGTTTCGATGCGACGGGTTATTCCAGCGATGACAGCGCTCCTTATGGCCGTGGCGGCTCTTACTTTCTCGCCCCGTGATACTGCCGGCCAGAATATGACCAGGTCGGTCAGAAGGCCGTTCGAGCTTACCGCTTCGCAGAGCATCGATGCGGAGGGTAACGTGCTGCTCGTGATCAGCACGGCGATCGATTACAGACGCCTCGTGTTCTTCCGCCAGCCGATCGGCTACGTCGCCGACTACCGGGTATATATCGAGGTCCGGGATGAAGAGGGCAAGAGGGTGCGGGGTGAAGTCATCGAAAAGACGGTGACGACCCCGGAATACGAAATGACCCGCAGCGCCGGGATGCTCTCCGAGGTGAAGAAGAATATCCCGCTGGGCTCGGGGTATTATGACGTGAATGTCACTGTCGAGGTGGCCAGGACCTCGCTGAAATACGAACGAAAGGCCGAGGTGAAGATATACGGGAGGGACCAGGGACTCTTCGAGATGTCCGACCCGGTCTTCTCCGCCCCTGAAGAGAGCGGGACGGGCCGCAAGCCTCCCGCGGGCGAGCTCGATTTCTCCATCTGCCCGAACGAGATACCTGACGGATACAGGCAACTCGCCGGCGATGTCTTCATCGGTTTCGAGGGATGGATCCGGATGAGCTGGACCGTCCTCTCCCCCATGGAAAATAGGACCAGCCGGGGAATGGAAGTGACTGTGAAGGTGCAGGACCCGCAGAAACATGTGAGGGCCTATACGAGGCAGACTTTCGAGGTCGATGGAAAGGGGAGGGGGATGTTCTGTATCGACATGAACGTCGACGACCTGCCTCTCGGCTTCTACGAGGTCTCAACGGCGGTGTCGATCCCCAACTCGACAAAGAAGGTCGTAAGGACCGGGACGTTCACCATGCTACTCGGCAGGGCGATGTTCGACAAGTATTTCGAGGATACCCTGGAACTTCTCGGGCTCACGGCCGATGACGAGGCTGTCGAAAGGCTTCGGGCGATCTCACCGGAATCGCGCATAGGCGAGTGGAACCGGTACTGGAAATCGAAGGATCCTACGAGGACGACAGATCTCAACGAGGAACTGAGCGAGTTTCTGCGCCGCGTCAGGTTCGCTCTGGAGAACTTCTCCGAGCATGGTCCAGGCTGGAGATCCGATATGGGGAAAGTATATATACAACACGGTCCTCCCGATAACGTGGCCGACCGCAGCGGGTCGACGCTCGGCAGCAGGCTGAAGATCTGGTATTATTATTCCAAGGGACTCGCTTTCATATTCGAGGATTCTATGGGGTCTGGCCTATACAGGCTCTACGATACGAGGAGTATCTGACAGGCCGATGATAAGACGCATTCTGCCCGTCACCGCCGCTCTCATATCCGCCCTGCTGATCGGTTCATGCGGAGGCGGAGAGGGGAACCATTCCCTCAGGCTCGCCCTGCAGACCGAACCGACCAATCTCGATCCAGCTTCAGCCGTCGATTATTCCTCCGGTTGGGTCAGCTCGCTGATCCACTCGAATATCGTCAGGTTCGAGCCTGACGGCTCGATAGCTCCCGACCTAGCCGGCAGCTGGTCGGTCTCTGATGACGGGCTCGAATACATCTTTCATATCGGCGGATCCTTTTTCAGTGACGGGAACGCAGTGACCGCTTTCGATGTCGAGCAGTCACTGACGAGGCTCGTCGCTCCCTCGACGGCATCTCCTCGATGGTGGGTCCTCGAACCTGTCGCAGGTGCGGCCGACTTCCACGCGGGCCGCGGCAGCGGAATGGCGATAGAGGCGCTTGACGATTCAACTCTCGTCATACGGCTGGGAGCTCCCGCGGCACATTTCCTCAGCCTGCTCGCGATGCCCGCCGCTGGAATCGTATCGCCCGGGGCCGCGGACTCTCTCGGGAAAGATTACGGGAGAAGCCCGTCGGGCAGCGGGCCGTGGAGGCTCGTCTCGTGGATGTCGGGAGACGAGATCGTCCTCGAGAGGAATCCGTACAGCAGCGGGGCGGGAGCCGGTATTCCCGGAATAAGTATACGCCTTATCCCCGAGACGATGACGAGGATCGCGGAGTTCGAGGTCGGAAACCTCGACATCCTCGAGATCCCCCCGGCGGAACTGGAGCTCTGGCGGGCGGCAGGGGTGAGGCTGCTGCGGAGCCCGGAACTGAGGATCGTATATATCGGACTGAACAATGAGAAACCGCCATTCGACGATCCCCGTGTACGCAGGGCTTTGAACATGGCGGTGGATGTCGATATGATCATTGGAAAGCTTCTCTTCGGCGCCGCGCAGAGGGCGACAGGGATAGTTCCCGCCGGGCTGAGGGGAGCACCCCTTCCAGGTCCTCTCTACCGGTACGATCCGCAAAGAGCGGCGAGGCTTCTCGAGGAGGCCGGCTATCCGGACGGTTTTTCGATGGAGATATGGCAACGGGAAAATCCCGAATCGGGAAGGATCCTCGAGAGCGTTCAGGCATTTCTCGCCCGGGCCGGCATCGATGTGAAGATAGTCACTCGCGAATGGAGCGCCTTCAAGCAGGCCGTCGACAGGGGAACGCCGGATGCCTTCTATCTGGACTGGTTTGCCGACTATCCCGAAGCCGGTAATTTCCTCGTTCCCCTCTTTCACTCTGAAAACAGGGGAGGAGGGGGGAACAGGGCCGCGTTCGCCGACGCGGCGGTCGATTCGCTTCTCGGCCTGGCCTCCGCGGAGAGCGACCCCGGTGCGAGATGGAAGCTGTACGCAGGAGTGGAGGAAAGGGTGATGGAGGCAGCCCCATGGATATTCCTCTGGTTCCCCGTCAGGTATGAGGTCGTCTCGCACAGGCTCGAGGGGTATGAGATCCCGGTGATATTCAATGGCCAGAGGTTTACGGGGGTGACGATCAGGTAACGGCCGCGCTATTATGGGAAGATTCATCGCAAGAAGGCTGCTGCTGCTCATACCGATCCTGTTCGGGGTCGTAACTGTCACATTCATAATAATGTACGTTCTTCCCGGCGATCCGGTGCTCTCCCTCGTCGGTGAGAGGTACGATGAGGAGACTCTCGACCGTCTCCGCGGGGAACTCGGGCTCGACCGGCCCCTTGCCCTGCGATATATCGACTACCTCGGCCGGGTCGCGAGGCTCGATTTCGGCAGGTCGTTCGTTACGGGTAGGCCGGTATTCGAGACGATAAGGGAGAGGTTTCCGCGCACGCTCACACTTGCCGGGGCGGCGATGCTGATCGCCGTCGCCGGGGGGATGGCGGCAGGAGCAGTCGCCGGCTCGGGGCGACTGCCCTGGGCGGGAAAGGGGCTGATGGCCCTTACCCTTGTCGGGGTGTCGATCCCGGTCTTCTGGCTCGGGCTTCTGCTGATACATCTCTTCGCGATAAAACTCGAGATACTCCCTCCGTCCGGATACGGCGGAGGCTCGATCAGGTATCTCATCCTGCCCGCCCTGACACTCTCCTTCGCCTCGATGGCGACCGTGGCCCGGGTGACGAGGGCAGGGTTCCTCGATGCGGGTTCGGAGGATTTCGTCAGGACGGCGAGGGCCAAGGGGCTCGGAGAGGGACGGGTGATGGGAAAGCACGTCTTCAGAAACGCGCTCATCCCCGTCATCACGATCGTCGGGACAGATTTCGGGAGCTACCTCGGCGGCTCTGTGCTGACAGAGTCGATATTCGGATGGCCCGGGCTCGGGAGGCTTATCGTACAGTCTATCCTGAGGAGGGATTTCCCCGTTATCCAGGGCGCCGTTCTCTTTATGGCGATTCTCTTTGTTCTTGTAAACCTCATTGTTGATATAAGTTACGGGTTCATAGACCCGAGGGTGCGGGAAGAGGGGGTGAAAGGCTGATGCGGGTGAAGGCTGAAGCGGCGCAGAGCGTGGTAAGGCGCAATGAGACCGGAAGGGCCGCGGCGAGATTTCTCTCAAACCGCGCGGCGGCGGCAGGGCTTCTCGTCCTTGCAGTGATCGTCCTCGCAACGATTTTGCCAGTCCTGGTCACTCGCTTCGACCCGGTCGAGATGGACCTGTCTGCCTCCCTTCAGGGACCGTCCGCGGGCCACCCGTTCGGGACCGACGCTTTCGGGCGGGACATCCTCTCGAGGGTCCTGCACGGTGGAAGGGTATCCCTGGGGGTGGGCCTTGCGGCAAGGTCGATCTCCCTGATACTCGGCCTCCTTGCCGGCACCATCGCGGGATACCGCGGAGGAAAACCCGGCGATCTCATCATGAGGCTCGCCGACATCACATTCGCTTTCCCGACACTCCTGCTTCTTATCGCAATCATGGCTGTCGTAACGCCGGGCGTGGGAGCGCTCAGCGTCGCACTCGGTGCGGTGGGATGGGCGGCGATGGCAAGGCTCGTGCGGGCCCAGGTCCTCTCAGTCAGGGAGCGCGATTATGTCCAGGCGGCGAGGGCCGCCGGGGCCGGACATCTCAAACTCATTGTTAGATATATACTTCCGCAATGCATCTCACCCCTCGTGGTGGTCTTCACCCTCGGGCTGGGGATGACGATAATGGCCGAAGCGAGCCTGAGTTTTCTCGGCCTGGGGATCCAGCCACCCGATCCGAGCTGGGGCGGGATGATATCGAGAGGGATACCGTTCATGCGAACGGCGCCGTGGCTGACTATCCTTCCGGGCCTTGTCCTTACAATCGTGATATGCTCGATCAACCTCGTCGGGGACGGGCTGCGTGACGCCCTCGACCCGCGAAGGCTCGTTCCATCGAAAAGAGCGAAGGGATGATATGAGAGATTCAGCGGCAAGGATCAGCGAGGAGATAGCGGGAGCGGGTGAGAGGCTCGGCCTCGACTGGAGGACCTCATGGTCGAAAGTCGAAACGGACGCCGCCGGAAAGCTGCGTGTCAGGGTCAGCCGCCCGGAGGTCTTCGCGGAGATCTCACCGCCGGAAGGAGTGGAGATAGAGCTGGCCGGCTCATCCCCGGGCAGCATGCTCTGGGCCGTCTCGAGCGTTGTCGATGTGAGGCGCGAGCCGGAGCACTCCTCGGAGCTCCTCACCCAGGCGATCATGGGCGAGACGATGCTCCGTCTCGACGCGAGGGGTGACTGGTATCTCGTCATGCTCGAGGACGGCTATCACGGCTGGGTGCGTTCATGGAACACAGGCGAATCCCCGTGTGATACGGCCGAGTCGTACGGGCAGCGGGCCGGGGCGATGGTCTCCTCGAGCGTCGCCTACGTTCTCTCCGAGCCGAAGGCTGGGAGCCTTCCCGTATCCGATATCACAGCGGGTACGCTCGTTGTAACCGGTGATGTAACAGATGGTTACGTTAATATAGAGCTCCCCGGGGGGAGGTCGGGCTACATCGTGGAAGGATCGCTCGAGGAACTTCCGTCAGGCCCTCCCGCCAGAGAGGCCGTGCTGGAACGGGCGAAATCTTTTCTCGGGATACCGTACATCTGGGGTGGGACTTCGGCGAAGGGATTCGACTGCAGCGGCCTCGTCAAGAGGGTCTTCAGGATGGAGGGGATAGAGACGCCACGAGACGCGGACCAGCAGTCCGCGACCGGCAGCCCTGTCGACGCTTCACCGGGCAGCCTGCCGGAGGCGGCTCTTCTCTTCTTCGGCGAAGGGGGCCGGATCACACACGTGGCCATCTCGCTCGGGGAGGGCCGGTTCATCCATTCTTACGGAGACGTCCGTCAGAACAGCCTGCTCGAGAGCGATCCGGCGCACGAGGAAAAGCTGACGAGGATCTACCTTTTTGCCCGCGATCTGCTCGCCTGAACAGGCCGGACCGGGGGTAAATGCTTTTTTTTATTCAGAAAAAAACGAAGTTTTTTTAAAAAACCTGTTGACAAGGTTTTTTTCATTGGTTTAGTTTTCGCCCAAATATACGGCAAGGTGTGTTCGGCGGTTCTGAAAGGGGGTAGCTTCGAACAGCTCGAGCATTTAATAAACGCCTGGATCCTGGAATTCAAGCTGGCCTGCGGGCATGGCCGCAGGTTGTGAGGGTTTGAACGCAGGGAGGATAGGAGGTACGGAAACAAAAATATCGCAGGTCGTCTTTTAGGCGATAGGTCGGAATCACCAGGGAACATATCCGCGCAAAGAGCGCGGTGCAATAGAACACAGGTTCCTGAAGATCTCCCCGTGAGGGAGGATCCTGCAGGAGGTAGAAATGAAGAAGATAGTACTGGCAATGTTGATAATCGCGGTCGCTATGCCCGCGTTTGCTTCGGAGACCCGCGTAAGGGCTCTCGGCCCGATGACGGCTCCTTACATCGAGGACAACTCGAACGTATTCATGTGGCCCGCCACCCTGGTCGGCTATGCCAACCAGGTGACGATCACCGCCGGCTACTACGATGTAGTCAAGTGGTACGATGACAGGGGCGAATTTGACGATGACATGACCGCCACATTCGGCCTTACCTATGGCCTCGGCGAAGACAACAAGTACGGTGTCCTGGGCATGTGGTGGCAGGAGCATACCTACGGCCCCAACTACATGGGCGACTGGGCCGGTCCCGGCGGCTACACCTCGTTCGCCGAGAACGTCTACAACAAATGGAACCTCATGTGGGCGCTCGGCTTCGAGACGATCGACATCGGTATCAGCTTTGACCGCGCCGATGAGATGTACAAGGGCGAAGGCGGCGGCGAGAAGTATGAGGACTACATCAGCTACCAGACGCTCGGGCTCGGCCTCCGTGCCGACATCGGCGACGCGTCCTACCTGGATGTCGCCTTTGACTACACGAGCGTAGGCTACACCTACCAGGACGGCGGCGACGAGATCATCGAAGCCGATTCGAAGAGCATCATGGCCCTGCGGGCGCGCATGTTCTACGAGTGGACAGACGTCATCACCTGGGTACCCTACTTCAACTACAAGTGGGGGACACTCAGCCTGAAGTCGAACGAGTCGGATTTCTATGCTGACGACGACTGCTGGGGCATCAAGGGCTTCCAGTTCGACATCGGCATCGCGGCGAACATCAATGTCAACGATGACAACCTGATCATCGTCGGCATCGAGCCTTACGGCGTCTACAAGGGCGAGCCCGCCGAGTGCGGCAGCGACGCTGAAACCGGCGACGAGAAGATGACGATCTTCCCCGGATTCGTGTTCGGCCTCGAGAGCGACGTCAAGGAATGGCTGACATTCCGCGCTGGCTGCGACAAGGCCCTTCTGAAGACCACCTACACTGGTGAGTACGAAGGCGAGTCGTACGAAGAGAATTACACCTGGGCGCCTTTCAACTGGTACCTCGGTCTGGGTTTCCACGTGAGCGATTTCGATATCGATCTTCTGCTCAACAAGGAAGTTCCTTTCTCGATGGGTTACTGGATGACCGGTTTCCGTCCTGAGGGCGGCGACGACGCCGGCGCTCCTATCGGCATGATCTCCGCGACCTACAACTTCTAGGTCCGGCTGTCTGTTGAAAATAGAGGCGGGAGGCTTTCACAGCCTCCCGCCTTTTCTTTTTTACCTGAAAATCCCCCCGAAACCCCTCCAGCGCCCCTGATGGTCTGCTAATTGCATTCAAACGGCCATAAAACAGAAAGGCGCCGGTTTGTATTTCTTCTACTATTTCCCCACGGGGCTCGATGTGCGCTCGCGCAGGACGCCCGTGATAACGTACTTTCTCACAGCGATGTGCGTAATCCTTTTTATTTTATATAAATACGGACCTGTCAGCGGGGCCTGGAACCTCTCGAACCTCGTATTTCTGCCCGCGGCGCCGAGTCTGCCCGCCTCACTCGCATACGTATTTCTGCATATGGGCTGGCTGCACCTGGTCGGAAACATGGTTTACCTGCTGATCTTCGGTCGGGCGCTCGAGGACAGGTACGGCCCGGGGAGGTTCTTCGCGATCTTCGCCCTTACTGCCGTCGCCGGCGCCTGGGTACACGCGTGGCTCGTCGCCTGGCTCGCTCCACGCTTCCTCGTTTACGGTGTCATCGGCGCTTCCGGGGCGACATCGGGACTGCTCGGGGCCTTCATGGTAAGGCTCTACTACGCGAGGATAGAGGTCGCGTACTGGATCTTCATGCCTCTGCAGGCTGTAAACAGAGCCGGACGGAAATTCATACCGGGAGTGATCGGTGTAGTCTCATGGTTCGCTTACCAGGGCGCATACGCAGCGATACAGTACGGGATGGACAGCGCGAGCGTAGCCTACGGTGTCCATGTGGGGGGATTCGTGGCGGGTATCATCCTCGCTCTCCTCTTCGGCTCTCTGCCGGAAGCGAGGGCGGAGAAAAGGCTCGCAAGCGCGAGGAGGGCCTTTTCGAAGTCGGAATTCTTCGCCGCGCAGGCCGATTACCTCGAATATCTCGAACGAAGGCCCTCAGACGCACAGGTCCATGCCGAGGCGGCGAGGGCGTGCCTCTGCGCGGGGGAGCAGAATCTCGCGAAATCTCACTACTCAGAGGCAGTTTCGGGGCTTCTGGGCTCCGGGGAGAGGGGAGAGGCCGAGGAGGTCCTGGCAGAGGCGATGCGCTCCCTGAAGGGCTTCACACTCAGCGAGAGGGTGCATCTCGACCTCGCGTACGGGATGGAGCGGTCGATGAAATTCGACCTGACCCTCAAAGCGTATGAGAATTTTGCTCTCAGGTACCCATTTTCGGCCGACACGCCCTTCATACTGCTCAGGATGGCGGGGATACACGAGAGACGGATGGAATGCCCACAGAGGGCTGTGGAATGCTATGAGAGGATAGTGAAGTATTATCCGGAAGACAACTGGGCGGAATACGCGGATAGCGAGCTGTGGCGGCTGGGGCGCACGGAGTCTTCCGTCGGCGAAAAATCTTGAACGACTGGCAGTGTTCTGATACTTTGCAGCAGGGAATGCGGGGTGGTGCGGTGTGAAGGAAGAAAATGGCAATCCTCTCGACGGTGTAAGGTCGAGGGGTTATCTGAGGGGACTCGGGCGGATTGCCGATACGGAGCTTCTCGCGCTCGTGATCGGGAGGCTCGCGGCGAGGTCTAGCGTGTCGGTGGCCCAGGAGCTCGTCGAACGCTACGGCGATCTCGCCGGGCTCGGCGAGGCGAGGATAGAGGAACTGCTATCCTTTCCCGGTATCGGGAAGGCGGGCGCTTTCCGGCTCAAGGCCTCGTTCGAACTCGGCAGGAGAAGCCTCGTAGAAGGCAGGGAAAGGACGATCAGGAAGGTCCGCTGCCCGGAAGACGTCGCTTCGCTGCTGATCCCCGAGATGAAGGGCCTCGACAGGGAGCATTTCAAGGCGGTCCTTCTGAATACCAAGAACGGTATTCTCAAGATCGTCACTGTGGCGATAGGTTCCCTGAACGCGGCGCTCGTACATCCGCGCGAGATCTTCAAGGAAGCGGTGGTAGCGAGCGCGGCGGGAGTCATAATAGTCCACAACCACCCTACCGGCAACCCCGAGCCGAGCAGGGAGGACACTGATCTTACGGTGCGTTTCGCTAGATGCGGGGAATTGATGGGGATCGATCTTGTCGATCACATCATCATCGGAGGTGACGGTTTCGTCAGCATGCGGGAGAGGGGTCTGGTCACATCCTGAAAGGAAGGGAAGTCAGTGTTAGGGCGAATCACCACATATTTCTCCAATGATATCGCGATAGATCTCGGTACGGCGAACACTCTCGTCTATCTGAAGGGCAGCGGCATCGTTCTCAACGAACCGTCGGTCGTAGCGGTCGACCAGAAGACGAAGAAGATCTACGCGGTCGGTCTCGAGGCGAAGGCGATGCTCGGCAAGACGCCCGATCATATCGCCGCCGTAAGGCCGATGAAGGACGGCGTGATCGCTGATTTCGAGATCACCGAGGTGATGCTCCGCGAGTTCATCCGCAAGTCGCAGAAGAAAAGATTCTTTATAAGGCCGCGTATCGTGATCAGTGTCCCTTCGGGGATCACCGAGGTCGAGCGCAGGGCCGTCATAGATTCGGCGCAGAACGCCGGCGCCAGGGAAGTTTATCTCGTGGCCGAGCCGATCGCCGCGGCGATCGGAGTGGGGCTCCCCGTCGACAAGCCCTCGGGCAACATGGTCATAGACATCGGCGGCGGCACGACTGAGATCGCCGTGATCGCGCTCAACGGGATCGTCACCGATATGTCTATACGTGTGGGTGGAGACAAGATGGACGAGGTGATCGTCCAGCACATCAAGAAAGCGTATAACCTTCTGATCGGCGACCAGACCGCCGAGCATGTCAAGAAGGTCATCGGATCCGCTACAAACCTCGGGCAGGAAGAGGAGATGGAGATCAAGGGGAGGGACCTTGTCTCCGGCATACCCAAGGTCCTGCGCATCTCGAGCGTAGAGATCCGTGAGGCGCTCGCGGAGCCGATGAGCCAGATCGTCGTCGCCCTCAAGACAGCTCTCGAACAGACCCCGCCAGAGCTCGCGGCGGACATCGTCGACAGGGGAATCGTCATGACTGGCGGAGGCTCGCTGCTCAGAGGGATCGATGTCCTCCTGAAGGAAGAGACGAACCTTCCGATAAACGTCGTCGAGGATCCGCTGACGTGCGTCGTGCTCGGCACAGGCAAGGTGCTTGGGAACATCCACCAGTTCGAAGGCATCATAATGAAGAGCTCCCGGTTATAGGCATGCAGATCTTTTCATTCCTTTTCGACCGTCATATCGAGAAAACGGTTCTCGTTGCCGCGATAGCTCTTTCTGTCTTCATGCTGACAAGGCCGGAGGACAGCAGGCTCGCCGCGGGGCGAGCGATAAGCTCCTTCCTTCTCTATCCGGCCAGCAGGGCAGGCGATTATTTTTCAAACGTAGAGAAACTTTCCGCGGAGAACGACAGTCTCCGCACGCGCGTCGTATCGCTCAGCCATGAGAACGAGAGGCTGACGCAGTTCATGGTCGAGAGGAACAGGCTCAGGGAACTGCTCGGTTTCAGGAAAGACTCGTTCTTCGAGTTCATGCCGTGCGACGTGATAGCGAGATCATCGAGCAGGTTCCATCATTCGATAACTGTAGATCGCGGATCTGATTCAGGCGTGCTTCCCGGGATGCCGGTCGTCGGATACAAGGGGCTGGCGGGAAGGGTGACGCAGGTATTTCCCTCCTCGTCACGGGTCCTTCTGCTCAACAATAAATCTGTCTCGGTAAGCTGCCTCGTCAAGCGAAGCAGGGTCGTCGGTGTGCTGGCGTGGGAAAGAGGCAGCCTGTTCAGTCTCGATTATGTCGGTAAGGAAGAGGACGTCCTGCCGGGAGATACTCTCATTACGTCGGGATTCGGCAGGGTCTTTCCAAAAGGGTTCCCTGTCGGAACGGTCTTCCAGGTCGCCGAGGAGAAGACAGAGCTCTCAAGGAGGGTCGGCATCGTATGCATGACCGATCTTAACAAGCTCGAGGAGGTCTTCATCATCACAGGCGGCAGGGACTGGAAAAGCGGCGAGGCGTACCTCGAGCTCGAGAAAAGCAGAAAAGAGAAAGAGGCCGGGGAAGGGGAACCGGACGGGGGAGGTGATGAGCAGTGACTTATCTGCTGCGGGTCATACTTGCCTCGCTGATCGTCTTTGTCCTCCAGGTCACTCTCGTTCACAATGTCACCGTTGCGGGAGCATCACCCGATCTGATAATGGTCATACTCGTCGTCCTCGTCATCGACAGGAATCCGATAACCGGCATCATCGCCGGGTTTATGCTCGGTTTTCTCCAGGACCTCGGCAACGCTTCCTTTCTCGGGATGAACGCGCTTGCCAAGACCGTCGTGGGCTACGGGATAGCGAAGTACGGAAGAGATTACCTTCCCGACAATATACTCTTCAGGGGACTGCTCGTCTTTATCGCGTGCCTGATCAACGATATCATCACGCTGCATGTCGCGACCTCGTTCGATCCGGTCGAGGTGATCGTAGCCTTTTTCCGTTACTCGATCCTGTCGGCCGCGTACACAGCGCTGCTGGCGGTGCTTGTCATGCAGATCATCGACATACTTCCAAGAAGGATGGTGCGGTCCGGTGGCAGGTATTGACGTACGCAGCGAGAGGCTTCTCGAGAGAAGGCGTACAATTCTGCTCGTCATTCTCGCCGGCACGCTCATCGTGCTGGCGATGAGGCTCTTCTACCTTCAGGTCTTCCGGAACGACCACTACAACAGGCTTGCCCTGTCGAACAGGATCCAGAAGGAAGATATCCCCGCCCCGAGGGGGTTGATAAGGTCATCGGACGGTTCGAAGCTCGTCGTCAACGTTCCCATCTACCAGATAAGCATTCTTCCGAACCGGATCCCTGGCCGGGAGGACCGGTTGAGCCTCGCCTGCAGGTGGCTCGGGATCGATGAAGCGGATCTGACCGCGTCCCTTGCGGAATGGATAGAAAAATACTCCGACGGCAGGGAGATGACCGTCGTCCAGGCGGCAGGCAAGGAGCAGATCTCCGTGCTGACCGAGAACAGGGCCCTCTTCCCATTCTTCCGGCTCGAGATGAAGCACAGGAGGCAATATCCAGAACAGCAGCTGGCGGCGCACCTTCTCGGCTATACCGGAGAGGTCTCCGATTCCGAGCTGAAGGAGTCGGACGATCTCAGGAGAAGCGACATAATCGGCAGGACGGGCATCGAGTATATCTACGAGGAGTTTCTCAAGGGGAAGTACGGCGTGAGGATCATCGAGATCAGCGCCGAGGGGACAAAGATCGGGGAGTACGTCGGGCTCGTGGAAAACGAGCAGCTCGAGGGGCAGGTCGAATCGAGGGCGCCGGTACCCGGCCACGACGTATACCTGACGATAGACATCGATCTGCAGAGAGCTGTCGAGTCGGTGCTCGAATGGGAAAAGGGAGCGGTCGTCATCATGGACCCGCGCAACGGGGCCGTGCTTGCGGCGGTGAGCAGGCCCGTCTACGACCCGAACGAATTCATCGGCGGCATAAGCGAGGAAAACTGGCGTGAGCTCGACGGAAATCCCGACAAGCCGCTCTTCAACAGGACGATTCAGGCTACCTATCCGCCCAGCTTCGACCTTCAAGCCGATAGTCGCGTATGCTGGGCTTAAGACCCGTGCCGTTACGAGGGAAGAGTGGATGACCCCATGCTATGGCGGCTACCAGTTCGGAAACAGGTACTTCCGCTGCTGGAAGCCGGAGGGCCACGGTTATTCGAATCTCACCGGGGCGATCGTCAACTCGTGCGATGTTTATTTCTACCAGCTTTCGGAAAGGCTCAAGGCCGATGATTTCGCCTATGCGGGCAGGCTCTTCGGTTTCGGCAGAAAGACCGGGATAGACCTGCCGAGCGAGGCGCGGGGTATCCTTCCCGACCAGGCATACTACAACAGGAAATTCGGCAAGGGGAAGTGGACGAGGGGCCATCTGCTCAACTACTCGATAGGGCAGGGAGACGCGCTTGCCACTCCATTGCAGCTCTGCCAGATGACCGCGATGATCGCCAACGGCGGGAAGCGGGTCAAGCCGCATCTCGTCGACAGGATCGAGGACTCGGAAGGCAGCGTGGTATTCAAGTTCGATGAGGCTCCCGAGAAGGTGCCGCAGATCGATATGTCGATACTGCGATTCATACAGAGATCGATGAGGCTGGTCGTCGCCGGTGAGACGGGGACCGGACGGGGCGCGGCGATACCGGGTGTCGCCATCTGCGGGAAGACCGGTACGGCCCAGAATCCGCACGGTAAGGATCACGCTCTTTTTGTCGCGTATGCGCCCGAGAAAGACCCCGAGATAGCGCTCGCGATAGTCCTCGAGCACGCCGGTCACGGCGGAGCTATGGCGGCGCCGCTGGCGAGGAAGATATTCTCGGCCTATTTCAATCCCGTGACGGTGATGGAGACATCCGTGGAGGAGGAGCCTTGAGCGACAGGTCGCTTCAGAACCTCGACTGGCTCGTGTTCATGTCGGCCGTGCTGCTCATAGGAATCGGCCTTCTCAATCTCTACTCGGTCGGGCATGTCCCTTCCGAGCTGAGCGAGACATTCGAGGGCGGGAACATGAGGTTCTTTCAGAGGCAGCTCATCTGGGGCGCTCTCGGTCTTGGCGTCATGGCCCTCGCCTATTTCATACCGTTCAGGTATTACGAGGGCGGCGCCGTAATATTCTATTTTATTGTCCTGATCATGCTCGTCGTTGTTTTTCTCATGGGTGCGGCCAAGGGGTCGAGCCGGTGGATCGTGCTGGGAGGTTTCCGTTTTCAGCCGAGTGAGGTGATGAAGGTCGCCCTTGTCTTCCTGCTCGCCCGGTTCCTTGCCGAGAAGAGACACGATCCGAACAGGCTGAGGATCTTCGTTGCCGCCGTGGTGATGGCCATCGTTCCGTTCCTGCTCGTCGTCAGGCAGCCCGACCTCGGCACGGCTCTGGTCTATCCGGCGCTGCTCATGACGATCCTCTACTGGCGAGGCCTCGACGAGGGGAGGATGATACTGATCCTGAGCCCCGTAGTCAGCGCTTTCCTCACTGTCTACAGCCAGAGCGCCATGCGCAGCGGCAGGTACCCTGTCCTCCTTCTCGCTTTCTTCGTGGGGATACTGATAATCGCATACAAGCGAAGGGAGAAGATATTCCAGAGCATACTCCTTGTCGCTGTGAACCTGTCGGTAATGCTCGTGATCCCGACTCTTATAGAGCGCCTGAAGCCATACCAGCAGAGAAGGATACTGGCTTTTCTCAGGCCGGAATCGGATATCCTCGGGTCGGGATGGCAGGTATACCAGTCGAAGGTGGCTGTCGGCTCGGGCGGTTTCCTCGGAAAGGGATTCCTGAGCGGGTCACAGAAACTTCTCGCCTTTCTGCCGGAGCGGCACAGTGATTTCGTCTACTCGGTCCTGTCGGAAGAGGCGGGATTTATCGGCGCGATAGCGTATTGCTTCTCTTTTCAATTATCATCGTACGGGGCCTCTATCTTGCCACAAAGGTAAAAAGCAGGTTCGCATCCCTCGCGATAATAGGGATCTGTTCATATTTTACCTTTCACGTCGCGGTCAATATCGGCATGACGATCGGGCTCGCCCCCGTTACCGGGCTTCCTATTCCTTTTCTGAGCTACGGCGGCAGCTCGATGCTCGTCAGCTGTTTCATGATCGGAGTGCTTCTGAATTTCGGATCGAGTTTTTACGAGTATTGAGGAGGATCGAACCTGAAGAATATCGTCGAGAAGGTCCTCGAACTCGCCTCGGGCAGGTCGGTCGAGTGTGAGATATACGGCGAAGAAACCGAGAGCTTCCAGGTGGAGGTATTCGGCGGTGAGATCGAGTCAGTCGACAGGTCGAAAGAGGCCGGCCTCGGGCTGAGGGTCGTCAGTGAAGGAAGGGTCGGGTTCGCATGGACATGCGACCTTACGGATGAAGGCCTGAGGGCCGTTATCGCCGAAGCAGAATCGAATGCTCTCTCCTGCGATGAGATCGATGCCGACGTACTGGCCGGCCCAGATGGTGAGGAGGATCCCGCGGAGAAGAGGCTGAATTCTCACGAGATGCCGGCGGAGAAGAAGATAGAAGGAGCCCTCGAGATGGAAGCCGCCGCGCTCTCTAGCGACAGGAGCGTCAGGAGCAGTGAAGGGGCGTCATATTCCGAGGCTGCGTATGAAGTATGCGTAGCGGGGACGAGAGGTTTTATCAGGACCAGGCGCGGCGGCTATTGCGCCTGCTCGATCGGGGCGGCGGCATCTTCGAACGGGGAGGTCCGGTCGGGATGGTCGTATGCCCAGGCGCTCATGCCGGAGATGCTCGATTTTCGAGGAACCGGTGCCGAGGCAGGCACCAGGGCGGCGGGGCTGCTGGGAGGGAAACCCCTTCCTACAGGAAGGTACTCTGTACTGTTCGATCCGTTCGCCTTCTCCGAGATAGTCTCCCTGCTAGGTGAGGTGCTTTCCGCAGAGATGGTGGTAAAGGGGTCCTCGGTCTTCAGGGGCAGGCTGGGAGAGAAGGTGGCGTCGGGACTTTTCAGCCTCGTCGATGACCCGTCTCTCTCAGGCGCTTGTTTCAACGCTTCGTTCGATGATGAAGGTGTGCCCACCGTCAAGAAGGGAACTCATATCGTCAGGCATGCTGGAGGGATTCCTGCACAACAGCTATTCGGTCAGCAAATCGGGGCAGGGGAAGGCGGGTAACGCTTTCCGCGGCTCGTTCAAAGGGGTTCCTGTTCCGGGGCCGACGAACCTTATGGTGATGCCGGGCCTGTCGGGCACAGAGGAACTTGTCGAATCTTTCGGCAAAGGGATATATATTCAGGATGTGATGGGCATGCATACCGCCGACCCGATCTCCGGTGACTTTTCCGTCGGGATAACCGGATTCGAGGTGCAGGGCGGAAGGAAGGAAAGGGCGGTCTGCGAGATGACGATAAGCGGAAACGTCCTGTCTCTTCTCGACGGGATCGCGGCTGTGGGCAGCGCGATGCGCTTCGCCGGCCAGGCAGGGTCGCCTCCGGTGCTGGTCGACGGGCTCAGTGTGAGCGGAAGATAGGAGAGGGCGATGCATCCTGTTCTGATAGACTTCGGGATACTTCAAGATATACTCGTACGGGTTCATGCTCGCGCTGAGTTTTCTGGTAGGCATATTCCTCGCTGTAAAGCGGGGCGGCAGGCGCGGAATAGACCCCGGGATAATCTACGATATGAGCATCATCCTCGTCCTCGGAGCAGTGATCGGTTCGAGGGGCCTCTATATACTGACGCACAGGGAAAATTTCAAGAACGTCCTCGATATATTCGCGATATGGCAGGGGGGCGCGACATATTACGGCGGCCTCATCCTCGCAGTCGCCGGAGCAGTCGTATTCCTCAGGAAAAAGAAGATACCGTTTTTCCGGGTGGCCGACATCACCGCCCCCTCGATCGCGGCCGGTGTCTTCATCACGAGGATGGGATGTTTTCTCAGTGGATGCTGTTTCGGCAATCCGACTTCCTGCCCGACGGGTGTCGTCTTTCCCGCCGCATCACCGGCGGGGCACTATCATGCGGGCGTCGCGATACATCCGACACAGATATACTCGTCGCTGTACGGACTGGGCATATTCCTGATCCTTATCCTGCTCGACAGGAAGAAGCACTTCGACGGATTCCTCTTCTCGTGGCTCTGCATCCTGTACGGGATAGCGAGGTTTATCGTCGATTTCTTCCGCTATTACGAGACCTCGGCCAGAGTCGCAGGTAACTTTACGGACAACCAGTTGATAAGCATCGCTCTGATACTGTTCGGGGCCGTGTATCTCATCGCGTGCCGGGCAAAAGAGGCGCGCCGGGTCTGACCGCGGCGACCTTCCGGAGGGCCGGGAGGTGGAGGTGTGGTGGTGAAGGGGTTCTGCCTGTTTCTGCTGGACTGTATTTTCCCGCGCAGATGTGTTTCATGCGGCCGCTTCACCGGCGGCAGTATTTTCTGCGGCGAGTGCCGCCTGAGGCTGGTGCCTGCGGAATCGGGGGGTCGCCTGCCCGGTCCGGGATCCAGGCAGGTCCTTTCACCCTTCCTGACTTCCAGCGCGCTTCTTGATCTTGTCAGGTTCCTGAAGTTCGAAGGCGGGGCCGTGGCGGCGGGGTGGCTGGGACGAGAGATGTCAGCGGTCCTGCGGCCTTACGCCGTAAGATTCGATGACCCGGTGATCGTCCCGGTGCCGCTGCACTGGACAAGGCTGGTGCGCAGGGGGTATGACCAGGCCGGGCTGCTCGCCCGGGAGGTGTCGCGCGGCACGGGTATACCCCTTCGCCGCCGGGCGCTTGGAAGGAAGAAGAGGACGAAGGCGCAGTCGAGCCTCGGACAGGAGGAAAGGAAAGGCAACATCGCCGGCGCGTTTCGTCTCAGGGCCGCGGACTTTCTCCGGGGGAGGGATATCATCCTCGTCGACGACCTCGTGACCACCGGTGAGACAGCTTCCGCCTGCTGCCGGATCCTCGAAGGCGCCGGACCCTCCTCGATCACCATTCTATGCGCCGGCCGTAAAAGGACGGGAAAAATATAGGTTGAACGCTCCGATTGCCATATGTTTGAATAAGTCGGAATGACCGTTTCACGGTCGAGGCGACCGGTTTTCACGCGCACGGGAGGGCAAATTGCTCGTTACAAACAAGATCCTGCTCGATAAGGCGAAGGCGGGATCGTATGCCGTTGGAGCCTTCAATATCAATAACCTCGAATTTGTCCAGGCAATAACTTCGGCAGCCGCGGAACTGAACAGCCCCGCGATACTCGCGGTCTCACAGGGAGCGATCAAGTATGCCGGATTCGAGAATCTCGTTTCGATGGTCAGGACAATATCGGACAACATGAATATCGAGATATCCCTTCACCTCGATCACGGGCAGGATATGGCGATCATCGACCAATGTATAAAGGGGGGCTTCACCTCGGTAATGATCGACGGTTCGCACCTGCCGTTCGAGGAGAATATAGCGGTGACCCGTGAGGTAGTCGAAAAGGCGGGACCGGCAGGCGTATCTGTCGAGGGTGAGCTGGGCAGGCTCGCGGGGATAGAGGACAACGTATCTGTGGCGGAGCAGGATGCGAGCTTCACCGACCCGGGAGAGGCGGCCGAGTTTGTCGAGAAGACGGGGGTCGATTCCCTGGCAGTAGCGGTAGGCACGTCGCACGGGGCCTACAAGTTCAAGGGTGAGGCAAAGCTCGCGATGGACAGGCTCAGCGAGATCGCTTCCGTAGTAACCGTTCCCCTCGTCCTGCACGGCGCCTCGGGCGTAAACCCGGAGCACGTGGCGATAGCGAACGAGTTCGGCGCGAAGATAGGCGCGGCGAAGGGTGTCCCCAACGATGCGATATCGGAGGCTGTCAGGAGAGGCGCGGCAAAGGTCAATATCGATACCGATATGAGGATCGCCTTCACCGCGTACATAAGAAAATCATTCGCGGAAAAGCCGGAAAACATAGATCCGCGCAAGTACCTCGGAGCGGCGAGAGACGCTGTGTTCGAGGTGGTCAAAACGAAGATGAATCTGTTCGGAAGCGTCGGCAGGGCGTTCGGAGACTGACGCACGTTAACGGATAACCAAACCAGGAAACTGTCAATAAGGAGGAGAGAAATGGCTATCAACGTAGCTATCAACGGATTCGGCAGGATAGGAAGGCTCGTGTTCCGCGGCGCTCACAAGGACCGCCGGTTTAACATCGTCGCGGTCAACGACCTGACAGATTCCAGGACGCTCGGCCATCTTCTGAAATACGACTCGGTCCACGGGCGCTATCCGGGGAAGGTCAATGTCCTCAAAAGCGGAGACCTCTCGGTCGACGGCAAGAGGGTCAAGGTGCTTACCGAGCGCGATCCGGCCGCTCTCCCCTGGGAAAAACTCGGAGTGGACGTGGTCATCGAATCGACCGGGTTCTTCCGCAAACGCAAGGATGCCGCGAAGCATATCGAGGCGGGTGCGAAGAAGGTCATCATATCCGCGCCTTCACCCGACCCGGACATCATGATCGTCATGGGCGTCAATCATACGAAGTATCGAAAGAGCAGGCATCACATCATCTCTACCGCCTCGTGCACGACGAATTGTCTCGCGCCGGTCGTAAAGGTGCTGGATGACAGGTTCGGTCTTGCCCATGGCCTGATGACGACGATTCATGCCGTCACGAACGACCAGGTCATTCTCGACATGCCGCACAAGGACCTGCGGAGGGCGCGCGCCAGCAGCGTATCGATGATCCCGACGACAACCGGGGCGGCCGCGGCGGTCGGCAAGGTGCTGCCGAAGCTCAACGGCAAGCTCAACGGTATGGCGGTGCGCGTGCCTGTTCCTGACGGCTCGCTCGTCGATCTCACCGTCACACTGAAGAAAGCGACCACGGTAGAGAAGATCAATGCCGCGATGATGAAGGCCTCGGAAGGCAAGCTCAAAGGCATACTCGAATACACCGAGGACCCGATCGTATCGGTTGACGTCATAGGCAACCCGCACTCGTCGATATTCGACGGACTGGCGACTATGGGCATCACCGCGAAGGTCTTCAAGATCCTCTCGTGGTACGATAACGAGTACGGATACGCGATGCGCATGGTCGACATGATGAAGATGCTGTTGAAGTAAAGCGCAGGCAAGACTGGAGGAGACAGTTGAGAAAGAAGACCCTGAGGGACGTTGGACTCGAGGGGAAAAAGGTGCTGATGCGCGTCGATTTCAACACGCCGCTGACGAAAGACGGCGATGTCGATGACGATACCCGCATCAGGGCTGCTCTGCCGAGCATCAACTACATAGCTGAGCACGGGGCATCCCTTGTCCTGATGTCTCATCTCGGAAGGCCGAAGGGGAAACGAGTTCCGTCGATGAGCCTCAAGGTCGTGGCATACAGGCTGGCCGAACTCGTGCACCATCCGATCAGGTTCGCCGAGGACTGTACCGGCGACCAGGCCCTCGAGATGGCCTCGGCTCTTGCCCCCGGGGAGATACTCCTGCTCGAGAACCTCCGTTTCTACGATGAGGAGACCTCGAACGACCCTGAATTCGCCCGTAAGCTCTCGATGTTCGGCGACATCTATGTGAACGACGCGTTCGGGACCGCTCACAGAGCGCACGCGTCGACGGAGGGTGTTACGCACTATTTCGACGAGCGGGTGGCGGGGATGCTGATGGAGAAGGAGCTCGAGACCCTCGATCGCATGCGGACCGATCCTGAAAGGCCGTTCGTTGCCGTACTCGGCGGAGCGAAGGTCTCGGGGAAGATCGGGCTTATCAGGAACCTGCTCGACAAGGTCGACCGGATCCTCGTCGGCGGCGGGATGGCGTTTACTTTTTTCAAGGCGCTTGGTCTCGAGATTGGCGACTCCCTTCTCGACGAATCGTATATGGGTATGTGCCGTGAGACGATGGAGAAAGCGGGGAGCGGCAGCGAGAAGAGGATCTTCCTTCCCGTCGACTGTATCGTGGCAAAAGAGATCGACAACGACGCCGAGCACAAGACAGTTTCGACCGGTGATATCCCCGAAGGATGGGCCGGAGTCGACATAGGGAGGAAGACGATCGATGTCTTCCGCGATGAGATAATTAAGGCTAAAACGATCTTCTGGAACGGCCCTATGGGTATCTTCGAGATGCCAAATTATGCTGAGGGGACCAAAGGCATAGCGCGCGCGATCGTCGACGCTACCGCCGATGGAGCCGTTTCGATCGTGGGCGGAGGCGACAGCGTCTCCGCGCTGGGGAGGCTGCATCTCAAGGACAGGGTGACGCATGTCTCGACAGGGGGAGGAGCGTCGCTTGAGCTCCTCGAGGGGAAGACCCTCCCGGGAGTAGAGGCCCTGAGCGACTTATGAGCCGCGAGGCGGCCTGAAAGGGATGATCGTTGTGAGAAGGACTATCGTAGCGGGCAACTGGAAGATGAACATGGACCATATCGAGGGCGCCGCCCTCGCCGGAGATATCGTTGCCGGCCTCAAAGGCAGGGAACCATCGTGCGAGATAGTCATAATACCCCCTTTTACCACCCTTCCCGCCGTAATCAGCGCGATCGGGGGCAGCCCGGTGGCCGCCGGAGCGCAGGATCTCTGGTACGAGGAAAATGGAGCATTTACCGGTGAGATCTCGGCCGGGATGATCTCGAGCCTCGGATGCAGGTATGTCCTGGTAGGGCACTCGGAGCGGCGCCATGTGATCGGCGAAGGATCTGAGATCCTCTCCAGAAAGCTGCGTGCGGCACTCTCAGGCGGGCTTTCACCGATCTACTGTGTCGGGGAGACCCTCGGCGAGAGGGAGAGCGGCAGCGCTTCGGAGATCGTCACAGAGCAGATAGGAGAGGCCCTCACGGGCCTTTCCAGTGAAGATATGGCAAGGACCGTGGTCGCCTACGAGCCCGTCTGGGCCATCGGAACGGGAAAGACCGCGACCCCAGGCGACGCGGGATCGATGCACCAGGTCATCCGCGGCGTCCTCTCGGATATATTCGGAGCTCAGACCGCTGAAAAGACCCCGATCCTCTATGGCGGGAGCGTAAAGCCGGGCAATGCCGCCGAGTTGCTCGCGATGGAGGATATCGATGGAGCGCTCGTCGGAGGGGCCTCCCTGGACGCCGGGTCGTTCCTCGGTATCGTATTTCCTGCCTGACAGGGGGCGGGAGAGACCCTGCCGGCGGCACAAATCATTTGACTGACACCGACTTATTTATTACACTACTTTTTTAAAAAGGCTGGTGTATTCAATGCTGTTTAACGTTTTTGTGATAATACACGTTGTTACCTGCGCGCTGCTGATCATCGCGGTGCTGATGCAGTCGAGCAAGGGCGGCGGGCTTTCCGGCGCCTTCGGCGGCGGAGGAGGCCAGGCCATTCTAGGCGGGCGTGAGACAGCGTCCTTCCTGAGCAAGGCAACGACGTATCTGGCTGTCATATTCATGTGCACCTCCCTGTCGCTCGCTTTCCTGTCCGCTGGAAGGGGAAGCCAGGAGTCGGAGAGCGCGCTCAGAAAAGCCGCTCAGCAGCAGCAGTGGGGCGGAATGGTTCCCGAGGAGCGCAAGGACATCGATGATGTCATCGGAAACGTTCCCGCGACGGACCAGCAGCAGGAGACGGTGCCGGAAGGAGAGCCTGCCGAGGAGCAGGATCCCCAGGAGTAGAGAAATTCTGAAATATTGCCGAGGTGGTGGAACTGGTAGACACGCTACTTTGAGGGGGTAGTGGGTGAAAACCTGTGCGGGTTCGAGTCCCGCCCTCGGCATTTTAAAAAGCAGGAGGCCGCATGGGCCTCCTTTTTTTCAGGGCACAACGGGCGCCGGGAGTTAATAATCCTTTACACATTCAGGAGAGCTGTTTTACGCTCTCCATTCCTGAAACACAGTCGCGGAGGTGGATACCGGTATCATGAACGCATTGATTGAGGCAAACACCAGCATACTCCTGCCGGCAGCCCTGGTCCTGGGCCTTGTCGTCGCCGCGGCAGTGATCGTCCTTGCCATCCAGATCCAGCGTATGAGGAAACCGTTCAGCGAGATGGCCGGACTGTACGATGATTTAGGCACCGAGAAATCGCTCGAGATCCTTCTCAAGGGAGTCGACGAGAACCGCGAATTCATCAGGGGACATGGAGAGGACCTGAAGCTGATCCTGGCGAAGCTCGACCGATGCTTCAAGGGGATAGGGATGGTCAAGTACAATGCCTTCGAGGATATCGGCGGCAATCAGAGCTACTCGATATGCATACTGACCCGAGAGAAGAACGGGTTCATGCTGACAAATCTTGTTGGAAGGAACTCGACGCGGGGTTATGCGATCGAGGTCAAGAACGGTGAAGCGGAGAGGGAGCTCGGCTCCGAAGAGACCGAGGCGCTTGCGTACTCTCTCAAGTCTCTCGAAGAATAGATAGATAGATAGATAGTGCCGGCATTACCTTTCGAATCCCCGGAGGAACCGAGGGATTCTCCAGGTAAAGCCGGCACTTTAAATATCCCCCGGCACCCCACCGAAATAACCACGCCCCTTCTCATCAGAGCCTCGCAGGTAAACCCATAATAAATAAAGAGATAGGTAAGAAAAGAGAAGGAAGAATAGAAAGAATGGGAAAGAGGGGGTCAGTGGATCGTTTCGGAGTCGTCGTCGCCGCTGTTTTCGCGCTCCTGCTCAGAGTATCTCTCGAGGATGCGCCGTTCGGTCTCGGAGAGGTTCTCGTATCCCTTGTCTGATATCGTGTCGAGGATCGAGTCGATCTTGTCCATGTCGGATTCCTGCCTGCCTGTCGATGGCTTACCGCTTTCCCCGTCCCTGCTGTCTCCATCGAAGCTGACCTTCACGGGGATCTTCGAGAGCTTGCCGCTGATGTAATTGCGGAAACGCCGGAACTGGTATTCGCCCCGCATCATGATCAGGGCCGCTGCCATGCCGCCGAGGTGGGCGAAATGAGCTATATTGCCGCCGCCCCGTATTCCCAGCACGAGAGAGAGTACCGCCAGCCCTATCGCGAGATTACGGGCTTTCACGGGGATCACGAACCATAGAAGAAGCCGCTGGTTGGGGAACATCACGGCGAATGCCAGCAGGATCCCGTACGCCGCGGCTGAGGCTCCGATCACGGGCGTGTTGTAGGCGAAGAGAAAGCTGAATACGGCGCCGCCGAGACCGCAGGCAATGTAGAACTTCAGGAAGCGTGTCCCCCCCCAGATCTGCTCGAGGGTCCTTCCGAACATCCAGATGACGAACATGTTCAGGGTGATGTGCCAGAAGTCGGCGTGGAGGAACATGTATGTGACCATCTGCCAGACATAGCCGCGAGTAAGCACCAGTTTCGGTGTCAGTGCGAGATATCCCATTAAAGAGCGGCTTATCGGCATCCACGACAGTATGAACATGACCGCGTTTGCTATGATAATACGGACTATCACACTGTCGAGCGGGCTGCCCTGTTTTCTGAATCCCGAATAATTCCCGTTGCCGTACATTATGCTTCCTTGCGGTTCGAATCTTGCAAGCTTCTCAATGGATAATAACGAAAAGGCCCACTATGGGCAAGGCACCATGCGCCTGATTTTGACTCGACCGGATATAGCCGATATGCTAGCTTTTCTGCGAGGTGAACAAGGTGATCAGATATTTAACGATTGTCCTGTCTGCATCGATCTTCCTGCACGGCGCTGCCGAGGCGCAGACTGACTGGATCGTCAAGGCTGACGGGAGCGGTGACGCTCCGACGATCCAGTCAGCTATAGACCTTGCCGTCACAGGTGACGGCATCGTCGTCTGGGGCGGCTACTACCACGAGGACGACCTTATTGTCGAGAACAAGGATATCTATTTCCAGTACCAGTACGGCACTCCGGTGATAATATCCTCCAGCTACCGGCAGGGGACCGGTATCACATTCAGGAATGTCGGGATGGGCACGAACCTGCTCGGATTCGAATTCAGGGAGTTCGCCACGGGGATCTCTGTCGACAACGGCTCCGGAATGTACTGGTACTGCAATATCATCGATTGCGGCACGGGGATAGAGATATCAGGCGCTTCATCGTCCCCCGGCGTCATGTTCAGTCTGGTCGATTCGTGCGGTACGGGGATCAGCGTTCTCGATGGATCGGGGATCTCGATGAGGAACATGACTGTCGTCAACGCTGATACAGGTATCGAGTCTCTCGGCGGCTCGACCACCTTCACCAGGAGCATCATAAACAGCTGTGACACCGGCGTGTTCTGCTCGGGAGGCGCCATCGCCCTGAGCTGCAACAACTTCCATCTCAACATGGCCGACTACAGCGGCTGCGCGGCCGGCGCAGACGATTTCTACGGCCTGACACGATTCTGTTATGCCGCCGGCGGATCACCCGGCCTTTATTTTCTTCACGTCGATTCTCCCTGCTGGGCGGAGAACAACGCCTGCGGCGTCGACGTGGGAACCTACACCCAGTCGCCCGGATGCACGGGCACCGCAATAGAGGAGACGAGCTGGGGCGCCATCAAGAAGATGCATCGCTGACGCTGAGTCTGTCACGCGATCTCATCAACTCCGGAAAGAGAAGGAGAGAATCATGCGCAGAGGCATCGCCGCGCTCGCGGCGTCTGTTCTTGTCGTATCAGTATCGGTCCTTGTCCTCCAGGGGGGCGTTGTGAAAGGGCACAGGCCCGACTCGTCCGAAACGCTCTTTTACAACTGCCAGGTATATACGATGAACGAGGATCATCCGGTCGCCGAAGCGGTCATGGTCCAGGGCGACAGTATACTCTTTGTCGGCACCAGCGAAGAGGCGCTGGCCACAGCGAGCGCCGGGGCGATGAAGCTCGACATGAAAGGGTTGACCATCATCCCGGGGCTGGTCGACGCCCACGCGCATTTCACCGGGTTCGCGGCCAGCCGGGCGGCGCTCGACCTGAACGGGACCGTCTCGGTCGGGCAGGTCCGCGACAGGCTGGCGGCCAGGTCGGCAGCAGCCCACAGGGGCCACTGGATCACCGGCAGGGGATGGGATCAGAACGATTGGGATATCAAGGAATTTCCCGACAGGACCGATATCGATCCGGTAAGCCCCGAGAATCCAGTGCTGCTCACGAGGGTCTGCGGCCATGCCGCGGTCGCCAATTCGATGGCTCTCGAAGCTGCCGGTATCGGAGCGGGCACACCCGACCCGGACGGGGGGAAGATCGAAAAGGATGCCTCCGGAGAGCCCACAGGTATTCTTCTCGATGAGGCGATCTCGCTCGTGCGGGAAGTCATCCCCAAGCACACCCGCGAGATGAAGATGAGTCTCATGATATGCGCCGCGCAGGAATGCCTCGCAGCCGGACTGACCGGGACGCACGAGATGGGCATAGGCAGCGAGACAGCCGGCATCTACCGCGAGCTCTACGAGACAGAGGAGCTTCCGTTCAGGATAACTGCCTATTATGATGGTGACGCGGAAGACCTCGACTCCGTTCTTGCCGTGGGACCGGTAGATGATTTTGCCGGCGGCATGTTCTCGCTTGCCGGCGTGAAGTTCTACGGGGACGGTTCTCTCGGGGCGAGGAGCGCCGCGATGCTCGAGGATTACTCGGACGACCCTGGAAACAGGGGGATAATAGTCACCGATCCCGAAGTGCTGTATAAAAAGGTGCTCGCCTGCCACAGGGCGGGGTTCCAGGTGGCGACCCACGCGATCGGGGACCGGACCAACCGTGTCGTACTCGATACCTACGAGAAGGTGCTCGAGCAGGAGCCGGGCAGCGGCCTGCGGCACCGCATCGAGCATGCGCAGATACTGTCCCCTGAGGATATCGGACGGTTCGCCTCTCTCGGCGTCATCCCCTCGATGCAGTTCACCCATTGTACATCTGACATGCCGTGGGCGGGCGACAGGGTAGGGGAGAGCCGCCTCAAGGGAGCTTATGCCTGGAGATCTCTTATGGACGCGGGCTCGAGGATACCGGGAGGCTCCGACTACCCGGTCGAATCGATCGATCCGCTCCTGGGAATATACGCCGCCGTGACGAGAGAGGATCTCGATGGGAACCCGGCTGGGGGCTGGATGCCGGGCCAGCGGCTCACGATCGAGGAAGCGGTCAGGGCCTTTACCCTCGACGCGGCATGGGCTGCGGGCCAGGAGGATGAGAGGGGCTCGATCGTGAAGGGGAAGAAGGCCGATCTGACCATCCTTGGTGCCGATATCATGAAGATAGATCCGGGTGAGATCCCGGGGATAAAGATCATCGCAACCGTCGTCGGGGGGAGGATGAGATACAGGGCCGAGGGGGCGTCTTTCTGATCGAATGACATCCCGCCGGCCCCGTATCCTGAGTCGGCCTCGCGGACTACTTTATCTCACGGAGCATTACCGATCCGTCACCGGTGCGGATCCTGATATTGCCTTTTCCTTTTCCAAGTTTTCCTGACATCCAGCTGTTTCCGCTCTGGACGTCTTTTGCCGAGGACAGTTCTGTACGGATCCTGCCGTCGTCTACATCGATCGAGAAAGAGGCGGATATCCCGCTCTGCAGGCTCAGATCGATGTCTCCATCGTCGGTCCTGATCTCGAGGTCAAGGCTGCCGGTCTTCAGAAGCTCGATATCGATATCCCCGTCCTGTGCCTTTAGATCCATCACGGTCGTCTTGACTCGAAGGAACTCCATGTCGCCGTCGTCGACCTCGACATAGAAATCACCCTCAGAGTCGCGGACCCGGACGCCGCCGTCCTCGGCCTGGATGCGGCAGTCACTGAATTTTCCGCGGTTGATATCGATCCGTCCGTCGTCCCCGACGATATCGAGGGAGCCGGAGTGCCCGTCCAGCGATATGTCGCCGTCCGCGGCCCTGATCTTCGTCCTGTCCGGTTCGCATCCATAGAGGTTGATCTCACCATCGTCCAGATTGATCTCGATCTTGCCGGTCCACTTCTCTACATCGATATTCCCGTCATCTCCATGCAGATCGAGTTCGATGTATCGAGGCGCCGAGATCGTGTAGGTGTATTCCTTGAGGATATATACCTGCAGACCCATGAATCCGCTTCTCGATTCCTTGCCCGACACCTCGATCACCCCGTTTTTCTCCTCGAACTCAACGGTGAAATCGTTTTCAGAGTCGTCGCCGAAGCCCTTGCGCTCCGCGTGGTAGTGAACATTGATCTCTATGATGTCCTTGTCCCATGGGATGATCGTGACGTCCCCGTCGCCGTGTCTCAGCCTGAGCGCCCATCCGCGTTCGACTTCGAAGCTCTCGTTGAAATCACGCTCTATCTCTCCGCCCGCGGCGGGGACGGCCGTCAAGAGAAGCAGCGCCGCCGCGGCAGCGCAGAAGATCCTGGTTCGATTCATCGTACACCTCCGTATATATGCTTCTTAGATATGTAATAGTACGCAACTGCGCCGGTAATGTTTCAGGAGGGCATCCTCATCATCAGGAGATAGGGGGGCATGCCCACGGAGTCGAATAGGAGTTCCCTGACACGCTCCCTCGGCTTGCCTCCGGTCCGGTCCACCGTTGCCTTCTTCACCATCGATTCGACGGTCATCGTCGCTATTCCCTCTAAACCAGCTGCGGGGGAGACCGAGGCCCGGATGACTTCTATCTCTATCGTGGCCTCATCGAGCGGGGTGATCTCCCTGAGGTATTCCCTTGCCGCTTCCGCCGTATACTTTCCCGAATGCAGCCGGAACACGAGTACCATCCTTGCGAGGGCGGCCACACGTTCTCTGGAATGGAACCTGTTCAGCTGCATCCTCTGTTCGGGGAAAAGGCCCGTCAGGTCGCCCGAATTGTGGGACTGCCACGCGTATCGATATGTCTCCGAACCGAATATCCTTCTGACGGGTGACTCGTTCCCGCACGCCATCCTGTCGGGGGATGACATCAACGATGAAGAGAGGAGCAGATCGTAGATGAGCCGGTCGACAGTATATTCCCGCCCTGCCGGGATAAATATCGCTGGCACGCATTCGCGGAGCTCACCGGGACCGAATACCCACCGTATATCTCTCTTCGGTATGACCGGGAGGGTAAGGTATGGATTCACGGGGACCCTCAGAGGGATCCATGTATCTTCATGTTCTTTCACCGGAGAACGCGGGTTCTTTTTCATTCCGAAGGTCCGTCTCGAGGAGATCCCGTCCTCGATCTCCTTGAGGAGGGAATCTGCCAGTCCGGCCGACAGAGTGATTTTTTCTTTACCGGGGTCGGTCACGGCTGCTCCGGGGGGCGCGATCTGCCTCGAGAGCCGCCTCGCGATCTTCTCGGCCTCGGCGATCATCTTTCCAGGGTCGAAATCGAGATGCTCGGAGTACTGGAGGATCCGCGAGAGTTCCTCCATCCCCATTATCAGCCTGCTCCGGGTCCGCAGCGCGAGACAGGAATCGATCGTCTCCCTGTACGTCTCTATCGCAAGGCTGGCCTCTTCGAGCCCGGGGGCAGGCTCGCCGTAACGCTCCCCGGCCAGGCGGGCCAGGCGCGGCATATTTCCAGAGAGCGACTCGAGTCGTCTGGCCGTCTCTTCGAGATGAATGCCTCCGGGCTTTTCGAGCAGGGCTGACGCGTTCTCCACCAGCGCGGGAATGCGGCTGATGCGTGCGGTCCACGCCCGCCGCTCGCCGTCGCCTGCCGGCCAGTCCCTTGCGGGCAGTCCCAGCAGCGCCTCCTCGATCATCCAGCAGAAAAGCAATGGATTGTCGAGGCAGGTGCGCGACTGCGTGAACACGAAACGCTCGCCTTTCATCCAGTCGCTGAGCAGGATCGACTGGTCCACCCTGTCGTCGTCGAGATCATCGGCAGGGAGGGACGAGATGGCGTCCATAAGTGTGTCGATCGTCGCCAGAGCATGCTCTATCTCATCTTGAGAAAATGTGAAGAGAAGTGAATCGGCCCCTTCTAGGCAGAGCCTCGAGGAACGCAGCGGATGCATGGTGATGTACAGGGAAGCGGCATCTTCCGCTATCGCGTCGAAAGCTTCCCTTGAGATATCCATGGGCGAACGCTCTCCGCATCCGGCGATGAACGGGACAAGGCTGAGCGAGACTGCCGCGGTCCTGATGAACTGGTTCTTCATGACAATGATTATATACCTTCGCGGCCTGCCGTTAGTAAACCTCTTTCGCCTGCCACTTAAGATGCTGACAAGGAATGATTCTTCGCTTACAATGAGACGCATGACAAAAGAAACTGGAAAGAGATCCGGGAAAAAACGCGGCAGGGGTCACCTGATAAGTCAGAAGACCGCCGTCGTGACGATCTCCATCCTGCTCGGCGCGTGCGCGGCGGGATGGCTGATGACCGAGTTCTTTCCTCCCGATCTGCAGTACCGGCGGGAGTTCTTCAGGCAGCGCTGGGGTGATACGGCCCTCTCGGCGGTGGAGGCTCTCAAGCTTTACGATCCATTCCATTCATTCTGGTTCAGCGGTGTGCTCGCTCTTTTCTTCGTGGTCCTTTTCCTCTGCCTCGCGACGAGGTGGAAAGGGATGATAACGAAGAGTTTCCGTGTGACGGTCCCGCGGCAGCCGGCGAAGGGAAGCAATGGCGGCCCCGGCTTTACGATACCGCTCGGAGAGGCGGCCGCCTGGAAGGATGAGAAGGACCCCGTGGCTCATTACGGGAAGCAGTTCGGCCGCCCCGGTGAGATATCGAAAGAATCGGCCGGGCGGATACTCGGGAGCGTCGGGAGGATATTCAGATCGAGGGGCTACAGTTTTGCGTCCCGCGATGACGACGGCTCGGTGGTATTCGCCGCCTCGTCGGGACGCTGGCGTCACCTGGGCAACTTCATCTTCCATATCGGGCTTCTTGTCATCACAGTCGGCGGAGTCATCGGAAGCAGGATGGGGAGCAGCGAGATGCTCTACGGGCGCAGAGGGGATATACTTCCTGTCAGAGGCACCAATGCGACGCTGAGGGTCGACGATTTCAGGATCCTTATGACCGGAAAGATGCAGGTCAGCGACTATGTTACATCGGTCACTGTCTTCGATGCTTCCGGAGCCGGCGTCGACTCGGCCGTGATCGAGGTCAACCATCCTCTCAGCTACGGCGGTACGAGTATATTCCAGAGCTCGTACTATCTCGCCGAGGACGAGTTCGAATGGGCGCGAATAAGGGTATCAGCGCCAGGTTCCCAGCCGCCGGCCACGATGACCCTGAGACAAGGTGCGGCCGAGCCGGTTCCGGGGACTGAACTGGCCATAACACCGGGCAGGTTCCTGCCCGATTTCCGGATGACCAAAAGCGGGCCGAGATCTGTCAGCGGTAATATGAACAACCCCGCCCTCGAGATCATACTCGACGGCCCTGACGGGCGTACGGCGGGCTGGACCTTTCTTCTGTATCCTGATTTCGGGACGAAGTTCGATCGTCTCGACACTGTCCTCTTCGAGGATGTCGAACCTGTCTATTACACGGGGCTCGAGATGTCGAGGAATCCCGGGGCCTCTCTCTTCATGGCGGGGATGATACTCGGCTCGGCCGGCCTGCTTCTGCTCTACATGTTCGATTACAGGGTCGTGCACGGCCGCATAGACGGGACGGCTCTTTCTGTGACAGGAGTAACGGCCAGGTGGAAGGTCGCTTTCGGCGATCAGCTTACCGGGATAGAAAAAGAGATAAGAGCAGCGATCGAGAAGGAGAGTGCGACTTGAGCCCAACAGCAGACATCACCCTTTTCTGGGCCGCATTCTGGCTCTACCTCGGTTCGTTCATCCTGTTCGCCGTGCATGCATCCTCGGGAAACCGGCAGACGGGGATAATAGCTTCGGTCCTCTTTGCCGCCGGACTCGTCTTCAACACCGGCGGGCTCGCGGCGAGATGGTGGATAACGACGCATCCCCCGTTCGCGACGATGTACGAGTATTCGGTGACGATGGCATGGGTGATCGCCCTTTCGTTCGTCATATTCCTCGCCCGCTACCGCAAGATGTCTATCGGCGTCTTCGTCGCGCCGATATTGATAATAGTCATGGTGATCGCTTCGATGCTCCCGAAGGAGGCGTCGAAACAGCTTATGCCGGCACTTCAGTCGTACTGGTTCTATATTCACGTGACTATTGCCGCCATCTCCGAAGGGGCATTTCTCGTAGCTGCCGGCGCGGGAGCGATGTACCTGATAAGGGGAGAGAACGAGAGGGGCGGCAGGGCGCTGCCATCGAGGGAAGTGCTCGAGGAACTGATATCTAGGGCGATCCGTTTCGGTTATCCGCTCTTCTTTATCGGGGCAATATTCGCCGGGGCGATCTGGGCGAGAAACGCGTGGGGCAGGTTCTGGAGCTGGGATCCCAAGGAGACCGGGGCGCTTGTGATAGCCCTCTATTATACCCTTGTCCTTCACCAGAACGCTCGGGGCAGATGGAAGGGGAACAGACTCGCCGTCGCCTCGATAGTAGGGCTCGTCATCATACTTTTCAGTTTCCTGGGGAATCTTTTCCTCGGCGGCCTTCACGCCTATATCTGACCGCCGGTCGATCTTTTTTACTGGAAGGAGGGCTTCTGATGGATGTAAAGGAAGCCATAGAATCACGCAGGGCCTGGCGTTCGCTCGTGCCTGTCTCGATAGAGAGGGATACGATCGAGGAACTGGCCAGATGCGCCTCACTCTCGGCCTCCTGCTATAACAAGCAGCCCTGGAGGTACGATTTCGTAGCGGGCGGAGAAAAACTCGAAGGGATGCGCGCTGCGCTGGCGAAGGGAAACGAGTGGGCCTTGAAAGGTTCGATGATAATCGCCGTCCACTCGAAGGTGGAGGATGACTGCCTCGTCGCGGGGAGGGAGTACTACCTCTTCGATACGGGAATGGCCACGGCGTTGCTCATACTCAGGGCGGTGGAGCTCGGCCTCGTCGCCCATCCGATCGCCGGATTCGACGAGGAGAAGGTCAGGGAAGTGCTCGGCCTCGGCGGTGAGGAGACGGTCATAACCCTCATCATCGTTGGAAAGAGGGCCGATGGTATCGATCCCGGACTCACTCCATGGCAGAAGGAATCGGAGGAAGAGCGGCCTCCGAGGATGTCCCGGGAAGAGTTCATGCGCATATTCGACTGACGATCCCCAGTGGCATGCTAAATGCAATAAAATCTTCCGGATAACTCTGTCTGACGGGCCGGGCGGGCTCAGGAACAGGTAAAAGCAGTCGTTCCGGAAGGAGAACGGTATGCCGCGCATGCGGAAAGCGATCGCTTCGGTCGTGATAACAGCTTTATTTATAACTATTTGTGGTTGCGGTGGCCAGGAGGGCGGCAGCGGGCAGGACAGCTCCGATGGCGGCGGGAAGCTCGTCATCGGGATGCAGCAGGAGCCCGAGATCCTCAACGAGGCCGTTAACAGCATGGTCGCCGTCGTCTACGTCTGCAACCTGATATTCAGCAAGTTCGTCAAGCACGACGATGCGATGAGGCTCGTGCCCGACCTGATAACCGAGGTCCCCACGATCGAGAATGGAGGCATCTCGGCCGACCATCTCGTTTACACCTATCATCTCAGGCAGGACGCCTTCTGGCACGACGGAGTGCCTGTGACATCGAAGGACGTCGAGTTCTCGTACCGGGTGATGACCCATCCCGACATCAATGTCGAGACGAGGCAGGGCTGGGATATCGTCGAGAGTGTGGAGACTCCCGACGAGCACACGGTGATCTTTACACTCTCCGAGGTATACGCGAATTTCGCGGGTGACTGCTTCTACGACGAGTCGGTCCTTCCCGAGCATCTTCTCTCCGATGCGCTCGGCGACCGGTTCCAGTCGCACCCCTTTCACACGGCGCCTGTCGGCTCGGGCCCCTTCGTATTCGGCGAATGGATTTCCGGATCGCATATCACCGTCAGGGCCAACGAAGCTTACTATGGGGAGGGCCCCTTCCTCGCCGAGATAACGATAAAGTTTGTACCGGACGGAAACGCTCTGCTGATGCAGCTCGAGACCGGATCGGTCATGGGGATAGACAACGCGCCAGACGAACTTCTCGCGCTGTCAGAAGATCTGGCCGGGACCACGGTCTACAGGAACCCCGCCCTTTTCAACGAACACCTCGACGTCAACTGCGAGGACCCTGTCCTCTCCGACAGGAGGGTCCGCAGGGCGATCGCCATAGCGATCGACAGGAAAGAGATATCGGAGAAGATATACAACGGTGTGTGGATACCGGCGTACAGCGACGAGCATCCTGGGTCGCCGTATCACAACGGATACGGGGCGGAGAAGCTGCGCTACGACCCGCAGGAGGCGCGGCAGCTTCTCGCCGAGGCGGGCTGGAAAGATTCAGACGGTGACGGCATCAGGGAACGCGATGGTAAAAAGCTCGAGCTCGAGATAACCTCCACCGCTGGAAGGGCGAGCAGGGAGAGGACACAGGTCGTCCTGCAGAAGCAGCTCTCCGGCGTCGGTATCGATCTGAAGATAAGGAACTATCATCCGACCGTCCTGTTTGCCAGCTGGGACGACCGCGGGATACTGAAGAGAGGGGATTTCGACCTCGCACTCTACGCTTTCCTGACTCCGCCCGATCCATCGACCAAGGAGGGGAGCTACTCGGCCGATTTTTTCCCTCCGAAGGGACAGAACAACTCGAGGTTCAGGAACGATGAGCTGACCCGACTGCTCTCCGCGGGTAGCGCGACGGTCGGTTTTGACGAGAGAAAGAAGATATATGACAAGGTCGCGCGCATACTCGCCGAAGAGCTGCCCATCATCCCCCTTCTATGGGTGACACAACTCGACGCGATGCCTGCGGCACTCGAGAATTACAGGCCGAACCCGACGCAGTCGGGTGATACGTGGAACGCGGCGCATGTGGAGGCTCATGGCAAGGGAGGACGAAGGGCGATGAAGGGCGCACGCAGGTTGATAACCGTCATAGCCGTGATCGCCATGGCGGCCGCGGCCCTCTACCTTCTGCGGCCCCGTGGTCAGGATGAGGGAGTCAGCGTGACCTTCCTCGGCGGAGCCCGGGAAGTGGGCGGCTCCTGCACCCTCGTCTCGGGAGGCGGGACCTCGTTTCTCGTCGACTGCGGAGCCTTCGGCGATGCCGGCAACGATATCATACCGGACGATCCTGCCGCAGTCTCGTTCATGATACTCACACACGCTCACACCGATCATTGCGGGAAGATACCGCAGCTCTTCGCTTCCGGGTTCGACGGCGAGATATACTGCACTCCCGAGACAGCGGAGCTCGCCCCGATCATGATGAAGATGTCGAGGAGCTTCGACCGAGGCAGGGTAAGCAAAGAGGACTTCGACAGGTCTATCGCCGCGATGAGACCCGTTCCATTCGGGGAGAAGATGACAGCCGGCCCGGTGAGCTTCGTGTTCAGGCAGGCGCAGCACCTGCTCGGAGCGGCATTCGCCGAGATCGAGATAGATACGGGGCACAGGACGGCACATGTGATCTTCTCGGGCGACCTCGGTTCCGGAGGGGCGATACTCCTCCCGCCGATCGAGGACCCGGCGCCGGCGGATTTTGTGATAGTCGAGTCTACATACGGGGGCCGCATAAGGGATATCGAGGATAGGAGCCTGCAGGCGAGGTACGGGGAGTTCGGCAGTGCGGTCAGCTCGGCTCTCAGGAGCGGCGGCGACGTCCTCATCCCCGCCTTCACACTCGGAAGGACGCAGGAGGTGATCGCCGCCCTCGACCTTTTCATCGAGGACGGGACGATCCCGGCCGGAACGGAGATCTACTCCGACAGCCCGACGGCGAAAAAGGTAAGCGTTGTCTTCAGGAATCACCCGGAGAGCCTTTCGGCTGCCGCGGTATCGATATACGGAAACGACATCCTGAAAAAGTCCTGGCACAGGGAAGTAAGGAGCAAGACCTCGATGAAGGTCCACGGCCGCGACCACAGGCCGACAGTATTCATATCCTCGAGCGGCGATCTCTCATTCGCCAACTCGCCGCGCCATCTCGCGAGGATGGCCGGTGACGAGAGAAACCTCCTCTGCATAGTGGGATGGCAGTCGTACGGCTCGGTCGGCCGCAGGCTGGTCGAGGGGGACAGTACCGTTTCCGTCCGGTACAGGGAGGACGGCGAGACAAAGAAGGTCTGGCTCTCTCCCGCGATGAAGATAAAAAAGTTCGACGCCTTCTCGAGCCATGCCGACCAGGATGACCTGCTGCGGTGGACAAGCGCCATCGACGGGCTCAAGGGAGCCTTCATCGTCCACGGCGAGTTGAAACAGGCGCAGGCGCTGTCAGAGAGACTCGAGGCGGATCTCGGCATAGAGACAAGGATACCTGAAGCGGGAGAGACGGTCTTTCTCCCGTCGAGATAGAGGAGAACGATGGGATCGAGCATCATAAAGAGACTCGCGCTGGCCGTGCCGCTCGTCGTGCTCGTCTCGGTAGTGACCTTCGCGCTGCTGCATCTGGCCCCCGGCGGGCCGGCGGGAGTCGTGTCGGGCAACCCGAAGATGACAGGCGAGGATGTGGCGCGGCTCAGGGAGAACTATGGGCTCGACCAGTCCCTGCCGGTGCAGTACCTCATGTGGTTCAGGCAGGTCTTTCTCAGGCTCGATTTCGGGACAAGCTATGTGACCGGCCGGCCCGTCACGGTGATGATTGCCGAGCGGGTACCCGCCACACTCGAACTGATGGGAGCGGCGCTTCTCCTCGCCGTTCTGGCCGGAGGCCTGCTTGCCGTGCTCACCGCCATACGCGGGAGCGAAAGGGCCGACGGGATATTCACCGTCGTCACGACGGCGGGCATATCGGTCCCCGTCTTCTGGCTGGGGCTGATCGCGATCTACATCTTCTCGATAAGGCTCGGCCTTCTGCCTGCCGGCGGAAGGGCGGCGGGCGAGGGTGTCACCCTGGCCGAAAGGCTGCGGCATCTCGCGCTTCCCGCTTCGGTCCTGTCGATCGCCTGGCTCGCCACCTGGAGCAGGTACCTCAGGTCGGGGCTGATCGATTCGCTAGGCGGCAGGTACATACGGACAGCGAGGGCGAAGGGGCTCGATGAGAGAACGGTCGTCCTCAAGCACGCCCTGCGCGGCGCGGTCCTTCCCGCGGTGACGGTCCTCGCGATGCAGATCCCCGCCCTCTTTACAGGGGCGGTCATAACGGAGACAGTCTTCGCCTGGCCCGGCATGGGAAGGCTCTTCTACGAGGGGCTGCAGAGGCAGGATTACACGAGGGTGCTCGGGATAGTGGTGATAGCTTCGATACTGATAATACTGATGAACACGGCGGGCGACCTGCTCAACATGATCCTCGACCCGAGGACGCGGCCCGTGGACGGGGAGGTGAGACAGGGTGGCACAGGTTGATTCGATCGAAACGGCCCCGGTCATGAGACGCTCACGGACCCGCCGTTTGATATTCTGGCCGGCGACGATGCTGGTACTGATCATCACGGTCTCGGCGCTCGCTCCCCTGCTCGGCCCCTGGGACAGGGACGCGATAGACCTCGACAGCATCTCGGCTCCGCCATCGGCATCCCATCCCCTCGGAACGGACGAGCTGGGCAGGGATGTACTGACGAGGCTTCTTCACGGTGGAAGGTTCACCCTGATGGTATCCTTCCTCTCCGTAGCGGTCGCGCTCGCAGCCGGGGTGATCCTCGGAGGAGTCGCGGGCTGGCTCGGAGGTATCGCCGACAGGACGGTATCTCTGATCATCGACCTTTTCCTTTCCGTGCCGGTATTCCTGGTGATGCTCCTCGCCGCATCGGCCGCCGGAGGAAAGATCTGGCTTATCCCCCTGCTGATAGGCGGCACATCATGGATGGAGACGGCGAGGATCGTACGCTCGAGGTTCAGGCAGATAAGGGAAGAGGGGTTTGTAGAGGCTGCCAGGGCAGCAGGAGCGACGGGACCGTGGATCGTATTTCGGCACATGCTTCCCCAGGCCTCCGGCGCCGTCCTGGTAGCGGCCACAGCAGGCCTGGCAGGCGCGATGCTCGTAGAGAGCGCCCTGAGCTTCCTCGGATTCGGTGTCCAGCCCCCCGTGCCGACCTGGGGCAACATGATGCACGGCGCCTGGGCGACGCTGCGAGTCTCTCCACTGGCTGCCTTCGCGCCCGGACTGATGATATTTATCACATGCCTCGGATTCAACCTGCTGTGCGAGGGATACAGGCGCGCCCTTGCAAAAGAGGACGAATCGGTATAACTTCCCTTACATGGAAAAGAAAACAAGAGCGCTCGGGATGATATCGGGCGGGCTAGACAGCCTGCTCGCCGTAGCCGTGCTTAAAAATCTGGGCGTCGATATAACGGGCCTGCATTTTCTCAACGGTTTCGGCGCCGGTTCGCTGAGAAAACGGGTCTGCGAGAAGATGTCCTTCGAGGAGATCGCCGCGGACAAGAAGGAACGGCTCGAGGAGAAACTCGGCGTTCCGGTCCGTGTCATCGATGTCTCCGAAGAGTTCCTCGGAGTGCTCAGCTCCCCGCGCTTCGGGTACGGCAAGAATATCAATCCCTGTATAGACTGCCGTATCTTCCTGCTGGAAAAGGCGAGGGAGATAATGGAAGCGGAAGGATTCGATTTTATCTTCACCGGCGAGGTCCTCGGCCAGCGGCCCATGTCGCAGCACCTCCGCGCGATGAAGCAGGTCGAGAAGCAGAGCGGCCTGTCGGGAAAACTCCTTAGGCCCCTCTGCGCTAAGCTCCTCGCCGCCACAGGGCCTGAGAAAGAGGGCCTGGTCGACAGGGAGAAGCTCCTCGACATACAGGGGAGATCGAGGAAGAGGCAGATGGCTCTCGCCGATGAGCTCGGCATCGAGGACTACGCCACCCCGGCCGGCGGATGCACGCTGACAGACGAGAATTACGCGCGCAAGTATAACGACCTTGCAGGACACATGGATGAGATCACGTGCGAGGATACGGTCATCCTTTCGATGGGGAGGCACCTGCGTCTTTCCGACGGTGTGAAGCTCGTCGTTGGAAGGCGCGAGCTCGAGAACGACTACCTCGAATCGGCCTGGGGCGCAAATATCCTCCTGACGACACTCGACCACCCCGGTCCGGTCACCGTGATGATAGGAGATCCGTCGGAAGAAGAGATCCTCCAGGCAGCCGCTGTGACGGCGAGATACAGCGACGGCAAGCGGGAAGATTCAGTGAGGGTGTCCGTGACGAGCGGCGAGGATGTGCGTGAGTTGGAGGTCGCTCCGGCATCGGACGACGACCTAGACAGGTGGCGGATCTAGGACTTGCGCTTAAGGGCCTTCATCGCGATGACCCGGTGACTTTCGAAAGCGAGCTGAGGAAGCTCGTCGACAGGAAAGAATCTCGCGTCATCCGCGTCGTCTCCGGCTACGATATCACCCGAAAATCCATCGAACAGGTATCCGATGATCAGCAGACAGGTCCCGTAGAAGACGCTCTCCTGGTATATGACGTCTATAAGAGTCGGGCCACAGGCGGAAAGCCCTGTTTCCTCCACCAGCTCTCTCTTCGCCGCGTCCTCGGGACTCTCCCCGTTCTCGACGAATCCGCCGGGCAGCGACCACTCGCCGGCGCCGGGTTCACGGTTGCGCAGGACGAGAAGGATCCTTCCCTCATCGTCGAACAGGACAGCGGTAGAGGCGGGTACCGGGTTCTCGTAGAGGTAGCGCTCCTCGGCCTCGCAGTAGAGGCGCACACGGCCGTCCTCTCTCTTCGTCGTGAGCGGTTTCCCGCACCAGGTACAGTATTTCTTTCCGGCGTCCATATACCTAGAATATGCCACCGGGGGTGGAGAGGCAAGTATTCGCTAAGCAAATGGGGTTGTCCGCGGGTGTGCCGTTGGAGTAACATCGCCGGGAGGAGGATCAGCAGATGAACGCCCTTACGATAGCACTTATAACACTAGCAGCCTACATAGTTGCCTACATGGTCTACGCCCGATTCTTCGGCCGCAGGGTGCTTGGCCTCGACCCGCACAGGAAGACTCCGGCGAATTCATTCGAGGACGGAGTAGACTTCGTGCCGACCTCCCCGATAGTCCTTTTCGGCCATCATTTCGCCTCGATCGCCGGTCTCGGCCCGATACTGGGGCCCGCAATCGCCGTCATCTGGGGCTGGCTACCCGCGGTGCTCTGGATACTCTTCGGCTCGATACTGATCGGCGGCATCCACGACCTCGCATCACTCTTTGTCTCCCTGAGAAACCGTGGGCGTTCGATTGGCGATGTGACAAGGTCGCTTGTCGGGCGCAGGGCGCATATTTTATTTCTCGTCCTGATATTCTTTACGTTGTCGCTCTGCATGGGGACATTCGTCAGGGTGATCGCGACCCTTTTCTCAGATACGTTCTATCCAGAGGCGGTCATACCCGTATTCACTCTGATACTGCTTGCCGTCATGGTCGGCCTGCTCGTCTACAGGAGGGGAGTGAAGCTGGCGCCGGCGACACTGATCGCCCTCGTCCTGATGTTCCTCTCTATCTGGATAGGCCTGCGCAGCCCCGTGACAGGGGTGGCCACTCCGGTCTGGGTCTACCTGCTGATAGCGTACGCCTTCGTAGCCTCTGTCCTGCCTGTATGGCTCCTTTTGCAGCCGCGCGATTATCTGAACGCATACCAGCTCGTCATCGGGATGGTCCTGATGTATATAGGGCTCTTTCTCGGCCGCCCGCAGATCTCGGCTCCGGCCCTGAATACTTCATCGACGGGACTTCCATCCCTTTTCCCGTTTCTATTCATAACGATAGCCTGCGGCGCGATCTCCGGCTTTCACAGCCTCGTAGCGACGGGCACGACCTCGAAGCAGCTCAGCCGCGAGACACATGCCGTGCCGATCGGTTACGGGGGCATGCTTGCCGAGGGACTGCTCGCGATGATCGTAGTGCTGGCCTGCGTATCAGGCGTCTCGAGGGCAGAGTGGTTCGAGCACTACGGTTCCTGGCAGGGGGCGGCCGGGCTGCCGGCAAAGATGGACGCCTTCGTTAAGGGCGCAGGGACCTTCATCTCGAATGTCGGGATACCTGTCGGGATAGCCCGGAGCTTCATCGTCGTGATGGCAGTCGGGTTCGCGATGACGACTCTGGACTCCGGAACGAGGCTGCTCAGGTACAATCTCGAGGAACTCGGCGAAGGCCTCAATATCAAGCCCCTTCGAAACAGGTTCATCGCCGCGCTGGCCGCCGTCGTCGGGATAGGATACTTCAGCCTGATGACGGTCGACGGCAGGCCGGTCGGGCTGCTTCTATGGGAGCTGTTCGGCACGACGAACCAGATCCTCGCCGCGCTCGGCCTTCTGACCGTATCGCTCTTTCTTTACAGGCTCGGCAAACCGATAATATATACGCTTGTCCCGATGGCCGGCATGCTTGTCATGACGGTCACGGCGATGGCGATAAGGCTCAAGACAAACTACAAGGCGGGTCACTGGCCGCTGCTGATAGTCGGCGGCGTGATCCTGCTCCTCGTGCTCTGGCTCGTGATAGAATCGCTGCTCGCCTTCGCGCGGCACAGGGGTGAGGGTTTCACGCAGGAAGAGGAGAGCGGTGAGCATGCAGTTTGACGTAACGGGAGTCGGTTATACGGCGATAGACTATCTCGGGGTGATCCCCCGTTTTCCCGAAGAGAACCTCAAACTCGAGCTCGAGACCCTCGAGATCCAGGGGGGAGGCCCGGCGGCAACGGCAACAGTGACCGCGGCGAGGCTCGGCCTTTCAACAGCATTTATAGGCAAGGTAGGCGGGGATGACCGGGGCGCGCTGATGCTGATGAAATTAAACGGCGAGGGAGTCGACGTCTCGTCGGCCGTCCTTGAGCCGGATGCCCTCTCCCAGTTCGCCTTCATCATGGTCGACTCGGAGACGGGGAAAAGGACGATACTCTGGACCCGCGGCACCCTCTCGCCGCTAAGGCCCGAAGAGCTCGACCTCGAGAAGGTCACATCATGCAGGGGGCTGCTTGTCGATACTCTGGAACCGGGGGCAGCGGCAGCCGCGGCGAAGCAGGCGGCGGACGCCGGCGCGAAGGTGCTGATCGATGCCGGGACCCTGCGTGACGGGGTAAGGGATATCCTTCCGCACTGTCACTACATCGTCGCGAGCGAGACATTCTCCGGCCAGATCTCCGATGGCCGCGGGCCGGAAGCGGCGCTGGAGGAGATGATGAAGTACGGCCCTGCCGCCGCGGTGGTGACCCTCGGCGAGCGTGGATGCGTCGCCCTGTCGGATGAAGGGTATTGTCGGGTCAAGGGATTCGAGGTAGACGCCGTCGATACGACAGGGGCGGGGGACGTCTTCCACGGGGCCTTTCTCTACGCAGCGCTGAGGGAATGGGATGTCAGGCGCTGCTGCGTATTCGCCAATGCCGTCGCCGCGATGAAATGCCGAAGGCTCGGAGGCAGGACAGGCATCCCGACACTTAATGCGGCTCTCGAGTTCCTCGGTGAGCGGGCGCCCGACCTCGATTTCACCTGATCAGATCTCCACGGTCTCCGATTCACCACTCTCCAGATCGAACATCACGAATCCGGGACGTTCCAGGAGCCCCATGACTTCCCCTGGATTGACATGCGGCGTGTCGCTTACGACCTCGGCCCTCTTGAGATGCGTGTGTCCCGAGAAGACGGCAGCGTAATTGCCGGTAGCGGCGAGACCCTTTCCGTGCTCGGGATAGTGGGTGATCGCGACAAGCCCCTTATCCGTCTCGATCACTCCGGTGTGATGGTGGACGGTGATGTTGGAGAACTTCCCGGCGACCCTTGTGATCGTCATCGGGTCGCCGTCGTTGTTCCCGAAGACGACGTGGACCGGCCCCTCAAAGGGAGCGAGCCTGTCCATGACAAATGGTGAGCAGATATCGCCGCAGTGCAGCAGCATCTCCGCGTCTTTCTCGACCGCCAGGGCAACGACCCTTTCGATATTCTCCAGGTGATCGTGTGAATCGCTCATAACCGCGATCTTCATCTCAGTACGTCCTTTCGTGATTGCTGCCGGTCATATTCTACTTCAGTTGATCTGCGGCGGAAACCGTCTTTTTAGATTCCTGTCGTTACTTTGTGGTATTATAATGGGAGTCAGTTGCAGGGTGGGTATATACTGTTCTGTGCAATGGTCAAAAGGATAGCTATGGCAAATAAATCAGCATTGATCATTGTCCTGTTAATCTGTACGAGCCTGTTTGTCAATTCTTGTGAGGATTCACAAACCCCGGGCGGATGCCCTACCTATACGCATATTGTTGATGATGTGCTCTTCCTGCACGTCGACTACGACTCGGTAACACTATATTTTGCCGCGGATGAACATTACAGTGCACCGATCAGTTGCGTGACTGAAATCCATGAAGAGTTGATTGATTCATTGATTGTGATCATTCATGGATATGGACAGTCGAGTAAGCCTGAACCTGATCCGTATCTTGATTATGTCTGGGATTCGGATACTCTGGCTATCTGGTACTCTGGCAATCCGACAGGTCTGGAACCGATCATGGATAAAATCAGGCCGATCGACGGCTCGACACCATGCATACCGGCAAACTATAAAATCGACTATATCATTATAAGGCACTCTGATGATCTTGTGGTGGATGTCGATTGTACGGTCAGGACAATTTACTGAACGGGGCCACTGTGCATAATTACTGTTATCCGCCTGGCCAGAGATGAATGACAATGAAGTTGAACAATAAAAAATCCTTGATAGTTTCATGGATACTGCTGTTCCTGACATTATCCGCCTGCACGGAAGATTCACCAGTCAATCCGAGCTACCCGGAGGGTGAACTGATCCTCGACTCGGTATCCGTTTACGTTGTACGTGGTGCTCATCCGTACTACGGCACTCCCGCTGGTCACTTTTTCATGGACGTATATTTTCATTTACGTGGAGCCACCGGATCCATGTTTCGTGTCGAGCTTGCTCCATCTCCTCCAGGGACTGCCTCTATAGGTATTGAGCATCCCGGCTACGCGCTTGGTGATCCTCTTCCCGTCGATACTCCATTTGAGCGGCACTACGAATTTTGGCTCGGATACGATTTCACAGACTGTGACAGTATCGGGACATATTTTTCGGCAACGGTGAAATTCTGGGGCGAATATGAATCCCAGGTGCGTGACGAACCACTTTATATCCCCCTGGGAGAGGATAAAAAGTGGCTGGTCATGATGGTCGATGTGCGGGACGAATAGGATCATCGATCCTGGTGGACCGGTCTGGAGGTGAAAGATCATGAGCGAGTTCAGGATAGTCCTTGTCACTGTTTCCGGGACGGAAGAGGCTGAACGCATTGCCAACCTGCTTATCGGCGCGGGACTGTCGCCGTGTGTGAACATCATCCCTTCCGTCATCTCCGTCTACCAGTGGAAGAACAAGATGAACAGGGACGAGGAGGCGCTGATGATCATCAAGACATCGGAGTCCGCGTTTGAAGAAGTCAGGGAACTGGTCGAGAAGAACCACTCATACGACGTACCCGAGATCATATCTGTCGAGATCTCGCAGCTCTCTCCCGCGTACGCTGCATTCCTGGGAGAATTTCTCAAGTAGGAAGCAGTTCGGATATAGTCGGAAATCATCTTAATCCCCTTGCTGTGTAACAAATACTCCATTTTGCCCGTATCACTACCCGAAGCGACATTGCAGCATCCAGTCTCAGGGATGATCACGACTGGATCGGAGAAAGGATTTGAATGTCACCAGCAACAACCCCTTCTTTTCGACAGGTAATAAGGACACTCTCTCTTCTGATTCTCACCTTGGTTATTTTCAATACTTTCATAAATCCAGTGGATGCACGTGCCGATGCCGGTGCTTTGAAACCAGGTGCACCTAATCCTCCGGAAACTATGACCCTTGAATCATCGGTCCTGGGTGAGACGCGTCATGTGTATATCCAGCTGCCTGAGGGGTATGCTTTTTCGACGAAACACTATCCTGTGCTGGTCGTTCTGGATGGCGAATGGCTTTTCGAACTTGCACGTGCAAACGTGCGTTTCTTCTCCGAGTACGATGCGATGGACGTCGCCCTTCCACGGATGATCGTTGTCGGGATAGAGAATACGGACCGGGACCGCGATTATGTTCCGACAAAAGATCCCAGTGACGATCCGGACTTCCCCACGGCCGGTGAGGCGGACCGGTTCGTGGAGTTCCTCTCCACAGAAGTTCTGCCTGTGGTTGACAGGGAATACCGAACTGTGGGAAGCAGAGCGGTTGTCGGTTGGTCGTTCAGTGGACTATTCGCCATGTACTCTGCCTATACCGCACCGGACCTGTTCGATGCCTACCTGTGTATCGGTCCGGCAATATGGTGGGACGACGAGATGGTCGTGAAAGCCTTTCAGGATGTTTCGTTTGACAGGACGAAACGCATGGTTATAACCCTGGGATCAGGTGAGCAGGGAGGCCTGGTCCATACTGCCTCAACAAATTTTCTGAAGCAGACAGAGGAGCATCCTGTCGCAGGCTTGACGGTCTCACATCTGGAATTCGAGGGTGTAGGGCACAGCTGGGGGATGCCCTCAGCGATGGACAGGGGTATGCGCGAGCTGTTCTCAGGGTTCATAGCGCCCGACAGTGTATGTGGTAATTCGCAGGAAGCGATCGATGCGTACTACAGGGAGTTATCAGAAAGGTGGCATTTCAGGGTCCTTCCGCCTCCTCCGGTGATGCAGGGACTGGCACTTCGGCAGTGGTACGATGATGACAAGGCAGGGGGGCTGGCCACCATAGAAAGGCTGATCGAATATGATCCCAATGACGCAAAGGCACATTTTTACAGGGGTGCTTTCCTGGCCCGCCAGGGACAAAAAGAGCAGGCACTGACCAGTTATAAAGAAGCGCTGGCCACGGAACTTCGCAGATCCGTACCCATAGGAATCAATGTTCTCCATTATCAGGGATACGTCGAAAGAACAGAGAAAGAGCTGGAAGAGGAATCCGGACAGTAGAGGGGTAATTCAATGGGCAGACGGATAGTGATTGCGTTACTTGTTGTCATTCTTGCCGCAGGTTCACTCCAGGCTGGAAGCAACACGGAAAAACGTATCGAGCGGGTCGAGAACGGCCTGTTCACGTCGGTGCTGATAACGGGTGAGCCGACATGGAACATCCTTGAGCGGATGGAACATTACGGTGTGCCTGGAATGAGCGTCGCTGTGATACACGACTTTCAGGTCGTGTGGACAAAGGCTTATGGCGTAAAGGATACCGAAACAGGGGACCTGGTCACTGAAAATACGATATTCCAGGCCGCGTCTATCAGCAAGCCGCTCAATGCCACCGCTGTCATGCGAAAGGTGCAAGACGGCGTGTTGTCACTCGACGAAGATGTGAACTCCTATCTGGAGTCATGGAAACTTCCCGACAACGAATTTACCGCCGAACATAAAGTCACTGTAGCCAATCTTCTGAGCCATACAGGCGGAACGACCGTGGGAGGATTCCCAGGATACAGGATGGGGACCCCGCTGCCGACAGTTCAGCAGATACTGAGCGGCGAAGCGCCTGCGAATACTCAGCCGATAGTCGTCGACATCGTGCCCGGGCAGAAATACCGCTATTCCGGGGGAGGCACGACGATACTGCAGCTTCTGCTGATCGAGCTGGAAGGCAAGCCGTATCCCGAGATAATGAAGGAAATGATCCTCGATCCGTTTCAGATGACAGGCAGCAGTTACAGCCAGCCCCTGACGCCAGAGCTGCAGGCCCTGGCGGCGTCCGCTCATGGCAGAGACGGCAGGCCGATCGAGGGCAGGTGCCACGTCTATCCCGAGCTGGCCGCCGCCGGGCTGTGGACGACACCCGCGGACCTCGCAAGGTTCGCGATCGAGCACCAGCTTGTCGATGCAGTCAAGGTCGAACAGGATCCTCTCGGCGGAGATGGAAGAGAAGATGACCACGCCTTATATCGGTGAGACATATGGCCTGGGGTTCGTGATCCGGAATCTGGAGGATGAGATCTACTTCGGTCACAGCGGGGGGAACATGGGATTCAACTGCCTGTTGATAGCGCACGTACAGGCTGGGTATGGCGCTGTGGTAATGGTTAACACCAACGGCATGGACCTGATCGGTGAAGTCGTCAGGTCGATTGCCAGGGAGTATTCATGGGCAGGATATGTCAAGGGACCGTATGATCTCTATTCAGTGTCACCTGATACACTGAGGCGATATACCGGACGGTATAGAATCGATACCGACGAGGTGGCGATCGTCTCCCTTGAAGACAGCCTGTTGAATGTCGATGTCATCGGTGAAAGACCATTCAAACTCTACCCGATCTCCGGAAATGAATTTATCAGGAAGGATAGCGAAAGCCGGGCGATGTTCGTTATCGGCTCCAACCCTGACCTTGATGTAGTCAAGCTTTTCGGTGATGGGCCGGAGATGACATTTTCGAGAATGGGTGAAGACGAGACTATACCGTTCGAATTCATGTCGTCCGGCAGGATCGATGAAGGCGTCAGCGGCTACCGGGATATATGGAACGAGGATCGATCTGATGAAGCAGTAACCGAACGGAGACTCAACATACTTGGTTACGATCTGCTGGGCAGGGGACTGACAAAAGAAGCGATAGCACTCTTTGCATTGAACGTGGAGTTTTATCCGACATCCTCGAATGTTTATGACAGCCTTGGTGAAGCTTATCTCAAGAACGGTGACAAGGAACTCGCGATAAAGAACTATAAGAAATCTATTGAGCTCAATCCCGAAAACTCGAACGCAGTGAAAGTGCTTGAGGAAATCAATAAAACGGACAAGTGATCCCACCCGTCCGGCGATTGCGCCGGACGGACAGGATCATCGGGTGGGGTCTATTCTGCGTCTCTTACTGACCTGACACAGTTGTATATCCTGATGGCGTCACCCTGGGGGCCGTTGGCCAGCATTTACGCGCTCTGGATAGACTCTGTTCTCGTGGCTATGCCGATGTTTCCTGGTCTGAATCCAGTGCCGGGATGACCACATCTTCCTCGGGTACAAGAACAGTGACCGCGCCGGGCAGAATCTCGACATCCAGCGGGGTCGTCCCGATCATATCTCCGTCGGCCTGCACCGGCAGGGGGACATTGCTCCGGATTGTGACGCGCCTCTGCACCTTTATAAAACGCGAGATAATATCCGGGGAGCGGCCGGCCAATATTCCGAAGATGTAAAGAGGAAAGTCACGAAAGGGTTTCGTGCCAAGGATGAGAACATCGAGGTATCCATCATCGATATGAATCTCCGGTGCTTTCGGATAGAGCATCTTCGCCAGAATGCCACAGTTCATGATAGCGACCTCGATCGCCCGGTACTCCTGCCCACTGCCGTCGACTGTGACTACGAGCTGTCGGCGCTTCAAGGTGAACATTTTTGGAATGGTGTTCCAGAAATAGGCGATGCGGCCAAAGTAGTGTTTACTTTTTCTCGTCGTGTCGCTGATGACGGCGGCGCTGATGCCGACACTGGCGTTGAGAACGAACATCCGGTCACCGATCTTCATCACGTCGATCTTTCGCAATCGTGGCGTACCGGCAATAAGCGTGACCGCATCATCAACATCCTCGGGAATACCGAGTTCACGTGCAATAAGATTTCCAGTCCCGGTAGGGATAATGCCGAGTGGGATCGGGCTTCCGGCTATACCGTCGATGACCGCAGAGACTGTTCCATCCCCACCAGCAGTCACAGCGAGATCGAATCCGTGGCGCATACGCTCCCGTACGATCTCACTGAGGTTCTCTCCCCTTTGAGTCTCATGGATCTCATAAGGGATCCGGGATGAACCGAAGTGGCTGTCCAGCGCCCCGCGTACTCGCTCACGCACACTTTGTCCGGACGTCCGGTTCAAGACCACGAATACCTTCATGACACCCCATTCTTCCTGTAATCTTTCGGCGACCGATTCTTCCATCCTTGGCCCGCCATAGAATGTGATCCTGATCATTCTGACGGCAAGAATGCCCCGCAGCAAAGCGCATTGCAAAGCATTTATTAAAGAATTGAGTCCCCATAGTAAACTTTATTAGAACTGCTTATATGTAGAATTGGAATTACATGCGATTCTCACTATGATAGAGTGCATTTACTGTCAGCCTGTCTTATGAAGTTGATCGAGGGTGAATTCGTAACTTAAGTATTTACATGAATATGACAGCTATTAATTGATTTTGGAATATTGGATACGCTGCCATCTTCGCCGCTATATCTGATATGGTAGTTCAAGATACATTACGTTAGCCAGACGTTGAGGGTACAGGGATTATCGAGGAGGAGATATGAGATCCGTGTTGGCGATCATCGTCGCGTATATAGGCTCCCGAGCGATATTCGCAGCATTCGATTTCAATTACGCCGTTTTTCGTGAGCCGTTCAACGTTGGCAAACTGATCGTTGATTTTGGCGTGTTCGCGGTTCTGTTTGGAGGATGCTATTGGCTTCTCGGGCTCAAGGGGGCGCCAAAATCGAAGGACACTGGCTAAATGACCGCTCCTGTCGACGAGCCACGGGCCAACCGCTGGCGGGCCCTGACGTCGTGGCTCGCGGCGGAGTGTCCCCAGATAGAATTTGAACTGGTCAGAATCCAGCACCACCGGTCCGCCTGTTTCCAGGTGGAACCGTTTCAGGAAGAATAATTGAAGATTTGATCTTATGCCGGAGTGCATGAGTCTGCTCATCCGCATGTGTACAAAGAGCGGGTTCTGGCTTTCATCCGTCTATAATACAATAAGTTAACGGCTCCGCTCCGCCTTCCGTTACACCAACTCCCGGACGAAATCCCATTGTTAGGGCTGATGGCACATCTCTTGTATTGACCACACCTTACAGGGCCGGATAACGCCCTGTGAAAGGTGTGTGGAATGAGCGGAAAGATAATCAAAATGCGCCGCACCGGCGGCGGAGAGGCAGGCGCGAGCCTGCTGGATAGAGCTTCGACACTCGTGGCGCAGGGGAAGCTGTTGGAGGCGGAAGGGTTTATCCTGGAAGGCAGGCAGCTCGAACCTGTCAACGCCGACTTTGCCAATCTCGACGGGCTGCTGCACCTGCGAAGAGGCAATTGCGACGCTGCCGCTGAAAAGTTCGCTGAAGCTGCCCTGATGGATGAGGGCAGGGCCGACCTTCGCAACAATCTCGGCACGGCGCTGCTCGAAGCTGGAAGAGTAAAGGAAGCTGCCGACGCGATAGCCGGCGGCCTGGCGATAGATGAAAACAATGTCAATCTCCTCAGAAACGCGGCGACAGCGGCGATAATCCTCGGTGACAGCGACCGTGCGGTTGAGCTGGCATGCAAGGCCGTCAAGGAAGAGCCTCACGAGGCGGGAAGTCATGTCGTCCTGGCCGAGACCCTTCTGCGGTCCGGTGACAACAGGGCGGCCGCGGATGCCCTCGCATGTCTCAAGTTCCTCGAAGGGACGCCTATTAAGGTGATCCTCAAGGCCGTCCATCTCTATATCAGGATGGATATGCTCGAAGAGGCGCAGGGTATGGTATACGCCGCGGTGGAAAGCGACCCGTCAAACTGCAAACTGATGCTTCTGCTCGGCAAGGTCCTCGAGATGCGCGACGATCTCGACGGGGCGAAACATGTATACGTCACGATCCTCTCTTACGATGCAGATAACGTTGACGCGAGAAACGGTCTCGGCTGCGTCCTCGAGAGAAAGGGCGAGTATATGGAGGCCCTCGAGCACTTCATGGAGGCTCACAGGCTTTCGCCGCTTAACGAGCAGATCGAGGTCAATCTCGGGATAGTCCTCGACAAGCTCGACATGGACGATGAGGCCGAGCGTCATCTCTCTCTCGTCATGGAAAGGGCTCCCGGTTTCGGGGTCGCGTTCAACGCGATGGGATGCTTTCTGTCGAGAAGGGGTAAGTACATAGAGGCAGCGGATATCTTCATGACTGCCATAGACCTCGAGCCCGACAACGACAGATATCGCCGCAACCTCGAGCTCGCGCAGAGCATGATCGCGGCGACGGGACTTCAGGAGAGCAGGCTCTAAAAAAGATTTCCATACTGAGATGTCTCGATTATAATCCGCCTTGAGGGACAGTCGCGGAAGGGCGCGGCCGTACCCCTGAAAGGCGGCCTGCGGATATGGGTGTCAAAAAGAAGGCACGCTCCCACACGATAGCGCTTCTGACAGATTTCAGCTGGCACAACTGGTATCTCGGCGTCATGAAAGGCGTGATACTCGGGATCAATCCCGAGGTCAGGCTCGTTGACCTGTGTCACGACGTCTCGAGCCAGGATGTGCGCGAGGGAAGCTTCGTGCTGGGAAACAGCTTCGAGTATTTTCCCCCTGGGACTGTGTTCCTCTGTGTCGTCGATCCGGGAGTCGGAGGCGACAGGCGTAACCTGATCATCGAGACGGATAAATATTTCTTCGTGGGCCCCGATAACGGGATACTCAGCTGCGTATTCGAGAAAGGGATAGTCAGAAAGGTATACGCCGTCAAACAGGGCAAGTACACGCTGCCCCTTCATGGCAGGACCTTTCTCGGCAGGGATATCTTCGCTCCGATCGCTACCCATCTCACGCTGGGAGTGCTTCCCTCCGAGATGGGTGAGACGGTCGATTCCGTTCTGACCGTTCCAGCCCTCAAGCCGTTCGTGAACAAGAAGGATGAGGTGTCGGGAAGGGCCGTCTATGTCGATACATTCGGAAACATCATTACGAATATCAGCGAGCAGTTTCTCCTCGAGCAGTTCGGCAAGAAGACCGACTGGGACGAGGTGACGGTCCGGATCGGGAAAAGACGGCTCAAGGGGATGAAACGGTATTACGAGCAGGGCAAGCTCGGGAAGCTGATGGCGCTCTTTGATTCCTGGGGATACCTCGAGCTGGCGGTCAACATGGGGAACGCTTTCAACCTCCTCGGCCTGACCGAGAAGAAATCGCTCGAAATATTCGTATCCGGCCCCGCGCCAGCTCCGAAAAGGAAATAATGGCCCTGCGACTGACAGTTCTCGGATCGGGCACGATAGTGCCCTCGCAGGTAAGGCACGCCACGACGCTTTTCGTCGAGGGCGGCGGCGAGGACATACTTATCGATTGCGGTCCGGGAGCCCTGCAGGCTCTCGAGGACGCGGGAAGATCGTATCGAGGCGTTCACAGGATACTCCTGACACATTTTCATCCCGACCATACCCTCGGCCTGGGCAGGCTCTTTTCCGCCGTAAAGAACGATACGGCGATGACCGGACGTCACTGGATCGTCATATACGGGCCGGCGGGCCTGGAGAAGTTCATCTCCGGGTGGAACGATCTCTACGGCAATATCGTGCCGGACGATGATACGCTCAATCTAGTGACGATGGAACCGGGATACGAGATCGATATCGGTGATATGATGATAACGGCCGGACCGGCCGATCACGGCGGGAGGCCCGCTCTCGCATACAGGATCGATATGGAGGGAAGAAGCATCGTCTACACGGGAGACACGTCTCGTTCGGACAGGCTCGACCTGTTTGTCTCCGGCGCCGATCTTCTCGTCTCCGAATGCTCCTTTCCGGACGAATCTCCCGCCGAGGGGCACATGACCCCCGCGACGGTCGGAGAGATGGCCGCCGCGGCGGGGGCGGGCGAGGTGCTGCTCGTACACATGTATCCGTTTTTCGGTGAGACCGATCCGGCGGCCGAGGTAAGAAGAAGATTCAAGGGAAAGGTCACGACCGGCAGGGACGGCCTTGTGATCGAACTCTGAGGCCAGAGATGCAAAGTGAGGGAAAATTGAGAAGAACAGCGTCAGTCATACTCATTGCCGCACTGGTATTGGCCGCTTCTTTCGAAGGAGCGGACGCGTACAGGCTCATCGAGCACAAGGAATGGAACATTGCCGCCGAGGGCCGAACGGCCTTCAAGGTCAAAAATGTGCGGGGCGCTATCGAGGTCATAGGCTGGGACCGCGGCGAGATAGAGATCTCAGCGACGATCAGGGTCAGGGCGGCCAGCAAGGACAAGGCGGAGAAGATCTACGGGAAGATCGGGTTCGAGATCGGACAGGAACCGGGGAACATCTCGGTCAGGGCGCACGTACCAGGGTACAGGAAGGACACCATGTCCGGCGAGGGCAATACGACCGTGTGGGTGGATTATTCGATCAGGGTCCCTTATGAGACCGATCTCGATATCAGGTCGGTCACCGGCGATATCGCGGTCGTGCAGGTCGGAGGCAGGTTCCGGGTGACAAGCGAGCAGGGTGCTATCGATATGCTTTCGAGAGGGGGCGAGGGCCTCCTGAAAACGGGGAACGGCGACATAGGATGCGAGCTCGCTTTTCTCCCGGCCGGCGGTAAGCTTCGGCTCAAGACTGACAACGGCGACCTGTCGCTCGGTCTCCCGGACGGGACGAGCGCGACGCTGAAGGCGAGGACGCATGCCGGAAAGGTGAGGGTCCGGATTCCTATGACCGCGGTGGAAAAGGAGAAGCGCAAGGTGAAAAAGGGCGTTCTCGGAGCCGGCGATGGAGAGATCGTTATGGAAACGGCGAATGGAGATGTTACAATAGGAGAGTTATAACCGGATGGAGGTTCCCGATATGGAAGGCGAAAAGAAACACACTTCGATACCGCCCGGCATTGCGGCGGCCGCGGCCTACTTCTTCCCGTTCATCGGTGGGCTGGTCATGCTCGCTGTCGAGAAGGAGGACCGTTTCGTGAGATTTCACGCGGCCCAGTCGATCGTTTTCTGGGCCTGCGCTTCCGCGGTGGCGTTGCTGCTCTTCTGGATACCGCTGATAAAGGATGTCTACGCACTGGTACTGCTCGCCGCGTGGCTGTTCCTCATCTACCAGGCATGGACGAACAGGGAGTTCGAGATACCGTATCTCGGGGCGATAGCGAGGAAACAGGTCTTCGGAAACGAGGATACGGCAGCCGCGCCGGAGGACGATAACGAGGGTGAAGGCCCTCAGGTATAACAAGTTACGTTCCGCAGGCGTTATTATTCCATTTACCGTTGGAAACAGACGGATTATATTATCTGCACCCTCCAGGGTGCATTTTTATCTGAATATTCATATAGCCGGAGTTGTATGACTCATGACGGTAACGGACGGGACGACGGACATTTCGAAGGAGACGCTGCAAGCCTGGAAAGACGGCAGCGTCAAGGCGTTTGAAGAGGTCGTCAGGACCGCCATGAGGCGGGCCTACTCGGTCGCGGTCGGCATCGTAGGAAATGCCGAGGACGCGCACGACCTCTCGCAGGAGGCGTTCATGGCAGCGCACAGAGCTAGAGCCACATTCGATGTCGAACGTCCTTTCTTCCCCTGGTTTTACCGTATCCTGAGGAACAGATGTCTGAACTTCCTCAGGAAGAAAGCCGGCAGAAGGGAGGTCTCGATCGATGTGTTGATCGAGAAGCCCGGCCGGTCGGAATCCCCCGAGAAGGGTGTGATGAGAAAGGAGCGGGCCGAAGCCCTCTGGCAGGCGATCCAGGACCTTACTCCCGAGCACAGGGAGATAATAATCCTCAGATCGTTCCAGGAGCTCGCGTACAGGGAGATAGCCGAGACTCTCGGCATATCGGAAGGGACCGTGATGTCCCGCCTGTACTATGCCCGCAAATCACTGTACGGGAAACTGAAGGATATCTGCGACGACCTGTACAGAGAAGGGGATGATCAGCCGTGAGCTGCAACAGGATGGAGACCGACGGCATGAGATACCTCGACGGCGAGATGTCAGCCGCCGAGAGGGCCGCGTTCGAGGAGCATCTCTCCTCGTGCGGCGAGTGCAGGCAGTCGATCGGATGAACTCGGCAGTGTCGAGAGACTGACCGGCATGATGAAGATCCGCGATCCGCAGGACGATTTCTGGGAAGCGTACTGGAAGAAGCCTTTTCAGGAGGCTCGAGCGGAAGACCGGCTGGCTTCTTATGATAGCCGGCGCGGCTCTGATAGTGCTGTACGCACTCTGGAAGGGTGTGACCGATTTCGGCGAGATAACCTTCGTAAAGGTCGTCGCCGTTATCCTCGCGGCCGGATTCGTCATACTGCTGATATCGGTCATAAGGGAACGTATTCACCAGTACGGCTCCGACCGGTACAAAGACATCGAGAGATAGGCGGAACAGCTGAAAGGGGAGTGGTCGGAGATGATAATCACGACTACGGATACGATACCCGGGAAGAAGAATAGCGAAGGTAGTCGGCCTGGTCAGGGGAAACACGATCAGGGCGAGGCATATCGGGCGCGACATACTTGCCGGCCTGCGCAACATCGCCGGCGGCGAGATCGTCGAGTACACGAAGATGGTCGCCGAATCGCGCGAGCAGTCGCTCGACAGGATGATCGCCGAGGCCGAGGCCAAGGGCGCCAACGCGATCGTGTGCCTGAGGTTTACGACAAACTCGATGATGGACGGCGCGGCTGAGCTTCTCGCGTACGGCACCGGCGTCGTGGTGGAGGATGAATGATAAGAGCGGGAGAGTTCGAGATAAGGGCCGTCGATACGGGCAGGTTCAGGCTCGACGGCGGCGCGATGTTCGGCGTGGTGCCGAAGGCGCTCTGGCAGAAGACCGATCCTGCCGATGACAGGAACAGGATCGATATGCACATGAGGGCCCTCTACGCTGAAGGGGCGGGGCGCAGGATCCTCGTCGACAGCGGGGCCGGAACGAAGCTCGACGACAAGATGGTCGATATCTACGAGATGAAGTGCGATCCGTTGAGGGAAGTGCTCGAGGACCACGGGATAGATCCCGATTCGATCACCGACGCTGTCGCCACGCATCTGCATTTCGATCACGGCGGCGGATATACATACTACGACGAGTCCGGGAGAACTGGCCCTGGCGCTTCCCAACGCTACGCACCACGTGCAGCGGAGGCAGTGGGAGGCGGCTACCGGCCCGAACGAGAAGGACCGGGCGAGCTTCTATTCCCGAGAATTTCCTGCCGGTCGAGAAGGCGGGAAAGCTGAACCTGATCGACGGGGAGAGCGAGATAATTCCCGGGGTCCGCGTCGTTCCGACTGAAGGGCATACGCCGGGGCACCAGGTAGTGCTCTTCGGCGAAGGGCGAGGGAACGGTCATGTACTGCGGCGATCTGATCCCGCTCGCGTCCCATGTCAATCTTCCCTGGATAATGGCATACGACCATTTTCCGCTCAGCACCCTCGAGGAGAAAAGAAAACTTCTCGGAGAGGCGGCCGACGGGGAGTGGATCCTCTTCTTCGAGCACGATCCGGCGATCGCCGCCTGCCGAGTCATCAGGAACGACAAGGGCAGGTTCGAGATCTCCGGTACCGTCGAGACAGGATAACCCGTTTGGTAGACGACATTCTCATGAAGCGGGTCAAGGAGGGCGACACCGATGCCTTCCGTCAGCTCGTCGAGAGATACAAGGGCGAGATATACAACTACTTCATCAGGTCCACCGGATCCGATAGAGGATTCGGAGGACCTGACACAGCAGTGCTTTGTCAATCTATACAACAGCCTCGAAACATATCGCAGGAAGCGCCTCGATCAGGACATTTCTCTACCGTATCGCCACTAATCTGGCGATCAGTTTCTCGAGAAAACGGAAATCGCCACTTTCCCTCGATATCCTCGTCGAGGGGGGGTACGATCCGGCCTCCCAGTCATCGACCGATAGCCCGGAGGATCTAGCGTATGCGAGAGAGCTTCAGAAGGCATACCTCGACGCCCTGGCGAAGCTGCCGGCGGAATGGTCCCTGATCCTCGACCTGAGGATCGGGAAGGAACTATCTTACAAGGAAATAGCTGATTCCGTGGGCCGGAGCACATCTTCGGTAGAGTCGATCCTCTTCCGGGCGCGCGAAAGACTATCCGAGGAGATGGCACCGTACATCGGAGGCGAAGAATAATTATTAGTAATATGGTCAGATATTGTGCAAGAAAAAGACTTTTGATGCGTTAATATATTCAGGAAAGGGAGTTCTATGGATCGCAAGGATTTCGATACGATCACCCGGATACATTCCGGGCTGCCGCAGCTCGAACCGGCGCCGGATCTTACCGACAGGATCATGGCCGGTATCGAAGCGGGCGGGACAGGACGTACAGGCTGGATGTGGCGTGTGCTTGTTCCTGCCGCTGCCGCCCTGTTTGTGCTGCTCGGCATCAGGATCGGTACGCAGCTGATGGATGCGTATTTCGAAGAGCCGGAGGTAAGGCACGCCGAGGTCACCGGACTGGAGTATCTCGAGGCTTATCCTCCCGATTCGTTCGGCGAAGCCATGGAACTTGCCGCTGAGGGAGGGGATGATGATGAGTAAGAGGACACTGAAAGCAATACTCGTCGTTTCGCTCGCGTTCAATCTGGCTGTAGTCGCCACCGTGGCAGTCGGCTACGCTATCCGCGAGGCGGATACCGCAGGCCAGGCCGACGGCGGGAAGATCCCGATCGACGATCACGGAAAGGCTCTTTCGAAGTGCATCGGCCTCTCTGGAAAACAGGCCAAGTGCTTCGAGGATGTCATGACCGGGACGAGCGAAGAAGCCGGTTTGATCAAGACGGAGCTGGAAAAGGAGAGGGACGACCTCTTCCATCTGCTCCAGGCCAGGGAGCCCGACGAGCAGGCGATAATGGTGAAGGTCGAGTCGATAGCGGCCCTGCAGGGCCAGCTCGAAAAGCTCCTCGTAAAGAGACTGCTCGATTCAAGGGAAGTGCTGTCGCCCGAGGAGGACGAAAGACTCCTCTACCTGATTCGCTGCAGCATGAGGCCCGGTTGTGTTGGTAAAGCAAATTGTCCGTACCAGAATGGAAAGGAAGGATCCGAATGAAGAAGTTCGCAGCTTTGTTTATCGTAGCGATTCTCGTCGTCTCTTTCGCGTCGGTTTCGGCGCAGGAGAAGAAGGCATGTGCGAGTTCATGCAAGAGCACAGCACTCGACTCGGAGACAAAGGTCAAGGTCGAGAAGCTCAAGCTTCAGTACGAACTCGATATGGTCGACGTAGATGCCGAGAAGGGCAAGCTTCACGAGGCCCTGATGGCAGAACTCATGAAGGAAGACGCCTCCTCCAAGTCGATCGACAAGATCGCCAAGTCGATAAATACGAACCGCAGCAAGGCGCTCAGCCTCAAGATGGACTACCTGCTTAAGGTCAAGAAGACTGTTCCGCCCGAGTATTTCAACAAGTTCATCACGAAGGGCCACGGCTGCGCACCCGGCTGCACGAAGCCATGCTGTGCGAAGAAGAGCTCCGGCTGCAAGTCGTCATGCTCCTCGAAGGGCGCTTCGAAATGCTCCAAGGCCGGCACCGAGGGCCACACCTGCACATCGGCCTGCACGACAGCTTCTGCGGGCTGCTCGACACCCTGCAGTGTCAAGGTCAAGAAGTAGGGCCGTCTGAAAATTGAGATGATCCGGGAGGAGGCTTCAGGCCTCCTCCTTTTTTTGTCCTGGTCTATGTTGTCAGCAGGTAGCGTACGAGCAGGTATCCGCTCGCGAGGACGATCGACAAGATCATCATGGGAAATCCGTAGCGGAAATAATTACGGAAGTTGAGCGGGCTCTTCGTCTTCTCGCTGAACCCGGCTATTACTACGTTCGCCGAGGCGCCGACCAGCGTGCCGTTCCCTCCGAGGCATGCTCCCAGCGCAAGGCTCCACCAGAGCGGCATCGCCTGTTTCATCAGCCAGAGATGGTACGCAGCCTCGTCCAGGCCCTCGGTGTTCGGGAAGAGGGCCGTACTGATCCTCATCATAAGGGGGATCATCGCCGCGACAAACGGGATGTTATCGAGGAAGGCCGACGCGATCGCCGAGACCCAGAGGATGGCGAGGCAGAGGAGGGTGAGGTTGCTCGTCATGGCGAGGACCCTGCCTGCGAGAAACTCGAGGACCCCGGTCTTTTCCAGGCCGCCGACGAGAACGAAGAGGCCCATGAAGAAGAACAGGGTCGTCCACTCGATCTCACCGAGTCTCTTCTCTATATCCGTTTCGCTCCAGATCAGCAGAATCCCGCCTCCGGCCAGAGCGATAGTCGCGGGCTCCAGGTGCAGCCATCCGTGAACGAGAAATCCTGCTATTGTCATCCCGAGCACTATGAGGCTCCGCTTAAGAAGGATGGGATCTTTTATTACCTTCGTCTCGTCCATCCCGGCGATCGTCTGGCGCATCGATTCTCCCCCCGTGGTGAGCTGTTTCCTGAAGATGATCTTCAGAAGCAGGAGGGTCACGATGAGCACGACGATCGAGATCGGGCCGAGGTGGACCACGAAATCGAGAAATGAGAGGCCGGTGGCAGAGCCGATCAGGATGTTGGGAGGATCGCCGATAAGGGTCGCGGTCCCGCCGATGTTGGCTGCCAGTATCTCCGCGATGAGGAAGGGGAAGGGAGTGATATCGAGCATCTCGGCGATCAGTATCGTGATAGGAGCTATCAGGAGGACCGTCGTGACATTGTCGAGAAGGGCGGAGGCGATCGCAGTAAAGACCGCGAACCAGAGCAGTATCTTCCATGCGTTTCCGCCAGACTTCTTCGCTATCGTGATGGCGAACCAGGTGAAGACACCCGTCTCCTTCAGGACGCTGATAAGGAGCATCATCCCGGTGAGGAGGCCTATCGTGTTGAAGTCGATGAAATCGAAGGCTTCATGCTGCGTGAGGATATGGAAGACGATAAGGAGGACGCCTCCCATGAGGGCTATCTTCGTCCTGTGTATCTTCTCTGAGATGATGAAAAGGTAGGCCAGGAGAAAGATCGCGATCGCTGCTATAGTTCCGGGAGCCACTAACTGCCTTCCATGTCGTAGATCGCCCGGCACACGTCGCCCAGACTTATCATCCCGACGAGCCGCTGACTGCTCACTACAGGTAATCGGCGCAGCTGTATCTTGTGAAGAGCCGCTGCCGCCTTCATCACGCTCTCGGTCTCCTCGAGGGGCGTAACGTCCTCGCGCATCAGGTCCTCGGCGACGAGCAGCCTCTCCTCTACAGAGTAGGTGCTTCTCTCGAGGGCGCCGAAATCATGCAGGAAATCGACGTTTCTTATCAGGTCGATATAATCGGGAAGAAAGATCAGGATGAAATCGTCTATCGTGATGATGCCCAAGAGGGTGCCGTCCTCGCCCGTTACGGGAAGGACCGATTCTCCCGTCTCGAAGAAGAGGCGCGCGATCTCACGCATCGGAGTATGAGGAGCGACGGTCCGGAAGTCCCTCTTCATATATTTGCTGATCTCCATGAGCGGTTCCCGTCACAGGTACTTCTTCTCGGCCGATTCAACGAATGACTGGAATTCTTTCGCGTCGCGGCAGGCCATCATCCCTGTCCTCACCTCTTCGTGCTTGATCAGGCGGGAGATTCCGGCGAGAGCCTGGATATGAGGCCCGCACCGGTCCTTCGCCGATACCATTATGAAGAAGAGGTGTGAATCCTCGCCTTCGACGGACTCGAAATCTATCCCTTCGCGGGAGAGCCCGAAGGCCACGTACAGTTTGTCAACAGCTGAGGTCTTGGCGTGAGGTACGGCAAGACCCATCCCTATACCCGTGCTGGCCGTCGCCTCGCGGTTGCGGATCGCTTCGAGGATAGTATCTCGTTCCTTCAGGCGGTAGGCGGAACAGAGGAGGTCGACGAGTTCTTCGATCGCCTCGTCCTTTCCGGTCGACTTCATCTCCATCAGGATCGCTGATTTTTTTATCTCGGAAGACAGCTTCATCTTGGATTTCCAGTCGCTTTCGGGGCCTGTTCCCCGAAGGCAGTAAAGTTAGTCGACGGTGCCATTAAAGTCAACGCATTACCAGATCGCTACGCCGGCGGTGAAGTAGAAATACATCCCGCTGTAGTCCAGGACGACCGGCTCGCCCGTTCCCGTGAACTCGGGCGTGTTGCCGTACTTGTCCTCGAAGCCGTCGACCTTGAGGCTTCTGTATCCGAGAGTGAATCCGACCTGGACCGGATTGAGGAAGTTCGTGTTGATCTCCCCGTAGATATCCCATCCGTAATCGTTGGATTTGTACTCGATGTACCTGCCGTCCTGGTCAGTGCCGTAGACTACCTTGGCGAAGTCTCCCTTCAAGCCGGCATTGATATCTATGACCTTGGGGACCCTGTAGATATGCAGGACCCCGCCGAGCGAGAGTATATCGGCGGGCATCTTGTATGTGACATAGTTCGTTGAGCCGATAGGCATATTGTAATCGGCCCACAGATGCTCGTACCCGACTGACGCGGCGAAACGTCCGAACATCCAGACCCTTCCATCGAGCATGACATTGAACTCGCTGTCGAAATCATCGAATTCGAGACCGTATTGCTCGCGTATAGCCTGGACATGCGCGTCGAACTCCGACATCGAATAGTAGCCGATGCCGACGCCGCCCTTGACCTCGAACCCGATCGGAAATGCCGCCGCTGCCGATGGTACGAGTATCACCACTGCCAGCGCCGCGGCTATCAGTCGCTTCATCCCTGGCCCCTTTCCTTGAGATAGTTCTCCAGCCTGTCCATTCCTTCTTTTATGTTTTCCAGCGAGTTGGCGTATGATATCCGCAGATGTCCCTCGCCTCTTTCACCGAAATCGATTCCCGGCGTCAGCGCTACCCCGGCCCTTTCCAGGATATCGAAAGCGAGGCGGAACGAGTCGGGATCGATGTGGTCGGTCCTGACGAAAATATAGAACGCTCCCTTCGGCTCGACGGCGTACTCGAGACCCAGTGCGGGGAGCCTTTCGAGAAGGTATCGCCTTCTCCGGTCATATTTTTCTATCATCGCCGGGAATCTCGGGATGCTCTGTGTCGAGGGCGGTGACCGCGGCCTTCTGCACGAACGAGCTGGGCGATATGAAGAAATTCTGCTGGAGGATCTGCATCTGCCGGATCCTCTCTTCCGGCATTATGACATATCCGAGTCTCCAGCCCGTCATGGCGAACAGTTTCGAAAAGCCGTTGAGCACCCATGCCTCTTTCGTAAACTCGAGAGCGCTGTGTTCCTTCTCGCCATAGACGAGGCCATGATATATCTCGTCGCTTACTACCGGCAGCCCGAGCCGGCAGATCTCCTCGAGATCGCCCGGCGCGATGAGTGTGCCCATAGGATTGGCGGGAGAGTTTATCACTACAGCTCTCGTAGCCGGCCCGATCGCGGCCCTGACATCGTCCGGCCTGAGCTGGAAGCCGTCCTCTTCCCTGGTCGCGATGAAGCGGGGGGTCCCGCCGAGGTACCTTACGAAATTGGGATAGCACGGATAGCAGGGATTGCCGAGGATCACCTCGTCGCCGGGCCCGTCGACCATGCAGGACAGGACGAGGAGCAGTGCGGGAGAGACGCCCATCGTCACGAGGACCTGTGAGGGAGTCACACCGCAATCGTAGCGGCCGTTGTACCAGCGGGCAACCGCTTCGCGCAGCTCGGGGATCCCCCTGCTGTCGGTGTAGTGAGTGTCCCCGCTGTCGAGCGATCTCTTCGCCGCTTCAATGACGGCGGCAGGTGTATCGAAGTCAGGCTCGCCGATCTCCATGTGAATGATCGACCTGCCCTCGCGCTCGAGCTCCAGTGCCCTCTCGAGCACTTCCATGACTATGAACGGTTTTATCTCTCCGCACGCTGCACGGGTCATCGGCGCGGTCCTTTCACATTCAGACTATACTGGAGAATATAGCCTAAGCCGTGATAAAGTCAAACATATCACGGGTATGGAAGGAGTCTGAGATGGCAGTGTGTTCCGTGACCGTCGTACCGGTCGGAACCGGCTCGACAAGCGTCAGTTCTTATGTCGCAAGGTGCCACGAGATACTGGCCGGCACCGGAGGGATCAAGTACAGGCTGACCCCGATGTCCACGGTGATCGAAGGAGAGCTCGAGACTGTCCTGTCCACGGTAGCGAGGCTTCATGAGGTGCCGTTCGAGAAAGGCGCCATGAGGGTGCTGACCACGATGATGATAGATGACCGCCGGGACAGGGAACTGACGATGGACGGCAAGATCTCGTCTGTAGAGGAAAAGCTCGGCGGATGATCCGGTCAGCGGCGGACCATCATCGCGAGGGTCCAGTTGCGTCCCGTTCTTCCACCATCGCGCCTGTACGAGAAAAGGCTGCTCTCACACGAGGTGCAGATGCCGGAGTCGAAGAAGTTGGCAGGGCTCACGCCTGCCCGCTCCGTCTCCGCCCGTATGAACCGGGGCAGGTCGAGGTGCCAGCTCTTCTTGCGGCGGATCCTCGCGTGCGCGGGAAGGCTCATCGCCACGTCGCGGCCGACCTCGTAGCAGGCCGGGCATATCCCCGGGCCGCATATCGCCACGGTATTTCCCGCATCGATGCTGTACCTGTCGTACAGGATGCTGAAAGCCTTTTCGACTATTCCTTCCGCCGCTCCTGAGCGTCCGACGTGGAGCGCTGCGAGCACCATCTCGGACGGTGAATGTATTACCAGCGGGAAACAGTCGGCGGAGTTTATCGCCAGTGAGAGATCTCTCGAAGTGGTGATGAAGCCGTCCGTATCATCGTACTTTCCGCCCCTTGCCACCGTCGCTATCCCTGTGCCGTGCACCTGTCCGCCTCTCGCGACACGGTTCGGTCCGATACCGAGAGCCTTTTTCAACCTGTTCCTGTTTTCGAGAACATCTCTCCGCATGTCGCCGACATGGCTGCCCAGGTTGAGGGAATCGAAAGGCGGCATGCTAACGCCTCCGCTTCTCGTGGTGAACCAGACGCGCAGGGCGGGAGCAAGAGCCTCGAGCGCGGGGAAGGTGCCGACGCGGAGGCCGTTCTTTTCGTTCCATGCTATCATAGGTGATAAGTTCTGTTGACATGCCACCGCAGGTCAAGGAAAACTTGAGCGCCGGTCCGGTTCCGGCAACATCGAAAGGGAAGGATCGCTGTGAGATATTTGGAGGGATACAGATGCGGCAACTGCGAGAGGGTAGTGCCGGCAGGGTCCGCGGCCGGTGAGTGCCCCTCGTGCTCGGGCCCGCTTCTGGCTGTCTACGACCTCGGTCTGCTGGGCAGAAATGTGACCAGGGAGGAGTTCTACGGTCCGGGCGAAGGGATCTGGCGGTTCAGGGATCTTCTTCCGGTCTTTTCACGGGAGATATCGCTTGGTGAGGGGAATACGCCGATGCTCGAGGCACCGGTGCTTGCCGCCTCGGCAGGATGCGGGCATCTCTACATCAAGAACGAGGCGTTCAATCCGACCGGGTCGTTCAAGGCGCGCGGGATGGCAGCCGCTGTCTCGCGTCTCATCGATCTGGGCGCCCGCACCGGGGTCATCCCCTCGGCGGGCAACGCCGGCCTGGCCCTGGCCGCCTATGGCGCAGCGGCAGGACTGGGAGCGAGGATATACATACCGTCAGTCACTCCGGAAGGAGTGGAGGAGGAGTGCGCCGCGTACGGGGCCGATGTCAGGAGGATAGAGGGTATCCTCCCCGATGCCGGCAGGGCGATGGCGGACGACGGGCTCGAGGAGGGCGAGTTCGCCATCAGCACGTTCAGGGAGCCTGGCAGGGTCGAGGGGAAGAAGACGATGGCCTTCGAGATAGAGGACCGGCTCGACGGGCAGTCTCCACGCTGGATAATCTTTCCGACCGGCGGCGGCACCGGTGTCGTCGCTTTCTGGAAGGCATATCTCGAACTCGAGGAACTCGGTTGGCTCTCGGGAGAGAAACCGCGGATCGTCGCCGTCCAGTCCGAAGGATGCGCTCCTGTTGTGAAGGCATTCGAGGCTGGAGCGGAGATTATGGAGACCTGGGCCGATCCGGTCACGATCGCCTCGGGGATCAGGGTGCCCGGTTCGAGGGCCGACCGGCAGGTGCTCCGTGCGCTGCGTGAGACCGGGGGGACGGCGGTAGCCGTTTCAGATGAAGCGATCCTCTATGCCGGGCGAGTAATGGCACGCCTTGCGGGGATATTCCCGGCGCCGGAGGGCGCGGCTACGCTGGCGGGGCTGATTAAGCTTACAGCCGCTGGAACGATCGGGCCTGAAGATACGGTCGTAATAGTCAACACCGCAGACTGGACAAGATACAGGTTCCTGCTCGATGGCTGAAAAAAAGCCCCCGGACCTTTCGATCCGGGGGCCGTATCATATCTGTTTTTCGAAGGGGATCAGCGTTTGCGCCCGGTGCTCCTGCTTCCCGAGGACCTGCTGCCGGAAGACCTGCTCCCCGAGGACTTACTCCCTGAGGACTTGCTTCCCGATGACCTGGTCGAGCTGCTTTTCGTCGTCGTCCTGCTGCTCGATCCGGATGAGCTGCTGCTTTTCCTTACTCCGCTGTTTTTCGTCGAACTCTTGCTCGTATTGCTCTTTGTCGAACTGTTGTCGCTCTTTCCGGAATCTTTTGTCGAGCGCGCCGACGTTCCTGAGCGTGTCGTGGACTTTTTCCTGGCGGAAGACTTTGTGCGGCTGCCGCTCGTATCTCTCTGCTTTGCTTTTCTTTCTTCCTCCCGGGCCCGGACACGCCTCTCGAGCTCCGAACCGATGTCCTTCCGGCTGGTGCCGCGCTGGTTCGCGGTACCAGTCGAGCCGCGTTCAAAACTCCTGTTGCTCTTGTCCGTCTTGATAGTGGCCTCACTGGAGGAACCGCGTTCCTTCGTACTTGTCGACCTTGTCGAGCTCTGGTTTGCCGTTCTGGCGCTGCGGGTCGCCCCGTAGTTGCCGTAGACGCCCCGTTCGTAACGGCTCGCCCTGCCCGTGTTGTACCTGCTCGACTCGAAGGATCTGAATCCCGTCGAGGCCCTTTCCCTCGTGACCTGCTTTGCCAGGCGTGAACGCTGGTAGCTCCGCACCGTCGCGGCCTGCGTCCTGTCCCTGACAAGCCTGCTGGAGGCCAGGGTCTCGCTGCGGTTCGCCTTTACCATCGTCGAGGTGTAGTCGAGCGTGCCCCGCTTTGTGAAATCACGGGAGCTCGCTGCGGTAGTGCTCGTCTTCACCCTCGTCGTGGTATTGTCAGCCGTGCTGCGTTTCGTGAAACTGCGTCCGGCATAGAGGGACCTGCTGTCGGCAGGGTAGGAATACCCCGGGTAGTATCCGCCGCTCCCGTAATATCCATTCCAGTACCCGTTATTGTAACCGTGCCAGTAGGCATGATACGAATATGGGTGCCAGGAGTAGAACGGGTAATGGTGGTAGTAGGATCCGCCGCCCCATCCCCAGCCGATCCCCCAGGAGACCCCGTACCAGTTGGAGTAACAGCTGCCATACCAGGGCCAGTATCCCGGCCAGTAGTATGAGTAGGGATAATAGCCGCTGGAGTAGTAGACGGAGAGGTAGACCTTCTGCTGGTCGTACTCGTAATCGTCATCTCCGAGGGAGAGGTTGTCAGTGTAATATGTGTACGATTCGTATTCGTCCTCGGGAGCGCTGCTGCCTGCCTGCACTATGGCGTAGAGCTGCGGGTAGGGGTAGCCGGCATCCTCGTTGATGGCGATAAACTCGATGTCGACCTCCGGGCACTCCATCGCGTACGGATCGGGGATCTTGGAGGGCGAGTGGCACTTGTAGCAGAGATAGCCCGGGTAATCGACCTTGTGGTTGATGTAGAAAAAGGTGTAGTCGGTAGCCGGAGTCATACGCTCCGCGTCAGAGATCAGCTCCTCGTCTATCATGTTGAAGGCGAGGAAAGGATCCATGTCGATCCTCAGCCTCCTCTCCTCCGGCATAGTGCTGTTCTGCGCGAGGTAGTAGAGCTCGTCACGGTCGATCCGCGATGGATCGTTGACCGCGATGGCATGGATGTACTCGACGCCTGTATCTCCTCCGACCTCCCAGGTTATTCCGGCTCCCTGTTCGGGCAGGAAGTATACCTTCCTGCCGCTAACCATCTCTGGCCGACCGTCGGCGGGATAGAGCAGGTGCACGTATCCTTCGCTGTCGATGTTGTAGATGATCACATAGGCGTCCGAGCTTGTCTGAAAAGTCAGGTTGATGTCCCGCCCCGGCATCAGTACCGCGCCTCTTCCGCCGATCAGGCGGAGCGAGACATCGACATCGCTCGCGACGGCGGGCTTCAAGGCAGGTGAACTGTTTATCTCCACCGGTGCGGTCAAAGCTGCCGCGGGCAATATGACGATTACAGCGAGAAGGAAGAGCAGTAGCGAACGTTTCATGGCCAGGACTCCCTTCCAGGGGATACGACTGACGCCGGTATCGGTGAGGCTGGCACCTCGCCAGAGCGCCATTACACTACTATAACAGTATAGTAGCTTTGTCATCTTATTACAAGGCAAAGACCGTTCCAAAAGGCTTTTCGCCCATTTCCCGGACCATTTCGGGAAACGATGGGGGACAACTGGGATTGGCGTCCGGGACGATCTTCCATTATCTTATACAAACTCTGACAGGGGGCCGTTCCGGCCTTTTGAAACAAACTTGACCGTCCAGGGGTATAATGATAGATTGCCCGGTGAAGCTGGAAAAGGAGGATGAATATGGGGTTTGCGGGGCTACCGGTCTTTATGCAGGTGGCGGAGAGCTTTACTGAACTGATAGCGGGGTCAGGCAGCCTGGCCAAGGCTATCCTGGTGCTGCTGCTCGTCCTGTCCGTCGTTTCGTGGACAATAATGGTTGAAAAAATCAGGTATTTCAAACGGTCGGCGAAACAGAGCGCGGGCTTCCGGAAAGTGTTCGAAAAGGAGTTTTCCCTGTCCTCTCTAGCGGACAAGGCGGCCGGATATCCGGACAGTCCGGAGGCCTCGATGGTCCTTATGGTCAAGGGAGAGATCGACCGCGGAGAACTTCGCGAAATGGAGCATCTCGACGGCTTTCTCGACTCGTCTATGGACGCTATCGTGGCCGAGTGGGAATCGTACCTCATCTTCCTGTCGACTACGGCGACAGTCTCGCCGTTCCTCGGCCTTCTCGGAACGGTCTGGGGAATCATGAGCTCGTTTCTCAGCATGGGCGTGCGCGGTTCGGCCAATCTCTACGTCGTGGGGCCGGGAATCGCTGACGCGCTTATCACGACTGTCTTCGGCCTCGGCGCGGCCATACCGGCGGTGATAGGCTATAACTATATCGTTCGCGTAATCAGGCGCCGTGAGGAGAAGGTAGGATTGTTCGCGGTGCGGTTCAGGACGAGGCTTCTCGAGAAGAGATACTCATGAAGAAGAGGAACAAAGAGAGATATTCCTCGCTGGCCGAGATAAACATCACCAATCTCGTCGATGTGATCATGGTGCTTCTGATCGCCTTCATGCTGACCGCGCCATTCCTCCAGGCGGGCGTGAAGCTTCAGCTGCCCAAGGCTGAAGCGAAAGTCATCGAGGAGCAGGACGGGATAACTGTCTCGATCAACGAGGATGGAGACGTTTTCATAGACAAGCGGAAGATCGAGTGGAGGGAGTTCTCGGCGGAGCTGCGAAAGGCTCTCGATGAGAATCCTCCAAGGGTATTCCTGCGCGCCGACAAGGAAACGCGTTACGGCCATGTCATGAGGGTGATCGCCCGGATCAAGATGATGGGCATCGAAGACCTCGGGCTGATCGCCGAGCAGGAAGACAGATGATCGGATCCGCATCGAGGGCGGGCGGGATGAGGTTTTCCCTGCTTATATCGATCCTCGTTCACGTGGTCATCCTGTGGGCGCTGTTGACCCTTTTCGACGTTGTGCCCCAGATGAAGGTGCCGAAGAACATATACAACGTAAAGATATTCAGGCCCTTTGTCGCCCCGAAGGTCGAGGCGCCGAAGGAGGAGCCGAAGGCGAAGGTCGAGGTCAAAAAGCCCGAGGTCACCACGCCTAAACCCAAGCCGAAGGAAAAGAGAGCCCGAGAAGAAGCCGGAGCAGAAACCCGCCGAGACAAAGCCGGAGGACAAGCCGATGGATGTCTCGATGCAGGAGGGCAGCCAGACCGAGGTCGCGGTCGATGCACCGAAGTTCCCCTTTTCATACTATCTCTCCGCTATCGAGCGGAAGGTGTCGGAGAACTGGCTGTCGGCGCAGGGGGGAAGGGACGGTGGGGTCGCGTGCGTCGTGTACTTCAAGCTCTCGCGCAACGGCCGGGTCAGCGACCTGAGGGTCGAGACCTCTTCGGGGAACTCCCATTTCGACCGTTCTGCGCTGAGAGCGATAAGGAGCGCCGATCCGTTTCCGCCCCTGCCAAGGGCGTTCGGTGAATCGTGGCTCGGGATACATTTTACATTTACGCAGAAGAAATAGCCGGCGAAAGATAGCGGCCGGCTGGAGAAAGGAACTGCTGCCTGATGAGACGATACGGGATCCTTGCTGCGCTGCTCATCGTTGTCATGACTCCGCCAGGGGCCAGGGCCCAGATGGACGTGCACCTCAGCTCCAACAAAGCGGGCGGGGGCCAGATCCCCATAGTCGTCAATGATCTCGAGATCGAAAGGGATGATCTTCGCGCGGCCTCTGATTACCTGATATCGATCCTGCGGCAGGACCTGAAGTACACATCCGTTTTCGACCCACTCGAGTTCGCCGCCGGCACGGATACCCTTCCGGATGGCGGGACCGCCTCGGCGATAGTCGAGGGAAGGCTCTCGTGGGACGGGGAGAAATACTCTCTCGATGCCAGCCTGATCGACTTTGTCAGCCGCGAGATGATCTTCGGCAAGAGGTACAGGTTCAAGCATTCCGCTCTCAGGACAGTCGCACACGAGCTTTGCGACGAGATCCTCTTCTTCCTCATCGGAGAGGCCGGCGTCGCCAGGACCCGTCTGCTGTTTACCAGGCGGGAGGGCGATGTAAAGAACCTTCACGTCATCGACTACGACGGGTACGGGGAGAAGAAGGTCACTACCGGTGAACTGGTCGTCTCACCTCTCTGGATCGATGATCACAGGTTTGTTTTCACGTCGTACCGCAGGGACAATCCCGACCTGTACATGATCGACCTGTCGAAAGGTTCGCGGAAGATGATATCCCACAGGAAGGGCCTCAATATCGCCGGGGGCTACAATCCTTCCAGCAACGAGCTCGTAGTGACGCTCAGCCTGAAGGGAAACAGCGAGATCTACCTGATGGGCCTCGACGGCAAGCTCGGAAGGCGCCTGACAAAGAACCGCTCGATAGACGTATCTCCGGTCTGGGCCCCGAACGGGAGGGAGATCGTGTTCGTTTCGGACCGCACGAGAGTGCCTCAGCTATACATCATGGACAGGTACGGCGGAAATGTCAGGCGGCTGACCACAGAGGGAAATTACAATACCTCTCCAGACTGGTCGCCTAGGGGAGACCTGATCGCTTATTCGTCCCGCGAAGGGGGGCTGTACAGGATGAAGCTGATCTCTCCCGACGGCCTGTGGCTCGAGACGGTCTTCGACGATTATCTCAGTTATGAGGACGCCTGCTGGGCTCCGGACGGCAGGCATCTGGCCGCTGTAGTAAGGTACTCGGGGGAGCCGTGGATCGTGATAATCGATATCGATTCAGGGACCAGAAGAAGGCTTGCAAAGGGAGAGTCGCCGTCCTGGTCCCCCCTGAGATCGAGGTGAGCTCATTTTTTTAAGGGAAAATCAGTAAAATAATCGTTTTCAATTTCAAGGGCTGAAGGTATGATTGCCGCGATATAGAGAATCGTGGTGGGTCTGATTGAAACTGTTCCTGAATACAGGAGGTTCGTCGATATGAAGCGTTATCTTGTACTGTTCCTCGTTCTGATGCTTGCCGCGCTTATGGTGCTGCCGGCATGTTCGAAGAAAGAGGCTCCTCCGGTAGAAGAGGATATTACTCCCGCCGAGGAAGTACCGCCGCCTCCGCCGCCGCCGGTGGAAGAGGAAGAGCTTGATGCGATCGAGGAAGAGGAGCTTGAGACTCTGGTCCTCGAGGACATTTTCTTCGATTACGACAAGTACAGCATCAAGGGCGAGTTCAAGATCGTGCTCGAGGCTAACGCCGATCTTCTGATGCTGCGTGAAGACGCGGTCCTCGTAATCGAGGGGCACTGCGATGAGCGAGGCACATCAGAGTACAATCTCGCGCTTGGTGAGAAAAGGGCCAAAGCAGTCATGGACTTCTACATCGCTTTCGGCATCGGCGCCGACAGGCTTTCGATGATCAGCTACGGTGAGGAAAGGCCGTTCGAGTACGGGCACGATGAAGAAGCCTGGGCGATGAACCGCCGCGCTCACATGCTGATAAAGGAATAGACGGGATCTGATGAAAAGACCGGTCAACCGTTTACTGATAGTAGTGTCGGTCGCCGCAGCTGCCCTCGTCTTCGGGGGATGCTGGGGCAAGAACTTCTGGAATGCCCAGGAGGCTACTCTGGCGATCGACGCCAAGGTCGATTCCCTGCTGGGGGAGAATGCCATCCTCCAGAGAAGGATATATCATCTCGAGACTATACTGGAGGGCCAGCAGGAACAGCTTCGCAGAAGCGGGGCGAGGTCCAGCATGGATCTCGAGGAGATAAAGGACCAGATCGACGCGCTCTACGTGCTGCTCGAAGAGGAGCAGCAGGCTCCCGTGCAGAGATCGGTCCGCCATCCATCTATCCAGACACCGGTAATACCAGATACAGCCTCGTCGCCGGATTCTCTTCATGAGACCGGCGACGGGGCCGTCTCCTTTCCCGATTCGGGCCAGGATTCCGGATCCATACCCGGCCCGGAGGAGATGTACCGCCAGATATACCTCGATTTCAGCCGCATGGAGTACGAGATAGCCATCGAGGAATCAGAGGAGTTCCTTAATGAGTATCCCGGCGATCCGATGACTGAGGATGTCAGGTACGTCAGGGGCGAGTGTTATCTCGAGCTCGACAAGGACCATGATGCCCTGAGGGAATTCTCGACGATCCTCCAGGACTACCCGCGCGGCAAAAAGACGCCGGCAGTCCTTCTGCGGATGGCGATCACTTACGAAAAGACAGGGGATTCGGAACTCGCGCAGGGAGTCGCCGGCAGGCTGATGAGGGAATACCCCGACAGCGAGGAAGCAGCGGAAGCGAGGGAACGGTTCGGCGAATCGCCGGATGAGCAGTGATGCAATCGCCCCCAGTCACGTCTCCCGGAGTACATCTCCCCCTGATAATAGCGGTCATAGTGCTTCTTGTCTTCTCGGCCTTTTTCTCAGGGTCGGAAACGGCAATGTTCTCTCTTCAGCGCTCGAATGTGCACGGGATGTCGTCCGGGTCGAAAAAACAGAGGCGGGTAGCCTCTCTGCTCGCGAGGCCGAGGAAGCTTCTCGTGACCCTTCTTTTCGGCAACCTGCTCGTCAATATCGCCAACACGAGCGTCGTGACCGTTCTAGCCATAAAGCTCTATCGGCGAACGCGGCGTGGGCTATGCGATGATCCTGATGACCCTTCTTATCCTGATGTTCGGCGAGATCCTTCCCAAGAGCATAGCGATCAAGAGGGCAAACCGGTTCTCGATTCTCGCCGCGGTACCGATCGGGATGCTCATGTATCTTTTCTATCCGGTTACCATGATCCTGGGAAAGATAGCTGACTCATCGGTGGAGATCTGCCGGAAGCTGTTCGGTGAGACCAGGGTGGAGTATGCGTCGAGGGAACTGGCCACAGCTGTCGAGATGGGTTACAGGGATGGACTGTTCGACGATTTCGAAAAGGAGATCCTTACGAACCTCTTCCTGTTAGCTGAGACGGCCGTTCACGAGATCCTCACACCCCGTGTCGAGGTCTTCGCCCTCGATGTTGATACGACGTTTCAGGATGCCGTAGCTCAGGTCAGGGGAAAGGGATTTACGAGGGTCCCTCTGTATGAGGGCGATCCTGACAAGATCGTGGGGATACTGCATACAAAGGATCTTCTGCTGTATTCGAGGAACGAGAGGATAACCCTTCGCGAGATTGTCAGGCCGGTCACTTTTGTGCCTGAGACGAAACCTATCAGAGACCTGCTGGGGGAGCTGACATCCTCGCACAAGCATGTCGTCATCGTAGTCGATGAGCACGGTTCGTACGAGGGGATCGTGACACTCGAGGATATCCTCGAGGAGATAATCGGAGAGATCCGCGACAGGAGAGAGCCTCGCGTAGAGGATTACAACCTGATAGATAATGATCACATCGTAGTCATGGGATCGATGCATCTGGAGGATCTCAACGAAGTATTCGGCACGATGCTTGAGTCAAAAGGCGTTGATACTATAAATGGATTCCTCTGCGAATTGACCGGCAGGATCCCGGCTGACGGAGAGTCCTTTACATATGAAGGAATACGGTTTCTTGTGCTGTCAGCGGGAAAGACTAAGATCGAGAAGATCAAGATCGAGCGGCTCGGCGAGGAGGTGGAGGGATGAGCACAGGTGCGTCCCTGTCGCTGATCATCCTCGCTATGCTCCTGGCCGCTTTCTTTGCCGGATCCGAGACGGCGATAGTCTCGTGCAGCAAGGTGAAGCTGCACAGCAGGTCCAGGCACGGCTCATGGAGAGCCAGGCTGCTCGAGAGGCTTCTTCGTGTACCGGAGTACTTTTTCAGTATCGTGCTAGTCGGCACGAACCTGGCGGTGATCAGCTGCACCGCACTGGCGACGGGCCTTGCCGTCAAGCATTTCGGGGATTCAGGAAGCCTCGTGGCGACTGTAGTCATCACACCGGTTCTGCTTATATTCGGGGAGGTCATACCGAAGTCAGCTTTCCTGTATCACGCGGACGATGTATCGATAAAGGTCGCGCCTGTCCTTCGGGTGATGTCGATAATCCTCTTTCCGCTCGTTTTTCCCGCCACAATGCTCGCTAGGATGATCTCAAGGCTCACCGGCGCGGGAGAGGGTAAGCTCGACATGCTCGGTTCGCGTGAGGACCTTATATTTCTCTACAGGAGGGGCAAGGTCGAGGGAGATCTCGAGGAACGCGATAAACAGATGATAGACGGTGTATTCAGCTTCGGGACTAGGCTGGCGCGTGAGCTCATGATCCCGATGGACGGTGTCGTGTCCTTCCCCGTCAACGCCTCGGTGGACGAGGTGATAGAGGAAGCCAACAAGCACACATATTCGAGGTTCCCGCTCGTCTCGCCGAACGACGGGAGCATCGTAGGCATTATCTCACTGTTCGATCTGCTCGGACTCGACGGTGGCGAGAGACTTGCTACTGTCATGCACGAACCGCTCATGGTGAGCGAGGATGAGTCCGCGGAACGTCTTCTGATCAGGATGAAGGACGAGCCGCTCCATTTCGCCGTTGTCACAAATGGCGAAATGGCAATGGGTATCATAACCCTGGAAAACATCCTCGAGAGCATAGTGGGCGACATATCCAACGAGTACGAGTAGAAGGGAGCAGTGCGGAATGCAACAGTGCGTGGACATGCTGCTGCAGGGGCTCGAGAAATTCGATGAACCGGCAGCTTTCTATAAGGGCAACAGGATAGTACAGGCCAACCAGAAGTTCGCAGAACTCTTTGAGCGCGATATAGCGGAATTCAACGACCTGCCGATCATCGATATCTGTCACAACGAATCGATCGAGATGATCCAGGACTTCATAAGGCGACGCGCGCACCACGATGTCGATGTGCCGATGCATTACGAAGCGGCGTTCAGGACGACCAACCGGCCGAGAGTCGTGATGACTGTCAACGTCCTCAAGCTTCACAACACCGAGGGAGCCGTGCTGGCGATCCTTCACGAGAAGGGTTGATCTCCGGCGGCTCCGAATAAATCTGGAATATAAAAAGGGCGGGAAGCTTCGCAGCCCCCGCCCTTTTTCTGCCCGAATCACGCGGACCGCTATTCGGGTCTGATACTTCCGATCTCCTTCTCGACCTCTTCGAGGATCTCACACGATCTCACGAGTTCCTTCATTACGGTATGATCGGGATAAAGGGGACGGTCTGATGTCGAGGAAATCGACGTGGCGCCTGATGACTTCCTTCGCCTTCGTGACGCCCTTGCCGAAACTGTACTCCCTGAAATCGAGAGCCTGCGCCGCGGCCATCAGCTCGATACCGAGGATGCCGCATGCGTTGTCGAATATCTGGAAGTTCTTGATCGCCGTATTCATCCCCATGGAGACGAAATCCTCCTGGTCGGCCGCCGCCGGTATCGACTGGATCGAGGCGGGCACCGAGAGGATCCTCTGCTCGACGATCTGCATGTCTGCTGTGTACTGGCTGAGCATCAGTCCCGAAAACATGCCTGCGCCCTTCGTGAGGAAGGCGGGCAGGCCTACGTTCAGCGCGGGGTGATTGAGCCTGTTCATCCTCCGCTCCGACATGACGCTGACCATCGTGACGGCAATGCCTACCATGTCCATCGGAAGGCTGACGGGCGAGCCCTGGAAGTTGGCGCCCGAGAGAGCGAGGTCCTCGTCGGGGAAGAATATCGGGTTGTCCCCGACGCCGTTCAGCTCGATCTCGACCTGGGAGCGGGCGTAATCGATCGCGTCGTGCGCCGCGCCGATCACCTGAGGGGTCGAGCGCATCGAGTAGGCGTCCTGGACCTTGACCTTCTGGCGTCCCTCGACGAGGTCGCCGCCGGCAACGCATTTGCGTATCGCCGCGGCTGTGCGCTGTGCGCCCTTGAACCCGCGGATCGCGTGCAGCTGCGGGCTGTAAGGCTTCATGTTTGCCATCAGCGCCTCGAGCGACATCGAGGCGGCGATCTCCGCCTGGCGGAGCCATCTCTCCGTGTCGTAAAGCATGATCGCGCTCATCGCTGTCAGGAGGTTCGAGCCGTTGATAGTGGCGAGGCCGTCGCGCGCCATCAGGCCCGGAACGGGGATGCCGGCCTTGTCCAGCGCCTCTTTCCCGTCGAGCAGCTCGCCCTTGTAATACGCCTTGCCCTCACCGAGCATCAGCAGGGCGATCTGGGACATGGGGGCCAGGTCGCCGCATGCTCCGACCGAGCCCTTCTGGCAGACGAACGGGGTGACGCCCTTGTTGAGCATCGCCACGAGCGTCAGCGGGATCTCGGGGCGGCAGCCTGAATTGCCGTGGGCGAGGACGTTGATCCTCCCGGCCATCGCTCCGCGCACGTACTCGATGGGGGCGGGATCGCCGATCCCGGCAGCGTGGTTGTATATGAGATATTTCTGGAAATCCTGAATCTGATCGTCGTCGAGCACCACTTCGGAGAACTCGCCGATCCCCGTGTTGACGCCGTACATGATCTCGTGGGCGTCGATCTTCTTCTCGAGCATCGCGCGGCACTTTTTGATCGCCGCGAGGGCATGCTCGGGGATCTCTACTTCTTCACCGTGCCGGGCTATCCGGACGACCTTCTCGACTGTCAGTCCCGACCCGTCTAACGCTATAGCCACAATGACCTCCTGGTGGAATTGTTTTATATTGGTGATGTGTCTTATAACATCATGAGGGGCCGGGTTCAAGAGACAAAGCGGCCCCACCGGGACAAAAATAGTAAGGGCAGCGCTTAAGTTCAAGCACTACCCTTAAAAATTGACAGGATATATATTTCTCCGGACGGACCGCTACTGGAGCTTGAATTCGACCGGCACCTTGACTTCCATCTCGACAGGCTTGCCGTCCCTTGTGCCCGGTTTGAACTCCCACTGGTATATGGCCTTGAGGGCCGACTTCTGGAAATGCTTTCCCAGCTCCACCGCGGCCTCGTCAGCATCCTCGCCCGATCCTTTTTCTCATCGGTGTATATCTCTATGGTCGTTACTTTCGCCTCTTTGACAGCGCCCTTCTCGTCGACTGCCACGAGCATCATCAGCCTGCCCGCATAACCGGCTTTCAGGCACTCCTTTGGATACTCGGGATCGACGGACTTCAGCACCAGGGGCATTACCTCTTCGCTTTCGGCCGCTGACGATTCCGGGATCAGGAATCCGGCGACCAGGACAACGACGGCGAGCGCGATTATCGATCTGCTTCTCAGTGACATCTCGTACCTCCTCGATTCGAACAATCTTTTAAGTCTTATTTTCAGGAGCGATCCATTTCTGCCCGCCGCGGCGTAGTGCATCCCTCCCGGCAGAAGGCCGATGCGAAGCGTTTTCGTAAAGGCCCTGGCGTATGTCGCCGGGTTGATTCCCCGGCGCAGCGCTCCATCGTCACAGGCATATTCCGCCGTCATGTGCAGGCGCCGCAGTACGGGGTAGATCAGCGGGTAGAAGTGGAAAAGGGCCAGTCCCAGTCTAGCGATCAGCGAACGGAGCGGGTCCATCCGGTATCTGTGGTTCTCTTCGTGCAGCATGATCGCCGTGAGCTCATCGTCGCCCAGAGATCGTACGAGTTCGAAGGGGATGACGATCCTCGGCCTGAAGATCCCGGTGACGCCGGGCATCAATCTCTCTTCCGTCAGAGAAACATGGTCCATATCGATCCCGCACGAGACGCAGATCCTCCTGAGCCTTCCCGCGTCGGCTCCGCCTAGAGACGTCAGCTGCCCGGCCGATCCTGTTGCCGATCGTCGAAGATCGTGGATCATCCGGAAAAGGAATATCAGCACGGCCGCCGCCCACAGGATAGTGGCGGCAGCTAAAACCGCCCCCGGGACGAGGGAAGCTCCACGGTCGAATCCCCTGAATCCGACGGCAGGGTCCACCACGGGCCCGAGCGCAGATATTCCGGGGATGCTTGCCGTCTCCATAGCCCCTGCTCCTGGGCTTATCCATCGATAAAGGCCCGAAGCCGCCGCTCTGACCAGGGAGAGAGGGAGGAATATCCTGATCAGCCCGGTCATCCAGAGAGTGTTCCTGACACGGGCGGGAGCCTTTTTCAGGCCCCTGTCGAGCAGGAAGATGACTCCAAGAAAGAGGGTGACCTGCCAGAGGTGCAGAAGCATCCCTTTCCAGAAAATGGTAAAGAGGTCGATCATTTCTTCCCCTTTTCCTGTTCGTCGAGGATATTCTCGAGTTCCCTGACATCCTCGATAGAGACAGCGTCCATATCGGCAAGATGAGCGACCAGCGGAGCGGCCGATCCATCGAAGAAGGTATCGAGGAGCCTGCGGATCTCCCGCTGGATCATATCCGAGGCGGGAACGGTCGATCTGTAGACCCACGCCTTTCCCGAAAGCCTGACCTTCTCGACGGCGCCCTTCTCCTCGAGCCTCTCCAATATTTTCCTGATCGTCGAGTATCCGTGGTCGCCATCGATCTCATCCTGAAGCTCCCTCGCGGTAGCTTCACCGAGACTCCACAGCTTTCTGAGGTTGATCATTTCGAGCCGGGAGAGATCGGGGAGAGAATCCTTCATCGTGCCTCCATCCATGCTCGCCACGACTAAGTTTGGGTATTGTCTGTGACAGATGTCGCATATAATATGCGACATCTGTCGCAGTGTGTCAAGGGGGAATCTATCCGAGGTAGGCGACTGCTATCGATACGACCAGTATGGCCAGTCCGGTGACATTGAGGATATTCGCGATCCTAATGACAAGCGGGAGCCTCTCCACGTTTCCAGCGACGGCCAGGGCGATCTTCGGGAATTTGAGGAAATTGGCTATCCCTATGGCGAAGAGGCAGATGCCCCATACCGGGACTCCAGCGATGACATACATGCCGCGGCTCAGCTCCACGAAAGCCAGGGCTGTGAATATGATCCCCCAGAAGAGATTCATGCCTGAGCCGCCTGAATGTTCCTGGTCCATGCCGCTGTTTTCCTCCATCAACCGCCCGCCTCCTTGAGCACGCTGGATCTCCTGTCGATCCGCCACGCGCTTATCAGAAGAACACCTGCCGAAAGAGGAGGCAGGCCGAGTGCGGCCATTATGATCGCTTTCGCCGAAACGGGAAATAGTCCCGCAATCAGCGGGTACCCGGCAAATACGGCCGCGGCCGCCAGTGGCAGGGCTATCCTTCCGATCCTCACCCATCTCCACGCGGTAAGAGCGAGGAGGAGAAGAAGGATAGTGAAGCCGAGGGGGATGAGCAATCCGCCGAGGGAGGCTCCGCCACGCGAATTGAAGTCGCGGGCCGAACTCGCTACGGCGAAAAAGATCCAGAATCCGGCCCAGAGGCTGCTGATCACCCTGCGCGAGAAAATCCATCCATCTCGCAGCGGGTTCCCGCTGCCCGGCGGGGGATCGAGTCTCTTTGTGCTTTTTGTCTTCGTTCATGGCAGCCTGTCCGGGTTGTTCTCGTCCCTGCATATGCGGTAGAAGTTACAGTACCTGCAAAGCCCGTTGTCGATCTTCGGGAAGAGATCCGGAGGGCCGGCCTCGTTCCTCGCAATGTCATTTTTCACAAGCACTGACGAGAGCTTGTCGATCCCGCCGCGGATGTGACTGTAGAATTCCTCCAGGTTTTCTTCGGAGATACTGTACTCGACGGCCGCGCCATCGTCGAGAAGATTCACTTCGAGCATCCTTATCCTTGAAAGAGGTTCTCCGAGGATGGACGCCGCGTAATAACCGTAGACTCCGAGCTGCACACGGGCCTTGCCGTCCTTTTCACTGCCGCTCTTCTTTCCGCTGAATGTCTTCCAGTCGACGATGTTGAAGGACCCGTCGGTGCCGCGGTACATGAAATCGGTCTTGGCGAATACCTTCGCTCCCTCGAACTCGAAGACCTGCGCGAACTCGGCCAGATCGATATTCTCGATCGCCCAGCCGTCGGGGTCCGTTCCGGCGATAGCGGCCAGGATGTCGCTCTCGAGAAGCCCTTTCATCGCCGTGAGGCACTCATCCCTCGTCTTCTGCAGTTTTTCCGGAGGGATCGGCCGGTCGTACTCGTGCTCGAAGAGGGCCAGCCAGTCGATGTTGAGGCGGCCGCTCTTCTTTTTCGGCTCGGTGAGATATTTCTTTGTAGCTGGAGAAATCGAGCTGCGTCTCGAAGCGTTCGAGGGTATAGCGGCTTACATCCTCGAAGGCAGGTATCCTGCCCTTTGCCCTCAACGAGGCGAGGACCTTTGTCGCGATGTAATGGACGAGCTGGCCTCGCCAGAGCGGGAGGGAGGTCAGGCGTTTGAGCCTGAAAGCCTCCCTGGCGATCCTGGGAGCCTGTCTTTCCCAGCCCCCCCAGCTGAGGTAGTAGTGGAAGTAGTACCGTCTCAGGCAGGAGTCGAACATCGACTCCCTCGAAACTGACCATCCGAATTCGTTTACAAGGGCCATTGCGGCGGACCAGGCTCCCGTCAAAGATCAGCGGCGGCCGTACGGCTACTTGTCGAAGACTCCACGGTGGATCCTGTTCTCCAGCCTGTAACTCTCGAACTCGTAGTCGAACTTCATGCTCTTCTTGCCTCTCAGCGCGACCGCCTTCTTGGTATACATGTAGAGATGATACTTGCCGCCGGCCTTCTGCTGCGAGAGTTTTTCATATTCGGCGCGCGTAAAGATCCATGTCCTCAGCGTACTGAGGTCCACGCATGCCACGAAATCGGCCTCGTTGTCTACCGACACCCACCAGTCGAGGGCCATCTTACCCTTGCCGCCGGCCTTCTTTGGACGCAGATTGGTCGTGACGAGGACGGTCCACTTCCTCTTCGGCCTTGTCAGGTTGATGACGAGATCGAACCCGTTTCTGCCGAGCTGGCAAGGGATGCCCTCGCGAAGTAGCAGGGAGTTGACGAACAATTTGCCGCTCACCCCGATCATGCTCTTCGGCACTTCATTCATTTCTGACCTCCTTCCAGTATGACGATTGCCTGTGCTATGCCAGCTTCATGCGACAGGCTGAGATGCGAGGTCGATGCTCCGCGGGATCTGACTGCCTCCAGCGCCCGGCTGGAGAGAGACAGAAGCGGTCGTCCCGATTCCTCCCTTGTCACGCTGACCTCCTTTAGCGAGATCCCCCTCCCCCAACCGGTACCAAGCGCTTTGAAGAATGCCTCTCTTGCTGCGAACCTTGCCGCGAAGTACTGGGCGCTATCCCTGCGCCCTGTGCCTCCGGCGATCTCCTCTTCAGTGAAGATCTTGTTCAGGAATCTCTGTCCGTATAACTCGATTAATCGAGCGATACGACTGATCGAGACCGAGTCGATCCCTACACCGACTATCATGACTTTCTTCCCCCAGGCTCGGAATGACTTTGAGACTTGTCCTGAAATCTATTTGTAACTATACTCAACTGCACGATATCATTGCTTACATTATTAATAAAGAAATATTTGTAAAAAATTTTTGACAGTTATCATGACTATCGATTACGACATTCCTCTCTACCGGCCCCCCAGTGAAGCTCAGTCGCTTATTCTTCAGGCTACGCTCGGATGTTCTCATAACGCCTGCAGATTCTGTTACATGTATAAAGATAAAAGGTTCCAGGTCAAGCCGGAGGAGAGGTTCCTCGAGGAGATAGACACAGCGGCGGCTGCAATATCCAACGGCGCGAAGGATCTTTCTCGCCGATGGAGACGCGATGGTTCTCTCCGCCGGGCGGCTCGAACGGATTCTCGACAGGCTTAACGCGTCCTTCCCGCAGCTTCAGAGGGTGACCGTCTACGCGAATCCGGCGAATCTTCTGGGGAAATCGAAGGAAGAGCTGGAGAGGCTCAGGGAGAGGAAGCTCTCGATACTCTACTACGGCGTGGAGACAGGCGACCCTGAGCTTCTCAACAGGATAGAGAAGGGTGCGACTCCCGATGAGATGGCCGAAGGGTGCTCGCGGGCGTCCGAAGCGGGGATAAAGCTCTCCGTCACCGTCATACTCGGACTCGCGGGAAAAGAGGGAAGCCTGAGGCACGCGCGGATTGACCGCGGAGCTTCTCAACCGGATCCAGCCTCGATACCTTTCGGCGCTGACTCTGATGCTCGGTCCGTGGAAAGGACAGCTACGCCTCATCGATGGGCCCGGGATTCGAATTCAACTCGGCCCTCGACGACATCCGTGAGCTGCGCGAGCTCATCGCGGGCCTCGAGACCGACAAGTGCATATTCAGGAGCAACCACGCTTCGAACTATCTAGCCCTCAAGGGGACGCTGCTCAAGGACAGGACGGCCCTTCTCGACGAGATCGACCGCGCACTCGACGATCCCGAAGGGCGGCTGCGGCCGGAGTGGGTACGGGGGCTTTGATCTTATCCGGAGAGTCTGCCGAAAAACTTGCGGAACCAGGAATCGGACAGGTAGGAGTCGTACTCGAATTTACTGCCTCCCCATCGTTCCTTGTAATCGATGAGGGAGTGTGCGTCGGGCGGGGAAGAACCGAGATTTATCGTGCGTATCCCTTTTTCGACCGCCATCTGGATCGAATCGGAGAGAAGGACATGGTTCGGCTTAAGATGCCGGTATTCGTAGTTCCACACCGTCTGCCAGTTAAACATCGAGTCGTTATACATGAAATTGATCCTTGATCCGATCATCTCACCGTTTGTGTTGAGGCATGTCCAGCTCATCATCTCTGAATCACCGAGATGTTTCAGTACGCTGGCAAAGAAGTGCTTGGTGTAGAGGTTGCGAATCGACCCGTGCCTCTTCTCTGTCATCTCGTACAGCCTGTAGAAATCGTTTAGCTGGTCCCTGCTTCTGACGCGGCAGATATCGGTGTCCGCCCGCTGTCCGGAGCGGATGTGCCCATTGATCTTCTTGTCACGGGGTGAGTGCCCGTTCTCAGCGTCGAGATGGATGATATGCGTGAAGACGTCCTTGTGCCTCAGGAAGGGTTCGACAAGCTCGGAGAGGTTGCGGTCGAAATCGGTGATCGATATCCTCGAGAACCTGCCGTTCTTGAGATACCTGACAAGATGGACGTAGAACTCATCGCGCGTATTGCCGTTTACGCCCTCGGCGAGGATAACCTCACCGTATGTTCCGTAGGGCATCGAGTAAAACGACTTGAACAGGAGCTGCTTCGTGATGACGGCCGGCATCCCCGCGACCAGTCTGCCGTCCTCGAAGCCGCAGAGAAACTCGGAATGCGATCCGGGTGAGAGGCCGTCGACGCATGTATCCACCCACTGGTAGGTGTGGAAGAAAGAGGCGTCTTTCGTCAGCGACTCCCATGCTGGGACATCGAGCGATTTCCTGTCTATCACACGGAATTCCATCAGATCTCCGGCAAAATATGAACGGGGCCATTCTAGAAGTCATTCTGATGCCGCTGTTCCGGTCATCGGCGAATCGCGGCCGGCCGGAATACCCCTGTCACGCCATCTGAATGTAATACATGGGTTTCGATTCGTCAACGAGCCAAACCATACCTGAAGGCTAAATAATTCCCCGGTAAAAGGTTGATTTCCTGAGGTATCTGTATTACCTTAATCCCGTTTAATTCAGTAATTTGGAGAGAATCGTAAGTTTTCCCGGAAAAGATGGCAGGTGAACGATGCCCAAGCTCGTCATAATCATTATAAGCGCTGTCCTGGTAAACAATTTTGTCCTGATGAGATTTCTCGGGATCTGCCCCTTCCTCGGGGTATCCAAAAGGGTCTCTACGGCGGCAGGCATGAGCGGGGCTGTGCTGTTCGTGATGACGATGGCCTCAGTGGTCACATGGCTTATCTATCATTACGTCCTCGTTCCGTTCGGCCTGACATACCTTCAGACAGTCAGTTTTATCCTCGTAATAGCCAGTCTCGTACAGCTTGTCGAGCTCGTACTTCAGAAACTCAGTCCGGCCCTGTACAAGGCGCTGGGAATATTCCTGCCCCTGATCACTACCAACTGCGCCGTTCTCGGAGTTTCCGTTCTCAATATCCAGAAGGAATTCACCCTGATCGAGACGACCCTCTTCGGCGTTGGCGCCGCGATCGGATTCGGGGTCGCGATGATCCTCTTCTCGGGACTGAGAGAGAGGATAGAGCTCTGCGATACGCCGATCCCGTTCAGGGGAACGGCCATCGGCCTTGTCACAGCCGGGCTGCTCTCCCTCGCGTTCATGGGATTTACCGGGCTGGTCAAGCTTTAGGCCGGCCGCGATCCGGATAGAAATAGAAACGATTCTGCGGAGGAAGTAAAAAAAGATGATCACTGCTGTTATCGCACTTGCGGCTCTCGCTCTCCTGGCCGCTTTCGGTCTGGCCATCGCGGCGCGGGTCTTCGCCGTTCCGACCAATCCGAAAGCGGAAGAGATCGAGGAAGCTCTTCCCGGCGCCAATTGCGGCGCGTGCGCTCTTCCAGGATGCTCCGAGCTTGCCAGGCGGATCGCCGAAGGGAAGGCCGACGTCGATGCCTGCCCGGTCGGGGGCGAGCCGGTGGCCCTCGCCATCGCCGATATCATGGGCATCGAGTTCGAAGGCGGAGCCGACAGGGAAGTGGCGCTGGTCCTCTGCAAAGGGAGCGACCAGGTCGCGGCAAAGCGTTTTTTCTACAACGGAGTGTATGACTGCAACTCGGCCGCACTCGTCTTCGGCGGTGACAAGGCCTGTACTTACGGCTGCCTCGGCCTTGGTACGTGCGCCGGTGTATGCCCCTTCGGCGCGATAGAGATGCTGCCGGGCGGACTTGCCAGCGTCGATCCCGAGAAATGCACGGGATGCACGAAATGCGTTTCGGCCTGTCCCAAGGGGATCATCAAGATGGTCCCGGCGAAGAGGAATCTGCATATACTCTGCAGCTCGCACGACAAGGGAGGAGCGGCGAGGAAGCACTGCAAGGTCGCCTGTATCGGCTGCATGAAGTGCGTAAAGGCCGCGCCAGAAGGCGCGATAAACATGGATAATTTCCTCGCTGTCGTCGATTACGGATTTGAGATCCCGGCCGAGGTCGCAGCGGAATGTCCGATGAACACGATAGTCGTTATCGGGGAGGCTGCCGCCGCGGGTGAACAACCAGTGGCAGCGGCGGGAGGTGATGCGTAATGGGAAGCGGCAAGTTCTTCGGAGGCGTTCATCCATCGTATAACAAGGGACTGGCCGACTCGCGCGCTGTAGTCGAGATGCCTCTTCCAGAAAAGCTCGTAGTCTTCTTCGCCCAGAACCTAGGCGCTCCCTCGCAGCCCGTCGTCAAGAAGGGCGACGAGGTGAAGAAGGGGCAGGTCATCGCCGAGTCGGGAGGATTCGTCTCGACACCGGTCCATGCCCCGACATCGGGAACAATAGATTCGATAGGTGTGCATCCGTCGCCTGTCGGCGTCGACGCGCCCGCCGCGGTGATCATTCCAGATGGAAAAGACGAGTGGTGCGAGGGGTGCGGAGTCGAGAGGTCGAGCGGAGACCTCGATGCCGAGAAGATAAAAGAGATCATCCATGACAACGGGATCGTTGGTATGGGGGGAGCGACATTCCCGACTCACGTGAAGCTCTCGCCTCCCGCCGGGAAGCTGATGGATACCCTTATAATAAACGGCGCCGAATGCGAGCCCTACCTGACCGCCGATCACAGGCTGATGGTCGAACATGCCGAGGGGATCCTCGACGGCGCGGCCCTTTTCGCCGCGGTGATCGGGGTCGGGAAGGTCATTATCGCGATAGAGAAGAACAAGCCCGACGCCATAGAAGTGATGCGCAAGGCCGTCGGCGGCCGCACGGGCTTCAGCGTCGAGGCGATGGATGTGATATATCCGCAGGGAGCGGAGAAGCAGCTGATATACGCTATAACGAAGAGGAAGGTGCCTGCCGGCGGGCTGCCGATGGATGTCGGCGTCCTCGTGCAGAACGTGGGGACGGCCCTGGCCGCCTACGATGCCGTACGGTTCAACAGGCCCCTGATCGAGCGCGTCGTCACCGTTACAGGAAGTGGGATAAAGGAACCGAAGAACGTTCTCGCGCGGGTGGGGACGAGGTTCGAGGACCTCGTCGAGTTCTGCGGCGGACTCGAGGGCGGCGCGGCCAAATGCATAAACGGCGGGCCGATGATGGGCGTGGCTCAGTACTCGCTCGAAGCCGCTGTCACGAAGGGCACGAGCGGGCTCGTGATCCTCAGGCAGGAAGAGGTAGCGCAGTTCGTCAGCGACGCGTGCATCAGGTGCGCTCGCTGCCTCGATGCCTGCCCGATGCGGCTTAATCCTTCGGCCCTCTCGATATTCACGGAGAAGATGAGGTTCGAGGATACCAGCGAATATAACGTCATGGACTGCATAGAATGCGGCTGCTGCGCCTATGTGTGCCCGTCGAGAAGACCGATGGTGCATCATTTCAGAAGGGCGAAGGCCGAGGTAAGGAAACTGCAGAGAAAAGCCGGCTGATGACCGGCCGATGAGACCTGGAGGTCCCTTTGGAAGAGAATATGGAAGGAAAAAAACCCGAGGAGAAGCCGGCGGCTGCTCCCGCGCCCAAGCCGAAGCCGAAGAAGGCAGAGGTCGGGCCGAGATTCGTCGTAAGCTCCTCACCTCACATGCACGACGGCCGTACCGTGGCGCAGATCATGAGGCTCGTGATCATCGCGCTCGCGCCGGCCGCGCTCTTCTCGATCTATATCTTCGGCCTCGACGCGTTGAGGGTGATCGTGATCTCGATCGCATCCGCGATGATCTTCGAAGCGATATCCCAGAAGGTCATGAAGAGGCCCATAACACTTCGTGAAGGCAGTGCCGCTCTTACCGGGCTGCTGCTGGCGATGAACCTGCCTTCGACCTCGCCGTGGTGGCTGATAGTCGTCGGCAACCTCTTCGCCATAGTCATAGCGAAACAGCTCTACGGCGGGCTGGGATACAATCCCTTCAACCCGGCGCTCGTCGGCCGTGTAGTCCTGCTGATCTCGTTTCCCGTCCATATGACAGCGAGGTGGGTGACCAATTCGAGGTTCGGAACCGATGCCGTGACCACGGCGACCCCACTGACCCAGATGAAAGAAAGCCTCGCGACGCTCGGTCATATCGATATTGCCTTCGGAAAGGAACAGGTCTTCGATCTGCTGATCGGCAACAGGGCCGGCTGTCTCGGTGAGACATCGATAGTGCTGCTTGCCCTCGGCGGGCTCTTCCTGATCTGGAAGAGGGTCATTTCATGGCGTATACCGGTATTGTTCATCGGCGCAGTCTGGGCGATGACCGGCATTTTCCATCTGATAGATCCGACGCACTATGCCGATCCATCATTTCACGTTATTACAGGCGGGCTCTTTCTCGGCGCGATATTCATGGCGACCGATTACGTGACCAGCCCCGTGACAAAAAAAGGAATGCTTATATTCGGAGCCGGATGCGGCATCATCACGGTATTGATAAGGCTCTGGGGCGCGTATCCCGAGGGAGTGAGCTTCGCGATACTGCTCATGAACGCGGCGACGCCCCTTATAGACAGGTATACGAAGCCCAAGGTATTCGGTGCGGTTGATACAAAGAAAGCCGCGGCGTAGTGGAGGTTATCAAGGTATGAAAGAGATTATACGGTTGTGTTTCGTCCTCACCCTGATCGCCGCGGTTTCGGCGGGCGTATTGGCGTACGTCAACGAAAAGACAGCCGAGCCGATCGCGAAAGCCCTTCTCGAAGAGAAGATGAGCGCTGTCCGCAGCGTCCTGCCGCCTTATGACAATGAGCCTGACAAGGACATGATCACGATCGGTCTGGCCGACGGAGATTCACTCGAGGTCTATCGAGGACGTAAAGACGGAGCCGTCACCGGAGCGGCATTCGCGATCACATCTCCCGACGGTTATTCCGGGGACATCGAGTTTATGATCGGCGTAGACGGGGAAGGCGTGATGCAGGGGCTGATGGTGCTGAATCATCTCGAGACGCCCGGTCTGGGAGCCAAGATCGAAACAGACGCTTTCAGGGGCCAGTACAAGGGCAAGAGCCTCGAGAATCCCGAGCTCTGGGAGGTCACAAAGGACGGCGGGACATTCGTTCCCATCACCGGAGCGACCATATCGTCGCGGGCCATAACGAGGGCCGCGGCGAAGGGACTGAAGCTCTTCGAGGAACATAAGGCCGAGATCTTCGAGTCCGCGGCCGGACAGGGTAATACCGAAACGGGAGTGGATTCCGCTACAGTCGAGGAAGACGAAGTGGATGGGGAGGTGCAGCAGTGAAGGCATGGGATGAGTTCATAAAGGGATTCTGGAGTGAGAACCCGATATTCAGGCTGGTGCTCGGTCTCTGCCCGACCCTGGCCGTCACGACCTCGGCCGAGAACGGCCTCGGGATGGGGCTCGCATCGACATTCGTGCTCGTCTGCTCGAACCTCGTGATCTCTTCGATAAGGAAGTTTATCCCCAAGAAGGTACGTATCCCCGCGTATATCGTCACTATCGCGACCTTCGTCACGATAGTCGATCTCGTGATGAACGGATACTTTCACGCCCTGCACAAGAGCCTGGGGCTGTTCATACCTCTGATCGTGGTCAACTGCATCATCCTCGGCAGGGCGGAAGCGTTCGCCTCGAAGAACCCTGTATGGGTATCGATCATTGATGGATTCGGTATGGGGTTCGGGTTCACGATCTCACTGATCGTGCTCGGAGCGATCAGGGAGATCATCGGGAACGGCACGATCTTCAACATCTCGATATTCGGTGACGGCTACCTGCCGCTGCTCCTGATGATCCTGCCTCCAGGCGCCTTTATCGTACTCGGCATACTGCTCGGCCTGATGAACAAGGCAGAGATAGCGCTGGCCGAAAAGAGCGGGCGGCAGCCGATCATCCGCAAGGAGCATGACTGCGCGAGCTGCGCGATCCACACCAAGTGGTTCGACTTCTCCGCGAAAGAAGAGTCTGTTTCCGAGTAGCGGTATGGATAATTAAGACAGCAAAAGGACCGGGATCGTTCCCGGTCCTTTTTTTTCAGCTAAAAGCGTGAATAGATCCCCAGCAGCAGGAAAGCGGTTATCGCCGCGGCGTGCAGTATCCACCAGCCGGCGGTTCCCCTGCGAAGATTTTTCATCGCTCAACCTCCCAGGAGCCTCCCGGCCGCGAAAACGGCCGAAACGTAGAAGAAATGCCGCGTCCACCAGCGCGGTGTGAACATCCTGCCCATTCCCAGGGGCCTGTAGTGATGGAGGATCCTCTGTCCGATGATCAGCTTTGGTATCGAGAGAAGTATGACCGGCAGCATGCTGTCGAAGATGATCGTATCGATCCCCGGCAGGCCGCTCCAGCCCGATATTCCGAGGTATCCCATCATCACCGTGCCTGTTATCACAGCGAAACCGTTTATGAGATAGCCGGTGAGCCATGTCTTCTCACGTGAGAGAAGGATGGGTACAGCGATGACGCCTGCCAGGCCCAGGAGAAACGGGACGATATTGGCGTGGCTGGCCGGCGCGCCGGGAAGCGGGATCGGATGGTACCGCCAGTGCATGAGCAGCCCTCCGAGAGAGAGGAGCACGAGGGAGGCGAGCTCACCGCGGATAGATACTTTCGGCTCAGTCATCATCCTCGGGTTCCTCATCCTCTTCTTCTTCCTCTTCCGGCACAGATGCGAACTCCCTGACCCACGTCATGATCGCTTTCACTTCCTCGTCCGAGAGGGGCGCCGCCATGATCGGCATCTTCTTGCCCTTCATCCCTTCTCCGCCGATGATCTTGAGAAGGAGATAGCTGCTCGACGGGTCGGTAGTATCGATGAGCATGTACTCGCTGTTCTGCGCACTCGGGACGTCGATCATGTTTTCAGGGATATCTTCAGCCTCGAGGCTCAGATCCTTCTTCGGATGATCGCCCCCATGACAGGTTGACGACGCGCAGCTGTTTCCGAAGATCTCCCTTACCCTGACATCGAGTTCATTCTCAACGGATTCTGTTTCAGTGGTATCCGGCTCTTCATCCTGGCCCGCGAATACGACGCCGGCTATAAAGGACAAGGCCAGCACACTTATCAGGATGTACCTTCTCATGCCATTGTCTCCTTTCCATACTGTTTCGGTCAGTCGAACAGTTCGATTTTTCCGCCGAAGTTTCCTGCAAACTCGAAGACATCGCCTGGAAGGGCGAAAACAGCCCTTACGCCTGGGGCGTCTTCACCGATACTCATTCCTTCTTCCGGCCCGAGAACGAACAGGCCGGTCGAGAGGGCATCTGACTCTGTTGCCGATGGAGCTATGACTGTTACTCCGAGTACATGATCGACGGTCTGGCCCGTGCGAGGATCGACGATATGCCCGTATTTTTTCCCGTCGATGACGACGAAGTTCTCATACTGCCCTGACGTGGCTACTGCCTCGTTACTTATCAGAAGCTTTCCTATGATGCCGGACGGGTCCTCCGGGTCACGTATCCCGATAGACCATGCTTCCCGACCCGGAGGCGTTCCGATAGCGAACATGTTCCCGCCTAGATCGACCAGGGCGCTTTCCGCTCCATGATCCCTGAGAATAGCGACGCATCGGTCGACTGCGTATCCCTTGCCTATGCCTGCGAGGTCTATCGTCGCTCCTCCATGCAATGCGATCGAGGTATCCGCGGCGTTGAACACGATCTTCCGCCAGCCGACCTTCAGGAGGGCACCAAAGATCTCCTGACGCGACGGCAGTTTCGGTTCGCCTCCCTGGAATCCCCACAGCTTTACTACCGGCCGCGCGGTGACGTCGAATGCTCCTCCTGTCATCCTGCTGAATGAAACCGCCTTGTTGAGCAGCAGGAAGAGTTCCCGCGATACCTTGACCGGCTTGTTCTGCGCGTCACGGTTGAGCTCGCGAGATCTCGCTGTCCTCTTTCCACGTGCTCATGACCTCTTCGATGCGGTGCATCTCGCGGACAGCAGACGCCGCTGCGGTTTCCGACTCTTCGTCAGTAAGCCCGTAGATCGTTATAGTCCCCCTCGTGCCCATCACGAAGGTCTGCTTGACGAACGGCTCCTGCTCAGACGCGCAGGAGGGGAGGCCCGCCAGGCTTAACAGAAGAAGAAAGAGCACATGGAGAATACTGGTCATTTTCATATCAATATCCCGGCTTTCCGAGAAGGTTGAACATCCTCGTCTTGTATTCCTCGACACCGGGCTGGTCGAACGGATTTACTCCGATCAGCCTTCCAGACACGGCGATCGCCAGCTCGAAGAAGATGAACAGGGATCCTATCGCCGCCGGATCGATATGCTCGAGTTCCAGGGTCATCACGGGCAGTCCTCCTGCCATGTGCGCCGCCTTCGTCCCCTCGTATGCCTTGCGGTTGACCTCGGACAGAGATCTTCCCGCGATGTAATTTAGCCCGTCGAGATCCTCGCTGTCCATCGGGATCTCGATGTCCCTGTTAGGCCGGGCCGAGATGAGGAATGTCTCGAGGATCTTCCGCGAACCCTCCTGAAGAAGCTGGCCGAGTGAATGAAGATCGGTGGTCATTACTGTAGAGGAGGGATAGAGCCCCTTGCCTTCCTTTCCCTCCGACTCACCGGCGAGCTGTTTCCACCACTCGCATACCCACGACAGTTCGGGGTGGAAGGTGGAAAGGACCTCTATCTCGATACCCCTGCCGTGCAGGAGCGCCCTGGAAAGGGCGTATCTCAGGGCTTCGTTGCCATGTTCCTCCCTCGTCCAACGATTCAGGCCGCTGCATGCTCCACTGACAATTTCACCGACCGGAATACCGGCAGCCGCGAACGGAAGGAGACCTACAGGGGAGAGGACGCTGAACCTTCCGCCCACATCGTGCGATATCGGGAATATCTTCCAGCCCTCGGTGCCTGCCATCTGCCGTAGGGCTCCCTTGACGGGATCGGTTATCGCGACGATCCTTTCATTGCATCCTGAACGCCCGCAATCCTCGATCAGGCGGTTTCGGAGAAGCCTGAAAGCGACGGCCGGCTCGGTCGTAGTCCCCGATTTCGAGATGGCGCATATCGAGAAACGTTTCCCCTCGAGATAGTCAAGAAGGTCGGCATGGTATTCGGGAGAGAGCGAGTTCCCCGCGAAAAGTACGGGGAAGGGAGCGTGATTCTTGAGCGCCTCGATGCCTGCTCTGGCGCCGAGGTATGAACCCCCGATGCCGACTACGACGAGGCAGTCGCTCTGGTCCTGGATCCGTTTACCTACGTCCTGGATCTCCTCGACATCCCGGGGTGGAAGGCATGGGAGGGCAAGCCAGCCGAGCATGTCGGATCCAGCGCCCTCGCCCTTAATAAGAGAGCCCAGGGCCTCCATGGCCCCGGGCATCCCGTTATTCAGATCGTCTTCAGTCAGGTGGGGAGCGAGTGTCCCCGTATCGAGAGTCAGCAATTCAGATCTCCTTATTAAGCATCCTCCAGGGCCTTTTCGACGAGACTTACCGTCTCTTCGGTATGTTTTACCACCTCGGCCCTGATCGCGCCCGCTTCCTTCGATATCTCGGCCTTGAATTTCTCGTCCTCGATGCCTGGGAGATTGATGATGACGTTAAGGTAGGCGCCTTCAGCCGCAGTACGCGCTGTCAGCGCAGCTACCCCCGCGTCACTCGATGAATTTGTGTTGCCCTTCTCGGCTACGATACGGGCCAGCCCTGCCGCTTCCTTCGTGCGTCTCAGGACGTTCATCGGGATGAGCGTCGCCTGCTTCGTGGTCTCCTCGATCGCCTCAGCCCTGGCAGCCTTCTGCTCGTCAGTCTTCTTTTTCATCCGCATCGCGTCCATGACCCTGTTGAATGCGTCTGTATCACGGTCGACGTCGGCAAGGAACTCGATCTTGAGCTTCTGCGCCTCGACTCCGACCCGCTCCATCTCGTCGAACGCCTCCTCGTAACCCTTCTTGCCGTGTGTAAGGGCCCCGACCATTGCCGAAAGAGCGCCGCTGAGGGCCCCGCATAACGCGGCGACGCTGCCGCCTCCCGGAGCCGGAGCGTCTGTCGAGAGGACGTCCGTGAAATGAGTCGCCGTCATTCCTACGAGGCTGTCATCGCGCCTCATGAAATACTCGATGATCTTCTTGTCCGGCTCGAACTCGTAGAGATCGCCGAGTCCCAGCGAGAGGATCGCTGAATGAACGAGCTCCGAGTCGGGAACGCCAGTCGTCTTGCCCATCTTCTTGAGGTAGTGCCTGCCCGATTCGAGGAAAGCCTCGAGGGGGATCAGCCCGACGAGTTCGCTCCCCGTGACGCGCGCGCCCTGCTCGGCAGCTATCCGCTCACACTCGTCGAATACGAGGTGGGGAGGAGTGATCTTGTAGTTGGTCAGGTTGATCGATACCTGCGCCCTCCCGAAATCCTCCATGTACCATCCGACCGCCTTACATTCCTTGAAGATGCCCGGCTCCCTGACGGTCTTTCCATCTTTATCGCGGAAGAGCTTGTTATCCTTGTCCCGTTTCAGTCTCCCCTTCTCGCGAATCGTGAATGCGATCTCCCTGGCGACCTTCGTGTCACGTGTATTGAGGTTGACGTTATAAGCGATGAGAAACTCTCTTGCGCCGATCACGGTCGCTCCCGCGCCGGCATTGAACTCGGCGGGCCCGAAATCGGGTTTCCACTGGGGATCGGCGAGCTTCGCCTCGAGGCCCTCATATTCACCCGCGCGGATATTGGCGAGGTTCTGCCTCTCCGGCGTAGCGGCGGCGTACTCGTAGAGGTAGACGGGGATGCCCAGCTCATCGCCGACCCGAGCACCAAGCTTCCGGGCCAGATCTGCGCAGTCGTCCATCGTCATGCCGCTGACGGGGATGAAGGGGCATACATCGGTGGCGCCCATCCTCGCGTGCTCGCCGCTGTGTTTAGACATGTCGATCACCTCGGCGGCCTTGCGGATCGCCCTGAACGCCGCCTCGACGACCTCGTCGGGAGTCCCGAGGATCGTAACGACCGTCCTGTTGGTGTCTTTGCCCGGGTCCACGTCGAGGAGCCTGACGCCCTCCACGCCCTTTATCTCACCTGTGATCTCATCGATTTTGGCCAGATCGCGGCCTTCGCTGAAGTTGGGTACGCACTCTACGAGTCTCATCGGGACTGTCACTCTCCTTGTCTTGATTGTAGATATCTGGCAATATGTCAGAAGGATATACACGGTCAGCCCGCAGGTCAAGCACAGAGGGGCTTTATGAGATTCTACCTCAGCGTACCGTTGAGCAGGTTCGACGATATGTTCGATGATGTCATAAAGGCCGGGTTCTGTCCCGAGGTCAGGATGACGAAGGCTGACTACCTCGCGAAGACGCCGATGTCGAGATTCGCCGAGATGAGGGATCTGCTGGAGAAGCGTTCGCTCAGGACTTTCACCCACGGTCCATTCTTCGGCCTCGATGTCGCCAGTCTCGATATCTGCCTCTCCGAGTACTCCGTCGACTGCCTCAATATCGGGCTGGAAGCGACTGCTGCGCTGGGCGGCAGCGTCATGGTGATGCATACCGGCTATCTTCCCCAGTTCTCACGGGGCGGGCGCAGGCACTGGCTGAGAAACTGGGCCGAGCGGATGCCGAAGATAGTCGAGCATGCTGAAAAGCTCGGGGTGACCCTGGCTCTCGAAAATACCTGGGACGACCGCCCGGAGATAATGCTGCACCTGGCGGACATGCTCCCCGGCGACAATGTGAGGTTCTGCCTCGATACGGGACACGTCAACGCCTTCTCGCATCTGGGGATCAGCAGGTGGTGGGACATGATGGGAGATCGCGTAGTCGCGATGCACCTGCACGACAACGACGGCATATCCGACGATCACCTGGCCCCCGGTGAGGGGATCTTCGATTTCGAGACGCTGGCCGGGAAGCTAAACTGCCTCGAGACGATGCCTCTGCTCGATCTCGAGGTCGATCTGCCGAGGGCCCCGCGCGGCAGGGAATACCTTGAGACCCTGCTTGCCGTTCTTTAAGCATGTAAATTGACATGGGCCGGAAATTCCTCTACTGTAACCAGGCACAGGACAGGTAGCGGCATATTCGGCCAGTTCCAAGGGGTGCGGCATTGGATTATCTTTTTCTCATAATCATACTCGGCATCTTCGCGGCAAATATCATATTTAATATCATATTCTCGCGAAGAAGGCGCGGCTCGGAAGCCGACCAGGAAAAGCTTCTTCGGGACGAGATGAAGCAGAATCGCGAGGAGATGACAAACACACTCGTCAGGCTGCTCGGAGAGATGCGCGAGTCCCAGAACGAACGCCAGGAGAGTATCGGTAAACGTATAGGCGAGCTGACCGAATCGAACGAGAAGGCCCTCGGCAGCATGAGGGACAAGGTCGAGGAGCGTCTGAAGGAGATACAGGACAGCAACGACAGGAAGCTCGAAAAGATGCGTGAGACTGTCGATGAAAAGCTCCAGAGCACGCTGGAAAAACGGATCGGCGAATCGTTCAAGCGTGTCAGCGAGCATCTCGAGGCGGTGCACAAGGGACTCGGTGAGATGAAGAACCTGGCAGATGGAGTAGGTGACCTGAAGAAGGTCCTTACTAATGTCAAGACACGGGGGACATGGGGAGAGGTCCAGCTCGGGAACATCCTCGAGCAGATAATGACACATGACCAGTACGGGACAAACGTCGCTACAAAGCCGGGATCTTCCGAGCGTGTCGAGTATGCCATAAAGCTGCCCGGTCCAGATGATGACCCTGATGTTGTTGTATGGCTTCCGATAGACGCCAAATTTCCCCAGGAGGACTATCTCAGGCTGGTAGAGGCTTCTGAAGCGGGGGATGTCGAGGCGGTCAACCAGGCGGCGGCTGCCCTCAGAGTATCCATTCTCGCTTCGGCTAAGGATATCAGGGACAAGTATGTCGATCCCCCGAACACGACCGATTTCGCTATCATGTTCCTGCCGACAGAGGGGCTCTACGCCGAGGTGCTGAGGCAGCCAGGCATGGTCGAACAGCTGCAGAGAGATATGCGTATAGTCGCGGCCGGTCCTACGACTCTGGCGGCTATACTCAGCTCGCTTCGGATGGGATTCAGGACCCTGGCGATAGAAAAGCGTTCGAGCGAGGTATGGCAGGTTCTCAGGGCGGTCAAGACCGAATTCGGAAAGTTCGGCGAGGTTCTGGGCAGGCTGGGTAAGCAGCTCGATACAGCCAAGCGCACAGTCGACGCGACAGGCGTACGGACGAGGGCCATAGAGAAAAAGCTCAGGGGTGTCGAGACTCTTCCCGAATCCGACGCGACGAAGCTCCTGGAACTCCCCGATGAAGATTCTGAAGATCAGGATGAATAATGTGATGGATATCCTGCTAGAACCATACAGGTAGATAACAGGAAGGATATTCGATGAATGTACCATCCAGACCTCCAGTGACGGGCACCAGGATAGCGGCAGGAGCGACAGCCGCCTGGCTTATCTTTCTGGCTGTTGATTTCGTGCTTCATGCGGGGATATTTGCGGGCTGGTGGAGGGCAACAGGGAGCTACTGGATGCCGCCGGCCGATCTTTTCCGTCTGATACCGTTCGCCTATGTAGCTTTTGCGATCCATTGCCTTGTCATGACCTGGCTGCTTGTCAGGATCCAGGGCGATGACAGGACCATCATATCGGCCGGCCGTTTCGGAGCGGCCGCAGGGCTCATCCTGGGGGCTGTCATAGCTCTCAGCAATTACTCGGTCTTAAGGCTGCCGGTCTTATCCCTTCTGGTCTGGCCCGCTTCATTTATGATCGAATCAGCGTTCGCATGCGCGGCGGCATCATGGGTGCTGGACGCGCAGCGGCCCTGGAGGCGAGTGGCCATCGTGTTCGGGGCGGCTCTTGTCCTGATGATCATAGGTATCGTTTTACAGAATCTGATCTACCCTGAACATGGATAGACAGGAGCATACTTGGAGACATATACCGAGCCGAAAGAACTCATCGATAATCCCTCCTTTCAGGAGCAGAGGCAGAAAACCCTGGCCGCTCTGAGTGATGATATGATCGACGCTCCGATCGTCGATCTGATTAACGACCTCAACAGGCTGCCGTTCTGTTTTACCTTGCAGTGCTGCTACGGGCATTTCGTCTATGACGGCCGGAGCGATTCCCATAATCTGGAAGCACTGCCCGTAACGGATACTGTCAGTAAAGTCGATTACAGGATCGCGTACATCTGTTTCTGCGTAGAAAACAGCGCTGCAGGGAGAGGATTTCTCAAGATCCTCAAGGGGATAACGGATATCGATCCGGATAACATCCAGCTCTGCTCCGCTGAATGGTTCTGGGAAAGACACGTAAATACCTACGCACTGCAGGTCGAACCTGACAGGTTCAAGCGCCAGGATACGGCCGAACTCGATTTCCAGGAAGCCCTGCATGTCGAAAAGATACGCAATGAGTTCTTTTCCCGGCTGAGATCCTCCATTTCGGGTGGTGTGGCGGACAGGCGAGCCGATTGAACGTTTTTGACGAGGGACCGAAGTAATGAAATATGTCTTCGCTCCGGGATGCGCCCTCTATCTGTACAAGCCCCGCCTGATCGATAAACTCCACGATTTCCTCAACACGGCCTACGGCAAGATGGACCAGCTGGCCACATGCTGCCGCCACACTCCTCGGATCCCGCCTGATACAGTTGTCATCAATATATGCCCGGGATGCGACAGGAGGTACCGCGAGAACTATGAAAATCCTCATACCGTATCCCTGTGGGAACTGCTGTCGGAAAATGACTCGTTTCCATTCCCGGACTATAAATCGAAAGAGATGACGATAATCGATGCTTGTCCCACGAGGGACCAGGTCCGGGTCCACCGGGCAGTACGGGCCGTGGCGCGAAAAATGAACATATCTATTGTCGAACCGGATAAGACGGGAATTAAAAGCACCTGCTGTGGCGATACGTTCTTCGGGAATCTGCCGGCAGAAAAGGTGATTTTGCAGATGAAAGCGAAGGCCGCTGAAATGCCGCTCGAGGATATCCTCGTCTATTGTGTCTCATGTTCCAAGTCGATGTTCGTCGGCGGGAAACGGCCCGGATATCTTGTCGATCTGCTCTTCGGGGAGGACACAGAGCCGCAGACATATGATCCGGACGAGTGGCACGCGCAGCTCGATGAGTTTATCGACAGTCACAAGGATTGAAATGGTGCGTGATCTGATGCTAAGCGTTACTCAGAGAAGATCGTTGTTTGTACTTTCGGGCCTGATGGCCGCGATGGCCCTCGCGGCGTCGGCAGCGGTATGGTTCAGTCGGGCGGGACCGCTGGATTCAGAGAAGGGTTAGAGGAAATGGCGAGAGAAAGATCGATCAGAAAAGAGATAATCGCGCTCTGCGGTTCGATGGTAGTCGTCCTGCTCGGCGCGGCGCCTCTGTTCGACAGGCATAATGACGCACAGATACTGGCGATATTTTTTGGCGCTTTCGCGGCAGGGATAAGTTTCTATCGTCTGATCGAAAAAGTGCGGGAGAAAAAATGAGACGTCCAATAGCGTTCTGGGTCATCGTCATATTTCATGTGCTGTCTGCTATCCTGCTCCTGATCGGTCAGACGACAGCGATGTTCGCGTACGAGTTTGCCGAAAAGCTCGGTCTTCAGGAATCCCTGGAGGAAGTCACGGCGTTCGGTATCCAGATGAACAGGGCATTCGGGGCAGGTGACACCTTTGTGTATATCCCCTTGATCATACTTGCCCTGATCGGCCTGTTTCTGAGGAAACGCTGGGCACTGGTAATAAACGCGGCGGTAATGGGAATATCGGTGTACTGGACAGTCACGATGACGGCGTTGATGATTTTTGCAAGGGTAATTCCTGGATACACGCTTCGGCCGGGACCGGATTACCTGGTATTCCTGGGCTCATTCGTGATATTCGGCGTCTGGGGGCTGCTGTATCTCGTATTTCGAGGCGACAGGCTCCTGCGATGAGGGGAAGATCTTATGAATGAAAAGGAAGTGCTTCTCGGTACCTTCGAAAGACTCCGCAAGGCGCTGTTCGATTGTGATGTCAGCAGCCTGCGGGAGTTGATAGCCGGGGATTACATCGGATACGACCCGCTGGGGAATCCGCAGGACCTTGCGATGACTCTTGAAGCTTATCAACCGGGAGGCGCGCGGCTCGACAGGTACGATGTCGAGGACGTGGATGTGAGGATCATGGGGGAAGTCGGGATCATGACCGGGAAAGGGTACATCCACGGAACGTTCGGGGATGCTGAATTCGAGCATGATCTGCGTTTCCTGGATCTGTATGTCATGCGGGATGGTTCCTGGAGACTCTTTCTCTCCCAGGTCACCCCTCTGGTATCGGTATGAACAGTCCCGACAGAATAAGTAAAGAAGGGCTGGAAAGACTTCTTTCGCTGATCCCGGAACTTGAGGATCACGAGGGCTCGTTCGGCGAACATGATTTTACGGAAGAGGGGAACACCCTGCATATCGGACCGTTCAACTACTCGCCGTTGCTGGGAGAGATCATGTCGGGAATCCATGAAGCCGGACTGCGCTTTCCATTCGACTGGCCTTCCTGGCAGGATGAGGCTGAGCGGATATATGATGAACCTGGTGAGCTCGAGAAAGCCGATCTCGAGACAATAAGGAAACTGCTGACCCTTCATCTGAGGAAAGAGCGGTTCTGTGAAGGACACCTCGCCGCCATATGTGAGAGCGGACTGATGTTGTCAACTCTGCGGAGACTTAAGGCGCTTTGGGACGAAGGAGCGATCGAGGCCGTCTGAGAGAACTGTCCTCTCTGATTTTAATTGCGGATAACGCATTCATATGGTAGGGTCTGCAACTTGAAAGACCGTTGAATGAAGCTTGCTAAATCATGTAATATTAAGTATTTGCGATAACAATCAGTATCTGATTCTCATGGAAGCATCAGAAAAGCAGCAGAGCCCGAAACCGGTTAAAAAAAAGCCGCTGATCAAATGGCAGCGGCCAAATGTCCACGTGATGTACGCGCTGGCGCCGGCAGCAGCAGCGTCGATCTACTTTTTCGGTTGGCGAAGCCTGCTCATGCTCTCTGTAGTCTGTGTTGCCGGATTCCTGACAGAATACTTCTACCTCAAGGCGACATACAGGGAGCCGGTATCATCGGCCGTCTTCGTTTCATCTTTCCTCCTCGCGTTGAGTCTTCCCCCGACGATCCCGATCTGGATGGCCGTTGTAGGGATCGTGTTCGGGATTATGTTCGGCAAGATGGTCTTCGGCGGGTTCGGCCGTAACATCTTCAATCCCGCGCTCGTCGGAAGAGCATTCATATACATAAGTTTCGGGGGCCCCATGACTGCTGCCTGGGTGAATCATGTCAGCGGAGGAGCGGGCGGATTCGCTCGTTATTCGGCCGATGCGGTGACACAGGCTACTCCCCTGGCACAGCTCAGCGAGGGGCTACCCGTTTCGAAGATCTCGATGCTGATCGGAAATGAAGCGGGATGTATCGGTGAGACGAGCGCGATCCTTCTCCTGCTGGGAGGGATATACATCGTCTACAAGAAATTCGCGAACTGGCGCATCGTGCTTTCGATCTTCATCAGCATGCTCGCTCTGCAGACGGCGCTCTGGCTCGCAGGCGCCGGTAATGCCCTCGATCCTCTCAGCGCGGTGATAGGCGGCGGATTCATGATGGGCGCCTGGTTCATGGCGACCGATCCTGTGTCGGCCTCACAGACAAATGGCGGCAGGTGGATCTACGGCATTCTCATCGGTGCCCTGACAGTGCTGATACGTACCTTCTCTATCTGGGCGGAAGGCATGATGTTCGCCATACTCCTCGGAAATATGTTCTCTCCTATAGTCGACTATTATATCAAAGAGGCAAGGAAGAAGGGGGCGGCGGCATGAAGAAGGAATCCTTTATGAAGAAGAGGATCTACCCTGTAGCCTTCATGCTGCTCGTTACCGTCGTATTTATCTCGGTCACCACGGTCATCTACACATTCACTAAAGATACGATCAAGCTCAACGAGAGGCTCAGGCTGAAGCAAGCAGTGCTTTACGCGGGAGGTGTCGGTCTTTCCAGTGATCCTGCCGGGATAGAGAAGGCGTTCGACGATCGCGTCGAAGAGGTAAAAGACAGTACGGGGAGGGTGAGGTACTACGCGATACGTGGAGAGGGAACAGCCGATATTGAAAGTTACGTAGTCATCCAGACAGGCGCCGGCCTGTGGGGAGAGATCACGGCAGGCGTGGGATTCGATCGCGATCTTGAGACTTTCAGGAGGCTCGAGATCATCGACCAGAACGAGACGCCGGGTCTCGGCGGCAGGATCGACGAGACATGGTTCAAGGAGCAGTTTATGGGGAAGCGGCCTCCTTTGTCTTCGGTGCCCGAAGGCGATCCTGCTTCGGATAACGAGTTCCAGGCTATCACCGGCGCATCCTATTCTACCGAGGCCATACAGACCATCGTGAACTCGGCTCGTGAATACGCGCGAACGGAGATACAAGGCGCAGAATGAAAACTTTTAAGGTCAAAAAGGTGTTCCTCGAGGATCTCGGTGTAAACAACCCTGTGTTTATACAGGTACTCGGTATCTGCTCGACCCTCGCGGTGACGAACGTGCTGAAGAACACGGTCGTCATGTCTGTCGGGCTGATCTTCGTGACGGCTCTGTCGAATGTGACGGTATCCCTGCTCAGGAACGTGATGCCCTCACGGATACGCATGATGGTCGAGACCCTGATAATCGCATCGTACGTGATCATCGTCGATATTGTGCTGAAGGCGTATATGCCGGAAGTATCCCGTCAGCTCGGGCCGTATGTAGGGCTTATCATCACGAACTGCATCATCATGGGAAGGGCGGAGGCTTTTGCCCTGTCCAATCCCCCAGGCCTGTCCTTTATCGACGGTGTCGCCTCAGCTATAGGCTATTCCTACGTGCTCATCGCCATCGCGATCATCAGGGAACTGATGGGATCGGGTTCGATCTGGGGCTATCACGTACTCGGGGACTGGTGGACAAACTGGTCGATCATGGTAATGGCGCCCGGGGCCTTCTTTACGCTCGCCATATTCATCTGGGTCGTCAAAGGGATAATGTACAAGCGGGAGGAGGGAAAGAGCTCATGAGTGAGGGACTGGCGTTCTACGCGATATTCTTCGCGGCGATATTTACCAATAATATCCTGCTGACGAATTACCTCGGCATGTGTTCTTTTCTCGCTGTCTCGAGGGAAGTAGACACTTCTGTCGGCCTGGGCTGGGCCGTCGTGTTCGTCATGACGGCGACGAGCGCCCTGAATTGGCTCGCCTATCACTATATTCTCGTTCCGTTCGACCTGACCTATCTGAGATTTGTAGTTTTCATCGTCATCATCGCCGCTTTCGTGCAGATAGTAGAGATGATAATCGAAAGGGTCTCGGACAAGCTGTACATCGCGCTCGGTATATTTCTCCCGCTGATAACCGTTAACTGCGCCATTCTCGGAGTGAGCCTGTTCATGGTCATCAGGGAATACACATTCATCAATTCCGTCTTTTTCGGACTGGGAAGCGGAATAGGGTGGATGGTCGCGATCATAGCGATGGCCGGGATCAGGCAGAAGATGGCCCGTTCACGTGTTCCCAGGGCGCTGGCCGGGGCCGGCATTGCGCTTATCATCGCGGGTATAATGGCGCTGGCATTCATGGGCTTTTCGGGCATGATCAAGATCACCTGAGAGGAATCTGAAACCCTTGTCTCCATTAGCACAGATATTGATCGGTGTCGGCGCGATCAGCGCTATCACGACATTGCTTGCCGTGATCATGGTGATCGCCGACGCTACGATCGGCAACTACGGCAGCGTACAGATCAAGATCAACGATGAGAAGGACGTAACAGTGGAAGGCGGCCGGTCGCTTCTTTCGTCGCTCATGGATGAGAAGATCTTTATCCCGTCAGCCTGCGGCGGTCGCGGCTCGTGCGGTCTGTGCAAGGTCAAGGTCACATCCGACGTAGGGGAGCATCTGCCCACCGAACTGCCCTGGCTCGACGAAGATGAGAGGAAAGATAACGTCCGGCTCTCCTGCCAGCTGAAGATCAAGAAAGACGCCTCGATCCAGATACCCGCAGAGCTTTTCAACGTCAAGGAATTCAAGTGTGAGGTCAAATCTATAGTCGATCTGACCCACGATATCAAGGAGATTACCCTGCAGCTCCTGGAGCCCGACAGAATGACATTCAAGGCCGGACAGTTCATCCAGTTCGAGGTCCCCGAGTATGAACTTACTTCCGAGCCTGTATACAGGGCGTACTCGATATCGTCCCAGCCCTCACGTACCGATGAGATCGAGCTCGAGATCCGCCTTGTCCCGAGTGGGATCTGCACCACCTATGTATTCGAACATCTGAAGGTTGGGGACACGGTCACCATCAACGGACCGTACGGACACTTCTACCTGCAGGACACCGACGCGAAGATTATTTTTGTCGCCGGAGGTACGGGAAACGCGCCGATCAAGTCGATACTCAACGATATGCTCGAGAAGGACAACCAGCGCGAGGCGGTTTATTTCTTCGGCGCCAGATCGAAATGCGACCTCTTCCTTGTCGATGAGATGAGGGAGATGGAGAAGAAACTCCCGAATTTCAAATATATACCCACACTTTCCCAGCCGCAGCCCGAGGATAACTGGGAGGGGGATGTCGGCCGTGTCACGGACGCGATAGAGCGTCACATAGAATCCGGGGAAAACACCGAGGCATACCTCTGTGGAAGCCCCGGCATGATCGAGTCGGTCGTGGAGGTACTTAAGAAAAAGGGAATACCTGAAGACAAGATTTATTACGACAAGTTCGCGTGAGGTAGGATGATGAAGCAGACTGAGCAGATGAAAGAGATCCAGGAGAGGATGAAGCCGGGTATTATTGCATTGGATGGATTCCTCGGTCCGGATGACCGGAACCTCATCGATATACTTGTTGAAGACGACGCCGAGGTAAAGCGGCTGGGACTGACCCATGAAAATATAGCGGCGAGGATGCAGGAACTTCGGGATGCGGGTAAGGGTGGCCTCGGGGACCTGATCAGTATCGCTCCGCACTACGAAGTAAGTGTCGATATCGCCAGGGGCAAGCTGCCGTGCCCGTTCGGTCACAGAGGGCTTGTCCGGAAATCGATTATCCGGGTCAAGAACCTCGAGAAAGACCGGGAGCTTACATTTACTGATATGAACATCCATATGATAAAAGAGCATGGTTTCTACCAGGGGAAGGGATCATCTTTCAGGATGGATATCGGCGATCTTATTGATATTCTGGATATCGAGCTGCCCGGATAAAGAAGACATCTTTCCAGAAAAACAGGGAGGGTTCGAAATGCGTGCGAACGTAATGGTTCTGGCGGTTGTGTCTCTGTTTGTCGTATTGACGGGGACAATTCCGGTTAACGGGCAGGAACAGGAGAAAGAGGATCTGAAGCCGGTCCTAGTTGTCATGGATGTCCAGAATATATGGATGCCGATGATGGCGGAAGAGGACAGGGAGACCGCGCCTCAGAAGATCAATGAACTGATCGGCCTTTTTCGCGAACATGACTATCCCGTTATCCGCGTTTACCATTCCAGCCCGGCACACGGTCCCGAGCCGGGTACAGAGCCGTTTGAGTTCCCGTCCTCGATCGCTGTCACCGATGATGACCTGAAAGTAGTAAAGGCCATGCCTAGCGCGTTTACGAAGACCGATCTGGAAAAGACTCTCCGGGCCGAAGGGCACAACACAGTCTTTCTATGCGGGCTCAGCGCGACGGGATGCGTGCTGGCGACTTACTTCGGCGCGATGGACCGCGAGTTCCCCGTCGTGATGGTCAAGGATGCCCTGCTCAGCCACAATTCATCATATACGAATGTGATAGAGGATATATGCTATTCGATGTCGATCGAGGAGGTAAGGGAGATGCTGGATGGGAGAGCTCCGGCCTTAAAGTGAATGAAGCCCTTAGATCACGGGCAGAAAAAGAGGGGCCGTTATAGACGGCCCCTCCTGTATCGCGCCTTGTTTTACTTATTCCTATACGACAAACTCCTCAGGAACGTCACGCAGCCTCGCAACATCAGTGAGCTTGCGTCTTACGTCGAATCCCATCCTGCAGTTCACGCGGCACTCATGACAATCCCCGCAGGGAAGAGCAGTAATGTCGACCTTCTCCATCGCCGCCTTGGCCTTGGCCAGGTCGCGGTATCCGTATACGTACATGTAGCATCTCATCATCGTGGGGATATCTATACCGGCGATACACTGTTTTTTACATTCGCCGCACTGATCGCAATACATCCCCGGTCCGCTTCCGTGCATGCCGAGTTGAAGGGCCTTTTTATCATCTGTCGTCAGCTTGAGATCGTTCATCACCGAGGCGTTCTCCTCTAGATGGGCGATCGAGTCGATCCCCGGGATCGTTGTATGAACGTTCTTGTTGCTGATGGCCCATTTGAGGGCCGCTTTCATATCGATCATCTTCTCGCGGTTTTCGTCCCACCAGACACCTGCCTGTGTCTTCATCGCGATAATGCCCTTACCCGCCTTTGCGGCCATCTCCATCGTCCTGTGCATCTCATCAAGGTGAGGCTGCTGGAAGTTATATGCCGTCAGGACGACCTCGTGAATGTCACTCTTTGCCACAGCCTCGATGACTTCCGGCTCATTAGCGTGTGTCGATACGCCGATTACCCGGGCCTTGCCTTCTTTCTTCATCTTGACGAGGGCCTCGAGGAAGGGTTCGTGGTTTGTCGCGCCCTCTGTCGCTACACTGTGGATCAACAGGATGTCTACATAGTCGACTCCGAGACGCCCGAGGCTTGTCTCGAACTTCTCTATGAACATCTCGGTCGTCGCGCCCTCGCGGAAGAGCCCGGTCCTCCTGTCCTCGGCGCCTGTCACCTTGGTGGTGATCACGAACGAATCGCGGGGACGGCCCTTGATGACCTCTCCGATCATCTCCTCGTTCCTGCCTCGGCCGTAGCTGTTCGCCGTGTCGAGGTGGATGACTCCCATATCGAGCGCGGCGGCGATGATCTCAGGAGCCTGGGCGGCTCCCGCGCCGACACTCACCACTGGGATCTCGAGGCCGGTGTTCCCGAGCTTCCTCTTGACTATCTTGAGGTCTTTCTTTTTTTCATCCGATGTGCGGGTGTTTCCCGTTCCCCGCAGAGCGGGAAGTATGGCTATTCCCGCAAGGCCGGTAACGCCCGCCTTGAGGAACCGCCGTCTGCTTTTATCGCCAGTGTTCTTCATGACAGTCCTTTCTTCGCGAGAATCTAGTTGCCCTGGAGTTCGCTGATAGTAATCCGGTCCTTTTTCGTATATCCTTCCGGGGCCGACCAGAAGCCTTCCGGCGCGTCCTTCTCGCTGATCTCCTTTGCCTCGGTGACCGTCTTTATCTCGATGCCTTTCTGGAACCTTATCTCCTCGCTCATCATCGGATAGCCAGCGCCCTCTCCGAGGGAATCGATGAGTTCGACGTTGTAGTTTCGCAGTGTAAGAAGGCAGGGATAGATCTTCTTGTAGATACCGATATCAAAGGGAACGTCTTCTGTGTACCAGGCTGTTTCGTCCGTTTCGTTATACTTTATATCTTCATACGGTATCCATGTGGTGAGCATATGACCGGTGCACTTGTGACCGTTAAACTCCTTTTCGCCATCGAGCTCTTTCATCTCACCGGTATACTGGTACATCTGGATTCTGCCCACCTCTTCCTCGACTATGATGTTTTCCCACTGGGGAGGAAGCGCAGTCTGCAGGTATATCGAATCACCGAGATTGATGAAGGTGAAGATGTTGCCCGATACGTCGAAGATCATCTTAACTCTCTCCTGGACCAGGGCCATTCTGCCCTCGCCGAACCACATCTCGAAGTCACGGTCGACTTCAGGAGTAGTCGTACCCCCGTAATAGTAGGCATCGGTATGCGTATGATGTCTCACGCAGATCTCGGCTGGCAGGGAAGAGGCAGTCACCAGGAGCGCAACTGTAACAAGCAGAGCTGTTTTCATGTTTCCTCCTTTAAAGGATGTACTGATACATGACTATAAACCTGTGGCATCGGAAATATCCATATATTTGATGCTTTTTTATTGCAATTCGCCTCAACGGGTAGTACGTCTCGTCTGTAATCCATGTAACCTTGGACGGTAACTCTTCGCGGAGGCGATCTGATGGAAAATGGATACGCGACAGTCGGGTATGTAAATTTTCTGGTTGCCGTGCAGGGCCGGGATAGTAATCCGGCGAAGGCGGCCTGACGGAGGATGTGACCATGCCAGTCAGAACCGTGATAGAGCATGAGAAGGAAATAACGGAACACATCGCTTCTGGAGAAGTTATCGATGATGAGATGTTTGAGGCTCAGAGAGAATTCTACGAAAATGGCCCGACGAGACTGCAGCTCTGGGATATGACGCAGGGCAGTGTGACCAGTGTGACGATCGGCGGCATGCGGACCTTTATCGGGAGGGCTGCCCTGAAAGGGAAGGCAAGAAAAGACGGTAAAACAGCTGTCATCGTAAGTTCACAGCTGCAGTTCGGGCTGGCAAGGATGGCTGAGGCATTTGGGGAGTTCGTCTCCCTCCCATTTGCTTTTCGCGTTTTCAGGGAACGAGCCGAGGCGCTTGCCTGGTTTGATGAGTGACAGGAAGGAGAAATCTGATGGATACGACTCCAGTCTACGTTTCAGAGAGCACAGTCAGGAGCATCTGGCAGGAATACCGTATCTTCAACAACCGTGTGGAGATCGACACGATGTTCGGGCTGATGGTAATACCTTTCGAGCATATAGAAAAAGTCGATGTCTCCGAATCAGAAGTGAAGGGACTGCTGAGGGGCGATCTGCATCTGAAGGGATTCAGGCCTGCCCTGAAGGTTGATTGGGCCAATTTTGTCGAGCATGTCGTGATCGACAAAAGCGAGGGTCATATCCACAGGATCCTTCTGACGCCGGATGATCCCGAAAAGTTCAAGAGCATGCTTGATCAGGCACTTGCCGAATATAAGCAGGATATGTAAGCCGTGTCCCGATCCTTCAAGCCGTTGAATATCATTATTCTGCTGCCGTGTATCGTCGTATTCGCCGGATTGAGCTACCTGCGGTCCGCGTGGGCAGCGATCCTGCTGTATCACACCGTTATTATCATCTACCTCGTTATAACGCGAAGTAAGCGTCTCCGTCCCGAACTGTTTCGCGGATGGAACAATGCTGCCGGTGCCGTATTCACGATCGCGTGCGCGTGCCCTGGGCCCCTTCTTGTTCTGCTCTGGCCAGTAATATCGAATGTGAGCGACGGCCTTTCATCGACTCTCGATTCGTTCGGGCTTCATGGGGCCGGCTGGTTGTTGTTTGCAGTGTATTTCGTCTCTCTCCATCCTGTCCTCGAAGAGCTTTTCTGGAGAGACGCACTGGTATCGGGCAGCAGATGGCCAGATATCGTGGATATTGCATTCGCCGCCTATCACGTCCTCGTACTGGTACATTTCCTGAAATTCCCATGGGTCATTCTCGTATTTGTCATTCTCACACTGGTCTCCTGGCTCTGGCGACGCGTTGCGGAACGTTACCGGGGCCTTGCGATCCCGGTCGTCTCCCACATTGCCGCCGGAATTAGTTTAATGATCGCCACTTTCCTGATCGCCAGAGGATGATTCTCACACTCCCACGGCAGGTTTCTGTCTTGCGCCGGCATGTGTCGATAAGTGATACTTACGTGAAACGAGACGAGTGTGCCCCGGATAGCGTATAATCTAATGAGAATGACCTGTAAGAAATCGATACTTCTCTTTTTCACAGCATTGCTGGTCCTTGTCGTTTCCTGTTATGACAGCGATCTGCCTCTCGTGAAGCCTGACCCTGAGATGCCGCCGCCGACAGTGCCGTTCAGCCCTGAAGTCAGGTTCGGTATCTGTTGTGGACCCACCTCGATGTGCTCGGCGGATTTTGACGGGGATGGGGCCCTTGACATTGCTACCGCGAACAACTCTACCAATGATATTTCAATACTGCCGGGCAACGGGGACGGGACCTTCAGTGATCATACTAAGTATTCAGTCGGCAGTATGCCGACCATGATCCACTGCTCCGACTTCGATGCGGACGGGAATGAAGATCTGGTTGTGGTTAATTTCATGTCTGACGATTTCTCCGTCCTTCTGGGAAATGGAGACGGGACCTTTGATGTCGCAGTCAACTACGGCGTCAATTCTGAGCCGCGAGCCGTGTTTTCGGAGGATTTCAACGGAGATATGAGAGAGGATATCGTTGTCTCGAACTCGGGTTCGGACAATATCTCGGTCTTCCTGGGCAACGGTGACGGGACGTTTACGGCGGTTGACAGTTTCGTCGTCGATGATTATCCCACTACTGTCCTGTCTTACGATATGGATAGAGATGGCGACCAGGATATTCTGGTGTCGAATTGGGATGGAAGAACGATTTCGATACTTTTCGGCAGGGGGGACGGGACATTCGCCGATGCCATCGGCTTTGAGACGGACCTCGATCCTTATTCCATCCATGGGGAGGATCTCAATAGAGACGGGAATATGGACCTGGTCGTAGCCAGTCTGTACTATAACAGGATCGGGGTCTTCTTTGGAAATGAGGATGGACTGATCTCCAGAAGCAGGAGCTATTATGTAGAGGGTGGTCCTTCTTACGTCGACTCGGGAGATCTGAACGAAGATGGAAATATCGATCTCGCTATCGGCAACTGGCAGTATCAACAGATCACCGTTCTGCTCGGAGATGGATCGGGGATATTCACACCATCCGCTAATTACAAGGCGGGAGACGGGATCATGGCGGTCCTGTGCAGGGATCTTGACGGGGACAGTGACCTCGATGTCGTGTCGACAAACCGGTTGTCAAACGGCATCTCCGTACTTCTGAACGAGACTGTCGAATAGACAGGCGTTTCACCGACTGCGTGTGGTTTTCGCGCAGGAATAGAATCAATCATATGAGAATATGGACTATTAATCCTGAGTATCTCGACAGGCAGGGGCTTCTCGCTCTCTGGCGTGAATCATTGCTGGCGCAGAAGGTCCTTGCAGGATCAACGAAGGGATATACAGCACATCCCCAGTTGACACGCTTCAGAGCCCACCCGGATCCGATCGGTGCGATAGGTTTCTACCTCCTTGGCGTTTATGAAGAATCGCTTGCAAGAGGCTATCGGTTCGATCGGTCGAAGATAATCGTTGATTCTCCTGTCGAAGTCATATCGGAGACGGATGGCCAGCTTTTTTACGAGTGGCGGCACTTTCTGTCCAAGCTATCAGTAAGGGACTCGCGGCGGTTTATGTCGTTGAAGGACCTTACAGACCCGAGACCTCACCCGCTTTTCAGCGTAACCAGGGGAGAGGTGCGTCCATGGGAGCGTACCAGTAATCAGGACGGCTGATCTTCAGTCAGCCTTTTCAGCCTTTATCGAGAGGAGGGATCATGAAAAGAACCGTCGTGGCGGGGCTGCTGGGCAGTCTTGTGCTGATCGTGTGGATGGTCGTAGTGAACGGACTGCTCGGATTCAGTTCCCGCATCAATATGAAGAAGCTCGATAACGAGCCCCATGTATACGAAGTGCTAAAGGAAAATGTCACGCAGCCGGGGAGATATGTGGTCAATCCTGAACCGACTTCCGAGGGAAGATTTCCGGACGGGGATCCTGTCTATGGCGTGACGTACAGCGGGGCGGGGCATGGCTCCGCCGGAGGAATCATGATTGCGGGCCTTGCCGCGCTGATAATCGTGCCGATGGCAGGGGCATGGCTGCTTTCGCAGGCCTCCGACAGGGTGCTGTCGAGTTATCCTAAAAAGGTGCTATTTTTCTTCGTGCTGGGCCTGTTGATAGCACTGTTCAGCGATCTCAATAAATTCGGGATCGACGGGTATCCCCTCAAGGATGCCTTGATGCTTGGCATGCATGACATCGTTTTGTGGACCCTTGTCGGATTTGTGATCGCGTGGAGGATCAAGCCTGGCGGAAGATATTCGATGGCGTGATGTGGAGAAAAGGATGTGAAAGTTTAAGCCAGTGCTATATTGTCGAGTTCTGGCAGTTGGCCGATCTACGGTTTCTAGACAATCATAGACAGGGGGACAGGGTGAAATCGATGTTTTCAATCGTGTTACTTGTTTTGTTGACTATCGCTGTCATTCCAGCCGATGGATCGGCCGAAGAACAGGCAATACAGCTTTCGTTGTTCACTCCTCTGCAGATACGGCATGAAGAGGATTCCATCAAATATTTCCGTTTCAACCTGCTCTACGGCCGGAACACGTCGCTGGTCGGTCTCGACCTCGGCCTTGTCAACCACCTTACCGCCGGAGAATCCCGGAGTCTTCAGTTCGGGCTCGCGAACTGGGTAGACGCCGATCTCAAGGGACTGCAGTTCGGATCCCTGAATGTCACGAAGGGCACCTTCACCGGCTGGCAGTGGGGATTCGTCAATTACGGGGGACATGTAAAAGGTTTCATGCTTGGATTTATTAATGTCGCGGATTCGATGTACGGGCTTCAGATCGGCCTGATCAACGTGATAGAGGAAGGCGGCATGCTGCCCTTCTTCCCGATCTTCAACTTTTCCTTCTGACGGGAAGTATGCGACGACTGAATCGATATAATCTGACGATGGCGACGGGCAGGGTGATTATCATCACCCTGCTTCTTTCTATTGTCCCCGCGGGGCGGATGAGAGCACAGGATTCGACCGGGACAGGCTCGAGGCACTTACTGTTCTTTGACACTGCGGGGCTTATTGGTGGAGAGTCTGATGTGCCCATGTACGTCGAGTCGTTCTTCAGGCTCTACTCAGAAGCAGGATATGAGTTCGAGGCTTCTCGAAAAGAAGGGCGGCGGGGCAACAGGTACGGCCTGGCTGTAACAGGAGCGCTCGGAACAGACGATATCCGCGTCGGCATCTCGCCGAGAGCCACATTGCAGTTGAACCCTGGATGGGCTGTCCAGGGATCTGCCGGGCCGGTCTGGAGCAGCAAAGAAGAGGAGGCAGGCCTGTTTGATCAGGGCTGGCAGGTCCGTGGAGGGCTCCTCTATAAAGATACAGCCTCATTTACCGTTCTTTACCAGGCGCTCCCATATTCCACTGACTATGAGGGTTATGAAAGCGGGACCCAGCATTCGTTCTATGCCGGAGTCATGATCCACGGGAAGCCTGGCGCGATCGTCTCCGCGGTAGCGTGGGGAGTCATACTGGCTGCCATAGGCCTTGTATTATTGACAGATCCTCCCTCTTGATAGGAAAATCAGGTATGCATGAGAATCACAGCAGGCTCGTATGGTATCCAGGGCATGAACTGCTCCTTCGTGATATCGTGCGTGCGGAGAACTGTCACCTCTACGATTCCACGGGGACAAGATATGTCGATCTCGAGTCGGGCGTATGGTGCACCTCGATAGGCCACGGCAATCCATGGATAAAACGGGTGATGGAGGAGCAGTATTCGAGGTACGGCCACTCGGGGTTCAATTACTCGGGCAACGTGGTGGAGGAAGCGGCTGAAGCGATCATGACCCTGACCGGATGCGAGGGAGGTCATTGCGTCTTCCTCTGTTCGGGGAGCGAGGCAGTCGAGTACGGGGTCAGGCTCGCCGAGGCGGTACTGGAGAAACCGCTGATGATGACGATGGCCGATTCCTATTTCGGAGCGTACGGCTCGGCGGCCAGGAGGGAGGAGCAGGGCTGGTTCCTCTTCGACTGGTTTCCATGCGTCGACTGCCCGTTCGAGGGCGACTGCGCCGATACATGTGAACACTGGGAATCTATTCCATTCGACCGGATAGGGGGCTTCCTTCTCGAGCCGGGAAGTTCCTCGGGCCTCGTGAGGTTCCCTCCTGAAAAGCTCGTCCGCTGTATAGCCGCCGCAATAAAGCGGGATGACGGGCTTGTGCTGGTAAACGAGGTGACGACCGGGATAGGCCGTACAGGGAAATGGTTCGGGTACCAGCACTACGGGATCTCTCCCGATATAGTCGCGATAGGCAAGGGTGTGGGGAACGGTTACCCCGTTAGCGCGACGACATTCAGGCCAGGAGCCATCGAGCTGCTTGGCGGCGAGCCTATGAAATACGCGCAGTCCCACCAGAACGATCCGGTCGGCGCGGCTGTAGCGCGGGAAGTGATAAGGATCATCGAAGAAGAAGGGCTGATCGCCAGGGGCAGAGAAATAGCGGACATCCTGATGACAGGACTGTTGGAGATCAAGGAACGTTCAGGGCGAATAAGCGAGATCAGGGGGCGCGGCCTGATGATAGGGCTCGACATGGTAGATGGGCCAGGTGTTCCCTATACCGCCGCGGCACATCGTGAACTGGTCAATCGTGGATACATACCCGGGCGAAGGCCCGGGATAAATGTTTTACGGCTCGATCCTGCTCTGACCATTGAACGCGAGGACATAGAAGGATTTCTGAGAACATTCGGGGATGTGCTGGAGGCAGACTGATATGGCTGACAGAAAAGCACTGGAAGCGATATTCACGAAGAACAATCAGAAGATAAATCGGTACGGAATGCTGTTGATAGGTTGACCTGTAAAGGAGGGACTATGACTGTCGAAATGTTACGCGCGTTCTTCGGCTGGTGCACGCTCCTGAACTGGGGGCTGATGCTTCTCAGCGGCCTGATGATTCTTGCCTTCCGGGGCTGGATTTTCAGGCTGCACGCCAGGATGTTCGGGAGCACAGAGGAAGATGTAAAGAAGTCTCTTTACCTGGTGATGGCCGGGTACAAGGTGGCGATATTCCTCTTCTGTGCTGTTCCATATCTCGTTCTTCGCATCATCGCGTAGGAGTGTCAAGTGAGTGGGATCGTAAATATCGAGAAGTGTTTTGAGCGGTTTGATGATCTCTTTTCACCCGAAGATCGTCGGTGAGCTCAACGGTCAGCATGTCAAACTCGTCAGGGCGGAGGGGGACAAGGTCCCCATGCATACGCATGATGATCAAGACGAGCTCTTCTTCGTCCTTGAAGGCGAACTGGATATAATCGACGGTGAGGGAGAGATTACTCTCAGGCCCGGCGAGTTCTACATAGTCCGGCGCGGCAGGGAGCATCGGGTAATACCGAGAGGGCACGTAAAGCTGCTCCTCTTCGAGCCGGCTGATATTGCGCATACGGGGAAAGTCAGATCCGAGATAACGAAGGATTCTTTTGACGTTCTGGACCCTTAGCAGCCGCAGCCGGCCGATTGGAGATTCAAGATGAAGGCACGTCGTTGGTTGACGCTTGTTCTCTTCGTGGTCATAAGTCTTTCGGCAGGGATGATCGGTTCTCAGTTTCCGCCCGACGCATGGTACCGGGGGCTGGAGAAACCCTCCTGGAATCCTCCGGATTACCTGTTTGCTCCTGTCTGGACGCTTCTATATATACTGATGGGTGTTGCTGCCTGGCTCGTGTGGGCGCATGGGGAGAAAGGGAAGCGGCTTCTGCCATTATCGGTATTCGCTGTTCAGCTAGGGGTGAACGCACTCTGGTCCTGGCTTTTTTTCGGGATGAGAAGGCCGGACCTTGCCTTTATCGATATTGTTGCAATGTGGGTCCTTATCTGTGCTACAATCATCCTGTTCTGGAAAGTAAAGAGGTCTGCCGGACTTCTGCTGATTCCATATCTTGCCTGGGTCAGCTTCGCAACTGCGCTGAACTTCCAGCTCTGGCAGCTCAATATATAACATAAATACGGAGCCTGATTTAATGATATGGATAGGCAAGGACCACGCGGATTGCGGCGTAACAATCCACAAGGTGAGGGCATGCCGGAAAATGTAGGAGTCAATCGGGAACTCGGGATCATAGAGATCCGTTCATTCGGTATCGTCGATTTCTCGCATATGGCCGGCTTCGATCGAATCGGTCAAACGTCTTTTCGAGGAAACAGGAATAGACAGAGTCCTTGTAGATACACGGGGCCTGACGGAGCTGCCCGGAACAGTTGAAATGTTCGAACTGACGAAAAGCTTTCCAAAGAACCTGTCTATCGCGGTGCTCCTTAAGGCGGATGCGGAACTACGTGGATGAGCTCGAATTTGGTGAAAATGTCGCGTTCAACCGGGGAGTCTCAATCCGTCTGTTCGATTCTGAGGAGGCGGCGGTAGAATGGCTTCAGGCCTGATCAGGCGGAATGCCTCTTCGTGATCAGGATGGATTACCACTGAAAAGATTATCTTCAGCTGAGGGAGTCGTAATGAAAGTAACAGCATTCAACGGGAGTCCCCGCAAAGAGGGCAATACATCACTTCTGACCGACATGGTCCTCAAAGAACTGGCTGCAAAAGGGATAGAGACCGTGAAATACGACCTGGGTAAAAAAAAGATCCGGGGCTGCAAGGCTTGTTACAAGTGCGCGAAGAACCTCGACAGGCACTGCGTAGTCGATGATTGCGTCAACGAATGCATCGACCTGATGTTCGAGTCGGACGGGATCATTCTCGCCTCGCCGACCTACTTCGCCAATGTCACAGCTGAGATGAAAGCGCTGATCGATCGAGCGGGACTTGTCGCCAAGGTCAACGGCGACATGCTCAAGCGAAAGGCTGGCGCGGCGGTCGTTGCGGTACGGCGGGCCGGCAGCATCCACGTATTCAATTCTATCAACCATTTCTTCCTGATCAACCAGATGATCGTGCCCGGTTCGAGCTACTGGAACCTCGGTATCGGGAGGAATCCCGGCGAGGTCGAATCGGACGAGGAAGGGATCGACACGATGAAAGCCCTCGGACAGAACATGGCCTGGCTGCTTGAGAAGATCGGATGAAGAAGATAAGACTTGGAATAAGCTCCTGCCTGCTCGGTGAGAATGTCCGCTACAACGGCGGGCACAAGCTCGACAGGTTCCTCAGGGATACGCTCGGAAGGTATGCCGAGTATGTCCCGGTATGCCCCGAGGTTGAATGCGGACTGAGTATTCCGAGAGAGGCGATGAGGCTGGTCGGCGATCCGGATGGCTCCAAGGCTCCTTACCCGCAACACACTTGTGGACCATACGGACAGGATGAAGAAATGGACGGCGAAACGGCTGCGAGAGCTGGAAAAGGAAGACCTGAGGGGATTTATCTTCAAGAGCCGCTCGCCCAGTTCCGGTATGACAGGCGTGAAGGTATACGATGAGACGGGGACCAGGATAAAGAAGGGGAGGGGGCTTTTTGCCGGTGCCTTCATGGACAGGTTCCCGGTGCTTCCGGTCGAGGACGACGGCCGCCTTCACGATCCCGGGCCTTCGTGAGAATTTCATAGAGCGGATATTTACTTATGACCGCTGGCGCTAACATGGAATCATCGGGCAGGACGGCGGGAAAGCTCGTCGAGTTTCACTCGAGGAACAAGTATCTTATCCTTTCGCACGACAGAAAGACCCTGAAGGAACTCGGCGCCCTGACAGCCAGGGCGGGGAAGATGCCGGCAGGGGAGCTTTTCACGTCAAATATATCGGAACACTGATGGAAGGGATGAAGATTGCGGCGACCCCGAAGAAAAACACCGATGTCCTTATGCACATCATGGGGTATTTCAAGAAGGACCTGAGCGGTGACGAGAAGAAGGAACTGCTCGAGATCATCGAGAGGTACCGTACCGGGCTGATACCGCTGAGTCGTACCATTACTCTGCTCAATCACTACGTGAGGAAGTACTCACCTGAATACCTGATGAAGCCAGTACTATCTCGACCCTCATCCGGACGAACTGATGCTCCGGAACCACGTCTGATTCTGAAATTTAGCATGTCATCGCCTCTTCAGGGATCATCCTGTGGGCTCTGCGTGCCGCCGTTCATCCACATGAGCAGCAGCTTATATCCCAGCGACATCACGATTGCCCCGGTAAAAAGACCGATGAAACCCTGAGAGCATGAAACCACCGATCACTCCCAGGAAGATCACCAGCATCGGCACAGGCGCCCCTTTGCCCAGGACGAGAGGCTTGAGGACATTATCCGATATCGCTGCCAGGACAAGGTATATCGTCCACAGAACGGCGGGCACCGTCCCCGTGCTGGAAAAGAGGTATATTATAGCCGGGATCACCATCACGGTAGGCGGCAGCTGAAGAATAGTCAGAAACAGGATCAGAAGGGTCCACACTCCCGCATAGGGGATGCCGGCGAGCAGGAACCCGATCCCTATAAGCAGAGACTGTAAGAACGCGACCCCCAGCACTCCCCGGACGACACTGTTTATTGTCTTCTCTACTGAATCGGCGAGTTCGTCTCCCATTTCCCCCGCCAGCCTTCTGAATATCTTTTTCGCCGAATTGCTCGCGTCCCCGGTGACCAGCAGAACCCCCGCGATGATCAGTGAGATGAAGAGCTGAATCAATGCCGAAGTCGCGTTGAGGATCCCATCGACTATCGTTTTCCCGATAGCGAGAACCTGATCCTGATGTGCCGAGATGAAAAGACCCAGATTCGTCGAGGCGGAATTCCACAGCGAGTACAGCCGCTCTCCGATGACAGGCCAGTTCTTGACCTGCTCTGCAGGTGCTGGTAAAGCGAGTGTGCCGGCATCGAGACTCTCCTTCATCTCCCGGAAAGAGCCCTGGGATGCATCCAGCAGGAACCAGCCGGGTATAAAGATGATTGCGAGGCATGCAAGGACCAGGATCAACAAGGCGGTCTTCCCTCTTCCTCCAAGCCGTTTTGTCAGAGACTGGTGAAGAGGGTGCAGGGTGACGGCAAAGATCACACCCCATAACAGGATCTGGGCAAATGGGAAGAGGATCATCACGCACCAGGCGATGATGAGCGCCAGGAACCCCATCCTGATCATGGTATCGTACATATTCGTTTTCTCCATTTCCCTGTCCTTCCTGTATCAGCAGTTCTGCCGGTCACCTTCGGTGAAGAAGACCACTGACTGGTCCATGGCGATGAACTGGCTCTGGTACGCTTCGTTTCCGGCGCGAGCTTCTTGAACTCATCCCCCTGTGCTACGTCGGACACGTGCGCGGCGCTGTCCCACCAGTACTCGATGACCCCGTCGAACTGATCGCCGAGAGGGCGCATCTCCATGAGCATCTTGTTGGCGCCGACGGCCAGGGTCGCGTTGACAGCAAATCCCAGGGCGCCGACCAGCCTGGCCATGCTCTCGATCGATTGCGCGAACTCCCCGCTGTCCCAGTACTGCCGGAACTCCTCTAGTGAAAGGTCGTCGCGCTTGCGGACACAATGGATCAGTCTGATCATGATCGACTCCGTCGCTGAGGTTAGTGGACCAATATACAGGAATAACAGCTACAGGAATCCCGGTCCGCTGTCAAGCCTGCCTGCCCTGCCTTACTTCAGTATGACCACTTTGCCTGTCAGGTGATGCTCGCCCGAGATCAGCTTAAGGAAGTAGATTCCCTGCGACACTTCACTTCCCGACAGAGTTTATCCCGTCCCATGAGATTGTATGGCGGCCGGGGCCGAGGGTGCCCGAGACGAGGGTGCGCACGCGTCTGCCCGCGACATTGTAGATCTCGAGGGAGACGGGAGCGGAGTCGGGAAGGAACAGCTGGATCGTCGTCGAGCCGGAGAACGGGTTCGGGCTCGCCGGACTCATGGATATCGAGGTCGGGCCCCGGTCTTCGGTGCCGGTAGTAGAGAAGGGGAACCAGACGAATTCCGATTCGTCTATATTGCCATTGAGATCCCCCGCGGGAGCCTGGATTATGAGAGGATCAGCGTCGTTTGTCCCCCAGCCAGCCGCGCAGAGATATACTCCGTCGGGCAGGGGGGTGCCGAGATGCTGCTCGAGGTCTATGAGCCCTTCGAGCCATGTCCCGGAAGCCGTTTCGGCCCCGGAACTGAGTGAGATTCTCGGCCGAGTCGAACCAGCCGCACCAGTTGTTTCCGTCCTCGTTTCCGATAAAGAACGACCGGTCGGCAACAGTTCCTGACTTTGGCCCAGGGCGCCGCGACCGGAGTGGAGAGGTCGGTGCCGACGATAAGGAAATGATCCATCGCGGAGGTCGCGCCGACGCCGTTCATCGCGAGGTAGAGATATCGCCCGTCCCAGTCAGCATAGAGTTCGAGTCCATCGCCTGAGGCGACCAGGTCGCCTCCTCGTCAAGCTCGCCGTCGATCACATGTGACGCGCTGCCTGTCGCTTCTCCGACCCAGACGTGCTGAATAGGGGATCGCTTGATATTTCCGGCCACGTCCTCGGCCTCGATGTAATAGTCAACGAGCACATCGGAGAGTCCCGTTACCTGGATGTAGTACTCGTCGGCGATATAGTCGGGCAGGACGGTGAAATCTATCTCGGGAGAGTCGAAGAAGTCACCAGTGGGGAAGGCGCGGTAAGTCATCGGGACCGCCGTCCACGAGCCGACCTCTGCTCCGCCGGTATAGGTCTCGTTCTGGTCGCTCGACATCGGGTTGATGCCGTCCGCATCTATCCGGTACATCAGGTCGACTCTCTCCATGCCTGATACGTCGTAAGCGAATGTCCAGACCCAGAAGTCGCTCGGCATCTCGGCGCCGTCGCCCCCGGGGTATCCCCAGAGCGAGCCGCCGCCGCGGCCGCCGGGATTCCATGGAAGTCTCTGAGGGATCCATATCGTCGGCGCCGTATTGTCGCTGCCTCCGCCTGTGATCACCGGATCGGCGTAATACACGGCCGCGTTGCACGCCAGTGTCGCCTTGACCTCCATATCGAGGGATGCGCCGTAATACATGTATCCGCTCTCGTAACCCGAGAGGAGGTGGTGCCAGGCCCTCTCGAGGACAGTCGATCCTGTATCAGGCCTGAAGATACGCGCCGGATCCGGAGTGGAGCCCGACATCTCCTCGGCAGTCTCTACACGGTTCTGTGCAGCCGTCAATACAGCCCAGTTCCGTTCGTCCTCTGCCCATCCGCCGGGGATATCGAAGTTCCCGTACTGGTCGACGAGCGGCCAGTTCCAGTTGATGAACTGCGGCGAGCCGAAGTCACCGTCGGCGTTGACCCATCCGCCGTCCTCGACATGGACGAGGTCCGAAGGGTCGACGGGGTGGTCGGCGAGGTATTCATCGACGGTCGATGGTTCGTATCCCTGGCTGACCGCCTGGTGGCTGAAGCCCGTCACGTTCTCATTGTAGTAGGAGTAGCCTCCCGACCACGCGTTGTCGCCATCATGGGCGAAGAGGATCAGCATCGGGTGTGCCGGGTCGTTGTACCCGGCGATCGCGTCTATCTCACCGGTGCCGTAGAGGCCGTACCCCTCGTTCCAGCTCATCGCCTGAGCTGCGGGAACGACGATTATCGAATCGGCCTCGCCCGTGTCGGGATCGACGAAGCGGGCGTAGTGGGGGCGGTATCCGTATGGTGCGGGTGTCTTGACCGTGACTCCCCTGCTGATAGTCAGGCTCTGATAGCTGCCCTGCGCGGGATTTACCTGGTCGGCCGGATTCGGCGGATCGCAGTTGTCGAGGTTGGCCGCATAAGGGTAGTCGGTGCAGGCGCGCGATATATGTATGTTCGGCACTATGACCCATTCGACTCCTGCCTCAGCCAGGGCGGGGATCATCCGTTCCGAGAAGCACATCTCGGCCGGAAAATAACCCTTCGAGTACGTCCCTCCCCAGGCGATATCGTAAGCGGCCTTCGCTACCTCGATCTCACGCCTGAGTGCGTTTTCATCCATCAGCGGAGCTATCGGATGGTGAGCGGCGACCAGGACCGGGTCGAGGCGCGGGCGTCCGCCCGAGGTGGTCCATGACCGTGCGGTGCGATAATATGAGTACCAGTTCGATGCGTAACGGCCGCCGTTCCAGCCGGCGTCGCCGAGGCTCTTGATGTTCTCTATCAGCGAGCCGGCGAAGCTGACCTGGGCGCCGGCATCGGGTATATCGAGGATCGAGGAGATCGCATCGCGGGGGTAGTTCTGGTAGTCCGCTACACGGTCGTCCTTGTTGAATATGTCGAAGACATTGTTCTGTGAATGCCCCAGTGTGATCGTCTCGTACGCCATCTCGTAACGGGACGTGTCCCATGTCGACCTGGCGGGCCAGTAGATCGGCTGGTGCATGTGCCAGAGGTATGTAGTATGGACAGGGGCGGCCTGGGAGCCGGGCACATTACCGGCGAGGATCGAGCAGGGCGACGATGATAGTTCCGGTGCGGCGCAAGGGCTGTCCCTCCTGGTTGCGGGGCCTGTGAGACTTTCAGTAAGGATAGCACATGGAAGAGATTGCGGCAAACCGGAGGAGGCGCAGGAGCCTGTAAATAGATAGGAGTATTCCTCTATTTTCAGGTATAATCATTCAGCAGTCAAACTGCTTATCATCCTGTGGAAGGAGGCGGAATGAGCGTCTATATCATCGCCCAGATCAATATCCATGACCGTGAGGAATACGACAGGTACGAGGACGGTTTCGATCGTATTTTCGAGAAGTACAAGGGGATGGTCGTCACCATCGACGAGGATGTCACCGTACTGGAAGGTGAGTGGCCGTACGGGCGAACCGTCATGATAAGGTTTCCGAGCGAGGAGGAGGCAAGGCGCTGGTTCGACTCGGAAGAGTACACCGCGCTCAAACAGCACAGGCTCGCCGCTTCAGATGGTAATATAATCATGATTAGAAGAAGGTCATGATCGGAATGAAAAGCAAGAGGAGGGTAGAGGAGTGAAGAGCTCAATCGGAAAACTGACTGCCGGTATCGGGTACGGCTTTCTATTCGGAGCCGCGGCGGGGCTGACTGCCGGGGTGGTCCTGCACAGACTCTTCTTCTGGACCATCATCGGCGTCGTCGCCGGGGTGGCCATCGGTATCGCTGACAGCGCTCATCATCGCGGCGAAGAGCCGGAGGGTCGCGAAGAGGTTCGACCAGGCTGCAGAGGTCAGGGATGAAGATAAGGCTGATACACTGGAACCCTGATGAAGGCGGCAAGAGGGCCGGATATCTCAGGAGGAGGGGGATAACGGCCGATTTCGAGCCTTGGAGCGGGGAGACGCTGAAGCGGATGGGAAACGATCAGTCTGAGGCTGTCATCATCGACCTTACCAGGATGCCCTCGCAGGGCAGGGATGTGGCAATAGCTCTACGCATCAGAAAATCCACGAGACATATTCCCATTATATTTGCCGGAGGCTCGAAGGAAAAGGTCGCGGGAGTCAGGAAAGTGCTGCCCGACGCTGTTTATTCCTCCTGGGACGATATTCTCGACTCTATAGGGAACGCTATGGAAAATCAGCCCGCAGAACCTGTCGTCCCGTCATCACAGTTCGCCGGTTACGCGGGGAGATCCCTGCCCGTGAAGCTCGGCATCTCCAGCGGGACGGACCTGCTTCTCCTCGATCCTCCCGATGGATTCGAGAAGACGCTCGGCACTCTCCCCGAAGGTGTCCGTATCAGAAAAAGGGCCGCAGGCAGGAGCGGCGTGGTTATCATGTTCTGCAGGTCGATGAGCGACCTCGAGAAGCGCCTCGAGAAGGCAAAAGCCCTCATAGCCGAGGGCGGTTCCCTCTGGATCGCGTGGCAGAAGAAGGCTTCAGGCGCCGGCTCGGACCTCACGCAGGCTGTTGTCAGGCGCAAGGGTCTCGATTCAGGGCTGGTCGATTACAAGATCTGCTCGATCGACGATGTCTGGTCGGGCCTGAGATTCGCCAAGCGCGGCAAGTGATAAATAATCAATGAGATACGAGAATTGTCCGCAGGCCTGCAGCAGTATGTGCTCTTCCCGGCATCACCGCTCTTTACACAAAGACTCTTTTCAAATATATTCGTGGCCAACAGGTTATGAACGAACAAGTAACAGATAACGGCCAGGTCGAGGAAGCTCCCAAGTTCGGGACCTTCATCGGCGTCTTCACGCCCAGTGTGCTGACGATCCTCGGTCTGATCATGTACCTGAGGTTCGGCTGGGTCGTGGGCAACCTCGGGCTGCCGCTCACTATTATCGTCGTTCTTGTCGCTAGCTCCATCACCTTCATCACGGGACTGAGCGCCTCGGCGATCGCGACCAACATGAGGGTCGGCGTCGGCGGTGAGTATTTTATGATCGCGCACAGCCTTGGCCTCGAACTGGGCGGCGCTATAGGCATACCTCTCTACCTCTGCCGCACATTGAGTGTCACCTTCTACAGCTTCGGGCTTGCCGAGAGCCTCGTGATCCTCTGGCCCGCCGCCTGGGGGGCCATTCCCGTATTCATGGTGCAGCTTCTCGCGGCGATCATCATAGTCATCATCACGATACTTTCGGGAAAGAGCGCATCACTCGCCCTGAAACTCCAGATCCCGATAATGATCGCGGTCGGGCTCTCCCTTCTGGCGCTCTTCGCCGGGGTCCTGACGAAAGGCATGCATGCGCCCGAGATGGTCGCGACATACAGGTCGGCTCCCGAGGGGTTCTGGTATGTATTCGCTGTATTTTTCCCCGCGGTGACGGGATTTACCGCCGGAATAGGGATGAGCGGGGACCTGAAGGACCCGAGCCGCAGCATTCCGAAGGGCACTCTCCTGGCGGTCATGACAGGGGCGGCGGTATACCTGGCCGTGCCATTCTTTCTCTCGATCACCTCGGCGGTAAGCAGCGACACACTCGCTTCAAGAGGGGCCCAGGCCTGGACCCTTATATGTATCGGCGGCCCCATCCTCGTTTTCGCCGGTATGTGGGGCGCGATCCTCTCCTCGGCTTTCGGAAGCGTGCTCTCCGGCCCGAGGGTGCTGCAGGCCCTCTCTCAGGACGGCCTCGCGCCGAGGTTCCTTTCAAAGCTCTCCAGGAGCGGGCAGCCAACGGTCGCGACATGGCTCACCGGGGCGCTGGCCCTCTCGGCGGTACTGCTCGGAAATCTCAACGCTGTCGCCCAGTACGTGACGGTCCTGTTCCTTACCCTCTATGTGATCATCAACCTCAGCGCCGCTGTCGAGAAACTCGTCGGCGATCCTTCATACAGGCCGACGATAAACGTCCCGTGGTATGTCTCTCTGGTCGGCTCGCTTGGCGCACTCTTTGTGATGTTCCTTCTCAACCCTCTCGCCTGTCTCGTCGCGGTCCTGATCGAGGTAGTCCTCTTCATGTACCTCAGGCGAAAGACTCTGGGAAAAAGATGGGGGGATGTAAGGGCCGGGGCCTACCTCTCGATGGCGAGGTTCGCCCTGCTCAAGCTGAAGAAGCATACCCTCGATTCGCGTAACTGGCGCCCTCATACGATCGTCTTCACCGAGGATGCCGAGAAGGAAACGGACCTCGTGTATGTGGCGAACTGCTTTAACCAGAACCATGGGATCGTGACGGTCACAAGGATAATAGAGGGACATTTCGACGAACTCGACATCGATGTCGATCATGAGGGAGCCGAGATGAACCGCGCCCTCAAATCGAAGCACCTCGTCGGTTTCTGTGAGGTACACGTGGCCCCCGACTTCGTCACCGGAGCATTGAATATCGCGCAGGCGAACGGTATCGCCGGGCTTCACTCCAATACTCTGATGTTCGGCTGGCCCGCGAAGAAGGAAAAGCTCATCGCCGAGCTCGAGATCATGAGTGCGGTCTCGAAGATCGAGAAGAACACACTTATCTGCAGGCTGAGGCATATCCAGCAGAAAAGGCATAACAAGAGGATCGATCTCTGGTGGGGAGGGCTCGAGAACAATGGCGACCTGATGCTCCTTCTCGCCCACATGATGAGGATGAATCCGGCCTGGGAGAAGGCAAGGATCAAGATACATTCGATAGTCGAGAACGAGGAGGAGAGGGAGGACCAGATCGAGAGCCTCCTCGAGCTTATCGAATCGACGAGGATAGAAGCTGAGGCAGAGGTGATACTCAGGCCTCCCGATACTTCGATACAGGATATCATAACGGTAAGCAGCATCGGGGCCGACCTCGTCTTCATGGGACTGATGATCCCCGAAAAGGAAGCGATGGAAGGTTACGCCGACTGGCTGATAGAATTCTCCGAGAACCTCGGATCTGTCATATTCGTAAGGAACGCGAGCAGGTTCGCCGGCAGCCTCGTGTAGGGGCCGGTGGAGATGTTCAACAGGCATGGAAAGGAAGGATGATATGAGACACATACTCTGTCATCGTGGCGGTTCTGATCGCCGCCGCGGGCGGCGCCTCCGCCGAGGAAGGCGGACTGACCGTCGAGAAGATGATCTTCTGCACAGGCATCGAGGATATGCTCCCGGTGGGGGAGAGCACACAGTTCTTCGAGTCAGTCGAGAGGATATACTGCTACACGAGGATCAACGGCGCTGCCGATACCCTCGAGGTGACCCACGTCTGGTTCTACGGCGACGAGGAGAAGGCCCGGGTGCCGCTGACGATCAAGTCGGCCTCTTGGAGGACCTGGTCCTCGAAGAAGATGCTGGACGGATGGGCCGGAGTGTGGCGCGTAGATATCCTCGGTCCCGACGGAGAGGTGCTGCTGAGCAGGGAGTTTGTCTACAAGCCTGTGGACGAATAGAAGCGGCTGATCTCAGCCGCCGTGGGCGAGGTGGAAGACGCCGACCTTCGAGCCGTCGTTTACTGTGCGGGTATCGTAGTCATGCTCGGGAACGAGCGTTCCCTCTATAGTCACCGTGATAAGGGCGTAATCGTAGCTCATCGCGTCGAGCACATCCTGGACGGTCATGCCCTCACGCCACTCGACCTTGTCGCGGTTGTTTACCAGTATCATTCCTTGTCTCCGGTGAGCAGGCCTATCGCCACGTTCGCCTCCATGCTCGCCGCCATCATGACGCGCGCCGCGCAGAGCCCCATAGTCATCTCCGACTGCTCGTCACCGCATACATGGATGTTTCCCGAGGAGTGGACACGCATCTCTTCAGTATGCCCGCATCCGGAGACACCGCTCGCGGCAACGACCGGCCTGTCGGGGTAAGCGATGCACCACGACTCGATGAGCCATTTCTTGCTGTCGGCGCTGTCGAAGGCCTCGATCAGCAGGTCGGCTTCCTCGTAGATGCCGGGAAGGTTCTCTGGAGTCAGCTCGAGGTCATGGAGGACGAGCTCGACATCTGGATTGATTGCCCTGAGGTGGGAGGCAAGGGCCGAAACCTTCTTCTTGCCGATATCGTCCTGGAAGTAGTGCTGGCGGTTGAGGTTCGATGCCTCGACGACATCGTGGTCGGCGAGGATAAGCCGGCCGATGCCTGCGCGTACCAGCGCCACAGCCGCGTTCGAGCCGAGCCCTCCGCAGCCGGCGATACCGACCGTCGCGCCCTGCAGCTTCTCCGTGCTCCCGGGGACGTTTCTTTCGAATATCGGGTTCTTTTCCATGCCGTGAATATACATGAAGTCCCGCCCCTTGTGAAGAAAAGGACGGGACTTCGTTGAAAAACCGGGAAAAATCTATTCCTGGTCATCCTTGACTATCTCGACGAGCCTCGGCATGTCGATGCCGAGCTCTTTCAGTCTTTCGATCTTCGGGACGCCGTTGCGTGTCCAGCCCCTCTTGTCGTAGGCGGCGTCGACGACGCTGTTGTACTGGGCCATCCTGTACTCGCGGATAGCGGCGAGCTTATCCTCGGTCGATCTGCCCTTCGTGTCGAATCCGGCGAGCTCCTCGAGCTGTTTGTCGTATCGCTCGGCGCGCGATTCGTACTCCTCGGCGGTGACAGGGCCGACCGCCCTCATCGGGGGCATGTCGTCCTTTCGCAGGCCGAATCCGAACATCCTCG
>CAWIIQ010000005.1:0-12503 GCA_963836185.1 Candidatus Krumholzibacteriia bacterium
CAATATCTTCAAGGATAGCATCAGCTCTTCCCTCGGGTCACGGCCCTCCTCGAAAGCGAATGCGTAGCCTGCCGAGAATGTCGTCTGCAGCGACGAGAAGAAGACGATCTTAAGGTTAAGCTGTGTGCCGGCGTTGACTACCTCGACCCCTTCGTAGTCCGGATCGACATTCGTCGCGATGGCCGAACCGAAGAAGGTAAGGCTGGCCCAGTTGCCATACAGCGACGGCCATCCGAGAGAGGAGAATCTCAGTGGTGGCAATGTCCATTCTACCATCCCCTTGAGGAAGTTAGTGCCGCCGATCTCGTTGAGATCGACTCCGGGAAAGGCGTAAAACTCCCTGTACCTGTTGACGCTCCTGTGGTCGACCCAGTTGTTCCCGAATCCCCCGAAGAAGAAGTACGAGTTTGATTCCTCCCTGTCGCCGAATGAGAAGCCTCCGGATGTCCTGAGCCATATCGAGGAATGGTCCCACGGGAGGAGGAATCCATAGTCCAGCGTTCCCCAGAAGAGGGGGTAGGGGGATCCATTGACAAGTGAGTTATATCCGTTCAGTGAGAACTTGATTCCTTTCTCGGCCTGGATACCACCGATCGTTCCTCTTGTATGGCTGTAGTGGAGGGACCCCTCGAGAGTGTAGAAATCCTTTATAGTCGCCTGCACGTTCTGGTAGTGGGGGAGATACTCGAGGTTTCCATAGGCCGCGGCGCGGATATTCAGCCCGAGTTTCCTCGGTCTGTCTACCACGAATCCGTAGTCGTAATCGAGGGCGAGCGAATGCCCTTTCCTGCTGACCTTGGTCGGGCCGAAGAGGTCGTAGAAGTCGGCGCGGTTGTAATAACCGGTCGCCGCCCACCTGCCCCTTGCATACTTGAACCTGAAGTGGGCCCGTTCGTTCTCCGGCAGGTTAGTGTTGGGAGTGTAGGAAGCGGCCATATCGAGCGCGTTTATCCCCACCGGGTCCATCATGTTGAAACGCAGGCCGATCGTACCGTATTTCTTGTATCCCTCGACGATCGGGTACAGCGAGGTTACTCTGAGGTTCTTTGTCGGGCTGTACTCACCCTCGTATGTCACCAGTGAGTCGATCTCGATCTCCCTCGGCGACGAGAGTTTCCAGTCGTCGACGACGGGGTGTTCCAGGATAACAGCCTGGCCGAGATATCTCACTGCCGCTACATCTTCTATCGGCTTTACAGGTATCATGACCGGTTCGAAGCCTTCGCCCGTATAGATGAAGGTGATCAGCGAATCGTCCGAGACGGGGAGGGGGCGGAAACCGCCGATCTCAAAGTTGCTCATCGCCTCGAGCTCCCACTGTTCTAGGTCGAACCTGAATATATTCGATGTGCCTGTAACGTATGAGCTCCCATAGAGGTAGCGTCCATCGGCCGAGTGTACGAAATTGGCCGCGTTATTGTCTTTAAACTCATGGATCAGTTCCCACGTGCCGTCACCGAACATCAGCCTTTCCGTCTCCATCCTGATAAGCTTCTGATCGCCGCTTATGTCGGTCAGGGTGCCGGTCAGATACCTGCCGTCCGGAGAGATATCGATATCGAACATATCGAGCCCGTACCTGAGCTTGAGGAGCTCGTAACCGTCAGTGTAGGGGGGAGTGAACATCACGATGCTGCTGAACCCGTTGTCGTGTCTCATGCCCCAGATCGTCGAGTCGGCCCGGCAGTAGACGAGGTCGCCGGTACGGTTGTTCTTGCAGAGGACTTTCGTTTTCCCGGTGGCAATATCGACAGAGTTCAGATCTCGCCAGCCCCTGCTGTTGTCTGTCGTGAAGAAGAGGGTCCCGCTGTCAGGATCATGGGCGAGTCCGGTCACGTAATAGAGAGCGGGGGTCTCGATCTCACAGATCTTTCTCATCTTTCCCGTGTCGATATCTATCGCCGCTATATGAGAGAACTCGCCGGGATAGTTCACCGCTGTGTAGAGCGTGCGGGTCCCGGGATCGAAGAACTCCCTCGAGACCGAACCGAGCGGGCGCTCGCACAGCTTCCTGGCGGGGGTCACTGGATACTGCCGTATCGAGTCGAGGTTGGTCGCCTGCCACTTCTTCTCGAACTCGATCCATTCGTCCCATTTTTCGTAGATCGACGCCCCGTATACGTTCCTGAACTGTTTCGAGAAGTAGGCCCCGCTTCCCTCGTTGCGGCGCACCCATTCGATAACCGAATCGGGGCCGTACATCAGCGAGAGGTAGCTGAAGAAACGCGTGCCGTAGAGGTAAGAGACCTGGCCGATCTGGAAATCCTTCGCCGTGCCTTCCGACTCGAGACCTACGACGGTATGGAACTGCATGCTGTCACGCACCATAGCCCTGAAAGTCATCTCGTCGTATCCGGTCAGCGACCGGCCGATCCCGCCCGCCATCCATGTCTCCATGAAGACGGCGATACCCTCGTGGTACCACCGCGGCGAGTAGAGCCGAGGCGTAGTAAGGTAGGCGTAGAAGATCGAGACGGGATCTTCCGCGACAGGGTGGACCTTGCCGAAGAAGAGCTTCCTGAATCTCGAATCCCATCCCGTAGCCTGGTCGGAGGCGGTCACATGGACGAGCTCGTGATTCATTACCCAGTTCATCCGTTCGTTAGTCGGGCATGTATCGTATACGTACTCGAACGGCTCGATACCGAGGGTTATCCAGTTGTTGGGGATCACCGTGGTTCCGGCATACCCGTAATCATCGTCATCGTTAAAATAGACCGTGACCTCACCGCTGGGCTTGTAGTCGAAGAACTTCTGGTGATAACGGAAAGCGTTCTCGAAACAGCGGGACATGTGTTCTATCACATATTCCTGCTCCCTGAAGAAATAGAAGACCCTGAGGTCTTCTGTCTGATACGTCCTGTATTTAAGCTGGTACGGCTTTTCCTGAACGTAGTCGTCCTGGCCCGACGCCCGCTGTGGAACGAGAAAAATCGCCGCGGCGGCGATAAGAATGGAGATCGGGCGAAGAATCAGTCCGGCGGTCGATGTGAAACCTCTCATCTTTTTCCTTTGAATGAAACGCGACAGGAAGGAGGCAGCCCGGTCGGTGCCGGGCTGCTCCTTCCTACCACTCATCCCCTCTTCCGCTTCATGTCAAAAGTGCGAGGGACCCCTAAATATCCCTGCTTATAGACGACCTTTCCATGACGGAGGCCCTGTTGAATACCGCGGCTCTTTCCTGGACCGAGAAGCGTCCCATGATCGAGGCCTTCTCCGTGATGGAGGCCCTGTTGAATACCGCCGCTTTCTCCATGACCGATGCGCGCCCCATTATGCTGACCTTCTCCTGCACCGAGAACCTGTTCATCAGGGAGGCTTTCTCCTGGATCGAGAACTTTTCCTGCATGACGGCGGCCTTCTCCTGTACCGAGAGCTTGTCGAAAGCTTCCATGGTGATCTCGGCTCTTTTCATGATAGAAGTACGTTCCGCGACTTCCAGGCGGTTCATCAGTTCCATGCGTTCCATGGCTGTAGATCGGTTGAATATCGCTGCTTTCTCCTGCACGCAGCAGCGCTCGAACATATCGGACTGCTCCTGGGCGGTGGCCCGGGCGAACACGTTCGATTTCTCCATGACCGAAGCCCGCTGGAAGATGAACGCTCTGCCTTGTATGCTGGCCCTCTCCATTATGGAAGCTTTCTGCGCTATCGAGGCACGCTCCATGATCGAACTTCTCATCTGGACCGATGTACGCTCCATGATGCTGGATTTTTCCTGTACCGAGAACTTCTCCATCATTGCGGCCTTCTCCTGTATCGAGAACTTGCCCATGATCGAGGATTTTTCCTGCATCGGGAGCTTGTCGAAGGCTTCCATCGTGATCGATGATTTCTTCATTAGCGAGGTCCGATCCTGAACGGAAAGCCTGTTCATGAGCTCCATACGTTCCTGGACCGTGGCATGATCGAATATCGAGGCTTTCTCCGTGACCGAGGCGCGCTGCATGATGTCGGCACGCTCCATGACCGAGGCCCTCTCGAAGGTGAAGGAGGTCCGGCCCATGATGCTGGTCCTCTGCATGATCGCTGCCTTCTCCATGACGGAGGCGCGCTGCATCATCTCAGCCCGTTCCATGACCGAGGCCCTCTTCATGATACTGGACTTCGCCTGGATCGAGAACCTGTCCATCATGAATGCTTTTTCCTGGATCGAGAACTTGTTCATGACAGAAGCTTTCTCCTGCATCGGGAGCTTATTGAAGGCTTCCATCGTGATCGAATGTTTTTCGAGCAGCATGGCGCCGGCCGGGGTGAGAGCTTCGTGTAGACCTTCATCTTTTCCTGGATGTTGGCGCGATCGAAGATAGCGGCCTTTCCCTGGAAAGATGATCTCTCGAGTATCGAAGCGTGCTCGGGCGCCGAGGCACGGTTGAAAATAGCCGCCTTCTGCTGGACCGAGGTGCGCTGCATGATATCGATACGCTCCTGGACCGAGGTACGATTGAAGACAGCCGCCTTCTGCTGTATCGAGGCGCGCATCATGATATCGGCTCTCTTCTGGATGGAGAGCCTCTCCATGATAGCTGCTTTCTCCTGGATCGTAGCGGTCTGCATCAGGGAAGCTTTTTCCTGTACAGAGAACTTCTCCATCATGAGAGCTGATTTTTCCTGCATGGGCAGCTTGTTGAAAGCTTCCATGGTGAACGAGATCCTCTTCATGATGCTGGTTCTATCCTGGATCGAGAACCGCTGGAACATGGAGACACGTTCCATCGGAGTCGCACGCTCGACGAGAGAGACGCGCTCCTGCATTGGGACGAGGTCGGCGAACGCCGCTTTCTCCTGGATCGAGACCCTCTGCATGAGATTGGCCTTCTCCTGCATATCGGTGCGCTCGAACAGAGCTGCCATTTCCTCAGGGGAGATGATATTGTCGATAGTGTATTCCGACTCGTAATCCCCCTCGAAATTCAGTACAACGTCCTCGTCGCTCATCTGCTGGTCACGGTGCTTATCCACCACTCCTATCGTCCCCTCGGCGCCTTCACGGCCTGTGGGAGGATGGAAGAAGGCGAAGTAGGCGACCACTGCGATCGCGATCAGGACAACCACCAGTAGAACCTTGTTCTTGGTCATCTGGTGCCCTCCTTCTGGTAAATGGGTTTCTGCCGCTTGCTGATTTACTGTTCACCCTAAATACAGGCGGGTCTTGCCGAAAGTTGGTCGGATCCGCCTGTTTTTATTCTCCGGCGGAATATTTCGTCGCCGCCACAGTCTTGCCATCGGTGAAGATCCGCAGCACGAAAGACGTGGATCCCGCCGATCTGAGTCTGACGATATATTCCGCGATGCCGTTATGTACGAGCAGGAGGCTCTTTTCATCGACCTCCATCTGGTAGGCAGCTCCCTCGCTCGACCTGATCGACTCGAAGGATGTTCCATCCTCGAACTCGAGGAGGATGCTGGCATCCGCCTCTGAAGCCAGGTCTAATGTGATAGTCGCAGAACCGCTCTCGAATACGGGGGTTATGCTGCCCTTCACCCCGAAAGCGTCGAATCTTCCTGTGGTCTCATCTTCTCCGGAAGCCGCTCCGATAGTCGCTCCGTATCCAGGTTCATCCGGTGCCCGGTCCGGCAGCTGCCGTATCGCGGCGAAGAGTATGAATCCTGCCGCTACGCCGGCAGCGAAGACCGGCACGAACGACCGCCAGAAAACGTTTCTTTCGGGGGGGCGGGCCACTGCCTCTTCCAGGGAGCGTTCGTATACCGAACTGAAGATCCGTTCCCTGAGTTCGGAGGGTGGCTCGACATCTCTCGTGCCGTCGATAGCCTCGACCGTCGCCCGAAGCTCCTTGTAGTATCTCCCGGCCTCCGGATCGGAGCTGACATATGAAGCGAGTCTCTCAGCGTCCTCATCGGAGATGACACCGTCGATCTCCTCGTTCATCATCCTTATGTATCTTTCATCTATGGTCATGACCTACACCGCCCCTGTAAGTAATTCCTTCATCCGCTGCCTGGCTGAGTAAAGCCTGGACTTCACAGTCTTCTCATGGATCCCCAGCACTTCGGCTATCTGGCTGTACGAGAGATCGACGAAGTGCCTGAGGATGATGACCACCCTCTGGTCCTCGCTGAGTCTCTTGAGCGCCGTCTGCACGAGCCCGTTCGACTCCTCACGGATCAGCTGCTGCTCCGGTCCCGGAGTGCGGGAGGGAGGGTCGAATTCGACGTGCACTATCCTGCTCTGTCTTTTGACCTGATTGAGGGATTCGTTGACGCCCATCCTGTAGAGCCAGCTGAAGAACTTCCTCGAAGGATCGAAGGTCTCCAGCCTGTCGAAGGCCTTTACAAATACTGTCTGTGTTACGTCCATGGCTTCCTCGTAGTCGCCGCAGATCCTTAACGCGAGGTTGAAGATCCGCCGCTCGTACTTCTCCACCAGCCTTCCGAACGCTTCCCTGTCTCCATTCAGCGTCTCGTTGACCAGCGATGAATCCGTTGTCGACATAAATACAGACCAACCATGAAAAAGTTGGCGGCCGGTATGGAAAACGTCCTCCGTCCGGCGCACTTCGATGGCCGGTGACGGAGGACGATACCGGAATACCGGACCGTGCCACAGCCGTCACGCTCGTGCTGCAGGTGTTGTTGTAAATCCCTTGTGTTAGAGAGCTTGTGAATCAGAGTAAAATAACTTTTACTTTATGTCAAATATAAAGTCGAATCCGGCGATGGTGAAGATATCGCGGATGTGAGAAGTCATGTTGATGATCTCAAGCTTGTGACCTTTGTCGATGAGGCGTTTCTGGGTGCCGAGAAGGAGGCCGAGGCCGGCGCTGGAGATATATCGCAGCTCCGCGAAATCTACCTTTACCGTCGTTTCGACCTTTTCGAGGACGGTCCTGGTCGTATCGACCTGGTTCGAGTCGAGCCTTCCGGCGAGTCTTATCGTTCCATCTCCCGCTACCGATATGTCGAACGTCATCTTTCCTCCAGGCGCTTCTTTACCGTGATGACCAGGGTGCCGTCATCGTAGTCGTATTCCAGGCTGTCCGCCATCTTTTTTACGAGATGGATGCCGAGCCCGCCCGGCTCGCGTTCCATCAGCGGAGCTTCAGTGTCGACTTCGCCGAGCGAGTTTCCATCGAACGGTCCGGTCTCGCGGTCGGTAAGGCGGATCGTTATAAGGCCGTCATCGAGTTCTATCTCGACATCGATATTCTCGCTTCCGTTGGCGTGACGCACGAGGTTTGTGAAGAGCTCTTCGAGCGTCAGGTCGAGGAAGTAAGATTCGGGATCCTCGAGGCCGTTGCAGGTCTCGAACTCTTCCGCGAACGCGAATAGCGCATCGAGCGATCCTATATCTCTTCTGAACGTTCTCCGCATGGCTGAAGATGTTAACTGCATTCGTGATCTGATGCAAGCGGACTTCGCTCTTACCTCGTAATACGGTAATAAATTATCGTAAAACAATAAAAATTGCTTGAAAAACGGCAACATTATGTTCATTCTACCCGTATACGGAACAGGATTCTAAATGAAAGGAGCCGTCATGACGGTACAGGGATTCAAGCCCTCCGCGGCGACGAAGGTATCGGTGGTAGTAGTCGAGATCCTCTTCTGGCTCGCCGTTCTCGCGATGCTTCTCTCGGTCGTTCTCGTGATCGCTGTGAACTTCACTCCATTCCATGTGAAGTATACGCGTGCCCCGGTTGAAGTATGCTACATCGCCGGTGGAGGAGGCTGGCTGCAGGGACAGGACCTTTCGATCACCAGCTCGAAGATCACCGGGTACAGCCGGCTCGTCATGGAGAACGGCGAGAAGGGGTTGCAGAGGATCTTCGTCATAATGCCGCTGCTCCTCTCGATGCTTTTTCTCGGGATAGTGATGATCCTCAGGAAGATCATCAAGTCTATAAAGAGCGGTACACCCTTTACACGGGTGAACGCCGCGAGGATAAGGGCGATGGGCTGGCTCGTGATGGCGGCCGGTCCTTTCTGGGGCATTCTCGAGTACATCTACGCGTGGATGTGGCTGCCGAAGATAGGGATCGAAGGGGCGAAGATCTATATCGAGCCCGACTTCCGTGTATTCTATATATTCGCCGGTCTTGTTATCGTAGTAATCGGGCACGTATTCCAGTACGGCGTGAGCCTGTGTGAAGACAGCGAACTGACCGTCTGAGGGAGGGTGTCATGGCAATCAACGTTAATCTCGACATGATGCTCGTCAGACGGAAGATGTCCCTTACGGAACTCTCGTCCGAGGTGGGAGTGACGATCGCGAATCTCTCCGTCCTCAAGACAGGACGGGCCAGGGCCGTCCGGTTCTCGACACTCGAAGCTGTCTGCAGGGCTCTCGACTGTCAGCCGGGGGATATACTTGAATATATCCCCGATAACGGTTAGTCTCCTTTCCATGATTTTCTGCATGTGAAAGGAGATACCGATGAGATACCTGACGATCCTCGTTCTCGCCGCCTGTATCCTGATGCCCACGACCGCGTGGAGCGGCAAGTACACTCTCGAGCACCAGGCTATTGCAACAGTCGAGCTGCCCAAGCCTCTCTTGAGCAGTGATTTCTCGATAGAAAAGGTCCTCCATGAGCGCAGGTCGGTAAGGAAATATACCGATGAGCCCGTTACGCTGGAGGAAGTCTCACAACTTCTCTGGTCCGCCTACGGGATCACCTACACGAAGGAAGGACTTCCCGATTTCATACGCGGCGGGTTCAAGACCGCACCCTCAGCCGGCGCGCGTTACCCGCTCGAGTTATATCTGGTAGTGGGAAACGTAAAAGGGCTCCTGCCGGGGATATACTGGTACGTACCTGAGGGTCATCTGATCCACAGGCTCGCCGATGGCGATATCCGAAGCGACCTGATGGCGGCTTGCCTTAGCCAGCCGTTCGCCGGTGAAGCTCCTGTATCGATCGTCTGGTCCGCCGTCTACGAGAGATGCACGGAGAAGTACGGGGAGCGCGGGCATGACAGATACGTCTGTATGGACCTCGGTCACTCGGCGCAGAACGTCTATCTGCAGTGCGGCTCCCTCGGGCTCGGCACCTGCGCGATCGGCGCCTTCTCCGACGATGCCCTCAAGAAGGTGATCGGGATGACAGAAGAGGAAGTGCCTCTCTACGTGATGCCTGTCGGCAGGCTCCCCAGGGAGCACAAGAAGTAATGATAATACTCGACAGGCCGTATGTATCCGATTTTCTCGCCGAAACACTTCAGCGCCTCCGGACGCCGGTGCTGCGAAACGCAGTCTCTGAAAAGGTTGCCGAGGAATACGACCTCGCTCTCCTCGACGGGGAGGAGTTTGCCGCGAGGGCCAACGCCGAGAAGTATCCCCGGATCTATACCAGCTCGGAGGACGCGATCGGTTGGATCGCCGAAAACCTCAGGCCGTCCGGACTTCCCTACAGGATCGATCGGCTGAAGAACAAAATCGATTTCCGCGCGATGATCGAGGAGGACCATCCGGAGTTCTTCTACGCCGGTATAGATGTCGATGCGCTCAGGCATCTTGACCCCTCAGAGCTCCCCAAGCCGTTCGTCGTAAAACCGGCGGTCGGATTCTTCAGCGTGGCGGTCCGGAAGATAGAATCTGACGAGGACTGGCCCGCCGCCCTCAAGTCGATCGAGGATGATCTGGAGAGTTTTAGCGGGATGTACCCCGGACAGGTATTCGATCCGGGGCAGTTTATCATCGAGGAAGGGATAAAGGGTGAGGAGTTCGCAGTAGACGTCTATTACGATGAAACAGGCAGGCCGGTGATTCTCAACGTCCTTCATCATCTCTTCTCATCGGGGACGGATGTCAGCGATACGACATATATCACCTCGAAAAATATAGTTGAGTACGGCATCCGGATGTTCACAGGGCCCCTTGCGAGGATCGGGAAGCAGGCCGACCTTAAGAACTTTCCCCTTCATATCGAGCTGAGAGTGGACGGCTGCGACATCGTTCCGATAGAGGCCAATCCGATGAGGTTCGCCGGATTCGGCGGAACCGATTTCGGCTGGTACGCATGGGGCATCAACACGCATGAGTATTTTCTCGAGAGAAAGATGCCCGACTGGAATTCGATCTTCGCCGGGAAAGAAGACAGGGTCTATTCGATGTATGTTGCCTTCATCCCCGAGGGTGTTCCTGTCGAAGATGTAGAGGAAATAGATTACGAAGGCTTCGCGGCCAACTTCGATAAGGTGATCGAGCTCCGGAAGACAGACTGGCGCACTTACCGTGTCTTTGCATTTGCTTTCACGGAGACTGGCCCCGGAACCGTGGCAGAGATCGAGCGGAACCTGCAACTCGACCTGTCGCAGTATGTACTTCTCAAGGACTGAGACAGATGGCTCTGCGCCGCAAGACGATAATTGCGCTGATCCTCCCGTTACTGCTGCTTGCGGTCCTGTCCGCGCTCGCGCTTCGTATTCCCCGCCTTCGAACCGCTCTGAGGATAGTCGATGGATTCGAACCGCTCGAAAGTTACGAACTGGTCTATTATGAGCAGGGATCGGAAGAGTACGCCAGGCGTATAGCAGAGACGCTGCCGGGTGCGATCGAGCGTATAGAGTCCCTGCAGGGCCGCCCTTTCCCGTCCCTGCCAAGGATCTACATCTGCGCGACTCATGAAAGATTAGCTGAACAAATAGGCGAGTCACCGGAAACGGCCGTTCGCGGCATCGCGTTCAAGCGTGATATCTGGCTCTCACCCCTGATCTTCTCGTTTTTCGGAAAGGATACTCACGCCCAGTCCCTGCTGCATGAACTGTCCCATACTCATATCAGCCAGCACCTGAGCTGGTTCCATCGCGTCAGGAAGATCCCTGCCTGGTTCAACGAGGGACTGGCGGATTGGGTCTCAGGTACGGGAGAGGATCGGATCTCGCGGAGTGAAGGGATCGCCGCAATCAGGGCGGGGAGAGCCCTGGCGCCTGATGATACGGGGCAGTTTCCCAGGCCGAAGGAGCCGGCGGACTACGGCCTCTCGTGGCCTATGCTTCATGTCCAGTCTTTGATGTTCGTAGAATATCTAGCGGAGCGGGACAGAGAGGCGTTCGACGGCTTTCTCGGTGATTTGCTGGACGGGGAGGACTTCGGTCCTTCGTTTGTCCGGCAGTTCGGTGCGGGCCCCGGTGTAATCTGGGAAGAATTCACGGGCACGCTGGAGTAGCGGCTTGCTTGCAGGATCATTTCGGAATATTGTAAGCTTCGTCTGAAATCATGGTATCCGATCAAGGAGGAACTTCGTGTTCAGGAAAATAACAATTTTTATCTTCGTTGCTCTATCTCTGGTTATATCAGGATGTGGGGGAGGCGGAGGTGACGGCACGACAGAGATCGTGATATGGGAACAGAAGGACCCTGTCGAACAGGACGTCCTCAACAGGCAGCTCGATGCCTACATGGCGAGCCATCCCGGTGTCAACGTCTCTACGGTACACTTCGAGACCGACCTTCTCCACAGCCAGTTCCAGACTGCCACTCTCGCGGGAGGCGGCCCCGACCTCGTGTACGGGCCGAGCGACAAGATCGGTCCTTACTCAGTGATGCAGCTGATCATGCCTCTCGAGAAGATATTCGACGCGGCCTTCTTCGGCGCGTATGAGAAGTCGTCGCTCGGCTGTCCTCGAAGGGCACAATTACGCGGTGCCCGACCAGATCGGCAACCACCTGATGCTGATATACAACAAGGCGATGGTAAAGTCGGTCCCGAAGGATACCGATGAGTGGATAGAGATCTGCAAGGACCTCACCGTCGACGAAAATGGAGACGGGATGCCGGAGATATACGGCGTCGTTTTCAACTCTGTCGAGCCTTTCTGGCTCGTTCCCTTCCTCGGCGGATTCGGTGGATGGGTGATGGATAAAAATTTCGCACCGACTCTCGACACGCCGGAGATGGCAAAGGCGCTCGCCTTCATGGCCGACCTTCGCAACAAGCACAAGATTCTCCCGAAGGAATGCAATTACGAGCTGAGCGACACGATGTTCAAGAAGGGCCAGGCGGCATTTATCATAAACGGTCCCTGGTCGCTCAAGGCTTACATCGAGGCGGGGATGGATATAGGTGTAATGGCGATCCCGATGATAACGGAGACGGGGAATTACCCGGCACCGATGGTATCGAGCAAGGGATACTCGATAAGCGTCAATGTCAAGGACGAGAAACTCCCTGCTGTAAAGGAACTCCTCGTCTATCTCACCGGAGAAGCGGTCCAGAGGGAGATCACCTCTGAACTGAAGATCCTTCCCGCCCTCTCCAGCCTCGCCACCGACGAAGTCCTTCTTTCCGACCCGGTGCTGAAAGGTTCGATGGAGCAGGCGCTGCACGGACAGCCGATGCCGGTCGTGCCCGAGATGCGGGCGATCTGGGACGCGATGCGACCCTATTACCAGTCCGTGATGGGAGGGAAGCTCGACCCGACCGAGGCGGCCAGGGACATGCAGGAGCAGGCCGTCAGGAAGATCGCCGAGATGAGGGGATAGGCTCAGTCAGAAGTGCGGGGGAAGACCTTCTCTATCAGCCCGTGCACATCCTCGAGTA
>CAWIIQ010000006.1:0-68477 GCA_963836185.1 Candidatus Krumholzibacteriia bacterium
CTCCTGTCGCAGAAATACGGTGACCAGGCGATCTATCGAGGGGGGCTGACCGTATATACGACCCTCGATCCGCACCTCCAGAGAGTCGCCGAGGACAGCATGGAGACGTTTCTTGCCCGCCTCGAGACGGAGAAGGGATACGAGCTTACAAGGGCCGTATACCTCGATACACTGGAGGCGGGGTACGAGATATCCCCCGACTACATCCAGTCAGGAGCCGTTGCTATAGATCCGCACACGGGCCATATAAAGGTGATGGTCGGCGGACGCTCATTCATGGAAAAGAAGTTCAACAATGTCCTGCAGGCAAGGCGCCAGCCCGGTTCGGCCTTCAAGACATTCATATATATAGCAGCGCTGGCAAACGGCTACAGTCCATCAGACGTGCTGCTCGACACCCCTATCGTGATCGAGATGCCGAACGGTGAGGTCTACAAGCCACGGAATTTCAGCGAGAAGTTCCATGGCGCCGTATCGCTCAGGTACGCTCTCGACAAGTCGATCAATATCCCGGCCGTAAAACTGCTTCAGAAACTAGGCGGGCCGGCCGTAATCGGAACTGCGCATGACCTTGGGATACGCAGCAGATTGATGCCTTACCTCTCTCTCGCTCTCGGTGCCCAGGAGGTCACACTCTTGGAGCTCACATCGGCCTTCGGCGTGATGGCCGCCGAGGGGATCAGGGCCGAGCCCATGGCGATCCTCAAGATCGTAGACAGGAACGGCAATGTCCTCGAGGAATTCAGGGAGGAGCGCGAGGAGGTCCTCACCCCACAGATCTCCTATATGGTCACCGACATGCTGAGGACCGTCATCGACGAAGGGACCGGCAGGACCGCGCGGTCCCTCGGCCTGAGGATCCCATGCGCCGGCAAGACGGGCACGAGCAACGATTTCGCGGATGGGTGGTTCATCGGTTATTCCCCCGACCTGGCTGTCGGAGTCTGGACCGGGTTCAGCCATAAGGCAGTCCCCATGGGCAACGGCATGGTCGGCGCGAAGGTGGCTCTTCCTCTCTGGACGTGGATCATGAAGGCTGCCCACCCCGATAACAGGGGCCCTGATTTCGTAAGACCGGACGGGATAACCGAAGCGATGGTCTGCGTAGAATCGGGCCTCATGGCCACACCATACTGCAGGAGTGTCAGGCGGGAGATGTTCATCGAAGGGCTTGAGCCGAAGAGGCAGTGTGACCTGCATAAGGTGTCGGCCTACGATCTGCTCGACAAGGACAAGGATTTCAGGGAGCTCGACAAGGAAGCTTCCGAGGAGAGGGAGATCCCAGACTGACGGGCCCCTTCCGGTTCTGTCACGTCCCTTTGAGTTCCTCCATGATCTGAACGCCGGAACTGGTGCCTATCCTGTTCGCGCCAGCTTCGACGAGTTCCAGGGCGGCAGCGGCCGTCCTTATACCGGCTGATGCCTTCACACCGAAATCAGGCCCTACAGTCTCACGCATCAGCCTTATATCATGCGGATTCGCGCCGGGAGGCCCGAATCCTGTGGATGACTTGGCAAACTGCGCTCCCGACTCCATGACGGCCAGGCAGGCGGCCACTTTCTCCTCATCCGTGAGCAGGGCCGCTTCTATGATGACCTTCAGAAGAGCTTCGCCGCACCCCTTTTTAACCAGCGCGATATCGTGGCGCACAAGATCCCATTCACCAGCCTTGACTGCACCGACATTTATGACCATGTCGATCTCGTCAGCTCCCCGCTCGACCGCGCGGCGTGCCTCAAAGGCCTTCACTTCCGAATCAACGGCTCCGAGGGGGAATCCCGCTATGGAGCAGACCTTTACATCCGTGCCCGCGACCTCTTCCGCCACGAGAGGAACGAAGTGCGTATTAACGACTGCCGAGAAAAAATCATGCTCCCGGGCCTCCGCGCAGAGGCGCCTCACGTCATCATCGGTCGCATCAGGCTTGAGCACAGTGTGATCTATAAGTCGGTTCAGTTTCATGGCGATTCTCCGGTTTACAGGCCTTCGTGGACTCCGAGAAGTGATTTGAGGCTCTCAACACGGCCGCTCTTCATGTAGATACGCACGACCCTCTTGCTGATCCTGCACAGGACTTCGTAGTTGAGGCTTCCGTCCCAGCCGGCAACATCGTCCACGCTGAGGTCCTCTGCCTCCTGGCTTCCGAATATGACTACCTCTTCCCCCGAGACCGGATCGTCGAATCCGGACAGGTCTATCATCGTCATATCCATCGTCACCCTTCCGATGATCGGCACCCTCGCCCCCCTGAACAGGACCTTGCCTCTATTGGAAAGACGGTGGCTCATTCCATGCCCGTAGCCGGCCGCGATCACGCCGACTGTCATGTCGGAGGGCGCGATGTATGTCCTGCCGTAACTCACACTGGAGCCGGCGGGAGTCTCCCTCACGAGGAGGATCCTCGACTTGAAACTCATGACCGGCCTCACATCGACCCTGTCCTGAAGAGTCAGAGACGGCGCATGGCCGTATACGAGCAGTCCGGGCCTGATCATGTTGAAGTGTGACGCCGGGAAATTTACTATGGCGGCGCTGTTAGCCGTGTGAACATATTCGAACGTTATGCCGGCATCCGACAGATCGTCTAGTATCCCTGTGAAAGAACCTATCTGCTCGCCGGTAAAATCGGAGTCGAGGTCAGACGCGGGGAAATGCGTGAATACACCCTCGAGATCGAGACCTTCCAGCGAGGACATCATTATGATCTCCTCGACAGCCGAGGCAAGAGTAAGGCCCGCGCGTCCCATTCCTGTATCGATTTCGACATGCATCCTGCAGATCGTCCCTCGCCTGACTGCTTCAGCTGAAGCTGCCATGGCGAATTCGAATGAGGAGGCCGATACAGCGAGATCGTTCTCGAGGACCTCGTCGAGTTCCTCACGCAGTACGGGGCTCAGGATAAGTATGGGCAGATCCAGGCCCGCGCTCCGCAGTTCCTTCCCCTCGTCGAGGGTCGCTACTCCGAGCATGTCGACCCCGCATTCAGCCGCCTGCTGCGAGATCCTTACCGCTCCGTGCCCGTACGCATCGGCCTTGACGACAAGGAGGATGCGAACACCTGCCGGCACGAGATCACGGACACGCCCGATATTCCATGAGAACGCGTCGAGATCGACTTCAACCCAGGAAGGGAACCTGTCCATCCGGTCATCCCTCCCCTTCATTCGATCCGCTGTCTGGATATCCCTTGAAGATGAACCTGTCGAGAAGCTTGACGTATTCGGTCCATCCGCCTTCTCCCCCGTTCTTCTCTATCATCGTCAGTGCACCGCGGACCTGGGCATCGAGATTGTCGAGGTAATGCAGCAGCATCGCTTCCACTGTCATCGGTACTACCGGCGAACCATGTTCGAGATTGCCGTGATGGCTGAGGATCATGTGCTTTAATCTCATCCCGAGCTCAGCAGGGAAGTCCGGGATCTCCCTGATAGCGCATTCGAGCATCTCCGAGCCGAGGGTTATGTGGCCGAGCAGCCTGCCCCTGTCGGAGTAATTGATGTGATTTGTGACCGCAAGCTCTTCCATCTTTCCGATGTCGTGAAGAAGAACGCCGGCGATAAGGATATCCCTGTCTATATCGGGATATACCTCTGCTGCCCGGTCCGCGAGCCGTGCCATGTCGAGGACATGCTCGGCCAGTCCGCCTACCCAGGCATGATGCCAGCCCTTGGCTGCAGGCGCCCGGAGGAAATCGTCACGGAATCCTTCCCCGCCGAAGATACTCTCGAGAAGCTCTCTGAGATCGGTGTTCCTGATGGAAGCGATGAGTTCCAATACCGACTCGAAGATCTCTGCGGCATCCCTCGCGGTAGTCGGGAGAAAGATAGACGGATCGTATTCACCCTCTTCCAGTTTCTCCATCCAGGCGACCTTGAGCTGAAGTCCGCCCTGGTAATCCGTGATCTCTCCGCCTACCTTGACGACATCGTTTATTCCGATAGAAGTCTCGGCCTCTTTCGTGGGCTCCCACCAGACACCCTTCAGGACTCCGTCCCGGTCGCTGAATTGAAAAAGGAGGAACTTCCCGCCGGAGAAATCCCTCCTGATCTTCTTCGATATGACCATCACCCGCTCTACCCGGTCCCCCACCGTCATCTTGCCCGTCATCTGTCCTCCTGAAATTGATGCCCTGACCCTGCGGACATTCTAACCTAATCCACACGGGGCTGGAGGGTCAAGCGGAAAGGCCGACAGCCCCCTGCCGGCCCATGTTTAAAAAAAGCGGCCCCGGAATGACCGGGGCCGCATACATTCGTCATGCTGTAGATCGGTCTTACTGGGTAGTAACGACAGGGATGACGCTTCCGCCGTAACGCACATACTCGAGATCGACCGGACCGGCGATCTTGCTGCTGGTACGGTAGTTTCTCGTGCTCGTAGCCGGCCTGTCGCCGTAGCTGACCCCACCGTCGAAGTAAAGGTTCTCGGCCATGAAGGCCTTGAGTACGAGCTCCAGCTCGGGAGCGACTTCATTGATGAAGAACCTGACATTGGGGAAGTTAAGAACGTACGCCATCTCGGGGGTTCCGCTCCAGGAGACCTCTTCGAAGGTGACGACAGCCTTTTCTACCTTGAACTTCGTGTTGAATATATCCTTCAGCTTGCTTGTCTGAGGGCTGAGAGTACTGATATCGATATTCTCGAACTCACCCTCGTCGAAACCCTTGATCATCGGCGGGAAGCTCACAGAATAAGGCTCGCCGACTTCGATCGTATCGCCGCCGACTACAAAGAAGTCTACGGTGAAATGAGTTATAGGAGAGAACATCTTCCTGGCGCCCACGACGAACTTCCTGCCCTCGACCTGCTTGAGCTTGTTCTCAATATCCATCCCGGTGAAGAACTCGATGAGATTGCCTTCTCTCACCAAGGCGAGATCGCCGTCCGCGGCGATGAAATCCGGGGTGTCGAAGCCGAATTTGAATCCGACGCTGGTGATCTGCGCATGGCCGGCTTCCCTGACGGTGACCATCTGATAGGTCTCATCAAGTTTGCCGCCGCAGCCCGCTATAAGACCAGCAACCAGTACGGTCGCGAGAACAGTCGAGATGAGCTTCGACATGGATACGCTCCTTTGTAGGAAGTTAACTAATTCTACCCTCTTGCGTTAAGCAGGAAGTATCTCACCTTACTGTGGACAAATCGTAACGTTGAAAAATTAATACTCTGTCTACTGCATGTCAACCATATTTTGAATTACAGATAAATCAGCGGGTTATGGCGATTCACTTCCCATTTCACTGCCACTCAGTGTATACCCGCCTCCTTATCAGTGATAGGAATGTCGTAGGCCTTGAAAAGTTCACGTATATCGGGGTGAATCTCGATATCGTCGGGAAGCGGAATCAGCCTCATCCTGCCGTACTCCATTCTGCCGGCCGGCGAGAGTTCCATATCGACGCGTCCGAGATACTGTCCCAGCCCTCCAGTACCGAGCAGGAGGGTCTTGCCGACCTTATCGGCATTCTTCATCATCGGCCTGCCGTGACCAGTCACGACGATGTCGAAATCCTTCACTCTGCTCAGAAGGTCCTTCGTCCTTTCCACTCCCATGTGACTGAGCAGCACGAGAAAGTCAGCGTCCTTTTTCATAAGGGGGATGATCTTCTTCAGAGTCCGTTCAGCGGACTTTATCTCGAATGTCGATCTGTCGATGTATGCGGGGAACTTTATCGTCTCGTCCAGGACTCCGGTCACCGCTATACGAAGACCGCTTTTCAGCGTGATAACGGTATACTGTTTCCCGAAAACGGGCGCACCGGCAGATGGTTCGACGATGTTCGCGGCGACCATCTCAAACTCAGCGTTTTCAGCTACCGTCTGGAGAAATGGAAGGCCGAATATGAACTCCATCTCCCCTGGCGTAAATACATCGACACCTATAAGACTGAAGCTGTCCATCGTCAACTCGGCTGCCTCCTTCGTGAATGACAGGTCGAGACTGAAGGCGTCCCCCGCATCAAGGACCAGGACTTCCCGGGGTCCTTCGCGGACGCTCTGCGTATATGTAGCGCGCCTGCCGAGACCGCCTGAATCTTCCACGGTGCATCCACAGGAACGTATCTTCCCCAGCATATCGCTGGAGAACAGAATGGTGACAGAGGCTGATTCGACCGGGACGGAATCACTTTCTCCCCCTCCACATCCGTGCACCATGCCAGCAGCGGTGATAAACGCGGGCAATATCATCTTCAGTACCCCACGAGCTCCTGGTAGTCCCATATAAGTATCCTCTCCCGTCCTGTAAAGCCTGTTCGACGAATCCGGTCAAAATGAATCGTATCACAGGACCGGTGTCGATTTCCAGCGTTTGCGCTTTTCAATATTCGAACTATATGCTTATTTATATACTGATGGACCGGATTTCCGGGTCCATGCCCGGATTGAAAGGAGAAAGATGTTCTTCGGTACGGCGAGAGACCCGCGGATCCCGGCAGCGCTCATTATGGCGGCTGCCTTTGTCATGATAGCCGGATGCGGAGGCGCTCCACCAGAAGAGCCTCCGGCAGCGGTCGAACCTGAGCCTTCGGAAACACCCCAGCCTGTACTTATGGATGCAGAGGTGGCGGCAAAGGCAGGCGATTATGACACTGCGATCTCGATCATCCGTGAGATACTCTCCGGGAATACCGACGACATCGAAGCTCTCAGGCTGCTTGCCCGCGTTCAGGCGGCAAACGGGGACAGGTCCGGCTCCGCCGAGACATGGGGGAAGGTAGCGTATCTCGATCCATACGATCCGGACGCCGCCTACGAGATCGGCACGATGATGGTAAAAAAGGAAGAGTGGGAAGAACTGAGAACACGGATGGTCTCTCTGGACGCTGCTGGAAAGGCAGACGCCCGTCATTACCTGCTGGCGGGACAAGCCGACCTTGAGCTGGGCTACAGGACCGAGGCGGAAAAATTCCTTCTCAGGGCCGGTGACCTCGAGCTCGCGCAATCGTTGCTGGGAGGACTCTACTATGACCGGGGCGACCTCGACAGCGCCGAAGCCGCATTCCTGAAAGCGCTGGCCATGAACAGTTCGAACTACACAGCCAACCTCCACATGGGATATATAAAATACTATGGGAAGAAATACCGAGGTGCGATCAGTTACTACACGGCCGCGCACAAGGCCGCGCCGTCAGACCCGCTGGCCTGCCTCAGCCTGGCCGCGGCCTATGAAAAATCCGGCGATCGTGCATCGGCGATCGTATACTATCGAAAAGGACTGAGCCTCAAGGGAATCGATCCATCCGAGAGAAAGAAGGTCTATACGACGACTTCAAGGCTTCTCCTCGAGACGGGACAGCTCGACGAAGTCGGAAGGTTCGTATCCACCGGTATCGGAGAGTTCTCTACTGCCGGGGGGCTCTATTTCTACTGGGGAGAAGCGCTTCTCAAGCAGGGGCGCAAGACGGAAGCGAAAGAAAAATTCAAGAAAGCCGCGGAAGATCCCCAGTGGAAGGATTCCGCTCTTAAGAGATTTCACTCAATAAGATGAGGTGACCGATGGAGTGGAAAAACAGCAGCCCCGCCCGATCGATACTGACCGAGCGATGGATGACCGCTGCCATTGTCGCCATAACGCTCCTTTTTCTGGCAATCAACTGGTACTACTATAACAAGACCCGGTCCGCCCTCGATGCGGAGTTCAGCATCAGGCTAAGGGCCATCGCTTCCCTTGCCGCCACAGTGGTAGATCCGGACATCGTGGATACTCTCACTCCTGAGCTTGCCGGTTTCAGTGCGGACGACTCGGCTGTAGAGGGCCTCGATGCCCTCGCTCTCGAATACGACCTGGCGAGTATCCAGGTACTGCGCGAGGACGGCATCGTACTTCTGACGACAAGACCCGACCTCTTCCCCCAGGGAGAGCTCTATCCTCTCTGGAACATGGATCACGAGGAGATCCTCAGGGCCCTTGGCGGAACTCCCTCCTCCACCGGGCTCTACCAGTCACCAGACGGTGGATATATCAAGGCCGGTTACGCTCCCGTCGCTTCTCCGCAGGAGATGACCTCGATCGTCGTGGCCACTGAGGCAGACGCCGACTTCCTCCAGGGAATGAGCGGACTCCGCGCCCTGCTGATAGTCGCAACGACCATTTCGCTGGCGGGGCTCGCTATCTTCCTGTGGCTGGTCTCCAAGGCGACAGGATCGCTTATCAGGACAAGAGAATCCCTTATGCATGCCGAGACACTCGCGTCTATGGGAAGGATGGCGGCCGGCATCGCTCACGAGGTACGCAATCCTCTCTTCATAATACGCAGCAGCGCCGAGAACCTGAAAAAGGATCATCCCGGTGACGCGGAGCAGATAGATGAATTCATAATCGACGAAGTGGACAGGTTGAACGGGATCCTGACTGACTATCTGCTCTTCGCCAAAAACGAAACGACAAGCATCATGGAGACCGACCTGGTACGGCTGCTCGACCGGAGCGTAAGGCTGATAAGCGATCCGGAGCACGCAGGAAAGATCGCCATCGAGACAAGGTTCAAGGTCGACAAGGCGCCCTTCGAGGGGGAAGAAAAGAAACTGCAGCAGGTATTTCTCAACCTCCTGCTCAACGCCATACAAGCGATGGAGGGAGCTGGAATCCTCGTAGTCTCGCTCATGAGATCCAGATCGAATTACCTGCTCGAGTTCGCCGACTCAGGCCCCGGTATTCCAACGAAAGACCTCGAGAAGATATTCGAACCGTTTTACACGACCAGGCCGTCAGGCAGCGGCCTCGGCCTGGCCATCGCCAGGAAAGTCGTTGAGAGCCACGGCGGATCGATCACTATCACCTCGGACGAATTCAAGGGCACGATCGTCACAGTCAGGCTGCCTGTCGGCAGTGCGGAATCAGGAGAAAACGATGAGCAGAGTTCTGATAATAGATGACGAACAGAAGATCACACGTATCCTGAAGAACGCCATCGCGTCTGAAGGATACGATGTCGAGACCTGCACGGGTGCCGAGGAAGCCCTCCCCCTTATCGAGAAGGGAAACATCGATATCATCCTCTGTGATCTTCGGCTGGGCGGGATGGACGGCCTCGAACTGCTTCGCAGGTCGGGGGAGATCTCACCAGGCACTGATTTCGTGATGATGACGGCATACGCAAGCGCTAGAACGGCGGTCGAAGCGATGCGCCTCGGGGCGTATGAGTACCTCATCAAACCGTTTCAGATCGACGAAGTGACCCTGCTGCTCAGAAGGATATCTGAACGACGTGAACTGATGATCGAGAACCTCGCGTTGAAGGAGAAGATCTCTTCGAAAGGCGACGGCAGGATACTCGGGGATTCCGCGGGTATCAGATCCGTCCTCGAGCTGATCGGCAAGGTGGCTCCTACCTCGACGCCTGTCCTGATCACTGGCGAGAGCGGGACCGGCAAGGAGCTCGTCGCCGCCGAGATCCACTCGATGAGTGCGAGATCGCAAAAACCGTTCATCATCATCAACTGCGCGGCTGTTCCTGATAACCTTCTCGAAGCCGAACTTTTCGGTCACGAGAAGGGAGCCTTTACAGGAGCGGTCCAGAAGAAACCGGGGCAGTTCAGGCTGGCCGACAGCGGCTCACTCTTTCTCGATGAGATCGGTGAACTCCCCCTCGCTCTTCAGGCCAAACTCCTGAGGGCGATAGAGAACGGTGAGTTTATTCCACTGGGCGGCACCAGACCCGTCAAAGTCGATGTGAGAATAATCGCAGCGACCAATCGTGACCTCGAGGCTCTCGCGGGCACAGGTGGTTTCAGACAGGACCTTTTCTACAGGCTGAACGTATTCCCGATCCAGATATCTCCTCTTCGCAGCAGGAAGGAAGACATCCTGCCGATAGCGAGGGCCTTCCTCACCAGCAAGGCATCATCCAATGAGATCTCCAGTGAAATCATCGAAGCGCTTGAGGGATACTCCTGGCCGGGCAACGTCAGGGAGCTGCGCAACGTGCTCGAGCGAGCCGTGATACTCTCCGGAGGAACCTCTGTCGAGCGGGAGCATATTCTGATTCCCGGAGAAGGACCGGAAAATGCGGGAGACGGGCTCGCGGCACTGATAGGAACAAAGACCCTGGGAGAGATCGAGCAATCACTTATCGAGATAGCACTGGAAAAAGCGGGCAGCAACAAGAGCAAGGCTGCCGGTCTGCTCGGGATAACGAGAAGGACACTTTACAGCAGGATGGAGAAATACGGGATCGGAAAGGGTGAAGAAGAATGAGAACTGTGCCACCCGCCTGTACTCACAGGTTCACTGATATTGTCCCTGCAGGTACAGTCAGGAAGGTAACGACAGATGACGATAAGATATAATGCGTTGTAATACATGACCTTATTGCATCGATTGGCTCGTGGCATGCATGTTGCGTAAATATACTCCGGTATCAGGGATTGAAAGGAGTCCTGCCGGATGAACAACAAGAAGATACATATGATGTTGGCCGCGCTTATGATCGCGGCACTGTTGCCCGTAAGCGTCTTTGCTCAGGGAAACAACCAGATCGACCCGGAGAAGGCGCGGTTAGCGATCGAAAGGACCGACGAGGTCATCGCTTCCGCCCGCGAGATCGTACAGGATACGAGGAGCCAGAAGGCACGTACCGCTCTCGAATATTCCATGCAGCTGCAGAACAAGGCTAAAAACAGCGCCGGAATGTCCAACAACGCCATGGCCTATCAGCTGACCATTCAATCAAGGAATGAAGCCTGGCACTCCATAAATCTCGCCAGAACAGACGCGAGGCAGGAGGAGCGGACAAAACGTCTGGCCGAACACACAGCCGATAAGCTCATAATGCTCAGGTCGAGGATCGCTGAGACCGGTGTCAGGGACGAGCGGGTATTCAGGCTCATGACCGAATCCCAGAGCCTTCTCGAAAAATCCAAGATCAACCATCAGCAGCTTAGAGGCGAGATGGCCCTCAAGCTGGCAGAGAATTCGTTCAGACTCGCCGACCAGGCCGAAAAGCGGTTCAGGAGGTCCCTCAACCTGATGGAGATGTGCCAGAGAAGGCTGACGCTTCTCGAGAGACTCTCCGAGAGGGCATATGCCCATATCGAAGGATCGGGTGATGAACGGGCAGCGACGCAGCTCAACAAAACCGATGAGCAGCTCGCCAGGGCTCGTGAGTCTTTAGCTGCCGGCAGGTACGATGCGTGCAGGATCAGCATCGAGAAGACCGAGAGGATGCTGCGCAGCATGATGAGAAATACATCGAGGAATCTCACCGGTGACCCCGAGAATATGATGGCTGAGGCAAGAATGCTCCAGCAGAGAGCCGAAGAGATGATCGGCGCCCATAAGGGAGCCCCCGATAACGCATACATGCTGCTCGAGCAGTCCAGGCGGATGCTCGACCGCGCCGAAACAGAACTCGCCGAAGGCAACTCCGAAGAGGCCCTGAGGCTGATGGAACAGGCGCGAAGGATGCTGCGCACGGCTGTTGAGGAAGCCCAGTCCAGCGTTCCGCCCGAGCAGGCTGCCGACGAGATCGACAGGGCCGCCGAACTGGGGCAGATGGTCAGGGCCACACTGGAACAGTGTGAGGCCGAAGGTGCACGCAACCTCTACGAACGAGCCAACGAGCACATGGTCCGCGCAAAGGAAAACCTCGACAAGGGCCAGAGGGATCGAGCTGTCGCCGAGGCGAGAATAGCCCGTAACCTGTTCAACAGAATAAGAGAGATATGCGCTCAGTGAGCGCCAGATATCTGCGCTCAACGGCGCGCGCTGCCATTCCGCTCGCAGCAACGATCCTGGCCGCGTGCGCCGTGAATTCCCCGCTTCCACCCTCCGGAAGCGGGGAATCATCTATCTACTCGGACGAAAAGACCGGCACAGCCGGGACCAGTTCACAATCCCCTGACAGCACTGATTCCACGCTTGTTGACTCCCTGCCTGACAGTATGTATTTCCAGGTGGATCATGCCGATACATCAGCCTCTGATTACGACATGATATTCCTCGAGATCCACACAGATCTTACAGGTGAGCTGATGAAAATCGAAAAAGCCGGCAAGGGTGGAATGAGAATTGCCGAAATACAGTCTATTGTGAAAACTGCCGAGGAGTTTTATCTTGAAGGGAAACCCCTGGTAGCCGTCAAACTATTGACTGAAGCTGAATTACTTTTAAGGCAATTGCCCTGACTATGAAAAATCCAAGGCTGCTGAGGGTGCCGGTACTGACACTGGTGCTGGCGCTGTTATTTATCTCCCTCCTTATCGCCCCGCCTGCAGACGCGGCGGAGCTCAGGAACCGTCTGCTCGCAGGATACGATTCATTCGTGGACAGGTTCACTCTCATCGAAGACGATACCACTGAAGTCGTACATGAATATTACGCCGGCCTCGACAACTTTTTCCTCACCGGAAAAGGCAGGACCAAATTCACACTGAGAAACCTGTTCAAGTACGGCAACCAGACGATAGACAACGATCTCAACGGCGTCCTTAACGCGGGTTCAAGGGCGAGCTGGCTGATGCAGCTGCGCGCCAACCTGCGCCTGAAGTACTTCCGGGAAGGAAGCGACTATGAGTTCGGCAACGACTACCTCCAGTCGAACATCCATCTCAAACTGGGAAAGCAGATCAGCGAGAAGTGGTACATCCTCTCCAAATCACGAGCCGAAATGATCGATTACCAGGACAGGACCCAGTTCGATTACGATTACCATTATTTTGATACGGGACTCGGTGTGGAATCGGGCAGTTATTTTAGCAGGTATGCGCGTGCCTTCGTTTCGCTCGGCCGCAGGGAGTCACCCGATACGACCGACCTCAGCTTCAACAGAGTCCTTGCTGAAGCCGAAGTGAGACTCTCCTCAGGTTCGCTGACATTCGACATAGCGGCGCTCTGCGACAGGCGCGAGTATGAAGGGATGACCAGAAGCGACTACTGGTTCATCTACTCCAATGGAAACCTTACATGGACAGGCACGAGCGGCAGGACAGTGACGCTGCGGGTCGAATCGGAGATCCTGAACTATGACACGCAGACGAGGACCTGGTTCAACAACCATTTCCTGCGGGGAAGCCTTCGCGGCAGATTGCCCGTGACGGGTATATCATACTTCTATGTCGAACCACGATTAGCGACGATGAGGTGTGAATCGTTCATCGAGGAGAGATATAACGAGGCTTCTGTCGTGCTCGGATTCGATGTCATGGGCAGTGAGAGGTACTGGCTGACCTTCTCCTGGGAACCCGGATACCGCAGTTACACATTGGAAGATAATCCGATATATTCCGATTTTCAGTTCAACAGGTTGACCCTTATGGCGAGCGGGACCTTCGGAAACAGGTATGGAGCGAATCTCTTCATATCGCATGATCCGGAAAAGCACACTCGAAGGACGGACGACTTCAGCATCACAATGATCTCCGCTTCCGTCTCGCTTCAGTTCTGATCTGAGAATATCTCTGCTATATCCCTGACCTTGACTTCTCCCTCTTTTTCGCGTGCCTTCAACCCGTCCTCGAACATTGTCACGCAGAACGGGCAGGCGGTGAAGATCGTGTCGACTCCCAGCTCAAGAGCCTCATCAACGCGTTCCTCGTTGATTCTTTTACCGATCGTCTCTTCCATCCACATACGGCCACCGCCGGCTCCACAGCAGAAGCTCCTCTTCCCGTGGCGGCCGAATTCAGCAATTGTTCCCACCCCGGCCTTCTTCAACAGCTCACGAGGCTCATCGATAATGTGATTATACCTGCCGAGATAGCAGGAATCGTGGTAAACACCTTTCAACCCGTCACTTTTACCTGCGAGCTTTCCGGCACCAGCCAGCTCGAGCAGGAACTGTGAGTGGTGCACGACCTCCTTCTCGTAGCCGAACTGCGGGTATTCCACTCTGAAAGTATTAAAGCCGTGCGGGCAGGTCGTCAGTATCCTGTTGAACTTGTATTTGTTCAGGTTCTCGATATTCCCCTCGATCAATGTCTGCGCGAGGTATTCGTTGCCCATTCTCCTCGCTGTCTCGCCGCAGCACATCTCCTCGACTCCCAGAATCGCGAAGTCCACGCCGGACTTATTCAGTATCTCGACCATCGATCTGGCGATAGCCTGTCCCCTGGCGTCAAACGATCCCGCGCAGCCTACCCAGAATAGAACATCGAATTCCTGTTTCTCTGAAGCGAGCGGGACATCAAGCCCCTCGGCCCAGTCGGCTCTTGTCGAGAATCCCATGGACCAGGGGTTGTAATTGACTTCCATGTTCCTGAATACGGCCTGCATCTCGTGCGGAAAACTGCTTTCCGTCATCACCAGGTAACGCCTCATATCGACGATCTTCTGCACATGTTCTATGAAAGGAGGGCATTCCTGCACGCACGCTCCACAGGTGGTACAGGCCCAGATCTCATCTCCGGTGACCGTTTCGCCGATGATCGGAGTCGCCTCAGCCTCATCGCCTCCATCCAGCAGTTTCTTCCTGTCATCAACGAAATGCCCCCTCATCATGTGTATCATCCTGAAGGGACTGAGTGGTTTTTCCGTGAGATAAGCAGGACAGGCCGCCTGGCACCTCCCGCACTCTGTACACGCGTAGAGGTCGAGAAGCTGTTTCCAGGTAAAATCGGTCACATCAGAATTACCGAACTTTTCCGCCGACTCATCCTCAAAGTCCATCCTGCTCAGCGTCCCGGTCGGCCCGAGGTTGCGGAAGAATATATTCGGGATGGCTCCAAGAATATGAATGTGCTTTGAAAATGGGATGAAAATAAGGAAGAAAAAGATTATCAGGTGATGTATCCAGGCAAAAATACTCTCGAGGAGGTGCGGGTCGCCCTTGCCGTCAAGCAGTCCCGCCACTATCGCTGACACGGGAGCGTATGCCCGGTCTACCTTTGGCGGATCCATCAGCATGCTCGTGCCCTTTACTCCGAACATCAGGAGTATCAGGACGAAGATCAGGCAGAGGATGAATACAGCCTCTCTTTTTGCCTTGGGATCATCGATCTGAAGCCGAACCGGCTTAAGTACAAACCGCCGGAAGAGCGATACTATAATCGCACCGAGAACGAGCAGACCCAGCACATCCTGGAACCACGAGATGATACCGGCGATCTTCACACCAAAGATCGACGCATAGCTGAATCCGGGAAAGATCATCCCGCCGATATGCTCGAACGTGCCGAGCGTGATGAAGATGAATCCGTAGAAAATGATGAAGTGTCCGAGGCCCGAGATCTGTGCCAGGACCCTCGCCTGCGCGCCGACGAAGACTATGACCGACCAGACCCTCTCGCCCCACCGGTCGAACCGGTCCTCCGGTTTTCCCAGTTTAAGCGATCTGATGAGCATTCTAAGAACGACCGCAAAGACCGACAGGACACCTAGAAATATCACCAGCAGGGCAATGCCTTGAACGGTCATGACGCCTCCTCATCAATCCGATTTCCTGAAGGCCCGCTCTTCAGCAGAGATACATTCCTTCAGCAGGACTCATTTTCTCAGAAAGATCCTTTTACTACAGGATCTTCTTTATCTCCTCGGTCAGGACCGGCAAGACCTCGAAGAGATCGCCGACGATCCCATAATGCGCCTTTTCAAAAATAGGCGCGTTGGGATCCTTGTTGATCGCCACAATCACCTTTGACGTCCTCATTCCGGCAAGATGCTGAATGGCACCCGAGATACCACATGCTATGTAGAGCTTGGGATTGACGACCTTTCCTGTCTGTCCGACCTGGATCGGCTGCTCAGCAAATCCGGCGTCGACTGCCGCCCTTGAAGCTCCCACGGCACCACCGAAAAGGTCGGCCAGATCTTCGAGAAGTTTGAAGTTAGCAGCTTCCTTCATCGCCCGGCCGCCCGATATGATAACGTCAGCCTCGGTGACATCAGGACGCCCTCCCGCCAGAGGAACGATCTCGGTTGCAATAGCCCTGATTGCGGCAAGATCTATACCTGAGGGGCGCGCAGCCACCTCACCGCCATCACCTTTTTCCGCAGCTGGAGGCAGATTGTTCGGTCTGACGGTCACAAAGACGGGGCGCTCCCCGGCAGGAGCGATCTCCAGGTAAAGCTTGCCCGAATAAACGGGTCGCCTGACCATGACAGCCCCATCCTCAAATCCAAGCTCGACGCAATCGCTGAACATAACTCCGTCGACCTTGGCTACGGCTCTGGCACCGAGGTCACGTCCCATTGACGTTGCTCCAAGAAGGACATACTCGTAATCGTTTTCCTTGACCAGATCGGCCAGTACGGTCGCGTAACCTTCGGGGGAATATCTGGCGGTCGCATCGTCGTCGACAACGGCGATCTTCCTGACTCCCAGGCCGGCGAGCTTTGCAGCCTCACTCTCAGCTCCCGTCCCTACGATAAGCGCGTCGACGGAGCCGCCAGTACCGGCAGCGATCGTCATGGCGCCATGCACGAGTTCTTTAGCGACCTTCTTGAGTTCTCCGTTCCTTATTTCTCCAAATACAAGAATATCTCCAGTCATCACAGAATCCTCCACCGGTTATATGACCTTTGCCTCTTCGCGCAGCAGCCTGACGAGCTCCCTGACGGCGTCGGAAGTCTCCTCGGCCTCTATCATCCTGCACTCTCCTCCCTTGGGAAGAGGCAGCCATTTCAGGATCCTGCTCCTGCCCCCGCCGGGCACCTCGGAGAAACCGAGGTCGGCAAGGCTCTTGTTCCTGATTTCCTTCTTTTTCGCTTTCATGATTCCCGGCAGAGATGCGTATCGGGGATCATTCAGTCCCTTGTCGCACGAAACGATCGCGGGCAGTGATGTCTCTATCTTCTCGTCGCCGCCCTCTATTCTTCTGCCGACCGTCGCCTTCGATGCGTCATCTGACAGCTCGAAGGTAGTGGCAACGCTGACCTGAGGGACATCGAGCATCTCGGCCAGTATGCAATGGACCTGGGCCATATCATCATCGATCGCCTGCTTCCCGCAGAAAACGATATCGAATCCCTCTTCGCTGATCGCCTTGGCCAATATCGTAGCGGTTGTGAACGGTCCCGGATATTTGATTGCTTCATCGACGATATGCACGGCATCGTCAGCGCCCATCGCCAGTGCGGTGCGGATCACCTCGGTGGCTTCACCAGGCCCCATGCAGACGACCGTCACTTTACTGTCGCCGCCGACCTTCTCCTTCATCAGCAATCCTTCCTCGATGGCATATTCATCGTAGGGGTTGATGACGAACTTGACTCCATCCTCCCTGATACCCGAACCTTCCTGGTTGATCAGTATCTTCGCTTCCGTATCCGGAACGCGTTTGAGCAGCACCATTATCTTCAAGTCGTTCCTCCTTTCGCCGATCCTGTCGCGATGCGTCAGGCCGGGTACATCTGCTCGTATTCTTCCAGTATCTTCTTCGCGATCACTATTCTCTGTATCTCACTCGTTCCCTCGTAGATCTCCAGAACCCTCGCGTCCCTGAAGAATCTCTCTATCTTGAATTCCTCGGTGTATCCGACACCGCCATGGATCTGCATGGCATCGTATACCGCTTCATTCGCAATCCGGCTGGCGAACAGTTTTGCCATCGACGCTTCCTTAGAACACGGTCTGCCGGCATCGCGGAGCCTGGCCGCACGGTAGACAAGAAGCCGTGCCGCTTCGAGGTTCGTACCCATGTCTGCTATCTTCCAGCGTGTCGCCTGAAAATCGGCGATCCTCTTGCCGAACTGCACCCGCTCCCTGGCGAATAACACAGCCTCATCCAGCGCGGTCTGGGCGATTCCCAGAGACTGGGCGGCTATCCCGATTCTGCCGCCATCGAGCGATCCGAGGGCTATCTGAATACCCTGTCCTTCTTCGCCGATGACGTTGGAAGCCGGCACCCTGCAGTCCTCGAAGACGAGCTCGACTGTCGTGGATGCCTTCATCCCCATTTTGTGTTCGACCTTGCCGATCGAGAATCCCGGGAAATCCGGTTCGACGACAAAGGCTGAGAGCCCGCGGGATCTACCTGTAGGATTGGTCCTGGCGATGACAATGATCACACCAGCCTTATCACCTGTAGATATGAAAATCTTCGCTCCGTTGAGAATATAGTCGTCGCCGTCTTTTATTGCCGACATGCTTATTGCGGCAACATCACTTCCGGCGTTTGGTTCGGTCAGAGCGTAGGCACCGATGGCTTCACCCGAAGTCATCCTCGGGAGATACTTCTCCTTCAGGAGATCACTTCCCCAACCGTATATGATGTAATTTGCGAGTGAGTTATGTACGGATAAAGCTATCGCTGTCGATGGGCAGACCCTGCTGATCTCCTCGAGGGTCAATGCGAGGCTCAAGTTGCTGAACCCGACTCCGCCGTATTCCTCAGGCATCGTCATGCCCATGAATCCAAGCTCGGCCAGTTTCCGGTAGATCTCCTCGTGAAACACACCATTCTTGTTGGCTTCATCGACTATCGCGGCAATGTCCTTTCGGGCAAAATCGCGGGCGGTCTTTTGAATCATCCGTTCTTCTTCAGTGAGCTGAATACACATCGCAATTCCCTATATCAGGATATCACACACGACCGCGGGCGAAATTCGCCCGCGTATCAGGATTAAAGAAGATACTATAGCCCGTACCCCTGTGTCAATCATTGATGAAACCGCTTCCAGCAATAAAGATACCCCGGATAACCCTGTTCTGTGCATGTGTGCCCGCGGAGCATTTTACGGGTTGCCATCAGAAGCCCGATAGCATATAAATATCTCTCCTGAATCTTACAACAGAAGGGGGCATACCTGTGTGGGGTCGTGACAAGAAAAAAAAGAAGAAAAAGGCGACAGAGCCGGCAAAAGCGGAACACGCTGAAATGAGCCCCGATAATCAGTGTGACGACTGCATCCCCGCGAAGTGCTGCATGTACTTCTCCGTCGAAATCGATGAACCTGAAGATATGGACGACTGGAACGACATGCTCTGGATCCTCGCCCACAGAGACGCCGAGATCTATATGGACGATGACCGCTGGTACGTCCTGGTTCAGAATCCATGCAGATTCTATGATCCAGTCAAGAAATGCCTGATTTATACACGGCGCCCGAGGATATGCCACGGACATACCTGGGAAGACTGTGAGTTCAGGGACGAATACAACTTCGATCTCCATTTCCACAGCTACGAGGAAATGGAACGCTATATCAGGAACAATCTGGAGGAAGTCTGACGCTCCAGCGGATTTTCACATACTGAAAACCCGGCCGTAGAGTCTTAAAACTCTACAGCCGGGTTTATTTCAACATAATCAGCTCGATCTGCCCGCTGGAATGCAACCTGAATTATCGCAGCAGGATCATTTTCCTAACGGACTTGTATCCACCTGAAGCGAATTTCGTGAAGTAGACGCCGCTTGCGACCTGCTCACCACGGTTGTTTATCCCGTTCCAGTTCAACTCGTGTCTTCCACCAGCTACAGGACCGTTTACCAGCGTTTTTACCAGCGCCCCGCGGAGGTCATAGATGTTGAGTGCTACGTTTTGCTTCGACCCCGAATCACCAGGCACCGTGAATGCTATCGTCGTGCTCGGATTGAACGGGTTGGGATGGTTCTGGTAGAGCTTGGCGCTGGCTACCGGCACCTCGATCGCTTCGGTCTCGACCGATGCTCCTCCTCCGGCCACTTCCAGCCTGTACGTGTATACCAGACCCTCCTCGACCATCCTGTCAGTGAACGAGACGACGCCGGACTCTTCAATCCTCAGGGATGCAGCGATCATTTCAAAATCACCATCACCGGTCTGCCTGTAGAGGTCCCAATCCTCTGCTCCGCCCGATACATCCCAGGTCAGCCTGAGGAAGCCCGGACCTATCTCATACATCCAGGCTGCTATTGAAGCATCCGTCGCTACATTGATTTCCTTCCAGCCACTGTTGAACTGGTCCGCATGGAATCCGTTCCACTGAGCGAAACCACTATAGGCCTTCGCTTCGAGGTCCCATACATAGACATTCTGGTCCCAGCAGGTAGCTATCAGTTCTACGTCACCGTCAAAGTCAAGGTCCCTTACTAACGGTGTCGCCCGTATAAAACCATTGAGTTTGATCGGGAATCCAGGGATATCGTTACCATCAATATCCCATGCGTTCAGTCTTCCTTCCTCGCCGCCGATGATTATATCAAGGCTGCCGTCACCATTTATGTCGGCGATGATCGGCGATGATTCGGTCCCCGAACTTGACGAGTACGCCTTGGGCCACCCCGGCAGATGAGCACCATTATACCTGATAATGTAACAGAGGCTGTTCATCCCGGGAATCACCACCTCGAGCTTTCCATCGCCGGTCAGATCGGCAAGCGCCGGCGAACCAGCGAAGAAACTGCTGCCATTGACCCACTGCGGCCAGCCGGACATCATCGTACCATCGTGGTTCAGTCCAAGTACTCTTGAGTACGAGTTCCCTAATATAACCTCAGGATAGGAATCTCCATCGATATCCCCGACAACAGGGCTTCTCCCGACACCGGCGCCTTCGTCCCCGATGTGGACGGGCCAGCCGGCGACAGATGAGCCATCGGAGTTAAGGACATAAATGTAATCGGACGGCGCCGCCACTATGATTTCGATGATACCGTCATCATCCATATCGGCAATAGCAGGCGTTGAGATATGCCACCCGTCTGAAGCCAGGCCGGCAGCGAAGAACGGTCCATTGGTCGAGGGATTGCTGTCCCCGTCCATAAGTTCAGTGCCGTCGTGATGCCATACATAAACTGTTCCGTCGACATCGTAAGCGATGATCTCACGGTCGCCGTCTCCATCGAAATCCCCGATTACCGGGCTCGCCCAGCAGAGATCAATCGTCGTCTGCGGCCAGCCGGGCAGGATGCTTCCATCATGTGTGAATACGAATATCTCTTTCGTATTCCACGAAGCGCCGACTATCTCCGCGCCTAGAACACCATCGAGATCCCCAAGAGCCACGGTAGCGGTATAGTTATCGCCTTCCGTGCTGAAGATACCCCAGGTCAGAGGCTGGTTGTCGCCGTCACGCAGTTCGATACCGTTTCCATCCCAGGCGTATACAAACTCGGCTCCGACAACGACATCAGCATGAGTATCGCCGTCTACATCGGCTATCTTCGGACTCGATGCTGATTCCTTGCCGAGACTGTTAGGCCACCCTGTAAGCTGGGGAGGATTCGTCGTGATAGTGACCTCACCACTCGGATCACCCTCGTTTCCACACGAATCGACCATTGTTATTACAAAGAAATAGCGTGTACTCGGGAGAAGACCCCGGTCGCGATAAAGTGTGTGGAGAACCGGGTCTATGCTCGCCATATCGTACGGACCTCCCTGATCCATCGAATGGTAGACCATATACCTGTAGGCCTCGAGTGTGTCAGAACGCTGCCACGTCACATGAATCTGGTCCGGAGCTATACTCGCATCGAGGGTTATCGTATGCGGAGAATCCGGTTTTCTCAGTTCCATCCTTTTCGTGAACGTTCGCCCGTAAAAATCGACCAGTTCAAATGTAAAATAATTATCTATGCCGACATCAGCCTCGGATAGAATGAATCCTTCTCCATATCCTGTGTCCAGCATACCGAGATCACCATAATCCGAGATGCTGTCAGCCACTGTGATGCCGGAATCCTCCGCTCTGATCTTGCCTTCGAGCTCTACAGCCGCTCCTGAGCCATAGTTCTTGACTCCGACCCTGAGCAGGAAATTCTCACCGCTGGCGATCACACCATCTCCATTACCGATCGGAACACTGTCGGTGACCGTGTTAACATACAGTTCGATATCAGGGGCATGAGCCTCCATCGCGAATGTTTCTGCCCAGTATCCACCGCTCGAATCATGGATCTCGACAAGGAATTCGAGGGACGTCTCGTCCGGTACTGCAGCATCCACTATAAATTCGAAGGCACTGAGATTATAGGCCGCATCACCGACGGGGATATCAGGATACTCAGAGACACCACCGGTAATGAGGACATCAGGATGCATCGCTGTGACCTCACCCCAGAGCTTCTCTCCATCCGCATTTCCTGTGCTGAAGAGCTCGATCCACAGGCTGACGTTCTCTCCCGAGTCGAGAATCGCATCCCCGTTTCCACCGGCATCATCGTTTATAACTGCCCTGTTAACTCTCAGATAGGGATCTGCTTGATAGTCGATCCCTATCGAGGTTCTGGCCCTGCAGTGATCGACGCCTGTAACAGTGACAGTCACATTACCCGAATCCCTCACCAGGAAATCAGGGAACGTCACCTGGCCGGCCGCGTCGGTATACCCATATACATAGTCGTCGTTGTACTTGTAGAGACATACATAAGCGGAATCCGCCGGAACTCCGCCGCTTGTCACTTCGATCGTCACCTCGTTATGGCCGAACTGAAGGGACGAAGGAGCTGTTATCACGTAGGTGCCGGCCTGTCCCCGGAACATGTTGCATTCCGGATCGCCGAGATAATTGTAGATAAAATGTGTCCACCTGTCTGCCGTCTCTCCGTAAGCTCCGCTTGTAAACGGTTCCCGGGATTTTGTGTGTGTCTTTCCGAGTTGAACGACACCACTGTTGAACAGCAGGTGGTAGTACTCGTCCATGTAAGGCCTGGAAGCGCTCGGGAAGGCCGAACGGCTCGATCCTGTTACAGCAAAGGCCCCTCCCCTGGAATTAAGCATGAAATATTCAGCGAGACAGTCCGTATCGAAAGCTACGTTCGTACAGTTCATCAGGTACATCGAGAATGTCTCGTCACCGTTAGTCAGATTGTTTGCGTCGTAGTTGATGATGCTTCCGTTTCCGACTGACATGTTGTACTTGTAGCCGTGGCCGGAATGCATCACATGGTTCGTACCCGCATCCATCGCCGACAGTCCCTCTGATATGGTCAAAACGGTGGACCCTGCATAATCGGCGTAGTTCTCATAGAGACGGGTAGTGTTTATTCCCGGATTGCTCTCGAAATATCCAGAGTAAATAGCCTGCAGGATCTCCGCGCCATCGAGGATGATATTGTCGCCGGGGACGAAATCCGACGGGAATATGACCTCTCCCAGAAGAAGGAAGTCCTCCTTGTACAGGGTATCAGCCGGTTCCGAGTAGGCTATAGTCTTGTCGATCAGGATGGTGGCATCGGTTACGGTAGAGGCTGGAAACCTTCCTATATAGACTTCTGCCCAGAGATCAGCTTCATCGCCCGGGTCGCTCAACGAATGAAACGCCTCACCCCACAGCGAATCGCCGTCAGCGTTCCACGTACCGTCGAGGCATCCGTAATACATATCAGTTGGAATAAAATCACCGGTGTAGAACGTAGTGTATGCCAGGCGCCCGGGGATCACGTCGGTGTCTCCTCCCAGAAGGACGTATTCGACACCCCACTTTTCATACGCTTCCCTGATAAAGTTTCTGATCGACTCTCCCTGGTCGGCTCCGTTCCAATAGTTCTGTTCGATCCATTCGATCGTTTTCACTACGGCGGGGATGCCCTTGAGTGTCTTCCAGTCAGCCAGGCGCTGGAACTCGGTTTCCATGGCCTCATTTGTTACGATGAGATATTTGACCGCGCTGCCTTCGAGGCCGGGCTGGTAGGCGGGCTTGAATCCTCTGTCGCCTTCATCCACTACGATATCGTCAAACATATAGGCGCCTGAAGCGAACGGATTCTCCACGACTTTGCGAACCTCGATCTCGGCTCTTTCGCGGAAACCGTCGATGTGGCGCTGCCGCGTCGCAGTCACCTCGATGTCATCGACAGGCTCTGTCTCCACGACAAGAGTCAAGTCCTCGTCCACTGTAAGTCTGCCTGAATCAAGGTCATACCTGACAGGGTAGACATCGAAGGCAGCTATCCTGTATCCCTTCCACTGAGAGGTCCCAGTGTGCCTGACCCGCCAGGCGGGAAAGACTGCCCCCCCTTCTGTTGCGTCGTCCATCGCGAGACTGACACCTTTTACAGTCCCGTCATCGAGCATCATGCCTTCGAACCTGGCGAGCTCGACCGAGCCGTATAACTCGACCATACTGCCGCCCTCCAGGCGGAAGGAGACTATATCCTCACCCTGGGGGATAAGCACACTCAATGACCTGTAGGGTAGAGAGGGGAATTCGAAATAGTTGGTACCGTTCATACCATCGGCTGATACGATCGATCCGCCCTTGCCGTCACTTATTACCCGGACGGCGGACGCATCGACGTCTATCCTGACGTTAACTTCAGCTGCAGAAATGCCGCCGGTAAGCAACGATGCTGTGACGACGATGGCAATAATCGCGGATACTATCCGACCCATCAAAGAACCTCCTGGAGGCATAGGGATTACTAATATCTAATACTTGGACCTAACAACGGTAGCGGTAAGTCTTTTCGCTGCGACTCCTTGAAGATGTCATCCTTCGAAAACGATAGTCAGAGGAGAAAGATGAGCAGTCCTGATAAAATGTAATTGTATTGTACATTATTCGTAAGTCTTTGTCAAGTATGAGATTTATGAGATATATCTAATGCACAGGGCATCGCGTATAACCCTGTCTGGGAAAAGGGGCTGCCGCGCCACGGCAGCCCCTCGATCTTTACCGCAGGTCATTTCAGTTCGAAAACCACCTGATCTTCCTTCCAGTCCGCTCCGATCACGCTCCCGGCAGGCACATCTCCCTCAAGAAGCCTTGTCGCCAGGGGATTCAGAAGCATTGTCTGAATCAATCTCTTCAACGGCCTGGCTCCGAACTCGGGCTGATATCCCCTGTCAGCGAGGACCTCGAGCAGCCGCTCTGTCGGTTTGAGCTCGATGTCATTCTCACTGAGACGCTCGTTGACCTTCCCGAGCTGGAGTACGACGATACTCGCCAGGTCATCTCTGGAGAGGAACCCGAATACGACCGTCTCGTCGATCCTGTTGAGGAACTCGGGCCGGAAAAACTCCCTCAGGGATTCCTTCATCCTCGAAGCTATCTCTTCGTCGCCAAGCGTTTCGCTCTCGGACAGAAAGCGGCTCCCCAGATTCGAAGTCATGATCACGATTGTGTTCCTGAAGTCAACAGTATGCCCCTGGGAATCAGTCAGCCTTCCATCGTCGAGAAGCTGCAGGAGCACGTTGAATACATCGGGGTGCGCTTTCTCGATCTCATCGAAGAGTATCACCGAGTAGGGATTGCGGCGAACAGCCTCGGTCAGATAGCCTCCCTCCTCATACCCGACATATCCCGGCGGTGCGCCGAGCAGGCGCGAGACGGCGTGCTTCTCCATGAATTCCGACATGTCTATCCTGACCATGGCGTTCTCATCATCGAAAAGCTGCTCTGCCAGCGCCTTTGCCAGCTCGGTCTTTCCTACACCCGTCGGACCGAGGAATATGAACGAACCCAGCGGTTGCCGCGGGTCCTGAAGGCCGGCTCGCGACCTGCGGACCGCGTTGCTGACCACTTCTATCGCCTCGTCCTGGCCCACTACTCTGTCCGCCAGCCTTTCCTCGAGATGGAGGATCTTCTGCTTTTCCTCCTCGATCATCCGGCTTACGGGGATGCCTGTCCACTTGCTGACTATGCCAGCGATATCGTTCTCCGTGACCTCCTCGCGCATAAGACTGTCCCCGGAATCCTGCAGCTCCCGCATCCGGTCACGGGCCTTTCCGAGATCCTTCTCAAGCTCCACGATAACCCCGTACCTCAGTTCGGCGACACGCTCGAGCTTGCCGTCCCTCTGGGCGAGTTGTTCCTCCGTACGCGCGGTGTCCAGCTCTTCCTGAAGTTTCCTGATCGTGTCGACGACCTCTTTCTCCCCGTCCCATCTGATCCTGATCACGGAAGCCTTCTCATCGAGGTCGGCCAGGCTTTCCTTCACTTCGTCGAGACGTTTTTTTACCGCCTCCTTCTTCTTTTCTTTCTCAAGCGCTTTCTTTTCTATCTCGAGCTGGGTGATCCTGTCCTGTATCTCCGCCAGCTCTATCGGCACAGAATCCATTTCCATGCGCAGACGTGACGCCGCCTCATCGACAAGATCAATCGCCTTGTCAGGCAGGAACCTGCTCGAGATATAGCGTTGTGAGAGCTTCGCCGCCGCTATCAACGCGGAATCTTCAATCCTTACGCCATGATGCACCTCGTACTTCTCCTTCAACCCCCTGAGGATCGAAACGGTCTCCCCCACATCAGGCTCGCGGACCAGCACGGTCTGAAAACGCCTTTCAAGAGCCGCGTCCTTCTCGATATATTTCCTGTACTCATCGAGTGTCGTTGCTCCGACGCACCGAAGCTCACCGCGGGCAAGAGCCGGCTTGATCATGTTGGAAGCATCGACTGACCCCTCGGCCGCGCCAGCCCCTACAAGTGTATGAAGCTCATCGATAAATAGGATGATCCCTCCGTCTGACGATGAGACCTCCTTGAGAACTGCCTTGAAGCGCTCCTCGAATTCACCCCGGAATTTCGCCCCGGCGATAAGCGCACCCATGTCGAGGCCCAGCAGCCTTTTGTCCCTGATGTTCTCGGGAACATCGCCAGCTGCGATACGCTGCGCAAGCCCCTCGACGATAGCGGTCTTTCCTACTCCCGGCTCGCCTATCAGCACGGGATTGTTCTTCCTTCTGCGCGAAAGGACCTGACTCACGCGCCTTATCTCTTCATCACGTCCGATAACAGGATCGAGCTTTCCCATTCTCGCGAGTTTCACAAAATCAGTAGTATACTTCTCGAGGGCCATGTACTTGCTCTCGGCATTCTGGTCGGTGACCCTCTGCGATCCGCGCAGCCCGGCAAGAGCCTGCAGAATCGCATCCCTGCCCGCACCTGCCGCCACGAGCATCTTCCCGGCCTCTCCACTGTCCTCGGCCAGAGCCAGGAAGAGATGCTCGGTGCTCACATACTCGTCGCGCAGTGAGTCGGCCTCCTCCATCGCCTTCCTGATCGTCTCCTGGAACTGCAATGACGGCCTCGTGTCAGGCAACCCCTTGTCGATCTTCGGGCATCGCGAAAGGCCCTCTTCGAGCCCGTTCTCTATCCTTGCCATATCGACGCCCAGTTTCCTGAGCAGCGGAGCGACGATCCCCTCATCCTGCCGCACCAGTACGGCAAGGAGGTGGATGGGAAGCACCTCTGTGTTATTCGCCCTGAAAGCGGCCTCCTGTGCCGCCGACAGCGCCTCCTGCGCCTTTACTGTAAATCTGTCTGCATTCAGCATAATCATCACCTCGTGTTTTAATTCATCAATCAGTCTCCAGCCGTTTACTATACAGGATATAGTCGCACTTCGCGTGCCATACGGCACAATCGATGACCGCACCATGGATATGATTATATATCAAATAGTTATAGCTGATTATACCGGGACAGGCAAAAAAGAACGCCTGGAGGATCTCAACTCTCCAGACGTTCTGTCATAGAAAACAATGTTCGCGCTGCCAGATTGGCAGTGCTTATTCATTTACATACCAGTTCGCGTCAATCACCGCCGGCAGACCGTAAAGGGACCTGATCAGGTTTATCTCGTCTTCTGACGGGAGGTTCGAGATCGGCGAAGTCCCGCCGACCATCAGGTGCCCGAGGTCATAGCTGTGCCCGAGCTGGAGAATATGTCCGAGTTCGTGCGCGAATATCTTCCTGCCGACGATCTGTATCGGCGCGACCTGGTGGGTCGGATATATCCATATCAGCATCCTCGCCGGAGTCCCGTCCTCGTTGGTACTGACCAGCTCGATATGATGCTTGTCCTCGTCCTCAGTGTCGTAGATTATCTCGACATCGGCAGTTCCGGGATCATCTACTGTCACAAACAACTCGTACCCCGTCAGGTCGTTCCACGAGTCTATCGCAAGCCTCGCCAGCTCCTGGATGTCGACCCCCTCCCATGAGAACGGGGGACTGTATATCGTCACAGGGAAATGATCCCAGTTCCTGAAGATCGTAGGCTTGCCCGGCACAACCTTCGTGCCGGTCATATGCCTGAAGAAGGCATAGAAGTCTTCATAGTACATATCGGACATCGTGCTCACCAGCTCGAAAAATGGCATCATCGAGAGATCTATGCTTAAATGCCAGTCCAGGCCCGACAGAGGTATCGACATATCGTAGTAGTCACCCTGGTCGCCGACAATATGCTCATCCCTCAACTTCATGAAATCCGTGTACAGAGGAAGGTTGGCAAGCTTGTAATACCCGTCCGCGCCGGTTGTATCGGTGATCCCTTCCGCCGAGACGACGATCCCCTCGAGTGGAGCGCCGGTGGCCGAATCGCTTACGTAACCATCCGCGTCTATTCCGCGCACCAGCAGCCTGACGCAGTTGCCAAGCTGCGACATGTTCCCGAAATCATCGACACCCCTGGCCGTCACATACAGCCACGTCCCCGGATTGAGGTTCTCAGCGATCATTTCCTCTACCGTCCCGGCCATTCCCGGTACCGGTACTCCATTCTTCTGGGAAGCCTCATCCCAATCTTCTTCATTCAATATGGGGATCGTATGCGTCCGTACGCGATAGTGACTCACTCTCCCCTCCATATCATCGTCGCCGGGCGCTGTCCACTGGAGCCGGATCGTTCCGGGTTCGAACCCTGTCCAGCCGATAAGATCCGTGATCCGCGCCGGTGCGATAGTGTCAGGATCGCCAACGACCCTGATCACCCAGGACAGCGTGTCACCGAATTCACCGTCCCAGACCATGCCGGTGACATCGAAGAAACCGTTCTCCATGAACCTGTACTCCGCAGGCGCGGTCTCATCCATGATCTCTATCGGCACACTTCCGACATAATACGAATAGCGCAGGTCCTCGTAGTGGTCGTCGTCAACACCCATCCTGAACTCGACCGTCGAACCTATAAGTGTCGTTATGCTGTCCTGATCGGGATACCACCAGTTGATGACCGGAGGGTCGTTATGCAGCTCTATGGCAGTGAAGTACCAGTCCTTGAACACGTAATCGGAGTGATCCTCAGCCCTTCCCTGCACGTGGTAAAATCTGCCGACTGTCGGCTTGTAGACAAAGTCGGGCCCTTCATGCAGGACCTCTTCTGCACCACCATCTTTGTCATCTATGAGAACATACTTGTATCTCAACTCGTCGCGATCGGGATCATCAGCGACCATGCTGAATACAATCGAGTCGACAGGCACTTCAATAGCAGGCAGAACTGGGCCCTCCGGAGAGGACTCCTTTATTATCGGAGGGGAATTCGGCCTTACAGGATCGGTCTGGAAGATGCACGACTGAAACGCCATTCCCCACGCGAGACCCAATATTATCAACCCATTGGCTTTTCGCATCATATCCACCTCATTCTTATCGGTGGGGCCGATATCTTGATTAAAAGATAATAAATCAGCCCAGGTTGCGAAAGCCGAATATGTTTAATGAGTAACAGCCCTTATGGGATGGTCCTGCCCGATATCATTCATCGAGGTGCCAGGAAGCATCGAATATCGTCGGCAGACCGTAAAGGGACCTGATCAGGTTTATCTCGTCTTCTGTCGGAACATTCGTGATCGGTGATGTCCCACCGACCATCAGGTGGCCGAGGTCATAGCTGTGCCCGAGCTGGAGAATATGTCCGAGTTCGTGCGCGAATATCTTCCTGCCGACGATCTGTATCGGCGCGACCTGGTGGTTCGGATATATCCATATCAGCATCTTCGCCGGAGTACCGTCCTCGTTGGTACTGACCAGCTCGATATGATGCTTGTCCTCGTCCCCGGCGTCGTAGATTATCTCGACATCGGCGGTTCCGGGCTCGTCTACTGTCACAAACAACTCGTGCCCCGTCAGGTTGTTCCACGAGTCTATCGCAAGCCTCGCCAGCTCCTGGATGTCGACCCCCTCCCATGAGAACGGGGGACTGTATACCGTCACCGGAAAATGATCCCAGTTCCTGAAGATCGTAGGCTTACCGTACAGCCCCTTCGTGTCGGTCATGTGCCTGAAGAAGGTATAGAAGTTTTCATCGTAGGTGCCTGACATCACGTTCACCATGTCGAAATACGGCATCATCGAGAGATCTTCGCTGAAATGCCAGTCCAGGCCCGACAGAGGTATCGATATATCGTAGTAGTCACCCTGGTCGCTTACATCTTCCTCGTCCCTGAACATTAAAAAATCGCCGGACAGGTCATTCCCCGCGAACATGTAGTACCCATCAGCCGTTGATATCCAGATATCCTCGCCCGAGGAGACGATAATTCCTTCGAGGGCTGCTCCCGTACACGCATCGGTGATATAACCATCTACCACGCCGTCCCCCCGCACAAGCACCCTGATGCAGTTGCCGATAAATGACATGTTACCGAACTCATCGACCGCTCTTGCCGTCACATAGATCCAACTGCCCGGATCAAGATCCCCGACGATCATTTTCTCGGTCGTCCCGGGCAGATCGGGCGACGGCTCCCCCTCCACCCACGATGCCTCTCCCCAATCATACTCATTGGATATTTTCAAGGCATGTGTCCTGATCAGGTAACATGTCGCCCTTCCTTCCAGAGCGTCGTCGCCCGTCGCAGTCCACTGGAGACTGATCGTCCCCGGTGCATCCCCGACCCAGCCGGCCAGGTCGGTGATCCGGGCAGGCGCGACACTGTCAGACTCTTCCCCGACCATCACTACCCACGAAATAGTGTCCCCGTATTCACCGTCCCAGACCAGGCCGGTTACATCGAAGAGACCGTACTCCATGAACTCTATCTGAACCGAAGGATCCTCGCTCATGAACTCTTTCGGTTCTCCATCCTTATAATACGAGAAGCGCAGAAATTCGGGATGGTCATCCTCGACCTCTATCATGAATCCAAGCGATGAGCCCGCGTGCACAGCGATGTAGTCCTGGTCCGGCGCGTACCGGACGATCAAAGGCGGTCCGTTCTGTCGCGCGCCTGCGATGACATACCAGTCCCTGACGACAAAATCGGATCTGTCCTTCACTCTCCCCTGCAGACAGTAGAACCCTGATTCTCCGGGCTTGAACAGATATTCCCGTCCATGACTCAACACCTCCTCGAAAATGCCGTCATCGTCGACAAGAGCATAGCTGTAGAAAAGTTCATCCCCATCCGGGTCGCCTGCGGACAAACTGAACATGATCGAATCGACAGGCGGAGTGATCTCTATGAAGAGCTCCTGAGGAGAGTAGTGTGTGATATACGGAGGGGAATTCGAGCTCTGAGGATCAGCCTCGAAGATGCAGGACTGAAATGCCGTCATCGACAACAGCCATGAAACGACTGCCACGGAGGATCTTGTCAATATGCCCACCTCTTCCACAGGTGGCAGAGGGGTCGCCTTACCTGTCGTAAATATAGTCAATCGGAGAGGGTTGCGGTAGTCGATATGAGGAAGCATTCCAGGACTATGTCGAGAGCTCTTACAAGTCCATCCTCATCCGAGACCCTGATCTCTACCGGAGAATCGCAGCCGGCCGAAACGAGGAACAGTTCACGGTAGGGAGAGACCTTGACGTACATACCCGCAGAGGTGGCAAACCGGGTCTCGAATGGGGCGACATCGACGGTCACGGCAGGTGAAAACCCGATGATCTCGTCACAGAGAATGGAATAGAGGCGCCTGACACGACTGTCAGATATCCGCAGTCCGTTGCGGCCCGCCGCCTCACACCGATCATCAGACCCTGTCACAGGCGGCTCCTCTCTTTCTCGAACCGAGCCTCTGAAGTATTTCCCCCGCGAGCCCTGTCAGAAAGGACGAGACGGGGGGTTTTCTTCTGCTCAAGTCTTTGAGCAGTTCCGCCGGGAAGGGACATGGTTCGATACCCCCTGCCGGCGTTTCCTCTCCTCCGGGAAAGAGAGCCATCGCAGGCCCGCCGGGAAAAATATCGTCGAATGCGCGCGATATCCCATCGACACTCCCGGGATAAGAGTCAGTGACCGTAAGAAGAAATGCGGGAAGGTCCGCGGGAACGGCATCACAGATAGAGCGCAGCTCATCGGAGGCGGCTGTTCCATTCCATTCCAGAGCTATCAGGATCACCCGCAGCCCGGCTGAGGCCGCGTTGTCCTGGTACCTCAGCAGAGCCGGATCCCTCGCACATCGGATTCTCACTCCTCCTCCGGCATCTGTCTCTACGACCGCCCCTTCGTCAAGTACAGGGCGCAGATAGCGCTCTGGCCCGAGGGCGAAGTAGTACCCCGCATTGGGAAGGCTTCTGCCTACATCAAGCAGGGTGACAGAAGCGTTCTGTGATCCGAATGCGGCCGCCAGTCCGGCGGACAGCCAGGCCCTGAGAGGACTTCTCTCCAGAGAGGCAATAAGGATAAGAGCCGTCGAGCCGGAAGATCCCTCTTCCTGCTCCCGTGATGTGGAGAGATAGAGATGACTTATGTCACTGAGATTTCTGGGCCTCTGTCCCTGGTGCATGGCAGTGAGGTCCGGCCAAGGGGTTCAGACGATCAGCAGTGAGTTTTCCTGCCCGAATTCATTGAGGACCGAATCGACGTTCCTGGGATCCTTGATCCAGACACCATCGACTATATACCTGTATTCGTATTCTCCGGGATCGAGATCCACGGCGACCTTCCACAGGCCGTCGTCACCATCCCTTTCCATCCTGACCCCTTCACGCGACCAGTTGGTAAATTCCCCTGTCAGGTAAACGCTGCCTGCAGCGGGCGCATCGATGGCAAAGACAACGCTTCCCGAGACGACACGGGGACCGTGAAGCTTTTCCATCCACTCACCAATGTCGGCAGTATCGATCAGCGAGCTCCTGTCCTCGAGCTCTCTCGCGAGTGTGAGAAATTCCCATTTGAGCCTGTCGGAGCGCGGGAGCCCGAAGATAGAGACGCCCCTCAGGGACGCTTCCTTGTATTTGACGGAATGGCTGATCGTCACATCCATCAGTTCCGCTCCGTGATGCTTCTCCAGTTCCAGAACGATATCCCTCGAGAAATTGGTCCTCTTCTCGATATTGTTGACGAGGATCGACACCGTGACACGGTGCTTGGTCTCGTTTTCCAGCAGTTCGACAGTTTCGCGGAGCTTGCCCACACCCTGCAGCGAGTAGATACTCGGATCGACGGGGATGACTACCTCGTTTGCCGCCATGAGAGCATTGAACGTGAGAAGGCCGACATTCGGCGGAGAGTCGATAATAGTATAATCGTAGATGTCATCAACACGGATAAGCTTCGAAGACAGCCTCGTCTCCCTCGCATCACGGCCAGCAAGTTCCTGTTCCACCGCTCCGAGCACAGGCGATGAGGGTATGACATCGAGATGGTCATCGTAACGGCAGGTCGCGTCTTCGACCATCACGCGCGGATCCCTCAGCAGGTCGTACGTCGTATGATCGACCTCTCGACAGGATATATCGAGGCTGAGCGAGGCGTGGGATTGAGGATCCATGTCGACGAGCAGCACTTTCTTCTCGAGCTCCCCGAGCGCAGCAGCGAGATTTACGGCGACCGTCGTCTTGCCGCAGCCGCCCTTCTGGTTGATCACCGCTATGGTCCGCATGCTGATCAGCACCTCCTCATCATTTGTCCGTGCTATTGCGTCCTCTTTAAAAAAAAGGTCGAACCGCCCCCGGCGATCCGACTTCGCTGATCGATCTGAATAAAAATAACGCATGCCCGGATCGGAATCCGATGCTCTCTGCGTGGTCAGCCCCGTTCCGATCTCATCACCCTTTCTGTCAGTTCCCGGCCGATAACGTACCGGCATGGTTTTATCCGAGTTACAGAAAACATTCTGTGCTTCGCGGAATAAGGTGTCAAGGGTTTTTAAAGGTGCCGAACGGTCAGAACATCAACCAGGCGACGAGCAGTCCGAGCGCGAAACCGCCCGAGACCTCTGCCCATGTGTGGCCGATCAGTTCGTGCAGTTCCTCGGCGTTGAAATGGTGAGTCTCCCTGACCTTGTCGACGATCTCGTTGAGCACCCTCGCCTGGTTTCCGACCTCCTGCCGCAGCCCCGTCGCCTCGAATATGAAGTAGAGGCTGATCACGAGGGATATGCCGAAAAGAGGCGAGGAGACACCTTCATACGCCGCGACTCCGGCGGTCAGAGTCGTCACAACGGAGGTGTGGGAACTCGGCATGCCGCCCGTGTCGAGCATACGGAAGAAATTGAATCCCTTACCCTGGATAAGATCCACGAAGGGCTTCAGCACCTGTGCGGCCACCGCGCTTACGAGGGCTCCGATCCCTACCTCATGGAGCATCGTCGCCTTCTTTCTCCTTCCCGGGTCCTACCCGCCACTCGTGGAGGTTGTGGTACATGCTTATCGCATCGGGCCTGGCCCCGGTGAATCTCTCATGTAGCGCAAGCAGGGCGTGAGGATTATACAGGAATGTGAACGGCTGCTCCTCGTAGATTATTTCCTGGGCCTTGAAAAAGAGCGGACGCGCTTCATCGAAATCGAGGATGCCGCATGCGGTGGAATTAAGCCTGTCCACCTCGGCATTGCAGTAGTCAACCCTGTTGTAGCCGCCTTCCTTCCTCGATTCACATCCCCAGATCGGTTTGAGATCGACCTTTGTCCCGACTCTCCACGCGCTGACTATCGCCTCAAAATCAGAGGCCTTGTGCCGCTCGAGCATCACGGTCCACTCGAGGATCAACGGTTCGACTTTCACGCCGATCTGAGCCAGCTGTTCCTGGACCATGACCTGGATATCGTTGCGAATCTGGTTTCCCTGGTTGGTCATGACCTCGAACGCGAACCTCTCCCCATCCCGGTCGAGCCAGCCATCACCGTCGGAGTCGGTGAATCCCTCCTCCTCGAGAATGAGCCTCGCTCCTTCGGGATCGTACGGAAGAGCTTCGATCCCGTCGTTATACGCCCAGAGCTGGGGAATGAAAGGGCTCGTGCATGCTTCCGCGAGCCCGTAATACAGGTTATCTATGATCATCTGCCGGTCGATCGCCATAGTCATCGCCTTGCGCACCCTGGCGTTCCTGAACAATGGATGGGCTCCGTTCCAGCCGATATAGATATAGGCTCTCGCGGGAAAATTGAAGACGCGGATACCATAATCTCCCTTGCGAAGCTTGTCGACCTCCATCGGCGGAAGGCTCTCCATACAGTCGACTTCACCGCTCTTGAGCTGGGTGATCAGGTTGACCTGGTCGGGTATTATCTTGAATACAACGCGGTCGAGATAAGGTTTTCCTTCATCGTAGTAATCCTCGTATGGAACCAGCGTGAGAGATCTGTCCCCTGACCCACTCTCCGACGCGAAACGGGCCGTTCGTGGGAAAATCCTCGACCTTGAGTCCTCTTATCTCCTGCGGAGTCATGCTCTCGAGCAGATGCTCCGGCAGTATCGGGCCGTCATTGGCGTCCATCACCTGGTAGGGATATACATGACTGAAGTGGAACACGACGGTATAGTCATCGACGAAACGCACCTCTTCGATATGCTCCTTGAGGTGCCTGCCGCTCCACACCATCGCGGTGTCTTTCTGGGCCGTGAAGGTGGCAACCACATCACGCGCCGTAAATCCGACTCCATCGCTCCATACGACATCGTCACGCAGATGGAATGTCAGTTCCCTGCGGTCGGTCGAGAATTCCCAGGAGGTGGCGAGCCTCGGCGTGAAGGTCAGAAAATCATCGTTCTCGTCGAGAAGAGAGAGGAACATGAGATTATAGATATCCCTCGCGTGAGCGTCGGTCGTGCTCATCGGGTTGAGCGATTCGTAGGCGCTTATCTCCCCGACGACAAGCGTACCTCCTCTAAGGGATGGTTCCCTGTCTCCGGCGCATGAAACGAGCAGGACGGCGGCGAGTATCGTAAACATAAAATAGACGGTCTTTCTGGACATGCTTCCCACCTTCCTTCCGGGTATGATTTTCTCCTGTACGGGAAATATATCAGCCTTTACGATGGCTGGAAACATAATAGTTCCGATACGGAAGGAGATCCGTGCTCACAGGATGCGACATATTGAGCGGTGGCGGGTACGGGCTGCCGAAGGGAGCGAGGATCGGGCTGCTCGCAAACCAGGCTTCCGTTTCCTCTTCCCTGGACCATACGGCCGGGATGATACTTAGAAGCGAAGCGGAACTCGCATGCCTCTTCGGGCCGCAGCACGGCCCGTCAGGCGTTACGCAGGCGAACATGATCGAGTGGGAAGGCTATACCGACCCGCAGCTCGGCATCCCCGTATACTCGCTCTACGGCGAGACGAGATCTCCCCTGCCGGAGATGCTTTCGGGGCTCGATATCGTGGTCGTCGATCTCCAGGACGTCGGGGCGAGGCCGTATACATATATATGGACCGCCCTCCTCATGATGAGGGCATGCGCGGCAGCCGGTATCGAGATGATAGTCCTCGACAGGCCCAACCCGATCGGAGGGACCGAAGTCGAAGGCCCGGTCCTGGAAAAGGGATACGAATCATTCGTCGGCCTCTGGCCCCTGCCGCTGCGGCACGGGATGACGATCGGCGAGATCCTGTTGGCGATAAACGAGTCCGATCCCGATCCATGCTCTCTGGAAGTCGTCAGGATGAGGGGCTGGAAACGAGAGATGCTCTTCCCCGGCACCGGCCTTCCATGGGTCATGCCCTCTCCGAATATCCCGACTCCTGATACGGCGCTCGTCTACCCCGGGATGGTCATGCTCGAGGGAACGAACATCTCCGAGGGACGAGGCACTACGAGGCCGTTCGAGCTGACCGGGGCACCATGGATAGATCCGATGGAACTGACCTTTGCCCTCGAGTCGGCGGGAGTCCCGGGCGCTGCCTTCCGGCCGGCCGTATTCAGGCCGACATTTGACAAGTACTCCGGAGATGACTGCGGAGGCGTCCAGATCCACATCACTGACAAGATCTCTTTCAAGCCGATTCTGTGCGCAGTAGGCGTCATAAAAGCGGTATCGGATCTCTATCCGGACAGCTTCGCCTGGCTCGATCCCCCATATGAATACGAGACTGAGAAACCTCCGATAGATATCCTCTACGGCGGGCCCGGACTTAAGGAATCTATTGCCGGGGGAACGGCCGTCGCCGATATCGTCCTGGAATGGAAGGAACGACTCACGCGGTTCCTCGAGTCCAGAGCCGGCTGGCTCCTCTACGACTGAAGAAAAGGATACTTCCATGACCGGCGGAAAAATCGAAGGGATCATTCTGGCGGCTGGAAAAGGCACGAGGATGCTTCCGCTTACCGGCAAGCTCCCGAAGCCGCTCCTGCCGGTGACCGGGGTGCCGCTGCTGGAGATCCTTGCAGATAAGCTGCTCCGCTCCGGCGTTTCGAGGCTACATATAAACCTCTTCCATCTCGGAGATATGATAAGGGAATACGCCGGCGGGAAGGACTGGCCCGTCCTGTTCCACGAAGAAAAGGAACTTCTCGACACGGGCGGCGGTATCGGCAACATGGCCCCCGATCTCAGGGATGCCGATCATGTCCTCCTCCATAACGGCGACATCCTTTCCTCGTTCAGCTTCGATGAAGCGCTCGAATATCACATCGGGCGAAAAGCGATGGTGACGATGATACTGATGGAGCCGGAGATGGGCGGGCGCACCCCCCCTGCCGCTGTGACGATGAACGCCGGAGGAGATGTCCTCGACATAGGGCCTTCCCCGCCTGCCGCTTCGACAGAGGGGGCTTCCACTGCAATGGGATACACGGGAATGGCCGTCCTCTCGGGAGACGCGCTCGAATATTTCCCCCGGGAAAAGAAGGGCCTCGTCCCCGTGCTTCTCGAGATGATCTCGCACAGCCCCGGTTCTGTCGCAGGATTTAACGCCTCTGCGATCTCATCGTCAGATGAAACGGCCTGGGGGGAGATCGGATCTCCACAGTCATATCTCGACATACACCGCAGGATTATGCTAGAAATGGTCCGGTTCGATAGGGCCGTTCTTCCTTCGACGGTTCCGCTCAGGACCGGCGAAGGAGCATCGATAGATCCCGGTGCCCGATGGGCTGGATTCCTCGATGTGGGAAAAGGCGCCCTTATCGAGGGAAACACATTCCTCGAGAACTGCGTAGTGATGGATGGCGCCGTAGTACGAGACGGCACGAGATTGAGTTCAGTGATCGTATACGATGACCAGGTGCTGGAGGTGGAGAAGTGACAGATCCGAGAAGTCCTCGCTCTGGCCCTCAGGGCGCTCGAAGGGAAATGGGAGCGTATGCCCGGCGGAGGGTTCTCGGACAGAGCCACTGTGAGCGTTATAACGAAGGGCGGATCGGACAGGAATTTCCTCAGGGTCGAGGAAGAAGGACTGTCAGCGGTTGTCCTTGTCCAGCCGGGAGGCGGACCTGAATTCGACCGCTACATAAAGGTCGGGGATTTTCTCCGCGATAACGGCATTCCTGTCCCGAAATTCTATTCGATCTGTGAGGACGGCGCGGTGGTGATGGAGGACCTCGGCGACATGCATCTCGTCGACGCTCTCGTGGAAGCGGACCAGCAGGCGGAACTGGCATTTTACCGTGACTGCATCGATATACTCTTCCGCCTGCAGACAACGGTGACAGTCGCCGCGGATGGAACAGGTATCCCGGAAGACATGCTTTTCAACGAAGATATAATGCTTGGCGAGACTGAATATTTTGCGAGGGAGTTTGTCGAAAATTTCGCCGGGATGGAGATCCCGCCGGGATGGGACGAAGAACGCGGGGATCTCGCGGCGGAACTTGCCTCGCACCCGCAAGTCTTCATGCACAGGGATTTCCAGAGCCGCAATATAATGGTCAAGGACGGGACGCTCCGTATCGTCGATTTCCAGACCGCCCATAAGGGGCCGGGGATGTACGACGTCGCCTCCCTCCTTAAGGACCCCTACCATCCGGTCGAGTCTGGAACGAGAAAGACCCTCCTGATGGAGCTTTATTACAGGTTCACCGGGGACGACCCCGAGCCCACAGGGGGCTTCGAAGCATTCAACGAGCGCTTCGTCCTTGCCGGAATACAGAGAAACATGCAGGCCCTTGCGGCCTTCTCATTCCTCGGCCTCAAGAAGGGCAAGAAGGAATTCCTGGACTACATCAGGCCGGGACTCGGCCTGCTCGAGGAGGGCCTGACCGAATCGGGCCGTTTCCCGGTAACGAGCGAGCTTGTCGCGCAGCTGAAAGAAAAGATAATAGAAAGGACCGGCTGACATGTGGAAGATCTTCTTTACTTCGTTCGGCATCATGTTCCTCGCCGAGCTGGGTGACAAGACCCAGCTGACGATCCTCAGCCTGGCGGGCAGATACCGCTCCCCATGGGTCGTTTTCGCGGGCGCGGCGCTTGCGATGGTCCTGGCAACCGGCCTCGGTGTCCTCGTTGGAAACTTCCTCCCCTCAGTTATAGGCGAAAAAGCGGTCAGGTACGTCTCCGGAGGCCTCTTTATATCTTTCGGGATCCTCGTGCTCGCCGGCAAATAACTTACATCTTGACTCACTAATTATGCCTCCATATATTCCGTGCAATATCCGGTTAATCAGTAATTTTTCTCAATTAGCTGGGAGGCTTCAATTATGAGAAAACTGTTTACAGTCCTGATGGTGCTCGCGCTGTCGGCCGGGATCCCGGCGACCGTGACGGCGACCAACGGGATGAACCTCGAGGGGTACGGCCCGGTATCGGCAGGTATGGGCGGCACCTCGTACGGATTCCAGGTCGGAACCGCGGGTATGATGAACAACCCGGCCACCCTCGGCTTCTTCGCCGACGGGTACCACCTCGACGTCGCGCTCGGATATCTCGGGCCGCGTATCACCGCCACCGTCACGACCCCGATGGGCGACATGTCGGCCGATTCGGAGAGCACATCGTTCTGGATGCCCGCGCTCGGCTTCTTCGTCAAGAAGAGCGCGTGGGGTTACGGATTCGGCGTATTCGGCCAGGGCGGCATGGGCACCGAGTACAACTCGAGCTCATGGATGTCCGATCCGAGCATGGGCCAGAACACGGCCCTCGAGCAGGGACTCGTCAACCGCTCCGAGGTCAGCGTCGGCCGCGCGATCGTTCCCGTCACCTACGACGTCAACGAGAAGTTCACGGTCGGCGTGACATTCGACTTCGTCTGGGCCGGAATGGACCTTCAGATGGCGATGAGCGAGGGTCAGTTCCAGGATATGGCCAACCCTGCCGCACAGAACATCGGCACGGTCAGCGGTTCGATGGTAGAGGCCCTTGGTATGTTCTACGAGCCGTTCGGCGGCACCGGGATCAGCCAGCTCTACCACGCCTACTTCGATTTCTCCAACGAGAGCTCGTTCTTCGGGGAAGCGAAGGGATACGGCGCCGCCGGGAAGCTCGGCCTGACATACGAGGTCACTCCCGCTGTCACCGTCGGCGCGACATATCATTCGCAGACCTGGCTCCAGGACCTCGAGACAAGTAACGCCAAGCTCAGCATGGGCATGAACGCCGATCCCGGCGCCTTCCAGGGCGCCCCGACAGGCACTTACATGGATATGGACATGACCGTCACCGGTACCGTCACGATCAAGGATTTCGAGTGGCCGTGGGTCATCGGCGGAGGCGTCGCCTTCGATGCCAGCGAGAAGCTCATGCTCGCCCTCGACCTGAAGTACATCGGCTGGGAAAGCGCCATGAAGGACTTCAAGATGAGCTTCAAGGCCGACGAGACTGCCGAGAACGGCGGCTTCGCGCGGCCTCGAGATGGACGCCGACCTCTACCAGAACTGGGAGAACCAGCTCGTCATAGCCCTCGGCGGCGCCTTTGAAGCTACCGAGGCCCTGACACTGAGAGGCGGCTACAACTACGGCAAGAATCCCGTTCCCGACCAGTACGTCAACGCCCTCTTCCCCGCCATCGTCGAGCATCACATCACGCTCGGCGCCGGGTACGAGTGGGACGCCAACGGGATCAACGGCTCGTTCCAGACCGCTCTGGAGAACAGCCAGACCAATCCGGGAAACGGATCGACCATCCCCCCGGTCGAGTCGACTCACAAGCAGTACAACTTTCAGCTGATGTACAGCAGGGCATTCTAGCTCTTTGTCGCTGAAACGATAAAAGATAAGGGCCGCGGCAACGCCGCGGCCCTTTTTCTTTTTCACCATGTCCCGGATATCTATTTCGGCGATCCGAGGATGATCCCTATCCACTTAGTGTCCTCTCTCGACTCGAGGACTATCTTCGTCATCATCGTCAAGGGAACGGACAGTATCATCCCGACCGGCCCGAATACCCATCCCCAGAACAGAAGGGAAAGGAATACGACAAGCGTCGAAAGCCCCAGCCCCTTCCCCATCACTCTCGGCTCCACGAAATTTCCGATCACAAGATTCAGCACGACATACCCTATCGCCACAATGATCGCCCTGGTAAAACCGTACTGGACGAAAGCAAGCAGGATGGGTGGAATCGCCGCTATGAAGGATCCGATCGTAGGGATGTAGTTGAGCAGGAATGTGAGCGATCCCCACAGGTATGCGTTATCTACTCCCGCGGCCAGGAGAAGCAGCGTCGCGATGATACCTGTCGCAAGGCATATCCAGGTCTTGAAGGCGAGATAGCGCTTTATCTCGTTCGTTATCATCTCGAACTGGGGCAGGGACCTGTCGGGAGAGTCGAGGATCTCCCTGAGTTTCTTCGGGAAGCTCGAGGCCTCGAGAAGCATGAATACGGCCGTCACTATAATGAGAAATCCGTTGGCCAGGACGTCCTTCAGGCTGTTAAGCACTGTCGCCGTATATCCCATCACCATACCCGGCGTCGACCTTTCCCAGGATATCGATGTTATCCGTTTCGATCCCGCGGCCCTCGAGCCACTGGTATATGCCGGAGAAGCGTTGCTCCAGTGCCGTCGCGTATTGAGGGGATGCTTTGACGAAATCGGTGACCGACGCCCCGAGGAATCCGGTAACAAACGAACTGACAGTGAGGATGACGAGAAGCACGACCAGTATCGCCAGCCACGCGGATATACCCTTCCCGACCAGCCATGAGACCGGAGAGGAACATATGATAGCGAGAAAAAGTGCGAACAGAACGGGGACGACGATCGATCCGGCGGCCTTCATCCCCGCGACGATAACGACAAATGCCGCGAATGTGACAAGTATGCGCGATGTCGATCCGGTTCCTTCCATCTGTCGCTCCTTCTGATTTATGTTACCTGTTCTTCCCGCAGAGGATTATCGGTCGGGCGGGAAGAAATTGACAGGAAAATCTATAAAAAACGGGCCGCTGTGAAGCGGCCCGCCATGTTCTATCTTTCAGATCCGACCTTTATCAGATCCTGATACGGTCTAGTTCGTCCAGGCGAATCCTACGCTCAGGGTCCACCACTGGTATTCGGGCGAATCTCCGCTTTCAAAGGCGTAGTTGTATCTCGCCCCGACAAGCAGGTTCGTGTAGTACCCGACCGGGATCATGACTCCTGCCTCGGGAGAGAGCCCGAAATGCCAGGCGGTGTCCTCGAATGCAACGATCCCGATCTCGAGACGCTCCTTCGTGTAGATCGTCCCCACACCGAGGCCGAGATACGGCATGTAACTCGGATTGTCCAATGGTGACTTGGGATACCAGAAGGCGGTGGCCATTATAGGCGAACCGTACATGATCCTGTACTGGTTGCCTGAGACATTGCCGTTTTCAATCTCGATCAACTCATCGGTCGTCTCGTAGAAAGTGTTCCAGTGCCACGCAAGCCCGAGCGAAATATTGGGTTTCACAAGCCATCTTCCCTCGAGCCCGAATCCGCGCCAGCTCTTCCTTGTCGACATAATTCTTCATGTCCCCCAGGGGGAACGAGACGTCGTATGTAATAACGCCTATTGCGTCATCGGCCTTAACTGCTCCAGCGCAACAAGCCAGGACCAGAAAAACCGCAAGAATCGTTCTCATAATATTCTCCTTTCCCGATATGCAGCTGTTTCTGCTCCTAAGGCGTTGAATTCTGTTTCAGATAAGGTGACTGCTCGAAAGCCTGATCGATGCTGTTCTGGACCCTCTCCGTGTTGTACGAACTTGAGCTGCTGAGAATACCGTTGATTCCGCAGGTCCAGATTATATCGATATCATCTGTGCCCTCATCAAGAGTGGCATAGTCGTACATGTCTATCAGGATCGTGCCCGTGTCGTACGAAACGGTGTACCCCGGTGTATACCACGGATAATACGGGTACCACCCACCACCGTACCACGGATACCCTGGATAAACGGGATATCCCGGCACATAAGCGGTCCATTTCGTCTGCGTTATGCTGGCTAACATCACCAGGTCAGGATCGTTCGATTCGGGATCGGTTTCAAGGACGTAACCCATCCGGATCATCTGCGTCTCGACCTCTGAGATTATCAGGTCCTTGAGCCCACTGGGCACCTCGGAGTCATCATCTTCCGGCTTGCCCGGTTCCAGGATCGTATCAGCGACAGCGAATGTCGTGTACTTCTGGTAATCCGCGTCCGGATCGTAGCGCGTCACGACAACATCGTAGTCGGCTATGTTGTCGAATCCCGATTCGGGCGCGCATCCGCCCAGGGCGATCAGCCCCATACCCAGAGCGGCCGCCAGGACTACTCCGCGTCTGAACTTCATTTTCATCTTCCGGTCCTCCCTTCCTGTTTTCCTCCCGGAATACTTCTACTATCAAGTCATCTACTCGAAGAACGGCAGCCCCGATGAGATCTGGATGTCGATCATCATGGTGAGCTCACGGTTGATCTGGTAGAACTTCGCCGCAGTGATCGGGTCGAGGGCTTTCGAGAACTTCTTGTAATACTTCTTCTCGAGAGAGAGCCTCTTGTCGCGAAGTTTGATCGCCTTGCCGATGATATCTTTCGCGATCTTGTCGGTCATCGAATCGTAATTATCAGCGTATTCCTTGATCAGGGCGATCCGCTGATCGGTCAGCTTGTCGGCTTCGTGCTCCATATCCCTGTAGATCGGCCAGAATACCTCGGCCTGCTCGTCAGTGAACATCATCATCTCGGTGATCATCGCCACTCTTTCGGCTTTGACGTCAGAGCGAAGCACCTCGAGAATAGCCTCCTGCGCGAACGCAGCGGCCGGAACGGTCATGAGAACCGCGAGCACGATAGCAAGACAGGTCTTCCTCATGGGATTTACCTCCAGTTAAAAGGAACGGTTATAAACTGACTGACTCAGTGTATATAACCCGAATTCACCGTCAAAGTCAATCCGGAACGGGCAGTCGACATGCCTATCTTCTTCTGCCCCCACCCCCCGAAGTACGCCTGCTGCCCGTCGACCTCGTATTGCGCTGGCCGCTGCTAGTGGGCTGCGTGCTCTTCTGACCGGTGTTCGCTGGGCCTCGTGCTCTTCTGACCCGTATTCTTCTGACTGGTCGTCGGCTGGGTAGTCGAACGCTGGCTGGCTGGCTGCCCCTTGTCCCTCGCCGCCTTCTGATTGTTCAGGTCGTTTTTAGATGCATTGCTGGGCTGCTGGGCTGCCTTGTCCCTGGAGCCTCCCTGCTTGTCCCAGCTGCCATTGTTATTCTTGTAGACGTTCCCGTTCTTGTCGGCGTAGGTGTTGCTCGCTCTCCCGCCTGCCGGCATCGTCGAGGGTGTCCCGGGGCGGACGTCCCCCGTCCTGTTCACACCGTTGGCCCTGTTCTTGTACATATTGTTCGATGCGGTATTGTGCTGCCCCGCCCTGTAGCCGGCCTTGAAACCCTGCTTCGCGCCATGATGATAGCCGGCATGATAACCATGCCTGTACCCGCGCCTGTAGGCGCTGCGGTAAGCTGCCGGTCCCCAGTAACTGTGATAAGGATGACCCCAGCCTATCCTCATCCACCCGTACGGGCCGCCGAACCCGATGCCGACCGAGAAACCCCAGCCGGTATACGGGTTATAGCTGACACCGAATCCCCATGTGACGGGACGCGGGTAGTAATAAGGCCCGTACCACGGATAGTAGTAGTAACCCGTCCCGTAGACCACTGTTCCGCCGTACACGTACGAACATGAATAACCCGGTGTATACCCTACATAGACGACAGTAGGCGAGTAGTCGTAGACGTAGACATAGATCACGTTGTATACGGGGCAGCTCGGAGGGATCGTATAGATAACATCCGGCACCTCTACGCAGACGGCCCATGGACCGGTCGGCGATTTGGCCTCGAACCATACCGCGTCATCGCAGCAGTAATAGGCGCTCCCGACCTTGATCACGGAGCTCGAGGTGTTGACCGCGTAGGTCATATCGGTGTCCTCGACCTTCTCGAACTTCGGTTCGCCGTCGTATTCCACGCTGACGGTCGCTTCCTTCCTGTCTACTTCGGCAGTCTGCGGCACATACATGTCGAGAACGGCATTTTTTGCCTGTTCGGTGCCTGCGACGCTCGCAAGCACGTGGCCGTTCTGTGAATCAGGGGGTATCTTCGCGAAATCCGCGGGAAGGCCGTCCGAAGGGACATACTTCCACTCACCCTTCATTGAAGGAGCGGTATACCAGCGTCCCGATATCAGGGTGAAGTACTGCTGGCCCTTCAGGTCCATGAAAACGTCGGAATCGGTATTGGTCATGTAGAGCAGCTCGGTGCCCTCGATAGGGAGCAAACGCAGGGCTCGCCCTCAGTCACGATCAGCTCGGCGGGCTCGGTCGAGATGATGACCTCGGGCGGTGACTTGCCCTCAAGCTCAGCGGCTTGATCGGGCGGCGGGTCCTCACCCGCTTCGGCGGCCGCTTTGGCTTCAGCAGCCGCGTCTTCCGCCGCTGCCTTCTCTGCCTCCTCGGCCAGTTTCGCCACTTCGTCCGGCACCTTGTCGACAGGCGCGTAGCCCGAATCAACCTTCTTCGAGGAGTACCACCAGGGGCCGCCCCTCATATAATATGCCTTGCTCTTCTTGTCGTAGACGATGAAAAAGGACGTGTTGACCACGTATTTCAGATCGGTATTCTCGAGATCCTGTTCCTTCGGCTCGCCATCAATGAGTATGAGAACTGCAGGCGAACTCTTGACAATGATCTTCGGCGGATCGTTCTTTATCCCTTCCGCGGCGATATTCTGCTTGTCGACATATTCGAGCATCGCGTTCAGTTCATCAAGAGTGATGAGGAACTCCCACTCCTCGATCTCATCGGTAACAAGTTTCCCGTATGCCTCCAGGTTCTGTCCCTCCATCGACGGGAACCTTGCTCCCATGACCTTTACATCGGAGAGGACCACCGTTCTCGAGTCCCGGTCGGTCAGGGCATATGCCTCGAACCAGACAGCGCCGAATACAGGTGTCTCCGCTGCCGGAACCGAGATCGAGATCGCGGACCTGCTCGTGATGATGTCGCCCTTGAGCGACTCGACCTGCGGCAGATAGATCGTGATGACCGTATCCCCCGACTCGATCTTGAACGGCCAGTCGAGAGCGGATGCTGAAGACGAAACGAGAAGCGCGGCCAGGATGACGGCCGCGGCGATAATCCTTGATCTCATACTGATACCTCCATGTTGCCGTCATTCTCGGGGGAAAACCGCCTACTGTCCAGCATATTCCATGATCAGGGCCCTGGAGACTATTCCTCTTTATGCTCTATCTTCCCTGCCGGAGAGAGGTAGATGACGAACTCGTCCTTTCCGTCGACACCGACGAACTCGTCGATCGAGGTCTGGTCATAGCCGAGGATCGCGCAGGCCCCTCCGCCGATCGCCTCGGCGGCGAGGTAGAGGTTCTGGCAGATGTGCCCCGCCTCCATCGCGATATCCTTGTGAGCCACCTTGCTGTACCGCCACTCGGTCCTGTACGGGACCGCGGCCCATATGAATACGACGGCGCTGTTGCCGACGAATTTCTGGTTGTAGCAGATCTCGTTTATCTCATCTACGAGCCCTTCCGCCGTGCGCAGAAAGAGGAGCTTGTGTTTGACAGGAATATATCTGTAGATACCCGGCTCTGATCCCTTCGACCCTGTTGATAAGCAGATATGTCTCGAACGGATGTCTCGCTCCGCCTGATGGGACGGTCCTGAGGTGGTACCTGACGCGGCCGTCATCCCGCATCACGATCTTCTGTATCCCCTGCGTGCTCCAGAGAAGGAAACTCAGCTCCTCGTTCGAGAGATACTCGTCGGTGTATTTCCTGCGGCTCCTTCTCTGCCCGATCATCTTCCGAAGGGAAGCGTCCCCGACAGTGATCTTGTCGGCGGGAACGAGATCGATCAGCTCAGCCCCGGCGGGGTATTCCTTCTGTATCGGCGGTGGCGGAAAGTTCCTTCTCCTGGTCGGAGACGAGATCGTCCCAGTCTCCAGTGAATCCCTTGAGGAATACGTGTATCTGCTCGAGGGACATTTTGTCGAGTGTCAGCAGCGTATCCGTGTCACCGCCGCCAGCCGCGGCAGCGCCCGGAACAGCGGCGAGGATCACCGCTAGAACTAATGCAGCCAGAAATCTCGTTATTCATCGATCTCCTCCCGTCTTGGGTATATCTATTTATATACATGGTGATCCGGTATCGTTCCGGTGATTCTAACCAGACACCGACAGTCTCTTCCAGATAAAGAAAGGAGCCGCCTTCCCTGTCGATGTGACATGGAAAACGGCTCCATCTTGCTCGATACGACCAGATCCTGCTACTTCACCTCGAAGAACTTCGCCTTCGGGACGTTGCAGACGGGGCACTTGTCGGGGGTCTCCCCCTCGAAGGTGTTGCCGCAGACCGGGCATACATGGATCGGCGTTCCGGGCAGGTCGCCCCCGCCCTTGACCGCCTCGAGAGCCTTCTCGTACAGGCCGTGATGGACCTCTTCCACGGCAAGCGCGAAACGGAACGACCTCAATGCCGCGTCGTTGCCCTCTGCCTCTGCTTCCTCTACGAATTTCGGATACATCTCCTTGAACTCGTACCCTTCGCCCTCTACCGCGGCGACGAGATTATCGGCCGTATCGCCGACTCCGCCGAGTACCTTGAAATGGGCATGGGCATGGATCGTCTCTGCCTCGGCGGCGGCGCGGAAGAGTTTCGCGACCTGCGGGTAACCGTCGGCGTCCGCTTTCTTCGCGAACGCGAGGTACTTGCGGTTAGCCTGGCTCTCGCCAGCGAACGCGGCTTCGAGATTCTCTTTCGATGACATATCAGTTCTCCTTTCACTGAATCTGAATCAGTTCAACGACCATCTGATGATCTATTAAATCGGCGGAGTATGAAAGCGCCGCCGTGATTTCCTCTACTCGAATGCCCCGATAGAATACAGGGCGTTCCCCGAGAAGTCGAAGAGAGTCATATTCTCCCATGGAGATGGAGCATCGGGGGCGGAGATCCAGTCCGGGGCCCAGTAGAAGACCCCGATCCCTCTGCCTTCCCGCGTTCCCTCCACTATATCGATGACCTTCTCTATAAACAGGCGCTGCCCATCTACGCTGGCGTCAAATCCGGGCATGCAGCTGTCCCTCCAGGCCGACCAGGTTATGCTCGCTGTCGAACCATCCGAGGGTCCAGGGATAGGCCGTCTCGACGACGATGATATCCTTCTCGTACCTCGCTGCCAGATCTTCAAGATTCGCCGCTAAGCTCTTCGAGCGTCCCGTGCCACCAGGGATAGAAGGAGAGCCCGATGATATCGAATCCGACTCCTTCCGCGGCCAGCCTGTCGAAGAACCACCTGCACTTGTCGTTATCGCCGCCGTCGTCGAAATGGATCATGATCTCCGGCATCTCACCGGATCCGGCTCCGTCCATCACGCCGGCGATCCCGGCATCTATCAACCTCGCGAGGTTCTTCCACCGCGTATCCGCCTCGAGTGTCCCGCAGACCTTTCCATCGTTCCATAGCATGCCGCACGATATCTCGTTCCCTATCTGCACCATATCCGGCAGGGCGCCGGCTGCATCGAGCCGCCCGACGACATCCGCTGTGTAAGTCCGGACACTGTCCGCCAGGACTTCAAACGGAAGTCCCTCCCATGCCGCGGGCCTGTACTGCTTGTTGGGATCGGCCCAGTTATCGGAGTAATGGATGTCGAGCAGAAGCCCCATCCCCGCTTCCCGGCCCCGTGAAGCAAGCCTGAGGACCGAGTCGAGCGAGCCGGTCTCTCCCGAAGGAGAGTGCCAGAGCCTCAACCTTATATAGTTCACACCATGGTCGTGGAAGATCTCTATCGCGTCCCCGGCAGTGCCTCTGTCACTGAAGATGCCGCCGCCTGCTTCGACCTGCTTCGAGCGCCGAGATATCGACCCCGCGGATGAATGGTCCAGCCGCGGCAGGCCCACAGACTGAAAGATACCCCGGCAAGGACGATGAACAGCACTGACATCGAACGATCAAGCATCTTGATTTCCCTGGACTGACGACCGGTGGATGCTACTCCGCCCGCGAGGGAAGGCTGTCGAGCAGCTGGGCGACGATCTCCTGGACCCTCTTCTGCCACAGACCGTCCACCTTCTGGGTCGCGGTCTGGGTCTGGGCCGTGCCGTACCAGATGACCTGACCCTTGGAAGCGTCGTAGATAAAGAGCATCAGCGTGCCCTCATCCCAGCTTGACTTGCTGCTTCCACCGTCGGGAAGATCGGCGAAATAATCGGGATGGTAGGTGCCCTTGAAATTCTCTTCGATATACTTCTTGTCTATCTTCTGAACGCTGACAAAGGCATTTACCACGAGGTCGGGACTCGTTTCCGTCTTCGCGTAACCCCTCGCGTACATCTCTTTCTGAATCGCCGTGCCGATGACATCACGGAATTCGGGGTCATCGAGGGCTTCCGTTCCAGTGGCGGAAGCTACAGAAGGTACCCATGTCCACGTCTTGTAATTGCTGAAATCGACGCCTTCCTCATGATGTGCGTCGACGGCGATCGGCGTCTCGTAGATCTTTTCCGTTGACGACATCTTTGTGGCGGAGCAGCCGCCGAGAAGGACTGCCGCAATGACTAAAAGTGAAACGAGTTTGCCCGTCCTCATCCAGATACCTCCGAAGTCACATAGCATGATAAAAAGCCGGCAGTTAGAGCACCCACATGGACACGCCGCACCGGTAACGGTTACCCGCTCAATTTAAATGATTATCGATTCCGCGTCAACGGCGCGATTTATCCCTCGAACTTGAAGGAAACCTTCACTTTTGACCTGTACGCCTTGACCTTGCCGTCTTCGAGCTGCATGTCGAGGGTGATGATCTCAGCTATGCGGAGGTCGCGGAGCGATTTCCCGGCCCTGTTCACCGCGTTGGCGGCAGCCTTTTCCCATGACTCCGAACTCGTACCGACGAGTTCGATGACCTTGTAGACACTCTCTGACATAACGGTCCCCTTTCGTTTTTGTGGATTTGATGCCGGGACCATCATACTCCCGGCAGACCGCAGGGTCAATGAATATCCGGAGGATCAGATTCGGCTGACGATGATGTCGATGTCTTTCGAGATCTCGAGGATCACGTCCCAGTTGAGGCTGAGATCGTGGGAGTGGGCGAGGTTGTTCCTGAGAGACTCAAATTCCTTCACCGCTTTCTGCGCCGACCTCTTCGATTCGAAACGCAGCTTCGAGAAAAGTTCAGGGTCCTTCAGGACGATATTCGCCTTGTCCGAGAGCTGGAGGCAGTCGATGAGGCGGACACCCTCGCCCCTCCTGCTTCTCTCGTGCTGGAGATGCTCGGCTCTCCTCAGCCTGTTTTTGGTCAAAACATCCCGCCAGATGTCGTCAGGGTAGGCTTCTGTGATGATCCTCGAAAGGAACATCTCGATGATCGTGACCATCCCGAAGAGCCACATCCGCACAGGCGCCTTCTGGATATCCATCCTTCCGACGATGGCCCGGACCTCGCCGCCGACACGGACGAAGCAGTAAGGTGACTCGGCCAGGGCCTCGAACGCCGCGGGGAGTGAAGCCGTCTCCTCGAGGACCGGCATGTCGTCGAAAGGCCTCGCGGCCGATCCGCATTCTCCCCCGGAGATATCCTCCAGCCTCAGGTAACCCGAGATCCTGCCGTCCTCGATCACCCCGAGAAGGGGCAGCCTGGTCTTCTCGACTAACGTCAGGGCATCAGCACCCGGCTTGCACGATTCGATAACAGGCAGCGCTTCGACGATATCCATCACGGAGAAAGCCCTCCGTAAAGAGCTTCTTCATCCTCTGCTGCATCGAATGGTAGTTTTCCGGCATCAGTGTTTCCTGCGCGGATTCGCGAAGTCAATCCTGGCCCACGGCATCAGCCACCGCTGGATCTCTTCTTTTTCCTTTGTCGGGAAGGCGAATCCGAGTATCAGCTTGATCTTGTTGTATTCCATCCTGGAGTCGAGCCCTTCAGGATTGATCACACCCTCCGACCCGTCATTCCCGGCATAATCCATCTGTAAGACTGAAATCCTCGCTTCCCCAGCTGTAACCGAGCCCGATCGTCCAGTCGATATCGATCGCCCTGAACGCGCTCCCCAGGGTGATGTGGTAGAGGTCCCAGCTGGTGATCATGGTGTTCACATCCTCCATCCATCCGGTCCTGTCTGTAGTGAATCCTCCGTACAGCGAGAAGCTGTCACGGAATTTGTAATCGAGCCCCAGGCCGAAATTGAGGACCTCCTTTATACCCCCGATAACCACTGGCGACAGCGTATCGCCCGATGTCTGGGCACGGAAATCTTCAACCGGCATAATCTCGTAGGGATCCATCTTTCCGAAGTATTCGGCGCTGAAATGTATCGTCATCGTCTTGTAACCGTAAGAGGTCCCGACAGAGATGGAGAAAGGTGACTTGTACGTGGTTGAGAGGTCCTCCTGAAAATTGCTCGCGAGATAGGAATCGGGGGTACCGTTATCATCCAGATCGAAATTCACGACTGAATCGTTGTAATAATTCGACCCGCTGCCGAACAGGCTGATGCTCGGCAGGGTGAGGGCCACTCCGAATGCCAGCGGCCTGTAGTCGAATGAAGCGCCTGTTTTAAGGAGCGCTCTCGCGTTCCAGTATCTGTATTCCCTGACGAACGATGCCGATCCACCGGGGCCATCCAGCTGCGCTCCATCCAGGTAGGTCTGAAATCTCATCCTCTGGCTTCGGTAGGCGCCGTACAAAGTGGCTCCGAGCGCCATCCTGCCGGTGAGCACCTTCGCCCAGCTCACTCCGACCCAGGTGTCATTGAGATTTTCATAGAACCGGAACTCGCTTGAGAAACTCGCTTCCCCTCCCACCCATCCCGGATCCCACCATGAATTAACGTGATTATCCGACAATTCGAGCTCGAATTGAGCCCGCGTCAGGTAAGACAGGGCGATCTGGTTCGCTCCCGGTACATCGAACGGGAACCTCATCGCGAACATGCCGGGGGCCTTGACCGCCCTTGTGTCAGAAAGATAACTTTCATCGCTGTTCTCGACCTTCAGGGTCATGTTCGATACTTCGAATGCGTCCATCGTGAGCAGCAGGCCCTGGTCCAGCGAAAAGGCAACCGCTCCCGGATTGTAAAAGGTCGAGCTGAGGTCCTTTATACTTCCCACGACCATGCCGCCGAGGAGCTCCGCCCTGGTCCCGTACTGATACGTCCAGTAGTTCGCGTCCTGGGCGTACAGGTGTGGGGATAGAAGAAGCAGTGAAAATACCAGCAGCAGCTTATAGAAGAACCTTGAATCGCAGCATTTCATATCTCATCTCCAGTTGCTGAGTCAATATCGCTCTTGTACCATACTGGCACCTGGAGTTCTATAAAAATCAGGTTTTCCTGTTGGTCAGCAGGGATCCCATGGATGGCTCTGCAGGTCAATTGGCAGGATTTTTGATATTATCCTGAAAGACTCAATGCCCTTCGCCGCTGATCATGCCTTCGGCATGTATAAGCAGAGGCGCGAGCAGCCTGGCGCAGAAAGAGGCTCCGCGCACCGAACCGGGGATGTTCACTACAAGCGTACTTCCCTTCATCCCGGCATATCCCCTCGACAGGGCGGCATTGCGGGTCTCCTTGAGTGATTCGGCCCTGAGCATCTCGGATATTCCAGGGACACAGCGGTCGCAGAAACGCTCGGTCACTTCGGGAGTGATATCCCTCGGTCCGAGGCCGGTCCCCCCGGTCGTGATAATGGCTGCGCCGCCGAGGCCCGATTCGAGGGCACCGGCGATACTGTCTTCTTCGTCAGGGACGACGACCACCTCGACATCAGCGCCTTCGATCGAAGCTTCAAGTATCTCTTTCACTGCCGGTCCGGAGAGATCCTCGTACTCTCCCCGGGAGGCCCTGTCAGATATCGTAACTACCAGTATCTTCATCGGTGACCTCACCACCCCTGACGACCACGGCGAAGACGCCCCTGCGCGGCATCACGCAGTCGCCGGTCTTCTCCCTTATGGCGCACCCGCTGTGGCATTCCTTCCCTATCTGGGATATCTCGAGAACCACCTCGCCTATCGCAAGCCTTGTCCCGAGCGGCAGAGAGGCGAGGTCTATCCCTCTTGTAGTGATGTTCTCGGCGAAGTCCCCGGGAACGATCGTATCAAGCTTTTCCCGCATCGTCTCTATATCCTCGTCGGCCAGAAGCGATACCTGCCTCTTTCCCGGGCCCGCGTGCGCGTCTCCCTCGATCCCCCGGCCTGTGACGAATACAAGACGGGGCACGGGGCTCTTGGCCATCCCCTTTTCCTTCGAAATATTGAGTGAGAGTATCTCGAAGCTCCCGATCATACTTCTTCCTTCATCTTCGACTTAAGCGTTATCTTTTCTATTGTCATACCCTTGTCGACTGCCTTGCACATGTCGTATAGGGCCAGCGCGGTGACCGACACAGCTGTCAGAGCCTCCATTTCGACGCCGGTCCGCGCAGTGCTCGTAACTGTCGCCACTATCTCGACTGAGTCTTCATTCAATTCGAGTTCTACCGAGATGTCGTCGATCGGCAACGGGTGACAGAGAGGGATCAGGTCACTCGTCCTCTTCGCCCCCATTATACCCGCGATCTTCGCCGTCGCCAGGGCGTCGCCCTTCTTGAGGAGCCCGCCGCGCAGTTTCGCTACGGTATCCGCGGCCATTCTGACAGCACCTGAAGCAACAGCCGTGCGTTTCGAGACAGGTTTGCCCGAGACATCCACCATCTTCACCTTCCCCTTGCCGTCTATATGCGAGAAATCGTTCACCCTGATAACCTCCGGTCTGCAGCTGGATAATCGCCTGAGGAACTGAATATACTCCTTTTTAATGATCTCTACAAGTACCCCGGTGTGCTTGCCCGGCAACCCGACACCCTTGTATGTAATATGAATTTCCTTTACAATTAACAGATGAAAAAGATTCTCGGTATTTCTGCGTTCTATCACGATTCGGCGGCGGCGATCCTGGTCGACGGCGAAATAATAGCCGCCGCACAGGAAGAGAGATTCACAAGGAAAAAACATACGCCCGATTTCCCGGTAAATGCCGTCAGGTATTGCCTCGAATATTCCGGATACAGCATCGATGAACTCGACGCTATTGTCTTTTACGACAAGCCCCTCCTGAAATTCGAAAGGCTCCTGGAAACGTATTACGCTTTCGCGCCGAGAGGACTTCGGCAGTTTCTCACCGCGATGCCCGTCTGGCTCAAGGAGAAGATGTTCTCCAAGAAGCTGATCTATGACGGCCTCGCGCAGGCTCAGGAATACAAGAAAAAGAGACTGAATCTTCTTTTCCCCGAGCATCACCTGTCGCACGCAGCCAGCGCCTTTTATCCGTCACCTTTTGAGGAGTCGGCGATCCTGACTATCGACGGCGTCGGGGAATGGGCGACAGCTTCCATCTGTCATGGCAGGGGCAGCGATATCTCCATGATCAAGGAGATGAAATTCCCCCATTCAGTCGGGCTTCTCTACTCCGCTTTCACATACTATCTCGGATTCAGGGTCAATTCCGGTGAATATAAACTGATGGGACTGGCCCCCTATGGGAATCCCGAATCGGAGCAGACCAGGGATTTTATCCGCCTGATCAGGGAAAATCTCGTTTCGATAAAGGATGACGGATCGATCTGGCTGAACCAGGATTACTTCGCCTATGCTACCGGGCTCAGGATGATCAAAGAGAAGAAATGGGAAAAGCTGTTTGGATTCCCCGCCCTCAAGCCCGAGGACACGATCGAACAGAAGTACTGCAACCTCGCCTACGCGATCCAGCACATCACGGAAGAGATAGTATTCAAGATGGCCGAAGAGGCCAGAAGGCTGACCGGTTCGGACTATCTGTGCATGGCGGGCGGTGTAGCGCTTAACTGTGTCGCCAACGGCAAACTGGTCAGGGAAAATATATTTAAGGATATTTTCATACAGCCGGCGGCCGGGGATGCCGGTGGTGCGCTGGGCGCGGCCCAGTCGGTCCATTACATGTACTACGGGAATGAACGTAAAGTCACCAGCGGCAGCGATACCATGAAGGGCTCGCTGCTGGGCCCGGATTTTTCAGACAAGGAAGCGGTACTCGCATTTAAAAAACATAAGGCCGCGTACACGAGGGTCGATGATTTCGGCGAACTGTGCGAGGAAGTGGCCAGCCTTATCGACAAGGGAGATGTTGTCGGATGGTTCCAGGGCAGGATGGAATACGGCCCGAGGGCGCTGGGAAACCGCAGCATCCTGGGTGACGCGAGAAACGTCGACATGCAGAGAAAACTCAACCTGAAGATTAAAGTACAGGGAAAGCTTCCGTCCCTTCGCCCCCTCGGTACTCATCGAGAGTTCAGGGGATTTTTTCGATCTCCCTGTAGCTTCGCCGTATATGCTGCTCATAGGTTACGTCAATGAAGAGAGAAGAAAGCCGGTTCCCGGCAATTACCATGAACTGGATCTGTGGGAAAGGCTCTATTTCGAAAGAAGCGACGTGCAGTCGATAACACACCTCGATTTCTCGGCGCGTGTGCAGACCGTTCACAGAGAGACAAACCCGAGATACTGGCAGTTGATCGACACCTTCAGAAAAAAAACGGGGTACGGTGTCATCGTAAATACCAGTTTCAACGTAAGAGGCGAACCGATCGTCTGCACCCCGGAAGATGCGTACAAATGCTTCATGCGCACCGAAATGGACTATCTGGTAATAAACGATTTCCTTCTCAGGAAGACCGATCAGCCGGACTGGGAAAACAGGGAAAAGTGGATGGAAAGATTCGAGCTGGATTAAAGCGGAGCGATCATCAGATGAAAACCCTGAAGAATATATTCCTGATCTCGCTGCCCGCGGTATTTATCCTGCTTCTGCTGCTCGAACTTTTCTTTCGTGTCGTGATCCCCGCGACAGATCCGCCTATGGGATTTTTCAACGAAGAAGAACGGATGTATTATTTCAGCAACCAGAGAGAAGAAGGGCAGATAACCATAGGCAGATTCGCCCAGATAAAGGCTAGATGGCATATAAATAACGAGCATTGGAATTATCCGATAGACTTCGCTCAAGTCATTGATCGGCCCCTGATAGCTGTCATCGGAGATTCATACATCGAGGCGTTCCAGGTAGATGCGGACGAGAAATACCCGTTTCTGCTGAGAAACAGACTCGAGCCGGATTACGAAGTATATGCATTCGGGAAATCAGGAGCACCGTTATCGCACTATCTGCATGTGAGCAGATATGTGGACAGGCATTTCGACCCTGACATCCTCATCTTCAACATGGTTCACAACGATTTCGAGGAAAGTATCTACGAACTCTATCCCGCCAAGACATGCTTCATGCAGATATCGACAGGTGAGGACGGGTCATTTACCGAGACGGTGCCGCGCCCCAATCATGCATTACCCTCAATACACAGCCTGGAAAAGGATCGTCTACAGGAGCGCGCTGTTTCGCTATCTGGATTTCAACCTCAATCTGCGTGCCATCAGGCGTAACGTCGCTGGAATCGACGACAGGACTTTTGAAGCTAATGTTGCCGCCGACAATGTGATGAAAAACAGGGACCGGATAATCGAAGTCACGGACTATCTGGTCGGAGCCATCCGCGAGGAAAACATGGACCGAAGGATCCTCTTTGTCTTCGATGCTCCGAAAGGGGAAGTCTACAAAGGCACCGTGGATGAAAGCAGGGTGCTGTGGCTCAATGAGATGATGAAAGAGATCTGCCGCGCGCACGATGTCGAATTCCTCGACCTGACCCCCCTTATGGTGGAGGACTACAGAGCCAACGGGAGGAAGTTCAGTTCCGATCTGGACGGGCACTGGGACGAGTACGGTCATGGATTCGTCGCGAACGCGGTATATGAATATCTGAACAGCAGCTATCAGTGAACCAGCGGGAGGTAACATGGAAATATTGAAAGACCTCTGGCTCTTCATCAAAGAACGCAAGAAGTTCTGGCTGGCGCCCATCATATTGATACTGTTATTGCTGGGCCTGCTGATAGTCTTCGGAGCTGGAAGCGCTGTTGCGCCCTTTATCTACACACTGTTCTAGAGAGACGGGATCACGGGATGAAAAAAGACACTTCGAAATCAACGATGCTGATAATCTCGATGGGCTTCCTGGCCATTTACCTGATCAAAGACTGGCGCTGGGCCGTTATCGTCTCGCTCTCGGCCGGGATCATCGGAATAGTATCACCGTTTCTCAGCAGGAAGATCGAGTGGGCATGGATGAAGCTGGGAAAACTGCTAGGCTATATCGTCCCCAACATCCTGATGAGCCTGGTCTTCTACCTGGTCCTCTTCCCCGTGTCACTGCTTTCGAAGATCTTCAGGAAGGATCCTCTGATGCTCTCGAAGGATCATGAGACATACTTCGTTGATGTGGAGAAAAAGACTGACAGAGCAGATTTCGAAAAGATCTGGTAGCCGCGTCAGCCTCCGATCTGCCTCATCGTCCGGCCGGTGCATGACGTGCCTTCTACCGGCTTGGCCTCGACCGCTTTCCTTATACTTCCCTCGATATCCTCGAAATCGACCTTTATCTCGACATTGGAAAAGAGGCAGGGCTTAAGGAATCCGTCGGATGTCAGTCTCAGCCGGTTGCACTTTTCGCACGGAAGGGGCCTGTCCATATCGTGCGGCGATTCGGTATCGCAAGTCCGCTTCGAAAGAGAGAACCTGTTTATCGTCTGAAGGACCAGGCCCTCTCGCGCGCAGAACGACCGCATCATATCGATGTCCTCGCTCGCGCCTGGCGGTGAAACCACCATATTCACCTTAGTCCCGGTAAATCCCGCAGCCTGCGAGGCGGATATTCCCCGGAGGACATCATCGACATCGCCGCCGCGGGTAAGCTCCCGGTACCTGACAGGATCAAGTGTGTCGAGCGATATATTCAGCCTGTCGAGCCCCGCCTCCTTCAATCCGGCGGCAACGCTTTCTGTCAGCAATATCCCGTTCGTTGTCATCGAGATCTCTTCGAGACCGTCGATCTCCCTTAGTATCCGCACAAGTCCGGCTGCTCCCTTTCTCACGAGAGGCTCTCCTCCCGTCAGCCTTACCTTGCCGATTCCCAGCCGTACGGCGCCGCTCACGATCTCCGCTATCTCCTCGTAGGAAAGCATTTCCCCATGGCTCTTGAGCTCCACGCCCTCGGGAGGCATGCAGTACTCGCACCTGAGATTGCACCTGTCGGTCACCGATACCCTCAGGTAGTTGATCTTTCTTCCAGATTTATCCTGCAGCATCTCTACTTTCCCTGCGAGAGTCGCGGCGGGCCGGGGACGATCACCCTGACATCCTCTCCCTCCACGATCGATTCTGTTCCAGCCGGTATTTGGAGAATTCCATCCGCCTTCGTGCAGGCGTGTATGTGAGCCGAGCCGTGATAGTCGAGGAGCCGGGCCCGACCGTCAGGAGTGATCCGTACCGGCACATGAGCCGTCCGCTCCGCGCTCTTTCTCGTAAATTCTTCTTCGAGACGCGCCGTGATCTCGAAAGGTCTGTAGTCATGTCCCATCAAACTGAAGCAGAACGGCTTGACGATGATCTCGAAGAGCACAAATACGGAGACCGGATTTCCGGGCAGGCCGAAGACCCACGAACCTTCGCGCCTGCCGAAGAGCAGGGGCCGGCCCGGCTTGATCGCAGCTCCATGGACCAGCAGTTCGAACCCGGACTCCTCGAGCCCGCCGGGGACGAAATCGTAGTCACCCATCGACACGCCGCCGCTGAATATGAATACATCGATCCGATCAGAAGCCTGTTCTATCAATCCGGGGACCGCGCCGGGCTGATCCGGCACTATACCGAGATACTCGGCGGGCAGGCCCGCCTCCGATGCCTGCGCGATAAGCTGCGGGCCGTTCGAGTTACGAATCATGCCTGGGCCGACAGGCTCTCCCGGCTCGGCCAGTTCGTCGCCTGTGACAGCGATCCCGAGGACCGGCCTGACGGACGACCGGAACGGCCGCTCCGCCTGCAGCGGCAAGCACGGCTATCTCCGGCGGCCGGATCAGGGATCCCTTCGTGAGGATCCTGTCACCTGCGCGGACATCCTCACCGAGGAGGCATATGTTGCTCCTGCCGCTTCGGCGCGTGACCCTGACGATGCCGCCCTCCTCCACCGTATCCTCGACCATGACGACAGTATCGGCGCCGTGAGGCACCGCGGCGCCTGTCATGATCCTCGCGCACTCACCCTCGCCTATCTCTTTTTGAGGCATGCTGCCGGCGGCAATCGTTTCGACGATCTTCAGGGGATGTCCGAGATCGACGCTCCTGCACGCGAATCCGTCCATAGCCGATTTGTCGAATGGGGGCATATCGATATCGGACACGATATCGGCGGCAAGCACCCTGCCGGACGCGTCCGCCAGCCCGACTTCTTCGCTGCCGAGTGGACGTGCCGAGCCGAGGATAACATCCATCACATCGCCGAAAGGCATCAGTTCCCTTCGGCCGAAATCTTTCTTTCTATTGTCCATCTTCATCGTCCATTCACGTTTTCGCCGGCCTCACAGGCCAGCCTTGCGATCTTCCCTGCAGTTGCGTTATCGATCCCCAGCCTGTCCGCGACCAGTCTCACCGTGTCATCCCCGCATTCACATCCTCGAATCAGATCCGCCCTCTTTTCGGCCAGCGCGGCGGAAGGCTTCGGACCTTCGGCCGGCAGATAGATAGCGAGATCGGGATCTATCTCCTCGAGGATACGGTTGCTCTCGATGATCAGAAAATCCGCTCGCGGATTTTCCTCTTTGATCCGGTCATATGAAGTCCCCGCATGATAGAAAACGTTATCTACGCCCTCTTTTTTCTCTCCGTGTCCCAGCTTGACGCGGACGCTTCCGGGGAGCAGTCCGCTCACCTTCTCCGCGAGAGTGGTCTTGCCGACATTCGACTTCGCGCCTGATATTACGATCGTCTTCACCAATGACCTGGCCTCAATCGAAGCAGCCGAGCTGGCAACCGCTGATCTTGATCCCGTTGCCGGTGCAGTACTCGCCTATATCCTTAAGGGAAATGCCGAATTTCTCCGACAGCTCGAAGGCCTTCGCGCAATACATCACCTTCCTGCCGTCCTTATCGATCGATGCTTCTACAATTATCTTTCCATATTCATCAGCGTTCATCTCCGCTCCTTTCGAGAAGGCCGGCAAGGTGCCTGTCGAACGCGTCGTCCATACCTTTCAGGACGGCCTCCCTGTACATCTGCCACCCGGCAAGCAGTTCCCTGCCGAAATCAGTCAGTTCCGTCGTGCCTCCGGCCGGTCCTCCCCTCGTCTTCCTCACCAGTCTCCGGCCAAGTACATTTTCGGTCCTCTTTATATCGCCCCAGGCTTTCCTGTAGCCCCTTCCGAGTTTTTCGGCTGCCTTCCTGATCGATCCCTCTTCATCGATCGACATCAGCAGGCGCCATTTCCCGTCTCCGAACATCCCTTCACTCCGGCCGTCGGAAAGGTAGAGCTTCAGCCCCGGTTTCACATCACCTGTTTCTTTCTTCATCGAGTCATCCTTCTATGATCTTCACTGCGCTTGCCTTGATAGAAGCGAATACCCTGCTTCCCGGTTCAAGGCCGAGCGATCCGGCCGACTGTTCCGTTACCATCGAGATTATCGTCTCACCCGCGTCGACCGCTACTTCGGCCCCTCTTCTGGCGGGTATGATCTCACTTACCGTCCCTTCGAAGAGATTCCTGGCGCTGGTATCGGGCCTGTACGCGGAGAGTGTGACATCCTCACTTCTCACCAGGGCCGTCGCCTCGCCCTCATCCGCCTCACTGAGCGTCTCGAGCCTGAATGCCGTCATTCGCTGCCGACTCGAAGACGGTGATCCCGCCGGTCTCCCTGACCAGCCTGCCCCTGTAGACATTCCTGATCCCGACAAACCTCGCGACGAATTCTGAGCCGGGATGTGACAGGATGCGTTGAGGCGTATCGACCTGGACGACGGTCCCGTTCTCCATGATCCCTATCTTCGTGGCAAGAGCAGCGGCTTCCTCGTAGTCATGCGTTACGTGCAGCATCGTCATCCCGCCGCGGTTAAGCTTCCTGAGCAGGGAACGCATCTCTATCCTCGCCCCCGAGTCGAGCGAGGAAAGGGGTTCGTCGAGAAGCAGGCAGTCCGGCCCGGCCGCGAGGGCGCGGGCCAGAGCGGCACGCTGCGCCTCGCCGCCCGACAATGTCGAGGGACTGCGGTCGAGCAGATGGCCGACTCCCGTCTCACCCGCGAGCAGCCTCGTGAGTATCTTTATGTCTGAACGCTTCATCCCCGAGGATACGGGCCCGTAGGCGATGTTCCTTTCGACCGACATGTGAGGGAAAAGGGCCTGGTCCTGGAATACGATACCAAGTTTTCTGTGCTGCATCTTCTCGTGCGTGATCTCGCGTCCGGCCAGGGTCACCTTCCCCGAATCGGCCGGTATCACTCCTGTCAGCGTCTCGAGCAGGACAGTCTTGCCCGTCCCGGAGGCGCCAAGAAGGACGAAGTACTCCCCCTCATACACAGTGAAGGAAACATCGGATATGGTGAACTCTCCCAGTCTCTTCGCGAGCCCCTCGACCTCGAGGATCGCGCGGGCGGGTATGCTCTTATCTCGCGTCATCGGCCCGCCTCCCCGCGATCATCCTGAGCGCTATGAAGAAGACGAGGCAGACGGAGACGAAGAGGACCGTCACCGGCCTCGCGTACTTCAGCCCGAAAGCGCCGAAACGCTCGTAAATAAGGACCGGCGTTATCATCGGGTGATAGGCTATTATCAGGACGGCGCCGAACTCGCTCATACCCCTCGCCCACATCAGCACAAGCCCCGAAACGATCGACCGCCAGGCCATCGGCACCGAGATCGTGAAGAATACCCTCAGCGGCGACGCGCCGAGATTCAATGCAGCCTGCTCGAGCCTTACCGGAACGGCGGCGAAGCCGTCCCTGGCCGCGTTGACGAGAAATGGGACCGAGACGAATGCCATCGCGGCCATGATCCCCGCGATACCTCCGACGAAGCTCACCCCGAATTTCTCACCGAGCGAGCCGACAGGAGTCCCCGGAGCGAGGACCCCGAGCAGGGCGATACCGGCCGCCGAATGAGGTATTACTATCGGAAGGTCGACGATCCCGTTGACCAGTCTCTTCAGGGGGAACTCTCTCCTGGCGAGTATCCAGGCGAACGGTATCGCGCCGAGGGCGGCCGCTATCGTTGCCAGCATCGATGCGCCGAGTGTCAGCCAGATGCTGGCAGTGACCTCGGGATCGTTGGCCGCTTCGGAGAGATCTGTCTTCCCGACGCTGAGAAACATCCCGGCCAGGGGCGCCAGGATAAAGAGGAGCACCGCTCCTCCGAGCGCCGCGAATACAAGATGCATCGGCTCTATCCGGGATCTGCTCACTGTATCGTCACTCCGCTGGTTTCGCGTATTTCTTCAACAGGGCGGGTATCGCTTCGTATGTCTCCGTCTGTGACGGGACCATCGAAGGCTGACCCGCCTCCTCCATGATCTTCATCCCCCTGTTCGCGTCGAGGATAAAATCCAGGAAACTCCGCGCCAGATCAGGGTTCGGGGAATTCGACGGGATCGTTATCCCGTATACCATCGGTGCGCCTCGTTTGACGATCTTCTCCCCCGGCTTCCTGCCGGAGATCTCGACACTGACAGCGGCGTAACTGTCGGCGTATCCCGGATCCTTGAGGTTTATCCCGTCGGGCAGGGTAATAAACCGGAGCCCGTGCTGCTGAGCCACACTTCTGTAGAGGAATATATAGTCGATCGTCCCCGTCTCGAGAAGGGCCAGCAGGTCGGTCTCCTTCGGCCTGATGAAACGCCTGTCCTTCTCGAGGAGGCGTCCGGCAAGGCCGTCGATCCTGAAGTATTTCTCCGCGAGCTTCATCGTCAGCACCGCCCTGTATCCGCAGGGATCGGCGTCGGGATCGGAACGCCCGAATGCTACATCGGGATCGAGGAGTATTCCGGTCCAGTTCACATCATCGATCTCATCGTGCCTCTTCGAGTGTTCGGTGAATACTATCGCCATCTCGTTGCTCGCGAACCTGATGTTCCACGAGGCATGATCGGGGATCAGAAGGTTGTCGATCACCGTGTAATCGGCAGAGGCCATCACGTCGCACTCCCTGCCGAGGTCGGATATCTTCCTCGCGCACGACCTGCTCCCCGCCGCTTCGAGCTGAACGGTGACCCCCGGATTCTTCTCCATGAAATCGATCGATATCTTCCTGAGCGGCACCGAGAGGCTGCCCGCGTGAAATACGATCAGGGTCCGACTGTCGCTTTCAGTCTTATTATTTCCGCCATCGCAGGAAGGAAAGAATATCGAGCCCAGAATGACCGTAAATACCAGTGATACTCCCGTGAAACGGGCCCTCATCGCAATATCCCTTCATGTGATGAAAATCCTGTCTGTCACTGCAAGATATCAAATGACAACAGGTTGTCAACGGATATGTATGGCCGTGCATATCGGTCGCCGTAATATACTCCAATAAAATAATTTATGCTTCATATCTGAATCGAAACGGTGTATATTCTTATTCCTTGAATCCGCTATTCACAACACTGAAGGAGGCCTCACGGAATGTCTTCCAACGACCGTATCGCAAAGATGAAGGAGGCGCGCGAAGTCATCAGCAGTTTTGACTTCAAAGTCGTGCCCCTGGACAAGGGTTACGCGAACCGCTGGCTCCGTGTCGATGTCGGATCGGGTGAGATCACGATCAACCCGGTCGACGATGAGATGAAAAGGCTCTGGACCGGCGGCAAGGGCTTCGACCTCTGGATGACCTTCCAGGAGATCGACAAGGACACGAAGTGGGACAGCCCGAACAACCCGATCTGCTTCTCGTCCGGCCCTCTCGGCGGATCGACCTCCTTCCCCGGTTCGGGCAAGACGATCGTGACAGCGATATCCCCCCTGACGCATTCGATGATCGACTGCAACGTCGGCGGCTACTTCGGCCCCTACCTCAAGTTCGCCGGATTCGACTCGATGATGGTGACCGGCAAGGTCGATGAAGACGTCATAGTCTTTATCGACGCGGTCGCCGGCAGGGTGACCATCGAAAAGGCGCCCCTCGAGAGCGTCGACTCCCACCTGATCGCCGAGGAGCTCGCCGAGATGTACGCCGACGATGAACTCGACCTGAGAAACATCGCCGTGCGTATCGGCCGGCCGCGGCGCGGAACACACCCGCATGGGGATCCTCAACTTCTCCTTCTGGGACTGGCGCCGTGGCGCCCCGAGGCTCAAGCAGGCGGGACGAGGCGGTATCGGAACGGTGTTGCGCGACAAGAAGATCAAGGCTGTCGTGATAAAGAACAACCAGGTCACGCCGGCATGGAAGATAGAGGAGAACAAGGTCGCGAAGATGATCACTCCGAAGAAGATCTCGATCCAGTGCAAGGGCGAGGTCGGAGAGCTCCACGAGATCATCGACCGCTGGAACTGCGATCCGGAGTACGTCATCGAGATGATGCAGGATATCCAGGAGCGCTTCCGCCATATCTCGAAGACCGCTATCGACGAGATCAACCGCAAGACGGGCAAGCCGAAGGCGCACCTCTACCATATCGCGACATTCTACAAGGCCTTCTGCCTCGCAGCCGAAGGGCGAGACGATCGTCCAGGTCTGCATGGGAACGGCCTGCCACGTCAAGGGCTCGGCGAAGATACTCGACTCGTTCGAGCGGGTGCTCGGCGTCGGCACCGGCGAGACTACGGCTGACAACAGGTTCACCCTCGAAGCGGTGGCCTGCCTCGGCGCCTGCTCGATAGCGCCGGTGGTGAAGATCGGCGAGGAAGTCATCGGCAACGTCCAGTCGAAGGATGTCGAGAAGCTTCTCAAGCAGGCCGGAGACGGCGGCGGACACAAGAAAGAGTCGACTGAAGCGACAGAAACGACAGCCGCTTCGAAGATAGCACCGCCGATCTCGCGAAGATCGCCGGCGAGCAGAAGAAGAAGGACGATGCATTCAAGAAGATGCTGATGGTCTGCACAGGCACGGGCTGCGTCGCCGCGAAGGGATTCGATATCCGCGACGGGCTGGTCAGCGCCCTCGAGAAGAAAGGCGTCGCTTCCGACTACGTCGTCGTAGGCACCGGATGCAACGGCTTCTGCGCCTCGGGCCCGATCGTCGTCGTGCAGCCCGACGGGATCTTCTACCAGAAGGTCAAGGAGAAGGATCTCGACGAGATCGTCGACGCTCACCTGGAGAGCGGCGAGACGATCGAGCGGCTTCTGTACAAGAACCCGGTCATCAGGTGAGATAAACGACGAAGATGGGCGACATCCCCTTCTTCAGCAAGCAGCAGCTTATCGCCCTGCGCAACAAGGGCCTGATCGATCCGGAGAACATCGACCACTACATCGCGCGCGGACGGATACGACGCGCTGCAGCAAGGTCCTCGGCGGAGATGAAGCCCGAGGATGTGATCGACGAGGTCATCGCCTCCGGCATCCGCGGACGCGGCGGCGGCGGCTTCCCCGCCGGCGTGAAATGGGAGTCGGGCTATGAGGCGGCGAAGGAGCGCGAAGAGGAGATCTTCATCGTCTGCAACGCCGACGAGGGTGACCCGGGCGCCTTCATGGACCGCTCGATCATCGAGACCGACCCCCACTCGGTCCTCGAGGGCATGCTCATCGGAGCCTTCGCCATCGGATCGCAAGCAGGGCTACATCTACATCCGCAAGGAGTACCCGCTGGCCCAGACGAGGCTGGCGAAGGCGATCGAACAGGCGGAAGCCTACGGCCTGCTCGGCGACGACATCCTCGGCAGCGGCTTCTGCTTCGACATACACGTGCACCGCGGCGCCGGCGCCTTCGTCTGCGGCGAGTCGACGCGCGCTGATGGCATCGATGGCCGGGCAAGCCGGGCGAGCCGCGCGCCAAGTACGTGCACAACGTCGAGTACGGCTTCCGCGACAAGCCGACGGTCCTCAACAACGTCGAGACCTGGGCGAACATCCCCGTGATCATCGACGAAGGGCGCGCAAGTGGTTCGCCGGCATCGGCACCGGCGACGTCAGCGAGAATCCCTGGAACGGCTCCTCCGGAACGAAGGTCTTCTCCCTCGTCGGCGACGTCCGCAACACCGGCCTCGTCGAGGTCCCGATGGGTATCACCCTGCGCGAGATCATCGAAGAGATCGGCGGCGGCATCCCCGAGGGACGCGAGTTCAAGGCCGTCCAGACGGGCGGCCCGTCGGGCGGCTGCCTCCCCGCGGCGAAACTCGACATGCCGGTCGACTTCGACTCGCTGACCGAGGCCGGCTCGATGATGGGCTCGGGCGGCATGATCGTCATGGACGACCACACCTGCATGGTAGACGTGGCCCGCTACTTCATCGACTTCCTCATGGACGAGTCGTGCGGCAAGTGCACCCCCTGCCGCGAGGGACTTCACCTGATGAGCAACATCCTGACAAGGCATCTGCAGCGGGGAGGGCCAGGCAGGTGATATCGAACTGCTCGAGGAGCTCTGCTCGACGGTCCAGGAGGCGAGCCTCTGCCAGCTCGGAGGCGCGGCCCCGAACCCCGTGATGAGCACGATCAGCTACTTCCGCGAGGAGTACGAGGAGCACATCAAGGAAAAGAAATGCCGCGCCGGGGTCTGCAAGGCGCTGATCGAGTACTCGATCAGCGCGGACAACTGCACCGGCTGCACGCTCTGCTTCAAGAACTGTCCCGTCGACGCGATCACCGGGGAGAAAAAGGAGCTCCACGTGATCGACCCGGGCAAATGCATAAAGTGCGGTATCTGCTACGAAGTCTGCAATTTCGACGCCGTGGAGGTGATATAAATGGCCGCCGAGAAGATCAACATCACGATCAACGGTATCGAGGCCACCGTCCAGAAGGGCTCGTATCTCCTCCAGGCGCTTCGCGACAACGGCGTGGCCGTACCCACCCTCTGCCACCACAAGGACCTCACCCCATCGGGGACATGCAGGCTCTGCATGGTCGAGGTCGAGCAGCGCGGGAAGAAGAAGCTCGTCACCTCCTGCAACTACCCCGTCCGCGGAGAGATCTCGGTCGAGACCGAGTCGGAGAGGGTCAAGACAGCACCGCAAGCTGCTCGCCGAGATGTACCTCGGCCGCTGGCCCGAACGTGCCCCTGATCCAGGAGATCGCGGCGATATGCGGCGCCACCGACAAGTCAAAGTTCACAGAGCGAACTGACCGACGAGAATCCGAAGGCCTGCATCCTCTGCACCCACTGCGTCCGCGCCTGCGACGAGTTCATCATGGAGAGGATCCTCGATTTCGCCGGCCGCGGGATCAAGCGTCACCTGACGATGCCCTTCGGCGAGGTCGACCCTCACTGCATCGGCTGCACCTCGTGCGCCTACGTCTGCCCCACCGGGGCGATCGAGATCGTCGACGACATGAACCATCCGGTCGATCCGAAGCTGATCCGCGATTTCGGCATGAGGATCAACGCCGAGATGGCGACCCTCGACAAGGACCAGTGCCGGATGCGCGAGGTCGGCACGGCGAACATCGTCGATGTCATGGACGCCTACGACCTGCTGCCGGTGCATAACTACAAGTTCGGCTCGCACGAGAACACGAAGACGATCGACTCGAAGGTCCTCAAGGCGAGATACTTCACCCAGGACCATCCCGACGGCTGCTGGAAGGGCTGCTCGATGGCCTGCGCCAAGACTGTCGACGGCTTCGAGCTCAGGACCGGCCCGTACGCGGGCGAGAAGGTCATGGTCGACGGCCCGGAGTACGAGACAGCCGCCGCCGGAGCCAACATGGGCTGCTTCGACCCCGACTTCATCGTCGAGTGGAACTTCTACTGCGACACCTACGGGATCGACACGATCTCGTTCGGCACCTGCATGGCCTTCGTGATGGAGGCCTTCGAGGCGGGCGTGATCACGACACGAGCACACCGGCGGCAAGGAACTGAGGTTCGGCGCCACCGACGCGGTGCTGGAGTGCCTGCACGAGATGGCCGCGCGGCGAGGGCTTCGGTGTCGAGGTCGGCCAGGGTATCCGGTAGCTGAAGGAGAAATGGGTCACGAGAGTACGGCGCCGACGCCGCCTTCCTGCAGGACATCGGCATGGAGGTCAAGGGCCTCGAGTACTCCGAGTACGTCTCCAAGGAATCGCTCGCCCAGCAGGCCGGCTACACCATGGCGGTCAAGGGCCCGCAGCACGACGAGGCCTGGCTGATCTTCATGGACATGGTCAACAACCAGATCCCGACCTTCGAGGACAAGGCCGAGGCCCTCTACTACTTCCCGCTCTGGCGGACCTGGTTCGGGCTGCACGGGCCTCTGCAAGCTGATCTGGAACGACGTCGTCCCGACGGGCAACAAGACGTTCGAGCCGCAGGTAGCGGCGAAGGTCCCCGAGCACGTCGAGGACTTCTTCGACTTCTTCGAGGGCATGAC